>NZ_JAFBBW010000001.1:0-2400000 GCF_016907355.1 Agromyces aurantiacus | reverse complement strand
GGCGAGGCGAGGAAGCGCCAGTCGCTCACGCGCGCTCACCGCCCGCGGCCGGAAGGTCGCCGAGCGGCAGCGGCGCCGCGGCATCCGTGGACGCCGCGTCGAACGCCGACACGCGCACTGGGAACGAGCGCGCGGCCAGGAACTCGCGGAGGTAGTCGACGTGCTCGTCGCACGCGAGCCAGGTCTTCACCCGATCCGCACCGTGGATCTTCGGGTTCCGCCAGTCGATGCGCCAGGACGCCGCCTCGCGGCAGCCCGCGCGGGAGCAGCCGCCGTCGGGGGCGGCGCCGGGGGAGCCGATCACCGCTCGGCCTCCGGGGTCTCGTCGTCGCGGTCGGGCTCGGGCTCGAACGGCTCGGGCCGGAGCGGCACGATGCCGCCGGGCCGCTCGACCTCGCCGCCCGCCCGGCTCGTGCCGACGTTCGCGACGATCACCGCGAAGTACGGAAGGAAGACGGCGCCCGCGGCGAAGACGAGGATCCACCATCCCTTGGCGAAGAGCAGCGCGAAGATGCACGCGACGCGGATCGCCATCATGACCGTGTACTTGATCATGCGCGCGCGACGCTCCTCCTCCGGCGACGGAGGCAGCGACGTGATCGACTGCAGGGGCTGGTGCTTCATCGTGGTCGCCGTGGCCGACGGCGCTCCTCGCCATCAAGCCTACGTCGCCGACACGGGCCCGAACCCGCGTACTCGGCAACCTCTATGCTGGGACGGGCCTTCCGGCCTTGACGCACCCCAGGGAAGAGAGATGGAGTCCGCCATGACCACGACCCGCACCGTGCTGGTGACCGGAGGCAACCGCGGCATCGGCTACGCGATCGCGCAGCAGTTCCTCGCCCAGGGTCACCGCGTCGCCGTGACCGCTCGCTCGGGCGAGGGTCCGGAGGGGGCCCTCACGGTCCGCGCCGACGTGACCGACGCCGAGTCGATCGACCGCGCGTTCGCCGAGGTCGAGGCCGAACTCGGACCCGTCGAGGTCGTCGTCGCCAATGCGGGCATCACGCGCGACACCCTGCTCATGCGCATGAGCGAGGAGGAGTTCACGAGCGTCGTCGACACGAACCTCACGGGCGCGTTCCGCGTGGTCAAGCGCGCGTCGAAGGGCATGCTCAAGGCCCGCTTCGGCCGCATCGTGCTCATCTCGAGCGTCGTCGGGCTGTACGGCTCGGCCGGGCAGGTCAACTACTCGGCCTCGAAGGCCGGCCTGGTC
Organism: Agromyces aurantiacus; assembly: GCF_016907355.1. Classification (NCBI taxonomy): domain Bacteria; kingdom Bacillati; phylum Actinomycetota; class Actinomycetes; order Micrococcales; family Microbacteriaceae; genus Agromyces; species Agromyces aurantiacus. The sequence goes on along the minus strand of NZ_JAFBBW010000001.1, from coordinate 2,398,784 downwards.
GGCATGGCGCGCTCGCTCACGCGCGAGCTCGGCGCGCGCGGCATCACCGCGAACGTCGTGGCACCCGGGTTCATCGAGACCGACATGACCGACGCGCTCCCCGAGGCCCAGCAGGCCGAGTACAAGAAGAACATCCCCGCCGGCCGCTTCGCGACGCCCGACGAGGTCGCAAAGGTCGTCGCATGGATCGCGGGCGACGACGCCGGCTACATCTCCGGCGCCGTCATCCCGGTCGACGGCGGCCTCGGCATGGGCCACTGATCCCGGCGGAGGTCCGGCCGGCTACCGCTCCACGCGGATGACGTCGTACGCGGCGTTCGCCGGGTCGGGCGTGCCGAACCGCGCGTTCGGCAGGAACAGGCTGTCGCGGTAGGCGGCGACCGTCGTGGGCACGTCGAACAGCGGGCTCGTGATCCGGTCGAGGAGGGTGCCGCTCGTCCCATCCGGTGCCAGCCGGAACTCCGACACGATGCCGAGTCGGTTCTGCACGGCGTAGAGCCGGTTGCCGACCGTGAGCAGGCCGTCGCCGAACGTCAGCGACTCGCCGCCGAGGTCCACCGCCGTGGCGTCGCCGGTGGTGGGGTCGACCCGGTAGAGCGTCGCCGTCGAGGACTGCACGACGAGCAGGGCGCTGCCGTCGGGCGTGACCGCGATCCCGTTCGCGTTGAAGCCGGGCTGCTGCTGCCAGTCGCCGCCGAGGGCGAGCGTCTCGACGTCCGACTGCTCGGGCAGGCTGCCGTTCGCGCCGAGCGGGATCCGGTACAGCTCGGCGGCCGCGCTGTTCGTGAACCAGGCGGAGTCCGTTGTGATCGCCACGTCGTTGATGAAGCCCGCGCCCAGCGCGTACTCGGCGAGCACCTCGCCGCTCGTCGTGTCGACGACGCGGGCCGTGCCCGATGGTCCGCCGGCGACGAACAGGTGGTCGAACCGGTCGACCTTGAGGCCGACCGATGGGCTGCCGACCGCCGGGCTCACGAGCTCGGACTCCCCGGTGCGGAGGTCGATCCCGCGGATGGACCCGTCTGCGAGCGAGCCCACGTAGGCGGTGCCGCGCGCGTCGATCGCGATGCCCTCGGGCTGGTAGCCGGTGGGCAGCGGGTACGACTCGGCCAGTCGGCCGGGGTGATCGCCGGATGGCGCGGCGAGGGCCGGCATCGATCCGGCTGCGGCGAGCGCGCCCGCGAGGGCGAGCGTGGTGAGGGCACGTGCGACGTTGCGAGCGTTCATGGCGGCAGGCTATGACGGCGCCGCGGCGATCTCCATGCGTTCGGATGGAACTCCCAGCGTGCCCGCAGCCGCGGACGTGCGCGGGCTCAGCCCCGCAGGCCCGCCAGCGCGAGCACGCCGCTGAGGTCGACGCGGTCGATCGCGACATCCGCCTCGGCCCGCACGACGGGCTTCGCGCAGAACGCGACGCCGAGCGCCGCCCGGTCGAGCATGCGCAGGTCGTTCGCGCCGTCGCCCACCGCGATGGTGCGCGCGAGGGGCGTGCCGGATGCCGCGGCCCACTCCTCGAGCGCGTGCCGCTTCGCCTCGGCGTCGACGATGTCGCCGAGCACGCGGCCCGTGAGCCGACCACCGTCGACCTCGAGGCGGTTGGCGCGGCAGAAATCGAGGCCGAGGCGCTCGGCGAGCGGGTCGAGGAGTTCGTGGAATCCGCCGGAGACCACGCCCACCCGGCCGCCGGCCGCGTGGACGCCGTCGATGAGCTCCTGCACGCCGGGCGTCGGGGTGAGCCGCTCGCGAGCCGCGACGACCTCGGCGACGGGGAGCCCGGCGAGGGTCGCGACGCGCTCGCGCAGGCTCGCGGCGAAGTCGAGCTCGCCGCGCATCGCCCGTTCGGTCACCGCGGCGACGTGCTCGAGGCTGCCGGCCGCCTCGGCGAGGAGCTCGATGGCCTCCTCGCGGATCAGCGTCGAGTCGGCGTCGAGCACGACGAGCAGGCCGCCGGAGCGGCCGGGGGCGGCGGCGCTCACGCGGTGGCCCGGACGTGCGAGCCCTTGCCCACCACCGTGATGCCGCTGTCGGTGACCACGAAGCCGCGCGCGAGGTCCTCCGCGCGGTTCAGGCCGATGTGGGCGCCCTCCTCGACGACGACCTCCTTGTCGAGGATCGCCCGGCGCACGGTCGCCCCGGCCTCGATGCGCGCACGGTCGAACAGGATCGAGTCGGACACGTTCGCTCCCGAGCCCACGATCGCCCACGGGCCGAGCACGCTGCGCTCCACGTGCGCGCCCGAGATGACCGAGCCGAGCGAGACGATCGAGTCGATCACGGTGCCGAGCGACCCGCGCGCGTCGCGGGTGAACTTCGCGGGCGGCGAGTTCACCTGCTGGCTGAAGATCGGCCACTCCTGGTTGTAGAGGTTGAACACCGGCAGCACCGAGATGAGGTCCTGGTGGGCCTCGAAGAACGAGTCGATCGTTCCCACGTCGCGCCAGTAGTAGCGGTCGCGGTCGGTCGAGCCCGGCACGTCGTTGCGCTTGAGGTCGTACACGCCGGCGGTGCCCTGCGCCACGAACGCGGGGATGATGTCGCCGCCCATGTCGTGGCTCGAGTCGGTGCGCTCGCCGTCGCGCAGCACCGCGTCGATGAGCGCGTCGGCGTTGAAGACGTAGTTGCCCATCGAGGCGAGCACCTCGTCGGGGGAGTCGGGCAGGCCCTCGGGGTCGCTCGGCTTCTCGAGGAACCGGTGGATGCGCTCGGGCGACTTCGCGTCGACCTCGATGACGCCGAACTGGTTCGCGAGCGAGATCGGCTGGCGGATGGCGGCGACGGTGGCCTCGGCGCCCGAGTCGATGTGCGCCTGGATCATCTGGCTGAAGTCCATGCGGTACACGTGGTCGGCGCCGACCACGACGATGATGTCGGGCTGCTCGTCGTAGATGAGGTTGAGGCTCTGCAGGATGGCGTCGGCCGACCCCGAGAACCAGCGCTTGCCGAGGCGCTGCTGCGCGGGCACCGAGGCGATGTACGAGCCGAGCATGCCGTCGAGCCGCCACGTCTGCGACACGTGCCGGTCGAGGCTGTGCGACTTGTACTGCGTGAGCACCACCATCTGGCGCAGGCCCGAGTTGACGAGGTTCGACAGCGCGAAGTCGATGAGCCGGTACTGCCCGCCGAACGGGACGCCGGGCTTGGCCCGGTCCTCGGTGAGGGGCATCAGGCGCTTGCCCTCGCCGCCAGCGAGGACAATGCCGAAGATCTTGCGCGTCGCCACCATGTGCCCAGCGTAGTCAGGCCCGTGGCGGACGGCACAGGTGGTTGACGGCGCGTGACGGGAACGGGCTAACGTTGCCGCATGCGAGTCGACCTCCTCACCCGGGAATACCCGCCCGAGATCTACGGAGGGGCGGGCGTCCACGTCGCCGAGCTCGTCCGCGCGCTGCGGCGCGACCTCGACGTGCAGGTGCGCTGCTTCGGGGCACCGCGCGACGAAGCAGGCACCACCGGCTATGCGACGCCGGCCGAGTTCGCGGCCGCCAACGCCGCATTGGCGACGATGGGCGTCGACCTGCTGATGGCCCAGGATGCCGCGGGGGCCGACCTCGTGCACTCGCACACGTGGTACGCCAACTTCGCGGGATTCACCGCCAAGCAGCTGCACGGCATCCCGCACGTCGTGACGGCGCACAGCCTCGAACCGCTGCGGCCGTGGAAGGCCGAGCAGCTCGGCGGGGGGTACCGGGTCTCGAGCTGGGTGGAGCGGACCGCGTTCGAGGACGCCGACGCGGTGATCGCCGTGAGCGACGGCATGCGCCGCGACATCCTGCGCTCGTACCCCGGCATCGACCCCGACCGCGTCTCGGTCGTGTACAACGGCATCGACCTGGCCGACTGGAAGCCCAACGACGACCCCGACCAGGTGCGCGCGCTCGGCGTCGACCCCGACCGGCCGTCGATCGTGTTCGTGGGCCGCATCACCCGGCAGAAGGGCCTGCCCTACCTGCTGCGCGCCGCACGCTCGCTGCCCGCCGACGTGCAGCTCGTGCTCTGCGCCGGGGCGCCCGACACCCCCGAGATCATGGCCGAGGTCTCAGGGCTCGTCGCCGAGCTCGGGCGGACCCGCGAAGGCGTGGTCTGGATCGACCGGCACCTGCCGCGCGACGAGCTCACCGCGCTCCTCACGGCCGCGACCGCGTTCGTGTGCCCCTCGGTGTACGAGCCGCTCGGCATCGTCAACCTCGAGGCCATGGCGTGCGGCGCGGCCGTCGTCGGCACGGCGACCGGCGGCATCCCCGAGGTCGTGGACGACGGCGTCACGGGCGTCCTCGTGCCCATCGAGCAGCACGACGACGGCACCGGGACCCCGCTCGATCCCGACCGGTTCGTCGCAGACCTGGCCGAGGCGCTCACGCGCGTCGTGAGCGACCCGGATCGCGCCGCGCAGATGGGCGCGGCGGGGCGGCGGCGCGCGGAGGAGCACTTCGCGTGGGACGCCATCGGGGCGGCCACGCGGGCCCTCTACGAGCGCGTCCTCGCGGGGCGCTGAGCGGCTCCGGGGCTGCGCGGAGCGGCTCCGGCCGTCCCACTAGCATGGTTGGCATGGCCTCTCCTGTTCTGCAGTTCCAGCATGTGTCGGTGGTCCGCGACGGCAACACGATCCTCGACGACATCGACTGGAGCGTCGGATCCGACGAGCGCTGGGTGATCCTCGGGCCGAACGGCGCGGGCAAGACCACGCTGCTGCAGATCGCCGCCGCGGCCATGCACCCCACGTCGGGCTCTGCAGAGGTGCTGCAGGAATCGCTCGGCAAGGTCGACGTGTTCGAGCTGCGTCCGATGATCGGCTTCGCCTCCACGGCGATGGCCCGCCGCATCCCGAAGAACGAGACCGTGCTCGACGCCGTGCTCACGGCGGCCTACTCGGTCACGGGCCGCTGGAACGAGGAGTACGAGGGCATCGACGACCGGCGCGCGCAGCGCGTGCTGAAGGAGTGGGGCCTCGAGGGGTTCGCGGGCCGCCGGTTCGGCAGCCTGTCCGACGGCGAGCAGAAGCGCGTGCAGATCGCCCGCTCGGTCATGACCGACCCCGAGCTGCTGCTGCTCGACGAGCCCGCCGCGTCGCTCGACCTCGGCGCCCGTGAAGAGCTCGTTGCGCTCCTCGGCGGGTTCGCCTCGTCGCCGACGTCGCCGGCGATCGTCATGGTCACCCACCACGTCGAGGAGATCCCGGCGGGCTTCACGCACGCGATGCTCCTCGCCGGCGGGAAGATCCGCGCCTCCGGCCCCATCGCCGAGGCGCTCACGGGGGAGACGCTCAGCGAGACGTTCGGCATGCCGATCGAGCTGAGCGAGCGCGACGGGCGGTACACCGCGCGCCGCACGGCCGCCTGACGCGGCATCCCGATCGATCTCTGCTAGACTCGTGTTTTGGCCCGAAGGCCGCCAGCTTCCCTGCCCTGAGGCGGGGCGAACCCATCATCCGACCAGCGAGGATTCACCATGAAGTCCGACATCCACCCCGCCTACGACGCCGTCGTCTTCCGCGACCTGGCCTCGGGCGCCACGTTCCTCACCCGCTCGACGGTCTCGAGCGACAAGACGATCGAGCTCGACGGCCAGACCTACCCGGTCATCGACGTCGAGATCTCGTCGGAGTCGCACCCGTTCTACACGGGCAAGCAGCGCATCATGGACTCGGCCGGTCGCGTCGAGAAGTTCAACAAGCGCTTCAAGAACTTCGGCGCGTAAGGCGCCGAACGAGGGGCGGTCGACTCCGGTCGGCCGCCCTTCGTCGTCCCCGGGAGACCGCGGCACCCGCTCACGACGCGGCCGGCGGCCTCAGGTACCCGGTCGCCCAGTCGATCGAGGCCAACTGGGCCTCGTGCGCGGTCGAGCGGCCCGAGTCGAGCGCCTCGCCGATCTCGATCAGCTCCGCCGCCCCCACGGTGCCCGCGGCGTCGCCCACGAGGGCGCGGGCGCGATCGATGAGCTCGCGCACCGAGATCCGGTCGTGCAGCAGCAGCGCGCCGAGCTCGCGCAGCGCGAGGCGCACGGTGTCGGTCGCGCCCGCGTCGGGCATCTCGAGGCCGAGTTCGTCGAACGTGCGGCCGAGCACGGCGCGGATCTGCCACGGATCCTCGGCATCCGACATGCCGGCGAGTTCACGCAGCGCCGCCGAGTCGGCGCCGGCGACGATGAGGTCGACGGCGGCTTCGAGCACGGTGTCGACCGGGGTGTCGCCCAGGATCCACAGGGCGGTCGCGTCGACGAGGGCTTCGGTCTCGGACCGGTTCACGCGGGATGCCTCCATGACCCAAGGATTCCACGGCGATGCCGCGAACGCGACGGGCAACCGGGCGCTCAGCGCAGCGGCCACGCCCCTGAGGTCGTGAACTCGGGCTCGCCGTTGCGGCGGCGCCACTCCTGGTAGCCCTCGGCCTGCTCACGGCACCAGTCGACCTGGCGGGCGTGCAGTTCGGCGACCGCGCAGGCCGCGACCTCGGGGAACGCGCGCGCGATCGCCTGCGCGACGCGCCCGGCGGCGATCGCATCGGCTCCGGCATCGTGCGCCGCGAGCAGCTCGACGCCGTAGTGCTCGCACGCGGCCGTGAGCGTGCGCTTGCCGCGCCGATAGCGGTCGACGGCCTTGTCGATCACGAGCGGGTCGACCACGTAGCCGGGCCCGCGGAACGCCTCGTGCCCGTACCGCTCGGCCTCGCGGTGGAGCACCGAGAGGTCGTAGGCGGCGTTGTACGCGACGATCGGCAGGCCGCGCGCCGCGACATCCCGCAGCGCCCCGATGATCTCGGCGACCCCCTGCACGGCGGCGAGGCCCTCGAGGCGCGCGCGCTCGGTCGTGATGCCGTGGATGAGCGTCGCGGCGGTCGGGATCTCGACGCCCGGATCGACGATCCACTGCCGTTGCTCGAGCACCTCGCCATCGGGGCCGATCACGCCGACGTGGGCGGTGACGATGCGGCAGGTGTCGATGTCGATGCCGGTCGTCTCGAGGTCGAAGACGGCGAGGGTGTCGGCCCACGACGCGGCGGGGGAGTGCTCCATGCCGGTCACGGTATCCGCGCCCGCCGACAGCGCTCAGGCGCCGCGCCGTAGGATGACACGGATGATCGCCTCACCGTACGCCGACGACCTCGCGCGCATCCCGGTGCGCGAACGCCGTGCCCACGTGCACGGCAGCGACACCGCGTGGTGGGAGTACGGCGACCCGGGCGCGCCCGCGATCGTGATGGTGCACGGATTCCGCGGCGACCACCACGGGCTCGAGCCGATCGTCGCGAAGCTTCCGGGGTACCGGCTGATCGTGCCCGACCTGCCGGGCTTCGGCGAGTCCTCGCCGTTCGCCGAGGGGCCGCACGACATCGACGCCTACGCGGCGTGGCTCGGCGAGTTCGCCGAGGCGGCCGGCGTGACGGATGGCGCGGCCGCCGACGGACCGCGCGGGTGGGTGCTCCTCGGCCATTCGTTCGGCTCGATCATCACGTCGGCCGCCGTCGCCAGAGGACTCGCGCCCCGCGAGCTCGTGCTCGTCAACCCGATCGGCGCGCCCGCGCTCGAGGGCCCCCGCGCGATCATGACCCGGCTGGCGGTCGCGTACTACCGCATCGCGGCCGCGCTGCCCGAGCGGCTCGGCTTCGCCCTGCTGCGCAACCGGGGGATCGTGCGCGTGATGAGCGTGACCATGGCCAAGACCGAGGAGCCGGCGCTGCGCCGCTTCATCCACGACCAGCACGACCGGTACTTCTCGGCGTTCGGCGACCGCGACGCGGTGCTCGAGGCATTCGAAGCCTCCGTCAGCCATGACGTCCGCGAGTACGCGCCCGCGATCCACGTGCCGGTGCTGCTCGTCGCGGCCGAACGCGACGACGTGACGCCGCTGGCCGCGCAGCACCGGCTGCGGCCGCTCTTCGACGACGCCGAGCTCGCCGTCATCCCCGGCGTCGGCCACCTCATCCACTACGAGACGCCCGCGGAGGCCGCCGGGCGCATCCGCGAGTTCCTCGAGGGGGATGCCGCGTGAGGATCGTGTTCGACTGCCGCTACGTGCGCATCGACCACCACGACGGCATCAGTCGCTTCACGGCGGCGCTCGTGGCCGAGATCGGCCGGCGGCATCCGGTCACCATGCTCATCAGCGACCACCGCCAGCTCGCGAAGCTGCCCGCGCTGCCCTGGGAGCTCGTCAGCAGCCCGACGAGCCCGCGCGAGCCGTGGGTCGCCCGGCAGGTGCGCAAGCTCAGGCCCGACGTCGTGTTCTCGCCCATGCAGACGATGGGCTCGTGGGGGCGCGACTACGGCCTCGTGCTCACCCTGCACGACCTCATCTACTACGAGAACCGCACGCCGCCGCGCGACCTGCCCGCGTTCGTGCGCGGGCTGTGGCGCCTCTACCACCTGGCGTGGTGGCCGCAGCGGATGCTGCTGAACCGCGCCGACGCGGTCGTCACCGTCTCGGAGACGAGCGCCGGCCTGATCCGGACGCACCGGCTCACGAGGCGGCCCCTCACGGTCGTGCACAACGCCGCCGACGAACTCGGCACGCCGGAGCTGCCGCGCACCCGGCCGACCGCGAAGCACCTCGTCTACATGGGCTCGTTCATGTCGTACAAGGGCGTCGACACGCTCGTGCGCGCCGCCGCCCTGCTGCCCGACCACGAGCTGCACCTCATGAGCCGCATCTCCGATGAGGAGCGGCGCCGGCTCACCCGGCTCGCGCCCGAGGCGCGGCTCGTGTTCCACGACGGGGCGACCGACGCCGAGTACGCCGAGCTCCTGGCCGGCGCGACCGCGCTCGTGACCGCGTCGAAGGCCGAGGGATTCGGCATCCCGCTCGTCGAGGCCATGCGGTTCGGCACGCCCGTCGTGGTCACCGACATCCCGATCTTCCGTGAGATCGGCGGCGACGCGGCCGTGTACTTCCCGGCCGACGACGCCGACGCCGCGGCCCGGGCGATCGCGTCGCTCGACGAGCCGGGCGAATGGGAGCGCCGCTCCGCGGCATCCGCCGACCTGGTGGGTCGCTTCACCTGGAGTGCGTCCGCCGAGCGGCTCCTCGAGCTGCTGCTCGAGGTCGGCGAGGCGAACGGGCGCGCGGCGCACGCGCGGCGCTGACCCGGTCCGCAGAGCGAGCCGATCGCGACCCGCGCGGTCAGGCGACGAGCGCCTCCGCCATCGCCGTGAGCGTCTCGGTGGCGCCCGCGTCGAGCTTGACGGTCGCGCGCGCGTCGCCCTTCGTGACGCCGCGGTTCACGACGATGATCGGCACCCGCCGGCGCCGCGCGATCTCGAGCAGGCGCACGCCCGAGTTCACGACGAGCGAGGAACCCGCCACGAGCAGCACGTCGGCGCCCTGCACGAGCGAGGCCGCCTGCCGGTAGACGGGCGTCGGCACGAACTCCCCGAAGAAGACCACGTCGGGCTTGAGCACGCCGCCGCACACGGTGCATTCGGGGATCACGATCGCGTCGGGGTCGTCGACGTCGACGTCGCCGTCGGGGTTGGGGCGGATGGCGACCTCGAGGTCGATGTGCGGGTTGAGCTGCTCGAGCCGCTCGGCGATCGACTGGCGCGCGAACACCTGCCCGCACGAGAGGCACAGCACCCGGTCGGATGCGCCGTGCAGCTCGACGACATGCGTGCTGCCGGCCCGGCGGTGCAACCCGTCGACGTTCTGCGTGACCACGCCCGACACGACGCCGCCCGCCTCGAGCGCGGCCAGCGCGCGATGCCCGTCGTTCGGCTCGGCGGCGCCGAAGTGCCGCCAGCCGAGGTGGCTGCCCGCCCAGTAGCGCTTGCGCGCGCTCTCGGAGTTGAGGAACGTCTGGAACGTCATCGGGCTGCGCGGCGGCGCTCCCGCGCCGCGGTAGTCGGGGATGCCCGAGTCGGTGCTGACCCCCGCGCCCGTGAGCACGGCCACGCGAGCGCCGCGCATCAGGCCGATCGCCTCGTCGAGCAGGACGCCGCTCGGGGCCGGCACGTCGATCCCAGTGACCACGGGCTCTCCCTTCCTGCGGTGCTCCAGATTCTCAACGCCCGACGTTTCCGGATTGTTTCCGGCACCCGGCAGGCTTGACCCATGCGAATCGAACACGTGCGGGACGCCGCGACCGACGCCGTCGCCGACTACGCCAGTCTGACGGATGTGGCGCTGCGCAGCATCACCGAACCGGAGCGCGGCATCTTCATCGCCGAGTCGGCCAAGGTGATCCGCCGGGCCCTCGACGCCGGATGCGTGCCCCGCTCGGTGCTCATGGAGGAGAAGTGGCTGCCCGGCCTGCAGGCCGCGCTCGAGCCGTTCGACATCCCCGTGCACCTCGCCGACCCCGCCCAGCTCGAGGCGATCACGGGCTACCGCGTGCACCGCGGCGCGCTCGCCGCGTTCGAGCGGCCCGCCCTGCCCGACCCCGGCGTGCTGCTCGCGGCGTCTCGGCGCGTCGCGATCCTCGAGGACATCGTCGACCACACCAACGTCGGCGCGATCTTCCGCTCGGTCGCCGCGCTCGGCGCCGATGCGGTGCTCGTGACGCCGCGGTGCGCCGACCCGCTCTACCGGCGCAGCGTGCGGGTGAGCATGGGCACCGTGTTCCAGGTGCCGTGGACCCGGCTCCCCGAGTGGCAGGCGGCGCGCGAGCTGCTCACCGGGCACGGCTTCCGCGTGGCCGCCCTCGCCCTGAGCGACGACGCGGTCACGATGCGCCAGCTCGCCGCCGATCCGCCCGAGCGCCTCGCGCTGGTGCTCGGCGCCGAGGGCGATGGGCTCTCGCGGCAGGCGCTCGCGGCCGCCGACACCGTCGTCACCATCCCCATGGCGCACGGCGTCGATTCGCTGAACGTCGCGGCGGCCGCGGCCGTCGCGTTGTACGCGCTCGCATAGCTCCGCTGGGTATCCTGCAACGGATGGCTCGAACACCCGCCCCGGCCCCTCCCGCCCCGGCCGCTCTCACCGCAGACCGGTCGCCCCGCCCCTCCGCGCGGGTGTACCGCCGTCGCCGGTTCGTCGTCTTCGGCACCCTCGGCATGCTCCTCGCGGGGCTCGTGGGCGGCGGTGCGTACGCCACCACGACGCTCGGCGCCCCCGTGCCCGCCGCCGCGCCGGCCGTCATCGACCCGGCGCCCCTCGCCGCGGCGCCCCAGGTCGTCGACCAGCCCGACTTCGGGGCGTGGGCCGTCGGCGCCGTCGGCTTCGACGGCACGCTGGCCGCGGGGAACGAGGCGTCGTCCATGCCGATCGCGAGCATCGCGAAGGTCGTCACATCGCTCGTGCTGCTCGAGCAGCACCCGATCCCGGCGGGCGAGGGCGGCCCCGACATCCGGTACACCGATGCCGACGTCGCGATCTACTGGGACATGGTCGCCCAGAACGGCTCCGTCGCTCCGGTGGTGCCAGGCTCGACACTGAGCCTCAAGGAGAGCCTCGAGGCGATGCTCCTGCCCTCGGGCAACAACTACGCGAACTCGCTCGCCGTCTGGGGCTTCGGGTCCGTCGACGCCTACGTCGAGCGGGCGAACGCGTGGGCGGACGAGCACGGCCTGTCGACGCTGCGGATCGCCGACCCGAGCGGGCTCTCGCTCGAGAACACGGCGAGCGCGACCGACCTGGTGCGGCTCGGGCAGCTCGCGCTCGAGGAGCCGACCCTCGCCGACATCGTCGCGACCAAGCAGGTCGACATCCCCGAGCTCGGCACCCTGAAGAACTCGAACAAGCTGCTCGGCACGCACGGCGTCGACGGGATCAAGACCGGCACGACGGATGACGCGGCGAACCTGCTGTTCTCGGCCGACGTCGCGGTCGGCTCGTCGTCGGTGACGATCGTCGGCGTGCTGCTCGGCGGCGCGAACCATCCGGCGGTGCGACAGGCCATCGCCGAGATGATCGACACCATCGCGCCCGGCTTCCACGAGGTGGTCGCTGTGAAGGCCGGCACCGAGCTGGCCACCTACTCGACTCCGTGGGGCGACACCGCCTCGGCTCGCACCTCCGAGTCGGCGAGCGTCGTCGTGTGGTCCGACACGCCGGTGGACGTCTCGGTCGACGCCGAGCCCATCCGGCTCGCGCAGGACGGCTCCGACGTCGGCACCGCCGTGGTCACCGCGGGCACGCAACGCATCGAGGTGCCGCTCGTGCTCGACGGCACCGTCGACGATCCGGGCACGTGGTGGCGGCTGACCAACCCCGGCGGGCTCGACTAGCGTCGCCGGGCGCATCCAACGCTGCTGGCGGGTTGGAGGAGGGCGCCATCCGGCGCGCCATCCTGCGAACTCGCGCGTCAGTCGGCGCCGGTGCTCGGCGGCTCGTCGGCGAGCGCATCCGCGATCCGCACGGAGTAGGGCCCGGCGTCGGGACGCTTGGCGGTGACGGAGTCGCCCGAGGACTGGTGCCGGATGCGGCGCAGCACCCATGGCACGAGGTACTCGCGCGCCCACGAGAGATCCTCGGTGCGCGCCGCACGCCACGACCGCACGGGCAGCGGCTCGGGCTTCATCGGCTCGAGGTCGTTCTCGACGTTGAGGGCGCGCAGCACCATCCGCGCCACTTCGTGGTGCCCGAGCGAGTTCAGGTGCAGGCGGTCGCGGTCCCACATGCGCTGGTCCTGGATCTCGGCGAGCGCCCACTGGTCGGCGACGATGCAGTCGTGCTTCTGCGCGATCGCGCGCAGGTTCTCGTTGTAGATCGCGACCTTGCCGCGGATGCCGCGGAACACGGGGGAGAAGCCCACGTCGACGCCCGTGAAGATCACGATCGTCGCGCGGTCGCGGGAGAGCCGCTCGATCGCGTACTCGAAGCGCGCCGAGATCTCGTCGGGGTCGGTGCGCGGCCGGATGACGTCGTTCCCGCCCGCGGAGATCGTGATGAGGTCGGGGCGCAGCTCGAGCGCGGGCTCGACCTGCTCGTCGATGATCTGCTGGATCAGCCGGCCCCGGATCGCGAGGTTGGCGTACGCGAAGTCGTCGGTGCCCTGCGAGAGCACCTCGGCGACGCGGTCGGCCCAGCCGCGGTGGCCGCCGGGCGAGCCGGGCTCGGGGTCGCCGATGCCCTCCGTGAACGAGTCGCCGATCGCGACGTACCTCGACCAGGGGTGCTGCTGGGTGACCATCCCTCCATTCTGCACAGCCCGCCGACTGGCCGTGTGTCAGTCGGCTCGGGTAGCCTCCCATCCAGTGAGCACCGCGACCCCTTCCGGCCCCCACCTGCCGGGCACCTCGGCCGCCGAGCACCTCTCACCGTCGTTCCCCGCCCGCGCGCCCTGGGGCACCGCCTCCAAGCTGCGCGCCTGGCAGGCCGAGGCCCTCGACCGCTACTTCGAGACCGAGCCGCGCGACTTCCTCGCCGCCGCCACGCCCGGCGCAGGCAAGACCACCTTCGCGCTGCGCCTCGCCGCCGAGCTGCGCGCCCGACGCACCATCGACCGCATCACCGTGGTCGCCCCGACCGACCACCTCAAGCGCCAGTGGGCGGATGCTGCGGCGCGCGCCGGCATCCGGCTCGACCCGGGCTTCCGCAACGCCCACGGCCGCAGCGCCCGGCACTACCACGGCGTGGCCGTGACCTACGCGCAGGTCGCGGTGCGGCCGGCGCTGCACCGCGAGCTGACCCTCTCCGGGCGCACGCTCGTGATCCTCGACGAGGTGCACCACGGTGGCGACACGCTGTCGTGGGGCGACGCCATCCGCGAGGCCTTCGAGCCCGCAACCCGCCGTCTCTCGCTGACGGGCACGCCGTTCCGCAGCGACACCGCGCCGATCCCGTTCGTGCACTACGAGCCCGACGCGCAGGGCATCCGCGTCTCGAGCACCGACTACGACTACGGCTACGGCCGCGCGCTCGCCGACGGCGTCGTGCGCCCCGTGATCTTCATGGTCTACGCCGGCAGCATGCGCTGGCGCACCAAGGCCGGCGACGAGATGGAGGCGCGGCTCGGTGAGGACGCCACGAAGGACATCCACTCGGCCGCGTGGCGCACGGCGCTCGAGCCGACCGGGGAGTGGATCCCGTCGGTGCTGCAGGCCGCCGACCGGCGGCTCACCGAGGTACGGCACGCCATTCCCGACGCGGGCGGGCTCGTGATCGCGACCGACCAGTCGGTCGCGCGCGCGTACGCCGAGATCCTCGAGGGCATCTGCGGCGAGAAGGTCACCGTGGTGCTCTCCGACGAGAAGGAGGCCTCGGCGCGCATCGAGGAGTTCTCGAACGGGACCAGCCGGTGGATGGTGGCGGTGCGCATGGTCTCCGAGGGCGTCGACGTGCCGCGGCTGGCCGTCGGCGTGTACGCCACGAGCTCGTCGACGCCGCTGTTCTTCGCGCAGGCGATCGGCCGATTCGTGCGCGCACGCCGACGCGGCGAGACCGCCTCGGTGTTCCTGCCGAACGTGCCGGTGCTCATGGCGCTCGCCTCCGAGCTCGAGCGCCAGCGCGACCACGCGCTCGACCGCCGGTCCGGCGACGGCGACGACGATCCCGGCCTCGAGGACGGCCTGCTCGAGTCGGCCAATCGCGACGAGAAGGCCTCCGACGAGCTCGAGGCCGAGTTCACGTGGCAGGCGCTCGGCTCCGACGCGACGTTCGACCGGGTCGTCTTCGACGGCACCGAGTTCGGCACGTTCGCCGAGCCGGGCAGCGACGAGGAGCTCGACTTCATCGGCATCCCCGGTATCCTCGAGCCCGACCAGGTGGCCGAGCTGCTCCGGCACCGCCAGGCGCGGCAGGCTCGGCGCGCGTCCGATCGGCGCAAGCAGGCGGCGTCCGCCGAGGCGGGCGGCGAGGGCGAGGAGGCCGGCACCGCCGAGCCCGTCGCGCTGTATCGCACGCTGAAGGAGCAGCGCTCGCTGCTCAACAGCCTGGTCGGTCTCTATGCGCGCCAGACGGGGCAGGCGCACTCCCTCGTGCACGCCGAGCTCCGCCGGGCGTGCGGCGGGCCCGAGGTCGCGCAGGCGACCGTGACGCAGCTGCAGGCCCGCATCGAGTTGCTGCGACGTCGCCTGTCGGGGCGCTGAGCCGGCGGGCCGGGCCGCTGACCCGGCGGGCCGGGCGTTGAGCCGGCGAACCCGACGCGGCGCCCGGCCGTCGGCGGCCCGGCGTAGCATGGCGCGCATGGACCGACGCATGCGAGTGCTCGTCATCGCGATCATCGTCGCGTTCATCGCCTTTCTCGACGGCGCGGTCATCAACATCGCCCTTCCCGCGATCGAGGGCGAGCTGGGTGGGGGGCTCGCCCTTCAGCAGTGGGCGGTCGACGCGTACCTGCTCACGCTCGGCTCGCTGATCCTCCTGGCGGGCTCGCTCTCCGACTCGTTCGGGCGACTGCGCATCCTGCGGATCGGGCTCATCGGGTTCGGCGTCACGTCGCTCGTGTGCACGTTCGCCGTCGATGGGGTCGTGTTCATCCTCGGCCGCGCGCTCCAGGGCGCCGCGGGCGCGCTGCTCGTGCCGAGTTCGCTCGCCCTGATCATCGCGACGTTCCCCTCGGCCGAGCAGGGTCGCGCGATCGGGCGGTGGACCGCGTGGACGACCAGCGCGTTCCTGATCGGGCCGATCCTCGGCGGCGCGCTCGTCGACGTGGTGTCGTGGCGACTCGTCTTCGCGATCAACGTCCTGCCGATCGCGGTCGCACTCGTGATGCTCCACCCGCTCGGCCGCGACGAACCGCACCCCGACCGCGCGCGCGTCGACTGGCTCGGCGCCGCGCTCGGGGTGGTCGGGCTCGGCGGCACGGTGTTCGCGCTGATCGAGCAGGGCCGACTCGGCTGGGCCGACCCGCTCGTGTACGTGCCGGCGGCGGTGGGCGTCGCCTCCCTCGTCGCGTTCGTGCTGTGGGAGCGCCGTGCGCCCGCACCCATGCTGCCGTTGTCGCTGTTCCACGCCCGCAACTTCGCCGCGGGCAACCTCGCGACGTGGTTCATCTACGCGGCGTTCATGCTCGGGCTGTTCGCCCTGCCGATCTTCCTGCAGGAGGCCGGCGGGTTCCCGGCGACGCTCGCCGGCCTCGCGATCCTGCCGCCGACCGCGATGCTCGTGCTGCTGGGGTCCTGGTTCGGCACGCTCGGCGGCCGGTACGGGCCACGGATCTTCATGACCCTCGGGCCGATCGTGGTGGCCGTGGGCTACCTGCTGACGCTCGCAGTCGACCTGCCGGTGCAGTACTGGTGGCAGGTGTTCCCCGGCATGGTGGTCGTGGGGCTGGGCATGGCGATGACCGTCGCCCCGCTCACGGCCGCGATCCTCGGCGCGGTCGACCCGGCGAGGGCCGGCATCGGCTCGGCGGTCAACAACGCCGTCGCGCGCATCGCGGGCCTGGTGTCGACCGCGTCGATCGGCGTCATCGTCGCTGGATCGCTCGACGCAGACGGATACCGGCGGGCAGCCGTCGCGACCGCCGTGCTGCTCGTGATCGGCGGCGCAGTGTCGTGGATCGGGATCCGCAACCCCGCGCCGCCGAGGGACGACGCCGGTTCGGGTCAGCCGACCGCGTCGGCCGACGTCGCGAGCTCCGACGATCGACCGAGGTCCTGAGGCATCGCCGCCGCGTCGAGCGCGGCCATGAGGTCGGCCGCGAGGTCGTCGACGTGCTCGAGGCCGATCGAGAGGCGCACGACGCCGCCGTCGGGCTTGGCGTGCGCCGCGACCGGGCGGTGCGTCAGCGACGCGGGATGCTGCACGAGCGAGTCGACGCCGCCCAGCGACACCGCGTGGGTCACGAGCCGGCACGCCTCCGTGAAGCGGCACGCGGCCTCGTAGCCGCCGGCGAGCTCGAGGGCGATGATCGAGCCCGGGCCGGCGAGCTGGCGGCCGATCAGGCCGTTCGGGTCCTGGCCCGGCAGGCCCGGATAGCGGACGCGCGCGACGGCCGGGTGCGCCTCGAGCCGGGCAGCGAGCTCCGCCGCGGTGGCCTGCTGGGCGCGCACGCGCACGGGCAGGGTGCGGATGCCGCGGTGCAGCAGGTAGGCGCCCATGGGATGCAGCAGCCCGCCGGTGAGCGCTCGCACGCGGCGGAACCGCTCGACCCACTCGATCGGCCCGGCGACCACGCCGCCCATCGCGTCGCCGTGCCCGCCGAGGTACTTCGTGGCGCTGTGCAGCACGAGCGTCGCGCCGTGCTCGAGCGGGCGCTGGAGCACCGGGGTCGCGAAGGTGTTGTCGACCAGCAGAGGAACGCGGCCCGCGGCATCCGCGACCCGGCGCAGGTCGACGAGCTCGAGCGTGGGGTTCGCGGGCGTCTCGACGATCACGAGGCCGGTCTCGGGGCGGATGGCGGCGGCGATCCCGTCGACGTCGGTCCAGGTCACCTCGGTGCCGAGCAGGCCGCTCTCGAGCACGTGGTCGGTGCCGCCGTAGAGCGGGCGGACCGCGACGACGTGCGGCGTGCCCGCGCTCGTCAGCGCGATGAGCGTGGCCGCGAGGGCCGCCATGCCGCTGCCGAACGCGACCGCGCCCTCGGCGCCCTCGAGGTCGGCGAGCGCGGTCTCGAACCGCGCCACTCCGGGGTGCCAGAGGCGCTGGTACACCGCCGAGCGGCCTTCGGTGAGGCAGCCGCCCGTCGCGAGCTCCTCGTACGACAGTCCGCCGTTCTCGACGTCGCCGAGCGGGTTGGTCGTGGAAAGATCGATCGTGGGAACGTGGGAGCCCTGCTCCCGCACTCCCTCCATCCCAGCGTGGACGGCACGGGTCTCGAGGTTCGACGTCGGTGTCAGCATGGGAGCAATGAAGCAGAATCTGTGACGTCGCTCAAGTCGGTGTGCAGATGCTTGCATATCGAACCTCACGCGCGCAGAATCTTCACCAGACCAGCGAAAGGGGCGGCCGTATGGCGCAGAAGCCGGAACTGGATCGCGTCGACCGGGCGCTGCTGTCCGCGCTGTCGCGCAACGCGCGCGCGTCGGGCGCCGCACTGGCCGCCGAGGTGGGGGTCGCCGAGTCGACCGTCTCCCTGCGCCTGCGCCGACTCCAGAGCCTCGGCACCGTTCGCGGCTACCACGTCGACGTCGACCTCGCCTCGCTCGGCGTCTCCCTGCAGGCGCTCATCGCCATCCGACTGGTGAAGCACGACCGCAGCGAGATCGACGCCTTCCGCAACGCCGTGCCGCACCTGCCCGGCGTGCTCGGCGTGTTCCACATGGCGGGCGCCGAGGACTACCTGCTCCACGTCGCCGCGCGCGACGCGGAGGAGCTGCGCGAGTTCGTGCTCGCCCACCTCACCGGCCACCCTGCGGTCGCGCACACCGAGACGAACCTCATCTTCGAGCACGTCGAAGGCGACGGCTGGCAGCAGCTCGTCGGCTGAGGGCGTGGCGTCGCGGCGGTTCGGGCGGCCGAAATGCTGCCAATCCGGTCGTTCGGCGGGTGTGCGCGCCATCCGTGCCGCTAGCCTTTCGAAGGCCCCGCGGGGCCGACGCGACGAGGCGGGCACACCCGCCGCCGGCACCGGTCGCGGCCGGGCGCCCGCGACCGATGGAGCAGCATGACCGCCGACCAGCCCCAGGGCACCCCAGCCGACCGCGCCCGATGGAAGCGCTACATCGCCGACGAGCGGGCCGAGGCCGCGGTCTACCGCGAGCTCGCCGCGCGCCGCGAGGGTGAGGAGCGCGACATCCTGCTCGCACTCGCGGCCGCCGAGGGGCGCCACGAGGCGCACTGGATGGCGCTGCTCGACGGCGACCACGACGGCATCCCGCGCGCCGACGTGCGCACGCGACTGCTCGCAAGCCTCGCCCGGCGCTTCGGCTCGATCTTCGTGCTCGCGCTCGCGCAGCGCGCGGAGGCCCGCTCGCCGTACTCGAGCGATCCGCACGCGACCGCGGCCATGGCCGCCGACGAGCGCATCCACGGCGAGGTCGTGCGCGGGCTCGCGGCCCGCGGCCGCCGACGGCTCGCCGGCACCTTCCGGGCGGCCGTGTTCGGCGCCAACGACGGGCTCGTCTCGAACCTCGCGCTCGTGCTCGGCATCGGCGCGACCGGCGTGCCCGCGCCCGTCGTGCTCTTCACGGGCATCGCGGGCCTGCTCGCCGGCGCGCTGTCGATGGGCGCGGGCGAGTACGTCTCCGTGCGCTCCCAGCGCGAGCTGCTCGAGGCGTCCGCCCCGGATCCCGGGGCCCGCGAGGCGCTCGTCGACCTCGACATCGACGCCAACGAGCTCGCGCTCGTCTACCGGGCCCGCGGCATGGAGCCGCAGGACGCCGTCGAGCAGGCCGCGCTCGTGATCGCGCGCGTGCACGCCGCCGAGCGCACGCCCGCGCCCACCGACGCGATCGGCGCGGTCGAGCACGACGACGAGGCCGTCGGCACGGGCATGAGCGCCGCGATCTCGAGCTTCCTGTTCTTCGCCTCGGGCGCGCTGATCCCCGTGCTGCCGTACCTGTTCGGGATGTCGGGGCTCGCCGCGGTCGTCACCGCCACGGTGCTCGTCGGCATCGCGCTCCTGCTCACCGGCGCCACCGTCGGCCTGC
The DNA here is from genome assembly GCF_016907355.1 of Agromyces aurantiacus. Lineage (NCBI taxonomy): Bacteria > Bacillati > Actinomycetota > Actinomycetes > Micrococcales > Microbacteriaceae > Agromyces > Agromyces aurantiacus. Next base: position 2,379,383 of record NZ_JAFBBW010000001.1, on the reverse strand, counting down.
TCTCGGGCGCGTCGCCGCTCAAGCGCGCCCTGCGGCAGCTCGCGATCGGCCTCGGCGCGGCCGCCGTCACCTACCTGCTCGGGCTCGCCTTCGGCACCTCGATCGCGTAGCGGGTCGGGTCAGGCCGTGGGCGGCGAAGTCACGAAGTCGATGAGTTCCTCCACGCGGCCGAGGAGGTCCGGCTCGAGGTCGCCGTAGCCGCGCACCTGGCCGAGGATCCGCTGCCATGCCCGCGCGATGTCGGCCTGCTCGGCGTGCGGCCAGCCGAACGCCGCGCACACGCCGTGCTTCCACGAGGTGCCGCGCGGGATCTGCGGCCACGCCTCCCGGCCGATCCGCGCGGGCTTCACCGCCTGCCAGATGTCGATGTACGGGTGGCCGACGACGAGCACGTGGCCGCGGTGCGGCCCGCGCATGACCGCGTCGGCGATCCGCTGCTCCTTCGACCCGGGCACCAGGTGGTCGACCAGCACGCCGACGCGGCGACCGGGTCCGGGGCGGAACTCGTCGAGCACGTCGTCGAGCACGTCGACGCCCTCCAGGTACTCGACGACGACGCCCTCGACGCGCAGGTCGGCGCCCCAGATCTTCTCGACGAGCTCGGCGTCGTGCCGCCCCTCGACGAAGATGCGGCTCGGCAGCGCGACCTTCGCGGCCCGCCCCGACTCCACCGCGAACGAGCCCGACGCCGTCCGCAGCCGGCCCGCGGGCGCCGCGGCCTTCGGGGCGACGAGTCGCACCGGTTCGCCGTCGACCATGAATCCGTGCCCGAGCGGGAACATGCGCGTCCGCCCGTGGCGGTCCTCGAGCACCACCGCCTGCTTCTCGACCCCGACGACCGCGCCGCAGTACCCGTCGGCGGCGAGCTCGACGACGAGGTCGCGGTCGGCCGGCACCTCGCGGATGGTGCGGCGTCCCGCGGCGCGCCAGTCGCCGGCGAGCACGTCCTCGCCGTAGCGGTCGGGTCCGAAGCGGTCGTTGGAGGCTGGGGGCACCGGATGAGGGTACCGACGGCGGCGCCCCGCGCGGCGGCGACACGTCGGGCCGTGACCACGCGTCGGCAGGGACCCGGCCGGGTCGGGCGATCAGGCCGCCTGCGGTCGCGCGCGCCGCGCGAGGTGCAGCGTCCAGGCGCCGCCCGCGAGCGCGACGCCCGCCGCCGCGGCGAAGGCCCACGGGATCCCGTACGGCTCCGCGAGGAAGCCGAGCAGGATGGGTCCGATGCCGAGGCCGAGGTCGAGCGCCGCAGACGCGGTGCCCGACGCGGTGCCGCGCTCGGCGGGCGACGCGGTCGCGAAGATCGCCGAGAAGAACGCGGGCGTGCTGAACGTGATGCCGACCGCGAGCACCACCACGCCCACCAGCATCCCCGCCGGCGCCGGCCAGATCGCCACGATGCCGATGCCGAGCGCCATGACCGCCAGCGACGCGGCCGCGAGGGGGAGCGAGGGCAGCCGATCGGGGATGCGCGCGAATGCGATGCGGCACACGACGACCGTCCCGCCGTAGACGAGGAGGGCCAGGCTCGCCGGATCGAGTCCGATGCGGTGCGCGTGCAACGACGAGAACGCGAGGAATCCGCCCGACGCTGCGAGCGTGGCGACGAAGCCGAGTGCGATCGGGATCGCCGGCCGGTGCAGGATGCGTCGCGGCCCGTCGGCCGGCGGCATCGACTGCCGCGTCTCGCCGACTCGGAGGCTCAGGCCCGCCGCGACGACGGCCAGCGCGGCCGCCCCATACCAGGCCGCGGCGAAGCCCCATCGTTCGACGAGGATCTCGCCGAGCGGCGGGCCGAACGCGATGCCGAGGTAGAGGCCGAGGGAGTTGTACGACAGCGCCTCGCCCATGCGGGACGGCGGCGCCAGGTCGGCGAGTGCGGCGAAGGCGGCGACGAAGAACGCCGCCTCGGCGACGCCGGCGAGCAGGCGCAGCAGCACGACCACGACGAGGTTCGCCGCGACCGCGAGCAGCGCGAGGCTCGCCGCCGCGACCAGCGCGCCGCCGATGAGCAGCGGCAGCCGACCGCGCCGGTCGGAGAGCCGCCCGGCGAACGGCCGGAGCGCGAGCGCCGAGATCGCGAAGGCGCCGTAGGCGACCCCCGCCGCGGCCTCGTCGCCGCCGAGCGGGCCCGTGACGTACACGGGCAGCGCGTAGATCGGCACGCCGACCGCCGTGAAGTAGGCCAGTTCGGCGACGCCGAGCGCGATGAACGCCGGCGTGAAGAGCCGGTGCTGCGGCGGCGTCGTGGTCACGGCTCACGCCGTGTTCCGGCGTCCGGCAGCGGATGCCTCAGCCACACGCTCACTGTACGCCCGCGGGCGGCGGGTCAGCGGAAGTCGCGCGACCGGTTGGTGGTCGACACGGTCAGCGGCTCGAAGCGGTCGGCGACGAGGTTGACCACGCCCTCGCGGGAGCGCTCGAGGATGCCGCGCACGACCATCGCGGGCGCCTCGCGCGCGATGCGGCGGTACCGCGTCCAGACGCCGACGCTCGCGATCACGTTGAGCGTGCCCGACTCGTCCTCCAGGTTCATGAACGTGATGCCGCTCGCGGTCGCCGGACGCTGACGGTGCGTGACGACCCCGCCGACCTCGATGCGCCGGCCCGACTCGGCCTCGCGCAGGCGGTCGATGCGCACGACCCCGCGCGCGTCGAGCCGGTCGCGCACGTGCCGGATCGGGTGGTCGTCGGGCGAGATGCCTGTGGCCCACAGGTCGTACACGACCTGCTCGGCGTCGTTGAGCATCGGCAGCAGCGGCGGCTGCACCACGACGACCGCGCCGGGCAGGAAGTCGGCGCGGTCCTGCGCGGCTTCGCCCGCGAGCCACAGCGCCTGGCGCGGCTGCAGGTCGAAGCACTCGAACGCGCCGGCCGCGGCGAGCGCCTCGAGTTGCGCGGCGTCGAGGTCGGCACGTCGCGACAGGTCGGCCATGTCGCGGTACGGGCCGTGCTGCTCGCGCTCGGCGACGATGCGCTCGGCGACCTTCGCGCCGATCGAGGTCACGTCGGCGAGCCCCAGCCGCACCGCGAACGCGCCGTCGCGGCGATGCTCGGCCGAGCGGTCGGGAGCGTTGCGATCGAAGTCGCCGACGGGCGGCTGGGTCGCGTGGGCGCACTCGGGCAGGCCCGTGGGGCGACGGATGCCGCTCACCCCCGCTGCGGCATCCGTCGCCGGCTCATCGGGGCCCGCCGCCCTGATCGGCTCGAGCCCGGCGTGCACGCCGGAGCGCGCGAGGTCGGGCCGGAGCAGCTCGACGCCGTGCCGGCGCGCGTCGGCCGTGAGCGTGTGCGGCGAGTAGAAGCCCATGGGCTGCGCGCGCAGCAGCGCCGCGAGGAACGCCGCCGGATAGTGCAGCTTCAGCCACGAGCTCGCGTACACGAGCAGGCCGAAGCTGATGGCGTGGCTCTCGGCGAAGCCGAAGTTCGCGAATGCCTCGATCTTCTCGTAGATCGTGTTGGCGACATCGGGCTCGATGCCGTTGCGCGCCATCCCGTCGTAGAGCTTCGCGCGCAGCCGCTCGATCTTCTCGACGCCGCGCTTGGAGCCCATCGCGCGGCGCAGCAGGTCGGCGTCGGCTGCGTCGCAGTCGCCCACCGCGACGGCCATCTGCATGAGCTGCTCCTGGAAGAGCGGCACGCCGAGCGTGCGTCGCAGCACCGGTTCGAGCTTGGGGTGCAGGTAGCTCACCTGCTCCTCGCCCGTGCGCCGGCGGATGTACGGGTGCACCGCGCCGCCCTGCACCGGCCCGGGGCGGATGAGCGCGATCTCGACGACGAGGTCGTAGAAGCAGCGGGGCTTGAGCCGGGGGAGCGTGCCCATCTGCGCGCGCGACTCGACCTGGAACACGCCGATCGAGTCGGCCCGGCACAGCATGTCGTAGACCGCGGGCTCCTCCTTCGGGATCGTCGCGAGCTCCCACTCCTCACCCGTGTGCTCGCGCACGAGGTCGAACGTGTACTGCAGCGCGGCGAGCATGCCGAGCCCGAGGAGGTCGAACTTCACGAGGCCCATCCACGCGCAGTCGTCCTTGTCCCACTGCAGCACGGTGCGGTGCTCCATGCGCGCGTGCTCGATCGGGCACACCTCGCCGACTGGCCGGTCGGTGAGCACCATGCCGCCCGAGTGGATGCCGAGGTGTCGCGGGAAGGTCAGCAGCTGCTCGGCGAGCTCGACGACGGCGTCGGGGATGTCGTGGTCCTGCGTCTCGACGACGGCGCCCCACCGCTCGACCTGGCGCGACCACGCATCCTGCTGGCCGGTCGAGTAGCCGAGCGCCTTCGCCATGTCGCGCACCGCGCCCTTGGGGCGATAGCTGATGACGTTCGCGACCTGCGCGGCGTTGTGCCGGCCGTACTTGCCGTAGACGTACTGGATGATCTCCTCCCGGCGGTCGGAGTCGAAGTCGACGTCGATGTCGGGCTCCTCGTCGCGCAGCGACGACAGGAACCGCTCGAACGGCAGCTCGTAGAAGATCGAGTCGACGCCCGTGATGTCGAGCACGTAGCAGACCGCCGAGTTGGCCGCCGAGCCGCGACCCTGGCACAGGATGCCGCGCCGGCGTGCCTCCTGCACGAGGTCGTGCACGATGAGGAAGTAGCCCGGGAAGTCCTTCTGCTCGATCACGTCGAGCTCCTTCGCGAGCCGTTCGCGCACGTGCCCGGGCATGCCCGGGTAGCGGCGGTCGGCGCCCGCCCACACGAGCTCGCGCAGCCACGACATGGGCGTGTGCCCCTCGGGCACCTCCTGCCGGGGCAGCTTCGGCCGGGCGCTGCGCAGCCGGAACGACAGGTCGCGCGCGAGCGTCACCGAGTGGGCGACCGCGCCGGGATAGCGGTCGAAGCGTGCGAGCATCTCGGCGCCCGAGCGCAGGTGCAGGCCGTCGGTGGCCGGCAGCCAGCCGTCGAGCTCGTCGAGGCTGCGCCGGGCTCGCACCGCCGCGAGCGCCGACGCGAGCCGATGCTCGCCGGGCGTCGCGTAGTGCACCGCGTTCGTCGCGAGCACGGGCACACGGGCCCGGGCGGCGAGCTCCGCGAGCGCGTCGTTGCGCACCTGGTCCATCGGGTCGCCGTGGTCGGTGAGCTCGACGACGACGTGGTCGCGCCCGAACAGCGCGACGAGCCGGTCGAGTTCGCGCCATGCGGCATCCGCCCCGCCCTCGCCCGCGAGCGCCCGGCGCACAGCCCCCTTGCGGCACCCCGTCGAGACCACCCAGTGGCCGTCGGCGCGCGCGGCGAGGTCGTCGAGGTCGTACACCGGGCGGCCCTTCTCACCGCCGGCGAGCTGGCCGGCGGTGATCGCCGACGCGAGCCGGTGGTAGCCCTCCTCGCGCGCCGCGAGCACGAGCAGGTGGTCGCCCTCGGGGTCGGCCGCGCCCATCTGCGGCTCGGTGAGCCCGAACGAGAGCTCGGCGCCGAAGACCGTGTCGAGCTCGGGGTAGCTCTCGGCGGCCTCCGCGAAGCGCACGACGCCGTAGAAGCCGTCGTGGTCGGTGATCGCGATGCCGCTGAGGCCGAGCCGGTGCGCCTCCTCGACGAGCCGCTCGGGGCCCGACGCGCCGTCGAGGAAGCTGAACGTCGAATGCGCGTGCAGCTCGGCGTACGGCACGACGGGGCCGACCGGCCGCTCGTCGGCGTGCGACGACGGGCGGTACGGATGGCGCTTGCGGCTCCATCCGGGGCTGTCGCCGCCGTCGGCCACGACCTTCGAGGCGCTCGGCCGCTGCCGGTCGGAGAGCCGCCGCTCCAGCTCCGACCACGGGATCTCGGGGTTGTTCCAGCCCATCGCCCGCCCCCTAGCGCGTCGCGCCCATCAGTCGTACCTCGCCTCGGCCCACCAGCCCTCGACGTCGCGCACCAGCAGCCACGCGCAGCCGTCGTGGTCGACGACCTGGAACCGGTGCACGCGGCGGGCGCGCTCGGCATCCCACCAGCGCTCGACGACCGGCCACGGACCCGCCCAGGCGCGCACGGGCGCCGGGCGACCCGAGCCGATCGCGAACGACGCGGGCGCCGCCGAGATCGCCCCGCGCGCGTCGACCGACACCGCCGCATCGCCCGCGTCGACGAGCGCGACCGGCAGCCGCTCGCGGAACACGCTCGCCGGCGCGAGCGCGGGCAGGCTCCCCGGCCACGGCGCCTCGGCCGCGGTGCGCTCGGGCGCGCGGTCGCCCCACGGCACGAGCACCTGCCGGTCGGCGAGCATGCGCCCGCCGCCGATCGCCGCCGTCACCACGCCCTCGTGCCCGAGCATGCTCTGCACGCGCGTGAGCCCGTGGTGCACGCGCTCGTCGGGGCCGCCGCCCCACAGCCCCTCCTCGTGGTTGCCCGTCGAGTCGACCCGCTCGGGCACGATGCGGAGCCGGACGATGGGGGAGTCGAGCCCGGAGTCGGCCGTGCCCGCGCCCTGCAGCTGCCAGCGCACGCGATCGACCACGTCGGCGGGCGTGAACCAGTGCGGGTGCAGCCAGCTGCGGCTCGAGTGCCCGCCGCGCTCGTCGTCGAGCTCGACGCGGATGCCGGTGCACACGAGCCGCCTGGTCCGCATGCGCTCGATGAACTCGTCGGCGCGCACCCGGAACGCGAACGCGAGCTGGTCGATGCGGTCGAGCGGCGGCTCGAAGTCCTGCGCGACCTCGAAGTCGGGCGGGGGAGTGCGCGGCGCCACGCGCGACCGCTCGCGGCCCGCGGCGCGGTCGTGCGCGAACGCGCCCGCCGCGCCGAAGCGCCGCCGCACGTCGTCGTCGGGCAGCGCCGCGAACTCGCCGAGCGTGCGCACGCCGAGCCGGTGGAGCAGCGTCGTGGTGCGGGCGTCGACCACGAGCGCGACCGGCAGCGGTGCGAGGAACGCGGCCGCCTCGCCCGGGGGCACCACGTGCACGGGCTCGCCGCGCCGTGCGGCCGCGCGCGCCGCCTGCTCGGCCGCGAACGGGCCGTCGGCCACGCCCACGCGCGCGGCGGCGACCCCGAGCCCCGCGGCCGCCTCGAGCAGCGCGCGGGCCGCGGCATCCTCGCCGCCGTAGTAGCGGGCCGGGCCCCGCGCGCGCATCGCGAGCGTGCCGGGCCGCAGCACCTGCACGCCCGGGACGATCGCCTCGATGCCGCGCACGACCGGCTCGAACGCGCGGTGGTCGAGCGCCGGGTCGTACTCGAGCACCGTGAGCGCGGTCGAGCGGTACTGCGCCTCGCGCAGCCGCAGGCCGCGCGCCACGCCGTCGCGCCGGGCCGCGGGCGAGCACGAGTGCACGAGCCCGGCCTCGGTGAGCGCGACCGGCTCGGCCGGATCGATGCCCGCCTCGCGGCATGCCGCCAGCACGGGCCAGTCGGGGCACCAGAGCACGACGGTGCGCACGGCCGCGCTCACGACGCCCTCGCCGCGAAGTCGGGCCGGTGCAGGATGCCGCCGGCCGGGCCGGCGCTGCCGTCGAGGGCGGCGACGGATGCCGCGCCGAGCCCGGCCCCGCCCGCCTCGCCGACCGCGGCGAACCCCAGGTCGCCCGATGGCAGCCGGAGGCGGCGGCGGGTGCCGCGGCCCACCTCGCCGCGGCCCGTGACCCGGACGACGACCTCGCGCTCGGCGAGGTGCCCGTGGCCGTGATCGAGCCCGCTCCACTCGCTCCGCTCGAGTTCGAGCCGGGCGTCGCTGCCCGGCCACTCGCCGTCGACGAGCAGGAGCGCGCCGCGCTGGCGCAGCCGCGCCGCGAACCGCGACGCCTCGGCGGGCGCGAGCCGCCCCGCGGGCCGCACCGCGACCACCGGGATCACGTCGGCGAGCGCGGCCGCGACCGTGAGCCACTGCCGCCCGGGCTCGGGCACGAGCACGAGCCGCTCGAGGTCGATGCCGAACCGCGCGGCGGCCTCGACGCCGAACTCGGGGATGCCCGCGACCGCGACCCAGCGCCCGCTCTGCGACGGTCCGACGAGTGCGGCCATGAGCAGCGTGATCGACCCCTCGACCTGCACGACCGCGCCCTCGCGCAGCGCGCCGCCGGGCAGCACCGACGCGAGCGCGGGATGCGTGGGCACCGCCTTCGAGTCGAGCCGGGTCGCCTGCATGCCGCGGATGCGCGCCTGCAGCTCCTCGACCCGCTCGAGCCGCGCCGCGGGCGCCGCCTGGGCGGCCGGGGCGGATCGGGGAGCGGTCATCGTCACCACTCAATGTTCGAACACATGTTCGAATACGGCAAGTCCTGCCGACCGTCCGTCCACGCCCCCGACCGGGGGTGGGCGACCGAACGACCCCCGAAACGCGAGAAGGCCGGATCCGAAGATCCGGCCTTCTCGACAACGCGTGCGCGAGGGGGGACTTGAACCCCCACGCCCGTTAGGGCACTAGCACCTCAAGCTAGCGCGTCTGCCATTTCCGCCACCCGCGCGTTGTCTTGATCCGCTGATCGCTCAGCGGCCGTAGAAGACACTAGCACGGTTTCGAGAGCCCGCTGAACACTCCCGCCGCGGCGTCCGCCGCACCCGCCCGGTACGGTGGAGCGCATGGCCGAGACGACCCCGACCGACGCCCGCACGCCCTCCGCGCAGCCCGCCGGCGGCGCCGAGGTCGAGCTCGACGAGACCGCAATCATCGCGCGCGACCTCATCCGCTTCGACACCACCAACCACGGCGAGGGGCGCGCCAACGGCGAGCGCGAGGCCGCCGAGTACGTCGAGGCGCGCCTGCGCGCGATGGGCCTCGACCCGGTCATGCACGAGTCCGCGCCGCGGCGCGCGAACGTCGTCGCGCGCATCCCCGGGGCGGACCCGGCCAAGCCAGCGCTCGTGCTGCACGGCCACCTCGACGTGGTGCCCGCGGATCCCCGCAACTGGAGCGTCGACCCGTTCGCCGGCGAGGTCCGCGACGGCATGCTCTGGGGCCGCGGCGCGGTCGACATGAAGGACATGGACGCCATGATCCTCACGGCGGTCGGCGACATCCTCGCCGAGGGCCGGTTGCCCGAACGCGAGCTCGTCGTCGCGTTCTTCGCCGACGAGGAGGCCGGCGGCATCTACGGCGCGAGCTGGATGGTCGACGAGCATCCCGAGCTGTTCGCGGGGGCCACCGAGGCGATCAGCGAGGTCGGCGGCTACTCGATCACGGTCGGCGGGACGCGCGCCTACCTCCTGCAGACGGGGGAGAAGTCGCTCGTCTGGATCCGCCTCGTCGCCCACGGCCGTGCCGCCCACGGCTCGCGACTCGTCCGCGACAACGCCGTCACCCGGCTCGCCGAGGCGATCGCCCGCATCGGCCGACGCGAGTGGCCGGTCAAGCTCACGGGCACGACGCGCGAGCTGCTCGCCGCGATCGCCGACGCGCTCGGCGTCGACCCCGAGCAGGTCGCGCCCGACGAGCTCGCGCTGGCCACCGGCTCCGCGTCGGGGTTCATCACCGCGACCCTGCGCACGACGTCGAACCCCACGCTCCTCGACGCCGGGTACAAGCACAACGTGATCCCCGACCGTGCCGAGGCGCTCGTCGACATCCGCACGCTGCCGGGCGAGGAGGACGCGGTGCTCGCCGAGGTCCGCGAGCTCATCGGGCCCGACATCGAGATCCAGATCGTGCACCAGGACGTCGGCCTCGAGGCGCCGACCCACGGGCCCCTCGTCGACGCCGTCACGACCGCCCTGCACGCCCACGACCCCGAGGCGCGCGTGTTCCCGTACCTGCTGAGCGGCGGCACCGACAACAAGTCGCTCTCGCGGCTCGGCATCTCGGGCTACGGCTTCGCCCCGCTGCGCCTGCCCGAGGGGCTTGACTTCCCGGCGATGTTCCACGGCGTGGACGAGCGCGTGCCGCTGGACGCACTAGTCTTCGGTAGGCGGGTCCTGCGGGACCTGCTGCTCGCGTACTGAGTACGCCCCACACCACCCAGCCCCCGACCACGACGGTCCGATGCCCTTCGCCGTGCGCAGGGCGGGAAGGCGAAGCGCCGTTGTTCGAAGCCATCATCCTCGGCCTCGTGCAGGGACTCACCGAGTTCCTGCCGGTCTCCTCGAGCGCGCACCTGCGCATCCTCGGCGAGTTCCTGCCCAACGCGGCCGACCCCGGTGCGGCGTTCACCGCCATCACGCAGCTCGGCACCGAGACGGCGGTCGTGGTGTTCTTCTGGCGCGACATCGTGCGCATCGTGTCGCACTGGTTCCAGGCCGTGCGCGGCAAGCTCCCGCACAGCGACCCCGACGCTCGCATGGGCTGGCTGATCATCGTCGGCTCGATCCCGATCGTGGTGCTCGGCCTGCTCTTCCAGGACCAGATCGAGACGACGTTCCGTTCGCTCTACATCGTCGCGACCATGCTGATCGTGTTCGGCATCGTGCTCGGCCTGGCCGACTGGGCCGGCGCGAAGCGGCGCGGCCTCGACGACCTGACCTACCCGCACGGCCTGTACTTCGGCCTCGCGCAGTCGCTCGCGCTGATCCCCGGCGTCTCGCGCTCGGGCGGCACCATCACCATGGGCCTCCTGCTCGGCTACGAGCGCGCCGCTGCGGCGCGGTACGCGTTCCTGCTCGCGATCCCGGCCGTGTTCGGCTCGGGTCTCTACCAACTGTTCAAGAGCATGGGCGAGCCGACCGTGTACAACGCGCTCGAGACCGCGGTCGCGACGGCGGTGGCGTTCGGCGTCGCCATCCTCGTGATCGCCTTCTTCATGAAGTGGATCTCGCGGCACAGCTTCCTGCCGTTCGTGATCTACCGCATCGCGCTCGGCGTCACGCTCTTCATCCTGCTCGGCGCGGGCGTCCTCCAGCCCTACTGACACCGAGCATCACGGCCGCGCGCGAGGTCCTGCCGGCGAGCGGATGCCGCTAGCCCACGTCGCGCGGACGCCACGGCCCGCCGCCGGGCTGGTCGCCGCGGCGGCGCAGGTACCGCTCGAACTCCTGCGCGATCGCCTCGCCCGAGGCCTGCGGCGCGTCGACCGCGTCGCGGGCCTGCTCGAGCTGCTGGATGTAGCCGGCCATCTCCTCGTCGTCGGCCGCGAGCGCGTCGACGCTCGCCTCCCACGCCTTCGCCTCGTCCTCGAGCGAGCCGCGGGGGATGCTGAGGCCGGTCAGCTCCTCGACCTTGCCCAGCAGGGCCAGTACGGCCTTCGGCGAGGGCGCGTTGTGCACGTAGTGCGGCACCGACGCCCAGAGCGACACGGTCGGGATGCCGACGCGCTCGGCCTGGTCGGCGATGACGCTGAGGATGCCCACCGGCCCCTCGTAGGTCGAGCGCTCGACCCCGAGCGCGGCGCGCACCTCGGGGTTCTCGCTCGACGCGAACACCGCGAGCGGGCGCGTGTGCGGCGCGTCGGCGAGCATCGCGCCGAGCAGCACGATGCCCTCGATGTCGGCCGAGAGCGCCGCGTCGATGAGCTCGGCCGCGAAGCCCTTCCACGTGCGCGCGGGCTCGGCGCCGAGCAGCACGTGCAGCGTGTCGGCCCCGGGCCCCGTGACGAGCTCGTCGTCGGATGCCTCGGGCATGCCGCTCGGACCGAGGATCGCGGCGCCCGGCCACGTGAGCCGGCGCACCCCGTCGTCGTCGGTCTGGATGGTGGGCCGCGTGAACTGGTAGTCGAAGTACAGCTCTGGGTCGACGGCGGCGATCTCGACGAGCCCGAGCCGCTCGGACAGCAGCCGCGCGGCGCCCGTGGCGGCCTCGCCCGCGTCGTTCCAGCCCTCGAATGCCACGATGAGCAGTCGCCCGCCCTCGAATCCGGTCGGATGCTGCACTCGGTTCGCCCCGCTTCCCGAACCCGGGATCTCCGGGCTCACCTCCACAATAGGCCGTGCCGATAGAATCGCCCGTTGTGACCAAGCGCCTCCCCGCCGCCGTCCTGTGGGACATGGACGGCACCCTCGTCGACACCGAGCCGTACTGGATGCGAGCCGAGATCGAGCTCATCCGCGAGTTCGGCGGTTCCTGGACCGAGGAGGACGCGCTGCAGGTCGTCGGCGCGGGCCTCTGGGACGCCGCGGCGGTCTTCCAGCGCGCGGGCGTCGACCTGCCGGCCGACGAGATCGTCCAGCGGCTCACCGAGCGCGTGCGCGAGCAGCTCGCGCAGCACGGGGTGCCGTGGCAGCCGGGCGCGCAGGCGCTGCTGAAGTCCGTGCGCGATGCGGGCGTCCCGACCGCGCTCGTGACCATGTCCATCCGTTCGATGGCCGAGGACATCGTGGCGGCGATCCCGTTCGCCGCGTTCGACGAGCTCGTGACGGGCGACGAGGTCGCCGCGCCGAAGCCGCATCCCGAGCCGTACCTGACCGCGGCGGCGCGGCTCGGCGTCGACATCGCCGACTGCGTCGCGATCGAGGACTCGCCGACCGGGCTCGCCTCGGCGACCGCCGCCGGTGCGGTCGCGATCGGCGTGCCGCACATGCTCCCGCTCGACGACGCCCCGTCCGACGTGGTCTGGCCGACGCTCGACGGCCGCTCGCTCGACGACGTCGCCGAGGTCGCCGCCGACGCGTGGACCCGCGCATGAGCCGCGGCGAGGCGAGCGGGCCGTTCCGCCCGGGCGACCGCGTGCAGCTGACGGGCCCCAAGGGGCGCCTGCACACGATCACGCTCGAGCCGGGCAAGCTGTTCCACTCCCACAAGGGGCCGATCGCGCACGACGACCTGATCGGGCTGCCCGACGGCTCGGTCGTCGCCAACCAGGTCGGCATCGAGTACCTCGCGCTGCGCCCCCTGCTCAGCGACTTCGTGATGTCGATGCCGCGCGGCGCGGCGATCGTGTACCCGAAGGATGCCGCGCAGATCCTCGCGCAGGCCGACGTCTTCCCGGGCGCGACCGTCGTCGAGGCCGGCGTCGGCTCGGGCGCGCTCTCGCTCTGGCTGCTGCGGGCGATCGGCCCGGCAGGACGCCTGCTCTCGTTCGAGCGTCGCGAGGAGTTCGCCGACGTGGCCCGCGGGAACGTCGCCACCTTCCACGGCGAGGACCCGGCGAACTGGTCCATCACGCTCGGCGACCTCGCCGAGGCGCTGCCGCAGCAGGCGGCGGAGGCATCCGTCGACCGCGTCGTGCTCGACATGCTCGCGCCATGGGAGTGCGTCGACGCCGTCTCGGCGGCGCTGAAGCCCGGCGGGGTGCTGCTCTGCTACGTCGCGACCGTGACCCAGCTCTCGCGCGTGGCCGAGGCCATCCGGGCGACCGGCTGGTACACCGAGCCGCAGGCCAACGAGACGATGGTGCGCGGATGGCACGTGCAGGGCCTCGCGGTCCGGCCCGACCACCGCATGATCGCCCACACGGGCTTCCTCCTCACCGCGCGCCGGCTCGCACCCGGCGCGGTGCTGCCCGAGCTCAAGCGCCGCCCCTCGAAGACCGAGTTCAGCGACGAGGACGTCGAGGCGTGGACGCCCGGCGCGCTCGGCGAGCGCAACGTCAGCGACAAGGTGCTGCGCAAGCGCGCGAGGGCCGCGGATGCCGCGGCGCGCCGCGCGCGCACCGACGAGGACCCCGACACCGCCCCGACCGCCGACGCCGACTAGGCTGTCTGCGGCCCGTTCCCACCCGACGAAACGAGGATCCGTGCGCCTCCCGCTCGCACTCATGGTCACCGCGGCCGCGATCGCGGTCACGCTCACCGGCTGCACCGCGCCGTCGCCCGAGCCCGAGGCGTCCGCCGGCGCGTCGTCCGACCTCGTCGAGGTGAGCGGCGACTTCGGCGAGACGCCGCGCGTCGACTTCCCGACGCCGCTGACCCCCGAGGCGACGCAGTGCTCGACCGTGATCGAGGGCGACGGCGAGCACCTCGCCGCCGGGCAGCAGGCGCTGGTCGGTCTCGCGGTGTACAACGGCTCGACCGGCGAGGAGATCCAGGTCGTCGGCTTCGGCGACGAGGACCCCGTGCCCGTCCTGGTGGGCGGGGGCACGCTGTCGGGCCTCAGCAAGGGCCTGACCTGCGCGAGCGAGGGCTCGCGCGTCGCCGTCGTCGTGCCTCCGGCCGACGCGTTCGGCGACGAGGGCAACGAGCAGCTGGCGATCGGCGCCGACGACAGCCTCGTCGTGGTGTTCGACGTGCACCAGGCGTTCCTTCCCAAGGCGAACGGCGCGCCGCAGCTCACGCGCGACGGGTTCCCGGCAGTCGTGCTCGCGCCCGACGGGCGCCCCGGCATCACGGTCCCCGACGCGGAGCCGTTCGACACGACGCAGGTCGAGGTCCTGAAGAAGGGCCACGGCCAGGAGGTCGAGTCGGGCGATGAGGTCGTCGTGCATTACACCGGCGTGCTCTGGGACGACAACACGGTCTTCGACTCCACCTGGCAGCAGGGCGGCCCGACCTCCTTCGTCGTGAGCGAGGAATCGGACTCGCAGGTCATCCCGGGCTTCTCGAAGGCGATCATCGGGCAGCAGGTCGGTTCGCAGGTGGGCGTCGTCGTCGCCCCCGAAGACGGCTACGGCGACGCGGGCACCGGCACCATCCCGGGCGGCGCGACCCTGTTCTTCGTGATCGACATCCTCGGTGTGGTCGGCGACTAGCCGGGCGTCGCGGCTCCCCGGCGCTTCAGTATGATCGCTGACGTGGCGTCGTCCAAGCGCTCGGGGGAGCCGAGGATCCCGGTCGAGGACCGGCTCTTCAGCCTCGTCCTCGCGCTCCTCGCGACCGAGACCGGGTTGTTGAAGTCCGAGATCCTCTCGACCGTTCGCGGGTACGCCGAGCGCTACGACGCGCGCGGTGGCAACGCGAACCTCGAGCGGCAGTTCGAGCGCGACAAGGACGACATCCGCGACCTCGGCATCCCGCTCGAGACCGTGGAGTCGCCCGATCGCCCGGGCGACAACCAGGCGCTGCGGTACCGCATCCCGAAGGGCGAGTACGACCTGCCCGTCGACGTGCGCTTCACGCCCGACGAGCTCGCCCTGCTCGGCCTCGCCGCCGAGGTGTGGCGCGAGGCGTCGCTGTCGGCCGACTCGCAGCGCGCCCTCACGAAGCTCCGCTCGCTCGGCATCGAGCCGCGTGAGCCCGTGATCGGGTACGCGCCGCGGCTGCGGGTGCGCGATGCCGCGTTCGAGCCCATCCGCCAGGCGCTCGACAAGCGCCAGCGCGTGCGGTTCCGCTACCTCAAGCCCGGCGAGCGCGAGCCGCGGCTGCGCACGGTGGAACCGTACGCGGTCGTGCTCCACGAGGGCCGCTGGCACCTGCACGGACGCGACGTCGACGCCGGCGCAGGCCGCACCTTCCTGCTCTCCCGGATCGTCGGCGAGGTGCAGGCCGTTCCCGGCGCCCCGTTCCCCCCGCCGCCCGCCGACATCCAGGATCGCGCGCTCGCCGATCTCCAGGCGCTGCGCCTGGCGAACACGGCCGACCTGTCGGTGCGTGCCGGGTCCGATGCCGAGGTGCGGCTGGGCAAGCGCGCCGCCGTCGCCGACGACGACGCCGGCGTCATCCGACTGCACTACACCGATGCGGCGATCCTCGCCGACGAGCTCGCCTCGTACGGGCCCGAGGTGCGCGTGCTGGCGCCCGCGTCGTTGCGCGACGCGGTCCGCGACCGGCTCGAGGCGGTCGCCGCGGCGCATCGCGGGGGAGGAGCGGCATGAGCGGACCGTCCGCGCGGCGGCCGGCGGGCCTGCGCGCGCCCGACAAGCTCGTCTTCCTGCTCTCGCTCGTGCCGTACCTGCTCGAGCAGCGGGTCGTCGACGTGCACGAGGCCGCAGCCCACTTCGGCGTCGGCGAGCAGGAGATCCGCGACGCGGTGCGGCTGATCGCGACCTCGGGCCTGCCGGGTGCGACCGGCACCTACCAGCCGAACGACCTCTTCGACATCGACTGGGACTCCTTCGAGGAGGACGACGTCATCGTCATCGTCCACCACGTCGCCATCGACGACGCGCCCCGGCTCTCGGCGCGCGAGGCGGCCGCGCTCATCGCGGGCCTGCAGTACCTCTCGGCGCTGCCCGAGAACGCCGGACGCGCGTCGCTCGCCGCGCTCACCGAGAAGCTGCGCGCGGGCGCGTCGGGCGCGCCGAGCCGGCTCGCCGTCGCCGAGGAGGGCGCTGACGAGTCGCTCGCGGTCGTGCGCCGTGCCGTGGCATCCGGCCACCGCCTCGAGTTCGACTACCTCAACGCGCGCGGCGAGCGCCGCCGGCGGCGCGTCGACCCCCTGCGCATCGCGTCGCTCGGCGCGGACTGGTACCTGCAGGCCTACGACCACCTCCGCGAGGACGTGCGCAACTTCCGCGTCGACCGGATGAGCGACCTGCGCGTCACCGACGAACCCGTCGGCGACCACTCGGGCCGCGCCATCCCCGAGACGCTCTTCCAGGCCTCGCCCGACGATCTCGAGGTCGTCGTCGACGTGGCCCCGGCGACGCTGCCGCTCCTCGCCGACTACCTCGCCGACTCGACGCAGACGCAGGTCGACGACCGACTGCGCGTGACGCTGCGGCTCGCGCACGTGCACGGCCTGAAGCGGCTCGTCGCCGGGCTGCCCGGGCTGGTCACCGTCGTCGCGCCCGAGGAGGCGCGGACGGCCGTGGCCGAGTGGGCGCAGGCCGGTCTCGCCGGGTACCGCGAGACCCCCGGGAGCACCGCGACCGGCGTGACCGAAGCGTGAGGTCGGCACCCTTCCGGAGCAGGTAGACTGGCCGGACCATCCCGCCAGAATGGACGAGCACCTATGTTTGGAAACGCCTTCACCGGTTGGCACGCGCTGATCATCCTCCTGGTGATCCTGCTGCTGTTCGGTGCGCCGAAGCTGCCCGCGCTCGCGCGCAGCCTGGGCCAGTCGATGAAGATCCTCAAGAACGAGGTCCGCTCCGAGGGCGACGCCGAGGCCGCCGACGGCACGGCGAAGACCGAGGCGGCCGCGCAGCCGTCCGCCACGACGCCCGCGGCGCCCGCACCGGCGGCTCCGGCCGCGCCGGCCGACCAGGCCAAGCGCACGGACGCCGGCCCGAGCGCCTGACCGACGTGTCCGCCGTGAAGGATCGCGGCACCCGCAATCCCGAGAAGCGGATGTCGCTCGGGGCGCACCTGCTCGAACTGCGCAAGCGCCTCTTCATCTCCGCACTCGCGATCGTGCTCGGCATGGTGGTCGGCTGGGTCCTGACCGACCTGTTCGTGTGGCAGGCCATCCAGGAGCCGGTCAACGCGGTCGTCGAGGCGCAGCAGGGCACCGGTGAAGCGACCACCGGGATCATCTTCCCGACGATCTCGAGCGCCTTCGACCTGCGACTGCAGATCGCGTTCACGCTCGGCATCGTGATCTCGGCACCCGTCTGGCTCTACCAGGTCTTCGCGTTCCTCGTGCCGGGGCTGAACACCAAGGAGCGCAAGTACACGTTCGGGTTCTTCGCGACCGCGATCCCGCTGTTCTTCGCCGGCTGCGCCGCCGGCTGGTTCGTGCTGCCGAACATCGTGAAGCTCATGACGAGCTTCGTGCCAGAGGGCGCAGAGACGCTCCTGACGGCCAAGGAGTACATCGACTTCGTGCTCAAGCTCGTCGTCGCGATCGGCATCGCGTTCGTCCTGCCGGTGTTCATCGTGCTGCTGAACTTCGCCGGCATCATCAGCGCGTCCTCGATCATCAAGTCCTGGCGCATCGCGATCCTGGTGATCGTGCTGTTCACGGCCTTCGCGACGCCGTCGGCCGACATCGTGTCGATGTTCATGCTCGCGGTCCCGATGATCGGGCTGTACTTCGCCGCGTACGGCATCGCGTACCTCCACGACCGCCGTGCGGCCAAGCGCAATGAACTGGAGTTCGGCGCGGCTGTCTAGGCTGGAGGGGTGATGAGCCTCTCACCGGCGGAGCGCTACGCGCTCTCGCGGCAGCAGCGGAGGCAGCCCAGGCTGCAGGAGTTCGCCGCCGGCCTCTCGTTCGATCTCGACCCGTTCCAGCGCGCGGCCTGCGCGGCCCTCGACGAGGGGCGCAGCGTGCTCGTCGCGGCGCCCACCGGCGCCGGCAAGACGGTGGTGGCCGAATACGCGGTCTACCTCGCGATGCAGGCGGGCGACGAGAAGGTGTTCTACACCACGCCGATCAAGGCCCTGTCGAACCAGAAGTACCAGGAGTTCGTCGAGACGTGGGGCGCCGAGAACGTGGGCCTGCTCACGGGCGACACGAACATCAACTCCGGCGCGCGCATCGTCGTCATGACGACCGAGGTGCTGCGCAACATGCTCTACGCCGACTCGCCGCTGCTGGGCCGGCTCGCGTTCGTCGTGATGGACGAGGTGCACTACCTCGCCGACCGCTTCCGCGGCGCCGTCTGGGAGGAGGTCATCATCCACCTCCCCGAGGCGGTGCGCCTGGTCTCCCTCAGCGCGACGGTCTCGAACGCCGAGGAGTTCGGCGACTGGCTGCAGGCCGTTCGCGGCGAGACCGACGTGATCGTCTCCGAGCAGCGGCCCGTCCCGCTCGAGCAGCACGTGCTCGTGGGCACGAAGCTCGTCGACCTCTTCGACTCGTCGGGCCAGGCGGCCACGCACCGGGTGAACCCCGAACTGCAGCGGCTCGCGCGAGCGAGCGGCGGGCGATCGATCCAGGGCCGCTCCCAGCGGGGCCGGCGTGGAAGCGACCGGGGCCGCTTCCACGGTCCCGGTCAGGGCGGCGGTCGGGCCGACCGGTCCGACGTCGTGGAACTGCTGCGCGGCAAGCACCTGCTGCCCGCGATCGTGTTCATCTTCTCGCGGGCCGGATGCGACCAGGCCGTGCGACAGGTGCTGCGCAGCGGCATCCGGCTGACCGACGCCGCCGAGCGCGACGAGATCCGCGCGATCGTCGAGGAGCGCGCCCGGATGCTCCGCGACGACGACCTCGCGGTGCTCGGCTACTGGGAATGGCTCGAGGGACTCCAGCGCGGCGTCGCCGCCCACCACGCCGGCATGCTGCCGACCTTCAAGGAGATCGTCGAGGACCTCTTCCAGCGCAAGCTCCTCAAGGTCGTGTTCGCGACCGAGACGCTCGCGCTCGGCGTGAACATGCCGGCCCGCTCGGTCGTGCTGGAGAAGCTCGAGAAGTTCAACGGCGAGGCGCGCGTGCCGATCACGCCGGGCGAGTACACGCAGCTGACCGGCCGCGCCGGCCGCCGCGGCATCGACGTCGAGGGACATTCGGTCATCCAGTGGATGGACGGACTCGACCCCGAGGCGGTGGCCTCGCTCGCCTCGCGCCGCAGCTACCCGCTGAACTCGAGTTTCAGCCCCACGTACAACATGGCGGTGAACCTCGTCGACCAGTTCGGGCGCGAGCGCACCCGCCAGATCCTCGAGCTCTCCTTCGCCCAGTTCCAGGCCGACCGCGCGGTCGTCGACCTCGCTCGCACCCTCCGCAAGCAGGAGGAGTCGATGGCCGGGTACGAGCAGGCGATGCGCTGCCACCTCGGCGACTTCGGCGAGTACGCGGCGATGCGTCGCCGCATCGGCGAGCTCGAACGCCAGCAGGCGAAGGGCAATCCCACGCACGCGCAGCGCGAGCGGATGCAGCGCGAGCTCGCCGCGGAGCGCAAGCGCATGCGCGCGCATCCGTGCCACGGCTGCGCCGAGCGCGAGCAGCACGCGCGGTGGGCCGAGCGCTGGTGGCGGCTGAAGAAGGAGCACGACGACCTCTCGCGCCAGATCCGCACGCGAACCGGCCAGGTCGCCAAGCGCTTCGACCGCGTCGCCGAGGTGCTCGAGGAGCTCGGCTACCTCGAGTCCGACGGGCAGGGCGGACTCGTCTCCACGGCGGCGGGGCGCACGCTCAAGCGCATCTACGGCGAGCGCGACCTGCTGGTGGCCGAAGCGCTGCGGCGCGGATACTGGGATCGCCTGGACGTGCCCTCGCTCGCGGCGATGGCGGCGGCGCTCGTGTACGAGCCGCGGCGCGACGAGCGCGGCCTGCAGTTCCGGCTGCCGAGGGGCGCGTTCCGCGAGGCGTTCGACCGAACGACCGACGCGTGGAGCGAACTCGACGACGTCGAGCGCGACCACCGCCTTCCGGGCAGCGAGCAGCCGTCGCCGGCGCTCGCGTCGGCGATGCACGCTTGGGCGCGCGGCGTCGGGCTCGGCGTCGTGCTCGCCGACACCGAGCTCGCGGCGGGCGACTTCGTGCGGCTCGCGAAGCAGGTCGTCGACCTGCTCGACCAGGTCTCGATCGTCGCCGACGCCGAACTGGGCGCGACCGCCCGTGCCGCGATCGACGCGGTGCGCCGCGGCGTGGTCGCGTACGGGGCCGCGGCGTGAGCGGGAGTCCGGCGGTCCCGGCCGACGTGCGGGCCGAGCCACCCGCCACCTCAGCCCGGGTCCGTCCGCTCATGCCGCTGTGGGCCGCGCTGCTCGTCTCGGCCGCCGGCGGCGTGGTGTACGACCTCGGGTTCCCGGACGTCGGCGCGTGGCCGCTCGCCTTCGTCGGCATCGCGCTCGCGCTGGTCCCGCTCATCGGCCGGTCGGCGTGGGCCGCGTTCCACATCGGCCTGGTGTTCGGCCTCGGTTTCTACCTGACCCACGTCTCATGGACCACGCTCTACCTCGGACCCGTCCCGTGGCTGGCGCTGTCGATCTTCGAATCACTGTTCGTGGCCGGCGGCGCGGTGCTCATCGCGCTCGCGTACCGCTGGGTGCCGCTCGCGAACCCGTCGAGCTGGGTCCGGCTCATCGGCCTGCCACTGCTCGTCGCGGGCCTCTGGGTGCTCCGCGAGGCGGCGACCGGCACGCTGCCGTACGGGGGCTTCCCGTGGGGCCGTGCGGCGCAGAGCCAGTCCGAGAGCCCGTTCGCGCAGGTCGTGTCCTGGGTGGGCTCGTCCGGGCTCGGGTTCGTCATGGTCGTGATCGTCGCGGGTGCCATCGAGTGGGTGCGGCTGCGCGAATGGCGCGACCTGCGCACCGCGATCCCCGTCGCCGCGCTCCTGGTCGTGGCCGTCGCGGTCCCGGCCTGGCCGACGACGCCGGCCGGCGAGCTCCGGGTGGCGAGCGTCCAGGGCAACGGCCCCGCCGGCTACTTCGACGAACGCGCCCAGGGCGACATCCTGCAGACCCAGCTCGATGCGACGGCGCCGCTGCTCGACGAGGACGGCATCGACGTGCTGCTCTGGCCCGAGGGCGGTTCCGACATCGACCCGACCCGCAGCCCGGAGGTGGCGCGCGTGTTCGACTCGCTCGGCGACCGTCTCGATGCGCCGATCGTGCTGAACACCGTGACGACCGACGGCGAGCGGTTCTTCAACACCTCGCTGCTGTGGCGGTCGGGCGAGGGCGCGGTGGACCGCTTCTCCAAGCGCAACCCGGTGCCGTTCGGCGAGTACATCCCCGACCGGTGGTTCTACGACGCGCTCGTGCCCGACCTGACCGGCCTGGTCCAGCGCGGCTACTCACCGGGCACCGAGCCGCCGGTCTTCGACCTCGGTGGCACCGTCACCGGCCTCGCGATCTGCTTCGACGTCATCTACGACGACCTGATCTGGGAGGGCGCGCGCGACGGCGCCGAGCTGTACATGTTCCAGACCAACAACGCCGACTTCCGCGGCACCGACGAGAACGAGCAGCAGCTCGCGATCGCGCGACTGCGAGCGATCGAGACCGGGCGGTCCGTCGTGAACATCTCGACGGTCGGCACGAGCCAGGTGATCGATCCGACGGGCCGGACGATCGACGCGCTGCCGGCCTACGAGGCCGGGGCCATGGTCACCGACGTCGAGTTGCGCGAGGGGCTCACGCCATCGGTGGTGCTCGGCGGCGCCGTCCCGCTGCTGCTGGTGATCGGCTCGATCGCCGGCCTGATCGCGGCGGGCGTGCTCGCGCAGCGGAACGCCCCGCGCCGGGCGGGGTCCGGGCGGGGCGTCGACGAGGTCTCGGCGGGCTAGGCGCTCTTCTGCTGACCGCGACGGGCGCGCAGGTAGTTCAGCCGCTCCTGGAGGATCTCCTCCAGCTCCGCGCGAGTGCGGCGCTCGAGGAGCATGTCCCAGTGGGTGCGGGCGACCTTCTCGCCCGAGCGGTCGATCTCGACCGGCTTGGAGTCGACGAGGAGCACCGCGGAGTTGCCGCAGTGGCGGCATTCCCACGTCTCGGGGATCTCGGCTTCCGTCGAGAACACCATCGTGGTCTCGCGCCCGCACGTCTCGCACTGGTACGTGTACTCCGCGCGGTCCGCGAAGACGACGCCATCCTCGCTCTGCAGGCTCTGCGCGCCGATTCGCATGCCCCGAAGGCTCCGGTCCGCCATGGCGTACTCCTCTCGATCGTCAACAGGTATAAACGATCAAGCTGGGCATCTTCTTTCCGCGGGCTGGGGTTTTGCCGGGGAACTCTCAGATTCCGGAGACGACCCGAAGGGCGAGATCCGCCCGATCGGTCACGATCCCGTCGATGCCGAGCGCGAGCAGGCGTCGCATGTCGGCGACGTCGTTGACCGTCCAGACGTGCACCTCGACGCCCGCGGCGTGGGCCCCTCCGATGAGTGCGGGGGAGAGGAGCGTCATGCGCCCGACCCGCTCGGGGATCTGCAGGGCGCCGAGGCCGGTCGTGGCGCGGCGCATGAGCGCCGCGCTGCGGGTGACGGATGCCGCGCGGGCGCGCAGCACGGACGCGCGCCCCGCCGACGTCGCGATGCCGGGCAGCGCGGCCACGAGCCGACGGCGCCGCGCGTCGGAGAACGAGGTCAGCAGGACGCGGTCGGCGGCGCCTCCGCGCCGGATCGACTCGATGGTGGCGGGCTCGGCCGCGTCGGTCTTCACGTCGATGTTCAGGCGCGCGTCGGGGAAGGCATGCAGGAGCTCGTCGAGCGTGCCGTACCCGTGGCCCGACCCCAGGTCGATGCGACGCAGCTCGGCCATCGTGAGGCTCGCGACGGCGTCGGCGCGCCCCGCGACGCGCTCGAGGGTCGGATCATGCGCGAGCACGGCGGCCCCGTCGGCGCTCACGTGGACGTCGGTCTCGAGGTACGCCGCACCCGCCCGCACGGCGTGCTCGAACGCCGCGAGCGTGTTCTCGGGCGCCTCGAGGGCGAGGCCGCGATGCGCGAGCACGCGCGGCCTCGGCAGGTCGAACCAGCGTGAGGCCACGGGACCGCTCAGGCGATCCCGCCCGGTCGCGTGCCGGCGCCGCCGACGCCCGTGCCGCCCGCCGCGGTCTCGCCGTTCGGCGCGAACGCGCGGCCGACGCCCTTCAGCGCCTCGGTGAGCTCGCTCGGGATGATCCAGAGCTTGTTCGACGCGCCCTCGGCCAGCTGCGGCAGCATCTGCAGGTACTGGTAGCCGAGCAGCTTGGGGTCGGCGTCGCCCTTGTGGATGGCGTCGAACACCGTGAGGATCGCCTCGGCCTCGCCCTGGGCGCGCAGCACGGCCGCCTTCGCATCGCCCTCGGCCTTGAGGATGGCGGCCTGCCGCTCGCCCTCGGCCGTGAGGATCGCCGACTGCTTCGTGCCCTCGGCGGTCAGGATGAGCGCGCGGCGGTCGCGCTCGGCGCGCATCTGCTTCTCCATCGAGTCCTGGATCGACAGGGGCGGGTCGATGGCCTTCAGCTCGACCCGCGAGACGCGGATGCCCCACTTGCCCGTGGCCTCGTCGAGCACGACGCGCAGCTGGCCGTTGATGTTGTCGCGGCTGGTCAGCGCCTCTTCGAGGTTGAGCCCGCCGACCACGTTGCGGAGGGTGGTGGTGGTCAGCTGCTCGACCGCGCCGAGGTAGTTCGCGATCTCGTACGTCGCCGCGCGCGCGTCGGTCACCTGGAAGTAGACGACCGTGTCGATCGAGACGACGAGGTTGTCCTCGGTGATCACCGGCTGCGGCGGGAACGAGACGACCTGCTCGCGCATGTCGACGAGCGGGCGCAGGCGATCGATGAACGGCACCAGGATGTTCAGGCCCGGCGTGAGCGTCTTGTGGTACCGGCCGAGGCGCTCGACCACGCCCGCGTACGCCTGCGGGATGATCCGGATCGACTTCGCGATCACGACGATCACGAAGATCGCGATCGCCGCGACGACGATCACGGTGATGATGGTTCCGACGTCGTTCACGCCTCCGAGCTCCTCTCCACCGGGACGACGACCGCCGTCGCCCCGTCGATGCCGGTGACGAGCACCTGCTCGCCCACGGCCACATCCGCCTGTTCGGTGATCGGCGAGAGCCGCGCCGTCCACACGTCGCCGTTCTGCAGGCGCACCTGGCCGCCGGCGGGCGTGACCGTGCGCACCACCGAGCCCCCGGCGCCGATCAGCGCGTCGATGTTGCTCCGTGCCGGGTCGGCCCCGCGTCGCAGGAGCCGCAGCAGCGAGGGCCGCAGCGTCAGGATGAGCGCGATCGCGACGATCGCCGCGACGATGAACTGCGCCCACCACGGGATGCCCGTGAGCCCCGAGAGCAGGCCCGCCACGCTGCCGAGCGCGAGCATGAGGAAGGTCATCTCGAGGGTGAACACCTCGATGGTCGCGAACACGAGGATCAGCACCAGCCAGGCGATCCACGCGTACTGCGTCAGCACATCCACTTCGACTCCTTCGGGCCCGTCACGAACCTAGCAGCGGAGGGGCCGCGGGTGGGGGAGTTGGTAGTCTCGGTGCGGCGCGCCCGGTGTGCGCCCCGAGACATCCGCACCACTGAGGAGCCCACCGTGACCAACCCGCTCGCCCCCGGATCGCTCGACGGTCGCGTCGCCCTCGTCACGGGCTCGTCCCGCGGCATCGGCGCCGACACCGCCCGTTACCTCGCCGAGGCCGGCGCCGCCGTGGTGATCAACTACCGCAGCAAGGCTCCGCGCGCCGAGAAGATCGTCGGCGAGATCGCCGCGGCGGGCGGCCGGGCGATCGCCGTCGGCGCCGACCTGACCGACGCCGACTCGGTCCGAGCGATGTTCGAGCGCGCGGTCGCCGAGTTCGGGCCGATCGACCTGCTCGTGCTCAACGCGTCGGGCGGCATGGAGAGCGGCATGGGCGAGGACTACGCGATGCGGCTGAACCGCGACGCGCAGGTCAACGTCGTCGACAACGCGCTCCCGCACCTCGCGGAGGGCGCCCGCATCGTGTTCGTCACGAGCCACCAGGCGCACTTCATCCGCACCACCCCGACCATGCCCGAGTACGAGCCCGTCGCGCTCTCCAAGCGCGCCGGCGAGGATGCGCTCCGCGCCAGGCTGCCCGAGTTCGACGAGCGCGGCGTCGGGTTCGTCGTCGTCTCGGGCGACATGATCGAGGGCACCATCACCGCGACGCTGCTCGAGCGGGCCAATCCCGGCGCGATCGCCGCGCGCAAGGAGGACGCCGGGAAGCTGTACAACGTCGCCGAGTTCGCCGCTGAGGTCGCCTCGGCCGCGGTCGACCCGATCCCGGCCGACCACACGCGATACGTCGGCGACGTCACGGGGTTCGCCCCCGAGCAGTAGCTCGCCGAGTCGCACGTGACGAGGGCCCGTCGGATGCATCCGACCGGCCCTCGTTCGCGTGGCGGCGTCAGCTGGAGAGCTGCAGTCCGCGGCCGAAGGTGAACGCGCGCACGATCTGCACGAGGCCCAGGATGATCAGCGCGATGCCGGTCACCCAGAACAGGATGGCGGCGCCCCAGAAGGGCGAGAACAGCAGCACGATGCCCGCGACGATGCTCAGGATGCCGAAGAAGATGCTCCATCCCTTCGACGAGGAGCTGCCCGCCTGCGCGAGCGCGACCGCGCCCTCGATGATCCAGAGGATGCCGATGAGCACGCCGAGGAAGATGCCGATCACGACGGCGCTCTCGGTCGGGTTCGCGAGCATGAGCACGCCGCCGATCACGAACAGGACGCCCAGGATGATGTCCAGGGCTCGCGCGCCGCCCGAGATGCCCTTCGAGAAGATGCCGAGACCCACGTACGCGAGGCCCGCGATCACGAAGTAGATGCCGAGCAGCACGGTCAGCACGACCGCGGACTTCTGGGGCCAGAACGTGATGAAGATGCCGATGATGAGGGCGACCACTCCGGTGACGCCGAGGGCGACGCGGATCGTGTTGACCGCCGACTTCGTCAGCTCGGCCGAATCGAGCGCGAACGCACCGAAGGCGCTGTTGTACTGCGGGGACGACATAGCGACTCCTTCCGGCACGCCCCATCTGGCGTGCTCGCGATCAGGCTATTCCCAGCCACGGCAGGTGTGGGGGAGCAATTCGTCCGAGCGTCGGCGTGTCGCGCCGGCGCAGGCGTGTCAAGGGCGGCGGGCCGATCCCTCCGGGTGCGCCAGACTGGAGGCCGATCGACCCGAGGGAGCAGCGTGGACCTGAACGACCGGATGCAGCGGATCGCGGAGGAGCGCTTCGGATGGCGCGCCCTGAAGCCCGGCCAGGCCGAGGCGATCCGGGCGGTGGTCGGCGGTCGCGACACGCTCGTGGTCATGCCCACGGGCTACGGCAAGTCGGCCGTGTACCAGGTCGCGGCGCATCTGCTCGACGGCCCGACCCTCGTCGTGTCGCCGCTCATCGCGCTCCAGGCCGACCAGGTGCGCCACCTCGAGGCGGCGTCGGGCGACGGCGCAGCGGTCGCCGTGAACTCGGCGCACAGCGCCGCGGCGAACGAGCGGGCCTGGCAGTCGGTCGCCGGCGGGGAGGCCGAGTTCGTCTTCCTCGCGCCCGAGCAGTTGGCCAAGCCCGAGGTCGTCGAGGAGATCGCCGGGCTCGGCGTCTCGCTCGTCGTGGTCGACGAGGCGCACTGCGTCTCCTCGTGGGGTCACGACTTCCGGCCCGACTACCTGCGGCTCGGCGCGGCGATCGATGCGATCGGGCGACCGCGCGTGATCGCGCTGACCGCGACCGGATCCGCGCCCGTCCGGGAGGAGATCATCGAGCGGCTCGGCTTGCGCGAGCCGCTCGTGCTCGTCGGCGGATTCGACCGCCCGAACATCCACCTCGCCGTCGAACGGCACGAGAGCGAGGCCGACAAGGAGCGCGCCGTGCTCGAGTCGGCGCTCGGGGCGGAGAAGCCGGGACTCGTCTACGTCGCGACGAGGGCCGACACCGAGCGGTTCGCCGAGCGCTTCCGGGAGGAGGGACTCCGGGCGGCCGCCTACCACGGCGGCATGGCGGCGCGGGCGCGACCCGAGACGCACGAGGCGTTCCTGGCCGACGGGCTCGACCTCGTCGTGGCCACGAGTGCCTTCGGCATGGGCGTCGACAAGCCGAATGTGCGGTTCATCGTGCACGGCGACGTCACCGAGTCGATCGACGCCTACTACCAGGAGGTCGGCCGCAGCGGGCGGGACGGGGCCCCGTCCACCGCGACCCTGCATTACCGCGCCGAGGATCTCGGACTGCGCACGTTCTTCGCCTCGGGGCGGCCGCGCGAGGACCGCGTGATCGCGGTCGCCGCCGCGCTCTCGGCGGGCGACGGGCCGCGGTCGGGTCGTGAGCTCGCGGCCGAGCTCGACCTGCCCGCACGGGCGGTGACCGCCATCCTGAACGCCCTGGTGGAAGCCCAGGTCGCGACGGCCGTCGACGACGGCGTCGAGCTGCACGGGCGCATCGATCCCGAGACGGCGCTCGCCGCGGTCGACGAGGTCGTCGATCGGCGCCGGCGGATCGACGAGTCGCGCCTCGCGATGATCCGCGGGTACGCCGAGACCCCCCGATGCCGACGCGCGTTCCTGCTGGAGTACTTCGGCGTCGAGGCCGCCGAACCCTGCGGGAACTGCGACACCTGCGATCGCGGGTCGGCCTTCGAGCACCACGACGAGACGGTCGAGGGCGCCTACCGGCTCGACCAGGCCGTGCGCCACCGCGAATGGGGCGACGGGCGGGTCATGAGCATCGAGTCCGACCGCATCACCGTGTTCTTCGGCGAGGAGGGCTACCGCGTGCTCTCGCTCGACGCCGTCCGTGACGGGGGGCTGCTCACGACCGCGTGACGCCGTCGCGTGCGGCCGCCGGGCGGTGGCGGCGCCGGGCCACCGGTGTCGTGTCGGCGTCGGGCTCCGGCCGGTTCGCCTCGATCCACTCGTCGATGCGCTCCCACTCGCGCATGAGCCAGTCGGTGCGCTCGTCGGGATCGGCGGGGATCTCGGCGCGTGCCACGTTCCAGAACCGCATGATGATCGTCTTGTCCGTCGGCAGCTCGCGCCAGACGTCGGCGACCGTGCGGATGCGATCCAGGCCCGTATGCGCGACGAAGAACACGTCGGCATCGGGGGCGGCGTCGAGCGCCGCGAAGAAGCCGCCGGGTCGCGGCGCCATCACGTTCTGCAGCCGTGCCGCGCGGTCGGCGATCGCGTCCAGGCCCGCGGCGTGCAGGCGCTCGATGGCCCGCGAGCGGCGTCGCTCGGTGAAGTTGCCGCCCTCGGGGAAGATCACGAGGGCATCGTGCGGGCCCATGCCGCGCGCGAGCTCGCTGATCCGCTCCTGGAGGCCGTGGTCGGACGGTCGGCGTCGCCCCGAGACGGGCGGCGGCGCGATGAAGCGGTTCGGCAGGCGGTTGAGGACCACGTCGACGGCGGGGTCCCACTGCAGCGTGTCCTTCAGGACGATTCGCGGCGACCGGTGGAACCAGTGGAACACCGCATGCACCAGGATGAACGAGTCGCCCGGTCCGGCGTGCCGGCTCGCGATGACCCTCGGCCGGTCGTCGTCGTGGAAGCCCGCGGGCACGCGGACGTCGATGTCGAGGCGCAGCACCCAGTACGCGTTCCAGAACAGGAACTGCAGCATCCGCGCGACCATGCGGTAGTGCACCCGCTGGAATCGCGGCGTGTGGATGCGCCAGCCGAAGCCCGAGGCGATCCAGACCGCGAACAGCGCGACGAGGGCCGCGGCATCCCACAGCAGGTAGAGGTTCACCATCCAGAGCAGGCGCGGCGTGCGCAGCCTCGGCTCGATGAAGATCGACACGGCCGTCGCGACCACGAGCCAGAGGGGCAGGAGCGCGGTGATCACGAGCGCGGCCACCACGACGAGCGGCGCGAGGACCAGGCGCCGCACCCACTTCGGCGGCGGACGCATCAGCCCGGCGTTCCGTGGACGGGGCTGCGGGTCGCGACCTCCCGGTCGAGGTACGCGGACGCCGCGCGATGCGCGCTCTCGATGCGGCGGCGGATCGCGTCGGGGGAGAGGTTGCGGGCGATGCGGTTGTCCCGCTGCGAACTGGTCCCCGTCGGCAGCACGTGCAGGCGGGTGCCGGCCGGCAGCGACGCGGAATCGCGGGCGAACCGGTGGCGCCGGGAGATCTCGAACGCCACGCGCGCGTTCTCGAACTGGTTCCGCGGCGCGGACAGGGGGTACTCGATGCGCCCGACCTGCATGACGTAGACCTCGGTGGCGCCGGCCGCTGCCGCCTCGCTGATGGGGATGGAGTTCACGATGCCGCCGTCGACGAAGTGCTCGCCGTCGATCTCGACCGCCGGGAAGATGCCGGGCAGCGCCGACGAGGCGAGGATGGCGGGGATCAGCGGACCCGTGGTGAACCAGTGCTCGGCGGCCCGCTCGATGCTCGCGGCGCAGCAGCGGAACTCAACCTGGAGCTGCTCGAACGTGCGCGCCGCGGGCAGGCCCGCCTCGAGCAGCCGGACGATCGAGCCGGTCGACATCAGGTGCGCCCGGCCCGGCCGCACGTCCAGCCCGGTCGTGATCGCCCTGGCGTCGCGCGAGGTCCAGGCCCGATTCAACCGGTCGAGGCTCCGGTCCACGTCGGCGGCGATGATGGCGCCGTTGATCGCGCCGATCGAGGTGCCGACGACGAGGTCGGGGCGGATGCCGCGTTCGAGCACGGCTCGCAGCATCCCGACCTGCACGGCCCCCAGCACGCCGCCGCCGCCGAGCACGAACGCCACCTTCGGGGAGCCCATGGCGTCATTGTCGCACCGGACGGCGGGTGGGACGCGTGACGTTCGGCCTGCGCGCGGCGCGCAGGTCGGCTGGACAACCTCGGCGGGTCGTGGCACGATCACGCCGTGGCCAGCGGTCGACCCGACGAGCAGCGACTCCGCGATCTCGCCCGCCTGCGGCGGGTGCGCGATCGGATGGACCGCGAGTACGCCCGGCCGCTCGACGTCGACGCCCTCGCGCGCGGCGTCAACATGTCGGCGGGCCACCTCAGCCGCCAGTTCCGGGAGGCGTACGGCGAGTCGCCCTACTCGTACCTCATGACACGCCGCATTGAGCGGGCGATGGCCCTGCTCCAGCGCGGCGACCTCAGCGTCACCGACGTGTGCTTCGCGGTGGGGTGCTCCTCACTCGGCACGTTCAGCACGCGGTTCACCGAGCTCGTGGGCGTCTCGCCGAGCGAGTACCGGCGTGCGGCGACGCATCCCCTCGAGGGCGTGCCCTCGGTGATGGCCAAGCGCGTCGCCCGGCCGGTCAGGAATCGAGAAGCGGCGACGGACCGTCGTGACTAGCGTGTCGAGCATGGACATCACGATTCAGTACACGTTCCTGCCGCACACCGACCCCGAGGCGTCGCTTTCGTTCTACCGCGACACGCTGGGCTTCGAGGTCCGCAACGACGTCGGATACGACGGGATGCGCTGGATCACGGTCGGCCCCGCGGGCCAGCCCGGCACCTCCGTCGTGCTGCACCCGCCGACGGCCGACCCGGGCGTGACCGACGAGGAGCGGCGGGTGATCGCCGAGATGATGGCCAAGGGCACCTACGCCAGCATCGTGCTCGCGACCCACGACGTCGACGACGTGTTCGAGCAGGTCCAGGCGAGCGGAGCGGAGGTCGCGCAGGAGCCGATCGACCAGCCGTTCGGGGTGCGGGACTGCGCCTTCCGGGACCCGGCGGGCAACATGGTCCGCATCCAGGAGCCGCGCTGATCACGATGACGAGCAGCCCCGAACCGGCCATCACCGCCGCCCATCCCGCCGACCTCCACGACCTCATCCGCGTGCAGGGCGCGCGCGAGAACAACCTCAAGGACGTCACGGTCGAGATCCCGAAGCGCCGGCTGACCGTCTTCACGGGCGTGTCGGGGTCGGGCAAGAGCTCGCTCGTGTTCGACACCATCGCCGCCGAGTCGCAGCGGCTCATCAACGAGACGTACAGCGCGTTCGTGCAGGGATTCATGCCCTCGCTGGCGCGGCCCGACGTCGACGTGCTCGAGGGGCTGACCACCGCGATCCTCGTGGACCAGGAGCGGATGGGCGCGAACGCGCGCTCCACGGTCGGCACCGCGACCGACGCGAACGCGATGCTGCGGATCCTCTTCAGCCGGCTGGGCCGGCCGCACATCGGATCACCGCAGGCGTTCTCGTTCAACATCCCGTCGGTCACCGGCAGCGGATCGATCACGATCGAGCGCGGCGCGTCGAGCGAATCGCTCGAGCGCACGTTCACCCAGCTCGGCGGCATGTGCCCCCGGTGCGAGGGCATGGGCACGGTGTCCGACCTCGACCTGGCCGAGCTCTTCGACGAGACCCGGTCGCTCGCCGAGGGCGCGATCACCATCCCCGGGTACACGGCCGACGGCTGGAGCACGAAGATCATCGGCGCGGTGGTCCCCGTCGACGTCCCCATCGCGAGCTTCACCGACGAGCAACGGCACGACTTCCTCTACGCCGAACCCCGCAAGGTCAAGGTGAACGGCATCAACCTCACCTACGAGGGGCTCGTGCCGAAGATCCAGAAGTCGATGCTGTCGAAGGACGTCGAGGCGATGCAGCCGCACATCCGCGCGTTCGTGGAACGCGCCGTGACGTTCGCACCGTGCCCCGAGTGCGGCGGCACGCGCCTGAACGCGCCGGCGCGATCCTCGACGATCGACGGCGTGAGCATCGCCGACGCGTGCGCCATGCAGATCAGCGATCTCGCCGCGTGGGTGCGGGGGCTCGACGAGCCGTCCGTCGCGCCGCTCCTCGCCGGGCTCCGGCAGATCCTCGACTCGTTCGTCGAGGTCGGCCTCGGGTACCTCTCGCTCGACCGGTCCTCGGGCACGCTCTCGGGCGGCGAGGCGCAGCGCACCAAGATGATCCGCCACCTCGGGTCGTCGCTGACGGATGTCACGTACGTGTTCGACGAGCCCACCGTCGGGCTGCACCCGCACGACATCCAGCGCATGAACGGGCTGCTGCTGCGGCTGCGCGACAAGGGCAACACCGTGCTCGTCGTCGAGCACAAGCCCGAGGCGATCGCGATCGCCGACCACGTCGTCGACCTCGGTCCGGGCGCGGGCGGAGCCGGCGGCACGATCTGCTTCGAGGGCACGGTCGTGGGGCTGCGCGCGAGCGGCACGCTCACCGGGCGCCATCTCGACGACCGCGCCCGCCTGAAGCCGAGCGTCCGGACAGCCACCGGCGCGCTCCAGGTGCGCGGGGCGAACGAGAACAACCTCCGCGACGTCGATGTCGACATCCCGCTCGGCGTGCTCAGCGTGATCACCGGCGTGGCCGGGTCGGGGAAGAGCTCGCTCATCCACGGCTCGGTCTCCGGGCGCGACGGCGTTGTCTCGATCGACCAGGGCGCCATCCGCGGTTCGCGCCGCAGCAACCCGGCGACCTACACCGGGCTGCTCGAGCCGATCCGCAAGGCGTTCGCGAAGGCGAACGGGGTGAAGCCCGCGCTCTTCAGCGCGAACTCGGCGGGCGCGTGTCCGAACTGCAACGGGGCCGGCGTCGTCTACACCGACCTCGGACCCATGGCCACGGTCGCCACGACGTGCGAGGTGTGCGAGGGCCGGCGATTCGACGCCTCGGTGCTCGAGTACCGCCTCGGGGGCAAGGACATCAGCGAGGTGCTCGCGATGCCCGTGCTGGAGGCCGAGGCGTTCCTCGGCTCGGGGGAGGCGCGCGTTCCGGCGGCGCACGCCATCCTGCAGCGCCTCGCCGACGTGGGACTCGGCTACGTCTCGCTGGGGCAGCCGCTGACCACGTTGTCGGGCGGTGAGCGGCAGCGGCTGAAGCTCGCGACGCACCTGGGGGAGCGGGGCGGGGTGATCGTGCTGGACGAGCCCACCACCGGTCTGCACCTCGCCGACGTCGAGCAGCTGCTCGCGCTCCTGGACCGACTCGTGGATGCGGGCAAGACGGTCATCGTCATCGAGCACCACCAGGCCGTCATGGCGCACGCCGACTGGATCATCGACCTCGGCCCTGGCGCCGGCCACGACGGCGGGCGGATCGTGTTCGAGGGCACACCCACCGAGCTGGTCGCGGTGCGCTCGACCCTGACCGGGGAGCACCTGGCCGGCTACGTCGGGGCGTGACCGTGGTTCGGCCGCACGATCACGCCACCGCCGTCAGCCGCCACCACGACGCCGAGTCGCCTGCCGATGGCTCCAGCAGTCCCGGCTCCGCCAGCACCGCGTCGCGATGCAGCCCCGGAATCACCCGGTAGTGGATGGAGCCGGGAACGCAACCGAGTTCCAGAACCCGCCAGAGCGAGGTGGCGTACGCGGCCGCGCGGTCAGCGCCATCCCACTCGTACAGACCTCGATACACCCCCTGGGTATCATGCGTGCACCAGAGCTTCGACACGTACCCGGGGAAGCCGACGAACAGGGGAGTGTTGAGGAGGCTCTCGGCCTCGAAGAGGCGGTGCATCGCGCGTCCCCGGACCAGCCGCAGGCGGAAGGCGACCACGAGCACGCACGGTTCAGCAGGCGGGCGGCGCTCGAGGACCGTCTCGCGGTACACCGTCGTCACGCTGCCGTTCGCGAAGCGCAGCACCCGGCCGACGTTGCCGCGCGGCAGGTGCACGCGCCGACGCACCAACAGGCCGACGCTCGTCCGCACGCATCGGGCGACCGCCCGCCACGCGGACCCCCTGGCCGCCGGTCCCTGCTCGTTCGACATGGTCACATCCTCCGTCCATGCTCGACGCCCGCCCGCCCACCAGCCCAGAGACCTTCGACCCGGCGCACGCGACATCCGCATGTGTTCGCATCGACGGGTGCGGCAGGCGACGGCGGAGACGAGAATGCGGCGCATGAATCCCGTGGCCCAGGTGCTCGCCGCGCTCGAGGCGCTCACGCTCATCGTGATCGGCCTGCTCGAGACGTTCTTCTCCCGCTCGGCCGAGCTGTACCCGATCTTCCTCATCGAACCCGACGAGTACGACGCGGTTGCGCTCTGGACGCGCAACGTGGGCGTCTACAACATGCTGATGGGGATCGCGATCGTCGTCGGGCTCGTCCTCGTCCATCGTTCCGGCCGGCAGGCGGGCCGCGCGATCATCCTCACGGTCTGCGCCATGCACGTCGTGCTGGGCGTCTCCCTCGTGGTCACGGCGCCCGAACTGTGGCTCTCGGCCGTGTTCGAGTTCGGACTCGCGCTCGCCGTGATCGTGGCGATCGTCATCGGGGACCGTCGCGCGTCGACTTCCGCGGCGCAGCCCACGAGTGGATGATGGGTACGACCGCTGGGGGGCCCGATGGAGCTGCGACACCTGCGATGGTTCATCGCGGTGGTCGAGGCGGGCTCGCTGTCGTCAGCGGCTCGAAGCGGGCATATCACGCAGCCGGCCCTCAGCGTGATGATCGCCCAGCTCGAGCGCGATCTCGGGGCGCGGCTCCTCGAACGGAGCCGTGACGGGGTGCAGCCGACGTCGGCCGGCTCCGCGGTGCTCGAGATCGCGCGGCGGATGGTCGACGACGCCGAGCTCGTCGAGGCCGCGGCGCGAGCGGGCGGCGACCGCGTCGACGAGGTGCGCCTCGCGATCGCCGACCCCGGCCTCCTGCCGCTCGTCGCGGGCGCCGTCGCGGCCGCCGGCATCGCCGGCGTGCCCGTGAAGCTCGTCGTCGGGCGCCACCGCCCCTGGGAGGTGGACGCGGTGCTCAACCGGAGCGTCCATCTCGCCGTCGTCACGTCACCGATCCTCGATCGACGGGTGCGCACCGCGCCGCTGACCGCCGAGCGGCGCGGCATCCTCGTGGGCCCGCGCAACGAGCTGTTCGACGCGTCCGATCTCGACGTCACCTTCGAGCTGCTGGCGCGGCACGCCGCGATCGACCCGGTCGACACCCCGGAAGCGTGGACCGACGAGTGGGCCTACCGGCCGCAGATGAACGGGGAGCGGATGCGGCAGGCGGGGCCGCCGGTCGACTCGATGACCGCGACCTTCCTCTCCTCGCTGACGACCGAGGCCGTCGCCTTCGTGCCGCGCCAGATCGGGATGATCGGCCAGGCGATGGGGCTGCGCTACCTCGAGCCGCGCGACGGGCCGCCGTGCGAGCACCTGATGGCGTGGCGACCGCCGCTGTCGGCGTCCGCCGGATTGCTGCTGGCGGCCGCGACGGCGTCCGCGCCCGGCGCCCCGCCGGCGTGACCGCCGGTGGAGCTCGCCATTCCGATCCGTTATGGCAGGATCCCTCGACCGGATTGCCCGGCCCGGTCGCGGCCGCGCACGATGTGCTTGGCGCGCCGCCGACCGGATGTCGGCGCCGCCGCGACAAGGGGGACGACCATGAACAGACCGAACCAGCCGCCGATCCGCCGCGGTGCCGCGATCACGGGGGCCCTGGCCTTCGCAGCCGCCCTCGCGCTGCTCGCGGCGACACCCGCGAACGCCGCACCCGGCAACGGCAACCGCGTCGACATCGGCGATCACGACGGCATCGTCGTCGCGACCTGCGCCGACGGGGGAGTCGTCAGCGGCCCGCTCGACGGCTCGGCGTCGTTCCACGAGACCTTCGACCGGGAGGGCGACCTCGTCTCCCTCGCCATCGCGATGGAGTACAAGATGACCTGGACACTGTCGACCACGGGGGAGACGCTCTCACCGCACGGCACCCGGCGACTGCTCATCGAGTTCGACGAGGGCACGATCACCGACACCGGCAACTACCGCAAGCTGACGATCGCCGGAGAGGGCGCCGTGCTCAACTACGCGGGCATCTCGATCTTCGACTTCGCGACCGGCGAGACGCTCTACCACCGGGGGCCCGACGTCGCCGACTCGGAGGACGTCGAGGCGAGCAACGACCTCGTCTGCGGGCTCTACGGCCTCGACGGCGCGTGAGTGGGGCCCGCACCGCCTGACGCGCGGGCGGATCCGGGGAGCGGAGGAAGTTCTCCACATCTTCCGCACGCTCGCGCCGACGGGGGAGCGGCGGCGATAGGGTGCGGCCATGAGGCCGATGAGGACCGCGCGACGACGCACCGGAGCACTCGCGCTCGCCGTCGCGCTCGCCGGGTCGATGGGAGCGTGCGCGGTCGGCGGCGACTCGGCCGTTCGCGTATCGCCGACCGCAGTGGCGTCAGCGGCGCCCGAGCGCGGGCCGGCGATCGACACCGAGCCGGATGACGCCGCCGGTCTGTCCGATCTCACACCGGGAACGCTGATCGCCTCAGGCGAGTTCGACGGACGCGGCACGACCGGGCGGATCGAGATCCGGGCGAATGGAGAAGACCACGGATTCGAGATCGCCCTGGCCGACGTGACGCCCGCTCCGGCGGCCGGCATGTCGCTGGAGCTCAACGCGCTGCCGGTCACGGCGAGCGACGCCGAGCTGCAGCAGGGATTCAGCTACTACCGGTACGACGCCCTCGCGACGTCGCCGGACCAGGCTTTCTCGACGCCCGGCCCGGGGTACGGCGGCTTCGAGACGAGCGACCCGACCTACCTGAGGACGGCCGTGATCTGGGCCGCTCCGGAGGGCGCCTCGATCGGCCTCGGGAGCGTCGTCGCGACGGCGGAGTTGGCCTGGAGCCTTCCGGATCTCGGGCCGTCGCCCGATCTCATCGACCTCGGGGACGCGACCGGCGCTCGCGGCGAGGTCGGCACCTCTCGCGAGGGCGTGCCCGTGAACTACCGCGTCGCGCCCGGCGACACCATCGACGGGATCGGCACGCGATTCGGCCTCACGATGGACCAGCTCGCGTGGCTGAACCCGGATCGGTCTCCGGGGCGCCTCGTGCTCGCCGGCATCACGCTGAACCTGTCGGCGGAGTCGCGCGGGCTCCGGTGGTGACCAGACGCCGTCGCTGCGGTGCGCTCACTCGATGGAGACCTTGCGTCGCTCCAGTTCGAGCAGCGCCTCGGTCGCCGCGGTAACGCCGATAATGCACATTATGTCGGTTCAGCTGGCGAACCGCTCCCGATTCCGCTGGCCCGAGCCGTCGAACCCGGCGTCGACACCCCCGCGTGATCCAGGTCACCGGCGCACCGGATATCGCAGGTGGAGCACCCGGTGCCCCTGTATCACCTCGGCGGGATCCTCCAGCAGGTGCTGCACATCGACCGACCCGAAATACCGCTTGCCGGAACCGAATACGACAGGCACGACATCCATGCGCACCTCGTCGACCAGGCCCGCCGCAAGCGCCTGGCCACCGACGTCGCCCGCGGCGACCTCCACGAACCGGTCACCCGCGAGCTCCTGCGCCGCGGCCACAGCCGCCTCGATGCCCTCGACGAAGTCGAACGGCGCCGCTGGGTCCCACCCCTCGGGCGGCGGACGATGCGTCACGACGATCACGTGGTCGACCCCGCTCGGTGGTGTGCCGTCCCACCCATCGGTCAGGTCGAAGACGTGACGGCCCGCGATCGTCACCGCGATCCGATCCCAGTACGCCCGGACATACTCGGCAGACGTTTGCGACACCTTGAGCAAGCCACTCTCATCCAGTGGGACGTCACCGCTCGTCAACCAGTCGAACAGCGGTCCTGGCTGGTCGTGTTCATCCGCGATGAAGCCGTCCACCGACACCGAGCCGTACACGACCACCCTGCCCATGGTGCTCCCCTGCGCCCGACGGATCTGCCTGGGCCGCGCAGCGACTGCATCGTGAAGTCACTTCACGATGCAGTCACGCACGGATGATCAGGCCTGCTTCTCAGCGCGGCGTCGCTGCTTCTCGACGCGATCCTCGCTCGCCGGCATGCCGAACTCGTTCAGTGGACCGCTCGCCGCCCGCTCCGGCAGGCGCTCATCGGTCGGGCATTCGAGCAGCACGTTCGAGGTGGACTCGTCGATGCGGTGCTCGAACATCGGGTGCCCGCAGATCGGGCACGGCTTCTCCCCCAGCTGACTGCGGTCATCTGGGCCTTCCGGGGCCACTTGCGGCGACTCGAACGCGGGACTCAGGGTCCGATCCACCCGGTCGAAGAACCGGGTGAACGCGTTGCGAGCGTCTGGGCCCGCCTCTTCGCGTGCCATGGCGCCGATCGTACTCCCGCCGCTCCACACAGCGCGAGCAATCAATTGGAGAGTCCGACTATCCGTTCTGCGCTCAATGCTCCCCGAAGCCGGATTCGGCCAGGTCGGCGATCGCGTCGACCGCAGCCTCGGCGTCGGGTGCGTCGCTCGCGATCTCGACCTCGTCGCCCCGGACCAGCCCCATCGCCATGATCGAGAGCAGGCTCTTCGCATCGGTGCCGTTGACGGTGACCCGCTGCGGGAACGTACTCGCGAGCTTGACGAGCTCGGCGGCGGGCCGGGCGTGCAACCCGTCGGCATTGCGCAGCACGACGCGCCGGCTGAAGCGCGGGGACCCCGGCCCCGGTTCCCCTCCCCCGGGCTCCACGAACGGCTGCATTCCCCCGGCACCGGGTGCGGCGCGCGAGGCCCCACCCGCGGCGGTCTCGGCGGCTCGCAGCACGTCGTCGAGCGAGTCTCCGGCCTCGGCGGCGACGGATGCCGCGACCCCGCCCTCGACGAGCGGCGCATCCGCGATGCGCACGCGCTCGCGCTGCTCGTCGTCCAGGAACTCGAGCGCCGTCTCGGTGGTGAGGATGGCCGAGCCCAGGTCGCACAGCACGACCACGCCCGCGCCGCCGTCGGCCGTGCCGATCGCCGTCGAGACCAGGTCGAAGCTCGTGCCGATCCGTCCGTCGTCGGTGCCGCCGGCGGGTTCCAGGCGGACCGTCGGCGCCATCTGGCGGGCGAGCTCGACCAGGCCGTCGGCGAGTCGCTTCGAGTGCGAGACGAACACGATGCCGACGCGGGCGTCGGCCCCCGCGTCAGGCACTGGTTCCGTTCGTCGCGGCCGCCGCCGCGGCCTCGAGCAGGTACGCCGTCGACTGCGCTCCGGGATCCCGGTGCCCCGCCGACCGTTCCCCCAGGTAGCTCGCGCGACCCTTCCGGGCGACGAGCGGGATGGTCGCGTCGGAGCCCGCGGCGGCCGCCGACGCCGCCGCCTGCAGCGCCTCCGCGGCGGTCGAGCCGCCGTCGGCGGCGGCCCGCGCCGCGTCGACGGCGGGCGTCCACGCATCCACCATGGTCTTGTCGCCCGACTCGGCCTTGCCGCGGGCCACGATGCCGTCGCGTGCGGCGGCCAGCAGCGCCGCGACGCCGGCCGCGTCGATCGAGGTCGCCCCCGCCGACGCGCCGGACGCCCGCAGGTACGCCGTGCCGTAGAGCGGTCCGGCCGCGCCGCCCACCGTCGAGATCAGCGTCGTCGCCACGAGCTTGAGCACGTCGGCCGGGGTCGAGCCGGCCGGCAGGTCGTCGAGCTTCGGCAGCACGGCCTGGAAGCCGCGGTCCATGTTCTCGCCGTGGTCGCCGTCGCCGATCTCACGGTCGAGCGTGATGAGCTCGACGCGATGCTCCGACATCGATTCGGCACTGCGTCGGACCCAGTCGACCGCCCAGGTGATGTCCAGCCCCACCGCCGGCCCCTACCGGCCCCACCGCAGCGCGGCGGTGTGCACGGGGGCGTCCCACAGCTCGAGCATCTCGTCGTCGAGCTTCAGGACCGTGATCGAGAAGCCCTGCATCTCGAGCGAGGTGATGTAGTTGCCGACGAGCGAGCGCTCGATGCGG
Source organism: Agromyces aurantiacus (assembly GCF_016907355.1). Lineage (NCBI taxonomy): Bacteria > Bacillati > Actinomycetota > Actinomycetes > Micrococcales > Microbacteriaceae > Agromyces > Agromyces aurantiacus. The sequence continues at coordinate 2,339,842 of NZ_JAFBBW010000001.1, read as the reverse complement.
ATGCCGCGCTCGGCGAGCACCTCGGCCGCGCGACGGTAGGCGATGTACAGCTCGATCGACGGCGTCCCGCCCATGCCGTTGACGAACAGCAGCACGCGATCGCCCGAGGAGAAGGGCAGGTCCTCCAGCACGGGCGTGATCAGGCGGTCCACCAGCGCGTCGGCGGGCTCGAGCTTGATGCGCTCGCGCCCCGGCTCGCCGTGGATGCCGATGCCGATCTCGACCTCGTCCTCGGCGAGCGTGAAGCTCGGCTCGCCGGCGTGCGGAACGGTGCACGGCGTGAGGGCCATGCCCATCGAACGCACGTTCGCGTTCACGCGCTCGGCGATCTCGGCGACCTGCTCCAGGGAGTCGCCGCGCTCGGCGGCCGCACCGGCGATCTTCTCGACGAGCACCGTGCCGCCGACGCCGCGTCGACCGGCCGTGTAGAGCGAGTCCTTCACGGCGACGTCGTCGTTCGTGACGACCGCGCGCACCTCGATGCCGTCGGCCGCGGCGAGATCGGCCGCGGTCTCGAAGTTGAGCACGTCGCCGGTGTAGTTCTTCACGATGTGCAGGACGCCCTTGCCGCCGTCGACGGCCTTCGTCGCGTTGAGGATGGGGTCGGGCGTGGGCGAGGTGAACACCGCGCCCGGAACGGCCGCGTCGAGCATCCCGTGGCCGACGTAGCCCGCGTGCAGGGGCTCGTGCCCGCTGCCGCCGCCCGACACGATGCCGACCTTGCCCGCCACCGGCGCGTCGGCGCGCACGACGTGGATCGGGTCGGTCGCGACCTTCACGAGGTCGGCGTGCGCGAGCGCGAAACCGGCGACGGACTCGTCGACGACTCGCTTGGGGTCGTTGATGATCTTCTTCACTGACGTCCCTTTCCCCTCGGCCGTCCGCGCCGGGCCCCTCGCACATCGACGCCGTGGCGGCACTCCCTCGCAAAACTACTCCCGCGCGCGGTGCGCATGAAAGGGCTCTCCCGAAAAGCGGAGCAGCCCTTCCGCGTGACTTCGCCACGCGAGTAGGGTGGGCGCCATCCGCCCCTGGGCGCCGCCCTCGGGCTCGGCGAAAGGATGGAAGGTCGACGTGGACAATCTCCCTGTCTTGATGCTGTCCGAACTCATCGGCACAGCCATGCTCGTGCTCCTCGGCTGCGGCGTCGTCGCGAACGTGGCCCTGGCGAAGACGAAGGGCTTCGGCGGCGGGTTCCTCATGGTGACGTTCGGCTGGGGCTTCGCGGTCTTCGCGGGTGTCATCGTCGCGTACGTCTCCGGCGCCCACATCAACCCGGCGGTCACGCTCGGGCTCGTGGCCAACGGCGCGACCGAGTTCGGCAATGCCGGCCTCGGCGTCACGGTCGCCGTGACGCCGCTGAGCGTGCTGGGGTACATCGTCGCCCAGCTGGCCGGCGCGATCATCGGCGCGGTCATCGTGTGGCTCGCCTACAAGCAGCACTTCGACGAGGAGCCCGACCCCGCTCCCAAGCTCGGCACGTTCTCGACGGGCCCCGGCATCCGCAACTACGCGTGGAACCTCGTCACCGAGATCATCGGCACGTTCGTCCTGGTCTTCGTCGTCATCGGCTTCGGTCGCCAGGGCGACCCCGGCGGCCTCGCCGCGCTCGGCGCGCTTCCCGTGGCCCTGCTCGTCGTCGGCATCGGCGTGTCGCTCGGTGGTCCGACGGGCTACGCGATCAACCCGGCTCGTGACCTCGGCCCGCGCATCGCGCACGCCTTCCTGCCGATCCGCGGCAAGGGCGGATCCGACTGGGCGTACTCCTGGGTCCCCGTGGTGGGCCCGATCATCGGCGGCCTGATCGCCGGGTGGGCGGCCATCCCGCTGCTGCCCATCGAGTTCTGACCCGTCGAGGGGCCGGTCGATCGACCGGCCCCTCGACCGTCCCGACGCGCTCCACCCGGGCGACGTCCGGGCACGAATCCCCAACCTGAAGCGACAGAGAGGACGCAACGGACATGGCGGACTACATCCTGGCGATCGACCAGGGCACGACCAGCACGCGAGCGATCATCTTCGACAAGAAGGGCTCGATCGTCTCGACCGGACAGCTCGAGCACGAGCAGATCTTCCCCAAGGCCGGATGGGTCGAGCACGACGCCCTGGAGATCTGGAACAACACGCGGGAGGTGATCGGCCAGGCGCTCGGCAAGGCCGACCTGACCCGGCACGACATCGCCGCGGTCGGCATCACCAACCAGCGCGAGACCGCGGTGGTCTGGGACCGGACGACCGGACAGCCCGTCTACAACGCGATCGTCTGGCAGGACACGCGGACGCAGCCCATCGTCGACCGGCTCGCGGCCGACGGCGGCGTCGAGCGCTTCAAGCAGGATGTCGGCCTGCCGCTCGCGACCTACTTCTCGGGCACCAAGATCGTGTGGATCCTCGAGAACGTCGAGGGTGCGCGCGAGAAGGCCGAGGCCGGCGACCTGCTGTTCGGCACGACCGACTGCTGGGTGCTCTGGAACCTCACCGGCGGCACCGACGGCGGCGTGCACGCGACGGATGTCACGAACGCGAGCCGCACGATGTTCATGGACCTCGCGACGCTCGACTGGCGTGACGACATCCTCGCGGCCTTCGGCGTTCCGCGCTCGATGATGCCGTCCATCCGGTCGTCCTCCGAGGTCTACGGAACCGTCGAGCCCTCGAGCCTGCTGCGCGAGGTCCCCGTGGCGGGCATCCTCGGCGACCAGCAGGCCGCGACGTTCGGCCAGGCCGCCTTCGACCCCGGCGAGTCGAAGAACACCTACGGCACGGGCAACTTCCTGATCTTCAACACGGGCGAGGAGATCGTCCACTCGAAGAACGGGCTGCTCACGACGCTCGGCTACAAGCTCGGCGACGACGCACCTCACTACGCGCTCGAGGGCGCGATCGCGGTCACGGGCTCGCTCGTGCAGTGGGTGCGCGACAACCTCGGGCTCATCTCCAACGCGGCCGAGATCGAGGAGCTCGCCAAGTCGGTCGAGGACAACGGCGGTGCCTACTTCGTGCCGGCGTTCTCGGGCCTGTTCGCGCCGTACTGGCGTCCGGACGCGCGCGGTGCGCTCGTGGGCCTGACGCGCTACGTGCACAAGGGGCACATCGCCAGGGCCGTCCTCGAGGCCACCGCGTTCCAGACCCGCGAGGTGCTCGACGCGGTCAACGCCGACTCGGGCGTCGACCTCACCGAGCTCAAGGTCGACGGCGGCATGATCGCGAACAACACGCTCATGCAGTTCCAAGCCGACATCCTCGGCGTGCCCGTGGTGCGCCCGGTGGTGGCGGAGACCACGGCACTCGGCGCGGCCTACGCGGCGGGCCTCGCGGTCGGCTTCTGGTCGAGCCTCGACGAGCTGCGCGAGAACTGGCAGGAGGACTCGCGCTGGGAGCCGAAGATGGAGCCCGCCGAGCGCGACCGCCAGATGCGGCTGTGGAAGAAGGCCGTCACGAAGACGTTCGACTGGGTCGACGACGACGTCTCGCACGGGTGACGACCGGATCCCACCGATCCGGCAGGACGGGCCTCGCGGCATCCGCGGGGCCCGTCCTCATGCGTCCGGCGCATGTGACGCGGCTGAGGGTCTCAGCGTCGCGTGGCCGCGACCCACTGCTCGAGCTTGCGTGCGGCCGCTCCGCTGTCGATCGCGCCCTCCGCGACGGCCATCTTCTCGTGGAACCGCTCGAGGATCGTGCGCTGCACCTGGCTCGGATCCTTCGCGAGCTCGAAGGCCACGAGTCCCGCGGCCGCGTTGAGCACCACGATGTCGCGGACCGGGCCGCGCGCGCCGGCGAGCACCTCGTGCACGATCGCCGCGTTGTGCGCGGCATCCCCGCCCTGCAGCTGCTCGATCGTCGCCCGCGGGATGCCGAGCTCGCGCGGGTCGAGGTCGTGCTCCTTCACGGTGCCGCGCGAGACCTCCCACACGTGGCTGTGGCCCGTGGTCGTCAGCTCGTCGAGGCCGTCGTCGCCGCGGAAGACCAGCGCGGTCGCGCCGCGCGTCTGGAAGACGCCGACGATGAGCGGGACGCGGTCGAGCTGGGCGACGCCGACGGCGGACGCCTCGGGCCGGGCCGGGTTGCAGAGCGGGCCGAGGAAGTTGAACACGGTGGGCACGCCGAGCTGCGCGCGGACGGGGCCGGCGTGCTTGAAACCGGGGTGGAACGCGGCAGCGAACGCGAAGGTGATGCCGACCTCGTCGAGCACCTCGGCCACGCGGTGGCCGGGCAGCGTCAGGTCGAGTCCGAGCGCGCCCAGCACGTCGGAGGATCCCGATGCGGAACTGGCCGCCTTGTTGCCGTGCTTGATCACCGGGACGCCGGCGGCGGCGCACACGACGGACGCCATGGTCGAGACGTTCACGGTGCCGAACCGGTCGCCGCCCGTGCCGACGATATCGAGGGCCATCGGGTCCACCGGGAGCTCGACCGCGTGCTCGAGGATCGCGTCGCGGAACCCGACGATCTCGTCGACCGTCTCGCCCTTCAGGCGCAGCGCGACGAGGAACGCCGCGAGCTGCGCCTCCGTCGCGGCGCCCGTCATGACCTGCTCCATGCACCACGCCGCATCCGACACGCTGAGGTCGTCGCCCTCGATCAGGGCGTTCAGGATCGCGGGCCAGCTGTGCGTCGGGGACATGCCACGATCCTATCCGCGTGGATTCGAGGCGGATTCACGGGGCTTCATCAGGCCCGCCGCAGGGTCCGGACAGGCCGGCCAACCTCGGAGAGCGCCGTGACGTCCAAAACTCGGGCCCGGTATCAGCCATAATGGGGAGCGTGACGAGCACCTCTTTGACGTATCAGGCGAGCGCGCCCGTGATCAAGCGCCCCAACACCGTGGCCGTGGGCACGATCGTGTGGCTCGGCAGCGAGGTCATGTTCTTCGCGGGACTCTTCGCGATCTACTTCACGCTGCGCTCGACGTCCCCCGACCTGTGGGCGTTCGAGGCGGACCGCCTGAACTTCCCGTTCTCCCTGACGAACACGATCATCCTCGTGGCCTCGTCGTTCACCTGCCAGTTCGGCGTGTTCGCCGCCGAGCGCAGCCAGCCGTACCGCACCGGGTGGAAGCCCACCCAGTGGGGCATGGTCGAGTGGTTCTTCCTCACCTATGCGATGGGCGCGATCTTCGTCGCCGGCCAGGTCTGGGAGTACGCGCAGCTGGTCTCCGAGGGCATCGCGATCGACTCGAACTCCTACGGGTCCGCGTTCTACCTGACCACCGGCTTCCACGGCCTGCACGTCACGGGTGGCCTGCTCGCGTTCCTGTTCGTCATCGGCCGCACCTTCGCGGTCAAGAACTTCGGTCACAAGGAAGCCACCAGCGCCATCGTCGTGTCCTACTACTGGCACTTCGTCGACGTGGTGTGGATCGGCCTCTTCCTCGTCATCTACGTCCTCAGGTAAGGCCGAGTCCAGGAGCGTCACCCCGCAATGCCCGTGAACAGGAAGAGATCAATGACCCGCTCGAAGCGACGCACCGGACGCCGGCACCCGCTCGCCACCGTCGCGCTGCTCGCGCTCGGCCTCGTGTTCACCGGCGGCGCCTACGCCGCCTTCAGCACGACCACGGCCCAGGCCGAGCCCTCCCCCACCTCGCAGCAGACCATCGAGGAGGGCAAGAAGCTCTTCCAGGCCAACTGCGCCACGTGCCACGGGCTCGAGGCGCAGGGCACGTCGGAGGGCCCCAGCCTCATCGGCGTGGGTGCCGCCGCAGTCGACTTCCAGGTCGGCACCGGCCGCATGCCCATGCAGATGCAGGGGCCGCAGGCGCAGGTCAAGCCCGTGCAGTTCACCGACGAGCAGGTCAAGCAGCTCGCGTACTACGTCGCGTCCCTCGGCCCCGGCCCCGACATCCCCGCCGACCACCTCGTCAACGGCGGCGGCGACGCGGCCAACGGCGCCGAGCTGTTCCGGGTCAACTGCGCGATGTGCCACAACGTCGCCGGCGCGGGCGGCGCGCTCACCGAGGGCAAGTACGCGCCCCCGCTCACCGAGGTCACGGGCGTGCACATCTACGAGGCCATGGTCACGGGCCCGCAGAACATGCCGGTCTTCAACGACCTGAACATCTCGCCCGAGGACAAGCGCGACATCATCACCTACCTGCAGTACGTCCAGGACAACCGTTCGCCCGGCGGCTTCGAGCTCGGCTCGCTCGGCCCCGTGGCGGAGGGCCTGTTCATCTGGATCTTCGGTCTCGGCGCCATCGTCGCGATCACCGTGTGGATCACGGCGAAGTCCAACTAGGGCCGCACCGAAGAAGCGAAGAAGGAGAACCATGGCACAGGACGACCACAGCGGCACCGAACTCGCCGCTGCCGACTCGTCGCACGCCGCGAACGTTCCCGCCGTCAAGACGGGCACCGCACTCATCCAGGCCGACGCGTTCGAGAACCCCGGGTTCCCGCCGCACCGCCCGCGCGTCACCGACGAGGACCCGAAGAAGGAGCGCCGGGCGCAGCGCACGGTCTACACGCTCTTCTACCTCTCGATCCTCGGCAGCGTGTGGGCCATCGCGGCGTACATGCTGTTCCCGATCGAGTCGAACGACGTCGGCCAGGTGCGCCTGAACAACATGTTCATCGGCCTCGGCGCGGCGCTCGCCCTGCTCGGCATCGGATTCGGCGCCGTCCACTGGGCGAAGTCGCTGATGGCCGACGTCGAGCTCGCCGACGAGCGCCACAAGATCGGCGGCAACGAGGTCGCGCGTGCCGGCGCCATCCAGGTCTTCCAGGACGCCGACCGCGAGTCCGGCTTCACGCGTCGTGCGGTCGTCCGCAACAGCCTCATCGGTGCCCTGCTGGTCTTCCCGCTGCCCGCCGTCGTGCTCTTCCGCGGCCTCGCACCGCAGGACCAGCACCCGGTCGAGCTGCTCAGCCACACCATGTGGAAGAAGGGCACGCGCCTCACGCTCGACCCGTCGGGCGTGGCCATCAAGGCGTCCGACGTCACGATCGGCAGTGCCTTCCATGTCATCCCCGAGGGTCTCGCCGAGCTCCACGAGGGCAAGCTCGAGGAGAAGGCCAAGGCCGCCGTGCTCCTCATGCGCCTCAACCCCGAGGAACTCAACGAGACCGAGGAGCGCAAGTCCTGGTCGTACGACGGCATCGTCGCGTACTCCAAGATCTGCACCCACGTGGGCTGCCCCGTCGCACTGTACGAGCAGCACACGCACCACCTGCTCTGCCCGTGCCACCAGTCGCAGTTCGACGTGGCCAACCACTGCGAGGTCATCTTCGGACCGGCCGCCCGGCCGCTGCCGCAGCTGCCCATCACGGTCGACGACGAGGGCTACCTCGTCGCGCAGAGCGACTTCACCGAACCCGTGGGCCCGAGCTTCTGGGAGCGTCATTGAGCACCGCAACCACCCGCGCACCGCAGCGCCGCACCTTCACCGCGGCGGCCTCGAACTACATCGATGAACGCACCAGCCTGTCGACGTTCGTCAAGGAGCTCGGCCGCAAGGCGTTCCCCGACCACTGGTCGTTCCTCCTCGGCGAGATCGCACTCTTCAGCTTCGTCGTCATCCTGATCACCGGCACGTTCCTGACGTTCTTCTTCCAGGCCTCGATGGCCGAGGTCGAGTACGCCGGCTCGTACGTGCCGCTCAAGGGCGTCGAGATGTCGGTCGCCATGGCATCGACGCTCGACATCTCGTTCGACATCCGCGGCGGCCTCTTCGTGCGCCAGATGCACCACTGGGCGGCGCTCATGTTCGTCGCCGCGATCGGCCTGCACATGCTGCGCATCTTCTTCACGGGTGCGTTCCGCAAGCCGCGCGAGCTGAACTGGGTCATCGGCTTCGTGATGTTCATCCTGGCCATGGGCGAGGGCTTCACCGGGTACTCGCTGCCCGACGACCTCCTCTCCGGCAACGGCCTGCGGATCATCGACGGCATGATCAAGGGCATCCCGCTCATCGGCACGTGGACCTCGTTCCTGCTCTTCGGCGGCGAGTTCCCGGGAACGGCGATCGTGGGTCGCCTCTACACGCTGCACATCCTGCTGCTGCCCCTCATCCTGCTCGCGCTCATCGCCGTGCACCTGCTGTTCGTGGTCGTGCACAAGCACACGCACTACGCGGCGCCCGGCCGCACGCAGATGAACGCGGTCGGCCCGCCCATCCTGCCGATCTACGCGGCGAAGGCCGGCGGATTCTTCTTCCTCGTCTTCGGTGTCCTCGCGCTCATCGCCTCGATGTTCACGATCAACCCGATCTGGAACTACGGTCCGTACGACCCGTCGCCCGTCTCGGCGGGGACGCAGCCCGACTGGTACATCGGCTTCGCCGACGGCGCGCTGCGCCTCATCCCGCCGGGCTGGGAGTTCGTGCTCTTCGACCGGACCTGGTCGTTCAACATCCTCGTGCCGCTGATCGGGCTCGGCCTGTTCATCGCCACGGTGCTGATCTACCCGTTCATCGAGGCGTGGGTCACGGGCGACAAGCGCGAGCACCACATCGCCGACCGTCCGCGCAACATGCCCACCCGGACGGCCATCGGCGCCGCCGGAGTGACGTTCTACGCGGTGCTCTGGGCCGCGGCGAGCTCCGACCTCATCGCCACGCACTTCATGCTGACGATGGAGGGCGTGATCCACACGCTCCAGGCGCTGCTGTTCCTCGGGCCGATCATCGCCTACTTCGTCACGAAGCGCGTCTGCATCGCGCTGCAGAAGAAGGACCGCGAGATCGTGCTGCACGGCTACGAGTCCGGCCGCATCGTGAAGCTGCCCGGCGGCGAGTTCATCGAGGTGCACCAGCCCCTCGACGAGTACGACCGCTGGCGCCTCGTCAGCTACGACACGTACGAGCCGCTCATGCTGCGTCCGAACGACCGCGGCAAGATCACCACGGGGCAGCGGCTCCGCGCGGGCATGTCGCGCTGGTTCTTCGAGGACCGCATCGCGCCGGTCACGAAGGGCGAGCTCGAGGCCTCGCACTCCAACCACCACTGATCTCCAGCACCGCGTTCGGGCACCGGGCCATGTCGATCGATTCGACGTGGCTCCGGTGCCCGAACTGCTTCTCCGACCTCTCCCCCGTCGGCGACCGCGTGTTCGGCTGCGACCACGGGCACCGATTCGACCGGTCGAAGTACGGGTTCCTCACGCTGCTGCCGCCGAAGGCGCCCCGCACCGTCGGCGACGACCGGGACATGCTCGCCGCTCGGGCGGCGCTGCTCGGATCCGGGGCGTACGCGCCCATCGCCGACGAGGTCGTCCGCTCGATCGCGTCCTGCGTCGCGCGATCGGACGGAGAACGACTTCGCGTCGCCGACCTGGGATGCGGCACGGGCTACTATGCGGAGCGCGTGGCCGCGGCGACGGGCGACGTCGACCTCCTCCTCGCCGACCGCTCCCCCGACGCGGTCAGGGCGGCCCTGCGCGCGCTCCCCGAGAGCACCGGCGTGGTCCTCGACATCTGGCGACCGCTGCCGCTCCGCGACGCCGGCGCCGATGTCATCCTCGACATCTTCGCGCCCAGGAACCCGGGCGAGTTCGCCCGCGTGCTGCGCACGCACGGAACGCTGGTCGTCGTCGTCCCGCGTGCCACCCATCTCGCCGAGCTGCGCGCGGCCGGCATGCTGCTGGACATCCCGCCGGAGAAGTCGGTGACGGTCAGCGAGCAGCTCGCAGTGGCGGGGATCGAGCGCCGCACGGCCAGGTCGGTCGAGTACACGCTCTCCGCCGACCGCGCGACCCGAGCGCTGCTCGCCGGGATGGGACCCTCGGCTCACCACGCGACCTCCCCCGCAGACGACCACGCGGAGGCGGTCGAGGTCACCGTCTCGGTCGACGTGCTGACGTTCGGCCACGCGGGCAGCGCGGGCTGAGCGCGGCAGGCGCATACTGGCGATATGCCGGACTGCTGCGCCCCGGGTTCCTCACGCTACGAGCGCGTGTTCGACGACGGTTTCGCCCGCCGGCTCGCCGCACGGTACCGGCGCCGAGGACTCACTCCCCCGGAACGGAGCATCGTCGAGCACCTCGCGGCGCTCGGGTTGCCCGGCCGCGCCGTCCTGGAGATCGGCGGCGGGGTCGGCGAGATCCAACTCGAACTGCTCGCACGTGGGGCCGAACGCACCACGAACCTCGAGCTCTCGGGCGCGTACGAGGCTGAGGCGAGCGCACTGCTCGTCGAACGCGGTCTCGCCGGTCGCGCGGCCCGAGTGGTCGGTGTCGATCTCGCGGTCGATGGCGAGGTCGTGGAGCCCGCGGATTACGTGGTGCTCCATCGGGTCGTCTGCTGCTACCCCGACGCGCAGCGTCTCCTGCAGTCGGCGGCGACGCACGCGCGGCGCGCCCTCGTCTTCAGCCATCCGCCGCGGTCGTGGCTGTCGCGCGGTTCGGTTCGCCTCGGGAACACGTGGATGCGCCTCCTCGGTCGGGAGTACCGCGGGTACGTGCACGCACCGGCAGCCATGTACGACGTGCTCGAACGGGCCGGGTTCGAGATGCGCACACTGCGCACCGGCGCGCAGTGGTGGGTCGTGGCGGGCGTGCGGCCGCCCTCCGCCACGACCGTCTGACCCGGATTCGGTCCGACGGAGCTCCCCCGACGAGTGAGGGCCCCGGCACGTCGTGCCGGGGCCCTCACTCCAACGAGATCAGCGCGCGAAGTTGCCGCGATAGTACTCGTACACCCAGCCCACGAGGGCGATCAACGCGATCGGCACGCCGATGAAGCTGATCCACACGCCCACCGCGAGTCCGGTGAACACCAGCGCCGCACCGGCCGCGAGCACGATCGGCCACCAGCTCCACGGGCTGAAGAACCCGAGCTCGGCGTCGCCGTCGTCGATGTTCGCGTCGAGTCGGTCCTCGGGCAGCTCACCGCCCTGCTCCTTGCGCACGCGACCGAGGTAGAACGCGATGAACGCGCCCAGGATCGCCGTGAGGCCCAGGGCGATGGTCCCGGCCCATTCCGGCCCGACGGGCACGTGCGAGTCCGCGATCCTCGACGAGGCGTCGATCGAGGTCCAGAAGCCGTACACCGCCGTGGCGAGGGCGAAGAAGCCGGCGAGGACCCAGAAGAGGATGACGTTGATGCGCATCTACTTGACTTCCTTCGTCTCTGCGTCGTACACGGGCGCCTGAGGCGCATCCTTCGCCGGGCCGATGCCGACGGGGATGCCGGCCTCGGGGTGGTTCAGGTCGAAGGCCGGGCGCTCCGAGCGGATGCGCGGGATCGACGTGAAGTTGTGCCGCGGCGGCGGGCAGCTGGTCGCCCACTCGAGCGATCCGCCGTAGCCCCACGGGTCGTTCACGGTCACCTTCGGTGCGCGACGCGCCGTGATGTAGACGTTCAGGAAGAACGGCAGGAGCGAGATGGCGAGGATGAACGCGCCGATCGTCGAGAGCTGGTTCATCCAGGTGATGTTGTCCTCGGGGAGGTACGAGTAGTACCGCCGCGGCATCGCGACGACGCCCAGCCAGTGCTGGATGAGGAACGTCGTGTGGAAGCCGATGAACAGCAGCCAGAAGTGCCACTTGCCGAGCGTCTCGTTCAGCATCTTGCCGGTCCACTTCGGCCACCAGAAGTAGAAGCCGGCGAACATCGCGAACACGACGGTGCCGAACACGACGTAGTGGAAGTGGGCGACGACGAAGTACGTGTCGGAGACGTGGAAGTCGAGCGGCGGCGAGGCCAGGATCACGCCGGTGAGTCCGCCGAACACGAACGTGATGAGGAAGCCCAGCGCCCAGATGATCGGCGTCTCGAACGTGATCGAGCCGCGCCACATCGTGCCGATCCAGTTGAAAATCTTCACGCCAGTGGGAACGGCGATGAGCATCGTCATGAGCGCGAACCACGGCAGCAGCACCGAACCGGTGACGTACATGTGGTGGGCCCACACGGCCACGGAGAGCGCCGCGATCGCGATCGTCGCGTAGATCAGCGTCTTGTAGCCGAAGATCGGCTTGCGGCTGAACACCGGGAAGATCTCGGAGACGATGCCGAAGAACGGCAGCGCGATGATGTACACCTCGGGGTGCCCGAAGAACCAGAACAGGTGCTGCCAGAGGATGACACCGCCGTTCTCGGGGTCGTAGATGTGCGCGTTGAAGATGCGGTCGGCGCCGGCGGCGAGGATCGCGGCGGCGAGCACCGGGAACGCCATCAGGATGAGGATCGAGGTCACGAGGGTGTTCCACGTGAAGATCGGCATCCGGAACATGGTCATGCCCGGGGCGCGCATCGTGATGATCGTCGTGATGAAGTTCACGGCGCCGAGGATCGTGCCGAAGCCCGAGAGGCCCAGGCCCAGCATCCAGAGGTTGCCGCCGATGCCCGGTGAGAACGTCGTCGAGGCGAGCGGCTGGTAGGCGAACCATCCGAACGACGCCGCGCCCTGGGGCGTGAAGAAGCCGGCGACGGCCATCAGCGAGCCGAAGTTGAAGAACCAGTACGCGAGCGCGTTCAGTCGCGGGAACGCGACGTCGGGCGCGCCGATCTGCAGCGGCATCAGCACGTTCGCGAAGCCCGCGAACAGCGGCGTCGCGAACATGAGCAGCATGATGGTGCCGTGCATGGTGAACAGCTGGTTGTACTGCTCACGGGTCTGCACGATCTCGAGGCCGGGCTCGAACAGCTGCGCGCGGATGATGAGGGCCATCACGCCGCCGATGCAGAAGTAGATGAACGAGGTGATCAGGTAGAGGTACCCGATGACCTTGTGGTCGGTCGAGGTGATCCACTTGACGAGGACGTTGCCCTTGCGCTCGACCTTCAGCGCGCCGAACGACGGCTGCGACGACGCCGTGGGGCGAGTCGGTGCGGTGGTGGTGCTCATCGCGGCTTACTCTTCCTCTTTCAGTTCGGGCGCGCCCGTGCCGGGCAGGTTCTGGTTGCGGTCGTACTCGGCCGACAGCTGACCCTCCTGGCCGGCGTCGCGGAGCGACTGGATGTAGTCGTCGTACTCGGCCTGAGAGACGACCTCGACGTTGAAGAGCATCAGCGAGTGGTACTCGCCGCAGAGCTCGGCGCATTTGCCGGCGTACGTGCCCTCGCGCTCGGGGACGAAGGACATGTAGTTGGTCTTGCCGGGGATCATGTCCTTCTTGTAGAGGAAGTCGACGACCCAGAACGAGTGGATGACGTCGCGCGCCTCGAGCGCGATCTCGACGTTCGCACCGACCGGGAGCACGAGCGTGGGCAGCTCCTCCTGCTTGACCGAACCGCTGCCGTCGGTCTCGAGCTGCGCCTGGATCCCGGCGGAGTAGACATCCTCGTCGACGTAGTTGAAGTCCCACGCCCACTGCTTGGCGATGGCCTCGATCTTGACGTCGACCTGGTCCTCGGCGAAGCGCTGCTCGATCGCGTTCTGGTCGCGCGCGGTGAACGCGAAGAACCCCAGGATGAGGATGAGCGGCACGATCGTGTAGAACACCTCGATCGGCATGTTGTAGCGCAGCTGGACCGGCAGACCCGTCTGGCCCTTCCGCCGGCGGTACGCGATGACCGCCCAGATCGTGAGGCCCCACGTGACCACGCCGACGATGAGCAGCACGATCCACGACGTGACCCAGAGCCCCGAGACGCGCTCGGTGTGGTTGGTCACGGGCGGCTCGCCCTCGACGAACCCGGGGAGGAATCCGTTCAGCTGTGCCTGCGTGCATCCGGCGAGGACGAGGCTGAGCGTCGCTGCGATCGGAACTGCAGCCCATCGGAGACGGCGATTGTGGCGCACCGGTGACCTTTCGGGAGATTCGAAGGCGCTTCTCAGCGAAGCGCATTGATCAGCCCTAGCCTACTCCGAGTCGGCCCCCGGCTCGTGCACACACGGCCCGCGTTCAGGCGGATGTGCGAGGAAACGCCCCGCCATCCGCCGAAAATGCGGAGAGGGAGACCGCGTCTGCGGTCTCCCTCTCCGGGTCGGGACGCGTCAGTGGAACGAGTCGCCGCACGCGCAGCTGCCCTGCGCGTTGGGGTTGTCGATCGTGAAGCCCTGCTTCTGGATGGTGTCCTCGAAGTCGATGGTGGAGCCGTCGAGGTAGGGCACGCTCATCTTGTCGACGACGACCTCGACGCCGGAGAAGTCGACGACGGCGTCGCCGTCGAGCAGGCGCTCGTCGAAGTACAGCTGGTAGATGAGGCCCGAGCAGCCCCCGGGCTGGACGGCGACGCGCAGGCGCAGGTCGTCGCGGCCCTCCTGCTCGAGGAGGCTGCGCACCTTGTCGGCGGCCGGCTCGCTCAGCTTCACGCCGTGGGCGGTGTCGGTGATGGTGTCGCTCATGTCACTCCTCGAAGAAGTACGGATGACTCGATTGTACCCGCGCGAACCGGGTGTTCCCCCGGAACGAGCGCGGTGGCGGTGTCGTCAGGGGCCGCCGGGCCGGGCGGCGCATCACCGCACCCCCCTTGCTCACTCCCCCGTGCGCGCCTCGAGGCGGGCCAGGAACGCCGCCTCGGCGAGCACCGCCCGGCGGAACACGCCGAGGTGCAGCGACTCGTTCGGGCTGTGGGCACGGGAGTCCGGATCCTCGACGCCGGTCACCAGGATCTGCGCCGAGGGGAACTCCTCGATGAGCTCGGCGATGAACGGGATCGAGCCGCCCACGCCGATGTCGACGGGCTCGCGCCCCCAGGCCTCGGTCATCGCGGCCTTCGCCTCGGCGACGGCCCAGCCCGACGTGTCGACCAGGAACGGCTGGCCGGTGTCGACGTCATCGATCTCGATGCGCGCGCCGAACGGCGCGTGCGCGACGAGGTGATCGCGCAGCGCCTCGAACGCCTCGGCGGCATCCTGCCCTGGCGCGATGCGAGCGCTCAGCCGCACGGCCACGCTCGGCAGGAGCGTGTTCGAGGCATTGGCCACCGACGGCGCGTCGACACCGGTGACGGTGATCGAGGGCTGCGCCCAGATGCGCGAGAGGATGCTGCCGCGCCCGATGGGCGCGACGCCGTCGAGCAGCCCGGTCTCGGCGCGCAGCTGCGCCTCGTCGTACTCGGGCGTGGTGAGCCCCGCCGAACGCAGGCCCTCGACCGCGACGGCGCCGTCGGCATCCCAGAGCGTGTCGAGCAGGCGCACCGTCGCGAGCATCGCGTCGGGCACGGCGCCGCCGAACATGCCCGAGTGGGAGGCGTGGTCGAGCGTGGTGACCGTGAGCCGGAAGGTGACGTTGCCGCGCAGGGCGACCGTCAGGGCCGGGGTGTCGACATCCCAGTTGTTCGAGTCGGCGACGACGATCGCGTCGGCCTCGAGCAGGTCGCGCTGGTCGCGCAGGAAGTTCGCGAACGAGCGCGATCCGAACTCCTCCTCGCCCTCGATGAACAGTGCGATGCCGAGATCGAGGTCGGCGCCGGCGACCTCGACGAGCGCCCGGACGGCGGCGACGTGCGACATGACGCCCGCCTTGTCGTCGGCGGCCCCACGGCCGTACAGCCGGTCGCCGCGCAGGGTGGGCTCGAACGGGGCGGACTCCCAGTCCTCGTCGCGGCCGGGCGGCTGCACGTCGTGGTGCGCGTAGAGCAGCACGGTCGGGCGCCCGTTGCGCGCAGCACGTCGGGCGACCACGGCCGGCTGGCCCAGCTCGTCGCCCTCGCCGATGCGCGCCCGGCGGATGTGCACCTCGTCGAAGACGCCAAGGCCCCGCACGAGCTCGGCGACCGACTCCGCGCTGGTGGCGACGTGCTCGTGGTCGAACGCACCCCACGACACCGACGGGATCCGCACGAGCCGGGTGAGGTCGGCGATCGTCAACGGGAAGCCCGCCTCGACCGCCGCGCGGAGCTGCTCGAGCGTCGTGGCGTCGGCGTGGGCTCCGGCTGGCTCGCGGGCAGGCTGGACGTCGGTTCGGGTCTCGGTCATGCGGGTAATCTTAAGGCGAACCGAATCGACGAGGACTCCCGTGGCCAAGCACCCCAGCACCGACACGCCCGCGCCCCAGACCGGCGACGGCGACACGCCCGCCGCCGGCAAGGCCGGCAAGGGCGCCCCGACTCCCAGCCGCGCCGCCCAGGAGGCCGCGCGCAAGCGACCGCTCGTGCCGGACGACCGCAAGGAGGCGGCGCGGCAGGCGCGCGCGAGGGCGAGCGAGCAGCGCGAGCGTGCGCGCCTCGGTCTCGCGGCGGGCGAGGAGAAGTACCTGCCGGTCCGCGACCGCGGTCCGCAGAAGAAGTACGTGCGCGACTACGTCGACGCGCGCTTCAGCATCGGCGAGGTCCTCATCCCCGTGATGTTCGCGGTGATCGTGCTGACCTTCATCCCGAGCTACGAGGTGCAGACGATCGGCATCTTCGGACTCTGGGCGTTCTTCCTCGTCTCGGTCGTCGACGTCATCATCCTCGGCACCGTGCTCAAGCGGAAGCTCGCGGCGAAGTTCGGGGCCGACCGGGTCGAGCGCATCCGCTGGTACGCCGCGATGCGCGCGTTGCAGCTGCGTCCGCTGCGCCTGCCGAAGCCGCAGGTCAAGCGCGGCCAGTACCCGTCCTGACCTCCGGCGTCGACGGATGACGCTCCGGCGCCCGCCAGGGCGCCGGTCAGCCGCGCGCGTACGCGCCGGCGCGCACCAGCGGGATCCGCGTCTCGTCGTCGGTGAGCGATCCGTGCTGGCCGATCATCTCCTCGCCGCGGCGATCGGCCTCCCGCCGGTCGTAGTAGGCGATCCCGGCTCGCGCCGCGACCAGGATGTCGGCGACGCGATCGCGGTTGACCGGATCCAGCTCGCCGTACAGGCCGGCCGCGATCGCCTCGTCGGCCGAGAGCACCCACGCCCGCTCTCCCTCGGCCGCGCGCCAGCGCTCGAGCAGAGCCGCCCGGCCGGCGTCGGAGAGGTCGGGCTCGAGCACGAGGCCGAGGCAGCGCGGCTCGCCCGCGACGTGGCGCACGCCCTCGACGAGGGCGGGCGTGGCGTCGATGAACACGTGGCGGTGCGCGGGCACGTCGACCACGCCGTGGTCGGCGGTGACGAGGAGGCCGGTGCCCCGCGGCATCCGGCGTTCGAATGCCGCGACCTCGGCGTCGAGCGCCTCGAGCGCGGCGATCCACCGGTCGGACTCCCAGCCGTGCGCGTGCGCGATCTGGTCGAGCTCGGAGACGTAGACGTACACGAGCGCGGGACCCTCCCCGATGACGCGCAGCGCCTCGGCGAAGCGGTCGGGCACCTTGGCGCCCGACCGGTACTCGGCGCCGCGGAGCACGGCACGCGTGAAGCCGGAGGTCGCATAGCGCGTGCCGCCGATCGCGACCGCCCGCACGCCGGTCTCGACGGCGCGGTCGAAGACGGTCGGATGGCGCTGCCACTGCTCGGGCACCATCCGGTCGTCCCAGCCGCTGAGCTGGTTGACCACGCGGTCGTTCGCCCGATCGGGCACACGGAAGCCCATGAGCCCGTGCACGCCTGGCATCAGGCCCGTGGCGAAGCTCGCGATCGCGGCGGCCGTCGTCGAGGGGAACACCGTGCGGATCACGTCGCGCTTGGACATCCGAGCCGCGAGGAAGCGCGCGTGCCCGGCCCGGCCGCGGAGGTTGGCGGCGCCGAGGCCGTCGACGAGCACGACCACGGCGGACTCCGCGCGCGGCAGGTCGAGCGGATTGGGCCTGCCGTGGAGGGAGCCGAGCGCGGAGCCGAGCACCCCGGTGAGCCTCGGGGCGCCGTCGGCGGGCACCGGTAGCATGGCAGGCATCGCGCCCAGTCTGACACAGGCGGGTCGCGCTCCCCGCTCCCCCATGCGTGCCCGACACGCCCTGCCCAGAGACGACGAATGACCCCAGGCACGAACGAGTCCAGCACCTCCCAGATCGCCGAACGCATCGACGACGTCGACGTCGCCGAGGAGATGCAGGGGTCGTTCCTCGAGTACGCGTACTCGGTCATCTACTCGCGGGCGCTCCCCGACGCGCGCGACGGGCTGAAGCCCGTCCAGCGCCGCATCCTCTACATGATGAGCGACATGGGCCTGCGGCCCGATCGCGGTCACGTGAAGTCGGCGCGCGTCGTCGGCGAGGTCATGGGCAAGCTGCACCCCCACGGCGACGCGGCGATCTACGACGCACTCGTCCGGCTCGCGCAGCCGTTCACGCTGCGCGTGCCGCTCGTCGACGGCCACGGCAACTTCGGCTCGCTCGACGACGGCCCGGCCGCGGCCCGGTACACCGAGGCGCGCATGGCGCCCCCGGCCACGTCCATGACCGAGGGCCTCGACGAGGATGTCGTCGACTTCATCCCGAACTACGACAACTCCCACCAGCAGCCCGAAGTGCTGCCGGCCGCCATCCCGAACCTGCTCGTCAACGGCGCGAGCGGCATCGCCGTCGGCATGGCCACCAACATGGCGCCGCACAACCTCGTCGAGGTGGTCGCCGCGGCGCGGCACCTGCTCCAGCACCCCGAGGCCACGCTCGACGAGCTCATGGAGTTCGTGCCGGGCCCCGACTTCCCGTCGGGCGGCACGATCGTCGGCCTCGCGGGCGTGCGCGACGCGTACGCGACGGGCCGCGGCTCGTTCAAGACCCGCGCGAAGGTCTCGATCGAGCAGCTCACGCCGCGCAAGAGCGGGCTCGTCGTCACCGAGCTTCCCTACCTCGTCGGCCCCGAGAAGGTCATCGAGAAGATCAAGGACGGCGTCAACGCCAAGAAGATCACCGGCATCGCCGATGTGACCGACCTGACCGACCGCACGCGGGGCCTGCGGCTCGTGATCGGCGTGAAGACCGGCTTCAACCCCCAGGCGGTGCTCGAGCAGCTGTACCGGCTCACCCCGCTCGAAGACTCCTTCAACATCAACAACGTCGCACTCGTCGACGGCCAGCCGCAGACGCTCGGGCTGCGCGAACTGCTCGACGTCTACCTCGCGCACCGCATCCGCGTCGTCACGCGGCGATCCGAGTTCCGGCTCGCGCGCCGCCGCGAACGGCTGCACCTCGTCGAGGGCCTGCTCATCGCGATCCTCGACATCGACGAGGTCATCCAGGTGATCCGGTCGAGCGACGATGCGGATGCCGCGCGCACGCGCCTCATGGAGGTCTTCGACCTCAGCCAGCTGCAGTCCGAGTACATCCTCGAGCTGCGCCTGCGGCGACTCACGAAGTTCTCCCGGATCGAGCTCGAGTCCGAACGCGACCAGCTCCTCGCCGAGATCGCCGCGCTCGAGGAGCTGCTCGGCAGCGATGCGCGCATCCGTTCGCAGGTCGCCGAGGAGCTCGACCGCGCGGCCGACCTCTACGGCACGCCGCGGCGCACCATGCTCACCGAGGCGCGCGTGCTGCCCAAGACGCGCAAGGCCGTCGATCCGGCGACGCTCGAACACGCCGACGTGCCGTGCCGCGTGATCCTGAGCTCGACCGGCCGGATCGCGCGCGTCGACGCGCCCGACGGCGAGACGACCGTGGCGATCACTCCCCCGAGCCGCCGCTCGAAGCACGACGCGGTCCGTTCCGAGCTCGCGACCACGAGCCGCACCGAGATCGGCGCCATCACGTCCAAGGGCCGGCTCGTCCGGTTCTCCCCGCTCGACCTGCCCGTGCTGCCCGCGAACTCCGTGCAGCTCGCCGCCGGCGTGCGCGTCGCCGACTACCTCGCGCTCGCCGACCGCGACGAGCGCGTGCTCGCGGTCGTCTCGCTCGACTCGTCGCAGCCGATCGTGCTGGGCACCGAGCAGGGCGTCGTCAAGCGCGTCGCCCCGGGCGGCTACCCCAACCGTCCCGACTTCGAGGTCATCGCGCTGAAGCCCGGCGACCGCGTCGTCGGCGCCGCGCAGGGCGGCGACGACGACGAGCTCGTGTTCGTCACGAGCGACGCGCAGCTGCTGCACTTCCCCGCGTCGTCGGTGCGCCCGCAGGGCTGCGCAGCGGGCGGCATGGCGGGCATCAAGCTCGCGACGGGTGCGAAGGCGATCGAGTTCTCGGTGCTGGCCCGGGCCGACGTCGAGCGCGCGGTCGTCGTGACGATCGCCGCCTCGACCGACACGCTCCTCGGCGCCGACCCGGGCGCGGCGAAGGTGTCCGACTTCGCGGAGTATCCGGGCAAGGGCCGTGCGACCGGCGGCGTGCGGGCGCACCGCTTCCTGAAGGGCCAGGATGCGCTGTCGCTCGCGTGGGTCGGTCCCGGTCCCGCGCACGGGCTCGCGTCCGACGGCACGGTTCGGCCGCTGCCCGAGGGCGGCGGCCGGCGCGACGGGTCCGGACAGGTGCTCGAGGCGGTCGTGCAGGCCGTCGGTCGTCCCATCCGCTGAGCGCTCGCGCCGGCATCCGGCGCTTCGCCCGTCGTCCGGACCATCGTGCCGCGCGTCGTTCGACGCTTGACGATCCGCCGTCCGATCGGCATATTCGGTCGTGTCAGGGCGACCCGGACCGCACTCGACCCGGGTCGCGTCATGCACACCGGCCCGACGAGGTGATCCAGGATGCCGCAGACCCTGCAGGGCGCGATCGACGGCCGCGTGCTCGAACCCGGCGATCCCGGGTACGACGAGGCGCGGACGGTGTGGAACGCGATGGTCGACCGCCGCCCGCGGTACGTGGCGTCCTGCACGAGCACGGCGGATGTCGCCGCGGCCGTCTCGTTCGCGACCGCGCACGGCCTCGAGATCGGCGTCCGGTGCGGCGGTCACGGCATCGTGGGCCACGCCGTGCCCGAGGACGGTGTCATGCTCGACCTCCGGCCCATGGGCGCCGTGCGCGTGGACCGCGCGGCGAGGCGCGCCCGGGTTCAGGGCGGCGCGCTGCTGGGTGCGCTCGATTCGGCCGCACAGCGGCACGGGCTCGCGACGACGGCCGGCAACGTGTCGCACACCGGCGTCGGAGGCCTCACCCTCGGTGGAGGGATGGGCTGGCTCGCCCGGCAGCATGGGCTCGCCTGCGACAACGTCGTCTCGTTCGAGGTGGTCACGGCCGACGGCGAGACCCTTCGGGTGGATCGGAACTCGCATCCCGACCTGGACTGGGCGCTTCGCGGCGGCGGCGGCAACTTCGGCGTGGTCACCGAGTTCGAGTTCGCCCTGCACGCCGAGCCCGGCGAGGCGCTGTCCGTCGAGTTCCGCGTCCCCGCCTCATCGGCCGCCCACGCGATGCGGATCTGGCGCGACGCAGCCGGCGCGGCCGACCGGCGGGCGACGTGGAACGCCACGATCGACGAGCGGACCGTCTCGCTCGGCTTCGTCTGGGTCGGCGACCGCGCCGACGGTGCCGCTGCAGCCGATGCGCTCGAGGCGCTGCTCAGGGGCGCCGCGGTGCCCTTGGAACGGCTCGTCGAGCCGCTGTCGTACCTCGAGCTGCAGACCCGCGAGGATGACGTCGAGGGCCACGCCTGGCGCCGCTACTGGAAGGGGCACTACTTCGCGACGCTGCGCGACGAGGTCATCGACGCGATCCTCGCGCGCGACGCCGACGACCTGCCGAACGTCAGCCTCCAGGCGTACGGCGGAGCGATCGCCGACGTGCCCGATGACGCCACGGCGTTCTCACGGCGCGACACGGCGTTCGAGTTCGTCGCCGCCTCGCGATGGGACGACCCCGCCGACGACGAGGCTCGCATGGCGGCCGCTCGCCGCTACGCGGGCGCGATGGAGCGCTTCGCGAGCGGCGCGTACGTCAACGTGCTCGGCGACGACGGCGCGGCAGGGCTCCGCCGGGCGTACAGCGAGGAGAAGCTCGCCCGGCTCCGGTCGGTGAAGGACCGCTACGACCCCGGCAACGTCTTCCACCTCAACCAGAACATCGCCCCGTCGGCGGCGTGAGTCGGGGCCTGAGCCGAGCGCGGCGACTCAGGCGTCGATGCGGTCGCGCGTGAGTGCGGCCGCGCTGTCGACGATGAACTCCTTGCGCGGCGCGACCTCATTGCCCATGAGCAGCTCGAACACACGGCCGGCGTTCTCGGCATCAGCCACGCCGACCCGACGCAGCGTGCGGTGCCGGCGGTCCATGGTCGTGGTGGCCAGCTGGTCGGCATCCATCTCGCCAAGTCCCTTGTAGCGCTGGATCGGGTCCTGGTAGCGCTTGCCCTGCTTGCGGAGCGTCGCGAGCACGCCCGTGAGCTCGGCCTCGGAGTACGTGTAGATCACGTCGTTCGGCTTCGAGCCCGGGTTCATCACGACCACCCGGTGCAGCGGCGGCACGGCCGCGAAGACGCGGCCATCCTCGATCATCGGGCGCATGTAGCGGAAGAAGAGCGTGAGCAGCAGCGTGCGGATGTGCGCGCCGTCGACGTCGGCGTCGCTCATGATGATGACCTTGCCGTACCGCGCCGCCGACAGGTCGAACGTGCGGCCGGAACCGGCGCCGATCACCTGGATGATCGACGCGCACTCGGCGTTGCTCAGCATGTCGGCGATCGTGGCCTTCTGCACGTTGAGGATCTTGCCCCGGATCGGCAGGAGGGCCTGGTGCTCGCTGTCGCGCGCGAGCTTGGCGGTGCCGAGAGCGGAGTCGCCCTCGACGATGAACAGCTCGCTCTGCGCCACGTCGCTCGACCGGCAGTCGACGAGCTTGGCGGGCAGCGACGAGGTCTCGAGGGCGTTCTTGCGCCGCTGGGTCTCCTTGTGCGTGCGCGCCGAGATGCGCGCCTTCATCTCGGAGACGATCTTGTCGAGCAGGAGCGAGGTCTGCGCCTTGTCGTCGCGCTTGGTCGACGCGAACCGCTCACCCAGGGCCTTCTGCACGACGGAGGCCACGATCGAACGCACCGCGGGGGTGCCGAGCACCTCCTTCGTCTGGCCCTCGAACTGCGGCTCGGGAAGGCGCACGGTGAGCACGGCGGTGAGCCCGGCGAGCACGTCGTCCTTCTCGAGCTTGTCGTTGCCCACCTTCAGGCGGCGGGCGTTCTGCTCGACCTGCTGGCGCAGGAACTTCAGCAGCCCCTGCTCGAAGCCCGCCTGGTGCGTGCCGCCCTTCGGCGTGGCGATGATGTTGACGAAGCTGCGCATCACGGTGTCGTAGCCGGTGCCCCAGCGCAGCGCGATGTCGACATGGCAGTGCCGTTCGACGTCGGTCGGGATCATCGCCCCGTGCTCGTTGAGCACCGGCACCGTCTCGGTGAACCGGCCGTCGCCCGTGAGGCGCCAGACGTCGGTCACAGGGCCGTCGACCGACATGTGCTCGGCGAACTCGGAGATCCCGCCGTCGAACTGGAAGCGGTGGGTCTCGGGCTCGTCGCCCCGCTCGTCGACCACCGAGATCGCCAGGCCGGGCACGAGGAAGGCCGTCTGGCGCGCGCGGCTCAGCAGGTCGTCGAGCTGGAAGGTCGCGCCCTTCGTGAAGATCTGGGGATCGGCCCAGTAGCGCACGCGGGTGCCCGTGACGGCCTTGGCGACACGCCCGACCTTGCGCAGCTCGCTCGACTGCTCGAACGGGCGGAACCGGGACGCCGGCGACACGACCCCGTTGTCGGCGAAGATGCCGGGCTCGCCGCGGTGGAACGACATGGCCCACGTGGCGCCGTCGCGGTCGACCTCGACGTCGAGCCGCTCGGAGAGGGCGTTCACGACGGACGCGCCGACGCCGTGCAGGCCGCCGGAGGCGGTGTACGAGCCCGAGCCGAACTTGCCGCCCGCGTGCAGCTTCGTGAAGACGACCTCGACGCCCGTGAGCCCGGTCTTGGGCTCGACGTCGACCGGGATGCCGCGGGCCCGGTCGCGCACCTCGACGCTGCCGTCGGCGTGCAGCACGACCTCGATCTCGCTGCCGTGGCCGCCGAGCGCCTCGTCGACCGAGTTGTCGATGATCTCCCAGAGGCAGTGCATGAGGCCGCGCGAGTCCGTCGATCCGATGTACATGCCGGGCCGCTTGCGCACGGCCTCGAGGCCCTCGAGCACGGAGAGATGGCGGGCGGAATAGTCGGAGCTCACGTCGCACAAGCCTACTGATGCCCTCGGTCATCGCCGGTCAGGCGCTTCGCGCTGAGCGAAATGCGCAGTCGCACGGAAGGAACGGACCGGTCGGCGTGTTTTGATTGATACACGAAGGAAACGGATCGTGAGCTACGGAGGAGGCGCCATGACCCAGTTCACCGACACCACCGGTGCGGTCGACGAACTCGACACCCCGCACGAGCTCACGGCGCTCGACCGGTGCGATGCCTGCGGCGCGCAGGCGTACATCCGCGTCGTCGTGGCCAGCGGCGAGCTGCTCTTCTGCGCGCACCACGGGCGCAAGCACGAGGAGAAGCTCTCGCAGATCGCGCACAGCTGGCACGACGAGTCGAGCCGTCTCCTCACCGACACGCGCGACTGAGCGCGTCCAGGACCGCGCGAACGCCCCGGAGGAATCCGGGGCGTTCGTCGTCTGCGGGGCGGTGCCGACCCGGCGCCGTCGCGACCGGCGTCAGGCCGGAGCGGCGGTCGCGACGCCCGCCGCGCGCAGCTGGGCCGCGCGTGCGGCCTCCGCGTATCCGTCGACCACGGCGGCCTGCTTACCCGGAACGTAGTCCAGCCCGGCACGCGCGCACATCCGCTCGAGGATCGCATCGGCCAGGCGCGGGTTCTTCGCGAGCACCGGTCCATGCAGGTGGGTGCCGATGACGTCGCCCATGCGCAGGCCCTCCTGGCCGGCGCCGCGTCCGTTGCCCGAGCCGGCCTGCACCCGCCCGAGGGGCGAACCCTCGGCGCCGACGTAGTCGCGCGCGTGGTTCTCGAACCCGACGAGCACGCCGAGCCCTCCCCCCGCGCGGACGACGAGGTCGCCGGCGACCCGCCCGTCGCGCGCGACCGCGCGCCCGGCGACGATGCCCAGGCCCTCGATCGTGCTGCCGTCGGCGCGCTCGATGCCCCAGCTCAGCAGCTCCCATCCCGTGCCCACCGCGAGGATCGGCACGCCCTCGGTGCCCCAGCGGCGCAGCTCGTCGAGGAGCTCGAGGAGGCGCTCGCGGGCCGCTGGGAGCGAGGCGTCGCTGCCGGAACCCAGCACGACCGCGTCGACGCGCGCGGGAAGCTCGTCGGCGCGCTCGACGGGGACCACGCGCACGTCGAGGCCGGCCCAGCGGGCACGCGCGGCGAGCACCGCCGCGTTCTCGGCGTCGCCGTTGGTGTTCTGCAGGGACGGCAGCAGCGAGACGATCGTGAGGGTCATTCCGCTCCCGTGAGTCCGAGGTGCGCGCGCGTGCGGCGCATGGAATCGGCCGAGAAGACGATGGTCTTCACGCCGGAGGTCGGTGCCGGCGTCGCGAGGAAGTCGTCGATCGCGCGCGCGAGGTCGGGCTCGACCCGGTCGATCGCGACGCCGTCGTACGCCAGCATGAGCGCGGCCTCGTTGGCCTTCGACCCGCTCACGATCGAGACCCGACCGAGCGAGGACGCGTCGGTCGGCCAGAAGTACGAGGGGTCGCGCACGTCGGAGCCGATCGCGAACAGGATCTGCTCCGTCCCCGGCGCGATGCTGTCGACGTTGAGCTGGTAGCTCGCCGGGTTCTGCACGAGGACGAAGTCGACCTCCTGCCCGCGCACGCGCACGCGCTCGCCGCGCCCGAACACCGCGGGGATGGCGCTGAGCGCGGCGGCCGCGGTGTCGGACGAGAAGCGCTCGCCCAGCACGGCGGCGGCGGTCGCGTAGGCGGCGGCCGCGTCGACCGCGTAGTGCGTGCCGCGGGCCGGCAGGCCGATCGGCACGGATGCACCGCGGTCGGCGAGTACGGCGGACGCCCCGTCGACGGACGCCACGACGGTGCCGTCG
This sequence comes from Agromyces aurantiacus, assembly GCF_016907355.1. Classification (NCBI taxonomy): domain Bacteria; kingdom Bacillati; phylum Actinomycetota; class Actinomycetes; order Micrococcales; family Microbacteriaceae; genus Agromyces; species Agromyces aurantiacus. The sequence goes on along the minus strand of NZ_JAFBBW010000001.1, from coordinate 2,314,244 downwards.
GCCGGCTCGAGTCGCCGCGGGCTGGTCTCGGCGTGCCCGAGTCCGCGTGGGGCGGCGCCGAGCACGGTCTCGGAGACGCCGAACCGGTGGACGCGCACCTCGGGCCGCAGGCCGGCCGCGAGTCGTTCGAGGTAGCCGTCGTCGGCGTTCACCACGACGGCCTCGTGCGCGCGCGAGGCGATCTTCGCGAGCATGCCGGCGACCATCTCGGAGTCGTGGAAGCGGTCGATCTGGTCGACCATGACGTTCGTGAGCGTCACGACTCGGGCATCGACGCCCTGCATCACCAGTGCGCCGTGGCCCTCGTCCATCTCGAACACCGCCATGTCGCCGGGCACGCGGCCGCGCCAGTCGGCGCGCTCGAGCAGGGCCGACGTCAGCCCCTGGCTGATGTTCGCGGTCGAGGGGTTGGTGAACACGTCGACGCCGTGCGCGCGCAGGATCGCGACCAGCATCTTCGTCGTGGTCGACTTGCCGCTCGATCCCGAGACCGCGACGAGCCCCTGCGGGAACCCCGACAGGGTGCGCTTCAGGTACCCGGGTGCGATCCGGTTGACGACGAGGCCGGGAACAGCCGATCCGCCGCCGGGCTTGCGCAGCCGGGCGGCGAATCGGGTGAGTCTGCCGACGAGGATCGCCGGCGCGTAGCGCACCGCCGGCCTACTCGAGGTAGTCGCGGAGCGACTGCGAGCGGGACGGGTGGCGGAGCTTGGCCATCGTCTTCGACTCGATCTGGCGGATGCGCTCGCGCGTGACCCCGAACGTGTCGCCGATCTGGTCGAGCGTCTTCGGCATGCCGTCGCCGAGGCCGAAGCGCATGCGGATGACGCCGGCCTCGCGCTCGCTGAGCGAGTCGAGCAGCGACTCGAGCTGCTTCTGCAGCATCGTGAAGCCGACCGCGTCGGCCGGGACGACCGCCTCGGTGTCCTCGATGAGGTCGCCGAACTCGCTGTCGCCATCCTCGCCGAGGGGCGTGTGCAGCGAGATGGGCTCACGGCCGTACTTCTGGACCTCGATGACCTTCTCGGGGGTCATGTCGAGTTCCTTCGACAGCTCTTCCGGCGTGGGCTCGCGGCCCAGGTCCTGGAGCATCTGCCGCTGCACGCGGGCGAGCTTGTTGATGACCTCGACCATGTGGACGGGGATGCGGATGGTGCGGGCCTGGTCGGCCATGGCACGCGTGATCGCCTGGCGGATCCACCACGTGGCGTACGTCGAGAACTTGAAGCCCTTGGTGTAGTCGAACTTCTCGACCGCACGGATCAGGCCCAGGTTGCCCTCCTGGATCAGGTCGAGGAACTGCATGCCGCGACCCGTGTAGCGCTTGGCGAGCGAGACCACGAGGCGCAGGTTCGCGCCGAGCAGGTGGCTCTTGGCCCGCTGCCCGTCGCGCGCGACCCACTGGAGCTCGCGGCCGAGCTGGGACTTCTTCTCGGCCTCGCTCATGTGGGAGAGCTTCTCCTCGGCGAAGAGGCCCGCCTCGATGCGCATCGCGAGCTCGACCTCTTCGGCCGCGTTCAGCAGGGCGACCTTGCCGATCTGCTTCAGGTAGTCCTTGACCGGATCGGCGGTGGCCCCGGTGATCGTCGACGAGTAGACGGGGATCTCGTCCTCGTCGTCGGACGCGCGGAGCACGAGCGCGCCGGTCGGGTGCGGCTCGACGGGGATCGGCTTGGCCTCGTCCTCCTCCTCGTCGGACGCGGCCTCGTCGGCGCCGCCGGCCTCGGCGGGCTCCTCGACGGCCTCGGCCGTGTCGGCCTCCTCGGCCTCGAGGTCGACCGGCTCGATCTCCTCGTCGTCCTCGAGGGAGGCGTCGCCGTCGGCGGCGCCCTTCGCCTTGGCTCCGGCCTTGGCGGTCTTCGCGCGCGGCGTCGTGGACGCCGTCGTGGTGCGCTTGGCCTTCGGCGCGGCCTTGGCCGCGGTCTTGGTCTTGGATGCCGCGGCGCGCGCGCCGGACGTGCCGGCGGTCTCGGCCGACTCGTCGGTCGCCGCCGCGGTGGCCTTGGTGGCCTTGGTTGCCATGCGTTTGAACCTCTTCCTCACCGTCGCGCGGCCGTGCCGAAGCCCGGCCCGCGGAGATCTGCGTCGCGACCCGGTGATTTCGGACACGATGAGGACCCATGTCAAGTCCGCATGGAGTGCGGCAGCCACCGCACAGCGGACCAGAACGGGTCCTTCCCCCTATTATACAGGGCTGCGTGCGTCGACCGGTCCGCGACACCGCCGGATCCGGGACGCGTCGCGCCCATGCCAGGTACAACGAGTCAGGCGGATGCCGCATTCCCGCCGGAGCGGGCGCGGCGAGGGCTCAGGCCTCGTCGTCGCGGTTGCGCCGGTGCGCCAGGAACTTCTCCAGTTCCGCGGCGATCTCGTCGGCGGAGGGGAGCTCGCCGTCCTCGTCGGTGAGCGGCGAACGCAGGGTGGTGCCCTCCATGTACGCGTCGTGCCGCTCCTCCAGCGCGTGCACCAGCTTGGCCAGTTCGCCGTTCTCGGCGACCTGCCCGTCGATCCGGGCGGTGAACTCGCGCCCCTGCTCGCGCAGCGCGTCGGTCGGGAAGATCCGGCCCGTCGAGGCGCTGACGGCCTCGAGGGCGGCGACGGCGGCCGAGGGCCATTCCGCGTCGGAGAGGTAGTGCGGGACGAGCAGCACGAAGCCGGTCGTCGGATGCCCCAGCTCCTGCAGCCGGTACTCGACCAGGTGCAGGGCGTTGGCCGGCACCTGCGTGGTCGGCTTCCACACCGACATCGCCTCGATGAGGTCGGTGCGGTTGCCGCTGACGGTCACGCCGATCGGGCGCGTGTGCGGCACCGGCATGGGGATCGAGTTGATCCAGGTCGTGGAGCCCACCTCGAACCGCTCGATGAGGCCGAGCACCGCGGCTCCGAACCGCTCCCACTGGAAGTCGGGCTCGAACCCGGTGAGCAGCAGGAAGGGCTGGCCGAGCTCGTCGCTCGCGAGGTCGAGCGAGAGCCGCGGCGGGCGGTAGTCGGTGAGGTGGTCCTCCTCGAACATGATGATCGGCCGGCGGGCGCGGTAGTCGAGCAGTTCGTCGGCGTCGAACGTGGCCACGACCGTGCTCTCGAGCGTCGCGAGGAGGTACGCGGTGGTCTGCGCGACTGCACCTCCGGCGTCGGCGAAGCCCGTGAGGCCGGCCACGAGCGGCAGGCCCGGCGGCACCACGACGTCGACGTTGAGCTCGTACAGGGAGCGGGGATCGCGCATACCTCAAGGGTACTGACGGCCCGGCGGGCCGCCCCCGGGCCCGAGCCGAGCCGATCATGCCGTGAGCGAACACCTACCATCGAACGCATGTCCGTTCCCTCGCTCGAGCTCACCGACTCCCCCGCCATCGACTCCGACGCCGACGCCATCGTCATCGGTGCGCGCCGAACCGGCGACGGCCCCGAACTGCTCGCGCCGGACGGATTCGACTGGGCCGCGGCCGCGCTGACGGCGCTCGGCGCCAAGGGCGCGCCCGACGAGGTGACGCGCCTCGTCGCGCCGGGCGAGCGCGCCGGCGTCGTGCTCGTGGCCGGCGTCGGTGATCGTCCGGACGAGTCGGCGCTCCGCCAGGCCGCCGGTGCGGCGGTGCGCGCACTCGCGACCTCGACCGCCGTCGCGATCGCGATCCCCGCGGCCGATGCCCGGCACGCCGCAGCGCTGCTCGAGGGCGCCGCGCTCGGCGCCTACACCTTCACGGAGTACCGCCAGGGCCCGGCCGGTCCCGAGCGCATCGCGCTGCACACCGACCTCGGCGCCGACGAGGTCGGACTCGGCCGCGTCCGCGCCGTCGTCGCGGCCGTCGCGCGTACGAAGGACCTCGTGAACACCGCGCCGAACGACCTGCCCCCCTCGGTGCTCGCCGAGCTGGCCGCCGAGGCCGCCTCCGCGGCGGGCGTGTCCGTCCGCGTGCTCGACGAGCACGCCCTCGCCGCCGAGGGTTTCACGGGGATCCTGTCGGTGGGATCGGGTTCGTCGCGCCCGCCGCGGCTCGTGCGCCTCGAGTACGCCCCGGCCGAGGCATCCGTGCACCTCGCGCTCGTGGGCAAGGGCATCACCTTCGACTCGGGCGGGCTCTCGCTGAAGCCCGGCGCCTCGATGGTCGGCATGAAGTCCGACATGGCCGGCGCCGCCGCGGTGCTCTCCGCGATCGTCGCGCTCGCGGAGCTGCACGTGCCCGTGCGCGTCACCGGGTGGCTGTGCCTCGCCGAGAACATGCCCTCGGGGCACGCCGTGCGGCCGAACGACGTGCTCCGGATGAAGGGCGGCACGACCGTCGAGGTGCTCAACACCGACGCCGAGGGACGCCTGGTCATGGCCGACGCGCTCGCCGCCGCGAGCGAGGAGCAGCCCGATGCGATCGTGGACGTCGCGACGCTCACGGGTGCGCAGGTCGTCGCGCTCGGCAACCGCATCGCCGGGCTCATGGGCGAGGAGGACCTCGTCGCCGAGGTCCGGCGTGCGGCGGACGCCGCGGGCGAGGCCGTGTGGCCGATGCCGCTGCCCGACGACCTCGCGAGCCTGCTCAAGTCGGATGTCGCGGACCTGGCGAACACGAAGCTCGGCACCGTGGTGCCCGGGATGCTGCTCGCGGGCGTGTTCCTCCAGCACTTCGTGGGCCGCCGCGACGGCGACGACGCCGCGCGGATCCCGTGGGCGCACCTCGACATCGCGGGGCCCTCGTTCAACACCGCGTCGCCGTGGGGATTCACCGGAACGGGCGCCACCGGGGCGGCCGTGCGCACGCTCATCGGGCTGGGCGAGCAGCTCTCCGCCAGGTAGTAAGGTCGTCTGGGGCGATCGTCGCCCGGGGCCTCTCCGGCCACGAGCCGGGGCTGTTCGCGCCGCTGATCCGATGCGCAAGGGAGATTCCGTTTGTCCGAGCAGAACTTTGACCTCGTCATCCTCGGAGGCGGCAGCGGAGGGTACGCGGCGGCGCTGCGTGCCGTCCAGCTCGGCCTCAGCGTGGCTCTCGTCGAGAAGGACAAGCTCGGCGGCACGTGCCTGCACCGCGGATGCATCCCCACCAAGGCGCTGCTGCACGCCGCCGAGGTGGCCGACAACTCCCGGGAGTCGGCGAGGTTCGGAGTCCGCTCGAGCTTCGAGGGCATCGACGTGCCCGCGGTGACGAAGTACCGCGAGAGCATCGTCGCGAGCAAGTTCAAGGGCCTGCAGGGCCTCGTGAAGGCGCGGGGCATCACCCTCGTCGAGGGCGAGGGCCGTCTCGTCGCCGCGAACACGGTGCAGGTCGGCGACCAGCGCCTGGTCGGCACGAACGTCGTGCTCGCCACGGGCTCGTACTCGCGCTCGCTGCCCGGCCTCGAGATCGCCGGCCGGGTCATCACGAGCGAGCAGGCCCTCGAGCTCGACTTCGTCCCGCAGAAGGTCGCGATCCTCGGCGGCGGCGTGATCGGTGTCGAGTTCGCGAGCGTGTGGAAGTCGTTCGGCGCCGATGTCACGATCATCGAGGCGCTCCCCCACCTCGTGCCGAACGAGGAGGAGACGATCTCGAAGCACCTCGAGCGCGCCTTCCGCAAGCGCGGCATCGAGTACAAGCTCGGCGTGCGCTTCCAGGGCGTGACCCAGCACGACGACGGCGTCGTCGTCACGCTCGAGAACGGGGACACGGTCGAGGCCGAGCTGCTGCTCGTCGCCGTCGGCCGCGGGCCCGTGACCCAGGGCCTCGGGTACGAGGAGGTCGGCGTCACGGTCGACCGCGGCTACGTCATCACGAACGAGCGGCTCCAGACCAGCGTGCCCGGCGTCTACGCGGTGGGCGACATCGTCCCCGGCCTGCAGCTCGCGCACCGCGGGTTCCAGCAGGGCATCTTCGTCGCCGAGGAGATCGCGGGCCTGAACCCGATCATCGTCGAGGACGTGAACATCCCCAAGGTCACGTACTGCGAGCCCGAGGTCGCGTCGATCGGCTACAGCGAGGCCAAGGCGGCCGAGAAGTTCGGCCCCGACAAGGTCTCTGCCTACGAGTACAACCTGGCCGGCAACGGCAAGAGCCACATCCTGGAGACCAGCGGCATCGTCAAGGTGGTCCGCGTGAACGACGGCCCCGTCGTCGGCGTGCACATGGTGGGCGCGCGCGTCGGCGAGCTCATCGGCGAGGCGCAGCTGGCCGTCAACTGGGAGGCGTACCCCGAGGACATCGCCCCGCTGATCCACGCGCACCCGACCCAGAACGAGGCGCTCGGCGAGGCGTTCCTGAAGCTGGCGGGCAAGCCGCTCCACGTCCTGTGAGCCCGGTCCGCCGGAACACGACTGCAATAAGCTAGAACGCGTCAACGCTGTGAAGGAGACAAGCGCATGAGCGAATCCGTCAGCCTCCCGGCACTCGGCGAGAGTGTCACGGAGGGCACGGTCACCCGCTGGCTGAAGAACGTGGGCGACCGTGTCGAGGTCGACGAGCCGCTGCTCGAGGTCTCGACCGACAAGGTCGACACCGAGATCCCGTCCCCGGTGGCCGGAGTCATCGAGGCGATCCTCGTCCAGGAGGACGAGACCGTCGAGGTCGGCACCCCGCTCGTGACGATCGGCGACGGCTCGGGCGGCGGCGCCGCGCCCGCCGAGGCGGCTCCCGCGCAGGCGGCCGAGGCCGAGGCGCCCGCGCCGACTCCCGCCGAGCAGCCCGAGACCGCTCCGGCGGCCGGCGGATACGAGTCCCCGGCCCCCGCGGCAGAGGCGCCCGCCGCCCCGGCACCGCAGGCCGAGCAGCCGCAGTTCGCTCCCCCGGCGCCGCCGGCCGCGCCGGCGCAGCCCGCCCCGGTCCCGCAGGCCGCACCGGCTCCGGCTCCGGCTCCGCAGGCTCCTGCTCCGCAGGCCGCTCCGGCTCCGCAGGCTCCCGCTCCCGCACCGCAGGCTGCTCCTGCTGCCGCGCCCGCCCCGCAGGCCGCGCCCGCCCCGCAGGCCGCGCCCGCCCCGCAGGCCGCGCCCGCCCCGCAGGCGACCGGGGCGCACGCCGGCGGCTCGGGCTACGTGACCCCGATCGTGCGCAAGCTCGCGAACGAGCAGGGCGTCGACCTGGCCTCGGTGCAGGGCACGGGCGTGGGCGGTCGCATCCGCAAGCAGGATGTGCTGACGGCCGGAACGGCTGCCGCGGCGCCCGCCGCGGAGGCGAAGCCGGTGCGCCAGCCGCTCGAGACCTCGCCGCTGCGCGGCACGACCCAGCCGATGACGCGCCTGCGCAAGGTCGTCGCCGAGCGCGCGGTCGTCTCGATGCAGTCCACGGCGCAGCTCACCTCGGTCGTCGAGGTCGATGTGACCCGCGTGGCGCGCCTGCGCGACCGCGTCAAGGGCGCGTTCCAGGAGAAGACGGGCACCAAGCTCTCCTTCCTGCCGTTCTTCGCGCTGGCCGCCGTCGAGGCGCTCCGGGCGTACCCGATCATCAACTCGACGGTGGACGGCGAGTCGATCGTCTACCCCGAGCGCGAGAACCTCAGCATCGCCGTCGACACCGAGCGCGGCCTGCTCACGCCGGTCGTGCGCGACGCGGGCGAGCTCGACATCGCCGGCCTCGCCGCGCAGATCGCCGACCTCGCCGAGCGCACGCGCAACAACCAGCTGAAGCCCGACGAGCTCGCGGGCGGCACGTTCACGCTGACCAACACCGGTTCGCGCGGCGCGCTGTTCGACACCCCGGTGGTGTTCCTTCCGCAGACGGCGATCCTCGGCACCGGTGTGGTCGTGAAGCGCCCCGTCGTGATCTCGGAGGACGGCTCCGACGCGATCGCGATCCGCTCCATGGTGTACCTCGCCCTGTCGTACGACCACCGCATCATCGACGGCGCCGACGCGGCGCGCTTCCTCACGGCCGTCAAGGCGCGCCTCGAGGAGGGCGACTTCGAGGGCGACCTCGGCATCTAGTCGAACCACTCGCGCAATCGCCAACCGGCCTCGCTCCGCATCATCAGGAGCGAGGCCGGTTCGCGTTCTCCGGCGAGGTCGGGAACGGCGAGCACGACCGCGTCGCCGAGGTCGGCGACGAGCGTGATCGCGTCGAGATCGGCGGCGCGGCCCTCGCCGGGCGTGCCCGCCGCGATGGCCGCCCGATCTCGGGCGTCGATCGGCGAGCCCGGCTGGTCGACCGCGGCGAGGCATGCCGCGTCGCCCGACGCGAGGCAGCTCGTGCGGATCTCCAGCAGCGCGGCGGCCGCGGCCACGGGATCGTCGGAGACGGCGGTGCCGCCCCCGTCCGACTCGGGCCCCGGTTGCGCGGCATCGCCCCCGGAGGCATCGAGAGGGTCGTCGGCGGGCGCGTCGGCCACGGCGACGGGTGCCGGCGTCGCCGTGGCGGCGCTCGGCGCATCGGCGGCGGAGGGCGGAACCGCCGTGAGCACGGCGACGAGTGCGCCCGCCCCGACCAGGCCGCCGACCAGCAACACGCCGCGCCGACGACGCGCCCAGTCCGCGACACCACGCGCGAGCGCTGCCCGCGGGTCGTGATCGAGCGAGGCGGCGAGTTCGCCCACGAGACCGCCCGGCAGCTGCGCCAACTCGGCGAGTCGTCCCAACGCAGCGTGCCGGCGGCGCGCGCCATCGGGCCGCGCCGCGCCCTCGTCGGGTGCGACGGCGTCGGCGACGGGAGTGCGCCCGATCGGACCGAGCCTCGACGGCAGGCCCCGCGTCGGCGGGTCGCTCGGCGCGCGAGGAAGCGGCAGGGGCTCCGCAGCGGCGAACAGCGCGCGCTCGAGCTCCGTCTCGGTCCGGGCGAACGGGCGTGTCTCGACGGCCGTCCGGATCGTGCGCAACGCAGGGTCGAACACGCGCGCGTCGCGCGTGGCCGACACGACCTCCTCGACCAGGCGCAGCAGGGCGAGATGCCCGTGCCGGAGGAGGGCCGCCCGCTCCCCCGGCACGGTCGACTCGTCGAGTCGTGCGAGGGCGCCGAGGCCGATCAGCCGCGGTCGGCCGGCCTCATCGAGGAGGATGTCGCCCGCGGAGAGCCGCGTGTGCACGAGGCCCCGGTCGCCGAGCTCCCGGACCGCGACCACGATGGGCGCGAGCGCCGTCACGGCCTGACCGGCGAGCAGGTCGCCCGCCGCGAGCAGGCCGCGCAGCGACGGACCCGTGATCCGCTCGACCACCAGGCAGGCGCGACCGTCGGGGAGCGTCGCGAGATCGAGCAGCGCCGGCGTCGCGCCCGAGCCGTCGTGCTCCATGGCCTCGATCTCGGTGGTGATCGACGCATCATCGGCGCCCGGGCCGTAGACGCGCATGACGACGAGTCGCCCCGCGGACTCGGCCGAGTCGGGCGACGCGACATCCGGATCGCCCTCCACCGCTGCGAGGTGGACGTCGGCGCGCTCCCCGGCGGCGAGTCGCCGGATGAGGCGATAGCCCACCAGTGCGGCGTCGGCGCCCGGCCCGGCCACGGCCGGTTCCGCCTCGTCGCCCGGAGCGAGGGGCGTCGTCGCGGATCGAGAGCGGAATCGTGCCATGCGCGCAAGCCTGCCGCCGGCGGGGCGCGTCAGGGGCCGCGCGGCCCGCACCGTGGAGCATCCGCTGCCGTGCCGGCGTGGGGAGGACGACTCGCGACCTAGACTGGAGCCCATGCTCGACTATGTCGTCACGGGGCTAAGCGCCAACTCCGTGCCGTACGACGAGGGCCTCTCCCTCCAGCGCGCCGTCCATCAGACGGTGGTCTCCGGTCAGCGGCCGGACACCGTCATCCTCCTCGAACACGAACCGGTGTACACCGCCGGCAAGCGAACCGCCCCCGACGAACGACCGACCGACGGCACGCCCGTCGTCGACGTCGATCGCGGCGGCAAGATCACCTGGCACGGTCCGGGCCAGCTCGTGGGCTATCCGATCCTGCGGCTGGCGGAGCCGATCGACGTGGTCGGCTACGTCCGCCGGCTCGAGGGCGTCCTCATCGACGTGCTCGCCGGGCTCGGCATCGACGGTCGACGCGTCGAGGGCCGCTCCGGGGTGTGGATCGTCCGCGACGGCGTCGAGGAGAAGATCGCCGCGATCGGCATCCGCGTCGCCGAGGGCGTGACCATGCACGGATTCGCCCTGAACTGCTCGAACTCGCTCGCGCCGTACGAGAAGATCGTCGCCTGCGGCATCCGCGACGCCGGGATCACGACCATCTCGCGCGAGCTCGGCCGGACGGTGGCGCCCGCCGACGTCGTCGACGCCGTGCGATCGCGCCTGGACGCGGAGTTCGCGACGGCCGAGGGCGTCGCCGCGTGAGTGCCGAGCCCGGCGGCCGGCGCATGCTGCGCCTCGAGGTCCGCAACGCCCAGACCCCCATCGAGCGCAAGCCCGAGTGGATCAAGACCCGCGCCAGGATGGGGCCGGAGTACCGCCAGCTCCAACAGCTCGTGAAGTCCGAGGAGCTGCACACCGTCTGCCAGGAGGCCGGCTGCCCGAACATCTACGAGTGCTGGGAGGACCGCGAGGCGACGTTCCTCATCGGCGGGTCGCAGTGCACGCGGCGATGCGACTTCTGCCAGATCGACACGGGCAAGCCCGCCGACTACGACGCCGACGAACCGCGCCGGGTCGCCGAGTCGGTGGTGCGCATGCAGCTGCGCTACTCGACGGTCACCGGCGTCGCCCGCGACGACCTGCCCGACGAGGGCGCGTGGCTCTACGCCGAGACGATCCGGCAGATCCACGCGCAGTCCCCCGGCACGGGTGTCGAGATCCTCGTCCCCGACTTCTCGGGTAAGCCCGACCTGCTGGGCGAGGTCTTCTCGGCGGAGCCGGAGGTGTTCGCGCACAACGTCGAGACGGTCCCGCGGATCTTCAAGCGCATCCGCCCTGCGTTCCGATACGAGCGTTCGCTCGACGTCATCACGCAGGGGCGCGACGCCGGACTGATCACCAAGTCGAACCTGATCCTCGGCATGGGCGAGGAGCGCGAGGAGATCTCGCAGGCGCTCCGCGACCTGCACGACGCGGGCACCGACATCATCACGATCACGCAGTACCTGCGCCCGAGCCCGCGGCACCTCCCGGTCGCCCGGTGGGTGCGCCCCGAGGAATTCGTGGAGCTCAAGGCCGAGGCCGAGGAGATCGGATTCCTCGGCGTGCTCGCCGGCCCGCTCGTGCGCTCCTCGTACCGCGCCGGCCGGCTCTGGGCGCAGTCGATGCACGCGAAGGGGCGCGAACTGCCGCCCGAGCTCGCCCACCTCGCCGACGCGTCGCTCGGGTTCGCGCAGGCCGTCGGCTGATGTGCGGGAGGCGTGCCGTCCGACCGTCCCATCGCGGTCGGACGGCACCCCCGCCGCCGGTATCCTTGTCGCATGGCACGAACCAAGGACGCCGGGTCCGCCCCCAAGCCCCCGAAGGAGCCCGGCCGCATGAAGCAGATGTGGCAGGTCTTCCAGATGACCCGCCGCTACGACTCGAGCGCCCAGTGGCTCATGCTCCTCGGCTTCCTGCTTCCCGTGCTCGTGGGCCTCGGGCTCGCGCTCTGGCTCAGCGAGGGCAACGGGTTCACCATCGCGCTGTGGATCATCGCGGGCGTGCTCGCGGGCCTGCTCGTGGCGCTCGTGATCCTGGGCCGACGTGCCGAGCGCGCGGCGTACTCGCAGATCGACGGCCAGCCCGGCGCGGTCGGAGCGGTGCTGCGCAGCGGCCTGCGCGGCGGATGGGTCGGCAACGAGATGCCCGTCGCCGTCAACGGCAAGACGCAGGATGCGGTCTACCGCGCGGTCGGCCGCGGCGGCGTCGTGCTCATCAGCGAGGGCCCGCGATCGCGCACGGAGCGCATGCTCGAGGACGAGAAGCGCAAGGTGACGCGCGTGCTCCCGAACGTGCCCGTGACGACCCTCTCGGTCGGCCACGAGGAGGGCTCCGTCGAACTGCACCGCCTCCCGGCGACGCTGCGCAAGACCAAGCGCGCGCTCACGAAGCCCGAGGTGCTGGCGGTGACGAACCGCCTGAACTCGCTCCAGGCGCCGCTGCCCATCCCGAAGGGCATCGACCCCATGCGCGTGCGCCCGCAGCGCGGCAAGATGCGCTGACCCGCGCTCTCGCGACCGACTCCCCGCGGCATCCGTTCACCACGAGCGGATGCCGCGGTCGTGTCAGGCCCGGATGAGGACGGTGCCCGCGACCTTGTCGTGGAAGCCGCGCTGGTCGGAGTCCCACACGAGCGCCGGCACGACGATGACGAGCAGCAGCGTCCGGACCACGGGGCGCCAGGGGCCGACCCATCCGCCGCGCACGGGGACGACGCGCATGCCGAGCAGTCGGTGGCCGATGCTGCCGCCGATGGTCGGGATGAACAGCACCTGCATGAGCGCGAAGACGCCGAGGGTCGTCCAGGACTGCGCAGGCGACGCGTACGGACCCGCGAGCAGGGCGATCACGTTCGCGATGGCCCAGTCCGCGAACAGCGCTGCGATCCGGCGGCCGACGCGGCCGACGGAGCCGTGCCCCTCCTCGGGCAGTCCGAGGCGCTCCCCCGGATAGCGGCTGGGCTGGATCTCACCGGAGGCGGGGGCGGGTTCTGGCACCGGTCGATTCTACCGAGTGGCCGATGGCGTAACACGGTCGAAACATTCGCGTCACGGCAGGGAAACTCCGCCCGCGTAGCGTCGCATGCGGTCGAACGACTGCGTCCTCGCCTTCTACCCGCCCTTGGAGCCTCGTCACATGTTCAGTGATTCCTCAGAAGTCCTCAAGTTCATCAAGGAGACGGACGTCAAGTTCCTCGACATCCGTTTCACCGACCTCCCGGGCGTGCAGCAGCACTTCAACATCCCGGCCTCCACCGTCGACGAGGACTTCTTCACCGTCGGCCAGCTCTTCGACGGGTCGTCGATCCGCGGCTTCGCGTCGATCCACGAGTCCGACATGCAGCTCATCCCCGATGTCTCCACGGCGTACATCGACCCGTTCCGGGCCGAGCGCACGCTGATCATGGTCTTCGACATCTACAACCCGCGCAACGGCGAGATCTACGCGAAGGACCCGCGCCAGGTCGCCAAGAAGGCCGAGAAGTACCTCGCCTCGACCGGCATCGCCGACACCGCCTACTTCGCCCCCGAGGCCGAGTTCTACATCTTCGACGACGTGCGCTACGAGGTGAAGCAGAACGCGAGCTTCTACTCGGTCGACTCCGAGGAGGGCGCCTGGAACTCCGGGCGCGTCGAAGAGGGCGGCAACCTCGGCAACAAGACCCCGTACAAGGGCGGCTACTTCCCGGTCTCGCCGGTCGACAAGCAGGCCGACCTGCGCGACGACATCTCGCTGAAGCTCATCGAGGCGGGCCTCATCCTCGAGCGCGCGCACCACGAGGTGGGCACGGGCGGCCAGGCCGAGATCAACTACCGCTTCGACACGATGGTGCACGCGGCCGACGACATCCTGAAGTTCAAGTACATCGTCAAGAACACGGCCGACCAGTGGGGCAAGACCGCCACGTTCATGCCGAAGCCGCTGTTCGGCGACAACGGGTCGGGCATGCACACCCACCAGTCGCTCTGGAACGAGGGCAAGCCCCTGTTCTACGACGAGGCCGGCTACGGCGGCCTGTCCGACATCGCGCGCTGGTACATCGGCGGCATCCTCAAGCACGCTCCGGCGGTGCTCGCCTTCACGAACCCGACGGTCAACTCGTACCACCGCCTGGTTCCGGGCTTCGAGGCCCCGGTCAACCTGGTCTACTCGGCGGGCAACCGCTCGGCGTCGATCCGCATCCCGATCACGGGCACCAACCCGAAGGCCAAGCGCATCGAGTTCCGCGCGCCGGATGCCTCGGGCAACCCGTACCTCGCGTTCGCCGCCCAGCTCATGGCCGGCCTCGACGGCATCAAGAACCGCATCGAGCCGCACGAGCCGGTCGACAAGGACCTCTACGAGCTCCCGCCCGAGGAGGCCAAGGCGATCCCGCAGGTGCCCGGCTCGCTGGGCGAGGCGCTCGAGGCGCTCGAGGCCGACCACGACTTCCTCCTCGAGGGCGGCGTGTTCACCAAGGAGCTCATCGAGACCTGGATCGACTACAAGCGCGAGAAGGAGCTGAAGCCGCTGGCCCAGCGTCCCCACCCGTTCGAGTTCGAGCTCTACTACGGCGTCTAGTCCCTCTCCCCTCCCCCAGGGAGAGCCGAGGCCCGTGCCGCATCTGCGGCACGGGCCTCGTGTCATGTCCGGGCAGGGGGTCGGCGGCGCGGGCTCCGGATGCCGCGGGCCTCAGCCCGTGGTGGGCTCGCGCTTGGGCTCGACGCCGTAGAAGCCGCGCTCGAAGACGGCGCGGGCGCGGCGCGTGACCTGCAGGTAGTCGTCCTCCAGCCTGGTCGCCGACCCGGGCGGGTAGCCCATGATCCGCGCCACGCCCTCGAGCTGGGTGCGCTCGACCGGCAGCACGTCGGTGGTCTTGTCGAGCCAGAGCGTGAGCGCCGATCGGGCCCGCGAGGCGAAGATCCACGCCGACCGCAGCGTCTCGGCATCCTGCGCGTCGATCAGCCCGGCCGCCACCGACGCGGCCAGCGCGTCGAGCGTCGATGCGGTGCGGAGCGCCGGCACGCGGGCGGCGTGCTCGAGCTGGACGAGCTGCACGAACCATTCGACGTCGCTGAGCGACCCGCGCCCGAGCTTGAGGTGACGGGTCGGGTCGGCGCCCTGCGGCAGTCGCTCGTTCTCGACTCTCGCCTTGATGCGCTTGACCTCGCGCACCTCGCGTTCGGCGATCGCCTCCGGGTAGCGGACCCCGTCGGCCAGCTCGGTGAAGTCCCCGACGAGCGCGGCGTCGCCGGCGACGCCCCTCGCACGGAGCAGCGCCTGCGCCTCCCAGGTGAGCGACCAGCGGGCGTAGTAGGCGCGATACGCGTCGAGCGAGCGGACGATCACGCCGTTGCGCCCCTCGGGGCGCAGGCCCGCGTCGAGCTCGAACGGCAGGCGCGCATCCTCGCTCACGCGGACGAGCTCGGAGACGACCTTGAGCGCGCGCGAGTGCGCGGCATCCGGTTCGGCCCCGGCCGGTCGGTAGACGTACAGGATGTCGGCGTCGGAGCCGATGCCGAGCTCGCGCCCGCCGAACCGGCCCATGCCGATCACCGCGAACTCGATGCCGTCGGGCTCGCGGCGGATGGCGCGCACGAGGCCGTCGATGTGGGCCTCGGTGACGTCGCTCAGCCCGTGGCCGAGCTCCTCGATGGTGCACCCGTCGAGCATCGAGGCCAAGGCGAGCCGGAGCACCTCGCGACGCCGCATCGCGCGCAGGACCTTGGCGGCCGGGTCGAGCTCGGCATGGCGCGAGAGCACCGCGGAGCTCTCGTCGCGCAGTGCGGCCAGCGGCCGCGGCCGCAGCTCCTCGAGGTCTTCGAGCCACGCGACCGCCTCGGGGATCCGCTCGAGCAGTTCGCCCGCGAACCGCGAGCCCGAGAGCACGCGCGTGAGGCGCAGGGCGGCGTCGGAGGAGTCGCGCAGCAGCCGGAGGTACCAGTGCGTCGTGCCGAGCGTGTCGCTGATCCGGCGGAACGCGAGCAGGCCGTAGTCGGGGTCGGTGCCCTCGGCGAACCACGAGATGAGCACGGGCATGAGGTGGCGCTGGATGGTCGCGCGACGCGAGACCCCGGCGGTGAGCGCGCCGATGTGCGCGAGCGCGCCGCGAGGGTCGCGGAAGCCGATCGCCGCGAGACGTGCCTCGGCCTGCTCGCTCGTGAGCTCGAGGCCTTCGGCGGGCAGCGCGGCCACCGCCGACAGGAGCGGGCGGTAGAACAGGCGCTCGTGCAGGCCACGGACCCGGCGGCGGGTCGACTGCCAGACGGCGGTGAGCTCGTCGGCGCTCCGGCCGAGCCCCGAGGCGCGCGCGAGGACCCGCGTCGCGGCCTCGTCTCGCGGCATGAGGTGCGTGCGACGGAGGCGGGCGAGCTGGAGCCGGTGCTCGAGCACGCGCAGGATCCGGTAGTCGCGCGAGAACTCCGCGGACTCCTCCCGTCCGACGTATCCGTGCTCGGCGAGCGAGGCCAGTGCCGGCAGGGTGCCGGCCTGGCGGATCGCCGAGTCGGTCGCGCCGTGCACGAGCTGGAGCAGCTGAACGGTGAACTCGATGTCGCGCAGTCCGCCCGGCCCGAGCTTCAACTGCACGTCGACCTCGTCGGCGGGGATGTGCTCGGTGACGCGCTCGCGCATGCGCTGGACCGACTCGACGAAGCCCTCGCGCGACGAGCTCGCCCACACCTTGGGCGCGACGCCCGCCGCGTACCGGTCGCCGAGGTCGGCGTCGCCCGCGAGCGGGCGGGCCTTCAGCAGGGCCTGGAACTCCCAGCTCTTGGCCCATCGGTCGTAGTACTGCAGGTGCGAGTCGAGCGTGCGGACGAGCGCGCCGTCCTTCCCCTCGGGGCGCAGGTTGGGGTCGACCTCCCAGAGCGGCGGCTCGATCCCGGGCTCCCCGATCAGGCGCATGGTCGACATCGCGAGCCGCGTCGCGATGTCGAGCGAGCGCGCCGTGGAGGCGACCACCTCGTCGGCCGACTCGGCGACGAAGATCACGTCGACGTCGCTGACGTAGTTCAGCTCGCGCGCACCGGCCTTGCCCATGCCGATGATCGCCAGTCGCGTCGCGGCGACCTCGGCGGCCGGGAAGCGCCCGGGCCCCGCTGGTTCGCCCTCGACGCGGCCGACGACGCGCCGGGCGAGCTCGAGCGCCGCATCGAGCGCGGCACCGGCGAGATCGGCGAGGCCGGCGGCGACCGTGTCGACCGCGGCGACGGCGTCGTGGCTGGTCAGGTCCCACAGGGCGATGCCGGCGAGCAGGCGTCGATAGCGCACGCGCAGGGCCCGTGCACCCACGTCGGCGAGCGTGGCCGCGGGGGCCTCGACCGAGGTCACGACCTCGAGCAGCTCGGCGGCCATCGCCTCGGCCGAGCGCGGCGACACGGGCTCCTCGCGTAGCAGCGCGAGCTCGTCGAGGTTGCGCAGGAGGAACTCCGCGAGGCCCCGCGAGGCGCCGAGCAGGCGCGCGGCGCGATCGAGCGACGCCGGGTCGTGCAGGATGCCGCGGACGGCATCAGGCGCGCGCTCGACGAGTCGTCTCAGCTCGGCCAGGGCCTGGTCGGGGTCGGCCGCCGCGGCGAAGCCCTCGAGCAGGGTCTCGGGAGCGAGCCCCGCGTCGTCCGCGAGCTCGCCGAGCCCCGACGCCGCCCGGTCGAGGTCGTCGAACCCCGCGCGCGCGAGGGCGCCCAGCATGGGGACCTGCCGCGTCATCCGCCCGCGCTCGTCAGAGGATCTCGAGGTTGCGCTGCAACTCGAACGGCGTGACCTGCGTGCGGTAGTCGCGCCACTCGGCGCGCTTGTTGGCCAGCACGTAGTTGTACACGTGCTCGCCGAGCGTGTCGGCCACGAGCTCGGACTCCTCCATGTACTCGATCGCGTGGTCGAGGCTCGCGGGCAACGGACGGTACCCGAGCGCGCGACGCTCGCTGTCGGTGAGCGCCCACACGTCGTCCTCGGCCTCGGGCGGGAGCTCGTAGCCCTCCTCGATGCCCTTCATGCCGGCGGCCAGCAGCAGCGAGAACGCGAGGTACGGGTTGGCGGCGGAGTCGATCGCGCGGTACTCGACGCGCGCGCTCTGACCCTTGTTGGGCTTGTACAGCGGCACGCGCACGAGCGCCGACCGGTTGTTGTGGCCCCAGCAGATGAAGCTCGGCGCCTCGTCGCCGCCCCAGAGGCGCTTGTACGAGTTGACGAACTGGTTGGTCACGGCCGAGATCTCGTTCGCGTGGCGGAGCAGGCCGGCGATGAACTGGCGGCCGATCTTCGAGAGCTGGTACTGCGCGCCGGGCTCGTAGAACGCGTTGGCGTCGCCCTCGAAGAGCGACAGGTGGGTGTGCATGCCCGAACCCGGGTAGTGCGAGAAGGGCTTCGGCATGAACGTCGCGTAGACGCCCTGCTCGATCGCGACCTCCTTCACCACGGTGCGGAAGGTCATGATGTTGTCGGCCGTCGTCAGGGCATCGGCGTACCGCAGGTCGATCTCGTTCTGGCCGGGACCCGCCTCGTGGTGGCTGAACTCGACCGAGATGCCGAGGTCCTCCAGCATGCGCACCGAGCGGCGGCGGAAGTCGTGCGCGGTGCCGCCCGGCACGTTGTCGAAGTAGCCCGCGGAATCGACCGGCTGCGGCCCCTCGGGACCGTACTTGCTCGACTTCAGCAGGTAGAACTCGATCTCGGGGTGCGTGTAGAAGGTGAAGCCGCGGTCGGCGGCGCGCGCGAGCGTGCGCTTGAGCACGTTGCGCGGATCGGCGACGGCCGGTTCGCCGTCGGGCGTCGTGATGTCGCAGAACATGCGGGCGGTCGGATCGACGTCGCCGCGCCACGGCAGGGTCTGGAAGGTGGTCGGATCGGGGAAGGCGAGCAGGTCGGACTCGAACGTGCGGCTGAGCCCCTCGATCGCCGAGCCGTCGAACCCGATGCCCTCGGTGAACGCGCCCTCGACCTCGGCGGGCGCGATCGCGACCGACTTCAGTGTGCCGACCACGTCGGTGAACCACAGCCTGACGAACTTGACCCCTCGCTCTTCGATGGTCCGGAGAACGAAGTCGCGCTGCTTGTCCATGCACACCCTTCCTCGATGCTCTTCAGCGTACTGGGTCGCGCCGCCGCGCCCGGCCGGGTGACGGAGCGCTGTGCGAGGATGACGGCATGTCCGACCACGCATCCAGCGACGCAGCGTCCGCAGCCGACACCTCGGTCACCGAGAACCCGTACGGCGGCGCCGCACGGGTGACCGGCGGCCCCAAGCGCGTGCGCACCCGGCACTTCCAGAACGCCAAACGCGAGGGCATCAAGATCACGGGCCTGACCAGCTACGACCAGCTCACGGCGCGCATCTTCGACGAGGCCGGCATCGACTTCCTCCTCGTCGGCGACTCCGCCGGCAACAACGTGCTCGGCTACGAGACGACCCTGCCGGTGACGGTCGACGAGCTGATCCCGCTCACGCGCGCCGTCGCGGGTGCGGTGTCGCGCGCGTTCGTGGTCGCCGACATGCCGTTCGGCTCCTACGAGAACGGCCCCGACGAGGCGCTGCACACCGCCATCCGGTTCATGAAGGAGACCGGCGCCCACGCGGTCAAGCTCGAGGGCGGGGAACGCAGCCAGAAGCAGATCCGGCGCATCGTCGGCGCCGGCATCCCGGTCATGGCGCACATCGGCTACACCCCGCAGAGCGAGCACCAGCTGGGCGGTCACATCATCCAGGGCCGCGGCGAGGGCGTGACGCAGCTGCTCGCCGACGCCGAGGCGGTGCAGGATGCCGGGGCGTTCGCCGTGGTGCTCGAGATGGTGCCGGCCGACGCGGCGAGGCAGGTCACCGAGCGACTGCACATTCCCACGATCTCGGTCGGCGCCGGCCCGCACTGCGACGGCCAGCTGCTCGTGTGGACCGACTGGGCCGGGCTGACGACCGGGCGCATCCCGAAGTTCGTGAAGCAGTACGCCAACCTCGCGGGCGTGCTCAGCGAGGCGGCGAACGCCTGGCGGGCGGATGTCTCGTCGGGCGCCTATCCGACCGAGGAGCACTCCTACTGACGAGGCGGCGGCGCGCGTGCGCGCGTGCCGGCGGCTCAGTCCTCGGCGGCCTCCTCCTCGGCCCACTTCGCGCTGTTCGCGCGAAGGATCTCGAGGGCGTGCTCGGCCTCCTCGCGCGTCTCGAACGGGCCGACCCGCTCGACGGCCGGGGAGACCATCCCCTCCTCGACCGCGCCGGTGGTGAGGTTGTACCAGAACTGGTGCTCGGCATCCCGCGACATAGGCTGATCCTATGCCCAAGGACCCCGCCGGCCGCCTGATCCCCGGCCGACTGTCGCCCACGCATGCCGTGCCCGCCGCGATCCCCCGGCCCGAGTACGTGGGCCGCGCCGCGCCGACGCCGAACACCGGCGGCGACCGCTACTCCCCCGACGAGGTCGAGCGCATCCGCGCCGCCGGGCGCGTCGCGGCCGGCGCGATCCAGGCGGCCGCGGAGGCGATCGGTCCCGGGGTCACGACCGACGAGCTCGATCGGATCGCGCACGAGTACGTGGTCGCGCACGGCGCCTACCCCTCGACACTCGGCTACCGCGGCTACCCGAAGTCCTCGTGCACGTCGGTGAACGAGGTCATCTGCCACGGCATCCCCGACGACACCGCGCTCGAGGAGGGCGACCTCGTCAACATCGACGTGACGGCGTACCTCGACGGGTTCCACGGCGACCTCAACCACACGTTCGTGGTCGGCGACGCGAGCGAGGAGGTGCGCCTGCTGGTCGAGCGCACGCGCGAGGCGCTCGCCCGCGGCATCCGCGCGGTCGCCCCCGGCCGGCAGGTCAACGTGATCGGACGCGCGATCGAGTCGTACGCGAGGCGGTTCGGGTACGGCGTCGTGCGCGAGTACACCGGGCACGGCGTCGGGCGCGCGTTCCACACGGGGCTCGTCATCCCCCACTACGACGACCCGAGCGCGACGACCGTGATCGAGCCCGGCATGGTCTTCACGATCGAGCCCATGCTCACGCTCGGCACGACCGAGTGGGAGGTCTGGGACGACGACTGGACGGTCGTCACGCGCGACCGGTCGCTGACCGCGCAGTTCGAGCACACGCTCGTGGTGACCGAGCGCGGCGCGGAGATCCTGACCCTGCCCTGAACGTCGGCCGAACGCGCCGCGATACAGTGTCGCCATGGCGACTGAGCGTGCGATCGGCATCGACATCGGCGGCACGGGCATCAAGGGCGCGGTCGTCGACCTCGGCACCGGCGAGCTGGTCACCGAGCGGATCAAGATCAAGACGCCGGCCGGCGGCCGCCCCGGCGACATCGTCGCGGCGACGGGGCAGCTGCTCTCGATCATCGCCGGCCAGGGCCACGCCTCGCTTCCGCTCGGGGTGTGCTTCCCCGCGATCGTGCGGCACGGACGCACCCTCTCGGCGGCGAACATCTCCGACGAGTGGATCGGGCTCGAGGCCGAGGCGCTGTTCGAGCGCGAGCTCGGCACGCCCATCCACTTCATCAACGACGCGGATGCCGCCGGCTACGCCGAGTCGCAGTTTGGCGCCGCGCGCGGCGAGCGGGGCCTCGCCATCCTGACGACTCTCGGCACCGGCATCGGCTCGGCGTTCGTCTACGACGGCGTGCTGGTGCCGAACAGCGAGCTCGGTCACCTCGAGATCGACGGCCACGACGCCGAGGATCGCGCCGCGTACTCGGCGATGGAGCGCGAGCAGCTCTCCTGGTCGCAGTGGGCCGAGCGACTGCAGCGCTACTACTCGCACGTCGAGTTCCTCTTCTCCCCCGACCTCTTCATCGTCGGCGGCGGCGTCTCGAAGCACCACGAGCAGTTCCTGCCCCTGCTCTCGCTCGACACGCCGATCGTGCCGGCGGCCTTCCGCAACAACGCGGGCCTGCTCGGCGCGGCGGCGCTGGCCGCGCGGTTCTAGCCGGTCGCGCCGGATCCGAGGAGTGCGAGCGGGCCGGCTGATACGCCGGGTTCTGTTCACCGGGCGCTTGCGCGACACCGGCTGGACGGCCATCTCTCTCGGAGCTGCGTTGCCGCAGCCCTCCAGCGGCCTACCCGGGAACGGGACGGGCCGCCCCATGGTTCCCTGTCTGGCCTTGCTCCGGACGAGGTTTGCCGAGCCGACCGCGTCGCCGCGGCCGCTGGTGGGCTCTTACCCCACCGTTTCACCCTTACCGCAGGCGAGCCTGCGGCGGTCTGCTTTCTGTGGCACTGTCTCGCGGGTCACCCCGGGTGGGCGTTACCCACCGTCCTGCCCTGCGGAGCCCGGACGTTCCTCGGCGCCCGATTCGCACCGGGCGACGCGGCCGTCTTGCCGACCCGCTCGCATTCCCAGCCTATCGCGCCGGGTCGGACGGGCGCTCGGACGGGCTCAGAGCCCCGACTCGTCGGTCCGGACGAGGATCCGGTCGCACTCGGGGCACTGCACGACCTCGTCGGGCGCGGCTCGCCGCACGGCCTCGAGGTCGGAGCCGGTGAGGGTGATGGTGCAGCCGCCGCAGGTGCGCTGGCTGAGGAGCGCCGCGCCCACGCCGCCGCCGCGCGCCCGCCGCTGCTCGTAGAACGCGAGGAGCGCCTCCGGCACGGTGGCGGCGATGGCGGTGCGATCGCGCTCGGCCCCGTCGCGCTCGGTGGCGAGGCCGCCCGCGGCCTCGTCGCGCTCCCCCTCGAGCCGCGCGACGTCGGCGGCGATGTCGGCGCGTTCGGCGTCGATCCCGGCGACGGTCGCCTCCGCGGCCTCGACCTTCTCCATGACGACGAGCTCGAGGTCCTCCAGGTCGGAGAGGCGCTTGCGCAGCGACACGAGCTCGGCTTCGAGGGCCGCCACGTCCTTCATCGACGAGGTGTGCGTGAGCCGCTCGCCATCGCGCGCGATGCGCTTCTCGACCACGTCGACGTCGGACTCGATGCGCCCGAGCTCGGTGCGCGCGTCCTCGAGCGCGCCCACGGCCTCGGCGCGGCGGCCGCGCACGCCCGTGTCGCGCTCGGCCAGTGCGGTCAGCTCGGCCGTCTGGGGCAGCGAACGGAGGCGGTGGGCGAGCTGCTGCAGGCGCGTGTCGATCGACTGGAGGCGCAGCAGCTGCTGCTGGTCGGCGGGGCTGGCCTTCACGTGGTGCTCCTCGGAGGGGTGGGGGCGGGACGGGTCACTGCAGGACCTGGAAGTCCCAGGGATCGGTGCGAAGGTCGCTCACGGCGACCTCGAGGTCGGGATGCGCCGCGCGCAGCTCGCCGGCCGCGGCATCCAGCCAGAGCCATTCGCTGGCCCAGTGCGACACGTCGATCAGTGCCGGGCCGCCGCCGAGCACGGCCTGTTCGCGTGCCTCCGACGCGGGGTGGTGGCGGAGGTCGGCGGTCACGTACACGTCGGCGCGCTGCACGGCGGGGTGCGAGAGGAGCGAGTCGCCGGCTCCGCCGCACACCGCGACGGTCGACACGGGGTCGTCGTAGCCGCCGGCGGCGCGCACGCCGCTCGCGGTCGGCGGCAGCACCTCGGCGAGGCGGCGCGCGAGACGGCCGAGGGTGGTCGGCTCGGGGAGGCGGCCGACCCGGCCGAGGCCGCGCGTGCCATCCGTCGCACCGGGCACGATCGGCGTCGCGTCGACGAGCCCGAGGCGGTCGGCGAGCACCGCGGACGTGCCGGTCTCGACCACGTCGGCGTTCGTGTGCGCCGCGATGAGCGCGCAGTCGGCGCGGATGAGGCGCGCGAGCAGCGCGCCCTTGTAGCGGTCCTCGGCGATCGAGGTCACACCGCGCAGCAGCAGCGGATGGTGTGCGATGAGCACGTCGGCGCCGGCCCCGACGGCCTCGTCGACCGTCGCGGCGACCGCGTCGACCGCCAGCGCGACCCGCGAGACCTCGCGGGCGGGATCGCCGGTCACGAGACCGGGAGCGTCCCACGGCTCGGCGCCGGACACCGGCCAGAGTCGCTCGACGGTCGCGAGCAGGTCGGCGAGGAGGACGGGCACCCGCCCAGCCTAGCGCCGGCGCGCACCGCGCCCGCCGGCGGGTCGCCCTCGGGGGTGGGCCCTGCCGGGCTCGAACCGACGACATCCACGGTGTAAGCGTGGCGCTCTACCAACTGAGCTAAAGGCCCTCGCCGCACGCGGCGCTCCCCCATCGTACGACGCGGCGCCGCGCCATCCGACGCCCCGGCCTCGTGCGTGCATAGACTCGCGCCATGGCGGTCGTCCAGCAGCATCCGAGCCGCACCACGGTGTCCGAGCACCGGTGGCCGGTGGTCGCGGCGCTGCTGCTGGCGCTCGGGCTCTACGCGGCGCTGCCGAACGAGTTCATCGGCGCCCAGCGCTTCGTCGTCGTCGGCACGGGCCTGGCCCTGCTCATTCCGCTCGTCATCGAGAACCCGCACCGCCTGACGCGGCAGTCGGCGTGGTCGCGGCGGCTCGCGATCGCGCTCGCCGTGCTGCTCGTCGTCGCGAACCAGCTCACGCTCGTCACGCTCGTCGTCAGCCTGCTCACGGTCGCGAAGGACGCGCCGGGCCTGCTGCAGGCCGCGCTCCAGGTGTGGGTCGCCAACGTGATCGGCTTCGCGACGCTGTACTGGGAGCTCGATCGCGGCGGGCCGGTACGACGCACGATGGACGCGCGGGCGACCCTGCCGCCCGCGGACTTCCGGTTCCCGCAGGACGAGGACGCGGACGCCGCGCCCGAAGTGGCCGCGAGGTCGGCGGCGCGGCAGGACTGGACGCCGCGCTTCGCGGACTACCTCTACACGTCGCTGTCGAACTCGATGGCGTTCAGCGCGACCGACGCCATGCCGCTCTCGTGGCGGGTGAAGCTGCTGATGGGGCTCCAGGCGTTCGGCGGATTCCTCATCCTCGCGCTCGTGATCGCGCGGTCCGTCAACATCCTGGCGTGAGCGTCGTTCAGAGCGTCGCCAGCGCCGCGCGGTAGGCCTCGATCGACCTCGCCTCGCCGGGGCCGGTGGCGAACGACGAGCGGATGACGCCGTCGACGCCGATCGCGAACGTGGCGCGGCGGGCGAACCCGGCCTCCTCGTCGAACGCGCCGTACGCGCGCGCCACGGCGCCGTGCGGCCAGAAGTCCGACAGCAGCGCCACGTCGACGCCCTCGGCCTCGCCCCACGCCCGCAGCGCGTACTTCGCGTCGACCGACGCCACGAGGAGCTCGGCGCCGGCGTCGGCGAACAGGCCCGCGTTCGCGTCGAGCTCGCGCAGCTCGCCGGTGCACGTTCGCGAGAACGCGAACGGGACGAACGCGAGCACGACGGGGCGGACGCCGCGTCGGTCGGCCAGCCGCTGCGGCGCGCCGAACCGGTCGGGCAGCTCGAAGCCGGGCGCGACGGCGCCGGGACCGAGGATCACGAGCGCTCCTCACGACCGGGGTCTGGACGCGCGCCAGCCTAGCCCGTCATGCACCGGCATAGAATCACTAGGATGGCGTGGTGCCTCCGACCGTGACCCGGTCGTTCCGCCGTGCGCACGCACGTTCCCGAAGGCACGATCTGCTGAAGAGAGAGGTCGAGTGTGACTGTCAACGACCAGGACCCGTACTCGGTCGAGGCGATGGACTCCGATCCCGAGGAGACCACCGAGTGGGCCGAGTCCCTCGACGCCCTCGTCGCCGAGAAGGGCCACCAGCGCGGGCGTGAGATCATGCTCAGCCTGCTCAAGCGCTCCAAGGAGCTGCACCTGGGCGTGCCGATGGTGCCGACCACGGACTACCTGAACACGATCGCCCCCGAGAACGAGCCCGAGTTCCCCGGCGACGAGGAGATCGAGCGTCGCTACCGCGCGTGGATCCGCTGGAACGCGGCCATGCTCGTGCACCGTTCGCAGCGGCCCGGCATCGCCGTGGGCGGCCACATCTCGACCTACGCGTCGTCGGCGGCGCTCTACGAGGTCGGCTTCAACCACTTCTTCCGTGGCCAGGACCACCCCGGCGGCGGCGACCAGATCTTCATCCAGGGCCACGCCTCCCCCGGCACGTACGCCCGCGCCTTCCTCGAGGGCCGGCTCTCGGCCGACCAGCTCGACGGCTTCCGCCAGGAGAAGTCGCACGCCCCGAACGGGCTCTCGTCCTACCCGCACCCGCGGCTCATGCCGGAGTTCTGGCAGTTCCCGACCGTCTCGATGGGCCTCGGGCCGATCAACGCGATCTACCAGGCGCAGCTGAACAAGTACCTCACCAACCGCGGCATCAAGGACGCGTCCGACCAGCACGTCTGGGCGTTCCTCGGCGACGGCGAGATGGACGAGGTCGAGAGCCGCGGCCAGCTCCAGGTCGCCGCGAACGAGGGACTCGACAACCTCACGTTCGTCATCAACGCGAACCTGCAGCGCCTCGACGGCCCCGTCCGCGGCAACGGCAAGATCATCCAGGAGCTCGAGAGCTTCTTCCGCGGCGCCGGCTGGAACGTCATCAAGGTCATCTGGGGCCGCGAGTGGGACGACCTGCTCGCGCGCGACCACGACGGCGCGCTGCGCAACCTCATGAACGTCACGCCCGACGGCGACTACCAGACGTACAAGGCCGAGTCGGGCGCGTACGTGCGCGAGAACTTCTTCGGCCGCGACCCGCGCGCGCTCGAGCTCGTGAAGGACCTCACCGACGACCAGGTGTGGGGCCTCAAGCGCGGCGGCCACGACTACCGCAAGGTGTACGCGGCGTTCAAGGCGGCCGTGGAGCACAAGGGCCAGCCGACCGTCATCATCGCGAAGACCATCAAGGGCTACGGCCTCGGCCCGGCGTTCGAGGGCCGCAACGCGACCCACCAGATGAAGAAGATGACGCTCGACAACCTGAAGACCTTCAGGGACACGATGCGCATCCCGATCTCCGACGCGCAGCTCGAGGAGAACCCGTACCTCCCGCCGTACTACCACCCCGGCGAGCAGGATGAGGCGATCCAGTACCTGCACGAGCGCCGTCGCGAGCTCGGCGGCTACCTGCCCGAGCGTCGCACGAACCACACGGCGATCTCGCTGCCCGACGACTCGGCCTACGCGATCGCGAAGAAGGGCTCGGGCACGCAGGAGGTCGCCACCACCATGGCGTTCGTCCGCCTGCTGAAGGACCTCATGCGCTCGAAGGACTTCGGCAACCGCATCGTGCCGATCATCCCCGACGAGGCGCGCACGTTCGGCATGGACGCGTTCTTCCCGAACGCGAAGATCTACAACCCGAACGGCCAGCACTACACCTCGGTCGACCGCGAGCTGCTGCTGGCGTACAAGGAGAGCCCGCAGGGCCAGATCGTGCACGTCGGCATCAACGAGGCCGGCGCGCTCGCCGCGTTCACGGCGGTCGGCACGTCGTACTCGACGCAGGGCGAGCCGCTCATCCCGATCTACGTCTTCTACTCGATGTTCGGGTTCCAGCGCACGGGCGACGCGATCTGGGCGGCCGGCGACCAGATGACGCGCGGGTTCATGATCGGCGCGACCGCGGGCCGCACCACGCTGACCGGCGAGGGCCTGCAGCACGCCGACGGGCACTCGCCGCTGCTCGCGGCGACGAACCCGGCGGTCGTCTCGTACGACCCTGCGTACGGCTACGAGATCGGCCACATCGTCCGCTCCGGCCTCGACCGGATGTACGGCGGCGCCCACCCCGACCCCAACGTCATGTACTACCTCACGGTGTACAACGAGCCGCTCGTGCAGCCGGCCGAACCCGAGAGCGTCGACGTCGAGGGCATCGTGCGCGGCATCCACCGCGTCTCCGAGGGCTGGGGCGACGGACCCCGCGCGCAGCTGCTCGCCTCGGGCGTGGCGGTGCCGTGGATCATCGAGGCCCAGCACCTACTCGGGCAGGACTGGGGCGTGGCGGCCGACGTCTGGTCGGTCACGAGCTGGTCCGAGCTCACGCGCGACGGCCTCGCCGCCGACCAGCACAACTTCCTGCACCCGGAAGCGGAGCGCCGC
Organism: Agromyces aurantiacus; assembly: GCF_016907355.1. Lineage (NCBI taxonomy): Bacteria > Bacillati > Actinomycetota > Actinomycetes > Micrococcales > Microbacteriaceae > Agromyces > Agromyces aurantiacus. Next base: position 2,286,877 of record NZ_JAFBBW010000001.1, on the reverse strand, counting down.
GTGCCGTACCTCACGCAGAAGCTCGCCGACGCACGCGGACCGTTCGTGGCCGTGTCCGACTACATGCACGCCGTGCAGGAGCAGATCCGTCCCTACGTGCCCGGGCAGTACGCCACCCTCGGTGCCGACGGGTTCGGCTTCTCCGACACCCGCCCGGCGGCTCGCCGGTACTTCAAGATCGACGGCCCGTCGGTCGTGGTGCGCACGCTCCAGATGCTCGCCGAGCGCGGCGAGGTCGATCCCTCGCTGCCGGCTCGTGCGATCGAGAAGTACCGCCTCCACGACGTCAACGCGGGCACGACCGGCACCGCCGGCGGCGAGAGCTAGCGGGCGAAGCGACGGTGGCGACGAAGCCCAGGACCAAGGCGGAGACCCTCGCGTGGTTGCGCACCATCTCGGGTGAGCTCTCCACGCAGACGCTCAAGCGTCTGGAGGACACCCTGCCCTGGTACGGCGAGATGCCGCCGAGCCGGCGCTCCGCCGTGGGCCTCGTCGCCCAGGCCGGCATCACCTCGTTCATCGCGTGGTTCGACGACCCGAGGTCCACGCCGTGGATCGCGGCCGACGTGTTCGGCGCGGCGCCGCGCGAGCTCCTCCGCTCGGTGAGCCTGCAGCAGACGCTGCAGCTGATCCGCGTGACCGTCGAGGTCGTCGAGGAACGCGTGAAGGACGGCGGCGAGCCCCTGCGCGAGGCGATCCTGCTGTATTCGCGCGAGATCGCGTTCGCCGCCGCCGACGTCTACGCCCGGGCGGCGGAGGCGCGCGGGCTGTGGGATGCGCGCCTCGAGGCCCTCGTCGTCGACTCGATCCTCTCGGGCGAGTACGACGACGAGCTGCCGAGTCGCATCGCCGCGCTGGGATGGCACGGCCACGGCGAGGTCGCGGTGCTCGTGGGCACCGCGCCCAAGCTGTTCGACGTCGACCAGGTGCGTCGTGCGGCCCGGCACATGCAGGCCGACGTCCTCGTGGGCGTACAGGGCAACCGGCTCGTCGTGGTGATCGGCCGGGCCGATCCGCGCGGACGCGAGACCGAGGAGGCCGTCGGGACCGCGCCGGCGCTCACCTTCATGGAGATCGCGACGCAGCTCGAGCCCCACTTCGGCGCCGGCCACCTGGTGCTCGGCCACGAGGTGGCCAACCTCGTGGATGCCGGCAAGAGCGCCAAGGCGGCCCTGGCGGGCTTCGCCGTGGCGCGATCGTGGCGGCACGCCCCCAGGCCCGTGCACGCCGACGACCTGCTGCCCGAGCGCGCGCTCGCGGGCGATCCGCTCGCGCGGGCGACGCTCGTGCACCGCATCTACCGCCCGCTGCAGGCACACTCGACCGAGCTGCTCACCACGCTCTGGAGCTACCTCGACAACGGCCGCTCGCTCGAGGCGACGGCGCGCGAGCTCTTCGTGCACCCGAACACCGTGCGGTACCGCCTGAAGCGGGTCTCCGACGTGATCGGGTGGGATGCCACGGGCGCCCGCGAGGCGCTCATCCTCCAGTCGGCGCTGATCATCGGGTCGATGAGCGATCACGAGGCGACTCCGCGTCGCCGGCCCGCGAACTGACCATCGGTATGTGCCGTCGAGACAACGACTCGATCGAGACCTTGTCGCGAGTGCACACACGCGGCCCCTGCGGGATTGGCAGACTGGAGCGGTGATCGTCGTCGTCTGCCCTGGACAGGGCTCCCAGACCCCCGGTTTCCTCGCTCCCTGGCTCGCCGAGCCGTCGTTCGGCGACCGCCTCGCGGCGCTCTCCGACGCCGCGGGCCTCGACCTCGCGCTGCACGGCACCGAGAGCGACGCCGACACGATCCGCGACACCGCGATCGCCCAGCCGCTCATCGTCGCGGCGGGCATCCTGACCTTCGGCGCGCTGGCGGCCGGCGGGCGCGACGAGCGGCTCGGCGGCGTGGCCGGCCACTCGGTCGGCGAGATCACGGCCGCTGCCGCCACCGGCGTCCTGGGCGAGGCCGATGCGATGCGCTTCGTCGCCGCGCGGGGTCGCGCGATGGCGGATGCCGCGGCCCTCGAGCCGACCGGCATGAGCGCCGTCATCGGCGCCGACGAGGCCGACCTCCTCGCGCGCCTCGAGGTGCTCGGCCTCGAGCCCGCCAACTTCAACGGCGGCGGCCAGGTCGTCGTCGCGGGTGCGCTCGACGCGCTCGAGCAGCTGAAGGCCGAACCGCCCGCCGGGTCGCGGGTCATCCCGCTCCAGGTGGCCGGCGCCTTCCACACGCGCTACATGCAGCCGGCACGAGACCGGCTGGCCGAGGTCGCGGCGTCGCTCGACGTGTCCGACCCGGGCGTCACGCTCTGGACCAACCGCGACGGCTCGCAGGTGACCTCGGGATCGCGGTTCGTCGAGCTGCTCGTCGGCCAGGTCGCCTCCCCCGTCCGCTGGGACCGCTGCATGGACTCCTTCGCCGACGCCGGCGTGACGGGGCTCATCGAGCTCGCGCCGGCCGGCGCGCTCGTCGGCCTGGCCAAGCGCGCGCTGAAGGGCGTCCCGACCGTGGCCGTCAAGACGCCCGACGACCTCCCCGCCGCGATCGAGCTGATCGAGCAGTCCGCCTAGCCACCCCCACTCCCGACGAGAGAACGAATGACGCACCCCACGCTGACCCAGTCGCACGGTCCCGCCTTCACCCGCCTCTACTCGGTGGGCGCCGCCCGCGGCGAGCACGCCGTGCCGAATGACGACCTGGTCGGCCCGATCGACTCGTCCGACGAGTGGATCCGGCAGCGCACCGGGATCATCACGCGCGTGCGTGCGGGCGCCGACGTGCTCGCGGTCGACCTCGCGACCGATGCCGGGCGCGAGGCGATCGAGCGCTCCGGGATCCCCGCCGAGCAGATCGACCTGGTCATCGTCGCGACGATCTCGAACGTGCAGCAGACGCCCTCGATCGCCGCGGTCGTCGCCGACCGCGTGGGAGCCAACCCGGCCGCCGCCTACGACATGAACGCCGCGTGCGCCGGCTACGCCTACGCGGTCGCGCAGGCCGACGCGCTGATCCGCGCCGGTGCCGCGCACTACGCGCTGGTCATCGGCGCCGAGAAGCTCTCCGATGTCGTCGACCCCACCGACCGCACGATCTCGTTCCTGCTCGGCGACGGCGCGGGCGCGGTCGTGGTCGGGCCGAGCGAGGAGCCCGGCATCGGGGCGACCGTGTGGGGGTCCGACGGCTCGAAGGCCGGCGCCGTGGGCATGAACCACACGCTGACCGAGTTCCGCGACGGCGAGGCGCCGTGGCCGACGCTCCGCCAGGAGGGCCAGACGGTCTTCCGCTGGGCCGTGTGGGACATGGCCAAGGTCGCGAAGCAGGCGCTGGATGCCGCGGGCATCACCGCCGACGACCTCGCCGCGTTCCTCCCGCACCAGGCGAACATGCGCATCATCGACGAGTTCGCCAAGCAGCTGAAGCTGCCCGAGTCGGTCGTGATCGGCCGCGACATCGCGACGACCGGCAACACCTCGGCGGCCTCCATACCGCTCGCGATGCACCGACTGCTCGAGGAGCACCCCGAGCTCTCCGGGGGCCTCGCCCTCCAGATCGGCTTCGGCGCCGGACTCGTGTTCGGCGCCCAAGTGGTGGCTCTGCCCTGAGCCGCCGACCACCGTCCATCTAGACTGTGTCTCGGTCATACGACGAGACACCCCTGCAAGGAGAAGAACCATGGCATTGTCCCGCGACGAAGTGCTTGCCGGCCTGGCCGAGCTGATCAACGACGAGACCGGCATCGCGACCGACACGGTCGAGGCGGACAAGTCGTTCACCGACGACCTCGACATCGACTCCATCTCGATGATGACGATCGTCGTCAACGCCGAGGAGAAGTTCGACGTCAAGATCCCCGACGAGGAGGTCAAGAACCTCAAGACCGTCGGCGACGCCGTCGACTTCATCGTCAACGCCCAGGCCTAGGCGACGAACGGACGGGTCGGCGGAAGCCGGCCCGTCCGCCGTCCCGCCCCCACGGAGTGATTTCGTATGACCAAGAAGATCGTGATCACGGGCATCGGTGCCACCACGCCCATCGGCGGCACCGCTCGTGACAGTTGGAAGGCCCTGCTCGCCGGCGAGTCCGGCGCGCGCTCGCTCGAGCACGAGTGGGTGGCGAAGTACGAGCTGCCCGTGACGTTCGCCGCGACGGCGAAGGTCCCAGCGGCCGACGTGCTCGAACGGCACGAGGTGAAGCGCCTCGACCCGTCGAGTCAGTTCGCCCTGATCGCCGGCCGCGAGGCGTGGGCCGACGCGGGCGCGCCCGAGGTCGCGCCCGAGCGGCTCGCCATCGACTGGGCGACCGGCATCGGCGGCGTGTGGACGCTGCTCGACGCGTGGGACACCCTGCGCGAGCGCGGTCCGCGACGCGTGCTGCCCATGACCGTGCCGATGCTCATGCCGAACGGCCCGGGCGCCGCGGTGGGCATGGACCTGCACGCCCGCGCCGGCATCCGCACCGTGGTCTCGGCGTGCGCCTCGAGCACCGAGTCGCTCGTGAACGGCTGGAAGCACCTGCAGGACGGACTGGCCGACGTCGTCATCGCGGGCGGCTCCGAGTCGGCCATCCACCCCATCACCATCGCCTCGTTCAACTCGATGCAGGCGCTCTCCAAGCGCAACGACGACCCGGCGGTCGCCTCGCGGCCCTACGACATCGCGCGCGACGGCTTCGTCATGGGCGAGGGCGGCGCGGCGCTCGTGCTCGAGACCGAGGAGCACGCCAAGGCGCGCGGCGTCCGTATCTACGCCGAACTGCTCGGCGGCGCGATCACGAGCGACGCGTACCACATCACCGCGCCCGACCCCGAGGGCTCGGCCGCCGCGCGCGCGATGAAGTCGGCGATCGAGGATGCGGGCGCGAGCCTCACCGACGTCGCTCACGTCAACGCGCACGCCACGAGCACGCCGGTCGGCGACATCGCCGAGTACAACGCCCTGCGTCGCGTCTTCGGCGACCACCTCGAGTCGATCGCGGTGACCGCGACCAAGGCGTCGACCGGGCACCTGCTCGGCGGCGCCGGCGCGATCGAGGCGATCTTCACGGTGCTCGCGCTCCACGAGCGCACCGCTCCCCCGACGATCAACCTCACCGAGCAGGATCCCGAGATCCCGCTCGACGTCGTCACCTCGCCGCGCGCGCTCGGCGACGGCGAGCTCATCGCCATCAGCAACTCGTTCGGGTTCGGCGGGCACAACGCCGTCGCCGCGTTCCGCAGCGTGTGACGTGCAGCGGATGCCGCGGCATCCGCTCGGATTCATGCATCGGGCCCCGGTCGCCTCACGGCGCCGGGGCCCGCTGCGTCGCCGCCGCCGGTGACGGTCGTGCGCTGCCGGGACCGAGTCGACCGACCAACGCGTCGCGCCATGGGGCGGCGGGGCCTCATCCCACCCGGTGCAGCCACACCACCGGGGCGAAGTCGCTCGCGTGCCGGAACGGCTCGAGCTCGTCATCCCAGGCCTGCCCGAGGGCGAGGCGGAGCTCGCGGTGCAGCTCGCCCGCGTCGAACGCGGCGATCTCCATCGCGTAGCGGATGCGGTCCTCGGGCACGACGAGGTTGCCGGCCGAGTCGGTCTGCGCGTAGAAGACGCCGAGCTCAGGCGTGTGCATCCAGCGCGCCCCGTCGCTGCCGGGCCCCGGGTCCTCGCTCACCTCGAAGCGCAGCTGCTCCCAGCCGCGCAGGGCCGAGGCGATGCGCGCACCGGTGCCGGGTTCGCCGACCCACGAGTACTCGGCGCGGAGGGTGCCGGGCAGCACGGGCTGCTCGACCCAGTCGAAGTTCACGGGCGCGCCGATCGCTCGCCCTGCCGCCCATTCGACATGCGGGCAGAGCGCCCGCTGCGACGAATGCACGAACAGCATCCCCCGCGCGGCGCGTGCGGCCCGCGTGACCTGCTCCGCCATCTCCTGCTCCGTTCCTCCTGAGGTGCGTCTTCCCCTACGACCTCGGGAACGGGCGGCTCGGCGCGAGCGCGGATATTCGATTGGCGACGACGAATCGTCAGGTCGAGTATGCCCGGGTTCCCGCGGCCTGACAAGGGCCTGACGGTAAACTGTTCACCGGGTGAGTGATTGCCCGAGGGCGAAGGAGACCGGATGGCCGTGCGCGATGCCCTGCTCGTCCTGCTCCTCGACGGGCCGGCGTACGGCTTCCAGCTGCACGGCGGGCTGGCCGCGCGAACCGGCGGGCGGCGCGACATCAACGTCGGACAGACCTACGCCACGCTCGACCGCCTCGCGAGGCAGCGACTCGTCGAGCGGGCCGGCACCACCGATGACGGGCTGCCGCTGCATCGCCTCACTGCCGCGGGGCGCGAGGCGGCCGCGGCGTGGCTCGCGGGTGCGGATGCCGCGGGCGCCGACGCCTGGCATGAGACCCTCGACCGCGTGATGCTGGCCGCGTCGCTGCCGTCGATCGACGCGTCACCGGTCATCGGCGGCGAACGCGAACGCTGGGGCGCGCGACGCGCCGACGCGGTCCGTCGCGCGAACCGCGCGGCTGCGGCATCCGGGCCGGGTGCTCCCCGCGCGTCGGGCCCGGAGGCCCTGGCCGCGCTCGCCGCGACGGCCGACATCGCCCAAGCCGACGCGGCGATCGCGTGGCTCGACGGGGCGAGCCGGGCGGATGACGCGGGACTCGCATTCGCCCCGAGCACGGACCGCCCGCGGCGCGGCCGTCGCCCGTCGCAGCCGCCGTCGCAGCCTCAGTCGATCGACGCGTAGCTCCCCGTCGCGACGAGGTCGAGCGGGAACTCGACCGGCGCGTCGCCGAACAGCATGCGGCCGGCGTCCTCCGCCGCCTCGCGCACCGCCTCGGCGACCTCGCCCGCGAGCTCCTCGGGGGTGTGCACGATGAGCTCGTCGTGCAGGAAGTACACCAGGTGCGGGATGCGTGCGAACACGGGCCCGGAGCCCGCCGCCGCGCGCGAAGGCGAGCGAGGGGCGAGGTCGGCCAATCGGTTCCGCACGCCCGCGAGCCAGCACAGGGCCCACTCCGCCGCCGTGCCCTGCACGACGAAATTGCGCGTGAAGCGGCCCCAGTCGCGCGCCGCCGATCGCGCCCGTCGCTCGTCGGCGTCGGTGGCATCGGGCTGGGTCGCCCGCGCCTGCAGCTCGTGCCATCGCGCGGGCGGCAGCGGCGAGGAACGCCCGAGGAGGGTCGTGACCGCCCGCCCGGCCTCACCGTCGCGCGCGGCGCGGTCGACGAGGCCCATCGCCTGCGGGTAGGCGCGCGCGAGCCGTGGCACGAGGCGGCCGCTGTCACCGGTCGTCGCGCCGTACATCGCGCCGAGCAGGGCGACCTTCGCCTCGTCGCGCGTGGCGACGACACCGGCGTCGACGATCGCGCGGTACATGTCGCGGCCGCGGCCAGCGGCGGCCATCGCCGGGTCGCGGGCGAGGGCGGCGAGCACGCGCGGCTCGAGCTGCGCGGCGTCGGCGACCACGAGCATCCAGCCGTCGTCGGCCGCGACCGCTGCGCGGACGGCCTTCGGCAGCTGGAGCGCGCCGCCGCCGGCGGTCGCCCATCGCCCCGTCGCGGTGCCGCCGGCCACGTACTCGGAGCGGAACCGGCCGTCGACGATCCACTCGTCGAGCCAGCCCCACCCGTTCGCGGAGAGCAGCCGCGCGAGGCGTTTGTATGCGATGAGCGGCGCGATCGCGGGATGGTCGTGCTCGCGAAGCTCCCACCGTGCCGTCGAATCGACCGCGATGCCCGCGCTGCGGAGCGCGCGCAGCAGGTCGGCCTGCGAGTCGAGGTTGAGCAGTGGAGCCTCGAGCGCCAGCCGGACGACTTCGGCGAGCTCCTCCATCCGGACGGGCTTGCGGCCCGGGGTGGGACGTGGACCGAGCGCCTCGGCCAGCACGCGCTCGTGCACCCGGCGATCCCAGGGCAGTCCCGCGGCGTGCAGCTCGGCGGCGATGAGCGCGCCGGCAGATTCCGCGGCGAGCAGCAGCCGCAGCGCGCCCGGCCGCGACGATGCGGCGACGAGCGCCAGCTGCCGGTCGTGCTCGGCCGCCACTTCCTCGGCGCGCGGTGCGGAACCGGCTGACACGTCGCCCACGGGGTCGGCCTCGAGGTCGAACAGCGCGGGCCCGCGCTGGACCGCGGATGGCACGGGGCCGCTCGCACTGGGGACCATCGCCTCGGCGGGCCCCTGTGGCAGCCACGCGGGTCTGGTCGTGGCGGGGGTACTCGCCTCGCCGACGAACGTGGACGCGGCGAGGATCGCGCCGCACAGGCGCAGGTCGTGGCATCGCGCGACGCGCACCCCCGCCGCGAGCAGCTCGGGCGCCCACTCCCCCGTGTCGCGCCAGACCCAGCGCGGCTTCACCTCGACCTCGAGCCGGGCGACCTCGGCCGGCAACGCCGCGCGATCGACCTCGAGCCGGAGGTCGCCGTCGGGGTCGACGAGTTCCACGCGCCCCGCGCGCGTCGACGCGACCGCGATCCGCACGAGACGATTCTGCCGCGGGCCGGTGACATCGCGCGGCGCCCGCGGTCGGCGCGGGCCGCAGGCCGGCTGCGAGGCGAGTGTCGGCGGCGTCCGTCACGATGTCGGCATGCGAGACGATGGGGCGACATGGTCGCGGTGAGGTTCCGATGCGGACACGGGGCCGCGCCCGACGACCCGTCGGCAGTCGGCATCCGCCGCGCCTGCCCGCTCTGCATGCTGCTCGACGAGACGCAGCGCACCAGGGCTGAGCTGCTGGGCCGCGTCGCGCCCGCGCAGCGCCGCCCGCTCATGGCCGAGACGCGCGTCGGCGCCGAGTACGAGTGGCAGTGCCGCCGCGGCCACGACCGCTACCGCGCGACGGTCATCGACGTGCTGACCGGCACGGGGTGCGCGAAGTGCCGTGCGAACGCCGCCGGCGCCGGGGCCGCGGCGCGCGAGGCCGGCATGCCGTTCATGAAGCCGGGCCTGCGCGTCGGCACCTCGATGACCGAGCAACGGCTCCGCGCCCTGCTCGGCGAGCGGATCCGGCTGCACCATCGCGCGAACGCGGTGCGCACGGCGCGCATGTTCTACGGCCGCCAGGAGGTGTGGCCCGACATCCTCGTCGCCGAGCTGCGCGTGGCCATCGAGTACGACGACCCGGGTCGTTCGGGGCGGGCGCACCGGGGCCTGAAGGAGGGCTCCGACGTCGAGAAGGATGCCGTGCTGCGCGAGGTCGGCTGGGAAGTCATCCGCATCCGCGCGGGCGGACTCGAACCGCTCGGCCCCTACAGCGTGGTATGTCGCACGGTGAACGCACAGGTCGTCGACGAGGTCGTGCGGCTGCTGGGCGTGATCCGGGGCGAGGCGGCCGTGGCACGCCTGCGGATCGGCGGCGCGGTCGCCTCCTGAGCGACTGAGCGTCGCCGCCGGAGCATTTCCTCCGGATGGGGACCGCTCCCTCTGGTGGCGCGGGATGCGGCGCCACTAGGGTGAGTCCGTCCCCGCCGCTCGGGCGGGGACCTTCGTGTGCAGAGAGGCCCCGCGTGCTCCTCCCCTTCCTGGTCGTCGGAGGCCTCGGCCTCCTCCTGCTCGTGGTCTCGCTCGTCATCGGCGACGTGCTCGACCACTTCGAGATGGGCGACGGCCTGGTCTCCGGCACGGCGCTCGGCATCGGGTTGACGGTCTTCGGCGCGGCCGGCGCGCTCACGGTCGGCGCGGGGCTCGACCTCGTCTGGGCGTACGTCGCGGCGATCGTGCTCGCCGCCGCGGCGTACGTGGCGTCGGTGCTGTTCGTCCGCTCCCTCGCGCGGAGCTCCGACGGCGTGCCCGCGTCCGCGATCGGGCTCACCGGTGTCGCGACCGCCTCGATCTCGTCGTCAGGCGGCGAGGTCAGCCTCGACGGCCCCGGCGAGCTCGAGCGCCGGCTGGCCTGGGCCGACGCCCCGATCGCCGAAGGCTCACGCGTGCGCGTGATCGAGCACGCCGGCAGCCGGGTCAAGGTCGTCGCCGACCACGCCTGACCCGCTCGACCACTGCACCCTCCCCCGCCCCGACCCGAACCGGAAGGACCCCATGACCGACCCCGCACTCATCCAGATCGGCGCGATCGTCGCGATCGCCGTCGCATTCCTCGGCTTGCTTGGCTTCATCGCCGGACGCATCCGGCGCGTGCCGCCGAACGAGGCGCTCATCATCGTCGGCCGCGGCGCCGGCCGCGCCCCCGCCGAGATCGGCACCGGCCAGCGCGTCGTCATCGGCGGCCGCACGTTCGTGTGGCCGGTCCTGCAGCAGGGCTTCCCGATCTCGCTCGAGCAGCGCCAGATCGGCATCACGGTCGAGGGCGTCGACAAGCACCGCATCAAGATCGCGATCAAGGCCTCGATCAACTTCAAGGTGAGCGGCACCGAGGAGGGCGTGCGACGCGCCGCCCAGCGCTTCCTCTCGCAGCAGGACCTGCTGACCGAGATCATCAAGGAGTCGCTCGAGGGCTCGCTGCGCTCGATCGTCGGCGACATGACCATCGAGCAGATCATCTCCGATCGCAAATCGCTCTCCGACCGCGTGGTCGCCGAGACCAAGGCTGACCTGGCCGAGCAGGGCCTGCAGGTCGACCTGCTCAACATCAGCGACATCTCCACGCCGGGCAGCGACTACCTCGCGAACCTCGGGCGCGCCGAGGCCGCCCGTGCCCGTCAGGTCGCGGAGGTCAGCGAGGCCGAGGCGGCGCGGGCGAGCGAGTTCGCCCGCATCGAGGCTGCCGAGCAGATCGCCGAGCGCCAGAAGGCGCTGAGCCTGAAGCAGGCGGCGATCAAGGCCGAGACCGACCGCGCGAACGCCGAGGCCGAGGCATCCGGCATGCTCGCGAAGGCCGAGCAGGACAAGCTCGTCGCGGTGCAGGAGCGCGACGCGCTCTCGGAGCAGGCGCTCGTAACGCAGGAGCGGCTCGACATCGAAATCCGCAAGCCCGCCGAGGCGGAGGCGTACGCCGAGGTGCAGCGCGCGAACGCCCAGCGCGACGCCGCGAACGCGGCCACCGAGGCCGACGCCTACAAGCGCACCAAGATCGCCGAGGCGAACAAGGTCGCGGCCGTGCAGGATGCCGAGGCGGCCGCCACGAGCGTGCGCGTCGCCGGTGAGGCCGAGCGCGACCGCCAGGTCGCCCTCGCCGCCGGTATCCGCGCCGAGGGCGAGGCCCGCGCGGCCGCCGTCCAGGCCGAGGGCATCGCCGAGGCGGCCGCGACCGACGCCAAGGCCGAGGCGCTCAAGAAGTACGGCGAGGCGGCGCTCGCGCAGGAGATCATCTCGCGCCTGCCCGAGATCGTGCGTGCGGCCGCCGAGCCGATCTCGAACATCGACACGCTCACGGTGGTCTCGACCGACGGCGCGAGCGCGGTGACGAAGACGGTGGGCCAGGTGCTCGGCGAAGGCACCGAGGTCGTGAAGTCCCTGACCGGCCTCGACGTCGGCTCGATCCTCGCGGGACTCGCCGGCGGGCGCATCGTGGCGGCGCACGAGACCGCGCGCGTATCGGCGCAGGCGGACTGAGCCGTCGAGGGCGGATGTCGCGGCGACGATCATGCCGTCGCGACATCCGCCCCGTCACGGACCGCGAGGCGTCGCGGCGGCCGGGCGCGACACGACCTTGACGACCTCGAACCAGGCGGCACCGCCGACCCCGGCGGCGAGGGCGACCACCCAATCCCGCACGTCGAGCGCTCCCAGGCCGAACGCGTCGCGGAACGCCGGGACGAGCAGCAGCAGCGCGAGCAGGGCGGTCGCACCGAGGAGGATCCACTTCAGCGTGGGGTTGCGTCGCTCGCGGAACGTGCGCCAGACGGGCAGCCGCCACGAGCGGTTGACCAGGATCAGCGCGAGGTTCCCGAACACGAGCGTCGCGAACGTGACCGACCGCACGGCCTCGTCTGGCCGATCGCCGAGCAGCGCCCACACGTAGACCGCCAGCACGGCGACGAGCATCGACACGCCCTGCGCCACGGCGATGGCGAGCAGGCGCCGTCCGAACATGGGCTCGGCGAGGCCGCGGGGCGGCTGCTCCATGATGCCCGGGTCGGCCTCCTCGGCCTCGAACACCACCGAGCACGCGGGGTCGATGATCAGCTCGAGGAACGCGATGAGCGCCGGAAGCAGCACCAGCGGCCACTCCGCCACGAACACCGGGATCAGCGACATCCCGACGATCGGCACGTGCACGGCGATGATGTACGCCATCGCCTTCCGCAGGTTCTCGAAGATGGCACGACCCTTGCGGATCCCGCCGGCGATCGACGAGACGTCGTCGTCCGTGATGACGAGCGCGGCGGATTCGCGGGCGACATCCGTGCCCCGCGCACCCATCGCGATGCCGATGTCTGCTGCGCGCAGCGCCGGGGCGTCGTTGACGCCGTCGCCGGTCATCCCGACGACCTCGCCGTCCGACTGCAACGCGCGGACGAGCCGCAGCTTCTGGTCGGGCACCATGCGGGCGAAGACGCTGACGTCGCGGATGCGCCGGGCCAGGTCCTCGTCGCGCAGCTCGGTCAGCTCGGGTCCCGTGATCACCCCGCCCGCGAGGTCGAGGCCGATCTCCCGCGCGATCGCGATGGCCGTGCCGGGGTAGTCGCCGGTGATCATGACGGTGCGCACGCCGGCCCGGCGCAGCTCGGCGACCGCCTCCGCGGCGCCGGGACGCACGGGGTCGTGGAGGCCGGCCAGCCCCACGAACTCGAAGTCGAACTCGTGCTGCTCGGTCGGCAGCGCCTCGGCGCGGCCGATGCTCGCCCGTGCGACCCCGAGCACGCGCAGGCCCGCGGAGGTCGCGGCGTCCACCTCCCGGCGAAGCGCGGCCGTGCGATCGGCATCGAAGTGGCACAGGTCGGCGATCGCCTCGGGCGCTCCCTTCGCCGCGACGACCTGATCGGCGCCGTCGGGCGACCGCCAGACGTGGGCGAGCGCCAGCAGCTGCTCGGAGAGCGGGTACTCGCGCACGAGCTCCCATCCGGGATGCAGGTGCTCGGTTCCCGCCAGCGCACGGCTGCCGAGTGCCGTGAACGCCGTGTCCATCGGGTCGAACGGATCGACCGGCGAGGCGAGCACCGCGTATTCGGCGACTTCGTGGAACTCCTCCGGGAGCGGCACCCCGGGCTCCACCACGTGGGTCCGCCCGCCGACCGTGAACTCCCGCACCGTCATCCGGTTCAGGGTGAGCGTGCCGGTCTTGTCGACGCACACGACGGTCGCCGAGCCGAGGGTCTCCACGACCGGCGGACGGCGCGTGAGCACGTGGCGCTGCGACATCCGCCACGCACCGAGCGCCAGGAAGACCGTGAGCACGACCGGGAACTCCTCGGGGAGCATCGCCATGGCCGTGGCGATCCCCGCGAGGACGCCCTCGAGCCACACCCCACGGGTCAGGCCGTAGATGACGGCGACCGCCGCAGCCGCGAGCAGGCCCAGGACGGCGATGATCCGCACGAGGCGACCGATCTCGCGCTGGAGGGGCGTCGGCCCCTCCTCGATGGTGCGCAACGCCGTGCCGATGCGACCGAGCTCGGTGTCGGATCCGGTTCCCATGACCAGCGCGACGCCGCGACCCTTCACGACCAGCGTTCCCGAGAACACCCACGGGGTGGCGTCGCCGTCCGGCGGCCCCATCGTCGCCGCGCCGGGCTGCCCCTCGACGCGTCGCTTGCGCACGGGCACCGCCTCGCCCGTGAGCGCCGACTCGTCGGCCGAGAGGCTCGCGGCCTCGGCGAGCACGGCATCGGCCGGAACGCGGTCGCCCTCGACGAGCAGCACGACGTCGCCGCGCACCACCTCGCGACCGGGGATGCGCAGTTGCCGCCCGTCGCGGACGACGAGGGCGCGCGGCGACGAGAGGTTGCGCAGGGCCGCGAGCGCGTTCTCGGTCTTGTGCTCCTGGTACACCGAGATGGCGATCACGACCACCACGAACGACATCAGGATGGCGCCGTCGAGCGGCTCGGCCAAGGCGAAGTTCACGGTGCCGGCCACCAGGAGGAGCAGGATCATGGGCTGCCGGATCACGGCCCACGCCTGCTGCAGGAGCGTGCGCGGCTTCGCCGTCGGCAGCTCGTTCGGGCCGTCCTGCGCGAGTCGACGAGCGGCCTCGTCGGTGGTGAGGCCCCGGAGCTCCGAGGTCGGCGCGGTGTCGTCGGTCGAGTTCACGACACCTCCCCGGATCTCAGCGTCGCGTCCGTCTCGGATCGGCGTTGAGGTCGAGGCTGTGGACGGTCGACGACTGCGGCATCACCATCGCACGGATCGGCGGCCGGCAGGGAGGGTCGAAAGTCGGAGCAGTCCGCGCGCGCCGAAGGTCGGCTCGGGTCACGCGAGCACGCCGTCGACCAGCAGGCGGTACACGTCCTCGGCGACGGCGCGATGGTCGGCCCCGTGCGTCACGAGCTGCATCCCCGCGGCGAGGGTGCCCTGGACGAGCACGGCAGCGCGCTCCGGTTCGCGCACGCCGCACTCGCCGAGCACAGCCACCACGGGCCGGAGCAGCGCGTCGTGCATCTGCATGAGGTCCTCATAGCGACTCGGGTGCAGGTCGGCGTCGCGCAGCGCGCCGGCGATCCCGTGTCGGCCGTCGGCGGTCATCGCCATGGTCGCCTCGACGAGGGCACGCAGCCTCGGCGCCCCGGCCTCGGCGTTCGCGAGCGCCTCCTCGATCTCGGCATCCCACTCCGTGATCGCGTCGATCGCGATGGCGACGAGCAGGTCGTCCTTGGTTCCGAAGTAGTCGTAGAAGCTCGAGCGAGCGAGGCCGGCGCGCTCGGTCACCGCCCGGGGTGAGACCCCCGCGAGTCCCTCCGCGACCAGGATGGCCCCGGCGGCGCGCACGAGCGCCGCGCGCTGCGCTGCCCGATGCTCGGCCACGGTCGGTGCGGTGATCTTCGGCATCCGGCAATTATCCTCGGCCGCGCCGCCCGTGCGCAGTCGCCGCGTGCGAGACGCGGCGGCGCGCTCATCGCCAGACGGTGGCGAGCAGCACGTTCAGCACCGTGAGCCCGCCGATCGTCGGCAGGACCCACGAGGCGACGGCGTCCTTCTTGCGGTTCACCAGGGCGATCACGATGATCGCGACGAGGACCACGAGCTTGACGGTGACCTTCGCGTTGTTCACCTCGTGGCCCAGCGGGTACTGGAGTCCGACCAGCAGGATGCCCGTCGCCAGCATCGTCCAGGCTCCGTGCATCATCGCGGTGAGGATGCGCCCCTTGCCCTGCCGCATCGCGCCCAGCTGGTACAGCACACCGCCGAGCAGTGCGGCGACGCCGATGATGTGGATGGCGAGGATGACGTTCTTCAGGATCTCCATGATCCCAACTTACCGACACCCTGTCGGTTAACCGAATCGGCCGAGGCCGACCTACCAGACGGTCCCGCCGCCGGCGGAGATGCCGCCCCACGTCAGCGCGATGAAGATCGCGGCGAACACGACGGGCGCGATCCCCGTGCCGTTGCGCGCGAGCCCCTTGAGCAGCGCGATCACAGTGAGGATCGCGGCGACGATGGAGAGGCCGCCGCCGAGGATCAGCCCGATGAAGAGCGGGATGGGCATGAGCACGAGGCCGGCCAGCGCGACCCAGAAGGCGGCCCAGGCGGTGGGATTGGAACGGCGCTCGACGGAGGAGGACATGCGTCCAGTATCCCGGGTCGACCGACGATCACCTCGGAGGCGGGCTCCCGAATTCGACCTCTGGGGCGGACGGGAGGCAAGGGCTGACTAGGCGGTGGGTGCCGGGCTCGTCGCGTCGAGTCGCTTCGAAACGAGCCACTCGAGGGTCACGTCGGCGACATCCCGCCAGCCGCTGTCCATGGTGAGCGAGTGCCCGCGTCCCTCGAACTCGTGGTACTCGGTGACGGATGCGGGGTTGTTGGCGTACATCCCGAGCACCTCGAGGGTCACAGCCTTCGGCACGGTGTGATCCTTGGTCCCGGAAGCAAGCAGCAGAGGACCGCGAACTGCGGTCAGGGTGTCGACCTCAACCGGCGAATTGCGTGTGAAATTGGCCGTGGCATCCTCGAAGAGAGGGCGACCCGGGCCTGGAATGGTCCATGCCGCATGGAGGGCGTCGGATTCCTCTTGCGAGATCGCATTGCCGAAGCTGTATCGGAACTGCTTCGCGGTCAAGGAGACCGTGCGCTTCCTGTTCTTCGGGTTGCCGAGTACTGGGAAACCCGAGCGCAACTGGGAGAACGGCAGCGTCTTCACGCCTTTGATCGGTGCCGGATCGATTGCCACTGCGGCGATGGCGAGGTCGTTGGCGAGCAGTTCTTGGGCGATGAGGCCGCCGAAGGAGTGCCCGATGACGATCGGCTTCGCATCGAGCGTTTCGATGTAGTCGGCATAGTGGTGGCAGATCTGCTCGATTCCGACGTCGTCGAGGTGCTCGGCGTTCGCGCGCGTGGCCTCCACGGTGTCGGCGTCTCCCGGCCAGCCGGGCGCGACCGGTGCGTAGCCGTTCGCGTCGAACAGCTCGAGCCACGGCGCCCAGGCGGTTGAGTGGATCCACAAGCCGTGAATGAAAACGACCGGTGTCTTCGGCATGATGCGACTCCTTGAACTCCTTGGTGGGGATGGCGTGACCGGACGCTGTCGCTGCGGTCACGGGGTCCGTTCCCAAACTGCCGCGAGGCGTCGTCGACTGCTTCAGCAGGATGACCCAACGTGTGACTGTTCTTCGAAGTGAGGGCCGTTGCGGCCACACCATTCCGGCGGCCGGCCCCGGGTCCGCCTCTGAGGAAGCGTTCGGGAATCGGCATCACCGGCTCCTCGGAACTCGAGCTGTTCCGTTGACCGGGGAATGCCGATGCTCCGGGTCTGCGAACGCTCAGTCATCCGACTGAAGTCGCCGGGATCCCCGTCGTCCTACGCTGCCCTCGAAGGATTGGAGCAGACCATGACCACGATGACCGCAGCACCTGCAGACCTTCAGGAGTTCCTCGTCGATCTGCACGGAAGACTCGAGGGCCACGCCACACGCAGCGAGACGGAAGCCTTCCTCCGGCTGTGGTCGCATTCCCCGGATGCCTCGATCATGGCGGCCGTCGGAGGCCACCACATCGGATACGAGCAGGTCGCGAACCTGCTGATGTGGGTTTCAGCACAGGTGACATTCGACACCTACGTTCCCCACATGCTCATCGTCCAAGCGCACGGGGACCTCGCCTTCAGCGTCGAGCTCGAGGAGTACACCAACCGGGCCGCCGAGCAGCAGATGACGCTGCGGGCAACTCAGGTGTACCGCCGCGAGGAGGGGGCCTGGAGGATCCTGCACCGGCACGCCGAGGAGCTCACCCCCGTCGCCGACCTCTCTGGTCGAAGGTTCGTCGGGCGATGAAAGGGCGAGAGCTCGGCGACGCCGCCCGCGCGTCGACTCGGTCGACGTTGACCATTCGTCGGAGAGCGCATCCGGGACGAGCGCGGGAATGTGACGCCGAGTTCGCCGAGCTTCTCAGCGAGGCTGCCGCCATCCCGGGCTGGGTCGACGCCAGTGTGCTCGCGAACGATGCCGCTCCAGTCGAGTACGAGGTCCGACTGCATTTCAGCAGCTGCGCTTCTCCCGTCCACCCTCCGCCCAGGTACAAACTGGCGCTGTTGACGTGGCTCGGCATCTTTCCGCTGATCACCGTGATCCTCGCGATCGCCGGACCGCTTATCCAGGATCTCCATGTCATCGTGCGGTCGTTGATACTGACGGCGTGTGTGGTCCCGCTCATGACGTGGCTGGTGATGCCCTTCCTCACGTGGGCCGCAGCGACGTGGCTGAACGCCCAATCCGGCGGGCGATCCCCAACTGCGTAGCGGAGGTGCTACCCGCTCCGGCCGGTACGAATCGGCACCACCTTCGGTCGGCCTCACCCCTCCGTTTCCGAGAGCGAGCTTCGTCACTCTCGGGAATCATCACCGGCGTCGGTGAGGGCGCCAGCCAACTGGCTGCGCGAGGTGACTCCCATCTTCGGAAAGATTCTGTAGAGGTGAGAGCCGACCGTGCGGTGCGACAGGAAGAGCCGTTCGCCGATCTCGCGGTTGGAGAGGCCTTGAGCGGCGAGGTCGGCGATTTGGGCTTCTTGCGGCGAGAGCAGCTCCCGTGGGGCAGGACTGGGCTGCCAGCCTCGCTCTCCGGTCGCGCGCAGCTCGGCATTGGCTCGCGCAGCCCAGGTTCGGGCTCCGACGGCGTGGAAGTCGTCCCGTGCCGCGCGCAGCGGCACACGGGACTCGATGACTCGTCGATGACGGCGCAACCATGACCCATAGGCCAGTTCCACCCGGGCGCGATGCCAAGGGAGCTTGCGACCTGCGCCGTGCAGCGCGCCCTCGAAGAGCGTCTCGGCGCTCGTGTTCTCTGCCAACACTGCTCGTGAGTACTCCAACGCGATCGTCGCCCCCGCCGCAGGAGAGGCCCCGGCCAGACGCTCCATGGATCCCAGGATCGTGCGCGCCTCAGCTTCTTGACCCGTATGAACCGCTGCGTCAGCGAGGTAGCTCAAGGTCCACACTTGTTGTGCTCGTTGGAAGGCAGGATCGGCCGGGTCGAACACGCGGCGGAGTTCCCTGTAGGCCTGCTCGTGGTGGTCGATGCCGAGCTCGGCGACTCCCCTGGCGAGCTGGACGCCGGCGAGCAGCGAAGATGATGCATTCGGCGTGCGCAGCGCGACGAGTTGTGCCTGGGTCAACAGGTCGTGGTCTGCCTCGTGTCCACCCCTGACGGCATGGTCGAACGCGACCGCGATCCGGGCCGTGGCAGCCCATGTCGATTGACCGGTCTCGTCCGCCAGACGCACCGCCTCATCAGCGGACCGGGCAACCTCGAAGATCCCGAGGTAGATCTCAGCCCAGGCCCTGATGGCCAGCGCTTCGGCGAGCAGGCTCAGCCGGCCCTGCGTACGGAGTGCTTCGATCGGCGTGGAGAGGAAGGTCAGAGCGCGAGGGAAGTCCCCCGTGCAGAACGCGGCGATTCCGAGCAAGCCGGCCAGTTCTGGTCGCACATCGGCGTCCGAGATCCAGCGCTCGAGGTGATCGAAGACCATCTGGCTGTACTCGTGGGACTCCGCGAGCGCGTAGATGGCGAGGAGGCGCGGATCATTCGCAGGTACTCCCACACGCTCGGCAGCGAGGACGATCTGATGGCGGAGGATTTTGCCCGGGTCACGCCACCACACTCGGCGGGCGGCTCCGACCAGGAGTTGCATCGCAAGGTCGGAGTCGTTCGACGCGGTGGCATCCGCCGCCATGTCCACCAAGCGTCGTACTTCAGCCGGCTCACCCGTGGAACCGTCGTGGAACACACCTTCGAGCCACAACAGCCTCGACCGATCACGTGTCTGCAGCGTCATCTGGGCGACCTGCCCCTTGATGCGTTCGACTTCGTTGAATCGGCCGAGTTGGAAACTGAGTTCAGCGGCACTGAGCAGCCGCGTGGCTTGAGATGCGGGATCTGGACTCAGGGCCGCCGCGCGCTCGAGCCAAGCGGCAGCAGAGGCGACGGCACCTCGGCGTCGGGCGCGTCCAGCCGCTTGTTCCAGGTCGGCGGCGACCTGCTCATCTCGCTCCGACATCGACGAGGCACGATGCCAGGTCGCCCGATCCGGATGATCGCCGAGGACTTCCGCGAGTGCCGCGTGCGCCTCTCGCCGTGCCGCCAGGGAGCTGGACTGTCGGAGGGCTGAACCGATCAGCGGATGCGCGATCCGGTACCTATCGCCGGTCGGAACCAACAGTCCCTGATCGAATGCGGGCTGCGCCATCGGAGGCCCGATCGAGGAACCGTACAACCGAGATGCGGCCGCCAGCAGATCGCTGATGCTGTCACCATCGTCGATGGCAGCGATCGCGAGGACCGCACGTACCGGGGCGTCAAGATGCTCCACTCGCACTGCGAACGCCCGCTCCAGGCGCGTGGTCATCGGGAGATCCTCGTCCCCGTCGCTCCAGGCATTGCGCCCCGATTCCAAGGCGGTGGCGAACTCGAGCAATGCCAGTGGGTTCCCATGAGCCTGCCGTAGGACGCGATCTCTCGCCGACCAGGAGAGCTGGGGCGCGCGAGCCTCCAATAAGGCTGCCGAGGATGCGGTATCGATGCCCGCCAGTTCCAGCCACTCAACGGTTCGGTGATCTGCGAACGGAAGGGGCCGTGGGCGCGACGTGCACAGCAGGACGACTCGCTCGTTGGCGATCCGGCGAGCGACGAAACCGACCACATCGATAGACGGCTGATCCATCCAGTGCAGGTCGTCGACCGCGAGCAGGACTGGCGCGCGTCGTGCCGCTTCGACGACGAGCTCCAGGACAGCCAGCGACGTGAAGAACGGATTGGTGGCGTTCGAGTCGGTCATGGCGAAGCAGGCCAAGAGGGCGTCGCGTTGGTTGACCGGCAGCCGGTCGGCAGAGGGCAACAACGGCCGAAGCAGCTGATGAAGTCCTGCGAACGGGAACGCGGTCTCGGCTTGACTGGCGCGAGCGGTCAGAACCGTGAAGCCATGAGATTCTGCGTGAACGAGCACATGATCCAGCAGGGCACTCTTGCCCACGCCCGGCTCTCCCAGCAGCCCGACTGCACGACCTCGGAATTCGACCTCGCGAAGGTGACCGAACAGAAATCCCAACTCCTGGTCTCGCCCCACGAGGTGTTGACCGAAGGTCGCGCTCACAGTGTTGAGCATCCACGCAACAGCGCCAGATGTCTAGACTTCGCCGAACCGACTCGAACGCCCGCCCAAGGGAGTCTGTCGTGAGCGCACTGGTGCGCGCCCGATCTGGCAACAGCAGACGGGGCCCGAGCAGACGCCGCTCCGCTCGCTCGACGAGTCCGGCGGTCGTAGGGCGGACGGGACTTGAACCCGTGACCGATGGATCTCCTCGACCCGAGGTCGCCGTCTCGGCTCGAGCCGGGCTGCCTCGAACAATCTCGGCCCGATCAGGATTCCTTGCCGCGATCGTCGCTGTCGTTTCTCGATGCCTCCCGTCGATCTCGACCGTTCTCGAGACGTCTTGGGTCAAAAGTGTTGGATAAGCGCGTGCGCGGACCAAGTGACGAAGGTCCCGGTTCAGAGATCTCCCTTCGGCATCAAGAAAGGAAGAGTCGACGGAATTGCGTGCAAGGTGGGCGAACTCATCGCTCGTCACGCCGCATCGCTCGATAATCGCGCCGATGTTGTCGTCGAAGTATGTCGGGGGCGTCGGAGTGCACTGAGGCGTTGAGTCCGTGCGCGAGCATCCCTCGGATGGCGTGCCGTTCAAGGTCGTCGGCGACGTCCTGGGTACTGCGGCGGGCCCTCGGGTGTTGAAGTCAGCGGACGAACGCAGTGCGGCGCCCCTCGGGCAGCCCGCGGACGACGACGGTGTCGGTAAAGACGCCGCCGTCATCCAGCCGCGTCGCCAAGGTGTCCGCGGACCGGAAGAGGACATACCGTCCTCGCGACGTCGGTAGGAAGCTCACGCTCCCGACCTGCTCCGAGAAGAGATCGACGAATCCTCCGTCGGCACTTACCGCACCGGACGCGAACAGGCCGGTCTCGTAGTTGTAGAACAGCACCTTGCCGTCGCCGACCGACTCGATCTGCGTCCAAGGATCGAAGTGGAAGCTGTTGCCGAAGTCGTGATAGCCGCCGTCGCCGGTGACCACTCCGGTTGCTGCCAGCCCCGCTTGAGCATTGTAGAAGAGGATCCGGTTCTCGCCGACGTGAACGATGTGCGTCCAGAAGTCGAGCGGGAAGCGCTCGCTGATGAACTCGTGCCGGCCGTCGTCGAACACGCGACCGATGGCACTCGCGCTGCGGTACTCGCCGTGCTCCGAGACCGTCGTGTTCCACATCACGAATCCGTTCGACAACACGGTCACCCGATGGAAAGGGATCCCCAGCGAGCTCGTGACGAGGTCGGTGAAACTGCCGTCCGGCCCGAATCGGCCGGTGCTCACGTGGTCATCGGATCCCCGATAGAACAGCGTCATCCCGTCGTCGGCGGGAAGGATGAGGTTCCACGACGGGTCGAGTGGAAAGTCCCTGAGTTTGGACACGGTGCCGTCGGGGGCCAAGCGGCCCGTGGTCGACGCGCCGGACGCGGAATCGTATGAGAGCCAGAGTTCTTCGCCGTTGAGCATTCGAGACCCCCTCGTCGGAACTCGACCAGACTATGCCCGCCAGCCGGCATGCACGAGGGATCTGTCGGGGTCGTCGAGCCACACGTCGGCGAGGTGGATGAACTTCGGGCGGCCCCGTCCGTCGGTACGCATGTCGCAGGTGGCCTGCACATGCACGCCGAGGTAGTCGGCGAGCTCGCTCGTGGTCGACGTGGGCTCGAGGCTGAGCCGGAAGTGGCGTTCGCTGTTCGTATCACCAAGGTGTTCGAGGCGAACCCAACTCGGTCGAGTACGGTCGACGACCCTGACCATGCACGCCCATTTCGGCGCGCGAACGAATGGACGTTGGATCAACGTTGACGACATCAAGTCCCTGCCCTCCACTTAGAGGCAAGAAACCCTGATCAAGTTGAATTACGGTAGGGCGGACGGGACTTGAACCCGTGACCGATGGATTATGAGTCCACTGCTCTGACCGGCTGAGCTACCGCCCCTGGAGCGATCTCAGTCGGGAACGATGACCGGGATCGACTCGGTGACCGGATCGGTCACGCGCTCACCACGATACAGACTCTCGAAGGTGTCGAGCGTGCGGGTGATGTCGTGGGCCTTGATGCGCTTGAGCGACCGCGACTTCATCGCGTTGTACTCGTCGGCCGGGGCTTCGAGCACGAGGCGGAGCTTCGCCGCCAGGTCTTCGGCGCTGCCGGGTTCGAAGAGGTAGCCGTTCTCGCCGTCGTGCACGAGGTGCGGCAGGGCCATCGCGTTGGCGGCGACAACGGGCAGCGCCGAGGCCATCGCCTCCATGGTCACGATGCTCTGGAGCTCGGCGATCGAGGGCATCGCGAGCACCGAGGCCCGGTGGTACGCCTCGCGCAGCTCCTCGTCGGTGACGTAGCCGGTGAAGGTGACCCGGTCGGCGATGCCGAGGTCGACGGCCATGTGCTCGAGGTTGCGCTTCTGGTCGCCGCCGCCGACGATCTCGACCTTCACGTCGAGCTCGGGCGGAAGCAGGGTGACCGCGCGCAGCAGCACGTCGATGTGCTTCTCACCGGTGACCCGGCCGACGAAGATGATGCGGTTCTCGGTGCGGGGCTGCCAGTTCGGGAAGTACTTGTGCGCGTCGATGCCGCACGAGATCGCGTGCACGCCGCGCAGTCCGGTGTAGCGCTCGAGGAAGTCGGCGGCGCGGCGCGTGGGCGTGGTGACCGACTCGGCGCGCCCGAACGTGCGTCGTGCGGCCTTCCACGCGAGCCCGACGGCCCAGTCCTGCCACGCCTTGGGGATCAGCGTGAACTCGAGCATGTTCTCGGGCATGAAGTGGTTGGTGCCGATGATGCGGATGCCGCGCTTCTCGGCCTCGATCGAGAGCCCGCGGCCCACGACGATGTGCGACTGGAAGTGCACGACGTCGGGCTTCACCTGGTCGAGCACGCGCGCCGAGTTCTGCTTGATGCGCCACGGCAGCGCGAAGCGCAGCCAGTCATGCGGGTACCAGCGCCAACTGTAGAGTCGGTGCGCGGTGATCTCCTGACCCTCGTGCACCTCCTTCCACGTGCCGTGCTTCCGGCTCGCGGCCGGTGCCATGACGTGCACCTCGTGCCCTCGTTCGACGAGGCCCGCGGCGAGGCGCTCGGCGAAGCGGGCGGCGCCGTTGACGTCGGGCGCGAAGGTGTCGGCGCCGATCAGGATGCGGAGCGGACGCTCAGCATCGTGGTCGGCGGTTCCGCGCGATGAGTCGGACACGTCGTGCTGTACCTCGCTGTTCGTGGAACGGGGAGCCTGCCTCCGCACGGGAGTGCGCGGGGCTGCTGGGCGGGATTCTCCGAACATAGTCTACGAGAGCCCGATCCGCAGGCCCTGTGGATGGCGCGGCGCGCTGCTCGGATGCGCACGCCGCCGGGCTCAGAGCCGCGTCTGCGGATGGTTCCGGGCCAGCAGGAACACGCCCCACACCGCGATGGCCCCGGCGACCGCGAAGACGATGTTCGCCCAGAACGGAGCCTGCGAGGCCTCCCCCAGCACGATGATGCCGATGAGCACCGCCACCATGGGGTCGACGACCGTGAGCCCGGCGATCACGAGGTCGGGCGGCCCGCTCGCGTAGGCGTTCTGCACGAAGTACGCGCCGAGCGCCGTCGCCGCGAGGAGGGCGATGACGCACGTGAACGTGAGCCACTCGAACTCGCCCTGACGCAGCCGGCCGAGCACGACCTTGGCGAGCGTCGCGACGAAGCCGTAGAGGACGCCGGCCATGATGACGTAGTAGAGGGCGCGGATGCGGTTGCGGAACAGCGCGAACGTGACGGCGGCGGCCGCGAGCACGACCGCGAGCACGATCAGGATCGTCACGAGCTGGCCGGCGGTGATCGGTCGGTCGACGGCGGTGAACGCGGCGACGCCGACGAAGAGGAAGACGCCGCCGACGCACATGACGATCGCGATGATCGACTTGCGCTTGAGCTCGACGTGGTTAATGCGGGAGTTCAGGATCGAGGTGATCACGAGCGCGAGCGCGCCGAGCGGCTGCACGACGATGATGGGCGCGAAGTAGAGGCTCGAGAGCTGGAAGACGATCGCGAGCCCCAGCATGAGCGTGCCGAGCACCCACGACGGGCGGGCGAGCAGCAGCATGAGCTGGCGGCCGTTCAGGCCCTTGCCGAGCGTGTCGACGGTCTGCGCCTCGACCTTGACGACGCCGCGGTGCTGGAACTGCGCGCCGACCGAGAGGAACACGGCGCCGATGAGCGCGAGCGGGATGCCGATGAACTGGGTGGGGTCGAGCGGGATCAGCTCGGTCAGCTCGCTGAGGTCGGGATCCACGACCTCGACCATACCCGTTCGCCCCTCGATATCCTTGGCGAATGGCCGTCCTCCCCATCCGAATCACGGGTGACCCCGTGCTGCACGCGCCGGCCTCGCCGGTCGACCGCATCGACGACGAACTGCGCGCGTTGGTGGCCGACCTGTTCGAGACGATGGATGCCGCGCCGGGCGTGGGTCTCGCCGCGCCGCAGGTCGGCGTCGGCCTCCGCGTGTTCACGTACGGATGGACCGACGAGGACGACCGCGAGTGGCGCGGCGTCGCGATCAACCCCGAGCTCTGGATCTCGCCGCCGATCCCCGGCGCGCCCGACGAGGACGAGGAGTCCGAGGGCTGCCTGTCGTTCCCGGGCGAGCGATTCGCGCTGCGTCGCTCCGAGCGGGCGATCCTGCGCGCGACCGACCTCGACGGCGAGCCCTACGAGATCGTCGCCGACGGATGGCTCGCGCGGATCTTCCAGCACGAGTACGACCACCTCGACGGCGTGCTGTACATGGACCGCCTCGACGACCACGACCAGCGCATCGTGCAGAAGATCGCGAAGAAGCGCGGGTGGGGCCGGCCCGGTTCGAGCTGGACGCCGGGCGTCGAGCGCCTCGAGGGCTGAGCCCGCGGCATCCGCCCCTCAGGCGACGAATCGGATGCCGGCGGCGACCAGCGCCGCGACCGCCACGACGACGATGAACGGCGTGCGCACCGCGTAGAGCGCGGCCGCGACGATCACGGCGGGCACGCGCGCGTCGACGACGAGCGCCTGCCCCGCACCGAGCGTCTGCACGGCGATGAGCGCCGCCAGGAGCGCGACGGTCAGCAGGTCGGCGATGCGCGCCGGGCGCTCCCGCTGGAGGAAGCCGGCAGGCACGAGATGACCCGCGAGCTTCAACGCGAGCGTGGCCGCGCTCGCGAGCAGGATCACATGCCACGCGGTCATGCGCCCTCCCGCCGGCGGAACAGGTCGAACCATCCGACGGCCACGGCGACGATCGCGGCGACGAGCACGGGCAGCCCCGGCGCGAGCACGGGCGTCGCGATCGTGGCGACCACCGCGGCCATGACGGCCGTCGCGCCGGCCTGCAGCTTCGTCAGCCTCGGCCAGAGCAGCCCGAGGAAGGCGGCCGCGGCCGCGGCGTCGAGCCCGTAGGCGCGGGTGTCGCCGAGCGCGTCGCCGATCAGCGCGCCGGCGAGCGTCGTGAGGTTCCAGCCGACGAAGATCGCGATGCCGGTGACCCAGAAGCCGACGCGCGCGGCGCGCTCGGTGGACTGCGCGAGCGCCACGGCCGTGGACTCGTCGATCGTCACCCACGCGGCGGCGATGCGATGCGCGAGGCCGTGCTCGCCGACGACCGGTCGCATCCGCATGCCGTAGACCACGTTGCGCACGCCGAGCAGCGCCGCGGCGGCGATGGCCGAGCCGCCGGCCGCGACCCCGCCGGCGCCGATCACGCCCACGAGGGCGAACTGCGACCCGCCGGTGAACATCACGAGGCTGAGGAACGCGGTCTGCCAGAGATCCAGCCCCGAGGCGACCGACAGCGCGCCGAACGAGATGCCGTACGCAGCGGTCGCGAGGCCGACCGCGAGGCCATCGCGTCGGGCCGTCCGCACGGCGGCCCACTCGTCGAGCGCGGCGTCCGCTGCGGCGGGCGGATCGGCGGCCTCCTCCGACAGGGCGGCCTCCTCGTGCGTGCGCGGCGATCGAACGGAAGAACCCCGGCCTCATGGAGGACCGGGGTTCGAAGCTCCCCCACTTGGACTCGAACCAAGAACCTATCGGTTAACAGCCGATTGCTCTGCCAATTGAGCTATGGAGGATCGCGTATCGCGCAGAGACACTCTAGCAAAGCGCGGCCCGGACTCCCAATCCGAGCCGCCCTCAGCTCGGCCTGCGCCGGCGGTGCACGTCGTCAGTACCCCGCGTCGAGGTCGATGAGCCCCTCGAAGCGCCCCGTGCCGAGGAGTGCGGCCGTGTTCGCCGCGACGCGCTGCGCGAACAGCGGCACGGTCATCGCCTCGGTGTCGGCCACGTGCGGCGTCACGATGCAGTTGGGCGCGTGCCAGAGCGGATGTCCGGCGGGCAGCGGCTCGGGGTCGGTGACGTCGAGGCCCGCCCCGCCGAGCCGCCCCGACTCGAGCGCCTCCACGAGCGCCGCGGTGTCGACCAGCGCGCCGCGGGCGACGTTGACGAGGACCGCGCCGTCGGGCAGCGCGCCGAGCTCCTCGCGACCCAGGAGCCCGCGCGTGTCGTCCGTGAGCGCGGCGGCGACGAAGACCACCTCGGCCGTGGCGAGGGCCTCGGCCAGCCGTACGGCCGGCAGGGTCCGCTCGGCGCCGGGCACCGCGCCATCCGAACGCCGGACGACCGTCGCGCGCACGCCGAACGGCGCGAGCAGGCGAAGCAGCTCGACCGCGATGCCGCCCGCGCCCACGATCACGACATCGGCGCCGTAGAGGCTCCGCCCGCGCTCGTCGGCGCGCCACTCCCCCGCGCGCACGCGCGCCGGCAGCTCGCGGAGCACGGCCAGCGCGAGCATGAGCGCGTGCTCCGCGACGGGCTGCGCGTACGCGCCCTTCGCGCTGGTCCACACCCGGCCGTCGCCGCGGTGGCGCCGGAGCAGCCCGGCGAACGCGTCGACGCCCGCCCACGGGAGCTGCACCCACGAGATCGCCGGATGGCTCGCCAGCAGCTCCTCGAGCCGGTCCTCGCCCTCGGCGCTGGTCCAGACCAGGCCGCGGGTCGCCGTCGACAGCGGTGCGACGTGCCCGCCGGCGCGGCCGACCGCCTCGGCGAATCGAGGCTCGTCGGCGGGCACGATCGCGATCGGCCCCGGTTCGGGCCGCGGCGCGAGCATCGCGGCATCCGCGCTGCCGACCGCACCCGCGACCGCGCGGTGCCGTGCGTCGCCGGCTCCGGGCGCCGTCACGCGGGCGGCTCGGGCTTCAGCTCGTCGATCACCGCGTGGCCGTCGTCGAGCGCGCCGGCCAGCGCCTTCACGTACGGATGCGACGGATCGTGGAAGACCTCGTCCATGGTGCCGATCGCGACGAGCTCGCCCCGATCGAGCACCGCGAGGCGGTCGGCGACCCGGCGGAGCACCGGCAGGTCGTGGGTGATGACGATCGCCGAGAAGGTGTGGCCGTCGCGCAGCTCGTTGACGAGCTGCGCGACCGCGTCGCGCACCGTCAGGTCGATGCCCGCCGTGGGCTGGTCGGCGATGAGCAGCTTCGGGCCGAGCACGAGCGCCCGGGCCAGCGCCACGCGCTGCCGCTGACCGCCGCTCAGCTCGTACGGGTACTTCTCGAGCATGCTGAGCGGAAGCCGCACGGCATCGACCATCGTCGCCACGCGCGTGGTGAGGGCCTTCCGGTTGTACCGGTGGTCGCGTTCGAGGATCGGCTCGCCGATGATCTCGGAGATCGTCCGGTCGGGCGGCAGGTTCGCCGCGGCATCCTGCGCCAGGTAGCCGACGTGGAACCGCAGCTCGTTGAGCCGGCGCCGGTTGACGCCGCGCAGGGGTGTGCCCAGCACCAGCGCCTCGCCGCCCGTGATCACCGGGCGCACCTCGCCGCCCGGTCCGGACGACTCGAACGCGACCCCGGAGAGCACCTTGGCGAGCGTCGAGGTGCCGCTGCCCGCCGACCCGAGCAGTCCCAGCACCTCCCCCGGGGCGAGCCGGAGGTTCACGCCGTGCACGGCGACGTGCGCCGCGCTCGCACCGTGGGCGGGGTACTCGACCGTGAGGTCGCTCACGACGATCGGATAGCCGTGCGTCGCGGAGCGGGTCATCGGGTGGCCTCCCGGATGCGCCGCAGCTCCTCCCGTCGTTCGGCCTGGGCGACCGGGTCGGGCACGGGCAGCGACGCCAGCAGGCGCTGGGTGTACGGGTCCTTCGGCGCGCCGAGCACCTCAGCGCCGGTGCCCTCCTCGACGAGCCGGCCGTGGTAGAGCACCGCGATGCGGTCGGCGAGCAGGTCGACCACGGCGAGGTCGTGGCTGATGAAGAGGCACGCGAAGCCGAAGTCGCGCTGCAGCTCGGCGAACAGGTCGAGCACGCGCGCCTGCACCGACACGTCGAGCGCCGAGGTGGGCTCGTCGGCGATGAGCAGTTCGGGCTCGAGCGCGATCCCCCGCGCGAGGCTCGCGCGCTGGCGCTGGCCACCGGAGAGCTCGTGCGGGTACCGGTCGCCGTAGGAGGCGGGCAGCTGGACCGCCTCGAGGAGCTCGTTCACCCGCGGGCGGGCGTCGCGCGCGTCGACCGCGCGCTCGTGGATCACGAGCGGCTCGGCCACGGCCTCGGCGATCGTCAACAGCGGGTTGAAGCTCGAGGCCGGATCCTGGAACACGAACCCGAGGCGGTCGCGCACCGGCCGGAAGTCGCGCTCGCGGATGCCGAGCATCTCGTGGCCGAGCACCGTCAGCGATCCACCGGTCACCTTGGTGAGGCCCGCGATCGCCCGGCCGATCGTCGTCTTGCCCGATCCGCTCTCGCCGACCAGGCCGAGCACCTCGCCGGGCCGGATCATGAGGTCGACGCCGTCGACCGCGCGGAAGCCCGCGCGGCCGAACCGGCCCGGGTAGACGATCTCGAGGCCGCGGGCCTCGACGATCGGCGCCTGCTCCGCCCAGTCGGCGGGCCGCGCCGCCGCGCGCTCGGCCGCACGCACCGTGCCGTGCCCCACGTACGGCACGGCCGCGAGCAGCGCCTTGGTGTAGTCGTCCTGCGGGTTCGCGAAGAGCTCGCGCGCGGTGGCCTCCTCGACCACCCGGCCCTGGTACATGACCACGACCCGGTCGGCGAGGTCGGCCACGACGCCCATGTTGTGCGTGATGAGCACGATCGCGGTGCCGAACTCGTCGCGCACGCGGCGCAGCAGGTCGAGGATCTCGGCCTGCACGGTCACGTCGAGCGCGGTCGTCGGCTCGTCGGCCACGATGAGGCCGGGCTCGAGCACGAGGGCCATGGCGATGACGATGCGCTGCTTCTGGCCGCCCGAGAACTGGTGCGGGTAGTAGTCGACGCGGTGCTCGGGGTCGGGGATGCCGACCTTGCCGAGGATCTCGATCGCCTTCGCGCGCGCCTGCTTCTTCGACAGCTTCCCGTGCGCGAGCAGGCCCTCCATGATCTGCCACCCGACGGTGAAGACCGGGTTGAGGGCGGTCGAGGGCTCCTGGAACACCATCGCGACGTCGCGGCCGCGGATCGAGCGCAGCTTGTCGCGCGAGAGCGACACCACGTCCTGGTCGGCGGTGCCCGCCCGGTTCGTGAGGACCACGGCGCCGCTGGTCGTCGCGGTCTCGGGCAGCAGGCCCAGGATGGTCTTCGCCGTCACGGTCTTGCCGCTGCCGGACTCGCCGACGATCGCGACGACCTCGCCGCGCTCCACCGTCAGGCTCACGTCCTCGACGGCCTTCACGGCCCCGGCGTCCGTCGCGAACGACACGCCGAGCCGGTCGATGTCCACCACCGTGCTCATCGCTTGACCTCGATCCCGTGCTCGTCGAACGTCTCGCCGTCCTCGAGGCCGCTGAGGCCTCCCGGACCGGCGACCAGGGTGCCGCCCGGCACGACCGAGGTCTCGGCGACCTCGCCCGCGGCCTGGGCGACCCGGCGCCGCCCCCGCAGGCGCGGGTCGGCGAGGTCGTTCAGGCTCTCGCCGACCAGCGTGATGCCGAGCACCGTGAACACGATCGCGAGGCCCGGGAACATCGCCGTCCACCAGATGCCGCTCGTGACGTCGGAGAGCGCCTTGTTGAGGTCGTAGCCCCACTCGGCAGCCGAGGTCGGCTCGATGCCGAAGCCCAGGAAGCCGAGGCCCGCGAGCGTGAGGATCGCCTCGGAGGAGTTCAGTGTGAAGATCAGCGGCAGCGTGCGGGTGGCGTTGCGCAGGACGTGCCGGAAGATGATGCGCGAGTTCGACGCGCCGAGCACCTTGGCCGACTCCACGTACGCCTCGGCCTTGATGCGCACGGTCTCGGCACGGATCACCCGCAGGTACTGCGGGATGAACACGACCGTGATCGAGATCGCGGCGGCGAAGATGCCGCCCCACATGCTCGACTGCCCGCCCGAGATCACGATCGCGACGAGGATCGCCAGGAGCAGGGACGGGAAGGCGTAGATCGCATCGCTGATGACGACGAGCACGCGGTCGAGCCATCCGCCGATGTACCCGGAGACGAGGCCGAGGAACACGCCGAGGAACAGCGAGAGCACGACGGCCACGATGATCACGAGCAGCGCGGTCTGCGCCCCCCAGATGACGCGCGAGAGCACGTCGTAGCCGCCGACGGTCGTGCCGAGCAGGTGCTCGGGCGACGGCGGCTGCTGAGCGCCGAACGGGCCCTCGGCGGAGCGCAGCTGGTTGTACCGGTAGGGCGCCAGCACCGGCGCGAAGATCGCCGTGAGGATGAACACGCCGGTGATGACCAGACCCGTCACCAGCATGCCGCGCTGGAGCCCGACGCTCTGCCGGAGCTGGTGGACGACGGGGAGCCGGTCGCGCAGTCGCCGCTTGGGGACGACGGCGGTGGATGCCGCGGTCATGTCAGTACCTCACCCTCGGGTCGATGAGCGCCGCGAGCACGTCGACGACGAAGTTGGTCAGCGCGACGATCACCGCGAGGAGGGCCACGATGCCCTGCACGGCGACGAAGTCGCGGGCCTGGAGGTACTCGGCGAGCTGGAAGCCGAGTCCCTTCCATTCGAACGTGGTCTCGGTGAGCACCGCACCCGCGAGCAGCAGCGCGATCTGCAGGCCGATGACCGTGATGATCGGGATGAGCGCGGGACGGTACGCGTGACGACGGAGCAGCCGGTACTCGCTCACGCCGCGCGAGCGTGCCGCGTCGACGTAGTCGGTGGCGAGCGTGCCGATCACGTTCGTGCGCACGAGCCGGAGGAACACGCCCGCCGTGAGCAGGCCGAGCGCGATCGAGGGCAGCACGGCGTGCGCGAGCACGTCGCCGAGCACGGCGGGGTCGCCGGTCCGGATGGCATCGACCGTGTAGAGCCCGGTCGGGTTGGGCAGCGTCTGCATCTGCAGCTCCGCGCCGGTGGAGGCACGACCCGCGACCGGCAGCCAGCCGAGCCACACCGAGAAGACGAGCTTCAGCAGCATGCCCGCGAAGAACACCGGCGTGGCGTAGCAGAGGATCGCGAAGACGCGCAGCACGGCGTCCTGTCCGCGGTCGCGGAAATACGCGGCGGCGAGGCCGAGCGGGATGCCGACGACGAAGGCGACGAGCAGCGAGTAGGACGCGAGCTCGAGCGTCGCGCCGCCGTAGGTCAGCAGCACCTCGATCACGGGTCGGTTGTCGCTGATGGTCGTGCCGAAGTCGCCGGTGAAGATCTGTCCGAGGTACTCGAGGTACTGGACGATGATCGGGCGGTCGTACCCGGCTGCCGAGATGCGTTCGGCGAGCTGCTCGGCGGTGAGCCGGTCGCCGAGCGCGGCGGTGATCGGGTCGCCGGTCGCGCGGACCGCGATGAACACCACGGTCACGAGGATGAAGACGGTCGGGAAGATCAGCAGGAAGCGGATCAGCAGGTACCGACCGAGTCCTCCGCCTTGGGCCTTGGGTTTGGGCCGTCCTGGCTGCGGGGCGCCCTCCGCGAGGGCCGTGGTGTCAACAGTGCTCATGGGTTCCTCAGGGGTGCAGGGGAACGGGGGCGACCCGCGGTTGCAGATCGCCCCCGTCGTAGAGCTTCAACGACTCTAGTCGCGCTCAGCCCTTCGAGAGCGCTCCGTAGCGGAACTTGAACGACGCGTCGAGCGTGTCCTCGGTCCCCGAGACGTCCGATCCGACGACCGCGACCTGGGCACCCTGCAGGTAGGGCACCGTCGACAGGTCGGCGGCGACCTTCTGCTGGATCTCCTCGATGAGCGCCGTGCGGGCGTCCGCGTCGGCGGTGACCGACTGCTCGAGGATGAGGTCGTTGACCTCCTGGTTCTCGTAGTGGTTGCCGAGGAAGTTCTCGGTGAGGAAGAACGGCGTCAGGTAGTTGTCGGCGTCCGAGTAGTCCGGGAACCAGCCGAGCTGGTACGCGGGGTAGACGTCGGCGGTGCGGTCCTTCGAGTACTGCACCCACTCGGTGGTCTGCAGGTTCACCGTGAACAGGCCCGAGGCCTCGAGCTGGTCCTTGATCAGCGCGTACTCGTCGCCCGAGGACGGACCGTAGTGGTCGTTCGAGTACTGCAGGTTCAGCTCGACCGGCGTCTGCACGCCGGCATCCTCGAGCGCCTTGGCGGCCTTGTCGGCGTCGGGGCCGCCGTTGCCGTCGCCGTACAGCTCCTTGAGGGGCTGGATGGCGCCGGTCAGGCCGTCGGGCACGAACGAGTACAGCGGGGTGTAGGTGTCCTTGTAGACCTGCGACGCGATCTCCTCGCGGTCGATCAGGTCGGCGACCGCCTGGCGCACCGCGAGGGCCTTGGCCGGGTCGGCCTCGGGCGTGGAGGCGCCGTACGGCTGCGTGTTGAAGTTGAACACGATGTAGCGGATCTCACCGCCGGGGCCCTCGACGACCTTGACCTTGTCGTTGCCGCGGAGGTCGTCGATGTCGGTCGCGGAGAGGCTCCGGAACGCGACGTCGATGTTGCCCTCCTGGACGTCGAGCTTCATGTTCGACGCGTCGGCGTAGTACTTGACGTTGACCGTGTCGGTCTTCGGCGCACCGAGGATGCCCTGGTAGTCGGGGTTCGCCTTGTACGCCACGAGGTTGTTGAAGTCGTAGCTCGTGATGGCGTACTGGCCCGCGAACGCGTTGCCCGCGACGATGTCGTCGTCGGAGGTCAGCGAGTCGGGCGAGAAGACCTCCTCGTCGACGATCGGGCCGGCCGGGCTCGAGAGGATCTGGGGGAAGATCTGGTCGTTCTCGCTCTTGAGCTTGAACACGACCGTCGTGTCGTCGACGGCCTCGACCGAGTCGAGGTTGTAGAGCAGCGACGAGGGGCCGTTGTCGTCGGCGATCGCGAGCTGGCGGTCGAACGTGAACTTGACGTCGGAGGCCGTGAGGTCGTTGCCGTTGGTGAACTTCAGGCCGTCCTTGAGCTTCACCGTGTACTCGGTCGGCGAGGTGAACTCGGCCGACTCGGCGATGTCGGGCTCGACGTCGGAGGAACCGTACGGCGTGTTCATGAGGAACGGGAACACCTGGTTCATCACCGCGAAGGACCCGTTGTCGTACGACCCGGCCGGGTCGAGCGTGGTGACCTTGTCGGTGGTGCCGATGGTGAGCGTTCCGCCGCCGGAGGAACCCTCGTCGCCACCGCCGGCGGAGCAGCCGGCGAGGGCGAGTGCGGCGGCGGAGAAGCCCGCAGCGAGCACGAGGCCCCGCCTGCGGAGCGTGGATGCGGATGCCATATCCGTCTACCTCTTCCTGTCAGGTGATCGCGCGCGGGGTCGCCGCGTCGCGATCTCGTATCTTCCAGACCTAGCACACGGGCCGACGCCCGGCTCTCGGGGGGTGGTCGCACGGCCGGGAATGTGACCGATCTGCAACCTTGCGCTCATCCGAGCAGGCTCGCGCGTGAGCAGTCCTCGATTCCGGATGCGACGCCGCCGCCGGAGGCCGCCGACGGCTCAGTCGCCGCGGAGCGCGCGCCGTTCCCGTTCGAGATCGACGAGCGCGCGCTGGATGGCCGCGAACGTGGTGCGGTCGCCGGGGTCGGTGCGCTGCAGCCGACCCAGCAGCTCCTGCTTCTGCCGCAGCAGCTCGCGGTCGACGAGTCCCGACACGACGCCCCGGACGTACGCGGTCAGCTCGGTGTCGTCGCGCTGCGGCACGGGCAGCACCGCGAGCTGCTGCACGATCGACGCGAACGGCGCGGGCACCTCGGCGACCACGCGGTCGACCGTGAGGGTCGCCGTCGCCGTGCCCGATCCGCCGGCGCCGCCGCCCGCCGTCATCGCCGATGCGATGCCGTCGCGCACGACCGCGAGCGTCGGGTTGCCGAACCGGCAGTCCACGCCCTGCCGGAGCAGGTCGTCGCCGACCGCCTCGGGGTACTGCAGCATGGCCTGCAGCGCGTCGCGTTCGAGCCGGGTCGCCGGGTCGTTCGGCAGCTGCACGATCGAGAACGGCCGCTCGGATGGCGCGGCGCCGGGGCCGCGCGAACCGCCCGGCCGGTCGGGGCCTCCCCCGTCGTCACGGCGCGCGGCGCCGTCGCGGTCGGGCCGCGACGCCCGAGCGCCCTCGACTCGGTCGCTCGGAGCGCGCTCGCGCCCCTCCGCGGAGCGCACGGCACGCGCGACCTCGCCGAGCTCCATGCCGAGCATGCGCGCGAGCTCGCGCGTGTATCCCGGTCGGAGGGCCGGGTCGCGCAGGTCGGCGACGATCGGCGCCGCCGCGCGGAGCGCCGCCACGCGGCCCTCGACCGTCTCGAGGTCGAACCTCGACAACGTGTGCCGGATCACGAACTCGAACATGGGCGTCTTCGTCTCGATGAGCGTGCGCACGGCGCCGTCGCCGCGCGCGAGGCGCAGGTCGCACGGGTCGAGCCCGTCGGGTGCCACAGCCACGAAGGTCTGCGCCGCGAACCGCTTCTCCTCGGCGAACGCGCGCATCGCGGCCTTCTGGCCCGCTGCGTCGCCGTCGAACGTGAACACCACTTCGCCGACGCCGGAGTCGTCGCCGAGCACGCGCCGGAGCACCTTGATGTGGTCGACGCCGAACGAGGTGCCGCAGGTCGCGATCGCCGTCGTGACCCCCGCGAGGTGGCAGGCCATGACGTCGGTGTAGCCCTCGACGACCACCACGCGGTGCGTCTTCGCGATGTCGCGCTTGGCGATATCGAGCCCGTAGAGCACCTGCGCCTTGTGGTAGATCGCGGTCTCGGGGGTGTTCAGGTACTTGGGCCCGGGGTCGTCCTCGAGCAGCTTGCGCGCGCCGAACCCGACCGTCTGCCCCGTGACGTCGCGGATGGGCCAGATCAGCCGGCCGCGGAACCGGTCGTAGACGCCCCGGTCGCCCTGCGAGACGAGGCCCGCGGCGCTGAGTTCCTCGGTCGTGAACCCCTTGGCCTTCAGGTGGTCGGTGAGCGCATCCCAGCTCTTGGGAGCGAAGCCCACGCCGAAGTGGGCCGCGGCGGCCGCGTCGAAGCCGCGCTCGCCGAGGAACCGCCGCCCGACCTCGGCCTCGGGCGAGGTCAGCCGCTCGACGAAGAACTCGGCTGCGGCCTGGTTGGCCGCGAGCAGGCGCGCGCGGTTGCCGTGGTCGGCGGCCGGGCCGCCATCCTCGTAGTGCAGCTCGAAGCCGATCCGCCCGGCGAGGCGCTCGACCGCCTCGGTGAAGGAGACGTGGTCCATGCGCTGCAGGAATGTGTAGACATCGCCGGATTCGCCGCATCCGAAGCAGTGGTAGAAGCCGCGCTGCGGCGTCACGTGGAAGCTCGGGCTGCGCTCGTCATGGAAGGGGCAGAGGCCCTTCATCGATCCGACGCCGGCCGACTTCAACGAGACGTGCTCGCCGATGATGTCGGCGATGTTCGTGCGGGCCTTCACCTCTTCGACGTCGCTCTGTCGAATCCGGCCCGCCATGGCTCAATCCTATTCCGCGGATGGGGCGCGGCGGCCCGTCACGCGCGTCACCGCTGCACCAGCCGTTCGTACCAGGCGAGCGCGGACTGGTCGGTCAGGCTCGCGACTTGGTCGACGACGACGCGCTTGCGCGCCGCGTCATCCGTCGCTGCGCGCCAGTCCTCGGCGAAGCCCGCGTCGAGGTTCGCCTCGCCGGATCGCCAGAGCGCATCGGCGAGCGAGGTGAGCACCTGCCGCTGCTGGCTGTAGATCGGCTGACGGGTGTTCCGCGACATCACGAATGCCGCGACGATGCCCTTGAGCACGGCGATCTCGGCCTGCACGTGCCGGGGCACCACCACGTCGGCGTCGAACCGGATGAGGCTCGCGACCGGGTGGTGCGCCCGGGTCGCCTCGGTCGCGGCGTGCGCGAACCGCCCGATGAGCTGGCTCGTGAGGTTCTTGAGCGCGGCCTGGTCGCGACGGCTGCCCTGCCACGACGAGATCCACACGTCGAGCGAGTCGAGCCGGTCGAACGCGGCGATGAGCTCGTCGTGGCCGATGGCCCCGCCGATCCACTCGTACATCGACGAGACGAGCTCATCGTGGTCGACACGGCGGCCGAGCGCGGCGACGTCGATGTAGCCGCCGACGATCGCATCCTCGAAGTCGTGCACCGAGTAGGCGATGTCGTCGGAGAGGTCCATGACCTGCGCCTCGATGCAGAGCCGTCGCTCTGGGGCGCCACGGCGCATCCACTCGAACACGTCGATGTCGTCGGCGTAGAAGCCGAACTTGTTGCGCCCGCTCGGGTCGCCGACGCCGGCGGCCTCGGGCCAGGGGTACTTGCAGCTCGCGTCGAGGCTCGCGCGCGTGAGGTTGAGCCCGAGCGAGCGCCCCGCGGGCGAGAACACCTTGGGCTCGAGTCGCGTGAGGATCCGCAGGGTCTGCGCGTTGCCCTCGAACCCGCCGATGTCGGCCGCCCACGCGTTCAGCGCCTTCTCGCCGTTGTGCCCGAAGGGCGGGTGCCCGAGGTCGTGCGCGAGGCACGCGGTGTCGACGACGTCGGGGTCGAGGCCGATGCTCGACGCGAGCTCGCGACCGACCTGGGCGACCTCGAGCGAGTGCGTGAGGCGGTTGCGCGCGAAGTCGAGCCCGGAGGTGGGGCTCAGCACCTGCGTCTTCGCCGCGAGGCGCCGCAGCGCGCTCGAGTGCAGCAGGCGGGCGCGGTCGCGCGCGAAGTCGCTGCGCCGGCGGTTCTCGTGCTGCTCGGGCAGGAATCGCTCGACGTCGGCCTCGTCGTAGCCGCCGAAGAGTCGGTCGCGCACGCGATCAGCCGCCGCTCGTGTCGAGCTCGGCGTCGACGAGGGTGGTGCGATCGTGCCCGGCGAGTTCCTGCGAGTCGAGCCAGCCGTCGGGCAGCGACGGGTTCTTGGGCGTGCCGGCTCGGCCGCGCGGCCCCTCGGCGCCCTCGCCCGGGTACGGCATCGACCAGTCGAGCGTGCCGAGGAGGTCGTCGAGCTGGGCGAGCGACTCGACGGTCGCGAGCTTCGCCCGCAGCTCGCCGCCCACCGGGTACCCCTTGAAGTACCAGGCGACGTGCTTGCGGATGTCGCGGCACCCGCGTTCCTCGCTGTCGAAGAACTCGGTCAGCAGCTCGGCGTGCCGGCGGAAGGTGCGCGCGACGTCGCCGAGCGAGGGCTCGGCCTTCTCCTCCACGCCGCGGAAGGCGGCGGCCAGGTCGCCGAACAGCCACGGGCGACCGAGGCAGCCGCGGCCGACCACGACCCCGTCGCATCCGGTCTCCTCGACCATGCGCAGCGCGTCGTCGGCCGACCAGATGTCGCCGTTGCCGAGCACCGGCACGCTCGTCACGGCCTCCTTCAGCTTCGCGATCGCCGGCCAGTCGGCGTGGCCCGAGTAGAACTCGGCGGCCGTGCGCGCGTGCAGCGCGATCGAGGCGACGCCCGCGCCCTCGGCGATGCGGCCGGCCTCGAGGTAGGTGAGGTGATCGGCGTCGATGCCCTTGCGCATCTTGATCGTGAGCGGGATCTCGCCGGCGGCCTTCACGGCGCCCTCGACGATGTCGCGGAACAGCCCGCTCTTCCAGGGCAGCGCGGCGCCCCCGCCCTTGCGCGTGACCTTGGGCACGGGGCAGCCGAAGTTGAGGTCGATGTGGTCGGCGCGGTCCTCGGCGACGAGCATGGTCACGGCCTCGGAGACCGTCTTGGGGTCGACGCCGTAGAGCTGGATCGACCGCGGCGTCTCGGACTCGTGGTGCGTGATGAGCCGCATCGATTCGGGCGTGCGCTCGACGAGCGCGCGGCTCGTGATCATCTCGCTGACGTACAGGCCGGCGCCGAACTCGCGGCAGAGCCGGCGGAACGCGGTGTTGGTGATGCCCGCCATGGGCGCGAGCACGACCGGCACCTCGAGGTCGAGGCCGCCGATCGTGAGCGCGCGGGCGGGGGTCGTGGTCGTTGGCATCGCTTTCGATTCTCCCAGACGACCGGGCCATCCGGCCCGGCACCGCCGCGCTCGGCCTAGGATGCGGTCATGGCTGCGCTGTGGAGGACGGCATGACCGCGCCCGAGGGACTCGTCGGCGTCGAACGCGTGAAGGCGGATGCCGCGGCGCGCGGACTCGACATCGAGGTGATCATGCGCCCGCCGGCGCGCAGTCTCGAGGAGGCCGCGCAGCTGCTCGGCATCACGCCGGCCGACATCGTGAAGTCGCTCGTCGTGAAGAAGAGCGACGACACCTACGTCTTCGCGCTGGTCCCGGGCGGGCGCAAGATCAGCTGGCCCAAGCTGCGCGCGCTGCTCTCGGTGAACAAGCTGCAGCTGCCGGATGCCTCGCTCGCGCTCGCCGCGACCGGCTACGAGCGCGGCACCATCACCCCGCTCGGCTCGACGCACGCGTGGCCCGTGGTCGTCGACGCGACGATCCCGGGGCGCCGCGTCTCGATGGGCGCGGGCGAGCACGGCCGCAGCCTCTTCGTCGACGCCGACGCGCTCGTGCGCGCGTTCGACGCGACCGTCGCCGACATCACCGACCCCGAGTAGTCACCCACCCGCCGTCGCGGCCCGCCTCACCGTCCGCCGCGTCGCGAGATGACGCGAATCGATCTCCACGCAGAACGATCGAACGATTCGCGTCACTTCACAGGGGTCGACTCGGGCTCGACCGGGAGCAGGCACGCGTCGCCCTCGCACACCGCGGCCGAGGGGTCGCCGATCATCGTGAACGGCGCGGGCGCGGCATCCGTCGTCTGGTTGCTCACGCGGCGGCCCCGTCGCGCTCGCCGGCCACCTGGGTGAGCACCTGCGCGAACACCTCGGCCGGCTGCGCCCCCGAGACGCCGTACTTGCCCTCGAACACGAAGAACGGCACGCCCTGGATGCCGTAGGCCCCGGCCTGCACGATGTCGGCCTGCACCGCCGCACCGTAGCGGCCCGACTCGAGCGCCTCGCGCGCGGCGTGGGCATCGAGGCCGACCTCGGCGGCCAGCTCGACGAGCTCGTCGACGCGACCCACATGCCGGCCCTCGGTGAAGTACGCGCGGAAGAGCCGCTCGGACAGCTCGAGCTGGCGGCCCTGCTCCTTCGCGAAGTGCAGCAGCTCGTGCGCCTTCAGCGTCTTGGTGTGCTGGAGCGCGTCGAAGTCGTAGTCCAGGCCGGCCGCGGCCGCGATGCCGGAGACGCGCTGGAGCATCTGCTCGACCTGCGCGACGGGCAGGCCCTTGTGCCCGGCGAGGAAGTCCACCTCGCTGCCCTCGAAGTCGACGGGGGTGTCGGGCGCGAGCTCGAACGAGTGGTACTCGATCTCGACCTCGGGCGCGTCGTCGCCGAGCGCGGCGAGGCCGCCCTCGAGGTGGCGCTTGCCGATGTAGCACCATGGGCACGCGATGTCGGACCAGATGTCGATCT
This sequence comes from Agromyces aurantiacus, assembly GCF_016907355.1. Lineage (NCBI taxonomy): Bacteria > Bacillati > Actinomycetota > Actinomycetes > Micrococcales > Microbacteriaceae > Agromyces > Agromyces aurantiacus. Next base: position 2,246,574 of record NZ_JAFBBW010000001.1, on the reverse strand, counting down.
TGATGGGGGACGTCACGATGTACGCGAACGGATGAAAGGCTCCGCGTATTCCCGTCGCGGTACACGAGCGACGCGGCCTCCGGCTACCATCGCGGCATGCTCTTAGAGCGCGACCCGCTGCCCGCCCCACCGCAACGCGTACTGGTCGCCGGGACCAGCGGGAGCGGCAAGTCGACCCTGGCGGCGCACATCGCCGACGCGGCGGGCCTGCCCTACGTCGAGCTCGACTCGCTCTTCCACGGTCCGGGGTGGTCTCCGCGGCCGGAGTTCGACGCCGAGGTCGCCGCGCTCGCCTCCGCCGACCGCTGGGCGACGGAGTGGCAGTACGGCACCGCCCGACCGGTGCTGGCGGCACGGGCGGACCTCATGGTGTGGCTCGACCTCCCCCGGCGCGTGGTGATGCGGCGCGTCGTCGGTCGCACGATCCGCCGTCGCGTGCGCAACGAGGAGCTGTGGAACGGCAACCACGAGGCGGCGCTGCGCACGGTGCTGACCGATCGCGATCACATCGTGCGCTGGGCGTGGCGCACGCATGGCCTCACCGCGATGCGCATCGCGGAGCTGGCCGCGACGCGTCCGGAACTGCCGATCGTCCGGCTGCGGTCGGCCGCCGCCGTCGAGCGATGGACGAGCGGACCGCTCGCGGCAGCCGTGCGCGGCTGACGCGGAACGCGCACGGCGCCCGCCGCCCCCAGCGCGCCACGCGACATCCGCTCGGCTACGCCCCGCTCGCGGACTCCGCCGCGGGAGCGTCGATCGCGCCGCCGAAGCGGCGGTTGCGCGACGCGTACAGCTCGATCGCCTGCCACAGGTCGGTGCGGCTGAAGTCGGGCCAGAGGGTGTCGAGGAACACCATCTCGGCGTACGCCGACTGCCAGAGCAGGAAGTTCGAGGTGCGCTGCTCGCCCGAGCTGCGCACGAACAGGTCGACGTCGGGCAGGTCGGGCACGTAGAGGCGCTTCTGGATGAGCTTCTCGCTCACGGCCGACGGGCGCAGGCGGCCGGATGCCACGTCGTCGGCGATCGAGCGGACGGCGTCGACGATCTCGTTGCGCCCGCCGTAGTTGACGCACATCGTCAGCGTGAGCGTGTCGTTGCCCGCGGTCAGCCGCTCGGCGAACTGGAGTTCGTCGATCACCGAGCGCCACAGCCGGGGCTTCCGGCCGGCCCATCGGATGCGCACGCCCCACTCGTTGAGCTGGTCGCGCCGGCGGTGCAGCACGTCGCGGTTGTAGCCCATGAGGAATCGCACCTCGTCGGGCGAGCGCTTCCAGTTCTCGGTCGAGAACGCGTACACCGAGAGGTGCTTCACGCCGATCTGCACGGCGCCGGCGACCACGTCGAGCAGCGCCGCCTCGCCCGCCTTGTGGCCTTCGATGCGCGTGAGGCCCCGGCGGTTGGCCCACCGGCCGTTGCCGTCCATGACGATCGCGACATGGTCGGGCACCGCACCCTTCGGCATTGCCGGCGGGTACACCCCGGTCCAGTCGAGCGGGCGGTAGGGCACCGCATCCTTGTGGGTGTAGGGCTTGGGAGTCACTGGGGAGCCGTTTCTCGGGAGACGTGGGAGAGCGAGCGGAGGCCGCGCTCGAGATGCCACTGCGCGTACGCCGCGACGATACCGCTCGCCTGCGCCCGGTCGCGTTCGGGGGCCGCTTCCGCGACATCCCACTCACCGGCGAGCAACGCGCCGAGCAGGTCGACCGTGGACGGCGCGATGCGCGGCGTGCCCGGCGGTGCGCAGTCGTTGCAGACGACGCCGCCGAGCTGCACGACCACGGCGGTGTGCGGACCCTCGCGCCCGCAGCGGGCGCAGTCGGCGAACGTCGGCGCCCAGCCCGCGATCGCGAGCGCGCGCAGCAGGTAGGAGTCGAGCGTGAGCGCCGGCCCGTGCTCGCGGCGGGAGAGCGACCGCAGCGCGCCGACGAGCAGCAGGTACTGCTGGAGCGAGCCCTCGGCCTCGGTGAGCCGGTCGGCGGCCTCGACCATCGCGTTCGCGGCCGTGTAGGCGGCGTAGTCCTGGCTGATCTCGGCGCCGTACGCGCCGATCGTCTCGGCCTGCGTGATCACGTCGAGCGTGCGGCCCTCGTAGAGCTGCAGGTCGGCGACCATGAAGGGCTCGAGCCGCGACCCGAACTTCGACGCGGTACGCCGCACCCCGCGCGCGACCGCGCGGATCTTGCCGTGCCGGCGCGTGAGGAGCGTGACGATGCGGTCGGCCTCGCCGAGCTTGTGCGTGCGCAGCACGACGGCGTCATCTCGGTACACGGGCACGTCTCGATTCTCCCACCGACCACCGGCCCCCCGGCCGAGGGCGCGCACCGGCACCCCGTCCGGAACGGCAGAATGGTCGGGTGACCTCGTCGTCCGCACCCGTCCTCGTGACGGGAGGCACTGGCACGCTCGGCCGGGCGGTCGTCCGCCTGCTCGCCGCGCGCGGCGATGACGTGCGCGTGCTGAGCCGCAGCGGCGCGCCCGGCACGGTCCGGGGCGACCTGGAGACCGGCGAGGGCGTGGAGGCCGCACTCGACGGCGTGCGCGCCGTGCTCCACCTTGCCACCACGCTGCGCGACGACACCGGCATCACGCAGACCCTCGTGCGCGCGGCCGACCGCTCGGGTCGGCCACGCGTGCTCTACTCGTCGATCGTCGGAATCGATCGCATCCCTCTGGCGTACTACGCGGGCAAGCGCGCATCCGAGCGGATCATCGCCGAGTCGCGCCTGCGCTGGACCGTGCTGCGCACGACCCAGTTCCACGACTTCATCGAGACCCTCTTCGGCGTGCAACGCCTCTCCCCCATCGTGTTCGCGCCGGCGTTCTCGTTCCAGCCGATCGCGGTCGAGGAGGTCGCGCAACGGCTCGTCGAACTGCTCGACTCGGATGCCGCGGGCATGGCGCCCGACATCGGCGGCCCCCAGACGCGCACCGCGAGGGACCTCGCGCGCGCCTACCTCGCCGCGCGCGGCTCGCGCCGCCCGACGCTGCCGTTCCGGCTGCCCGGCACGCGATTCTCGGCGTTCGCGTCGGGCGCGAACCTCGTGCCGGGCGAGCCGTACGGCCGCATCACGTTCGAGCAGTTCCTCGCCGCGCACGCCGACGCCGCCGCGCGCGGATCGCGTGGTACAACCGAGGCATGACGCTCGCGCCGTTCGAGATCCCGCTCTGGGCCGACCTCGCGGCGGTGGCGATCGGCGCCCTGCAGGGGGCCATGTTCGCGGGACGCCTGAAGGAGCGCCGGCTCGACCTCCTCGGCGTCGCGCTCATCGGCATCCTGGTCGGGCTCGGGGGCGGCCTGCTGCGCGACATCCTGCTGAACCAGCTGCCCGCGGCGATGAAGAGCAACTGGTACCTGCTCGTCGCGACGCTCGCGGCGCTGCTCGGGATGCTGCTGCTGCGACTCTTCACGCGCCTGAACCCGCTGATCATCGCGCTCGACGCCGTCACCATCGGCCTGTTCGCCGCGATCGGCACGACCAAGGCGCTCGCGTACGGCGTGCCCGAGGTTCCCGCGGTGTTCGTGGGCGTCGTGTCCGCGGTCGGCGGGTCCATCCTGCGCGACGTGTCGCTGAACCTGCCCATCGCGCTCATGCACGTCGGATCGCTCTACGCGATCGCGGCGGCCGCGGGCACCGTCCTGATCGTCGTGCTCGTGGCGCTCGGCGCGAACATCACCGTCGCCGCGACGACGTGCGTCATCGTCACGACGCTCATCCGCCTCGGCTCGGTGCGGTTCGGCTGGAGCCTGCCCGAGCAGCGTGCGATCGCGAGCTGGCGGGTCTGGCGGCGGGCGTAGACGCCGACGGGCGGGGCGACGGAAGCCGCACCCGCCCGTTCGACGATCGAGATCAGGCGAGGGCCGGCGCCTGGGCCTCCTCGCGCACGCGGACTCCGCGCAGCGCGCGGTTCACGGCCGAGACGACGGCCTTGAGCGATGCCGTGGAGATGTCGGCGTCGATGCCCACGCCCCACAGGGTGCGGCCCTCGACCTGGCACTCGACGTACGCGGCCGCCAGGGCGTCGCCGCCGGCCGAGAGCGCGTGCTCGCTGTAGTCGAGCACGCGCACGTCGACGCCCTCGGAGGCGAGGACCGACAGGAACGCCGCGACCGGGCCGTTGCCCGACCCGTCGGCGTCGACGCGCTCGTCGCCGTCGCGGAGGCCGACGCGCACGCGGACATCGCCCGTGAGGTCGCTCTCGGTGCGCAGCGACAGCAGCTCGAACCGGCCCCACTTCTCGTCGGGGCGGTCCTGCGGCGCGGGCAGGTACTCGTCGTTGAAGATCGACCAGATCTCCTCGCTCGTGACTTCGCCGCCCTCGGCGTCGGTCTTGGCCTGCACGACACTCGAGAACTCGATCTGCAGGCGGCGCGGCAGGTCGAGTGCGTGGTCGGTCTTCAGCAGGTAGGCGACGCCGCCCTTGCCCGACTGCGAGTTGACGCGGATGACGGCCTCGTAGCTGCGACCGAGGTCCTTCGGGTCGACCGGCAGGTACGGCACGGCCCACGGCAGGTCGTCGACCGAGACGCCCCGCTCGTCGGCACGGGCCTCCATGGCCTCGAAGCCCTTTTTGATCGCATCCTGGTGCGACCCCGAGAAGGCCGTGTAGACGAGGTCGCCGGCCCACGGGCTGCGCTCGTGCACGGGCAGCTGGTTGCAGTACTCGGCCGTGCGCTTGACCTCGTCGAGGTTCGAGAAGTCGATCTGCGGGTCGATGCCCTGCGTGAACAGGTTGATGCCGAGCGCGACGAGGTCGACGTTGCCCGTGCGCTCGCCGTTGCCGAACAGGCATCCCTCGATGCGGTCGGCCCCGGCCATGTAGCCGAGCTCGGCGGCCGCCACGGCGGTGCCGCGGTCGTTGTGGGGATGCAGCGACAGGATGATGTTCTCGCGGTGCGCGAGGTGCCGCGACATCCACTCGATCGAGTCGGCGTACACGTTGGGCGTCGCCATCTCGACCGTCGCGGGCAGGTTGATGATCACCTTGCGCTCGGGCGTCGGCTCGAAGACCTCGATCACCTGGTTGCAGACGTCGACCGCGTACTCGAGCTCGGTGCCCGTGTAGCTCTCGGGCGAGTACTCGTAGAAGACGGTCGTGCCGGGCACGGTCGCCTCCATCTCGCGGCACTTGCGCGCGCCGTGCAGGGCGATGTCGATGATGCCCTGCTTGTCGGTGCGGAACACGACCTCGCGCTGGAGCACGCTCGTCGAGTTGTACAGGTGCACGATCGCCTGCTTCGCGCCGCGGATCGACTCGTACGTGCGCTCGATCAGGTGGTCGCGCGCCTGCGTGAGCACCTGGATGGTGACGTCGTCGGGGATCGCGCCCTCCTCGATGAGGCTGCGCACGAAGTCGAAGTCGGTCTGGCTCGCCGAGGGGAAGCCGACCTCGATCTCCTTGTAGCCCATCTTGACGAGCAGGTCGAACATGATGCGCTTGCGCTCGGGACTCATCGGGTCGATGAGCGCCTGGTTGCCGTCGCGCAGGTCGACCGCGCACCAGCGCGGCGCCTTCTCGATGTGCTTGGACGGCCACGTGCGATCCGGCAGGTCGACCTGGATCTGCTCGTGGAACGGACGATACCGATGCACGGGCATCGGCGACGGCTTCTGGTGGTTCTGCATGGGATGCTCTTCTCGCTTTTCGGGGGTTTCAGCCGACGACGAACTCCGCAGCGAGGGAGGCCTGTGAACTAGGACTCGCTGCGGCAGCTAAGGAGAAGCAGGCCGTGAAGCACGGATTCAGGGTAACACCGTGCACGCGAACGAGCGCAACCATGACGTCGACGGATGCCGACCGACCGCGCAGGGCGGACCCGTGGCGGGTGCCGCCCCCCAGTGACCGGCACCCGTCACGCGTCATCCGCTCGCCCGCGCCGGCACGCTCACTCGACCGCGAGCGCCGTGACCGGCGAGACGCGCGTCGCCCGGCGGGCCGGCGCGAGCGAGGCGACCACCGTGAGCACGGCCGCCGCGCCCACGAGCGCCGCGACGACACCCCACGGGATCGACGGCAGGATCACGAGCGGCTCCCCCTGCACGCTCCCGAGCATCGACTGAGCGCCCGCCCAGCCGTAGAACACGCCGAGCACGAGTCCCGTGACGGTCGCGGCGGCGGTCAGCGCGGCCGCCTCGGCGATCACCATCGCGCGCAGCTGGCGGCGTTCGAAGCCCAGCGCTCGCAGCAGCCCGAGCTCGCGCGTGCGCTGCAGCACGCTCAGCGAGAGCGTGTTCACGAGGCCGATCGCCGCGATGAGCGCGCTGAAGCCGACGAGGATGCTGAACACGCTCACCGTTCCCGCGATGATCTCGTCGATCCCCTCGCGCATCTCCGGGCGGTCCTCGGTCGCCGCGAGCAGCAGCGTGCGGTACGACTCCATCGCGACGGCGAACATGGTCACGAGCGTCACGCCGATCACGAGGCCGATGGTCATGCGCGAGCTGCGCTCGGGATGGCGCACGGCGTTCTCCGCGGCGAGGCGCGCGGGTGCCGACGAGCCGAGCGCTCGCCCGACGAGGCGCAGCACGGGCGGCATGACCACGTGGGCGCCGAGCACGACGCCCGTGAACGAGAGCACCCCGCCGAGGAGTCCGACGAGCACGCCGAGCGGCGTGACCAGTCCGAGCGCGACCCCGCCGAGCAGCAGGAGGACGCCGACGCCGGCGAGCACTCCCGCGGCGACCGTGCGGCCGTGGCGTGCGGCGAGCTCGTCGCGCGAGGATTCCGTCGCGTTGCCGAGCGCCTGTGCCGGGCGGACCGCGAGCACGCGGCGCGATCCCACCCAGGCGGCCAGCCAGGTCGTGAGGGCTGCGACGATCGCGGGCGGCAGCACCGCGGCATCCGCCCACTGGTGCTCGACGCGGGGCAGCACGTCGGTCGCGATCGCGAGTTCGGAGAGCGCGATGGCGGCGCCGGTTCCCACGAGCACTCCCGCGACGGCGCCGATGGCCCCGACCACGAGCCCCTCACGGGCGATCGCGGCGCGCTGCGCACGGGCGCTCGAGCCGATGAGCCGCAGCAGCGCGATGAGGCGCGTGCGCCCGGCCACGACCGTCGCGACCGTGTTCGACGTGACGACGGCGCTCACGTAGATCGCGATGACGATGAACACCCACGCCGCGATCTGCAGCATGATCGCGGCCGTGCCGCTCTCGCCGGTGACGTCGTCGGCGCGGATCGCCGAGCCGAGGTACCCGGTCACCTGCAGGAGGGCCACGCCGAACGCCGACGCGAGCGTCGCCACGAGCACCGTCGGCCCGTGCTCGGCGAGGAGCCGGCGGATCACGCGGCACGCTCCATGGCGAGCATGTAGGTGGAGATCTCCTCGGCCGTGGAGCGGGTCGCGTCGCGCACGATCCGCCCATCGGCGAGGAAGAGGATGCGGTCGGCGTGGCTCGCGGCGATCGGGTCGTGCGTGACCATCGCGATCGACTGGCCCGACTCGCGACTCGCGTCGGCGAGGATCGCGAGCACCTCGCGCCCGGTGCGCGAGTCGAGGTTGCCGGTGGGCTCATCGGCGAAGACGAGGTCGGGACGCGTCGCGAGCGCCCGCGCGATCGCCACGCGCTGCTGCTGCCCGCCCGAGAGCTCGTGCGGGCGGTGGCGCAGCCGCGGCCCGAGGCCGAGCCGCTCGATGAGCGCATCGATGAGCGCACGCTCCTCGCGTGCGGGTCGGCGCCCGTCGAGCTCGAACGGCAGCAGCACGTTGCCCTCGACGTCGAGCGTCGGCACGAGGTTGAACGACTGGAACACGAACCCCACCCGCCGGCGGCGCAGCACCGTGAGCGCGGCATCCGGCAGTTCGGTGATGTCGGTGTCGCCGAGCCACACGCGGCCCGAGGTGGGCGTGTCGAGGCCGGCCATGATGTGCATGAGCGTGGATTTGCCCGAGCCCGAGGGGCCCATGATCGCCGTGAACTCGCCGCGGCGCAGGCCGAGCGAGACGTCCTGGAGCGCGGCGACCGCGCCCGCGCCCGCGCCGTAGTGCTTGCCGAGCCCGGCGACGCGGGCGACCAGTCCGAGGTCAGAAGGTTGGATCTGCATGCCCTCGACGCTAGGGACGGCGGCCCGGCGGGCGCGTCCGCCCGATGTCGCCCCCGCGTCATCCGATCGGATGAACCTGCGGGGCCGGCGTCAGCCGCCGGTCAGGTCGTGCTCGTACGCGAAGACGACGAGCTGCACGCGGTCGCGCAGCCCGAGCTTCGCGAGTACGCGGCTCAGGTGCGTCTTCACGGTGGCCTCGCCGAGGAACTCGGATGCCGCGATCTCGGCGTTCGAGAGTCCCCTGGCGGCGAGGGCGAAGATGTCGCGCTCGCGCGCCGTCAGGTCGCCCCAGGCCGGCGGAAGCGGTCGTCGCCCGCTCCCCCGCGACGACGACGCGATCAGGTCGAGCGTCGCGTTCGCAGCGATCACCGCATTGCCTCGGTGCACCGTCCGGATCGCCGCGAGCAGGAACTCGGGGTCGGCGTCCTTCAGCACGAACCCGCTCGCCCCGGCCCGGATGGCGCGAGCGGCGCTCTCGTCGAGGTCGAACGTCGTGAGCACGAGCACGCGCGGCGGCTCGCGGCCGTCGCGCTCGGCGTCGGCGAGGATCCGTTCGGTCGCGGCGATGCCGTCGAGCTGCGGCATCCGCACGTCCATGAGCATGACGTCGGGCCGGCTGCGTTCCGCGAGGGCGATCGCGGCTCGGCCGTCGGCCGCGTCGCCCGCGAACACGAGATCGGGCTGCGACTCGACGAGCATGCGGATCCCCGCGCGGAAGAGCGCCTGGTCGTCGACGAGGGCGACGCGGATGCCGCTCACGAGGCCGCCCGCGCGGGGATGCGCGCCGTGACGCGGAACCGGCCCTCGGGGTCGGCCTCGGCGGTGAAGGTGCCGCCCGCGAGCTCCGCGCGCTCGCGCATGCCGGGGATGCCGTGCCGCGGGCCCGTCGCGGGCTCGGCGGCTGCGTCATCCGACGCGCCCGGCGCCGGCAGCGCGTTCTCGACGCGGACCGTCACGCCGTGCGGATCCCAGCCCAGCTCGAGGTCGACCGGCCGCGACGTGTCGCCGTGCCGCAGGGCATTTGTCAGCCCCTCCTGCACGATCCGGTACACCGCGATCTGGTGTCCCGCGCCGAGCGGCACGCGCTCGCCCGTGTCGGTTCGGCGCACGTCGAGCCCTGCGCCGCGCAGCTGCGCGACGAGGTCGTCGAGGTCGTCGAGCTCGGGCTGCGGCGTCGCGCCCTCGCGGTGCCGGAGCTCGCCGAGGAGCAGCCGGACGTCGCCGAGCGCACCGCGCGCGACGCCCGAGATCGTGCCGAGCGCCTCGACGGCGGCCTCGGGCCTCGTCCGCGCGGCGAACCGCGCGCCGTCGGCCTGCGCGATCACGACCGCGAGCGAGTGCGCCACGACGTCGTGCATGTCGCGCGCGATCCGGCTGCGCTCCTGCTCGACGACGTAGCGGTACTCGGCGTGCTCGCGCTCGCGCCGGTCGAACTCGGCCCGGCGGCGTTGCTCGCGGGCGTCGCGGACCGTCTTCGCGAGCAGCCCCGCCGTCCACGCGAGCACCAGGCCGGCCAGCGCCGCGCTGAAGAGGATCGCGCCCCACATGAGGCGCCCGGGCAGGTCGACGGATGGCGCGAGGCCCGTCCCCTCGGCGAGCGGCACGACCACGCCGAGGTAGGCCGTCGCGAGGAGCGCGCCCGCACCCGCCGAGCCGAGCCCCCACCACCGCACGGCACGCGAGCCGTACGCCGAGGTCGAGTACACGACCACGAACACCGCGGCATCCGCCGGCTGCAGGTCGCGCAGCATGAGCATCTGCGCGCACGCGGCCACCCACGCCACGACGAGTGCCGCACCGGGCGCGACCCGCCGCAGCACGAGCGCCGCGGAGAACAGCACGACCACGACGAGGTCGGGCGGACCGCCGACGAGCGCGTACAGCGCGCACACCGCGAGGAACAGCGCCGCGAGGACCCCGTCGACGACGAGCATCGTGCGCTGGGAAGGAGAACTCACCGATCCACGCTACGACGTGCCCGCGCGTCGCGGGCGACGTGCCGTCGGAATCATCCTCGAGTCGGATGCCGCGGGAGGCTCAGAACCCCAGCCGCCCGAGCTGCTTCGGGTCGCGCTGCCAGTCCTTCGCGACCTTCACGTGCAGCGCGAGGTAGACCTTGCGGCCGAGCAGCCCCTCGATCTGCGCGCGGGCGCGCTCGCCCACCTCGCGCAGGCGCGCACCGCCCTTGCCGATGATGATGCCCTTCTGGCTATCGCGCTCGACGTACAGGTTCGCGTAGACCTCGACGAGGTCCTTGTCCTCGCGCTCGACCATGTCGTCGACCGTCACCGCGATGGAGTGCGGCAGCTCGTCGGAGACGCCCTCCAGCGCGGCCTCGCGCACGTACTCGGCGATCCGCTCGGCGACCTCCTCGTCGGTCGTGGTCTCCGCGGGGTAGAGCGGATGCTCCGACTCGGGCATCAGCTGCAGCAGTTCGTCGACGAGCACGTCGAGCTGCTCGCCCTTCGGCGCCGACACGGGGATGATCGCGTCCCACTCGCGCAGCTGCGACACCGCGAGGAGCTGCTCGGCGACCTTCGCCTTGCCCGTCGCATCCGTCTTGGTCACGATCGCGACCTTCTTCGCGCGCGGGTACTGGTCGAGCTGCTCGTTGATGAACCGATCGCCGGGGCCGATCGTCTCGTTCGCGGGCACGCAGAAGCCGATGACATCGACGTCGCCGAGCGTGGTCTGCACGAGCGAGTTCAGGCGCTCGCCGAGGAGCGTGCGGGGGCGGTGCAGGCCGGGCGTGTCCACGACGATGAGCTGGCCGTACGAGCGGTGCACGATGCCCCGGATGGCGCGGCGCGTCGTCTGCGGCTTGGAGCTCGTGATCGCGACCTTCTCGCCGACGAGCGCGTTGGTGAGCGTCGACTTGCCGACGTTCGGGCGCCCCACGAACGAGACGAATCCGGCCCGGTAGTCGGTCATGCGCGTTCTCCCTGCTCTGCGGTGGCCTCGTCGGCCGCGAATGCGGCGCGCACGTCGATGAGCGCCTGGTCGGCCTCGACGAGGATCGTGGCGATGCGCTTGCGGCGACCCTCGGTGCGCTCGGCCTCGAGGAGGAGCCCGCTCACCGAGGCGCGGTCGCCGCGCTGCGGCAGGTGCCCGAGCTCCTTGGCCAGCAGGCCGCCGGCCGAGTCGACGTCCTCGTCGTCGAGGTCGAGCCCGAACAGCTCGCCGAGCTCGTCGACCGGCAGCCGCGCGTTCACGCGGTAGCGGCCGTCGCCGAGGACTTCCACCTGCGCGGCCTCGCGGTCGTACTCGTCGGAGATGTCGCCGACGAGCTCCTCGATGAGGTCTTCGAGCGTCACGAGCCCGGCGATGCCGCCGTACTCGTCGACGACCATCGCGAGGTGGTTCGACTCGAGCTGCATCTGGCGCAGGAGCGCGTCGGCGCGCATCGACTCGGGCACGAAGGCAGCCGGCCGCGCGAGGTCGGCCACGGTGAGCGTCTCGGCGTCGAGCGGGCGCTCGAACCCGAGGCGCGCGAGATCGCGCAGGTACAGGATGCCGACGACGTCGTCGGCCTCGCGGTCGACCACGGGGATGCGCGAGTAGCCCTCCTTGAGGAAGAGCGCCATGGCCTGGGGCAGGTGCGCGGTCGTCTCGATGGTGACCATGTCGGTGCGCGGCACCATGACCTCGCGCACGAGCGTGTCGCTGAACTCGAAGATCGAGTGGATGAGCTCGCGGTCGCCCTGCTCGAGCACCTCGAGCTCGGTGGCCTCATCGACCATGCTGAGCAGCTGCTCCTCGCTCGACACCCCCGCGAAGCGGATCCGCCCCGGCGTCACCCGGTTGCCGAGCGAGACGAGCGCATTCGCGAGCGGGCCGAGGAGCACCCGCGTGAACCGCACGATCGGGGCCGACAGCCGCAGCACGAGGTCGGGATGCGCGCGACCCACGCTGCGGGGACTCGCGCCGACGAGCACGAACGACACCGCCGTCATGACCGCGGCGGAGACGAGCAGCACGAGCCAGACGTCGTCGAGGAAGAATGTGAACGCGAGCGTCACGAGCACGGCCGCGGTCGTCTCCGCGAGGATGCGCATGAAGTTCACGGCGTTCACGTGCGCGCCGGTGTCGTCGGCGATCGCACGCAACGAACGTCCGGCGCGCGCACCGATCGACAGGTCGACGAGGTCGGCGCGCGACGTCACGCCGATCGCCGAGTCGATCGCGGCCATGAGGCCGCCGAACGCCACCAGCACGAGCGCGGCCGCGAGGAAGAGCCAGGGCAGCATGGTCAGCGGCGGCGCTCCTGCATGGAGAAGCCCACGAGGATGTCGCGCTGCACGCCGAACATCTCCTTCTCCTCGTCGGGCTCGGCGTGGTCGAAGCCGAGCAGGTGCAGGATGCCGTGGGTCGTGAGCAGGAGCAGCTCGTCGAGCAGGCTGTGCCCGGCCGACTTCGCCTGCGACTCGGCGACCTGCGGGCAGAGCACGACGTCGCCGAGCAGTCCCGGCGGGGCCGGCTGGTCCTCGGTGCCGGGGCGCAGCTCGTCCATCGGGAAGCTCAGCACGTCGGTCGGCCCGGGCTCGTCCATCCACTGAACGTGCAGCTGCTCCATCGCGCCCTCGTCGACGAGCACGATCGCGAGCTCGGCGTCGGGATGCACGTGCATCATGTCGAGGGCGTACACGGCGAGCCGCTGCAGCGCCGCCTCGTCGACCTCGATCGACGACTCGTTGTTGATCTCGATGCTCACGGGTTCCTTCTCCTGGGCAGGTGATCGCGCGGGCCGGGCGGCGGCGGCGTGCGGCGGTCGCCGCCGCGGCGCTCGGCGCGGTTGGCGAACTCCCGCGCCTGGTCGCGCTCGTAGCGCGCCGCCTGCTGGCGCTGGTCGAACTCGGTGTACGCGTCGATGATGCGGCCGACGAGCGTGTGGCGCACCACGTCGTCGCTCGTGAGCCGGGCGAAGTGGATGTCGTCGACGCCGTCGAGGATGCGCGTGACGATGCGAAGCCCCGAGGAGCCGCCCGGCAGGTCGACCTGCGTGATGTCGCCCGTGACGACCATCTTCGAGCCGAAGCCGAGGCGCGTGAGGAACATCTTCATCTGCTCGGGCGTGGTGTTCTGCGCCTCGTCGAGCACGACGAACGAGTCGTTGAGCGTGCGGCCGCGCATGTACGCGAGGGGGGCGACCTCGACGGTGCCGGAGGCGAGCAGCTTCGGCACGAGCTCGGGGTCCATCATCTCGTTGAGCGCGTCGTAGAGCGGGCGCAGGTACGGGTCGATCTTCTCCGTGAGCGTGCCGGGCAGGAACCCGAGCCGCTCCCCCGCCTCGACTGCCGGGCGTGTGAGGATGATGCGGTTGACCTCCTTGCGCTGCAGCGCCTGCACGGCCTTCGCCATCGCGAGGTAGGTCTTGCCGGTGCCCGCCGGGCCGATGCCGAACACGATCGTGTGCTCGTCGATCGCATCGACGTACGAGCGCTGTCCCTCGGTCTTCGGACGGATCGACTTGCCGCGGCTGGAGACGATGACCTGCCCCAGCGTGTCGGACGGGCGGGAGGCCGGGTCGGCGTCGAGCATTCGGGCGGAGCTCCTCACTTCGATCGGGGTCGGGTCCTCGCCGCCGCGGACGAGCTCGAGGAGTTCCTCGATGAGCCGGCGCACGCGCGCGCGCTCGCCGGCCTCCCCGCGGATGGCGATCTCGTTGCCGCGCACGTGCACGTCGACGCCTGGGTACTCGCGCTCGATGCTCGTGAGCAGGCGGTCCTGCGGGCCGAGGAGCCGCACCATGGCGATGCCGTCGATCCGCAGCCGCTCCTCGTCGGTGCGGAGCTCGGATGCGGGCGGCGGCGTCTCGCCCGGGTCGTCAGCCGGCAAGCGATCCCTCCCTCAGGCCACCGCCGAGGAGGTGGGCGTGCACGTGGAACACGGTCTGGCCCGCGGCGGGACCGGTGTTGAAGATGAGCCGGAACTCGCCGTCGGTCAGCTCGTCGGCGATGCGCTTGGCGGCGCCGACCAGCTCGGCGAGCAGTTCGGGATCGGCCGCGGCGAGCTCGACCACGTCGCGGTGGCGGCCGTCGCGGGGCGTCACGATGACGTGCACGGGCGCCTGCGGCGCGATGTCGTGGAAGGCGATGATCCGCTCGGTCTCGAGGACCATCCGCGCGGGGATCTCACCCGCGGCGATGCGCTCGAAGACCGTGGGTTCCGCCGTTCCGCTCATCACTCCATCGTAGCCACGGATGGCTCACCACCGCCCGAGCGCGACCGACAGCACGGCGATCGCCGCGGGGCCCGCCGTCGAGGTGCGCAGCACGCCGTCGCCCAGCCGGACGGGCTCGCCGCCGGCCTCCCGGAGCCGCTCGATCTCCGTCGGATCCATGCCCCCCTCGGGCCCGACGACGAGCGCGAGGTCGCGGCCGTCGGGTCGGACGGCCGACAGCGGCGTCTCCGCGCCGGGGACGAGCAGCAGCACGCGTTCGCCGCGGAGCCGCTCGGGCAGCTCCCTCGTGGAGGCGACCGCCTCGACGTCGGGAATCCGGGACCGGATGGACTGCTTGACGGCCTCGCGGACGATGCTCGCCCAGCGCGCACGGCCCTTCTCGGCCTTCGGTCCCTCCCAGCGCGACACGGATCGACCGGCCGCCCAGGGCACGATGCGGTCCACGCCGAGCTCGGTCGCCGCCTGCACCGCGAGCTCGTCGCGGTCGCCCTTCGCGAGCGCCTGCACGAGCGTGAGCCGGGGCGCGGGCACCGGGTCGTCGTGCACGCCGTCGACCTCGAGCTCGAGGCGCCGGCCCTCGACGGACGTCACGGCGCCCGACACGATCCGGCCGCGCCCGTCGCCGACCGACACGCGCTCGCCGACCCGCACCCGCGCGACGGTGACGGCATGGCGCGCCTCGTCGCCCGTGACCGCGACCGTGTCGCCGGCGGCGACCGAGGCGAGGTCGAGCGTCTCGTCGAGGTAGAGGCTGCTCATCGCGACATCCGCCCGCGGCTCACCCGAGGAACCGGTCGCGCAGCCGCGCGAAGAGGCCCTGCTGGAAGTGGCCGAGCTGCGGCGGCTGCGCCTTGCGCGCCTTCGCAAGCTGCTGGACGAGCTCGCGCTCCTTGTGGCTGAGCTTGGTCGGGGTGATCACGTGCACGGCGACCTTCAGGTCGCCGCGCCCGCCGCCGCGCAGGTGCGTGATGCCGCGATCGCGCACGGTGAGCACCTCGCCGCTCTGCACGCCGGGCTTCAGCTCGAGGTCGACGTCGCCGTCGAGCGCCGCGACGGTCGCGTTGGTCCCGAGCACGGCGTCGGTCATCTGCACCTCGAGCGTGCAGAGCAGGTCGTCGCCGTCGCGGCTGAAGACCTCGTGGTTCTTGACCTTGACCTCGAGGTAGAGATCGCCGTTCGGGCCACCGGCGGGGCCGGCCTCGCCCGACCCCGGCATCTGCAGGCGCACTCCGGTGTCGACGCCGGCCGGCACGTCGACGGGCACGGTGCGCCGCGCGCGCACGCGGCCCTGGCCCTGGCAGGTCACGCACGGCGTCGCGATGATGGTGCCGTAGCCGCGGCACGAGCCGCACGGGCTCGAGGTCATGACGTTGCCGAGCAGCGAGCGCACCGCGCGCTGGATGTGCCCGGTGCCGCCGCAGATGTCGCACGTCACGGGCGACGTGCCCGGCCGGCAGCACGAGCCGTGGCAGGTCTCGCACGTGACGGCCGTGTCGACCTCGAGTTCGCGGTGGGTGCCGAAGACGACCTCGTCGAGCGTCACCTCGAGCCGGATGAGCGCGTCCTGGCCGCGCTCGCGACGCGACCTCGGCCCGCGACTGGTCTGCGCGGCGCCGAAGAAGGTCTCGAAGATGTCGCCGAAGCCGCCGAAGCCGGCGCCGTTGAAGCCGCCCTGGCCGCCGCCGAGGTCGTACTGCTGGCGCTGCTTGGGGTCGGAGAGCACGTCGTAGGCGTGCGTGACCTGCTTGAAGCGCTCGGATGCCTCGGCGCCCGGGTTGACGTCGGGGTGCAGTTCGCGCGCGAGACGGCGGTAGGCCTTCTTGATCTCGTCGGGGGTGGCGTCGCGGGAGACGCCGAGGACCTCGTAGTGGTCGGCCACTGCAGGCGGGTTCCTTTCGATTGCCGGTGACGGATGCCGCGGGGCGGCCCCGTCGCGGTTCAGCTCTCGCCGAGCGTGCGGGAGAGGTAGCGAGCGACGGCGCGGACGGCCGCCATGCTCTGCGAGTAGTCCATGCGGGTGGGCCCGACGATCCCGAGCCGGGAGACGTCGCGGCCGGGGATCTCGAACGAGCTCGACACCACCGAGGTCTCGCCGAGTCCGTAGGCCGCGTTCTCGCGGCCGATGCGGACCGCGATGCCGTCGTCGGAGGCCATCTCGCCGAACAGCTTGAGGATCACGACCTGCTCCTCGATGGCCTCGATGACCCCGAGGATGTTGCCCGCGAAGTCCTGCTCGGTGCGGACCAGGTTGGCGGCGCCCGCGACGACCAGCCGGTCGCCGCGCGTGAACTTGGCCTGGTCGGCGAGCGTGGCCGCGAGCGTGTGGAGGACCTCGGCGTGCGCGCGGTCGGCGTTGGCCGTCTCGGCGGAGAGCGCCGCCGCGGCCTCCGACATGGTGCGGCCGGCCGCGACGTCATTGAGTCGGTTCCGCAGCCGGTGCAGCGTCTCCTCGTCGACGGACTGGTCGAGCTCGGCCAGGCGCTGCTCGACCTGGCCGGAGTCGGAGATGAGGATGCACAGCACTCGCGTGGGCGCGAGCGCGACGAGCTCGACGTGCCGGACGCGCGCCCGCTGGAAGCTGGGGTACTGCACGACCGCGAGCTGGCGCGTGAGCTGCGACACGAGCCGCACGGTGCGCGCGAGCAGCTCGTCGAGGTCGTTCGACTCGCCGAGGAAGGTCTCGATCGCGTGCCGCTGCGCGGAGGTGAGCGGCCGCACGTCGGCGAGCTGGTCGACGAAGACGCGATACCCCTTGTCGGTCGGGATGCGGCCCGACGAGGTGTGGGGGGCCGCGATCAGCTCCTCCTCCTCGAGCAGCGCCATGTCGTTGCGGATGGTCGCCGCGGACACGCCGAAGTGGTGGCGCTCGACGATCGTCTTGGAGCCGACCGGCTCGCGCGACGCGACGTAGTCCTGCACGATGGCGCGAAGCACGGCGAGACTGCGTTCGGAGACCATGGCCCTCGCTTCCCTCGACCGGCGTGACGGCGGCGCACCGAGGTTTAGCACTCGGTTCACGTGACTGCTAATCATATCGCGAGATTCAGGGATGGCACCGTTGCCGCCCGGATCGGCGCGGCAGTAGCGTGTGCATCGTCCCGCGCGCCGATCCCGCCTCCGCCGTGCGCTCGACGCGCGAAACCCCAACCCGAAAGGCTGACATGACCGACCCCAACGTCCCCCCGCACGATCCGAACGCGGCGCCCCAGCCCGCGACCGCTCCCGCCGCTCCGCTCTCGCACGAGCAGGACGTCCAGTGGGGCTCGTTCGCGCACCTCGGCGGCATCCTGGGATTCCTGCCCTCGCTGATCATCTGGCTCGTCTTCAAGGACCGCGGCGCCTTCACGAACACCGAGGCCAAGGAGGCGCTGAACTTCCAGATCACCGCCGTGTTCGCCTATATCGCGATCTTCATCGTGAACGCGATCCTCACGGTCGTGACGCTCGGCATCTGGGGCTACATCGGCTGGCTGCTGCCGACCGCGCTGTGGATCGCCGTCATCGTGTTCTCCGTCCTCGGCTTCATGCAGGCCAAGGAGGGACGCCACTACCGCTACCCCTTCGCCATCCGCCTCATCAAGTAGGTCCGCACCGCGAGTCGCGACGCGCCGGTCCGGGATCCCTCGACCGGCGCGTCGCGCTGTGCCAGCATGGTCGGACCGACCCGCGATCCGGGCGCGACCTTCCAAGGAGCCAGCATCATGTCCGACGCACCACCTCCCACGCCCCCCACGCCGCCCGGCGGCAGCACGCCGCCTCCGCCCCCTCCCGGCGGCCCCACGCCCCCGCCGCCCCCCGGCGGCGGCGCGTACCAGCAGAGCCAGCCGCTCAGCCCCGCCGACGAGAAGCTCTGGGCGACGCTGATCCACATCGGCGGCATCCTCTTCGGCTTCCTGCCGGCCCTGATCGGCTACCTGATCCTGAAGGACAAGGGGCCGTTCATCCGGGCGCACACCGCGACCGCGCTGAACTTCCAGATCACGCTGCTGATCGCGTACGTGGTCGGCACGATCCTGACCTTCGTGATCGTCGGCATCTTCATCCTCATCGCCGCATGGATCGCCGCGATCGTGTTCGGCATCATCGCCGCGATCAAGGCCAACAACGGCGAGTACTACGTGTACCCCGTGGCGATCAAGTTCGTCAGCTAGGGATCAGTCCTCGAGCAGGCGCCGCACCACGGCGTCGGCCAGCAACCGCCCTCGTCGCGTCAGCGTCAGCCGACCGGCGAGGGCGGTTCGCGCTTCCACGAGCCCGTCGGCGACGAGGCCGGCCACGGCACGGCGGCCACCGGCGTGCAGCGAGGACACCTCGATGCCCTCGCGGATGCGCGTCGACAGCAGCACCCGCTCGGTCTCGCGGGTCGCCGCGTCGAGCGTCTCACGGCCGACCGCCGGGGAGACGCCGGCGCCGATCCGATCGGCGTACGCCGCGGGGTGCTTCGCGTTCCACCAGCGCACCCCGCCGACGTGGCTGTGCGCGCCCGGGCCGACGCCCCACCAGTCGTCGCCGCGCCAGTAGCCGAGGTTGTGGCGCGAGCGCTGCGCGTCGCCCCTCGCCCAGTTCGAGACCTCGTACCACTCGTAGCCCGCGGCGCCGAGCAGGTCGTCCGCGAGCTCGTACATGTCGGCCGAGAGGTCGTCGTCGGGCGTCGCGAGCTCGCCGCGGCGGATCTGACGGGCCAGCTTCGTGCCGTCCTCGACGATGAGCGCGTAGGCGCTGACGTGATCGGGCTCCTCGGCGATCACGGCCTCGAGGCTCGTGCGCCAGTCGGCGAGCGACTCCCCCGGCGTGCCGTAGATGAGGTCGAGGCTGACGTCGAGCCCCGCCTCGCGCGCCCACCGCACGACGAGCGGCACCCGCGCGGGGTCGTGGGTGCGGTCGAGCGCGGCCAGCACGTGCGGCACGGCCGACTGCATGCCGAACGACACGCGCGTGAACCCGCCGTCCGACAGGCGGCGCAGGTCGTCGGCGTCGACCGAGTCGGGATTGGCCTCGGTGGTCACCTCGGCCCCGGGCGCCAGCCCGAACTCCTCGCGGATCGAGCCGAGCATGCGCACGAGATCGTCGGCGGGAAGCAGCGTCGGGGTCCCGCCGCCGAAGAAGACCGTCTGCGCGGGGCGGTCGGGCGCTCCGGATGCCGCGAGCACGCCGCGCGCGAACCGGATCTCGCCGATCGCCTGGGCGGCGTAGCCCGACTGCGAGGCGCCGCGGAGCTCGCTCGCGGTGTACGTGTTGAAGTCGCAGTACCCGCAGCGGACCCGGCAGAACGGCACGTGCACGTACACGCCGAGTGCGCGTTGGCCCGCCTGGTCGAGGGCGCCGCGCGGCAGCAGCCCGTCGGCGGGCGCCGGGTCGGCGAGGGGAAGCGGCCCGGCCATGCTCAGACGTACGCGGGGTGGAGCGCGCGCAGCTCGCGCTTGGTGAGCTCGCGTCGGCGACGGCGCACCGAGCCCGCGAACAGTCGGCGGATGCCGCCGCGCGGCTCGAACGCCGAGCGGATGGTGAGCCAGACGCTGTCGTCGTCGCGGTGCTCGAGGATGAACGACTCTTCGCCGCTCTCAGGTCCGTCGCCGGTCGTGCCGTACGCGAAGCCGACCCGGCCCGGATCGTCGACGACGTAGACGACGAGCACGGAAATCCGCCCGCGCGACCCCCGGCGCCCGCGCGGCTTGAGCGTCGCCGTCATGCCGGCGCTGACGTACGGCGTGCCGTCGGGGCCGAACCGCTGCTCGACGCGCGGCGTGGGCTGGTCGGCGAGGGGCGCGCCATCCGGGCCGTAGGCGATGCCCGTGTACTGTGCGCCGGTGCCCGGCGAGACGTCGATCACCTCGAACCCGGCGCCCTTCTGGATGCCCCAGGTCATGAGCTCCTCGGCCGCGCGGTCGAAGCGCTCGCGACCCGAGCCGAGCTTGACCGCATCCTCGGCGGGGCGGAACCCGGCAGGCGGGTAGCGCAGCAGGTCGGGGTCGAGCGTGGCGCCGATCGCGCCGTACGTGACCGACTGGTCGGTGAAGGTGCTGCGACGGTTCATCGTGCGTCCTCCCGGGGTCGGCGGCAGTCATGACGGATGCCGCGCGAACACGCGGCACCCGAGCCCGGTCCCGGGCATCCCCCGATTCTACGACGCGGCGTGCTGGACCGTGCCTGTGCGACGACGCTGGACCAGCGCCTCGACGAGGAACAGGATGCCGATCACGAGCGGCGGGCCGGTGACCAGGCCCGCGTAGACCCACTCGGGGAACCAGCTGACGACCGTGATCACCGCGTAGGCGAGGAACCCGATCGCCCCGACGACCGGCCACCGCCACGCGAGCACGAGCACCACGAGCAGCACGATCGCGGGCAGCAGGTGCGTGAGCACGGCCCACTGCTCGAACCACGAGCCCGCGGCCGTGTCCTCGCCCATCCTGGGCTCGCGTCGCGCCTGCGACTCCTGCCACCACGCCCACCAGAGCAGCGCCACGTACAGGATCCCCAGCACGCGAGCGATCCACCCGGCCACGCCGGCCCGCCATCCGCCCATCGCGTCCTCCTCGACTCGCACCGGCGGCGCGGTCGCAGCCGCGCGGTGATGCGACGATTCTCGCGGCGGAGCGGGGCGGGCCTGCGTGACCGAAGTCCCGCGACGCGGAGCGGCTACTTCTTGGCGTCCTTCTTCTCGGTCTCGCCCGAGAGCGCGGCGATGAACGCCTCCTGGGGCACCTCGACGCGGCCGACCATCTTCATGCGCTTCTTGCCCTCCTTCTGCTTCTCGAGGAGCTTGCGCTTGCGCGTGATGTCGCCGCCGTAGCACTTGGCGAGCACGTCCTTGCGCATCGCGCGGATCGACTCGCGCGCGATGATCCGGGCGCCGATCGCGGCCTGGATCGGCACCTCGAACTGCTGCCGCGGGATGAGCTCGCGCAGGCGGCCGGTCATCAGCACGCCGTACGCGTACGCCTTGTCGCGGTGCACGATCGCGCTGAACGCGTCGACCTGCTCGCCCTGGAGGAGGATGTCGACCTTGACGAGGTCGGCGGCCTGGTCGCCGGCCGGCTCGTAGTCGAGCGAGGCGTAGCCGGCCGTCTTCGACTTCAGGTTGTCGAAGAAGTCGAAGACGATCTCGCCGAGCGGCATGTTGTAGCGGATCTCGACCCGGTCCTCGCCGAGGTACTCCATGCCGAGCAGCGTGCCGCGGCGCGACTGGCAGAGCTCCATGATCGTGCCGACGTAGTCCTTCGGTGCGAGGATCGCCGCGCGCACGACGGGCTCGCGCACCTCGGCGATCTTGCCGCCGGTCGGGAACTCGCTCGGGTTGGTCACCGTGACGGTCTTCTTGTCTTCCGTGGTGACCTCGTAGACCACCGACGGCGCCGTGTTGATGATGTCGAGCCCGAACTCGCGGCGGAGCCGCTCGGTCACGATCTCCATGTGCAGCAGGCCCAGGAAGCCGGCACGGAACCCGAACCCGAGCGCGACCGAGGTCTCGGGCTCGTAGACGAGCGCCGCATCCGACAGCTTGAGCTTGTCGAGGGCCTCACGCAGCTCGGGGTAGTCGCTGCCGTCGATCGGGTAGAGGCCCGAGAACACCATGGGCAGCGGC
Organism: Agromyces aurantiacus; assembly: GCF_016907355.1. NCBI lineage: Bacteria > Bacillati > Actinomycetota > Actinomycetes > Micrococcales > Microbacteriaceae > Agromyces > Agromyces aurantiacus. The sequence goes on along the minus strand of NZ_JAFBBW010000001.1, from coordinate 2,224,765 downwards.
TCGGTGTAGCCCGCCAGCGCATCGGCGGCCGGCTTGGCCGCCGAGGTGACCGTGTCGCCGACCTTCGACTGGCGCACGTCCTTCACCCCGGTGATGAGGTAGCCCACCTCGCCGACGCTGAGGCCCTTCGTGGGCGTCGGCTCGGGCGCGCTCACGCCGATCTCGAGGATCTCGTGCGTCGCCTTCGTCGACATCATCTGGATCCGCTCGCGCGGGTTCAGTCGTCCGTCGACCATCCGGACGTACGTGACGACGCCGCGGTAGCTGTCGTACACCGAGTCGAAGATCATGGCGCGCGCCGGCGCGTCGGCGTCGCCCGTCGGCGCGGGGATGCGCTCGACGACCCGGTCGAGCAGGTCCTCCACGCCCATGCCGGTCTTGCCCGACACGCGCAGCACGTCGTCGGGCGAGCCGCCGATCAGGTCGGCCAGCTCGCGCGCGTACTTCTCGGGCTCGGCCGCCGGCAGGTCGATCTTGTTCAGCACGGGGATGATCTCGAGGTCGTTCTCGAGCGCGAGGTAGAGGTTCGCGAGCGTCTGCGCCTCGATGCCCTGCGCGGCATCGACCAGCAGGATGGCGCCCTCGCACGCGGCGAGCGAGCGCGACACCTCGTAGCTGAAGTCGACGTGCCCGGGAGTGTCGATCATGTTGAGCGCGTAGCCCGTGCCGCCGACCTCCCACGGCATGCGCACGGCCTGGCTCTTGATGGTGATGCCGCGCTCGCGCTCGATGTCCATGCGGTCGAGGTACTGCGCGCGCATGTCGCGATCGGCGACCACGCCCGTGATCTGCAGCATGCGGTCGGCGAGGGTCGACTTGCCGTGGTCGATGTGCGCGATGATGCAGAAGTTGCGGATCAGCGCGGGGTCGGTGGCGGCGGGCACCGGCGGGGTGGCGGCTCTCGGAGACATCCCGACGATTCTCCCATGCGCCCGATCCCACTTTCGACGGATGCCCCGGAAGGGGCCGGTCACTAGGCTGAATCGCATCATGACCGTGCTCGATGCCCCCCTCGTCGGACGGGTGCAGCCATCGGCGCTGCGGCCCGTCTTCAGGTCGCTGCGCGTCGGACTCCACGTGCTGGTCGTCGGGCTCACGGTGTTCGTGCTCGCCCGCGCGATCGTCTCCGGCAGCCCCGACCTCGTGGCCATCGCCATCCTCTCGATCGCGTTCCTCGGCACCTACGCGGTGGGCGTCGTGACCGCCCACCAGGTGATCACGCCGTGGATGCGCGCGGGCTGGCTGATCATGCTGCTCGGGCTCTGGCTCGGCCTGAGCGCGCTGACCCCGGATGCCGCGTTCCTCGCATTCCCGCTCTTCTTCCTCGAGCTGCACGTGCTGCCGGCGCGCTGGGGCGTGCCGCTCGTGGCGGTCACGTTCCTGGTCAGCGTGTGGGGCACGACGTCGCACCTCGGGTTCGAGGTCGGCAGCGTGCTCGGCCCGCTCATCTCCGCCGGGGTCGCCGTCATCATCGGCCTCGGGTACCGCGCGATGGCCGTCGAATCGAGGGAGCGGCAGTCGCTCATCCTCGACCTCCTCGCGACGCGCGAGGAGCTCGCGGCCGCGAGCCGCGAGGCCGGCACACTCGCCGAGCGCGAGCGCATCGCGCGCGAGATCCACGACACCGTCGCGCAGGGGCTCTCGAGCATCCAGATGCTGCTGCACGCCGCCGAGCGCGACATCGCCGACGAGGCCACGCGCGACAAGCTGCGCCTGGCCCGCGAGACCGCGGCCGACAACCTCCAGGAGACGCGCCGCTTCATCCGCGAGCTCACTCCCCCGGCCCTCGACGAACGGACGCTGCCGGCCGCGCTCCGCCGGCTCGCCGAGGCGACGAACGAGCAGTCCGCGCAGTCGGGAGCGCGCACGCGCATCTCGTTCTCGATGAGCGGCGAGCCCGTCGCGCTGCCCATGTCGATCGAGGCGACCCTCCTGCGCATCGCGCAGGGCTCGCTCTCGAACGTCGTCAAGCACTCCGACGCGTCGCGCGCCGAGGTCACGCTGAGCTACCTCGGCGACGAGGTCGCGCTCGACGTGGTCGATGACGGCGTCGGCTTCGACCCCACCTCGCTCGCGGGCGAGCGCGCCGGCGAGGCCTCGTTCGGCCTGCGCGCCATCCGCCAGCGCGCCGAGAGCCTGGGCGGCACGGCCGACGTCGAGTCCCGGCCTGGCGGCGGCACCGCCCTCTCGGTGCGGATCCCGGCGGTCGCCGCGTGATCCGGCTCCTGCTCAGCGACGACCACCCCGTCGTGCGCGCCGGCATGCGCGCCCTGCTCGAGGCCGAGCCCGATCTCGAGGTCGTCGGCGAGGCGGCGTCGGCCGAGGAGGCCGTGCGTCTCGCGGGCGCGCCCGGCGTCGACCTCGTGCTCATGGACCTGCAGTTCCCCGGCGCGCTCCAGGGCGTCGACGCGACGCGCCGCATCCGGTCGTCACCGTCCGCGCCGCGCGTGCTCGTGCTCACCAACTACGACACCGACGCCGACATCCTCGGTGCGATCGAGGCCGGCGCGAGCGGGTACCTGCTGAAGGACGCCCCGCCCGGCGAGCTCGTCGCGGCGATCCGCGCGGCCGCGGCAGGCGAGTCGGCGCTCGCGCCGACGGTCGCGTCGCGACTCGACGCGTCGCAGCGCAGCGCCGACCAGCGGCTCACCGTGCGCGAGGCCGAGGTGCTCCAGCTCGTGGCCTCGGGCAGCACCAACCGCGAGATCGGCCAAGCACTCTTCCTCAGCGAGGCGACGGTCAAGTCGCACCTCGTGCACATCTTCACCAAGCTCGGCGTCGGGTCGCGGACCGCCGCCGTCGCCAAGGCCCGCGAGCTCGGCGCCATCCGGGCGGGCTGACGGATGCCGCGGGCCCACGTCGTCCTCGTCCACGGCATCCGCACCTCGGCGACGATGTGGCGCGGGCAGGTCGCGCGCCTCGAGCGCCACGACGTCGAGGCGATCCCGGTCGACCTGCCCGGGCACGGCCGCCGGATCGACGAGCCGTTCACCGTCGACGGCGCGGTCGGCGCGATCGACGAGGCGCTCGCCACGACGGGCGCCGACGACGACGGCGTGCCCAGGCTGCTCGTCGGGCTGAGCCTCGGCGGGTACCTCGCCATCGAGTACGCGGCGCGGCATCCCGACCGCCTCGACGGGCTCGTCGCGGCCTCGTGCGGAACCCGGCCGCGCGGTCCGGCGCTCCGCGGCTACCTCGCACTCGCGGCGGCGATCAATCGACTGCCCGACCGCGGCCGCGCGCTCAACGACGCCACCGCGCGGCTGTTCCTGTCGCGTACGGCCGTCGACGACGTGCTGGCCGGCGGTGTGGCGCTCGACGTGATGCGCCCGGCCCTGACGGCGGTAGCCGGCCTCGACGTCGAGCGCTCGATCGCGGCGGTGGAGGTGCCGATCTGGTTCGTCAACGGCCGCTACGACCACTTCCGCCTCGAGGAGCGGCGGATGGTGCGCGCCGCGCGCGACGGCCGGCTCGTGATCATCGACCGCGCGACGCACCTCGTGAGCCTTGTGCGGCCCGACGACTTCACGGCGGCGGTGCTCGGAGCGGTCGCCGAGCTCGAGGTGCGCGCGGAACGCCGACGGCGCTCGGTTCCCGCGCGCTGATCCCGACGTTCGCGACGCGCCTCCGCGCATTGGTACGGTTCGGCCGTTGCTGGTATCGTTGCCTGTTGGCTTGCGTGTGGGTCCCACCCCCGCACGATGCGCCGCGACGGCCCCTCTACCGATTGCGGCAACTCCGGTACCCGCAGAACACACGAAAGACGAACCACGTGGCAAACATCAAGTCGCAGATCAAGCGCATCCGCACCAACCGCAAGGCCGAGGAGCGCAACAAGGCCGTCAAGAGCGAGCTGAAGACCGTCGTCCGCGCGACGCGCGAGGCCATCGCCGCCGGCGACAAGGAGAAGGCGACCGCCGCCCTCCGCGTCGCGAACCGCAAGCTCGACAAGGCCGTGAGCAAGGGCGTCATCCACAAGAACCAGGCCGCGAACCGCAAGTCGGCCATCGCGAAGCAGGTCGCCGCGCTCTGATCGCAGGCGCTTCGTTCCGAGGGCCCCGCACCGGATGGTGCGGGGCCCTCGTCGTTCCACGAGCGCGTCGGCGCGCCGGGTCGGCCGAGCCGACGAGCCCGCCCCGCCTCAGGGCTGGATGACGCCGCGCGCGGCGATCACGCCGACGAGCCGCTCGAGCGCGAACACGGGGTCGCGTTCGGCGCCCTTGACCGCGGCGTCGGCCGAGGCCAGTGCCTGGATGGCGACGCCGAGCCCCTCGTCGGTCCAGCCCATGAGGTCGCGACGAGCCCGGTCGACCTGCCAGGGTGCGAGGCCCAGCGATCCTGCCGAGGCCCCTCGGGCCCCGGCGACCTTGGCCATGGTCCGGACCTTCATCGCGAAGGCGGCGACCATCGGCACGGGGTCGGCACCCGAGTCGAGCGCGTGCCGCAGCGCGATGAGCGCCTCGCCGTGGCGCCCGGCGATCGCGGCGTCGGCGACCTCGAACGCCGTGGTCTCCACCCGGCCGCCGTAGTACTTCGCGACCGTCGCCTCGTCGATGTCGCCGGGCGCGTCGGCGATGAGCTGGCGACAGGCAGCCGCGAGCTCGCCGAGGTCGTCGCTGAACGCCGCGACGAGCGCGCGCAGGGCCGCGGGCGCGATCCGGCGGCCGGCCAGCCGGAACTCGGCGGCCGCGAAGTCCTGCTTCTCGGCGTCCTTGCGCAGCTCGGCGCACACGACCTCGACCCCGGCACCCTCGCCGGCTCGGATCGCATCGAGCAGCTTCTTGCCGCGCATGCCCGCCCGATGACGGAGGACGACGGTGGTGCCCTCGGCGGGCGCGGAAAGGTAATCGAGCGCGTCGGCGAGGAACTCGTCGCTCGCCTTCTCGACCCCGCTCACCCGGATGAGGCGGGGCTCGCCGAAGAGCGAGGGACTCGCCAGCGTCAGCAGCGTACCGCGCGCGTAGGCATCGGCCTCGAGGTCGCTGACCTCGAGGGCCGGGTCCTCGGCCCGGAGCGCCTCGCGGAGCATGGTCATGGCCCGTTCGGCGAGCACATCCTCTCCCCCGGAGACGAGGACGACGGGCGCCGGGCGCACTGCGCTCCACGCGAGCTGCGGGATCGCCGCCTTCGACTTCGCCGTGCCTGCTCGTGCCGCCACGTGTCTCCCTCCGAGGTGCCGCACCAGTCTACGGAGCGGGGACGACACCGCCGGCACCCGGCGGCGCCCGCTCCGACCAGACGCGCACGCGGTCGCCGTCGACGGTGAGCGCGGCCGCGCCGTACGAGTCGCTGCGCACGACCGCGACGCCCTGCGCGTCGAGCAGGTCGAGCAGGCTCGCGGTGGGATGTCCGTAGCCGTTGTCGGCGCCGACGCCGATCAGGCCGACGGCCGGCGCGAGCTCGCGGTAGAGGGCCGGATCCTGGTCGGCGCTGCCGTGGTGGGCGACCTTCACGAGGTCGGCCCGGCCCGGATCTGCCTCGCGCAGCAGCGCGGCCTGCGCCTCGGCGCCGAGGTCGCCGAGGAACACGGCCCGGTACTGCTCGGCACGGAGGTCGAGCACGACGCTCGCGTCGTTGCCGGGTTCGGCTCGCGCCGGCGGCCAGAGCACGCGCCAGTCGGCCGCGCCGAGCCGGCCGCTCGCGCCCGCGCCGACCTGCACGAGCTCGGCTCCGCCGCGGGCGAGCGGGCCCAGGACCCGGTCGGAGCGGGCACCGTCGAGCGGGCCGTGCAGCACGAGCCCGACGCGACCCGCGATCGCCGCAGCACCGCCGGCGTGGTCGGCATCCCAGTGCGTGATGACCGCGAGATCGACACGGCGCACGCCCGCGAGCGCGAGGCACGCGGTGAGGCGCTCGGGGTCGGGCCCGGTGTCGATGAGCAGCGTGGCGCCGTGATCGCGCACGAGGACGGCGTCGCCCTGGCCGATGTCGCACTGCAGCACGTCCCAGTCGGCCGGCAGCAGTGCGGTGGTGAGCGCCGGACGGCCCGCCGTCACACCGATCGGCACCGCAACGGCGAGACAGAGCACCCCGACGGCCACGGGGCGCAGGACGGGACGCCGACGGGCCCCGTCCACGGGTCGCCGTCGCGCGCCGAGGAGCACCGCCGCGGCGGCGACGGCCACGGCGCAGAGCGCCGCGCCGGGCGCATCGGGCAGCCAGGGCACCGCGGTGTTCGGCATCCCGCTCACGCCGCGGGCGAGCAGGGCGATCCACGAGGCGGGCAGCCAGGCGACCTGGAGGGCGGCGAAGCCGACCGACGGCAGCACGGGCAGCAGGAGGCAGCCCACCAGGCCGGCCATCGTCGCGATCGGCGCGGCGGGCGCGGCGAGGAGGTTCGCGGGCACCCCGTAGACGGGAAGCACCGGGTCGAGCAGCACCAGCACCGGCTGGCACGCGAGCTGGGCCGCGAGCGGGACGGCCAGCGCCGCGGCGAGCGGACGCGGCATCCGCGCGGCCAGGGCCGAGGCGAGCGGCCGGGCGCCGAGCACGAGGCCCGCCGTCGCGCACACCGAGAGCGCGAACCCGGCATCGCGCGAGTACCACGGATCGGCGGCCAGGAGCACGACGACCGCGACGCCCAGCGCCGGCGCTCCGCCGCCCGCTCGCCCGGTCGCGACGGCGACGAGGACGACGAGCGCCATCGCGGCGGCCCGCACGACGCTCGACTCCGGCGTCACGAGCACGACGAAGCCCGTCAGCGCCGCCAGCGCCGCAGCGACGCGCACGCCCCGAGGCGCGCGGAGCAGACCCGCCGCCCAGAAGGCGATCGCCGTCACGAGCGCGCAGTTCGCACCCGACACGGCCGTGAGGTGCGTGAGCGAGGCGGCCGACATCGCGTCGGCGAGGTCGGCAGGGAGGCGGGCGGTGTCGCCGATCGCGAGTCCCGGCACGAGCGCGCCGCCGTCGCCGCCCAGCCGACGCGCCTGCTCGGCCAGCCCGGCGCGGAGCGGATGCGTCCATGCGATCCATTCGGGCGCTGCGCCTGCGGTGATCACCTCGGACGCCTGCACGCGGAAGGCGGCGCGCGAGATTCCGGGCAGCGCGGTCACGCGGGCGCGGACCGTGACCTCGTCGCCGAACCCCGCAGGACGGTCGGCTCCGTCGGTCGACGGAAGCACCAGGTCGATCCGCACCGGCGCCGTCGTCCGCCCGTCGACGGAGAGGACGGTCGCCCGGGCGCGTTCGGATGGGGTGCCGCCCCACGGCGCCTGCGTGCCGGGGCGCAGCGACGAGTCGAGCCGCGCGGTGAGCTCGACCGTCTCGCGCGTCTCTGCCGGCGTCGCCAGGGGGCTGTCCTCCCGCGCGAGCAGGCCCGTGCACGCGAGGGTCGAGGCAAGGGCGGCGCACGCCGCCGCGACGGCCAGCGGCGGGCCCATCGCGCCGACGACCGACCGGATGCCGGCCCCACCCGACGTCGAGACGGGCCCCGGAGACGGGCCGGACCGGGGCACGCGCAGGCGTGCGCGCGAGGCCGTCAGGCCGAGGCCCAGCGCGGCGGCGCCCCAGCACACGGCCGCGACGAGCCAGGGCGCGACCGCGGCATCCGTCGCCCCCGTGGCGAGCCACGCGGCCGCCCAGGTCGCTGCGGCCGGACCGAGCAGCCGCAGGTCGTGGCGGCGCACGTCAGAGCGTCACGAGGTCGACGAGGCCGGAGTAGACCGCGTCGCCGATGCCGGCGACGTCGAGCAGCTGCGACACGTCGGTGAACGGCCCGTTGGCCTCGCGCCAGTCGACGATGCGCTGCGCGAGGGCCGGCCCGATGCGCGGGAGCGTGTCGAGCTCGGCGACGTCCGCTCCGTTCAGGCTCACGCGCCCGCCTCCCCCACCGGACGCTCCAGCGGCGCCCGACCCGGCTGCCGTACCCGTCGGAGCGAGTGCCTCGCCGACCTTCGGCACGACGAGTTGCTCGCCGTCGACCAGGGCGCGCGCGAGGTTCACCCCGCCCGCGTCGGCATCGGGCGCCAGCCCGCCGGCCGCCGCCACCGCGTCGACGACGCGCGCACCCGGTGCGAGCTCGACGATCCCGGGCTCGGCGACCGCGCCGAGCACGTGCACCAGGAGCGAGGTGCCGCTCGCCGCGCCGGAGGCGGGCTGCCCAGCCGCGCCGGCGCCGTCGACCGAGGCGGGCGGTGCCCCGGTCGCGTCGAGCTCGACCTGCGTCCCGCCGCCGCCTGAGGCGAACGACACGACCGCCGAGACGGCCACCGCGACGACGAACAGCACGACGGCCGCGCCCACCGCGACACGGGCGCGTGGGTGCGCACCGACGTGCTCGAGGGCCGCGATCGGGTCGGGGACGGAGTCGGGCATGCCCGAACGCTACGGTCGCGCCGCGCGTCCGAACCGACTCACGCCGTTCCGCTGCGAAGCCTCCGGAGGCAGCGACCTGTGGAGGAGCGGTCGTCAGCCCCGCGTCGCGATGTTCACGAGCCTCGGCGCGCGCACGATCACGTTCACGATCTCGCGCTCGCCGACCGAGCGGGCGACCGCGGCCGAGGCGCGCGCGAGCGCCTCGAGCTCGTCGGCACCGATCTTCGGCGACACCTCGAGACGGTCGCGCACCTTGCCGTCGACCTGCACGATCGCGGTCACCGACTCCTCGACGAGGAGCGCCGGGTCGGCCTTGCGCCACACGACGTTCGCGACGGTCGGCTCGTAGCCGAGCCGCTGCCACATGTCCTCCGCGGTGAACGGCGCGAACAGGTCGAGGATCATCGCGGTGACCTCGGCCGCCTCGCGGACCGCCGCATCGCCCGCACCGGGGCCCGAGTCGATCGCCTTGCGGGTCGCGTTCACGAGTTCCATGAGGCGCGCCACGATCACGTTGAACTTGAACGACTCCGCGAGGCCCGGCGCGTCGGCGAGCAGGCGGTGCGTGATGCGGCGCAGCGCCGGGTCGCCCGACTTCCACTCGACCTCGGGGCTCGAGGAGACCTCGCCCGAGATGCGCCACGCGCGCCCGAGGAACTTCGCCGCGCCCACCGGCGACACGTCGGCCCAGTCGATGTCGTCCTCGGGCGGGCCGGCGAACGCCATCGTGACGCGCAATGCGTCGGCGCCGTGCGCCGAGAGCTCGGATGCGAACTCGACGAGGTTGCCCTTGGACTTCGACATCTTCGTGCCGTCCATGATCACCATGCCCTGGTTGAGCAGCGACGTGAACGGCTCGGTGAACCCGAGGTAGCCGAGGTCGAAGAGCACCTTGGTGAAGAACCGGGCGTACAGCAAGTGCAGGATCGCGTGCTCGACGCCGCCGACGTACTGGTCGACCGGCAGCCACTTCTCGGCCTCGGCCGGGTCGAACGCGCGCGTGTCGTCGGTCGGGTCGAGGTAGCGCAGGAAGTACCACGAGCTGTCGACGAACGTGTCCATCGTGTCGGAGTCTCGTCGCGCCTCGCCGCCGCAGTTCGGGCACGCGACGCGCGCCCACTCGTCGGCCGCGCCGAGCGGGCTCGTGCCCTTCGGGCTGAGGTCCAGCCCCGCGGCATCCGGCAGCCGCACCGGCAGGTCGGCCTCGGGCACGGGCACCTCGCCGCACTCGGCGCAGTGGATGATCGGGATCGGCGTGCCCCAGTAGCGCTGGCGCGAGATGAGCCAGTCGCGCAGGCGGTAGTTCTTGGCGGCGCGGCCCACGCCGCGCTCCTCGAGCAGTTCGACGGCGCGACGGATCGCATTGGACTTGCTGAGCCCGTTGAGCGGCCCGGAATTCATCAGGCGGCCGTCGCCGGCGAGGGCCACGCCGGTGCCGGCGGGATCGAGCTCGGGCAGCTCGTCGAGGGGCAGCGGCACGCCGTGCTCGTCGACCGGGATCACGGGGATGACGCCCGTCACGGGCGCGTTGGTGTCGACGACCACGCGCACGGGCAGCTCGAACGCGCGCGCGAAGTCGAGGTCGCGCTGGTCGTGCGCGGGCACGGCCATGATCGCGCCGTGGCCGTAGTCGGCCAGCACGTAGTCGGCCGCCCAGATCGGCAGCCGCTCGCCGTTCAGGGGGTTGGTGGCGTACCGCTCGAGGAACACGCCCGTCTTGGGGCGGTCGGTCGCGAGCCGGTCGATGTCGCTCTCGGCTCGGACCGACTCGAGGTACTGCTCGAACCGCGCGCGCACGTCCTCCGAGGCCCCGGCGGCGAGCTCGGCGGCCAGTTCGGAGTCGGGCGCGACGACCATGAACGTCGCGCCGTAGAGCGTGTCGGGGCGCGTCGTGAACACCGTGACCGGCTCATCGCGGCCCTCGACGTGGAAGTCGACGTCGGCGCCCGAGGAACGGCCGATCCAGTTGCGCTGCATCGTCAGCACCTTCGAGGGCCACTTGCCTTCGAGCTGGTTGAGGTCGTCGAGCAGGCGGTCGGCGTAGTCGGTGACCCGGAAGTACCACTGGGTCAGCGCCTTCTTGGTCACGACGAACCCGCAGCGCTCGCAGTGGCCGTCGACGACCTGCTCGTTCGCGAGCACGGTCTGGTCGTTCGGGCACCAGTTGACCAGGCCGGCCTTGCGGTACGCGATGCCCTTCTCGTAGAGCTTCAGGAACAGCCACTGGTTCCACTTGTAGTACTCGGGGTCGCTCGTGTGGAGTTCGCGCGACCAGTCGAACGACGGCGCGTACTGCTTGAACGAGCGCTTCTGCTGCTCGATGTTGGCGTAGGTCCAGGCCTTCGGGTCGGCGCCCCGCTTGATCGCGGCGTTCTCGGCGGGCAGGCCGAACGAGTCCCACCCGATCGGGTGCAGCACGTCGAAGCCCTGGTGGCGCCAGTAGCGCGCGGCGGCGTCGCCGAACCCGAACGCCTCGGCGTGGCCCATGTGAAGGTCGCCCGAGGGGTACGGGAACATGTCGAGGATGTACTTGCGGGGGCGGGTGTCGCCCGGCTTCGCAGCGCGGAACGGCTCGAGCTCCTCCCACACCGGAAGCCACTTCGCCTGGATCGCGGCGAAGTCGTACGTGCCGGTGTCGGCGACCTGCGGGGTGTCCTGCTCGTGTGCCACGTGACTCTCAATCGTGAAGCGCGGGAGGGGCTGGGGGCGTGCCCGGAAGCGGGCGCGCGGAAACGACGCCCGGGGGTCAAGCCTATTCGATCGCCCGGGGGCGCCGGCGGCCTGCGGACTCGGGCACCTCGCCGCCAAGCACCTCGATGAGCGCCCGCGCCTTCACGCGGGTCTCCTCGACCTCCTCGTCGGGGTCGGAGAGGGCAGTGATCCCGCCGCCGGTGCCGATCGACGCGCCCGCCGGGGTCAGCACGATCGAGCGGATGACCATGGCGAGGTCCGCGGTGCCGTCGGCGCCGAGGCATCCGAACGCCCCGGAGTAGACGCCCCGCGGACCCTGCTCGAGGCCGTGCAGGATCGTCATGGCCGACAGCTTGGGCGCACCGGTCATGGAGCCGGCGGGGAACGCCGAGCGCACGGCGTCCAGCGCGGTGAGCGGATGGCGCAGCCGCGCCGTGACCGTCGAGACGAGCTGGTGCACGTGCGGGTACTCCTCCACCTCGAGCAGGCTCGGCACCTGCACGCTGCCGAGCTCGGCGATGCGGCCGAGGTCGTTTCGCATGAGGTCGACGATCATGAGGTTCTCGGCGCGCTCCTTCTCGCTCGCGCTGAGCTCGGCGCGGAGCGCGAGATCGGTGGACGGATCGGCCGACCGCGGACGTGTGCCCTTCATGGGCTTGGTCGCGACAGTGCCGTCGCGTTCGACGAGGAGGAACTGCTCGGGCGAGGCGCTGAGCAGCGCGACGTCGTCGATGCGCACGAGGCCGCCGTGGTGGCTGGGGCTCGACCGGCGCAGGCGCAGGTAGGCGTCGATCGGGTCGGGGCGCACGTCGACATCGACGCGGTTGGTCAGGCAGAGCTGGTAGGCGTCGCCGCGGACGATGGCCGCCTGGCACGCGGCGATCATCCGGCGGTAGGTGTCGGCGTCGTGCCGCCAGCGCGTGGGGGCCGGACCACGGCGTCCGCTCACGGGAGTCCGATCGTCACCGCTCCCGACTGACACCCGGGCGACCTCGGCCGCCATCGCGTCGGCCCAGGCGCGGACGGGTGCCGCGTCGTCATCGTCTTCGAGCCACTCCAGCCGCACGACTCGCGGTCCGTGCTCGAACACGATCACGCGATCGGCGAGGAAGAACGCCACGGCTGGCGTGTCGGCCGATGCCGCCGGAACGCCGAGCGTGCGCGCGCCGAACTCGTATCCGAACCACCCGTGCCATCCGACGGCGGCACGGCCCATTGCATCGAGCTCCCCGAGGGCGACCTCGCCCATGCCGTCGGCCAGCGCGGCGTAGACCGCATCCGGCTCGGATCCGTCGTCAGAGACGACCGCGGGCGCCGTGGGCGCGGCGACGGCGATGACGCTGCGGCCGTCGCGCGCGTCGCGGCCGCCGTCGAGCCATGCGACGCGTGCGGCGTCGGCCGCCACGGCGAGGAACACGAGCTCGGGGTCACGCCACTCGGGCAGCGTTCGGCTCCGGATGCGTCGCGGCATCCCCTCAGGATACGGGCGTCGCCGACGCGAGCGGGCGGGTGCCCGAGGCACCCGCCCGCCCGTCGGTGGACCGGATCGCTCAGCGGAGCGCCCGGTTGCCCTGGTACTCCCAGTCGATCTTGCCCACGGCCTTGCCCTTGGCGGTGCCGTTGACGGCCGAGGTCGTCTCGGCGAACGTCAGCGTCGCGTGCGCGATCGCATCCGACATGATGTCGAGGGTGTCGGCGTCGAGGTTGGCGATCGTGTCGCACGCCGCGTGGTAGCACGGGTCGTACGCCACGCCGGCCGTGCCGCCGAAGAGGGCCGCCTGCTCGGCCGACTTGATGCCCTCGGCGCCCGTGAAGAGGCCGCCCGCGGGGATGCCCGCGTTGATGAACCCGTAGTAGTCGCTGCGGCCGTCGAAGTCGGTCGGCTCGGAGGGCTCGCCCTGCGAGGCGAAGAAGTCGGCGAAGACGTCCTCGATCACGCCCGACCCGTTCGGGCCGGAGGTTCCGAGCGCGTCGCCGTCGCCGTCATAGACGAAGTTGACCGCGTTGGGCGACCCGACCATGTCGAAGTTGAGGTTCAGGGCCGTGCCCTTGATCTCGGACTTCGACAGCTGCGAGACGTAGTAGTCCGAGCCGATCAGGCCGTCCTCCTCGCCGCTCCAGAAGGCGAACCGCACGCGATTCTCCGGTTCGATCCCGAGCTCCGCCATCTGCAGCGCGGTCTCGAGGATGGTGGCCGTGCCCGAGCCGTTGTCGTTGATGCCGGGGCCCTCGGAGACGGAGTCGAGGTGGCCGCCGACCACCACGGTGCGGTCGGTGCGCCCGCTCGGCGTGTCGGCGAGCAGGTTCTCGGTCGAGACCTCGGTGATGTTGATCTGCAGGGCGAGGCGGATCACGAGCCCGGGCGTGTTCGCCCACTCGACTCCGCGCTCGAAGGGCGCGCTCACGACCGGGATGCTGCGGACCGGCGCGTCGAGCGTGCCGCCGAACAGCCCGAACCGGTCGTCGCCCGGCACGTCGTTGCCCTGGTTGAACACGATGACCGCGGCCGCACCGGCCGCAGCCGCGTTGTCGGCCTTCTGCGCGAACGAGCACGAGCCGCGCTGGATGAGGGCGATGTCACCGGCGGGGAAGCCGGCGAAGTCCGCCGCCTCGCACCCGCTCGTCGAAGCCCGGTCGCCCGAGAGGTTCAGGTCGACCGCCGTCACCGTCGCGGTGACGTCGCCCCCGCCCGAGTAGTCCATCGGGTAGTAGTCGACCCCGAGGCCGTACGGCGTCGGCGTCGGCGCCGTCTGCGACATCGAGGTGCCCGTGAAGTCGGTGCGCTCGTAGGTGAAGGGCTGGCGCCAGGTCGTGTAGCCCGCCTCGTCGAGCAGGGCCTGGATGTAGTCGACCGAGGCGACATGCCCGGGGGTTCCCGCAGCCCGATTCCCGCCGTTGGCGTCGGCGATCGCCTGGAAGGCCTCCAGGTGGTCCATCACGCCGTCGACGGTGACGGCGTCGCGCAACGCGGAGGTGTCGGTGACCGTCGCGGCCTGGGCGGTGCCGGCGATGATGAGAGATCCACTGACCGCGGCGGTCGCCGCGATCGCTCCGATCCGCACGCTGGTCTTCCCCGCTCAGGCCGCCGGCTGGTTCGCGCGGGCGAGCCGAACGCGCCGGTCGACCAGCCCGGCCGGCGCACCCGTGTGCGAGATCAGCACGACCGACCGGTCCCGTCCGGCAGCGTCGAGCAGGTCGCGCAGCAGCGTCTCGGCGCGCTGCGGATCCACGCTCGCCGTCGGCTCGTCGAGCACGAGCACGGGGAAGTCCGCGAGCATCGCCCTCGCGAGCGCGAGCCGCTGGGCCTGCCCGCCCGACACGAGGGTCCCGCGCTCGCCGACGGGGGCGTCCAGGCCGCCACGCTGCTCGACCCAGTCCCGGAGGCCGACCCGGTCGAGCACGTCGAGCAGCTCGTCGTCCGTCGCCGTGTCGCGTGCGAAGAGGAGGTTCTGCCGCACGTCCTCCTCGAACAGCCACGGCCGCTGCTCGACGAGCCCGACGAGCCGGCGCACCGCGCCAGGGTCGAGGTCGCGCGCCTCGATGCCGCCGATCCGGTACGACCCCTCGTACTCGAGGAACCGCACGAGCACGTGCGCGAGCGTCGTCTTGCCGGCGCCCGACGGACCCTCCACCAGGAGCCGCTCGCCCGGCCCCAGATCGAGGTCGAGCGCGTCGAGGGCGGCAGGGGCGGTGGGGCCGGATGCCGCGGCGGCGTCGCCGTGCACGACGTCGCCGGCCTGGTCGTGGTGGGTCGGGCGCGGCCAGTGCGCGCGCACGCCGCGCAACCGGATCGCGGGCGTGCCGACCGGCGCGGGAGCCGCGACCCGGTCGTCGGCGGGCGGCGCGGGCAGCTCCGCCGGCGGGTCCTCGGGCACCGCGTCGGCGACCCGTCGCGCGCTCGCCCGGACGACCCGGAGCGAGCCGATCGCCACGGGGATCGCGGTGGCGACCTCGGCGATCGCGAGGGGAACCAGGCACAGCAGCGCGAAGGTCGGGCCGTCGACGCGTCCGTCGGCGAGCAGCGGCTGCGCGGCGGCGAGGCTCGCGGCGGCCGCGAATCCGCCCACCGCGCTCATGGCGGCGGCGGCGAGGCCGACGGCGGACGCCCGGGTGCGCGTGGCGCGCTCGAGGCGTGCGCCGAGCCGCCGGATGCGCTCGCGACCCGCGGCCGCGGCATCGAAGGCCACGAGCACGTCGAGCGCCTGCACGTGCTCGACGATGGCGCCCTGCAGCTCGCCGCGCAGCGGCGCGAGACGCGCGTCGGCCCGGGCCGCGAGCACGACCTGCGCGAGCGCGGCGATCGCCGTGCCGGCGACCAGGCACAGGCCCACCGCCAGCGCAGAGGCGGGTGCCAGCCAGGCGAGCCCCGCGAGCGCCGCGACGAGCACCACGACCGCGCTCGCGACGGGCTGCACGATGCGCAGCGACACGTTCTGGAGGTCGTCGACATCGCCGACGAAGCGCGCGAGCAGGTCGCCGCGGCGCGAGGCGGCGAGCCCGTCGGGCGCGAGCGGCAGCATCCGCTCGAAGACCCCGGCGCGGATCTCCGCGAGCTGGCGGAACGCCGCGTCGTGGCCGGCGAGTCGTTCGAGGTAGCGGAAGACCGCGCGCCCGAGCGCGAACGCGCGGACGCCGACGACCGCGACCTGCAGGTAGAGCACCGGCGGCTGCTCGGCGGCGCGGGCGATGAGCCACGCGCTCGAGGCGAGCAGGGCGACCGTCGAGAGTCCGGCGGCCACGCCGAGCAGGACGGAGGGCACGAGCGAGCGCGCGGGCGGGATCGCGGCGCGCAGCACGGAACGCGAGCGGTCAGACACGAGCGGCCTCCCGGAGTCGCACGACCCGGTCGGCCATGGCCGCGAGCCCCTCGCGGTGGGTCGTGACCAGCACCGCGCGCCCCTCACGGGCGAAGTCCCGCAGGGCGCTGCCGAGCGCGTCCTCGCGATCCGGGTCGAGCGCCGAGCTGGGCTCGTCGAGCAGCACGACGCGGGTGCCGGTCGCGAGGGCCCGATGGATGGCGCGGGCCACCGCGACGCGTTGCGCCTGCCCGCCGGAGAGACCCGATCCGGCCGGTCCGAGCCGGAGGGCGGCGGGCACGTCGACCCCGGCGATCGCGAGCGCGCGGTCCACGAGCTCGGGCGCGGCATCCGGGCATCCGAGCCGGACGTTCTCGGCGACGGTCCCCTCGAGCAGATGCGGCGCCTGGCCGGCCCACGCGACGGCCGCGCGCGTCGCCGCCCCGGCGGGAGTGCCGTCGATCCGCAGCTCCCCCGCCGCGTCGGCGAAGCCGAGCACGGCGGCGAGCACGGACGACTTCCCCGAGCCGCTCGCGCCCGTGAGGGCCACGAGCTCGCCCGGGGCGACGTCGAGGTCGAGGCCGTCGACGACCGTGCGGCCGGATCGGGTGACGGCGAGGTCGCGAGCGTGCAGCCCCGCGGCATCCGGTGCCGGCCGAGCGGGAGCGGCCTCGCCCGTCGGCGCGATCCCCGCGACGCCGGCGGCCGGCGCGGGGGCGTCGTCGAGCAGGTCGAGTGCGTCGCGCGATGCCTCGAGCCCCGCCGTCGACGCGTGGAACGCCGCCCCCACGTTGCGGATCGGCAGGAACACCTCGGGAGCGAGGATCAGCACGAACAGGCCAGGGGCGAAGGACATGTCGCCCGCCACGAGCCGCAGGCCGATCGACACGGCGACGAGCGCGACCGACAGGCTGGCCGCGAGCTCGAGCGTGAAGCCGGAGAGGAAGGTCACCCGCAGCACCTTCATGGTGCTCGAGCGGTACTCGTCGGTGACCGAGCGGATCCGGCCGACCTGGCGCTCGGCACGCCCGAAGACCATGAGCGTCGAGAGCCCGCCGACGACCTCGAGGAACCCGCGCGAGAGCGACTGGAGTCGCTGCCACTGGCGGCGCTGGACGACCTCCGTGGCCATGCCGATGAGCGCCATGAACACCGGGATGAGCGGGAGCACGATCACGAGGATGAGCCCGGACACCCAGTCGGCGGCCCACGCCGAGGCGACGAGCACGGGCGTGGCGACCGCCGTGAGCACGAGCTGCGGAAGGTAGCGCCCGAAGTACTCGTCGAGCGCGTCGAGTCCCGGTCCGAGCAGGGTCGCCGCTCGCGCCGTCGTCACCTCCGGGCCGCCCGCGCGCTCCTCGAGCGTCCGCAGCAGGTCGTCCCGCAGCTCCGACTTCACGCGCATCGCTCCCGCCGAGCCGAGCGCCTCCCACGCCCACCCCGCGAGGGCCCGGACGGATGCCCCGACGAGGAGTACTCCGACGACCGTCGCCGCGCCGCCCGCGACATCCGGACCGCCGCTCTCGATCAGCCCGACCACGAGGGTCGAGAGGGCCCACGCGAACGCGACCGTCGCCGAGGCCTGGAGGAGCGCGAGCGCTCCCCCGGCCGCGAGGAAACCCCGCGCGGCACGCGACCGGCGGAGCAGCCTCGGATCGAGGGGCCGCACGTCAGTGCACGGCGGCGGTGTCGCCGGCGTCGATCGCCTGCCTCGTCACGCGCTTGCGGAACACCCAGTAGGTCCAGCCCTGGTAGGCCAGGATCAGCGGCAGGAAGATGAGCGCCGTCCAGCTCATGACCGTCAGGGTGTACGGGGTGCTCGAGGCGTTGGCGATCGTCAGGCTGTTGGCCGGATCGTTCGAGGCGGGCATGACGTCGGGGAACAGCGCCGCGAACAGCGCGAACACGGCCGCCGCGATGGTCACGGCCATGAGCGTGAACGCGGTGCGCTCGGCGCCGCGGCCGTTGGCGAGCCATCCGCCGATCAGGGCGAAGGCGGCGACCGCCGCGAGCCCCCAGAACCACGCCGTGCCGTGCGCGAACCCCGTCCACACGAGGAACGCGGCGGCCACCACGATGGTGATCGCGCCCGCACGGCCGGCGAGGCGCCGCGCACGCTCGCGGATCTCGCCGTCGGTCTTGAGCGCCGCGAACACCACGCCGTGCGTGAAGAACAGCATCAGGGTCGTGAGGCCCCCGAGCAGCGCGTAGGGATTCAGCAGGTCGAACAGCGTGCCGATGTAGTTGTGGTCGGCGTCGAGGGGCACGCCCTGCACGATGTTGGCGAACGCGACGCCCCAGAGCAGCGCGGGCACCGCCGAGCCGCCGATGATCATCCAGTCGAAGCGACGCTTCCACTCGGCCTCGGACCGTTGGTGGCGGTATTCGAACGAGACGCCGCGCGCGATGAGCGCCACGAGGATGAGCAGCAGGGCCAGGTAGAACCCCGAGAAGAGCGTGGCGTACCACTCCGGGAATGCGGCGAACAGCGAGGCGCCGGCCACGATGACCCAGGTCTCGTTGAGGTCCCACACCGGGCCGATGGTGTTGATGAGCACGCGGCGGTCGGTGTCGTCCTTCGCGAGGAAGGGCAGCGACATCCCGACGCCGAAGTCGAAGCCGTCGAGCACGAAGTAGCCGACGAAGAGGAAGGCGACGATCCAGAACCAGAGCACTGCGAGATCCATGTCGTTGTCCTCCTAGTAGACCGTTGCCGTGTGTTCGACCTTGCCCGTCTCCGGGTCGGGCGGGGCGATCTCGGGCGGCCCCTTCCGGATGGCGCGGAGGATGAGCTTGACCTCGACGACCGCGAGCGCGCCGTAGACGAGCGTGAACACGACGAGCGAGATGAGCACCTCGAGCCCGGTCACGTTCGGCGAGACGGCCGACTCGGTGGGCAGCAGGCTGAACACGATCCAGGGCTGGCGTCCCATCTCGGTGAAGATCCAGCCGACGATCATGGCGCCGAGCGAGAGCGGGAAGCTCCAGATCGCGACCTTCCAGACCCAGGCCTGCTTGGGCATGCGGCCCTTCCGCGTGACCCAGAGGCCGACCACGGCGATGAGCACGTGGAGCAGGCCGAGGCCGATCATCCAGCGGAACGCCCAGTAGGTGACCCAGATGATCGGGGCGTAGTCGCCCGGGCCGTAGAGGTCGGTGTAGAGCGCCTGCAGGTCGTTGATGCCCTCGACGCAGCCGTCGAGCGAATGCGTCGACAGCAGCGAGAGCAGGTAGGGCACGCGGATGGAGAAGAGCTCGCTCGTTCCGTCGGGCGTGCCCAGGGTGAACAGCGAGAACGACGCGTCCGCGCCGCAGACCGTGTCGTAGGTCGCCTCGGCGGCGGCCATCTTCATGGGCTGCGTCGCGACCATCGCGAGGCTCAGCTGGTCGCCGAAGAAGGTCGTGAGCGCGCCCGAGACGACCATGCCCCAGAGACCGAATTTCAGCGCGGGCCGCATCGTGTCGAAGTGCTGGTTGCGGGCCAGGTGCCACGCGGCGGCGCTGATGATCAGGCCCGAGCTCACCATGAACGACGCGGCGATGGTGTGCGGGAACGCCGCGAGCGCGACCGGGTTGGTGAGCAGGGCCCAGATGTCGACGAGTTCGGCGCGACCGCGCTCGGCGTTCATCTCGTAGCCGACCGGGTTCTGCATGAAGGCGTTGGCCGCGATGATGAAGTAGGCCGAGAGGATGGTGCCGATCGCCGTCGCCCAGATCGTGGCGAGGTGCAGCTTCTGCGGCAGCCGGTTCCAGCCGAAGATCCAGAGCCCGATGAACGTCGCCTCGAGGAAGAACGCGAGCAGGCCCTCGAGCGCGAGCGGGGCGCCGAACACGTCGCCGACGAAGCGCGAGTACTCCGACCAGTTCATGCCGAACTGGAACTCCTGCACGATGCCGGTCACGACGCCCATCGCGAAGTTGATGAGGAAGATCGTGCCGAAGAACCGCGTGATCCGCAGGTATTCGACCTTGCCGGTGCGCACCCACGCGGTCTGGAAGATCGCGGTGGTGGTGGCCAGGCCGATCGTGATCGGGACGAACAGGAAGTGGTAGACCGTGGTCAGGCCGAACTGCCACCGCGCGAGCAGCAGCGGATCGAGGAGGTCGTTCACCGGCGGGGCCCCTTTCGTGGGAGTGAGGAGCGGCGATACTTCTACACAGCGTAGAGCACAATTTCTACGCGATGTAGAACCGAAGGACCCTTGCGCGGTATCCTCGAGATATGGCAGGACTCGGCGAGCTCGAGCGCTCCGTCATGGAGCAGCTCTGGAGGAGCGACACCCCGCTCACCGCGAACGAGGTGCGCGACCGCCTGGCCGACCCCGGCGCCCCCTCGCGCGCACCGGCGACCACCACGGTGCTCACCGTGCTCTCGCGGCTCGAGCGCAAGGGGTTCGTCGCGCGCGCCCGCGAGACGAGGCCGCACCGTTACCACGCCCTGCTCACGCGCGCCGAGCACACCGCCGAACTCATGCACGAGGTGCTCTCGTCGTCGTCCGACCGCGACGCCGCGCTCGCCCGCTTCGTCGGCACGGTCAGCGCCGGCGAGGCGAACACCCTGCGACGCCTGCTCGACGAGCTCGTGCGACACTGACGTGATCGCCGCCGCCGTGGCGCTCGGCGCGCTCGCCGCCGCGCTCGCGTGGCCGGTGCCGGTCGCGCTCTCGACGGCCGGATGGCCCAGCCGCTCCCCCGCGACCGCGCTCGCGCTCTGGCAGGGCATCGCACTCGGCGGCGCGCTCGCCATGATCGGCGCGCTCCTCGCGTTCGGCGCGAGCCCCGCCGGGTCGCTCGCCGGCGCCGTGCGGGCCCTGCTCCCGGCGTTCGCGGCGGGTCCCATCCCCGAGTCGTTCGGCGTGGTGCACCTCGCGGCGCTCACGCTCGCCGTCGGCCTCACCGTGCACCTCGCGCTCAACGTCGGCACGACCGCGGTGCGAGCCGAACGCTCCCGGCGGCGCCTGCACCGGATGGTGGACCTGCTCGCCGACCCGACCGACGACGACTCCGGCGCCCGCGTGCTGGCCCACCCGATCCCGCTCGCGTACTGCGTGCCGGGACTGCGCACCGCCACGGTCATCACCGAAGGGCTCGTCGACCTGCTCGACGCCGACGAGCTTCGGGCGGTCATCGCGCACGAACGCGCGCACCTCGACCAGTTCCACCACCTCGTGCTGCTCGCCTTCCGGGCCTGGCATCAGGCCCTGCCGTGGTTCCCGATCGCCAACCGGGCCGAGCGGGCGGTCGTGCTGCTGACCGAGATGCTCGCCGACGATCGCGCCCGGCGCGAGGTCGGAGCGGAGCCGCTGCGCGCGGCGCTCGTGCGCGTGGGCGCGGCGGGCGAACCCGGGCCGTACGCCGACACGGGCGGCGTGAACCCCGACGCCGGCATGCTGGAGCAGCGGCTCGAGCGACTCGGGCCGTCGCGGCATCCGCTCGACCCTCGCGCCCGCGCGGCGTGCTGGGCCGCGACCGCCGGGATCGTCGCGGTCCCCGTCGGCGTGCTCGCCGGGATCGCGTTCTGACGACGGCGAGCGGGCCGGTGGCCCCATGCCCGAGGTCCGCGCGCACCGCATAGGCTCGGAAGGGTGAACGAGCTGCTCGACGGCATCCTCGGCACCGTGGAGAGTGTCGACCCGGTGCTGCGCACGCTGCTCGCCGGGCTCGGGATCATGCTCGAGACCTCGGTGCTGGTCGGACTCGTCGTTCCCGGCGACACCATCGTGATCGTCGCGGCGACCGCGGTCGAGGGCACCGCCGAGTACTTCGGCCTCGCGTTCGCCGTCATCGCGGGTGCGCTCATCGGCGAGAGCATCGGGTTCGCGCTCGGGCGCTGGTTCGGCCCTCGCATCCAGCACTCGCGGCTCGGGCGCCGGATCGGCGAGCACAACTGGCACCGGGCCCAGCGCTACCTGGCGCGGCGCGGCGGTCCCGCGGTGTTCATCTCGCGCTTCCTGCCCGTGCTGCACTCGCTCGTGCCGCTGACCGTGGGCATGAGCGACATGACCTACCGGCGATTCCTCGCGTGGACCGTGCCCGCGTGCGTGATCTGGTCGTTCGCGTACGTGAGCGTGGGATCGGCGGCCGCGGGCGGATACCGCAAGCTCAGCGAGGACCTGCACGGAGCCGGGTACCTCTTCGTCGGCGTCATCGTCCTGTTCCTCGTGATCGCGTGGATCGGCAAGAAGGTGCTGTTGCGCATCGAACGCCGGCACATGGCCGATGACGTGACGACGCCGCCCGGTGGGCTTCCTCCCATGCACGAGGGGCCGGCCGCCGAGGCGACCGACCCCTCCGAGGGCGACTCCCGCTAGAAGAGGTTCTTCTCGGCGAGCCAGTCCTTCGCGATCTGGTCGGCCGACTCCTGGTCGTTGACGCTCAGCGAGTTGAGCGCCACCAGGTCCTCGGGGGTGAGCGCGGCGCTCACGGTGTTGATCACGTCGGCCATCTCGTCGGTGACCTTCTCGCTCACCACGGGCACGACGTTCGACGCGAGGAAGAGCCCCTCGGGGTCCTCGAGCGTGACGAGGTCGTTGGCCTTGATGTTGGGGTCGGCGCTGTAGATGTTCACCATCTGCACCTGATCGTCGACGAGCGCCTTCAGCGTCAGCGGGCCGCCGCTGTCCTCGATGGGCGTGAAGCCCACCTCGACGCCGTAGACCGACTTCAGGCCCTCGGGGCCGTACGGCCGCGTCGCGAGCTCGGAGTTGCCGCCGAGGGTGATCGGCGTCGTCACGTTCTTGAGGTCGGCGAGGCTCGTGACGTCGTTCTCCTCGGAGAAGGTCCGCGTCACGTTGTACGAGTCCTGGTCGGTCGCGGGCGACTGGTCGAGGACGCGCAGCCCGTCGGGCAGCGCGCCCTCGAGCTCGGCGTACACGTCGTCGCTCGTCTTGGCCTCGGTGTCGGGCACGTAGTACTGGAGCAGGTTGCCCGTGTACTCGGGGAACACGTCGATCGCGCCGCTCTCGATCTCGGGGATGTAGACCTCGCGCTGGCCGATCCGGAACTGCCGGTCGACCGTGAAGCCGTTCTCCTCGAGCGCCTGGGCGTAGAGCTCGGCGATGATCTCGTTCGAGTAGTAGTCCTGCGAACCGATGACGATGGTCTCCGAGGAGCCGTCGCCGCCGTCCGATCCGCTGTCGAGCGGATCGCCCGACGCACACCCTGCCAGGGCCACTGTCGCCCCGACCGCGACCGCTGCCAGGGCAACGAGCCGGCCTTTTCCTGCTGTGGTCATTCCTGATTCCCTTCGGTGATGGGTTGCCCCACGATCGCCCGGGGCCGGGTCGGCTCCGAGCGAGGCTCTGCGGTGCGCACGGCCCGCACCCCGGCGGGCACGACCAGGCGCTGGGTGATGGCGAAGGCGCCGTCGACGACGAGGGCGAGCACGATGACCAGGATGGAACCGCCCAGCATCTGGCCGTAGTCGCGGGTCTTGAGGCCCTCGAAGATGAAGCGGCCGAGGCCGAAGTTCGAGACGTAGGCGGCGAGCGTCGCGGTGGCGATGATCTGCAGCGTCGCCGAGCGGATGCCGCCGACGACGATCGGCATGCTGAGCGGCAGCTCGACCTTGCCGACGATCTGCCCCTCGCGCATGCCCATCGCGCGGGCCGCGTCGATGGTGCGGCGGTCGACGGATTCGAAGCCCGCGTACGCGCCCGCGAGCAGCGGCGGGATCGCGAGGATGACGAGCGCGATCACGGGCGCCTGCAGTCCGATGCCGAGCCAGAGCGCGAACAGCGTGAGCACGCCGAGCGTGGGAAGGGCGCGCAGTCCGCCGGAGACCATCACCGCGGGTTCGCGGCCGCGACCGGTGTGACCCACGAGACCGCCGAGCGGAAGCGCGATCACGGCCGCGATGACGAGGACGAGCGCCGAGATCCACAGGTGCTCGAACGTGCGCTGCGGGATGCTGCCGGCGCCGGTCCAGTTGGCGGGATCGACGAGCCAGGCGATCGCGTCGGCGAACAGGTTCACGATGCCTCCACCGCCGCTGCGACCGGCCGGACCGACCCCGCCCGGGCGGCACCGGCCCGCGTCCACGGCATCAGCAGGCGGCCGCCGAGCACGGCCAGCCAGTCGAGCAGGAGCGCGAGCGCGATGGTGAGGACGATGCCCGTGGCGATCTCGACCTGGATGCCGCGCTGGAATCCGTCGGTGAACAGGCTGCCGAGGCTCTGCACGCCGATCACGGCGCCGACGGTCGCCAGGCTCACGGTGCTCACGATGACCACGCGGAGCCCCGACAGCAGCACCGGGCCCGCCAACGGGAGCTGGACGCCCCAGAAGCGACCGGCAGCGGAGTAGCCGACCGCGGTGGCCGACTGGAGCACGTCGCGCTCGACCGCGTCGAACGCGTCGGCGGCCGTGCGCACGATCACCGCGACGCCGTACAGGGTGAGCGCGATCACGAGGTTCAGGGGCGACCGCAGGCCGAGCCCGGTGATGGCGGGCAGCGCGATGAACAGCGCGAGCGACGGGATGGCGTAGAGCAGCGCGCACAGCGAGAGCAGCACGCCGCGCGACCACCGGTACCGGTGGGCGAGCCATCCGATCGGGACCGACACCACGAAGCTCAGTATGATCGCGGGCACCGACAATGCCAGGTGCACGAGCACGAGCTCGCCGACCCGGTCGAGGTTCGACCAGAGCCAGTTCACGAGGCGAGCACCCCGGCGGGCCGGCCGTCGGCGTCGACCACGATGCTCCGGCCGTCGACCTCGGTGAGGTGCAGCGCGCGCTTGCCGCGATCGGCTCCGACGAAGTCGGCGACGAACGCGTCGGCCGGATGCGCGAGGATCTCGGCGGGCGACGCGGCCTGCGAGATCCGGCCGCCCTGCTGCATGATCACGACCTGGTCGCCGAGCAGGAACGCCTCGTCGATGTCGTGCGTGACGAAGACGACGGTCTTGCCGAGCTCGCCCTGCAGCCGGAGCAGCTCCTGCTGGAGCTCGGCGCGCACGATCGGGTCGACCGCGCCGAACGGCTCGTCCATGAGCAGGATGTTCGGGTCGACCGCGAGGCCGCGAGCGACGCCCACGCGCTGCTGCTGCCCGCCCGAGAGCTGGCTCGGGTACTTGTCGGCGAGCGACCGGTCGAGCCCCACGGTGTCGAGCAGCTCGAGCGCCCGCGCGTGCGCCTCGCGCCGGCTCGTGCCGCGCAGCAGCGGCACCGTCGCGACGTTGTCGATGACCTTGCGGTGCGGCAGGAGCCCCGAGTTCTGCATGACGTAGCCGATGCCGCGGCGCAGCTTCACGGGGTCGACGGTCGCGACGTCGGTCCCGTCGATGAGCACCTGGCCGCCGGTCGGGTCGACCATCCGGTTGATCATGCGCAGCAGCGTGGTCTTGCCGGAGCCCGACGAGCCGACGAGCACCGTGGTCTTGTGCGGCGGGATGACGATGTCGACGTCGTGCACGGCGACCGTGCCGTCGGGGAACTGCTTGGTGACGCCGCGGAACTCGATCATGCTGCCTCTTCCCGGTGCGGGCGCCGTTCGACGCCGGGTCAAGCCAAACACCTGACGGGCACCGCAGGCAACGGATGGCGCGGCGGTTCGCCGCGCGCGAAACCCGCGCTCAGGCGGCGGACGACTCCGAGACCGCGTCGGCGAGGTGCTCGTCGAGGTACGCGCGCACGACCCGGCCCGCCTCCTCGAGGTAGCGCGGGTCGCCCTCGGCGTCGCGCTCGAACGCGCGGTGGATGAGCGCCCCGCCGAGCTCGAGCGACACCCCGAGCCGGAAGCGGACCTCCTGCTTGTCGGCGATGCCGAACTCGTCCTCGATGAGGCGCGCGACGCGGTGCGCGAGCTCGGGCTCGCCGTCGTGCTCCGACGCCTCGCGAGGTGCGGCGTGGATCACGCTGAAACCGGGCTCGTCGCGGTAGAGGGCGGCGCACACGTCGAGCGCGAGCGCGACGACATCCCACCACTCGGCCAGCTCGGCGGCTTCCATCGCCTCGGCGAGGCGCTCGCGGTAGCGGCGCACGCTCCGCTCGCGGAGCGCGTGCAGCACGGCCACGCGGTCGGGGAAGTAGCGGTAGACCGTGCCGATCGACGCCCCGGCGCGCTCGGCGACCATCTGCGTCGTCAGTCGCTCGAAGCCGAGTTCGTCGACGATCTCGGCGGCGGCGTCGAGCAGCGCGTCGAGCCGCTGGGTGCTGCGTCGCTGCGTCGGCTCGGTGCGGACCGAGCGCCTCCGTCCGTGATCGGCCCCGAGGATCAGGTCGATGTTGGGCACGAGACCTCCTCACTTGCCGGACCACTCTATCGGTGCTCGCGCGGCCGTCCGACCACGTCGACGGGGTTTCGCCCGCCCCGGGGGCCCATGACAGACTGAGGGGATGCCGGTGAGATCCCCCGTCCCGGCCGGTGCCCGGCAACGCCCGGTCCGGCACGGTGCCGCGCGCGTCGAGGACTGGATCCACGACGTGCGCGAGCGCTGGGCGCGCCGGCGCGGGCACGTGCCCACGGTGGTGCCGTACACGGGCTACGGCTCCACGGAATGGGTGCGCGTGTTCTGCCGCGTGCTGCTCTCGAAGCCCGTGCGGGTCGACGAGACGTCGAAGCGACGTCGGCGCCGCCGCGAGCAGGGCATCCGCGGATGGCGAAGCTTCACGAGCGTGCCGGTCGGTGACGTTCCCGTGGTCATCGAGGTCGGCGGCCAGCGGATCGAGGTGCGCGCCGACCGCGGCGGCGTGGTCGACACCAAGGTGCCGGTGCGCCTGCAGCCCGGATGGAACCGCGCCGTGCTGCGCGCGCAGGGCTCCGACGAGGTCGAGGCCCCCATCTGGGTCGTCGGCCCCGACGTCGACTTCGGCATCGTCTCCGACATCGACGACACGGTGATGGTCACGGCGCTCCCCCGCCCGTTCGTCGCCTTCTGGAACACGTTCGTGCTCGACGAGCACGCGCGCAGCCCCACGCCGGGCATGGCCGTGCTGTACGAGCGCCTCGTTCGGGCCCACCCGGGCTCGCCCGTGATCTACCTCTCGACCGGCGCCTGGAACGTCGCCCCCACGCTCACGCGCTTCCTCTCGCGCAACCTCTACCCCGTCGGCCCGATCCTGCTCACCGACTGGGGTCCGACGCACGACCGCTGGTTCCGCAGCGGCCGCGCCCACAAGACCGAGAACCTGAACCGCCTCGCCGAGGAGTTCCCGCACATGCGGTGGCTGCTCATCGGCGACGACGGCCAGCATGACGAGGAGCTGTACGCCCAGTTCGCCGAGGCGCACCCCGGTCAGGTCGCGGCGGTCGCGATCCGCGAGCTCTCGGTCGGCGAGGCGGTCCTCGCGGGCGGCCGCGCCAAGACCGAGGAGCACGCCCGCGACGTGCCGTGGGTGTCGGCGAGCGACGGCGCGACCTTGGCCGACCGGCTCACCGACATCGGGATGCTCTGACCCTGCGCCCGGATCGGGCCCGGCCGCGGCCGGCGCACCGGGTCAGGCTGCGGACGCCCCGACCGCGCGCTCGCGCCGCAGCCGCTCGAGCCCGCGATTGACCTGCCGCGCCCACAGCGGACCGCGGTAGATGAACGCCGTGTAGCCCTGCACGAGCGTGGCGCCCGCGTCGAGCCGCTCCCGCACGTCGTCCGCGGTCTCGACGCCGCCGACCGAGATCACGCACAGCGAGGCCGGGACGTGCTCGCGGATGATCCGGAGCACCGCGAGCGATCGGGCCGCCAGCGGGGCGCCCGAGAGGCCGCCGGCGCCGATCGCCTCGACCTCGGCGGCGGGCGTCACGAGGCCCTCGCGGGAGATCGTCGTGTTCGTCGCGATGATCCCGTCGAGCCCGAGCCGCCCGACGAGCTCGCAGATGCGCACGACCTCGGCGTCGTCGAGGTCGGGCGCGATCTTCACCAGCAGCGGCGTACGGCCCGCCGCGGCCCGGACGGCCTCGAGCAGCGGCGCGAGCGCGTCGAGCTCCTGCAGTCCCCGCAGGCCGGGCGTGTTCGGCGAGCTGACGTTGACGACGAGGTAGTCGGCGTAGGGCGCGAGCACCTTCGCGCTGCGCACGTAGTCGTCGACGGCCTGCTCGACCGGCGTCACGCGGCTCTTGCCGATGTTCACGCCGAGGACCGGACGATGCCTGCGGCGCGCCAGGCGCGACAGGCGGCCGGCCGCGGCATCCGCCCCGCCGTTGTTGAAGCCCATGCGGTTGATGAGGGCGCGGTCCGCGACGAGGCGGAACAGGCGCGGCCGGTCGTTGCCCGGCTGCGGCAGCGCCGTGATCGTGCCGACCTCGACGTGGCCGAAGCCCAGGTTGCCGAGGCCGCGGACGGCGAGGGCGTCCTTGTCGAAGCCGGCGGCGACGCCGAACGGCGACGGGAACCGCAGGCCGAGCGCCTCGACCGCGAGGTCGGGCGAGGGCCCCGTCCATCGCTCGACGAGCCGGCCGAAGCCCAGCACGGGCAGGCCCCGAATCACGCGGAAGGCGAGTTGGTGGGCCTGCTCCGGGTCCATGCGGGCGAAGAACAGGGAGAAGAGGAGTCGATACATGCCGTCGATCAGGCTACTCGACCGGTCGCGCCGGAAGTCGCCCGTGCTCCTCGCGGAGCGCCTCGATCGCGGCCTCGAAGTCGTCGAGCGACTCGAACGCCTGGTAGACGCTCGCGAACCGCAGGTAGGCGACCTCGTCGAGCTCGCGCAGCGGCGGCAGGATCGCCAGGCCGATGTCGTTCGCCTCGATCTGCGACGCGCCGGTCGAGCGGATCGTCTCCTCGACCT
Organism: Agromyces aurantiacus; assembly: GCF_016907355.1. Lineage (NCBI taxonomy): Bacteria > Bacillati > Actinomycetota > Actinomycetes > Micrococcales > Microbacteriaceae > Agromyces > Agromyces aurantiacus. The sequence goes on along the minus strand of NZ_JAFBBW010000001.1, from coordinate 2,196,242 downwards.
TCTGCGCGAGGACCGCGAGGTCGGAGTCGGTGACCGGGCGGCCCTGGCAGGCCTTCTTGACGCCGAGCACGACCTTCTCGCGACTGAACGGCTCGATGACCCCCGACCGCTTGATCACCGCGAGGCTCGCGGTCTCGGTCGTCGAGAACCGCCGACCGCACTCGGGGCACTGCCGGCGGCGGCGGATGGAGAGTCCGTCGTCGCTCGTGCGGGAGTCGATGACGCGCGAGTCGGGGTGTCGGCAGAAGGGGCAGTACATGGTGCTCTCAGCGTAGCGGCGCGGTGGGGCTCACTCGCCGAAGCGCGCGACGACCGCCTCGCCGTGGGCGGGCAGGTCCTCCTCGGCGGAGAGCGTCGCGATCACATGCGCGACCTCGCGCAGTGCGGCGTCGTCGTAGCGCACGACCTGCTGGGGGCGCAGGAACGTCGCCGCCGAGAGGCCGGCCGCGTGGCGCGCCTGGCCGCCGGTGGGCAGCACGTGGTTCGAGCCCGCCGCGTAATCGCCGAGGCTCACGGGCGAGTAGGGGCCGATGAAGATCGCACCCGCGTTGCGGATGCGCGCGAGCGTGGCGTCGGGATCGCGCACCTGGATCTCGAGGTGCTCGGCGCCGAACGCGTCGGCGAACTCGGCCGCCTGCCCGAGGTCGTCGACGAGCACGACGGCCGACTGCCGCCCCTCGAGCGCGGTCCGCACCCGGGCGCCGTGCCGTGTCTCGCTCGCGCGGACCGCGACCCGCTCGAGCACGCGCTCGGCGAAGTCGGCCGAGTCGGTGACGAGCACGGCGGCGGCGAGCTCGTCGTGCTCGGCCTGGCTCACGAGGTCGGATGCCACGAAGTCGGCGTCGGCCGCATCGTCGGCGATCACGAGGATGTCGGTCGGGCCCGCCTCGGCGTCGATGCCGGTGACCCCCTGCACGAGCCGCTTGGCCGCCGCGACGAACACGTTGCCCGGCCCCGTCACGCGCTGCACGGGCTCCAGTCCGAGGTCGGGGACGCCGTAGGCGAACGCGCCGATCGCGCCGGCGCCGCCCATGGCGTACACCTCGTCGATGCCGAGGAGCGCCGCGATCCCCGCGATCGTCGGGTGGATGCGGCCGCCGAACGCCGCCTGCGCGGGCGAGGCGAGCGCGATCGAGCGCACGCCGGCGACCTGCGCCGGCACGACGTTCATCACGACGCTCGACGGGTACACGGCCTTGCCGCCGGGCACGTACAGCCCGACGCGTTCGACCGGCTGCCAGCGCTGCTCGACGACCGCGCCCGTGGCGAGCACGGTGCGCTCGGGCGCCGGCACCTGCGCGGCGCTCGCGGCGCGGACGCGCTCGATCGTCGACTCGATCGCGCGTCGCACGTCGGGCCGGAGCTCGTCGCGCGCCGCGGCGAGCTCGTCGGCGCCGACGCGGATCGCGGCGGGGCGCACACGGTCGAAACGCTCGGCCTGGTCGAGCAGCGCCGCCTCGCCCCGGCTGCGCACGTCGTCGATGAGGGCGCGCGCCGGTTCGAGGGCGGCCGCGACATCGGTCGCCGCACGTGGGACGAGCGCGAGCAGCTCGCTCGGGGTCGGACGGGTACCGCGGAGATCGATCGTGCGAAGCATGGCCCGCCCAGCCTAGCGAGCCGAGCCGAGTGCGCCCTGCGTGCGCGTCACGTCAGGCAATTCGGGCCCAGCAGGCTCTTGAGCTCGCCGTAGAAGTCGGCGGTGACCGCGACGGGGTACGGCAGCTCGAACACGCGCGCGGTACGGCCCTTGGTGAGCTTCAGGCGCACCTCGGTGTCGCCGCGGTGGCGGATCAGCACATCGCCGAGCGCGGTGATCGTGTCGGTCGTCGCACGCACGTCGGGCAGCGAGATGACCACGGGGCCGTTCTCGTCGCCCTGGCCGACCTCGGGTTCGAACACGCTGTAGGCGTGCAGGTTCATGCCGTCGTCGCGCATGCTGACACGGCCACGAACGACCACGATCGAGTCGCTCTTCAGCGCCGGCGCGAACTCCTGGTACGCCTTGCCCATGAACATCACGGTGATCTCGCCCGAGAAGTCCTCGACCTGGATCATGCCGTACTGGTTGCCGCTCTGGCGCGCGACGCGATGCTGCACGCTCGTGACCAGGCCGGCGATCGTGGCGACGTCGCCGTCCTGGGTGGCATCCGACGACATCAGGTCGGTGATCGTCGTCGAGGCGTGCTTCGCGAGCGTCGCCTCGAGCCCCGCGAGCGGGTGGTCGGAGACGTACAGGCCGAGCATCTCGCGCTCGAACGCGAGCTTGTCGCGCTTGGCCCACTCGGGCCGATCGGGCACGGGCGAGGGCGCCGACTCCTTCTCGTGGTCCTCGAAGAGGCTGTCGAAGTCGAAGCCGATGTCGCCGTTCTCCTCGGCGCGCTTCTCCTTGACCGCGGCTTCCACCGCGCCCTCGTGGATTTCGACGAGCGCGCGGCGCGTGTGGCCGAGCGAGTCGAAGGCACCCGCCTTCACGAGCGACTCGACGGTGCGCTTGTTCGCGACCTGCGTGGGCACCTTCTTCAGGAAGTCGTGGAACGACTCGAAGCGTCCCTTCGCGTCGCGGGCGGCGCGGATCGCGTCGACCACGTTGAAGCCCACGTTGCGCACCGCGCCGAGTCCGAACCGGATGTCGTCGCCGACGGCCGCGAAGAAGCCGATCGACTCGTTCACGTCGGGCGGGAGCACCTTGATGCCCATGCGCCGGCACTCGTTGAGGTAGAGCGCGAGCTTGTCGCGCGCGTCGCCGACGCTCGTGAGCAGCGCCGCCATGTACTCGGCCGGGTAGTGCGCCTTGAGGTACGCGGTCCAGTAGCTGAGCACGCCGTACGCGGCCGAGTGCGCTTTGTTGAACGCGTAGTCGGAGAAGGGCAGCAGGATGTCCCAGAGGGTCTTGATCGCGGCATCCGAGAAGCCGTTGGCCTTCATGCCGCCCGAGAAGCCCTCGTACTGCTTGTCGAGCTCGGACTTCTTCTTCTTGCCCATCGCGCGGCGCAGGATGTCGGCCTGGCCGAGGCTGAACCCGGCGACGCGCTGCGCGATCGCCATGACCTGCTCCTGGTAGATGATCAGGCCGTAGCTCGTGTCGAGGATGTCCTTCAGCGGCTCCTCGAGCTCGGGATGGATCGGCGTGATGGGCTGCAGGCCGTTCTTGCGCAGCGCGTAGTTGATGTGGGAGTTCGCCCCCATGGGGCCCGGGCGGTAGAGCGCGATGACGGCCGAGATGTCCTCGAAGTTGTCGGGCTTCATCTGCCGGAGCAGCGACCGCATCGGCCCGCCGTCGAGTTGGAACACGCCCAGCGTGTCGCCGCGCGAGAGCAGCTGGTACGCCTCGACGTCGTCGAGCGCCAGGTCTTCGAGGACCGGACGGAAGCCGCGGTTCGCCTCGATGTTGTCGAGCGCGTCGTCGATGATCGTCAGGTTCCGCAGGCCCAGGAAGTCCATCTTGATCAGGCCGAGCGACTCGCACGCGGGGTAGTCGAACTGCGTGACGATCTGGCCGTCCTGCTCCCGCTTCATGATCGGGATGATGTCGATGAGCGGCTCGCTCGACATGATGACGCCGGCGGCGTGCACGCCCCACTGGCGCTTGAGGTTCTCGAGCCCGAGCGCCGTGTCGAAGACCGTCTTCGCCTCGGCGTCGGTCTCGATGAGGGCGCGGATGTCGCCCGCCTCCTTGTAGCGCGGGTGATCCTTGTCGAGGATGCCCGAGAGCGGGATGTCCTTTCCCATGACGGCCGGCGGCATCGCCTTGGTGAGCTTCTCGCCCATGCCGAACGGGAAGCCGAGCACGCGGCTCGAGTCCTTCAGCGCCTGCTTGGCCTTGATCGTGCCGTAGGTGACGATCTGCGCGACGCGCTCGTCGCCGTACTTCTCGGTCACGTACTTGATGACCTCGCCGCGACGACGCTCGTCGAAGTCGACGTCGAAGTCGGGCATCGAGACGCGGTCGGGGTTCAGGAACCGCTCGAAGATGAGCCCGTGCTGCAGCGGGTCGAGGTCGGTGATGCGCATCGCGTAGGCCGCCATCGAGCCCGCGCCCGAACCACGGCCCGGACCCACGCGGATCCCGTTGCGCTTGGACCAGTTGATGAAGTCGGCGACGACGAGGAAGTAGCCGGGGAAGCCCATCTGGCTGATGACCTCGACCTCGTAGTCGGCCTGCTTGCGCACGTCGTCGGGGATCCCGGCCGGGTAGCGCTCGTGGAGGCCCTTCTCGACCTCCTTCACGAACCAGCTCTGCTCGCTCTCGCCCTCGGGCACGGGGTAGCGCGGCATGTAGTTCGCGCTCGTGTTGAACTGCACGTCGCAGCGCTCGGCGATGAGCAGGGTGTTGTCGCACGCCTCGGGATGGTCGCGGAAGAGGTGCCGCATCTCGGCGGCGGACTTCAGGTAGAACTCGTCGGCGTCGAACTTGAAGCGGTTCGGGTCGTCGAGCGTCGAACCCGACTGCACGCACAGCAGCGCCGCGTGGCTCTTGGCGTCGTGGGCATGCGTGTAGTGCAGGTCGTTCGTCGCGACGAGCGGTAGGTCGAGCTGCTTCGCGAGCCGCAGCAGGTCGTCCATGATGCGCTTCTCGATGCCGAGGCCGTGGTCCATGATCTCGGCGAAGAAGTTCTCCTTGCCGAAGATGTCGCGGAACTCGGCGGCGGCCTGCACCGCCTCGTCGTACTGGCCGAGTCGCAGGCGAGTCTGCACCTCGCCCGACGGGCAGCCGGTCGTGGCGATGAGGCCCGTCGAGTACGTCTGCAGCAGCTCGCGGTCCATGCGCGGCTTGAAGTAGTAGCCCTCGATCGACGCGCGGCTGGAGAGCCGGAAGAGGTTGTGCATGCCCTCGGTCGTCTCGGAGAGCAGCGTCATGTGCGTGTACGCGCCCGAGCCGGACACATCGTCGCCGCCGCCGTTGCCCCAGCGCACCCGCGTCTTGTCGCTGCGGTGCGTGCCGGGCGTGAGGTACGCCTCGGTGCCGATGATGGGCTTGACCCCGGCGTCGGTCGCCTGCTTCCAGAAGTCGTACGCGCCGAACACGTTGCCGTGGTCGGTCATCGCGACGGCAGGCATGCCCTCGGCCGCCGCGGCCTTCATCAGCTCGCCGACCCGAGCCGCCCCGTCGAGCATCGAGTACTCCGAATGCACGTGCAGGTGGACGAAGGAATCGGCGGCCACGGAACTCCTCATCGGATGGTGCTTCGGGGGTGTTCACAGTGTAGGTCCCCCCGCCCACGCTCGATCGTGACTCGCGGTGCACGATCAGGGGCAGCGGATGATTCGCTTCACGGCGCAGGCATCGGGCCTGGCGGGAGGCCGCCGGAGGCGGCCTCGGGACTGCGGCGCGAAGCGAATCATCCGCTGCCACAACCCGGGCGACCTAGTCGCCGCGCAGGACGTCGAGCGCGTGCTGCAGGTCGGCCGGGTAGTCCGACTCGTAGGTCGTCCACTCCCCCGTGCCCGGGTGCACGAACGACAGCTCCTTGGCGTGCAACCACTGCCGCTCGAGCCCCAGCCGCGCGCTCAGCGTGGGGTCGGCACCGTACATGGCGTCGCCGGCGCACGGATGACGCTGGGCGGCCATGTGCACGCGGATCTGGTGCGTGCGGCCCGTCTCGAGGTGCACCTCGAGCAGCGACGCGTACGGGAACGCCTCGATCGTCTCGTAGTGGGTCACGGCGTGCTTGCCGTCGGAGGTCACCGCGAACTTCCACTCGGAGCGCGGATGACGGCCCACGGGCGCGTCGATCGTGCCGGCGAGCGGGTCGGGATGGCCCTGCACGACGGTGTGGTAGATCTTCTCGACCTCGCGGTCGTGGAACTTGCGCTTGAGATCGGTGTACGCGCGCTCCGACTTCGCGACGACCATCAGGCCGCTCGTGCCCTGGTCGAGGCGGTGCACGACGCCCTGGCGCTCGGGGGCACCGGACGTCGAGATGCGGTACCCCGCCGCGGCCAGCGCGCCCACGACCGTCGGGCCGTCCCATCCGAGCGACGGGTGCGCGGCGACGCCCGCGGGCTTGTCGACCACGACGATCTCGTCGTCGTCGTGCACGATGCCGAGGTCGGGTACCGGGATCGCCTCGACCTCGAGCGTGCGCGGCGGCGACCAGCTCACCTCGAGCCACGCGCCGGCCCGGAGCCGGTCGGACTTGTCGACGACCGCGCCATCGAGCAGCACGCCGCCCGCCGATGCGACCTCGGCCGCGTGGGTGCGCGAGAAGCCGAGGAGCTTGGCCAGGCCGGCGTCGACGCGCGACCCGTCGAGCCCGTCGGGGACGGGCAGGGCTCGATGCTCCACGTCAGGACTCGCGTGCGAGCTCGGCCGGTGCGCCGCCTCGTGCCTCGCGGCCCGGCTCGCCCTCGGGGGCGGCCTCATCGGCAACTCCGCCGTCGCCGTCGCGCGAGGGCCGCGAGCCGTCGAGCCCGACGCCGCGGATCGTGAGGATCATGAAGAGCACCATGCTCGACACGATCGAGATGTCGGCGACGTTGTAGATCGCCGGGAGCATCCACGGGGTCGAGATGAAGTCGATGACGTGGCCGATGCCGAAGCCCGGCTCGCGGAACAGCCGATCGGTGAGGTTGCCGAGCACGCCGCCGAGGAGCAGCCCGAAGACGAGCGCCCACGCGACCGAGCGGATGCGACGCGCGAACCAGACGATGAACGTGATCACCCCGGCGGCCAGGATCGTGAACACCCAGGTCATGCCGCTCGCGATCGAGAAGGCGGCGCCGGGGTTGCGCACGAACTGCCACTGCAGCACGGTGCCGAGGACGGGGACGACCTCGCCCTCGGCGAGCGTGGTCACGACGAAGTACTTGCTCAGCTGGTCGAGGCCGTAGACCGTGATCGCGACGCCGACCAGGATGAGCAGCGCGGTGCTGCCGACCCTCGCCGCGCGCTCAGCCGCCAAAGCCCTGGAAGGTCGGGGCGGGCTGGTCGCTCGTCACGCCCTGCGCACCGACCGGAGCCGAGAACCCGGCCGCACCCGAGACCTGCACCGGCTGCGCGGTGTCGAGCTCGCGGAGCTGGCCCTCGATGTAGCTCTTGAGCTTCTGGCGGTACTCGCGCTCGAACACGCGGAGCTCGTCGACCCGCTTCTCCAGCGCCACGCGCTCCTGGTCGAGGATGCCCATCTGCGCGCGCTGCTTGGCCTCGGCTTCCGCGACGATGCGCGCGGCCGTGGCGTGGCCCTCGGCGATCAGCGCATCGCGCTTCTCGACGCCCTCGCGCACGTGCTCCTCGTGCAGGCGGCGGGCGAGCTGCAGCAGGTTCGTGGTGCTGGTCTGCTCGTCGATCTCGGACTGCGGAGCGGCCGTGGGCGTGGGCACCGCGACGGTGGGCGGCGCAGCCGCCGGCTCGGCGTAGACGGGTGCAGGGGCGGGTGCCGCAGCGGCGCCGCCCTCGCCCGCACGGGCCTCGGCGGCGGCGAGGCGCTGGCGCAGCTCCTCGTTCTCCTGGTTGAGACGGCGAAGCTCGACGACGACCTCGTCGAGGAAGTCATCGACCTCATCCTGGTCGTAGCCCTCCCGGAACTTCGTCGCCTGGAAGCGCTTGTTGACCACATCTTCCGGAGTTAGCGCCATGGCTTCCCATCCCTCGAATCTGTCGAACGGTTCGATCACGTTCTGCTAACGGTAGCAAAGAGAACCTCGAGGATGCAGAGCGCCCGTGCGCGGCGCGCCACCCCGAGGCATCCGCTCAGGCCGTCGCCGCCGAGGCCGCGGCGAGCCAGGACACGACGGTCATCGCGATGATCACGACGAGCATCGCGATGCTCCAGCCGAGGTCGAGCGCGACCTGCCCGAGGCGGATCGGCGGCACGAGCCGCCGGAAGAACTTCACCAACGGGTCGGTCACCGTGTACACGCCCTCGACGAGCACGAGCACGAACCCGCGGGGCCGCCAGGACCGATTGAAGGTGCGCACGAGGTCGAGCACGAACCTCGCCCACATCACGAAGAAGTAGATGAGGAGGAGGGTGTAGAGGAGGTTCCAGACGACGACGAGGGCGCTCACGTGGGGAGTCTACGCGTGCGTGAAGAACGACGCGTCGACGTCGCCGTCGGCCTCGCCGGCCTCACCGGAGACCACCACGTGGGCCGGCGAGAGCAGGAACACCTTGCTCGTGACGCGCTCGATCTTGCCGTACAGGCCCTGCGAGAGGCCGCTGGCGAAGTCGATGAGACGGCGGGCCTCGGCGTCGGACATCTGGGACAGGTTGATGATGACCGGCACGCCGTCGCGGAACGACTCGGCGATCACCTGGGCGTCTCGGTACTGGCGCGGGTGCACCGTGAGGATCTCGTTCATCTCCGCCTGCGGGGGTGTCGTCGGTTGCACGTGGTGCTTCCGGAGGGGGGTCACTGCCGCACCGCTCTTCGCGACCGGCGCGGGTGCGGCGTGCACGATGGGTGCCGGCGCAGCCGCCGTCGGCGCCGTCTCGGGCTCGAGCTCCTCGTCGGCGAGTCCGAGGTAGACCATGGTCTTCTTGAGCGGGTTCGACATCGCTGCCTCCGTCAGTGGTTCCGTGCCTTCGAGGCTAGCCCGGGGTCGGCCGATTCCCCGTGATTGCGGTCCCGATGCGAAGGTGTGTCGCACCCTCCAAGATCGCGTCGCGATAGTCGTGCGACATGCCCATGGACAGCGCGCTCGCGCCGGGTGCGAGGCGGCGGACGCGCTCGGACATCGCGCGCACGCGCGCGAACGCGGGGCGCGCCGGCTCGTCGAGCGGCGCGACGGCCATGAGCCCGAGCAGTCGCAGCCCGGGCGTGTCGAGCACGTGCTGCACGAGCGGCTCGAGCGCCTCCTCGGCCACCCCGCCGCGTCCGGGGTCGTCGGTGAGGTTCACCTGGACGAAGCAGTCGACCGTCGACTCCTCCGAGCGCAGCGCGTCGACGAGCGAGGTGCGGTCGACCGAGTGGATCACCGACGCGTACTCGCGCACCTGGCGGGCCTTCTTGCTCTGGAGCTGGCCGACGAAGTGCCAGGTCAGCCCGAGGTCGGCGAGCTCGCGGGCCTTGGCCTGCGCCTCCTGGTGGCGGTTCTCCCCCACGTCCCGGACGCCGAGCGAGGCGAGCTCCCTGATGAGCGAGACGGGCTGGAACTTGGTGACGACGACCGTCGTGATCCCGGCGACGTCGCGCCCGGCTGCGGTCGCGGCGTCCGCGATGCCCTCGCGCACGGCCGACAGCCGGGTGGCGAGCTCGCTCATGCGGCCCGCCCCCGGTGGTCCCGCCCTGGCCTCACTTGAGGAAGTCGGGGATGTCGAGGTCGTCCGAGTCGTCGCCGAACGCGGGGTCGGAGACGATCTGGTCGGCCGTGCTGCTCGTGGCCTCGCCCCAGTTCGCGGTCTCGACGAGCTCCTCGATGTCGATCTCGGCGAGGACCTCGCCCGCGTCGGAGCTCCCGAGGGCTCCGACCAGGCCGCCGACGGCCGACGCGCCCACCGCGGCGGGCACGACCGAGGGCTTCTTGACCTCGACCGGCTTGGGCATCGGGTCACCGCCGTCGAACCCGGCGGCGATGACCGTGACGCGGACCTCGTCGCCGAGCGTGTCGTCGATGACGGCACCGAAGATGATGTTGGCCTCGGGGTGCACGGCCTCCTGCACGAGGCGCGCGGCGTCGTTGATCTCGAAGATGCCGAGGTTCGACCCGCCCTGGATCGAGAGCAGGACGCCGTGGGCGCCGTCGATCGACGCCTCGAGCAGCGGGCTCGCGACCGCGAGCTCGGCCGCCTTGATCGCGCGGTCCGCGCCGCGCGACGAGCCGATGCCCATGAGCGCCGAGCCGGCCCCCTGCATCACCGACTTCACGTCGGCGAAGTCGAGGTTGATCAGGCCCGGCGTCGTGATCAGGTCGGTGATGCCCTGCACACCCGCGAGGAGCACCTGGTCGGCCGTGGCGAAGGCCTCGAGCATCGAGATGCCGCGGTCGCTGATCTCGAGGAGGCGGTCGTTGGGCACCACGATGAGGGTGTCGACCTCCTCCTTCAGGCGTGCGACGCCCTGCTCCGCCTGGGTCTGGCGACGCTTGCCCTCGAAGCTGAACGGCTTCGTGACGACGCCGATCGTGAGCGCGCCGATCGACTTGGCGATGCGGGCGACCACGGGCGCGCCGCCGGTGCCGGTGCCGCCGCCCTCGCCGGCGGTGACGAAGACCATGTCGGCGCCCGCGAGCGCCTCCTCGATCTCCTCAGCGTGGTCCTCCGCGGCGCGGCGCCCGACCTCCGGGTCGGCGCCCGCGCCCAGCCCTCGGGTGAGGTCGCGACCGACGTCGAGCTTGACGTCGGCGTCGGACATCAGCAGCGCCTGGGCGTCGGTGTTGATCGCGATGAACTCCACGCCGCGCAGGCCGAGTTCGATCATCCGGTTGACGGCGTTGACGCCGCCACCGCCGATACCGACCACCTTGATGACGGCGAGGTAGTTCTGGTTTGTCGACATGTCCGGCCCTCTCTGCGAACTCTGAACCCTGAACCTCTACTCGAAGGTTAAAGTTTTGCCGAGTATGCAATTCCTGAATCGAAGGTAGGTGCCATGGCCGGGGCGCCGGGCAAGGCGCCCCCGCGTGTCGCGATCCGGCGAGCGGATGTCCCGGCCGCGGCCTCCCGCGCGGTCACTGCGTGACGGGGCTGAGCGGCGCCGACACGTCGTAGCGGCCGACCGAGTCGGGCGGCGCCGCCGCCATCAGGCGCACGAGCACGGTCGACTTGAGCGCCGAGTCCTCGTCGCTCCCCCACAGCACGGTCGCACCCTCGACGAGGTCGAGCCGGACGTCGTCGGGCGTCTCGGCCGTCACGTCCGTCACGCGCGCGAGCAGGTCGGCCGGCAGGCTGCGGAGCACCGCGCCGACCGATCGGAACGCGTCGCCGCCGAGACCGCCGTCGACCGTGATGAGCGGCAGGCCCTCCGGCCGCTCGTCGGTGCGGTCGATCACGACGCCCGCCGCGTCGACGGACGTGAAGCCCGACGAGCCCTCGACCACGCCGACGGGCGTGCGCTCGACGATCCGGATCACGAGCGTGCCGGGCGGCACCGTCTCGGTCGAGTAGGTCTCGATGAGCGCGAACCCCGACAGCGTCTCGCGCACCTCGTCGGTCGACACGAGCGGCAGCGGGGTGCCGATCCGGTCGTCGAACGCGGCTTGGATGTCCGCGGCCGGGATCCGCGAGGCCCCCTCGACGCGCACCTCGCGCAGCGCCATCAGCGGCGAGTACGCGACGACGACGGCAAGTACCGCGAGCCCCACGACCGAGCCGATCCCCGTGAGCCAGGCGATGCGCCGCATCCGGCTCCGGCGCGTGAAGCGCCGGACCTCCTGGCGCTCGTAGCGGCGGCGTTCGCGCTCGGCCGCCGCGAGCGACCGCCGCGCGGCGCGCTCGTCACCGGGCGTCTCGCGCGCACCGCCGGCGGCCGCCGGACCGGGCGGCGCCGCGGCCGAGGTCGCCGCGGCGGTCGCCGATGCCGCGGGCTCCTCGACCGGCAGCCGGATTGGCTCGGTCGGCGCCGTCGCCTCGCCCCGCCCGGATCGCGGTGCGTCCGCGCGGGCGGCGCCGCGCTTCGCCGAGCCGGCGCGCGCCTCGCCCGCGGCGGAGCCCGGGCGCGACGCGGGCGGAGCCTGCGCGGGCACCTGCGCGGCGCTCCGCGCGGGCCGCGCCCGATCGAATCCCTGCGGCCGCTTCACGTCGTGCCGCTCAGTCGCGCCGCTCGTGCTCGAGCGATCCGAGGATCTGGGGCACGATGCGGTACACGTCGCCGCAGCCGAGCGTGATCACGAAGTCGCCCGGCCGGGCGATGCGCGCCGTGTGGTCGGCCGCCTCCTGCCAGTCCGCGATGAAGGCCACGCGCTCGGGGTCCGCGAAGCGCTCGCTCACGAGCGCGCCGGTCACGCCGGGCTCCGGATCCTCGCGCGCCCCGTACACGTCGAGCACGACCGTCTCGTCGGCGTACCGCTCGAGCACCTCGGCGAACTCCTTCGCGAACAGCCGGGTGCGGCTGTACAGGTGGGGCTGGTGCACCGCGATGATGCGTCCGTCGCCGACGACGGTGCGCGCCGCCGAGAGCGCCGCAGCCACCTCGGTCGGGTGGTGCGCGTAGTCGTCGTACACGCTCACGCCGTCGACCGTGCCGTGCAGCTCGAAGCGGCGGCCCGTTCCGGCGAAGCGCGCGATGCCGTCGAGCGAGCGCTGCGGGTCGAATCCGAGTCCGACGAGGACGGCGAACGCGCCCGCGGCGTTGATCGCGTTGTGGCGACCGGGGATCCGGAGCTGCGCGCGGTACTCGCGCCCCTCGTAGGTCAGCGCGAACGCCACCGGACCGTCGGTGACGATGTCGTGCACGCGCACCGCCGCATCGGCCGCCTCGCCGAAGGTCAGCACGCGCGGGTGCGAGAGCCGCTCGCGGACGCGCGTCGCGCCGGCGTCGTCGGACGAGATCACGACGAACTCGCGCGCGCGGTCGGCGAAGTCGACGAACGCCTGCTCGAACGCCTCGAACGAGCCGTAGTGGTCGAGGTGGTCGGGGTCGACGTTGGTGATGAGCGCGACGGAGGTGTCGTAGAGCAGGAACGAGCCGTCGGACTCGTCGGCCTCGACCACGAACAGCTCCCCGGAACCGGCGGCGGAACTCACGCCGAGCTCCTCGATCACGCCGCCGTTGACGAAGCTCGGATCCTCGCCCAGCGCGAGCAGCCCGGTGATGACCATGCCCGTCGACGTCGTCTTGCCGTGCGCGCCCGCGACCGAGACGAGCCGACGGCCGGCGATGAGCGCGGCGAGCGCCTGCGAGCGGTGCAGCACCGGGATGCCGCGCTCGAGGGCCAGCCGGTACTCCGGGTTGTCCTGCCAGAGCGCGCCCGTGACCACGACCGTGTCGACGTCGTCGGGCAGGTTCTCGGCCGCGTGGCCGATCGCGACCTCGGCGCCGAGATCGCGCAGCGCGGCGATGTTGGCGGAGTCGCGTGAATCCGACCCCGTCACCCGGTGACCGGCGCCCAGCACGAGCCGCGCGATACCGCTCATGCCCGAACCGCCGATGCCGACGAAGTGCACGGCGCCGAGGTCGGCGGGGATCGGGGCGGAGAGGTCGGGCTTGATCGTCACGGTGTCGTGGGGCTTCCTGGTCGGGATCTCGGTCGGTTCAACGTTACGCGCCCGCGGAGGGGTCGCCACCCGTCGGGCGCAGCGCGCCGCCGATCAGGGCGACCATGCGGTCGGTCCCGTCGAGGGCGCCGACGGAGGCTGCGGCACGGGCCATCGCCGCGAGCCGCTCGCGATCGCCGAGCAGGGGCTGGAGCTCGGCCTCGACCCACTCGGGCACGAAGTCCGCGTCGTCGACGAGGACGCCGCCCCCCGCCTGCACCACGTCGGCCGCGTTGAAGCGCTGCTCGCCGTTGCCGACCGGATACGGCACGTAGACGGCCGGGATCCCGAGGGCCGAGAGCTCGCTCACGGTCGCGGCGCCGGCGCGCGAGACCGCGGCGTCGGCGATCGCGAGGGCGAGGTCCATCCGGTCGGCGTACTCGATCATGCGATAGCCGGGCAGGTCGGGGTCGGTCACGTCGGCGTCGGCGCCGGTGACGTGGAGCACCTGCCATCCGGTCGCGACGAGCCCGGCGGCGCTCGCGACCATCGTGCGGTTGATGCGGCGCGCGCCGAGGGAGCCACCCGTGGCGAGCAGCACCGGGCGCGCGGGATCGAGTCCGAAGAGCGCGGCCGCCTCGGCGCGGCGCGCCGGCCGGTCGAGCGTCTCGATCTCGCGCCGCAGCGGCATGCCCACGAACTCGGCCCGAGGCAGCGGAGTGCCCCGGAACGCGACGCCGACGCGCGCGGCGAAGCGCGCGCCCAGGCGGTTCGCGAGCCCCGGCCGCGCGTTCGCCTCGTGGACGACCACCGGGATGCCCGCACGGCGAGCCGCGAGGTACGCGGGCGTCGCGACGTAGCCCCCGAAGCCCACCACGACCTCGACGCGGCGTTCGGCGATGATCGCGGCGACGTCGGCGATCGAACGGCGGAACCGCGCGGGGAATCGCACGGCGGCGCCGTTCGGGCGGCGCGGGAAGGGCACCTTCTCGATCGTGAGCAGGTCGTAGCCGCGGGCGGGCACGAGCCGCGACTCCAGGCCCACGGCCGTGCCGAGCACGAGCACGCGCGCCTCGGGATCCCGCTCGCGCAGGCGGTCCGCGACCGCGAGCAGGGGATTCACGTGGCCGGCGGTGCCTCCGCCGGCGAGGAGGTAGGTGGTCATCGGGCGCGCGCCGTCCGGGTCGCGCGGGCCGCGCGGCGCTGCTCCGCCCGCGCCGCGGCGCGGGCGGGCGCGCCGGGGTCGCGCGCGACGGAGAGCACGACGCCGATCGCGAACAGGGTCGTCAGCAGCGCCGTGCCGCCTGCGGAGACGAGCGGGAGGGGAACGCCGAGGACGGGGAAGACGCCGAGCACGACACCGATATTGACACATGCCTGTCCGACGACCCACACGAGCACCGCCGCCGAGACGGTCTTGCCGAACGGCGTGGGCGCATTGCGCACGATCCGCGCGAGCGCGATCGCGAGCACGACGAACAGCCCGATGACCACGACCGCGCCGATCAGGCCCAGCTCCTCGCCGATGATCGCGAAGATGAAGTCGTTGTCGGCCGCGGGCAGCCACGACCACTTCGCCGCCGAGTTGCCGAGCCCGACGCCGAACACGCCGCCGTTGGCGAGCGCGAAGGTGCCGTGCTGGATCTGCCAGCAGTCGGCGGTGTCGTAGCGCGTGCAGTGCTCCTGCACGAACGCGGTGATGCGGCGCATCCGGTTCTCGCTCGAGATCGCCACGAGCCAGAACGCGATCGCGCCGGCCACGAGCGGCACGGCGAGCAGCCGCAGCCGCACGCCGATCAGGAACAGCGTGCCGAGCAGCATCCCCGCCATCACCATGACCGTGCCGAGGTCACCGCCGAGGAGCACCAGGCCGATCGCTCCCCCGCCGACGAGCAGGATCGGCATGATGCCCTGGGAGAACGAGTGCAGGTGGTCCTGCTTCTTCGTGACGATGAGCCCGAGCCACAGCACGAGCGCCACCTTGATGAGCTCGGAGGGCTGGAACTGCACCGGACCGAGCCGGAGCCAGTTGGTGTTGCCACCGACCGTGACGCCGAGCGGCGTGGCCACGACCAGCAGCTGCAGCGCGCACGCGATGCCGAGCGCGAGCCAGGCGATGCGCATCCAGAACCCCTCGGGGATGCGCCCGGCGAGGAGCATCACGGGCACGCCGACGAGCGCGTAGGTCGCCTGCTGCACCGCGCGCGACGTGAAGTCGCCGTCGTTCTCGAGGCCGGACTCGACGAGCGAGGACGAGAGCACCATGACCAGCCCGAGCAGCACCAGGAAGAGCGTCGTGCCGAGCAGCAGGAAGTAGTCGGTCGACTCCGGGCGGAACGCGCCGAGCCGGATGCGGGCGGCCAGGCCCGAGGACTCAGGGCGCTTCGGCGGGCGGCTCGTCCGAGCGGGGCTCGTCATGCGCCTCACCTCCGAGCCGCTCGCGGACGGCCTCGTGGAAGCGCCGCCCGCGGTCGGCGTAGTCCGCGAACTGGTCCATCGACGCCGCGGCGGGAGCGAGGAGCACGGTGTCGCCGTCCTCCGCGACCGAGGCCGCCAGGGCGACCGCGTCGGGCATCACGCTCTCAGTGTCATCCGTGACGACCTCGAAGAGGGGCAGTCCGGGCGCGTGTCGGCGGAACGCCTCGACCAGCGCCGTGCGGTCGCGTCCGATCACGACCGCCGCGCGCAGGCGCGGCACGTGGCGTGCGACGAGCGCGTCGGCGTCGACGCCCTTCAGCAGCCCGCCCACGATCCAGACCACCCGGCCGAAGGCGCGCAGCGACGCCTCGGCGGCGTGCGGGTTGGTCGCCTTGGAGTCGTCGATCCAGCGGATGCCGCCGGAGACGGCGACGGTCTCGATCCGGTGCGCGTCGAGCCGGAACGTCGCGAGGGCGTCGTGGATGGCGCCGACCGGGACGTCGTACGAGCGCGCGAGCGCGGAGGCCGCCAGGATGTTGGCGACGATGTGCGGCACGGCGAGTCCGCGCGGCTCGAGCTCGTCGAGTGTCGTGATCTCGAGCGCGGCGGTGCGGCGCTCCTCGAGGAACGCGCGGTCGCAGAGGATGCCGTCGACCACGCCGAAGTCGCTCGGGCCGGGCGTGTCGAGCCCGAAGCCGATGGCACGGGCGCCCTCCTCGACCTCGGCGTCCTCGACCATCGCGCGGGTCGCCTCGTCGGCGCGGTTGTACACGCACGCGACCCTGGTGTTCATGTACACCTTCGCCTTCGCGTCGCGATACGCCCGGGCCGAGCCGTGCCAGTCGAGGTGGTCGTCGGCGAGGTTCAGGCACACGCTCGCGTGCGGGTGGATCGCGCCGGGACCCTCGGTCGGCAGGTGGTGCAGCTGGAAGCTGGACAGCTCGACGACGAGCACGTCGTATCCGACCGGGTCGCGCACCGCGTCGAGCACGGGCACGCCGATGTTGCCGCACGGCGCCACCCGCACGCCGCCCGCGGCGATGAGCGTGGCCGCGAGCTGGACCGTGGTCGTCTTGCCGTTGGTGCCGGTCACGAGCATCCACTCGGCGGCCTTCACCTTGTCGCGAACGCGCCACGCCAGCTCGATGTCGCCCCACACGGCGACGCCGCGCTCGGCGGCCCAGGCCAGCACCGGGTGGTCGGGACGGAACCCCGGCGAGACCACGACGAGGTCGGGGTCGGATGCCGCGAGCTCGTCGGGCACGGCATCCAGTGCGTGCCGGACGAAGCCCACGCCGATCACCCCGAGGATCCGCTCGCGGTCCTCGTCGCGATCGCGCGCGTACACCGTCACGGCCGAGCCCAGCTCGGCGAGCGTGTCGGCCACGGCGAAGCCCGTGACGCCCAGCCCGAGCACCGCGACGCGCAGGTCGCGCCATCCGTCGGCGTGCCAGCTGGTCAGTCCATCGAGTCGCGCGGCGCGCTCGGCGCGCTCGTTCAACTCTGGAGCCATTCGAAGTAGAACGCGCCGACCCCGGCCGCGACGAACAGGCCCGCGATGATCCAGAACCGGACGACGATGGTGACCTCGGCCCAGCCCTTCAGCTCGAAGTGATGGTGGATCGGGCTCATCAGGAACACGCGCTTGCCGCCGCTGACCTTGAAGTAGGCGCGCTGCACGATCACCGATCCCGCCTCGATCACGAACAGCCCGCCCAGCAGCAGCAGGAGCAGCTCGGTCTGGCTCGCGACGGCGAGCGCCGCGAGGGCGCCGCCCAGGGCGAGCGAACCGGTGTCGCCCATGTAGATGTGCGCCGGGTTGGTGTTCCACCACAGGAAGCCGACGACCGCGCCGACGATCGCGGTCGCCACGATCGCGAGGTCGAGCGGATCTCGCACGTCGTAGCTTCGGTAGAGGTCGTCGGGGTTGAGGTTCTCGCTGAAGCGCGACTGGTTGAACTGCCAGAAGCCGATGATGATGAACGACCCGATCGCGAGGATCGACGCACCCGAGGCGAGGCCGTCGAGGCCGTCGGTGACGTTGACGCCGTTCGACGCGGCGGCCGTGATGAGCACGATCCACACGACGTAGGCGATGGTGCCGACGATCGTGCCGAGCACCATGAAGTCGAGCGGCAGGTCGCGGATGAAGGAGATCTTGGTGGTGGCCGGGGTCACCCCCTCCTCGTTCGGGAACTGCAGCGCCAGCAGGGCGAAGGCCGCGGCGACGATGGTCTGGCCCGCGATCTTCGCCCAGCCGCCGAGCCCGAGGCTCTGCTTCTTCCGGGTCTTCAGGAAGTCGTCGACGAACCCGACCAGGCCGAGGCCCACCATCATGAACAGGACCAGGAGGCCGGAGGCGGTCGGGCCGTCGCCGATCAGCACCGTCGCCGAGAAGTACCCGAACAGGGTCCCCAGGATGAAGATGATGCCGCCCATGGTGGGCGTGCCGCGCTTGACGTGATGCGTCTTCGGGCCGTCGTCGCGGATGAACTGACCCCAGCCGAGCCTCGTGAACAACCGGATGAACAGCGGCGTCAGGAAGAGGGTGAAGGAGAGCGACAACGCTCCGGCGGTCAGCAGTGCTCTCACGCGAACCATTCTCCCAGTCGATCGCCGAGGTGGCGGAGCCCCGCCGAGTTCGACGATTTCACCAGCACGGTGTCTCCGGGGTGCACCATCGACGTGACGAGCTCGAACGCCTCGTCGGCCGTGTCGACGTAGGCGGACTCGCCGTCCCACGAGCCCTCGTTGATCGCGGAGATGTGCATGCGCCGCGCGCCCTCGCCCACGACGACCAGCTGGGAGACCCCCAGCCGGACCGCGAGCAGGCCGATCCGGTCGTGCTCCTCCCCCGAGAACTCGCCGAGCTCGCTCATCTCGCCGAGCACCGCGATGGTGCGCGCGCCGGGCCGCTTGACCTGCGCGAGCGTCTTGAGCGCGGCCGCGACCGAGTCGGGGCTCGCGTTGTACGCGTCGTTGATGACGGTGATGTCGTGCCGACCGCCCATGACCTGCATGCGCCACTGCTCGGCGAGCGTCACCCGTTCGAGCCCGGCGACGATCCTCGCGAGCGGCACCCCGAGTTCGCGCGCGGCGGCGATCGCCGCGAGCGCGTTCATGACGTGGTGCTCCCCGAGCACCGAGAAGGACACGCGCGCCGACTCGCCGCCCGGAACGGTCACGGTGAAGTCGGTGCCGCGCGCGTGCACGACCACGTCGGTCGCACGCACGTCGGCGCGTTCGCCGAGCCCGAACCAGACGACGCGCGCGGCCGTGAGGTCGGCCATGCCCGCCACGCGGGGGTCGTCGACGTTCAGCAGCGCGACATCCGTCGGGAGCAGGTCGGTGACCATCTCGGACTTGGCCTGCACCGTCTTCTCGATGCCGCCGAACTCGCCGGCGTGCGCGAGGCCGACCTTGAGGACGATGCCGATGTCGGGCCGGGCCATGCGGACGAGGTGGGCGATGTGCCCGATGCCCGAGGCGCCCATCTCGGCGACGAGGAACTCGGTCTCCTCGGTGAGCTCGAGCATGGTCGTGGGCGCGCCGACCTCGTTGTTGTAGCTCTTGCGCGCGGCGACCGTGGGGCCGACCTCCTCGAGGACCGTGCGGAGCAGGTTCTTCGTCGTCGTCTTGCCGTTGGATCCGGTCACCCCGACGATCCTGAGGCGACCGAGCGCGCGCACTCGGCGGACGACCTCGCTCGCGAGGGCACCGAGCGCCTCGACCGAGTCGTCCACCACGACCTGGGGCACGGCGAGCTCGAGCGGGCGCTCGACGATGAGCAGCGCGGCCCCGCGCTCGACGGCGCCGGGCGCGAAGCGGTGCCCGTCGTCGAACTCGCCGCGCTTGGCCACGAACACGCCGCCGGGCTCGATCTCCCGCGAGTCGGTCGTGACGGCGCCGTCGACGACGGTTGCGCCCGTCGCCTCCGTGCCGCTCGCTTCGAGGCGACCCCCGGTCGCCGCCGCGATCTCGTCGAGCGTCAGCGCGATCACTCGAGCCACCCCGCTTCCCGCAGTGCCAGCCTGGCGTCGTCCCTTGCCGAGTACGGATGCTTCACGCCCGCGACCTCCTGGTAGTCCTCGTGTCCTGGGCCCGCGTAGAGCACCGCGTCGCCCGGCCCCGCGAGCGCGAGTGCCGCACGGAACGCGGCCCGCGGGTCGGCGATCTCGTGGATCTCGCGGTCGGGTACCGCGGCGCGCGCGCCGGCGATGAGCGCGGCGCGGATCGCGGCCGGATCCTCCCACCGCGGGTGGAAGTCGGTGATCACGAGCGCGTCGGCGCCGCGCGCGGCGATCGCGCCCATGTCGGCGCGCTTGGTCGTGTCGCGATCGCCGTCGGCGCCGAAGACCATGACGATCCGGCCCGCGGTCGTGCGGCGGATCGCGTCGAGCGTCTGGCGGAACGCATCGGGCGTGTGCCCGTAGTCGATGTACACGACCGGGCCGCGCTCGCCCGAGACCCGCTCCGCGCGGCCGGGGATGTAGGCGTCGATGCCGTGATCGGCGACGGCGTGCGCGATGAGCTCGAGGTCGTGCCCGGCCTCGACGAGCATGACGATCGCGAGCGCGGCGTTCGCGGCCATGAACCGGCCGATGAGCGGCACGCGCGTCTCGATCGCCCGGCCGTCGGGCGCGGTCAGCCGGAAGGCGGTGTGCGCGGGGGTCTCCTCGAGCACCGCCATGGTCCAGTCGGCATCGAGGCCGGGCTCGGTCGCGAGCGTCGTCACGGGGATCCGCGACTCGGCGACCAGGCGCCGGCCCCAATCCGAGTCGACCGTCACCACGCCGCGACGGGCGCGCTCGGGCGTGAACAGCTCGCGCTTGGCCTCGAAGTACTCCCCCATCGACCCGTAGTCGTCGAGGTGGTCGTGCGAGAGGTTCGTGAAGCCGACCACGTCGAACACGACTCCGTCGACGCGGTGCCGGCTGAGCGCCTGCGCCGAGACCTCGATGCCGACCGCGCGCACGTCGACCTCGCGCATGCGCGCGAGCATCGCGTGCAGCTCGCTCGCCTCGGGCGTGGTCAGCGAGCTCGTCACCGCCTCGTCGCCGATCCGGCGCTCGGCCGTCGAGGTCAGGCCCGCCGTCAGGCCGAGCTGCCGGAGGATGCCGTAGAGCAGGTAGACGACGCTCGTCTTGCCGTTGGTCCCGGTGACCCCGAACAGC
This sequence comes from Agromyces aurantiacus, assembly GCF_016907355.1. Taxonomy (NCBI): domain Bacteria; kingdom Bacillati; phylum Actinomycetota; class Actinomycetes; order Micrococcales; family Microbacteriaceae; genus Agromyces; species Agromyces aurantiacus. The sequence goes on along the minus strand of NZ_JAFBBW010000001.1, from coordinate 2,175,577 downwards.
GTGGCCGGATTCTCCGCGGTGCGATGGATCCACGCGGCGACCTCGCCGAGCGCCGCGCGCGCGTCGGCGGTCACGAGCACCGGCAGGCCGGAGGCGGCCGCGCGCTCGGCGCCCGCGGCATCCGTCAGCACGGCCACCGCGCCGTTCGCCGCCGCCTGGGCCGCGTAGTCGGCGCCGTGCGCGTGGCGACCGGGCACGGCGACGTACAGGTCGCCGCCGTGGACCGCGCCCGAGGCGATGGCGACGCCCGTCACGTCGATCTCGTCGATCCCGCCGCGCACCTCGAACCCGAACGCCTCCGCAAGGCTGCGGAGCGAGCGAGCGCCGGGGTGCTGCGGCCGGAGTGCCGAGGGAGGCGATCCGGTCACGAACCCAACTTTCTACCAGGTGGCTGGCAACTCGGGCGCCGGGGCGCCGGATGGAACCGTCCGATACTTCTTCAGCACCTGGCTCATCACCTGTTGGAAGACGGGAGCGGATGCGGCGGACGAATTCATCTTAACGGGGTCCATGATGCTGACCGAAACGACGAACTCGGGGTCGTCGGCGGGGGCGAATCCCGACACGGAGACGAGATAGCCCGACTGGTACCCGCCGTTGCCGTCGGGCACCTGCGCGGTCCCCGTCTTCGCCGCCACGCGGTAGCCCGGGATGTTCCAGTCGTCGGCGAGCCATCCGTGCAGGTACACCTGCTCGAGCATGGCCGCGGTCTCGTCGGCCGCCTTCTCGGACACCACGCGCCGACCCTCGGTCGACGGGACCTCGGTGAGCGTGCCATCCGACTGCCGGCAGCCCTCGACCAGGGTGACCGGCATCCGCACGCCGCCGTTCGCGAGCGTCTGGTAGACGCTCGCGATCTGGATCGCGCTCGTGGTGAGGCCCTGGCCGAACATCGTGGCGTACTTCGTCTGCGGGTCCCATTCGTCGGGCCCGCCGTGCAGGTCGCCGGACGCCTCGCCCGCGAAGCCGACCTCGCTCGGCGAGCCGAGCCCGAAGTCGAGCATGTCCTGGTAGCGCCGTTCGTCGCTCACGCGCTCGCCGAACATCGACATCGCGGTGTTCGAGGAGTCGATGAGCATGCCCGTCATGGTGTAGTTCGTCGGACCGTGGCCGTGGCTGTCGGTGATGTCGGCGCCGTTCGGGGGGAGGTACTGGTAGTCGGCGGTCACGCCGCTGTTCGGGTCGCCCTCGCCGGCGTCGATCACCGTCGCCGACGTGAGCGCCTTGAAGGTCGAGCCGGGCTCGAACGGCGCCGTGAACGCACGCGAGCCGCGGTCGTCGGAGTCGGTCGCGGAGGGCGCGTTCGGATCGACCGTCGGCACGTCGGCCACCGCGAGCAGGCGACCGGTCTTCGCCTCCATCACGGTGACGGTCCCCCACTGCGCTCCGGTGGCCTGCACCTGCGCGGCCGCCACGCGCTGCACGAAGTACTGGAGGTCGGCGTCGATGGTCAGCTGGAGGTCGCCGCCCTGCCTCGCCTCCGAGATGACGCGCTCGGATCCCGGGATCTCGACCCAGTCCTTCAGGCTGTGCAACCACGTGCGCTCGCCGTTCGCGCCCGCGAGGCACCGGTTCTCCGAGTACTCGAGCCCGGCGAGCGGATCCCCGTCGTCGCCGACGAACCCGAGGAGGTTGCCGGCCACGGCCCCGTTCGGGTACCTCCGGCTCGGGTGCTCGTAGGGCACGACCCAGGGGATGTCGAGGGCCTTCACCTCCTCGTACGTCTCCGTGTCGACGAGCTTCGCGACGTACGCGAAGTCGGAGCCCGGGTCCTCCTCGAGGGATGACTCGATGAGCGCGCGCAGCTCGGCGGCGGGCCGCCCGATGACCTCGCCGAGCTCGTCGAGCACCTGGTCGAGCGGGACCTCGACCTCGACGCGCTTGGACGGGTCGGCAGGATCGGGCTCCTCGCGGACGACCGGACCGAGCATCGCCTGCTTCGGCGAGAGCGCGATGTCGTACCGCATGACGCTGTCGGCGAGCACCATCCCGTTCGCATCGAGGATCTGGCCGCGCACCCCGTAGATCGTCGCCGAGCGCGACCGCACGTCCTCCGAGGCGGCGTTGAGCTCGGCGGCCCGGACGACCTGGATGTCGACGAGCCGGACGACGAACCAGCCCACCATGAGCACGAGCGCGAGTCCCGCTGCGACGATGCGACGCATCGGCCGCCGACTCACTCGGTTCATCTCGGGGCGGCTCCCTTCTCGTCGTGCCTCGGTTCCGTCATGCGCTCAGTGGGTGGCGGGCGTCGGCAGCCCGTCGGGAACCGGCGGCGCGGCGTTCCCGCCGCCGGCGGCCGCGTTCGCCGCATCCCCGCCCTTCGCAGTCTGCTCCGCGCCCTGCGCTGTGACGGGCGGCACGCCGTCGATCAACGCGTTCGGCACGAGGGCGGCCGACGAGCCGGAGCTGCCCTGGGCCGCGGTCGGCTGCCCGAGCACGGCGCCGTCGGACAGGCGCAGGTACACCGGGTCGGAGTTCGGCACCATCCCGAGCGCCTCGGCGTTCATGGCCAGGTACTGCGGGGATTCGAGCCGGTCGAGGTCGTCGGAGAGCTTCTGCTGCTCGCGCTGCAGCTCGGCCTGGCGCAGCACCTGCGCGTCGAGCTCGTAGGCGCCCTGCGTCATCGCGATGGAGAGCAGGAGCTGGACCATCGCGATCGCCCCGATCGAGACGAGCGACACCACCGCGTACGCGAGCTTCGGGCGCGCTCGACGGACCGCCTCGGGCGCCGGGCGGAGCCGCCTCGAACGCTCGGGCGCCGCCCCGGGCGCGAGTCGCCGTGCGGGTCGGGTCTGGGCCGGCAGTGCGCTCACGACGGCCTCCTCACTCGTTCTGCGGCGCGCAGTCGCACCGGCTTGGCACGCGGGTTCTCCGCCTGCTCGGACTCGCTCGCGAGCTCGGCGCCCCTCACGAGGAGCCGGAACTGCGGGCGGTGCTCCGGCAGCTCCATCGGCAGCCCGGGGGGCGCGGTGGAACTGGAGGCCGCGGCGAGCACGCGCTTGACGAGGCGGTCCTCGAGCGACTGGTAGGCGAGGACGACGATGCGACCGCTGACGGCGATGAGGTCGAGCGCGGCGGGCAGCGCCCGCTCGAGCACCGCGAGCTCCTCGTTCACCTCGATGCGCAGCGCCTGGAACACGCGCTTGGCGGGGTGGCCCGCGCGTTGCACGGCGACCGGGGTGGCCTCGTGCAGCACCTCGACGAGCCGCCCGGATCGCGTGATCGGTGCGACCTCGCGCGCTCGCACGATCGCCCGTGCGTATCGCGCGGCGAGCTTCTCCTCGCCGTAGTCGCGGAAGATGCGGCGCAGGTCCTCCTCGGAGTACTCGGCGATCACGTCGGCCGCCGTGCGGCCGCGCGTCGAGTCCATGCGCATGTCGAGCGGCGCGTCCTTCGCATAGGCGAACCCGCGCTCGGCCCGGTCGAGCTGGAGCGACGAGACCCCCAGGTCGAAGAGGATCCCGTCCACCTCGTCGAAGCCCTCGCGGTGGACGGCGTCGGCGATGCCGTCGTAGACGGTGTGCACGAATCGCGCCCGGTCGCCGAACGGCGCCAGGCGCTCGCGTGCGATCGCGAGCGCGTCGGTGTCGCGGTCGAGCCCGATCGCGGTGGCGCCCGGGAACCGCTCGAGTACCGCGGCGGTGTGCCCGCCCATGCCCAGCGTGGCATCCACGAACACGGCCCCGTCGCGGTCGAGCGCCGGAGCGAGCAGTTCGAGCGTGCGCTCGAGCATGACCGGCGTGTGGATCCGTTCGATGTCCATGCTGTCTCCCATCCCTCCGCGACCCGCGGGTCCCGATCCCCATCCGTTCGTCCTGCTGCGGGGAAGTGCAGCAGGCTCGCACGGCTGGGAGTCGGAGCCCGGGGACCTAGAAGAGTCCGGGGATCACCTCCTCCGCCGTCTCTGCGAAGGCCGCCTCCTGCTCGGCGAGGTAGCTCTGCCACGCCGCCGCATCCCAGATCTCCACCCGCGTTCCCGCGCCGATGACCGTGAGGTCGCGGTCGAGCCCCGCATACGTGCGGAGGTTCGCGGGGATGGTGACCCGATTCTGCTTGTCGGGGGTCTCCGCAGAGGCCCCTGAGAGGAAGACGCGCATGTAGTCGCGCGCCTGCTTGCTCGTGACGGGGGCTTGGCGGATCTTCTCGCTCATGCTCTCGAACTCCCGCGCGCTGAACACGTAGATGCAGCGCTCCTGACCTCGCGTGAGCACGAGGCCGTTCGACAGCTCATCCCGGAACTTCGCCGGAAGAATGACGCGGCCTTTCTCATCGAGCTTCGGTTCGTAGCTTCCGAGGAACATCGCGTCACCCCCATCCTCCGGCCAGGAACCAGGTGCTGGCTCCACTTTACTCCACTGCCCTCCACCAGACAACGACATTGGCTCGTTTCCGGCGATTCCACCTCAGTGCAGGCCCGTATTCTCAGGCATCTCGCAGGTGGAGGGAAGTGGATGGCCCGGGCCCGGTCAGCACCGCGATGGGCCCGATCCGGCACCGCCGACGCCGCGGACGACCCGTCTCGACGGCGCCCCGCGACGCGGATCCGTGCACGTCCGGGCCCCGGTGGTGCGAAGTGGAGGGCGGAGGTCCCGCACGGTGGAGGGCACCGCAGGCACGCCCGCGCACACGAGAAACGGGCCGATCCCCGATCGGCCCGTCAGTCGGTGTTCAGCGTGGAGGTGTCAGTCGTGCCCGTCCTGGCGACGGTCCCAGCGCTCGTTGAGGCGGTCCATGAATCCGGCGCGCGGCTTCGCCTGGCGGGGGGCGGCGGTGGAGGTCGACGCACCGAGACCGGAGACCGGTGCGGCGCCGGCGCGCTTGGACGGCGTGAGCGCCACGAGCACCCCGATGAACATCAGGGCGAACCCGAGCACTCCGACGATGAGCAGGTGCGAGGCCACGCCCCCGATGAGGGCGCCCGCGCCGGCGACGGCGAGCAGGACCCCGAGGACGATCGCGCGGTAGTTGGGCCGACCCCGGCCGGCACCTCCGACCGTCGCCACGAAATCGGCGTCGTTCTTGTAGAGGTTCCGCTCCATCTCCTCGAGAAGGCGCTGCTCCTGCTCTGAAAGCGGCATCTCATTCCCTCCTTCTCGGGACCGACGCTTCGTGACGCCATTCTAGGCCTGCGCGTCGTCGCTAGGCTAGGACGATGGTCCCGGCTCCCCGACTCGTCGATCTGGTGAACGAACGCCTCGAGGAATTCCTTGACGACCGTGCTTCCATTCTCCGCTCGATCGCGCCCGACCTCGACCCGATGTCCGAATTCTCCAAGCGCTTTCTCAGCGGTGGCAAGCGCTTCCGGGCGCAGTTCTGCCATCGGGGCTGGCAGGCGGTCCGCGGTCCCGCCGGCGACCGGTCGGATGCCGCGACGCTCGCCGAACGCCACGCCGTCGTGTCCGCGTCCGCGGCGCTCGAGGTGTTCCACGCGGCGGCGCTCGTGCACGACGACCTCATCGACCACTCCGACACGCGTCGCGGCGCGCCGTCCGCCCATCGTGTGTTCGAGGCGCAGCACCGCACGGCCGGCTGGGCGGGCGACGCCGGGGACTACGGTCGCGCGACCGCGATCCTGCTCGGCGACCTCCTGCTCGGCTGGAGCGACGAGCTGCTCGACGAGGGGCTCGCCGTCCTGCCCGATCCCGCCGCGGCGCGCACCGCGCGCACGGAGTTCAACCGCATGCGCACCGAGGTCACGGTCGGCCAGTACCTCGACATCCTCGAGGAGCGCGCATGGCTCGCCATGCCCGACGACGAGCAGCGCGCGCGCGCCGAGCGCGTGGTCGTGTACAAGTCGGCCAAGTACAGCATCGAGGCGCCGCTCGTGATCGGAGGCGCCATCGCGGGCGGCGGGCCGGCCCAGCTCCAGGCGCTCCAGGCGTTCGGCCTCCCCCTCGGCATCGCGTTCCAGCTGCGCGACGACCTGCTGGGCGTCTACGGCGACCCCGACGTGACGGGCAAGCCCGCCGGCGACGACCTCCGGGAAGGCAAGCGCACGGTCCTCATCGCGATCGCCCGCGAACGGCTCGCCTCGGGTCAGCGCCGCCTGCTCGACGAGCTCCTCGGCGATCCCGCGCTCGACGCCGAGCAGGTGCGGATGCTCCAGCGGACGATCCGCGAGTGCGGAGCCGTCGACGAGCTCGAGCGCGTCATCGACGAGCAGACCGATCGCGCGATGGCCGCGCTGTCGTCGGCCCCGATCGACCGCGACGCCGCGGGCGCGCTCGCCGACCTCGCCCGCGCCGTGACGCGCCGAGCCAGCTGACGCCCGCTACGCCAGCGCCTGCGCCACCCGGCGCACCTCGGACTTGCGACCCGCGCGGAGCGCCGCGATCGGAGTGGTCCCGAGGCTGTCCTCCTCGCCGAGCAGCCACTCCAGGGCCTCCTCGTCGCTGAAGCCCGCGTCGGCCAGCACGATCACCGTGCCGTGCAGCTCGGGCAGCGGCGCATCGTCGCGGAGGAACGCCGCGGGCACCCTCAGCACCCCGTCGACGCGCTTGGCCAGGAGGTACCGCTCGTCGATCAGGCGACGGATGCGGCTCGGGGTCTGCCCCAGCCGCTCGACCAGGTCGGGAACGGTCAGCCACTCGGTCTGCTCGGCATCGGTCACGCGTACAGACTGCCACGGACCGGACGGACCGCGGAACCGCCTTCACGGCGAGGCGCGGCGACGCGCGCGGATGAGTTTGACTCGGACCCGACCGCGTGAGACGGTGACCGCATCCGCTCAGTGCGGAGGGGGACCATGGAGCAGTACTCGGGCGCGACGCCCGCCGACCACGGGGCCGACGGCGGCACCGGCGCCGGTCGGAACCGCCGGGGCCGCACGGTCCGTCGCCTCCTGACTCTCCCCGTCGCGGCCGCGAGCACCATCGCCGTGACGCTCGGATTCGTCCAGCCGGCGGCTGCCGCGCCGCAGACCATCAAGCGCCAGCCGAAGCCCAAGGCGGTCACGGGGGCGCCTGCGGCGCGCGCCTCGGCGACGGCGGCTGCAGCCGGAACGGAGCTGCCCGCCGAGGTGACCGTGCGCGACGGCGACACCGTGAGCGCGATCGCCGCCCGGTACGGACTCTCGACCGCCGAGGTGCTGGCGGAGAACGGATTGAGCTGGTCGAGCCTGATCTTCCCCGGGCAGCGGCTCGCGCTGCCCGGCGGCGCCGCGGCGACCTCCACGACGCCGTCCGTGCCCCGGCCCGACATCGCCCGGCACGTCGTGCGGTCGGGCGAGACCGTCAGCGGGATCGCCGCGGCGTACGGCCTCGACACCGACGTCGTGCTGAGCGCCAACGGCCTCGGCCCGACGAGCCTGATCTTCCCGGGCCAGACCGTCGTCCTGCCCGCCCGAGACGGGGATCCGGTCCCCGAAGGCTCCGCCGACGCGTCCCGGCCGACCGCGCCGGCTCCCGCGACGGCGGACGACGTGCACGTCGTCGTCGAGGGCGACACGCTGATCGGCATCGGCGAACGCCACGGCGTCGCGCTCGAACGGCTGGTCGAGCTGAACCCCGACGCCGCCGACGGGTTCATCGTTCCCGGGCAGGAGATCGTGCTCCGGGTGCCCGCTCCCGTCGAGGCGACCGCCGTCGCCATGCTCGACGTGCCGCTCGACGACGAGATGCGCGCCAACGCGGCCGTCATCGTCGCGGTCGGACGGGCCCGCGGCATCCCCGACCGCGGCATCGTCATCGCCCTCGCGGCCGCGGCCCAGGAATCCGGCCTGCGCAACCTCGACCACGGCGACCGGGACTCCCTGGGACTGTTCCAGCAGCGACCGAGCCAGGGCTGGGGCACGGCCGACGAGGTGCGCGACCCGGAACGCGCCGCCGCGGCGTTCTACGGTGGCCCCGACTCCCCCACCGTGGGCACCGCTCCCGGGCTGCTCGACGTCGACGGCTGGGAGTCGATGTCGCTCGCGGATGCCGCGCAGGCCGTGCAGCGCAGCGCCCACCCCGGGCACTTCGCCAAGTGGGAGGCCTCGGCCGAGCGCTGGCTCACTGAGCTCGGCTGACGCGCACGCGCCATCCGTTCGTCACGATGCCGTTGCGATCCTGAACCGCCGGGCGTGTGTCCCTCCGGGGGCATACGAGCCTTCGTAGACTCGTACGGTGACCACCGCGCCCGCCGACCCGATGATCGGCCGTCTCGTCGACGGCCGCTATCAGGTGCGCTCGCGGATCGCCCGCGGCGGCATGGCCACGGTCTACCTCGCCACCGACCTGCGACTCGAGCGCCGCGTGGCGATCAAGATCATGCACGGGCACCTCGCCGACGACAACACCTTCAAGACGCGCTTCGTGCAGGAGGCCCGCTCGGCCGCGCGCCTCGCCCATCCGAACGTGGTCAACGTCTTCGACCAGGGCCAGGACGCCGACATGGCGTACCTCGTCATGGAGTACCTGCCCGGCATCACGTTGCGCGACCTGCTCAAGGACTACAAGCGGCTGACGCCCGAGCAGACGATCGACATCCTCGACGCCGTGCTCTCCGGGCTCGCGGCGGCGCACAAGGCCGGCATCGTGCACCGCGACCTCAAGCCCGAGAACGTGCTGCTCGCCGACGACGGCCGTATCAAGCTCGGCGACTTCGGGCTCGCGCGCGCCGCGAGCGCCAACACGGCGACCGGCCAGGCGCTGCTCGGCACGATCGCCTACCTCTCCCCCGAGCTCGTCACGCGCGGCATCGCCGACGCGCGCAGCGACATCTACGCGCTCGGCATCATGACCTACGAGATGCTCACGGGCGAGCAGCCGTACGTCGGCGAGGCGCCCATGCAGATCGCGTACCAGCACGCGAACGAGTCCGTGCCCGCGCCGAGCACGCGCAACCCGTCCGTGCCGCCCGAGCTCGACGAGCTCGTGCTCTGGGCGACCTCGCGCGACCCCGACGAGCGACCCGCCGACGCGCGCATCATGCTCGATCGGCTCCGCGAGCTCGAACCCGCGCTGCGGTCCACGGCCCTGCGCGGCGCGTCCGGCGACACGATGGTGCTCGGCACCCGCGACCTCGCCCCGACCGCCGAGACCCGCGTGATCGCGCCCGCCGGCCGCTCCGCCACGGGCGCCGTCGCCGTCGCCGACGAGGAGGTCGAAGGCGACGCGGTCGCCCTCGCCAACGCGGCGAGCCGCCGGCGCCGACGCGGATACTGGCTGCTCGCCCTCGTCCTGCTGCTCACCGGGCTTGCGGCCGGGACCGGCTGGTACTTCGGCGCCGGGCCGGGCTCGCTCGCCCCCGTGCCCCAGACGGCCGGCATGCTGCCCGACAACGCCGCGCAGGCGCTCGAGGAGGCCGGATTCCAGGTGGAGCCGGCCGAACGCACCGACCCCGAGATCCCGAAGGGCCAGGTGTCGGGCACCGACCCCGACGAGGGCGCGCTCGCGCGGCGCGGCTCCGTCGTGCGCATGTTCGTCTCGCTCGGTCCGCAGATGCTCGACGTGCCGAACGTCGCCGGCATGACCGAGGACGAGGCCCGCGCGGCCCTCGACGCCTTCACCGTGGCCGACGACAGCGCGGAGCAGTTCTCCGCCGACGTCGAGGCCGGCCGCGTCATCGCGGTGGTGGGCGCCGACGGCGCCGCCGTGGCGGCGCAGTATCCCGAGCGGGGCGCGATGACGCTCGTCGTCTCGGTCGGCCCCGTGCCGCCCGTCGAGGGACGCGCGGTCGCCGAGGCGCAGACCCTCCTCGAGGACGCGGGCCTGAAGGTCGAGTTCACCGACGCGCAGTACAGCCCCGACGTGCCCGTCGACGTCGTCATCACGGCCGATTGGCTCGACGATCCGATGAACCCCGGCGACACGGTGCGGCTGACGGTCTCCAAGGGCCCGGAACCGATCGCGGTGCCGAACGTGGTCGGCAAGACCATGTCCGAGGCGATCCAGATCCTCGAGGCCGCGGGCTTCACGGTCGAGAAGGAACTGCCCGAGATCTTCTGGCCGATCGCGACCGTGCAGGAGCAGACTCCCGCCGCCGACGAACTCGCGGCGCCCGGGAGCAGCGTGCGCATCGTCGGATCCATCACGCTCTGAGACCCGGCCCGGACGAACGCCCGGGGCGGAACGACGAACGGGCGGGCGCGCCATCCGATCGGATGACGCGCCCGCCCGTCGGCGTGGCGGCGCGCGATCAGCGCGCGGCGAGCTCCTCGGCCACCAGGAACGCGAGCTCGAGCGACTGCATGTGGTTCAGGCGGGGGTCGCACAGCGACTCGTAGCGCGTGGCCAGGGTGTCCTCGTCGATGTGCTCGGAACCGCCGAGGCACTCGGTGACGTCGTCGCCCGTGAGCTCGACGTGGATGCCGCCCGGGTGCGTGCCCGCGGCGCGGTGCGCCTCGAAGAAGCCCTTGACCTCGTCGACCACGTCGTCGAAGCGACGGGTCTTGTAGCCCGTGGGCGTCGTGATGCCGTTGCCGTGCATCGGGTCGGTCACCCACAGCGGGTTCGCGTCGCTGCGCTTGATCGCCTCGAGCAGCGGGGGCAGCGCGTCGCGGATCCTCCCGGCGCCCATGCGCGTGATGAAGGTCAGGCGCCCCGGCTCGCGGTTCGGGTCGAGCTTCTCGACGAGCTCCATCATGACCTCGGGGCTCGTGGTCGGCCCGAGCTTCACGCCGATCGGATTGCGCACGCGCGAGAGGAAGTCGACATGCGCGCCGTCGAGCTCGCGGGTGCGCTCGCCGATCCAGATGAAGTGCGCGGAGGTGTTGTAGGGCGTGCCGGTGCGCGAGTCGATCCGGGTCATCGGGCGCTCGTAGTCCATGAGCAGGCCCTCGTGGCCGGTGTAGAACTCGGTGCGCTTGAGCTCGTCGAAATCGGCGCCGCAGGCGTCCATGAACTTCACCGCACGGTCGATCTCGCGGGCGAGCTTCTCGTAGCGGACGTTCGCGGGGTTCGCCGCGAACCCCTGGTTCCACGCGTGCACCTGGCGCAGGTCGGCGAAGCCGCCCTGCGTGAACGCGCGGATGAGGTTCAGCGTCGACGCGGCCATGTGGTAGCCCTGCAGGAGGCGCGACGGGTCGGCCGCACGCGACTCGGGCGTGAAGTCGTAGCCGTTGACGATGTCGCCACGGTACGCGGGCAGCGTCACGTCGCCGCGGGTCTCGGTGTCGCTCGATCGGGGCTTGGCGAACTGGCCCGCCATGCGCCCCATCTTCACCACGGGCATCGACGCGCCGTACGTGAGCACGACGGCCATCTGCAGCACGGTCTTGACGCGGTTGCGGATCTGGTCGGCGGTCGCGCCCGCGAAGGTCTCGGCGCAGTCGCCGCCCTGGAGCAGGAACGCCTCGCCGCGCGATGCGGCCGCGAGCCGGTCGCGGAGCATGTCGACCTCGCCCGCGAACACGAGCGGCGGCAGCGTCGCGAGCTCGGCCGACGCCGCGTGCGCCGCCTCGGGATCGGGCCAGCTGGGCTGCTGCTTGATCGGCAGCGTGCGCCAATAGTCGAGGCCCGCGATCACGGAGGGATCTGCGTTCACGATGGGCTCGACGAGCTGTACCACTTGGTGTCCTGGAGGTTCGGGCGCGGAGTGCGCGGAGGAAGGGAACAGGCGTCGCACGTCGCGACGCCGTCCCGGCCAGCCTACCGCGACTGCGGAGCGCGTTGCTCCCGCACGGTGCTCGCGTAGACGTCGACGTACTGCTGTCCGCTGAGCGCCCGGAGGTCGTAGACGAGCTCGTCGGTGACCGATCGCAGCACGAAGCGGTCGCCCTCCATGCCGTGGAAGCGGCTGAAGTCGAGCGCCTCCCCGAACACGATGCCCACGCGCCGCACCTTCGGCAGCCGCGTGCCGATCGGCATGACCTCGGCGGTGCCGATCATCGCGACCGGGACCACGGGAACGCCGGCCTCGAGCACCATGCGCGCGACGCCGGTGCGGCCCCGGTAGAGCCTCGCGTCGGGGCTGCGCGTGCCTTCGGGGTAGATGCCGAGGATGCGCCCCTCGCCGAGGACCCGGAGGCCCGTGTTCAGCGAGGCCTCCGACGCCTTGCCGCCCGATCGGTCGATCGGCAGCTGGCCCGCGGCCTGGAAGAACATGCGCGTGGCCCAGCCCTTGAGGCCCTTGCCCGTGAAGTACTCGCTCTTGGCGAGGAAGACGACCGGACGGTCGACGACGAGCGGCAGGAAGATCGAGTCGATGAACGACAGGTGGTTCGAGGCGAGGATGACCGGCCCCTCCTCGGGCACGTTCTCGAGCCCGACGACCCATGGCCGGAAGATCGAGAGGAGGATCGGCCCGACCACGATGTGCTTCATGATCCAGTAGAACACCCGGGTCCTCCGTCTCCTCCAGAGCCTGCCGGCCAGCCTACTGCGGCCGCCGCCTCGTCGTTCAGGCGTGTTCCTCGACCCACAGGCGGGCCAGGTCGGCCGCGCCGACGACGCCGGCGTCGTTGACGAGCTCGGCGATCACGAAGTCGGGTTCGGGGTGGTAGCCGCGAGCCGGCAGGTGGTCGAGGAACGCCTCGCGGATGGGTGCGAGGAGCAGCTCGCCCGCCACGGCGACGCCGCCGCCGAACACGAATCGCTGCGGATCCAGCACCGCGGCGAGGCTCGCGGAGGCCTGGCCGAGCCAGTGGCCGAGCTGGCGCAGCGCCGCGAGCGCGCCGGGATCCTCTTCGGCGATGAGGCCGCCGACGATCGTGCCGTCGAGCCCGCCGTGCTCCGCACGCGCTCGCGCGAGCGCCTGCCCGATGCCGCCGGCATCCGCGATCTCGTTCGCCATGCGCAGCAGGGCGCGGCCCGAGCCGTACTGCTCGAGGCATCCGTGCTGTCCGCACCCGCACGCGATGCCGTTCGGCACCACCCGGAGGTGCCCGAGCTCGGCCCCCGCGCCGAACCCGCCCCGGAACAGCCGGTCGCCGGACACGATCGCGCCGCCGACGCCCGTGCCGATCGTCAGCATCGCCATGTCGCTGACCATGCGTCCGGCGCCGAAGCGGAACTCGGCCCAGCCCGCGGCGTTGGCATCGTTCTCGACGACCACGGTGCCGCCGACGCGGGCCTCGAGCTTCTCGCGGAAGGGCTCGTTGCGCCAGTCGATGTTCGGTGCGTAGTAGACCATCGACTGGGCCGCGTCGATGAAACCGGCGGCCGCGACGCCGACCGCCGCGATCTGCTCGCCCTCGGACAGGGCGCGGATCATCTCGACGACCGCGTCCTCGAGCGCGACGGTGTCACCCGCGGGCGTCGCGACCCGCTGCGAGCGCACGATCGAGCCCAGCTCGTCGACGACGGCCCCCGCGATCTTGGTGCCGCCGATGTCGATGCCGATCGCAAGCGCCAATGGGATCGCCTTTCCGGGTGGGGTGCTTTGGAGTGTGTGCACAAGCGCCCAGCGGCTGCCGGGGGCGCACCGGTTAGAGTGTAGTCAACCCCAATGCCGAGGTTCGTGCGGCCCCGTAGCGCCTGCGACCCTCCCGGTGCCGAAGGAGCTACCGTGACCGAATTCGCCACTGCACCCTTGGTCCCCGCCGACCCCGACGCGAACACCACCGACCTCCTCATGGAGCGCGTCTCGGCGACCCCCGACTCGGTGCTCTTCTCGCTGCCGACCGCCGACGGCGGGTGGAGCCCGGTCACGACGCGGGAATTCCACGAGCAGGTCGTCCGGCTCGCCAAGGGCCTCGTCGCCGCCGGCATCCAGCCGGGCGACAAGGTCGGCCTGATGTGCAAGACCCGGTACGAGTGGACCCTCATCGACTTCGCGACCTGGTTCGCGGGCGCCGTCCTCGTCCCGATCTACGAGACGAGCTCGCCGGCGCAGGTGCGCTGGAACCTCGGCGACTCCGGATCGGTCGCCGTCATCCTCGAGACCGCCGACCACTTCGCGCGGTTCGACGAGGTGCATCCCGACCTCCCCGCGATCCGCAACGTGTGGCAGATCGACCTCGGCGACCTCGACAAGCTCGCCGCCGCCGGCGCCGACGTGCCCGACGAGGAGATCGAGCGCCGCCGCAACCTCGCGGTCGGCTCCGACATCGCGACGCTCATCTACACGTCCGGCTCGACCGGCAAGCCCAAGGGCTGCGTCCTGACCCACTCGAACTTCGTCGAGCTCTCCCGCAACGCCGCGGTCGCGCTCGAGGAGGTCGTGCTCGACCCGAACGGCGCGTCGACGCTGTTGTTCATCACCACCGCGCACGTGTTCGCCCGGTTCATCTCGGTGCTGTGCGTGCACGCCGGCGTTCGCGTGGGCCACCAGCCCGACACGAAGCAGCTGCTGCCCTCGCTCGGCAGCTTCAAGCCCACGTTCCTGCTCGCGGTCCCCCGCGTGTTCGAGAAGGTCTACAACGTCTCCGAGCAGAAGGCCGAGGCCGGCGGCAAGGGCAAGATCTTCCACGCGGCGGCCGAGACCGCGGTCGCGTACTCCACGGCGAAGGAGGCGGGTGCGGGCATCCCGCTCGGCCTGAAGCTGAAGTTCGCGCTCTTCGACCGCCTGGTCTTCTCGAAGCTGCGTGCCGCGATGGGCGGGAACGTCAAGTACGCGGTGTCCGGCTCGGCTCCGCTCGGGCCTCGCCTCGGCCACTTCTACCACGCGCTGGGCATCACGATCCTCGAGGGCTACGGCCTCACCGAGACCACGGCCCCCGCGACGGTGAACCTCGCCACGAGGTCGAAGATCGGCACCGTCGGGCCCGCGCTGCCCGGCGTGTCGGTGCGACTCGCCGACGACGGCGAGATCGAGGTCAAGGGCGTCAACGTCTTCAAGGAGTACTGGAAGAACCCCGAGGCCACGGCCGCGGTCTTCGACGACGGATGGTTCAAGACCGGCGACATCGGCTCGTTCGACGCCGACGGGTTCCTCACGATCACGGGCCGCAAGAAGGAGATCATCGTGACGGCGGGCGGCAAGAACGTCGCCCCCGCGGCGCTCGAGGACCCGATCCGCGCGAACCCGCTCGTGGGCCAGGTGGTCGTCGTCGGCGACCAGAAGCCCTTCATCTCCGCCCTCGTCACGCTCGACCCCGAGATGCTGCCGGTCTGGCTGAACAACCACGGCGAGGATGCGGGCATGAGCGTCGACGAGGCCGCGACCAACCCGGCGGTGCTCGCCGAGGTGCAGCGCGCGATCGACGCGGCGAACGAGCACGTCTCGCGGGCCGAGTCGATCCGCAAGTTCACGATCCTGCCGACCGAGTTCACCGAGGCGAGCGGTCACCTCACGCCGAAGATGAGCATCAAGCGCAACGTGATCCTCGAGGACTTCGCCGCCGACATCGAGGGCATGTACTCGGGCGCCCCCGCGACCGAGGGCCACTCGATCGTCAGCTGACCCCGCCGCCGCAGGGAAGGGCTCCGCGCATCCGCGCGGAGCCCTTCTCCGTGTGCCGGTTCCGTGCCTCGCGGACGAGCCCGGTGTCGGCGGTCAGAACCAGTCGGATTCGCGCACCGACCGCATGGCGGCCCTGCGCTCGTCCTTCTCGAGCCGGTCGAGGTAGACGATGCCGTCGAGGTGATCCACCTCATGCTGCAGCGCCTGGGCCAGGAGGCCTTCGCCGGCGAGTTCGACGACGTTGCCGTCGAGGTCCACGCCGCGGACGCGAGCGAACGGATGGCGCGGCGTCTTGTGCCAGAGGCCCGGCACCGAGAGGCAGCCCTCGTCGACGAGTTCGCGCTCCCCCGATACCTCGACGAGCTCGGGATTGATGACGTAGCCGACCTCGCCGTCGATGTTGTAGCTGAACACGCGCAGGTTCACGCCGATCTGCGGCGCGGCCACGCCGGCGCGGCCGGGGAGCCGCACGCTGTCGACGAGGTCGGCGACGAGCCCGCGGACGCGGTCGTCGACCGCCTCGACGGGGGTGGAGACGGTCTTCAGGACGGGGTCGCCGAACAGGCGAATGGGACGTTCCGGCAATGGTGCTCCGTGATCGGGCCCGCGCACGCGGGCAGGGTCGGGCCCGTCGCGGCGACGGGCGAGGGGGTCAGTGGCCGCGTTCGACGGGCAGGCCCTCCACCACGAGCGCGGCGAGCTCGCGGGCGGCGTGCTGCGTCACCGGGCGCAGGTCGGCCCAGTGCACGACCGAGCCGGCCGCGAGCTGGGGGTCGTACGGGATGCGCACGATCTCGCGCACGCGGGACTGGAAGTGCGCCTCGATCTCGTCGACCTTGACCAGGTGCGTGCCCTGCGTGGCGAGGTTGATCGCGACGACGGCGTTGCGCACGAGCTCGCCGTACCCGTTCGCCTCGAGCCAGGTGAGGGTCTCCGAGGCCAGGCGCGCCTCGTCGACGCTGCCGCCCGAGACGACGACGATCGAGTCGGCCCGCTGCAGCGTCGCCCGCATGACCGAGTGCACGATGCCGGTGCCGCAGTCGGTGAGCACGAGCGAGTAGTACCGCGCGGCGAGGCCGGCGACCACGTTGTAGTCATCGGCGTCGAACGCCTCGGACAGCGTGGGGTCGGTGTCGGACGCGAGGATGTCGAGGCGCGTCTCGTCACGCGAGACGAACTTCGAGAAGTCGGTGAACCCGCCGATCGAGGAGGCTCGCGAGACGACGTCGCGCACGGTCTCGCGCGTCTGCCGGTCGACCCGCTCGGCGAGCGTGCCGCGATCGGGATTGGCGTCGATCGCGATCACGCGGTCGTCGCGCGCGTCGGCGAGGGCCATGCCGAGCAGCGTCGTGATGGTCGTCTTGCCGACGCCGCCCTTCCGGGTCAGCACGGGCACGAACCGCGCCCCGCCCTCGAAGCGCCGTCCGATCCGCTCGTTCATCGCCCGATGGGCCCGGACCTTCGCCGAGTCGCCGAGGTTGACCAGGTGCAGGGTCGCCTCGTAGAGGAACCGGTTGAATCCGCCCTGCGGCGCGGGTCGCGTGGTGCGATTGAGGTCGATGAGCCGGTCGGCCGTGAGCGACTCCGGCGTCTCGGGGACCTCGGCCGCGACGAGCTCGCCGTCGGCCTCCTCGACGATCGCGACGTGCGCACCCGTGTCGGTGGTGAGGCGCTCGCGTCGCGTGCGCGACGCGTCGGCGGCGAGCAGCGCGCCGTACGGGGATGCATCGCGCCCGGCCGCGTGCCGGTAGCCCCCGCGCGACAACGCCGGCGTGAGCACCTCGACCGACGTGGTGCCCGTGCTCACCGCGCCGAGACCGCCCGGGTCGACCGCGACGTCGTCGATGGCGACCGCCACCTCGTCGTCGGGCATGTTCGGCGGCGGCGCGGGCGGCAGGTCGACGCGCACGTCGATCGACTCGTCGGGCTGGCCCGGCTCGGCCGGCCCGGCAGGCGCCCGACGGTCGTCGGAACGCTCGGTGGTGCGGGAACGCGGGCGACGGGTCGAGCCCGTCTGATCATCGTGTTCTGCCACCGACTCCCCTCCTCATCAGTGCGGAACAGTCCCGAGTCTATCGCGGGCGCACGACGACGAGCAGATCACCCGCCTCCACCTGCTGCGTCTTCGGGATGGCGACGCGCTCGACGACGCCCGCGATGGGCGAGGTGATCGCCGCCTCCATCTTCATGGCCTCGATCGACGCGACGGCCTGGCCGGGCGCGACCTCGGCACCCGTCTCCACCTGGAGCGTCACCACTCCGGAGAACGGCGCGGCGATCTGGCCGGGCTGCGACGCGTCGGCCTTCTCGGCCGCGCGGGTCTCGACCGTGATGCTCCGGTCGCGCACGAACACGGGCCGGAGCTGGCCGTTCAGGATGGTCATGACGGTCCGCATGCCCTTGTCGTCGGCCTCGCCGATGGCCTCGAGCCCGGCGTAGAGGCGCACGCCCTTGGCGATCTCGACCACGTGCTCGGCGCCGGGTCGGAGGCCGTAGAGGTAGTCGGCGGTGTCGACGACCGACAGGTCGCCGAACAGCTCGCGGATCTGCTCGAACTGGCGCGTCGGGGCCGGGAACAGCAGCGCGTTCAGCAGCGCCTGCCGCTCGGTCCCGGGCGTGTCGAGCCCGCGGCGCTGCTCGTCGGTGAGCTCGGTGACGCCGACGCGCACGTCGCGGCCCGCGAGCACCTTCGAGCGGAAGGGCTCGGGCCATCCGCCGGGCAGGTCGCCGAGCTCGCCGGCCATGAAGCCGATGACCGAGTCGGGCACGTCGTACTTCTCGGGGTTCGCCTCGAAGTCGGCGGGGTCGGCCTTCACCGCGGCGAGGTGCAGCGCGAGGTCACCGACGACCTTCGACGACGGCGTGACCTTGGGAACCCGCCCGAGGATCTCGTTCGCCGCCGCGTACATGTCCTCGATGAGCTCGAAGTCGTCGGCCAGGCCGAGCGCGATCGCCTGCTGGCGCAGGTTCGAGAGCTGCCCGCCGGGGATCTCGTGGTGATACACGCGCCCCGTGGGCCCGGGCAGCCCCGACTCGAACGGACGGTAGAGGCGCCGGACCGCCTCCCAGTACGGTTCGAGGTCGGAGACCGCGTCGAGCGAGATGCCGGTGTCGCGCTCGGTGTGCGCGAGCGCGGCGACGAGGGAGGACGCCGAGGGCTGGCTGGTCGTGCCCGCCATGGGCGCGCTCGCGACGTCGACCGCGTCGACGCCCGCGCGGCTCGCGGCGAGCAGCGTCGCGAGCTGGCCGCCAGCGGTGTCGTGGGTGTGCAGGTGCACGGGGAGGTCGAACCGCTCGCGGAGCGCGCCGACGAGCTTCTCGGCCGCGGCCGGGCGCAGCAGGCCGGCCATGTCCTTGATGGCGAGTATGTGCGCACCGGCCTCGACGATCTGGTCGGCGAGTCGCAGGTAGTAGTCGAGGGTGTAGAGGTCCTCGGCGGGGTCGAGCAGGTCGCCGGTGTAGCAGACCGCGACCTCGGCGATCGAGGACCCGGTGGCGAGCACCGCGTCGATCGCCGGACGCATCTGCGAGACGTCGTTGAGCGCGTCGAAGATGCGGAAGATGTCGACGCCGGTCGCGGCGGCCTCCTGCACGAACGCGTCGGTCACCTCGGTCGGGTACGGCGTGTAGCCGACCGTGTTGCGACCGCGCAGCAGCATCTGGATGTTGATGTTCGGCAGCGCGGTGCGCAGCGCCGCGAGCCGCTCCCACGGGTCCTCGCCGAGGAAGCGCAGCGCGACGTCGTAGGTCGCCCCGCCCCAGGCCTCGACGGAGAGCAGCCCGGGCGTCATGCGCGCGACGTACGGCGCGACGGCGACGAGGTCGCGCGTGCGCACGCGGGTCGCGAGCAGCGACTGGTGCGCGTCACGGAACGTGGTCTCGGTGACCGCGAGCGGCGTCTGCGCGCGCAGCGCCGCGGCGAACCGCTCCGGGCCGAGCTCGAGCAGTCGCTGGCGCGACCCGTCGGGCGCGGGCTGCGACAGGTCGACCTCGGGGAGCTTCTCGACCGGCGCGACCGTGGTGGGCGCGGGTCCGTTCGGCTGGTTCACCGTGACATCCGCGAGCCAGTTCAGGATCTTGGTGCCGCGGTCCTTCGACACGCGCCCGCGCATGAGCTGCGGCCGCTCGTCGATGAACGACGTGCTGAGGTCGCCCGCGATGAACGCCGGGTCCTCGAGGACCGCCTGGAGGAACGGGATGTTCGTGGACACGCCGCGGATGCGGAACTCCGCAAGGGCGCGCTTGGCGCGCGTGACCGCCTGCGAGTAGTCGCGACCCCGGCAGATGAGCTTCGCGAGCATCGAGTCGAAGTGCGGGCTGATCTGCGCGCCGGGGTTGACCGTGCCGCCGTCGAGACGGATGCCCGCGCCGCCCGGCGAGCGGTACGTCGTGATCTTGCCCGTGTCGGGGCGGAAGTTCGCCGTGGGGTCCTCGGTCGTGATGCGGCACTGGAGCGCGGCACCGCGGAGCTGGATCCGGTCCTGGGTCAGGCCGAGGTCGGCGAGGGTCTCCCCCGCCGCGATCCGCATCTGGGCGACGACGAGGTCGACGTCGGTGACCTCCTCGGTGACCGTGTGCTCGACCTGGATGCGCGGGTTCATCTCGATGAACACGTGCTGGCCGGCGCGCTCGCCCGCCGTGTCGAGCAGGAACTCGACCGTCCCCGCGTTGACGTAGCCGATCGACTTCGCGAACGCCACGGCGTCGCGGTAGAGGGACTGGCGGATCTCGTCGGAGAGGTTCGGCGCCGGCGCGATCTCGACGACCTTCTGGTGGCGGCGCTGCACCGAGCAGTCGCGCTCGAAGAGGTGCACGGTCTCGCCCGTGCCGTCGGCGAGCACCTGGACCTCGATGTGGCGCGGGCGGAGCACAGCCTGCTCGAGGAACATCGTCGGGTCGCCGAAGGCGCTGTCGGCCTCGCGCATGGCCTCCTCGAGCGCACGGCGCAGGTCGTCCCGCTTGTCGACACGGCGCATGCCGCGACCGCCGCCGCCCGCGACGGCCTTGGCGAAGATGGGGAAGCCGATCTCGTCGGCCTGCGCGAGCAGCGCCTCGACGTCGCGCGAGGGCTCGGTCGACTTGAGCACGGGAACGCCCGCCGCGATCGCCTGCTGCTTGGCGGTCACCTTGTTGCCGGCCATCTCCAGCACGCGCGTGGGCGGGCCGATGAAGGTGATGCCCGCGTCGGCCGCGGCCTGCGCGAGCTCGGGATTCTCCGACAGGAAGCCGTAGCCCGGGTAGATCGCATCGGCGCCCGACTCCTTGGCGACCCGGATGATCTCAGACACGTCGAGGTAGGCGCGCACGGGGTGACCGGGCTCGCCGATCTGGTACGCCTCGTCGGCCTTCAGCCGGTGCAGCGAGTTGCGGTCCTCGTACGGGAAGACGGCGACGGTCTTCGCACCGAGCTCGACGGCGGCGCGGAACGCACGGATGGCGATCTCACCGCGATTGGCGACCAGGATCTTCGAGAACATGCAGGCCTTTCGGATGGGGGTCTTCCGCACAGCGAACATTTAGGTATCGCGTTGCGAGTAACGGTAACGTATTCGCTCGTGCACGTTCTCTCGGTCAGTTCCCTGAAGGGCGGCGTCGGAAAGACGACCGTCACCCTCGGACTGGCGTCGGCCGCGTTCGCGCGCGGCGTGCGCACGCTCGTGGTCGACCTGGATCCGCAGTCCGACGTGTCGACCGGGATGGACATCCAGGTCGGCGGTCACCTCAACGTCGCCGACGTCCTCGCCTCGCCGAAGGAGAGGATCGTCCGCTCGGCGATCGCCCCCTCCGGTTGGGCGCGTTCGAACCCGCAGTCGACCATCGACGTCATGATCGGCAGCCCGTCGGCCATCAACTACGACGGCCCGCACCCGTCCATCCGGGACATCTGGAAGCTCGAGGAGGCGCTCGCCAACGTCGAGGCCGACTACGAGCTCGTGCTCATCGACTGCGCGCCGTCGCTCAACGCGCTCACGCGCACGGCATGGGCCGCGAGCGACCGCGTCGCCGTGGTGACCGAGCCCGGCCTGTTCTCGGTGGCCGCCGCCGACCGCGCGCTGCGCGCGATCGAGGAGATCCGTCGCGGCCTCTCCCCCCGCCTGCAGCCGCTCGGCATCATCGTGAACCGTGCGCGCGTGCAGTCGCTCGAGCACCAGTTCCGCATCAAGGAGCTGCGAGACATGTTCGGCCCGCTCGTGCTCAGCCCGCAGCTGCCCGAGCGCACGTCGCTCCAGCAGGCGCAGGGCGCCGCGAAGCCGCTGCACATGTGGCCCGGCGAGAGCGCCGAGGAGATGTCGGCGCACTTCGACCAGCTCCTCGAGCGGGTGCTGCGCACGGCCCGGATCGGCGAGTTCGCCCAGGCCCCGAACGGCCGGCTGGAGATCGACGCCCCGAGCCGCTGACGCGCGCTCGAGCACGCGTCATCCGGCGTCACACGACGTCAGGTCGGCGACCCGCCCGCGGGCTCAGGAGATCTTGCGGGTCGATCGTGCACGTCGCGCGGCGAGCTCGTCGACCTGCTCGGCCGGCTGCGTGTCGAGCTCGACGAGCGTCGACTCCACCTCGCGGAGGACCTTGCCGACGGCGATGCCGAACACGCCCTGCCCGCGGTTCACGAGGTCGATCACCTCATCGTCGGAGGTGCAGAGGTAGACGCTCGCGCCGTCGCTCATGAGCGTCGTCTGGGCGAGGTCCTCGATGCCGGACTCGCGGAGCTGCGTGACCGCGACGCGGATCTGCTGCAGCGAGATGCCCGTGTCGAGGAGGCGCTTGACGAGCTTCAGCACGAGGATGTCGCGGAACCCGTACAGTCTCTGCGATCCCGACCCGGCAGCGCCGCGCACGGTGGGTTCGACCAGCTGGGTGCGAGCCCAGTAGTCGAGCTGGCGGTAGCTGATGCCGGCCGCGCGGGCCGCCACGGCGCCGCGGTAGCCCGTGCCGTCGTCGTGCTCCGGAAGCCCGTCCGTGAAGAGCAGTCCGAGGTCGTAGCGCGTGCGTTCGCTCCGATCGAGCTCGCTCATCCGATCGCCCCTCACCTCTCGTCGGCGCCTCGCGGCGCGGGTCCCACGCTACCCACGGTCGGCACGCGAGTCGAGGACATCGCGCCGAACGTCACGGCGTGTCGCGCGCCCGGCGACCGGGTCAGCGGGAACCGCCCTCGAGCGCGCGCCGCAGGACGCTCGCGTGCACGACCGCGAGGTGCTCGGCGAGCTCGCGCGCGCGTTCGGCGCTGCGCGCCCGCCCTGCCGGGTCGGAACGTCGCTCGGGGGCGATCGCCTGGTCGATGAGGGCCGCTTCGCGCTCGGCGGCCGCCCGCAGCCCTCGCAGGTGCCTCGGCTCGATGCCGACCGCACCGAGCGCGGCGAGGGCGCGCAGCGCCTCGAGCGCGTCGGTGCCGTAGACCTCGGCCGGCCGGATCACGGACGCCGCGATCGCCTCGTCGAGCAGCCCGGCGCCGGCCCCCGCTTCGCGGAGGAGCTCCTCCCGGGAGAAGCGATGGGCCGTCGCGCGGACGGTCGCCGCGCTGACGGCGCCGGGCAGTGCCGGCGCGTCGCCGGCGTCGACCGCCTCCAGGTGCGCCCGGATGACCTTGAGCGGCAGGTAGTGATCGCGCTGCATGGCGAGGATGACCTGCAGCCGCTCCACGTCGGCCGGTGAGAACTTGCGGTAGCCCGCCGCGGTGCGCGACGGGGTGACGAGCCCCTGCTCCTCGAGGAACCGCAGCTTCGACGGGGTCAGTTCCGGGAACTCCGGTTGGAGCTTCGCCAGGACCTGGCCGATGCCGAGCAGCGGCGGGGCGGGTGCCGGACGCCGCCTCGCGGCGCCCTCGGTCACCCGGCGCCCGCCGGCGAGAGGTCGCGCCGTGAGGCGTAGAAGGTGAGGCGGTACTTGCCGATCTGGACCTCGGCGCCGTCGCTCAGCAGTGCGGTGTCGATGCGCACGCCGTCGAAGTAGGTGCCGTTCAGCGAGTTCAGGTCGCGCACCTCGAACGCGGTGCGGTGCCGCACGAACTCGGCGTGCTTGCGCGACACGGTGACGTCGTCGAGGAAGATGTCGGCGTCGGGATGGCGCCCGACCGTCGTCACGTCGGTGTCGAGGAGGAACCGCGCGCCGGCGTTGGGTCCGCGCCGCACGATCAGCAGCGCCGAGCCGGACGGAAGGGCGGCGATGGCCTCCTGCTCGGCGGCGCTGATGTCGGAGTCGAGCGCGCTCAACTGGGCCGCCGCCTCGCGGCTGAAGCCCATCGTGGTGTCGTTCGCGTGGTTCACCACATGCGCGGAGGTCTGCGTCGAAGGATCACGCGCCCCGTCGTTCGCACCGGCCTGGTTCATGTCGGAATCCGCCACCGCTAACCTCCTTGCTCCAGCGTATCCGATGCGGGTGGGGGCGATACCCGCGAGACACGCACCACGCGCGCCGTCTCGATCGCGTAGATGATGCCGGCCCACCAGTAGAGGAATGCGCCCCACAGGGTGACCGCCCAGCCGAAGGGCTCGCTGAAGGGCTGCATCACGGGGAACGCGAGACCGAGCATGATCACGGGCAGGCCGGTGAACAGCGCGAAGGTCGCCGCCTTGCCGAGGTGGTGCACGGGCAGCGGGCCGTAGCCGTGGTTGGCGAGCACGACCCCGAGGACGACGATCAGCGCGTCGCGCGCGACGATGACGATGACGATCCACCACGGCACGAGCTGGTTGGCCGCGAGCCCGATGAGGGCGGCGAAGATGTAGAGGCGGTCGGCGGCCGGATCGAGCAGCTGGCCGAGTCGGGTGACCTGGTCGAAGCGCCGCGCGAGGTAGCCGTCGAGCAGGTCGGTCAGGCTCGCCGTGACGAGCACGATGAGCGCGGGCACGTAGGCGCCGGCGATGACGAGGATCAGGAAGACGGGGACGAGCAGCAGGCGCAGCATGCTGAGCACGTTCGGCACGGTCCAGATCCGTGTCGACACCCCCGTGTTCTCCCCAGCCACGGCTCGATCCTATCGACCGAGCGGCTCCTGCAGCCGGGCGCGCAACGCCGGCCATGCCTCGGCGAATCGCGGATGCAGCGGCAGCTCCTCGACCGCGTCGGCGGGCGTCCACCGCAGCGCGATGCTCTCCGGGTCGGCCATCCTCGGCTCGAAGCGCTCCGCGACATCCGCCACCACCGTGGTGTACGACCAGTAGCCGAGGTCGAGGATGCTCTCGAAGCGCGCCACGACGAGCCCGGCCGGCAGGCCCGCCTCCTCCGTGGCCTCGCGCAGGGCGGCCTCGAGGGCCGACTCGCCGCGGTGCCGCGCACCGCCCGGGATGCCCCAGGTGCCGCCGAAGTGGCTCCAGGCGGCGCGGTGCTGCAGCAGGATCGCCCCGAGCGGGTCGACCACGAGCAGGCCGGCGGCGCCGTACCGGCCCCAGTAGCGCGCGCCGTCAGGCCCGTTCACCCAGCCGTCGCCGCTCTCGCCCGTCATCCCTCCAGCATGCCGCACGCGACCCGTTCCCGGGCCCGTGCGACCGACTCGGACGCGGCGGAACCCGGTCCAACTTTCGGTTGTTCCCGGCCGACGACCCCGCTGCTAGCTTCGGACTACGGACCGCGGGTCCGGCACCATCGCCGCAATCAGGAGGCACCATGCCGCAGACGACCGAGACCCTCGAGGACGAGGTGGTGCTGCTCGACGAGTCGGGCACGCCCATCGGCCGCGCGCCGAAGAGCGCCGCGCACGGACCCGACACCGCGCTCCACCTCGCGTTCTCGTGCCACGTCGTGAACCCCATCGGCGAGGTGCTCGTCACCCGCCGCGCCGTCACCAAGCAGACCTGGCCCGGCGTCTGGACGAACTCGTTCTGCGGGCACCCCAAGCCGGCCGAGCCCCTGCTGCACGCCGTGCGCCGGCGCGCCGACTTCGAGCTCGGGCTCGACCTCGACTCGGTCGAGCTCGCCCTGCCGCTGTTCCGCTACCGCGCGACCGACGCCAACGGCATCGTCGAGAACGAGGTCTGCCCGGTCTACCTCGCGGTCGCGTCGGGCGAGCCCGACCCGAACCCGCGCGAAGTGGCCGAGTACCGCTGGGTCGAGCCGAAGGCGCTCGCGACGGCCGTCGACGCGGCGCCGTGGGCGTTCAGTCCGTGGCTGGTCCTGCAGGCGCGGGAACTGGAGCTGTTCCGTGCCTGAGCTGCTCGATGCGGCGATCGACGACGAACTGAGGGCCTTCTTCGCCGAGGCGAGGGTGCGCGCGGGCGCGTACGGCGCGCACTACGCGGCTCTGTGGGAGTCGATCGAGCAGCAGAGCACCGGCGGCAAGCGGGTGCGTCCGCGCCTGGTCTGGTCCGCGTACCGCGGGTTCGGCGGCGCCGATCGGGCGATGGCCACACGCGTGGCGCTCGCGTTCGAGCTGCTGCACACGGCGTTCCTGATCCACGACGACCTGATCGACCGCGACCTCGTGCGTCGGGGCGAACCCAACGTGGCGGGCCGCTTCGCCGCGCGCGCCATCGCGCACGGCGCCGACGAGCGCGCCAGCACCGTCTGGGGCGAGACGGCCGCGGTGCTCGCGGGCGACCTCGCGTTGAGCCGGGCGCATCGCGAGCTCGCGATGCTGCCCGTCGCACGCGAATGCCGCGAGTCGTTGCTCGACATCCTCGACCGCGCGGTGTTCATCTCGGCGGCGGGTGAGCTCTCCGACGTGGTCTCGTCGCTGCGCGGCACGACGCCGGCGCTCGAGTCGGTCCTGGCGACCCTCGAGCAGAAGACCGCCGTGTACTCCTTCGAGGCCCCCCTGGCCGCCGGAGCGGTGCTCGCGGGCGCCGGCGACGAGGCGGTCGCGGCGCTGTGCCGGTTCGGGCGACTGGTCGGGGTGGCCTTCCAGATCACCGACGACGTGCTGGGCGTGTTCGGCGATCCCGCCGTGACGGGCAAGTCCGCGAGCGCCGACCTGCGCGAGGGCAAGCGGACCGCGCTGATCGCGCACGCGGCCACCACGCCGTCGTGGCCCGCGATCGCGGCGCGCCTCGGCGATCCCTCCCTCGACGAGGACGAGGCCGACCGGCTGCGCGAGGAGCTGCGCCGCTGCGGCGCGCTCGACGCGGCGCTGGCGCTCGCGAGCGAGCACGTGACGCTCGCCCGCTACGAACTCGACGCGGCCGACCTGCCCGCGCCCCTGCGCGCCGAGCTCGGCGAGTTCGCGCAGCGCGCGACGGAGCGCGTGCGATGAGCCGCCGTCGCTCGGAGACGCTGCTCTCCCGGTACTCGGATGCCGCGGAGGCGAGCTCGGCGACGGTGATCGCGCACTACTCGACCTCCTTCGGCGCCGCAGCGAAGCTGCTCGACGCCGAGGCCCGCCGCCGCATCCGCTCGATCTACGCGCTCGTACGGGTCGCCGACGAGATCGTCGACGGCGCCGCCGCGGAGGCCGGGCTCTCACCGGCGCAGCTGCACGAGGTGCTCGACGGCCTCGAGGCCGACACCGAGCGCGCGATGGCGTCGGGCTACTCGGCGAACCTCGTGGTGCACGCGTTCGCGCGGGTGGCGCGCGAGGCGCGCTTCGGCACGGAGCTCACGCGCCCCTTCTTCGCGTCGATGCGCCGCGACCTCGATGCGGCGCCGTTCGCGCCCGAGGAGATCGGCCCGTACATCCATGGGTCGGCCGAGGTCGTGGGGCTGATGTGCCTCGCCGTGTTCCTCGCGGGCGAGGCGGAGCCGGCCGACGATGCGCGCCGCGCGCGTCTCGAGCGCGGCGCCATCCACCTCGGCGCGGCGTTCCAGAAGATCAACTTCCTCCGCGACCTCGCGGAGGACTGGCGCACGCTGGGCCGCAACTACTTCCCCGGGGTCGATCCCGACGCCTTCACCGAGGCCGACAAGACCGCGATCCTCGACGACATCGACCGCGATCTCGAGATCGCCCGCCGGACGCTCCCCGAGCTGCCGCGGCGGGCGCGCGCGGCGGTCTCGGCCGCGCACGGGCTGTTCGCGAGCCTGACCGCGCGGTGCCGCAGCACGCCGGCCTCGGAGATCATCGCGACCCGCATCCGCGTGCCCGACGGCGAGAAGCTCGCCATCGCGGTGCGCTCCGCACTCGGCACTGGAGGGAACAGGCGATGATCGGCGAATCCGAGCGGATCGTGGTGATCGGCGGGGGCATCGCGGGGCTCGCGACCTCGGCGCTGCTCGCACGCGACGGACACCGGGTGACGCTGCTCGAGGCGCGCGACGAGCTCGGCGGCCGCGCGGGCCGCTGGGAGCGGCACGGGTTCCGGTTCGACACCGGGCCGTCCTGGTACCTCATGCCCGAGGTGTTCGATCATTTCTTCCGGCTGTTCGGCACGAGCGCGGCCGAGCAGCTCGACCTCGTGCGCCTCGACCCGGGCTACCGGGTCTACGCCGACGGCTACGCCGACCCGGTCGACCTCCGCCCGACCCGGGCCGAGAACGTGGCGCTGTTCGAGTCGATCGAGCCGGGCGCCGGCGCCGCGCTCGAGCGCTACCTCGATTCCGCGGAATCGGCCTACGACATCGCCCGGCGCCGGTTCCTCTACACGAACTTCGACGACCCGCGGAACCTGCTGGCCGGCGAGGTGCTGCGGCAGGCCGGGCGCCTGGCGAAGCTGCTGGCCACGCCGCTCGACCGCTTCGCGGCGCACGCCGTGCGGGACCGCCGCCTCCGCCAGGTGCTCGGGTACCCGGCGGTGTTCCTCGGCTCCTCGCCCGACGCGACGCCTGCGATGTACCACCTGATGAGCCACATGGACCTCGAGCAGGGGGTGTTCTACCCGCAGGGCGGCTTCTCGGCCCTCATCGACCGCATCACGGCGATCGCGGAGGGCGCCGGGGTCGACATCGTCACCGGCGCGCGCGTCGAGGCGATCGAGCTGTCGGGCGACGCCCGCCCGGCGGTCGCGGGGGCGCGTTTCCTCGATGCGACCGGGCGCAGCGTGGTGGCGCCCGCGCATCGCGTGGTGTCGGCGGCCGACCTGCACCACACCGAGACGCAGCTGCTGCCGCGCGCGGTGCAGACGTACCCCGAGGAGTGGTGGCGCCGGCGCACGTCGGGCCCCGGAGCGGTGCTCGCGATGCTGGGCGTCCGCGGTGAGGTGCCCGGCCTCGAGCACCACACGCTGTTCTTCACCGAGGACTGGGGCCGCAACTTCGGCGCGATCTTCGGCTCGGATCCGCACGTGCCCGACCCCGCGTCGTTCTACGTCTGCATGCCGAGCGCGACCGATCCGACGGTCGCGCCGGCCGGCGACACGAACCTGTTCATCCTGGTGCCGGTGCCCGCCGACCCGGCGATCGGCCGCGGCGGGCTCGACGGCGCGGGCGACCGCCTCGTCGAGGAGACCGCCGATCGCGCGATCGCGCGCATCGCCGAGGCGACCGGGGTCGACGACCTGGCCGCGCGCATCGTCGTGCGCCGCACGGTCGGGCCGGCCGACTTCGCGGAGGACCTCAACTCGTGGCAGGGCGGCGCCCTCGGCCCCGCGCACACGCTTCGCCAGAGCGCGTTCCTGCGCGGCACCAACCGCTCGCGGAAGATCGAGGGGCTCTACTACGCCGGCGGCTCGTCCGTTCCGGGCATCGGCCTGCCCATGTGCCTGATCAGCGCCGAGAACGTGCTCAAGCGCGTGCGCGGCGACCGGTCGGCGGGGCCGATCGCCGAGCCGGAGGCATCCGACGCCGTCGGTGCGGCCGGATCCGGCGCGGTGGCCGACGCGGCGCACGCATGACGGCGTTCGCGTACCTGGCCGGGCTCCTCGTCGTGATCGGGTGCATGGCGCTCATCGACGCGCGGTGGCGACTGGTGTTCTGGCGGGCGCCCGTGGCGGCGGCGGTGACGGTCGCCGTCGGCGTGGCGTTCTTCCTGCTGTGGGATGCCGCGGGCATCCTGCTGGGCGTGTTCTTCCGCGGCGACTCGAGCATCGTGACGGGCATCGAGCTCGCGCCCGAGCTGCCGCTCGAGGAGCCCGTGTTCCTGCTGTTCCTCTGCTACCTGACGCTCGTGCTGGTCCTCGGGGTCGAGCGGATGCTGCGTGCGCGCGAGGCGCGTCGTGCCGAACTCGTGCCCGGTTCGACCGCCCGACCGCACCCCGACCGCGAGGAGCGCGCGTGACCTACCTGCTCATGAGCCTGCCCTTCCTCACGGCGGCGGTCGTGGCGGCCTGGCTGACGCGGCCCCGCGAGCGGGCGGCCGCCCGGCGACGGTGGGTCGCGGTCGCGGTCGCCGCCGGGGTGCTCGTGCTGCTCACCGCGGTGTTCGACTCGGTGATCATCGGCACGGGCATCGTGGCGTACGACGACGCGCATCGGCTCGGCTGGACGATCGGGCTCGCGCCGGTGGAGGACTTCCTCTACCCGCTCGCGGGCGTGCTGCTGCTGCCCGCGGTGTGGAGCATCGCCGCGCGGCGCTGGCCACCGCGACACGCGGCCGGAGCCGGAACGGAGGCCGCCCGATGAGCGCCGCCCCGACCCCGGCGCGCGGGCTCGGCCACCTGGCCGGGCAGGTGCTGCTCTCCTCGCGTCCGATCAGCTGGATCAACACGGCGTTCCCCTTCGCGGCCGCCTACGTGCTGACCACCGGGCGCGTCGACGCCCTGCTCGTCGTGGGCACGCTGTTCTTCCTCATCCCGTACAACCTGCTCATGTACGGCATCAACGACGTGTTCGACTACGAGTCCGACCTGCGCAACCCGCGCAAGGGCGGCGCGGAGGGCGCCCTGCTCGACCCGAGCCTGCACCGCGCGGTCGTCTGGGCCGGCGTGGCGACGGCGACGCCGCTGCTCGTGGCGATGCTCTGGCTCGGCGGCACGGGCGAGCCCTGGTCGTGGGCGGTCCTCGCGGTGAGCCTGTTCGCGGTGGTCGCGTACTCGGTGCCGGGCCTGCGCTTCAAGGAGCGGCCGCTCCTGGACTCGATCACCTCGAGCACGCACTTCGTGAGTCCGGCCTTGTACGGCCTGGCGGTGGCCGGGGCCGACTGGACCTGGCCGCTCGTCGCGCTCGTCGCGGCGTTCTTCTGCTGGGGCATGGCCAGCCATGCGTTCGGGGCGGTGCAGGATGTCGTGCCCGACCGCGAGGCCGGGATCGCGTCGGTGGCCACGGCGTTCGGTGCCGCGGCGACGGTGCGGCTCGCGCTCGGGCTCTGGGCGGCGGCCGGGCTGCTCATGCTCGCGACGGAGTGGCCCGGACCGCTCGCGGCGCTGCTCGTGCTGCCGTACCTGTGGGCGGCGTGGCCGTACCGCTCGGTGACGGATGCCGCGTCGGGCGAGTCGAACCGCGGCTGGCGGCACTTCATCCTCATCAACTACGTGGTCGGGTTCGCGGTGACCATGCTGATGATCTGGTGGGCGCTGATCCGCTGAGCCGCGGCGGTCGGTCGGCCTAGGCTGGGACCATGGCGGAGCTCGAGTCGGCGCGCGTGGATGCGTGGCTGTGGGCCGTGCGCGTGTGCAAGACGCGCTCGGCGGCGACCGCCGCGTGCCGGGCGGGTCACGTGCGGGTGAACGGCGAGCGCGCCAAGGCCGCCCAGCCCGTACGACTCGGCGACGAGGTGCGCGTCCGGCTGCACGGGTTCGACCGGATCCTGATCGTGCGACGCCCGATCGTCAAGCGGGTGTCCGCCGAGCTCGCCGCGGCCGCCGCCGAGGACCGGACGCCGCCTCCGCCGCCTCGCGAGGCCGTGGCGGTCGTCGCGGTGCGCGATCGCGGCGCCGGACGCCCGACGAAGCGCGAGCGGCGCGACCTGGATCGCCTGCGCGGCCGATGAGATCGTCGGGCGTAGCCTGAAGGCGTGACGAAGCGACTCGAGCACGAACCCGACCAGCGACGATACGTGCTGCGCCTCGACGGACGCGTCGCGTGCGTGCTCGACTACCGCGAGCTCGGCGACACCGTCGCATTCGTGCGCACGTTCACCAATCCGCCCTATCGCGGAGCCGGGCTGGCGTCCGAGCTCGTCCGCTTCGCGGTCGACGACGTCGAGGCGCGCACGCAGCAGCGGATCGTGCCGAGCTGCTGGTACGTCGAGCAGTGGTTCGACCGGCATCCCGATCGACGCCACCTGCTCGACGCGCGCACGGCCTGACGCCCGCCGACCGGTGCGTCAGTACCAGTTGACGGCCTGCGAGTGGCCCCACGCGCCGCACGGAGTGCCGTACCCGCGCGCGATGTAGTCGAGACCCCACGAGATCTGGGTCGCGGCGTTCGTACGCCAGTCGGCGCCCGCGGTCGCGAGCTTCTCGGCCGGGAGCGCCTGGACGATCCCGAACGCGCCGCTCGAGGCGTTGACGGCCTGGTAGTTCCAGCCGGATTCCTTCGTCCACAGCTGCACGAGGCACTGGAACTGGTCCTCGCCCCAGCCGTACTTCGAGGTGGCCATCTCCCGGGCCGTCTGCTTCGCACCCTCGGGGGTGTTGGCGCGGGCCAGCGCATCGGCGGCAGCGCGCTCGGCGACCGCCTTGTCGTGCGCGGCGACCGCCGCCTCGGCCTCGCGGATGGCCGCCCGGGTCTCGGCCGTGAGCGTCCGGACCTCGTCGAGCGGCAGCGCCTCGTACTCACCGAGCGAGGCGACGGAGGAGGCGAGGTCGCCGGCGTCGACCTTGCCGTCGGCCGCGGCGAGCGTGTCCTGCGCGGTCGTGAGGGTGTCCTCGGCCTCGGCGTGGGTCTTCGCCGCCGCGATGCCGGCGTACGCGCCGAGCTGGTCGGCGGAGAGGCCGGTGGACTGCCCGAGGGCGGCGGTCTCGGCGACGCGCTGCTGCGCGGCGATCGCCGACTGCACGGTCAGGCCCGTGCCGGCCACGAGGCCGGTCGCGAGCACGGCGCCGAGCACGAGGCGCCGACGCCCGAGCCGCCGCCGGCGCATCGCACGGCGGGTCGCAGCGGGGGTCTGGAACGGCACGGAGCCGGTCGAGCGGGCAGGGGTGGTCTGGGGAGCGTCAGGGCTGATCTGCATGCGTGAGGGACTCGGAACGGTCGGGGGCGCCCTCCGAGCTGGGGCGTGACTCGGCCCGGACGCGGGGGCGTCCGGGCGCACAAGCCCCCTACTCTGCCTCCCGATTCTGGAAGGAACCTCGACTTCTGCTGGGCAGACGGTGATGGGCGGCCCGGCCGGACGCCGTGCGCGAGGATGGGACGATGGTGCTCCCCCACTCCGCCGGGTTCCCGATCCTCGCCGCCGACGATCGCTGCCCATGCCGTTCGGGCTCCCCGTTCGCGGAGTGCTGCGGGCCGTTCCTGGCTGGCACGACCGCGGCTCCCACCGCGGTGCAGCTCATGCGCTCGCGCTACACGGCGTTCGTCGTCGGCGACGCGGCGTACCTGCTCGCCACGTGGCATCCGTCGACCCGGCCGACCGCGCTCGATCTCGACCCCCGCCTCGTGTGGCGCTCGCTCCAGATCGTCCGCACCGAGCGCGGCGGACCGCTCGACCGCGAGGGCGTCGTCGAGTTCGCCGCACGCTACGTCGACGGCGACGATCGCGGCGTGCTTCACGAGACGAGCCGGTTCGTGCGCGAGGACCGGTGGCGGTACGTCGACGCGATCGGCTGAGGCACCCGGCCCGACGGGCGAGGCCTGGACCGACGCTCACAGCGAGCGCATCGCGGACGCAGAGGCGACCCAGAGGTCGATCGTATAGCGTCGCCCACGTGACGCCGCTCGACGGAACCCCGCCCGCCTTCCACCGCTCCCCCTCGATGCTCACCGACCGGGCGCAGCGGACACTCGACACCATCGACGGACGCACCCTCGAGGAGATGCGCGCGCTCCGCGACGAGACCGAGCGCTTCCTGCAGCGCTACCGGTTCGGCATGGACGAGGTGATCACGAAGCTCTCCATCCTCCGCGACGAGTTCAGCCAGGCGCACTCCTACAACCCGATCGAGCACATCTCCAGCCGCGTGAAGAGCCTGGACAGCGTGGTCGACAAGATGCGCCGCAAGGGCGTCGAACCGACGTTCGACGCGATCCGCGAGACCATCACCGACATCGCGGGGGTGCGGGTCACCTGCAGCTTCGTCTCCGACGCGTACCGGATCGCCGAGCTCCTCACCGCGCAGGAGGACGTCCGCGTCATCCGGGTCAAGGACTACATCGCCGAGCCGAAGGCCAACGGCTACCAGAGCCTGCACCTGATCGTCGAGGTCCCCGTGTTCCTCTCGACGGGCGCCCACCCCGTGTGCGTCGAGGTGCAGATCCGCACGATCGCGATGGACTTCTGGGCGAGCCTGGAGCACAAGATCTACTACAAGTACGACCGCCAGGTGCCCGGCGAGCTGCTCGCGCAGCTCACCGACGCGGCGCGCACCGCGTCGGAGCTCGACGCGCGCATGGAAGGCCTGCACCGGACGGTCCACGGCACGCCCCACGCGCGCAGCGCGCCGAACCCGGTCTGAGCGCCGAGGCGCCGGGTGGCGGCACTGCGACGCGCCGCCCTCAGTCGGCCTCGGGCTTCTTCGCACGGCTGGGCTGCACGCGCGTGGGCTCGCCCGGCATCTTCGGGAAATCGGGCGGGAACGGCAGCTCGGTGAGTCCGTCGTCGAGGTCGCGCTGCCACCACTCGAGCAGCACGTCGATGCGGCCCGGTGCGTCGTGCATGCCCGCCCACGGGTCGCCGAGCTCGGCGAGCCGTGCCGGCACCGTGCGCACGGTGTGCGCGGCCGGGTCGGCCTGCTCGAGCTCATCCCATTCGAGCGGGCACGACACCGCGGCGTTCGGCAGTGCGCGCGGGCTGTAGGCACCGGCCATGGTGCGGTCGCGGTTGGCCTGGTTGAAGTCGAGGAAGATGCGCTCGCCGCGCTCCTCCTTCCACCAGGCGGTCGTGACCCGGTCGGGCATGCGCCGCTCGAGCTCGCGTGCCAGCGCGATCACCGCGTGCCGCACGTCGAGGAACTCGTGCTCGGGACGGATGGGCGCGAACACGTGGATGCCGCGGCTGCCCGAGGTCTTCACGTAGCCCGTGAGGCCGACCTCGGCGAGCAGCTCTCGCAGCGCGAGCGCGGCGGGCACGGCCTCGGCGAATCCGGTGCCGGGCTGCGGGTCGAGGTCGATGCGCAGCTGGTCGGGCAGGTCGGTGGCGTCGGCGCGCGAGGCCCACGGGTGGAACACGACGGTGTTCATCTGGGCGGCCCAGACGGCGCCGGCAGGCTCGTCGATGACCAGTTGCGGATGCCGCCGGCCGCTCGGGTAGGCGACCGTGACGTCGCGCATCCATTCGGGCGCGCCCCGCGGCGGGTTCTTCGAGAAGAACCGCTCGCCGTCGACGCCCTCGGGGAAGCGCTCGAGCGAGACGGGACGACCGCCGTTGGCCTCGACGAAGGCCGGCCCGACCGCGACGAGGTACTCCGCGAGCTCGAGCTTGGTGATGCCGGCCTCGGGCCAGATCACCCGGGTCGGGCTGGAGATCCGGACGGCGCGCTCGCCGCCGGACCAGGGAACCTGCAGGGTCACCGCGTCACGCGCCATGGCTCGACGCTACCCCCGGCCGCCGACGCCGGCCGTCAGGCGCCGGCCGTGGCGTAGCGCTTCGCCGCCCGTGCACGCGCCTTGGCGGCCTCGACCTCGCGGTCCTTGGGCGGCGCGGAGGTCACGAGGTGGTCGAGCAGGTGCTGCGTGGCGTGCGCGATCGCCTCGACCGCCTCGTCGAAGGCGGGCTGGTTGGCCTTCGACGGGTGCGTCGATCCGCTCACCTTGCGCACGTACTGCACCGCGGCCGCGCGCACCTCGTCGCTCGTGGCGGCGGGTTCGAAGTTGTGGAGCTGGTGGATGTTCCGGCACATGCGGGGAGCCTAACCCCGCGCTCCGGCCACGTCGAGGGCTGCCGAGCACGAGCGCACCGTCGGCGGGGCGCCACGG
This sequence comes from Agromyces aurantiacus, assembly GCF_016907355.1. Classification (NCBI taxonomy): domain Bacteria; kingdom Bacillati; phylum Actinomycetota; class Actinomycetes; order Micrococcales; family Microbacteriaceae; genus Agromyces; species Agromyces aurantiacus. The sequence continues at coordinate 2,140,495 of NZ_JAFBBW010000001.1, read as the reverse complement.
GCGGCCTGCTCGCGGAACGGGGCATCGGGTGCCTACCCGCGGGGCGCGCGACCGTCAATCCCCTGACGCCCCCTCTCCGCCGCACCTACCGTGGGCATCGGCCGCCGCACCGCGCGGATGACGGTCCGACGGACGGAGAGTGAGCATGATGCAGCCGCACGACCCGATCGAGGGCGAGTACACCGATTCCGAACTCCCGGTCGACGCCGAGGTGCCCAAGGACGCGCGAGCCGACGAGGTCGACGACGGCGACTGGGGCGACGACGAGGTCGTCGTGGAGGAAGTCGAGGTGATCGAGTTCACCGACGCGGACTCCGGCGACGACCGGCCCCTGCGCTGACGCGCGCCGGCCGGCGCGGCGCGTTCAGGACGCGTCGCGCCGGCGGGCCGCCGGATCGCCCGCCCCGGGCAGCGCGTCGCGGGCCGCGGCCACCTCGGCCGCGGCATCCGCAGCCCGCCGCTCGGCGCGCTTGAGCCGACGCGCCGCCATCGAGGTCGCGCCGTAGCGCGCGGCGACCCGGTCGCGCTCCTCCTCGACGCCCGTGATGACGTACGCGCTCGCGATGAGCACGACCTGGCTCGAGAGGTTGAGCCAGATGAGCAGCGCCACGAGCGACCCGAACGAGGCGAGCAGCGGATTGCTCGTCGCGCCGCCGACGAACAGGCCGGACAGCACCTGCAGCACGGTCAGCCCGAGGCCGCCGAGCACCGCGCCCGACCACAACGCACGCGCACTGGGCCGCAGCCCGGACAGCAAGCGGAAGAGCCCCGCGATCACGACCGTGTCGATCACGAAGGCGACGACGATCGACAGCGTCTCGGAGCCGCCCTCGACGAACGCGCCCGCCGACGACAGGCCGATCCAGCCGAGCGCGATCCCGAGCGCTCCGGTGCCGATCACCGTGATGGCCGCGCCGGCGACGAGCAGCACGCCGAACGCGATCGCGATCGCGAGATCGCGCAGCAGCTGCCAGATGAAGAACGTGGTGTCGTCGGGCACGCCGGCGAGGCTCCGGAGGGCGGTGCGCAGCGATCCGATCGCGCCGATCGCGGCGCCCACGGTGCCGACGAGGGCGATCGCGCCGGCGATGCTCAGCGTGATCGGCTGCACCAGGTCGGCGGGATCGATCACTGCGCCATCGCCGACCAGGCCCGGGATGACGGCGCTCACGGTCGCGACGATCGCGTCGATCGCCTCCGGGTTGCCCGCGAGCCAGATCCCCGCGATGGCGAACCCCAGGAACGTGCCCGCGAAGACCGAGAACAGCGTCCGGTAGGTGACGCTGTCGGCGAGCATCGCGCCGTGCTGCTCCTGGTAGAGCAGGAAGGCCCGCACCGGCTTCGTGCTGAGGGCCCATTCGGTCAGGCGCTTCACGCGTGCCCGCAGACCGCCCGGTGCGGGCGCGGCGCCCTCGGTGTGCTCGCTCATGCCGTCAGGCTACCGACGGGCGCGGCACCGAGCAGCGCCTTGACATGCCGCCTCAGCGCCCGCGGCGTCGCTCGCCCTTCTCCGCGCGCTGCGCCTTGGATTGCGCCCGATTCTCGGCGACGAGCTCGGCGGCCACCAGCTTCGCCTCGGCGACGTCTCCCGTCGCGGGGCGCCACCAGTGGATCGACGGATCGGCGTCGATGAGGATCGTGCGCCCGAGCAGCGTGAGCGGCACGGCCAGGATCGCGCCGATCGGGCCGATCACGAGGGCCCAGAACAGCACCGACGCGAACGTGATGCTCTCGCTCAGCTGCACGGCCTTGCCGACCACCTTCGGCTGGATGATCGACTGCACGACCGCGTTGACGATGCCGTACACGACGATGACGCCGATCACGGTCGGCCAGCCGCCCGACAGGAAGCCGAACACGAGGGGCGGGATGATCGCGATGAAGTAGCCGATGTTCGGGATGAAGCTGCAGATGAAGGAGAGCAGGCCCCAGAGCATCGCTCCGGGCACCTGGAGGATCAGCAGCGCCAGCCAGTTGAGGACGCCCTGCGCGAGTCCGAGCGCGGTCGTCACGACCATGTAGCGTCGCACGTTCCTGCCGTATGCGGCGAGGGCGACGACGAGCGCCGGTCGCCGCGGCTGCATCCCGCGGAGGATGGCGGGCACGTACGTGGCATCCATCGCCATGAGGATGACGAGGGTGATGACCACGACGAGGCCGAACACGATCCCTGAGATGCCGCCGAGGATGGCCGTGACGACGTCCACGGCTCGTGACGGCTCGAGTCCGCTGAGGATGGTGTCGACCTGCTCCTGGCCGAATCCGATCGAGGCGAGCGCGTTCGCGAGGTTCTGCGCGGCGGTCTGGATCTGGGGCGCGTACTGCGGCAACAGGGACGTGAACTGGGCGAGGCCGATCAGCAGGATCGCGAAGAACCCCGCCAGCAGCGCGAACACTGCGAGGATGGCGCTCGCCGTGGCGAGGCCGCGTGGCACGCCGCGACCCTCGAGCCAGCGCCGGGCCGGATGCACGCAGATCGTGAGGACGACCGCGAAGAAGACGGGAGCGACCACGCCGCGCGCCGCCCACAGGCCGAAGGTCACGACGACCGCGGCGGCGATCCCGAGCAGCACGACGGTCGCACGCGGCAGCGCCCATTCGTGCGGCGTCGCGATCGCCGCCGACGGAGCGGCCGACTCGCCGCGGCGCGCCTCAGGCGCGGACTTCCCTCGGTGCCACCAGTGTCGTGCCATGCGTCCCCCGATCGTCGGACCGTGGAGCAGCGACGGCGGCTCCTGTCGCGGACGCTAGCAGCCCCGAGGACGCTCGCGTCGGGACTTCGGTCCCCGGCGCACGCGCGCCGCGGGGCAGGGCGGCCGTCGCGCGGACGCGTGCGATCGCGCGATCCACGACGGGCTGGCCGAGCAGGATCCCGCCGAAGACGAGGACGAGGCCGCCCATCTGCCACGCGCCGAGCACCTCGCCCGCGAGCAGCGTGCCGAGCAGCACGCCCGCGACCGGGTTGAGCAGCCCGACGAGGCCGACCGTGCCGGCGGGCAGGTGGGCGAGGCCGGCGAACCAGGCGACGAACGCGACGGCGGTCGCCACGACGCCGACGTAGGCGAACGCGGCCAGCTCGGTCGTGCCCAGCTCCGGCGGTGCCCCCTCGACGAGCAGGGCGGCGGGGACGAGCATGAGGCCGCCGGCGATCAGCTGCCAGGAGGTGACGGCGAGCACCTCGGTGTCGTCCTTCCAGCGCTTGGCGAGCACGTAGCCGAGGGACGAGAGCAGCATCGCGGCGACGGAGGCCACGATCCCGAGCGGGTCGACGGCGCCCGCGTCGGTGGCGAGGAGCAGCACCACGCCGACGAGGCCGACCGCGGCGCCGACGAGGGGCACGGCCCGCAGCCGTTCACCGGCGAGCAGCCGGGCCAGCAGCATCATCGCGACCGGCGAGGTGGCCATGACGGTCGAGGCGATGCTCGTCGGCAGCAGCTGCGCCACCACGTAGACGAGGGCGAAGAAGACGCCGACGGTGAGCGCCCCGAGGATGGGTGCGCGCCACCACCACGCACCGCGGGGACGGCGGGGCCGCACGGCGAACAGCAGCAGGCCCGCGGGCAGCGCGCGCAGCACGGCGCCCCACAGCGGGGCGTCCGCGGGCAGGAACTCGCGGGTCACGTAGTAGGTGCTCCCCCAGGCGATCGGCGCGATCGCCGTGACGAGCACCCACCGCCAATTAGTTTCCATGGAAGACACTATAGCTTCCTTGGAAGATAGAATCCAGCCCATGACACCGAGCCCGGATGCCGCCCAGGATCACGTCGCCCGCATCATGGCCGAATGGCGGCGCGAACGGCCCGACCTGGATGTGTCGCCGCAGGGCGTGATCGGCCGCCTGCACCGCCTCGCGAACGCGCTGACCGAGGAGCTCGTCGCGGTGTACGGCCGGTTCGGACTGTCCGAGGGCGAGTTCGACGTGCTGGCCACGCTCCGGCGCGCGGGCGCGCCCTACGAACGGACGCCGGGCGACCTCGCGGCGTCGACGATGGTGACCAGCGGGGCCATGACCAAGCGGATCGACCGGCTCGAGCAGCGCGGGCTCGTCACGCGACGCGTGAGCGACACCGACGGCCGCGGTCGCGTCATCGCGCTCACCTCCGCCGGACGCGAGCTCATCGACGAGGTCATGACCGCGCACATGGCCAACGAGCATCGCCTGCTCGAGGCCGTCGACCAGGCCGACCGGATCGCGCTGGAACGCGCGATCACCCGGTGGCTCGCGGCGTTCGAGACGCCGACGTCCACCGGGTGATCGCGGTATCGAGGGGGTGGTGCGGCGGGATCAGTACCAGCCGACCGAGGCCGAGTGCGACCAGGCGCCGCACGGGGTGCCGTAGCGGCCGGCGATGTAGCCGAGGCCCCACGTGATCTGCGTGGCCGGGTTGGACGCCCAGTCGGCGCCGGCGGTCGCCATCTTGTCGCCGGGCAGCGCCTGCGGGATGCCGTACGCGCCGCTCGAGGGGTTCTGGGCGTAGACGTTCCAGCCCGACTCCTTGTTCCAGAGGTCGACGAGGCAGCCGAACTGGTCGTCGCCCCAGCCGTAGAGCGAGGCCATGAGGTCGCGCGCGATCGCCTGGGCGCCGCTCGGGTTCGCGGGGCCGGTCGGGTACGACGGCGAGGCCGGGGCCTGCTCCGCCGCGGCAGCGGCCTCGGCGGCAGCCTTCTCGGCGGCGGCCTTCTCGGCGGCGGCCTTCTCGGCAGCGGCCTTCTCGGCGGCCTTCCGGTCGAACTCCTTGATCTCGGCCTTCACCTCGTCGGCGTGCTCGGTGGCCGCATCGACGAGTGCGAAGACGCGCTCGGGCGCGAGGTAGGTGTAGTCCTCGAGGCTCGCGACGGTCGAGGCGAGCTCGCCGGCGTCGGCCTTGCCCTTCGCGGCGGCGATGGTGTCGCTCGCGACCGCGATCGTGTCCTCGGCCTGCTTGACGGCCTTGGCCTCGAGGATGCCGCCGTGCGCGTCGAGCTGGTCGATGCCACGGTCGGTTCCCTCCGTCAGGGCCGCCGTCTGCGCCACGCGGAGGTGCTGGTCGGCGACGGCCGACTGGACGGCGAAGCCGGAGCCGACGAGGGCGCCGACCGCGACCACGGCGCCGGACGCGATGAGGGTCCGGCGGTTGCGGCGGGCACGCCGCACCTCGACGCGCTTGGCGTCCAGGGGCCTGGGTTCGAGGGTTTCGGTGGTACTGGGGGAACTTTTCAGGTTGCGCATAGATCTCATGTCCGGCCTGCGGGGTGCTGCTCCAGGCAGGCCGGCTCTGCTCTCGTCTCGGTGCAAAAGGGGGGTCGCCGCGGCGAAGTGGCCAGTCTGCACACGATTCCTCCACGAGTCGTGCTCGTTTCCTGTGAAAGTCGTCAAAGGTGACGACGTTTCCTCAGCTCCGTGAGATGCGCAACAGTGCGGCGACGCGACTGAGGCACGCTCAGTTCCGGGCGTGCGAGAAGTCCGGATATCCCTGCCAGTCCCCCGGCCCGTGCGACCGCACGAACGCCTGATGGACGCGCTCGCAGGCACCTCGAAGCGACGACCCCCAGCCGAGCAGCCGCCCCTCGAACTCGGCCCGATAGCGGATGTCCCCGCCGAGGCGCACGATGCTGACGCGGCCGTACTCCCGTCCCATCGAGTCGACCAGTCGCCACCGGCCGGGCTCGGGCTCGTCGGCGGCGAGGATCGGATGCCACGTGGCCAGTGCTGCTCCCTCCAGAGCGCCCCGGCCGGCGTGCCTCCATGCTACGTCGGCCGGCTCCGCCGCTCGATCCCCGGGTCGTCGACGCTGCGCACCGCGACCGCGCCGCTCGCGAGCCACGCGGCGCGTCGTCCCCAGCGCCGCACGGGGAACTGATCCGGCCAGTGCGACACGATGGAGTGCACCCCGCGGCGCAGGCGCAGTCGCCCGCCGCCCCGGAGCGCGCGCATCGAGATGCCCATGCCGAGGCGCAGGTCGTAGCGGAAGCGGCGACACGGCCCCAGGTGCATCGAGAGATCCATGTCGTCGTGCATGAGCGCATCGCGACGATGGACCCGCTCGCGCACCTCCGCCCACGCCTCGCGCCGGACGGCGAGGTTCGAGCCGAACAGCGGCACGTGTCCGAGCGCGGGCGCCACGGCCACGACGTAGCTGCCGACGTAGAGCGTCGACAGGAGCGGCCGCAGCGCGCGCGGCCCGTCGATGAAGCGCGCCGGCCCGGTCAGCGCGTCCAGCGCCGGATCGTCGGCGAACGCGTCCCGGATCCGCTCGATCCAGTCGGCGGGCGGCACGCAGTCGGCGTCCAGCCGGGCGATCACCTCGCCTCGTGCCTCGTCGAACCCGCGGGCCGACGCCGCGGGGATGCCCGGTTCGGGCTCGGCCACCACGCGAGCCCCGGCCGCACTCGCGACGTCGGCCGAGCCGTCGGTCGAGCCGTTGTCGACGACCACGATCTCATCGGGTGCCCGGCGCTGCGCCGCGAGCGCCGTGAGGCATCGGCGGAGCAGCTCCTCGTCGTCCCTCACCGGGATGACGACCGAGACCGTGGGCGCCGTGTGCATGGACTCATCGTGCCCGACGTCCGTCGCGGCCGGGAGGGCTTGCGTCGGCACGGACGACGTGCCGCCGCACCGTCACAGTGCCGCGGCCGCCCGTCGGACATGGCTGCGGGCGTGCTCGACCGCCGCGGGGAGTTCGTCGAACAGGTGGTTGCGGTGCCGGAGCGAGTCGATCACGCCGACGCGGCGGGCCAGCTCGAGATGCCGCCCCTGGATGCCCTTGACGAGCACCGTGACGCCCCGCCGCTCGAGCGCGTGGATCAGTTCGGTGACCACCTGGGCGCCGGTCGCATCGAGCAGCTGCAGCTGCGACATCCGGATGATCACGACGTCGACGTCGCGCAGCGCCGCGACGCGCTCGAGCATGCGCTCGGCCGCGCCGAAGAAGAGCGCGCCCTCGAGGCGGAACAGCGCGATGCGGTCGTCGCCGGCCTCGGCCGCGCCGGGCAGCTCCTCGCGGTGCACGCCGCTCGAACGCGCGACCGCCCGCAGGGCGAGGAAGGCGGCGACCGCGATGCCGACGAGCACGGCCGTGATGAGGTCCACGCTCACGGTGATGATCGCCGTCGCAACGAACACCGCGGCGTCGGCGCGCGTCGACCCGAGCACCGAGCGCATGGTGGCCGGCGAGATCATGCGCGTCGCGGTCACCATGAGCACGCCCGCGAGCGCGGCGAGCGGGATGTGCGCGACGACGCTCGCGCCCGCGAGCACGATCCCAGCCAGCAGGACCGCGTGCAGGATCGCCGCGAGTCGCGTGCGACCGCCCGTGCGGACGTTCACCGCCGTGCGCGCGATCGCGCCGGTCGCGGGCATGCCGCCGAACAGCGCCGATGCGATCGAGGCGAGGCCCTGGCCGACGAGCTCGCGGTCGGCGTCGTAGGGCCCCGTGTCGGCCATGGTCGCCGCCACGCGCGCCGACAGCAGCGACTCGATCGCCGCGAGCGCCGCGACGGTCGCGGCGGGCAGGAGCAGCGAGACGAGCGCCGCGGGGTCGACGGCGGGCAGCACGGGCGCGGGCAGCCCGCTCGGCAGCTCGCCGATCGTCGCGACCGGAAGCGCGGCGAGCGAAGTGATCGCGGTCACGACCACGATCGCGACGATCGAGCCGGGGACGAGGCGGTGGATCCGGGGGGCGACGAGCATGATCGCGGCGACCGCGGCGACGACCACGAGCGAGGCGGCGGCCTCGGGCCACGATGCGCGAAGCACCGCGTCGACCGCGCCGACGACGGCGTTCTCGCCCGCGGTCGCCGGCACGCCGACCGCCGACGGCACCTGCTGCAAGAAGATGATGACGGCGATGCCGAGCGTGAAGCCCTCGATGACGGGCCACGGGATGAACGCGACCGCGCGCCCGAGCCGCAGGGCGCCGGCGGCGAGCACCATGACGCCCGCGAGCAGGCCGACCGCCGCGAGCGCCCCCGCGCCGTGCGTGGCGATGATGGGCGCGAGCACGACGACCATCGCGCCCGTCGGTCCCGAGACCTGCACGTTGGAGCCGCCGAACACCGCCGCGACGAGACCGGCGACGATCGCGGTGACCAGGCCGCTCGCGGCGCCCGCCCCGGAACTCACGCCGAATGCGAGCGCGAGCGGCAGCGCGACGATCCCGACCGTGATGCCGGCGACGAGGTCGCCCTTCCAGCTCCGGCGCAGGCCGCGGTAGTCGGCCGAGGCGGGCAGCAGCGAGCGGATGCCGCGTGCGGCGCGCCGCACGGCCATGCCGCTCATGCGCGTGCCGCCGTCCGGGTCGGGGCGGGCGCGGCGGCTGCGGCGTCCACGTCGGGGGGCGGAGGCAGCTCGGGCAGTGCCGCCTGCGCGACGAGCTGTCGCTCGGTGGTCTGGAGGATCTCGCCGAGGAGGCTCCGCGCGACGCGCAGGAGGTCGGCGACCTGCGGGTAGGCGAGTCGATAGCCCACCTGGTTGCCGCGGCGCTCGGCCGTGACGAGGCCGTAGTTGCGCAGCACCGCGAGGTGCTGGGAGAGGTGGGAGGCCTCGAGGCCGGTCGCCTGCAGCAGCGCGGCGACCGGGGTCTCGTCGTCGGGTTCGGCGGCGAGCACCTCGAGCACGCGCACCCGCAACGGATGCGCGAGGCCCTTGAACAGGTTGGCCTTGACCTCGTAGAGCGGGCGGCTGGCATCGGTGAACACGGCGACTCCTCAATGGATTGATGAATCCATCAATCCATTATGCGCGACGTTCGCCCCCGCCCAGACCGCGGGGCGTGTCCCGGTCAGCGGTCGGTCGCGCGCACCGCTGCGCCGATGCGAGCCGCCAGCTCGTCGAGCTCGGCGAGGATGTCGTCGACGCCCCAGACCCGGTTGCGCTGCCGCGCGGTCACCTGGTGGATGATGCCGTCGGCCTCGAGCCGGTCGAGCGCGGTGTACACGCTCGAGAGCGGGGCGCCCGTGAGCTCCTGTGCCTCCTCGGCGGTCACGATGGGGTGCTCGGCGAGCCTGCCGAGGAGGGCCGCCGCGGCGCTGCCGGCGCGCGGTCGGCTGAGCTCGCGCCACTGCGCCGGCAGCTCGGCCAGGCGGTCCGCGGACCGGCGCGCCTCCATCGCCGCGATCCGGGTGCCGCGCGCGAGGTCGGCCACGAACGCGTCGACCCGGCCCTCCCGGTAGCCGTTGACGAGCGCGAAGTAGCGGTCGCGCTCGGCCAGCATCGCGGAGGCGACCGGGACGACCGTCCGGCGGGTGAGTCCGCGACGTCGGAGGATCGCGTTGATGAGCGCGCGGCCGATGCGCCCGTTGCCGTCGGTGAACGGATGGATCGACTCGAACTGCGCGTGCGCGATGGCCGCCTGGGCGACGGGGTCGAGGTCGTCGCGGTTCGCGAACGCCACGAGGTCGTCGAGGTAGGCCGGGACCGTCTCGGGCGGCGGCGGGATGTGGACGGCGCCGATCGGCGAGTGGTCGGAACCGCCGATCCAGTTCTGCACGTCGCGGAGCCGTCCCGCGTAGTGGCCGTCCATGCGGTCGTCGGCCATGAGCGTGCGGTGCGCCGTGAGGATGTCGTCGAGGTGCACCCGCCCGGCCTGCCCCGCCCGGTCGATCATCTGCGCGAGCGCGCGCGTCGCGGCGACCATCGACGAGGCGGACTCGTTCGAGCGGATGCCTGCGACCGCGCGGGCGTAGTCCTCGAGGCTCGCGTCGATGCGCTCGATCTTCGAGGACGACACGGACTCGGTGCGCAGCAGCAGCCCGCCGAGCGCACCGATCTGCCCGCGCGGATCGGCGTCGACCGCGATGACCTCGCGGGCGGCCTCGGCGAGCGCCGGGGCGAGCCCGATCGGCGGCGTGTAATCGAGTTCCGCGATCATCGGCGGGATCGAGACGGTGACCTCCCGCAGCATCCGGTCGGCCCGCGTGCCGTGGCGGCCGGACTGCCGCCAGGCGACGGTGCGCGCCGCATGCGGCGGCCATGCAGCACCCGATGGCGTGCTCGGTGCCATACGCCACCTCCCAAGTCGGAATGATCCTACCGTTATTCCGACTTATGTGCATTTCCCGGAATTCGGTTCGCTCCTATTCCGAGTCGCGGCGGGCGAGCGGGATGCCCGCGGCGAGCGCGGGCTCGGCATACGCGCGCGCGAGATCGGCGACCGTCGAGTGCGCGTTGAGCCCGCTCGGATTGGGCACGACCCACAGCTCGGCGCCGGCGAGCGCCTCGTCCTGTCGGCCGGCGCGCGCCTTCGGCCGGTCGAAGCCCTGCCGGTAGGCCGTGAGCCCGACGACGGCGACGACCCGCGGATGCCACCTGGCGACATCGTCGGCCAGGCGTGCCGCCCCGTCGCGGAGTTCCTGCCGGTCCAGCTCGTCGGCACGCGCCGTGGCGCGGTGCACGAGGTTGGAGATGCCGATGCCGGTGTCGAGGAAGATGCGCCGGTCGGCGTCGCTCAGCCCCGCGGCGAAGTCGGGGACTCGCGGGATCACTCCGGCCGCGGCGAGCGCCGGATAGAACCGGTTGCCGGGGTGGGCGAAGTGCGTGTTGGTCGCGGCGGTCCAGAGCCCGGGGTTGATGCCGACGAACACGAGCTTCGGATGCTCGGGCATGAGGTCGTCGACGCTCATGCCCCGGTAGGACTCCAGCTGGGCGCGCGTGAACCCCATGTCACGATCCTCGCCCGGTCGGGCTGGGCACCGGGACCCCGCGGGCGACGGCCCGCAGCATCCGTCGCGTCGCGAGCGCGTGCATCGGCGTGCGCATCAGCAGCGCGCCGTAGATCGCGCCGGACGCCCCGGGGAATGCCGCGCGCGTCTCGGCGTGCAGCCGGGTGCCGCGCGCGCCGAGCTCGTCGAGCCGGAAGACCAGCTCGTAGTCGGAGAAGCGGTGCCGCCCGGCGAGCGCAAGCCGCGACGGGCGCTCGACGGCGGCGACGTGGAACCCGGGGACGGCGGACCACGGCGCGAGCGGACGCGGCCCCGCGGCGGCGGCGTCCTCGCAGCCGAGCAGCCGCGCGAACCGCGAGGGTGCGGCCGTCTCCACGACGTGCTCGAGCGCGACCCACACCGCCTCGCGGTCGGCGGCGATCTCGATGGCGTGCTCGTCGACGTGCGGGAGCGGGGCGAGGACGCCCGCGCGGCGCAGGTGGGCGACCAGATGGGTGGTCAGCCGCACGCGATGCAGGTCCTGCGGCGCCACCCAGGCCGCGGCATCCGCATCGTCGCCGGCCCGCAGTGTGCCGCCGACGGGTGTCGCGTGGAAGTCGTGGATCTCGAACTCGCGCCCGTCACCGGTGGGCAGGTGCAGCATCCAGAGCTCGCGGCCGACCTCGACGTGCAGGCCGGTCTCCTCGAGCACCTCGCGCGCGACCGCCGCCTCGAGCGTCTCCCCCGGCTCGACCCGGCCGCCGGGCACCGACCAGCGCCCGCGCTGCGGTGCACGGCCGCGCTTGACGAGGAGCAGCCGCCCGTCGTCGTCGGTGACGACGGCACCGCCTGCGAGCACGACCTGCATGCGACCACCGTATTGCCCGGCGCCGTCAACGACCGCGGGTGCGGCCAGTCGCGCGCGCACGAGGCCGCGGAGCTCGCGGCGACGCACGTACGGGTCGTCCCACGATCGGGAGTCGACGGATGCCTCGCGCTCGTCGCCGAGCACGAGCCAGCCGTCGGGCGGCACCTCGAAGCTGCCGCGGTCGGCGCCGCCCCGGCGCGCGGAGGGCTCGGCGAGCGGCGCGCCATCCACTCGCACCGCCCGCCCGGCCAACTCGATGCGCTCGCCCGGCAGCCCGACGACGCGCTTGACGAGGAGCCCCCCGCCCGCGCGGGACGCGAACACGACGAGATCACCCCGCCGGACGGAACTGCGCCCATGGATCCGCGTCGCGACCAGCAGGTCGCCCGGCTCGAGCGTGGGACGCATCGAACCCGACCGCACGACCGCCGTGAACAGCCCGAACCGGTGCACGAGCAGCGCCCCGGCGGCGACGACGGCCGCGAGCATCGCCCACCGCCACGCCGCGACGCGCACCCCGCGGATCACTCGTGCCCGTGAAGTGCGCCATGCGGATGGCCCGGTCCGGCGAGCGGTGCGCCGTGGCCGCGCTCCTCGCCCTCCGCGAGGTGGACGAAGCCGACGTACGCGGCGATGTGGGCCCGCGCGGCGGCGAGGTCGGCGACGTCGAAGTCCCTGGTGGCGAGCACGCGGGAGAACCGCTCCCGGAGCTCGGGCAGCCGCTCGTCCGGTACGAGCGGCTCGAGCTGGTCGAGCGTGCCGGCGGCGATGCAGCGGTCCGCAGCGGCGGCCCGCTCGTCGATCGGGAACCCGGACGGCTTGACGCCCGTGTACGGCTCGCCCTCGCCGGCGCGGTGCAACCGCACGAGCGTCTCGAGGAAGAATCGGTCGGCGAGCTCGCGCGCGTCCTCGCCGAGCCCGCGTACGCGCCGCGCGAGGTCGAACGCGCCCGCGAGCTCCGCCTCGTGATGCTCGTCGACCCACTTCAGCGCGTGGTTGACGTCGCCGGTGTCGAGGGCGCGTCGACCGTCGGCGACGGTCGGGCCGTCCATGGTGTCGCAGTGCGCACGGACCTCGCGAGGCACGGCCAGGGCGAGGGCGACGGATGCCGCGGCGGCCGCAGCAAGCCGGAACAACAGGCCCATGGTGAATCACCCCTCCGGGCGCGGGTCGGCGCCGCGCCCTTCACGATCAGGCTACGAGGCGGTGCGCGCCGTGCACCGGGACCTTCTCCCCGCGGCCCACGGCCGGCCGTCGATGGGCGGGTGCGTCATCGGGCGAGCACGCCCGTCGCGACGATGGGCCACGGGAGCAGCCGCACCCGGGCCACCCCGACGACCTCGCCGACGGGCACGAACGACTCGCGCCAGGTGCGCGTGTCGTGCGGGCCGCCGCGCTGGTCGCTGAGCACGAAGAACCGGTCGGCCGGAACACGGAACGAGCCGCGGAAACCGCCCGACCGTCGCGCGTACGGCTCGAACACGGCGTCGCCGTTGACGCTCACCACCCCGTCGTCGGCGATCTGCACCCGGTCGCCCGGCAGGCCGATCATCCGGCGGATGCGTCGCTCGGACGTCTGGGCATCGCGGTAGACCAGGATCTCGCCGCGGCGCAGCCGCGTGCGCGACCGCACCCGCCCGGCGAGCAGCACGTCACCGGGCTCGAGCGACGGTCGCATCGACTCCGAGCGCACCACGGTCGGGAACACGACGTATCGGTGCACGAGCACGGCGGCCCCGATCACGACGACGATCCAGATCACGCCGGCCAGTCCGGGCACCGCGGCTCCCTCCGGGCCCGCGACGGCGACGGCGCCCGGCGCCAGACTAGGGGTTCCCGCGACCGCCGCGCCGCGGCTCTCCACAAGGCGCGACCGCCGCCGAGAGCGCGAGAGACGGCGAGAGCCCCGGATCTCGGATGAGATCCGGGGCTCGTCGGTCGGGCTGACAGGATTTGAACCTGCGACCCCTTGACCCCCAGTCAAGTGCGCTACCAAGCTGCGCCACAGCCCGATGCCCTCTGCGTTCCCGCGGAAGGCAACTCGACCATCATAGCGGCATCCGAGGGGGTGCTCGTGACACGCGGGAACAGCCGCAGGTCGGCGAGCGCTCAGATGAATCGGCGCACCGCGGCCATGAACGCGATCGGGTCGTCCACCCAGATCCGCACCTCGTCGACCACCTGCTCGCCGCCCTTCGGCGGCGACCCGGGCAGCCGCACCGCCGTGGGTCGCTCGAGTTCGATCACGATGACGGTCTCGTCCTGCATCCGGAGCGAGAGCGTGCGCGCGCCATCCGAACCGGTGATTCGGGGCGTCTTCGGTTCGTCGACGCGTCGCTCGCGCGCCACCGACGCGACGTCGTGCCAGCTGAGCGGGATGTCGGTCTCGAGCCCCTCCCGCACTCGGATGCCGTCGGGCCCGACGGTGTGCGGCCTCATCAGGAAGCCGCAGAGCAGCCCGAACATCCAGGTGAGGCCCCAGATGCCGAGCACCAGCACCGGGATCCGCACGGCCGGCCACCGGTGCACGATGAGATCGAGCACCGGGATCTCGACCGCGGAGAGCACGATGAAGACGACCAGCACCGTGAGGACGGGGCGGTGGTAGCCGAAGCCCGCGGCGCCCGGCGCGATCGCGGGACGCCGGGCGAGGAATCGCCCGATGTTCGCGTAGATGCGAAGCTCGGCCTCGAGCGCCCGGACGGCGAACCGCCCCAGTCGCCGGGCGACGGATGGCCCGGGCCGCTCCCGCACGTCGGCGCTCACCGCGGACCCCCCGTCCCGCCGGTCGCGCGCCCGGCCTCGGCGGCGGCGACGAGGTCGCGCAGGCGAGCCGTGATCGCCTCGATCCCGCGGACGAGCGCGTCACGGTCGTCCGGTGCCACCGCCGCGAGCAGCGTGGCGCCGAGCTCCTCGTGGTCGCGCTGCATCTCGCGCATGAGCTCGGCCGCCGACGGCGTGAGCGTGACGAGCACCGCCCGCCGATCCGCGGGGTGGGGAGCGCGTTCGACGTAGCCGGTCTCCTCGAGGGCGTCGACGAGTCCGGTGATGTTGCGCGGGCTCACGTCGAGCCGCCCGGCCAGCGCCTGCTGGGTCGAGGGCCCGGAGTGCGCGAGTTCCCAGAGCACGCGGGTCCGAGCGGTGGTGAGGGACGTGCCGTCGAACTCGCGAGCGAGATCGCGCTGGAAGAGCTCGCTGATCTCGAGGAGTCGGTCGAGGACGGTCGGTTCGGGCGCCATGTGGTGATCCTCCTTCATCGTTACCTTACTTCACGACCTCGCCTGCGGCCCACGGGTCGGTGGTCCCGAGTGGGCCCGACCGCGCCCCGGTACCGTGCGAGGCATGGTCCTCCGCAAGCCCGGCCCGGCGGTCGCCTGGTTCAATCGCATGCCGGTGTACGCCTATCGGGCGCACCTCGGGCGCATCATGGGACCGCGGTTCGTGATGATCACCGCGCTGGGCCGCAGCACGGGCGCACTGCGGCGCACGGTCGTCGAGGCGTTCGCCGTCGGCGCCGTGCCCGACGACGACGCCCTCCCGGTCCTGCACGTGGTCGCGAGCCGCGGCCGCCGCAGCGACTGGTACGCGAACGCCACGGCGGGCGGGCGCGTGCGCGTGGACTGGATGTCGCGCAGGGGCCGGGCCGACGTGCACCGCCTCGACGTCGATGAGCGTGCCGCGCTCCTCACGGACTACGCACTCCGGCGGCCGAAGGCCGCGGCCCTGCTCACGCACGGCGTGCTCGACGAGGCGTTCACGGGCGATCCGGCGCAGCTGCGTCGGCTCGCCGGGCAGGTGCGCGCGCTCCGGCTGGAACCGGTCGCCTCGGCGGCAGCCGCGGATGTCGCACCCGAGCGGTAGCGTCGGCGCATGGTGAGCGACCCGACGACGAACACGTCCACCCTGCGCATCGTCCCGGCGCGCGAGGCGCCCTTCGCCGACGTGGCGTCGGTGTTCGGCACGCGCGGCGACCCGGCCGGGTGCTGGTGCCAGTGGTACAAGCTGCCCCGTGCCGACTTCGAGAAGGCGACCCGCGACGAGCTCCGCGACCGGCTCGCGGGGCAGCTCGATGCGCCGGGCCCCGGCCCGGGCCTGCTCGCCTACGAGGGCGAGACGCCCGTCGGCTGGTGCGCGATCGAGCCCCGCCCGGCGCTCGCACGACTGCCGCGGAGCCGGATCGGGGCTGCCTCGCCCGACGACGACTTCGCCGACGGCGGCGTGTGGGCCGTGTCGTGCTTCGTGATCCCGCGCGAGTTCCGTCGGCGCGGCGTCGCCGCCTCGCTCGCCGAGGCGGCGGTCGAACACGCGCGGCGACACGGCGCGCATGTGCTCGAGGCGTACGCGGTCGATCCGACCGCGCGGGAGAAGGTCCCCGCCGCCGATCTCTTCCCCGGCACGGTCTCGATGTACCGGTCGGCCGGTTTCACCGAGGTGGCTCGGCCCACGCCCCACCGCGTCGTCATGCAGCGCCGGCTCGACGACTGAGCGTCAGCGCTGCGCCCACGCGACCGCGGCCGAGCGGAGGTCGTCGATGGCGTCGTCGAGCTGCTCCAGCCGCTCACGTGCCCGCTCGTCGGCGGCCGCGGCGAGCGCCTCGAACGCGGCGGACGGCTCCCCCGCATGCGACGCGTGCGCGCCGGCCCGGCGCACGTGCTCGGCGAACAGCACCTCGTCACGGTGGTCGCCGAGCACGTCGTGCAACGCCTCGCCGGCCTGCGCGAGCTTCGTCGCCCGATCACCGAACAGCGCGAGCGGCTCGTCGACGACGGATTCCGCGGCGTATCGCAGCCGCCGACCGGCCTTGCGGACGTCGTGGAGCGCCTCGGGTTCGGGATGCCGGCCCAATCGCCGCACCCGCCTGAGCGCGCGGCGCGCCTCGCCCTCGATGAGCTCGCCCAGCACCTCCCTCGCCGCTCCCGCGGCGAGCGGCGTCACGGTCGGCGCCGCGAGGAAGGCCGCGAGCGCGTCACGCCGAGCCTCCGCGCGAGGCATCGCCTGCCGTTCGACGAACCTCGCGTGCGCGAGCCGATGGGCCTCGACCTCGTCATCGACGAGGCGTTCGCGGACGGCGGCCGCCTGGTCGGGGTCGGCGACCACGTCGCGATGCGGATCGTGCTCGGAGGCGTCCTCCAGCGAGCGCTCGGCGACCTGGATGCGCACCTCGATGTCGCGCACCGTGCCGAGTTCGCGACCGAACTCGCCGTATCGTCGACGGAGCGCCGTGGTCGCCGACGGATCGAACACGGGCCCGAATGCGCCGAGCAGGCTCCGCAGGCGGCGCACCTGCGTGCGCAGCTGGTGCACCGCGTCGGGCTCGTCGGCGAGGGCCGCCGGCTCGAGTTCCGACATCCGCTGGGCGATCGCGCGGAGCGCCGCGAGCGCGGCCGTGCCCGCGTCCGCGTCGGACGGGAGCCGGGCAACCTCGCGGTCGGTCATGGGCCCATGCTAGGGCGCACCGTCCGGGCGGGACTCGCAGACCACGACGGGGATGTCGCGGCGCGTCCGCCGCTGGTAGCGGGCGTAGCCCGGGTACGCGGCCGTGATGCGCGGCCACAGCTCGGCCTTCTCCTCCGCGGTCGCCGTGCGAGCGCGGACCACGCGCGTCTCGCGCCGCAGCACGAGCACGGCGTCGGGATGCGCCACGAGGTTCAGGTACCACGCCGGATGGCGGTCGGATCCGCCCATCGACGCCACGAGCACGACGCGCCCGCGCTCGAGGACCGGGGCGGACAGGATCGTGGCACGAGGCAGTCCGGTGCGCCGGCCGACCGTGTGCAGTTCGACCGTCGGCATGCCGCCGAGACGCCAGCCGAACCGACCGCCCGTCACGCGGATCACCCACCCGTGCAGGTGCGAGAGCCACGCGATGACGCCGTCGCCGAGGATCCCACCGCCGGAGGTCATGCGCCGAGCCTATGCCCCGGCGCGCTCGGGCGAGCTGCGCAAGGTCCTCGCGCTCCCGCGCCGTGGCGGTGCAGGATGGGGCCGTGGACGCACCTCCGACGAGCCCGCCGCCGCTCCCCGGGCGGGTCCTGCTCGAGCAGCACTGGCGCGACCTCGTGTTCCTGCACTGGCGCGTGGAGCCCGAACGCGTCGCGCCGTACCTGCCGCCGGGCACGCGCCCCGACGTGATCGACGGCGCCACGTGGGTCGGGCTCATCCCGTTCGTGCTCGCCGACACGCGCTTCCCGCCGTTGCCCGCGCTGCACCGGCTCGGCACGTTCGTCGAGGTGAACGTGCGCCTCTATGCGCGCGACGAGCTCGGTCGGCGAGGCGTCGTCTTCCGCACCCTCGAGGCCGGTCGACTGCTGCCGGTGGTCGCGGCGCGCGTCGGATTCGGCCTCCCGTACCACTGGGCGCGCGCACGCGTGGCCCGGCGCGTTGGCGCCGCGGGCCTCGAACTCGACTTCCGGAGCCGACGACACGGCGTCCGCGGTCCGTCGACCCATGTCCGTGCGCGGCTCGGCGCGCCGCTGGATGCGAGCGCGCCCGACGCGGAGCTCGCGGCGTTCCTCACCGCCCGCTGGGGCTACCACGAGCGGCACCTGGGCCGAACGATGTGGGCGCGCAACACGCACGCCCAGTGGCCGCTCGTGCGCGCCGAGCTGCTGCTGCTCGAGGATCAGCTTCTCGCCGCATCCGGGTTCCCCGAGCTCGCGAGCCGACCACCCGACTCCGTGCTGGCCTCGTCGGGCGTGCGCACGGCGTTCAGCCGCCCGCGCCCCATCGAGGCGCGCGGCTGGTCGTTCCAGCCGATCAGGCTCCGCCCACCCGTACGCGCTTGATACGCGCAGTGTGCCCGCGCACGATCTCGACATCGCGGCGCGGCACCCCGAAATGCGCGGCGAGCGCCGCGACCACGCCCGCGTTGGCGGCGCCGTCGACGGCCCGCTCCCGCACGTGCACCGTGAGCGAGGCCGCCGGGTCGCCGGGCGTCGGCTCGACCAGCGGGCCGCGCCGGCTGCCGGGCTTGACCCGGACGGTCAGCTCCATCGAGCGCCGCCGGTCCGCAACATCCGCTACCGCTGCCGCCGCTCGCGGACGCGCATGTTGAGCACGATCGGCGTGCCCTGGAAGCCGTAGATCTCACGCAGTCGGCGCTGGATGAATCGGCGGTAGCCGGGGTCGAGGAACCCGGTCGTGAACAGCACGAACGTCGGGGGCCGCGTCGAGGCCTGCGTGCCGAACAGGATGCGGGGCTGCTTCCCGCCGCGCAGCGGGTGCGGGTGCGCCTGCACGAGCTCGGTGAGGAACGCGTTGAACTTGCCGGTCGGGATGCGGGTGTCCCACGACTCGAGCGCGGTCTCGAGGGCGGGCACGAGCTTCTCGAGGTGACGGCCCGTCTTCGCGGAGATGTTCACGCGCGGCGCCCACTGGACGTGGTGGAGGTCCTGCTCGATCTCGCGCTCGAGGTAGCGGCGGCGGTCGTCGTCGAGGAGGTCCCACTTGTTGTACGCGAGCACCAGCGCGCGGCCCGACTCGAGCACGAGGTCGATGATGCGCACGTCCTGCTCGGAGATCGGCTGCGAGACATCGAGCAGCACGACCGCGACCTCGGCCTTCTCGAGGGCCGCCTGCGTGCGCAGCGACGCGTAGAAGTCGGCGCCCTGCTGCAGGTGCACGCGACGGCGGATGCCGGCGGTGTCGACGAAGCGCCAGATCTTGCCGCCCAGCTCGATCTGCTCGTCGACGGGGTCGCGCGTTGTGCCGGCGAGCTCGTTGACGACCACCCGCTCCTCACGCGCGGCCTTGTTGAGCAGGCTCGACTTGCCGACGTTCGGCCGGCCGAGGATGGCGACCCGGCGGGGGCCGCCGAACTCCTCCTTCGCCACCGCCGAGACCTGCGGGAGGACCTTGAACACTTCGTCGAGCAGGTCGGCGACGCCGCGGCCGTGCAGCGCCGACACGGGGTACGGCTCGCCCAGGCCGAGGTTCCAGAGCGCCGCCGCCTCGGGCTCCTGGCGCGCGTCGTCGACCTTGTTGGCGACGAGGAACACGGGCTTCTTCGTCTTGCGCAGCAGCCGCACGACGTGCTCGTCGGTCGCGGTCGCGCCGACCGTGGCGTCGACGACGAACAGCACGACATCGGAGAGGTCGATCGCGACCTCGGCCTGCGCGGCCACCGACGCGTCGATGCCCTTCGCGTCGGGCTCCCACCCGCCGGTGTCGACGAGCGTGAACCGGCGGTCGAGCCACTCCCCCTTGTACGAGACGCGGTCGCGCGTGACGCCGGGCGTGTCTTCGACGACGGCCTCACGGCGGCCGAGGATGCGGTTCACGAGCGCCGACTTGCCGACGTTCGGCCGCCCCACGATCGCGATGACCGGCAGCGCGGGCAGGTAGCGGATGCCCTCCTCGCCCTCCTCGGAGAGCTCGAGCAGGCCGAGGTCGTCCTCATCGAGGTCGTAGTCCTCGAGGCCCGAGCGCAGCGCCGCCGCCCGCTGCTCGGCGAGGTCCTCGTCGACGCCGGCGAGGCGCTCGGCGAGGTCGTCGTCGGTGGCGTCGAACTCGTCGTCGCGGTCGGTCATGGCAACTCCTGGAAGGTCTCGGGGTCGCGCGCGAGCGCACAACCTCTCTATTCAACCAGTTCGAACCTGAGCGTCGCGGATCACGGCGATCACCGCCTCGACGGTGGCGTCGAAGTCGAGGTCGGTCGAGTCCACGGTCGTGACGCCCTCGGCGGCGTTCATGAAGTCGACGACCTTCGCGTCGGCGCGATCGCGAGCCCGCAGCTGGGCGCCCGTCGCCTCGGCGGAGTGGCCCTCGAGCTCCTTCGCGCGGCGCGCCATCCGGACCTCCTCGGCCGCCGTCAGCAGGATGCGAACGGGCGCATCGGGCGCGACCACCGTCGTGATGTCGCGACCCTCGACGACGATGCCCTCGCGGCCCTCGGCCGCGATGATCGCGCGGAACACCTCGATGAGGTGGGTGCGCACCTCGGGCACGCGCGCCACGGCGCTGACGACCGCCGAGATGCCCGGCTCGCGGATGGCCTCGGTCACGTCGACGTCGCCGACGTGCACGCGGTACCCGTACGGGTCGGTGTCGATGCGGTAGGCGAACGAGTCGAGTGCGGCGGCGACGGAGGCCGCATCGTCGGTGTCGACGTGCGACGCCGTGGCGTGCCAGGCGAGCGCCCGGTAGGCGGCGCCCGTGTCGAGGAAGGCCCAGCCGAGTCGGCGGGCCACCTCCTTCGACACGCTCGACTTGCCGCTGCCGGCCGGGCCGTCGACGGCCACGACGAAGGGGTACTCGAGGGGGTGGGTCTCGTGCTGCACGTTCTATCCTGCGATCCGCCAGCCGCGTTCGGCCAGCTCGGTGGTGAGTCGGTCCGCCGCCTCGGGGAGCACGGCGATCTCGGCGAGGCCGACCTGGCGGCCGGGCGAGTGCTCGAGGCGGAGGTCTTCGAGGTTGACGCCGATCTCGCCGACCTCGGCGAGCAGGCGCGCGAGCTGGCCCGGTCGGTCGTCGACCATGACGACGACGGTCGTGAAGCGCTTGTCGGTGCCGTGCTTGCCGGGCAATCGCTCGACGCCCGTGTTGCCGCCGGTCAGCTCCTCGGCCACGCGACGACGGGCGCCGGGAGCGGTGGGGTCGGCGAGCGCGTCGATGAACCGGTCGAGGTCGTCGCGGTAGGCCAGCAGGATCTCGCGGACGGATGCCGCGTTGGCGCCGAGGATCTGGACCCACAGGTCGGGGTCGCTCGCGGCGATGCGCGTGACATCGCGCACGCCCTGCCCGGCGAGGCCGAGCGCGGCGTTCGGCGCGTCGATGAACCGGCGCGCCATGATGCTCGAGACCACCTGCGGCACGTGCGAGATGAGCGCGACGCCGCGGTCGTGCTCCTCCGGGGTCATCTCGACGAGCGTCGCGCCGAGGTCGAGGATGAGGTCGTCGATCGCGCTCGCGCGCCGGTAGCTGATCTCGTCGTGCGCGGCGACCACCCAAGGGCGACCCGCGAACAGGTCGGCGCGCGCCGCGAGCGGGCCGCCGCGCTCGCGCCCGGCGAGCGGGTGCGAGCCGATGTAGCGCGAGACGTCCGCGCCGGCCGCGACGAGCTCGGAGAGGATGCCCGCCTTGACGCTCGCGACATCGGTGACGATCGCGTCGGGGAACGCGGCGAGCTCCTCGCCGACGACGCGCGCCGTGACATCCGGCGGTACCGCCACGACGATGAGCTGCGGGGCGTCGTCGGCTCGCGCGGGGCGCCCCGCGCCGAGGTCGACCGCGATGGCGACGTGCGTGGGCGACGCGTCGGCGAGGATCACGTCGATGCCGCGTGCGCGCAGCCCGAGCGCGACGCTCGTGCCGAGCAGGCCGGCGCCGACGACGCGCACGGGACCGATGAGCCGTGACTCGACCACGTCAGCGCTTCCCCTTCCGGCCGGCATCCGCCGCCCGCGCGATGGTCAGGAGCTGGCCGAGTTCGATCTTAGACAACTCGCGCACGGCGCCCGACTTGAGCGTGCCGAGGTGCAGCGGCCCGAACTGGCGCCGCACGAGCTCGACCACCGGATGGCCGACCGCGTCGAGCATGCGCCGCACGATGCGGTTGCGCCCCGAGTGCAGCGTGATCTCGACCATGGTGTGGCCCGAGTCGGGCTGCGGCTGCAGGATCTTCGCGCGGTCGGCGCGGATCGGGCCGTCCTCGAGCTCGACGCCGCGCTTGAGCTGCTGCAGCGTCTGCGGCGTCATCCGCCCCCGCACCTTGGCGATGTAGGTCTTCTCGACGCCGAACGACGGGTGCGCGAGCACGTGCGCGAGCTCGCCGTCGTTCGTGAGCAGCAGCAGGCCGCTCGTGTCGCCGTCGAGCCGGCCGACGTTGAACACGCGCACCTCGAGCGGGTCGGTGAAGCGGCGCAGGTCGGGCCGGCCCTGCTCGTCGCGCATCGACGAGACGACGCCGCGCGGCTTGTTCAGCATGAAGTAGCGCTTGTCCTGGTCGAGCTGCACGGCCGTGCCGTCGACGGCGACCTGGTCGGCGACGGGGTCGATGCGCGTGCCGAGCTCGGTCACGACGCGGCCGTTCACCTCGACCCGGCCCTCGACGATGAGGTTCTCGGCGACGCGGCGGCTCGCGACGCCCGCCGCGGCGAGCGCCTTCTGGAGCCGGACGCCCCCGGGCAGGTCGCCGGCGTCGCCGGCATGCTCAGACGTGGTCACGTTCGAATCCCTCCTGGCCGCCGTCGAGCAGCGGCGAGATCGGCGGCAGGTCGTCGAGCGACGCGATGCCGAGGTTCGTCAGCAGCACGTCGGTCGTGCCGTACAGGATGGCACCGGTCTCCTCATCGGTGTCGACCTCGGTGACGAGCCCACGGCCGAGCAGCGTGCGCACGACCGAGTCGACGTTGACCGCGCGGATCGACGCGATCGAGGAGCGCGAGATCGGCTGCTTGTACGCGATCACGGCGAGCGTCTCGAGCGCGGCCTGCGAGAGCCGGGTCGAGGTCTGCGCGAGCACCGCGCTCGTGATGAGCGCGTCATACTCCTGCCTGGCGTAGAAGCGCCACCCTCCGCCGACCTCGCGCAGTTCGAACGCACGCCGGATGCCGCCGGCCGGAGCCTGCTCGACGGCGTCGGTGCGCGGCTCGCCGGAGGGCGCGCCGCCGTCGTAGTCCGCCCGCAGGCGTGCGATCGCCGCGCGGACCTCGGCGATCGGGCGCGCGACCGCGGCCGCGAGGTGCACGAGGCTCTGCGGCTCGTCGGCGATGAACAGCAGCGCCTCGAGGGCGCGGTCGAGGTCGAGGTGCGGTTGTCCCGGCACGTCGAGCGGCGTCGCCACCGATACCTCCGGGCCCGCGGGGGTCGCCCGGTCGGAGCCCGGCTCCACCGCGGCATCCGTCTCACTCGTCATAGTCGGCCCCCAGGCTCTCGAGGTTGTCGTCGGACCAGTGCTCGCTCGCCGCCCAGCGCAGCGTGAGCTCTCCCAGCGGCTCGAGCTGCTCGAACCCGATCGCCGCGTGCCGGTACAGCTCGAGCACCGCGAGGAACCGTGCCACCACGACACCCGTGCGGTCGACGCCGGCGATGAGCTGCCGGAAGGTGACCGGCTCGCCGCGCCGCAGCACCGCGACGACGCGCGCCGCCTGCTCGCGGATCGACACGAGCGGCGCGTGCAAGTGGTCCAGGCCCACCACGGGGACCTCGCGCGGCGTGAGCGCGAGCATCGCGAGCGCCGCGAAGTCCTCGGGGCCGAGCGTCCAGCGCAGCTCGGGCACGCGCTGGCGGAAGCGCTCCTCGAGCCGCACGGTGCGGGCGTGCCGCCCGGACTCGTCCTCGAACCGCCCGCCGAACCAGCGCGCGGCCTCCTTGAACGCTCGGTACTGCAGCAGCCGGGCGAAGAGGAGATCGCGCGCCTCGAGCAGCGCCACGTCCTCGGCGTCGACGAGCTCGCCCTGCGGCAGCAGCCCCGCGACCTTGAGGTCGAGCAGCGTGGCGGCGACGACCAGGAACTCGCTCGCGCGGTCGAGGTCCTCGTTCGTCTCGATGCCGCGCAGGTACGCGATGAACTCGTCGGTCACGGCCGAGAGCGACACCTCGGTGATGTCGAGCTCGTGCTTGGCGATGAGCGAGAGCAGCAGGTCGAACGGACCCTCGAAGTTGGAGAGGGCGACGCGGAACTCGGCACCGGACTCGGCCGCCGGCGCCTGGTCGCGCTCGTCGCCCTCGGAAGGGGCCGCTGCCGCCGCCCTCGGCTCAGGCGACCGCGCCACGGTCGACCAGCTCCCTGGCGAGCTGACGATACGCCTTCGACGCCGAGTGCTCCGGCGCGAACTCCGTGATCGGGGTGGCCGCCACCGTCGCGTCGGGGAACTTCACCGTGCGGGTGATGACCGTCTCGAGCACCTGGTCGCCGAACGCCTCCACCACGCGCTCGAGGACCTCGCGCGAGTGCAGGGTGCGCGCGTCGTACATGGTCGCGAGGATCCCGTCGAGCTCGATCGCCGGGTTCAGCCGGTCGCGCACCTTGTCGATGGTCTCGATGAGCAGCGCCACGCCGCGCAGCGCGAAGTACTCGCACTCGAGCGGGATGATGACGCCGTGACTGGCGGTGAGCGCGTTCACGGTCAGCAGGCCGAGCGAGGGCTGGCAGTCGATGAGCACGACGTCGTAGTCGCCCGAGACCTTGCGCAGCACACTCGCGAGGATCTGCTCGCGCGCGACCTCGGTGACCAGGTGCACCTCGGCGGCCGACAGGTCGATGTTGGCGGGGATCACGTCGAGGTTGGCGACGCCGGTCTGCTGGATGGCATCCTTCGGCTCGACGTTGCGCGCGAGCAGCAGGTCGTAGATGGTGGGCGCGTCGTGCGTCTGCACGCCGAGCCCCGCCGAGAGCGCCCCCTGGGGGTCGAAGTCGACGGCGAGCACCCGGCGGCCGTAGTCGGCCAGCGCCGCGCCGAGGTTGATGGTCGTGGTCGTCTTGCCGACGCCGCCCTTCTGGTTGCACAGGGCGATGATGCGCGCGGGGCCGTGGGAGCGGAGCTCGGCCGGTTCGGGGAAGTCGCGTGCGGGACGACCGGTGGGACCGAGATCCGACTCCAGCGTGGCGGTGCCGTCCGCCGGGTCGTACATCTCGTGGGTCACGGTGCGGTCTCTCTCCGGTCGTCGGCTGCGATGGCTTGGTCGATTCTAACGAGCGCGGGGGTGGGCAGCCGTGTACATCTCCCGGAGTGTGTCGGCTGTGACCAGCGTATAGATCTGGGTCGTGGCGACCGAGGAGTGCCCGAGGAGCTCCTGCACGACGCGCACGTCCGCTCCTCCGGCGAGCAGGTGCGTCGCGAACGAGTGCCGCAGGGTGTGCGGTGAGACGGATGCCGCGACGCCGGCCCGCTCCGCCGCATCCTGCAGCACCTGCCACACGGCCTGGCGCGACATCCGCCGCCCGCGCACGCCGAGGAAGAGCGCGGGCGTCGCGCTCCCCCGCGCCGAGAGCATGGGACGCGACCGCACGAGGTACGCGTCGATCGCACGCCGCGCGTAGCTGCCGACGGGCACGATGCGCTGCTTGCCGCCCTTGCCGAAGAGGCGCACGACCTCGTCGTCGACGAGGTCGTCGACGTTCAGCGCCGTCACCTCGGATACGCGCGCACCCGTCGCGTAGAGCAGTTCGAGCAGCGCGACGTCGCGCAGCGCGGTCGCCTCGTCGCCGGTCCTCGCGGCCTCGAGGATCGCCGTCACCTGCTCGACCGGGATCGCCTTCGGCAGCCGCATCGGCAGCTTGGGCGGGCGCAGGCCCTTCGCCGGGTCGGTCGGCGTGCGCCCCTCCTCGGCGAGGAAGCGGTGCAGCCCGCGCACCGCGGAGAGCACGCGCGCGATCGAGGAGACCGCGAGCCGCGGCTCGCGCTCGGCGCCGAGGAAGCGCACGAACCCGGGCAGGTCGGCCTCGGTCACCCGCTCGGGCCCGTCGATGCCGCGTTCGTCCAGCCAGCACTCGTAGAGCCCGAGGTCGCGACGGTACGACGCGATGCTGTTGCGCGCGAGGCCGCGTTCCACGGTGAGGTGCCGCAGGTAGTCGTCGACCGCGCGCGAGGTCACGCCGCGCCGGGCCTCTGCGAGGGGTGCGCCGGCCACGCCGCGTCCGCCGGCGCGAGCGTCGACCACCCGCGCGACCGTGACGCGTGCGCGGCGAGCACGCCGACCGTGAGCGACGGGTTGCCGACGCGGCGCGCGAGCACCGCGTCGACGCACTCGTCGAGCGGCACCCAGCGCGCCTCCATGTCGGCCTCCTCGTCGACCCGCGCGTGCACCTCGGGTGCGTCCGCGAGTCCGCGCGCGAGGTAGATCCGCAGCGCCTCGTCGCTGCCGCCGGGCGTCGTGAAGTAGTCGGCGAGCACGGCCCAGTCGGATGCGACGAGGTCGACCTCCTCGGCGAGCTCGCGCTTCGCGGCCTCGAGGGGCGATTCGTGCGCGATGTCGAGCAAGCCGGCCGGGATCTCCCAGTCGCGGGCCCGCACCGGGTGCCGGTACTGCTTGATCAGCAGCACCCGCTCGTCGTCGTCGAGCGCGAGGATCGCGACCGCACCGGGGTGCACGACGTAGTCGCGCACGATGCGGTCGCCCCGCTCGCCGTACCCGAGCGTGTCGCGCCGGACGTCCCAGATGCGGCCCTCGAAGACCGTCTCGCGCTCGGCGACGGGCAGGTCGACGTACTCGTCGGCGGGCTTGGGAACGTCAGGCATTGCTCACGTCGAACAGCAGGCTGGCCTGCTGGCGCTCGAGCGCTGCGGCGATGAGCCCGCGGAAGAGCGGGTGCGCATCGTTGGGGCGGCTGCGCAGCTCGGGATGGGCCTGCGTGGCGACGTAGAACGGGTGCACCTCGCGCGGCAGCTCGACGAACTCGACGAGGTGCCGGCTCGGCGACATGCCCGAGAAGACCAGGCCCGCCTCGGCGATGCGGTCGCGGTAGGCGTTGTTGACCTCGTACCGGTGGCGGTGCCGCTCGGAGACCTCGGTCGAGCCGTACAGCTCGGCGACGATCGAGCCCTCGTCGAGCTTCGCCGGGTAGAGGCCCAGGCGCATGGTCCCGCCCAGGTCGCCGCCCGCGATGATCTCGACCTGCTCCTCCATGGTCGCGATGACCGGGAACTCGGTGTCGGGGTCGAACTCGCTCGAGGATGCGCCCGGGAGGCCGGCGACGTTGCGCGAGTACTCGATGACCATGCACTGGAGCCCGAGGCACAGGCCGAGCGTCGGGATGCCGTTCTCGCGCGCGAAGTGCAGCGCGCCGAGCTTGCCCTCGATGCCGCGCACGCCGAAGCCACCCGGCACGAGGATGCCGTCGAGGTGCGCGAGCCGCTCCTTCGCACCCTCGGGCGTGCGGCACTCGTCGGACGGGATCCACTCGATCTTCACCTTGGTGTCGTTCGCGAAGCCGCCGGCGCGCAGCGCCTCGGTGACCGACAGGTACGCGTCGGGCAGGTCGATGTACTTGCCGACGAGCCCGATCGTCACCTCGTGCTTCGGGTCGTGCACGACGCGCAGCAGGTCGGACCATCCGGACCAGTCGACATCGCCGGCCTTCTCGCCGAGCCCGAGGGCGTCGATGAGGTAGGCGTCGAGGCCCTGCTCGTGCAGCATCGTCGGGATGTCGTAGATCGAGGGCACGTCGACGGCGTTCACGACCGCGGCCTCGTCGACGTCGCACATGAGCGCGATCTTGCGCTTGTTCGCCTCGGTGACCGGGCGGTCGCTGCGGAGCACGAGCGCGTCGGGCTGGATGCCGATCGATCGCAGTGCGGCGACGGAGTGCTGGGTGGGCTTGGTCTTCTGCTCGCCCGACGCACCCATGAAGGGCACGAGCGAGACGTGCACGAAGAACACGTTCTTCCGTCCGAGCTCGTGGCGCACCTGGCGGGCCGACTCGATGAACGGCTGCGACTCGATGTCGCCGACCGTGCCGCCGATCTCGGTGATGATCACGTCGGGCTTGGGCGACTCGGAGGCCTGCAGGCGCATCCGTCGCTTGATCTCGTCGGTGATGTGCGGGATGACCTGCACCGTGTCGCCGAGGTACTCGCCGCGGCGCTCCTTGGCGATGACGGTCGAGTAGATCTGCCCGGTCGTGACGTTGGCCGCCTGCGAGAGGTTGATGTCGAGGAACCGCTCGTAGTGCCCGATGTCGAGGTCGGTCTCGGCTCCGTCGTCGGTCACGAAGACCTCGCCGTGCTGGAACGGGTTCATCGTGCCCGGGTCGACGTTGAGGTAGGGGTCGAGCTTCTGCATCACCACCCGCAGGCCCCGGGCCGTGAGGAGGTTGCCCAGGCTGGCCGCCGTGAGTCCCTTGCCCAACGAGGAAACGACGCCACCAGTCACGAAGATGTGCTTGGTCACGCCGTTGGTGAGGTCAGTGTTCGAATTGTCTGCGCCGCGATCATCCACCACGGGCTTGTAGTCTATCCGACTCTCGGCTGGGAACACCCCGACATGCGGAACGCGTGTCGGGCGAGCGCGCGGAGGCGGCGTCGCGCGGCCGGCGGGATGCCCGCGCCGGGCGGAGGTCGCGGCGCGCTCAGGCGGCGGTGTCGGCGATCTCGAGCAGCTCGCGTGCGTGTGCGAGCCCGCTCTCGGAATCCGCGAGCCCGGACAGCAGCCGCGCCATCTCGGCCTCGCGGTCGGCGCCGGCGAGCTGGCGCACGCTCGAGGCGGTGACGCGGCCGTCGGTGCCCTTGACGATGCTCAGGTGATTCGAGGCGAAGGCCGCGACCTGCGCGAGGTGCGTGACCACGATGACCTGCGACCGCTCGGCGAGCCGCGCGAGCCGTCGGCCGATCTCGATCGCGGCGGCACCGCCCACGCCGGCGTCGACCTCGTCGAACACGAACGTCGGCACCGGGTCGGCGCCGGCGATCACGACCTCGATCGCGAGCATGACCCGCGAGAGCTCGCCGCCGGAGGCCCCCTTGGACACGGGGCGCGGCTCGGCGCCGGGGTGCGGTCGGAGCAGGATCGACACCTGGTCCTGGCCGTGCGGTCCCGGCTCGGCGGCGCGCTCGACGAGCACCGTGAGCTCGGCGTCGGGCATGGCCAGCGCCGCCAGTTCGGCGGTCACCTCGCGTGCGAGGCGCTCCGCGGCGGCCGCGCGCAGGGCGCTCACGCGCTCGGCGAGCTCGGCCACCTCGGCCGCACGGCGCTCGACGGTCGCCTCGAGCTCGGTGATGCGGTCGTCGTCGCCGTCGAGCTCGACGAGCCGGAGCCCGCCGTCGTGGCGGAACGCGAGCACCTCCTCGATGCCGCCGTGCCGTCGGATGAGGCCCTGGAGCACCGCACGGCGCTCCTGCACGCCCTCGAGCTCGGCCGCGCCGTCGGCATCGAGGCCCGCGAGGTAGCCGGAGAGTTCGGCGGCCGCGTCGGCGAGCGCGAACCCGGCGGTGGCGACCGACTCGGCGATCGGCGCGAGCGCCGGGTCGTGCGCGACGACGCGGTCGACATGGCGGCGTGCGGCCTCGACGAGCGTGATCGCATCGGGCGCGTCGTCGGCGGCCGCTTCGGCCGAGATGAGCTCGCGAGCCTGCGCCGCAGCGAGGCGGAGGTCCTCCAGGTTCGTCAGCCGCTCGGCACGCTCCTGGAGCGCCGCATCCTCGCCGGGCTGCGGGTCGGCCGCCTCGATCTCGTCGAGCGCGAGGCGCAGCTCCTCGGCCTCGCGGGCGCGTTCGTCGTGGTGCTCCTGCAGGCGGCGCAGTTCGTCGGCGTCGCCGCGCCAGCCCTGGTAGGCGTCGCGGTACGCCTGGAGCGCGGCCGCCAGTTCGGAGCCGGCGAATCGGTCGAGTGCGTCGCGCTGCGCGCTCGTGGAACGGAGCCGTTGCTGGTCGGCCTGCCCGTGCACGACGACGAGGTGGTCGGCGAGCTCGGCGAGCACGCCGACCGGCGCGCTGCGCCCCCCGACGATCGCACGGCTGCGCCCCTCGGCCGAGACCGAACGGCCGAGCAGCAGCTCGCCGCCGTCGATCTCGCCGCCCGCGTCGGCGACGCGCTCGGCGACGGGAGCGACGTCGTCGAGCAGCCAACGCCCCTCGACCCACGCCTGCTTGGCGCCGGCCCGCACGGTGCCGGCATCGGCACGGGCGCCGAGCAGCAGGCCGAGCGCGGTGACGACCATGGTCTTGCCCGCGCCCGTCTCGCCCGTCACGGCGGTGAACCCCCGGCCGAGCGGCAGCGTCGCCTCGGCGATGACGCCGAGATCCCGGATTCCGAGCTCCTCAATCACCGGCGACCGGCCCCCTCCATCCCGTCACGGGAAGCTGGAACTTGTTGACGAGCCGATCGGTGAACGGCGCCTGGTGCAGACGGGCCAGCCGCACCGGGATCGACGACCGCCGCACGATGACGCGTGCGCCGGGCGGCAGTTCGAACATGCGACGGCCGTCGCACCAGATGACGGCAGACGCCTCGGTGCGTTGCAGCACCTCGATGGCGAGCGAGGAGTCGGGGCCGACGACCAGCGGCCTCGCGAACAACGCGTGCGCCGACAGCGGCACGAGCAGGAGGGCCTCGACCGCGGGCCACACGACGGGCCCGCCGGCGGAGAACGAGTAGGCGGTCGAACCCGTCGGCGTCGACATCACCACGCCGTCGCAGCCGAACGAGGAGAGCGGGCGGCGGTCGACCTCGATGACGACCTCGAGCATCCGTTCGCGCTCGGCCTTCTCGACGGTGGCCTCGTTCAGCGCCCAGCTCTCGTACACCACCTGATCGCCGACCTTGGCCCGCACCGAGAGCGTCATGCGCTCCTCGACGGTGTAGTCGCGGGAGAGCGCACGGCCCACGGTGTAGCCGAGGTCGTCGCGCTCGCTCTCGGCGAGGAACCCGACGTGGCCGAGGTTCACCCCGAGCAGCGGCACCGAGTGCTCGCGCGTGAGCTCGGCGGCGCGGAGGATGGTGCCGTCGCCGCCGAGGACGATCGCCAGCTCGAGGTGCTTCGGCGAGACCTCCTCGAAGCGCTTGACGACGCCCTCGAGCTCGGGCAGCGCGGTGAGCACGTCGTGCCACTGCTCGTGCGCGACGACCGGCACGGCGCCCGCGGCCGCGAGCTGCCCGCACACGTCGGCCGTCGCCTCGAGGGCGGCGGCCCGGCCGGTGTGGGAGACCACGAGGAAATGCCGTGCATCGCTCACGCCGTGACGCCTCCCGTCGCTTCTCGGACCCGACCCGACCATTCTGACGGATCGGTGCCGCGGGTCGCGCTCAGCAGCACCAATGCCTCGCGATTGCCGTGCGTGCCCGCGATTGGGGAGGACAGGACGCCGGCGACCCGCAAGCCGAGGTCGTGGCCCGCCCAGAGCACGTTCATGACCGCGTCGGCGCGGGCATCGGCATCGCGCACGACGCCTTCGCGCGTGCCGCTGCGGCCCACCTCGAACTGGGGTTTCACGAGCAGCACGAACTCGGCGTCGGGCGCCGCGGAGGAACGCAGCGCCGGAAGCACGGTGGTCAGCGAGATGAAGGACAGGTCGGCCGTCACGAGGCTCGGACGCTCGTCGACCCCGGTGAGGCGCGCGAGCGACGCGGCGTCGAGGTGACGCACGTTGCACCCCTCGACGAGCACGAGGCCCGGCGCCGACGCGAGCCGGGGCGCGAGCTGGCCGTGGCCGACGTCGACGGCGAGCACCGTGCGCGCTCCGCGCTCGAGCAGGACCTGACTGAAGCCGCCCGTGGACGCGCCCGCGTCGAGCACGACCCGCCCGGCGGGGTCGACGCCGAACGCGTCGAGTGCGGCGATGAGCTTGTGCGCGGCGCGGCTGACGTAGTGGTCGGCCCCGGCGACCTCGAGGACCGCGTCGTCGGCGACGCGATGGGACGGCTTGACGACCGGCCGGCCGTCGACCGTGACGAGTCCATCGGCGATGAGCGCGGCCGCGTGCGTGCGCGACCGCGCGAGCCCGCGAGCCGCGAGGGCGGCGTCGAGTCGCTGGTCGGGCACGGTCAGCCCGATGCGCGAGCGGGATCGGACCGCTCGAGTTCGCGACGGAGCTGCTCGACGAGCGCGTCGTAGCCGGCGGCCCGCTCCTCGAGCGGCGCGGCCTCGATCACGGCGAGCCCGTCGGCCGCCGCGGCCGCGAGGTCGTTCGCGGCCTCGATCGGGTCGTCGACGTCGAGATCTCCTGTGCTCACCCCTCCACGCTACCGGGTGCCGCCGACACCGCGAGCGGAACGCGCCCGCTCAGCGGTACAGCCGCTCCGGCACGTCGAGTGCGTGGATCGCGGTGCCGCACTCCCAGATCACGAGGCACGCGGCGCGGAGCAGGTCGAGCGGCTCGTCGCCGTCGCGCTCGATCACCACCGAGCGTCCGTCGACGCGCACCAGCGCGCGGCCGACCCGCACGGCACCGCGCGTGCGCTCGGCCACCGGGTACGGCTCGTGGAGCTGGCGCAGGTCGGCGAGGATGAAGTCCGGCCGGCTCGCGGCATCCGCGGCCAGCACCTGCTTCGCGCGGTCGATTCCAGTGAGCACGACCGCCGACGCGATGCCCGCACGGTTCGCACCGCGGATGTCGGTGTCCAGTCGATCGCCGACCATGAGCGGATGCTGCGCGCCGAACCGCTCGCGCGCCTCGTCGAAGATCGGCGTCTCGGGCTTGCCCGCGACCTCCGGGAACTGACCCGCCGCCGTGTGCACCGCGGAGACCAGCGTGCCGTTGCCGGGGGCGATGCCGCGCTCGACGGGGATCGTCCAGTCCATGTTCGTCGCGATCCACGGGATGCCGCCCGGCTCTCCCGGACCGCCGTGCGCGTTGAGGGCGAACGCCGCCTCGGCGAGCTGCCGCCATCCGACGTCGGGGTGGAAGCCCTGCATGACCGCGTCGGGTGCATCGTCGGCCGAGCGCGTCACGCGGTAGCCGCCGCGCTCGAGCTCGGTCACGATCCCCTCTCCCCCGACGACCAGGACGAGCGCGCCGGGCGCGACGGATGCCGCGAGCAGCCGCATCGCGGCCTGGGGCGAGGTCACGACGTCGCGCGCGGTCGCGCGCAGCCCGAGCGAGGACAGGTGGGCGGCGACCTGTTCGTCGCTCCGCGACGCGTTGTTGGTGATGTACCCCACCGGGAGCGCCTCGGCGACGCGGTTCAGGCTCTCGACCGCGTGCGGGATGGCGTGCGGGCCCGCGTAGACGACCCCGTCGAGGTCGGCGAAGACCGCGTCGACGCCGTCGAGCGGCGTGGTCGCGCGCGGGCGCGAGCCGAACAGGGGCGTCATGCCCCGGGCGCGTCGTCGTCGAGGTCGGCGGTCTCCGCGAGGATCGCGGCGACCTCTGGCTCGATGGCCTCGCCCGGGTCGCCGTCGACGAGGTCCGCCCCGGACTCCTCGTCGTCGGCGTGGTGCCCCGCGACGTCCGGCTCGATCTCGGATGGCGCAGTTGCGGACTGCTCGGGTGCCGACGTGTCGGCGTCGTCCTCGAGTTCGAAGACCTCGACGACGTCGGGCAGCGTGCCCTCCAGTGCCGCTTCGGCGCGCTCGGCGAGGCCGCGCCAGCGCGCGGCGTCGGTCGTGCGGCCGAGCTCCTCGAGCACCTCGGCGTAGGCCGAGAACAGGGCGGGGCTGTAGGAGAAGGCGCGATCGGGGTCGAGCTGGGGCACCTCGAGCTCCGCGAGCGCGAGGTCGGGCTGACCGAGATCGAGGCGCGCCCCGGACATCGCGATCGCGAGGGCGGCCTGGACCGACGCCGGCAGCGTCGAACGGTCGACGGAGCGGCCGAGCTCGAGCGCGCGATCGGGCCTGCCGACGCCGCGCTCGCTGTCGACCATGAGCGGGAGCTGGTCGTCCCGCCCGGTCAGCCGGCGGAACGTGCGCAGTTCGCGCAGCGCGAGCGCGAAGTCACCGGTCGCGTACGCCGTGATCGCGAGCGTCTCGCGAACCACCCCGACGCGCCCGGCCCGTCGTGCGGCCGAGAGCGCGTGGCGATGCGCGAGCTGCGGGTCGTGCTCGAGCGCCTCGGCCGCCGCGACCAGGTGCCGCGCCACCCAGTCCGCGTTCTCCTTGGAGAGCGTCTTCAGTTCGGCGCGTGCGGCGCCGTCGAGGTCGCGCGCCGTGATCCGCTCGGGGATCTCGGGGTCGTCGTGACGAGGTCGGACACTGAGGTCGGCGGCGCCGTGGCCGGCGATGCGAGGAGCTCGCTCGGTCCTCCGGTCGGTGTCGCGTCCGCGGCGGTCGCCGTCGCGAACGGGTCGGCCGTGCCCCGGCCGCTCCCCGCCGCGGGCCCGGTCGCCGTGCGGGCGCCCGGTGCCCTCGCGGTCGCTCCGTGCGTACGGCTTCCGGTCGCCGCGGCCGCTGGAGGGAGCACGGTCGCCGTGCTGGCGACGCTCGCCGTCGCGCGAACCACCGGCGTAGGGCTTCCGCTCGCCGTACTCGCGACGCTCACCGTCACGCGAACCACCGGCGTACGGTCTCCGCTCGCCGTCGCGCGAACCGCCCGCATACGGCTTCCGCTCGCCGTACTGGCGACGCTCACCGTCACGCGACCCGCCGCTGTAGGGCTTCCGCTCGCCGTATGGCTTCCGCTCGCCGTACTCGCGGCGGTCGCCGTCACGCGACCCGCCACCGGCGGGCTTGCGGTCGCCGTACGGCTTCCGCTCGCCGTACTGGCGTCGCTCACCGTCACGCGACCCTCCGCCGCCGGGCTTGCGCTCGCCGTAGGGCTTCCGCTCGCCGTACTGGCGACGCTCCCCGTCACGCGACCCGCTGCCCGAGGGCCTGCGGTCTCCGCCCGAGCGAGGTGCTCCGCCCCGTTCGGGCGCACCTCCCCGCGCGCCATCGCGGCCCTGCCGGCCCTGGCTGCGCTTGGGGCGGTCCTCGCCCGCCGGCTCCTGCGTCGAATCGCTCACGGTGTTCCTGTCGTGTCGTCGTGGGAGTCCTCGTGGACTCAACCGTACCGCCGGGCCGAACGGGCCCGTGAACGAAAAATGGCCACCCGCCGGCGTTCGCAATTGAACGCAGTGGGTGGCCACTTCTCAATGAATGTCCGGCGGTGTCCTACTCTCCCACAGGGTCGCCCCTGCAGTACCATCGGCGCTGCGAGTCTTAGCTTCCGGGTTCGGAATGTGTCCGGGCGTTTCCCTCGCGCTATGGCCGCCGAAACTCTAGGACCAACCTTGGTTCCCGTGTGGGGGGTTGGTGGTTTCGGGGCACCCCTGGTCCTCCGTGTGGGGGGTGGGGTGCGGGTATCACTGTGTGATTGTGTTGGGTTTCCGTCTGAAGGGAACCACAGAGTGGACGCGAGTACATCAGGCCACACATCTCGCCTTTTGCAAACATGATGTGTGTGGTGATTGTCAAGTTGTCGGCGTATTAGTACCAGTCAGCTGCACACCTTGCGGTGCTTCCACATCTGGCCTATCAACCCAGTCGTCTGGCTGGGAGCCTCTCCCCCGAAGGGATGGAAATCTCATCTTGAGGCCGGCTTCCCGCTTAGATGCTTTCAGCGGTTATCCATCCCGAACGTAGCTAACCAGCGGTGCTCCTGGCGGAACAACTGGCACACCAGAGGTTCGTCCAACCCGGTCCTCTCGTACTAGGGTCAGATCCTCTCAAATTTCCTGCGCGCGCAGAGGATAGGGACCGAACTGTCTCACGACGTTCTAAACCCAGCTCGCGTACCGCTTTAATGGGCGAACAGCCCAACCCTTGGGACCTACTCCAGCCCCAGGATGCGACGAGCCGACATCGAGGTGCCAAACCATGCCGTCGATATGGACTCTTGGGCAAGATCAGCCTGTTATCCCCGAGGTACCTTTTATCCGTTGAGCGACAGCGCTTCCACAAGCCACTGCCGGATCACTAGTCCCGACTTTCGTCCCTGCTCGACCTGTCAGTCTCACAGTCAAGCTCCCTTGTGCACTTACACTCGCCACCTGATTGCCAACCAGGTTGAGGGAACCTTTGGGCGCCTCCGTTACTCTTTGGGAGGCAACCGCCCCAGTTAAACTACCCACCAGGCACTGTCCCTGAACCGGATCACGGTTCGAAGTTAGATATCCAGAGTGACCAGAGTGGTATTTCAACAATGACTCCACGAACACTGGCGTGCCCGCTTCACAGTCTCCCACCTATCCTACACAAGCCACACCGAACACCAATACCAAGCTGTAGTAAAGGTCACGGGGTCTTTCCGTCCTTCTGCGCGTAACGAGCATCTTTACTCGTAATGCAATTTCGCCGAGTTCGCGGTTGAGACAGCTGGGAAGTCGTTACGCCATTCGTGCAGGTCGGAACTTACCCGACAAGGAATTTCGCTACCTTAGGATGGTTATAGTTACCACCGCCGTTTACTGGGGCTTAAATTCTCAGCTTCGCCGTGAGGCTAACCGGTCCTCTTAACCTTCCAGCACCGGGCAGGCGTCAGTCCGTATACATCGTCTTGCGACTTGGCACGGACCTGTGTTTTTAGTAAACAGTCGCTTCCCACTGGTCTCTGCGGCCTTCAACGCTCCGGGAGCAAGTCCCTTCACGAATCCGGCCCCCCTTCTCCCGAAGTTACGGGGGCATTTTGCCGAGTTCCTTAACCACGATTCTCTCGATCTCCTCGGTATTCTCTACCTGACCACCTGAGTCGGTTTGGGGTACGGGCGGCTGGAACCTCGCGTCGATGCTTTTCTCGGCAGCATAGGATCACCCACTTTTCATCCGCGTCACGTCTCAGCCTGGATGAGCGACGGATTTGCCTATCGCTCGGCCTACACGCTTGCCCCGGGACAACCATCGCCCGGGCTGGGCTACCTTCCTGCGTCACACCTGTTAATACGCTCACTCCACCAGACGGGGTCGCATGCCGCCCCGCACGTCACCCCGAAGGGATCGGCACGGCTTGGGATGCTTAGCACTCCTGGTCTCGTGTGGGCGGTTCTTCGCCGGTACGGGAATATCAACCCGTTGTCCATCGACTACGCCTGTCGGCCTCGCCTTAGGTCCCGACTTACCCAGGGCAGATTAGCTTGACCCTGGAACCCTTGGTCTTCCGGAGGACGGGTTTCTCACCCGTCTTTCGCTACTCATGCCTGCATTCTCACTCGTGTGCCGTCCACGGCTGGTTTCCACCGCCGCTTCACCCGGCACACGACGCTCTCCTACCCATCACCACGACTGGACCACGAAGGCCTATCGATATGCGGTAATGCCACGACTTCGGTGGCGTGCTTGAGCCCCGTTACATTGTCGGCGCGGAATCACTTGACCAGTGAGCTATTACGCACTCTTTCAAGGGTGGCTGCTTCTAAGCCAACCTCCTGGTTGTCTGTGCAACTCCACATCCTTTCCCACTTAGCACGCGCTTAGGGACCTTAGTCGGTGGTCTGGGTTGTTTCCCTCTCGACGATGAAGCTTATCCCCCACCGTCTCACTGCTGCGCTCTCACTTACCGGCATTCGGAGTTTGGCTGACGTCAGTAACCTGTTGGGGCCCATCGGCCATCCAGTAGCTCTACCTCCGGCAAGAAACACGCAACGCTGCACCTAAATGCATTTCGGAGAGAACCAGCTATCACGAAGTTTGATTGGCCTTTCACCCCTATCCACAGCTCATCCCCTCAGTTTTCAACCTAAGTGGGTTCGGTCCTCCACGACGTCTTACCGTCGCTTCAACCTGGCCATGGATAGATCACTTCGCTTCGGGTCTAGGACCTGCGACTGAATCGCCCTATTCAGACTCGCTTTCGCTACGGCTGCCCCACACGGGTTAACCTCGCCACAGATCACTAACTCGCAGGCTCATTCTTCAAAAGGCACGCCGTCACCAGAACAAGCTGGCTCCGACGGTTTGTAAGCAAACGGTTTCAGGTACTATTTCACTCCCCTCCCGGGGTACTTTTCACCTTTCCCTCACGGTACTTGTCCGCTATCGGTCATCTGGGAGTATTTAGGCTTATCAGGTGGTCCTGACAGATTCACACGGGATTTCTCGGGCCCCGTGCTACTTGGGATCCCCTTCCGGCCGGCCGGGCATTTCGACTACGGGACTCACACCCACTCTGGTCCGGCTTTCAATCCGGTTCGTCTATACCCGACGCGTCACCGTCGCTGTCCGGCAGAACAGCACGAAAGGTCCCACAACCCCGACCATGCAACCCCTGCCGGGTATCACACATGACCGGTTTAGCCTCTTCCGCTTTCGCTCGCCACTACTCACGGAATCACGGTTGTTTTCTCTTCCTGTGGGTACTGAGATGTTTCACTTCCCCACGTTCCCTCTACCCGCCCTATATATTCAGGCGGGAGTCACCAGGTCACCACAAGGGGCCTGGCGGGGTTTCCCCATTCGGAAATCCTCGGATCACAGCTCGTTTATCAGCTCCCCGAGGCTTATCGCAGATTACGACGTCCTTCTTCGGCTCCAGATGCCAAGGCATCCACCGTTTGCTCTTAGAAACTTGAAATCACATGAGTTGAATCGATCGCGCACCCGAAAGTGCGAGATTGACCAATGATCAGTCCGACACGACCCCGAAGGACCGCATCGTGCATGATCTCGTGATCGACACCCCAACGCTCCGAAGAACACCAGGGCATCAATCTAAGATGCTCGCGTCCACTATGTAGTTCTCAACAGACGGCCAGAACCCCCACCCCACCAAGCAACCGCTCGGCTTCATGAAGGCCTGAAGAGTCCAAACCGCCCCCCAACGCCCCGCACACCAAGTGCGAACCGCAGGAAGACTGCGCCCGGTCCCTCAGGACCCAACAGCGTGCACGCACCAGCCCCGCCAACCCCCACCGTTCCAACCCACCGAGGCGGGCGTACTAGATCGAAGCTCTTGCGACCGATGCCTATGTCAATGTTCCACCCATGAGCAGCCGACCAAGGACATTCGCCTTGATGCCGGCATGCCTGGAAGATCCGAAGACCTCCAGATGCTCCTTAGAAAGGAGGTGATCCAGCCGCACCTTCCGGTACGGCTACCTTGTTACGACTTAGTCCTAATCACCGATCCCACCTTCGACGGCTCCCTCCACAAGGGTTAGGCCACCGGCTTCGGGTGTTACCGACTTTCATGACTTGACGGGCGGTGTGTACAAGGCCCGGGAACGTATTCACCGCAGCGTTGCTGATCTGCGATTACTAGCGACTCCGACTTCATGAGGTCGAGTTGCAGACCTCAATCCGAACTGAGACCGGCTTTTTGGGATTCGCTCCGCCTTACGACATCGCAGCCCTTTGTACCGGCCATTGTAGCATGCGTGAAGCCCAAGACATAAGGGGCATGATGATTTGACGTCATCCCCACCTTCCTCCGAGTTGACCCCGGCAGTCTCACATGAGTCCCCACCATAACGTGCTGGCAACATGCGACGAGGGTTGCGCTCGTTGCGGGACTTAACCCAACATCTCACGACACGAGCTGACGACAACCATGCACCACCTGTATACGAGTGTCCAAAGAGTTGACCATTTCTGGCCCGTTCTCGTATATGTCAAGCCTTGGTAAGGTTCTTCGCGTTGCATCGAATTAATCCGCATGCTCCGCCGCTTGTGCGGGCCCCCGTCAATTCCTTTGAGTTTTAGCCTTGCGGCCGTACTCCCCAGGCGGGGCGCTTAATGCGTTAGCTACGACACGGAAACCGTGGAAAGGTCCCCACATCTAGCGCCCAACGTTTACGGCGTGGACTACCAGGGTATCTAATCCTGTTCGCTCCCCACGCTTTCGCTCCTCAGCGTCAGTAAGTGCCCAGAGACCTGCCTTCGCCATCGGTGTTCCTCCTGATATCTGCGCATTCCACCGCTACACCAGGAATTCCAGTCTCCCCTACACCACTCAAGTCTGCCCGTACCCACCGCAGACCTCAGGTTGAGCCTGAGGATTTCACGGCAGACGCGACAAACCGCCTACGAGCTCTTTACGCCCAATAATTCCGGACAACGCTCGGACCCTACGTATTACCGCGGCTGCTGGCACGTAGTTAGCCGGTCCTTTTTCTGCAGGTACCGTCAAGCCGAAGCCCTTCTTCCCTACTAAAAGCGGTTTACAACCCGAAGGCCGTCATCCCGCACGCGGCGTTGCTGCATCAGGCTTGCGCCCATTGTGCAATATTCCCCACTGCTGCCTCCCGTAGGAGTCTGGGCCGTGTCTCAGTCCCAGTGTGGCCGGTCACCCTCTCAGGCCGGCTACCCGTCGACGCCTTGGTGAGCCGTTACCTCACCAACAAGCTGATAGGCCGCGAGTCCATCCCAAACCGAAAAACTTTCCACCAACCCCCATGCGGGAGAAGGTCCTATCCGGTATTAGCTCCGATTTCTCGGGGTTATCCCAGAGTCCAGGGCAGGTTACTCACGTGTTACTCACCCGTTCGCCACTAATCCACCCAGCAAGCTGGGCTTCATCGTTCGACTTGCATGTGTTAAGCACGCCGCCAGCGTTCGTCCTGAGCCAGGATCAAACTCTCCAAAAAAACTTGTTCAACCAACCCCCGAAGAGGCCAGTCAAGAGATGATCTCTGACAGAGAAACAACTGACTCGAAAATCAAATTGTCCATCAATCAAAGGAAACCCATCCCCCACCCCAAAAGGCAGGAAACACGGGGTTCAAAAAATTGGCATTGAACATAGTGCACGCTGTTGAGTTCTCAAGAAACGGACGCACCCGGGTCACGACCGCTCGACGCGGACCGATCAGCCGAGGCTGTTTCGTTGTGTTCCATCCGGGGATCCTCGAGGGACCGTGACCGGACGCTTCGAACCAGGACGATCGAGATCGTGAGGTTCGGGATCGTGTACCGCTTGAGGAGGAGAAGCTCTTTCGCTTCTCTCGCTCCTGTGGGGCAACGAATGAATACTTTACGGAGATCGAGGACCTCCCGCAACTCGTCCCTGCATCCCGGGCGTGTCGCCCGTCATTCCGCCCAACTCGGGGCATCGGACCCCCACGCATGCGGCGCCGCGCTCCAGCCCATCGGGCCCTCCGGCGAGGCGATCGCGGGCATCGGGATCCGCTGGACGCCGGCAGGGCCGGCAAGGTCGGTCGAGCACGCGTTCCGGGCGTCGTCGTCCAGACCGCCGGCCGGCGTCGTCTCCACGTGCCGCGGCATGGTGAGCAGTTCCGCGGCGGTCCGGCGCAGCGACATCCGGGCCAGCCAGCTGCCGCCCTCGACCTCGCGACGTGCGAGGAGCGCCGCGACCGCGGCCGTGAGCAGGTACCCGGTCGCGTGGTCGAGTGCCTGGGCGGGCAAGGCGCCCGGCGCGTCCGGGCCGCCCTCGACCATCGCGATCCCGCTCGCGGCCTGCACGAGGCTGTCGAACCCGCCGCCATCGGCGACCTCGGGCCCGAAGCCCCACGCCGAGAGCTGCGCGACGACCAGGCCGGGATGCTGCGCCGCGAGCTCGCGCGGGTCGAGGCCGAGGCGTGCGAGCGCGCCCGGCCGGTACCCGAGCACGACCACGTCGGCCGAGCCGAGGAGGGCGTTGAAGCGAGCCGCGTCGTCGGCGGCCCGCAGGTCGAGGAGCGCGGAGCGCTTGCCCGGGCCCGTGTCGAGATGCTGCCAGGCGATCTCGGGAGGGGACGGCGGATCGACGCGGAGCACGTCGGCGCCGAGGAGCGCGAGGCTCCGCGTCGCCACCGGACCGGCGATCACTCGGGTGAGGTCGAGCACCCTGACGCCGGCGAGCGGGAGCGCCGAGACGGGACGCGATGCGCGCGTGCGACGGCGACCCGCGCCATCCCCGAGCCGGCTCACCTCGACGAGCGGCCCGTCCGCGAGACGTCGGTCCGCTTCGGGGTCCTCCGGTGCGACCGCGATACACATGCCGCCCGCGGCGGTGACCTCGTGCGCGAGCTCATCCGCGCTCCACTGCGCCACGGCCGCGTCGACGAACGCCGGGTCCGCGACCTCCGTCGCAGACAGCCCGAGCACGCGTCGGAGCGCCGCCGCATGGTGCGGGTAGTTGCCGTGCGTGCGGACCCACCCGTCGCGCGCACGACGGAACCCGGACAGCGGCGCCCACACGTCGGGCGCGACGCCGTCGAAGCGCATGACGCGCTCGCTCTGGAACGCCGCGGCGATGCGGTCGCCGTCGAGGCGGATCGATCCGGCCGATGCCTGCGGCGCCCAGGCCGCAAGCGAGGCGGCGGCGACGGATGCCACGGCGAGCGCCGGCACGTCGAGGCGCGCCGGCAGGGGGACGTCGGGCAGCGGGGCGACTCGTGCGAGTTCGGCGGGGTCGCGCTCGAGTTCGCGCCAGACGCGCGCGAGGAGGCGCTCGCCCGCTCCCCCGCCCGTCATCGTCGGCTACCGGACGAACACGCCCGCGAGCGTCTTCTTGCCGCGGCGGAGGACCGCCATGCCCCCCGAGGGGACGCGGTCGGAGATCGTCGCCGTCTCGTCGTCGACGCGCACGTTGTCGAGCGACACGCCGCCCTGGGCGATCGCGCGGCGGCCCTCGCTGAGGCTCGACACGAGCCCGGTGTCGACGAGCAGCTGCACGATCGGCGCACCGGGCTCGGCCTCGGTGTTGGGCAGCTCGCGGAGCGCGGCCTCGAGCGTGGCCGGGTCGAGGCCGGCCAGGTCGCCCTGGCCGAAGAGCGCCTGCGACGCGGCCACGACCGCGGCCGTGGCCTCCGCGCCGTGCACCAGCGTCGTCACCTCGTGCGCGAGCACCCTCTGCGCCTCGCGACGGAACGGCTCGCTCTCGACCTTGGCGGCGAGTTCCTCGATCCGCTCGCGCGAGAGGAAGGTGAACACCTTGAGCCGGCCGATCACGTCGGCATCGTCGGTGTTCAGCCAGAACTGGTAGAAGCGGTACGGGCTGCACATCTCGGCGTCGAGCCAGATCGCGTTGCCCTCGCTCTTGCCGAACTTGGTGCCGTCGGAGTTCGTGATGAGCGGCGTGCCGATCGCGTGCGCGTGCGCGCCCTCGACGCGGTGGATGAGGTCGGTGCCGCTCGTGAGGTTGCCCCACTGGTCGCTGCCGCCGGTCTGCAGCACGCAGCCGTACTGGCGGTAGAGCTCGAGGAAGTCGTAGCCCTGCAGGATCTGGTAGCTGAACTCGGTGTAGCTGATGCCGGCGTCGGAGTTCAGCCGGGAGGCGACCGCATCCTTCTTCAGCATCGTGCCGACGCGGTAGTGCTTGCCGATGTCGCGGAGGAAGTCGATCGCCGAGAGACCCTCGGTCCAGTCGAGGTTGTTGACCATGCGGACCGCGTTCTCGCCCTCGCTCGAGAGGAAGCGGCTCACCTGCGCGCGCAGGCGGCCGACCCAGTCGGCGACGGTCTCCTTGGTGTTCAGCGTGCGCTCGGCCGTGGGGCGGGGATCGCCGATGAGCCCGGTCGAGCCGCCGACCAGCCCGAGGGGCTTGTGCCCGGCGAGCTGGAGGCGGCGCAGCGTGAGGATCTGCACGAGGTTGCCGAGATGCAGGCTGGGCGCAGTCGGGTCGAACCCGCAGTAGTACGTGATCGGCTCCCCTGCGAGCAGGCGCTTGAGCGCGGCCTCGTCGGTCGAGACGTGGACGAGCTCGCGCCAGCGGAGCTCCTCCCAGACGTCGTCGAACGTGGGGTCGTTCTGCTGTTCGGCGAGGATCGCGGGGTCGGACACGACTGCAAGGGTAGCAGCGGGCCGCCCGACCAAGTCTGAAGCCCAGGCACTTGAGTGCATTGATTGAAGCTTCTATACTTGATCGTGACATCCGAAGGATGGTACCTTCATGTGGCGAGGAGGCGTCATGTTCGTCATCACCGCCGACCAGGTCGGCAGTCGCACCGACATCGACCGGTCGGCCACGATGCAGCAGCAGCTGCAGGAGCGATTCGGCGACCGGCTGCACCTGCCCGTGGACCAGACCGCGGGTGACGAGGTCCAGGCGCTCACCGACGATGCGGGCACGGCGCTCGACCTGGTGCTCGACCTCGCGCGCGACGGCCACTGGAGCATCGGCCTCGGCGTCGGCGACGTGCGCGGGCCGCTGCCCGATGCCGTGCGCAAGGCGGCCGGCGGCGCGTTCATCGCGGCGCGCGAGGCGGTCGGCGCCGCCAAGCGCGCCGAGGGGCGGTTCGCGCTGCGCACCGCGCCCTCCACGACCGAGCCCGCCGCGGTGCTCGGCGCCGCGGAGATCGAGCCGCTCGTCCGCCTGCTCCTGCTCGTGCGCGAGCGCCGCACACCGCACGGGTGGGAGGCGATCGACCTCGTGCGCGAGGGCCGCGCCCAGAAGGACGCGGCCGCGGTCCTGGGCATCTCCGATGCGGCGGTCAGCCAGCGCCTGAAGGCCGCGGCGTGGTCCGTCGACGACGAGGCGCGCCCGGCGCTCGTGCGGCTCCTCGCCGAACTGGATCGGGCGACGGATGGCGCGGGGCCGACGGATCCCGCACCCGATCGCTAGGCTCGATCGACGACGCCGGACCTGCCCCGGCGAGCGTGCACCCACCCGGACGAGCGGAGGCCCACGTGAACCTGGACGAGGCGATGACGGCGATCGGCTGGGCGGTGATCGTGGGATCGCTCGCGATCGCCGCGGTGTTCTCGGTGCTCGCCTACCACCACCCTCGACCGCCCTACCTCTACGTGGCCGGCGGCGGCGTCATCGTGGCGCTCGTCGCGGCGTCGACCGCGCACGCCGACGTCCCGCCCGTGGCGGCGCCGCTCATCGCGTTGCTGGGACTGACCGTCGCGATCTTCGGCGGCAGCCCGGCGGCCGCGACCGCGCTCCAGCTCGCCATGGGCGCGAGCGCCCCGCCCGGCGCCCACGGCGGCATCCTCGTCGCCGTGCGCTCCGACGAGCCGAGCGAGCCCGGCATGCTCCCGCCGCGACGCGAGGTGCTCCGGGGCGGTCTCACGATCGGCGTGCTCGAGCGAATCGGCGCCGCGGGCTCGATCATCGCGGGCTTCCCCGAGGGCCTGGCCATCGTGGTCGCG
The DNA here is from genome assembly GCF_016907355.1 of Agromyces aurantiacus. Lineage (NCBI taxonomy): Bacteria > Bacillati > Actinomycetota > Actinomycetes > Micrococcales > Microbacteriaceae > Agromyces > Agromyces aurantiacus. The sequence goes on along the minus strand of NZ_JAFBBW010000001.1, from coordinate 2,095,694 downwards.
GTCAAGGGCGTCGGCCGGTTCACGGAGCTGGAGGCGCCCGAGGCGCGCGAGCGGTTCATCATCGGCACCTTCGCGAGCCTCATCTGGGCGTGCTCGGCCGCCCTCGTCGTGCACCTCGCGCTCCGCTGAGCCGGGCACCGGACGCGCGGCGTGCCACGCGCCGCGGCCGACGCCTCAGTGGCGCACCGCGTCAGTGCGATTTGGGGTGGCGACGGTACGCCGACACGCCAGGGTCACCGGGCAGCCAGAACCGCCACGGATAGGCGACCGCTCCCCCGGCGCCGGAGATGCCCGTCCGCGGCCCGGTCAGGTGCGGCAGCGGCTCGACCGGCACCGCGAGCTCGAACGGCGAGGCGAGCAGGTCACTGCCATTGCGCGCGAGCGGCACGCCCAGCGCCTGTGCGAGCCGCGCCGGCCCGCGGGCGAGGTCCCGCTCCGACGACCGGGGCCGGCGGGTGCGCGCGAGCGCGAGCCCCTCGACGACGGTGCCGCCACGCAGCAGTACGCCGCCCGACGTTCCCGGACGATCGGCCACGATGTTCAGGCACGTGTGCATGCCGTACGTGAAGTACGCGTAGAGATGACCGCCCTCGCCGAACATGACCGCGTTGCGCGGGGTCCGGCCCCGGAAGGCGTGCGAGCCGGGGTCGACCCCGACGCCGCGGTACGCCTCGACCTCCGAGAGCCGGACGGCGACGCGGCCGTCGTCGGAGTCGTACGCGAGCACGGCGCCGAGCAGCAGCGGCGCGAGCTCGACGGCGTCGCGCAGGAACCAGGCCCGCTCGGGGCGCGCGAGCATCGGGCCACCCGACGTCCCGCCCACGGGACCGCCGCCGCGCGGCATGCGCTCGCCCGCCGTCATCGCGCGTGCCTCAGTCGTCGCCTCCGGGCAGCGCCTGCAGCAGGTGCCGCACGCGTTCCGCGAGCGCCGCGAACTGCGTCTCGACCCGCGCGGGCGCGGTGCCGCCGATGCCGTCGCGGCTCGCGACCGAGCCCTCGATCGTGAGCACCTCGCGCACCCCGGGCGTGAGGTGCGGCGACACGGCGGCGAGCGCGGCGTCGTCGACCTCGTGCAGCTCGAGCGCGTGCTCCTCGGCGTAGCGGACCAGCGCGCCCGTGATCTCGTGCGCGTCGCGGAACGGGACGCGGCGCTTGACGAGCCACTCCGCGACATCCGTCGCCAGCGAGAAGCCGGCCGGCGCCAGCGCGGCCATGCGCTCGGTGTGGAACGTGAGCGTCTCGATCATCCCGGTGAAGGCGGGAAGCAGAACCTCGAGCGTCTCGACCGAGTCGAAGACGGGCTCCTTGTCCTCCTGGAGGTCGCGGTTGTACGCGAGCGGCAGCGCCTTGAGCGTCGCGAGCAGGCCCGTGAGGTTGCCGATGAGCCGGCCCGACTTGCCGCGCGCGAGCTCGGCGATGTCGGGGTTCTTCTTCTGCGGCATGATCGACGACCCCGTGGAGTACGCGTCGTCGAGCGTGACGAACCCGAACTCGCGCGTGTTCCAGAGGATCACCTCTTCGGCGATGCGCGAGAGGTCGATGCCGATCATCGCGGCGACGAACGCGAATTCGGCGACGACGTCGCGGCTCGCGGTGCCGTCGATCGAGTTCTCCGCCGGGTGCGCGAGGCCGAGGTCGCGGGCGACGGATGCCGCGTCGAGGCCGAGCGTCGACCCCGCGAGCGCCCCGCCGCCGTACGGCGAGACGTCGGCGCGCTTCAGCCAGTCGACGAGCCGCTCGAGGTCGCGCGAGAGCGCCCAGCCGTGCGCGAGCAGGTGGTGCGCGAGCAGCACGGGCTGGGCGTGCTGCAGGTGGGTGCGGCCGGGCATGATCGCGGCGCGGTGCTGGTCGGCCTGCGCGGCCAGCGCGTCGATCAGGTGCACGAGCTGCCGGCCGATGGTCGCCGCGTGGTCCTTCAGGTAGAGGCGCACGAGCGTGGCGATCTGGTCGTTGCGGCTCCGGCCGGCGCGGAGCTTGCCGCCGAGCTCGGGCCCGACCTCGGCGATGAGCGCGGCCTCGAGCGCGCCGTGCACGTCCTCGTCGGTGTCGGCCGCGACGAGCTCGCCCGAGAGCACGCGCGCCTCGAGGGAGTCCAGCCCCGTGAGCATGCGGTCGAGCTCGTCGCGCTCCAGGTAGCCCGCCGCGGCGAGCGCGCGGGCGTGCGCGCGCGAGCCCGCGAGGTCGTACGGCGCGAGCTGCCAGTCGAAGTGGGTCGACTTCGAGAGGCGCTGCAACTCGGGCGACGGGCCGCCGGCGAACCGGGCACCCCAGAGCGAGCCCTCGTTGGTGCCGTGCGCACCCTGCTGGTCGGCCATGCTCACGCGTCCTTCCTGGCGAGCAGCCACACGAGCAGCGCCTTCTGCGCGTGCAGCCGGTTCTCCGCCTCGTCCCAGATGATCGACTGCGGGCCGTCGATGACGTCGGCCGCGACCTCGTACCCGCGGTCGGCGGGCAGGCAGTGCAGGAAGACCGCGTCGGGCTTCGCGAGCGACATGAGCTCGGCGTCGACCTTGTAGGCGCCGAAGGTCGCGACGCGGTGGGCCTTCTCGTCCTCCTTGCCCATCGACACCCACGTGTCGGTGACGATCACGTCGGCGCCCGCGGCCGCCTCGGCCGGGTCGGTGAAGAGCGTGACCGATCCGCCGGTGCCGGCGGCGATGCGGTCGGCGTCGGCGACGACGGATGCCGCGGGCGAGAACTCCTCGGGCGAGGCGACGCGCACGTGCATGCCGGCCGTCGCGCCGGCGAGTACGTACGACTGCGCCATGTTCGACGCGCCGTCGCCGAGGAACGCGACCGTGAGGCCGGCGAGCTCGCCCTTGTGCTCGCGGATCGTGAGCAGGTCGGCGAGCAGCTGGCACGGGTGGAAGTCGTCGGAGAGCGCGTTGATCACGGGGACCGTGGTGCCCGCGGCCATCTCGTCGAGCCCCGACTGCGCGTACGTGCGCCACACGATGGCCGACACCATCCGCTCGAGCACCCGCGCGGTGTCGGAGGGCGTCTCCTTGCCGCCGAGCTGGCTCGACGCGGTCGAGATGATCAGCGGCGAGCCGCCGAGGTCGGCGATGCCGACGGCGAACGAGACGCGCGTGCGCGTGGAGGACTTGTCGAAGATGACGGCGACGGTCTGCGGTCCGGCGAGCGGCGTCTCCGACCATCGATCGGCCTTCAGCCGCTCGGCGAGGTCGAGGATCTCGGCCTGCTCGGCGGGCGTGATGTCGTCGTCGCGGAGGAAGTGGCGGGTCATGCGGGTTTCCGTTCTGCGCGCGGGGCGGCGGGTCGGGGAGGTCAGTGGGCGGGCGACGCGGCGACGGCCGCGAGCGCGCGGGCGAAGCGCGCCTCGAACTCGTCGAGTTCGGCGTCGCCGATGGTGAGGGGCGGTGCGATCCGGATGGTGGCGTCGTTGGCGGCGTTGACGATGAGGCCCGCGTCGAGCGCGGCGGCCGAGACGGCCGCGGCGGCGGGCTCTGCCAGGGCGATGCCCATGAGCAGCCCCCTGCCGCGCACGCCCGCCACGAGCGGCGAACCGAGGCCGAGCACGCGCTCGCGCAGCTCGGCGCCGCGACGCGCGGCGTTCTCGACGAGCCCGGCGCGCTCGATCTCGGCGAGCACCGCGTTCGACACGGTCGTCGCCAGCGGGTTGCCGCCGAACGTCGAGCCGTGCTGGCCCTTCGAGAACAGCTCGGAGGCGTGGCCGAAGGTCACGAGCGCCCCGATCGGGAATCCGCCGCCGATGCCCTTGGCGACCGTGATCGCGTCGGGCAGGATGCCGGCGTGCTGGTACGCGAACCATTCGCCGGTGCGTCCCGCGCCGGTCTGCACCTCGTCGATGACGAGCAGCGCGCCGTGGCGCCGCGTCAGCTCGCGGGCCGCCTCGAGGTAGCCGTCGGGCAGCTCGAGCACGCCGGCCTCGCCCTTGATCGGCTCGACGATGAGCGCGGCGACGCCGTCGTCGAGCTCGGCCTCGAGCGCCTCGATCGTCGAGGGGATGTGGTGCACGCCGCCGGGCAGCGGTTCGAAGGCGTCGCGCATGGCCGGCTTGCCGGTCAGCGCGAGCGAGCCCATCGTGCGGCCGTGGAATGCGTCGACGAGCGCGAGGACCCGGGTGCGGGCGCCGCCCGAGTTGTTCAGCCGCGAGAGCTTGAACGCGGCCTCGTTGGCCTCGGCGCCCGAGTTGCCGAACCAGACGCGGCCCTCGTCGCCCGCGCCGGTGAGGCGCACGAGGCGATCGGCGAGCTCGAGCGCGGGCTCGGTCGCGAAGTAGTTCGACACGTGCGCGAGCGTCGCGGCCTGCCGCGACACCGCCTCGACGAACACCGGATGCGCGTGGCCGAGCGAGTTCACGGCGATGCCCGCGAGGAAGTCGAGGTAGCGGGTGCCCTCGTCGTCCTCGACCCAGGCGCCCTCGCCGCGCACGAGCTTGCGCAGCGGCATCCCGAGGGTTCGCATCATGCGGTGCTCGAACCGGTCGCGCCATCCACTCATGCCGTCACCTCCGCGCCGGCCGCGGCGGCCGCCACGACCTCGGTGCCGATGCCCTGCTTCGTGAAGATCTCGAGCAGGATCGAATGCGGCACGCGGCCGTCGATGATCGCGGCCTTCGGCACCCCACCCTCGACGGCCTCGAGGCACGCGGTCATCTTCGGGATCATGCCCGACTCGAGCGAGGGCAGCAGGGCCTCGAGCTCGGGCCCGTCGATCTCGAAGACGAGCGAGTCGCGGTTCGGCCAGTCGCGGTAGAGCCCGGCGACATCGGTGAGGATCACGAGCTTCGCCGCGCCGAGTGCGACCGCGAGCGACGCGGCGGCCGAGTCGGCGTTGACGTTCAGCGACTGGCCGGGCTGGTCGAGGTCGGGCGCGATGGAGGAGACCACCGGGATGCGGCGGGCCTCGAGCTGCGCGAGCACCGCCTCGGGGTCGACCTCGACGACGTCGCCGACGAGGCCGAGGTCGATCTCCTCGCCGTCGACGACCGCGCCGCGGCGACGTCCGCGGAACAGGCCCGCGTCCTCCCCGGAGAGCCCCGCCGCGAGCGGCCCGTGCTCGTTGATCAGGCTCACGAGCTCGCGGTTCACCTGCCCCGACAGCACCATCCGCACGACGTCCATGGTCTCGGGCGTCGTCACGCGGTAGCCGCCTCGGAACTCGCTCGGGATCCCGAGCCGTTCGAGCATCGACGAGATCTGCGGGCCGCCGCCGTGCACGACGACCGGGCGGATGCCCGCGTAGCGCAGGTAGACCATGTCCTCGGCGAACGCGCGTTGCAGCTCGGGGCTCACCATCGCGTTGCCGCCGAACTTCACGACGATGATCTCGCCGTGGAAGCGCTTCAGCCACGGCAGCGACTCGATCAGGGTCTCCGCCTTGCGGGCGGCGGCAGCGGCATCCGTTCGGGCGTCGTCGACGTCGTGCGTCATCTGCTCCTCGCTCATCCTCAGCTCGAGTACGCGCTGTTCTCGTGCACGTAGTCGTGCGTGAGGTCGTTCGTCCAGATCGTCGCGGATGCCTCGCCGGCGTGCAGTTCGATGAGCACGTGCGTCGCGCGCGGCGTGAGGTCCACCTCGTCGCGCGGCCGATCGGGCCGGCCCGCGTGGCACATCCTGACGCCGTTCATCGTCACGTCGACGAGGTACGGGTCGAACGGCGCGCTCGTCGTGCCGATCGCCGCGAGCACGCGGCCCCAGTTGGGGTCGTTGCCGAAGATCGCGGCCTTGAAGAGGTTGTTGCGCGCGACCGCGCGACCGACCTCGACCGCGTCCTCCTCGGTCACCGCGCCGCGCACCTCGATCGCGATGTCGTGGCTCGCGCCCTCGGCGTCGCCCTGCAGCTGGAGCGCGAGGTCGCGGCACGCGGTCGTGAGCGCCTCGGTGAAGGTCGCGGCATCCGGCACCACGCCCGAGGCGCCCGAGGCCATGAGCGTCACCTGGTCGTTCGTCGACATGCATCCGTCGGAATCGAGACGATCGAACGTCACGCGCGTCGCGCGGCGCAGCGCCGCGTCGAGCTCGGCCGGCGGCAGGTCGGCGTCGGTCGTGAGCACGACGAGCATGGTCGCGAGGCCCGGCGCGAGCATGCCCGCGCCCTTCGCCATGCCGCCGATGCGCCATCCGTCGACCACGACCTCGACCGTCTTCGGCTTCGAGTCGGTCGTCATGATCGCGCGGGCGGCATCGGCGCCGGCGGCCTCATCGCCCGCGAGGCGGTTCGCGGCCGAGAGCACGCCCTCCTCGAGCACCTCGCCGTCGAGCTGGTCGCCGATGAGGCCGGTCGAGCACACGAGCACGTCACCTGCCGAGACCTGCAGGGCGGATGCCGCGGCCTCCGCGGTGCGGTGCGTGACCTGGAAGCCCTCCGCCCCGGTGAAGCAGTTCGCGCCGCCGGAGTTCAGCACGATCGCCGAGACCACGCCGTCCTGGATCACCTGCTGCGACCACAGGATCGGGTTGGCCTTGGCACGGTTCGACGTGAACACGGCCGCGGCGTGCTGCCTGGGCCCGCGATTGACCACGAGCGCGAGGTCGAGCGCACCCGTGCGCTTGATGCCCGCCGCGATGCCCGCGGCCTCGAAGCCGGCAGCCGACGTGACGCTCACGGTGCCACCCCGTTCACGGGGAGGCCGGTCGCCTCGGCGAGCCCGAGCGCGATGTTCGCCGACTGGATGGCGGCGCCCGCGGTGCCCTTCACAAGGTTGTCGACCGCGGCGACGACCACGACGCGGCCCGCGGCCTCGTCGACCGCGAGCCCGATCAGGGCCGTGTTCGCACCGAGCACGTCGGCCGTGCGCGGGAACTGGCCGTCGGGCAGCAGCTGCACGAAGCCCTCGCCCGCGTACGCATCCTCCCAGGCGGCGCGGACCGCGGCGGCGTCGGCACCCGGCGCGATGCGCGCCGTGGAGGTCGCGAGGATCCCGCGCGACATCGGCACGATCGTCGGCGTGAACGAGATCGTCGGCGCGGCCGCGCCGGCCCACCGCAGCGCCTGCTGGATCTCGGGGATGTGGCGGTGCGTGCCGCCCACCGCGTACGGGTTCGCCGAACCCAGGATCTCGGAGCCGAGCAGGTGCGCCTTCAGTGCGCGGCCCGCCCCGGAGGGACCGACCGCGAGCACCGAGACGATGTCGCGGTCCTCGATGACGCCCGCGCGGATGCCCGGGGCGAGCGAGAGGGCGACGGTCGAGGCGTTGCATCCCGGGGCGGCGATCCGGCGGGTCGACGCCAGCCGGGTGCGCTGCGTGCCCGACAGGCGCGGCAGCTCGGGCACGCCGTACTCCCACGCGCCGTGGAACTCGCCGCCGTAGAAGGTCGCCCAGTCCTGCTCGGACTCGAGCCGGTGGTCGGCGCCGCAGTCGACGACCAGCGTGTCGTCGGCGAGCTCGGCCGCGATCGCGCCCGACGCGCCGTGCGGCAGCGCGAGGAAGACGACGTCGTGGCCGGCCAGCGTCTCGGCCGAGGTCTCCTTCAGGGTGAGGTGCGTGTAGCTGCGCAGGTGCGGCTGCACCGCGGTGAGGGGCTGGCCCGCGTTCGAGTGCGCGGTCACGGTCCGCACCTCGAACTCGGGATGGTCGGCGAGCAGGCGCAGCAGCTCGCCACCGGCATAGCCGGACGCGCCGGACACGGCGACGGTGAACGTCATGGATTCCACCTTATGGGCTGGTCGGTCGAGTGAGTCGGCTCCGGCGACGCCCGGACGGCAGGCTCAGGCCGCCGCGGGAGTCGCCTGGATTCGGCGCTCGCCACGACGTCGGCCGCGCACCACGACGGCACGCGAGACGCGTGCACGGAGGGCCTGCCGGACGGTGGACATGCAGCGACCCTACCGAGCCGCCGTTCGCGTTCGCAAACCGAGGGCGCGCGAGCGCGTCATCCGACGTCGTCGCCGCGCACGCGCACCCACGCACGGTCGACGAGCGCCTCGAGCACGTGCCGGTCGACCGTGTCGAGCCGGCCGATCCAGAGGCATCCGGCCCCGACCTTGACCCGGCCGAGACGGTCGATGAGCTGCTCGGCGCCCGGGTTCTGCAGGCCGTACAGCGAGATCGACGCCTTCCGCGGCGAGAACCCGACGACCATCGAGTCGCCTTCGCGACCGCTCGCGTACCGGTAGTGGTGCAGTCCGTAGCCCACGATGGAGGGGCCCCACATGACCGCGTCGGTGTCGGTGACCCGGTCGAACAGCTCGCGCAGCTCGAGCCCGTCGGCGCGACGGCCGGCGGGCTCGACGGACTCGAGGAACTCCGACACCGAGGCGCCGGTCGGCAGCGTCTTCTGCTCGGCCATGCTCCACGGTACCGCCGCGACGCCCGCGGCGGCACCCTTGGTGCCGGATGCCGCTACTCGCGGATCGCCGCCCCGGTTCGCTCCGCGGCCAGCGCCGCTCCCGCGAGCTTGGCCTCGCTCGCCTCGGCCGCGGTGAGCGTGCGGTCGGCGGCGCGGAACCGCAGCGCGAACGTCAGGCTCTTGGCGCCCTCGGGCACGCCCTGGCCGCGGTAGTCGTCGACGAGGTGCAGCTCCTCGAGCAGCTCGCCCGCGCCCTCGCGCACCGCCTCGGCCACGCGCGCGGCGGGCACCTCGGCGGCGACGACGAGCGAGAGGTCCTGCGTGGCGGCCGGCAGCGTGCCGATCGGGCGCGCCTCGACCGACGGGTCGGCGAGCTCGAGGATCGCGTCGAGGTCGACCTCGGCCACCGCGACGACGCGCGGCAGGTCGGCGGCCGCGGCCAGTTCGGGATGCAGTTCGCCCGCGTAGCCGACGAGCCGGTCCGCGACGCGCACCTCGGCCGTACGGCCCGGGTGCAGCGCGTGGTGCGAACCCTGCGCGAACTCGACCTCCGCGCCGGCGGCGTGCGCGATGCGGCGGACGGCGTCGAGCGCGTCGGCGATGCCGGCGGGCTCGGCGGCGCGGCCCGGCTGCTTCGGCCGGAGGTCGCCGGTCATCAGCACGCCGACGTGCCGCGGCTGGGCCGGGATGCCCGCGTCGAGCTCCTCGAGCACCGCGTCGGAAGGACGTTCCCACCCGATCGGGAGCTCGGCGGAGCCGTAGGCGCGCCCCGTCTCGGGCAGGAACACCAGCCCGAGCTCGAACACATCGAGGTCGGTGAGGCCGCGTGAGAGGTTGCGCCGGGCGACGCCGATGAGACCGGGCAGCAGCGAGCGGCGCAGGTACGGCGCCGAGGCGTCGAGGGCGTTCGCGAGCTTCACGCTCGCGACGGGCGACCCGTCGGTCGAACCGAACTGGGCGTTGTCGGCCTCGGTCACGAACGGGAACGCGAGCACCTCGGTCGCGCCGGCGGCCGCGAGCGCGTCGGCGACGCTGCGCCGCACGCGCTGCGAGCGGGTGAGCCCGCGACCGGGCGGAGCGACCGGGAGCACCGACGGGATCCGGTCGTACCCGAGCAGGCGCGCGACCTCCTCGGCCAGCTCGGCCCGGCCGGTCAGGTCGGGGCGCCACGTCGGCGGGACGACCTCGAGCCCGCCATCGACGGCCGTGACCCGACCGCCGACCTCGGCGAGCGCGTCGCGCACCTCGTCGGACGTGTACTCGACGCCGATGAGCTCGGTGATGTAGCCGTCGGACAGCAGGATGGCCTCGCGCTCGGGCGCGGCGTGCAGGAGCGAGCCGCCGGCGTCGGCCGTGCCTCCGGCGAGGTCGACGAGCAGCTGCGCGACGCGCGCGGCCGCCGCCGCGGCGATCGCGGGATCGACACCGCGCTCGAAGCGCTTGGACGCCTCGCTGGGCAGCTTGTGCCGGCGGGCCGTGCGCGCGATCGACACGGGGTCGAAGTTCGCCGCCTCGATCAGCACGTTGCGGGTCGTCTCGCCGATCTCGGTCGAGGCGCCGCCCATGACGCCCGCGAGGCCGATCGCGCCGCGGTCGTCGGTGATCAGCAGGTCCTCGGGGTCGAGCGTGCGCACCTTGCCGTCGAGCGTCTCGAGCGTCTCCCCCGGCTGCGCGCGGCGCACCACGATGCCACCCTGCAGCGCGTCGAGGTCGTAGCCGTGGATCGGCTGGCCGAGCTCGAGCATCACGTAGTTGGTGATGTCGACGGGCAGGGACAGCGAGCGGATGCCGGCCAGCTTGAGCCGCGCGACCATCCACGCCGGCGTGGGGCGGGCCGGGTCGATGCCGCGCACGATGCGGGTCGCGAACACGCTCGCGCCGACGCGGCCGCGGATCGGCGCCTCGTCGCGGACCTCGACGGGGAACGCGTCGGTCGCGACCTCGGTGGCCTCGACCTGCCCGGCCGGGTCGCGGTAGACCGCCCCGGTCGCGTGAGCGTACTCGCGGGCCACGCCGCGGATCGAGAAGGCGTAGCCTCGGTCGGGCGTGACGTTGATCTCGACCGCGGCGTCGTCGAGGCCCAGCAGGTGGATCGCGTCGGTGCCGACGGGCGCGTCGATGCCGAGCGTCGACAGGCGCAGGATGCCGTCGTGGTCCTCGCCGAGGCCGAGCTCGCGCGCCGAGGCGATCATGCCGTCTGAGACGTGTCCGTAGGTCTTCCGCGCGGCGATCGGGAACGGCCCGGGCAGCACGGCGCCGGGCAGCGTCACCACGACCTTGTCGCCGACGAAGAAGTTGCGGGCGCCGCACACGATCCCGTGCACGGGCTCCCCGCCGTCGGCCGCCCGCTCGCCGTCGGGCGCGACGCGCACCTGGCACCAGCGGATGGTCTTGCCGTTGGACTGCGGCTCCTCGACGAACTCGAGCACCTCGCCCACGACGATCGGGCCCTCGAGGTCGAACGTGTGGACGTCCTCCTCCTCGAGTCCGACGCGCACGAGCGCGGCGTGCACGTCCTCCAGGGACGTGCCCGGGGGCAGGTCGACGTACTCGGCGAGCCAGCTGAGCGGCACTCGCATATCTCTAGACCACCATTCCGAACTGCTGCGAGAAGCGGATGCCCGAGCGGGCCGTGCCTTCGGGCATATCTCTAGACCACCATTCCGAACTGCTGCGAGAAGCGGATGTCGCCTTCGGCCATGTCGCGCATGTCCGAGACGTCGTTGCGGAGCATGAGCCCGCGCTCGATGCCCATGCCGAACGCGAAACCCGTGTAGACGTCGGGGTCGATCCCCGCGGCGCGGAGCACGTTGGGGTGCACCATGCCGCAGCCGCCCCACTCGATCCAGCGCGCGCCGCCCTTGAAGGTCGGGTGCCAGAAGTCGAGCTCGGCCGACGGTTCGGTGAAGGGGAAGAAGCTGGGTCGCAGGCGCACCTTCGCGTCCTCGCCGAAGATCGACTTCACGAAGTGGTCGAGCGTGCCCTTGAGGTGGGCCATGGTGAGGCCCTGGTCGACCGCGAGGCCCTCGAACTGCATGAAGACCGGCAGGTGGGTCGCATCGAACTCGTCGGTGCGGTACACGCGGCCCGGGGCGAGCACGTAGATCGGCACCTCGCGGTCGAGCATCGACCGCACCTGCACGGGGCTCGTGTGCGTGCGCAGCACGAGGTGCGACTCGGGCGGGTCGACGAAGAAGGTGTCCTGCATCGCGCGCGCCGGGTGGTCGGCGTCGAAGTTGAGGGCGTCGAAGTTGAACCACTCGCTCTCGACCTCGGGGCCCTCCGCGATCTCCCAGCCCATCCCGGTGAAGACGTCGCACACGCGGTCCTGCAGCAGGGTGAGCGGATGGCGCGCGCCCGGCGTGAACCGCGACGGCAGCGCCGTGACGTCCACCGCCTCCGCCGCGAGCTGCGCCTCGGCCTCGGCGGCGACGATCTCGGCCTCGCGCGCGGCGAACGCCTGGTTCACGCGCCCGCGGGCGGAGCCCACGAGCTTGCCGAGGGCGGCCTTCTGGTCGTTCGGCACGGTGCGCAGCGAGGCGTTCAGGCGCGCGAGCTCGGACTTCTCGCCCGTGTGCTCGGCGCGCACGGCCTTCAGCGCGGCGGAGTCGCCGGCCGCGGCGATCGCCGCGAGCGCCGCCTCGACGGCGGCCTCGACGGCCGGTTCGGTGATCTGGAGGGGCTCGGACACGAAGAACGAGTCTAGTGGGCGGGCCGCGCCATCCCGACGCCTAGAGCGCGCCGCCCTGCGGAGTCTGCTGCGACTCGGCGATCGCCTTCGCGCGCAGCATCGCCTGGTCCTCGTCTTCCGGACTCGGCGGCTTCATGCCGGTGCGACGCTCGGTGCGCCGCGCCACCCAGCGTGCGAACCACGACAGCGACAGGTTCATCGCCAGGTACAGCACGAGCGTCACGACGAAGAACGAGAACAGGTAGTAGTTGCCGTAGAAGCTCGCGAGCTGGTTCATGTTGACGCGCAGCAGCTCGACGTAGCCGACGATGTAGCCGAGCGAGGTGTCCTTCAGCAGCACGACGAGCTGCGCGATGATGATCGGCAGCATCTGGCGGAACGCCTGCGGGAACTCGATCAGCATCTTCGACTGCATGGATCGCATGCCGAGGCTCAGCCCGGCCTCGCGCTGGCCGCGCGGCAGTGCCGCGAGCCCCGCTCGCAGCGCCTCGCCGATGAGCACGCCGTTGTACAGCGCGAGCGCGGCCACGACCGCCCAGAACGAGCCCGTGCTCAGCACGAGCAGGATGAACAGCATCATCAGCAGCACCGGCATGCCGCGGATGAACTCGAGGACCACGGCCGTCGGGATGCGGATCCACGCGCGCTGCGCGCTGCGCAGCAGCGAGAACACGACGCCGAGGATGAGCGCGAGCACGGCCGCCGTCAGCGCGGCCCGGAGCGTGCCCCACACGCCCGCGACGAAGATGTACCGCCACACGGTCGGGTCGGCGAAGATGTCCCACCGCGACGGGTCGAAGTAGCCGGGGAGGTCGCCGCGGGGCGCCGCCAGCGTGAGGGCCACCCAGAGCAGGCCGCCCGCGATGGCGAGCCCGCCGACCACGGAGGCGATCAGCGAGTTGCGGCGGGCCTTCGGCCCGGGCGCGTCGAACAGGACGCTCGATCCGGTCATCGCTGCACCACCCAACGTCGTTCCAGGCGTGCCGCGAGCAGGCCGAGCGGCACGGTGATGAGCAGGTAGAAGGTCGCGACGCCGAGCAGGATCGCGATGACCGCGTCGCCGTTCGCGTTCGCGAGCGTGCGGCCGACGGCGAACAGCTCGACCACGAAGAAGCCGCCCGCGACCGAGGTGTTCTTCGTCAACGCGATGAACACGTTGATCAGCGGCGGGATGGTCATGCGGAACGCCTGGGGCAGAACGATGAGCGACACCGTCTGCGAGAACCCGAAGCCGACGCTTCGCGCGGCCTCGGCCTGGCCGACGGGCACGCCGTTGACGCCCGAGCGCAGGGCCTCGGCGACGAACGGCGAGGTGTAGACCGACAGGCCGATGATCGCGGCCGTCGCGTAATCGAGCCGGGAGCCGAGCTGCGGCAGCACGAAGGCGCAGAAGAACAGCACGAGCGTGAGCGGCGTGTTGCGGACGAGCTCGGTGTACACCGTCGCGAAGCCGCGCAGCGACGCGACCGGCGAGATCCGCATGGCCGCGATCAGCGTGCCGATCACCAGCGCGGCGATGCCGGACACGACGAGCAGCAGCAGCGTCATGCCGAACCCCTGCAGGTACAGGGGCAGGTTCTCGATGACCGCGTCCACCTCGGTCCCTCCTGTTCAGACGGGTCGTCGCCGACCCGGGAGGTCCGGGCGTCGTGACGACGCCCGGACCCCCGCGGCGATCAGTAGCGGTCGACCGCCGGCGGCTCGCGGAACTCGAGCACCTTGCCGGCCGTGGCATCCCACGCGGCCTCGTAGGAGCCGTCGTCGTACGACGCCTCGAGCACGTCGTTGATGAAGTTCCGGAAGTCGTCATCGCCCTTCTTCAGGCCGATGCCGTACGGCTCCTCGGTGAACGGCTCGCCGACGAGCTTGAACTCGCCGGGGTTCTGGTCGATGAGCCCGGCGAGGATCACGTTGTCGGTCGACACGGCGACGGCCTGGCCGCTGCGCAGCGGCTCGAGGCAGTTGCTGTAGGTGTCGGTCTCGATGACCTCGGCACCGAGCTCCTTGAGGTTGGCCGCCGGCGTCGAGCCCGTCACCGAGCACACCGGCTGGCCGACGAGGTCGTCCTCGCTCTTGATCGTGTCGTTGCCCTCGAGCACGAGGATCGACTGGCCCGCGATGAAGTACGGCCCGGCGAAGTCGACGACCTCCTTGCGCTTGTCGTTGATCGTGTAGGTCGCGACGACGAAGTCGACCTGGCCGTTCTCGATGAACGGCTCGCGGTTGGCCGACACGGTCTCGACCCAGTTGATCTTGTCGGGCGAGATGCCGAGCTTGCCGGCGATGATCTTCGCGATCTCGACGTCGAAGCCGACGGGGACGCCGTCGGGGCCCACGAGGCCGAACAGCGGCTGGTCGAACTTCGTGCCGACGGTGACCTCGCCCGCGTCGGCGAGCTTGGCCATGGTCGTGCCCTCGTCGAACTCGGGCGTCTCGGCGACGCTCGGCTCGGCTCCGTCGCTCTCGCCGGGCGCACCGGCGTCGCCGGCGCAGCCGCTGAACAGGAGGGCCGTCGCCGCGGCCGCGGCCACCAGTGCGATTCTGCTGCGTCTCATCTCTCGTGCCTCATCTCTCGTGAATCGTTCGGGTGTGCTCCGCCGCTCGTGGCCGCGGAGGTCTCTAGTGCTCGAGGATCTTAGACAGGAAGTCCTTCGCGCGGTCGGACTGCGGGTGGTCGAAGAACTGGGCCGGCGCCGCCTCCTCGACGATGCGCCCGTCGGCCATGAACAGCACGCGGTCGGCCGCGCGCCGGGCGAACCCCATCTCGTGGGTCACGACGATCATCGTCATGCCCTGCTCGGCCAGCCCGACCATGACGTCGAGGACCTCGTTGATCATCTCGGGGTCGAGCGCGCTGGTCGGCTCGTCCATCAGGATGACCTTGGGGTTCATCGCGAGCGACCTCGCGATCGCGACGCGCTGCTGCTGGCCGCCCGAGAGCTGCGCGGGCATCTTCTTGGCCTGGTTGGCCACGCCCACGCGCTCGAGCAGCTCCATCGCCTTCGCCTCGGCGTCCTTGCGCGACATCCGCTTGACCTTGATGGGCGCGAGCGTCACGTTCTCGAGCACGGTCTTGTGCGCGAACAGGTTGAACGACTGGAAGACCATGCCGACGTCGGCGCGCAGCTTCGCGAGCCCCGCGCCCTCGTCGGGCAGCACCTCGCCGTCGATCGTGATCGTGCCCGAGTCGATGGTCTCGAGCCGGTTGATGGCGCGGCACAGCGTGGACTTGCCGGAGCCCGACGGGCCGATGACGACGACGACCTCGCCACGGTTGACGACCGTGGTGATGTCGTTCAGGACGTGGAGTTCGCCGTAGTGCTTGTCGACGTGGTCGATGACGACGAGCGGTTCGCCGCGACGGACCGAGATGTTCGACGTTGCAGGTGCGATGTCGGCCGGAGGCATACCCCCCAAACTAGGGCGAGGCGGGGCTCCTCGGCCACCGCCCAAACCGGGGGGTTACCGTTTCGTGACGTCAGCTGCGCTGCGCGAAGGCGCTCTCGTAGAGGCAGACGGATGCCGCGGTCGCGAGGTTCATCGACTCGGCGTGCCCGTAGATCGGCACCGTCACCACGCGATCGGCCAGCGCGAGCCGGTCCTCGGGAAGACCGCGCGCCTCGTTGCCGAACAGCCACGCGGTCGGGCGCGCGAGCAGGCCCTCGCGCCGCGCCTCGAGCAGGTCGTCGCCCTTGATGTCGGCGGCGAGGATGGTCAGCCCCGCCTCCCGGGCCCGGGCCAGGACGTCCTCGAGCTCGGCGCCGACCGCGACGGGCAGGTGGAAGATCGAGCCGGTCGACGATCGCACGACCTTCGGGTTGTAGAGGTCGACCGCGCGGCCGGTGAACACGACCGCGTCGGCACCGGCGGCATCGGCGGCGCGGACGATCGTGCCCGCGTTGCCCGGGTCGCGGACCTCTTCGAGGATCGCGACGAGCTTCGGCTCTGCCGCGAAGACGTCCTTCACGGCGGTCGGGAACTGGTGGCAGACCGCGACGAAGCCCTGGGGCGTGACCGTGTCGGCCATCGCGTTCAGGACCTCCTCGGAGACGAACTCGACGTCGACGCCCGCATCGATCGCCGTGTCGCCGATGTCGGCGTAGCGCTCGAGCGCGGTCGGGGTGGCGTAGAGCTCGACGACGAGCTGCGGCCGGTAGGTCAGCGCCTCGGCCACCGCCTGCGGCCCCTCGAGCAGGAACATGCCCGTCTCGACGCGCGCCGGTTTCTTCGCGAGCTTCGCGACGGCCCGCACGCGCGGCGATCTCGGGTTCTCGAGCATGTGGCCAGTGTATGGCGGAGACGGCGAACGGCCCGGCATCCCACTCGGGATGCCGGGCCGTTGACGTACCGGAGGAGACGGACTAGGCCGCGTTCTTCGGGGCGTTCACGTCGCTCGGGAGCGCCTGCTTGGCCGCCTCGACGAGGCCCGCGAAGGTGCCGGGCTCGTTGACCGCGAGCTCGGCGAGGATGCGACGGTCGACCTCGATGCCGGCGAGGCCGAGGCCCTGGATGAGGCGGTTGTACGTGATGCCGTTCTGGCGGGCCGCAGCGTTGATCCGCTGGATCCACAGGCGACGGAAGTCGCCCTTCTTCTTGCGGCGGTCGTTGTACGAGTAGACGAGGGAGTGGGTGACCTGCTCCTTCGCCTTGCGGTAGAGGCGCGACCGCTGACCGCGGTAGCCCTCGGCACGCTCGAGGATGACCCGACGCTTCTTGTGCGCATTGACGGCGCGCTTGACTCTTGCCATTGCTCTTACTTCCTAACGGGTCTCGTCGCTCAGCGACCGAGCAGCTTCTTGATGACCTTGGTGTCGGGCGCCGAGGCGACCTTGTCCTGGTTCAGGCGGCGGGTGCGCACCGAGGACTTGCCCTCGAGGTTGTGGCGCATACCGGCCTGCTGCTTCTTGATCTTGCCGCTGCCGGTGACCTTGAAGCGCTTCTTGGACCCGGAGTGGGTCTTCTGCTTCGGCATCTCTCGTGTCTCTCCTTGGTTCTGCCGCCACCGCGGGATGGCGGACGTGGTGCTGGCCTAGGCCTCGGTGGCCTCGGCCGACTGCGGGGCCTCGTCGGCGGCCTCGGCCGCCGGACGCTGCTTCGCCGCAGCACGCTGTGCATTCGCCTCGGCCTTCGCCTCGGACTTGTTCTTCAGAGGAGCGATGACCATGACCATGTTGCGGCCGTCGATGGTGGGATTGTGCTCGACGGTGCCGAACTCGGCGACATCCTCCGCGAAGCGCTGCAGCAGGCGCACGCCCATCTCGGGACGCGACTGCTCGCGACCCCGGAACAGGATCATGGCCTTGACCTTGTCGCCGGACTTCAGGAAGCCGACGGCGCGCTTCATCTTGGTCTCGTAGTCGTGCTTGTCGATCTTGAGGCGGAACCGAACCTCCTTGAGGATCGTGTTCGCCTGGTTGCGCCGGGCTTCCTTCGCCTTCTGCGCAGCCTCGTACTTGTACTTGCCGTAGTCCATGATCTTGACGACCGGCGGACGGGAGTTCGGCGCGACTTCGACGAGATCGAGGTCGGCCTCCTGCGCGAGCCGCAGTGCCACCTCGATCTTCACGACGCCGACCTGCTCTCCGCCAGGCCCCACGAGGCGGACCTCGGGGACGCGGATACGGTCATTGGTACGCGGATCGCTGATGCGTGTCTCCTCTACTCGAACTGGTTTCCAGCTCATCGGGAGACGGATGCCGCCCGATGACGAGAGCGGAAATCCACGCGATGACGCCCCGCGATTCTCATCGCGGGCTCATGCGGCACCCTTGCTCCTCCCCCGCGCGAGCGGGGAAGGGGAGTGCGAACGACCCGGTAACCTTGATGAAGCGGTATGCGCGGGTGGGAGTCTCTCCACTTTCGTACCGGGGACTGGCCCCGGAGCCCGCAGTAGTCTAGCAGAGGAATCCCCCGGTGAGCGACACTTCGCCCGAGCCCACGCGTGCGCCCGACCACGCCGACCACGCCGACCACTCCGAGGCCGCCGACTCCGGGCAGGCCGTCGCCGACGCCACACGCGACATCGCCGAGGTGCCCGCGGTCGAGGTCATCACGACCGCGGCCGTGCACCTCATGAGCGCGGCCGCCGTCAAGGTCGGGCTGGCCGACGACCCCGCCGCGCAGACCGACCTCGACGAGGCGCGCAAGCTCATCAACGCGCTCGCCGGGCTGATCACGGCGGGTGCGCCCGAGATCAGCGACATGCACGCGCGCTCGCTGCGCGACGGACTGCGTTCGCTGCAGCTGGCGTTCCGCGAGGCCTCGACGATCCCCGACCCGATCGGCCAGGGTCCGGGCGAGAAGTGGACCGGCCCGGTCTCTTGACGGCCGCTCAGGGCTGGCAGCTCGGGCACCAGTAGGTGTCGCGCAGTTCGACGTCGTTGCGGCCCAGCCTCGTGTGCCGGATCCGCGTTCCGCAGCGCCGGCAGGGCTCGCCCGCGCGGCCGTAGACCCACAGGCGGCGCCCGGGGCGGGTGTCGCCGGTCGTCGTGCGCTCGAGCCGGTCGCGGTTGGCGTGGATGACGCGGCGCGCGAGGTCGACCGTCGCGGGCAGGTCGACCTCGCCGATCGGCCGGTCGGGCCGGATGCCGCGCAGGAAGCACACCTCGTTGACGAGCACGTTGCCGAGCCCTGCGAGGTTGCGCTGGTCGCCCAGCGCGACCGCGGCCGGCACCTCGGGCGTGGCCGCGAGCCGCCGTACCGCTTCGGCCGCGTCCCAGTCGGGGCCGAGGAGGTCGGGGCCGAGGTACCCCAGCCGGTCGGCCTCCTCGGACGCAGCGAACACCTCCACCAGCCCGAGGTCGAAGCCGATCGCCGTGGCGTCGGGCGTCTCGATGACGGCGCGTGCCCGGAACGCGGGCTTGGGCCACTTCTGGCCCGGGCGGAGCACGCGCCACTCCCCCTCCATCTTCAGGTGCGAGTGCAGCACCACGTCGCCGATGCGCATGAGCAGGTGCTTGCCACGGCTGCCGACGGAGTGGATGGGAAGGCCGTGCAAGTCGACCGTCGCGTACTCGGGCACGCGGAGGTCGCTGCGCGTGACCAACCGGCCGGCCAGTGCGGCGTCGAGCCGGTGCGCGGCACGGAAGACGGTGTCGCCCTCGGGCATCCGGTCAGCTCCTCGCGTCGAAGCGGAGGCCCTGCGGCGTCTCGCGGAATCCGGCGGCACGCAGCGGCAGCTCGAGCACCGAGCCGTACACCGCCTGCCCGTTGACCGACTCCACCCGGAACCGCGCGCCGCGCGCCCGCGCGACCGCCTCGGCCAGCGCGGTCGCGCCGGCCGAAAGCGCCTCCTCGTCGTCGCTGAAGACGAGCGCCGTGCGGCCGCCTCGCTCGAGGTAGAACACCGCCTCGCCGTCGACGATCGCGACGAGCGCCCCGGACTTGCGCGCCGGTCGGTGCCCGAGCTCGGCGAGGGGCTCGGGCCAGTCGAGCGCGCCCCCGAAGGGGTTGGCGGGGTCGGTCGCGGCGAGCACGGCCGCCCCGCCGGCCGGCGCCTGGCGGAGCCGGTCGACCGCGAAGCTCGTGGCGAACTGCGCGCCGCCCTGGCCGTCGATGAAGTAGCCCCGGCGCACGCGCCCGGTCTCCTCGAAGCCCGCGAGCGTGCGGTACGCGAGCGCGAACCCGCCGAGGATGTCCTCGGCGACGACGGATCCGCGGGTCACGACGCCGTAGCGCTCGAGCAGCGTCTCGCCGAGCGCGTGCGCGCGCGGCGTGGCCGCGTCGCTCGGCACGGGCAGGATCGACCAGCGGCCGGCGGCGCGGGGCGGCACCGACCGAGGGCTGCGCGCCCCCTCGGCGGCGGCCGCGGCGGTCGCGAGGGCCCGACGCGAGAGGGACCGGCCACGCACCCGTGCGCGCGGCGCGGGCGCCTTCGTCTTGTGCGCACCGCCGCCGAGCAGCAGCCCGCGGACGGGCGCGAACGTGTCGTTCGTGACGAGCCCCGACCACGCGAGCCGCCACAGCGCGTCGAGCACGGCGCCCTCGTCACTCGCACCGACCGCGTCGACGAGCTGGCGGAAGAAGTACGCGCCTCCGCCGCCGAGCGTTGCGAGGAGCTCGGTCTCGAGCGCGTCGAGCGGCTGGTCGACCGGGGCGGGCATCGTCAGCTTCGCGGTGTCGGCCAAGTGCAGGCTCAGCCAGCCGTCGTCGCCCGCGAGCGAGGCCTGCCCCACCCAGAGCACCTCGCCGCTCGCGGTCAGCTCGTCGAGCATCTCGGGCCGGTAGTCCCCGACGCGAGCGGGCAGCACGAACGACTCCCACGCCGATGCGGGGATGCGGACGCCCTCGAGCTGCTCGACGACCGCGGCGACGCCGTCGACCCCGCGCAGCCGGCCGCCCACGTGCTGCCAGTCGGGCAGGAACCGCGCGAACTCGCGCGGCGGAACCGGCTCGACCTCCTCGCGGAGCGCCGCGAGCGAGCGCCGGCGCAGCCGCCGCAGCACCTCGGGATCGCACCACTCGGAGCCGGAGCCGTGCGGGAGGAACGCGCCCTCCACGAGCCGCCGATCGCCCGCGAGCCGCGCGAGCGCGGACTGCGCGACCGCGATGCCGATGCCGAACCGCTCGGCCACCGCGTGCGTCGTGAACGGCCCGTGCGTGCGCGCGTACCGGCTCACGAGGTCGCCGAGCGGGTCGCGGACGGCCTCGCCGAACGCCTCGGGCAGCCCGGGCGGGATGGGTACGCCGAGCGCGTCGCGCAGCCGGCTGAGATCCTCGACGGGGACGACCCACTCCTCGCCCGCGAACCGCACCCTCGCCGCGCGCCTGGCAGCCACGAGCGCGGCGACGCCGGCCGTGGCATCCGTCGCCTCGTCGACCCGTTCGGCGATCTCCGCCGCCGTGAGCGGGCCGAGTTCGCGCAGCAGGTCGGCGACGCCCTCCTCGCCCGTGGCGAGCCGGTCGGGATGGCGGCGCTGCAGCATCTGCTCGATCTCCTCGACCACGGCGGGATCGAGCAGCTCGCGCAGCTCGACGGTGCCGAGCAGCTCGGCGAGCAGGCCCGGGTCGAGCGAGAGCGCGGCCGCGCGACGCTCGGCGAGCGGGGCGTCGCCCTCGTACATGAACGCGCCGACGTACCCGAACAGCAGGCTCGCCGCGAACGGGCTCGCGGTGTCGGTCGCGACGTCGAGGAATCGCACGCGCCGCGAGCGGATGCGCTCGGCGAGGGCGGTGAGCGCCGGGAGGTCGTAGACGTCCTGGAGGCATTCGCGCACGGCCTCGAGCACGATCGGGAAGTCGGGGAAGTCGCGCGCCACCTCGAGCAGCTGCGAGGCCTTCTGCCGCTGCTGCCAGAGCGGCGACCGCCGGCCGGGGTTCTGCCTCGGCAGCAGCAGCGCCCGCGCGGCGCACTCGCGGAAGCGCGACGCGAACAGGGCCGAGTCGCCCACGCGCTCGGTTGCGAGCTGGGCCAGCTCGGCCGGGTCGAACTCGAAGAGCTCGCTGCCGGGCGGCTCGTCGGCGGTGTCGGGCAGGCGCAGCACGATGCCGTCATCGCTCGCGACGGCGTGCGACTCGATGCCGAACCGCTCCTGCACGCGCGCGTCGACCGCGAGCGCCCAGGGCGCGTGCACGCGCATGCCGTACGGCGAGTGCAGCACGATGCGCCAGTCGCCGAGCTCGTCGCGGAACCGCTCGACCACGAGGTTCACGGCATCGGGCACGACGCGGGTCGCGTCGCGCTGGTCGGCGATGAAGCGCACGAGGTTCGCGCTCGCGCGCGCGTCGAGCCCGGCGGCCTCGCAGCGTGCGAGGGCGACGGACGGCTCGGATCCCGCGAGTTCGCCGATGAAGCCGCCGATCGCCTCGCCGAGCTCGGCCGGCCGCCCGATGCCGTCGCCCTTCCAGAAGGGCAGGCGACCGGGCTCGCCGAATGCCGGGGAGACGAGGACGCGGTCGTGCGTGATCTCCTGGATGCGCCAGCTCGTCGCGCCGAGCGCGAACACGTCGCCGACGCGCGACTCGTAGACCATCTCCTCGTCGAGCTCGCCGACGCGCCGGCCCGGCCCGGCGTCGCCGATCATGAAGACGCCGAACAGGCCGCGGTCGGGGATGGTCCCGCCGCTCGTGACCGCGAGCCGCTGCGCGCCACGCCGCCCGGTGATCGTGCCGGCATCGCGATCCCAGATGAGCCGCGGCCGCAGCTCGCCGAAGCGATCGGAGGGGTAGCGGCCCGCGAGGAGGTCGAGCGTCGCGTCGAACGCCGAGCGCGGCAGGGTGTGGAACGGCGCGGCGCGGCGGGCGACGTCGAACCAGTGCTCGACGTCCCACTCGTCGACCGCCGCGGCGGCCACGGTCTGCTGCGCGAGCACGTCGAGGGGGTTCGCCGGGATGCGGAGCGGCTCGATCGAGCCCGCCACCATCCGCTCGGCGACGACCGCGGAGTGCAATAGGTCGGCCCGGTGCTTGGGGAAGAGCAGCCCCTTCGAGACCTCGCCGACCTGGTGACCCGCGCGGCCGATCCGCTGCAGCCCGCTCGCGACCGACGGCGGCGACTCGACCTGCATCACGAGGTCGACCGCGCCCATGTCGATGCCGAGCTCGAGGCTCGAGGTCGCGACGACGCACTTCAGCCGGCCGGCCTTGAGGTCGGCCTCGACGAGCGCCCGCTCCTCCTTGCTGACCGAGCCGTGGTGCGAACGGGCGATCACGGGTTCGGCGCCCGCGGTGATGCCCGACGCGCCCGGCAGCGCGGCCGGCGACCGGCGGGCGCCGATCGCCTCGAGCACGGGCTCGCGGACGGGCGCAACGTCGAGCGCCGCCTCGAGCGCGGGCCCGAGCACCGGCGCGGGCTCGAGGATCGACTCGGGCTCGGGCTCGGCCGTGCGCTCGGCCCAGAGCTCGTTGAGCCGGGCCGTGAGGCGCTCGGCGAGCCGCCGGGAGTTGGCGAAGACGATCGTCGACCGGTGCGCAAGCACTTCGTCGAGGATGGCCTCCTCGACGTGCGGCCACACCGACCCGCCCGCCTCGCCCGACAGGTCGGCGAGGTCGTCGACGGGCACCGTGACCTTCAGGTCGAACCGCTTCCCCGACGGCGGCGCGACGATCGTCACCGGCCGGGTGCCGCTGAGGAACCGCGCGACCTCCTCATGCGGCCGCACGGTCGCCGACAGGCCGATGCGCTGCACGGGCGTGCCGATCAGCTCGTCGAGGCGTTCGAGCGAGAGCGCGAGGTGCGCGCCGCGCTTGGTGCCCGCCAGCGCGTGGATCTCGTCGACGATCACGGTCTCGACCCCCGCGAGCGTCTCGCGTGCCTGCGACGTGAGCATGAGGAAGAGCGACTCGGGCGTCGTGATGAGGATGTCGGGCGGGCGCTTCACGAGCGCGCGCCGGTCGGTCGGCGACGTGTCGCCCGATCGCACGCCGACCGTGACCTCGGGCACCTCGACGCCCATCGCCGCGGCCGTCCGGCCGATGCCGACGAGCGGCGCCCGGAGGTTGCGCTCGACGTCGACGCCGAGGGCCTTGAGCGGCGAGAGGTACACCACGCGCGTCGCACGCGGCACGGCCTCGAGCACCTCGCCCGTCACCTCGTCGACCACCGGTGCCGGCGCCGGCGCGTGGTGCAGCCGGTCGATCGCCGAGAGGAACGCCGCGAGCGTCTTGCCCGAGCCGGTCGGGGCGACCACGAGCGCGTGCTCGCCGCGCGAGATCGCGCGCCAGGCGGCATCCTGCACGGGGGTGGGCTCGCGGAACGACTCGGTGAACCACGCCCGCGTCGCGGGCGCGAACGAATCGAGCGCCCCGGTCATCCCACCATTCAAGCGGATGCCACCGACACCGTCGCCGGGTCGCGCTCAGGTTCCGGCGCGCACCGCGACGAGCGCGCGCTCGACCGCCGCGACCGTGCGGCGCGCCTGCGCGGCATCCGTGCCCCAGTTGCTGACCGAGAAGCGCACGACCGCGCGGTCGTGCCAGCGCGAGGTCATCGCGAGCACCTCGCCGTCGGCCCACAGCCTCGCGCTGAGGGCCTCGGTCGCGGCGTCGTCCTCGAGCGCGATGCAGACCTGCGTGAACACCACGTCGTTCAGGACCTCGACGCCGGGCAGCCCGCCGACGCCCTCCGCGATGATCCGCGCCGAGCCCGCGAGCCGGTCGATCAGGTCGGCGACGCCGTCACGGCCGAGGTGGCGCAGCACCGCCCACGTCGGCACGCCGCGCGCGCGACGCGACAGCTCGGCGACCTTCTCGTGCGGATCGGCGCCGACCTCGGTGGCCTGCAGGTAGCTCGCGTGCATGCTCAGGGCATGGCGCAGGGCCGCGCCGTCTCGCACCATCGCGATGCCGCAGTCGTACGGCACGTTCAGGGTCTTGTGCGCGTCGGTCGACCACGAGTCGGCGTCGGCGAGCCCCTCGGTGAGGCGACGCAGGCGCGGGGATGCCGCCGCCCACAGGCCGAACGCGCCGTCGACGTGCACCCACGCGCCCGCCTCGTGCGCGACACGGCAGGCCTCGACGAACGGGTCGAAGGCGCCCGAGTGGATGTTGCCCGCCTGCAGGCACACGACGGCGGGCCCGGCGCCCGACGCGAGCACCTCGCGCAGCGCGTCGGGCCGGATGCGGCCCTGGTCGTCGCAGGCCACCTCGATCGGCGCGCCCAGCCCGAGGTAGCGCCCGGCGAGGTCGATCGTGCCGTGCCGCTCGGCGCCGACCACGAAGCGCACGCGCGGGCCGCCCGCGAGGCCGTCGGTCGCGACATCCCACCCGGCCCGGCGCAGGACGTCGTCGCGCGCCGCTGCGAGGCACGCGAACTGCGCGGTCGTGGCGCCCGTGGCGAAGCCGACCTCGCTCTCGGCCGGCAGGCCGAGGAGCTCGAGGACCCACGCCGCGGCGATCTCCTCGACCGCGACGGTCCCGGGCGTCACGTTGCGCAGGCCGGTGTTCTGGTCCCACGCCGAGACCAGCCAGTCGGCGGCGAGCGCGACGGGCTGCGTGCCGCCGATCACCCAGCCGTAGAAGCGCGGCGAGCCCATGGCCATGAGGCCGGGCTCGATGCGGTCGGCGAGTCGCGCGATGACCTCGTCGGCCGGCTCGCCGTGCTCGGGCAGGTCGCGGCCGAGCTCGTCGAGCATCCGGTCGACGGTCGCGCGCGGCGGGATCGGACGTTCGGGCAGCGCGTCGAGCCACTCGGCGGCACGGCGATGCGCGAGGTCGAGGAGGGCCTCGTCGGGGGGCTGGAGGGCGGGCGGAGCGGGGACGGCTCCGGCGGGCGAGAGGTCTGGCATGATCCACCTGATTCCGCGCGGCATCGCGCATCCCGATCATGCTCCGGCACCCACGGGTCGTCAATCAGGGACGTCCCGGACCACCGGCGACCGTCGTCGACGCCGGATCAGCCGGCTCGTCCGGCGGCACCGCCGCCGACCAGGCGCACCGCGAGCGAGTCGACGCCGGTCGCGATCGCGTCCTCCTCCGACCACCTCCGGGCGAGCCGGGTCGTCGTCGCGTCGAGCTCGGCCCGCGTGAGCCCCGCGACCAGCCGGAGCCGGACGACGAGTTCGGGGCCGGCGAGACGCGCATCGGGATCGCCGGGCTCGAGCTCGACGCCGAGCACCGCCAGCTCGCCGGCGATCGAACGCTCGAACGCGGCACGCACGTCGTCGGACTCGAACGGCGGGCGCCAGGGCGCCTGCTGGGCCACCGACCACACCGCCGGGCGCCGCAGCACGAACTCCGTCTCGGACGCCGGGTCGAGCACGACGAGCTCGGTGCCGTCGTCGGCCGCGGCGAGCGCGACCGGCACGCCGTCGGCCGGCACCGGTCGCGCGGCCGGATTCCACCGCGCCATCGCCTCGACGGAGCCGAACACCGGGAGCACGCGCCGCCCGTCGGGCCCCTCGACCGTCACGATCGAGAGTTCCTGGCTCTTGTCGACGGCGTATCCGTGCGCGCCGATCTCGGAGCCCCCGTCGCCGAGCTCGGCGAGCAGCGGGATCAGCAGGCGCGAGCGACCGAAGGCGGCGACCACGTCGGCCTGCCCGCCGTCACCCGAGCGGAAGCGGGCCAGCGCGGCGCCGAGTTCGGCGGGCATCCGCCCGTCGTCGGCCGCGTGCGGGTTCGCCTGGAACGACCGGCCCGCCCACGGGCGACCGGCCGAATCGGCCGTGGGGTCAGTGGGATGCGACATCCAGGGCCTCGGGCAGCGTGAACGCGCCCGCGTAGAGGGCCTTGCCGATGATGGCGCCCTCGAGGCCCTGCGGCACGAGCTCGCGCAGCGCGGCGATGTCGTCGAGGCTCGAGACACCGCCCGACGCGATGACGGGCCGGTGCGTGCGGTCCATGATCTGGCGGAGCAGCTCGAGGTTCGGGCCCTGCAGGGTGCCGTCCTTCGTGACGTCGGTGACGACGTAGCGCGCCGCGCCCGCCTCCTCGAGCCGGTCCATGACCTGCCAGAGGTCCCCGCCGTCCTTGGTCCAGCCGCGCGCGGCGAGCGTGTGTCCGCGCACGTCGAGGCCGATGGCGATGGCCTCGCCGTACTGCGCGATGACGGAGGCCGCCCACTCGGGATTCTCCAGGGCCGCGGTGCCGAGGTTGATGCGCTTGGCGCCGATCTCGAGCGCGTGCTCGAGCGAGGCGTCGTCGCGGATGCCGCCCGAGAGCTCGACGTTCACGCCGCGGACCTGGCGGATGACCTTCTTCAGCACGCCCGCGTTGGAGCCGCGGCCGAACGCCGCGTCGAGGTCGACGAGGTGGATCCACTCGGCGCCCTGGTCGGCCCAGTCGCTCGCGGCGTCGACGGGGTCGCCGTAGCTGGTCTCGGTGCCCGCCTCGCCCTGCGTCAGGCGGACGGCCTTGCCGCCGGCCACGTCCACCGCCGGAAGCAGCACCAGGCGGGGGGTCTTGCTGAACTCACTCATCACTGTCCTCGAATCGGATGCCGCGAAATCCGGCGGCTTCGGCACAGTCACAGCATCCTAGTCCGCACGGTGCCGGTCGTGACGAACCTGAGGTCCCGCGGCGTCACGCCAGCGAGCGGATCCAGTTCGACAGCAGCCGGATGCCGGCGTCGGCGGACTTCTCGGGGTGGAACTGGGTCGCCGACAGCGGCCCGTTCTCGACGGCGGCGAGGAAGCGGCCGCCGTGCTCGGCCCACGTGAGCGCGGGCTTCAGGAAGGGCGGGATGACGTCGAGGTGCCACTCCTGCGCCGCGTACGAGTGCACGAAGTAGAACCGCTCGTCCTCGACGCCCTCGAAGAGCACCGAATGCGGGTCGGGCTCGACCGTGTTCCAGCCCATGTGCGGCAGCACGGGGCTCGGCAGCTCGGTCACGGTGCCCGGCCACTCGCCGAGGCCCTCGGTGTCGACGCCGCGCTCGACCCCGCGCTCGAAGAGCACCTGCATGCCCACGCAGATGCCGAGCACGGGGCGGCCGCCCGCGAGTCGCCGGTCGATCACCTCGTCGCCGCGGACGGCGCGCAGCTGGTCCATCACGGCCTTGAACGCGCCGACGCCGGGCACGACGAGCCCGTCGGCCTCCATCGCGACGCGGCGGTCGGAGGTGAGCTCGATCTCGGCGCCCGCACGCTCGAGCGCCTTCGCGGCAGAGTGCACGTTCCCCGACCCGTAGTCGAGCACGGCCACGCGGCGCACGGCGCTCACAGGGCGCCCTTGGTCGAGGGGATGCCGGTCACGAGCGGGTCCCAGGCCTTCGCCTGCCGGAACGCGCGCGCGAACGCCTTGAACTCGGCCTCGGCGATGTGGTGCGGGTCGCGGCCGCCGAGGACGTTCACGTGCACGGTCAGGCCGGCGTTGGACGTGATCGCCTCGAACACGTGTCGCACCATCGAGCCCGTGAAGTGCCCGCCGATGAGGTGGAACTCGAAGCCCGCGGGCTCGCCCGTGTGCACCAGGTAGGGGCGGCCCGAGATGTCGACCACGGCCTGCGCGAGCGCCTCGTCGAGCGGCACGAGCGCGTCGCCGTACCGCGAGATGCCGCGCTTGTCGCCGAGGGCCTGGCGGATGGCGGTGCCGAGGACGATGCCCACATCCTCGACGGTGTGGTGCACGTCGATCTCGATGTCACCCCGTGCCCGCACGGTGAGGTCGGTCAGCGAGTGCTTCGCGAACGCCGTGAGCAGGTGGTCGTAGAAGGGCACGCTCGTCTCGATGTCGCTCGTGCCGGTGCCGTCGAGGTCGATCGAGAGGTCGATGCTCGACTCGCTGGTCTCGCGCTGCACGCGCGCGGTGCGCGCGGGGCGGTCCGTGGTCATGCGGTCATCCTATTCAGGCAGGTCGTGGGGTCACTGGGCGGCGGATGCGGCCGGCGTGAACGCGGCCATCGCCTCGAGGAACGCGGTGGTCTCGGCCTCGGTGCCCGCGGTCACGCGCAGGCAGCCCGGCAGGCCGATCTCGCGGATGAGGATGCCGCGGTCGAGCAGCGCCTCGAACACCGCGTGCGGATCGGCCACGTCGCCGAACAGCACGAAGTTCGCGCCGCTCCGGTACGGGCGGTAGCCGAGCGCGGCGAGCTCGCGGACGATGCGGTCGCGCTGGCCGCGGATCTCGTCGACCATCGAGAGCATCTCGCCCGAGTGCGCGAGCGCGCCCAGTGCGGCGGCCTGGGTGAGCGCCGAGAGGTGGTACGGCAGCCGCACGAGGCGCAGCGCGTCGATCACGGCCGGGTCGGCGGCGAGGTAGCCCACCCGCGCGCCCGCGAAGGCGAAGGCCTTGCTCATGGTGCGCGACACGAGCAGGCGGGGCCGCCCCTCGAGCAGCGTCAGCGCGCTCGGCGTGCCGGGGTCGGCGAACTCGAAGTACGCCTCGTCGACCACGACGACGCCACGGGCCGCGTCGGCGACCGCGGCGATCGTGTCGAGCGACAGGGGCGTGCCCGTGGGGTTGTTCGGGGCGCACAGCAGCACGATGTCGGGGTCGTGCCGGCGGACCGCCGCGACGGCCGTCTCGGGCGAGAGCTCGAAGTCGGCGTCGCGCTCGGCGGTCACCCACTCGGTGCCGGTGCCCGAGGCGAGCAGTCCGTACATCGAGTAGGTCGGCGCGAATCCGAGGGCCCGGCGACCCGGTCCGCCGAAGGCCTGGAGGATGTGCTGGAGCACCTCGTTCGAGCCGTTCGCCGCCCACAGCTGCTCGGGCACGAGCCCGTGGCCGAGGTAGCGCGCGAGCGCGGTGCGCAGCTCGGTGAACTCGCGGTCGGGATACCGGTTCAGCCCGATGATCGCGGCCGCGACGCGGGCGACGATGTCGTGCGCGACATCCTCGGGGATCGGATGCGTGTTCTCGTTGACGTTGAGCGCGACGGGCACCGTCTTCTGGGGCGCACCGTACGGGGACTTCCCGCGGAGGTCGTCGCGGATGGGAAGGTCGTCGAGACTCGTCACCGATCAATGCTATCCGCGGTGGGCCGGACGTTTCGGCCGGAGACGTCGCCGGACGACGCTACTCGACGACGGGCAGCGCGAGCCGCTGACCCGGCTGCACGACCGCGTCGCGCAGGCCGTTCAGCCGCATGATGTCGTGGATGACCTCGCGCGGATCGGCTGTGGGCGCGATCGACTCGGCGATGCCCCAGAGCGTGTCGCCGGCCCCCACCACCATCGTGTCGAAGACCGCGGGCGGCGTGCCGTCGTCGATGCCGGCGACCGCCCCGCCCGAGGCGAGCGAGCCGACGAGCACGCCGATGACGAGGGGCGCCGCCGCCAGCGTCGTGAATACGACGCGACCTCGGCGCGTGAGCCGGAGCCGCGTGCGACCGCCCGCTGCCATCACCACTGCACTCATTCCGCACCTCCCGGGTAGCTCCGCATCCGGCCGCTCGGCCGGGAGGGCCGGATGCGAAGCTGTGTTCCGAATATATCTTCGAACATTCGACGGTGCAAGGAACCGGATGGTGGGATTTCCGGTGCCGATTCCGCGACACACTCGAACGGATGTTTGTCGCGCGTGTGCGAGGCGGATACAGTTTCGAATGTCCGAGGACAGTCGAACACCGACCACCGACATCACGATCAGGCCGACGAGGGCCGCGACGAGAGGCGACACCGTGACGATCGACATCGACCAGGCACGCGGCACGGGCGGCCGGTCGCGTCGGCGCAAGACGCTGAGCGCCAAGCAGCTCGCGATCCTCGAGGTCATCCGCCGGTCGGTCGCCGAGCGGGGCTATCCGCCGAGCATGCGAGAGATCGGCGACGCGGTCGGGCTCTCCTCCCTCTCGAGCGTGACCCACCAGCTCAACCAGCTCGAGCTCGCGGGGTACCTTCGCCGCGACCCGAACCGCCCGCGTGCGCTCGAGGTCCTCATCGACGTGCCCGGCACCGAGCCGCGTCAGTCGGCCGCCGAGCCCGCCCCGGTCGGCGACGCCGCGATGGTGCCGCTCGTCGGCCGCATCGCCGCGGGCGTGCCGATCACGGCCGAGCAGCAGATCGAGGAGGTGTTCCCGCTCCCCCGCCAGCTCGTGGGCAAGGGCGAGCTGTTCATCCTCAAGGTCGTGGGCGACTCGATGATCGACGCGGCGATCTGCGACGGCGACTGGGTCGTCGTGCGCTCCCAGCCCACCGCCGAGAACGGCGAGATCGTCGCCGCGATGCTCGACGGCGAGGCCACCGTCAAGGTGTTCCGCCAGCGCGACGGCCACACGTGGCTGCTCCCACGGAACACGGCGTTCGAGCCGATCCTCGGTGACCAGGCCGAGGTGCTCGGCAAGGTCGTGGCGGTGCTCCGCACCGTCTGACGCGTCGGCGACGCCCGCCCGGCACGACGAGGGGCGGATGCCGCGGCCTCGCGCCGCGACATCCGCCCCTCGTGCGTTCGGTGGGTCAGCCCGCGGCGACCACCGCCGCGCCGGCACGGACGGCCTGCGTCGCCTCGACGATGTTCGCGAGCGACGCGACCGTCTCGTCGTAGCCGCGCGTCTTCAGGCCGCAGTCGGGGTTCACCCAGAGCCGTCCGGCCGGGATCGCGCCGACGGCGCGTTCGAGCAGCGACTGCACCTCCTCGACGCTCGGCACGCGCGGCGAGTGGATGTCGTACACGCCCGGGCCCACGCCGTGGTCGAAGCCGCTGGCCGACAGGTCGTCGACGACCTCCATGCGGCTGCGGGCCGCCTCGATCGAGGTGACGTCGGCGTCGAGCTCGCGGATCGCGTCGATGACGACGCCGAACTCCGAGTAGCAGAGGTGCGTGTGCACCTGCGTCGCGGGCGCGGCGCCGCCGGTCGCGAGCCGGAACGAGCCGACCGACCAGTCGAGGTAGGCGGGCTGGTCGGCGCGCTTGAGCGGCAGCAGCTCGCGCAGCGCCGGCTCGTCGACCTGGATGACGCGGATGCCGGCCTGCTCGAGGTCGCCGATCTCGTCGCGCAGCGCCAGGGCGACCTGGCGTGCGGTGTCGCCGAGCGGCTGGTCGTCGCGGACGAACGACCACGCGAGGATCGTCACCGGGCCCGTGAGCATGCCCTTGACGGGCTTCTCCGACAGCGACTGCGCGTACTGCGACCACTCCACCGTCATCGGCGCCGGACGCGAGACGTCGCCCCACAGGATCGACGGGCGCGTGCAGCGCGATCCGTACGACTGCACCCAGCCGTTCTGGGTCACGGCGAAGCCGTCGAGCAGCTCGGCGAAGTACTGCACCATGTCGTTGCGCTCCGGCTCGCCGTGCACGAGCACGTCGAGGCCGAGCTCCTCCTGCAGGCGGATGACGCGGGCGATCTCCTCGCGCATGAGCTCGCGGTAGGCGGCATCCGTCAGCTCGCCCTTGACGAGGCGGGCGCGGGCGCGGCGAATGTCGGCGGTCTGTGGGAACGAGCCGATCGTCGTGGTCGGCAGCGCGGGCAGGGCGAGGTCCTCCTGCGCGGCGACGCGCGCGTCGTAGTCGACGCGCGCGAAGGCGTCGGCGCCGAGCGCGGCGAGGCGGTCGCGCACGGCGGGCACGCGCACGCCGGGGGCGGCGGCGCGGTCGGCGAGCGAGGCGGATGCCGCGTCGAGCTCAGCCGTGATCGCCTCGCGCCCCTCGGCGAGGCCGCGAGCCAGCACCGCGACCTGCGCGACCTTCTGGTCGGCGAACGCAAGCCAGCCCACGAGGCGGGCGTCGAGCGCGGACTCGTCCTCGACGTCGTGCGGCACGTGCAGCAGCGAGGTCGAGGTGGACACCGCGACGTCGCCCGAGAACGAGCGGAGCGCCTCGGCGTGCGCGAACGCGCGCTCGAGATCGCCGCGCCAGATGTTGTGGCCGTCGATCACGCCCGCGACGAGCGTCTTCGCGGCGAGCGCCTCCTCGGTCACGCCGTCGAGCCGCTCGGGCGCGGTGCCGCGCACGAGGTCGAGCCCGAGCGCTTCGACGGGCGTCGCCGCGAGCGCGGGCAGCGCGTCGTCGAGCGAGCCGTACGGCGCGCCGACGAAGATCGCCGGGCGCGCCTCGGCGGCGCCGAGCACGTCGTAGGCCGCGCCGACCGCGTCGAGCACGCGCTCGCGCGGCTCGTCGATGCTCTCGCTGACGAGCGCCGGCTCGTCGAGCTGCACCCACTCGGCTCCGGCATCGCGGAGTGCCGCGAGCAGCTCGGCGTACACGGTCACCAGGTCGGCGAGGCGCTCGATCGGGCGGAAGCCCTCGGGCGCGTCATCCGCCGCCTTGGCCAGCAGCAGGAAGGTGACCGGCCCGACGAGCACGGGGCGCGTGACGAACCCGGCCTCGCGGGCCTCGCGCACCTGCGCGACGAGCGCGTCGGCGTGTGCGGCGAAGGCGGTGTCGGGCCCGATCTCGGGCACCAGGTAGTGGTAGTTCGAGTCGAACCACTTCGTCATCTCGAGCGGCGCGTCGGCGCCCTCGCCCCGCGCGACCGTGAAGTAGCCCGTGAGGTCGAGCCGGCCGTCGGCGTCGAGGAGTCGCTCGAAGCGCGTCGGGATCGCGCCGACCGCGACGGCGGCGTCGAGCACCTGGTCGTAGTACGAGAAGCTCTCGGGGATCGCGGAGTCGGTGCGGCCGAGGCCGAGCGCGGCGAGGCGTTCGCGCGTCGCGGCACGCAGGTCCGCGGCCGTGCGCTCGAGCTCGTCGGCGTCGATGCGTCCGGCCCAGAACGCCTCGACGGCGTGCTTGAGCTCGCGGCGGCGACCGATGCGGGGGTAGCCGAGGATGGTTCCGGCGGGGAAGGCGGGTGCGGTCATCGTTCTCTCGTGTTCCTCTCGGTGCCCGCGTGGGCGGGGATGGTGCGCAGGCCGAGCAGGTCCAGGACGGCGAGCACGGCCTCGTGGCGGTTGAAGGTGTACAGGTGGAGTCCGGGGGCGCCGCCGGCGAGCACCTCGCCGGCGAGGTCGGCGGCGAAGTCGACGCCGAGGTCGAACTGCGCGTCGGCGTCGGGCTCGATCTCGAGCGCGATCGCGAGCTCGCTCGGCGCGGGCACGCCGGTGAGCTGCTCGAGGCGTGCGAGCCGCGCGGGGGTCGTGACCGGCATGATGCCCGGCAGGATCGGGATGGTCACGCCGCCGGCCCGGGCGCGCTCGACGAAGCCGAGGTAGTCGTCGGCGTGCCAGAACAGCTGCGTGATGGCGAGGTTCGCGCCCGCGACCTCCTTGGCGAGCAGCACGTCGACGTCCTGGCCGGCGCCGCGCGAGCGCGGGTGGCCGGTCGGGAACGCGGCGACCGCGACGCGCTCGGGACGCGGTCGCTCGAGGATGCGGGTCGCGCCCGGGATGCCGGGGATGCCGACCTGTCCGTAGGGCTCGCGCTCCTCCTGGACGCGGTGGATGAGCTGGACGAGCTCGGCCGCGCTCTCGAGGTCGCCGATGCCCGCCTCGGGGCCGGCGCCGACCGGCGGGTCGCCGCGCAGGGCCAGGAAGCTCGTCACGCCCGCGTCGAGGAACTCGCGGACGAGCCGGTTCGCCTCGGCGTGGCTCGAGCCCACGCAGGTCAGGTGCGCCATCGGCTCGACATCCGTGTGCTCGAGCATGTACCGCAGCACGGTGAGCGAGCGGTCGCGCGAGGATCCGCCCGCGCCGAACGTCACCGAGATGAAGGCCGGGTCGGCCTCCGCGAGCCGGTCGATCGTGCGCCCGAGCGCGATCGCCGCCGCGTCGGTGCGCGGCGGGAACAGCTCGAACGAGATCGGCGGCCTCGGCCGAGCGCCGTCGCCGTCGCCGGCTGGCTCGCGTCCGGTCATGGTGCTCCTGGTGCGGATGCCGCGACGGACGGTGGCAGGCACGGCACTCCGCGCCCGGCCGGCCGGAACGGCGGGCGGGTCTCGCGGGCGGGTGCCGGGCTCGGCGGTCGCTCCAGGCGGGCGGCATCCGGCCGCTCGCCACGATCAGGAGCGACGATACGCCGGGGCGCCCGGAATCGTCCCCGTTGTTACGACCCGTGACTCCGGGAGGTCACGCGGCCGAGGTCAGGCGAGCGCGGTCGCGCGGAATTCGGCGAGCTGCGCCGCCTGCTCGGGCGAGGCCAGCGCGCGGATGCGCGTGCCGTCCTCGACGTAGTCGGTCGAGAGCACGCGGCCGGTCTCGTGCAGCGTCGAGACGACGTCGCCGCGGTCGTACGGCACGAGGAGGTCGACCTCGATCGCCGGGTCGGGCAGCATGCGCGAGATCGCGGCGAGCACGTCGGGCACGCCCTCGCCGGTACGCGCCGAGGCGAACACGGCGTTCGGCTCGAGCCCCTGGAGCACGAGGCGCTCCTCGGGCCCGATGAGGTCGGCCTTGTTGAAGACCACGAGTTCGGGCACGTCGCGCGCGCCGACCTCGCCGATGACGTCGCGCACGGTCGCGATCTGCGCCGCCGGGTCGGGGTGCGCGCCGTCGACGACGTGCACGATCAAGTCGGCGTCGCCCACCTCCTCGAGCGTCGACCGGAACGCCTCGACGAGCTGGTGCGGCAGGTTCCGGACGAACCCGACGGTGTCGGCGATCGTGTACACGCGACCGTCGGACGTGGTGTTGCGGCGCACGGTCGCGTCGAGCGTGGCGAAGAGCGCGTTCTCGACGAGCACGCCCGCCCCGGTGATGCGGTTGAGCAGGCTCGACTTGCCCGCGTTGGTGTAGCCCGCGATCGCGACCGAGGGCACCGCATTGCGCTTGCGGTTGGCGCGCTTGGCGTCGCGCGCGGGCTTCATGCCCGCGATCTGCTTGCGGAGCTTGGCCATGCGCGAATGGATGCGCCGGCGGTCGAGCTCGATCTTGGTCTCACCGGGACCGCGGGAGCCCATGCCCGCGCCGGCGCCGCCGACCTGGCCGCCGGCCTGGCGCGACATCGACTCGCCCCAGCCGCGCAGGCGAGGGAGGAGGTACTCGAGCTGCGCGAGCTCGACCTGCGCCTTGCCCTCTCGGCTCTTGGCGTGCTGGCTGAAGATGTCGAGGATGACGGCGGTGCGGTCGATGACCTTGACCTTCACCGCGTCCTCCAGGGCGCGTCGCTGGCTCGGCGCGAGCTCGGTGTCGGCCACGACCGTGTCGGCCCCGAGCGCCGCGACGATGTGACGCAGCTCTTCCGTCTTGCCGCGGCCGAGGTAGGTCGAGGGGTCGGGATGCGGACGGCGCTGCAGCACGCCGTCGAGCACGCGCGCACCGGCCGTCTCGGCGAGCGCCGCGAGCTCGCGCATCGAGTTCTCGGCATCCTCGAGCGAGCCCTGCGGGTACACGCCGATGAGCACGACGTTCTCGAGTCGCAGCTGCCGGTACTCGACCTCCGTGACATCCTCGAGCTCGGTCGACAGCCCGCCGACGCGTCGGAGCGCCGCGCGCGCCTCGCGGTCGTACTGCTCGCCGTCGAAGCCGCCGTCGGCATCGACCGCGAGCCCCTCGCGCTGGATCGACGCGGCCTCGGAGGCCCCGAATCGGGCGACGCCCGCGCGCACGTCCGCGCTCCGGAGCACGCGAGCAACCGCGTCGTCGTGGGTCTCGTGTTCCGCGTCGTTCATCCCGTCCAGCCTACTTCCGTTCGTGCGATAGGTTCCCCTGTATGCCGCAGGAGCACTACTTCTCGTCGAAGCCCGCCGACGACCGCGCGCTCCGCACCGTCACCGTGCGCCTCGCAGGTCGCGAGTTCGACGTGCTCACCGCGGGCGGCGTGTTCAGCCCCGGCCACGTCGACCTCGGCACGCGCGTGCTCCTCGACGAGGTGCCCGAGCCCCCGGCCGGCGGTCATCTGCTCGACCTGGGCGCCGGGTGGGGCCCCGTCGCGCTCACCCTGGGCCTCGAGGCGCCGGATGCCACGGTGTGGGCGGTCGACGTCAACGAGCGGGCGCTCGACCTCGTCGGCCGCAACGCCGCGCGCCTGGGCCTCACCAATGTCAACCCGGCTCGCCCCGATGATGTTCCCGACGACGTGCGCTTCGCCGCGATCTGGTCGAACCCGCCGATCCGCATCGGCAAGGCCGAGCTGCACGAGCTGCTGCGCCGCTGGCTGCCGCGGCTCGAGGCCGGCGCGACCGCGTGGCTCGTGGTGCAGAAGAACCTCGGCGCCGACTCGCTGCAGCGCTGGCTCGCCGACGACCTCGGCGAGGGATGGCACGTCGAGCGCGCCGCGACCTCGAAGGGGTTCCGCGTCCTCGCGGTCACGCGCGAGCGCTGACGGCGCGCGGTCGGCCGCGCCGCGGCATCCGCTCGCTCAGGCGAGGCTCAGCACCCCGTCGAACACGAGCTCGGCCGGGCCGGAGAGCAGCACGTGCTCGCCGTCGCCTTCCGCGACCATGCGCACCCCCACGATGCCGCCCGGTACGTTGACGACCCACTCGTCGGGCGCGCCCTCGCCCGCCCAGTAGCGCACCGCGAGAGCCGACGCCACCGCGCCCGTGCCGCACGAGAGGGTCTCGCCCGAGCCGCGCTCGTGCACGCGCATCCGGATCCGGCCCCGCCCGGCCTCGACGAGCGGTTCGGCCGGCACGACGAACTCGACGTTCGCACCGGCCTGGGGCTCCGGGTCGAGGATGGGCACGTACGCCAGGTCGAGGCTCTCGAGCTCGTCGTCGTCGGCGAGGGCGACGACCACGTGCGGGTTGCCGACGTCGATGCCGAGCCCGGGACGGGCCACAGGCAGGTTCTTGGCACGCACGAGGGGCTCGCCGCCATCGAGGCGCCAGACGCCGAGGTCGGCCTCGAAGCCGCCGCTGCCGAGCGCGCGCACGCGGCGCACACCCGCACGAGTGCCGATCGCGACCCAGTCGCCGTCGGCGAGGTCGACGAGGCCCTGGTCGACGAGGTAGCGCGTGAACACGCGGATGCCGTTGCCGCACATCTCCGACGGGCTGCCGTCGGCGTTCCAGTAGTCCATGAACCACGTGGCATCCGGATCCTCCGCGATCGCGGCGGCCCCGTCGACGAGCCGATCGGAGCGCACGGCGCGGATGAGGCCGTCGCCGCCGACGCCGAAGTGCCGGTCGCACACCGCGGCGATCTGCGTGGGCGTCAGCTGCACGTCTCCCTCGGGGTCGCTGAAGAGCACGAAGTCGTTGCCCGTGCCGTGGCCCTTGGTGAAGCGCAGATCGAACGCCATCCCCTCAGTCTAGGGATCGCCGGGGGCCCTCCCCGACGCGCGACGGGGTCAGCCCAGCGCGGCCTGGCGCGCGACCTCGGCCTCGACCGCCGCGCGATCATCGGCGTCGACGATCGCGGCGTCGGCGTACCGCTTGAACCAGCCCACCTGGCGCCGCGCATACGTCCGCGTGAGCGCCTGCGTCTCGGCGATCGCGTCGGCCTCGGTCATGCGGCCGTGGACCTGCGCGAGTGCCTGCGCGTAGCCGATCGCCTTGCGCGCGGTGACGCCGCGTTCGAGCCCGGCGGGGATCAGCTCGCGCACCTCCTCGACGAGGCCGTCGCGCCACATCGCCGCGGCGCGCGCGTCGAGCCGGTCGACGAGCGTCGCCCGCTCGGAGCGCAGGTGCACGATGCGGTGCGGGCGCCACGGCACGGGCACGTCGGGCAGGCGCGCGGCCTTGGGCTCCCCCGTGAGCTCGATGACCTCGAGCGCGCGCACGATGCGACGGCCGTTCTGCGGGTCGACGCTCGCGGCCGTCTCGGCGTCGAGCTCCCGCAGGCGGCGATGCAGCAGGCCCGGCCCGACCTCGTCGAGCTCGGCCTCCAGTCGCGCGCGGACGGCGGCGTCGGTGCCCGGGAAGCGCAGGTCGTGGATGACGCTCGAGACGTAGAGCCCCGAGCCGCCGGTGAGCAGCGCGACGCCACCCTGCGCGAGGATCTCGTCCACGGCCCTCCGCGCCTCGGACTGGTACGCCGCGACGGACGCCTCGTCGGTGACGTCGAGCACGTCGAGCAGCCGGTGCGGCACGCCCTCGCGCTCCGCGGGTGCGAGCTTGGCCGTGCCGATGTCCATGCCGCGGTAGAGCTGCATGGCGTCGGCGTTGACCACCTCGGCGGGTCGCCCGGCCTCGGCGATCGCGTGCGCGAGGTCGAGCGCGAAGCGCGACTTGCCCGTGCCGGTCGCACCGACGATCGCGATGAGCGTCACGTCAGCGCTGGCCGTCGCTCGGGTCGTAGATCGGCATGGTGCCGACGCCCGGCGCGGTGAGGGGCTCGGGGCCGACTCGGAGCGTCGGCAGCCCGAGCGACACGCGACCCGGCGCGGATGCCGCGGCGCCGGGCGATGCGGGCACGCCGCAGCTCTCGGCCTGCGCGCGGTCCCACGCGTCGCCCGCGCGCGTGCGACGGATGCGCAGTGGCGTGCCGTCGAGGGAGTCGGCGAGCAGGTGGAACGGGGCCGCCTGCGTGATCGTGACCGACACCACGTCGCCGGGCCGGGGCAGCTCCGAACCCTCGGGCACCTCGAAGTGCACGAGGCGGCTGTCCTCGGCGCGACCGCTCAGCCGGTGCGTCTCGGCGTCCTTCTTGCCCTCCCCCGTGGAGACCAGCACCTCGACCGGACGGCCGACGAGCGCCTGGTTCTCCTCCCACGAGATGCGCTCCTGCAGGGCGATGAGACGGTCGTAGCGGTCCTGCACGACCTCCTTCGGCACCTGCTCCTCCATCGTCGCGGCGGGGGTGCCGGGGCGGATGGAGTACTGGAACGTGAACGCGGAGGCGAAGCGCGCGGCCTCCACGACGCGCAGGGTCGCCTGGAAGTCCTCCTCGGTCTCGCCGGGGAAGCCGACGATGATGTCGGTCGAGATCGCCGCGTGCGGGATGCGTGCACGCACCCGGTCGAGGATGCCGAGGAACTTCTCGGAGCGATACGAGCGGCGCATCGCCTTCAGGATGCGGTCGGAGCCGGACTGGAGCGGCATGTGCAGCTGCGGCATGACGTTCGGCGTCTCGGCCATGGCGTCGATGACGTCGTCGGTGAAGGCCGCGGGGTGCGGGCTCGTGAAGCGGATGCGCTCGAGGCCCTCGATCCGCCCGGCGGCGCGCAGGAGCTTGCCGAACGCCTGCCGGTCGCCGAACTCGACGCCGTAGGAGTTGACGTTCTGGCCGAGGAGCGTGACCTCGACCGCGCCGTCGTCGACGAGCGCCTGGATCTCGGCGAGGATCTCGCCCGGCCGGCGGTCCTTCTCCTTCCCGCGCAGCGCGGGCACGATGCAGAACGTGCACGTGTTGTTGCAGCCGACCGAGATCGACACCCACCCGGAGTAGGTCGAGTCGCGCTTGGTGGGCAGCGTCGAGGGGAACACCTCGAGCGCGTCGAGGATCTCGAGCTGCGCCTCGTCGTTGTGGCGCGCGCGCTCGAGCAGGCTCGGCAGCGATCCCATGTTGTGCGTGCCGAAGACGACGTCGACCCAGGGCGCCTTCTCGAGGATGACGTTCTTGTCCTTCTGGGCGAGGCAGCCGCCGACGGCGATCTGCATGCCCGCGTGCCGGCGCTTGACGCCGGCGAGGTGGCCGAGGTTGCCGTAGAGCTTGTTGTCGGCGTTCTCGCGCACCGCGCACGTGTTGATCACGACGACGTCGGGCTCACCGCCGTTCGCGGGGACGTACCCGGCGGCCTCGAGCGAGCCGCTCAGGCGCTCGGAGTCGTGCACGTTCATCTGGCAGCCGAAGGTGCGGACCTCGTAGGTCCTCGGCGCGGCCGGCTCGGCGGCGGCGCCGGGCACGGACGACGCCTCGTGGATGATGGTCATGATCGGACCAGTCTACGATCCGCGAGCCGAGGCTCGGCCTCGTCAGCCCGTGGGCTCGCCCTCGAGCGCGGCCGCGACCGCGCGGCGCACCAGGTCGCTGCCGTACCCGCGACGCAGCAGGAACGCGCTGAGGCGCCGCTCGGCCGTCATGCGGTCGAGTCCGGCGAGCTGCCGGGCGCGCCGGACCGCCACCTGGGTGGCGTGCTCGAGTTCGACCTCGGGGTCGAGCGCGTCGAGCGCCTCGCGCGCCAGCTCGGTGTCGACGCCGCGGCGACCGAGTTCGCTCAGCAGTGCGCCGCTGCCACGACCCCGCCGCACGCCGTGACTGTGCACGAGCTGTTCGGCGAGCCGCCGGTCGTCGAGGTAGCCGAGCCGCTCGTACCGCTCGATCCATTCCTCGACCTCGTGATCGTCGAGGCCGTGCTCGACGAGCGCCGCGCGCACCTCGGCGATCGAGAGCGAGGAGCGCCGGAGCCGCGAGACGATCAGCCGGTCGATGCGCGCATCGCGCTCGACGCCCGTCTCGACCGGCTCGGCCGACGCGAGGCCGCCGGGCTGGGCCTCGCCCTCCGCGTCGGACTCGCCGACCACGGCGAGCCGAGTGGGGGGCGGTCCGCCGAGCCCACGACCGGCCGGGTGCCGGCTCGCACGGCGCGCGGGAGCGGTGCCGCCGCGCTCGGATTCCTCCGACGACGGCACCACCCACGGCAGGTAGGCGACGGGCGCGATGCGCTCATCCGACTGTTCGCTCATCGTGCCCCCGCCCGGCTCAGGCGCCCTTGCGCTTCGCGGCGAGCGACTCGACCGGCGCCACGCCGGGTGCACCCGCCTGCGCGGCCGCGCCCGTCGGCTGCCCGATGCCGAGCTTGGCGAGGATCTTCTTCTCGATGTCGGCCGCGATGTCGGGGTTCTGGAGTAGGAAGTTGCGCGCGTTCTCCTTGCCCTGGCCGAGCTGGTCGCCGTCGTAGGTGTACCAGGCGCCCGATTTCTTCACGATGCCCTGGTCGACGCCGTAGTCGATGAGGCTGCCCTCGCGCGAGATGCCGACGCCGAACAGGATGTCGAACTCGGCCTGCTTGAACGGCGGCGCCATCTTGTTCTTGACGACCTTGACGCGCGTGCGGTTGCCGACCGCCTCGGTGCCGTCCTTCAGGGTCTCGATGCGACGGATGTCGAGGCGGACCGAGGCGTAGAACTTCAGTGCCTTGCCACCCGCGGTGGTCTCGGGGCTGCCGAAGAACACGCCGATCTTCTCGCGGAGCTGGTTGATGAAGATCGCGGTGGTCTTGGTCTGGTTCAGGCCACCCGTGAGCTTGCGGAGCGCCTGCGACATGAGGCGCGCCTGGAGGCCGACGTGCGAGTCGCCCATCTCGCCCTCGATCTCGGCGCGGGGCACGAGCGCCGCGACCGAGTCGATGACGACCAGGTCGATCGAGCCCGAGCGCACGAGCATGTCGGCGATCTCGAGTGCCTGCTCACCGGTGTCGGGCTGGGAGACGAGCAGCGCGTCGATGTCGACGCCGAGCTTCTTGGCGTAGTCGGGGTCGAGCGCGTGCTCGGCGTCGATGAACGCCGCGATGCCGCCCGCGCGCTGCACGTTGGCGATCGCGTGGAGGGTCAGCGTGGTCTTGCCCGAGGACTCGGGGCCGTAGATCTCGACGATCCGGCCGCGGGGCAGGCCGCCGACGCCGAGCGCCACGTCGAGCGCGATGGAGCCGGTGGGGATGATCTCGACCGGCGCGCGCTCCTCGCTGCCGAGGCGCATCACCGAGCCCTTGCCGAACTGGCGGTCGATCTGGGCGAGTGCGGTCTCGAGGGCCTTCTCGCGGTCTGCGGGTGATGGCATCGGTGCTCCTTCGTGGTGGGGTTCGGCTGCCTCTCGGCTGTCGTTCCGCGTACCCGGCCATGACCCGGCACGTCTCGCGACAAGGCGGTTGCGGTGTGTTCCGACGCTCCGACCGTATGGGCGGCCACCGACATCCGCGGCGTGTGAGCCGACGAATGTGGATGGATGCGACATCCCTCCCGTTGTCGAGGAGCCTACTCCGCGAACCGAACGGATGTTCGACACGCGCCGCGGCGTGTCGAACGCGTCTTCGGACCCCCGACCGGGGTCAGCGGTCGCCGCGCGGCTCGCGCAGCCCGGCCCCGTGCCGGCGCGACTCCGGCACGTCGGTCGCCTCGCACAGCGCCAGCCAGACCGATCGCGGCGGCACCCCTGCGGCGAGCGCCTGGCGCGCGGTGCGCCCCTCGAGCGCGCCGAGCACGAGATCGTCGACGACGATGCTCGCGTACCCCGGGCCGAACTCCTCCTCGACCGCCAGTTCGAACTCGCTGCGCTTCACGTGCACCTCCGGACATGCGAACGGCCGGTCCGAGGACCGGCCGGACGCTGCGACGTGTGGGTCAGCGGACCATGATGTCCGCGTCGAACTCCGCGACGAGGTCGTCGGGCAGGCTGTCGGGCACCGACGGCGCGGAGAGCCCCTCGAGGACCGCGATGCGGTCGCCGACCTCGTGCATGATCACCGAGATGGGCGTGTCGAGGGCTTCGGCCACCGAGGCGAGGATCTCGCTCGAGGCCTCCTTCTGACCGCGCTCCACCTCGCTGAGGTAGCCCAGCGCGACGCTGGCCTTGCTCGCGACCTGGCGGAGGGTCCGGCCCTTCTGCAGGCGGAAGTCCCTCAGCACGTCGCCGATCTCCTGTCGAACCAGAACCATCGGAACCTCCCTCTCTCTGCCGGCGACCCACCCACCGGGGGGCCGGTGCGGGGAGGTCAGTCTAGCGCCTCGTCCCGTACCCCGAGCCTAGCCGTGGTCACTGGAGTTTTCTTGTGAACCCGACACCTGTAACAGGGTGTTCACGTGCACTATTCCCGGCGTCGCGGCGGCGTTCCGGCGGGCTCGGCAGCGGCCTGTTCGTCGGCGTCGAGCGCGGCGATCGCACCGGTCGGGACCAGCGTCGGCGAGGCCTCGAGCCGGGCCTTCCGGCGCTTGAGCCACACGCCCGTCAGCACGATGACCGCGAGCGTGACGTACGCGGCGATCGCGAACGGGCTGTGCACGAGGTAGGCCGGGTCGCCCTGGCTGATCGCCATCGACTTGCGCAACTGCTCCTCGGCCATGGGCCCGAGGATGCCGCCGACCACCATGGGGGCGACCGGATACCCGTACCGCCGCATCAGGAAGCCCGTGATGCCGACCACCAGCAGCGTCAGCGTGTCGAACACGTTGAAGTGCAGGGCGTAGGCCCCGAGGCCCGCGAACGCGAGGATGCCCGCGTAGAGGTACGGCCGCGGGATCCGCAGCACCTTCACCCACATGCCCACGAGCGGCAGGTTCAGCACGAGCAGCAGCACGTTGCCGATGTAGAGGCTCGCGATGAGCGCCCACACGAGCCCCGACTGGGTCTCGAACAGCAGCGGGCCGGGCCGGATGCCGTAGGACTGGAACGCGGAGATGATGATCGCCGCGGTCGCCGTGGTCGGCAGTCCGAGCGTGAGGAGTGGCACGAGCACGCCCGCCGCGGCGGCGTTGTTGGCCGCCTCCGGCCCCGCGACGCCCTCGATCGCGCCGCGGCCGAACTGCGCGCGCGCCGCACCCCTGGCCAGGCGACGCTCGGTCGCGTACGAGAGGAACGTCGCGACATCCGCACCGCCCGCCGGGATGGTGCCGATCGGGAAGCCGATCGCCGTGCCGCGCAGCCACGGCTTCCACGAGCGCCGCAGGTCGTCGCGCGTGAACCAGCCGCGCCAGCCGCGGGCGACGGGGATGACGCGCACCGGGCCATGCCTGAGCCGCGAAGCGACGTACAGCGTCTCGCCGAGCGCGAAGAGGCCGACCGCGATGAGCACGACGTCGATGCCGTCGGCGAGGCTCGGCACGCCGAACGTGTACCGCTGCTGGCCCGAGAGCACCTCCGTGCCGACGAGGCCGAGCAGGAGGCCGAGGCCGAGCGAGACGAGGCCGCGCGGCACGCTCGACCCGAGCAGCGCGCCGACCGTGAGGAACGCCACCACGATGAGCGCGAAGTAGTCGGCGGGTCCGAGCTGCACCGCGAGCTTCGCGATGCCGGGCGCGAGGAAGGTGAGCAGCACCGTCGCGACCGTGCCGGCGACGAAGGACCCGATGGCCGCGGTCGCGAGCGCCGCGGCGCCGCGTCCGGCCTTCGCCATCCGGTTGCCCTCGAGCGCGGTGACGATCGAGGAGGACTCTCCGGGCGTGTTGAGCAGGATCGAGGTCGTCGACCCGCCGTACATGCCGCCGTAGTAGATGCCGGCGAAGAGGATGAGCGCGCCGGTCGGGTCGAGCGTGTACGTCAGGGGCAGCAGCAGGGCCACGGTCATCGCGGGCCCGATGCCCGGCAGCACGCCGACGGCGGTGCCGATGAAGACGCCGAAGAGGGCGTAGAGCAGGTACTGGGGCTGCAGCGCGGTCGCGAAGCCGTCGAGCAGGGCGGTGAGGCTATCCATGGAAGATCGGGATCCAGTCCAGGAGCGGTCCGGCCGGGAGCGAGAGCCCCAGCCAGGAGCCGAAGACGAGTTGGGTGACGAGCCCGAGGGCGAGCCCGATGGCGATCGCGGCCCACCAGCGCCGGGCGCCGAGCGCGACCGCGGCACCGCCGAAGAGCACCGCGACCGCGACCGGCCATCCGGCCCACTCGATGAGCACGAGCTGCGACAGGAAGATCGCGACGAGCTTGCCGACGGTGAGCCAGTCGGTCGGCGCGTCGGGGTCGACGTCCTCCCCGTCGTCGGGCACGCCGCGTCGGCCGCGTGCGATCTGGACGATGACGGCGACGGAGGCCGCGACGAGCAGCACGCCCACCGCGTACGGGAACACTCGGGGCCCGAGCACGCTCGCCGAACCGGGCGGCACTCGGATGAAGCCGGCGCCCACGATGGCGTACACGCCGAGCGCTGCGCACACGG
Organism: Agromyces aurantiacus; assembly: GCF_016907355.1. Lineage (NCBI taxonomy): Bacteria > Bacillati > Actinomycetota > Actinomycetes > Micrococcales > Microbacteriaceae > Agromyces > Agromyces aurantiacus. The sequence goes on along the minus strand of NZ_JAFBBW010000001.1, from coordinate 2,050,793 downwards.
CCGCGAACGCGAACTCGCCGACCGGGGCGCGGCCGGCGGCGCGGCCCCGGCCCGAGGCGGGGGTTCCCCCCGACGCCGCAGCGTCGAGGGGAACCGGGGTCGACTCGGTCACGGCGCGACCAGGCCGATCGACTGCAGGGTCTGCGTCACCTCGGCGATGTTCGCGTCGAGGAAGCCGGAGAACTCCTCGCCCGTGACGAACGCGTCGGCCCAGCCCTTCTCCTCGAGGGTCGCGGCCCACGCGTCGGAATCGTGCAGGTCGGTCACGAGCGCGGTGAGCGCCTGCGCGTCGGCCTCGTCGAGGTCGCCCGGCGCGAGCAGCCCGCGCCAGTTCGTGAGGGTGACGTCGTACCCCTCCTCGACCAGCGTGGGCGTGTCGGGCAGCAGCTCGACGGGCTCGGGCGACGAGACGGCGAGTGCGCGCAGCTCGCCCGCCGCGATCTGCTCGGCGAACTCGCCGACGCCCGAGATACCGGCCTGCACGGTGTTGCCGAGCAGCATGGTCACGGCCTCGCCGCCGCCCGAGTTGGGGATGTAGTTGAGAGTCGATGGGATGTCGGCCGGATCGACGCCCGCCTCGGTGAGCAGCATGCCCGCGAGGATGTGGTCGGCGCCGCCCGCCGAGCCGCCCGTCACCGAGATCGCCGCGCCGTCCTCCACGATGGCGTCCACGAGGTCCTCGGTGGTCTCGTACGGCGACGAGGCCGGCACCACCAGCACGAGCGCCTCCTCGGTGAGCTTGGCGATCGGGGTCATGTCCTCGATGCGGACGGGCGAGGCGTTGGTCTCGACGGCGCCCACCATGACCAGGCCCGTGACCATGAGGGTCGCCGGATCCTTCTCGTTCGCGAGTGCGGCCAGGCCCACCGTGCCGCCCGCGCCGCCGATGTTCTCGACCGGCGCGGAGCCCACGAGCTCCTCGTCGGTCAGCACCTGCGAGATCGCGCGAGCGGTCTGGTCCCAGCCGCCGCCCGGGTCGGCTGGCGCGATGAGGCTGACGGCGTCGAGGGATGCCGCGGCATCGGCCTCGTCATCGCCGCTCGCACCGGCGGGTGCGCTGCATCCGGCGAGCCCGACGAGGGCCGTGACGCCGAGGCCCGCGAATGCGGCGCGCACGACGGCCCGGCGAAACGGTCGAGGGGTGGCCGAGGGGGTCGGCCGGCTGTGTGATCGCAATGCTCCTCCTTGAGTGCCCGGCATCCTCGCCGGGCCGACGATCGTCGGTGCCGATGACGCTAGGTCGCCCTCGCACGGCGTCGGAACGTTGCGGTCGCAAGGGTCGTACTGGTCGTATCGGTCGATTCGGTCGTAATGGTCACGGCGGTCGGGCGATCGCGCCGCCGTGCGTGCGGCACACTGGTCGGGTGAGCCGGTCGAGGATGACGCTGGGCATGCAGTTGCTGCTGCTGCAGGTCGCGATCGTGCTCACGACCGTCGTGGGCACGGGGGTGACCGCGATGCTGATCCAGGAGCGCCAGCTGCGCGAGGGCTACCAGGACCGCATGATCGCGGTCGCGCAGTCGGTCGCCGGCCTGCCGGTCATCCTCGACGCGTTCGACGACCCGGATCCCGCCGAGACCATCCAGCCCGTCGCCGAGGTGATCAGGCACGCGTCCGACGTCACGTACGTCGTGGTCGCGAACGACGAGGGCATCCGCTACTCGCACCCCAATCCCGACCGCATCGGCGAGCGGGTCTCGACCGACCCCGCCATCCCGCTCTCGGGCGAGATCTACGTCGGCACGCAGACCGGCACGCTCGGCGAGTCGTGGCGGGTCAAGGTGCCGATCTTCGACGCCGCCGGCGACGTGATGGGACAGGTCTCGGTGGGCATCCTCGAGTCCCAGTTGCGCGCCGACTTCCTCGGCGGGCTCGGCGGCCTGCTCGCCGCGCTCGCGGTCGCGGCGCTCGTGGGCGTCGTGGGCTCCGCGTGGATCGGACGCGTCATCCGACGTCGCATCTACGGCCTCGAGCCCGACGAGATCCGCGCGATGCTCGAGACCCGCGAGGCGATGCTGCACGGCATCCGCGAGGGCATCGTCGCGGTCGACGAGCGCGGCCGCCTCGTGCTCATGAACGACGCCGCCGCCCGGCTGCTGGAGGTCGAGGACCCCGACGCCGCGATCGGCCGCGCCGTCGAGGACGTGCTCGACCCCGAGCTCGCCCGGTTCATCGCCTCGGGCGAGGATCGCGAGACCTCGGTGCTCTCGGGCGAGCGCGTGCTGCTCGTGCACGGCGACCGCGTGCGCGTCGAGGGCCGCGAGATCGGCTCCATCGCGATCCTCCGCGACCGCACCGAGCTCGAGACGACCCTGCGCGAGCTCGAGGGCGCCCAGAGCCTCGCCGAGGGGCTCCGAGCGCAGTCGCACGAGTTCTCCAACAAGCTCCACGTCGTCAGCGGCCTGCTCGAACTCGGCCACGTCGACGCGGCCATCGCGTTCATCCAGCGCGTCGGCAGCGGCGGCGCCCTCTCGGCGCTCGAGGAGCACGACGGCATCGCCGACGTCGAGACGGCGGCGCTCGTCCTCGCCAAGCGCTCGCGCGCCCAGGAACTCGGGGTGACGTTCGAGCTCGACGCCGACTCGCACCTCGAGACCGCGGCCGACGTGCGCGAGCGCACCGACCTCGTGACCGTCATCGGCAACCTGCTCGACAACGCGATCGAGGCGTGCGTGCTCGGCGGGCACGTCACGCTGTCGGTGCGCGATGACCTCCGGCCAGGCTCGGTGGTCGTGCGCGTCGACGACGACGGGCCGGGCGTCCCGCCCGATCGCCGTGCGGCGATCTTCGAGCCCGACGTCAGCGGCAAGTCGCCGGCTCCGGGCAAGGCCCGCCGCGGCATCGGCCTGACCCTCGTGCACCGGGTCGCGGCCCGGCTCGGGGGCGAGGTGCGCGTCGAGGAGTCGCCCGCCGGCGGCGCCCGGTTCGTGGCCCGCCTGCCCTGGCGCGGCGCCGCAGCGCCGCTCGCTGATTCCCGGTCGCGCCCCGAGTCCGCCGTCGGCGGAGCGCGCCGATGAACGACATCCGCGTCGTCATCGTCGACGACGACTTCGCGGTGGCCCAGGTGAACCGCGCCTTCGTCGACGCGCAACCCGGCTTCACCGTCGTCGCCGAGGCGCACACGGGCGAGGCCGCGCTCGCCGCCGTCGGCCGGCATCGGCCGCACCTCGTGCTGCTCGACGTCTACCTGCCCGATCTCGGCGGACTCGACGTGCTCCGCCGGCTCCGCGCGGCCGGCGACGACGTCGAGGTGATCGCGGTCACCGCGGCGCGCGACCTCGAGACGGTGCGCCGGGCCCGCCTGCTGGGGGTCCGGCACTACCTCGTCAAGCCGTTCTCGGGCACGAGCCTCGTCGAACGGCTCGACGAGGTGCGCCGCGGGATCGTCGCGGACCGCTCGGCGCCGTCGGCGGCGCTCGACCAGCACGGCATCGACCGGGTGCTCGGCACGGCCACGGCGACGGCGCGCCGCGTGGCGCTGCCCAAGGGCCTCTCCCCCGCGAGCCTCGAGCGCGTCGCGGCGGGGCTCGCGGCGTGCCCTGCGGATGCCTCGGCCACCGAGATCGCCGAGGCCCTCGGGATGTCGCGCGTCAGCGCCCGGCGCTACCTCGAGCACCTCGTGGCCAGCGGCGCGGCCGAGGTCGCGCCGCGCTACGGCAGCGCCGGCCGTCCGGAGCACCGGTACCGGATGCCGCGGGGCGGACGGGCCTAGCCGCGCTCGCCCGCGCCCGCGCCCTCGCGCAGCCGCTCGAGCGCCGCGTCGACGGCCGCGCGCACGGTCGCGCGGCGGATCTCGTCGCGGTCGCCGCCGAGCCGCAGCTCGATCGCCTCGGAGCCGGCCGCGTCGGCGACCCCGACGTAGACGGTGCCGACCGGTCGGCCGTCCTGCGGATCGGGACCGGCGACGCCCGTCGTCGCCACGCCCAGGTCGGCCGGGCGGCCGCCGACCGCGAGCGCGCGCCGCGCACCGTCGGCCATGCGGCGGGCGACCTCGGGGTGCACCGCCCCCTCGGCGGCGAGCAGGTCGCCGGGCACGCCGAGCATCGCCTGCTTGACGCGCGTGTCGTAGGCGACGATGCCGCCGCTCACGGCGAGCGAGGCCCCGGGGATGCGCGTCAGCTCGGCCGCGACGAGGCCACCGGTGAGCGACTCGGCGACCGCGATCCGCATCCCGCGACGGGTCAGTTCGGCGATGAGTTCGGCGGTCGCGTCGGCGCTCGGTGCGCCCGGAGCGGCCGGGGCGGATTCGGCCGGGGCGTCGCCCCGCGCCATCCGCTCGTCGCTCACGCGGCCTCGCCGCGGTGCTCGCGGGCGAGGCGGAACGCGTCGCGCACATACAGCAGCCCCGACCAGACCGTGAGCACGAGGGCGGCGATCATGAAGGCCCAGTTCACCCAGATGATCCAGTCGCCGACGAGGGTCCAGAGCGGTGCGAGGAACAGCGAGATCGCGATCGCCTGCGTGAGCGTCTTGAGCTTGCCGCCGGAGGACGCCGGAACGACCGTGCCCCGGCCGAGCTCGACGAAGCGCCACACGGTGATGCCGACCTCGCGCACCACGATGACGATCGTGATCCACCACGGCAGCTCGCCGAGGATCGACAGGCACACGAGCGCGCCGCTCGTCAGCAGCTTGTCGGCGATCGGGTCGAGGATCTTGCCGAGGTCGGTCACGAGGCCGCGCGAGCGTGCGAGCCATCCGTCGACCCAGTCGGTCGAGATCGCGACGATGAAGATCACCGCCGCCCACCAGCGCATCGGCCCGTCCTGGCCCGCATCGGCGAGCAGGAGCCAGAAGAACACCGGAGCCATCACGATCCGCACGACCGTGATCGCGTTCGGCAGGTTCCAGTTGTTCGCCGAGCGGGTCCGGCCCGCGGGAGAGGTCATGCGCTCAGCCTAGCCGCGGGCACCTCGCGACCACGGCCCATGGTCCCGTGGTCGACCGGGCTCAGTCGCGACCCGTCAGGCCCCAGGCGTCCTCGTCGGAGTCGGCGTCGACCTCCTCGAGGCCCTCGGGGATCCGCCCGACCGGGTCGTCGTAGCGGTCGTCGACGTCGGCGGGTGCGGCGGGTGCGGCGGGTGCGGCGGGCGCCGGTGCCGGGGCGGGCGCCGCGGCGGGGGCGGGCTGAGCCGGCGGTGCGGATGCCGCGGGCGCGGCCGGGGCCGCCGGCTCCTCGCCGCGGAGCTTCGCGAGCACGCCCGGCAGCTGTTCGGGCGTGACGAGCACGTCGCGCGCCTTCGAGCCCTCGGACGGGCCCACGATCTCGCGGGACTCGAGCAGGTCCATGAGCCGGCCGGCCTTCGCGAAGCCCACGCGGAGCTTCCGCTGCAGCATCGAGGTCGAGCCGAACTGCGTCGAGACCACGAGCTCGGCCGCCGCGAGCAGCAACTCGAGGTCGTCGCCGATGTCGGAGTCGATCTCCTTCTTCTCGACCGCGGCCGCGACGTCGTTGCGGTACTCGGGCCGCGCCTGGCGCGTCACGTGCGTGACGACCCGCTCGATCTCGGCCTCGGTCACCCACGCGCCCTGCACCCGGATGGGCTTCGAGGCGCCCATCGGCAGGAACAGCGCGTCGCCCTGGCCGATCAGCTTGTCGGCTCCGGGCTGGTCGAGGATGACGCGCGAGTCGGTCACGCTCGTCACCGCGAACGCGAGCCGGCTCGGCACGTTCGCCTTGATGAGGCCCGTGACGACGTCGACCGAGGGGCGCTGCGTCGCGAGGACCAGGTGGATGCCCGACGCGCGCGCAAGCTGCGTGATGCGCACGATCGAGTCCTCGACGTCGCGCGGGGCGACCATCATGAGGTCGGCGAGCTCGTCGACCACGACCAGCAGGTACGGGTACGGCTTGAGCTTGCGCTCCGAGCCGGCCGGCAGGATGATCTCGTTGTTCACGACGGCCTTGTTGAAGTCGTCGATGTGACGGAAGCCGAACGACGCGAGGTCGTCGTAGCGCATGTCCATCTCCTTCACGACCCACTGCAGCGCCTCGGCGGCCTTCTTGGGGTTCGTGATGATGGGCGTGATGAGGTGCGGAACACCGGCGTACGGCGCGAGCTCGACGCGCTTCGGGTCGACCAGCACCATCCGCACCTCGCTCGGCTTCGCGCGCATGAGCAGGCTCGTGATCATCGAGTTGACGAAGCTCGACTTGCCCGAACCGGTCGATCCAGCGACGAGCAGGTGCGGCATCTTCGCGAGGTTCGCGACGACGTACCCGCCGCCGACGTCCTTGCCGACGCCGATCGTCATGGGGTGCTTGGCGTTCACCGCGGCGCCCGAGCGCAGCACGTCGCCGAGCGTCACCGTCTCGCGGTCGGCGTTCGGGATCTCCACGCCGATCGCGCTCTTGCCCGGGATCGGCGAGAGAATGCGCACCTCGTTCGACGCGACGGCGTAGGCGAGGTTCTTGGACAGCGCGGTCACCCGCTCGACCTTCACGCCGGGGCCGAGCTCGATCTCGTACTGCGTGACCGTCGGCCCGCGCGAGAAGCCCGTGACCTTCGCGTCGACGCCGAACTGCTCGAGCACGCCCGTGATCTGCCGCACGACCTCGTCGTTGACCGCCGAACGGGTCTTGCCCGGTGCCCCGGCGGCGAGGGTCGACGATGCGGGCAGGTGGTACGGACGGTCGGGTTCGGGGGCGGCGGCCTCGTCGGCGGAGGCCACGGGGGCGCCGGCTCCCGCGTCGCTGGCGCCGGCGGGCGCACCGCCGACGCCGAGCACGGACGTCGCGCCGGGGTCGTCGCCCTGGAGCCCGGTCCCGCCGTGCGGGACCTCGCCCGTGAACCGCTGCAGCGCCGACTCGGCCCGCTCGAGCTCGTCGATCACGCCGGCCCCGTACGCGTCGGCGGGTCGGACGCCCTCGAGCGGCGTCTCGAAGCTGCCCGCAGCCGAGCCCGGGCCGAACACCTCGGTCAGGCCCTCGGCGCCGGCCGCGGCGAACTCCGGGTCCTCCTCGCGGTTCGACGCGTTGCGCCGCCACCAGGGCAGCAGCCCGCCCGGCGTCTCGTCGTCGCCGTCGATCCCGTCGAGCTCGACCTGCTCGGCGCGCTCGCGACGCGAGCGGCGCTTGGGCTTCTCCTCGGGGGCGGCGGCCGTGTCGTCGGCCGAGTCGGGCGCGCCGAACAGCCACGCGTAGAGGTCGCGGAAGCGCTGCGGGATCCGGTTGGGCGGGGTCTTGGTGAGGATGAGCAGCGAGAGCAGGGCGAGCAGCACGAGCACGACGGCCGCGCCGACGTCGGTGAGCAGCAGGATCAGGGGCTGCGCGAGCATCCAGCCGAGGATGCCGCCCGCGCGCGCGAGCACCGCCATCCCCTCGCTCGGGCTCGGCTGCCCGCCGAACAGGTGGCACAGCGCCGAGACGGTGATCAGCAGCATCCCGAGCCCGATGCCGATTCGCGTGTTGTCGTGCACCGAGCTCGGATGCCGGAACAGCCAGACGGCGAACATGAGCATCACCACGGGCAGCGCGAACGCGACGCGCCCGAAGAGGCCGCCGAACGTGTAGGCGTCGAGCATCTGCGCGACCGGGTCGTTGATGAGGAACCACTCGACCACGGCGCCCGCGACCGCGAGCAGCACGAGGAAGAACGGCAGCCCGTCACGACGCTCCTCCTTCGCGAGCGTCTCGGGGCCGAGGGCGCGCGCGGCGCCGCCGGTCAGGTGCGCGAGGCCCATCCAGGCCCGCACGAGGAGGCCGGGCCCGTCCTTCGCGGCGGCAGCGGCCTTCGGCGTGCGCGTGCTCGCGCGCTGCGCCGGCAGCTTCTTGGTGGGCGCGGTGCGCGTCGACGAGCCGCGCCCGGACGCGCCCGAGGCACGACCGTTCGACCTGGTGCTCGTAGCCATGAGGTCAACGTTACGGCCCGCCGCCGACCGCGGCCGGGAAGTCCCGCGAGTGTCGGCGGGACGGGCGCTCAGCGCAGCACGCGCACCATGGTGTCGCGGTCGGCGGTCGACGCGACCACGGAGAACCCCTCGGAGCGGTACAGCTCGTGCGCGAAGTTGCCGTGCTCGACCGACAGTGCGAGCCGTGCGAACCCCTCGACGCGAGCGCGGTCGGCGAGCGCGCGCAGCAGCGCACGGCCCACGCCCTGCGCCCGCCACAGGGGGCGCACGCCGATGATGAGCTCGGGCACGCCCGCGGCCACGAATCCCAGCGACGGCCGGTCCGCACCGAACAGGCGGTACCACGCGGCGCCGACCGGCCGGGCGTCGCCGTCGAGCGCGACCACGCCGCGGTCGGCGGGGCGCTGCCATCCGGCGACGTACGCGCCGTGCCGCGCATCGGCGAGCACCGACGGGCGCGGACGCGTCGCGCCGACCCGCCAGTTCGCGGCCTCGACGACCATGTCGGCGAGGAACGCGCCGTCGGCCGGTCCCGCGGGTCGGATGGTGAAGTCCGCCATGCGCGGAGGTTACGCACCGCCTGTTACGGCGGTGTTACGGACGGGCGGATGGCGCGGCATCCGCTCGCACCCGAGCGGCCGCGCGGCCGGGCGGCGGCGGCCGGGCGGCGGCGGCCGCGCGCCGCTACGCCTCGATGACCAGCGGCACCAGCATCGGCCGCCGGCGCAGCCGCCGGTTCACCCAGCTGCCGAGCGTGCGGCGCACGGTCTGCGAGAGCGCGTGCGGGTCGCGCACGCCGTGATGCGCGGCATCGGCCAGCGCCGCGATGATCTTGGGCTTCACGTCCTCGAACACCGCGTCGTCCTCCGCGAAACCGCGCGCGTGGATCTCCGGTCCGACGATCACGCGCCCGGTCGACGCGTCGACGACCACGATGACCGAGATGAAGCCCTCCTCGCCGAGGATGCGGCGGTCCTTCAGGTCGGCGTCCGTGATCTCGCCCACGGTCGAGCCGTCGACGTACACGAAGCCCAGGTCGAGCTGGCCGACGATGTCGGCGCGGCCGTCCTTCAGGTCGAGCACGGTGCCGTTCTCGGCGAGGAACGTGCGCTCGGCGGGGATGCCCGTGTCCTGTGCGAGGCGCGCGTTCGCCACCAGGTGGCGGTACTCGCCGTGCACCGGCAGCACGTTCCTCGGCTGCAGGATGTTGTAGCAGTAGAGCAGCTCGCCCGCAGCCGCGTGGCCCGAGACGTGCACCTTCGCGTTGCCCTTGTGCACCACGTTCGCGCCGAGCTTCGTCAGCCCGTCGATGACCCGGTACACCGCGTTCTCGTTGCCCGGGATCAGGCTCGACGCCAGGATGACGGTGTCGCCCTCGCCGATCTCGATCTGGTGGTCGCGGTTGGCCATGCGACTGAGCACCGCCATCGGCTCGCCCTGCGAGCCCGTCGACATGTAGACGATGCGATCGTCGGGGATGTCGCCGGCCTTCTTGAAGTCGACCAGCACGCCCGGCGGCACGTCGAGGTAGCCGAGGTCCGCGGCGATGGTCATGTTGCGCACCATCGAGCGCCCGAGCAGTGCGACGCGGCGCCCGTTGGCGTGCGCGGCGTGCAGCACCTGCTGCACGCGGTGCACATGGCTCGAGAAGCTCGCGACGATCACGCGCCGCGGCGAGCGCGCGATGACCTCGTCGAGCACGGGCCCGATCGAACGCTCGAGCGGCGTGAACCCCGGGACATCCGCGTTGGTGGAGTCGACGAGGAACAGGTCGACGCCCTCCCGGCCGAGCCGCGCGAACTCGCGGAGGTCCGTGAGGCGCCCGTCGAGCGGGAGCTGGTCCATCTTGAAGTCGCCCGTGGCCAGCACCGTGCCCGCGCTCGTGCGGATCGCGACCGCGAGCGCATCGGGGATCGAGTGGTTCACGGCCACGAACTCGAGGTCGAACGGCCCGAGCCGCTCGGTCTGCCCCTCCTTCACGGTGAGGCTGTACGGCTGGATGCGGTGCTCCTTGAGCTTCGCCTCGACCAGCGCGAGCGTGAGCTGCGAGCCGACCAGCGGGATGTCGGCGCGGAGCTTCAGGAGATACGGCACGGCGCCGATGTGGTCCTCGTGGCCGTGCGTGAGCACGACCGCGACGATGTCGTCGAGCCGGTCCCGCAGGAAGCCGAAGTCGGGCAGGATCAGGTCGACGCCGGGCTGGTGCTCCTCGGGGAACAGCACGCCGCAGTCGACGATCAGCAGCTTGCCGTCGATCTCGAAGCTCGTCATGTTGCGGCCGACCTCGCCGAGGCCGCCGATGGGGATGACCCGGAGCGTGCCGGCTTCCAGCGGCGCGGGGTCGATGACTTCGTCGGGCATGCGCCCTCCTCACGTTCGGTGTTCAGTTCGGTGCGACCCTCGGGGCCGCGGTTGTCTGTGGGGCGGACGCCGGCGCGCGGAGGCGCGACGCGCCATCCGCTCAGCGGGTGGTGCCGGCCACCTTCGGCAGCGCGCCGCCCGCGGCCGCGTTGCGGTCGGGACGGAAGTTGTGGAAGTCCACGCCGGGGACGCCCTGCACGAGGTCGATCTCGTCCTCGATGAGCGCGGCCTCCCACTCCTCGGGACCGACGAGCGGCAGGCGCACGCGCGGGCTGCCGATGCGGCCGAGGCCGTGCAGGATGTACTTCGCCGCGACCGTGCCCGGCACGTGCGTCATGACCGCGCGCACGAGCGGCTCGAGCCGCCGGTGCTCGGCCGTCGCCGCCGCCAGGTCGCCGCGGTTCACGGCGTCGACCATCGTGCGGTAGGGCGCCGGCGCGATGTTCGCCGTGACGCCGATCAGGCCGGTCGCGCCGATCGAGAGGTGCGGCAGCACGTTCGCGTCGTCGCCCGAGAAGTACATGAGGTCGGTCTGGTTGAGCACCCGGCTGACCTCGCTGAAGTCGCCCTTGGCGTCCTTGATGGCGAGGATGTTGGGGTGCTTGGCGAGGCGCAGGATGGTCTCGTACTTGATGGGCACGCCCGTGCGACCGGGGATGTCGTAGAGGATCACGGGGAGGTCCGTGGCATCCGCCACCAGCCGGAAGTGCGTGAGGATGCCCGCCTGCGTGGGCTTGTTGTAGTACGGCGTGACGATCATGATGCCGTCGGCGCCGACCTGCTCGCTGTGCTTGTAGAGCTCGATGGCGTGCGCGGTCTCGTTGGAGCCGCCGCCCGTGATGATCTTCGCGCGGCCGGCCGCGACATCCTTGCCGACCTCGACGAGCCTGATCTTCTCGGGGTCGGTGAGCGTGCTCGTCTCGCCCGTGGTGCCCGTGACCACGATCCCGTCGGCACCCGCGTCGATGACGTCGTCGATGTGCTTCTCGACCCCGGGCCAATCGACCTCGCCGTCCGCCGTCATGGGCGTGACGAGCGCGACCAGCACCTGTCCGAAGGGGTTCTCTGCACTCACGCCCTACAGGCTATCGGCTCCGGCCGCGACGGGCCGATTCGGATGTCGCCCGCCCGCGGCGCCGGCGCACGTGCTCCGGTGGTCCCGGCGATGGTCCGCTTCCGCGGAGATACGATCCGCCACGCCGTCCGATTCCTCGACGGATCGGCGTGGCGGATCGTATATCCGCAGTTCTGTACTGCGGTGCAACGCACCGATCGACTTCCGGCTGGGGCACGGCCGAGATCGATCAGGCGGAGCGCAGGCGCTCCGACCACGGCTCCAGGTGCAGGTCACGCGCGACCTTGGCCAGGATCGCCTGCTCGACTAGGTGCCATTCGTGCACGACGAGGTCGTAGTCGAACCGGATGGTATCGAACCCGTGCGCCGCGGCGACGGCGTCGCGCACGCGGTCCTTGTGCCGGCTCGGCTCGTCGTCATGTCCGTCGCGACCGTCGACCTCGAGGATCAGGCGGTCGCCGATGACGAAGTCGACGCGCCCGACGCCCGGCACCTGGACCTGGGCGTGCAGCTCGAGTCCCAGGCGATGGAGCCTGAGGCGCAGCAGGGATTCGAGCCCGCTTTCGGCGTCGCTGCGCGCGAGCTCGACGAGCCAACGCGCCGACTCCGTGATGCGGTCGCGCAGTTCGGCTCGGCCGAGGGGCGTCAGGATGCGCTGGTGCAGCGCCGACTCGAGCGCGGCGAAGAATGCGTCCTCTCCGACGCATCCTCGCATCTGCAGCAGGGCGTCGACCAGCGTGACCTCGGTTCGCGATGGTCCGAGCTCGTTCCAGTGCTGGACGCACGTACAGTCTGCATGCGGGTGGGCGTGACCGTGCGGCGCGAGCGCGACGTGCACGAGGCCGTCGATCGGAAGCACCCAGAGGCCCCGCTGGCGCGCGACGGAGACGCAGGCGAGCACCCCTCCGTGTCGCAGCGCGGTCCTCGTCGGGGCCGGCAGTCCCGGGAGCGCGTACACGCCCGACCGGATCCGGACGATCGCACCGGATGCCACCGCTCGGCGTACCGCGCGTCCGTCGACGCCGTGCTGCGCGAGCTCGCGCCGACGCGCGACGGCGCCCAACGTCTCGCAGATCGCCGCCACCTGCATCGGATGCCACACGCGGCCATGGTCACGCGCCGTGCCGCCATCCCATCCGGGCAGCGGCGATCTCGGGGCGGCAGCCCGGCGCACCCGGCTGTGGAGGACGAGTGACGTGCCTCAAATCTGCGGATATACGATCCGCCACGCCGGACGGTCGTCGAATCCAGCGGGGTGGCGGATCGTATATCCGCAGAACTGGACCGGACCGGGTCCGGCGGTCGGCGGGAAGCCCAGGACGGGCGGGCAGGCGCGCGGCGGAGGAGCGGGGTCAGCGGGCGAGGGTGAGGAAGCGGTAGCGGATGCCGGTGCGCGAGGCGTGCCATCCGGTGGGCGGGTCGACGACCACGACGCGCCAGTCGGGCGTGCGCGCCGGCGCGAAGGTGTCGCCGTCGACGTCGAGGTCGAGCTCGGTCACCACGAGGCGGTCGGCGGAGTCGATCGTGCGCGCGAACAGCTCGGCCCCGCCGATGACCCAGACCCGCTCGTCGGCGTCGGATGCCGCGAGCGCGAGCGCCTCATCGGCCGAGGCGGCGCGCACCGCGCCCTCCGCCGCCCAGTCCGCCTGCCGCGTCACGACGATGTTCGCGCGACCGGGCAGTGGACGGAACCGCGGCGGCAGCGAGTCCCAGGTGCGGCGGCCCATGACGACGGGCTCGCCGTCGGTCGTGCGCTTGAAGTGCGCGAGGTCCTCCGGCACGTGCCACGGCATGCCGCCGGCGGCGCCGATCACTCCCCCGTGCGCCTCGGCCCAGATCAGGCCGATGCCGGGCGCCGCGCCATCCGCCCCGCCGCCGCTCATACGGCCACGGCCGCGCGGATCGCGGGGTGGTGCTCGTAGCCGACCACCTCGAAGTCCTCGAACCGGTAGTCGTCGATCGAGTCGGGCCGGCGCGCGAGGCGCAGGGTCGGGTACGGGTAGGGGTCGCGCGAGAGCTGTTCGCGCACCTGCTCGACGTGGTTGTCGTAGATGTGGCAGTCGCCACCGGTCCACACGAAGTCGCCGACCTCGAGCCCGGTCTGCTGGGCGATCATGTGGGTGAGCAGCGCGTACGAGGCGATGTTGAAGGGCACGCCGAGAAACAGGTCGGCGCTGCGCTGGTAGAGCTGGCACGACAGGCGCCCGTCGGCGACGTGGAACTGGAACAGCGCGTGGCAGGGCGCGAGCGCCATCCGCGGGATGTCGGCGGGGTTCCAGGCCGAGACGATGAGGCGGCGCGAGTCGGGGTTGGTACGGATCTGCTCGATCACCTGCGCGATCTGGTCGACCTGCTCGCCCGACGGTGTCGGCCACGATCGCCACTGCACGCCGTAGACGGGACCGAGCTCGCCCGCGGCATCCGCCCACTCGTCCCAGATGGTGACGCCGTGCTCCTGCAGCCAGCGCACATTCGACTCGCCGCGCAGGAACCACAGCAGTTCGTACGCGATCGACTTGAAGTGCACGCGCTTGGTCGTGATGAGGGGGAACCCCTGCGAGAGGTCGAACCGGATCTGCCGGCCGAACACGCTGCGCGTGCCGGTGCCGGTGCGGTCGGACTTGGGCGTGCCGTGCTCGAGCACGTCGCGGAGCAGGTCTTCGTACGGGGTCGGGATCGCGCTGGCCACGGGGTCAAGGCTACGCCGCGACGGCCGGGTCGCCGGCAGGCGCGTCGAGGGTCGACGAGCGGATGGCACGGCGCCGCGCACGCTCGTCACCGGGCGTCACAACGGGGTCGCCGCCGCCGGCGCGCGCGTAGCATCCGGGACATGGATCTCGTGCCCGCGCTCGTCGCCGGACTCGGGCTGCCGCTCGTGACGCTCGTGGCCGGCCTGGCGTGGAAGGCGCGCGACGGACGCGTCCGCACGGTCGAGGCCGACGTGTCCGGCCGCGCGGCGAGCGAGGCGCGCCGCACCGCCGACGACCTCGGGCTGGCCGCCGACCGCCTCGGCGCCGACGCGACGCTCGTGCAGTTCTCGACGGAGTACTGCAGCCGCTGCCCCGCGACCGCGCGGGCGCTCGGCGCGCTCGCGGACGAGTACGACGGTGTACGGCACGTCGAGATCGACCTCACTCGCGACCCGGCGCTGGCCGACCGGTTCCGCGTCACGCAGACGCCGACCGTGCTCGTGCTCGACGCGGACGGATCGACCGCCGGGCGCATCGCGGGCGTGCCGCGGACCGGCGACCTGCGCACCCTCATCGACGACCTGACCCGGAGGAACCGTGTCCCGCACCACGCCTGAGCCCACCGGATCCAGAGGCGAGACCGCCCGCTCGGGCATCGACCCGCGCGGTCCCCGGTTCACCGCGGCGGTCACGGCCACGCTGCTCCTGGTGACCGCCGTGCTCGGATTCGGCGGCCTCGACCTCGCGGCGCTGCTCCTCCTGGCCGCGATCGCGGCCGTCTTCGCGTGGAGCGCGGCGGCCGGCGTGACGCGCAACCCGTTCGGGCTCGTGTTCCGCGCGTTCGTGCGCCCCCGGCTCGCGCCGCCGTCGGAGCTCGAGGACCCGCGTCCGCCGACGTTCGCCCAGTTCGTGGGCTTCCTCGTGACGGGCACGGGGGTCGCGCTCGGCCTGTTCGGCGTCGAGGCCGCCGTGCCGATCGCCGCGTCGATCGCGTTCGTCGCCGCGTTCCTGAATGCGGCGTTCGCGTTCTGCCTCGGCTGCCAGGTCTACCTGCTGCTCGTCCGCGCCCGGGTCATCCGCCCCGCCTGAACCCCGGCCGTCGAGTCCGGGTCGGGCCGGGCGCGTGCGACGCGCGCCGTGCCGCGACTGCCGCGGGCGGCATCCGCTCGGTAGGCTGGAGCCCCCGTCTCGAGGAGGAGGACCCGAATGGCACTGACGAGCGAATCCACCACGGTCTGGAACGGCACGCTCTTCGAGGGGTCGGGCCGCACGCGGCTGGACTCGTCGAAGGTCGCCGAGTTCGACGTGAACTGGAAGGCCCGGTCCGAGGGCGAGGCCGGGGTCACCAACCCGGAGGAGCTCCTGGCCGCGGCGCACTCCGCGTGCTTCTCGATGGCGTTCTCGCTCGCACTCGTCCAGGCCGGTCACACCCCCGAGAGCATCCAGACCACGGCGGCCGTCACGTTCCAGCCCGGCGAGGGCGTCACGGGCAGCCACCTCCTCGTGAGCGCGCGCGTGCCGGGGATCACCGAGGCCGAGTTCGAGCGCATCGCCGGCGAGGCGAAGGCGAACTGCCCGATCTCGAAGGCGCTCGGCGGCACGCCGATCACGATCGAAGCCGAGCTCGCGTAGCGGTGCGGGTCCTCGTCGCCGGCGCATCCGGCTTCATCGGCACTGCGGTCGCCGCGCGCCTCACCGAGGAGGGGCACGAGGTGCTCCGACTGGTGCGCCGACGCGCGCACGCCCCCGACGAGGTCAGCTGGTCGCCGGCCTCCGGGATCATCGACTTCACGGTGATGGACCGCGTCGACGCGGTGCTGAACCTCTCCGGCGCATCGATGACGCGCCTGCCCTGGACGCGTCGCTACCGCGATGAGATCCTCGAGTCGCGCGTGACCGCGACGCGCACGCTCGCCGACGCGATGCGCAAGGCGTCGTCGCCGCCGGCCGTGTTCCTCAGCGGGTCCGCGGTGGGCATCTACGGCGACCGGCCCGGCGAGCTGCTCACCGAGCACTCCGCCCCCGGTTCGGGCTTCCTCGCCGACGTGGTCGGCCGATGGGAGGCGGCGGCGCAGCTCGCGCCGCATGAGACGCGCACGGTGCTGCTGCGCACCGGCATCATCGTGGGCCGCGGCGGAGCATTCAAGCCGATCATGCGGCTGACGCGCACCGGCGTCTCGGGGCGGCTCGGCACGGGCGGGCAGCACTGGCCGTGGATCGCCCTCGACGACGAGGTCGGCGCGATCGTGCACCTCCTCCACTCGTCGATCTCGGGGCCGGTGAACCTCGTCGGCCCGACGCCGGCGACGGCCGACCGGATCATGGGCGCGGTCGCCGAGCGGCTGCACCGCCCCTACGCGATCCAGGTGCCCGAGGCCGTGCTCAAGCTGGGCCTCGGCGCGGCCGCCGAGGACCTGCTGCTCTCGAGCCAGAAGGTGCGGCCCCAGCGGCTCATCGACGACGGCTACCGGTTCCGCCACCCGACCGTCGAGTCGGCGCTCGACGCGATGCTCAGCCGCGAGCCCGCTCCAGTTCGATAGCCGTCCGCACCGCGCGCCGCGCGCGGCGCCGGTCGCCCGCGGCATCGTAGGCGAGCCCGAGTCGCAGCCACGCACGCCAGGATTCGGGCTCGGCCTCGACGGCCTCGCGGAACGCGGGGAACGCCGCATCCGCCGCCGCTCGCTCGGGCCGTCCGCTCGGCCGGACCGGAAGGCCGAGGTCGAGCGTTCCCTCGGACTCGAGACGCTGGACGAGACGCTGCGAGCGCACGCCGAACTGGAACTCGCGCCAGATCGCCCACGCCGCGAGGAGCGGGAGGACGATGAGCGCGACGCCCATCGCGACGGCGACGGGCTCGCCGGTCGCGACGAACTGCACGGCGCGCCATCCGACGAGCACGACATAGAGGCCGAGCAGCACCGCCATGACGACGGCGCCGACCTTGGCGCCGCTCATCGTGAGCCGGGGAGCTCGAGACCCAGGAGCGCGTCGAGGCCCACGGTCACGCCCTCGGCGGTCGCCGCGCGCCGCAGCGCGAGGAGGATGCCCTTCTCGTAGGCCGAGGGGGCGATCGTCGTGTGCACGATCGAGAGGGTCTCGCCGTCGCCGCCGAGGACCACGCGCTGGTCGGCGAGCAGGCCCGCCATCCGCATGCTGTGCACGGGCACGCCCGAGACGAGCTGGCCGCGCGCGCGCTGGTCGGCGTGCGGCGCCGACACGGGTCCCTCGTCGCCGCGGGCGGCGGCCACGAGCTCGGCCGTGCGCACCGCGGTGCCCGACGGCGAGTCGACCTTGCCCGCGTGGTGCGCCTCGACGATCTCGATCGAGTCGAAGTGGCGCGCCGCGAACGCCGCGAACGCGGAGCCGAGCACGCTGCCGACCGAGAAGTTCGGCACGAAGATCACGCCCGGCGCGCCCTCGAGGTCGCGCAGGCGCCGCTCGACCTCGGCGATGCGCTCGCGCGACCACCCCGAGGTGCCGACGACCACCGCGACTCCCGCCTCGATCGCGGCTTCGACGATCGCCGGGCTCGCGGCGGGATGCGTGACGTCGAGCACCACGTCGGCGCCCTCGAGCTCGTCGAGGCTCGAGCGCGAGTCGAGCCCCGCGTGCAGCTCGAGGTCGTCGGCCTCGTCGATCAACCGCGCGGCGAGGCGCCCCATCTTGCCGGTGGCCCCGGCCACCGCGACCCTGATCGTCACCCGATCACCCTATCCGAGCGCGGCACGGCGGCTCCGGTCGCGGATGCCGCGGCCCGCGCGGTCGTAGGCTTGCACGCATGCTGCGCTTCCGCGACGCCGCCGTGACCGACCCCGACGCGCACCGCCTGCTCGGCGACTACTTCGCCGAGCGCGCGGCCGGCTTCCCGGCCGAGCAGGGCGAGTACCGCCCGACCTGGCCCGACGCGGCGCAGTTCGCGCCGCCCGTCGGAGTGTTCCTCGTCGTGGAGGACGACGAGGGGCGCGCGGTCGGCTGCGGCGGCGTGCGCCGGATCCAGCGCTCCGCCGACCACCTCGTGCGCTTCGAGGTCAAGCACCTGTGGCTCGCGCCCGCGGGTCGCGGGCGCGGCGAGGGACGGCGCCTGCTGGAGGAGCTCGAGCGGCGCGCGGCGGAGCTCGGCGCCGAGGAGGTCGTGCTCGACACGAATGCGAGCCTCGAGGCCGCGGGCGGCCTGTACCGGAGCAGCGGCTACGTCGACATCGAGGCGTACAACGCGAACCCGAACGCCACGAACTGGTACGGCAAGCGGCTCTGACCGGCCGCCCGTCGGCGGCCGCCCGCCGGCGATGGCCCGCCGGCGATGGCCCGCGGGCTCAGATCAGGTAGGGCTCGGGCAGCCCGGTGCGCAGCTCGGGCGGCAGGTGTGCGAGGTCGTTGTGCACGACGAGGCTCCAGGGCCGGTTCGGGGCCCGCTGCGAGAGCACAGTGAGCCCGCAGTTCGCCTGGTTGATCGTCACCCAGCGCCATTCGGGGGCGCCGAGCGCCTCGCGCACGAACCACGCGATCACGAAGTTGTGCGTGATGAGCAGGTCGTGCCGGTCCTCGCGATGCGAGCGCAGGAACTCGGCGTTCGCGTCGGCCATCTGCGCGCGACCGGCCTCGAACTCGAGCTCGGTGAACGATCCGAAGAACGGGGCGTAGGCCGACGGCGTCTCGGGGGTGGGACCCGAGGGCACGCAGTCGAACAGCAGCGGCGACGGCTCGGGCGTGAGCGCGGGCATCTTCGTCGCGATGATCTCGGCGGTCTCGGCGGCGCGCTCGAGCGGCGAGTGATAGGCCGCGTCGAACGGGATGCCGCCGAGGCGTTCGGCGAGCAGCTCGGCCTGACGCCGGCCGCGCGGTGAGAGGGTGCCGTCGGGCAGGCCGTGCTCGGCGTCGAGCTGCTCGCCATGCCGGACGAGGTAGAGGTGATGGGGCACGTCGTGTCCTGGGGGGTCGGGCGTCGCTCAGGCGACGTCGGTTCGGGGTTCGGGCTGGTCGACGACGGATCGGAAGGCGCGCTCCTCCACCGGTCCGACCGCGACCAGGGAGAACGGGCGGTCGGCGAGGTCGGCGGCGAGCGCCTGGACGTCGTCGGCCGTGACGCGACCGACGCGTCGCAGGGCCTCGTCGAGGTCGGCGAACTCCCCGAGGGAGAGCTCGGCGCGGCCGAGCCGCGACATCCGCGTGTCGGAGTCCTCGAGGGCGAGCGCCGAGGCGCCGCCCAGGTACCCGGTCGCGCGCGCGAGCTCGTCGGCGGTGACCCCGTGGTGGGCGAGCCGTTCGAGCTCGGTGCGCATGAGCGCCGCGACGGTCGCCGCGTTCTTGGGCGCGCAGCCGGCGTACATGCCGAACACGCCCGCGTCGGAGTAGCCGGGGGCGAACGAGTACACGGAGTACGCGAGGCCGCGGCGCTCCCGGATCTGCTGGAACAGCCGCGACGACATGCCGGCGCCGAACACCGTGTTGAGCACGCTGAGCACGGCGCGGCGCTGGTCGGTGGCGACGAGCCCGGGCACGCCGAGCACGAGGTTCACCTGCTCGCCGGGGCGCTCGACGACCTTCAGCGGCACGCCCCCGTCGAGCAGCGCGACCTCGGTGGATCGGCGGGCGGCCGGCGCGGCGGCCTCGTCGAGCCGCCATCCGGCGGCCTCGAGCGCGGCGCCGAGCCCCGCGACGAGCAGGTCGTGGTCGACCGCGCCGGCCGCCGTGACGACGAGGTCGTTGGGCCGGTAGTTCGCCCGGTAGTGCTCCCAGACGGCGTCGCGCGAGGCCGCGTCGATCGCGGCCGGGTCGCCGCCGATGGGCCGGGCGAGCGGATGGCGCCCGAGCACGGCCTCGAAGAACCGCTCGTTGGCGACGTCGGCCGGGTCGTCGCCCGCCATCGCCAGCTCCTCGAGGATGACGCGTCGCTCGCTCTCGAACTCGTCGGGGTCGAGCACGGAGGACGTGAACATGTCGGCGAGCACGTCGACGGCCATGGCGACGTCGCGATCCTGCACCTTGGCGTAGTAGCAGGTGTACTCCTTGGCCGTGACGGCGTTGTGCTCGCCGCCGACCGCGTCGAAGGAGACCGCGATGTCGAGCGCACTGCGCGTCTCGGTGCCCTTGAACAGCAGGTGCTCGAGGAAGTGCGTCGAGCCGTGCGTGGCGGGGTGGCCGGTGTCGGCGGCGTGCTCGTCGCGGGAGCCGACGGCGACCCAGAACCCGATCGTCGCGCTGCGGCTGCCGGGGACGCGCTCGGTGAGCACCCGGATGCCCGAGGGCAGCACCGAGCGGCGGACGAGGGTGTCGCCGGCGGCCTGGAACTCGAGTTCGGGTTCGCCCAAGGGCAGTTCGACGGCGCCGTTCACGGGTCCCAGCCTATGCCACCCGACCGGGGGACGCCGACGTGCGTCGTGGACCGCTGGACGGGAGCCTCGAGCCGCGCGCTCAGGCCGATGCGCGGTCGAGCTCGATGATCTCGGAGCGGTGCAGCACGAGGTTGGCGGCCGTGACGAGGGGGTCGACCTGGTCGGGCCGGCTGACGCTCGCGACCGGTGCGGTCACCGTGGGCTTGGCGAGCAGCCAGGCGATCGCGACCGCGGCGGGCACGGTGTCGTGCGCGGCGGCCACCTCGTCGAGCGCGCGCAGCACGCGCAGCCCGCGCCGGCCGAGGTGGCGGGCCTGCCGTTCGCCGCGCGCGTCGCGGCGGAGGTCGGCGCGACGGCGCACGGCGCCGCCGAGGAAGCCGTTCGCGAGGGCGAAGTAGGGCAGCACCGCGAGGCCCTGGGCGTGCGCGACGAGCTCAGGGGCGCCCTCGAAGCCGCGCCGCTCCATGAGGTTGTACCGCATGGTGAGCGCCTGGAAGCGCGGCAGGCCGTTGGCCCCGAGCACGCGGGCCTCGATGAGCCGTTCGGGGGTGAAGTCGGAGGCGCCGATGGCGAGCACCTTGCCGGCGGCGACGAGCGCATCGACCGCGCCGAGGCTCTCCTCGAGCGGCACCTCGGGGTCGTCGCCGTGGAAGCAGAGCAGGTCGATCCGGTCGGTGCCGAGGCGCGTGAGCGACTCGTCGACGGCGGCGGCGATGGTCTTCGGCGCGAGGCCGCGCCGGTCGGGGTGGCGGCCGATCTTCGTGATGATCCGCACGCGGTCGCGCGACCCGCGCGAGGCCATCCACTGGCCGACGATCGTCTCGCTGCGTCCGGCCGCGTAGCTGTCGGCGGTGTCGACGAGGTTGCCGCCCACGCCGGCGAACCGGTCGAGGATCTCGGCCGCGGCGTCGGCGCCGAGGGTCCAGCCGAAGGTGCTCGCGCCAAGCGCGAGGGGGTGCACGTCGAAGCCCGCCTCGCCGAGCGGCTCGCGGCGCGGCACGGTGATCGGCCCGGAGAACGCGTTCGTCTCGATCTCCTGCGTCGTGGGCGTGCGCTCGCGCGCGGCCGCGTCGGCCGGCCCCCCGGCGCCCGAGGGGGTGACGGGCTCGGGCAGCTCGATCTCGCTCGTCGCGGCGCGCCCCGAGGCCGTCGGCTCGCCCTCCGCGCGCCTCGGCCCGTACTGTGCGTGCTTCCGTGCCACGCGGTCCTCCTCCCCAGGATTGCCATCGAGCGTAAGCGGCCCCGGGACCCCGCTCCCGACCGATCAGGTGAAGCGTTACCCAATCGTTGGTGAACAATCCTCGCTGCCGCAGGTGCCGAAGGTCCTTGCGTGACGCTTGAACGCGCGTTTAGCATGTTGAACATGCGTTCAGTCGCGCAGGAGGATGCCACGACCCGGGCCCGGATCCGGGACGCCGCCGTGGCGCGGTTCGGCGCGCAGGGATTCGATCGCACGAGCATCCGGCAGATCGCGGCCGACGCCGGCGTGAGCGCGGGGCTGGTCATCCACCACTTCGGCTCGAAGGACGGCCTGCGCCGAGCGTGCGACGACTGGCTGGTCGATCGGATGATCGGCGAGAAGCGACGTCTCGACGGCCCCGCCGTCTCAGCGACGATCCGCGAGTGGCTCGACGACCCGAGCCGGTTCCGCGACTACCTCGACTACGTCGCCATGATGCTGGCCGACGGCACCCCCGGCGGCGCCCGCCTGTTCGACGTGCTCCTCGGCCAGACCCGCGAGATGCTCGAGGCTGGCGTCGCCGACGGCAGCATGCACCCATCGGGCGACCCCGACACGCGCGCGCTCCTCATCACCGTCTACGGCATCGCGCCCCTCATCCTCCGCGACCACGTCGCGCGCGCGCTCGGCGCACCGCTCGATTCGGCTGCGGCGCTGCGGCGCATGACGATGCCCGCGATCGAGCTGCACACGCACGGGCTCTACACCGACTCGCGCATGCTCGACGCGGCGCGCGCCGCGCTCGCCGACACGGAACCGGCCGCTCATGCCGCGACGCCGAGCCGGGCGGCGCGCACCGGCGCCCGCGTGCGCTCCGACAAGGGGCCCGGCAACCCCAACCAGGACCCCGACCCGCCGATCGGCGATGCCGCGCGCGACTGACGCGCGCGACATCCGCTGTTCGTCATCCAGAACGGGGAGGACCCATGACCACCACTCTCACCGGCGAGCCCGCCGTCTCGGCGCGCGGCCTCGCAAAGCACTACAGCGCGAACCCCGCGCTGCACGGCATCGACCTCGACATCGCCCGGGGAAGCGTCTTCGGCATGATCGGGCCGAACGGCGCCGGCAAGACCACCACGATGCGCCTGCTGCTCGACATCATCCGGCCCTCGGGCGGGGAGCTCCGCGTACTGGGCGAGTCGCCGCGCGCGGGCGGCGCCGCGCTCCGGCGCCGCATCGGCTACCTGCCGGGCGAGCTGCACCTCGCCACCCGCGTGCGCGGGCGCGAGCTGCTCGCGCACTACGCCGAGATCTCGGGCCCCGTACGGCCCGGCGCGATCGAGGCGCTCGCCGACCGGCTCGGGGTCGACCTCGGTCGCCCGGTGCGCAGCCTGTCCAAGGGCAACAAGCAGAAGATCGGGCTGATCCAGGCCTTCATGCACGAGCCCGAGCTGCTCGTGCTCGACGAGCCGACGAGCGGCCTCGACCCGCTCGTGCAGCAGGAGTTCCACGCGATGCTGCACGAGGCGCGCGCCAACGGGCAGACCGTGTTCCTGAGCTCGCACGTCCTGAGCGAGGTGCAGCAGACGGCGCACGACATCGCGATCCTCAAGGAGGGCCGCATCGTCGAGCGCTCGACCGTCGCGGCCCTGCGCGAGAACGCGGTGCGCCACGTGCGCGTCACGGTCGCCGAGCCGGACGCCGCCACGGCGCGCGCCGTGCTCGAACGGCTGCCCGGCGTCACCGGCGTCGCGCCCGCGCCCAACGGGGCGGGCACCGTCGCGCTCTCGGCGCGGCTCGACTCGCACGTCGATGCGTTCGTCAAGGCCGTCGCGGCGCTCGACCTCGTCGACCTGACCGTCGAGGAGCCCGACC
The DNA here is from genome assembly GCF_016907355.1 of Agromyces aurantiacus. Taxonomy (NCBI): domain Bacteria; kingdom Bacillati; phylum Actinomycetota; class Actinomycetes; order Micrococcales; family Microbacteriaceae; genus Agromyces; species Agromyces aurantiacus. The sequence continues at coordinate 2,027,426 of NZ_JAFBBW010000001.1, read as the reverse complement.
TCGAGGAGATGGTGCTGGCCTACTACGGCGCCGACGTCTCGGCGTCGGCCGACGCCGGCACCGCCGAGCCCGCGGAGGTGGCACGATGAACCCGCCGCTGCCCCTCTTCCGGCGCTCGATCGTCGACGGATGGCGCGGCCTCCTCGGCTGGACCGTCGGCCTGCTCGCGGCGCTCTTCCTGTACCTGCCGCTCTACCCGACGTTCGGCGGACAGAGCCAGATGCAGGACCTGCTCGACTCGCTGCCGCAGGAACTCATCAAGTCGCTGAACTACGACCAGATCGCGACCGGATCGGGCTACACGCAGGCCACCTACTTCGGTCTCATCGGCTTCATCCTCGGCACGATCGCCGCGGTCGGCTGGGGCACCGGGGCGATCGCCAACGACGAGGAGAACGGCCAGCTCGAGCTCACGCTCGCGCACGGCGTGATCCGCGGCCAAGTGTTCGCCGAGCGGGCCGCCGCGGTGTTCGTGAAGATCCTGTGGCTGGCCCTCGTGAGCGCCGTGGTCATCCTCGGCCTCGACGGACCGGCCGAGCTCGGCATCGACCCCGGGCCGCTCGTGGCCGTGACGGTCGCGTACGTCGGCCTCATCGGGCTCAGCGCCGCGGCGGCGATCGCGGTCGGCGGGATCACCGGCCGCCGGTCGTGGGCGCTCGGCGCCGGCGCGGGCGTGGCCGTGTACGGCTACGCGCTCAACGCCCTCGGCAACCAGAGCGCCGACCTCGAGTGGCTGCACGACTGGTCGCCGTACAGCTGGGCGTACGCCGACTCGCCGCTCCAGCAGGGCTGGACCGGCATGCTCTGGCTGAACCTCGCCGTGGCGGCGGCCCTGCTCGTCGTCGGCTGGCTCGTGTTCCGCCGGCGCGACATCGCGGTGTGACCGGCGGATGCCGCGGCGCGCGCCCGCACACGGCGGCGCGCCGCGGCATCCGTTCGTCCCCCTGGTCCGTCGAGCGGACGCGCGCGGGCGGCCGGGCGCCTACCGACCGACCTTGCCGAACAGCCCGGCGATGGGCGCGAGGACGCTCGGGCGCGCGGCGACCCACGCCGCCGCGATGACGACGAGCGAGGCGACGAAGATCCAGAAGCCGAGCCAGTCGTCGGCGTCCCGCGCGGCGTACATGTGGTTGAGGTTGCGCAGCGCGCCGGTCAGGAAGACGAGCGTGACGTGCACCACGATGAACCCGACGAAGTACAGCATGACCGGGAAGTGCACGGCACGCGCCCACTCGACGGGATAGGCGCGGTTGAGGTTCGCCGCGCCCTTCGGCCAGAGCCCCGACATCCGCACGCCGGTGATCGCCGCGAGCGGCGCGGCGATGAAGATCGTGACGAAGTAGGCGAGCACCTGCAGGCTGTTGTAGTTGACCCAGCCGTTCTCGAGCGGCCAGTCCAGCGACAGGTACTGCAGGAGCGCCGAGATCGCGTTCGGAACGACCTCCCAGCTCGTCGGCACAACGCGCATCCATTGGCCCGTCGCGAAGAGGAGCACGACGAAGACGAGTCCGTTGGCGAACCAGAGCAGGTCGAGCGACTGGTGGAACCACAGGGTGAGGCTGATCCGGCCCTGCCCGCCCTTCGACCAGCGCGGGGTCCAGTACGCCGGCGGTCGCCGCTCGCTGCGGACGCGCAGCCCCGAGCGGATGATCAGCACGATGAGGAAGACGTTGAAGAAGTGCTGCCAGCCGAGCCAGGCCGGGAGGCCCACCGGCGCGCCCTCGGGCAGCGGCGTCTCGCCCGGATAGGCCGCCACGAAGTCCTGCATGAACCCCAGCCCGAGGAACCACCTCGTGAGCTGCACGACGATGGTCGCGGCGCCGATGATCGCGAGGACGCCGACGACGGAGACCCCGGCCCACTGCCCGGTGGTCAGCTGGCCGAATCGGAACGTGCTCGGCTTCTCGGGTGTGCTCGGCGCCGGGGCGGGCGTGGCCGGTGCGGCAGCCGGCGGCTCGGCTCGCGCGGGGAGCGAAGCGGATGCCGCGACCGGCGTCGCAGGCGGCGTCGGGGGCGCGGGCGCGGGTGCGACGCGCTCGGCGGGCGGTGCGGATGCCGCGACGGGCGCCGCGGGGCGCGTCACGACGGGCTGGGCGGGCGGTGCGGTTGCGGCGACCGGCGCCGCGGGCGCGGGCGCGGCACGGGGCGTGATCGGCGCCGGCGCCGGCGCGGGCGGCTCGGGGACGCGTGCGACCGCCGTCTCCGGCGGCCACGGTGCTCCCCCGGCGACGCGCGGCAGCCCGCGGCGGAGCCCGGCCACGGCCTCGTGCGCCGTCGACGCGGCGGCCGCCGCAGGGCGACCGGGCGGCGACGGGGTGGACGCCGAGGCGGGTTCGGCAGCGGTGTCGCCGGTGCGCTCGACTCCCGTCTCGACCGGGATGGCGGGCGTCGGTTCGGGCGCAGCCTCGGCGACTGCGACCTCCGGAGCGCCGGTCGGCACGACGGCCTCGGGCCACGGCCGGCCGCCGCGCACGCGGGGCAGCCCTCGTCGCAGCCGACCACCCGACGCGACCGCGGCGGATGCGCCGTCGGCGACCTGCACCGCCGTCGCCACGGGTGCGGCGGCCGCCGCCACCGGAGCTTCGACCGTCGCGACGGGAGCGACGGGAGCCGCGGGCGCAGCGGCCGGCTCGACCGCCACGTCATCCGCGGCCGCCTCCGCCGACGCGGCGACGAGCACGCCGGGCGCTCCCGCGACCGGCGGCCACGGCTCGCCGCCGCGTCGATGCGGGAGTCCCCTGCGCAGGTTCCGCTCAGCGGCCACGGGTCACCGCTTCCGTTCGGCGAGCGCGCTGATCAGCTGCGGGACCACGGTGAAGACGTCGCCCACGACGCCGAAGTCGGCGACGTCGAAGATCGGCGCCTCGGGGTCCTTGTTCACGGCGACGATGTTCTTCGCCGTCTGCATGCCCGCGCGATGCTGGATCGCACCCGAGATGCCGAGCGCGACGTACAGCTGCGGCGAGACCGAGACGCCGGTCTGGCCGACCTGGTGGCTCGCGGGGATGTAGCCGGCGTCGACCGCGGCGCGCGACGCGCCGACGGCGGCGCCGAGCGCGTCGGCGAGTTCCTCGACCAGTGCGAACTGCTCGGCCGAGCCGAGGCCCCGCCCGCCCGAGACGACCCGCTTCGCGCCGCGCAGCTCGGGCCGGCTCGAGGCCTCGGTCACGGCCTCGACCGACTCGATGGCGGCCGAGGGCGCGCCGGATGCCGCCACCTCGAGCGACTCGAGCGCGAGGGCCCGTGCCTCGGCGCGGGCGTCGACCGCGCCCTGGCGCACCGTCACGACGAGCGGGCCGAAGGTCGCGGCGGAGTCGACGGTGTAGGCGCCGCCGTACACCGAATGGTGCGCGACGATCCCCTCCTCATCGCGCGAGAGGCCGACGGCGTCCACGGCGATGGGCGCGCCGGTCCGCGCGGCGAACCGCCCGGCGATGTCGCGGCCGTCGATCGAGTTCGAGACGAGCACCGCCTGCGGCGCGACGGCCGCGGCCGCCGCGGCGACCGCGTCGACGTGCGGGATCGTGAGCTCGGACTGCGTCGAGGCGGACTCGACGGCGAGCACTCGCTCGGCGCCCAGCGCGGCGGCCTGCTCGGCGAGCGACGGCGCCTGGCCGGGCGCCGCGACGACGAGCGCCGCGGGCGTGCCGATCTGCGAGGCGGCGGCGAGCAGGCCGGCGGCGCTCGTCGCGAGCTCGCCGCCCGGCGTCGCCTCGAGCACGACGAGGATCGGGTCTGCGGGGTGGTCGGTCATGTTCGTCCTCTCAGACCAGGCGGTTCTCGATGAGGAACTCGGCGATCCTCGTGCCGCCGTCGCCCTCGTCGGTGATCTTGACCCCCGCCGCGCGAGGGGGCTTCTCGGCGACGGCGGTCATGATCGACCACGGGACCGACAGGTCCTCGGGCTCGATGCCCAGGTCGGCCGCGCTGAGCGTCTCGAACGGCTTCTTCTTGGCGGCCATGATGCCCTTGAAGTTCGGGAAGCGCGCGTCGGGGAGCGCCTCGGTGATCGAGATCACGGCCGGCAGCGACGCGCGCACGCGCATCGTGCCACCTTCGATGTTGCGGGTGCCCGCCACCGAGTCGTCGGCGATCTCGACGGAGGAGAGCGCGGTCGCGTTCGGCACCTCGAGCAGCTCGGCGAGCATGGCGGGCAGCACGCCGCCGCTGCCGTCGGTCGAGACGTTGCCGGTGATGACGAGGTCGAACCCGATGCGCCGGATCGCGGCGGCGAGGGTGCGCGCGGTCAGGCCGAGGTCGGCGGCGGCCAGCCCGGGATCGGCGATGTGCACGGCCGATCCGGCCCCCATCGCCAGGCCCTTGCGGATCGTCGCCGCGGCACTCTCGGGCGCCATCGACATGACGACGACCTCGGTGTCGGCATGCGCGTCGGCGTACGCCAGCGCGACCTCGAGCGCCCGCTCGCCGATCTCGTCGAGCACCGCCTCGCTCGCGGCACGGTCGGCGAGCCCCGTCTCGAGGTCGAGCCTGCGTTCGCCCCACGTGTCGGGGACCTCCTTCACGAGGACGATGATCTTCATCGAGCCCGAGTCCTTTCCCTGGGTGGCGAGCCGGGTCGCTCACCAGCATCCTGTCAGTGCCGACGCGCCCGCCGCGCGACCGCCTCGGCCTGCCGCATGAGCGGCGCGTCGACCATCTGCCCGCGGAACGCGAACACGCCGTCGCCGGCGCGCGCGGCCGCCTCGGCGAGCAGCGCGTGCGCCCACTCGGCCTGCTCGCCGCTCGGAGCATACGCGGCCCTGACGACCTCCACCTGGCCCGGATGCACGCACGCCGTGGCCGCGAAGCCGAGCGCGGCCGCATCCTCGGCCTCCGCGCGCAGGCCGTCGGCGTCGGCGAGGTCGAGGTGCACCGCGTCGATCGCCGCCACGCCGTGCGCGCCGGCGGCGAGCAGCACGCGCGACCTCGCATGCACCGCGACGTCGCGGTACCGCCCGTCGGGGTGGCGGCTCGAGGCGCCGCCGAGCGAGGCGACGAGATCCTCGGCACCCCACATGAGCGCGGACACGATGGGCACCGAGGCGATCTCGGGCGCGGCCAGGACCCCGCGCGCCGTCTCGCAGAGCGCGATGACGTCGAAGTCCTCGAGCGCGACGAGGTCGGCGGTGCCCTCGCACTTGGCGAGCATGACGGTGCGGTAGGACGTGCGGCGGAGGGCCGCGAGGTCGTCGGCCAGGTGCGGCGTGGACGCCGGGTTGACCCGCACGATCACGCGCGCGGGATCGAGCGGGTTCGCGACGAGCGACTCGCGCGCCGCCGACTTGCCGCCCTCGGCCACGGCGTCCTCGAGGTCGAGGATCACGGCGTCGGCGCGCTCCGCCGCCTTGCCGTACCGGTCGGGCCGGTCGGCCGGGCAGAAGAGCAGCGCGGGCCCGAACGGGAACGGCGGATGCGTCATCCGTCGCTCCCTCCGGCCGCCTCCGCGTGCGAGCGACGCTCGCCCGCCTCGCGCGTCCAGACGAGCATGGTCCGGGACGCGGTCGCGACCACGGCGCCGTCCTGGTTGCGAGCCGTGTGCGCGAGCACCACGATCCCCTCTCCGGGCCGCGACGACGACAGGCGCTTCGACTCGACGACGCTCTCGCCGTAGAGGGTGTCGCCCACGAACACGGGGTTCGGGAACGCGACCGCCCCGAAGCCGAGGTTCGCGACGAGGGTGCCCTGCGTGAGCTGCCCGACGGACTGGCCGACGAGGGTCGACAGCGTGAACAGGGAGTTCACGAGGACGCGCCCGAACGGCTGGCGGGCCGACCACGCCGCGTCCAAGTGCAGCGGCTGCGGGTTCATCGTGAGCGTGGTGAAGAGCACGTTGTCGGCCTCGGTCACCGTGCGTCCCGGACGGTGCAGGTAGCGCACGCCCTCCTCGAACTCCTCGAACCAGAGCCCGCGCTGCACGACTTCGCGCATGGGGGCTTCCGTCATGACGCGTCCCCTCCTCTCCGTCGGCCGCGGCCTACGCCGCCAGCCCGAGCTCGCGGGCGATGACCATGAGCTGCACCTCATTCGTGCCCTCGCCGATCTCGAGGATCTTCGAGTCACGGTAGTGCCTGGCGACGACGGTCTCGTTCATGAAGCCCATGCCGCCGAAGATCTGGGTCGCGTCGCGCGCGTTCAGCATGGCGGCGTCGCTCGAGACGAGCTTCGCGATCGCGGCCTCCTTCTTGAACGGCAGCCCGGCGTCGGCGCGCCGTGCCGCGTCATGCCACGCGAGGCGCGCGGTGTGCACGCGGGCCTGCATCCCGGCGATGGTGAAGGCGATGTACTGGTGGCTCGCGATGGGCACGCCGAACACGTTGCGGGTCTTCGCGTAGGCGATCGCCTCGTCGAGGCATCCCTGCGCGGCGCCCGTGGCGAGGGCGGCGATCGCGATGCGGCCCTCGTCGAGCGTGCGGAGGAAGTTCGCGAAGCCGCGGCCTCGCTCGCCGAGCAGGTTGGCGGCCGGAACGCGGACGCCGTCGAAGGTGAGCGGGTGCGTGTCGGAGGCGCGCCATCCGGACTTGTCGTAGCCCGGCCCGACGGTGAACCCGGGCGTGCCGTTCGGCACGATGATCGTCGACAGCTCCTTCGAGGTGGAGCCGTCGGGGCGCGTGCGCTCCCCGGTCACCGCCGTCACGGTCACGAAGCGCGTGATGGGCGTGCCCGAGTTGGTGATGAACTGCTTCGAGCCGTTGACGACCCACTCGTCGCCGTCGAGCACGGCCGTCGTCCGCGTGGCGCCGGCGTCGGACCCGGCCTCGGGCTCGGTCAGGCCGAACCCGGCGAGCGCGCGCCCCGCGACGAGGTCGGGCAGGAACTCGGCCTTCTGCTCATCGGTGCCGTGGCGGTAGATCGGCATCGCGCCGAGGCCGACGCCGGCCTCGAGGGTGATCGCGATCGACTGGTCGACCCGGGCGAGAGCCTCGATCGCGAGGCACAGGGCCATGTAGTCGCCGCCCTGGCCGCCGAACTCCTCAGGGAAGGGCAGGCCGAAGAGCCCGAGCTCGCCCATCTGGGCGACGACGTCCATCGAGAGCTCGTGGGTGCGGTCGGCCTCGTACGCCTGCGGAGCGACGACGGTGTCGGCGAACTCGCAGACCATGTCGTAGAGCTGCTGTTCCTCGTCGGTCAGGTCGTGCATGGCGTTCCTCATTCCTGGTGGGGTGCGGACGGGGCGGCGGCCTCGTGGGCGCCGGCCCGGGGTTCATCGGATGCCGCGTGGCCGGTCGCTTCGGCGATCGGCTCGACGCGCGCCACGACCTGGTCGCGGGCGACCTGCTCGCCCATCGCGACGCGCAGCCTGACGATGCCGGCGACGGTCGCGGTCACGCGGTGCTCCATCTTCATGGCCTCGATCGCGAGCACCGCCTGTCCGGCCTCGACGTGGTCGCCGTCGGCCGCGAACAGCGTCGTGACGCTGCCCGGCATGGGGGCGCGCAGGTCGGGGTCGACGTCGCTGCCGCGCTCGAGCCGCGCGAGCCGGTCCTCGAGCGCAGCCCGGCGGTCGAGGGTCGGCACCGCGGCGGTGCGGCCGTCGAGGTGCACCCACGTGGTGCCGTCGTCGGCGAACCGCACAGTCGCGCGGTCGAGGTCGGCGGCCGCACGCGCGCCGCGCTCGGCGACCCGGGCGGCTCCACCCAGCCGCCAGCCGCGCTCGCGCCGCCACGCGTGATCGTGCGCCGACGCGGCGCGGTGGGCGCGCTCGCGTGCGAGACGGCCGACCGCGGTGAGGCGGGCGGTCCCGTCATCCGTCGCCTCGGCGGGCCCGGCGGCCGGCTCGATCGCCTCGGCCGGCCCGGCGGCCGGCTCCTGCAGCCGGTCGATGAGCCCGGTGTCCAGGTGCCCGGCGCGCACGTCGGGGTGCGCGAGCAGCCGGCGCAGGAACGCGGTGTTCGTCTCGATGCCGAGCACGACGGTGTCGGCGAGCGCCGCGTCGAGCCGGTCGAGCGCCTCGGCCCGGTCGGCGCCGTACGCGATCACCTTCGCGATCATCGGGTCGTAGTCGGCGGTGACGCGCTGGCCCTCGCGGACGCCCGCGTCGACGCGGACGCCATCGCCCGAGGCGGGACGCCACGCGAGCACGTCGCCGGTCGAGGGCAGGAAGCCGCGCTCGGGACTCTCGGCGTAGAGGCGCGCCTCGATGGCGTGGCCCGTCATCCGCACCTCGTCCTGTGCGATCGCGAGCGGTTCGCCGGCGGCGATGCGCAGCTGCTGCTCGACGAGGTCGACGCCCGTGACGAGCTCGGTCACCGGGTGCTCGACCTGCAGGCGCGTGTTCATCTCGATGAAGAAGAACTCGTCGGGCGCGGCATCCGACACGAGGAATTCGACCGTGCCGGCGCCGAGGTAGTCGACGCTCCGCGCCGCGTCGCAGGCCGCGCGGCCGATGCGCTCGCGCGTCGCGGCGTCGAGCAGCGGCGAGGGCGCCTCCTCGACGACCTTCTGGTGCCGGCGCTGCAGCGAGCACTCGCGTTCGCCGAGGTGGATCACGGTGCCGTGCGCGTCAGCGAGCACCTGGACCTCGATGTGGCGCGGTCGCTCGACGAATCGCTCGAGCAGCAGCGTGTCGTCGCCGAACGCGGCGCGCGCGACGCGGCGCGCGGCGGGGAGCGCGTGCTCGAGCTCGCGCTCGTCGCGCGCGACCTGCATGCCCTTGCCGCCGCCGCCCGCCGAGGGCTTCACGAGGATCGGGAAGCCGACGAGCGGCGCGGCGTCGAGCAGCTCGTCGTCGGTCGCGTCGGGCTCGCTCACGCCCGGCACGACGGGCACGCCCGAGGCCTCGACGTGGCGCTTCGCGCGGATCTTGTCGCCCATGACCTCGAGCGCGAGCTCGCCGGGGCCGACGAAGACGATGCCCGCCTCGGCGCACGCGCGACCGAACGCGGCGTTCTCGCTGAGGAAGCCGTAGCCGGGATGGATCGCCTGCGCGCCCGTCTCGATCGCCGCGCGCACGATGCGGGCGGGGTCGAGGTAGCTCTCGGCGGCCGGCGCGGGGCCGATGCGGACGGCCTCGTCGGCGAGCGCGACGTGCGGCGCGCCCGCGTCGGCGTCGGAGTACACGGCGATCGCGTGGATGCCGAGTCGCTTGAGCGTGCGGATGACGCGCACGGCGATCTCGCCGCGGTTGGCCACGAGGACCCGATCGAACATTCCCATCACATCCTGAACAGGCCGAAGCGGGGCTCGGGCAGCGGCGTGCGGCTCGCGAGCTCGAGGGCGAGGCCGAGCACCGTGCGCGTGTCGCCGGGCTCGATGATGCCGTCGTCCCAGAGCCGCGAGGTCGAGTGGTAGGGGCTGCCCTGCGACTCGTACTGGGCCCGGACGGGCGCCTTGAACGCCTCCTCGTCGTCAGCCGACCACGCCTCGCCGCGCACGGCGAGCTGGTCGCGCTTGACGGTCGAGAGCACGGAGGCCGCCTGCTCGCCGCCCATCACCGAGATGCGCGCGTTCGGCCACATCCAGAGGAAGCGGGGCGAGTAGGCGCGGCCGCACATCGAGTAGTTGCCGGCGCCGAACGAGCCGCCGATGACGACCGTGAACTTCGGCACGCGGGTCGTCGCCACGGCCGTGACCATCTTCGCGCCGTGCTTGGCGATGCCGCCCGCCTCGGCGTCGCGCCCGACCATGAAGCCCGAGATGTTCTGCAGGAACACGAGCGGGATGCCGCGCTGGTCGCAGAGCTCGATGAAGTGCGCGCCCTTCATGGCCGACTCGCTGAACAGCACGCCGTTGTTGGCGACGATGCCCACGGGGTGGCCGTCGATCCAGGCGAAGCCCGTGACGAGCGTGTCGCCGTACTCGCGCTTGAACTCGTGGAACTCGCTGCCGTCGACGAGGCGCGCGATCACCTCGCGCACGTCGTAGGGCTGCTGGACGTCGACCGGGACGACCGTCGTGAGCGTGGCCGGGTCGACCGCGGGCTCGCGCGGCTCGCGCACGGCCCAGGCCCGCTCGGGCGGCGCGGGCAGCGTCGCGACGATGTCGCGCACGAGTTCGAGTGCGTGCTCGTCATCCTCGGCGAGGTGGTCGGTGACGCCCGAGTGCCGCGAGTGCAGTTCGCCGCCGCCGAGCTCCTCGGGGGTCACGACCTCGCCGATGGCGGCCTTCACGAGCGGCGGGCCGCCGAGGAAGATCGTGCCCTGGTTCCGCACGATGACCGTCTCGTCGCTCATCGCCGGCACGTAGGCGCCGCCGGCGGTGCACGAGCCCATGACCGCGGCGATCTGCGGGATGCGCCGTGCGGAGAGGTTCGCCTGGTTGTAGAAGATGCGGCCGAAGTGGTCGCGGTCGGGGAACACCTCGTCCTGCTTGGGCAGGAACGCGCCGCCGGAGTCGACGAGGTAGACGCAGGGCAGCCGGTTCTCGAGCGCCACGTCCTGCGCGCGGAGGTGCTTCTTCACCGTCATCGGGTAGTAGGTGCCGCCCTTGACGGTCGCGTCGTTGCAGACCACCATCACGGGCCGGCCGTGCACGAGCCCGACGCCCGCGATGACGCCCGCCGCGGGCGTGTCGTCGTCGTAGAGGTCGTCGGCTGCGAGGGGCGAGAGCTCGAGGAACGGGCTGCCCTCGTCGAGCAGGCGCTCGACCCGGTCGCGCGGCAGCAGCTTGCCGCGCGCGACGTGGCGGTCGCGGGATGCCTCGGGGCCGCCGAGCGCGGCCCTCGCGAGCTTCTCCCGCAGTTCGCCGGCCAGCGCGTCGTGGGCCTCGGCGTTGCCGCGCGCGGCGTCGGACGACGCGTCGATCGCGCTCGTGAGGATGTGCATCCGCTCCTGTTCCGCCTCTCCGTCGTGGCGTGCGCGCGAGCGCTTCGGTGAACGCTCGCTAACCGGGATTCATGTTAGCCGCGATTCACCGAGATCCGCAACACGGTCGGTGGGATGCATTGGCTATTGACAGTAGCCGATTCGGCTAAATACAATAGCCGACATGGAACTCACCCCCGGAGTGCGACGCATCGGCAACGAGATCGTCGCCTGCTACCTCTTCATCGACGACCGCGGCGTGACCCTCGTCGATGCCGGCCTCGCCGGCCACTACGACGACCTCGTCGACGAGCTCGCGGCCGCCGGACGCACGCTCGACGACCTCCGCGCCGTCATCCTGACCCACGGCGACACCGACCACATCGGCTTCGCCGAGCGCCTGCGCCGCGACCACGGCGTCCCCGTCTACGTCCACGAGGCCGATGCCGCGCGCGCCCGGGGCGGCGACACGCCGAGCACGTCGTTCGGGCGCGGCATCCGCCCCTGGCCGATCGTGCGCTTCTTCGCCTACGCGCTCGGCAAGGGCGGAGCCAAGACCGAGTACCTCACCGAGGTGCGCACGGTCGTCGACGGGGACCGGCTCGACCTGCCCGGGTCGCCCGTGATCGTCGGGATGCCCGGGCACTCGCCGGGCAGCATCGCCGTGCACTCCCCCGAGCTCGACGCCGTCTGCGTCGGCGACGCGCTCACCACGCGGCACGTGCTGACCGGCCGCCGCGGCCCGCAGCCCGCCCCGTTCACCGACGAGCCCGACGAGGCGATCGCCTCGCTCGACCGGCTCGCCGCACTCGACGCGACCTGGGTGCTCCCCGGCCACGGCACGCCGTGGAACGGCGGGACGGCCGACGCGGTGCGACTCGTGCGCGAGGCTGCGGCATCCGTCCGCTGACCTTCCCTCCCGACCGGCCGGTTGCCTCCGACCGGCCGGTCGGTTAGTGTGCATTCACCGAATGCCCCGGGAGGTGCACCCTGAGCGACACGCTCACCGAGCGCGGCCGCGCCAAGGCCGACCGCCGCGCCGCGCTGCTGGCCGCCGCCGCGCGCCTGTTCGCCGACCGTGGCTACGCGGGCGTCACGCTCGAGGAACTGGGGCAGGCCGCGGGGGTCTCGGGACCCGCCGTGTACCGGCACTTCCCCGGCAAGTCGGCGGTCCTCGCGGCGATCCTCCACGACGCGAGCGAGGGCCTGCTCGAGGGCGGCCGACGCACCGTGGCGGATGCCGGCGACCCGGCCGGTGCCCTGAAGGCCCTCATCCGCTTCCACGTCGACTTCGCCCTCGCGAACGCCGACGTCATCCGCGTGCAGGACCGCGACCTCACGAGCCTCGACGAGGCCGACGCACATGAGGTCCGCCGCCTGCAGCGCGAGTACGTCGAACTGTGGGTGGGCGTGCTCGCCCGCCTCAGGCCCGACCGGGCCGAACCCGAGTTGCGCATCCGGGCCCACGCGGCCTTCGGACTGATCAACTCCACCCCCCACAGCGCCCGCACCCATGGGCGCCGACCCGCGGACAGGGTGGTCCGCAGCATCCTGGAGGACATGGCATGGTCGAGCCTCACGTCGTGACCCTGCGCGCGACCCGCGCGGACGATCTCGACGAGCTGTTCCGCATCCAACTCGATCCCGAGGCCAACCGCATGGCCGCCTTCACGCCGGAGGACCCGTCGGACCGGGCGGCCTTCGACGCGCACTGGCGACGGCTGTTCGCCCGCGAGGACGTCGACTCGCGCACCGTGCGCTGCGACGGCCGGATCGTCGGGAGCGTCTCCCGCTGGATCGACGCGGAGAGCCGCCAGCCCGAGATCACGTACTGGATCGACCGATCCGAATGGGGGCGCGGCATCGCCACGCGCGCCGTGCGGCTGTTCCTGGATTCGCAACCGCGCCCCGTGCGCGCGCGTGCGGCCGCCGACAACGCGGCCTCCGTCGCCGTGCTCGGCAAGCTGGGCTTCGTCGAGGTCGGGCGCGATCGCGGCTACGCGAACGCGCGCCGAGCCGAGATCGACGAGATCGAGTTCGAGCTGCGCTGACCGCGGCTCAGCGGTTGCGGTAGAGCTCCATGAGCGGGGCGGGCACGCGACCACGGTCGGAGACCTGGTGGCCGTTCTCGCGGAGCCATTCCCGGGCGTCCTTGGTGTCGCCGCCCGTCGAGGCGCCTGCCCGGCGGGCTCGACCCGTGCCGGTCGCCCGGGACGAGGACGTCTTGCGGGCGGCCGCGACATACGGCGCGACGGCCGCCTCGAACTTCTCCGCATTGGCGCTCGAGAGATCGATCGAGTACTGGGTTCCGTCGATCGAGAAGGAGATGGTGCGGTCGGCGTCGGATCCGTCGATATCGTCGACGAGGGTCTCGACAACACGCTTGGCCATTTCACACGTCCGATCTGCGGCATTCGCCGCTGAATTCAGGGCAGGGGTACCTGTCGGGAATCGAGCATATTCGCTTTCGAATTCACGCGCGTGAATCGGCGCGATCGAATTGTGGAGAATTCCGTCCGGAAACGCCTGGGGAATACCCGGCGGGATATCACGCCGGGCGCGCGCCGAATTGATCGGCGAGCGCGCGGATACGCCGTGCGAGCCTGACATCGCGCCCCGTGACCGCGCCGACGTCGTGCGACGCGAGTTCGAATTCGATACGGCCCCATCCGAGTCGCACATCGGGATGGTGATTCGCGGCATCCGCCTCTTCCGCCACGGCGTCGAGCAGGCGCACCGCGCTCGAGAAATCGGCCGTCCGGAATTCCGCCGTCAGCCGTTCGCCGTCGTGGCGGAATCCCGATCCCTCGAGTTCTGCCGCGACGTCGTCGCGCGAGAGCGGCGTGCGCTCGTCCATGCCACCATCTTCGCGCACGCGCGCGCGAATACCGCCGCCGGACGCGGATCGCCGGAATCCTCCACGAATTCCGGCGACCCGCGCCCTCGGCGTACGCGCGATCAGGCCATGGTCAGCGCCAGGCCCGGATCGCGCAGGATGCGGCCGATGTCGGCGAGGAATCGCGACCCCTGCTCGCCGTCGACCAGCCGGTGGTCGAACGAGAGCGAGAGCGTCATGACGTCGCGCAGCGCGATCTCGCCCCGATGCTCCCACGGCGTGCGCCGCACGGCGCCCATTGCGAGGATCGCCGCCTCGCCGGGGTTCAGGATGGGCGTGCCGGCGTCGATGCCGAACACGCCGATGTTCGTGATCGAGATCGTGCCGCCCGAGAGGTCGCCGGGCGCGGTGCGTCCGGCGCGGGCCGTGTCGGCGAGCGCGGCGATCGCGTCGGCGAGCTCGATGAGCGTCATGCCCTCGGCGCCCTTGATGTTCGGCACCACGAGGCCCCGCTCGGTCGCCGCGGCGATGCCGAGGTTGACGTGGCCGAAGCGCACGATCTCCTGCGCGCCCTCCTCCCAGCGCGAGTTCACCTCGGGCGTGCGGGTCGCCGCGATGCACAGCGCCTTCGCGACGACCGCGAGCGGGGTCACGCGATGCCCGGCGTACGCGCGGTCCTCGCGGATGGCCGCGAGGAGTTCCATCGTGGCGGTCACGTCGACCGTGAGGAACTCGGTGACATGCGGCGCCGTGAAGGCGCTGCGCACCATGGCCGCCGCGGTGTGCTTGCGCACGCCCTTGATCGGGATGCGCGTCTCGGTCGTCGCGGCGGTCGGGGTCTCGGAACGGCCGGCCACCGCCTGGACCGTCGCGTGCTCCTCCGCGCGCATCCCGGTTCCGGATGCCGCGGCCTCGACGTCGGCCCGGGTGATGAGTCCGCGCTCGCCCGTGCCGACCACGTGCTCGAGGTCGACGCCGAGGTCGCGCGCGAGCTTGCGCACGGGCGGCGTGGACCGCGGGCGCTCGGGCCGCTCGTCGCCGTCGTGCAGGCCGTTCACGGCGTGCGTCGCCGTGTCGGGCTCCAGGCGGTCGTGCTCGGGCGGCGCCGGGACGAGATCGGCCGCGAGCGCCGCCGCTCCCCCGCCGAGGCGACGAGCGCGCCGCTTGGGGCCCCGCTCGGCGCCGGCACCGTAGCCGACGAGCGTCGGTTCGCGAGTCTCGACCTCGGCCGTCGCCGGGGCGGGCGACGCGACGGCCGTCGACGCGACCGCCGCGGCGGCCTCCTGCGCGGGTGCCGCGGCCTCCGCGCCGGCCCCCTCACCGGTGTCGCACGAGAACAGCTTCTCGCCGACGTTGACGGTCTCGCCTTCGGCCGCGTGCAGCGCCGTGACCGTGCCCTCGAACGGCGACGGCAGTTCGACCACCGCCTTGGCGGTCTCGACGTCGGCGATGATCTGGTTGAGCTCGACGTGGTCGCCGACCTTGACGCGCCACGCGACGATCTCGGACTCGGTGAGCCCCTCACCGAGGTCGGGCAGTGCGAAGTCGCGGATCATGCTCACGCCTCCACCTCGCTCAGCGAGTTCGGGCGGCCCATCGCGCGGTCGACCCCGTCGAGGATGCGGTCGAGGTCGGGCAGGTGGTACTGCTCGAGCTTCGCCGGCGGGTACGGGATGTCGTGCCCGGTCACGCGCACGGGCGCGGCCTCGAGGAACTCGAAGCAGCGCTCGGTGATCGACGCGGCGATCTCGGCGCCCACGCCGCCCTGCTCGCCCGCCTCGTGGGCGACGACGAGCCGGCCGGTGCGCCGCACCGACGCCTCGATGGTGGAGTAGTCGACGGGCGCGAGCGAGCGCAGGTCGATGACCTCGATCGACACGCCCTCCTCCGCGGCGGCGGTCGCGGCATCCCTCGCGGTCTGCACGAGCGCGCCGTAGGTGACGAGCGTCACGTCGCGACCCGGGGCGACGACGGTGGCCACGCCCATGGGCCGTGCGTCGGCGAGGTTGGCGTCGAGGTCGACCTCGCCCTTGACGTGGTACCGGCGCTTGGGCTCGAGGAAGACCACGGGGTCGTCGCTCGCGATCGCCTGGCGGATCATGACGTACGCGTCGGCGGGGTTCGAGCACGCGATGACGCGCAGGCCGGCGGTGTGCGTGAAGTACGCCTCGGGCGACTCGGAGTGGTGCTCGGCCGCGCCGATGCCACCGCCGAACGGGATGCGGATGACGAGCGGCATGCGCACGGCGCCGCGCGAGCGGTAGTGCAGCTTGGCCACCTGCGCCACGATCTGGTCGAACGCCGGGTAGACGAACCCGTCGAACTGGATCTCGACGACCGGGCGGAAGCCGCGGTATGCGAGGCCGACGGCCGTGCCGACGATGCCGGCCTCGGAGAGCGGCGTGTCGACCACGCGGTGCTCGCCGAACTCGGCCTTGAGCCCGTCGGTGATGCGGAACACGCCGCCGAGCGTGCCGATGTCCTCGCCGAGCAGGACGACCTTGTCGTCGTCGGCGAGGGCGCGGCGAAGCCCCTCGTTGATGGCCTTGCCGAAGGTGATGGTCGTCATCGGGCGCCTCCGTCCTCGTCGCCGAACATGGCGAGGTACCAGGCGTACCGCTCCTTCTGCCGCTCGAGGTGGCTGTTGGGCTCGGCGTAGACGTGGTCGAACACGCTCATGGGCTCGGGGTCGGGGATCGCGGTGATGCCGGCGCGCAGCTCGGCGGCGGCGCGGTCGGCGGCCGTCTTCACGTCGGCGTCGACGGCCTCCATGTCGGCGCCGGATGCCTCGAGCAGGGCGTGCACGCGCGCGATCGGGTCGCGCTCGCGCCAGGTCGCGAGGTCGTCGTCGGTGCGGTAGCGCTTGGGGTCGTCGGCGGTGGTGTGCGGTCCCATGCGGTAGGTGACGGCCTCGATGAGCGACGGCCCCTCGCCGCGGCGCGCACGGTCGAGCGCCCAGCGGGTGACCGCGAGCACCGCGAGCACGTCGTTGCCGTCGACGCGGATGCCGGGCATGCCGAAGCCGTCGGCACGCCGCGCGAGCGGCTGGTTGGACTGCAGGCCGACCGGTTCGGAGATCGCCCAGCCGTTGTTCTGGCAGAAGAAGACCGTGGGTGCGCCGAAGCTCGCCGCGAACACGAAGGCCTCGTTGACATCGCCCTCGCTCGTGGCGCCGTCGCCGAAGTACGCGATCGAGGCGGCGTCGGAGCCTTCCCACTTCGCGCCCATGGCCCAGCCGACCGCGTGCAGCGCCTGCGCGCCGATGATGATCTGCGGGATCGCCATCCCCTTGTCGAAGGGGTTCCACCCGGACGGCGCGGCGCCGCGCCAGACGCTCAGCAGCTCGTGGGGCTGCACGCCGCGCAGCCACGCGATGGCGTGCTCGCGGTAGCTCGAGAACACGAAGTCGTCGTCGTGCAGCGCGCGCGCCGAGCCGATCTGCGCGGCCTCCTGCCCCGCGAGCGGCGGCCAGAGGGCGAGCTCGCCCTGGCGCTGCAGCGCGGTGGCCTCGGCATCGAGTCGGCGCACCACGGCCATGTCGCGATGGAGGGCGATCAGCGCGTCGGTGTCGACGTCGGCGATCCAGCGGTCGAACTCGGGGTTCGCGTGCCGGATGCCGGACTGGTCGAGGAGCTGGACGAGGTCGTCTGGGCGGGTGAGCAGCCCGGTCGCCTCTCGGTCGGAAGGGGTCATGTTCGAACCTCCGTGTCGGCTCGGCCGCGTCGTGGGCAGCCTCGCACCCGGCGCCGATGCCGGATATCGGCAGCGTACGACGATCTGGCAATCGGCTCAAGCAGACACGGACGCGTTGCGCACATTGCATGGTGCAGGCGGCTTCGACGGTGCTAACGTGTGGCGCTATGGACGGCTACGACGCGGTGGACCGCGCGCTGCTGCGGGCGCTCTCCGAGGACCCGCGCGCGACCGTGGTGGCACTGGCCGAGCGGCTCCGGATGAGCCGGAACACCGTGCAGGCCCGGATGTCGCGGCTGGACGCCGCGGGCGCGTTCCTCTCCTTCGAGCGCAGCATCGATCCCACCCCGCTCGGGTACCCCCTCGAGGCGTTCGTGGCCGTGCACGCCCGCCAGAAGGTCCTCGCCGAGGTCGTGCGCGCCCTCGCCGAGATCCCCGAGGTGATCCAGGCCCACGGCCTCTCCGGCCAGATCGACCTGCTCGTGCGCGTGGTGTGCCGCGACGCGCACGACCTGTTCCGCATCGACGAGGAGATCCTCGCGATCGACGGGGTCGAACGCACCGAGACCTCGCTCGCGATGGGCGAGCTGATCCCCTTCCGGCTCGCGCCGCTGCTGATGCGCTGAGGAATGCACCGCCATGCGCGTCGCCGTGCTCCGCTGCGAACGACTTCCGCGATTCGTGACGTGGGAGATCCCGGACGTCGACGCCCTGTTCGAGGACGACCGGCTCCTCATCGCGGCGCTGGGCCGCCGCGGCGTCGATGCGGTGCCCCTGGCATGGTCGGATGACGCCGACTGGGCGGCGTTCGACCTCGCCGTGCTGCGCAGCACGTGGGACTACGTCGACCGGCTGCCCGAGTTCCTGGCCGCCCTCGAGGCGATCGAGGCCCGCGGCTGTCGCGTCCGCAACCCGATCGATGCCGTTCGCTGGAACAGCGACAAGCACTACCTCGTGGACCTCGCGGAAATGGGAGTGCCCGTCGTGCCGGTCATCCGCGCGTCGTCCGTCGAGCGGGCCGCCGTCGCACGCGCTGTGGCGGCGGCGGGATGGGACGAACTGGTGGTCAAGCCGACCGTCGGCGTCGGCGGGGCCGGCGTCGTCCGGCTGCGCGCCTCGCGGCTGGTCGACCACCTCGCCTCGACGAGCGGCCCCGTGTTCGTGCAGCCCTTCGCCCCGGCGGTGCTCGACGAGGGCGAGTACTCCTTCGCCGTGATCGGCGGCGAGGTGAGTCACGCGCTGCGCAAGCGCCCGGCCGAGGGCGACTTCCGAGCACACGGGATCTACGGCGGCACGATCGAGCGGCACACTCCTACCGAGAGCGACCTTATGGAGATCCGCGAGCTCGCCGCGCGCCTGCCCTTCGAGCTCGACTACGCCCGGATCGACGTCGTGCGGTTCGCCGGGCGACTCCGCGTGCTCGAGCTCGAGCTCATCGAACCCATCCTGTACCTCGGGATGGCGGACGGTTCGGCTGACATGCTCGCCGACGCGGTGCTGCGCCACTTGCGCACCTGAACGCCTCCCAAAGAACCTGTTGCAAAGAACCGCTTGCAAAGGTTTCTTTGCAACGCTATCTTTGCAACATGAGCGACGACAACGACCTCGAAGCCTGGCCGAGCAGCACCCGGCACCCCGGGATCGACCACATCCTCCCCTCCGAGAGCCTCAAGAGCCTCGCCCACCCGCTGCGCGTCCGGATCTACGATGAGCTGTCCGCGTACGGCCCGTTGACGGCGAGCATGCTGGGCGAACGCCTCGGCGAGACGAGCGGAGCGACGAGCTACCACCTCCGCCAGCTCGCGCGCTCCGGGCTCGTGCAGGAGGACGAGAGCCGCGGCAAGGGCCGCGAGCGCTGGTGGGAGCGGCGCCCGGGCTCCATCGCGATCCCCGAGGCGCGCGACCTGCCGCCCGGCAGCGCCGAGCGCTTGGCGGTCCGCCTCGTCGAGGACGAGTGGTACCGCTCCCGCGAGCAGAACTTCCGCGAGTTCCTCGCCGACGGCGACCAGGTCTTCGGGCGCGACTGGCTCGACGTCGCGACCTCCGACACCATCAACATCCGGCTGACGCCGGAGCAGCTGCACGGGCTCGTGACCGAGATCGACGCCGTGCTCGAGAAGTACATCGGCGCCTACAAGCGCACGCCCTCGCCGGGCTCGCGGCCCGTGCAGGTCCACATCAACGCGTTCCCGCTCGTGCGCGGCGAACCGACCGACCATCCAGACGAGGAGTCACGATGAACACCGCCATCCTCTCCCCCGGTTCCGGCCTGGTCGCCGGACTGGCCGTCCGCACCGGGCTCGACCTCGCCGGCTGGGGCCTGCGACGGGCCGCACGCCGCACCGACCGCGACCGGCTCCTCTCGCGCATCGAGGCCCGCGCCGCGGCCGAGGCCGCACTGGCCGAGCGCGACGAGCTGATCCGCCGCGCCGGGTACCTGCCGCTCTGACACCCTGCCGCTCTGACACCCGGCCGCCCCAGACGACGGATGCCCCGCCCGAACATGTCGGGCGGGGCATCCGTTCGCTCAGGCGAGGACTACGCGTCGGCGCCCTCAGCGGGCGCGTCGGCGTGGACCGGCTCGGCCTCGCGGCCGTTGGTGTCCGCGTCCTCCGCGACGACCGGCGCGAGCGAGAGCTTGCCGCGGTCGTCGATCTTGGTGATCTCGACGAGCAGCTTCTGGCCGACGCCGAGCACGTCCTCGACGTTCTCGACGCGCTTGCCACCCGCGAGCTTGCGCACCTCGGAGATGTGCAGCAGGCCGTCCTTGCCGGGCAGCAGCGAGATGAACGCGCCGAACGCGGCGATCTTCACGACCGTGCCGAGGAACTGCTCGCCGACCTCGGGGTTGGTCGGGTTGGCGATCGCGTTCACGGCGGCGCGGGCGGCCTCGGCCGAGGGGCCGTCGGTCGCGCCGATGTAGACCGTGCCGTCCTCCTCGATCGAGATCTCGGCGCCCGTCTCATCCTGGATGCCGTTGATCGTCTTGCCCTTGGGGCCGATGAGCTCGCCGATCTTGTCGACCGGGATCTGCACGCTGATCACGCGCGGCGCGGTGGGCGCCATCTCGTCGGGGCCCTCGATGGCGGCGTTCAGCACCTGCAGGATCGTGGTGCGCGCCTCCTTCGCCTGGGTCAGCGCGCCGGCGAGCACCGACGCGGGGATGCCGTCGAGCTTCGTGTCGAGCTGGATCGCGGTGACGAACTCGGAGGTGCCGGCGACCTTGAAGTCCATGTCGCCGAGCGCGTCCTCCGCACCGAGGATGTCGGTGAGCGCCGCGTAGCGGGTCTCGCCGTCGACGGTGTCGGAGATGAGGCCCATCGCGATACCCGCGACCGGCGCCTTCAGCGGCACGCCCGCGTTCAGGAGCGACAGGGTGGACGCGCAGACCGAGCCCATCGAGGTGGAGCCGTTCGAGCCCAGCGCCTCGGAGACCTGGCGGATCGCGTACGGGAACTCCTCGCGGCTCGGCAGCACCGGCACGAGGGCGCGCTCGGCGAGTGCGCCGTGGCCGATCTCGCGACGCTTCGGCGAACCGACACGACCCGTCTCACCCGTCGAGTAGGGCGGGAAGTTGTAGTTGTGCATGTAGCGCTTCTTGGTGACCGGGCTCAGCGAGTCGATCTGCTGCTCCATCTTGAGCATGTTCAGCGTGGTGACGCCCAGGATCTGGGTCTCGCCGCGCTGGAAGATCGCGGAGCCGTGCACGCGCGGGATGACCTGCACCTCGGCGTCGAGCGGCCGGATGTCGGCGAGCCCGCGGCCGTCGATGCGCACGCCCTCGGAGAGGACGCGCGAGCGGACGACGTGCTTGGTGACCGACTTGTAGGCCGCCGAGACCTCGCCGTTCGCCGACTCGGGCAGCTCGCCCGCGTCGACCTTGGCCGCGATGGCCTCCTTGACGCGCGCCTTGAGCGCGTCGTCGGCGTCCTGTCGCTCGACCTTGCCGGCGATCTGGTAGATGCCCTTGAGCTCCTCGAGCGCGAGCTCCTCGACCGCGGCCTTCGTCGCGTCCTGGTAGGGCGGGAAGGTCGGGTAGTCGGCGGTCGGCTTGGCGGCGGTCTTGGCGACCTCCTGCTGCGCCTCGACGAGCTGCTTGATGAACGGCTTCGAGGCCTCGATGCCCTGGGCGATGACGGTCTCGTCGGGCTTGACGGCGCCGGCCTGGATCAGGGTGAAGGCGTTGTCGGTGGCCTCGGCCTCGATCATCATGATCGCGACGTCCTGCGAGCCGTCGGCCTCGGTCACGACACGGCCGGCGACGACCATGCTGAAGACCGCGTCCTCGAGCTGCGAGTGCTTCGGGAAGCCGACCCACTGGCCGTCGATCAGGGCGACGCGCACGCCGCCGATCGGGCCGGAGAACGGCAGGCTCGACAGCTGCGTCGAGAGCGACGCGCTGTTGATCGCGAGCACGTCGTAGAGCTCGTCGGGCTCGATGGCGAGCACCGTCACGACGACCTGGACCTCGTTGCGCAGGCCCTCGACGAACGAGGGGCGCAGCGGGCGGTCGATCAGGCGGCAGGTGAGGATCGCCTCGGTCGAGGGGCGGCCCTCGCGACGGAAGAACGAGCCGGGGATGCGGCCCGCGGCGTACATGCGCTCCTCGACGTCGATCGTGAGCGGGAAGAAGTCGAAGTGCTCCTTCGGCTGCTTCGACACCGACGTGGCGGAGAGCAGCATGGTCTCGTCGTCGATGTAGGCGACCGCGGAGCCCTGCGCCTGCTGGGCGAGACGGCCGGTCTCGAAGCGGATGGTGCGGGTGCCGAACCGACCGTTGTCGATGACCGTTTCGGCGAACGTGATCTCAGGACCTTCCAAGAGGTCTTCTCCTTTGTTTTACGTCGCACCCCGTGGTGGGCGCGACTCATACGTCAGGAGCAGGAACAGGCATTACGAAACGCATCAGGCGATGCGCTCACGCTGGCCACCAGTAGAAGTCCACCAACCCGCTCGGTTTGGTGATCCACCACAGGGGACCAGCTTCCTGCCGGCCTGCTCCGGTGCGTGCTCGATACGAGCACGGTGCTCGATGTGCAGTTGTGCCGCCTGGTCGATCCGAGCGGATGCGGTACCGGTTCACGGCACCCCAGACGGTGGTGGCCCATCGGGCGACCGGATCCAGCCTAGCAGAGGGGTGCTTCGCGGCATCCGTGCCAGACTCGTGGACATGACGCCCGACGAGCAGAGCAGCACGGAGCCCTCCGAGGAGACCAAGCGCAAGTTCCGCGAGGCGCTCGATCGCAAGAACGACGCGGCGAGGAACCGCTCGGGCGAGTCGCACCTCGACGGCACCTCCGCCGCGAACCATTCGCACGGCCCCGCCGATCACCGGCGGGAGTTCCGCCGCAAGAGCGGCTGAGCACCGGCGCACCTCCCCGAAGACGCCCCTCGCGGCGGCGCACCCCCTCGCGGGATCGCCCGATGAGGAGTTACATGGGTCGAGGACGCACCGTCCGATGCGTCCCGATTCGTTCGAGGGGGAACGCCATGTCATCGGTCGCACGGGTCACCACGATCACCGCGTACTCGGAGACGAGCTTCGAGGATGCCGTCTCGGTCGGCATCGCGCGCGCGGCGGCGACGCTGCGGGGCGTCAAGGGCGCCTGGGTCAAGGAGCAGAAGGTCACGGTCGAAGGCGACCGCGTCGTCGAGTGGTCGGTGACCCTCGAGGTCACGTTCGTGCTCGACGACTGAGCGCGGCGCGAACGGCGGATGCCGCGACCGACGTGCGGTCACGGCATCCGGGCGAGCCCTGGCGGAGCTACTCCCCCGCGAGTCCCCCGAGCAGGTGCCCCATCGGGCGGTCGAGTGAGAAGGGATCGCTCACGCGGTCGCTTCGGTCGGTGCGCTCGACGAGGTCGGCGAACTCCTTGGCGCCGCGGAAGATGCGGTCGGGCAGGGACCGCACGCCGTCGCCGCCGTCGCCCCAGTCGCCCGTGGCGGCGAACACGCCGGTGGTCACCGGGATCGCGTGGAGGTAGGTGAACAGCGGGCGGATCGCGTAGTCGATCGCGAGCGAGTGCCGCGGCGTGCCGCCGGTCGCCCCGATGAGCACCGGGAGGTCCGTGAGCGCGTCGGGGTCGATCACGTCGATGAACGACTTGAAGAGCCCGGCGTAGCTCGTCGTGAAGATCGGCGTCACTGCGATGAGGCCGTCGGCCGCGGCGACCGCGTCGAGCGCGGCCTGGAGCTTGGGCGGGGCGAAGCCGAGCAGCAGGTGGTTCGTGATGTCGTGCGCGAGGTCGCGCAGCTCGAAGACCTTCACCTCGACCTCGATGCCGCGCTCGCCGAGCAGGCCGGCGGCGTCGGACACGAGGCGGTCGGCGAGCTGGCGGGTCGAACTCGGGGTCGACAGGCCCGACGAGACGATGACGAGCTTCTTCGTGGTCATCGCGCACCCGCCGTCCGGGTCGCGGCCGGACCGAAGGACGAGCCGGAGGCCGCCGCGGCGACGGGCTCGGCATCCTGGTACGGCGAGCCGGCGGTCAGGTTGTCGCCGCGGTTGGCGCGCGGGGTCGCCTGGCGGGGCGCCGCGTCGCCGTACTTCGCCGCGACGAGCGAGGCGTGGGTCGGCGCGTCGGGCACATCGGCGGGGCGGTCCTTCGCGAACTCTCGGCGGAGCACCGGCACGACCTCCTCGCCGAGCAGGTCGAGCTGCTCGAGCACGGTCTTCAGCGGCAGGCCGGCGTGGTCGATGAGCCAGAGCTGGCGCTGGTAGTCGCCGACGTAGTCGCGGAAGCCCAGCGTGCGGTCGATGACCTCCTGCGGGCTGCCGACGGTGAGCGGCGTCTGCTGCGTGAAGTCCTCCATGCTCGGGCCGTGGCCGTAGACCGGCGCGTTGTCGAAGTACGGCCGGAACTCGTTCACGGCGTCCTGCGAGTTCTTGCGCATGAAGACCTGGCCGCCGAGCCCGACGATCGCCTGCGCGGCGGTGCCGTGGCCGTGGTGCTCGTACCGCTGCCGGTACAGGGCGATCATGCGAGCGGTGTGCGACGCGGGCCAGAAGATGTGGTTCGCGAAGAAGCCGTCGCCGTAGTAGGCGGCCTGCTCGGCGACCTCGGGCGTGCGGATGGAGCCGTGCCAGACGAACGGCGGGACGTCGTCGAGGGGCCGCGGGGTCGAGGTGAAGCCCTGCAGCGGGGTGCGGAACTTGCCCTCCCAGTCCACGACGTCCTCGCGCCAGAGGCGGTGCAGGAGCTCGTAGCTCTCGATGGCGATGGGCAGGCCCTGGCGGATGTCCTTGCCGAACCACGGGTAGACCGGGCCGGTGTTGCCGCGGCCGAGCATCAGGTCGGCGCGGCCGCCCGAGACGTGCTGCAGCATCGCGTAGTCCTCGGCGAGCTTCACCGGGTCGTTGGTGGTGATGAGCGTCGTGGCGGTCGAGAGCTGCAGCGTCGAGGTCTGCCCGGCGATGTACGCGAGGGTCGTGGTCGGCGACGAGGACCAGAACGGCGGGTTGTGGTGCTCGCCCAGCGCGAAGACGTCGAGCCCGACCTCCTCGGCGTGCTTGGCGATCGTCAGCGTCGCCTGGATGCGCTCGGCCTCACTGGGGGTCCGACCGGTCGTCGGGTCCTGCGTGATGTCGCTGACGGTGAAGATTCCGAACTGCATGTCGCCCTCCTGGGCTCCTCGTCTTGCTTCATGCGTTTGCATGCAATTGGGTTGAACGGATGTCTCCCCCGAACTATTCCCCAGCCCGACCGTCGAGGTCGAGCACCGCTTCCGCCGCCTCGACGAGCGCGACCCCGTAGCCGCGCCCGGTCCGACACCGGTGACGCCCGCTACGCGCGCGCCGCCGGCGGCCGCCAGCCAGGCGAGTCCCGCCGCCTCGGCCTCGAAGAACCCCTCGGCGCGTCGTCCCGGCGCTTGACGATCGTCTCCACGGCCCCAGTCTCGTGGACGAGTGCGGGGCCCGCCGCTCTCGCGACGGGCCCCGCACGATTGATCCCCGCTACTCGGTCTCGTGCGGGCCGTGGTGGTGGCCGTCGCCGACGAGGTCGGGGTCGAGACCGCCGGCGTTGCCGCCGATCGTCCCCTCGGGCCCCGACGGCGCGGGCAGGCCGAGGCCGCCGGGGATGTCCGCACCGGCGACGCCGTTCACGGACTCGGTGGTGTACGAGTACGCGAGCACCGCGAGGGCGATCGCGTCGACGTTCACGTCGAGCGCCCGCTGGTTCACGTTGGCCAGCGTGTCGCACGCCTGGTGGTAGCACGGGTCGTACGATGCCCCGGCCGTGCCGCCCCAGATCGAGGCCTGCTCGGCGGTCTTCACGATCTCGGCGCCGGTGAACAGGCCGCCCGCCGGGATGCCGACGCGGATGAACGCGTCGTAATCGCTGCGACCGCTGAACTGGGCGTCGTCGTACGGCGCGCCGACCGACGTGTAGTAGCCCTCGAACAGCTTCTCGATCTGGATCGAGCCGTCGGGGATCGGCACGCCCTCGGGTGCGAGCCAGCCGGACTCGTCGCCGTCGTACACCATGAAGATGTAGTTGGGCGAAGCGACCATGTCGAAGTTGAGGTACAGCGCGATGCGGTCCCGCTCCTCCTGACTGAGCTCGGCGACGTACTCCTCCGAACCGATCAGGCCGCTCTCCTCGGCGCCCCACCAGGCGAGGCGGATGGTGTTCTGCGGCTCGAGCTTGGAGAGCTGCTGCGCGAGCTCGAGCAGCGAGGCGGAGCCGCTGCCGTTGTCGTTGATGCCCGGACCGGCCTGGACCGAGTCGAGGTGGGCGCCGGCCATCACGACGTTGTCGTCGTTGAGGCCCGTCTTCTCGGCGATGACGTTCTTCTGCGGGCGCGACTCGGGTGCCGGGACGAAGATGTTCGCGATCGACCCCGCCTGCGAGAGCGCGACGCCCTGCTCGTAGCTGGCCCCGACGACCGGGATGTCGACGACATCCGAACCGCCGAGCGTGCCGACGATGAGGCCGTTGCGCGCATCGGTCGTGTCATTGCCCTGGTTGAAGATGACGACGCCCGCGGCACCGGCCGCCGCCGCGTTCAGCGCCTTGACGCTGAAGTTGCAGGTTCCGCGCTGGATCAGCGCGATGCTCCCCGCGGTGAAGCCCGCGAAGTCGGCCGCGTCGCATCCGCTCGAGCTCGTGTTGCCGAGGCCGAGCTGCAGGTCGACCGGCGATACCCCAGCGGTGACGTCGCCCGCGCCGCTGCCCGTGAACGGACCGGTCGGGTACTCCGCGGAGATCGGCGCGAGCTGCGTGAGCGTGGACGGCCCGACGTACGTGTACGGGAACTCGTCGATGCTGACGCTCCATCCGGCCGCCTCGAGCGTGTCGACGACGTAGTCGACGCTCGCCTCGTACCCGGGCGTGCCGGCGGCGCGGGTGCCGCCGTTGTCGTCGGCGATGTCCTGGAGCGCCTGCAGGTGCTCCGTCGCACCGGCGGCGTTCACGCACTCGAGGAGCTTGGTGATCGTGTTGTTGTTGCGGGTATCGCACACCTTCGCCTTGGGGGCGGCGAGTGCGGCGCCGGCGGGCGCGAGCGCCAGTGCAGCGAGCGCGGATGTCGCGGTCGCGAGCACCACGGCGCGGCGGGAAAGCCTTGCAGATCGATACATCGTCTCTCCTTCTCGGGGAGCGTCCTCGTCGACGCTCCTCAGTCGAGAGGCTATGCATCTTCTGTGAGCCGGACCAGACTTGACTTCTGCTCAGTTCCACCGTATGCGCCCGGGAGCATGCGCCCTCAGCGTCCGGGCGACTCCGGCGCCACGGCCCCGAGCCCGCTGAGATCGAGATCCACGCGGTACGGCCGCGCGGAGCCCTCGATGCGTGCGGGCACGCGCAGGAACCGGCCGGCGCCGCGGAGCTCGTCGAGCCCGTCGCGCCATCGCGCGTCGGCGGCATCCGGCAGGAATCCGGCGTGCCGGGGCCGACCCTCGCCGACCAGCTGCACGCCGATGCGGTAGCGCGGCGAGAGCCACCGACGTGCGCGCGGCACGAGCACGGCCCGCTGCTCGGCGCCGCCGTGCAGGCGCGCGAGTTCGATCGCGGGCTGGTGACGGTGCGTGTCGGCCACCGGGACGACCGTGCGCAGTTCGCCGCCGGCACGTGGCGCGTCGACGACCTCGAGCGCCTCGAGGTCGTCGACCTCGCCCATCGTGTCGGGATTGCGCGTGCGGCGTTCGCGCACGAGCCCGGCGATCAGCCACGCGCCGGCGAGCGCGATCGCCGCCATGAGGACCGCGAACCCGATCCCCGACTCGGGTCGGATGAGGCCGGTCAGCACGAGCAGCGCGACGAGCACGAGGTAGGGCAGGGGCTCCCAGTGGAGCGGGGAGACGAAGCGGGGCGCGGACACCCCGACAGGCTAGCGGAGGGCGTCGAGCCGCGAGCCGACCTCCTCGAGGACCGCCTCGGTGCCCGCGTACAGTCCGTGCTCGCGCGGGCGATGGGTCACCACGTCGGTGAAGCCGAGGTCGCGCGCACGGCCGACCGCGTCCTCGAACGCGCCGACGCTCGCCATCGAGTACCGCCCGTCGTCGTCGAGCGAGAGCACGCGGTCGAGCTCGGCCGGGTCGCGCCCCTCGGCCGCGCACGCGTCGTCGAGCCGCGCGGCGAGGTCGGCGACACCGCTCCACCACGCGGCATCCGTGTCGGCCTGCGGCCCCGTGGTCACCCACCCGGATCCGAGCCGCGCGGCCAGGCGCAGGGCTCGCGGCCCGTTCGCCGCGATGAGGAAGGGCACGCGCGGCTCCTGGTCGGGTTCGCCGACCATGCGGGCGCCGACCGCCGAGTACCAGTCGCCCGAGTAGGAGATGCCCCGCCCCGAGCCGCGTTCGTGTCGCAGAAGCACGTCGAGGGCCTCGGTGAACTCGCGGAACCGCTCGAACCGCTCGCGCGCCGTCAGCTCGCCCTGCCCCAGCACGAACGCGTCGAACCCGGTGCCGCCGGATCCGAGGCCGAGCACGACGCGACCGCCCGAGACCTGGTCGAGCGTCGCGACGTCCTTGGCGAAGGGCACGGGGTGCCGGTAGTTGGGGCTCGCGACGAACGTGCCGAGCCGGATCCGCTCGGTGACCATCGCGGCGGCGGTGAGGGTCGGCACGGTGGCGTGCCAGCGCTCCCCCGCGAGGCCGCGCCACGAGAGGTGATCGTAGGTCCACGCATGGTCGAAGCCGAGCTGCTCGGCCTGGCGCCACAGGCGACCCGCCTCGGGCCAGTCGTACTGGGGCAGGATGACGAGTCCGAAGCGCATGACGCGAGACTATCCGCGCCGGGCGGGCGCGGGGGTCTCGACGGGCGCCGTGACGGGCACGAGGTCCATGTCCAGTGCGACGGATGCCGCATCCGCCGGCGCGCGCTCGAGGCGGACCAGCACGATCCCGCCGAGGATGAGCACGCCGCCGAGGACCTGCAGCGGGCCGAGCGCCTCGCCGAGGAGGATCCAGCCCACGATGCCCGCGAAGACGACCTCGGAGAGCCCGAGGAACGAGGCGAGCCGCGCACCCAGCATGCGGATGGCGGCGATGCCCGCGGTGTACGCGAACGCGGTCGAGACCGCGCCGACGGTGACGAGCGGCACCCACCACGGCGCCGTGCCGCCGAGGAAGTCGACCTCGCCGAACGTGGCCCTCATCGGGAGCAGCCCGATCGCGCCGGTGGCCGCGAGCGCGATCGCGCCCACCACGAAGCCCGAGGCGATGAGCGCGACGGGCGGCACCTGCTCGCTCGCGCGCTCCCCGATCGCGTAGTACACGCAGACGCCGATCATGGCGATCGCCGCGAAGAGCAGGCCGAGGGGGTCGAGTGCGCCCCCGCCGGGCCCGATCACGAGCACGAGGCCGGCGATCGCGAGCACCGAGCCGCCGAGCACGATCAGCTGCGGCATCCGCCGGGTGCGCACCCAGGCGAACAGCACGAGCGCGATCGGCGCGAGGTACTCGATGAGCAGCGTCATCGACACCGGGATGCGCTCGAGCGAGGCGTAGAAGGCGACCTGCACGCTCGCGACGGCGACGAGGCCGTAGAGCAGGACCGTCCACCGGGCGCGCCAGAGCGGCCGCAGGTCGAAGCGCAGCGCGATGAGGCCGGGGATCGAGAGCAGCACGGCCGCGATCGAGATGCGGGCCAGGACGGCCGCGCCGGGCGTCCATCCGCTCTCGAGGAGCGGCTTGACGAACACGCCGCCCGCCCCGAAGGCGAGCCCGGCGCCGAGTCCGAGCGCGATGCCGACGAGTCCTCGCGATGCGCGCATCGCCGCCTCCCTCCGAGTCGCGGGCCGTCGCCCCCGTCATGGGCGAAGACCGTTATGCTCGTGACAGTACTCGCGCCGACGTCAGGAGTCAAATGATTTTCACCGATGACACGACGGCCGCCCTCGGGTTCATGGCCGCGGTGGCCGACACGGTGCCCGGCGCGTCGGAGTCCGGCGAGGACGAGCTCTCGTCGACCGCGCAACTCGAGGGCCTCCTCGACGCCTGGGGGTTCTCCGGCCGTCGCGACGGCGACCGGAGCGAACTCGACGAGGTGCGCGCGGTGCGGGAGCGCCTGCGCGACCTGTGGACCCTCGAGCGCGACGACATGGTCGACGCCGTCAACGCCATCCTCGCCGAGAACAACGCCACCCCGCGCCTCATGCGGCACGACGACCTCGACTGGCACATCCACGCGGTCTCGCAGGACTCCCCGCTCGCCGAGCGCATGCTCGTCGAGGCAGCCATGGCGCTCGTCGACGTGATCCGCGCCGACGAGACGCGCCGGCTCGCGCGGTGCGACGCCGACGACTGCACGGGCGTGTTCGTCGACCTGTCCAAGAACGCGTCGCGCCGCTACTGCAGCGTGCGATGCGGCAACCGGATGGCGGCGAGGGCGCACCGTGCACGCGCGGAGGACGCCGCATCCTGAACGAGCGGATGCCGCGGGCTACCCCAAAGCCCGCGGCATCCCGTCTGCGATCCGAGGCCGACAGGCGTCAGGCGACCTGCCCGGCGTGCGCACCCTCGGAGATCTCCTCGATCGTCGCGTCGATGAAGGCGGGCAGGTCGTCGGGCCGCCGGCTCGAGACCAGCCCCTCGTCGACCACGACCTGCTCGTCCACCCAGTCGGCGCCGGCGTTGGCCAGGTCGGTCCGGAGCGACGGGTACGACGTCATCCGGCGCCCGTGCAGCACGTCGGCCTCCGCGAGGATCCACGCCCCGTGGCAGATCACGGCGACCGGCTTGTGCTGCTCGAAGAAGCCGCGCGCGAACGCCACCGAGGGCCGGTCCATGCGCAGGTGATCGGCGTTCACGACGCCGCCCGGCAGCACGAGCGCGTCGTAGAGGTCGGCTTCGACGTCGGATGCCGCGTGGTCGACCTCGAACGCGTCGGCGGGCTCGACGTGGTTCATGCCCTGCACGGTGCCGGTCTCGGGGGCGATCAGCTCGACCTCGGCGCCCGCCGCGCGGAGCGCCTCCCACGGCCGGGTGAACTCCACCTGCTCGAATCCGTCGGTCATCAGGAACGCGACGCGCTTGCCCGTGAGTCGCTCGGCCATCCGATGCTCCTTTCGTGGACCGTCTTCACGCTAGGCAGGCGAACCGACGCGACGGCAGGGGGTTGACAGGTCGAAGTGCCCGCGGCGCCCTCGAGTCGGCCGCTAGAGTGCCGCCGACGCCGTGCCCGCGCCGCAGGCGCACCGAACCGGAGGCCGAGATGACCGATTCCGCCGAGCCCGTCCCGTTCACCATCGACGACTTCGCCGAGCGGATGGGCCGCGCCGCACGCGCCGCCGGCGCCGAGGGTCTCGACGGCCTCCTCGTCACGCCGGGACCCGACCTGCTCTACCTGACGGGGTACGCGCCGGTCGCGATCACCGAACGCCTCACCCTGCTCGTCGTGCCCGTCGACGGCCGGCCGAGCCTCGTGGTGCCCAAGCTCGAGCGACCCGATGCCGAGCGCGCGGCGGGCGCTCCGGCGCTGCGCCTGCTCGACTGGACCGACGGAAGCGACCCCTACGAGACCGCGGCCCCGTTGCTCGGGCCCGGGCGCTACGCGGTCTCGGACTCGGCGTGGGCGATGCACCTGCTCGGCCTCCAGGGCCGACGGACCGACACCTCGTACGTCGCGATGACGACCGCCCTGCCGATGCTGCGCGCGGTCAAGGACGCCGACGAGCTCGCGCGCCTCGCCGCCGCGGGCGAGGCCGCCGATGCCGCCTACGCCGAGATCCTGAAGGTTCGCTTCGCGGGCCGGACCGAGCGCGAGGTCGCGGCCGACCTCGCGGCCCTGCTCCTGCGGTTCGGGCACTCGCAGGTGGACTTCACGGTCGTGGGCTCGGGCCCGAACGGTGCGAACCCGCACCATGAGATCGGCGACCGTGTCATCGAGCACGGCGACATGGTCGTGCTCGACTTCGGCGGCCTGAAGCACGGCTACGGCTCGGACACCACCCGCACGGTGCACGTCGGCGAGCCGACCGAGGAGGAGCGCCGCGTGCACGAGATCGTGCGGCGGGCGCAGCAGGCCGCGTTCGAGGTCGTGCGCCCCGGCATCGAGTGCCAGGAGGTCGACCGGGTCGCCCGCGCGGTGATCGCCGAGGCGGGGTACGTCGAGTACTTCATCCATCGGGTGGGCCACGGCATCGGGCTCACGACCCATGAGCCGCCGTACATGGTCGAGGGCGAGCACCGCCGGTTGCAGCCGGGCATGTGCTTCTCGATCGAGCCCGGGATCTACCTGCCCGGCCGATTCGGCGTGCGCATCGAGGACATCGTGGTGGTCGAGCCCGACGGCGGGCGCCGACTGAACCGCACCCCGCACGAGATGGCCATCGTGGCATGACGAAGGCCCCCGCGCCGCGCCGAGTGGGCGGGCCGGGGGCCTTCGCAAGAAGTTCGCGGTGTCATCCGAGAGCCGCGGCGGGTGCGTCGCTCAGCGGCGCAGCCCGAGACGCTCGATGAGCGAGCGGTAGCGGTTGATGTCGACGTCGGCGAGGTAGCCGAGCAGACGACGACGCTGACCGACGAGGAGCAGCAGGCCACGACGCGAGTGGTGGTCGTGCTTGTGCGCCTTGAGGTGCTCGGTGAGGTCCTTGATCCGCTTGGTGAGGATCGCGATCTGGACCTCGGGGGATCCAGTGTCACCGGGGTGCGTCGCGTACTCTTCGATGATCGCCTTCTTGTTCTCTGCATCCAGAGCCATAGATGGGATCCCCTTCCTTCTCGTTGCGCGCTGCCCGGGGCGGGATGCCTGGGCTCTCTTGATGCGCGGCCGATTCACGGCAACCTCAGGAGTCTAGCAGAGCGGATGCCGCGACCCGACGGCGGCGGCGACCAGCGGCCCCCGTTCACGGTTCATGGTCGAGTATTCCTCAGGTATAACCTGTCGGTGGGGGCGTCGGAGATGCTCGACGAGATGAAGCGGTCGGAACTCGAGGCGCGGGTCTACTCCCGCGCGGGCGCGGACGACCCGCGCGAGGAGCACCTCGATCCGGTCACCGGGCGCCGCGTCTGGGTGAGCGACAGCGAGTGGCAGTTGCGGCTGGACGACATGACGGGCGCCGGGCGGGATGCGTCGGGCGACGCGCCTCCGCCCACGGCGATCGCCTCCCCGCCTCCGCGCGCGGCCGACGTGAGCGCCGCGGCGCGCCGCGCCCGGTCGTCGGGCCGCATGCGTCGACGTCCGCCGGCCGTGGTCGCCGCCCTGATGGGCGTGCTCGCCGGCGCGGGATTCGTCGCCGTGTGGTCGTGGGCCGACGACGCCGCGCACCGCCCGCCCGCCGTGCGGGTCGAGATCACGCCGAGTGCCGAGCCCGAGGCGAACACCTGGGACGCGCCGCTCGGCGCCGCCTTCGACGTCTTCCGGGACCGCGACCGGTCGCCGGGATCGATGCCGGGCTGGCTCACGGACCTCTTCCCGGCCTCCCGCATCGCGCAACTCGTCGGACCGGCCGACGAGATCCGCGGCGCGGGCGTGTACGCCGCCGTCTCCTATACCGCGATCGCCTGCCTGGTGGTGCGCCTGGACGCCGACGGCATGATCTGGAACTGCACCTCGCTCGAGCATGTCGCCGACGACGGCATGGTCCTGCGCACGCCGATCCCCGCCGGGCTCGCGACCGGTCGCGACGACGACGGCGACGGCGTGGCCGGTGACGCCGTGCACAACGACCTCCTCGTCGTCGAATGGCACGACGACGGCACGTTCCTCGTGACGCGCACCGCCGGGTAGGCGCGCCGGCGTTCCGGGTGCAGGATGGCGTCATGGCGTTCGCGATCAAGCGCATCTACGACGCGCCGGAGGCCTCCGACGGGCACCGCGTGCTCGTCGATCGGCTCTGGCCGCGCGGCGTCTCCAAGGAGCGCGCCGAGCTCGACGAGTGGGCGAAGGACGTCGCTCCCTCCCCCGACCTGCGCGCCGAGTGGCACCGCAGCGACGACCCCGCCCGCTTCGACGAGTTCGCCGCGCGCTATCGCGCCGAGCTGGACGCGAACCCGGCCGCCGTGGCCCTCCTCGACGCCGGACGCACGCACGACCACGTCACGCTGCTGTTCGGGGCCCGCGACGAGCGCGCGAACCACGCGACCGTGCTGCTCGACTGGCTCGCGGCGCACGGGGCCGACGCCGAGCGCTGAGTTCGCGCCCGCCTACGCCGGCACGAGCGGGAAGATCGCCGGCCACCCGTTGTGCGCGTACACGATGACGCAGAAGACGACCGCGTCGAAGATGAGGTGCACGACGAGCACGTAGGTCAACGACTTCGTGAGCTTGAACGTATAGCCCTGGATGAGCGCGAACGGAATGGTCAGCAGCGGCCCCCAGGACTGGTAGCCGAGCTCCCACAGGAACGAGACGAACACGATCGACTGCAGCAGGTTGGCCTGCCAGGTCGGGAAGTGCCGGCGCAGCAGCGCGAAGACCGTGCAGATGAAGAACAGCTCGTCCCACGTGCCGACCGCGTTGACGCCGACGAAGAGACGCGCGATCTCGCTCGGCTCCGTCACCGTGGGCCAGTTCTGGTACACGCCCGAGGTGATGAAGTAGAACGGCAGGATGAGCCATCCGGCGAACGTCACGCCGATCAGGTAGAGCCATTGGGTGCGCGTCCGGCGGCGGCCGGTGCGCCACGGGAAGCGGATCACGTGCTCGCGGTAGACGTAGCGCGAGATCAGGTACGGCACCGCGACGGCGAGCCCGAGCACGAGCGCGAACCGCACCATCGCGGGGAACGAGATGTCGGCCTCGAGCGGCATCGTCGAGATGATCGCCTGCCCGAGGGCGATGAGCGCGAGGTCGGGCAGCAGCCGCTCGGTGCGCCCGGAGCGATCGACGAGCCACGCCGCGACGAGCCCCGCGGCCAGCACCGCGTAGCCCGCGAGGTTCTGCATGAACCCGAACAGCAGGATCGCCGCACCGCACACGAGCGCGGCGGGCACGAGCGCGATCGGATGCGTGCGCACCTCGATCGAGGCGGGGGCGGTCACGGGCACCCTCCTACCTTCGCACGGCGGGGCCCCGACACGGCGGCGGGGCGCCGCGGCCTGTCGGCGGCGCGTGCCACGATCGACGCATGACCCGGATGCCGCCGGCCGCCGCCGCCGCCCGTGAACGCCGACCCCGCGCCGGCATCGTGCCCCCATGGCTGCTGCGTCGGGTCGCCGAGGCGACCGAGCACTACGACGTCGCGCCCGAAGCGGCACGACGGTCGCTTCGGCGCGATCGGCCGCTGCGCGACCTGCGCGCCGAGGCCGCCCACCCGCCGCTCGTCGCGCACGAGGAGGCGCGCGAGGGCCGGCCGTCCCTCGAGCCCTCGGGCGAGGCCGAGGCGCCGACCATTGCGGTCGAGCGACCCGAGCCGTCGCCCGACCGGCGCATCTCCGACGCCGAGCACCTCGAGACGCTGCCCGGGCGGCTCGTGCGTCGCGAAGGCGAGCCCGAGACGGGCGACGCCTCCGTCGACGAGGCGTACCACGGCCTCGGCGAGGTGTTCGCGCTGTTCCACCGCGTGTACGGGCGCGACGCGATCGACGGCGGTGGCGCGCCACTCGAGGCGACCGTGCACTTCGGCGACCGCTACGACAACGCCTTCTGGGACGGCGAGCGCATGGTGTTCGGCGACGGCGACGGCGAGGTGTTCCGCGGCTTCACGCAGTCGCTCAGCGTGATCGGCCACGAGCTCGCACACGGCGTCACCGAGGCGACCGCGCGGCTGCGCTACCGCGACCAGTCGGGCGCCCTCAACGAGCACGTCTCCGACGTGTTCGGTGCGCTGGTCGAGCAATACGCGATGGGCCAGGACGCCGGTGCGGCGACCTGGCTCATCGGCGAGGGCGTGTTCACCGACCTCGTGCAGGGCCGCGCGCTCCGGTCGATGCTCGAGCCGGGCACCGCCTACGACGACGACGTGCTCGGCCGCGACCCGCAGCCCGCCCATTTCCGCGACTACGTGCGCACCGACGACGACAACGGCGGCGTGCACCTGAACTCGGGCATCCCGAACCGGGCCTTCGCGCTCGCCGCGGTCGAGCTCGGCGGCTTCGCGTGGGAGCACGCGGGCCGGGTCTGGTACGACACGCTGACCGACGGCGTGCTCGGTCCGGACGACGGCTTCGACGTGTTCGCCGCGGCCACGCTCGCCGCCGCGAGGGCGCGCTTCGGGGCCGGCTCGCGCGAGGCGCGCGCGATCTCCCGAGGCTGGCGCGCCGTCGGTCTCGACCCGGAGTAGCATCCGACGCATGGACGTCGAGGTCGTGCGCAGCGGCGGCATCGCGGGGCTGCGGCTCTCGTGGACGGTGAACGTCGACGACCAGCCCGATCCCGAGGAGTGGGTGCTGCTCATCGAGCGGCTCCCGTGGAGCGAGACGCCCCCGGCGCCGCCGGAGCCCGACCGGTACACCTACCGGATCCGCTGCGAGCCGCACGAGGCGACGCTCGCCGAACGCCAGGTCACGGGGCCGTGGCGCGACCTCGTCGACCGCGTGCGCGATGTCGCGGAACCCGAGCGCGCAGCGGCCCGCCCCTCCGAGGGTCGACCGCCCGCTACGCCGGATCCGTCGTCGACGGGGTCGGAGCAGCCGGGGTTGCCGCCGTCGGGGCCGCCGCCACCCGTCCCGCCCGACTGACGGCGGGGGTCCCGGCGAGGCGGAGGATGCCGAGGGCGATGAGGCCCTGCGCGGCGAGGTAGGTCGTCATGACCGCGAGGTCGTGCAGCGCGAACCCGTAGCCGGGCAGGAAGCGGCCGAGCGCCAGCACCGAGTCGGACACCACGAACAGCGCCCCGCCGAGGGCGATGATCCCGCCGAGCCGTCCCGCGAGCGCCGCCATCGCGCCGAGGACGAGCCCGTACACGGCGACCGGGGCCAGCAGCGCGCCGAGGTGCGGCGCGAGCAGCGCGAGGAAGCCCGCGTACCAGACCGCGTAGACGGCGGTCCACGCCGGCATCCGCCGGCCGCGACCCGAGCCCGCGAACAGCACGACGTAGGCGACGTGCGCGGCGAGGAACGCGAGCAGGCCCGCGACGAACCATCCCGCGCCCGCACCCGTGAGCGCGGCATCGCCGGCCCACGAGAGGGCGATCGCCGCGAGCAGCAGCAGGGTCGACCGCGTCCGCGGCGGTCGCGCGAGAAGCACGCCCGCCGCGAGCGCCGGCATGAGCAGCAGCTTCGTGGCCGTCACCGCCGTGGGATCGGGCATCGCCTGGAGCACCACGAGGTGCACGAGCGAGAGCGCCGCGTACGGGGCGAACGCCAGGGCGGGAGCGCCCACCTCAGCTCTCGACCAGCTCGCCGCGCACGATCGAGTCGCCCGAGTGCGCGGGGTCGCCGTCGACCGGCTCGGCCGAGACGTCGACGAGCGTGAACTCCGCGAGGTCGATGCCCGAAGGCACGACGAACCGGCCCGAGTCGCCGTCGAGCAGTCCGAGGCTCACGAGCCCCGAGGCGTCCGAGCGGATCAGCCACACCTCGCGCACGTCGCCGGCGGGCACCGCGGCGTCGAGGTCGACCACGATCGAGCGCTCGCCGTCGGCATCCTCCTCGACCGTCGCGTGACCCGTCGCGTCGTCCCACCCGGGGAACGCGGCGAGGTCGGCGCTGGCCAGGACGACCGCCGGCGACGGGGTCGACGTGCCGCCACCCGAACCGCCGAGACTCGCGACCGCGACGCCGATGCCGACCCCGGCGAGGATGCCGCCGGCCGCGGCGGCGATCGCGATCGGCCAGCGGGCGCGTCGGCGCGGCGCGAGCGGAGTCACCGGCGCGATCCGCTCGGACCCGGCCGGGCGATCAGCGGGCGCCTCGGGGGCGCCATCGGGCGCAGCCGCGCGCTCGATCACGACGGTCCGCCAGTCGGCGAGCGGATCCGCGGCGAGCTCCGACGCGAGTCCGAGCTCCCCGTGGATGCCGGCCCAGACCGACGACGGCGGCGCCTCCAGCTCGTCGACGGGCACGCCGCCGCGGCCGAGCGAGACCGTGCGCACGAGCGCGTCGTACTCGGCGAGGCATTCCGGGCATGTGTCGAGGTGGCCGCGGACCGCGTCGGCGGGCTCACGCCCGTCGAGCGCCAGCACGGCGAGTTCGTCAGGCTCGATATGGTCCATCATCCACCTCCCATCGCGACCGCAGCCTGGTCAGGCTGCGTCGGACATGGCTCTTCACGGTCCCGATCGGGATCCCGAGGGTCTCAGCGATCTGCGAATGGCTGAGCTGGTCGTAGAACGCCAGCTTCATGACGCGTCGCGGGACGGGCTCGAGCCGCTCGAGCTCCTCCGCGACCATCACGCGTTCGGCGAGGTCGTCGTCGACGGCCTCCGACCCGGCGGAGGCCTCGAGGACGAGCGTCTCCTCCAGGCGCCGGGCGCGGGCTCGCGCCTCGTGCGCGTCGGCGATGCGGTGACGGGCGATGCCGACCAGCCACGCGCTGAGGGTCGACCGGGCGAGGTCGAACGTGTGCCGGCCCTTCCAGGCCGAGATGTAGACCTGCTGCGTGACGTCCTCGGCATCGGTGCGGTCGCCGAGCGAGCGCAGCGCGAGCCGGAAGACGAGCGGCGACCACCGGGCGTACGCCTCGCGCAGGGCGCGCTCATCGCCCGCGGCGAACTCGCGCCCGAGGGCGTGGTCGTCGATGCCGGCGAAGGACACCATGGTCACCGTGCGACGCTCACCCCTTCGTCGACCACTGACGAGCCCGACGCCGTCGATCGGCGCGGGCGGCGCGGCAGCGGTCGCCTGCGGCACCGGCATCAGCATATCCACCCTCCACGCATCGTCGTCCGGCTATCCGGCCGGGCGCGCCGTCACCACGAGGTTCGAGAGGTAGCGGCGCTGCTCGTAGTCGAACTCGCCCCCGCACGTCACGAGGGTCAGTCGCGGCGATCCCGAGCGGTCGAATGCGGCATCCCAGTCGACGTCGGCCTTCTCGGTGACCGCGAGCGACTCGACCGCGTACGCGTGACGCGTGCCCGCGGCATCCGTCACCACCACCTCGGTGCCCGGCGCGGCGTCCTTCAGTCGCGCGAAGGGCAGGAGGTCGTAGGTGAGCGAGTCGACGTGGGCCGCGATGACGGTCGATCCCGCGTCGCTCGCGGGCGCCGACCCCCACTGGTACCACGCCGCGATGGCCGGATCGTCGAACAGGCCCATGCGGCCTTGGTCGTCGAGGCCCACCGGTCGCACCTCCACGTCGATGCCGAGCGCGGGCACCTCGACCCGCACGGGCGCGGGCGGCGCGGCCGGCAGGGCGTCGAGGGCGGCCGACTGCCTGGGGATGTCGGGGACGGCGGCGGGCGGTGCGGCCGCAGCCGGGCGCGAGGCCGCCTCGGTCGGCGCCGAGGCCGCCTCGGTCGGCGCCGAGGACGCCGCGCCGCCGATCCCCTGCGGCGGCGCGGCGCACCCGGCCAGCAGGCCGAGCACGGCGGAGGCCGCGGCCAGGCACCCGATCAGCCCGGCCGCGACCCCCTTGTCCCCCATCCGGATCAGCGCTCCGCCTTCGCGGCCACGCTCTTGCGCAGGAGGGCCGCAGCGAGCGCGACCATCGCGAGCGCGCCGAACCCGATGGCGCCCCACACCCGCAGCTGCTGCTCGGGCGAGTTGGTCGCGGCGAGGCCGGCCGAACCGGCGGGCACGCCGTCGGGGCTCGAGTGCATGCCGGTCACGGTCTGCACGGCGAGGGCGAGGTTCTCGTCCTCGAGGCTGCCCCACGCGTACACGATGGTCAGCGTGCCCTCGGCGACGTCGACGTCGGCCGGGCCGATCACCGGGTCGGTGGTGCCGGCTGCGGCGACCGAGGCCGAGACCGTGCCGGCCGGCAGGTCGAGCGTCGCCTCGTCGGGGTTCGCGAGGTTCGTGATCACCGGCGAGCCGCCCGCGAGCACGTCGACGGCGGGCGCGGCGGCCGTGTGGCGCACGGTGAGCCGGCCCTGCCCGGCGGCGATGTCCGACACGTCGTTCGTGAACAGCGTCGCGGTCGGGTTGCCGTCGGCGTCGAGGTGCGCGACCGCGGTGTAGTTCCCGCCGGCCTCGAGCGGCAGGTCGACCGGGCCGATCGCCGGCGACGACGCGTCGGCGGCGTCCGATGCGGTGATCGCCACCGAGTAGGTGCCGGCGGGCAGCTCGAGCGGGCCGGCGAGGTCGCCGGGCTGGAAGTCGTCGAGCGTGAGCTCGTCGTTGACGTAGACGTCGACGACGAGGTCCGGGACGCCGTGGAGCACGGACAGCATCGCGTTGTCCTCCGCGGCATTGGCCGGTGCGACGGCGCCGAGCGCGATGAGCGCGCCCGCTCCGATCCCGGCGACGAGGATCTTCTTCATGGTTTCCCTCCAGGTCTGCCCCGCGAGGCGGGGCGGCGAGCGAGTGTGCCTGTCACCACCTACTTCGCACGCATCCCGGGAATCGGATGCACCTGAATGGAAATTTCTGCCGGGGGCATGGCGAAGGCCGGTGGACCGAGCGGTCCACCGGCCTTCGGGTGACGCGGATGTGGCGGGGCGGGTCAGCTCACGCCGAGCAGGTCGATCACGAAGATCAGGGTCTTGCCCGAGAGTTGGTGGCCGCCGCCGGCCGGGCCGTACGCCTTCTGCGGCGGGACGGTGAGCTTGCGGCGCCCGCCGACCTTCATGCCGGGGATGCCCTCCTGCCATCCGGCGATGAGCGCCTGGAGCGGGAAGTTGATGGACTGGCCGCGGCTCCAGGACGAGTCGAACTCCTCGCCGGTCTCGTACTCGACGCCCAGGTAGTGCACGTCGACGGTCGAGCCGGGCGTCGCCTCGGGGCCGTCGCCCACGACGATGTCCTCGATGACGAGCTCGACGGGAGCCGGGCCCTCGGGGGCGTCGACCTCGGGCTTGCTGTTCGTGTCAGTCATGGGCTCCATCCAAACGGAAGAGCCCCGGCGCGGACAACCGTCCACCGCGCACTTGCGCCAACGGCGAACATCTTGCAGGCTGAAGCCCTCAAGAGCTCGTCGCTCCGTCGAGATGTCGGCATTGCCACATCCACGGGGCGACGAGTTCTTTCGTTGCGAGAAGAACGGGCAGGCGGGCGTCCGTCGCCCCGTGGTGCGGGTCTCGGGCGGCTCACTCCTCCATGAGCCGCGAGCGGATGAGGAACCGGACGCCCTGCGGCGCCTCGAGCGAGAAGCCGCTTCCGCGTCCGGGGACGACGTCCACCGTCAGGTGCGTGTGCCGCCAGTAGCCGAACTGCTCGGCCGACATCCAGAACGGCACGACCCGGCCGGAACCGAGGTCGAGCTCGCCGAGCAGCACGTCGGCCGCGCTCGTGGCGAACTCGCCCGCGGGGTAGCACATCGGCGCGCTGCCATCGCAGCATCCGCCCGACTGGTGGAACATCAGGGGGCCGTGCTGCGCCCAGAGCGTCGCGAGCAGGACGCTCGCCGCGGGCGTGAGCTCCACCCGCGGCGAGACGTCGCCCTCGATCGTGACGGACGCGACCACGCGGCCGGCCAGCTCGTCGATCGACATGGTCTGCGCCATCTCAGATCAGCGGCATCCGGATCAGAAGAACCCGAGGGGGTTCTCGCTGTAGCTGACGAGGAGGTTCTTCGTCTGCTGGTAGTGGGCCAGGGCCTCCTTGTTGTTCTCGCGGCCGATGCCCGAGGACTTGTAGCCGCCGAACGCCGCGCCCGCGGGATAGGCGTGGTAGTTGTTCACCCACACGCGACCGGCCTGGATGTCGCGGCCCGCGCGATACGCCTCGTTGCCGTTGCGGCTCCAGACGCCCGCCCCGAGGCCGTAGAGCGTGTCGTTGGCGATGCGGATGGCGTCGTCGTAGTCCTGGAAGCTCGTGACCGCGACGACGGGGCCGAAGATCTCCTCCTGGAAGAGCCGCATGCGGTTCTCGCCCTCGAAGATGGTCGGCGCGACGTAATAGCCCTCGCTGAGGTCGCCGCCGAGATCGACGCGCTCCCCGCCGAGGAGGAGCTTCGCGCCCTCCTTCTTGCCGATGTCGATGTAGCTCAGGATCTTCTCGAGCTGGTCGTTCGAGGCCTGCGCACCGACCTGGGTCTCGGTGTCGAGCGGGTTGCCCTGCCGGGCCTGCTTGGTGCGCTCGATCGCGTCGCCCAGGAACGAGTCGTAGATCGACGTCTGGATGAGCGACCGGCTCGGGCAGGTGCAGACCTCGCCCTGGTTGAACGCGAACAGGCTGAAGCCCTCGAGCGCCTTGTCGTAGAAGGAGTCGCGCCGGTCGGCGACCGACTCGAACACGAGGTTCGGGCTCTTGCCGCCGAGCTCGACGGTCGACGGGATGATGTTCGCCGACGCGTACTGCAGGATGAGCCGGCCCGTCGTGGTCTCGCCCGTGAAGGCGATCTTGCGGATCCGGCTCGACGAGGCGAGCGGCTTGCCGGCCTCGACGCCGAAGCCGT
The DNA here is from genome assembly GCF_016907355.1 of Agromyces aurantiacus. Classification (NCBI taxonomy): domain Bacteria; kingdom Bacillati; phylum Actinomycetota; class Actinomycetes; order Micrococcales; family Microbacteriaceae; genus Agromyces; species Agromyces aurantiacus. The sequence goes on along the minus strand of NZ_JAFBBW010000001.1, from coordinate 1,985,337 downwards.
TGACGACGTTCAGCACACCCGCGGGCAGCAGGTCGGCGATGAGCTCGACGAGCACGAGGATCGAGACGGGCGTCTGCTCGGCCGGCTTCAGCACGACGGCGTTGCCCGCGGCGAGCGCCGGCGCGAGCTTCCACACGGCCATGAGCAGCGGGAAGTTCCACGGGATGATCTGGCCGACGACGCCGAGCGGCTCGTCGAAGTGGTACGCGACGGTGTCCTCGTCGAGCTGGGTGAAGCTGCCCTCCTGCGCGCGGATGAGGCTCGCGAAGTAGCGGAAGTGGTCGCTCGCGAGCGGCAGGTCGGCGTTCAGGGGCTCGCGGATCGACTTGCCGTTGTCCCACGTCTCGGCGACGGCGAGGAGCTCGCGGTTCGCATCGATGCGGTCGGCGATGGCGTTCAGGATGGCGGCGCGCTGCGCGGCGCTCGTGCGGCCCCACGCGGGCGCGGCCTTGTGCGCGGCGTCGAGCGCCGCGTCGATGTCGGCCGCGGTGCCGCGAGCGACCTCGGCGAACGGCTTGCCGTTCACGGGCGAGATGTCGTCGAAGTAGGCGCCGCCGGCCGGCTTCACCCACTCGCCGCCGATGAAGTGCTCGTAGCGCGGCTTGAACTGGATCAGTGCGCCGGCGGTGCCGGGCGCGGCGTACACGGTCATCGTGTCTCCTCGTGACGTCGTCGTCATGCCCTCGGAGTGGGGCGATCGACAACGTAGGCGCGCGGCGGTTGCAGGTCGGTTGCCCGGGGGTTGCAATCGGGTTGCAGTGCGCTGCGGCGCCGCTAGCGCATCGCCTGCTCGATGCGTTCGAGGTGCGCCACGATGGAGGCACGCCGCGGCGAGCGCGCCGGCAGCAGTTCGAGCGCCGCGCGCCAGAGCTCGATGTCGTAGCGGTGCTCGTCGCGCTCGGCGAACGCGAGCAGCAGGTCGGGCGAGGCGTCGGCGAGCAGGGATTCGCGGATCCGGCTCGCGAGTTCCTCGCGCAGCTCGACGATGCCGGGCGCCGTGGAGGCCGGCAGCACGGGGCCGGGGTACTGCTCGACGGCCTTGCGCAGCGCGCCCTGGCCGGCCAACCGCGCGACGCGTGCGGCGTCGAGGTCGAGCTCGCGGCCCAGCCGGTACGGCCGCGACTCGAGTGCGGGCTCGCCCGCGGCCTCGAGCACGCGGCGGAGTCGTGCGATCTCCGCCCGCAACGTCACCGGCGACGCGTCGCGCTCGTACAGCAGCGCGGCCAGGCGCTCAGCGCCGATGCCTCGCGGGTTCCAAGCCAGGAGCGCGAGGATCTCGGCGTGCCGGGGGCTGAGCTCGAGCGCGCCGAGCCGGGCCCGCTGCTCGCCGAGCACCGTGAGCGGGGTGCGTTCGGGCGCGGGCACCGCGCGCATGCGCGAGCGGCGGATGGTGGCGCGCACGGCGGTCTCGAGGCTCGCGATGCGCAGCTCGGCCTCGACCGCCGCGACGGTCGCAGAGACGAGCGAGAGCGCGTGCGGCGCGACCGCGAGGTCGGTGCCCGTGATGTCGATGACGCCGAGCAGGGCCCCCGTGGTGGGATCGTGCACGGGTGCGGCCGTGCAGCTCCACGGGTGCACGATCCGGTTGTAGTGCTCGGCCCCGCGGATCTGCACGGCCCGGTCGAGCTGCAGCGCGGTCCCGGGCGCACTCGTGCCGATCCGCCCTTCGGACCAGTCGGCGCCGGCGACGAAGAGCATGTCCTCGGCGCGGCGCCGCAGGTGCGCGTCGCCCTCGACCCAGAGCAGCCGCCCCTGCGCGTCGCCGACCGCGACGACGAGGCCGGCGTCGTCGGCGCCATCCACGAGCAGGCGGCGGATGACGGGCATGACGGGCGCGAGGGCGTGCGTCGCGCGGTACTCCCGGAACGCGCCGTCGTCGAGTTCGATGGCGGGCAGCGCGCGGTCGGGGTCGATGGCCCCGCGGATGGCGCGTTCCCACGATTCACGGACGACCGGACGCAGGCTGAGCGGCACGACGCCGGTCGCGAGCGCGTCCTCCTGGGCGCGCAGCAGCCGGTCGCGCAGGTCGCTCGCTTCGCTCCCCCGCGGATCCTCGCTCGGCATGCGCACGCCGTCTCCGATCGCCCTCGATTCAGGATGCCGCAAGCATAGACCGGCTCGTGCGCGCCCGGACCGCGCGGTCGGTCTCTCGCGGCCCGCGCTCAGCCGGCGATCGCGCGCCGGTCGCGCGCCACCGCGTCGAGCAGGACGCGTTCGTCATCGAGCCGGCGCACGTCGGCGCGGCCGGTCACGAGGGCGTTCCGCGTGAACGCCAGCCGCGTGGCATCCGCGATGAACCGTCGGACCGCCTCGGTGCGCGGTGGCTGCTGGGCGCGGGCCCAGGCGAGCGCCGCGCGCCGGCCCGACGCCGTCGAAAGGCCCGCGACCTCGTCGGGGCTGAACCATCCGGCGGCCGCGTACTCCGCGAGCCGCGTGCGCGTCACCCGCTGCTCCTCGCGCCGGAGCAGGACCGTGACGACGATGGCGCCGATGAAGATCGGCACCTGCACCGTGAAGTACAGCAGGAACGCGTCGGCGAAGGCGAGCGAGCCGTTCCAGAACGCGTGCAGCAGGATGGCGGGCACGAGGCCGGCCAGGAACCATCCGAGGATCGCCGCCCCGGCACCGCGCCGAGCACCGATTCCGATCGCGACGCCCGTGCACGCGGTGAAGAGCACGTGCGCGAACGGCGAGAAGATGCCGCGCACGATGAAGGTCATGCCGAGCTCGCCCGCGCCGCCCTCCACGAGCGCGACGCCGAAGTAGAGGATGTTCTCGGTGAACGCGAAGCCGGCCGCGACCGTCGCGGCGTAGACGAGGCCGTCGACCGGGCCGTCGAAGTGCGAGCGCGAGAACAGGTAGATGAGCAGCACGCCGAAGCCCTTCGCGACCTCCTCGACGATGGGCGCCTGCACGACCGCCTGCATCACCTCGTCGGTCGGCGCGCCCGCCGGGTTGGAGAGCGCCGTGAAGAGCTGCACGCCGAGATCGACGATCAGCGCGATCGCGACCGACACCGCGGCGCCCCAGAGGAATGCGAACCACAGCGCCCAGCGCGGCTCGGGCTCCCACCGGTCGACCCAGCGCACCGCGAGCAGCACGATCGCGAGCGGCACGAGCGCGAGCAGCGTGCCGGTCGCCACGACCGACAGTCCGAGCGAGACCGCGAGGTAGCCGAGCACGAGCAGGCCGACGAGCAGCGCGACGGCGAACGCGACGATGAGGCCGGCGCCGACGCCGCGGCGGGGCGGCGATACCGGCGGCCAGGCTGGGACGTTCGACTGGGGACCGGGGGCGGGCGGCGGCGTGAGGCTCACGCCCGAAGCCTAGCGAGCGAGGCCGGCGTCGGCGTCGGAGCGGACGGGTGCGAACATGACGCCGGGATTGAGGATGCCCTGCGGATCGAAGACCTGCTTGAGGCGTCGCTGCAGCTCGACCGACGTGTCGCCGAGCTCCTCGGCGAGCCATCGGCGCTTGAGCAGCCCGACGCCGTGCTCGCCGGTGAGCGTGCCGCCGAGGCGCACGCCGGCGCGGAACAGCTCGTCGGCCGCGGCCCAGATCCGCTCGGGCACCTTGTCGCCCTCGAACACGAAGTTCGGGTGCAGGTTGCCATCGCCCGCGTGCGCGAGGGTGGGGATCTCGACGTCGTGGCGCGCGCCGATCTCGGCGATCGCGCGGAACATCTCGGGAAGCCGCGAGCGCGGCACGGCGACGTCCTCGATGAGCACGTTGCCGCGCGAGGCGAGCGCCGGATGCATCGCGCGGCGGATGTCGAGCAGCCGCTCGCCCGTCGCGGCATCCGTCGACCGCGTCACGCGCCCGCCCGCGGACTCGAAGACGCGCGCCAGGAACTCGGCCTCGTCGGCCGCGTCGCCCGCGTCGCACTGCGCGAGCAGGAACGTCTCGCCGGGCGCGAGGTCGTCGAGCGGCGTGCCCTCGAGCGCGGACGGGCCGAGGTACTCGGCGACGCGCGCGAGGCCGATCGGATCGATGAGCTCGAGCAGCGCGGGTCGCACGCGCGCCGCCGCGACCCCGCCGACCGCGACGCCCGCCGACTCGACGTCGGGGAACGCGGCCGCGACGGTGTGCGTGTCGCCGCGCACGATCGGGCGCAGTCGCACGGTGGCTTCGACGATCACGGCGAGCGTGCCCTCGGAGCCCGTGAGCAGCGCGGTGAGGTCGTAGCCGGTGACGCCCTTGACGGTGCGGTGCCCGGTGCGCAGCAGCGTGCCGTCGGCGAGGACGGCGACGAGCCCGAGCACCGACTCGCGCGTGACGCCGTACTTCGCGCAGAGCAGCCCCCCGGCGTTCGTGGCGATGTTGCCGCCGATCGACGAGATCGCGCGGCTGGCGGGATCAGGTGCGTACCAGAGCCCGCGCTCGCGCGCGGCCCGGTCGAGGTCGCCGTTCAGCACGCCGGCCTCGACCACCGCGAGCTCGTCGACGTCGGAGATCTCGAGGATGCGGTCCATGCGCGAGAGGTCGAGCACGATCGAGCCGAGGCTCGAGATCGCGCCGCCCGCGAGCCCCGTGCCGGCGCCGCGCGGGACGACGGGCGTGCCCGAGGCGCTCGCGACGCGCATGACGGCCTGCACGTCCTCGACGGAGCCCGCGTGCACGATCGCGAGCGGAGGATGCGGGCTCCGCCACCCCGAGCGGTCCTCGCGCACGGCCTGCATGGCGGGGCCGTCGGCGATCACCGCGTCGCCGAGGAGATCGATGAGCTGTTCCACGACGTCGGCGGGCATGCCGACAGCGTAACCGTCGCAGCCATGTCCGATTCCCGCTATCCGTGGTCGCCGGGCCGTGCGACGCTGGAGGGGTGACCACGACCGCCGACCCCCTCGCCGACCCGGCGTTCGCCGAGCGCTACCGCGCCATGCTCGCCCGCGACGCCCGCTTCGACGGCCAGTTCATCACCGGCGTGCACTCGACCGGGATCTACTGCCGGCCCAGCTGCCCCGCCGCGCCGCCCAAGCCGGCCAACGTGACGTTCTACCGCACCGCCGCCGCCGCCCACGAGGCGGGGCTGCGCGCGTGCAAGCGATGCCTGCCCGACGCGGTGCCCGGCTCCCCCGAGTGGGACCTCGACGACGACCTCGCCGCGCGCGCCATGCGGCTCATCGGCGACGGCGTCGTCGAGCGCGAGGGTGTGCCCGGCCTCGCCTCGCGTCTGGGCTACACCCCGCGCCACCTCACGCGCGTGCTCGCGTCCGAGCTCGGCGCCGGACCGCTCGCGCTGGCCCGGGCCCACCGCGCCCAGACCGCACGCGCGCTCCTGACCTCGACCTCCATGCGGGTCGCCGACGTCGCGTTCGCGTCGGGCTTCGGGAGCATCCGGCAGTTCAACGACACGATCCGTGCCGTCTACGAGCGCAGCCCGCTCGAACTGCGCGCGCTCGCGCAGCGCCGTTCCGCACGCCGGACGGGCACGACGGATGACGCGGGGTCCGACGCGGGCGAGGCGGGCCTCGTGCGACTGCGCCTGCCCGCCCGACCCCCCTTCGACGCCGCCGGCGTCTTCGCCTGGCTCGCCGACCGTGCGCTCGCCGGCGTCGAGGAGGCCGGCGCCGACCGCTACGAGCGCACGCTGGAGCTGCCGACCGGTCCGGCGCTCGTCCGGCTCTCGGCCGCGGGCGACGCGCCGGCGATCGACGTCGAGGCGCGGCTCGCGAGCCTCGCCGACCTCGCCCCGCTCGTCGCGCGGGTCCGGCGCCTGTTCGACCTCGACGCCGACGCGATCGCCATCGACGCCGCCCTCGCCGCCGATCCCGCGCTCGCGCCGTCCGTCGCCGCCGTCCCCGGCATCCGCATGCCCGGCACGCTCGATCCGCACGAACTCGTCGTGCGCGCGCTCGTCGGCCAGCAGGTGTCCGTGGCCTCGGCCCGCACGTCGCTCACCCGGCTCGCCGCCGAACTCGGCGAGCGCGTCGAGTTCGAGGGACGCGCCCGCACGCTCTTCCCCGCGCCCGAGGCGATCGCGGCGCACGGCGCCTCCGTGCTGCGCGGCCCGGCCGCACGGATCCGGACGATCGTCGACGTGTGCGAACGATTGGCGCTGGGCGCGCTCGTCGTCGCGCCCGAACGCGGACGCGCCGAGCTGCGCGCCGAACTGCTCGCCGTGCCCGGCATCGGTCCGTGGACCGCGGGCTACCTCGCCATGCGGGTGACGCGCGAACCCGACGAGCTGCTGGTCTCCGACCTCGCGCTCCGCAACGGAGCGCTCCGCCTCGGGCTGCCGGGCGACGCGAGGGCGCTCGCGGCGCGCGGCGAGGCGTGGGCGCCGTGGCGCAGCTACGCGTCGATGCATCTCTGGCGCGCCGCGGCATCCGCCTGAGCACGAGGCGCGCCGTTGTCGCCGCCGGGGAGCGTTCGGCCGATTTCGTTGTACGCCTCGCACAGGCTCGCTCGCCGGACGGCCGATAGCCTAGACACGTGAAGTTCGCACACCTCCGAGTCGAAGGCCACCCGACCCCACGACTCGCGGCGGTGATCGGCGACGACGCGCTCTTCCTCGACCAGGTGATGGCCGACGCCCCGCACGACCTCCAGTGCCTGATCGAGCGCGGCGCCGACGGGCTCGACGCGGTGCGCGCGGCCGTGTTCGACGCACTCGCCGCCGCCGCGCCGACGACGCCGGTCGCCGAGCTGCGGCACGCCTCGGCGGTGCTCCGCCCCGCGCAGGTGCTCGCGATCGGCGCGAACTACGCCGCGCACGCCTCCGAGCTGAAGCTGCGCTCCGAGTCGGCGATGACGATCTTCTCGCTCTGGCCGAACTCGCTCGCCGGGCACGGCCAGACCACCACCTGGGCGGGCGACGTCGCGACCCAGGTCGACTACGAGGCCGAGCTCGGCGTGATCATCGGCCGCCCCGCGAAGGACGTCGCGGTGCGCGACGCGCTCGACTACGTGTGGGGCTACACCGTCGTCAACGACATCACGGCCCGCGACATCCAGTTCAGCGAGGCCCAGTGGTCGCGGTGCAAGTCGTTCGACGGCTTCACGCCGACCGGCCCCGTCGTGGTCACGGCCGACGAGATCGCCGACCCGCAGGACCTCTGGCTCACGACCAACGTCGACGGGCACATCCTGCAGGACGCATCGACCAACGAGATGGTGCGCAGCGTCGCCGAGATCATCTCCTACCTGTCGAGGACCGCCACGCTGCCGGCGGGGACCCTCATCTCCACCGGCAGCCCCGGCGGCGCGGGCTACTCGCGCAACCCCCAGGTGTTCCTGCGCGACGGTTCGACCGTCACGGTCACGATCGAGGGCATCGGGTCGCTGACGACGCACTGCCGCGTGGTCTGACCGCGGCAGCGCGTCGGCGCGTCACTCGCTCGGCTCGCCCTTGCGCTCGACGACGGGGATCGCCTGCGTCACGGGGTGGGTGCCCGAGAGCCGCGACGGCATCAGGTGGCGCGTGACCTCCTCGCGCGTCATCAGGTCGGCTTCGACGACGAGGTCGGCGACCGGACGGCCTGTCGCGAGCGCGGCCTTGGCGAGCTTGGCCGCCTCGGCGTACCCGATGAACGGGATCAGCGCGGTGATGACGCCGACGGTCGACGCCACCTGCGCCTCGAGCCGCTCGACGTTCGCGGTGATGCCGTCGACGCAGTTCACGCGCAGGGTCCAGCAGGCCTGGCGCATCCAGGTGATCGACTGGAGCAGCGAGTGGGCGATCACCGGCTCGAACGCGTTGAGCTGCAGCTGCCCGCTCTCGGACGCCATCATGACCGTGACGTCCGCGCCGGCGACCGCGTAGGCGACCTGGCTGACCGCCTCGGGGATGACCGGGTTGACCTTGCCCGGCATGATGCTCGAGCCCGCCTGGCGGGGCGGCAGGTTGATCTCGCCGAGGCCGGCCTGCGGCCCCGACGAGAGCAGCCGGAGGTCGTTGCAGATCTTGGAGAGCTTGATCGCGCTGCGCTTGAGTGCGCTCGAGAAGGTCATGAACACACCCGTGTCGCTCGTGGCCTCGACGAGGTCGGGTGCGGTCTCGAGCGGCTGGCCGGCGATCTCGCTGAGGTGGCGCACGACGGCGGCGGCGTAGCCCGGGTCGGCCGTGATGCCCGTTCCCACCGCGGTGCCGCCGAGGTTCACCTCGGAGAGCAGCTTGATGGTCTCGCGCAGCCGCGCGATGTCCTCGCCGAGCGTCGTCGCGTAGCCGTGGAACTCCTGGCCGAGCGTCATCGGGACGGCGTCCTGCAGCTGGGTGCGCCCGACCTTCAGGACGTCCTGGAACTCGCGGCCCTTGCGGCCGAAGGCGATGCGGAGCTGGTCGAGCTCGGCCAGCATCGTCGTGAGCGACGCGGTCATCGACAGCTTGATCGCGGTCGGATAGGTGTCGTTCGTCGACTGGCTGCGGTTGACGTCGTCGATCGGGTGCAGGATGTCGTAGCGGGCCTTGGGGTACCCGGCGATCTCGAGCGCGACGTTGGTGATGACCTCGTTCGCGTTCATGTTCGTCGAGGTGCCCGCGCCGCCCTGGATGACGCCCACGAGGAACTGGTCGTGGAACTCGCCGTCGATGATGCGCTGGCACGCCTCGTCGATCCACACCTGCTTCTGCGGTTCGAGCGCGCCGATCTCCTTGTTGGCCCGCGCGGCGGCCTGCTTGACCTGCGCGAGCGCGACCACGAGCTCGGGGTACACCGAGATCGGGCGCTTGGAGATGGGGAAGTTGTCGAGCGCGCGCTTGGTGTGCACGCCCCAGTACGCGTCGGCCGGCACCTCCACCGAGCCGAGCGAGTCGGTCTCGATGCGGGTCGGCCCGTGCGCGGGGTCCATCTCGTCCTCCGCTCTCCGGGTCGCGACGGTCGGGTGGTCTGGTCGGGTCATCGACACGGGTGGCTCCATCGCCTCAGGGGTGCGCGGGATCGCCGCGCGGGTACTGGTCCGAGCCTACCGCCGAGCGCCCCGCCCGGATCGGGCACGCCGCGGACGGTTCGTGCGTGAACGCGTGCGGGTCGCACGAATCGTGCGCGGTGCGGCGACCGCGGACCCGGCTCAGGACTCCGCGACGACCTCGAAGAGTCGCCACTGCCCCGGGACGCCCCTCAACGCGTGCGACCCGCGATCGGCGAATCGGATGCCCGAACCGACGACGAGGTCGGTGACCGTGCCCGACACGAGCACCCGGCCCGCCTCGGCGTGCGCCATGACGCGCGCGGCGATGTGCACGGCGATGCCCGCGACCTGGCCGTCCTGCAGCTCGACCTCGCCCGTGTGCAGCCCGGCACGGATGGCGAGGCCGAGCGAGTCCACCGCGGCGGCGATCTCCGTCGCGCACCGCACCGCGCGCGCCGGCCCGTCGAAGATCGCGAGGAACCCGTCGCCCGTGGTCGCGATCTCGCGCCCGCGGTGGCGCTCGAGATGCGAGCGGACGAGCTCGTCGTGGGCGGCCTTCACGTCGAGCCAGCGCTGGTCGCCGAGACGCGCGGCCAGGTCGGTCGAGCCGACGATGTCGGTGAAGAGCACCGTCGCGAGGATGCGGTCGTCGGGCGGCGCCGGCCGGTCGCCCGTCAGGAACTCCTCGATCTCGTCGAGGACCGGTTCCGCACCGACGAACGGCGGGTACCAGTCCGCACCGGGGAGCTCGACGTACTTCGCGCCGGGGATGTGCTCCGCGAGGTAGCGGCCCATCGGGGCCCGGTAGTGCCGGTTGCCGGCCTTGTGCAGCACGAGCGTCGGCACCTGGATGCTCGGCAGCACCGAGCGGACGTCGAGCCGGAGCACCCAGCCGTACATCCGCGCCGCCGCGGCCGGCGTCGCCGACAGGCGCATGTAGTGGCGTGCCCAGCGCTGCAGCTGGGCGTCGTCGGCGACGCTCGGCGCCGAGAGCCAGAGCGCGGCATCGGTCCCCCAGCCCTGGCGCCACGACACGAGCAGCCGCTCGGCGGCCGACTCGGGCATGCCGATCGGGTAGTCCTCGGCGCGCAGCATCCGCGCGAACGTGTTCACCAGCACGAGCGCGCGCGTGCGCTGCGGATACGTGGCGGCGAACATCATCGCCATGGGACCGCCCTCGGCGTCGCCGAGGAGCGCGGCCTTCTCGGAGCCCGCGGCGTCGAGCACGGCGCGCGCATCGTCCATCCAGTGCTCGAGCGTGGGCAGCGCTCCCAGCGAGACCGGGTCGGAGATCCCGGCGCCCCGCTTGTCGAAGCAGATGACCCGCGCGAACCGGCCGAGGCGCTCGAGGTAGCGCGCCATCGAGGGATGCTCCCACATGACCTCGATGTTGCTCGCCCAGTTGCCGATGAGCAGGAGGTCGTGGTCGCCCCGGCCGAACACCTGGTACGCGACGACCCCATCCTCGCTCGTCGCGTACGCGGGCTCGGGCGCGACCGCCGTCCACGACGGCGCGCGCGGAGCGCTCGGTTCCATGACGACCCCTCCCGCCGCCAGCGTAGCCCCGTGCTCCTCGCGCCGAACCCGCCATCGGGCGGCGGGACGCCCCCGCGTCCCGCCGCCCGGCGTGTCCGGCGCTCGGCCGCCGGAGGTGTCGTCGCCCCCGCGTCAGCCCTTCGTCTCGTCGGCGGGCGCGTCGACGGGCTCGGCCGGCGCGTCCACGCCGTCCATGGCCAGGATCTCCTCCTCGACCTCGCCGCCGTAGCCCTCGGCCTGCGGATCGCCGTGCAGGCCGCCGGACACCGCGTACTCCTCCTCGGGCGAGAGCACGAGGTGGTTGCGGCCGTAGAGCCCGAAGCCGATCAGCATGACGGCGTACACGACGGCGATCGCGATGATCGCGGGCACGAAGGTCGGATTGAGCAGGAAGCCGAGGAAGATCAGCGCCGAGATGGCCGCGGCCGCGACCGCGCCGGGGACGCCCCACGGGCTGCGGTACGGGCGCTTGGCGTCGGGGAACTTCCGGCGGAGGATCACGTACGAGACCATCTGGAGCAGGTACGCGAGGACCGCGCCCCACACCGCGATGTTCAGCACGATCGCGCCCGCGACCGCGCCCGCGCCCTCGGCGTCGACCTGGGCGAGCACGTCGAGCACCACGAGCGCGAGGAAGCCGATCACGGCGCCCGCCACGAGCGCGACCCACGGCGTCTGCCGCTTGCCGGTCAGCGAGAGGAACTTCGGGTAGTAGCCCGCGCGGGAGAGCGAGTACATGTTGCGGCCGTAGGCGAACATGATGCCCTGGAGCGAGGCGAGCAGGCCGATGAGCGCGAACAGCGCGAGCACCGCCGCGAGCTCGTCGCCGACGATCGCGCGGAACCCGTCGAGCAGCGGCTCCCCCGCCACGCCCGTGGCCTCGGCGCCCAGGACGCCCGTGTTGAGGAAGAGCACGAGCAGGCCGGTCACGATGAGCGTGGCGCGCGCGATGATGCCCGCGCGCGGGATGTCCTTGACCGGGTTGTGCGACTCCTCCGCCGCGAGCGGCAGCTCCTCGATGCCGAGGAAGAACCACATGGCGAACGGCAGCGCGAAGAGGATCGGCAGCACGCCGTGCGGCAGGAACGCGCTCTGGCCGGGGTCGGGCTCGATGTCGAACAGGTTGTCCCACGAGAACTGCCCGGAGAACAGCGCCATCACGCTGAAGACGAGCAGGATCGCGATCGAGATGATCGAGACGACGATGGCGAACTTGAACGAGATGTTCGCGCCGGCGGCGTTGATCCCGATGAAGATCGCGTAGAGGATGACCCACCAGACCCAGCCCGGCATCGAGAAGCCGAGCAGCTCGCTCGTGATCGCGTCGGCGTACGAGGCCGAGAAGAACACGATGACGGCCGTCGTCGCGACGTACTCGATCGTCTCGGCGAGGCCCGTCACGAATCCGCCCCACGGCCCCATCGCCGCGCGCGAGAACGAGTAGGCGCCGCCCGTGTGGGGCATGGCCGACGCCATCTCGCCGATCGAGAAGATCAGGCCGTAGTACATGACCACGAGGATCGCGAAGGCGATGAGCATGCCGCCGAAGCCCGCGAAGTCGATGCCGAAGTTCCAGCCGGAGAAGTCGCCGGAGATGACCGCGGCGACGGCGAGGCCCCAGAGGCCCCAGACGCCCGCGGCGCGGGTGAGCTTGCGTTTCTCGAAGTATCCCTGGTCGGCGGTCGTGTACGTGACGCCCGAGACCTTGAGGGTGTCTTTCGCCATGGCGCTCCTGTTCGTCATCGCGCGGGCCTGGGGGGCGGGCGCGGGGTGCGATGCTGTGCGCCACATGATAGGGGCGCAATGGTCGCCCGTACAGACCTTTTTCCGGGGGCCACGGCACCGTCGCCCCGTGATCACGGCGAAGATGGCCTAGTCGGTCGCGTCGGCCCGTGGTGTAATGGTCGCCGTACCCGACCATTCCCCACGCGAGGAGGCGCCCGACATGGCGGCACCCACCGGTTACCTGACGCTCGACGGGCTCCGCTCCGCGGTCGCCGACGGGCACGTCGACACGGTCATCGTGGCGTTCACCGACATGCAGGGGCGCCTCGTCGGCAAGCGCACGTCGGCCCGCCTGTTCCTCGAGGAGGTCGCGCTCCACGGCGCCGAGGCGTGCAACTACCTGCTCGCCGTCGACGTCGAGATGAACACCGTCGACGGCTACGAGATGTCCAGCTGGGAGCGCGGCTACGGCGACATGGCGCTCGTGCCCGACCTCACGACGCTCCGGATGGCGCCCTGGCTCGAGGCCACCGCGCTCGTCACTGCCGACCTGCAGTGGCTCGACGGCCGGCCCGTCGAGGCCTCGCCCCGCCGCATCCTGCAGCGCCAGCTCGAACGGCTCGCCGAGCGGGGCCTCACGGCGTACGTCGGCACCGAGCTCGAGTTCATCGTCTTCGACGACTCCTACCGCGACGCATGGCGCAAGGGCTATCGCGAGCTCACGCCCGCGAGCGACTACAACATCGACTACGCCCTCCTCGCCTCGACGCGCATGGAGCCGCTGCTGCGCGACATCCGCAACGCCATGGACGGCGCCGGCATGTACTGCGAGGGCGTGAAGGGCGAGTGCAACCTCGGCCAGCAGGAGATCGCGTTCCGCTACACCGACGCGCTCGGCACGTGCGATAACCACTCGATCTACAAGAACGGCGCCAAGGAGATCGCCGACCGGCACGGCAAGTCGCTGACCTTCATGGCCAAGTTCAACGAGCGCGAGGGCAACAGCTGCCACATCCACATCTCGCTGCGCGGCGAGGACGGCGCCGCGGTCTTCAGCGACGAGTCCCAGCCGCACGGCATGTCGACGATGTTCCGGCACTTCCTCGGCGGGCAGGTCGCCGCGATGCGCGAGCTCACGCTGTTCTCGGCGCCCAACATCAACTCCTACAAGCGCTACGTCGCGGGCAGCTTCGCGCCGACCGCGATCGCGTGGGGGCTCGACAACCGCACGTGCGCCCTCCGCGTCGTGGGCCACGGCCTGGGCATGCGCGTCGAGAACCGCGTGCCCGGCGGCGACGTCAACCAGTACCTCGCCGTCGCGGCGCTCATCGCGGCCGGCCTGCACGGCATCGACCACGAGCTCGAACCCGGCGACCTGTTCGTCGGAAACGCCTACGAGAGCGACGTCGCGCGCGTGCCGGCGACCCTGCGCGAGTCCGCGGAGCTGTTCGCCGGCTCGGCGATCGCTCGCGAGGCGTTCGGCGACGAGGTCGTCGACCACTACCTCAACAACGCGCGCGTCGAGCTCGCCGCGTACGACGCCGCCGTCACCGACTGGGAGCGGGTCCGTGGCTTCGAGCGCTTCTGAGTCGCCGGCGGATGGCGCGACGCCCCCGTCGACGCCCGACGCCCCCGTGATCGGCGTCACGACCTACCTCGAGCGGTCGCAGACGGGCGTGTGGGACCTGCCCGCGTCGTTCCTGCCGAAGGTGTACCTCGACGCGGTGACCGACGCGGGCGGCATCGCCGTGCTGCTGCCGCCGCAGCCGGTCTCGGCCGGGATCGCCCGTCGGGTGCTCGGCTCGGTCGACGGGCTCATCGTCGCGGGCGGCGCCGACGTCGACCCCCGGCGATACGGACAGGAGCCGCACGAGCGGACCGGCGCGCCGCGCGCCGACCGCGACGCGTGGGAGGACGCGCTGCTGACCGCGGCGATCGAGCTCGACGTGCCGTTCCTCGGCATCTGCCGCGGCGCCCAGGTGCTCAACGTCGCCCTCGGCGGCACGCTCGTGCAGCACCTGCCCGACGTGGTGGGGCACGAGGGCTACCAGCCGGCCCCGGCGGTCTTCGGCGAGACGCAGGTGAGCGTGGAGCGCGGCAGCCGGCTCGACGCGGTCCTCGGCGACGCCGACGAGCCGCGCGGCACGCTGCCCGTGCACGTCTACCACCATCAGGCCATCGACCGCGTGGCCGACGGCCTCACGGTCACGGCCCGCACCGACGAGGGCGTCATCGAGGCCGTCGAGCTCGACGACGCCGCATTCGGCGTCGCGGTGCAGTGGCACCCCGAGGAGAACGCCGCCGACCGCCGCCTGTTCGCGGGCCTGGTCGAGGCCGCACGCACGCATCGCAGCAGAAGGAGCTCCGAGTGACCCACACCATCCTCAACCCCGCCGACGAGACCGTCGTGACCACGGTCGCCGCCGCGACGATCGAGGAGACGGATGCCGCGATCGCGCGCGCCGCACGAGCGCAGCGCGACTGGGCGGCGCTGGCCCCGGCCGATCGCGCGCGGCTGCTGCGCCGTTTCGCCGACGCGGTCGACGGCGCGGTCGAGGAGCTCGCGGCGATCGAGGTCTCCAACTCGGGCCACCCGATCGGCCAGGCGCGCTGGGAGGCGGGGCACGTCCGCGACGTGCTCGAGTACTCCGCCGCCGCGCCCGAGCGGCTCTCGGGGCGCCAGATCCCGGTCGCCGGCGGGCTCGACGTCACGTTCCACGAGCCGCTCGGCGTCGTGGGCGTCATCACGCCGTGGAACTTCCCGATGACGATCGCGTCGTGGGGCTTCGCGCCCGCGCTCGCGGCGAGCAACGCGGTCGTGCTGAAGCCCGCCGAGTGGACGCCGTTGACGAGCCTGCGCCTCGCCGAGCTCGGCCTCGAGTCGGGCCTCCCGGACGGCCTGTTCCAGGTGATCCCCGGCAAGGGCTCGGTGGTCGGCGAGCGCTTCGTCACGAACGAGACCGTGCGCAAGGTGGTCTTCACGGGCTCGACCGAGGTCGGCCGGCACATCATGGCGGGCTGCGCCGCGCAGGTCAAGCGCGTGACCCTCGAGCTCGGCGGCAAGAGCGCGAACATCGTGTTCGCCGACGCCGACCTCGAACGCGCGGCCGCCACCGCCCCGTACGGGGTGTTCGAGAACGCGGGCCAGGACTGCTGCGCGCGCAGCCGCATCCTCGTCGAACGCAGCGCGTACGACCGCTTCATGGAGCTGCTCGAGCCCGCCGTGCAGGGCGTGAAGGTCGGCGACCCGGCCGACGAGGCGACCGAGATGGGCCCGCTCGTCGCGCGCGCCCACCTCGAGCGCGTCGCGTCCTTCGTGCCGGATGACGCGGACGTCGCCTTCCGCGGCACGGCCCCCAGCGGCCCGGGGTTCTGGTATCCGCCCACCGTGCTCGCGCCCGCGCGCGACGCGCGCACCGCCCGCGAGGAGATCTTCGGGCCGGTCGTCTCGGTGTTCCCGTTCGACGACGAGGCCGACGCCATCCGCTTCGCCAACGCCACGGAGTTCGGCCTGTCGGGATCGATCTGGACGCGCGACCTGGGCCGCGGCATCCGGGTGGCCCGCGCGATCGAGTCGGGGAACCTCTCGGTCAACTCGCACTCGTCCGTCCGCTACAGCACGCCGTTCGGCGGCTTCAAGCAGTCGGGGCTCGGTCGCGAGCTCGGGCCCGACGCGCCGCTGGCCTTCACCGAGACCAAGAACGTCTTCTTCGCCGTCGACCCGGCCTGACCCTCGAGGAGCACCATGGCAGAGATCACCCCCATCGACCTCACGCAGCGGCTCGCCGGCCGCGTCGCCGTCATCACCGGCGGCGCGTCGGGCATCGGCCTCGCGACCGCGAAGCGGCTCGCCGCCGAGGGCGCGAAGGTCGTGATCGGCGACCTCGACGTCGCGACCGGCGAGGACGCGGCATCCGCCGTCGACGGCCTGTTCGTGCAGGTCGACGTGACCGACGAGGCGCAGGTGAACCACCTCTTCGACGAGGCCGCGCGCGTCTACGGCTCGGTCGACATCGCGTTCAACAACGCGGGCATCTCCCCGCCCGACGACGACTCGATCGAGACCACCGAACTGCCGGCGTGGCAGAAGGTGCAGGACGTCAACCTCAAGTCGGTCTACCTGTGCTCGCGTGCGGCGCTGCGCCACATGGTCGCACAGAGTCGCGGCTCGATCATCAACACCGCCTCCTTCGTCGCGGTGCTCGGCTCGGCGACCTCGCAGATCTCGTACACCGCCTCGAAGGGCGGAGTGCTCGCGATGAGCCGGGAGCTCGGCGTGCAGTTCGCCCGTCAGGGCATCCGCGTCAACGCGCTCTGCCCGGGGCCGGTCAACACGCCGCTGCTCCAGGAGCTGTTCGCGAAGGACCCCGAGCGCGCGCAACGGCGCCTCGTCCACGTGCCCGTCGGGCGCTTCGCCCGGCCCGAGGAGCTCGCGGCGGCCGTCGCGTTCCTCGCGAGCGACGACGCATCGTTCATCACCGGGTCGACGTTCCTCGTCGACGGCGGCATCAGCGCGGCCTACGTCACGCCGCTCTAGGCTCGAGGCATGCGGGCGACGGGCGAGGGCGCGGATCGGGCCGTGGCGGATGCCGCGGCCGATCCGTCCGCGACCGCGCCCCCGCCCGTGCCGCTCGCCGAGCCCGCCGAGGTGCTGAGCGCCGGGCTCCTGCTCACCCCGGCCAGGCCCGCGAACGCGTTCGAGGAGACCGTGCAGCGGCTCCTGCAGTCGATCCGGCTCGGGCTCATCGCGCCGGGCGAGCGGCTGCCGCCCGAGCGCGAGCTCGCGGGCATGCTCGAGGTCAGCCGCGACACGCTGCGCGAGGCGATCGGCTCGCTCGCCGACGCCGGATGGGTCGTCGCGCGCCGCGGCCGGTACGGCGGCACCTTCGTGGCGGATGCGCCGCCGCAGCGCACCACGCCCCACTCCCCCGCACCGCCCGCCGATCCGTCCGCGCTCGCGGCCGAGCTCGAGGACACGCTCGCGCTCCGCGCCGTGATCGAGGTCGGCTCGGCGCGGCGGGCGGCCGAGCGCCCGCTCGCGGCATCCGACCGGGAGCGGCTGTGGCAGGCGTACCGCGACTGCCACGACGTCGGCGCCGAGCAGTACCGCGTGGCCGACTCGCGCTTCCACCTGCTCATCGCGGAGCTCCTCGGCGCGCCGAGCGTGATCCCGCTGATGGCCGACGTGCGGATGCGCGTGAACGCGTTCCTCGACGGCATCCCGCTGCTCGCGCCGAACATCGCCCACTCCGACGAGCAGCACCGCGCCATCGTCGGCGCGATCCTGCGCGGCTCGGGCGACGACGCCGCGCACGCGATGGCCGAGCACCTCGAGGGCACCGAGGCGCTGCTGCGCGGCTTCTACGGCTGAGCACGACGATGCCCCGACCGCGCGGGCCGGGGCATCGAGTGCGTCGCGATCAGACGACGAACGGCAGGAAGGGCAGCGCCGCGAGGCCGATCGCCGCGGCGACCAGTCCGACGATCACGGTCCCGGCGAGCATCACGGCGTTCAGCACGATGCCCCAGATCGCCATCGTGCGCGCCGACGGCTCGCGCCGCAGCGCGAGGATGCCGAGCACGAGTCCGGCGACCGGCACCACGAAGGTGAAGCCCGCGACGAACGACACGAGGCCGAGCACGAGGCTCGACACCGCGAAGCCGCGCTGCTCCAGGTCGGTCGCGGGCGCCGAGGCGGAGGTGGCGGGCGCCGGTGCGGGGGTGAACGTGGTCATGGTCTGGTTCTCCTGTTCGTGTGGATGCCTCCACGCTACGAACGGGCGACGCGCGCCGGTATGGGGCGAACCCCCCGATCGGCGGGGCGGCTGACGCCACCGGCCGGCACCCGGTAGCATCCGTGCGACCCCCGCACCAGATCGATCGGACCGCCCATGCCCCTGCCCTGGACCCTGCACGGCGACGGCGCGCACGTCGCCCCCGGCGAGGTCGTCGCACCCGGTGAACGCCTCTCGTGGCCGCGCACCATCGGGCTCGGCGCCCAGCACGTCGTGGCGATGTTCGGCGCCACGTTCCTCGTGCCGATCATCACCGGCTTCCCGCCCGCGACGACCCTGTTCTTCTCGGGGCTCGGCACGATCCTCTTCCTGCTGGTCACGCGCAACCGGGTGCCGAGCTACCTCGGGTCCTCGTTCGCGTTCATCGCGCCGATCACGGCCGCGATGGCCGCCGACGGCGTGGCCGACCCGATGGGCGCCGCGCTGTTCGGCATCGTCGTCGTGGGCGTGCTGCTCGCCGTCGTGGGCCTCGTGGTGCAGTTCGCCGGCTCGCGGTGGATCGACGCGCTCATGCCGCCGGTGGTCGCCGGCGCGATCGTCGCCCTCATCGGCCTGAACCTCGCCCCCGTCGCGAAGGCGAACTTCGAGGCCGCGCCGCTCACCGCCCTCGTGACCCTCGCCGTGGTCATCGTCGCGAGCGTCGCGTTCCGCGGCATCCTCGGCCGCATGTCGATCCTGCTCGGCGTGGTCATCGGGTACGTCGTGGCCGTGGTGCAGGGCGAGGTGGACTTCTCGTCCGTCGGCGAGGCCGCATGGGTCGGCCTGCCGCAGTTCCACCTCCCCGCGAACCCCATCGCCGACGCGGCCGTCTGGGGGCTGCTGCCGGCGTTCCTGCCCGTCGTGCTCGTGCTCGTCGCCGAGAACGTGGGGCACATCCGCGGCGTCGCCCAGATGACGGATGCGTCGGTCAACGCGTACACCGGTCGTGCGCTGTTCTCCGATGGCCTGGCCACCACGATCGCCGGCTTCTTCGGCGGCTCGGGCACCACGACCTACGGTGAGAACATCGGGGTCATGGCCGCGACGCGCGTCTACTCGACCGCCGCGTACTGGGTCGCGGGATCGTTCGCGGTGCTGCTCGGGCTCTCACCCAAGGTCGGCGCGCTGATCAACACCATCCCGCCGGGCGTGCTCGGCGGCGTGACGACGGCGCTCTACGGCCTGATCGGCATCATCGGCGTGAAGATCTGGGTCGACAACCGGGTCGACTTCACGAACCCGGTGAACCAGTTCACGGCCGCGACGGCGCTCGTGATCGGCGTCGCCGACTTCGCCTTCACGATCGGCGACGTGGTCTTCAACGGCATCGCCCTCGGCACGGTCGCCGCGATCGTGATCTACCACCTCATGCGCGGCATCGCCCGCCTGCGCGGCACGGCGGCCCCCACCGAGCCGGCGCCGGCGCCGGCGTCGGACGAGCCGGTCAGCCCGCGATGAGCGACTCGACCGGGCCGCGCGCGAAGTAGACGAGGAACCCGGCCGCGACGACCCACAGCAGCGGGCTGATCTCGCGGGCCTTGCCCGCGAGCGAGCGGATCACGACCCAGCCGATGAATCCCGCGCCGATGCCGTTGGCGATCGAGTACGTCAGCGGCATCACCGTGATCGTGAGGAACACCGGCAGCAGCACCGAGAAGTCGGAGAGGTCGATCTGACGGATCTGGGCCATCATGAGCGCACCCACGATGACGAGCGCCGCGGCGGCCACCTCGGACGGCACGATCGAGGTGAGCGGCGTGAGGAACATCGCGAGGAGGAACAGCACGCCCGTGACGAGGTTCGCGAGGCCGGTGCGCGCTCCCTCGCCGATGCCCGAGCCCGACTCGATGAACACCGTGTTCGACGAGCTCGACGTGAAGCCGCCCGCGACGGCGCCCACGCCCTCGACGATCAGGGCCGAGCGCAGGCGCGGGAACTCCCCGCGCGCGTCGGCGAGGCCCGCCTCCTTGGACAGCCCGGTCATGGTGCCGAGCGCGTCGAAGAAGTTCGTGAACACGAGCGTGAAGACGAGCATGAGCGCGGCGAGCACGCCGATGCGCTCGAAGCTGCCGAAGCTGACCTGGCCCACGAGCGACAGGTCGGGCAGGCTCACCCACTGCGCCGGGAGCTCGGGCACCGACAGGCCCCAGCCCTGCGGGTTCACGGTGCCGTCGGCGCCGACCTTCGGGCCGAGGTCGAGCACCGACTCGAGGGCGATCGCGAGCACCGTGCCCGTGAGCAGCCCGATGAGGATGCCGCCCTTGACCTTGCGCGCGACGAGGACGCCCGTCAGCAGCAGCGTGATGACGAAGACGATCGTCGGCACGGTCGCGACCGAGCCGTTCACGCCGAGCCCGACCGGCGGCGAGGCCGCACCCGTGGCGGTCACGAATCCGGCGTCGACGAACCCGATGAACGCGATGAACAGGCCGATGCCGACCGTGATCGCGAGCTTGAGCGCCATGGGCACCGCCGCGAAGATGAGGCGTCGCAGGCCGGTCGCGGCGAGCAGCACGATGATGAGGCCGTTGATGAGCACGAGGCCCATCGCCTCGGGCCAGGTCACCTGGCCGACCACCGACACCGCGAGGAACGAGTTGATGCCGAGCCCGGCGGCGAACGCGAACGGCAGCCGGGCCACGAGGCCGAACAGGATCGTCATGACGCCCGCGGTGAGCGCGGTGACGGCCGCGACCTGGGGGAACGCGAGGTTCTGGCCCGCGACATCCGTGCCGCTGGAGAGGATGATCGGGTTCAGGATCACGATGTAGGCCATCGTGACGAACGTCACGACACCGCCGCGCACCTCGGCCGGGATCGTCGAGCCGCGCGCGGTGATCTCGAAGAAGCGGTCGAGGAACGAGGCAGGCCGAGGCCCGGTGGCCCCAGCGGCCGCCGGCGGCGGCTCCTCGTGCGAGTGGGTGTCGGTCTCGGGCTGCGGCTCGGTGGGGCTCATCTCATCCAGTCAGGGTCAGGCGAGGAACTCGTGGAGGGCGGGGACGATCAGGAAGATGCCGTACAGCACGGCGAGGCCGCTGAGCACGAAGCACGACCACGCTCCGATGTGCGCGAGTCGCTTCTGACCGGCGGTGAGCGGACTCTTGCGCGCGGCCTTCTCGGCGCGCTTGGCGGCCTTGGCCGCCTCCTCCGGCGTGATGACCGTGATCGCGTCGGTGAACTCCGCGGGCGCGACGACCGGCGTGCGTCCGGAGACGGTCAGCAGGCGGATGCCGAGTGCGTACAGGCTGACGACGACGCTCGCGCCGACGAGCGACGCGACGAGCACGATCACGAACGCGATCCAGTCGATCACGAGGTCACCTTCCGCTTCGGCTTCGGGTTGCGCTTGATCTTGACCGCGCGACCCGCATCGGAGACCTCGCTCAGCACGTTGTGGTGCGACACCTCGTCGCGACGGGACCACATGTAGATCACGCCGATGATGACGGCGGCCGCGAGCGCGTCGATGATCACGCCGGCCGGCCCGATGAGGGCCACGAACGCGGCGAGCGCGCCGACGATGCCCGACGCGGGGAGGGTCAGGAGCCAGCCGACGCCGATGCGGCCCGCGGTGCGCCAACGCACCTTCGAACCGCGCCGGCCCAGGCCCGAGCCGATGACCGAGCCCGAGGCCACCTGCGTCGTCGAGAGCGCGAAGCCGAGGTGGCTGGACGCGAGGATGGTCGCGGCGGTCGAGGTCTCGGCCGCGAAGCCCTGGGCGGGCTTCACGTCGGTCAGGCCTGTGCCGAGCGTCTTGATGATGCGCCATCCGCCCATGTAGGTGCCGAGCGCGATGGCGATGGCGCACGCGACGATGACCCAGGTCTCGGGGCCGGAGCCGACGGGCTGGGCGCCGACGGAGATCAGGGTCAGCGTGATGACGCCCATCGTCTTCTGCGCGTCGTTGGTGCCGTGCGCGAGCGCCACGAGTGAGCTCGAGAAGATCTGGGCATGCCGGAAGCCGTCGCGCCCGTCGGGCTTGCCGTCGTACCGGCGGGTGATGGCGTAGGCCAGCTTCGTCGCGGTGAACGCGACGAGGCCGGCCGTGACCGGGGCGAGCAGCGCCGGCAGGATGATCTTCGACATCACCACCGCGCCGTCGATCGCCTGGACGCCGAAGCCGACGATGGCCGCGCCGATGAGCCCGCCGAACAGCGCATGGCTCGAGGACGACGGCAGGCCGAGCAGCCAGGTCACCATGTTCCAGGTGATGGCGCCGATCAGTCCGGCGAAGATCAGCTCGGGCGTGATCAGGATGCCGCCCTCGCCCTCGCGGATCAGGCCGCCCGAGATGGTCTTGGCGACCTCGGTGGAGAGGAAGGCGCCGACGAGGTTCAGGACCGCGGCGAGCGCGACCGCGATCTTGGGCCGCAGCGCACCCGTCGCGATCGGCGTCGCCATCGCGTTCGCGGTGTCGTGGAAGCCGTTCGTGAAGTCGAAGAAGAGCGCCAGTGCGATGACCAGCACGACGATGAGGGTGAGATCCACCGGCGTCTTTCTGTGCGATCGGCGAGGAATTCGCCTGCTGTTCACGGATGGTGGGGTGCGGCGATCGCCGGACCCCGTCGATCCTACGCGACGTGATCGCGCTCGTGCACCACGGTCGCGAGATCCTCGCCGAACACGTAGGTGCGCCGCACGCGCCCGCCCGCGAGCACGGCGGGCAGCCAGCGTCGCGCGTCGTCCCACATCTCCGTCAGGGGCACGGCGTCGAGCGGGAACCACTCCGGGTCGAGCTCGTCGGACGGCGCGGGCTCGCCGACGAACCGGCGGGTCACGAACACGCTCGACTCCTGGCTCCATGCCTCGCGGTGCGGGAAGAGGTAGGTCAGCCGCCCGCGCGGGTCGAGGTCGTGCGCCTCGACTCGCACGCCGGACTCCTCGTGCACCTCGCGCACGGCCGCCTCGACGGCCGACTCCCCCGGCTCGAGCTTGCCGCCGAGGCCGACGAAGTAGCCCTGCCCGAGGCCGTGCTTCTTGCGGCCCAGCAGCACCTCGGTGCGCCCGCCGGCCTCGCGCAACAGGTAGCAGACGCACACCTGGGGCAGCGGCATCCGCGGTTCGGCCGTCGCACCGGCCATCGGCTCGGCCATCGGCTCAGCCGAAGAGGATCCTGGCCTCGTCGTAGCGCGACTGCGGCACCCGGTTGAGGCCGCCCGTCGCCTCGGCGATCGTGACCCGGGCGATATCGGTGCCGCGGAGCGTGACCATGCTCCCCCACGCCTGGTCGACCGCCGCGTCGACCGCCGCCATGCCGAGGCGCGTGGCCAGCACCCGGTCGTAGGCCGAGGGCGCGCCGCCGCGCTGGATGTGGCCGAGCACGGTGTGGCGGGACTCGATGCCCGTGCGCTCCTCGATGATCGGCGCGAGCTTCTCGGCGATGCCGCCGAGCCGCGGGCGGTTGAAGGCGTCGAGGCCGAGGTGCGAGTGCGCCTCGTCCATGGTGTCGAGCTTGAAGCCCTCGGCGACGACGATGAGGGGCGCGCGGCCGCGTTCGCGCACCGAGTCGACGTAGTGGCAGATCTCGTCGATGCTCATCGGCTGCTCGGGGATGAGGATGGCGTGCGCGCCGCCGGCCATGCCGGAGTGCAGCGCGATCCAGCCGACGTGCCGACCCATGACCTCGAGCACCATGCAGCGGCCATGCGACTCGGCCGTGGTGCGCAGGCGGTCGATGGCCTCGGTGGCGATCTCGACCGCAGTGTCGAAGCCGAACGAGTAGTCGGTCGCGGCGAGGTCGTTGTCGATGGTCTTCGGCACGCCGATCACGGGCAGGCCGCCCTCGTCGACCAGTCGGCGCGCGGCCGTCAGGGTGCCCTCGCCGCCGATCGCGATGATCGCGTCGATGCCCTCGGCCTCGAGCATGCGCCGGATGTTGTCGGGTCCGCCGTTCTCGCCCTCGAACGGGTTGGTGCGGCTGGAGCCCAGGATCGTGCCGCCCTGCTTGGAGAGGCCGCGCACGTCGTGGCGGGTGATGGGCATGATGTCGCGCTCGACGACGCCCTTCCAGCCCCAGCGGAAGCCCACGAACTCCGCGTCGTGCGAGATGACGCCCTTCAGCACCGCGCCGCGGATGACCGCGTTCAGCCCGGGGCAATCGCCGCCGCTCGTGAGAATGCCGATCTTCATGCCTGGTTGACTCCTCGTGAAGTGGACGTTCGCGGGGGTGCCGCATCATCGAGGCGCGAACGTGGGGAGTCTAGCGGGGGTCGCGGCATCCGCTCGCGCCGGTGACGTGCCGGGGGCGAGCGGATGCCGCGGTGCGGCGTCGGGGCTCGGTATCAGAGTGCCCCGTCGAGCGCCTGCCGGAGCAGGTGCTGCAGTGCGTCGAGCTGCACGGAGTCGGCCGAGCCGGGCTCGATGTCGCTGCCGTCGAGGGCGCGCAGCGCGAGGCCCTGCTTCTGGTCGATGAGCTCGGCGATGCGGGCGTCGACGGTGTGCGCGGCGATGATCCGCCACGCGGTGACGGGCTCGTCCTGGCCGATGCGGTGCACGCGGTCGATGGCCTGCGTCTGCTCCGCCGCGGTCCAGCTGAGCTCGGCGAGCACGACGTTCGAGGCCGACTGCAGGTTCACGCCCACGCCGGCCGCGGTCAGCGAGCACACCGCGATCGACACGTCTGGGTCGGTGTTGAACGCGTCGATCGCCTGCTGGCGGACGATGGCGTTCTGGTCGCCGCGGATCGACACGGTGCGCAGCTCGCGCGCCGCGAACGCGGCCTCGGCCTGGTCCATCACGTCGATGTGCTTGGCGAAGAACACGACCTTGCCGGCCGAGCGGGCCAGCTGCGCCGCGTAGTCGGCGGCGAGGCCGGCCTTGGCCTGGCCGATGCGGCGCACCATCGTGAAGACGTTCTCTCCCGACTTCGCCGACTTCGACTCCTCGAGCTCGGACAGCGCGACGGCGCGGATGAACTGGTCGCGCTCGAGCTCGTCGAGGTCGCCCACGCGGAGCTTGCGCGACTCGACGAGTGCGCGGAAGCGGGTGGCCAGGCGCTGCCCGAGCTCGCGCTCGGCGGCGCGGATGGAGCGGCCGAGCTCGTCGTCGAGTTCGACGGGCAGGTCGGCGATGCGCTTGTCGGGAAGGTCGGCGGCCACGTCCTTCTTGCGACGCCGGACGATGCCGAGGTCGATGACGATCCGCCGGGCCTCGGCGTAGAAGCCCGGGTCGGCGGGCGTGAGCCCGGTCTCCTCGAGCTTGCCGAGCAGCTCGGGTGACGGGCGGTCGCCCACGATCCAGCCGAGGAACTGCCAGATGGCGCGGAAGTCGTCGACGTCGTTGATGAGCGGCGTGCCCGTCAGGGCGAGCAGCAGCGGGTCGCCGCCCGTCGCGTTCACGCGGATGCGGTCGGCGAGCGCGAGCACGTTCCGCGAGCGCTGCGACTGCAGGTTCTTGATGAAGTGCGCCTCGTCGACGACCATGCCCTTGAAGCCCAGGGTCGACAGCCACGCCATGTGCCGGTCGAGCACGTCGTAGTTGACCACGATGACGTCGGCGAACGCGTCGACGCTGTCGCCGTCGCCGTGGATGACGGTGGCGCGCCGGTGGGGCGTCCAGCGCTCGACCTCGCGCGCCCAGTTCATCTTGACGACGTTCGGCACGACCGCCAGCAGCGGGTAGGCGTCGGCGACGGAGGCCGCGAGCACCGACTGCGCCGTCTTGCCGAGGCCGGGCTCGTCGGCGAGCAGGAAGGTGCGGTGACCCTGCCGGGCGGACTCGATGAAGCGCGCCTGGTGGGGCATGAGCTCCAGCCCGCGCGGCGCGAGCCGGTCGACGCGCGGCGCCTCGGGCAGGTCCATGGATGCGGCCTGGCCGCCGGACCCCGCCTCGAACGACTTGAACAGCGGACCGAGGAGCTCCCAGTTGGCCAGTCGCCGCACGGGGACCACGGGCCGCGTACCGCGGCTGAAGTCGGGGGCGAGGAACGGGTTGGCCAGCTGCCGGGACTTCACGGATCGCGGGATCACCTGGTTCAGGGCGAGCTCGGGTGCCGGCGCGGGCTCGCGCACGATGATGAGCTCGTCCTCGCTGAGGTCGGCGCCGGACTCCAAGAGCCAGTCGCGGCGGAATCGCTGCGCGACGGTCGAGATCGAGGCATCCGGCTCGAGCAGCGTGATGAGGCTCGTGTCGCGCGCCGCGGTCTTCGCGAGGATCTGCGCGATGCCGTCGAGGCGCTTGAGCAGCTCGGCCCGGGCGGCGTCGCCGAGCTCGGCGTCGGCCTTGACCCGGGCGCGCTCCTCGCGCATGAGCAGCGCGATGACCTGGAACTTGGTGCGGTTGGTGGGACCCAGCTTGTTCTTCTGGGCCTTCTGCTCGACCTCGCGCACCTTGCGCGCGAGGATCGGGATGATGGGCGCGTCGTCGTCACGCGAGCGCGTGCGCTGCCGCTGCCTCGTCTGGGCCAATGGTCCTCCCCTGTCTGGGCCCGATGGGAACGCGGCCCCCGTGCCACCGATGCACGGTGGCCGGCACCGCCCCGGACGGGATCGGTCGTCGAGGCCGTCGTCGCGGTGCGCCGAATCCGGGAGCCGAGCATGGCGGGAGCGAGTTCCCCCTGCCGTCGGACCGAAGAACGGATTCGTCGGGCGCCTCCGGCATTCTACGCGCTGTAGCGGCCCGAGCGCGAATGGATTCGCCCCGGGCGCGCCCCGACCCTGCGCGCTAGGCTCCTTGCATGGACGAGTCGACGGGTGTCGGCGGCGAGATCGCCGACGATCACGAGTTCCAGGTGGCACAGGACGGCGAGCCGCCGGCAGCGGCCCCGGCCGCCGACGACGATGCGCGTCCGGTGGGCGACGAGCCGGACGACGAGGTGACCGGTATCGACGCCGAGCGGCGCGTCCCGCTGCCCGAGGAGCGCGGCAGGGCCGAGGAGGACTGACGCCGCTGCGGCGACGACCCCGCCGCAGCCCCGGGCGCCGCCGCCTCAGACGCCGCCGCCTCCGCCTCCGCCGCCGCCGCCGCCCGACGAGCCGCCGCCGCCCGAGCCGCCCGACGACGAGCTCGACGACGAGCCCGACCAGCTCGCGCTCGAGGCGCTCGTGAACGAGTTCACGCCCGACGAGAACGCGACCGCGTTGAATCCGCCGCGGCCCGAGTACCAGCCCGGCTGCTCGCCGCGCGCGGCGTAGAGGTTCGCGAGCTCGGCGCTCCACTCGCGCTCGTGGCCGAAGAGCACGGCGTAGGGCAGCAGCCGCTCGGTGACCCTGAGGACGAGCTCCGGATCGGGACCCGCCGCGGCGGTCGGCGCGGGAGCCGCACCGGGCAGCGGCACGCGCTCCGCGCCGCTCGGGCTCTGCAGCATCCTGATGCGGTCGGCCTCGGCGAGCCGGATGTACTCGCGCAGGCCCTCGAGGTGGTCGTGGAGCGTGCGTCCGCGTTCGGTGAGCGGTCGCGGGTCCGCGACGATCCCCACGGTCGCGAACGCGGCGGCGCCCGCGCCGAGGATCGGCAGCCACGGCCACGCGCCGCCCATGCGGTCGTCGAGCGCGATGAACCCGAACGCCACGGCGATCGCGGCCCCGGCGATCGCGCCGAGCGCGAGCAGCACGCGCGGCCCGCCGGCGGGCTTGCGCCGCAGCCCTTCCCTCGCCACGCGCGAGTGCACCTTGCGGCGCAGGTTCATGAGCTTGGTCCCGAGCGTCGTGTCGCGCGACCGCAGGTCGCGACGCGACCCGATGACCGGGACCGGACCGAAGAGCGCCCGCGCGATCGAGATCGCGTCGCGGTCGGGCGTGCCCGCGGCACCGGCGACCTCGACCGCGTATTTCTTCCGGCCCGTCTCGACGACCCGGAGCCGGCCGGCCACGGCCTCGGCGAGGATGGTCGCCGTGATGCCCTTCGAGGCCGCTCCGACGAGGTCGGCGGCCTCCATGAGCGAGACGTCCTCGGGCGGGTCGTACTCGGCGACGATGATGCCGCGGCCCGGGTGGTCGCGCCACCGCACCGCCCGCGTGACGCCGGCACCGACCGCGACGGCCAGCGCCGCGAGCGCACCGATCGCCGAGGTCATCGCCGCGGGCGACGAGGTGAACCGCTCGTCGCGCGGCTCGAACGTGCCGGGCACGAACCCGATGGCCAGGGTGAGGTTCTGGTAGGGCCCGAGGGCGCTCGCCCGGGCGACCGCCACCGGGTCGGTCGCGGGGTCGAACTCGAGCGCCTCGCAGGGCGTCGTCGATCCCTCGTACCCCTGGTAGCACGCCGCGTCGCCCGAGAGCGTGGCGGCGAGGTCGTCCTCGAGCCGCACCTCGCCGCTGACCCGGCCGAACGGCTGGGCCCAGCCCGTGCCGTTGACGTCCCAGTAGAACTCCTGCTGCGGCACGTCGTCGGGCTGGAAGGTGACGTTGCGCTGGTCGTAGGTGATGACGTAGGTCTGCTCGCCGTGCACGTAGTCGTCGGCGGCGATCGTGACGAGTTCGAACTCACCGTCCTCGCTGCGCTCGACCTCGTAGCCGCGCGGCGCGCCCGTGCCGTCGGTCACCGACGTGATGCGGATGTCGGTCGGGTGCCCGTCGTAGTCGCGCGGGATCGCCCGGCGGATGCCGCGGTTCTGGTCGTACTCGGGGAACACGGCGACGAGGGTCTCGGTGGTCGTCAGCTCGGACCGCCGCTCGGCGTCGCGGCCGAGCACGTACACCGCGTCGAAGCTCGCGAAGGTGAAGTCGTCGACGCCGGCCGGCACCGACTGCACGGCGGGCACGCCGGAGGCGACCTCGCGCGCGGATGACGCCGGGACGCCGGCCGCGAGCGCGACGGGGGCCCCCGTGAGGGCGAGCACGGCGGAGGCGGAGGCGGTCATCACGACCGCGCGCAGGACGCGGCGCAGGGCGGGCATGCGATCACGCTAGCGAACCCGGGCCGCCCGCGTCATCCGTGGCGACCCGGACCTGCCGACATGGCCGCGCCGACCTGCCGAGGATAGGGGGCGGGGTATCAGTCACTCGGGCGTATCCTGACTGGGTGATCGAGGACATCAAGAAGCGCGCCCTGCACCGCACGAAGATCATCGAGGGCCAGCTGCGCGGCATCGAGAAGATGATCGAGAACGAGGACTACTGCGTCGACATCATCACCCTGTCGCTCGCCGTGCAGAAGTCGCTCGCGTCGCTCAACAAGCTCCTCGTCGAGAACCACCTGCGCACGCACGTGTCGCACATGTACGAGCAGGGCGGCGAGCAGCGCGACGAGGCGGTGGCCGAGCTCGT
This sequence comes from Agromyces aurantiacus, assembly GCF_016907355.1. Taxonomy (NCBI): domain Bacteria; kingdom Bacillati; phylum Actinomycetota; class Actinomycetes; order Micrococcales; family Microbacteriaceae; genus Agromyces; species Agromyces aurantiacus. The sequence continues at coordinate 1,956,248 of NZ_JAFBBW010000001.1, read as the reverse complement.
GCGCATCTTCGAGCTGTCGAACAACCGGAGCTGACCGGTGCCCCGCATCGAGCTCGTGCGGGGCGACCTGACGCGCGAACGCGTCGACGCGATCGTGAACGCGGCGAACTCGTCGCTCCTCGGCGGCGGCGGCGTGGACGGTGCGATCCACCGTGCCGGGGGTCCCGAGATCCTCGCGGCGTGCCGTGCGCTGCGAGCGACGACGCTGCCCGACGGACTGCCCACCGGGCAGGCCGTGGCGACGACGGCGGGCCGGCTCGCCGCCCGATGGGTGATCCACACCGTCGGCCCCGTCTGGCCGGGCGACGGCCCGGAGCTGACACGCCGTCGTGCGCTGCTCGCCGACGCGTACCGGAATTCGCTCGCACTCGCGGCCTCGATCGGCGCGGCGTCCGTCGCGGCGCCGGCCGTGTCGGCGGGCGTCTACGGCTGGCCCGCCGACGACGCGGCCGAGGTCGCGCTCGGCACGTCGGCCGACGCGGCGGCCGCACCTGGGCTCGTGCGCTTCGTGCTCTTCTCGCCGGAGATGCACCGAACCTTCGCCGCGGCCTCCCGGCGCCTCGGCATCGACGCCGACGTGGTCGAGTGAGCGACGCCGCGGCTCACGTACCGGGCGCGGTCGTGGCGATCCACGCGTCGAGGTCGCTCGGCTGGTCGGTGATGATGCCGTCCACCCCGAGCGCGCTGACCTGCTCCCACGTGTCCTGCGTGTTCAGCGTGTAGCAGAGCACCGCCACGCCCGACGCGTGGGCCCGGTCGACCGCGTCGGGAGCGGCCGTGACGGAGGCCGCGGTCGTGCCGAATCCGATCACGCCGAGGTGCTCGGCGAGCGGCACCGGATCGGCGGGCAGCTCGCGGATGAGCATGATGCGCGGCATGGTGGGTGCGACGCGCTGCGCCGACTGCAGCGTTTCGACGCTGAAGCTCTGCAGCACCACGCGGCCGCGCAGCCCGTGGCGCTCCACGAGGTCGACCACGCGCCGCACCTCGTCGGGCGACCAGGCGGCCTTGAGCTCGACGAGCGCGCGCGCCCCGTCGCGCTCGGCGAGCGCGGCCAGGAACTCGTCGAGGGTCGGCACCCGCTCCCCCGCCCAGTCCTCGGAGAACCAGGAGCCGACGTCGAGCCGGCGCACGTCGGCTAGGTCGAGGTCCTCGATGCGTCCCTCCCGACCGGCGACACGATCGAGCCCGGTGTCGTGGAACAGCACGGGCACGCCGTCGCGCGTGAGGCGCACGTCGGTCTCGACGTACGCGAGCTCGTCCATCGCGAGCTCGAGCGCGGGCATGGTGTTCTCGGGCGCGAGGGAGCGATCGCCGCGGTGGCCGATGATCGCGGCGGCCTCCCCCGGCTTCCGGAGCGCGCCGAACACGTCGATCGCGTACACGTCGGCCGGAGTCGAGACCGTCCAGAGCAGCGACGCGACGGCCGCGATGCCCGCGCCGGCCAGCGCGATGCGCACGGGGGGACGGGGAGGCCGGGTGAATCGGGCGAGTCGGGAACGCTGGCGGACGAGGGGTGCTCGGCTGGGCGCGGTCGCTGGGTCGGCCGCGTCGGGGGCATGGCGCACGGGTGGGGACCTTCCTCGGCCCGGGCACCGTCGCGCGGACCGTGCAGGTCACTCTAGCAACGTCGTTACCGTTTCGTTACCTTTTTTCGCGGATGCCTCGGCCTCCGCGGTGATGCGATTGGCCATGCCCGCGAACACGACGCCGTGGAACGGGAACACCGCCCACCAGTACAGGCGCCCGGCCAGGCCCTTGGGGAAGAACACGGCCCGCTGCCGGTACGTCGAGCCCGTGCCGTCCGGCTCGGCCGACATCTCCAGCCACGCGCGACCCGGCACCCGCATCTCGGCCCGCAGCCGCAGGAAGCGGGGCCGCTCGATCGCCTCGACGCGCCAGAAGTCCACCGCGTCGCCCGGATGCAGCGTGTCGGGGTCGCGGCGACCGCGGCGGAGCCCGACCCCGCCGAACAGCTTGTCGATCCATCCGCGGACGGCCCAGGCCAGCGGGAACGAGTACCAGCCGTTCTCACCGCCGACGCCCTCGATCACCGCCCACAGTCTCTCGACGGGAGCGGAGGAGCCGCGCTCGCGCCGGTCGACGTACACGGTGTGGCCCGACCAGTCCGGGTCGCTCGGCAGCGGATCGCTCGGCGCTCCCGCGACCTCGGCGTTGCGCCAGCTGGTCTCGACCTCGCCGAGCCGCTCCTTCTCGAGCGCGAGGCGCACCGAGCGCCGGTAGCCCACGAGCCCCTCGGCCGGCGGCGGGATCACCGCGTCGATGTCGTGGTCGTGCACGACGCAGTCGAACTGGAGCGACTCGATGATCGGGACCGCGAGCCGCCGCGGGATCGGCGTCACGAGGTTCACCCACTGCCCCGCGAGTCGCGGGGTGAGCACGGGCAGCGCCGCGATCGGCCGCTGCCGGAGCCCGGCCTCGACGGCGTAGCCGTTCATGAGCTGGCCGTAGCGCAGCACGTCGGGGCCGCCGATGTCGAAGGCGCGGTTCACCTCGGGCGCGACCTCGGCCGCGGCGATGAGGTAGTGCAGCACGTCGCGCACCGCGATGGGCTGGATGAAGTTCATGACCCACCGCGGCGCCGGCATGTACGGGAGCACCTCGGTGAGGTGCCGGATCATCTCGAAGGAGGTCGAGCCGGAGCCGATGATCACGCCCGCCTGGAGCACGATCGTGGGCACGCCGGAGGCGAGCAGGATCTCTCCGACGCGCACCCGCGACCGGAGGTGGCGCGAGAGCGTGCCGCCCTCGGGGTGGAGCCCGCCGAGGTAGACGATCCGGTGCACGCCGTTCGACTTCGCCGCGGAGGCCACGTTGCGCGCGATGCGCTCCTCGACGTCCTCGAACGAGCCGCGCCCGCCCATGGAGTGCACGAGGTAGTAGACCACGTCGATCTCGCTGGTCGCGCGGTCGACGGCGGCCGCGTCCGTCAGGTCGCCCTCGACGACCTCGACGTCGGCCGCCCACGGCACGTCGCGCAACCGCTCCGGACGCCGGACGATGACGCGCACGTCGTGTCCGGCGTCGATGAGGCGGGGAACGAGCCGGCCGCCGATGTAGCCCGTCGCGCCGGTCACCAGGATGCGCATGGCCCGACCCTAGCCCGCGAGGTGCGGGACGGGGCCGGGCCGTCGCTGTGAATCCCCCGAGCGCGGGCCGGGGACGAGCTCAGCGCAGGCTCTTGGTGTGCCAGACCGTCTTGGTCTCGGTGAACGCGGCGATGCGATCGGGCGTCGGCGCCGCGGCATCGGAGCCCGTCTCGGGCCGCAGCACGCGCTTGAGCGTGTCGGCGGCCGCGATCTCGAGGTCGATCCAGTCGAGGTCGCCCGCGCCGACGAGGTCGAGCGCGTTGACGTCGGCGTGGGCGGCGAGCCACGGCGCGATCTCGGCCGGCGAGCCGGTCAGCACGTTGACGACGCCCTTCGGGACGTCGCTCGTCGCGAGGACCTCGGCGAGGCTGATCGCCGAGAGCGGGAACCGCTCGCTCGCGACCACGACGACCGCGTTGCCCGCGACGAGCGCGGGCGCGACCGCCGAGACGAGGCCGAGGAGCGAGGAGTCCTGCGGCGCGACGATCGCGACGACGCCCGTGGGCTCGGGCACCGAGATGTTGAAGTAGGGGCCCGCGACGGCGTTGGCGTTGCCCGCGACCTGCGCGAACTTGTCGGTCCACCCCGCGTACCAGACCCAGCGGTCGATGGCCTCGTCGACCTGCGCGGTCGCCTGCGCGCGGCTCACACCCTCGGCATCCTCGATCTCGGCGACGAACTGGGCACGACGACCCTCGAGCAGCTCGGCGATGCGGTAGAGCACCTGTCCGCGGTTGTAGGCCGTCGCGCCCGCCCACGAGGCGACGGCGCCGCGCGCGGCGACGACCGCGTCGCGGGCATCCTTGCGGGAGGCCTTCGCGGCGTTGGCGAGGAACGCGCCGTCGGCCGTGCGCACCTCGTAGGTGCGCCCCGACTCGCTGCGCGGGAACGCGCCGCCGATGAACAGCTTGTACGTCTTCGGCACGGCGAGGCGGCTCACTTCGCGGCTCCCTTCTTCGCGGGCTTGGCGGTTCGACGGGTTCGGCGCGACGGCGTCTCCTCGAGGGAGGCCGCGGCCGACGCCTCGACCGCGGGGGCGGTGCGCCGGCCAGGCGTCACCGACGCGGGCGCGAGGTAGGCCCCGAGTCCGTGGCGGCCGCCCTCTCGGCCGTAACCCGACTCCTTGTAGCCGCCGAACGGGCTGGCCGGGTCGAACCGGTTGAACGTGTTCGCCCACACCACGCCCGCGCGCAGCTGGTCGGCGACCGCGAGGATCCGGCTCCCCTTGTCGGTCCAGATGCCGGCCGACAGGCCGTACGGCGTGTTGTTCGCCTTGGCGATCGCCTCCTGCGGCGTGCGGAACGTGAGCACCGAGAGCACCGGGCCGAAGATCTCCTCGCGCGCCACGCGGTGCGAGGTCTGCACGTTGGTGAAGATCGTCGGGGCGTACCAGAAGCCGTTCTCGGGGATCTCGCACGGCGCGCTCCAGCGCTCGGCGCCCTCGTCGACGCCCGCCTCCGCGAGCTCGTTGATGCGCTCGAGCTGCTCGGCCGAGTTGATCGCGCCGATGTCGGTGTTCTTGTCGAGCGGGTCGCCGAGGCGCAGGGTCGACAGCCGGCTCTTCAGCCGCTCGACGACCTCGTCGTGGATCGACTCCTGCACGAGCAGGCGCGAGCCCGCGCAGCACACGTGACCCTGGTTGAAGAAGATCCCGTTGACGATGCCCTCGATGGCCTGGTCGATCGGCGCGTCGTCGAAGACGATGTTCGCGGCCTTGCCGCCGAGCTCGAGCGTGACCTTCTTGCGGGTGCCGGCGACCTGCTTGGCGATCGCGCGCCCGACCGCGGTCGATCCGGTGAAGGCCACCTTGTCGACGCCCTCGTGCGCGACGAGCGCCGCACCGGTGTCGCCCGCGCCCGTGATGATGTTCACGACGCCGGGCGGGAGGTCGGCCTGTTGCACGATCTCGGCGAAGATGAGCGCCGTGAGCGGCGTGGTCTCGGCCGGCTTCAGCACCACGGTGTTGCCCGCCGCGAGCGCGGGCGCGATCTTCCAGGCGAGCATGAGCAGCGGGAAGTTCCACGGGATGACCTGCGCGGCCACGCCGAGGGCACGGGGATTCGCGCCGAGTCCGGCGTAGTCGAGCTTGTCGGCCCAGCCGGCGTAGTAGAAGAACCACGCGGCCACGAGCGGCACGTCGACGTCGCGCGACTCCTTGATCGGCTTGCCGTTGTCGAGCGACTCGGCCACGGCGAGCTCGCGGGCGCGCTCCTGGATGAGCCGCGCGATGCGGAAGAGGTACTTGCCGCGGTCGCGGCCCGACATCCGGGACCAGACGCGGTCGTAGGCGCGCCGGGCGGCGGCGACGGCGTCGTCGACGTCGGCGGCGTTCGCCGCGGCGATCGTCGCGATCCGCTCCTCCGTCGCGGGCGAGGAGGTCTGGAAGGCGGTGCCGCGGCCGTCGACGAACGCGCCGTCGATGAACAGGCCGTAGCTGTCGCGCAGCGACAGGATGGCCCGTGACTCGGGCGCGGGTGCGTACTCGAGGAAGCTCATGGTTCGGTGCTCTCGTCTCAGTCGATCGTCACGTAGTCGGGGCCGGAGTAGTGGCCGGTCGCCAGCTTCTGGCGCTGCAGGAGCACGTCGTTGAGCAGGCTCGACGCCCCGAAGCGGAACAGGTGCGGCACGAGCCACTCCTCGCCGACGGTCTCGGCGACGGTGACGAGGTACTTGATCGCGTCCTTCGACGCGCGGATGCCGCCCGCGGGCTTCACGCCGATGCGCTGGCCGGTCATGCGGTGCCAGTCGCGCACGACCTCGAGCATCAGCAGCGTGACCGGCAGGGTCGCGGCCGGCTGCACCTTGCCCGTGGAGGTCTTGATGAAGTCGCCGCCCGCGAGGATCGAGAGCCACGACGCGCGGCGGACGTTGTCGTAGGTGACCAGCTCGCCGGTCTCGAGGATCACCTTGAGCGACGCGCTCGTGCCATCGGGGCGCCGGCACGCCTCCTTCACGGCGGCGATCTGGTCGAAGACGAGGCCGTAGCGTCCGGCGAGGAACGCGCCCCGGTCGATGACCATGTCGATCTCGTCGGCGCCGTTCGCAACCGCCTCGGCGGTGTCGGCGAGCTTGATCTCGAGCGACGAGCGGCCCGAGGGGAACGCGGTCGCGACGGCGGCGACCGAGATGCGGCCGTCGTCGGGGTCGCCGTGCATCGCGCCCAGCGCGTCGATCGCGTACGGCACCATGTCGCCGTAGACGCAGACGGCCGCGACGCGCGGCGTCGAGGCATCCGTCGGATCGGGGTTCATGGCCTTGGCCACGAGCGAGCGGACCTTGCCGGGGGTGTCGGCACCCTCGAGGGTCGTGAGGTCGATGAGCGAGATGATGCGGTCGAGCGCCCACTGCTTGGACGTGGTCTTGATGGAGCGCGTGCCGAGCGCGGCGGCGCGCTGTTCGAGGCCGACGGCGTCGACGCCCGCGATGCCGTGGAGGTATCGCCGGAGCGTGGCGTCGTCGGGCTCGCCGCCCAGCACGGCGAGCGTGCGCTCGCGCGCGGTGACGAGGGAGGTGCCTGACATGGGTGGTGACCTGGCTTTCGTGTCGCGACGGTCGGCGCGGGCGGACCCGTGCCGTCAGCCGTCGAGGAGGTGGAGTGCGGTGGCTTCGTCGGTGACCAGGACCGAGCAGAGGCCCGAGCGCACGACGGCGTCGGCCACGGCGTGCTTGGCGCGGCCGGAGATCACGGCGATCCGAAGCGACCCGGCCCGCAGGTCGTCGAGCGTGAGCCCGACGGTGCGCGCGTCGAGCGCGGGGTCGACGATGTTGCCGTCGGAGTCGATGTACCGGCCGACCACGTCGCCGACGGCGCCCTTCTGCACCAGCAGGTCGACATCGGCGTCGGTGAGGTAGCCGCTCTCGATGTGCACCGAGGTGTGGTCGGCCGGGCCGGCACTGAAAAGGTAGGCGTCGGCCGAGCGGGCCATGTCGATGACGCCCGCGACCACGCGGTCGGACTCGATCGCCTGCTTGGTCGCGAGGTGCTCGAGGATGGCGGGGCTCGGCAGCAGCGTCGCGCTGCCGCCGCCCTTCTGCGCGATCGCGACGGCGGTGGCCGCCGCGGTGCCGGGACGGCGGTTGAGGCTCACGCCGCCGTTGATCTGCACGACGTTCACGCCCGTGGCCCAGCCGTTGCGCAGGTGCTGGGAGATCTCGAACAGGGTGCGACCCCAGCTGACGCCGAGCGTGCGCGGCACCGGGCGCAGTGCGGTGAGGTAGTCGGCCGCGGCCTGCGCGGTGCGCGCCTGGAGCTCGTCGGCACCGGTCACCCCCGCTGAGGAGACCACGATGGCGTCGTCGAGCCCGCGCTCCTCGCGCAGGCGTCGTTCGATGGGCAGTCGGCGCGCGCGCGGGTGCAGGATCTCGATGCGGATGAAGCCGCGCTGCTTGGCCTGCGCGAGGAGCCTCCCGACCTTCCACCGGGTGAGCCGGAGGGCCTGGCCGATCTCGTCCTGCGTCTTGTTCTCTTCGTAGTAGAGCTCTGCGGCGCGGATCGAGAGGAGCTCGTCGGTCTCGTCCATTCGCCTCCTTCCGCCGCATCCAGCGTAGGCAGGCGATGCGCGCACGGCAACATGCGCGGGAGGTTCTGCTCAGATGAGCAGGTCGTGGCGGATGGCACGCGCCGCCATGCGGCGCTCCGAGCTCAGGCCGAGGCGCGCTCGAGCGCGTCGAGCACGTCGGCGCTCGTCGTGCAGTCGAGCAGCTGCGCGGCATCCGGATCGCCCTTGGCGGCGAGCCCGAGGCCCGACGCGAGGAGGGTGTTGATGAGCATGCCGTCGGCGAGGAAGCGGTGCACCTGCTCGGGCGAGAACCGCGCCTCGTCGCGCAGCATCCGGAAGACCTGGAGGAACCCCCGGCGAGCGACGGGGCCGATGACCGGATCGGACCCCATCAGGAACCCGTGCATGAGCGTGAGCAGCACGCCGCGGTCCTCGACGAGCCGCACGTAGGCGGCCCCGAGCAGGCGCTCGACCTCGACGTCGCCCTCGGGCACCGCCTCGGGCAGGGCGCCGCGGAACGTCGCGAGCAGGCGCCCGAGCGTGTGCCGGAGGGTCTCGACGAACAGCTGCTCCTTCGTGCCGAACAGCCGCACGACGTAGGGCTGGCTGATGCCCGCGGCACGCGCGACCCGGTCGGTCGTCGCCGCGACGTAGCCGTACTCGCCGAAGACCGCGGTCGCGGCATCGAGGATCTGCTCGCGCCGCTCATCGGCGGGGATGCGCGTCGTGCGTGGGGTCATGGTTGACATGTTATCAGTCGATTACTACTCTGCCGTTGTAATCATTCGATTACTTCAAACCGATCGTCGAACGGACCCCTCCATGTCATCCATCCGCCGGGCCCCCGTGTGGCTCGTCCTCATCGCGGCGTCGCTGCCCATGTTCATGGCGACGCTCGACAACCTCGTCATCACCAACGCGCTGCCCGTGATGGCCGTCGACCTCGGCGCGAGCATCGAGGAGCTCCAGTGGTTCCTCAACGCGTTCACGCTCGCCTTCGCGACGTTCATGCTGCCCGCGGCGGCCCTCGGCGACCGGGTCGGCCGCCGCACGGTGTTCCTCGCGGGCATCGCGGTGTTCGGCGCCGCGAGCGCGCTCACGGCCCTCAGCACCGAGCCGTGGATGGTGATCGGCGCGCGCGCCCTGCAGGGCTTCGGCGCCGCAGCGATCATGCCGCTCTCGCTGACCCTCCTCGCCGGAGCGGTGCCGCCCCGGCTCCGCCCCGCCGCGATCGGCATCTGGGGCGGCGTCTCCGGCCTCGGGGTCGCACTCGGACCGCTCGTCGGCGGCGCCATCATCGAGGGCTGGAACTGGCAGTCCATCTTCTGGATCAACATCCCGATCGCCGTGGCCGCGATCGTGCTCGTCCGCGCCGTCCTGCCGAACACGCTCGGCGAGCGCAAGCCGCTCGACCTGCCGGGCGTCGCCCTCGCGGGCCTCGGCGTGCTCGGCATCGTCTACGGCATCGTCCGCGGCAACGACGCGGGCTGGGCGAGCGCCGAGGTGCTCGGCTCGCTCGGCCTCGGCGCCGTGCTGCTCCTCGCCTTCATCGCGTGGGAGTCTCGGACGGCGGCGCCGCTGCTGCCGCTCGCCCTCTTCCGCGAGCGCGGGTTCAGCGTCGCGAACGCCGTCGGCCTGACCTTCAGCTTCGGCGTGTTCGGGGCGATCTTCCTGCTCGTGCAGTTCTTCCAGGTCGTCCAGGGCAGCTCGCCGCTCGAGGCCGGGTTGATGACCAGCCCCTGGACCATCGCCCCCATGGTCGTCGCACCGATCGCCGGCGCGCTCGCACCGCGCGTCGGCACGCGCGCCCTCATGATCGCCGGGCTGGCCGCCCAGTCGGCCGCGCTCTTCTGGATCGCGGGCCTGCTCGCCGAGGACGTCGCCTACGCCTCGATGGTCCCGCCGTTCCTGCTCGCGGGCATCGGCATGGGCCTGGTGTTCGCGCCGATGGCCACCGCGGTCCTCGCGAACGTGCCGGAGCACCACCACGCCACGGCGTCGGGCACGAACTCCACGCTCCGCGAGGTGGGCGGCGCGCTCGGCATCGCCGTGATCACCGCGGTGTTCACGGGGGCCGGCGGCGAGCTCACGCCCACGGGGTACGTCGACGCGGCGGTCCCCGCCGTCGCCACGGGTGCGGCCGTGCTGGCGCTCGCGTTCCTCCTCGCGTTCCTCCTGCCGGCCGGCCGCGGCACCTCGACCGAGCCCGCACGCCGCGAAGAGGAGGTGCGTCAGCCCGTCGCCGAGGTGCCCGTGGGCGTCTGAGACACGACCCCGGCGGTCGCGGGGCTCATCCCGCTCGCTCGTCCTCGAAGAACCGGGGCCGCGCGACGACGAGCCCCGCGACCGCCGCGGGCACGGCCGAGGCGAGCAGCAGCAGGAGCGGCACGGTCCACCCGCCGGTCCACTCGTGCAGGAGGCCCACCGCGAGCGGGCCCAGCGCGACGACGAGGTACCCCGCCGACTGGACGAACCCGCTGAGGGCCACCGCGCCGGCGTGGGTCCGCGAGCGCAGGTTGATCAGCACGAGCGAGAGCGGGAAGAACAGCGGTCCGATGCCCGCGAACGCGACCCAGAGCCAGGTCGCGACCGCCGGGGCGACGATCAGCCCGGCATATCCGGCGATCAGCGATCCCGCTCCGACCGCCACGAGCGTGCGCACCCTCCCCCGGCGCTCGGCGATCACGGGCACGGCCAGCGCGGCGGGCAGGCCCATGAGGGCGTACAGCGCGAGCAGCGCGCCCCCCTGCCCCGGCGTCGTGCCGGCCGTGTCGGCGAGGATCGAGGGCAGCCACGCGAAGATCGCGTAGGCGTTGAACCCCGACACCAGGAACACGACCGCGAGCGCCCACGCCAGCGGCGAGCGGAACGCGTAGCGCAGGAGCCCGGGCTCGACCTCCTCGGGCAGCTCCGCCGGGATCTCCCGGCGCGGATGGACGATCAACGCGATCCATGGCACGAGCGCCGTGGCCGCCACGATGGCCCACATGCCGAGCGACACGCGCCACCCCGCGCCATCCGCCACCGGCACCGCCACGAGCGGCGGCAGGAACGTGCTCACCGACATCGCGGTGACGTAGACCGTCGTGAGCAGCCCGATGCGATCCGGGAAGTAGCGCTTGACCAGCGGCGGCAGCAGCACGTTGCCCACGCCGATGGCCGAGAACGTCAACGCGCTCGCGGCGAGCAGCCACCCCGCCGACGGCGCGAGGCCGCGCCCCGCCAGCCCGACCGCCAGCGCGGCGAGCGCGACGATGAGCGCCGGCTCGAGCCCGATCCGGCGCGCGAGCACCGGCGTGGCGATGCCGAACACGGCGTAGCAGAGCGGCGGCAGCATGCCGAGGAGCCCCACGAGCGCGGTCGAGAGCGGGATGTCGGCCTCGAGCTGGTGCAGGACCGGCGAGAGCGACGCGACGGCCGTGCGGAGGTTGAACGCGACGAGGACGATGCCGACGAGCGCGAGGCCGCGTCCGGCCCAGAGCGGGCGCGCCGGTCCGATCCTCACCAGCCGAGTCTAGGCTGGTCGCGTGGCCGACCTGTCCCGCTTCCTGCCGCTGAGCCGCCGGCCCGACGTCGACGAGTCGGGCGTCACCGGCGACCGGCGTGCGGAATCGGCCGACGTGCTCGCCGCGCTCGCGGGCATCGTCCGGGCGGGCGGCGACGAGCTCTGGGCGGCTGCGACGGCGAGGGCCGGATGGCGCGTCGCCGACGTCGTCGCCGAACTGATCCACGGTTTCGACCGCACGCGCACGCGGCGCGCGCTCGAGTCGGCCGAGCGGTTCGTCCGCGGCGGCGAGGCGCGACGGCTCGCCGAGCTGCCGCGACCTCCCGGCCCGGCCGAGGCGGCCGGTTCGCTCGAGACGCGGGCGCGCCTCGTCCGCGAGCGGGACCGCCCGACCGGGGTGGCCGAGCTCGACGACGCGGTGGTCGCCGCGCTGCTCGTCGGCGACGCGGCATCCGTCGACGTGCCGATGTCGCCGGTCGCGTCGGGCGCCGTGGCCCTGCGCCGCGCCGCCGCGGCCCCCACCGAGATCCGCGCGGTGATCGCCGGGCACGCACTGCGGGCCACGGATGCCGGCTGGGAGTTCGGCCACGGCAGCCCGCTCGTCGACACGGCCGCGGGGCTCCTGCGCTTCCTCACCGGCATCGGCACGGTCGCGCCGCACCCGCCGGGCCCGGGCGATCCGCCGCCCGCGACGCCGGGCTCCTGACGCGCCCGCGCGAGTCCCTCAGCCGACGAGGTCGCGAGCGCGCTCGACGTCCCGGCCCATCTGCACGATGAGCGCGTCGATGTCGTCGAACTTCTCCATGCCGCGGATCCGGTGCGCGAACTCCACGCCCACGACGTGGTCGTACAGGTCGAGGTCGCGGTCGAGCACGTACGCCTCGACCTGTCGCGCGGCGACACCCTCGAACGTCGGGTTGTTCCCGACCGAGATCGCGGCCGGATAGCGCACGCCGCCGTCGATGAGCCAGCCGGCGTACACGCCGTCGCCCGGGATGAAGCCCTCGGCGTCGGGCGCGAGGTTCGCGGTCGGATAGCCGAGCTCGCGACCCCGCTTGAACCCGTGCACGACGAGGCCGCTCACGGTCGGCACGTGGCCGAGCAGCTGCGCCGCGTGCTCGACCTCGCCCGCGTCGAGCAGCTGCCGGATCCAGGTGGACGACACGCGGCGGCCGCCCTCGGGCACGACGTCCTCGACGACGACGACCTCGAAGCCGAGCTCGTCGCCCTGGCGGCGGAGCAGGTCGACATCGCCCTCGTTGCCGGCGCCGTAGCGGAAGTCGTGGCCGACGAGCAGCACGCGGGCCGAGAGCGCCTCGACGAGGTAGCGGCGCACGAACGCGTCGGCGCTGTTCGAGGCGAGCGCGCCGTCGTAGTGCAGGAGCACGGTCGCGTCGAGGCCGGTCGTCGCGAGCAGCTCGAGCTTCTGGCGGGTGCTCACGAGCTGGGGCGGGCACCGGTCGGGCGCGTGGAACGCGGCGGGGTGCCGGTCGAAGGTGATGGCGACGGCCTCGAGGTGGCGGGCCTCGGCGATCTCGCGCAGCTTCGCGATGACCGCGCGGTGGCCCTGGTGCACGCCGTCGAACTTGCCGATCGTGACGGCCGACGGCCCGTAGCCGGCGGGAACGGCCTCGAGCCCGGTGAAGGTCCTCACTCGGCACCCTCCGCGCCGGGCTCGGGTCGATGCCGAGCGAGCCACCACATGCCGAGGAGCGGAAGGACCAGCGGGATGAACAGGTAGCCCCGGCCGAACGCCGACCACACGGTGTCGTGCGGGAAGAGGTCGGGCCGGATGACGCTGAGCAGCCCGATGACGACGACGCCCGTGAACTCGAACGCGATGGTGGCCCACGCGATCCGGTACCAGGTACGACCCGGCCGGACGAGCGCGATGGTCGCGACGATGTAGACGACCGCGGCGAGCGCCGAGAGCGAGTAGGCGAGCGGCGCCTCGTCGAACTTCTCCACGATCTGCACGAGCGAGCGGCCGGTCGCGGCGAGCGCGAGCACGCCGTACACGGCGACGAGCACGCGGCCGACGCCGCTCAGGCGTCCGGGGCGCGTCGTGCGGGACGTTTGCGCGGTGGGCGTGCTCATGTCGGTCGATTCTCCCAGAACCCGCTTCATGCCTGCTGCACGGTCCAGATCTGGAACATGCGATACACCATCACGGCGACCGCCAGCGCGGCGACGCCGCACACCACGGTGGCCCAGCGGCCGCGGTCGACGAGCGCCCAGAACGCCGCGGCCGGCGGCAGCAGCACGGCGCTGACGAGGTATACCCAGAACTCCAGCAGGCTTCCGGTGGGAGGATTGCCCGCCGCAGGGGCCACGAGCGCGACGACGACCTGGGCGATCAGCAGCAGCTCGACGAGCGCGAGCGCGCCGAAGACGAGGTCGTTCGGCACGCGCCCGGCGAACCCCAGCACGATGCAGAGGAGGCCGGCCACGACGGCCACGGCGACCTGCACCCAGGCGAACCACTCGATCATGCGCCCTCCTCGGCGGGGAATCCTGTGACGACCTTCAGCTGCGGCCCGCGGCGCTCGACGATCGCGACGAGCACGTCGCCGGGGCCGATCGCGGCAGCCGGCACGCCGGCGGCGAGGTCGGCGGCATCGGCCGGCGGATCGATCCGCTTGCCGTGCCGCAGGTCGCGCACGGCGTCGGCGTCGATCGCGACCGCGGGCAGGGCGCGACGCGCGGCGTCGGCGGGCGCGAGGCGCGCCGCGGCGGCGTCCAGGCCCTCGAGCGCGCCGGCCTCGGCGACGTCGAAGCGACCGATGCGCGTGCGGCGCAGCGCGGTGAGGTGCCCGCCGACGCCGAGCGCGGCGCCGAGGTCGCGCGCGAGCGCTCGCACGTAGGTGCCCGACGAGCACGCGACCCGCACGTCGAGGTCGAGCCATCCGTCGCCGGGGCGCACGTCGAGCAGGTCGAAGGCCGAGACCGTCACGGTGCGCGCCGCGAGCTCGACGGCCTCGCCCTCGCGCACCCGCTGGTACGCGCGCTTGCCGTCGACCTTGACGGCGCTGACCGCGCTCGGCACCTGCTCGATGACGCCCGTGAGCTGCGACATCCGCTCGAGCACCTGCTCGCGGCTCACGGCCGCCACCGCGTCGGCCGGGGCCGCCGGATCGATGGGCTCGCCCTCGGCGTCGTCGGTCGTGGTGCCCCAGCCGAGCCGCACGGTCGCCAGGTACTCCTTGTCGAGCCCGACGAGGTGGTGCAGCAGGCGCGTGGAGGACTCGACGCCGATCAGGAGCAGGCCCGTCGCCATCGGGTCGAGCGTGCCCGCGTGGCCGACCTTGCGCGTGCCGGCGAGGCGGCGGACGCGGGCGACGACGTCGTGGCTGGTCATCCCCTGCGGCTTGTCGACGAGGAGGATGCCGCTGTTCACGCCGTACAGGCTAACAGCGCGGGCGGATGGCGCACGCCGGGCGTCCTACGCTGGTGCCGTGAGGATCGGGATCATCGGCGCGGGCGCGCTGGGCGGCACGTTCGCCGCGCTGCTCGCGCGTGCGGGGCACGAGGTCGAGGTCACGGCGCGCGGTGCCGGCCTCGAGGCGATCCGGTCGGGCGGCATCCGGCTCTCGGGCGGCTACGGCGACGCCCACGTTCACCCCGCCACCGGCGAGCGACTCGCCGTGCGCCCCGACCTCGTGCTCGTCTGCACGAAGGCGCAGGATGCCGCGGCCGCGCTCGTCGCGAACGGCGCGACGATCGACGGGGTGCCCGTCGTCGTCGTGCAGAACGGGCTCGACGGGGTCGACACCGCCCGGCGCGCGCTGCCGCGCGCGTCGTGCATGGGCCTGCTCTCGATCATCGCCGCGAACTACACCGAACCCGGCGCCGTGCGCGTGACGACGACCGCGGCGAGCTACCTCGGTCGCGGCGACGGCGCGCCCGACGACGAGGTGCGGCGCATCGCCGCGCTGCTGTCCGAGGCGGTGCCCGTCGTCGCGATCGCGAACTTCCGCGGGGCGCAGTGGACCAAGCTCGTCGTCAACATGCTGAACGCCGTGCCCGCGATCGTCGGCCGGAGCGTGCAGGAGGTCGTCGACGACCGTCGCCTGCGCCGGGTCGTCGCGGCGTCGATGCGCGAGACCGTGCGCGTCGGCGCGGCACGCGGCATCCGCTTCGGCTCGCTGCAGGGACTCGGCGACCGGCGCCTGCGGCTGTTCGCCCGCCTGCCGCTCGCGCTCGGCCAGGTGCTGCCGTGGTCGATGCGCGTGCGGATGGGCCGCGTGCCGAACCTCGGCTCGACCCAGCAGAGCCTGCGCCGCGGCCAGCCGACGGAGGTCGACTTCCTGAACGGCGCGGTCGTGCGCGAGGCCGAGGCCGCAGGGCTCGATGCGCCCGTGAACCGCGCACTCGTCGCGCTCGTGCACGAGGTCGAGCGCACCGGCGCGCCGCTGCCCGCCGAGCGTGTGGCGGCGGTGCTCGACCGCGTCGAGCGCTAGCCCGCCTCGTCGCGCGGTCCGCGCTGCGGATGCTCGGGGTCGGCGAGGTCGACCACGATCGCCGCGACGTCGCGCGGGTCGGCGGTCGCGTACGCGACGCGGTCGGCCGCATCGAGCGGGTCGCCGTCGACGGCGATCGCGACGTCCCACAGGTCGCGGAGGCGGTCGCGCAGCAGGAAGCGGCCGTCGAGCACGAGGATCGCGTCGGCCGGACCGGTGCGCCACTTCGGCTCGACCCATGCGTCGCGCACGAGGTCGAACGCGCGCGTCACGAACCCCGTCGATCCGCCCAGGCGGAACGGCTCGACGAGCGTCCGGCGCAGCAGCGACTCGTCGATGCCGTAGCCGTAGTAGCGCGCCGAGGTGTCGGGCCCGTAGTCGGCCTGGGCCTCGCGCGATCGGTGGAAGTCCTCGACGCTCGCGCGGAACACCTCGAGGTCGCGCTCGCGCAGCACGTCGGCGAGGTCGTCGCCGAGCCGTGTCTTGCCGCTGCGGACGGGGCCGTCGATCGCGACGATCACCCGCCCGCGCCCGGTGCGCGCGAGCAGCTCGTCGGCGACGCGGCGGAGGAAGGTCGTGCGCGGGGTGGTGACCAGTCGCATGCTCCGAGCGTACGGCGGGGCCGCCGGCGCGTCGATGCGCGACCTCGCCTCCCGCCGCTCGCCTCCCATCGCCCGCCTAGGCTGGATGCGTGCCGCAGCCCGTCGACGTCCGCGACCGCATCGCGCCCGCGGTCGTCGCATGGTTCTCCGATGCGGCGCGCCCCCTCCCGTGGCGCGCGGCCGACGTCTCGCCGTGGGCGGTGCTCGTGAGCGAGTTCATGCTCCAGCAGACGCAGGTCGCGCGTGTGCAGCCGCGCTGGGAGGAGTGGATGCGGCGCTGGCCGACGCCCGCCGCGCTCGCGGCCGAGCCCGCCTCCGAGGCCGTCCGCGCGTGGGACCGGCTCGGCTACCCGCGACGCGCCCTCTGGCTGCATCGCGCGGCCACCGAGATCGTCGAGCGCCACGGCGGCCGGGTGCCGCGCGACCTCGACGCGCTGCTCGCCCTCCAGGGCATCGGCCCGTACACGGCGCGCGCGATCGCCGCATTCGCGTTCGGCGACCGGCACCCGGTCGTCGACACCAACACGAGACGCGTGATCGCGCGGGCGGTCGACGGCCGCGCCGAGGCCGGGCCGCCCGCGACCGCGCGCGACCTCGCCGCGATGGACCGCCTCCTGCCCGACGAGCGCGAGGCCGCCCACCGGTTCAACGCCGGCGCGATGGAGCTCGGCGCGACGGTGTGCGCCGCGCGGGCGCCGCGGTGCGACGCGTGCCCGATCGCGGAGCTGTGCGCCTGGCGGAACGCGGGATACCCAGCCTACGACGGGCCGAAGCGCGCGCGCCAGGCACGGTTCGAGGGCAGCGACCGCGAGGCGCGCGGCCTGGTCATGCGCGAGCTGCGCGCGACCCACCGGCCCGTGCCGCGCGACGTGCTCGCGGGGCTGCTCGCCGACGACGCGCGGCTGGCGCGCGCGCTCGACGGCCTGGTCGCCGACGGGCTCGCCGTCGCGACCGCCGACGGGTTCGCCCTGCCCGAGGCGTGACGCGCCGGTCGCTCAGGAGCCCGCGAGTCCGACGAGCAGGTGCGTCTCGACGGGCGCCTCGCGCCCGGCGACCTCGAGCGCACCGAGCGGTTCGGTGATCGCGGCCGACCCGAGCCGCTCGCGCGTGCCCGCGGCGATCGCGACGCCGCCGACGGGCGCGCGGTGCTCGATGCGCGACGCCACGTTCACGGTGTCGCCGATCACGGTGTACGTCCGCCCCCCGCCGGTGCCGAGGACTCCCACGTTCGCGACGCCCGAGTTCACCCCGACCCGGAAGCGGGGCCAATCGGGGTGCGCCGCCGCGACCGCACCCGTCGCCTGCTGCAGGGCGAGGGCCGCACCGGCGGCCCGGTGCGCGTGCGACGCGCCGGACCCGGCATCCGTCTCGAACACCGCCATGACCGCGTCGCCGATCAGGCGGTCGACCCGGCCCCCGAACCGCTCGACGAGCGGAGGGATCGCATCGCCGAAGTAGGTGTTCAGCATGGCGGTGACCTCGGCGGGCTCGTGCGTCTCGGAGAAGCGCGTGAAGCCGGCCAGGTCGGCGAAGAGCACCGACACGTCGCGCTCCCCCGCCGCCGTGTCGCGCGTGTAGAGCCCGGCCCATCGCTCCTCGCGCCACGAGCGCTGCGCCGCGACCGCGATGATCACGAAGGCGGCGAGCATGAGCACGTGCCATTCCCACCACGACAGGTGCCAGTTGCGGCCCACGACGACGGCGATCTCGGCCTCGGCGAGGAGGGTGAACGCCGCCGCGAACGCGAGCGGCAGCGGCGACGCGGCGTGGCGCGGCATCCGCAGGTAGCGCACCACCGCGAACACGTAGCACGCGAGACCCACGGCGGCGAGGATCGCGAACGGCACGGTGGTGCGCTCTGGCGGCGCCGCGGCATCCAGCGGACCCAGGCGCAGCAGCGACACCGCGCCCCACAGCAGCATGAGCGCGAGCACGCCGCCGACGAGCCACGGCGCGAGCCGCACGACCCGAGCGCCGCGCTCGCCGTCGAGGTCGAGGCTCGACCACGCCGCGAACACCGACGCGAGGGTCAGGCCGGCCGGGGTCGCCAACGCGAAGCCGGTGTTGCTCTCGGCGAGCAGCACGCCGGGCGTCGCGAGCGCGTGCAGCGCGAGGAAGCCGGCGGCGGAGAGGAACGACAACGAGACGAGCACGAGCCGCGCGTCGCGCCGCAGGCGTGCCGCGGCACCCACGACCCAGGCGAGCGCCGCGTTGATGGCGCCGACCGCCAGCACGAGCCAGAAGTGCGTCGGCTGGTGCTCCCACTGGAGGTCGAGCGCCGGGCGCGCGACGAGCATGACGAGGCCGATCACTGGCACGGCGAGCGCCGCCGCGGTGAGCGCGAGGGAGGTCCGGGTCGGCGGCGGCGCCGTCGGCCCGGTCCCGGGCGCGATCGACGTCACGGTCCGACCGTCGACTCCCCGGCCGTCTCGGCGAGGCGGCGGTGCACCGAGGAGACGACGACGGACCCCTCGCCCACCGCCGAGGCGACGCGCTTGACCGAGTGGCGCCGCGCATCGCCGACGGCGAAGACGCCCGGCATGCTCGTCTCGTGCGCGAACGGCACGCGCTCGAGCGGCCACGAGCCGGGCGGCCCCTCCTCGATCACGGCCGACCCCGTGAGCACGTAGCCCCACCGGTCGCGCAGGATCTCGGGCGGAAGCCAGTCGGTGCGCGGCGAGGCGCCGATGAGCACGAACAGCCCGTTGCAGTCCTCCTCGTGGATCTCGCCCGTGTCGCGGTCCTCGATGCGGATGCGTTCGAGCGCGTCCTCGCCGGCGCCGCCGACGACCTCGACGCCGGTGCGGATGGTCACGCCCTGGGCGTGGAGCTGGTCGATGAGGTACTGCGACATGCTCGCGGCCAGGCCGGTGCCGCGCACGAGCAGGGTCACGGATGACGCGTACCGCGCCAGGTGCAGTGCGGCCTGACCGGCCGAGTTCCCGCCGCCGACGACGAACACCGGCCGCCCGGCCAGGCCCTGCGCCTCGATCGCGGAGGCCCCGTAGAAGACGCCGGCGCCCTCGAACGGCTCGAGCTCGGGCACGTCGATCCGCCGGTACGAGACCCCCGTGGCGAGGACCACGGAGCGGCACCGGATCTCCTGGTCGGGCGCGACGTGCACCGTGAACCCGCCGTCGGTCGGCTCGATGCCCGTCACCTCGCGCGCATGCGCGAAGCGCGCGCCGAAGACCCACGCCTGCTGGTAGGCCCGCTGGGCGAGTTCGGAGCCGGAGATGCCGCGCGAGAAGCCCAGGTAGTTGCGGATGAGCGAGCTCGACCCGGCCTGCCCGCCGATCGACTCGCGCTCGACGACGAGCACGTCCAGGCCCTCCGACGCGGCGTAGACCGCGGCGGCGAGGCCCCCGGGGCCGGCGCCGACGACCACCACGTCGGCCTCGGTGTCCTCCTCGAGGTCGGTCGTGAGCCCGTAGGCTGCGGCGAGCGTGGCGTTGTCGGGGTTGCGCAGGACCCGGCCGTCGAGCAGCAGCACGACGGGCTCGTCGGGCACGTCGGCGATGCCGACCGCCGAGAGGCGCTCGCGCGCGGCATCCGACCGGGGATCGAGCCATTCATGGGGAACCCCGCCGCGCGCGAGCAGGCTCCGGATCTCGTGCGTGCGCGGGAGCCCGTCGCGGCCGACGACCGCGACCTCGCGGGGGCGCAGGCCGATCGAGCGCTCCCATTCGAGCAGGAACTCGGTGATCGTGCGGTGGAAGTACTCGTCGGGCGAGTGCCACGGCCGGATGACGTAGTACTCCAGCTCGCCGGCCGCCATGAGCCGGAGGATCTCCTCGCGCACCCCGGGGTCGCCCCACTGCCCCCACGCGATCAGGCGGCCGCGGCGCACGTCGGGGAAGGCGCGGCGGGCGACGGCGAACAGCGAATGCCCGTCGAGGTCGCCGGCGCGGTCGGCCAGCACGAGCGCGAGCTGCCCGCCGTCGTCGGCGATCGCCCGGATCCGTTCGGCGGCCTCGTGCTCGTCGGCCGCCTCGTCGATGCGGTAGTCGGCGCCGTAGCGCCGACCGAGTTCCGCCGCGACGGCGGCACGCCCCTCGGCGTCGCGTTCGACCACGAGGATGACCGGCGGTGCGCTCGACATTCCACTCCTCCCCGGCGGGACGCGGGCCCACCCGCCGCTCAGGGACACAGTACTCCCGGGACGCGCGGATGCCTCGGGGCCATCCCCGAGGCATCCGCGGATCGTGGATCAGCCGGCCGTGGCGGCCGCCTGGACGCGCTCGCGGTCGGCCTCGTCGACCGCGCGGAGGTCGAGGCCGCGGGTCTCGCGGGCGAACGCCACGGCGACCAGGGTGATCGCGCAGGCGACCGCGACGTAGATCGCGATCGGCACGCTCGAGCCGTACTGGCCGAGCAGGCTCGTGGCGATGATCGGGGCGAGCGAGCCCGCGAAGATCGAGGTGACCTGGTAGCCGAGCGAGACGCCCGAGTAGCGCATGCGGGTCGGGAACATCTCGGCCATGATGGCCGGCTGGGCGGCGTACATGAGGGCGTGGAAGACGAGCCCGAGCGCGATCACGGCCCAGATGACGAACGGGTTCGCCGTGTTCATCAGCGGGAACGAGAAGAACGCCCAGGTCGCGCCGAGGAGCGCGCCCGCGGCGTACACGGGCTTGCGGCCGAAGCGGTCGGAGAGGCGGCCGGCGACCGGGATCACGGCGAAGTGCACGGCGTGCGCGCCGACGAGGATGAGCAGCGTGTTGGCCGTGCCCTCCTTGACGACCTGCGTGAGGTACACGATCGAGAACGTGACGACCACGTAGTACAGGATGTTCTCCGCGACGCGCAGGCCCATCGCGGTGACGACGCCGCGCGGGTAGCGCTTGATCACCTCGAGCACACCGTAGCTCGCGGCCTTCGCCTCCTCGCGCTCGGCCTGCATCTCGAGGAAGATCGGGGCGTCGGTGACCTTCGTACGGATGTACCAGCCGATCAGCACGATGACCGCCGAGAGCCAGAACGCGACGCGCCAGCCCCAGCCGAGGAACGCCTCCTCGGAGAGCGTCGAGGAGAGCACGTAGAGCACGAGCGTCGCGAGCAGGTTGCCGACCGGGACCGCGGCCTGCGGCCAGCTCGCCCAGAATCCCCGGCTCTTCGACGGGCTGTGCTCCGCGACGAGCAGGACCGCGCCGCCCCACTCGCCGCCGAGCGCGAAGCCCTGCAGGAAGCGCAGCACCACCAGCAGCGTCGGCGCGAGCAGCCCGACCTGCGCGTACGTCGGCAGGCAGCCGATGAGGAACGTCGCGACGCCGATGAGGATGATGCTGAACTGCAGGAGCTTCTTCCGGCCGTACTTGTCACCGAGGTGCCCGAAGACGATGCCGCCGAGCGGTCGTGCGATGAACCCGACCGCGTAGGTCAGGAACGCGGCGATGATGCCCGCGTAGGGGTCGTCGGAGGGCGGGAAGAAGGCGGTGCCGAACACGAGGGTCGCGGCCGAGGCGTAGAGGAAGAACTCGTACCACTCGACCACGGTTCCGGCCATCGACGCGGTGACGACGCGGCGCAGTCCGGAGGTGGCGGGTGCGTCGGTCGTGTCCCGGACGGGTGCCTGGGTCATTCGATGCTCCTTTGCATGGAAACGACGGTGGGGGATGTCGGACGCTCTCGCGTCATCGCCCGAGTCTGGCGTGCATCCTTCTGCATTCCAATGGCGAGATATGCGACCGCGATGTGCGAAACTGCACACCGTGTCCTCCCCCGCTCCGACCGGCCCGCGACGCCCGCCGAGTGCCGACGACCTGATCGTGCTGCTCGCCGTCGCGCGCGAGGGCCGCTACACGGGCGCTGCCGAGCGGCTCGCACTCAACCACACGACCATCGCCCGGCGCATCGAGGCGCTCGAGCAGGCGCTCGGTGGTCGCGTGCTCGCGCGCGGGGCGGCCGGCTGGGTGCTCACGCCGCTCGGCGAGCACGCGCTCGCGGCCGCGGAGGACGTCGAGCGCGCGATGCGACGGCTCTCCCCCGACGACGCCCCGGCGCTCGCGGGCGTCGTGCGGCTCTCGGCGACCGACGGCTTCAGCGGCTTCATCGCCGCGCCCGCGATGGCGGCGCTGCGCGAGCGGCATCCGGATGTCACGCTCGAGATCGTCGCGGCCACGCGCCGCGCCGCGCAGCAGCGCGTCGGCGTCGACCTCGAGGTCGTGGTCGGCCGGCCGCACGTGCAGCGCGCGGAGGCGATCCACCTCGGCGACTACGTGCTCGGCCTCTACGCGAGCCGCGCGTACCTCGAGCGGCACGGCATTCCGGGCTCGACCTCGGAACTCGCCGGCGCGCCGCTGGTGTACTTCATCGAGTCGATGCTCCAGGTCGACGCGCTCGACGAGGCGCGTCGCCCGACACGCGGGATGGTCGATGCGGTCTCGAGCACCAACGTCTACGTGCACGTCGATGCGACGCGCGGCGGCGCGGGATTCGGGCTGCTGCCGGCGTTCCTCGCCGACCCGCACGACGACCTCGTCCGGCTCTTCGCCGACGAGATCGAGGAGCGGCTGCCGTACTGGCTGGTCTGCCGACCGGAGGCGCTCCGCCAGCCCACGGCGCTGGCCTACATCGCCGCGCTGCGCGCACGCATGGCGGAGGCGGCCGACGCCCTCCTCGGGCGCGGCCGCCTCGCCTGATCGATCGACGGTCGCGAGCTCAGGCGCGCTGGTCCTCCGCGGCCTCGGCCTCCTCGTCGGCCTCGCGCGGCTTGACGTACGGGTCGGCGTCGCCGGCGTACTGGGCCGTCGCCGCGACGGCCGAGGTCTCGGCGTCGCGCTCGCGGGCCTCGCGCAGGAGCTCCTCGATGTGCTGGGCGTTCTCGGGCACCGCGTCGGCGATGAACTCGAGCGTGGGCGTGAGCCGCGCCGTGATGTTGCGGCCCACCTCGCTGCGGAGCATGCCGGTCGCGGCCTGGAGTGCGAGCGCGGAGTCGCGCCGCTCCTCGTCGGTGCCGTAGACCGTGTAGAAGATGCTCGCGTGCTGGAGGTCGCCCGTCACGCGGACGTCGGTGATCGTCACGAACCCGAGGCGCGGGTCGCGCAGGCCCTTGTCGAGGCGCCGCGCGACGATCTCCTTGATGCGGTCGGCCAGCTTCCTGGCGCGCTGGGGGTCGGCCATGGGGACTCCTTCCGGATGGGACCGGGGGCGGCAGCGCCGCCCCCGGTTCGCCGCGTCAGACCCGCGGCTTCTCTCGCATCTCGATGGTCTCGATCTCGTCGCCGACCTGGATGTCGTTGTACTTGCCGAGGCCGATGCCCGCCTCGAAGTCCGTGCGGACCTCGGTGACATCGTCCTTGAACCGGCGGAGCGACTCGATCGCGAGGTTGTCGCCGACGACGACGCCATCGCGGATGACGCGGGCCTTGGCGTTGCGCGTGATCGTTCCCGACCGCACGATGACACCGGCGATGTTGCCGAACTTCGAGGAGCGGAACACCTCGCGGATCTCGGCCACACCCGACTGCACCTCTTCGAACTCGGGCTTGAGCATGCCCTTGAGCGAGTTCTCGATGTCGTCGATCGCGTTGTAGATGACGTTGTAGAAGCGCACGTCGACGCCCTCGCGGGCGGCGCGCTCGCGCGCCTTCACGTCGGGGCGGACGTTGAACCCGATCACGATCGCGTTGTCGATCGTGGCCAGGTCGATGTCGCTCTCGGTGACGGCACCGACGCCGCGGTGGAGGATGCGCAGCTGCACCGACTCGTCGACCTCGATCTTCATGAGCGATTCCTCGAGCGCCTCGACGGCACCCGACACGTCGCCCTTGATGATGAGGTTGAGCGCCTCGACCTTGCCCTCCTCGAGCGCACGCGTGAAGTCCTCGAGGGAGATCCGCTTGCGAGCCTTGGCGAGCTGGGCGTTGCGCTCGGCGGCCTCGCGCTTCTCGGCGATCTGGCGTGCCGTGCGGTCCTCCTCGGTCACGAGGAAGGTGTCGCCGGCGCGCGGGACGCTCGAGAGGCCCTGCACCTGAACGGGTCGCGACGGCGTCGCGGCGGTCACGGGCTCGCCGTTCTCGTCGCTCATCGCCCGGACGCGGCCGTAGGCCGTGCCCGCGACGATCGCGTCGCCGACCTTGAGCGTGCCCGACTGGATGAGCACGGTCGCCACGGCGCCGCGGCCCTTGTCGAGCTTGGCCTCGATGGCCACGCCGCGAGCATCCTTGTCGGGGTTCGCGCGCAGGTCGAGACCGGCGTCGGCGGTCAGGAGCACCGCGTCGAGCAGGTCCTGGATGCCGATGTTCTCGCGGGCCGAGACGTCGACGAACATGACGTCGCCGCCGTACTCCTCGGCCACGAGGCCGAACTCGGTGAGCTGCTGGCGCACCTTGGCCGGGTTGGCGTCGGGCTTGTCGATCTTGTTGACCGCGACCACGATCGGCACGTTGGCCGACTGCGCGTGGTTCAGCGCCTCGATCGTCTGCGGCATGATGCCGTCGTCGGCCGCGACCACGAGGATCGCGATGTCGGTCACCTGCGCACCACGCGCACGCATGGCGGTGAACGCCTCGTGACCCGGGGTGTCGATGAAGGTGATCGCGCGGTCGATGCCCTCGTGCTCGGTGTGCACCTGGTACGCACCGATGTGCTGGGTGATGCCGCCGGCCTCGCCCGCGACGACATTCGCGTTGCGGATGGCGTCGAGCAGTCGCGTCTTGCCGTGGTCGACGTGGCCCATGACGGTCACGACGGGCGGACGCGCCTGCAGGTCTTCATCGGTCTCGTCCTCGAGCTCCTGGTCGAGGTCGATGTCGAAGCCCTCGAGCAGCTCGCGGTCCTCGTCCTCGGGCGAGACGACCTGGATCTTGTAGCCAAGCTCGGCGCCGAGCACCTCGAACGTCGCCTCGTCGAGCGACTCGGTCGCGGTGGCCATCTCACCGAGGTGGAACAGCACCGTGACGAGCGAACCGGGGTTCGCGTCGATCTTGTCGGCGAAGTCGGAGATCGAGGCGCCGCGACGGAGCCGGATGACGGTGTTGCCGTCGCCGCGGGGAACGCTCACGCCGCCCAGCGACGGGGCCTCCCGCATCTCGAATTCCTGCCGCTTCGTCCGCTTCGACTTGCGCGCCTTCGACTTGCCGCCGCCGCGGCCGAACGCGCCGGCCGTGCCGCCGCCGGGACCGCGACCGCGACCGCCGCCGCCCGCGGGACGCGGGCCACCGAAGCCGCCGCCGGGCGCACCGCCCGGACGGAAGCCGCCGCCGGCACCGCCGGGACGGGCTCCGCCGCCGGCGCCGCCGGGACGCTGGAAGCCGCCGCCGGGGCGGCCTGCACCGCCCGGACGCGGCGCACCCGGACGCGGGGCGCCGGGACGCGGCGGCTGGGGCCGCGGGATGTTGCCCGGGGTGGGCCGCTGGCCCATGCCCTGCGAGCTGGCGAACGGGTTGTTGCCCGGTCGCGGCTGGCCGGGGCGCTGCCCCATGCCCTGCGAGCTCGAGAAGGGGTTGTTGCCCGGTCGCGGCGCGCCGGGGCGCGGCGCAGGACGCGGGATGTTCTGGCCGGGCTTGGGACCGGCCGGACGAGCGACGTCGCCGGGCTTGGGGCCGGCGGCCTCGGGCTTGGGCGCGGCGGGCGCGGCCTGCTCGGCCTTCGACGTCGCCGCCTTCTCGGCCGCCGCCTGGGCGGCCTTCTGCTCGGCCTGCGCCTGGCGCTCGGCGACGCTCAGGGGCGCCTCGGCCTGCGGGGCCGGCGCGGGCGCGGCGGGCTTCGGGCCGGGCTTGGGGCCCGGCTTCGCCGCGGCGGGCTTGGCCGCCTCGGGCTTGGCGGCACCGCCGGCCGCCTCGAGGGCGGCGCGCAGGCGCCGTGCGACGGGGGGTTCGATCGAGGACGACGGGCCCTTGACGTATTCGCCCATCTCCTTCAGCTTCTCGAGCGCGACCTTGCTGTCGACGCCGAGCTCGCTGGCGATCTCGTGTACGCGTGGTTTGGCAGCCACTTCTCTCCTGTTCCGGGTCCACCCCGAAACAGGGGGACCATCAATGGCGGACGGGTCTCATTTCGAGCCGCTCATGAGTTGTCCATTAGCCGTTCAGCCTGTTCTCCAGATCGGATGTGTCCAGCTCGCCCGTCACGCGGAGCGCACGCCCGAAGGCGCGCCGCCGCTGGGCGAGTCGGAAGCACTCGAGCGTCGGATGCAGCCACGCGCCGCGCCCATGGAGCACCGCCGATTCATCGGCGAGGACTCGGGATTGCTGGGCGACGACCCTCAGAAGCGAGGACCGTGGAGCGCGCGAACGGCATCCGATGCACGTTCTGACGGGTTCCATCCTACACCTCCGGCCCCGGCCGCTCGCCGCGTCGCTGCGCGGCGCGGGCCGGGGTCACGCCTGGTCGAGGATCGAGTCGGGCTGGATGTCGATCTTCGCGCCCGTGAGCTTGGCGGCCAGCCGCGCGTTCTGGCCCTCCTTGCCGATGGCGAGCGAGAGCTGGTAGTCGGGCACGAGAGCGCGGACCGCGCGCGTGTTCTCGTCGATCACGTAGGCGCTCGTGACCTTGGCCGGCGAGAGGGCGCTCGCGACGAAGGTCGCGAGGTCGTCGTTCCAGTCGACGATGTCGATCTTCTCGTTGCCGAGTTCGGCGGTGACGGCGCGCACGCGCTGGCCGAGCTCGCCGATGCACGCGCCCTTGGCGTTCACGCCGGGCTGATTGGCGCGCACCGCGATCTTGGTGCGATGGCCGGCCTCGCGGGCGAGCGAGACGATCTCGACGACGCCGGACGCGATCTCGGGGACCTCGAGCGCGAAGAGCTTGCGCACGAGGGCGGGGTGCGTGCGCGAGACCGTGATCGACGGGCCCTTGGGGCCCTTGGCGACGCTCGTGACGTACACGCGGATGCGCTGGCCGTGCGGGTACTCCTCGCCCGGGACCTGCTCCTCGGGGGGCAGGATCGCCTCGACGGCGCCGAGGTCGATGTGCACCATCCGCGGGTTCGGGCCCTGCTGGATCACGCCCGCGACGATGTCGCCCTCGCGGCCGCGGAACTCACCGAGCACCGCGTCGTCGGCGAGGTCGCGCAACCGCTGGTTGATGACCTGCTTGGCGGCGAAGGCGGCGATCCGGCCGAAGTCGCTCGGGCTGTCCTCGACCTCGCCGATGACGTCGCCGTTCTCGTCGTGCTCGGGCACGTAGATCGAGACGTGGCCGGTCTTCCGGTCGAGGTGGGCTCGCGCGCCCGCGGGATTGGCGTGGCCGTGCTGGCCGGGGTTGGTGTGCTTGAGGTAGGCCATCAGGATCGCCTGCTCGATGATCTGCACCAGTTCGTCGAACGGGATCTCCTTCTCGCGCTCCATCATGCGGAGCACGCTGAGGTCGATGTCCATTCCGGCCTCCTCTATTCAGCTCTTCTTCCGCTCCCCCTCGTGGGCGGAACACTCAAGCGTAGCGGATGACGCGGAGTCCGGTCATCCGGGTGCGGAATGTTCGCGTGAATGGGTATTGACACGGAATCAGAATTTCGCGTTAATGGACGGTGTCATGAAGACGAAGCGCCCGTACACCATGCGCGTCCGCGCCGAGCAGGCCGAGCAGACCCGGCTGCGGATCGTCGGCGCGGTCCTCGGACTCGCGATGGAGCGCCCCCTCGCCGCGTGCACGCTGCCGTCCGTCGCCGAGCGGGCCCAGGTCTCGGTGCAGACGGTGCTGCGCATCTTCGGCTCGCGCGACGAGCTCTTCGCCGAGGCCATCGAGCGCACCGCGGCCGACGTGCTCGCCGAGCGACCGGCCGATCCCGACGACCCCTCCGCGTCGGTCGCCGCCCTCGTCGACCACTACGAGCTGCGCGGCGACGGCGTGCTGCTGCTGCTCGGCCAGGAGGCCTGGGAACCCGTCGCGGCCGCGGCGGTGGGCCGCGGGAAGGCCGAGCACCGCCGGTGGGTCGCGACCGTGTTCGCACCGCACCTCGAGCCCCTCGACGGCGCGCGTCGCGACCAGGTGCTCGACCTGCTCGTGGCCGCGACCGACGTGAGCGCGTGGAAGCTCTGGCGCCGCGACGCCGGGCGCACGCGCGACGAGACGCTTGAGCGCATGCTCGCCCTCGTGGCGGCCGTCACCCGCCACCTCGCCTGAAGGGAACCGCCATGTCCACCATCGCCGTCGTCACCGTCGACGCGGGCGGCAACGTCCCGCCAGCGCTCCGGATCGCCGACGAGCTCGCCCGGCGCGGCCACCGGATCGAGGTGCTCGGCCACCGCCGCCAGGCCGCCGAGATCGCCGCCGGCGGCCATGGCTTCCGCGCGCTCGATGCGCTCGACTTCTGGAACTCGGGCGTGCGGCGGTCGGTGCCGGCCGCGGTCGGCGAGGCCGCGCGCCTCGCGGCCGATCGCGCGCTCGAGCACGAGGTGGGCGAGGCGATCCGGCTCGCCGGCGCCGACGCGGCCCTCGTCGACTGCCTGATGGCCTCCTCCGCGCGGGGCGCGCGCACGGGCGGTGCCGTGACCGCGGTGCTCTTCCACACCTTCCTGGAGTACTGGCAGCGCTCCTACCGGCGCGGGCCCGTGGGGCTCGTCGCCCGCGCTCGCGGCGCCGACCCGCTCGCCGAGTGGCAGCACGCCGACGCGCGGCTCGTCGCGAGCGACCCCGCCCTCGACCCCGCCTCGGGCCGCGGCTCGCGCGTCGCCGAGGCCGCCGAGTGGGTCGGTGCGGTCGAGCACGGCGTCGCGGCGGCGCCGGATGCCACGCGGCCGCCGCTCGTCCTGGCGAGCCTGTCCACCACGTGGTTCCCGGGCCAGACCGAGGCCTACCAGCGCATCCTCGACGCGCTCGGGTCGCTGCCCGTGCGCGGCCTCGTGACCCTCGGCGGTCTCGCACCCGACCACGCGCTGCGCGTGCCCGCGAACGTCGAGGTGCGCGAGCTCGTGCCCCACGCCGAGGTGCTCCCCGAGGCATCCGTCGTCATCGGCCACGGCGGCCACTCGACGACGATGCGCGCGCTCGCGCACGGGCTGCCGGCGATCGTCATGCCCATGCATCCGATGCTCGACCAGCCCATGGTCGCGGCCGCGGTCGAGCGCGCGGGCGCGGGGCTGGCGCTCCCCCGCACCGCGCCGACGGCGCGGATCGCCGCGGCGGTCACCTCGGCCCTCGGCGACGAGCGGCTCCGCGCCGGCGCGACCCGCCTCGGCGAGCGCCTGCGGGCGGCCGACGCGGCAGCCGCCGCCGCCGACGCGATCGAGCGGGTGCTCGCGGCGCGGCCCGGGCGCGCGGCCGCCTGACGGGTCGCCGCCGCGCCCCGGGAGGCGGCGGCACGTCCCCCGCGCCGACGCGGTTGCCGAGGTTCGCTCGCCTCCATTGACATGCTGTCGGCATGGACGCCGTCAACGACCTCGTGCTCGCCGCGGGCGACACCCTGTGGACCTGGATCGTGCTGCCCGTCGTGGTGGTGCTCGGCCTGTACTTCACCGTCCGGTCGGGCGTCGTGCAGTTCCGGCTCATCCCCGAGATGTTCCGCACACTCACCGACAGGACGCCGCGCGATGAGGAGGGCGCACCGCAGTCGGTGTCCGCGTTCCAGGCCTTCACGATCTCCGCCGCGTCGCGCGTGGGCGTCGGCAACATCGCCGGGGTCGGCACGGCCATCGCGATCGGCGGCCCGGGCGCGATCTTCTGGATGTGGCTCATGGCCTTCGTGGGCGGTGCGTCGTCCTTCGTCGAATCGAGCCTGGGCCAGCTGTTCAAGGTGCGCGACGCGGACGGCTTCCGCGGCGGACCGGCCTACTACATCGAGCGGGGCCTGCGCGCGCTGGGCCGGCATCCTCTTCGCGGTGATCCTGATCGTCTGCTTCCCGTTCGCCTTCTCGTCGCTGCAGGCCAACACGATCAGCGCCTCGCTGACCGGCGCCGTCGCCCCGGACGGCGGCGGCGAGTGGATCGCATGGGTCGTCGGGCTCGCACTCGCGGTGCTCACGGGTCTCGTCGTCTTCGGCGGCGTCCGGCGCATCGCGCACGTCACGCAGGCGGTCGTTCCGCTGATGGCGCTGCTCTACCTCCTCGTCGGACTCGTCATCGTGGCGATGAACATCACCCGCCTGCCCGAGGTCTTCGCCTCGATCTTCACGCAGGCGTTCGGGTTCAACGAGGTGGTCGGTGCGACGCTCGGCACGATCATCCTCACCGGCGTCAAGCGCGGCATGTTCTCCAACGAGGCCGGACTGGGTTCGGCGCCGAACGCGGGCGCGAGCGCCGCGGTCACCCACCCGGTCAAGCAGGGGCTCGTGCAGACGCTGGGCGTCTACTTCGACACGTTCCTGGTCTGCACGATCACGGCGTTCATCATCCTCGTGTCCGACCCCGACCTCGCGGGCGCCACGCGCGGCATCGGCCTGACGCAGGAGGCGATGGTGGCGAACCTCGGACCGTGGGCGAGCGTGCTGCTGACGGTCATCGTCTTCCTGCTCGCCTTCAGCTCCATCCTCGGCAACTACTACTACGGGGAATCGAACATCGAGTTCATCTCGCCCGCGCCGTGGCTGCTCACCACGTACCGCTCGCTCGTCGTGATCGCCATCTTCGTGGGCTCGATCGCGGGCGCCGACCTCATCTGGAACACGGCCGACGGGGTGATGGGCCTCATGGCGCTCGTGAACCTCATCGCGATCGCGCTGCTCTCGGGCATCGCGTTCCGCCTGCTGCGCGACTACACGCACCAGCGGCGGCAGGGCCGCGACCCCGTCTTCACCCGCGACCTGCTCCCCGACGTCGCCGGCATCGAGTGCTGGGTCGACGAGCGCTCGGTCACCGGGCCGATCGACGTGGGCGTCTCGAGGCGCCAGGCCGCCAAGCACCGCGACCACCTCCACCACGAGGGCTGAACGGCGGGCGCGGCGCGGCCATGGCGCCCGGGCGCGTAGCACCGTCGGACGGCCGAGCGCAAGCGGCGCCCCGGACCTGCCGCTCCTCCCCCTGCGTCACTACGCTGGCCGCATGACATCGGCTACCGGCAAGTCCGCCGCGAGCGCGGCGCAGAGCTCGCGCGTCCTCGAGACCCTGGCCCGCATCGGCTTCGTCGTCCTCGGGATCGTCCACATCGTGATCGGCGCGATCGCGATCTCCGTCGCCCAGGGCGCCGGCGGTGAGGCCGACCAGAGCGGGGCGATGGGACAGGTCGCCAGCTGGCCCTTCGGCGTGGTGCTGCTCTGGGTCATCGCGATCGGCCTCTTCGCTCTCGGCGTCTGGCAGGTCGCCGAGGCGTTCCTGGTGCGCGAGTCCGACACGAAGAAGAAGTGGGGCTACCGCGTCAAGTACGTGGGAACGGCCATCGCGTACATCTCGATCGGCGTGACCGCGCTCGTCTACGCGCTCGGCGGGCGCTCGAACCCCGACCAGTCCAGCGAGACGTTGAGCGCGAAGCTCCTCGCGGCGCCGGGCGGCGTGTTCCTGCTCGTGCTGATCGGCCTGATCATCCTCGGCGTGGGAGTCGCCTTCGTGTACCGCGGCGCGACGCAGGCGTTCGAGAAGCGCCTGCTGCTCCCCGGCAACGAGCCCGCCCGCAAGGGCATCGTCACCTTCGGCACCGTCGGCTACATCGCCAAGGGCGTCGCCGTCGCGATCGTGGGCGTGCTCTTCGTGATCGCCGCCGTCACGTCCGACCCCAAGCAGGCGGGCGGCCTCGATGCCGCCCTGAAGAGCCTCGCGGGCCTGCCGTTCGGCGTCTTCATCCTCTGGCTCATCGGCGCAGGGCTGATCGTGTACGGCATCTTCTGCTTCGCCCGGGCGCGATACGCCAAGATGTGAGCGCTCGGCGGACGCTCCCGCGCCCGGAAGGGTGCCGGGGGCGTTCCACGTTCGGCGCGGGCCGACCGCCCGCTCAGCGGCCGAGCGCCTCGCGCACGCCGTCGACCGGCACGCTCGTGCGCTCGCCGGTCTCGCGATCCCAGACCTCGACGACACCGTCGGCGACACCGCGGCCGGCGATGACGATCTTCGGGACGCCGATGAGCTCGGCGTCGGCGAACTTCACGCCGGGCGAGAGCTTCGGCCGGTCGTCGTAGAGGACCTCCAGTCCGGCGCCCTCGAGGTCGCCGACGACCCGCTCCGCGGCGTCGAACACGGCGGCATCCTTGCCCGTGGCGAGCACGTGCACGTCGAAGGGCGCGACCGCGGGCGGCCAGACCAGGCCCTTGTCGTCGTTATGCAGCTCGGCGATGATCGCAAGGATGCGGGTCACGCCGATGCCGTAGGAGCCCATCGTGACCGTGGCGAGCTTGCCGTGCTCGTCGAGCACCTTGAGCCCGAGCGCATCGGCGTACTTGCGGCCGAGCTGGAACACGTGGCCGATCTCCATGCCGCGCGCGAGCTCGACCGGCCCCGAGCCATCGGGTGCGGGGTCGCCGTCGCGCACGTTCGCGGCCTCGATCGTGCCGTCGGCGACGAAGTCGCGACCGGCGACCAGGCCGAACACGTGCTTCTCGTCGAGGTTCGCGCCCGTGATCCACTCGGTGCCGTCGACCACGCGCGGGTCGACCAGGTAGCGGATGCCGGTGCTGGACTCCGCGCCGAGCACCGCGCCGTCCGGCGACCAGGGCCCGATGTAGCCCTTGACCAGCCCCGGGTGCTTCGCGAAGTCGGCGTCGGTCGCGGCCTCGACCTCGGCCGGGGCGAACGCGACCTCGACGCGCTTCATCTCGACCTCGCGGTCGCCCGGGAGGCCTACCACGACGACCTCGCGCGTGCCGTCGACGTGGGTCAGGGCGAGCACGACGTTCTTCAGCGTGTCGGCGGCCGTCCACGCGCGCCCGTCGGGACGCGGGTGCTCGGCGTTGGCCAGGTCGACGAGCGTCGCGATGGTGGGCGTGTTCGGCGAGTCGAGCACCACGGCGGGCGGAAGCCCCTCGAACGGGATCGGCTCGGGGGCGACGGTCGTGAACGCCTCGACATTCGCGGCGTACCCGCCCGCGGAACGGACGAAGGTGTCCTCGCCGACGGGCGTGGGGTGCAGGAACTCCTCGCTCTTGGAGCCGCCCATGGCGCCCGCGTCGGCCTGCACGATCACGTAGTCGAGCCCGAGCCGCGCGAAGATGCGCTCGTAGGCGTCGCGCTGCGCCTGGTAGCTCGCGTCGAGCCCCTCGTCGCTGACGTCGAACGAGTACGCGTCCTTCATGGTGAACTCGCGACCGCGAAG
The DNA here is from genome assembly GCF_016907355.1 of Agromyces aurantiacus. Classification (NCBI taxonomy): domain Bacteria; kingdom Bacillati; phylum Actinomycetota; class Actinomycetes; order Micrococcales; family Microbacteriaceae; genus Agromyces; species Agromyces aurantiacus. The sequence continues at coordinate 1,922,956 of NZ_JAFBBW010000001.1, read as the reverse complement.
CAGGCCCGCCCGCGGACGCGCCTCGTCGCGGTACTTGTCCTGGATCTGGTAGATCGTGAGCGGCAGTTCCTTGTACGAGGAGTACAGGTCCTTCACGAGCAGCGTGAAGACCTCCTCGTGCGTGGGTGCGAGCAGGTAGTCGGCGCCCTTGCGGTCCTGCAGGCGGAACAGCGCGTCGCCGTACTCGGTCCAGCGGCCGGTCTCCTCGTAGGGCTCACGCGGCAGCAGCGCCGGGAAGTGCACCTCGTGGGCGCCCGCGCGCTCCATCTCCTCGCGGATGACGCGCTCGATCTTCGCCTTCACGCGCAGGCCCAGCGGCAGCCACGCGAACACGCCCGGCGCCTGGCGCCGGATGTAGCCGGCGCGGACGAGCAGCTTGTGGCTCGTGACCTCGGCGTCGGAGGGGTCTTCGCGGAGCGTGCGGAGGAAGAAGTTCGTCAGGCGTGTGGGCACCCGAAGATTCTACTGACGCCGGCGGCCGCGGCCGCTGCACCGCTACGCGGCCGTGCGCCCCGACGCGAGCCCCTCGAGCAGTTCCGCGGCCCTCTGCGCGCCCGACGACCCGTGCCGGCGATCGGCCCACGCGCGGGTCCGCACGGTCATCTCCGGATCGGCGAGCACGCGACGGATCGCGTCGCGCAGGCGGTCGGGCGCGGCATCCTTCGCCACCTGCGCCCCGAGCCCGGCGCGTTCGACCGCGCGTGCCACGAGATGGTGGTCGGCGTGCCGGGTCATCGGGACGACCAGGACCGGCACCCCGGCCGCGAGCGCGCGCATGGTCGTTCCGTGTCCGCCATGGCCGACGAGCAGCCGGGCGGAACGGAGGAGCTCGCCGTGGTCGCCCCAGGCCCGCACGTCGATGCCGGGCATGGCCGGCAGGCGCGCCGGATCCACGGCGGGACCCGTGGTCACGAGCGCCTCGACCCCCTCGTCGGCGAGCGCGCGCATCACCCGCGCGAGCACGTCGACCTGCCCGGGATACCCGATCGTGCTGAACGCGACCAGCACGCGCCCGGCGCCGACGCCCTCCAGGTCGCGAGGACTCGCGTCCGGGATGATGGGGCCGACCTGCGCGATGCGGTCTCGCGGGATGCGACCCTCTCCGGGCGGGTCGAGTTCGGGATCGGTCGTGAGGATCAGCGTCCGCGGCGTCCGGTCGCCGCGCAGTGGGTGCGCGCCAGCCACGCGGAGCCAGAGGCCCATCGGCGCTCTCGCCGACCACTGGTCCTCCCAGTAGCCGAGCAGCGTATGGAGGAGCAGGGCTGTGGGGATGCCGCTGTGGTGCGCGGCGTCGAGCGACCCCGGGACCATGCAGTCGATGAGCAGGGCGTCGGGCCGCTCCCGCCCGATCGCCGCCTCGAGGTCGCGTGCGATCCCGCGATCGGAGGCGAGGGGCAGCCAGGCGAGCATGCTGCGGACGCCGGGTTCGGCGGCTCGCGGGTTCCACGGGCGCGCGTGGTCGAACGGCTCGAGACGCCCGGCATCGAGCCCGGCGCGCTCGATCTCCGGACGCAGCGCGGCGTGCCCGAGGATCCGCACCCGGTGCCCGCGCGATTCGAGCTCGCGCAGGATGAGGAGGGTCGGCGGGACGTTCCCGCCCGCCAGCGGCAGCACCGACAGGAACCGGGCCACCGCGAGCGACCTACGAGGTGACGACGGTGGGCGAGCCCACCGGGGCGTCGGCGCCCATCTCGTCGGCGATGCGGTTGGCCTCGGCGATGAGCGTCTGCACGATCTCGGCCTCGGGCACGGTCTTGATGACCTCGCCCTTGACGAAGATCTGGCCCTTGCCGTTGCCGGAGGCCACGCCGAGGTCGGCCTCGCGGGCCTCGCCGGGGCCGTTGACGACGCAGCCCATGACCGCGACGCGCAGCGGCACGCTCATGCCCTCGAGCCCGTCGGTCACGTCGTTCGCGAGCTTGTACACGTCGACCTGCGCACGGCCGCACGAGGGGCACGAGACGATCTCGAGCTTGCGCTCGCGGAGGTTGAGCGACTGCAGGATCTGCAGGCCGACCTTGACCTCCTCGACCGGCGGGGCCGAGAGCGAGACGCGGATGGTGTCGCCGATGCCCTCGCCGAGGAGGATCCCGAACGCCGTCGCCGACTTGATGGTGCCCTGGAACGCCGGGCCGGCCTCGGTCACGCCGAGATGCAGCGGCCAGTCGCCGCGCTCGGCGAGCATCCGGTAGGCCTTCACCATGACGATCGGGTCGTTGTGCTTGACCGAGATCTTGAAGTCGTGGAAGTCGTGCTCCTCGAACAGGCTCGCCTCCCAGACAGCCGACTCGACGAGCGCCTCGGGCGTCGCCTTGCCGTACTTCTGGAGCAGGCGCGGGTCGAGCGAACCGGCGTTCACGCCGATGCGGATCGAGACGCCCGCCTCCTTGGCGCGACGCGCGATCTCGCCGACCTGGTCGTCGAACTTGCGGATGTTGCCCGGGTTCACGCGCACGGCGGCGCATCCGGCGTCGATCGCGGCGTAGACGTAGTTGGGCTGGAAGTGGATGTCGGCGATGACCGGGATCTGGCTCTTCTTCGCGATGATCGGCAGTGCCTCGGCGTCGTCGCGGCTCGGCACGGCGACGCGCACGATGTCGCAGCCCGACGCGGTGAGCTCGGCGATCTGCTGCAGGGTCGCGTTGATGTTCGGCGTCGGCGTCGTGGTCATCGACTGCACGCTGACCGGCGCGTCGCCGCCGACGAGGACCTTGCCGACCTTGATCTGCCGCGACTTGCGCCGGGGCGCGAGGACTTCGGGGACCTTGGGCATTCCGAGATTCACAGCAGGCACCTCACGAGTCTACGGCTGGTGCGCTGGGCGGCTCCTCCATCGAACGGATGCTTCAGCGGCGGCGTTCGACGGATCAGGCGCAGCCGTCGTCGTACACCGGCACTGGCGCAGCGATCGACGCGATGGCCGATTGGTCGTCTGTGGGGCGGAACTCGACGCTGATCTTCAGCTTCTCCTCGACGCCCGAATGCACGGCGTCCAGTTCGACGAAATCCAGGTAGGGACCCGAGCAGCCGGACGGCACCGTCCGGACGGCCGGGTCGGCCATCAGCACCGACCAGTCGTCGCCGACGTGACGGCCGTCGGTCGATGCCAGTTCGAACCCGCGCGCCTCGGGGCCGGTGAACCGGATGAGGAACTCCGGGCGAATGGGTGAGTGCTCGACCTCCGCCCACCGGTCGACGTGCCGCTGCTCCCAGAGCTCGAACCCCTCCCAGCGATGCGCCGTCGACGGCGGGTAATGGCTGTTGCCGTCGAACGACTCGCTGGAGGGCGGAGCATCGAAGAGTGCCGTCAGCGTCGCGAGCGCGTCGGTCGTCGACGAGTCGTACGCCAGCGATGCGAGGGTCGCACCCTGCTCGTCTCGGAGTTCCAGCGCGTCCGGGCGCGCGACGAGGGCCACGACGCCCTCGAGCGGGTCGGGTTCGGCGCTCGGAGTCATCGGGGCGCTCGGCGCCGCCGCAGGTTCGGCCGTCCGCGACGTGTCAGGTGTGGCAGCGGCGCATCCTCCGAGCAGCAGGGCGATGGCGGCCGCGACGGCGGTTGCGGCGGGCAGGCGACGGGGCATTCGACTCCGATCTCGTGGTGCTCATCGGAAGACTGGCAGCTACCCGGTGGACGGAACCGATGCGCCGCATAACGATCGAGTATCGGAGTGCACCATCCGTTTCGAGGTAGGGTTGCTCCCGTCCGGGCAGCTCATCCGTCGCCGCGGACCGTCGGCTCGGAGTGGGCCTCGCGGATCCTGCGGCCCAGCTCGATGTCCTCGCGCTCCTTCCGCTCCGCCGTGTCGATCTTGCGCGTGTCGCGCGGCGGCAGCTGGATGCGCTCCTCGGCGGGGATACCGGCCTCCAGCTCGCGTCCTCGCTCGACCTCCGCGTCGAACTCGGCGCCGAAGAGCAGCGCGTTGTTCGCGATCCACAGCCAGAGCAGGAACACGATCGCGCCCGCGAGCGAGCCGTAGGTGCGGTCGTAGTTGGAGAAGTTCGCGACGTACAGGGCGAACGCGGCGGACGCGATGACGAGCACCACGATGGCGAGCAGGGCGCCGAGGCTGATCCACCGGAACTTCGGCTGCTTGGCGTTCGGCGTCGCGTGGTAGAGCAGCGCGATGATGACGATCACGATGATCGCGAGCAGCGGCCACTTGGCGATCTCCCAGACGATGCGCACGGCTTCACCCAGTCCGAGCGCCTCGCCGATCGCATCCGTGATCGGCCCCGAGACGACGAGGATGACGGCGACCAGCGCCACGAGCACCACGGCGGCGACGGTGACGCCCAACTGCACGGGGCGCAGCTTCCAGAACGGCCGCCCCTCCTCGATCTCGTAGATGCGGTTCATCGCGCGGCCGAACGCGCCGACGTACCCCGAGGCCGACCAGAGCGCGATCACCAGACCCGTCACGAACCCGAGTCCCGCCGCGGGCGAGTCCGCGAACTGCTGCAGCGGGTCGCTGAGCACCTGGAGGACCTCGGGCGGTGCGACGCCCTCGAGCACGCCGAGGAGCGCGTCGATGGCCTTCCCGCCCTGGCCGACGAGAGCCAGCAGGGAGGTCAGCGCGAGCAGTCCGGGGAAGATCGCCAGCACGCCGTAGTAGGTCAGCGCGGCCGCGCTGTCCTGGCACTCGTCGTCGACGAACTCGCGGAGGGTCTTCCGGAAGATGTACTTCCACGACCGCGTCGAGACCTCGGGCGGGCTGTCGGGCTTGCGCGGATCCTCCGGGTCGGGGGCGATGCGGTCGTCCTGCACGGCACGGTCGGTCATGATGCCTCCTCCGGCACCCGCCCCCCGTTCCATCCCATGCTGGGCGAGCGGGCGGAGTGCCGCGAGGGACTGGCGTCATCGCGATGCGACGCCTATCCTCCGCGTTCCCCGCAGGGCACGCGCCGCGGCGCGTCGAACGACGCCTCGAGGTCTGCGGTGGTGCGCCGGACGGCGCACCACCGCAGCACGAACCAGTCTCGGTCAGGCCTCGGCGACCGCCGCGCCGATCTGCTCAAGGAGGGCGGCACGGAACTCGTCGGGCCGCTCGAGGTGGGGCGAGTGGCCGCAGCCCTCGAGTCGCAGTTCGCGGTACTCGCCGCCCGCGGCCGCGTAGCGGTCAAGCACGGCCCGGGTCTGGGCGACCATCGGCTGCGGGGGCGCGGCGTCGTCGCCGGGCCAGCCCGGGATGATGCCGGCCTTGCCGAGCATGTTGAGGTCGAAGTACGACGCGTCGCCGACGATCGCGTCGAGCTCGCCGTGGATCCAGGTGATGGGCGGCTTCGACGGCAGGCCGACGATGCCGCTGACGTCGAAGTACGTCGGCGCCATCGTGTTGAGCACGCCGCTGCCGCCGGCGGCGAAGCCGGGCCAGGACTCCGACGCGACCGAGTCGCCGGGGTAGTTCGCCGGGCCCGTCGCGGTCGTCAGCATCGACTCGACCCAGAGGTCCTCGTACTCCGAGGTGAACCCCGGTGCGACGTAGCTCGAACGGTACACCGCGCGCGGCGACGTGCCCGCGTCCTCGGTGCGGTCGCCGTCGGCCAGCCGCTGCACGAAGTCGGGGTTGGCTCCCCCGCCGCCCGTGCCCGCGGCATCCGGGGTCATGAGCGAGCCGTCGAGCCGCGTGCCGCCGAATCCGTACGGCGAGACGGGCGACTCGAGCGTCACGCTCGTGACGAGGTCGGGCCGGTCGAGGAGGAGCTGCAGCACGACCCCCGCGCCCATGCTCCAGCCGACGATGTGCACGGGGCCCGTGCCGAGTTCATCGAGCACCGACGCCACGTCGTCGCTGAAGTCGCGCACGCCGCGTGTCGCGTCGACCGGAAGCGTCCGGCTCCCGCCGAAGCCCCGCAGGTCGACCGCGAGCGCGCGCAGCCCGGGCGGGAGCGACGACATCAGCGGCAGGAAGAACAGCGAGCTCGACACGTTGCCGTGCACGAGCACGACCGTCGCGTCGGGAGTCGCCGCGTCGTCCGCCGGGCGCTCGAAGACCTGTGCCGCAAGGCGCGGCGTGGTCACGAGCCGCGACGAGACGGACGGGAAGGCGGTACGGACGTCGGTCATGCGAGCACCTCCACGGAGCTGGTGTCGAGCTTCGGCTGGGTCTTCTCCACGACCTCGTCGATCGTCACGCCCGGGGCGACCTCGACGAGCTTGAGCCCGTCGGGCGTGACGTCGATGACGGCGAGGTCGGTGATGATGCGGTCGACGACGCCCTTGCCGGTGAGGGGCAGCGAGCACGAGTCGACGATCTTCGGCGAGCCGTCCTTCGCGACGTGCTCCATGAGCACGATCCGGCGGCGGGCGCCGTGCACGAGGTCCATCGCGCCGCCCGGGCCCTTGACCATCTTCCCGGGGATCATCCAGTTGGCCAGGTCGCCGTCCTTCGAGACCTGCATGGCGCCGAGGATGGCGGCGTCGACCTTGCCGCCCCGGATCATGCCGAAGCTCGTCGCCGAGTCGAAGTACGCGGCTCCGGGGAGGACCGTGACGGTCTCCTTGCCGGCGTTGATGAGGTCGGGGTCGACGGCGTCCTCGGTCGGGTACGGGCCGACGCCGAGGATGCCGTTCTCGGACTGGAGCACGACGGTGACGCCCTCGGGCACGTAGTTCGGCACGAGGGTCGGCAGGCCGATGCCGAGGTTCACGTAGGCGCCGTCGGCGAGTTCCTTCGCCGCACGCGCGGCCATCTCGAGGCGGGTGAGCGCCATGTTCAGTTCCCCTCTGTCGTCTCGGTGGTCTGGCGCACGGTGCGCCGTTCGATGCGCTTCTCGATGCCGGTGCCGACCTCGACGATGCGGTCGACGAAGATGCCGGGCAGGTGCACGGCGTCGGGGTCGAGCTCGCCGGGCTCGACGAGTTCCTCGACCTGCGCGATGCAGACGCGGCCGGCCATCGCGGCCAGGGGCGAGAAGTTGCGCGCCGACTTGTCGAACACGAGGTTGCCGTGCCGGTCGCCCTTGAGGGCGTGCACGAGCGCGAAGTCGGTCGTGATGGCCTCCTCGAGCACGAACTCGTGCGCCTCGCCGCGCACCGTGAACGTCTGCACCGGCTTCGGCGCACTCGCGACCGCGATCGAGCCGTCGGCGGCGTACCGCTGGGGCAGCCCGCCCTCGGCGACCTGCGTGCCGACGCCCGTCTGGGTGAAGAACGCCGCGATGCCCGCGCCGCCCGCGCGGAGCTTCTCGGCGAGCGTTCCCTGAGGGGTCAGCTCGAGCTCGAGCTCGCCCGAGAGGTACTGCCGCTCGAACTCCTTGTTCTCGCCGACGTACGACGAGGTCATCTTGCGGATCCGGCCCGCGGCCAGCAGCACGCCGAGCCCCCAGTCGTCGACGCCGCAGTTGTTCGAGACGACCGACAGCTCCCCCACGCCGCGCTCGAGCAGCGCCTGGATCAGCACCATCGGGATGCCGCACAGGCCGAACCCGCCCACGGCGAGCGACGCGCCGTCCGGGATGTCGGCCACCGCCTCGGCGGGCGAGGCGACGGTCTTGTCCAGTGTCATCGTGTGACCTCCTTGTCAGCTCCGGCGATGACGGATGCCGCGGCGTCGGCCTCGGCGAGCCGCGGCGCGACGACCGCCGCGACCTGCGCGGCGCCCGCCTCCGTCATGACGATCGTGTAGTGGTTCAGCCCCGCGACCTCGGTGACGCGGAGCGCCGGCATCCGTTGTGCGAGTGCCGCCACCCGCTCGCGAGGGTACAGCGCCTCGGGCTGGTCGAGCAGCCCCCGCTCGGCGCGGAGGAAGTCGACGGGCGCGGGCAGCGCCGCGAGGTCGTCGTCGTATCCGTCGCTGCCGTCGAGCTCGAGCACGTTCTGCGCGACCGCGTCGGCGCTCGACGACGAGCGCAGCTCGGGCGGCGTGCCGACGAGGTCGTAGGCGACGTAGTCGGCGACGCGGTCGTCCCACGCGGGCCCGATCGCCGGGTGGGCCTTCCAGAAGTCGGCGTAGGCGTCCGCGTCGGCGAAGCGCATCTCGAGGCGGGCGAGGGCCGGGCCGAGCACGGCCGCGGCGACCTCGTCGGGCGCGAGGCCCTCGGGATGCGGCAGCGGCAGGCCCCCGTCGACGAGCACGACGCCGGCGACCCGGTCGCGGTGCGCGGCGGCGAAGCGGACGGTCACGAACGCGCCCATCGAGTGCCCGACGACGAACGCGCGCTCGATGCCGAGCGCGTCGAGCACGCGCGCCTGGTCGTCGGCATGGTCGCGCAGCGACCACGGACCGGGCAGCGCGTTCGAGCGCCCGCGGCCGCGCAGGTCGGGCGCGACGATCCGGCGCCCGGGAAGCGCGTCGGCGACGTGGTGCCAGGCGCGGTGGCTCGCGGTGATGCCGTGCAGGGCGAGGACGGGGACGCCCGAGGCATCCGCCCGCCACTGGCCGCCCGCGAGGTCGCCGCCGCGCACGGGCGCGCTGAAGGGGACGGGGGTGGTCATCGTGCGCTCCATCCGCCGTCCATGGTGTAGCTCGCGCCCGTGACCATGCGGGCGTCGTCGCTCGCGAGCCACCGCACGAGGCTCGCGACCTCCGCCGGCTCGACGAGCCGCTTGATCGCCGACTCGGTGAGCATGACCTTCTCGACCACGTCGCCCTCGGGGATGCCGTGCACGCGGGCCTGGTCGGCGATCTGCTTCTCGACGAGCGGCGTGCGCACGTAGCCCGGGTTCACGCAGTTCGACGTCACGCCGTGCGGGCCGCCCTCGAGCGCCGTCACCTTCGAGAGGCCCTCGAGGCCGTGCTTGGCCGACACGTACGCCGACTTGTAGGGCGAGGCGCGCAGCCCGTGCACGCTCGAGACGTTGATCACGCGACCGAAACCGCGCTCGTACATGCCGGGCAGGACCGCCCGGATGAGGAGGAACGGGGCCTCGAGCATGACACGCAGCAGCAGCGAGAAGCGCTGGGGCTCGAACTCCTCGATCGGGCGCACGTGCTGCAGGCCGGCGTTGTTCACGAGGATGTCGGCGTCGAGCGAGAGGTCGGCGAGCGCCGCCGTGTCGCCGAGGTCGACCGTCCACGCCTCGCCGCCGATGCGCTGCGCGACGGATGCCGCGGCCTCCCCGTCGAGGTCCGCGATCGTCACGTGCGCGCCCGCGTCGGCGAGCGCCTCGGCGCACGCGAGGCCGATGCCGCTCGCACCGCCCGTCACGATCGCTCGACGTCCGGCCAGTCCTGTCGATCCGGTCAGTCCCGTCATGAATCCTCCTCATCGCTGCGACGTGCGCCCCTCCCCAGGGCGCCGCCGATGAACCGCATCATCTCGTCGAGCACGTGGTCGGGCACCGCGCCGGTGCCCTCGCCGTCGTCCCAGAGCACCCAGCGCATGCCGATCATCTCGCCGATGCCCATGAGCGCCCACGCGGCCACGGTCGGGTCGATGTCGCCGATGTCACCGTCCTGCTGCGCCTGGCGCAGCCCGTCGATGTAGCCCTCGACGATGCGCGTGTAGTGCAGCCGCAGCGACCCGGGCGAGACGAACTCGGCCTCGCGCACGACCCGGTAGAGCGCCGGGTGCTCGGCCGTGAACCGGAAGAACGCGGCGAAGCCCGCGCGCTCGGCCTCGAGGCGCGTCGTCGCGCTCGCGGCGCCCTCGCTCATCGCCTGTCGCACGCGACGGTTCAGGTCCTCGACGAGTTCCTCGAAGAGCTGGAGCTTCGAGTCGAAGTACAGGTAGAACGTGCCCTGCCCGACGCCGGCGCGGTCGGTGATGCGCGAGACGGATGCCTCGGTGTAGCCGAGCTCGGCGAACACGTCCTCCGCGGCCTCGAGGAGCCTGCGCCGGGTCTTCTCGCCGCGCGCGGTGCGGGGTGCCGCGCTCATGCGTCGGCCCCCTCGTGCTCGCGCGCGGCACGCTCGGCGAGCACCCGGCGCAGGGTCTTGGTCGCCGATGATCGCGGGATCTCGTCGATGAAGCGGATGTCGCGCGGGACCTTGAACCCCGCGAGCAGTCCGCGGGCGTACTCGGCCAGCTCCGCGGCATCCGTGATCGCACCGGGGCGCAGCACGACCCACGCCGACCCCGCCTCGCCCCAGCGCTCGTCGGGGACGCCCACCACGGCCACGTCGGCGACCGCGGGATGGCCGATCAGCACCGACTCGACCTCGGCGGGCGAGACGCCCTCGCCGCCGGAGATGTACACGTCGGTGAGCCGGTCGACGACCGTGAAGTAGCCCTCGGCGTCGCGCCGGACCAGGTCGCCCGTGTGCAGCCATCCGCCGCGCAGGGCGGCGGCGGTCGCATCGGGATCGCGGAAGTACCCGGCGAACACGCCGGGGCCGGAGACGAGCAGCTCGCCCTCGGCCGGCCCGTCGCGGAGCTCCCCCGTCGCCGGGTCGGCGACCGCGACGTCGACGTGGGCGTACGGCAGGCCGGCGGACCCCACGCGCGAGGTGGCCTCGCGGTCGGGAAGGCAGAGCACGTTCGGCGAGGCCTCGGTGAGCCCGTAGCCCTGCGTCAGCGTCACGCCGCGACGGTGCCAGGTGCGCAGCAGCGCGGGCGGCATGGGCGCGCCGCCGACGACCGCATGGCCGAGGCTCGACAGGTCGGCCCGCGCGAAGTCGGGGTGCTGCGCGAGGAAGAGGTAGTTCGCGGGGACGCCCATCATCGTCGTGATGCGGCGCTCGGCGATGAGGTGCAGCACGCGACCCGGGTCGAACGTGCGCTCGAGCACGACCGTCGCGCCCGCCCACCATGCCAGAAGGGGCTGGATGTTCCAGCCGCCCACGTGGAACTGCGGCATGACCGCGAGCACGACGTCGTGCTCGGCCACGGGGATGGTCTTCGAGAGCGAGAGGTTGGTCCAGAAGCAGTTCGCGTGCGTGAGCACGGCGCCCTTGGGACGCGACGTCGTGCCCGAGGTGAACACGATGAGCAGCGCGTCGTGGTCGTGCACCTCGAGGCGGGTCGCGGGCGCCTCGGTGCGAACGGCCGGGTGCGGCACGCGCTGCTCGACGCCGTGCGCGCCGAGGGCGGCGACCGGCAGCCGGCGCGCGAGCCGGTCGAGCGTGGCGCGCGCGAGCGACTGGAACTCCTCCTCCACGAGCAGCAGCACCGGGTCGGCGATCTCGAGCTGCTCGGCGAGCTCGCGCGGCGAGAGCCGCCAGGAGAGCGGCACGAGCACGAGCCCGGCCTTGGCGCACGCGAAGAAGAGCACGACGTGGTCGGCGCTGTTGCCCGTGATGGTCGCGACCCGGTCGCCCACCGCGTACCCCGCCGCCCGGAACGCGGCGGCGAGCCGCGCGGCGCGGTCGTCGAGCTCGCGGTAGGTCACGACCACGCCTCGGTCGTCGACGGCGACGGCGCCGGGCGACGTGCGGGCGCGGTCGGCGGTCCAGCGCCCCAGCGTGGCGGGCCCATCGGCCCCCCTCAGCCCGTCAGGCATCGACGGCCTCCTCCGGTTCCACCGGGTGCGGCTTCCGTCCGGTCGCGAGGCGGCCGGGAAGCCCGGCGATGCCCCCGGGCAGGAACAGCACCACGAGCACGAAGAGCGTGCCCAGGATGAACAGCGGCTCGGACAGCGGAACGCGGAGCACGTCGGGCAGCGCGGCGATCGCGTCGGATCCGGCGAGCGCCGTGAGGCGCTGGTCGAGCAGTGTGTAGACGATACCGCCCACGATCGCGCCCCAGCGCGCGCCCACACCGCCGAGCACGACGATCACGAGGAGCGTGAGCGTGAAGTCGGCCGTGGCGATGCGCGGCGCGGCGCCCGACTGCAGCAGCAGGTAGCCCATGCCGGCGACCGCGGCGAGCACCGAGGCGACGATGAAGACGAGGAGCTTCACGTCGTACGGCCGGAGCCCGATGACCCGCACGCGCAGCTCGTTCTCACGGATCGCCTCGGCGACGTGGCCCGCGCGGCTCTTCTCGACCCAGAGCACCACGAGGTAGACGACCACGAGGATGCCGAGCGCCGTCCAGTACAGGTTGCGGGTGTCGACCACGCCGACGAGCTCGGCCGGCACGTGCGTGGTGTCGAGCGAGATCCCCTCGTCGCCTCCGGTGGCGCCCGACGGGTTGCGGCGGATCAGCACCGAGCCGGCCTGGGCGAACGCGAGCGTGACCATCGCGAACGAGATGCCCGTGACGCGCAGGGCCAGCGAGCCGACGGTCGCGGCGAGCGTGAGCCCGAGCACGAGCGTGATGCCGATCGAGACGACGAAGACCACGGGGCTCGGCCAGTCGGACGGGCCGAACGCCTCGAGCGTCATCGCGAGCCCGTAGGCGCCCGCGGCGAAGAACAGCGCGTGGCCGAACGAGAGCAGGCCCGCGAGGCCGAACATCATGCGGTAGCTCAGCGCCAGCGCCGCGATGAGCAGCGCGAACGCGAGCAGCTGCAGGGTGCCGGGCGTGTAGGTCGGGCCGGGCAGCACGCCCGGGATGTCGATCGCCAGCAGCGGCAGCGCCGCGAGGGCGACGACGAGCAGGATGCCGCCGACGAGCAGGCGGAGCGTCGTGGCGTTCATGCGGGTCATGCGGCCTTCCCCATCAGTCCACGCGGCCGGATCAGCAGGACGGCGGCCAGGAGCACGACGACCACGAGGTCGCCGGTGCCGCCGAGGAAGAAGTTGGCGAACTGCTGCAGCACCGCCACGAGCACCGAGGCGATCGCGGCGCCCGTGAGCGAGCCGAGGCCGCCGATGACGGTCACGATGAAGGCGAAGATGAGCAGCACCGACCCGAGGTGGGCCGACACGTAGCCGTAGTAGACCGAGGCGAGCACGCCGCCGAGGCCGGCCGCGGCGCCGCCGATCGCGAACACGAGCGTGAACGAGCGCCGCACGTCGATGCCGAGCGCGGTGACCATGTGCCGGTTCTCGACGCCCGCGCGGATGATGAGGCCGTACCGCGTCCTCCGCAGGAAGAGCACGATGCCGCCGAGCACGAGCGCGGCGCACGCAATGAGCAGGAACCGGTCGTTGGAGATGCGCGCGCCGAGGACCTCGGTGGTCTGGGTGAGCCACTCGGGCCGGTCGGTGTAGATCGGGTCGGTGCCCCAGATGCCCTCGAACAGCGCGACCGCGGCGAGCGAGATGCCGACGGTCACGAGCGCCTGCTCGATGTGGCGTTCGTAGAGGCGGCGGATGACGAGCACCTCGGTGAGCACGGCGACGGTCGCGCCGACGAGGATGCCCACCGCCGCCGAGATCGCGAGGCCGGTCCACGTGCCGTCGGAGATGCGCCGCCCGGCCTCCCAGCCGAGGAACGCGGCGATCGTGAGGAACGCGCCGTGGGCGAAGTTGAGCACGCCCATGAGGCCGTAGATGAGCGAGAGGCCGCTCGCGACGAGGAAGTACAGCGCGCCGAGGCCGAGGCCCGTGACGAGCAGGAGGACGAGCGTGTCCATCAGGCGGCCTCCCGTTCGTCGTGCACGCCGAGGTAGCGCTGCACGCGGTCGTGGTCGTCGAGCAGCTCGGCGGCCGATCCGGTGAACACGACCCGACCCGACGAGAGCACGACCACGCGCTCGGCGAGCCGGCGCACGACGAGCAGGTTCTGCTCGACGAGCAGGATCGGCGTGGTGCGGGCGGCCTCGGCGAGCGCATCGGCGACCTCGTCGACGATGCGCGGCGCGAGCCCCTTGGTGGGCTCGTCGACGAGGAGCAGCCGGTTGTCGTTGACGAGCGCCCGGGCGAGCGAGACCATCTGCTGCTGCCCGCCCGAGAGCGTGCCGGCGCGCTGCTCGAGCCGGGCCTGCAGGTCGGGGAAGAGCGAGGCCACGAGCTCGCGCCGCGGCATCCGGTCGCGCTCCGCCAGGCGGAGGTTCTCGGCGACCGTCAGCGTGCCGAACACCTCGCGGTCCTCGGGCACGTACGCGACGCCGCGCTGCACGATGCGGTGCGTCGGCAGCCGGTCGATGCGCTCGCCCGCGAGCCGGATCTCGCCCGTGCGCTCGATCAGGCCGAGGACCGACTTGATCGTCGACGTCTTGCCGACGCCGTTGCGGCCGAGGAGCGCGGTCACCCCGGTCGCGGGGACGTCGAAGGAGACGTCCTCGACGACCTGCTGGCCGGCGATCCGGCCGAACAGGTTGCGGACGCTGAGGATGGGCTCCGCGTCGGGGGCGCTCGCGTTCATGCGGCGCTCCCGAGGTACGCGGACTGGACGATCGGGTTCGCCATGACGGCCTCCGGGGAGTCGGCGGCGAGCAGTTCGCCGTGGTGCATGACGGCGACCCGGTCGGCGAGGCCGAGCACGACGTCCATGTGGTGCTCGACCATGAGCACGGTGCGTCCGCCGCGGTGGAGCCCGCGGATCACCTCGGTGAGCGCGGGCACGTCGGCCGAGCCGACCCCCGCCATGGGCTCGTCGAGGAGGATCACGCGGGGCTCCATCGCGATGAGCATCGCGATCTCGACCTTGCGCTTCTCGCCGTGCGAGAGTCCCGAGGCGGTCGCGGCGGCGCGATGGCCCATGCCGACCTCCTCGAGCGCGGCGCTCGCGCGGCGGGTCGCGGCATCCGTGCGCCGCGGGATGCGGAACACGGATGCCGCGCGGCCCTCGCGGGCCTGGGCGGCCAGCCGCACGTTCTCGAGCACGTCGAGCGCTGGGAACAGGCTCGAGGTCTGGAACGTGCGGCCGAGCCCGGCCGCGGCGCGACGGTGCACGGGATGCCGCGTCACGTCGGCGCCCGCGAGGCGTACGACGCCCTCGGTGGGGCGCAGCACGCCCGAGGCGACGTTGAACAGCGTGGTCTTGCCGGCGCCGTTCGGGCCGATGACGCCGAGCATCTCGCCCTCGGGCACGGCGAGCGACACGTCCTTGAGGAGGTGCGCCCCGCCGATGCGGAGGGTGACGTGCTCGAGCTCGAGCGCGACGTGGTCGGTCATGGTGCGGTGCTTCCGGTGCGGTGACGGGTGTTCGGACTACTCGACGACGGGCGGGGCGACGGTCTCGGCGTCGACCTCCTCGACGAGCTCGGGCTCCCAGCCGGCGTCGCCCTCGACGAGCTTCACCTGGTACATCGGCTGGATGAGCGCGTGGTCCTCGGCGCGGACCGTGACCTCGCCCTTGACCGACTCGAACGACCAGCCCTCGAGCGCGGCGATCATGGCGTCGACGTCGTCGCCGCCCTCGCGGACGGCTCGCACGATCATCTGCGCCGCGACGAAGCCGTCGACCGAGAAGAGGTCGGGCTCGGCGCCGTTCTCCTCGAGCGACGCGATCATCGCCTCCTCCACGTCGGTGCCTGCGGCACCGCCGAAGTAGTGGTTCAGGAACGAGATGTCGCCGGATGCGTCGCCGTACGCCTGGTACGTCGCGACGTCGCCGAGTCCGGTGACCACCGGGGCCGCGTCGAACACGCCCTGCTGCTGCAGCGCGGTCCACATGGCACCGGAGGAGGCGCCGGCCCACGCGACGAACACGAGGTCGGGCTGGGCGTCGATCAGCTGCTGCGCGAACGGCGTGAACTCCGTCGCGTCCTCCGCGACGAGGACGCCCTGCACGTCGGCGCCCTGGCCGCCGAGCACGGCCTGGACGGCCGCGAGGTTGCCCTGGCCGAACGCGGTGTCCTGCGCGAAGACGACGACCTTCTTGCCGTCGGCATCGCCGATGAAGGTGCCGGCCGTCGCGACGTCCTGGTAGGTCTGCCGGCCGGAGCGGAAGGTGTAGTCGTTCACGCCCGTGATCGCGTCGGTCGCGGCGGGGCCGGAGATGTAGAGGATCTCGTTCTGCTCGGCCTGCTCGGCGAGCGAGGTGGCGATGCCCGAGACGACCGTGCCGGCGAGGACCTTGGTGCCCTGGCCGATGAGGTCCTTCGCCTTGGCGACCGCGGTGTCGGGGTTGCCCTGGTCGTCCTCCCACGTGATCTCGAGCTCGCGCCCGTCGACCTCGCCGGTGCCCTCGGTCGCGTAGTCGAGGCCGGCCTCGAAGCCGGCGGTGTAGGCCTCGCCGTAGGCCGCGAGCGGCCCGGTCTGCGAGGTGATCATGCCGATGGCCACGGGCGCGGCGTCGCCGTCGCCGGCGTCGCCTCCCGCGGGGGTGGTCGGTGCGCAACCGGCCAGCGTGATGGCCGTGGCCGCGGCGGCGACGAGCGCCGGCGCGAGGTACTTCGGTGTAACTCGCATGCTGTGAGCCTCTCTGGATGACGTCGGTGTCGGGTGAACCTGACAGCTGGTTCAGGTCTCAGGAACGTACACTAGAGTCGATCGCGCACGACGCGCAACCCGAAGCGGATGCGTCACGCCCCGCGCACCCCGAGACGAAGGAGTCCCACCGAAATGAGCTTCCCCGACGTCGTCATCGTCGCCGGCGCCCGCACCCCGTTCGGCCGCATCATGGGCGGGCTCGCCGCGCGCTCGGCCGTCGAGCTCGGCACCGTCGCCATCCGCGGCGCGCTCGAGAAGGCGGGGGTCTCCCCCGACGACGTGGATGCGGTGATCATGGGCCAGGTGCTCCAGGCCGGCGCCGGCCAGAACCCGGCCAAGCAGTCGGCCGTCGCGGCGGGCATCCCGTGGCGCGTGCCCGCCATCACGCTCAACAAGGTCTGCCTCTCCGGCCTCGTCGCGATCGCGGATGCCGCGCGCCTGATCCGCCTCGGCGAGGCGGAGGTCGTCGTGGCCGGCGGCCAGGAGTCCATGACCAACGCCCCGCACGTGCTCCCCGCGTCGCGCAAGGGCCACCTCTACGGCTCGATCGAGCTGCTCGACGTCACCGCGCACGACGGACTGACCGACGCGTTCGACCACGAGTCGATGGGTTCGTCCACCGAGCGGTTCAACGCGCGCTACGGCCTCGGCCGAGCCGAACAGGACGAGATCGCCTCGGCCTCGCACGTCCGCGCCGGGAAGGCCCAGGCCGAGGGCCTCTTCGACACCGAGATCGTGCCCGTCGAGATCCCCCAGCGCAAGGGAGACCCCGTGGTGGTCACGACCGACGAGGGCGTGCGACCCGACTCGACGCCCGAGGTCCTCGGCAGGCTGCGCCCCGCGTTCACCGAGGGCGGCAGCATCACGGCGGGCAACTCCTCGCCGATCTCCGACGGGGCCGCGGCCGTCGTCGTGGCGAGCCGCGCGTGGGCCGAGGAACGGGGCCTGCCGTGGCTCGCGGTCGTCGGCGCGTCCGGCCAGGTCGCCGGGCCCGACAACTCGCTGCACTCGCAGCCGTCCAATGCGATCGCCGCTGCCCTCGAGCGCGAGGGATGGCAGGCCGGCGACCTCGACCTCGTCGAGATCAACGAGGCGTTCGCCGCGGTGTCGCTGCAGTCGATGAAGGACCTCTCGCTCGACCGCGAGAAGGTCAACATCCACGGCGGCGCGATCGCGCTCGGCCACCCCATCGGCGCGTCGGGCGCGCGGCTCGCGCTGCACGCGGCGCTCGAGCTCTCGCGGCGCGGCGGCGGCAAGGCCGCGGTCGCGCTGTGCGGCGGCGGCGGACAGGGCGAGGCCCTGCTGCTGTCGCGCTGACCTCGGGCGGTGGGATGGTGGTGGGATGAGCGAGCTCACCCACCGCCTCCGGCCGATGCGCGGACGGGACCCCCTCGAACCCCACCGCACCGCCACCCCGCTCGAGCTGTTCTACGACCTCGTGTTCGTGGTCGCCTTCAGCCAGGCGGGCACGCAGGCCGCGAACCTGCTCGCGGCCGGCAGCACGGGGCCGGCCCTCATGGGGTTCACGTTCGCGCTGTTCGCGATCTGCTGGGCGTGGATCACCTACGCCTGGCTGGCCTCCGCCTACGACAACGACGACGTCTTCTTCCGCATCGCCACGATGGTGCAGATGATCGGCGTCATCATGCTCGCGCTCGGGCTGCCCGAGACCTACGCCTCGATCGATGCGGGCGCCGACCTCGAGAACCGCGTGGTCATCGCCGGGTACGTCGTGATGCGCGTGGCCGTGGTGGCGCTCTGGCTGCGCGCGGCTCGGCACGATCCCGCCCGGCGGCGGACCGCCCTCACCTACGCCTCGCTCGTCTCGATCGTGCAGGTCGGCTGGGTCGCCCTGCTCGTGGCCTCGCCGTCGCTCGAGGGCGCCTTCGCGGGATGGGCGATCCTCGTGGCGTGCGAGCTCGCCGTGCCGGTGATCGCCGAGCGGCGCGACGGCGGGACGCCGTGGCATCCGCACCACATCGCCGAACGCTACGGCCTGCTCGTGATCATCACCCTCGGCGAGGTCGTGGTCGGCACGGTCCTCGCCATCTCGGCCGTGGTCGAGGAGCAGGGCTGGGACCTCGAGGCGGTGCTGACGGCTTTCGGGGGCACCCTGCTCGCGTTCGGCATGTGGTGGGTGTACTTCCTCATGCCCTTCGCGCCCCTCCTGGCCCGGCGGAGGGGATGGGCGGCGTTCGCGTGGGGGTACGGGCACATCCCGGTGTTCGGCGCGGTCGCGGCCACCGGCGCCGGGCTGCACGTGGCCGCGCTCGTGGTCGAGGAGACCGCGACGGTCGACGACGTCGTGGCCGTGGTGGCCGTCGCCGTGCCGGTCGCGGTGTTCGTGATCGTGCTGTTCGTGCTCGAGACGCTGCTCCTGAGGCGGGTCGACGCGTTCCGGGCCGCGATGTTCGCCGCCAGCCTCGTGCCGCTCGCGGTCGCCGCGTGGATCGTGACGCTCGGGGCGACGATGGGCACCGGCATCGTGGTCGCAGCGCTCTCCCCCGTCGTGCTCATCGTCGGCTACGAGACCGCCGGGCACCGCCACCAGGCCGCAGCGCTCGAACGCGCGCTCGCCTGACGGCAGGCACGACGGGGCCGGATGTCGCGGGCGGGCGGATGCCCCGCGGCATCCGCCCTGCGCCGCGTCGCGTCAGGCGCTCGGACGGTTCGCCCGGAGGACCTCCAGGCGCGCCCGGTACTCGGTCTCGTCGATGTCGCCCTTGGCGAACCGCTCGGCGAGCGTCGACTCGGCCGAGGCCGGACGCGCCCACGGCGGCCCGTAGGCGCCCTCCGCCCAGGCGCGCCGGCGGCCGCGCGTGACGAGGAACACGACCAGGCCGATGACGAGGATCCAGAAGACGGGGATGAGGAAGAAGGCCCATCCCCACCCGGCGGCCCACGGGCCCACGTGGGTGGCCATCGCGGCGGTGGCGAGAGTGCTGAGCATGTGCGTCGCTCCTTGATCATGCGGCCCCGGATCGGACCGGCATGGATATGGTCGCGCCCACGCCGTTCCGCCGAATCCGCCCGGGGACGTCACTCGGCGTACTCCGCGGGGAGCACGCGGGTGCGGGCTACTGCCAGCCGGGCGTCACGAGCCCGGACTCGTAGGCGACCACGACGAGCTGCACGCGATCGCGCGCGTGCAGCTTCGACATGATGCGCGACACGTGCGTCTTCGCCGTCAGCGGGCTCAGCACGAGCCGCTCGGCGATCTCGTCGTTGGTCAGGCCGAGGCCCACGAGCCGGAGCACCTCGCGCTCGCGTTCGGTCAGCGCCGCAAGGCGCGACGCGTCGGGGGCCTCGCGAAGGCCCGTCGCCATGCGCTCGAGCAGCCGCTTCGTCACCCCGGGCGAGAGCAGCGCCTCGCCGCTCGCGACCACCCGGACGGCGCGGATGAGGTCGGCCGGCTCCGTGTCCTTGACGAGGAACCCGCTCGCGCCCGCGCGGACCGCGCGCGCGACGTACTCGTCGAGCTCGAACGTGGTGACGACCACCACGTGCACGCCGTCGAGCGCGGGGTCGGCGGCGATGCGCTCGGTCGCCCAGAGCCCGTCGCCGCCGGGCATCCGGATGTCCATGAGCACGACGTCGACCGGCGTCGCGCGCACGAGCGCGAGGAGGTCCTCGCCGGTGGACGCCTCGCCCACGACCTCGATGCCGGGCTCGGCCTCGAGCAGCGCGCGAAAGCCCGCGCGGACCAGCACCTGGTCGTCGGCGAGCGCCACGCGGATCATGCCGTCGCCCCCCACGGCAGCCGCGCGGTCACGCGTGCGCCCCCGCGCGGCGAGCGGCCGAGCTCGACCGATCCGCCGAGCAGCGCCGCGCGCTCGCGCATGCCGAGGATGCCGCTGCCCTCTGGCGCGCCCTGCATCCCGGCGCCGTCGTCGTCGACCGTGAGCATGAGCTCGTCGCCGAGCCGCTCGACCGTGACGACCGCGCGCGTCGCACGCGCGTGCCGCACCACGTTGGTCAGCGCCTCCTGGACGATCCGGTAGGCGGCGAACTGCACCGCGCGGCCGGGCGGCTCGTCGAGGCGGTCGATGAGCTCCACCTCGAAGCCCGGGGTCGCGAGTCCCGCCGCCAGCCGCGGCAGTTCGGCGAGCTCGGCGAGCGGCGCGAGCGGCGCCTCGGCGTCGCCGCGGATCACGCCGAGCACGCTCCGAACCTCCTCGAGCGCGGTCTTCGAGGTCGACTTGATGTGCTCCAGCGCGGTCCGCGCCTGATCGGGGTCCCGGTCCATGAGGTGCAGGCCGACGCTCGCCTGCACGTTGATCTGCGAGAGCGCGTGCCCGATCACGTCGTGCAGCTCGCGCGCGATGCGCACGCGCTCGCGCTCCTCGGCGGTCTGCCGACGACGTGCCGCCTCGGCGCGGAACGCCGCCGCCCGCTCGCGCCGGGTGCGCACGAACGCGCCCAGGCCGAAGCACGCCGCGAGCAGCGCCGTCGTGAGCGCGATGCGGAACGGATGCCACGAGAGCCCCAGCGCGGCCCCGAGCGCGAGCGCGGCGACCCACGCCGTCACGACCGAGACCACCGACCAGGCGAGCGCGCCGCGGGCGACCCCGAGCACGATCGCGAACGCGAGCGCGACGTAGGGCGGGCCCACGTCGGGCGCGAACAGCACGTCGAGCAGCGCGAGCGCCGAGACGACGGCGACCGTCGGGCCCGGCGCGCGCCGCGAGGCGAGCAGCGCCAGCGCACCTGCGGCAGCCAGCGCGACCTGCGCGAACCCGGCGGACCACCCGGCGTGCTGCCACGCGGCGATGCCGATCGCGGCCGGAACCTGCACCAGCAGGCTCACGACGACGGGCGCGACGAGCGTGAAGGTCGGCGAGGGCCGGAATCGCTCGGGTCGTCCGTCCCAGTGGGACGATCCGTCCCACGGAGGCGCGGGCATCCCCTGATGCTAGCGCCGCGAGGCGCGGGGCGGATCGGCCGCGGGGAGCGGCGCGGCGTACTCCCGAGGGAGTACACGGCCCGGTCAGAAGAGGCTGACCGGCTTGACGATGTCGGCGTAGATGAGGAGGGCGCTCATCGCGCCGAGCACGACGACCACGCCGAAGGTGAGCGGCATGAGCTTGGCCAGGTCGACGGGTCCGGGATCGGGCTTGCGCCGCAGCCTGGCCCACCCGCGTCGGATCGCCTCCCAGAGCGCACCCGCGATGTGCCCGCCGTCGAGCGGCAGGAGCGGGACGAGGTTGAACACGAACAGCGCGATGTTCAGCGACGCGAGGATGCCCACGAGCCCGGCCGCCTTCGAGGCGACCGGCACCTCGTCGAGGCTCGCGATCTCGCCCGCGACCCGGCCCACGCCGACGACCGAGATCGGCCCGTTCGGGTCGCGCTCCTCGGGCCCGAAGGCGGCGTTCGCGACATCCACGATGCGCTGCGGGAGGTTCACGATGATCCCCGCGACCGCCTGGACGTTCTCGCCGACCATCGGCAGCACGGCGGTGACCGGCTGGCGGACGGTCTCGGAGGCCGGCCCGATGCCGACGAAGCCCGCCTGCACCGTGACCGGGTCGCCCGAGCCGTCCGTGACCACCTGGCCCTGCGCGTCGGTCTCGTAGCGCTCGCTCAGCAGCGGCGTCACCGCGATCGCGACGCGCTTCCCGTCACGAAGCACGACCATCTCGATCTGCTCGCCGGGGTGGTCGCGGATGATGGCGGTCGACTCGGTCCACGAGTCGATCGGCTCGCCGGCGACGGACACGATCGTGTCCCCCGGCTGCAGCCCTGCCTGGGCGCCGGGCGCCGCCGGGTCCCCGGGCTCGCACGTCTGGCGCGTGCTCGTCGCGGGCAGGGCGCACTCCGAGACCGAGCCGATCGTCGTCGACGGCTGCGACACGCCGAAGCCCATCAGCAGGATGCCGAACAGCACGATCGCGAGGAGGAGGTTCATGAACGGTCCGCCGAACATCACGACGATGCGCTTCCAGACCGGCAGGCGGTAGAACGCGCGCGGCTCGTCGCCGGGCTGGATCGACTCGGCGCTCGAGTCGCGCGCATCCTGCACGAGCGAGCGGAAGAAGCCCGTGCTGTCCTCCTTGGCCGCACCGCCCCTGCCGGGCGGGAACATGCCGATCATGGCGATGTACCCGCCGAGCGGGATCGCCTTGACCCCGTACTCGGTCTCGCCCTTGCGCCGCGACCAGATCGTCGGCCCGAAGCCGATCATGTACTGGGTCACCTTGACGCCGAAGAGCTTCGCGGGCACGAGGTGCCCGATCTCGTGCAGGCCGATCGAGACGGCGAGGCCGACGACGATGATGGCGACGCCGATCACGAATGCGAGCACGGAATCCACCCCGTCATCGTAGGGGCGATCCCTTGGTGCGCGCTGGCCGCGCGCTGTGAGCGGATGCCGCGGCGCGCGCCGACCGTCAGCGCGCCGCGATGCGCAGGTCGGCGGCTCGACGCGCCGACCGCTCGGCCTCGGCGAGCGAGTCGACCGTGAGGGGGCCCGGCCCCGCCTCGTGCGCCTCCACGACCGCCCGGACCGTGTCGACGATGTCGGTGAAGCCGATCCGGCCGGCGTGGAACGCGGCGACCGCCTGCTCGTTCGCGGCGTTGAACACGGCGGGGTACTCCCCTCCGGCGCGCCCGACCTGCTTGGCCAGGCGCACCGCGGGGAAGGCCTGCTCGTCGAGGGGCTCGAAGGTCCACTGCTGCGCCCGGGTCCAGTCGAGCGGGGTGCCGACCGCGGCGACGCGGTGCGGCCAGTCGAGCCCGAGCGAGATGGGCAGCCGCATGTCGGGCGGCGAGGCCTGCGCGATCGTCGACCCGTCGACGAACTCCACCATCGAGTGCACGATCGACTGCGGATGCACGACCACGTCGATGCGGTCGTAGTCCACGTCGAAGAGCAGGTGCGCCTCGATCACCTCGAGTCCCTTGTTCACGAGCGTCGCCGAGTTGGTCGTGACGACCAGCCCCATGTCCCAGGTCGGGTGCGCGAGCGCGTCGGCCGGCGTCACGTCGACGAGCTGCTCGCGCGTGCGGCCGCGGAACGGCCCCCCGGAGGCGGTGAGCACGAGCCGGCGCACCTCCTCGTGCGTGCCCGAGCGGAGCGCCTGCGCGATCGCCGAGTGCTCCGAGTCGACCGGCGCGATCTGGCCCGGGGCGGCGAGCCGGGTGACGAGATCACCGCCGACGATGAGCGACTCCTTGTTGGCGAGGGCGAGCGTCATGCCGCGCTCGAGCGTCGCGATCGTCGGTCCGAGGCCGACCGAGCCGGTGATGCCGTTCAGGACCACGTCGGCCTGGACGCTCCGGACGAGCTGGACGGCCTCGTCGATGCCCACCGCGGTGTGCTCGACGCCGAACTCGGCGGCCTGCGCCTCGAGCTCGGCCCGGTTCGAGCCGACCGCGAGCCCGACCACGTCGAAGCGGTGCGGGTTCGCGCGGATGACGTCGAGCGCCTGCGTGCCGATGGAACCCGTGGACCCGAGGATGATGACGCTGCGCACCCGACCACTCTAGGGCGCGGGCCGCGCGCTGGTCAGGGGCGTGGCAGCATGGCCACCGACGCGGCGAGCCGACCGGGCACCGGCACGTCGTGGATGCGCACCTCGTCCCAGCGCGAGCCGAACTCCGGGACCGTGCGCACGATCCGGCCGACGCCGTCGTCCTCGCCGGGCAGGCTCACGGCGATGCGCGACGGCTCGATCACGCCCGTGTGACCGAGGGCGCGCAGCAGCGCGGCCTTGCGCGCCCACAGCGCGGCCCGCACGAGCGGCCGGGCCGCCGCGTCGAGCGCCTCGAGCCGCTGCCGTTCCTCCGGGTGCAGGGCGACCTCGTCGACGATCGGCGCGACATCCGGGAGGGCCGGCTCGACCCCGACGCCGAGCGGACGGCGCGTGCCCACCGCGGCGACCACCACCCCGCCGCCGACCGCCGCGTCGGCGAACCAGCGCCCGCCCGACGGGGTCGTGGGGTACCGGACCGTGGGGCTGCCGTGCCTCGCCCCGCACTCCGCGCAGGCGTGGTCGAGCTCGACGTCGTCGGCCGGCACGCCCGCCGTCGCCGCCAGATGGGCCCGGAGGACCGCCTCGACGCCGGGCGAGCGTCGTCCGGCGACCACGGCGACGACGCGCACGCCGGTGTCGCCGAGCTCGATGACGTCGCCGGCGGTGAGTTCCATGCGCCCATGATGGCGCACCTCCGGCGCCGTCCCCTGCGCAGGGTGCAATATTCCGCCTCGCGCATACCGCGTGACGTAGCGTCGGAGGGTGAGTGAGATCGAGGCCGACGCCGTGCCCGCCCCGCCGTCGAAGCCCGGTCCGGTCTACGGCCTGGTCCGCGGCATCCTGCGACCGCTCGTCCGGATGATCTACCGGCCGACGATCACCGGGGCCGAGAACGTGCCCCGCCACGGTGCCGTCATCCTCGCGTCGAACCACCTGTCGTTCGTCGACAGCATCGTGATCCCGCTCGCGGCGCCGCGGCCCGTGCAGTTCCTCGCCAAGTCGCACTACTTCACCGGCACGGGCCTCTCCGGCTGGTTCTCGCGCACGTTCTTCACCGCGATCGGCGCGGTCGGGGTCGAGCGCGGTGCCGGGGCGGCAGCCCAGGCCGCGCTCGACCAGGGCCGGCGGATCCTCGAGGCCGGCAGCGCCTTCGCCCTCTACCCCGAGGGCACGCGCTCGCTCGACGGGCGCCTCTACAAGGGCCGCACCGGCGTCGCCTGGCTGGCGCTCACCACGGGCGCGCTCGTCGTGCCCGTGGGCCTCGTCGGCACCCAGGAGATCCAGCCGGTGGGCGCCAAGCTCCCCCGCGTGCGCCCGGTGACCGTGCGCTTCGGCACGCCCATCGACGTCAGCCGGCACGGCGGACCCGAGTCGGGTCGCGCGCGCCGGGCCGCGACCGACGAGATCATGGCCGCGATCCACGCCCTGTCGGGGCAGGAGCTCGCGAACGCGTACAACGAGGTGCCCCCGCAGGGCACGCTCGCGAAGCTCGCCGACCGGGTCGTGCCGCGCGAGCGCGTCTGATTCCCAGCCGCGGACCACGCGATGCCGCTATCCTCGGCCCGATGGGGACGACGGCGCGCACCTGGATGGCCGCACTCGCGGCGTTCGCGGCACTCGCCGTGACGGCGTGCAGCGGTCCGGCCGACTTCGAGCGCGGCGACGCCTCGCCCGGCGACCGCCGGATCCCCTCGACCGATCGGTTCGATCCGGGCTTCATCGTCAGCGATGACGCGTTCTACGACGCCGCGGCGATGACCGAGACCGAGATCCAGGAGTTCCTCGGATCGCGCGAGTGCCGCCCGGTCGACGACGTCCCGTGCCTCGACGAGTACGTCGAGGACGTCCCGGACGTGCCGGCGGTCGGCCCACGCCATTGCGACGCCGTCGAGGGCGGCCGCGACCTGCCCGCGAGCCGCATCATCGCCGAGGTGGCCGACGCGTGCGGGATCAGCCCGCGCACGTTCCTCGTGCTCCTGCAGAAGGAGCAGTCGCTGCTGACCCGGCCGAGCGCGCGCGGCTACGAGCGCGCCACCGGGTACGGCTGCCCCGACACGGCCGACTGCGACGCGCAGTACTTCGGCTTCTTCAACCAGGTCTACCGGGCCGGATGGCAGTTCCGGCAGTACACCGCCGAGCCCGACCGGCGGTTCCAGGTCGGCCGCATCGACGTGCCGTTCAACCCCGAGGCCGCGTGCGGGGCCACGACCGTGCGCATCCGCAACCAGGCCACGGCGAACCTCTACAACTACACGCCCTACCAGCCCAACGCGGCCGTGCTCGCCGACCCCTCGGGCGGCGACGACTGCTCCGCCTACGGCAACCTCAACTTCTGGCGGCTCTGGCACCGGTGGTTCGGCGATCCGCAGGACGAGCGGCTGCCGGCGTACTTCCCGCCGTGCTCGCGGCTCGTCGGCGGCTACCCGTGCCCGCCGGCCGCGCCGCCCGTGCCCGACGGCCCCGCCTCGGCCGCGCTGCCGGCGAGCTGAACCGCCTCGCCGCGCACGAGCGCGACCGGTTCGTGGCGCACCGGGAAGTTCACGGATGCCGCGATGAAGCACTTCTCGGACGCCTCGTGGTGCAGCGAGGCCGCGAGCTCGCGCATCGACGCATCGGCGACCGTGACCCGCGGACGCAGCACGGCCTCGACGAGCCGCCCGCCGCCGCGGCCGTCCTCGAGCATGCGCGCGGTCGCCGCATCCCTGTACTCGACGACCACCACGCCGTGCAGCGTCGCGACGTGGAGGTAGGAGAGCATGTGGCACTCGCTCAGCGCGGCGAGCAGGAGTTCCTCGGGATTCCACCGCTCGCGGTCGCCGTGGAACGCCCGGTCGCTCGAGCCGGCGATCTCGTGCAGCTTGCCCTCGGCGCGCACCGCGTGCCCGCGCCCGTAGGCCCGGTACGAGGAGGTCCCCGTGCCCCGGTCGCCCTGCCATTCGACCTCGATCGCGTAGTGGTGTTCGCCGAGCATGCCGTTCCTTCCCTCGCGTGCGTCGTCGTCGATTCTGCACCACGCCGCCCCCGGCGCCGCGGACCCGCGGGGATAAGCTGGTCGGATCATGACTGACACGCAGACCCCTGTCGAACCCCTGCCCGCACCCCCCGCCGCCGCGGTGCCCGCCGTGCCGCAGGAGCGACGGATCGTCACCGCGATCCCCGGCCCGCGGTCGCAGGAGCTGCACGCCCGACGCACCGCGGTCGTCTCCTCGGGCGTCTCGAGCGTCCTGCCCGTCTACATCGAGCGCGCCAACGGCGCCGTGCTCGTCGACGTCGACGGCAACCACTTCCTCGACTTCGGCGCCGGCATCGGCGTGACGACCGCGGGCCACACCCCCGCGCGCGTCGTCGAGGCCGCCGTCGCGCAGGCGCGCGACGTGTTGCACACGCTGTTCACGATCACGCCCTACGAGGAGTACGTGCGCGTCGCCGAGCTGCTCGCCGAGCACACGCCCGGCGACTTCGCCAAGAAGTCGGTGCTCGTCAACTCTGGCGCCGAGGCCGTCGAGAACGGCGTCAAGATCGCCCGCAAGTACACCGGCCGGCGCGCCGTCGCGGTACTCGACCACGCCTACCACGGTCGCACGAACCTCACGATGGCCATGAACTACAAGGCCATGCCGTACGCGACCGGCTTCGGCCCGCTCGCCGGCGACGTCTACCACGCCCCCAGCTCCTACCCCTACCGCGACGGCCTCTCGGGCGCCGAGGCCGCGGCGCGCACGATCGGCTGGCTCGAGAAGGTCGTCGGCGCGACCGACCTGGCCTGCCTCGTCGTCGAGCCGATCCAGGGCGAGGGCGGCTTCATGGTGCCCGCCGAGGGCTTCCTGCCCGCGCTCCAGGAGTGGTGCACGGCGAACGGCGTCGTGATGATCGCCGACGAGATCCAGTCGGGCATGGCCCGGACCGGTCGGTACTACGCGTCCGAGCACTTCGGCTGGGTGCCCGACCTCGTCCTCTCCGCCAAGGGCATCGCGGCGGGCCTGCCGCTTGCGGCGGTCACCGGACGCGCCGAGATCATGGACGCGTCGCAGCCCGGCGGGCTCGGCGGCACCTTCGGCGGCAACCCGGTCGCGTGCGCCGCGGCGATCGCCGTCTTCGAGGCGATCGACGAGGAGGACCTCCTCGCCGAGGGCCGCCGGATCGAGGCGACGCTGACCGCGGGGCTCGAGCGCCTCCGCGCCGAGCACGACGTGATCGGCGACATCCGCGGGCACGGCGCCATGATCGCCATCGAGCTCGTCCAGCCCGGCACGGCCGAGACCACCAAGGCGCCGAACGCCGACGCGGTCGGCCGGATCGTCTCGTTCGCGGCCGAGCGGGGCGTGCTCTTCCTGAGCGCGGGCACCTGGGGGAACGTGCTGCGGTTCCTGCCGAGCCTGCGCATGACCGACGCGCTCATCGAGGATGCCCTGGGCGTGCTCGACGAGGCCCTCGCGGCCCTCGCCTGAGCGTGGGCGGCACCTTCGCGGCCTCCGCCGCGGCCGAGCTCGCGGTGGTCGAGCGCGGCGGCTTCGTCGAGTCGCGCCATGTCGGATCGGCGATCGTCATCTCGCCCGACGGCGACGTGGTGCGCACCCTCGGCGACCCCGCCGCGGCCGTCCTCCCCCGCTCGAGCATGAAGCCCTTCCAGGCCGTCGCGGTGATGACGTCGGGCGTCACCCTGCGCGGTGAGGATGCGGCGATCGCGACCGCGAGCCACAGCGGCACGACGCGGCATGTCGCCCTCGTCCGGGGCCTGCTCGCGCGCGAGTCGCTTCCCGCCTCGGCGCTGCGCTGCCCGGCCGAGTACCCGACCGACCGCGCCGCGCGCGACGAGCTCGTGCGCTCCGGCCAGCGGGCCGAGCCGATCACGATGAACTGCTCCGGCAAGCACGCCGCGATGCTCCTCGCCTGCCGGGCCAATGGCTGGTCGCTGGAGGACTACCTCGACCCCGAGCACCCCCTGCAGAAGCGAGTGCTCGACGTGCTCGAACGGCTCACCGGCGAGCGACCGGTCGCGAGCGTCATCGACGGATGCGGAGCCCCGGTGCACGCGGTGAGCCTCACCGGACTCGCCCGTGGGATCCAGAAGATCGCGTCCTCGTCGACGTCCTCGCCGTTCGCGCTGTTCCGCGAGGCGGCCGCGCTGGCCGAGGGCGTGCGCTCGAACGGCTGGGCGGTCGCCGGGCCCGGACGCCCCGACTCGGTCGCGATCGACCGCCTCGGCGTCTTCTCGAAGTTCGGCGCCGAGGGCGTGCAGGTCATGGCGACCCCCGACGGCACGACCGTGGCGCTGAAGATGCTCGACGGGTCGCCGCGTGCCTCCGCCATCGTCGCCGCACGCCTGCTGGCCGGCGCCGGCGCGCTCGAGACGGCCGCGGTCGACGGGGTCGAGCCCGACCTCGGGCTCGACGTGCTCGGCGGCGGCGCCGTGGTGGGCCGCATCCGCGCGACCGTCTGAGCAGCCGCCCGAACGACGGATGCCGCGGCCCTCCTCGAGGGCCGCGGCATCCGTTCGTCGTCTCGCCGGTCAGCCGAGGGACGCGGCCAACCGCTTCGCGCGCACCGCGCGGGACACCTGGGCGACGACCACGATGACGAGGGCGACGATGAACACCGCCGACGCGATCACGTTCGCCTCGGCCGGGATGCCGCGCGACGCCGAGATGTAGATGTACTTCGGGAACGTCGACACCGAGCCGGAGTTGAAGTTCGTGATGATGAAGTCATCGAAGCTCAGCGCGAACGAGAGGAGCGCGGCCGCCATGATGCCGGGCAGCAGCAACGGGAACGTGATGCGCCAGAACACCTCGCGCGGCGAGCCGTAGAGATCGCGACCCGCCTCCTCGAGCGCCGGGTCGAGGCTCGAGACGCGCGCCTTGACCGTGACGACGACGAAGCTGATGCAGAACATCGTGTGCGCCAGGATGATGGTCAGCATGTCCTTCGGCACGCCGACCGCGAGGAACTGCGCCGCGAGGCCCGCACCGAGCACCACCTCGGGGGTGGCCATCGGCAGGAACAGCAGCAGGCTGATCGCCGAGCGGGCGCGGAAGCGGTAGCGCACCAGCGCGATCGCGATCATGGTGCCGAGCGTGGTCGCGACGACCGTGGCGACCACGCCGATCACGATGCTGTTGCCGAACGCCTCGCACACGGCGCCGCCCTCGACGTTGCAGACGTTCAGCCACTTGTCGAAGGTGAACCCGCGCCAGGCGATGTTCGACTTCAGCGAGTCGTTGAACGAGAACACGAACGTGTACACGATCGGGATCAGCAGGAAGATGAACGCGAGCGTCACGTAGATCGGCAGCAGCCAGTCGCCGAGGCCGATTCGGCGACGTCGCGGGCGCTGCGGACCGCGGCGGTCCTCGAGCTCCTCGCTCTCCGTGAATCCGCCGAGCACGGCGGCGGCCTGCACCTCACCGCTCACAGCAGGTCCTCCGTTCCGGATCGCTTGACGTAGACGCCGACGAGCACGAGGATCGCGCCCATCAGGATGATCGAGAGCGCCGCGGCCGCCGGGTAGTTCAGCAGCACGAGGAAGTTCGCCTCGATCACGTTGCCCATCATCTGCGTGTCGGGACCTCCGAGGAAGTCGCGGCTCGCGTTGACGTAGTCGCCCGCCGCCGGGATGAAGGTCAGCAGCGTGCCGGCCACGATGCCCGGCATGGAGAGCGGGATGGTGACCTTCCGGAACACCGTGAACGGGTTCGCGTAGAGGTCGCTGCCCGCTTCGAGGTACCGGGTGTCGAGCCGCTCGAGCGTCGTGTAGAGCGGGAGCGTCATGAACGGGATGAAGTTGTACGTCAACCCGAAGATGACCGCGAACGGGGTTCCCGCGAAGTAGGCATCGGGCGCGAGCATCCCGAGGGCCTTCAGCGAGGTGATCACGATCGACTCGTCCGACAGGATCTGCTTCCACGCGAGGGTGCGCAGCAGGAAGCTGATGAAGAACGGGGCGATCACGAGCACGAGCAGGAGGCTCTGCAGGAGCGGCCAGGGCCGGGCCTTGACGCCGATGAAGTACGCGATCGGATAGCTAAACAGGAGCGCGAACACCGTCGCCGTGAGCGCGTAGCCGAACGAGCGGAGGATGTGCGGCCAGTACTGCTGGACGACGTCGACGTAGTTCTGCCAGTTGAACGCGTAGTCGTACACCCCGATGTCGCCGAACTCGCTCGGCGCCTGCAGCGAGGTGAGCACCAGCGAGATCAGCGGCGTCAGGAAGAAGAGGACGAGGTAGAGGATGCCCGGCAGGAGCAGGAAGAGCGCGATGGGGCTCCTCCGCTTCGGTGCCTGGGCCTGGACCTCCGCCGTCGCGAATGCTGCGAAGGCCATGGCTCAGCTTCCCTCGAGCTCCGAGATCAGCGCCTCGCGACGCTGGACCGCGATCGACTGCGTGTCGGCGTCGGCCGGGAACCGGCTCGACTCGTCGGGCTCGTCGGCCAAGCCGAAGCCGTGCTCGACGTTCCAGCTCACCCACACCTCGCCGCCCTCGGACGTGACCGGCCCGAAGCCCACGTTCTGGGCGAACACCGAGATCGTGCCGACCCCGGGGATCGCGACGATGTACTCGGTGCTCACGCCCGCGAAGGACACGTCGATGACGCGGCCGGGCCCGAGCACGTTGCGATCGGCGGTCGCGGTGGGCGCCTCGAGGTGGAGCGCGACCTTCTCGGGCCGCACGCCGACCGTCACCAGGCCCTGGTGGCGCTGCGCACGAGCGGCCGGAACCGTGATGCGGTGTCCGCCGGCGTCGACCGTGACGGCCGTGCTCGTGGTCTCGACCACGTCGCCCGTGAAGAGGTTCGACTTGCCGAGGAAGTTGGCCACGAATGCCGTGCGCGGCAGCTCGTAGAGCTCCTCGGGCGCGCCCATCTGCTCGATCGCGCCCTTGTTCATGACGGCCACGGTGTCGGCCATGGTCATGGCCTCCTCCTGATCGTGCGTGACGTGCAGGAAGGTCAGGCCGACCTCCTCTTGGATCGTCTTGAGCTCGAGCTGCATCTGCCGGCGCAGCTTCAGGTCGAGCGCGCCGAGCGGCTCGTCGAGGAGGAGCAGTGCCGGGCGGTTCACGATCGCGCGGGCGAGCGCGACGCGCTGCTGCTGTCCACCGGACAGCTGCGCAGGGCGCCGCTGCGCCAGGTGGTCGAGCTCGACCAGGCGGAGGGCCTCGTGCGCCTTGCCCATCGGGTCGTCCATCTTGCGGCGCTTCAGGCCGAAGGCGACGTTCTCGATGATCGACATGTGCGGGAAGAGGGCGTAGCTCTGGAACACCGTGTTGACCGGGCGCTGATGCGCCTTGGTGTCGGTCACGTCCTTCCCGCCGATGAGGATGCGGCCCTTCGTGGGCTCCTCGAGCCCGGCGACGAGACGCAGGGTGGTCGTCTTGCCGCAGCCCGAGGGCCCCAGCAGCGCGAAGAACGATCCCGCCGGGATCGTCAGGTCGAGCTCCTCGATGGCGGTGAAGCCCGGGAAGCGCTTCTGGATGCCGACCAGTTCGAGGTCGGCGCCGCGTTCGGCGAATTCACGACCCGACATCACGAACCCAGGAGGATCTGCTGGAACTGCGCCTGGTACTTCTGCTCCTCGGCGCCCGACAGCGCGCGGAAGATGTGCGCCTGCGAGAGCGTCTCCTCGTCGGGGAAGATCAGCTGGTTGTCGGCGAGCTCGGGATCGATCGCGGCGGCGGCCTCCTTGGCGCCGACGACCGGGGTGATGTAGTTCACCCACGCGGCGACCTCGGCCGCGACCTCGGGCTCGTAGTAGTAGTTGATGAGCGTCTCGGCGTTGGTCTTGCGCGGCGAGCCGATCGGGATGAGGAAGTTGTCGTTCCACAGCGTGCCGCCGGCGTCGGGGATGGCGAACTGCCACTTGTCGCCCGCCTCGGCGTTGATCACCGTGATGTCGCCCGACCAGCAGATCGCCGCGAGCGTGTCCTCGCTCTTGAGGTCCTCGAGGTACGAGTTGCCCTTGATGTTGCGGATCTGGCCGTTGGCGACCTGCTCGTCGAGGATCTCGATGGCCGCGTCGTACTCCGCGTCGCCCCAGTCGCCCGAGATGTCGACGCCGTTCTGCAGCATGATGAGGCCCATCGTGTCGCGCATCTCCGACAGCACGCCGATGCGGCCCTTCAGCTCGGGGTTCCAGAGGTCTTCGACGGACTTCAGGCCGCCGGGGACCTTCTCGACGTTCCAGCAGATGCCGGCGAAGCCGCCCTGCCAGGGCAGGGAGAACTTGCGACCCGGGTCGAAGTCGGGGTTCTCGAGCGAGGGGGTGAGGTTCGTGATGTTCGGGATGTTCGCGTGGTCGAGCTCCTGCGTGTAGCCGAGGCGGATCCAGCGCGAGACCATCCAGTCGGTGAGGCAGACCGTGTCGGCGCCGATGTCCTGGCCGAGCGCGAGCTGGTCCTTGACCTTGCCGTAGTAGGTGTTGTTGTCGTCGACGGCCACCTCGTAGTTGACCTTGATGCCGGTCTCCTCCTCGAAGGCGACGAGCGTGGGGTAGTTGCCGGCGTCATCCTCGTCGATGTACGCGGCCCAGTTCGCCCAGTTGAGGGTCTTGTCGGTCGAGGACTTGTCGGCCGCGGCGGTCGGCTTGGCCTGGCCGCCACCGGTCGAGCACGCCGCGAGCGCCAGCGCGGAGGCGCCGGCGCCGGCGCCGGCGAGCAGGCCGCGGCGGGTCATCTGCGCCTGGCGGGCCTGCGCGATCAGCGCGCGGACGATGGGGTCCTGGGGAAGGGGTCGGCTGCTCACGAAGGGCTCCTATCGATGTGCTGCACGTGCAGGGGTGCGAAGATGATGACACACTGCGTGGCGGAAATCACGAGTTGATGTCCGAATCGTTAATTTCTGCGAACGCTACGCACGGAATCCGCACTGTTCAGGGCGCCTGACGAACGGAATCCGTCGAATCCGCCGCCAACCACCGACGTCGTGCGACGGGGTCCTCCGGTCGGCCGATCCAGCACTGGGCGGAGTGGTCGTCGAGCAACGGCGGCAGCCCCGTTCCGCGCGCGAGCGCGCGGAACTCGGCCGTGCCGCCGTGGACCACGATCGTCGCCGCGGAACGCGCCGCGGCTGTCAGGGACCAGTTGGCGGCCCAGGCATCGGCATCGCCCACCAGGATGCGCTGCGGGCCGCCGACGCGCGAGGCGTCGATCGCGGCCGATGCCTCCGCCGCCGCGTCCGGCGTCGACCCGAGCCGCACGAGCGTGGCGGCCGGCCACCTGGACGACAGGACGGCGGCGTCGGCGGCCGGCGTCGCGGACGCCACCGCGACGAGGGGATGCCCGGCGAGGTCGAGCGGCGCGGGACCGTCGCCGTGGTCGCGCGCGGCCGGTGCGGCATGCAGGAACTGGGTGCGCAGTCCGCGCCACTGGCCCGCGCCGGCAGGCGCCTCGGCGTGCCACAGCTCGCCCGCTCCCCCGGCATGGATCAGGTCGGCCCGGGATGCGTGCCGGAGCAGCGCGGTCGCGGTGAACGCGTCGCGCAGTCCCGCCCCGAGCCCCGCGAGACGCGCGGCGGAGGCCACGACGGCGACCCCGGTGCCGCGCGACGACCGCAGCAGGTGCTCGAGGCCGGCGAGGGCCGCGAACCGGTGCTCGTCGGGCCACGACGAGAACGCCGTGTCGAGATCGTCGATCACCACCAGCGCGGGCCGGCGCGAGGGGCCCGCGGCGTCGCGGAGCGACGAGATCGCATCCCATCGTCGGCTGCGCGGTCCCTCGAGGCGCAGCACGGCGTCGTCGCCCGCGACGGCGGCGACCTGCGCCGCGAGCGCCTCGAGCAGCGCCGAGCGACCCGAGCCCGGCGCCCCGAGCACCGCGAGCGGTCCGTCGTGCCCAGGGTGCCATTCGGCGCGGACGCGCCGCTGCCGGTCGGGGTCGTCGGCCACGCCGAGTGCCAGCCCGCCGTGCCACGCACCGGCGGATGCCCCGACCGACGACGCCACCGGCGGGATCGACGGCGTGGCCCGGCGCCGGCCGTGGGCGAGCACCTCCTCGAGGGAATCCAGCCCGACCATGCGGGGCAAGGGGTCGAGCCACGGCCGGCGCGGCGGCGACGCCCCGGCGTGACGGCGCCGCGCCTCCTCGATGACGGCAGCGCCGGCGAGCGCGGACTGGAAGGTCACCGGGCATCCGTCGCCTCGGTCGCCGACCGCGCGTCCGGGTCGGCCGGGCGGGATGCGCGATGCGCCGTCCGTCCCGACGACGGCGAGGCTGTCGGCGCGCTGGAGCACCCGCAACGAGATCCGGATCCCGCAGTTGGCGGTCACCTGCTCCCGGACCACGCCGTTGGGGCGCTGCGACGCCAGGACCAGGTGCACGCCCAGCGAGCGGCCGCGAGCGGCGACATCGCCGATCACGTCGCCGAGTTCGGGGAAGCGCTCGACCATCGCCTGGAACTCGTCGACGACAACGACGAGGCGCGGCAGCTCGATGCCGTCGTCGAGCACGGACACGTCGCGCGCCCCGGCCGCCCGGAGCACGTGCTCGCGCCGCCGCAGCTCGGCCCGGATGCTCGCGACGGCGCGCGCGGCCTCGTGCTCGTCGAGGTCGGTGACGATGCCCGTGACGTGGCGAAGTGCGGCGATCGGCTCGAACGCCGCGCCGCCCTTGAAGTCGACGAGCAGGAACGCGACGCGTTCGGGGCCGTACGCGAGCGCGAGCGCCGTCATCCACGCGAGCAGGAACTCGCTCTTGCCGCTTCCGGTCGTGCCGGCGACGAGCGCATGGGGCCCCGCGGCGAGGTCGAGCTCGAACCGACCCTGGCCGCATTCGCCGACGGCGACGCGGAGCCCGGAACGATCGGGCCGCTCCGCCGGCGGCTCGGCCTCGAGGGACTCGAGTGCCACCCGCTCGGGCAGTTCCCGCTCGGGGGATGCCAGGCCCGCCCGGCGCGCCGCGCGATCCAGACCCTCGGCCCACGTCGCGGCCTCGGCGGCGGAGAGCAGTTCAGGCCTCAGCTCGACGTGCGCACCCCCCGCGGGGTGCAGCGCGCCCGACCGGGGCCCGTCGACCCGGACGATCGCGCTGGGGCCGGGCGGCAACGCACCGGGGTGCCCGGCCACCGCGATCACGATCGCGCCGGCGGGCGGCGAGGCCGAGGCGGCGCGACCGCCGACCTCGCGGGCGGGATCCGCCTCGACGACGGCGAGGACCGCAGTGGACGCTCCGGCGTCGTCGCTCCGGTGGGGCAGCGCGGCCAGGCACTCCCACCCGGTGGCCGGGAGGAGGACCGCGAGCGAGCCGGGTGCGGCGGCGTCGGCGCACTGGACGACCGCCGCGCGGGCCGCGGCCCGGGCGAGGTGGGCCGGACCGACGAAGCCGATGCCCTCGCCCGCCTCGACGGCGACCGGCGCGTCGTCCAGCCGCGCCGCCTCGCGGAGCACCGCGGCATCGTGCTCGTCGGTCGCGACCCCGTCGATGCGGAGGCCGCTCGGACGCGTCCCGCGACCGACCACGACGCGTCGGGGAACCGGGTGGCGCCACGCGGGCACCGCGCGCAGGATCGCCTCCCTCGCACTGGGCGTGCTGCGCCACGCGGCCTCGCGTTCGAGCCCGTGGCGATCCACGACCTGGGCGCGCAGGCGTTCGAGCGCGTCCGACCGCGCGGCGAGCGCCGCACGCCGCGCGCGAGCACCGTGCCGCCGCGCATCGAGCATGGTCGCGATCGCGACGAGCGGACCGAGCGCCGCGAACAGCAGCGCGAACGCGGAGCCCGTGACGGCCCAGACGACGACCGCGCCCGCGACGGGCGCGATCGACGCGATCCACGGGAACCCGGGGCGCGCGGGCTCCGGCGGGCTCGGCGGGAGGGTCAGGGGCGGGGAGCCGGCGGCGACGACGGGTTCGGGCACGTCCCGAGCGCACCACCCCGGCGTCATGCACGGGGGACTCCGGCACGAGATGGTGGACTTCGGGCGGCCCGAGCCGGCTGTGGAGGACCGATGCCGAGGGGTCAGGCGACGGTGAAGGCCTGCTCGCCGATCTCGACCCGGCTCCCCCGCGGTGCGAGCACCCGCCTGCCGGGCTCGCAGCGCAGGCCGTCCTCGCCCGGGCGGCGCAGGACCGTGCCGTTGGACGAGAACCGGTCGGCGATCCAGAGCGCGCCCTCGTGCTCGCCGAACTCGACGTGGGTCTTCGAGACGGACAGGCCCCGGTCGACGATCTGCACGAGGTGGGTGAAGGCCTCCCCCGGCTGCGGCATCGGGCGTCGCCCGATGAGCCCCGTTCCCGACACGGTCACGACCTCCCCGGTCGTGAACGTCAGGACGAACCTCGGCGTCGCGTCCTCGCCGTGGGGCGGACCCGACGGAGCGCCTCCGGCGGTCGGTGCCGGAGGCTCGGCGATGGGCGCCTCGGCGATGAGCGGCTCGGCTGCGACCGGCTCGGCGATGGCCGCCTCGACGGGAGCGACCCCATCCAGCGGCACGCTGATGACCCCGCTCTCGGAGCGGTGCAGGACGTAGGTATCGCCGGGACGGGGATCGACCGGCCGGCGCGACTCGGGCGTCGCCGAGGTCGAGCTGCCGCACTCGCCGCAGAACATCGCGCCGTCGGGCAACGCTGCACCGCAGATCCGGCAGTTCACGTTCCGGCTCCCTTCCGCGAGCCAGCGTACCCTCCGAGCGACCCGAGCGAGACGGCGGCGCGAAGCCGTTCGCGCCACGACCGAGGTTCCGCGAGGCGCCGCTGGAGCTCGTCGACGGCCGTCCAGACGCGCTCGTCGTCGCCGGTGTCGGGTCCGTCGGGTGCGAACACCGCGCGGTCGACGACCGCGGCGAGCACGGCGGGGGCCAGTCCGCCCACGGTGGCGGCCTGCTCGGCGCGCGTCGCGGTCGGCAGGATCGGGTACCCGTAGTCCTTCGCGGTGTCGGTGAACTCCTGCCATCCGCCCTCGATGCGCTCCACCGGCGTGCCCGCACGGCGTCGGAGCCGACGGCGCCGCGCCTTGGCGACGACGATCGCGATGAAGGGGCTCGCGACCAATGCCACGACGGCCAGGACGATCCCCGCGATGCGGAGCGCGTCGAGGAGGGCGAGCAGCCATCCGTCGGCATCGTCCGGGTCGTCCGCGCCGGGGTCGGGTTCCGCGGCCAGGTCGTCCACGGGCGTGGGGTCGTCGGGCGGGGGCAGCGCGGACTGCGGACGCGACACGACCGTCGGCTCGTCCGGCTGCCGTTCCGGGATCTCGCGGCGCTCCGGGTTCGGGTCCACCTGGACCCAATCGCCCTGGTCGGACTGCACCTCGATCCAGGCCTGCAGATCGCCGCTGCGGAACACCCGCACGCCGCCGTCGCCGGGTTCGGCGTCGCGCGGCGGGAGGTAGCCCACCACGACGCGGGCCGGGAATCCGATGCTCCGGGCCATGAGCGCGGCCGCCACCGCGTACTGCTCGCCATCGCCCACCATGGGCTTGACGGTCGCGAACTCGGCCAGACGGTCCAGCGCGTGACCCGAGCGGCTGGGTTCCTCGTCCTCGAGCCCGTGGCTGACGTAGCCCTCGCGATGGAAGCCGGCGATCACGGCGGCGAGCCGTTCGCCCTGCGAGTCGGAGGCCGGCGCCCACTCGTCGAGGAGCCGGGCGAGCTCCTCGGGCAGGTCCGGCGCCTCGGGCAGCACGGCCCCGCCGGGGCTCAGCCCGGCGAGGTCGACCGGCTCGAGCGAGGCCACGGAATCGGCCGCGTAGCCGTCGCCGCGTTGCAGTCCGGAGCGCACCCCGCCCGTTCCGGTCACGTCGTTGTAGTAGAACTGCTCCGTCAGCGTGGAGCTCCGCGCCCCGCGGAACCGGATCTCCTCGAGCCGCCCCACCCCCGGGACCCAGACGTCGTCGTAGCCGAGCACCTCGACGTCGAGGCGGACGCCTTCGCCGGGGGTGGCCGACTGGTCGAGGCGGTACGGCAGGCGCACGAACTGGCCCGAGCCCGCGGCACCGTCCCCGCCGCCGACCGAGTACACGACGCCGTCGTACGTGTCGAGCGTCGCCACGCGGATGCCCGCGCCATCGGGCAGGCCCCGCACGCGGAGCATCTCGTCGGCGGCCGCCTGCGGGTCGAAGGCCGAGCGGAACCCGGCGAGCGGGGAGTCGTAGTCGTTCGGCTCGAACGGCGGCTGCAGCTCCGCGCGCACGACCTCGCGCGGTCCGGGCGGGACCGCCACGGCGGCGGCCGTCGCCCCCGCCAGTGCGACCGCCGTCAGCGCCGATGCCGCGACGATGCGGCGTGCGTCGATCAGGGCGGCGTCCACCGGGCGGTCGACCGCGGCCCGACGCCGTTCGGCGATGGCCACGCGGACGAGCCACGCGATCGCGGCGAGGAGGAAGGCGAGCCCGGCCTCGATCGCGAGGTCGTCGTGCACGACGCCGAGCGCGATGCCCGCGACGAGCACGACCGCGGGCGGGAGGATCGCGGCGGCCGCGTGACGCGTGCGGAGCGCGATGGTGACTGCGACGGCCCCGGCGACCAGGCCGAGCAGGAACGGCGGCACGAGCAGCGCCTGGTACGACCCGACCGGGACGGTGATGGTGACCAGCTGCTTCCACGAGAGGGCGGTGGCGGCCACGAGTTCGACGAGCCCCTCGGCGGTGGGCAGCGCGCCGAGGTAGGCGCGGGTGGGGACGGCGAACGGCACGCCGAGGACGAGGAAGGCGCCCACGACGCCGGACGCGACGGCCCACGACGGCCACGAGAACGCCGCGCCGAGCAGCCCGATCGCGCACCCGGCGAGGACCGCGACGACCGCCGCGACGACGAACGCCGGACTCTCGTAGATCGGCCACCACGGGATCATCGCCGCGAGGCACAGCACCGCGACCATGACCACCGAGAGCGCCACGGAGAGCGGGCTGCGACCGCGCAGGCCGTTCGGGCGGGTGCGCAGCATCCGCACCGTCGATCCCGGCGCGCGGCGCGGGTCCGGCGCGCCGCTCATGCGACCGACGCCGTCCGGGCGAGCATCGAGCGCAGGTCGTCGAGGTAGCCGATGTCGAACACCGACAGGCCGCCGACCGCGCGCCCAGCGGCCTCGCCCTCGTGCGTGCACCGCACCACGATGCCCTCGACGCCGAGCGGGAGGCGCGCGGCCGCCGCGCGCAGGTCGGGCAGGGCGCGAGCACCGCCGGTCACCACGAAGGCCAGCGACACGCCGGTCACCGACTCGGCCGCGGCGCGCACGGTCTCGGCGAGCCCGGTCGCCCGTTCGTCGGCCTCGACGAGGCACAGCGCGTCGAGCAGGCGATCGCGCGACGCCGTGGGCAGTTCGCGCATCGCGGCGCGTGTCGCTCCGCCGGCGGCGCGTGCCGGGGCGGAGGTGACGAAGCTGAGCGTGCGGGCGTCCCGGATGGCGCGTGCGCCGAGCGATGCGGCCGTGCTCACGGCCAGTTCGAAGTCGTCCGGGTCCTCGTAGCCGTCGCCGGCGAGGTCGAGCAGCACCATCAGGCGGCTGCGGCGGGTCTCCTCGAACTGGCGGACCATGAACGTGCCGGTCTTGGCCGAGCTGCGCCAGTGGATGAAGCGACGGTCGTCTCCCGGCTGGTACTCGCGCAGGGCGTGGAAGGCGATGTCGCTGACCGTGAGGTCGCGCGTCGGGCTGCCCTCGAGGTCGCGCAGGAAGCCGGTGGTCAGCGGTGACACGGCGATCGTGCGGGGGTGCACGTGCAGGGTGCGGACGTCGGACCAGACGATCTCGCGGCGCATCAGCCCGAGGGGGTCGGCGCGGACCGTCCGGACGGGGCCGACGGGCACGACGCCGCGCCGCTCCGTCGGGATCGCGACGCGCTCGTCGAAGGTTCCGCCGCGGGGCAGCGCGGGGATCATTCGCGTGAGCACCCGGGTGCCGACCGGCAGCTCGAGGCGCGCCGCCGCGAACCGCCGGCGACCGGCGTTGTGCGCGACGAGGCTCGCCTCGGCCGCCTCGCCGACCGCGACCCGGTCGACCGGGAGCGTGAGCTCGAGGCTGCCGGCGCCTCGTCCGGCGAGCCACGCCGATGCGAGCGCGACGAGGAACGCCAGACCCCACCCGATGACGACGAGCTCGCCCCATCCCCATCCGTAGCCGAGGATGAGGCTCGCCACGGCGCCCGCGACGACCCCCCAGCCGAGTGGCGTGACGACGGCGCGCACCGCCGAGGTCCATCGGTCGGCGACGGATGCCGCGGCCCGCCCGGCGACGACCGCGCGCGCGATGACGACCGCGAGCAGGCCCTCCTTGGCCGCCTCCTCGGGGATCGTCGATCGGGTCTGGAAGGTCACCCCGCCTGCCTCGCGGAGGGTGGCGGCGTCTCGATCAGCACCTGGGCGATCAGGTTGGAGGCGGTCACGCCGTCGAACTCCGCCTCGGGATCGAGGATCAGCCGATGCGCCAGCACGGGCTCGGCGAGCGCCTTGACATCGTCGGGCACCACGTAATGGCGGCCGCGGCCGGCCGCATGCGTCTTGGCCGCGCGCACGAGCGCGAGCGCGCCGCGCACGCTCACGCCGAGGCGCACCTCGCGCGCGGTGCGCGTGGCGTCGACGAGGCGCGAGACGTAGTCGTGGATGGTCGGATCGACGTAGACGGTGCGGGCCAGGCCGGCCATCTCGACGATCTCGTCGGCGCGCAGCCGCGGCTCGATCTGCTGGTCGTGGGCGCGCTGGTCGGTGCCCTCGAGGATGCGGATCGTCGACGCGTGGTCGGGGTAGCCGATCGAGGTGCGCATGAGGAACCGGTCGAGCTGCGCCTCGGGCAGCCGGTAGGTTCCGGCCTGTTCGACCGGGTTCTGGGTGGCGATGACCATGAACGGGCGGCCCACGGGGTGGCTCTGCCCGTCGACGGTGACCTGTCCCTCCTCCATGACCTCGAGCAGTGCCGACTGCGTCTTGGGGCTCGCGCGGTTGATCTCGTCGGCGAGCACGATGTTGGCGAACACCGGACCGGGATGGAACTCGAACGCGCCCGTGCGCTGGTCGTAGACGGAGACGCCCGTGATGTCGCCGGGCAGGAGGTCGGGCGTGAACTGCACGCGGTTGCTCGTGCCCGCCACCGACTGGGCCATGGCCCGGGCCAGGGAGGTCTTGCCGGTGCCCGGGACGTCCTCGAGCAGCAGGTGCCCCTCGCTGAGCAGCGCGGTGAAGGCGAGGCGGATGACGCGGTTCTTGCCGAGCAGCACCTCCTCGACGGCACCCACGAGCCGGTCGAGGTTCGCGGCGAATCGGGTCGCGTCCTCCGGAGTCATGGTCATGCGTGCTCCTCCCCCGGTGCCGTCTGGGCCCGTGCTCATCGCGACTCGAATCTCGCCGTCACGCCGGCTACCTCGACATCCAACCAGACCCGGTCGCCCGACTTGGCGCCCGGGATCTGGCACGAGGTCGCGGACTGCGCGGCCCGGCCGACGCGGTCGCCGTCGACGCCGCACCGGTAGGCCGCGGGCAGCCCGTTGTTCGCCGGGTCGGCCGTCCACGACCAGGTGGCCGTCGCGTCGTCGTACGCCCGGCCCGGCACTGCGAACGTCAGGGTCGGCGACTCCCCCGTCGGCATGGTCTCCGACCAGGGACCGCAGGAGCCCCAGACCGTGCAGGCGCGGACCTGGAACCGGGCGGTCTCGCCGAACGGCCGCGCCAGGAGCTGTCGCAGCCATCCGGAGCCGTTGAAGTCCTTGGGCGAGCCGATCCGCGCGCCGCCGGCGTCGATGGCGATGATCTGCAGGCGTCGGGTGCCCGCGTCGACGTTGTCGATGTAGCGGTCCCAGGTCTCGGCGTTCAGCCAGGCCATGTCGCTGCTGACGGCGCCGGTCGCGCCGGGCGCCGGGCGGACGACGGTGCTCGCGACATCCGTGTGGACGCAGCCCGCGCGGTTGAATCCCCAGACGATGAAGGAGTAGCGGGCCGATTCGGTGACGGTGCCCGAGAACTGCACGCTCGCGGCGTCCGGTCCGACGCGGACCACCTCGGCGACCGTCCCGCCGACGGACGGCGCGACGACCGTGCCGGGCGCCGGCGACGTGACCGAACAGGCTTGGGCGCCGGTCGGCACCGACGACTCGCCCTCGACGAGGCGCTCGACGAAGTAGCCCGCGACGGGATCGCCGTTGCCGTCGAACGGCGACCACGAGACGACGACCGAGCCCGCCGCGGCATCGGCGGAGACCGCGATGTCGCCGGCGAACGGCGCGCCGAAGGGCGTCCCGCTCGTGCGGGCGTCGGTCCACACGGCCAGTGCGGGGAACGCGCCGTTCCGGGCGCTCACGACGACCTCGACCGCGCTGCCGTTCGCCAGCTCCTGCGACTCCACGGAGCAGAGCGACGCGGTG
Organism: Agromyces aurantiacus; assembly: GCF_016907355.1. NCBI lineage: Bacteria > Bacillati > Actinomycetota > Actinomycetes > Micrococcales > Microbacteriaceae > Agromyces > Agromyces aurantiacus. The sequence continues at coordinate 1,880,125 of NZ_JAFBBW010000001.1, read as the reverse complement.
CACGCGCGCGACGCGGGCACCTCGACGGGCGAGCCGGCGACCGTGACGACGTACGACTGGACGGGGCTGCCCGATCCGGTCGGCGAGGGCTGCCACTCCACGCGGAGGCGGCCGTCGAGGGGCAGGGCGACCAGGCCCGCCGGGGCCGGCGGGATCACGTCGGACCAGACCGGTCCGGCCAGCTTCACCGGGTCGGAGAGGCCGATGCCGTTGCGCGCCTGGATGCGGACCTCGACGGCGGCGCCGGGCCCGTTGCCGGGCGTCGGGACGGTGCACGTCGTCGCGGCGCAGTCGGTCGCGCCCACCTCCTCGCCGCTCGAGGCGTCGAGCAGCGAGATGCGGTAGCCCTCGATCGGCGAGTTGTTCGCCGCGCCGGCGGCGAAGGCGACGTCGACCGCGCCGTCGCGGAAGGCCGTCATCCGGGCGTCGGCGACCGGGTCGGGACGGTCCTGGACCGAGATGGTCACCGAGCCCCACGCGTAGCGGCTGGGGTCGCCGGTGGCATCCGCGACCTGGTACTGGACGGTGGTGTTCACGGGCTGGGCGCCGGCGGAGACGGTCACCGCGAGCTGCGACCGGTCGGCGCTCGGGACGATCGACACGCCCGCGGGCAGGCTCCCGGCATCGAGGCCGCGCACGCCCACGACTCGCAGCGGGGTGCCGGGGAACGGGTTGCCCGCGGCGTCGTTGGCGAGCACGTCCACGGTCGTGGTCCGGCCGCGCGGCGCGACCGCGACATCCGGTGCGGGCTGCGCGATCGGGCGGGTCGACGGGACGACCCGGAGTTCGATCCGCCCCGGCACGCCCTCGACGTCGCCGGCGACGACGCCGATCGTGACCGACGCTCGCGTGCCCTGCGGGGTGGACTCGGCCGTGCGCACGCGCAGCTCGTCGCCGTCGAGGACGACCTCGAACCCGTCGGGCACCTCGCCGACCACGCGGAACCGCAGGTCGGGCCCGCCCTCGTCGGGACGGCTGGTCAGCCGCTCGAGGTCGATCGCGCGGGACTGCCCGGGCTCGAAGTCGATGACGCCCCCGGTGAACGTCGGGGGCTGGCCCGGCTCCGGGCGTACGTCGATCGGGATGACGATGGTGCCCGTGCGGGCCTCGGGATCGTCGGGCGACTCGCCGTCCGTGACGGTGAACGAGATCGATGCGGGACCGAAGTAGCCCTCCTCGCTGCGGTACCGGATGGTGTCCTCGTCGACCACGAGGTCGCTCCCGTCGGCGTGCGACGCGCGGACGGTCGCCGCATCCGTCAGCCGCACCGGCCGGCCCGATGCCGCCACCACGTAGTCCGCCAGGTCGAGCACGACCTCCTCGCCGGTCGTCACCCGCACCTCGGGCGCATCGCGGCGCAGTTGCGGCAGGGCGTCGTCGCGCCCCGGGACCCAGATGAACGCGAACGTGCGCACCTGCGGATCGTCGGGGTGCCCGACCGAGAACGGCACGATGCGGCGGCGGTCCTGCACCTCGACCGAGACCGACCCGTCGCCCATGACGCGGGCGCCGTCGTCGTAGCCGTCGACGAGCCCGACGTCCGCCTCGCGCGCGTCGGCGTCGGCGATGAAGACGCCGTCGAGCACGTCGACGTCGACGCGTTCCTCGTCGAGGACGTCGCTGAGGCTCAGCACGACGTCGGCGGCCTCGGGGCGGGCGAGCGGGGCCTCGGGGTCGGCGACCACGCGGAGGAACGCCGAGGCGGTGCCGAGCCGGGTGTTCTCGATCGTGTAGATGAACCCGAACTCGCCGGCCCGATCGGGCACGCGGACGACGACGACCTGCCCGTCGACCTCCGCGCTCACGCCGTCGGAGACCGGTTCGACGCTCTCGAGCGTGAGCGCCGAGCCGTCGGGGTCGGAGTCGTTCTCGAGCACGCGCACCGCGAGGGTCCGTCCCGGTCGCACGGTGACGACGTCCTCGACCGCGACCGGAAGGCGCGCGCCGTCCGCGCCGGGCGCGACGCCGACCCGCACCGTCCCGGTGGCGCGAGCGCCGAGCGCGTCGACCACGGCGTAGGAGAAGGTGTCGGTGCCCGCCGAGTAGTCGCCGGCCTGGTACTCGAGCCAGTCGGCTCCGCGCGCGACGACCGAGCCGCGCTCGGGGTTGGACTCCTGGCCGAGCAGCTGCACGGAGTCGCCGTCGGGGTCGGTGCCGCCGAGCGGGATGGGGATGCGCACGGTGTCGCCCGAGAGCACGCGCGCGGTCGCCGTGCGCGGAACCGGCGGGGCGTTCGTCGCGACGTCGGCCTCGCGCACGGCGATGCGCACCGTCGCGGTCGCGAACTGGCCGTCCGGCCCCTCGACGCGGTACACGGCCTCGAACTCGCCCGGCTGCTCCGGCGCCTGGTAGCGGAGGCGATCGCCCGACGGGAAGAGCAGGCCCGCTGCCGGCGCCTCGACGAGCTCGGCCGCGAGCGTCAGCGGGTCGCCGTCGGGATGGCTGTCGTTGTCGAGCACCGGGATGTCGATGACATCGCCCGTGCGCGCCGAGGCGCTGTCGGCCACGGCCACCGGCGGCTGGTGCTGGTCGGGCTCGGGCACCTCGACCACCGTGACCTCGCCCTCGGCGTCGCCCAGCCCGTTGCTCACGCGGTAGCCGAACGTGGCCGAGCCAGTCTCGAGGGGCTTCGTGAGCGTCACGCGCAGCACCCGGTGCTCGACGATCTCGACCCGGACGCCCGAGTCGTCGGGCTCCGAACCCGTCTCGGTGATCACGAGCACGCCGCCGGTCGGGTCGATGTCGGTGGCGAGCACGTCGACCTCGGTCGGATGGCCCGCCCGCAGGAACGCCGTGTGCGGCACCGTGATGGGCGTCGTGTCGCGCTCGGGGGGCGCCGAGACCTCGACGCGCACGCGGCCGGTCGCGGTCTGGGCGCCGTCGGTCACCGTGTACTCCAGGTAATGCGTGCGCACGGCCTCGCCCACGAACCGGAAGGTGCCGCCGTCGAAGTCGGGCGTGATGCGCGCCTCGGGCTTCGCGGGCACGGCCGTCAGCCGGGCCTCGCCGGAGCCGCCCCGGACGTGCCGGAGCGGCTCGAGCGCGATCTCCTCGCCGACGGTCGCGAGCGCGACGAACGCGTCGGCCACGAGCGGCGCCTCGCCGGGCGCGCGAACCGACACCGTCAGGAGGCCGGCGCCGTCGTCGCGACCGTCGGAGACGACGAGCGACACCGGCCGCTCCGCGCCCTCGCCCCCGCGCTCGTCGAACACCACGATGCCGTCGGCGGTCGAGGTGACGGTGTCCGGCTCGTCCACGCCGGCGGAGCGAAGGAACACGGGGTCCCCGTCGGGATCGACCCACTCCCCGAGCACGGGCACCGAGACGCGCCCCTTCACCTCGACGACCGAGCGCGCAGCGCGCACCTGCTGGGGCGGGGAGTTCTCCTCGGGCGCGCGGACCGTCACCGAGACGACCGCCTGGGCGGTGCCGCCGCGGCCGTCGTCGATGGTGTAGCGGACCGCGAACGCACCCGTCGCGTCGTCCGGGAGCGTGAGCTGCACCTGCTGGCGATTCGCGACGAGGTCGACGTCGGCCTCGGCCGGCAGGTCGCCGTCGACCGCCGAGACCACGAGCACGTCGCCGTTGGCGTCGTAGTCGTTCAGCAGCACGGGCAGGAGGGTCGCCCGTCCGGGCCTGGCGCCGAACTCGTCGTCGACCGCGACGGGGGCGACCTGGCTCTTCTCGATGGTCGGCGGCGTATCGGGGTCGTTCTGCTCGACGGTCTGGTCGTCGCGCTCGATCGCGAGGAGGTCGGCCCAGTTGTCGATGAGACCGTAGTCCTCCGAGGCGGCCCAGCTGCGCCCGGTGCGCCGGTCGTTGAGCACCACCGCGTCGCCGTTGGCGAGGAACGCGAGGGCCGCTCCGCGCACCCACTGCGCGAGCTCGTGCGATTCGCCGGCATCGCCGCCGCATGCCCGCCACGCCGTGCCATCCCCCCACGCCGCGTGCAGGCAGCCGTCGTGCCGCACCGGGACGGCCGGCGTACCGGAGGCGTCGCGGAAGCGCACGATCGGGTCGGACCCGTCGAGCGGCACCTCGACCAGGCCGGACCGGGTCGCGACGGCCACCCGGTCTCCGTCGGCGGACGCCTGCTGGAGCACCGCCGAACCCGGGTCGCCGACGAGACCGGCGAGCTCGACCGTGCGTCCCTCGAGGCGCAGCACGCCGGCGCGCCGGTCGAGCACCGCCCAGCGGCCGCCGACCGAGGTGACCTGCGCCTCGGCGCCGTCGTCGAGCGGCTCGAGCTGCCAGGTCCCGGCGAGCGAGTCGGGGTCGGATGCCGACGCGCGCGAGACCACGCCGGTCGTCGGCGTGAACGCGAAGATCCGGCCGGACTCGTCGACCGAGACCACCGAGCCCGTGCCGAAGGACAGGGCGGGATCCTCATCGCTGTCGAAGTCGGCGAATTCCGCGACCGGCTGCACCCACAGCCCGCCGTCCGAGGTGACCACGACGCGGTCGCCCGCGAGCGCGACGGCGGGCTCTTCGGGCGGCATCGCGACGGTGTCGACCACGGTCGAGGTCGCGGGGTCGACGATCCCGACGCTCGCGCGCCCGCGGTCGAGCACGAGCACCGTGCCGCCCTGCTGCACGACCTCGGCGCGCGTGCCGCCGGTCTCGACGACCGAGTTCAGTTCGAGCACCGCGGTGTTCGCGCGGCCGACCGACTGCCGCCCGTCGTTGGCGACCCAGACGGCGGCGTCGCCGAGGTCGACCCGCTGCGCGGTGTACCCGCCGGATGCCACGGCGACGCCGGTCACGAGGCCGACGACGGCGACGATCGACGCGCCGGTGATCAGCGCGGACCGGCGGCGGCGCCAGAGCGACCGGACGTCCATCACCGCGCCTCGACCTCTTCGCAGCGCTCGGCGCTCGGCCGGCCCGACTTGCCCTCGCGCGCCACGGTGACGGTCGCGCACATCCGCGCGGCGCCGTCGGTCGGCACGGACAGGCTCGACTCGCGTTGCGGCGGCCACTCGCGGCCGTCGACGGTCACGACGTAGGTGTCGCCCTGTCGCAGGCCGGCCGGGTCGTCCCACTCGAAGACCACGGCGTCGCCGTCGGAGACCGCCTCGACGTCCGAGACGACCGGGATGGCGCCCGCCCCGCGCACGACCGTGAGCAGCCCGGCGACCACCAGCGCGACGAACACGGCGGCCGCCACGCCGACGCCGATGAGCAGGCGACGGGTCGTGGGCGGCGCTCCGCGCCCGCGGCCCGAGGCCGAGCCGCGCGAGTGCGGGTCGGCCGTCGCGGTCGAGGCGCCGGGCGCGAGGCCCGCACGGCGCCGGCGTCGACGCGAGGACGGGGTCCCGACCGTCGATCCCGCCCCGATGCGCGTGCGCTCGTCGAGGTCGACGGCGGTCGCGATGGCCCAGTCGTCCATCGCCACCTCGAGCGGGGTCTGCGGCAGCGCGAGCTCCTCCTCGACCGCCTGCAGGTCCCGGATGAACTCGAGCGCACTGGCCTGCCGCGCCGACGGACGCTTCGACATGGCGCGCGCGAGCACCGCCTCGAGGCTCGCCGGCACGTCGGCGCGGCCGGTCGCCGGCACGCGCGCCTTCTCGATGCGCCCGACGAGCGCCATCGTGCCGTTGTCACCGCCGGGCACCTCGAAGGGACTGCGTCCGGCCAGCAGCGAGTAGACGGTGGCGCCGAGCGACCACACCTCGCTCGCCACGGTGCCCGCGACCTCGTCGAGCAGCACCTCGGGCGCCGACCACGGCACCGACAGCCCGACCGCCTCGCTGGACTCGGCCTGCCCCAGGGTCGAGGCGATCCCGAAGTCGGAGAGCACGGGGTGCCCGTAGGCGGTCGTCAGGATGTTGGAGGGCTTGATGTCGCGGTGCAGCACGCCCTGGCGGTGCGCGGTCTCGACCGCGCTCGCGATGCGCACGCCGATCGAGAGCACCTCGGCGATGGGCAGCTGCACGGCGCGGTAACGCTGCCCGAGCGTCGCCGAGCAGTACTCCATGACGAGGTACGGGCGGCCGTCGGCCGCGACGCTCGCCTGATACACGGTCAGGATCGACGGATGGCTCGACAGCTGCGCCATGAGGTTCGCCTCGGCCTGGAACATCTGCCGGACCTCGTCGTTGACCACCTCGGCCAGCAGCACCTTGACCGCGACCAGCCGGCGGGGCATGTTCTGCTCGTAGAGGAACACGTCGGCGAATCCGCCCGATCCGAGCACGCGGATGAACGAGAAGCCGGGCAGGTTCGGCGGCGTTGACGGCAGTCGCCTCGACACGTTCCTCCCAGCGTCCTCGTGGTGCGGCGCACCGCTCGGGTCCCGGTGGCGCCGGGTGCATCGCCCCCAATTGTAGGGTCGCCGGATGCCGCGCACACCGGCGGCGCGATCACGCTTCGGCGGCGTCCGCTCGTCCGGGACGGACGACGCGGAGCACGTCGACGACCACGACGGTCACGTTGTCGCGGCCGCCGTTGCCCACGGCCGCCTCCACGAGCTGCCGGACCGCCTGCTCGGGCCTGCGGCCGGAGATGAGGAAGTGCCGGATGCCGTATGAGGTCAGCTCCTTGGTGAGGCCGTCGGAGCACACGAGCAGGCGCATCCCCTCCTCGAGCGCGATCGCCCGGTAGTCGGGGATCGGCGCCTCGTGGAACCCCACCGCGCGCGTGATCACGTTCGAGTGGGGGTGGGTGTCGGCCTCCTCGCGCGTGATCTGGCCGGCGTCGACGAGCTCCTGCACGATCGAGTGGTCGACGGTGAGCTGCTCGAGCACCCCACCCACCAGGCGGTAGACGCGCGAGTCGCCGATGTTGAAGACGATCCAGGCGGGTTCGTCGCCGATCACGCCGAGCGCCACACCGGTGACGGTCGTGCCGCTGCCCTCATCGGTCACGCCGGCGCCGCGGCCCATGTCCTGCACGGCCAGCCGGAGCGCCGAGTCGATGTCGGCCGTGCCGATCGCGGGCTTGCCGCCGTGCTCCGCGAGCCGGGTGACGACGGCAGCGCTCGCGAAGTCGCCCGCGGCGTGGCCGCCCATGCCGTCGGCGACGGCGAACAGCGGCGCCTGGGCCACGAAGCTGTCTTCGTTGACCGCACGTCGCAGCCCCGTGTCGGTGGCCGCGGCCCACGAGAGCGTGACCTCGGTGCCGTCCGGCAGGTCCACGCGGTGCCGGCTGTTGCCGTTGCCGATCTGCGTCACCTGGTCCCCCACTGTCCGGTCATGCGTCGACGCCTCCGAGGGCGGGGAGGATCTCGACGATCGTATCCCCTCCGAGTTGCAGCGTCGTCCCGGGCGTGACGACGATGGACTCCCCCGGGCGCAGGCGGCGCACGCCCGCGGCCGAGCGCACGACGGTGCCGTTCGTCGAGCGCAGGTCCGTCGCGACGAGGCGACGGCCTTCGACGCGCAGCTCGAGGTGGGTCGATGAGACGACGCCGGCCGGCGACCCGACGCGGACGAGCGTCACCGGGCCCGGGGTCACGCGCGGTGCGCTCGGGTTCCGCCCGACGTAGACGGGCTCCGCGATCGGCCGAGGCTCGCCTCCGTCGACGCGGAAGCGCACGGCGTCGCGGAGCGCGGCGCCCGAACGGCGCGACGGCCCGTCCGTCGCGGGACGGGCGGCGCCGCCGGGGTCGTAGCCGGCGATCGCCGAGCCCGCGCCATCCGCTCGCAGCGCCGCCGACAGGACGGTGTCGGCGTCGGCGGCATCGCCCCGGGTGTACCGGATGGTGTCGCCGACGACGACGTCGATGGGCACGGTGGCAGGACCTGACCCCGGCCGCGCGTCGGCGGCACCCGGGCGCGGCCCGCCCGACGGCGGATGCGCGTCGAGCACGGTGTCGGCGTCGGGGTCGCCCGCGACCGGCCCCGGACCGGACGGCATCTCGCGCCACGACCACTCGACGGCGGCGGTGCGGAACGACGCGCGGCGCGACGGCACCGCATCGCCGCGGAGCCCCGCCTGGCGCACCGCCTCGAGCGAGGACGCCGACCCGGCGATGCGCAGGCGCGTCACCGCGGTGAACTCGGCGAGGTGCCACGGGCTGATGCCGCGCGAGTCGAACCGGCGGGCGCCGCCGGGCGACGCGAGGTCGATCACCGCGTCGCCGCGGACGATCGCGGTGACCGGATCGCCCGACTCCGGCCACCACACGAGTGCGAAGTCGTCGGCGCCCTGCGGTCCGATGGGGATGCGCGCGACGAGATCCTCGAGTTCGAGCGCGTCCGTCGCGGCCGCCTCCGCCAGCGCGGTCAGCACGCGGTCGCGGGCCGGCGCGGCGACGGCGGCGATGAAGCGCTCGCCGACGACGGCGTCCCACTGCGGCGCATCCGGTTCGACCCTGCTGCGCACCGCTCCGACCACCATGCCGTCCAGTCTGGCACCACCGCAGGCGCAGGGTCAGCCGAGGGAGCTCATGACGTGCTTGATCCGGGTGTAGTCCTCGAATCCGTACTGCGAGAGGTCCTTGCCGTATCCCGAGTGCTTGAACCCGCCGTGCGGCATGTCCGAGACGAACGGGATGTGCGTGTTGATCCAGACGCAGCCGAAGTCGAGGTGCTTCGCGAACCGCATCGCGCGGCCGTGGTCGCGGGTCCACACGGATGCGGCGAGGGCGTAGTCGACGCCGTTCGCCATCGCGAGCGCCTCGCCCTCCTCGCGGAAGGACTGCACCGTGAGGACGGGCCCGAAGATCTCGCGCTGCACGGCCTCGTCGTCCTGGCGGAGGCCCGTGACCACGGTGGCCTCCCAGAAGTAGCCGCGGTCGCCCTGCCGGCGACCGCCCGTGGCGATCTCGGCGTGGTCGGGGAGCCGGTCGATCACGCCCGACACGTTCGCGAGCTGGGTCGCGTTGTTCAGCGGACCGTAGAAGACGCCCTCCTCGCGGGGTGCACCGGTCCGGGCGTTCGCGCGGGCCGCCTCGACGAGCGCGCCGACGAGCTCGTCGTGCACCGACTCGTGCACGAGCACGCGCGTGGCGGCCGTGCAGTCCTGGCCGGCGTTGAAGTAGGCCGCGGAGACGATGCCCTCCGCCGCTGCGGCGAGGTCCACGTCGTCGAAGACGATCGCGGGCGCCTTGCCGCCGAGCTCGAGGTGCACGCGCTTGAGGTCGGCGGCCGCGGCGCGCGCGACCTCCATGCCCGCGCGGACCGAGCCGGTGATGGCCACCATCTGCGGCGTCGCGTGCTGCAGGAGCGCCGCACCGGTCGCGCGATCGCCCGTGACGACGTTGAGGACGCCCGCCGGCAGGAACTCGGCGGCGACCTCGGCGAGCTTCAGCGTCGAGAGCGGCGTCGTGTCGGAGGGCTTGAGCACCACGGTGTTGCCGGCCGCGATCGCCGGGGCCACCTTCCAGACGGCCATGTTGAGCGGGTAGTTCCAGGGGGCGACCTGACCGATGACGCCGATCGGCTCGCGCCGCACGAACGAGGTGTGCCCGGCGAGGTACTCACCGGCCGAGCGGCCCTCGAGGTTGCGCGCGGCGCCCGCGAAGAAGCGGAGCTGGTCGACGGACTGGAGGATCTCGTCGGCGACGAGGCTCGCTCGCGGCTTCCCGGTGTCCTGCGATTCGAGGTCGGCGAACTCCTCGGCCCGTTCCTCCATCGCGTCGGCGATGCGGAAGAGCGCGAGCTGGCGCTCGGCGGGCGTGGTCTGCCCCCACGACGCGAAGGCGGTCGCGGCGGCGGCATAGGCGTCGTCGATGTCGGCCGCGGTCGAGATGGGTTCACGACCGTAGACCTCCTCGGTGGCGGGGTCGACGAGGTCGATCGCCTCGTCGCCGCGAGCGTCGACGAAGCGGCCGTCGATGAAGTTGCGCAGGGTCTCGGTCACGGTGCTCCTCGGAGGTCGGGGGGATGCCGCGGCTCGCGACGAACGGTCGGCGCGGCGGGGCGGCACGCGGCACAGGTGGCGACCATGGTCGCACAGCCTGCACCGCAACGGAAGGCCTTCACGATGGAATCCGTTGCGATTCGGCTGCGAATCGACGGAATCACTTGTCTTTGTGGTAGCCGACTGTCATGATCGAGCGCATGACGAACGCTTCCCGTCCGGCGAACCACCGGCCGGTGCAACTCGACGACGTCTCCAAGGCGATCATCGAGCAGCTCCAGGCCGACGGGCGCCGCTCGTACGCCGACATCGGCAAGGCGGTCGGCCTCAGCGAGGCGGCCGTGCGCCAGCGCGTGCAGCGCCTCACCGAGGCGGGCGTCATGCAGATCGTGGCCGTGACCGATCCGATGCAGCTCGGGTTCACGCGCCAGGCGATGATCGGCATCCGTGCCACGGGCGACACCCGGGTGCTCGCGGAGGAGCTCGCGAACATCCCGGAGATCGACTACGTGGTGCTCACCGCCGGCAGCTTCGACCTCATGGCCGAAGTCGTGTGCGAGAACGACGAGCAGCTCATCACGCTGCTCAACTCGCGCATCCGCGCGCTCGCGGGCGTGCAGACCACCGAGACGTTCGTCTACCTGAAGCTGCAGAAGCAGTTCTACAACTGGGGCACCCGCTGATCGCGGGCCGCCCGGAAGGAGATCCCCCATGACCACCCTCGACGCAGCGCCGGGCCTCGGCACGGCCGGCTTCGACGACGCCGCCCTGCAGCAGAAGGCGAAGGACCACCTCTGGATGCACTTCGCGCGGCAGTCCACGATGGAGGAGCACGGCGTCCCGATCATCACCCGCGGTCAGGGACACCACATCTACGACATCCACGGGCGGGAGTACTTCGACGGCCTGTCGGGGCTCTTCGTGGTCAACGCCGGTCACGGCCGCCGCCGCCTCGCCGAGGTCGCGGCCAAGCAGGCCGAGGAGCTGGCCTTCTTCCCGATCTGGTCGTACGCGCACCCCGCGGCGATCGAGCTCGCCGACCGCCTGGCCGGCTACGCGCCCGGCGACCTGAACCGCGTGTTCTTCTCGACGGGCGGCGGCGAGGCGGTCGAGACCGCCTTCAAGCTCGCCAAGTACTACTGGAAGCTCAAGGGCCAGCCCACGAAGCACAAGGTCATCTCGCGCGCGGTGGCCTACCACGGCACCCCGCAGGGCGCGCTGGCCATCACGGGCATCCCGGCCATGAAGCAGATGTTCGAGCCGCTCACCCCCGGCGGGTTCCGCGTGCCGAACACCAACTTCTACCGTGCCGCCGACGTCGGCGCGCCGGCCGACGACCTCGAGGCGTTCGGCCTCTGGGCGGCGAACCGGATCGAGGAGATGATCCTGTTCGAGGGCCCCGAGACGGTCGCCGCGGTCTTCCTCGAGCCGGTGCAGAACTCGGGCGGCTGCTTCCCGCCCCCTCCCGGCTACTTCCAGCGCGTGCGCGAGATCTGCGACCAGTACGACGTGCTGCTCGTCTCCGACGAGGTGATCTGCGCCTTCGGCCGCATCGGCCACATGTTCGCGTGCGACGCCTACGGCTACGTGCCCGACATGATCACCTGCGCGAAGGGCATGACCTCGGGCTACTCCCCCATCGGCGCCACGATCATCTCCGAGAAGATCTACGAGCCGTTCAAGACGGGGACGACGTCGTTCTACCACGGGTACACGTTCGGCGGGCACCCCGTCTCGGCGGCCGTCGCGCTCGAGAACCTGAACATCTTCGAGGAGGAGGGCCTGAACGAGCGGGTCCGCGAGAACTCGCCGCTGTTCCGTGCCGAGCTCGAGAAGCTGCTCGACATCCCGATCGTGGGCGACGTCCGCGGCGACGGGTACTTCTTCGGCATCGAGCTGGTGAAGGACCGGGCGACCCGCGAGACCTTCAATGACGAGGAGTCCGAGGAGCTGCTTCGCGGCTTCCTCTCGAAGGCGCTGTTCGACGCGGGCCTGTACTGCCGCGCCGACGACCGCGGCGACCCCGTCATCCAGCTCGCGCCGCCGCTGACGATCGGCGTGCCGGAGTTCCAGGAGATCGAGCAGATCCTGCGCGGCGTGCTCACCGAGGCCGCCGACCGTGCGTCGCGCTTCACGGGTCACCGTCACGGCGGCGAGCACCTGCTGGTGCCCGCGCGCGTCTGACCCGACGCTGCTCCGCCCGGCCGGGGCGGGATGTCGCATCCGACGTCCCGTCCCGGCCGTCGTCGTTCGCCGTCGCGTCCGAGATCATCGGACGGACGGGCCGAACGCCCAGTCGGGCAGGGCGCCCGAGCCCACGTACGCGTGCAGGAGCCCGGCCATGGTGTGCCGGGGATCGGCGTGGAGCGCGCGCTCGATGAGCGCCCCGGCCGACGAGCCCCGGCCGACGGCCCAGGCGAGCCATCCGAGCACGCACAGCGCTCCGGCCCGGTCGGGGTCGGGTGCGTTGGCGACGGCGACCGCGAGCGTCTCGATCGCGCGCTCGACCCGGCCGACATCGGGCCGCGCTTCCGCACGGCCCATGAGGAGCCGCGCGAGGAACTCATCCGTCGTCTCCGCGCCCTCCTCGTCGGTCGGCTCCGTTTCGCCGGCGCCCGTACCCCGGTCGACCGCCCGCCCGCCGGCTTCGAAGGCGAGCTCGCCGACCACGGCGCCGAAGGCCACCTGCAGCATGAGCGCATCGCGGAACGGCGGGCACGCGGCGAGGTGCACGAGCCAGGCGAGCATCTCGGGACGCCGGCCGGCGTCGCCCCTCGCGAGCAGCTCCGCGGCGACGAACGGGTCGAGCGCATCCCCGATGACCGGGTCGAGCGCGGCGAGCGCCTCCATCGAGGGCGCGGCCTCGCCGCCGCCGTCGTCGCCCTCGTGCGGTTCGGGCGCCGCTGGCCGGAGACTCGCCAGCACGTCGGCGATCCGTGCGGCGAGCGCGGGATCGGCCGGCGGGATCCGCACGAGCGCAGCGGGTGAGTCGGCCGGGTCGCGCAGGGCCTCCGGATGCCGCGCGACCGTGCTCTCCTCGATGAGGGCGAGGGCTCGTCCGCCCGGCGGCAGCGCGTCGTCGAGCAGGGAACCCCAGCCGTCGGCGGCGACGCAGAGGGCGTCGCGCACCAGGAAGCCGGCGTCCTCGGCACGACGCACGACGTCGGCCAGGAGCTCGCGTTCCGGCATGCCGTGGTCGGCGAAGGCGGCGTCGGCGTACACGATCGGCACCACGGCGTCGGCTCGCGACATGCGGCACAGGGTGCCGACGACGGCCGCGACGACGGCCTCGCGACCGGGCGCATCGGTCGGGAGGTCATGCCGGAGGACGCCCGCGGTGCGGTTGCCCTCGAACGCCACGCACAGCAGCGACCGGGAGGGCTGATACCCGACGAGTGTGGGCACGAGGGCCAGGAAGTCGTGCGCCGCATGGGCGCGGATGATTGTCGTCATGCCGGCAGCCTGACGGTCGCCGTGCACGTCCCGGCCCGCCGTGCTGCGTTCGGGGAACTCGGTCGCCGGTGGGCGGATGTTGGGGAGCAGTCTCGCCACTCGTCCTCTACAGCCGCGCTCTCGCGCCGACATTCCGCGGTGTCCGATTCCCGCCAGTCGTTGACGGGGGACGCGGCTACCCTCTAAGCATGACCTCCCCGTACCTCCTCCGGCTCGACAGCCCCGTCGGCCGCATCGAACTCCTCGCCGACGAGGAGCAGCTGACCGCGCTCTCGATCGAGCGCGAGGGCGCCCTCCCCCATGACGACCTGCCCGAGCGCCCCAACGCGGTGCTCGTCTCCGCACGCGATCAGCTCGCGGAGTACTTCGCCGGCACGCGAACCGCCTTCGACGTCCCGGTGCGCCTGACGGGCACCGCGTTCCAGCAGGCCGTGTGGGCCGAGCTCGTCCGACTCGGGTGGGGCGAGGCGACCTCGTACGGCCGCCTCGCCGCCGCCGTGGGCCGGCCCGGTTCGGCCCGCGCGATCGGCGGCGCGGTCGGCGCCAACCCCGTGCCGATCATCGTCGGCTGCCACCGGGTCCTCGCCTCCGACGGGCGGATCACCGGGTACTCGGGCGGCGAGGGCATCCCCACCAAGCTCTGGCTGCTGGCGCACGAGCGCATCGGATTCGCCGCGTGAGCGGGCCCGCGCACCCCGAGGTCGTGGTCGGCGACGACGGACTCGCACGCTGCGCCTGGGGCGCGTCCGACCCCGAGTACCGCAGGTACCACGATGAGGAATGGGGCACGCCCCTCCGCGATCCGGTGCGCCTCTACGAGAAGCTGTGCCTCGAGGGCTTCCAGGCCGGCCTCTCGTGGATCACGATCCTCCGGCGTCGGCCCGCGTTCCGCGAAGTCTTCCACGGGTTCGATCCCGAGCGCGTCGCCGCCATGGACGGCGCCGACGTCGAGCGACTGCTCGCCGATGCGCGCATCATCCGCCACCGCGGCAAGATCGAGGCGACCATCGCCAACGCGCGCGCCACGCTCGCGCTCGACGTCCCCCTCGACGAGCTGCTCTGGGGCTTCGCGCCCGAGCCGCGCACGAGCGCGCCCGTGTCCTTCACCGAGGTACCGGCCACGACACCCGAATCGACCGCGATGAGCCGGGCGCTGCGCGCCCGTGGCTTCCGTTTCGTCGGGCCGACTACGATGTACGCTCTCATGCAGTCGACCGGCATGGTCGACGACCATCTCGCGGCGTGCTTCCGCTCCGGGTCCGCGCGAACCACGGCGTCCGCGGTCGCCTGAGGGGCGGACCGGGATCAGGCCACGAGCTCGAGCTCGTGCGCGGGCGAGTCGGGCGCCCCGACGTCGAGCCGGAACCCACTCGTCCGCGCCCACGCGAGGAGATCGTCGCGGTCGGCGAGCTCTGGTCGGTCCTTGAGCAGCGCGCGCGTGAAGAGCCCTTTCGCCCGCTTGTTGAAGTGGTTCAGCGCACGGCGCCGGCCGCCCTCGTCGACCGAGACCACGCGCACGAAGACGGCGTCGCGTCCCCGCGGGGCCGGACCGAGTTCGACGTAGCCCTCCGAACGGAGGTCGACGATGAGACCCCCGACGTCGACGAGCTCGGCGGCGACGGGCTCCCGCCAGAGCTGCTTCAGGCGCAGTCCCGGCAGGCGCGAGTCATGCGAGAGCCGGTATGCGGGGATGGGGTCCATCGAGCCCACGAGCCCGAACAGTGCCGAGTGCACGGCCACGTGACGGGCCGCGTAGGCTCGCGACCGTGCGTCGAGGCTCGACGAGTCGAGCGCGTCGTAGAGCACGCCGGTGTACCGGTCCAGTGCGGGCAGGGTCGGTGATTCGAGCAGCCGGCGGTTCCGCTCGACCTCGGCCGCCTGGCGCGGGCCCAGCTTGAGCGAGCGCATCATCGCCTCGGCGTCCGCCGCGAGCGCCACGACGGCCTCGATCGCCGCCGCGCGATGCCCGCCGAGGCGCGGGAACGCGAGCCGTTCGAGCGCGAGCGCGGCGGCGTCGCCTCCGTCACGCTTGGTCTCGGAGGGCGGGAGCAGCAGCAGCACTACGACGCGATGAACGCCAGCGCGGCCTCGACGTTGACGCCGAGGGGCTGGATGCTGTCGATGGTCACGCGCGGGAGCGCCGACGACGGTCCCGACCACGGCGCGTAGCCGTCGAGGCTCTGCTCGACCGCGCGCCACGTCGTCTCGTCGAGATGCGGCAGCCTGCGCTCGCGCTTCTCGAGCCGCTGACGATGCAGCCGCGCATCGGAGCACACGACCTCGATCACCCGGAGCCCCACCTCGGTGCGTTCGGCGAGGTCGCGCCACTGGAGTCGTGCCGATTCGGCCGCGTTCACGGCGTCCACGATCACGGTCCGGCCCGATTCGAGCTCCTTCTGCGCGATCTGCTCCGCCACGAGGTACGCGGCCAGCCCGGTGGGCTGATCGGCGTCGATCCCCGCACGCAGGATCGCGGACTCGATCGGGTCGACCGACACGACCGTGGCGCCGAGCCGGGCACCGACGATCTCACCGATCGTCGACTTGCCCGCGCCCGGCAGCCCGGCCATGACGATGAGCTGGGTGACGCTCAGGTCACCGAACTGGCGGTCGAACGGCTGCTCCCCCGGCATCCGCGACCTCTCAGGCGAGTGCGGCCCGCGAGGCCACGACCTGGACGGAATCGGACTGGACCGAGAGGAAGCCATCCTCCGCGTTCGCGGTGATCTTCTCACCGCCCGGGAGGGTGACCCGCACCTCGCCGCCGGCGAGGATGGCGAGCATCGGCTCGTGACCCGGCAGGATGCCGATCTCGCCTTCGACCGTGCGCGCCACCACCATTGACGCCTCGCCCGACCAGACCTCCTGGTCGGCCGAGACGACGCTCACGTTGAGGGCGGCCATGATCAGCCGTTCTCCTTCTGGATCTTCGCCCACTTCTCCTCGACGTCGGAGATCGGGCCGACGTTGAAGAAGGCCTGCTCGGCGACGTGGTCGAAGTCGCCGCGCGCGATCGCGTCGAACGACTCGATCGTGTCCTTCAGCGGTACGGTCGAACCCTCGACGCCCGTGAACTTCTTGGCCATGTAGGTGTTCTGCGAGAGGAACTGCTGGATGCGGCGCGCACGCGACACCGTGATCTTGTCCTCTTCGGAGAGCTCGTCGACACCGAGGATGGCGATGATCTCCTGCAGCTCCTTGTTCTTCTGGAGGATCTGCTTGACCGTGGTGGCCACGCGGTAGTGGTCCTCGCCCAGGTACCGGGGGTCGAGGATCCGCGACGTCGAGGTCAGCGGGTCGACCGCCGGGTAGAGGCCCTTCGAGGCGATCTCACGCGAGAGCTCGGTGGTCGCGTCGAGGTGCGCGAACGTGGTCGCGGGCGCCGGGTCGGTGTAGTCGTCGGCCGGCACGTAGATCGCCTGCAGCGAGGTGATCGAGTGGCCGCGCGTCGAGGTGATGCGCTCCTGCAGGATGCCCATCTCGTCGGCGAGGTTCGGCTGGTAGCCCACCGCGGAGGGCATGCGGCCCAGCAGCGTCGACACCTCGGAACCCGCCTGCGTGAAGCGGAAGATGTTGTCGATGAAGAGCAGCACGTCCTGCTTCTGCACGTCGCGGAAGTACTCCGCCATCGTCAGGGCCGACAGGGCGACGCGCAGACGCGTCCCGGGCGGCTCGTCCATCTGGCCGAAGACCAGGGCGGTCTTGTCGAAGACGCCGGCCTCCTCCATCTCGTGGATGAGGTCGTTGCCCTCACGCGTGCGCTCGCCGACGCCGGCGAACACCGACACGCCGCCGTGGTCCTGCGCGACGCGCTGGATCATCTCCTGGATGAGGACGGTCTTGCCGACGCCCGCACCGCCGAAGAGGCCGATCTTGCCACCCTGCACGTAGGGGGTGAGCAGGTCGATGACCTTGATGCCGGTCTCGAAGAGCTGGGTCTTCGACTCGAGCTGGTCGAACTTCGGCGGCTTGCGGTGGATCGGCCAGCGCTCGGTGACCTCGATCTGCTCGCCCGGCTCGGCGTTCAGCACCTCGCCGATGACGTTGAACACCTTGCCCTTGGTCACGTCGCCGACGGGCACCGAGATCGGCGCGCCGGTGTCGTGCACCTCCTGGCCGCGCACGAGCCCGTCGGTGGGCTTGAGCGCGATCGCACGGACGAGGTCGTCGCCGAGGTGCTGCGCGACCTCGAGCGTCAGCGCCGAGCTCTCGTCCCCGATGGTGATCGTGGTCGTGAGCGCGTTGTAGATCTCGGGGATCGAGTCGTGCGGGAACTCGATGTCGACGACCGGGCCGGTCACGCGGGCGATGCGGCCGACGGAACCCGACTGGCTCTGGACTGGCGCGGTGGCGGTGTCAGTCATGTTCTCTTCCTTCTGGATGAATCTGTAGCTACTTGGAGGAGGAGAGCGCGTCCGCTCCACCCACGATTTCAGCGATCTGCTGCGTGATCTCGGACTGGCGCGCCTCGTTGGCCAGGCGCGTGTAGTCGGTGATCAGCTTGTCGGCGTTGTCGGTCGCCGACTTCATGGCCTTCTGCGTGGCCGCGTGCTTCGCGGCGGCCGACTGCAGCATGGCGTTGAAGATCCGGCTCTCGATGTAGACGGGCAGCAGCCCGTCGAGGACGGTCTCGGCGTCGGGCTCGAACTCGTACAGCGGGAACACCTCGGCACGGCCCGACGGCGCGGCCTCGGCTTCGGCCTCGACGACCTCGAGCGGGAGGAGGCGGGTGACGACCGGCACCTGCGTGATGCGGCTCACGAACCGGTTGTAGACGATGTGGATCTCGTCGACGCCGCCGTCGGCCGAGTCGCGCAGGAACGCCTCGAGCACCGCGTCCGCGATCTCCTTGGCCGTGTCGAACTCGGGGTTGTCCGTCCCGCCGATCCAGCTGCGCTCGTAGTCGCGGCGACGGAACGAGAAGTAGCCCACCGACTTGCGGCCGACGAGGAAGTACACGACCTGCTTGCCCTGGCTGCGCAGGAGCTCGGCGAGCTCTTCCGCCTCGCGGAGGACCTGCGAGTTGAACGCGCCCGCGAGGCCGCGGTCGGATGTGAAGATCACGATCGCCGCGCGGTCGATGCGCTCGGGCTCGGTCGTCAGCACGTGCGAGACGTTCGAGTAGCTCGCCACGGCCGAGACCGCGCGCGTGATCGCGTCGGAGTACGGCGTGGACGCGGCGACGCGTGCCTGCGCCTTCTGGATCCGCGACGCGGAGATGAGCTCCATCGCTCGCGTGATCTTCTTGGTCGTCTGCGCCGACTTGATCTTCTGGCGGTAGACCCGAAGCTGCGCTCCCATGTTTCTCCTGTGTCCTGGCTTCCTGTCCCCGAGGCTCCCGGTTCGTCCGCGTTCGCGGTTCCCCGTGAGCCCCGGGGGACGGAGGAATGGCTAGCGGCGGCCCTTGACGATCTTCTCCTGCACGACCTCGTCCTCGCCGATGGCCTCGAACTGCTCCTTGCCCACCGACGCGAGCGGCTTGCCCTCGCCGGTCTGGAACTCGAGCTTGAACTTGTCGACCTCGGACTCGAGCGTCGCCACGGTCTCGTCGGAGAGGACATTGGTGTCGCGCAGCTCGGAGAGCACCGTGGTGTTGCGGCCGAGGTAGTCGAGGAACTCGCGCTCGAAGCGCAGGATGTCCTCGACGGGAACCTCGTCGAGCTTGCCGTTGGTGCCGGCCCAGATCGAGACGACCTGCTCCTCGACGGGGTACGGCGAGTACTGCGGCTGCTTGAGCAGCTCGGTCAGGCGCGCGCCGCGCTCGAGCTGGCGACGGCTCGCCGCGTCGAGGTCGGACGCGAACATCGCGAACGCCTCGAGCGAGCGGTACTGGGCGAGCTCGAGCTTGAGCGTCCCCGAGACCTTCTTGATCGACTTCACCTGCGCGTCGCCGCCGACTCGCGAGACCGAGATGCCCACGTCGACCGCCGGACGCTGGTTGGCGTTGAACAGGTCGGACTGGAGGAAGATCTGGCCGTCGGTGATCGAGATCACGTTGGTCGGGATGTACGCCGAGACGTCGTTCGCCTTGGTCTCGATGATCGGCAGGCCGGTCATCGAGCCCGCGCCCAGCTCGTCGGAGAGCTTCGCGCAGCGCTCGAGCAGCCGCGAGTGCAGGTAGAAGACGTCACCGGGGTAGGCCTCACGGCCCGGCGGGCGGCGCAGCAGCAGCGACACGGCGCGGTAGGCCTCGGCCTGCTTCGACAGGTCGTCGAAGATGATCAGGACGTGCTTGCCGGCGTACATCCAGTGCTGGCCGATGGCCGAGCCGGTGTAGGGGGCCAGGTACTTGAAGCCCGCCGGGTCGGACGCGGGGGCCGCGACGATGGTCGTGTACTCCATCGCGCCGGCATCCTCGAGGGCGCCCTTCACCGAGGCGATGGTCGAGCCCTTCTGGCCGATCGCGACGTAGATGCAGCGGACCTGCTTGGTCGGGTCGCCCGACTCCCAATTGGCCTTCTGGTTGATGATCGTGTCGATCGCGATCGCCGTCTTGCCGGTCTGGCGGTCGCCGATGATGAGCTGGCGCTGGCCGCGGCCGACCGGGATCATCGCGTCGATGGCCTTGATGCCGGTCTGGAGCGGCTCGTGCACCGACTTGCGCTGCATGACGCCCGGCGCCTGGAGCTCGAGGGCGCGGCGGCCCTCGGTCGCGATCTCGCCGAGGCCGTCGATCGCGTTGCCGAGCGGGTCGACGACGCGGCCGAGGTAGCCCTCGCCGACGGGCACCGAGAGGACCTCGCCCGTGCGGGTCACCTCCATGCCCTCCTCGATGCCGGTGAACTCGCCGAGCACGACGACACCGATCTCGTCCTCGTCGAGGTTCAGCGCGAGGCCGAGCGTGCCGTCCGCGAAGCGGACGAGCTCGTTCGCCATGACCGAGGGCAGGCCCTCGACGTGGGCGATGCCGTCGGCGGCGTCGGTCACGTAGCCGACCTCGGTCTTCTGCGCCGCGCCCGGCTCGTATTCGCGGGCGAACTCCGAGAGAGCCGAACGGATCTCGTCGGGGCTGATGGAGAGTTCTGCCATTGCCATTTCCTTAGCTACTGGGATGTCGCGGCGCGGGACGCCGGTCGTGGTCGGCCGGCGTCAGCCGGCGAGCTTCTGCCTCAGGTCGTTGAGGCGGCTGGCGACGCTGCCGTCGATGACGTCGTCGCCGACCTGCACCCGCACGCCGCCGAGGACCGACGGGTCGACGATGGAGTCGAAGCGGATGCGGCGGCCGGCCCGTGCCCCGAGCGTCTGCTCGAGGCGGGCGATCTGGTCGGCGCCCAGGGGCACGGCGGACGTCACGGTCGCGACGTCGAACCCGCGCTGGTCGGCGACCACGGACGCCGCCTCGCGGAGCATGCCGCCGATGCGGCGGCCCCGGGGCGACTGCACCAGGTGCCGGACGACGAGGACGGTCGCGGGCGAGGCGACGGGGCCGAGCAGGCGATCGACCAGCTTCACCTTGGCGTCGGTCGATCCGAGCTTCGACCCGAGCGCGAGCTCGAGCTCGGCGTCGGAGGCGACGGTGCGCTGGAACGCGTACAGCTCGGCGTCGACCTCGGCGTCGCCGGCGGCGTCCGCCGCCACGCGGAGGCCCAGCTCCTCGAGTCCGTCTAGGAAGTCGGCGGCCGAGGACCACCGCTGCGACGCCGCGCTCGCGAGCAGCGCCACCGCCTCAGGCGCGACCCTGCCGCCGAAGACGCGCTCGAGGAGCGCGCGCTTCTGGGCCGGCTCGGCCTCGTTGTCGGTGAGCGCGGTGCGCAGGTGGGGCGTCTGGGCGATCACCCGGGTCGCGGCGAGGAGGTCGCCGGCCACCGGGAGCTCGGCTCGGCCGAGCGCCGCGAGCTCGGCTCGCGTGCCGGCCAGGGCCCCTCTCGTTGCGCTGCCCATGGGCTACTTCTTCCCCCCTGCGGCGGCCTGCTCGGACGCCTCGAGGTCGGCGAGGAAGCGGTCGACCACGGCCTTCGCCTTGGCGTCGTCGGAGAGGGTCTCGCCCACCACGCCCGACGCGAGGTCGATCGCGATGGTGCCGACCTCGGAGCGCAGCGAGACGAGCGCCGACTGGCGCTCCGCCTCGATCTGCGCCTGCGCGCTCGCGGTCACGCGGGCGGCCTCGGTCGTGGCCTGCTCCTTGGCCTCGGCGACGATCTTCTTGCCGTCCTCGCGGGCGGTCTCGCGGATGCGACCCGCCTCGGCGCGCGCGTCGGCGAGCTGGGCGGTGTACTCCTCGAGAGCGGCCTCGGCCTTGCGCTGGGCCTCGTCGGCCTTCGCGATGTTGCCCTCGATCGCCTCGGCACGCTCGTCGAGCAGCTTCTGCATGCGCGGCAGCACGTACCGCCAGAAGAAGACGAGGATGATGACGAAGCAGACCGCCGACCAGACGATGTCGTAGGTCGCCGGGAGGACCGGGTTCGGAGTCTCCTCGCCGCCCTCCGTTGCAGCACTCAGGAGTGCGTGAAGCACGTTGGCCTCCTCAGTTGGGACGGGGGGATCAGACGAAGATGAAGTAGGTCGCGATACCGATGAAGGCGAGCGCCTCGGTGAAGGCGATGCCGATCCACATCAGGACCTGGAGGCGGCCGGCGAGCTCGGGCTGGCGGGCCACGCCCTCGATGGTCTTGCCGACGACGATGCCCACGCCGATGGCCGGGCCGATGGCGGCGAGGCCGTAGCCGACCGTCGCGATGTTGCCGTTGATCTCAGCGAGAACGGTGGTTGCGTCCACGTTGGGGTTTCCTTTCTTGGGGTTCGCTTCGGGCGGATGCCCGGGCTCAGTGCTCCTCCGCCACCGCGAGCTGGATGTAGACCGCGGTGAGGAGCGTGAAGACGTAGGCCTGCAGGACGGCGACCAGCACCTCGAACAGCGTGAACACGAGGCCGAAGGCCAACGTGCCCGCGCCGAGCAGGGTGTACCAGCCGCCGAGCGTGAAGACGAAGAACTGCGTCGCCGCGAAGAAGAGCACGAGCAGGAGGTGCCCGACGATCATGTTCATCATGAGTCGCAGCGTCAGCGTGACGGGGCGGATGATGAAGGTCGAGATCAGCTCGATGGGCGTGACGATGATGTACACCGGCCACGGAACGCCCGACGGGAAGAGGGAGTTCTTGAAGAAGTTGCCGGGGCTCTGCTTGATGCCCGCGTAGATGAAGGTGACGTACGAGACGATCGCGAGCACGAGCGGGACGCCGATGACCGACGTGCCGGCGATGTTCAGGCCCGGGATGACGCCCGTGATGTTCATGAAGAGGATCAGGAAGAACATCGTGGTCAGGATCGGCAGGAACCGCTTGCCGTCCTTCTTGCCGAGCAGGTCGTCGGCGATGTTGACGCGGACGAGGTCGAGGCCCATCTCGACGAGGCTCTGGAAGCGGCCCGGGACGACGCGCATGCGGCGCGTGCCGAGCCAGAAGACCAGGAGGAGCGCGACGACTGCGACGAACCGCACCAGGATGATGCGGTTGATCTCGAAGTCGGTGCCCTCGAACAGGAGCGGGCCGGGGAAGAACTCCTCGATCGACGGCCCGTGGAACTCACCATCATCGGTTGCGGTCGGAACCAGCAGGTTCACAGCGTTAGCTAGCAGCGCTATCTCCTGTTTCGGGGCGTGGAGCGGAGCTCTCGCGTCGACGAACATGGAACACGGCCCGACGCACATGCCGGAGCAGGGCGGAACCGTGGGGGATCTCCCCCACTCTAGCAAGAAGTCGGGCCTCCGCCGAATCGCTACGGCGTGTAGAAGTGCGCCACGACCGGGGTGCATGCCGATCGGCGCATGACGGTCCTCCGGATGGCGCCGCCGCGGCCGCGCTCAGTCGTGGGAGGGCGGGGGCGGCAGCTGCGTATCGCTCGCGTAGGGAAGGCGCGATCGGGCGACGACGAGCACGTCCACGACGAGGGATCCGATCACGCCGGCGACGATCGCGAGGAAGAGCACCACCGGGTCGAGCCAGTCGGCGCCGCGCAGCAGCACCACGAGCACGATGAAGAGGATGAACTTCAGCAGCCATCCGCCGAGCACGATGCCGAAGAACGCGCCGACGAACAGGTCGGAGCCGGCGAAGCGGTTCGCCAGCAGGATGCTCGCCGCCGTGATGCCCATGAACACGACCGCGATGAGGGTGCCGAGCAGGGCGCTCACGAGCCCCTCGGCGCCGGCGACGGCGAAGCCCACGATCCCCCCGACGACGGCGATCCCGGCGGCGAGCACGCCGCCCCAGGCGAGCGCTCGGCGCAGCACCGGGTTCGAGGTGGGCGTACGGTCGGCGGGATCGCGCGGTGCGGCGGTCATCGGGCTCCTGTCGGGTGCTCGTCCGGCGTGGCCGGTCGGTCGGTGGCGGGCGCGGACACGGCGCCGGCGAGCTCGTCGAGCCCCGGCGCGTACGGCGCGGTCGCGGCGTCGGCCTCGGCGGCCACGGTCTGGCGCTTGCGGCGGCCGAGCGGTGCGAGGGTGAGCGCCGCGAGGATCACGAAGCCGACGCCGAGGACCAGGAACGCCCAGCTCGAGTCGATGCCGAAGTACACGGGGAAGACGAACGCGAGCAGGCACCCGAACGAGGCGACCGCGGTCCAGCCGTAGAAGATGAGCACCGCGTGGAGGTGCGAGTGGCCCATGTCGAGCAGGCGGTGGTGCAGGTGCTTGCGGTCGGCCGCGAACGGCGACTTGCCCGCTCGCAGTCGCCGGATCACCGCGAGCCCGAAGTCGAGCAGCGGGATCACCAGCACCGCGAACGGGATGATGATCGGGATGAACGCCGGGAACAGCTCGTCGGTGCCGAGCAGCGACGGGTCGACCTGGCCCGTGACCGCGATGGCCGAGGTCGCCATGAGCAGGCCCACCAGCAGCGCGCCCGCATCGCCCATGAACAGCTTCGCGGGATGCCAGTTCAGCGGCAGGAACCCGGCGCACGCGCCGACGACGAGCACGGCGAGCAGCGAGGCGAGGTTGAAGTAGTTCGTCGGCGAGGTCTGCTGCACGAGCAGGTAGGAGTACAGGTAGAACACGCCGCTCGAGATGAGCGCGACGCCGGCGACGAGTCCGTCGAGGCCGTCGATGAAGTTGATCGCGTTCATGACGAGCACGATCGTGAACACCGTGATGGTCGCGCTCATCCACGACGATCCGACGGTGATGCCGCCGTCCGGTCCGCCGATGGGCAGCGACACGATCGAGACGCCCTGCCAGGCGATCATGCCCGCGGCGATGAACTGGCCCGCGAGCTTGGTGATCCAGTCCAGCTCCCAGATGTCGTCGGCGACGCCCATCGCGACGATGAGTCCCGCTGCGGCCAGGATCGAGAGCACCTGCCACCGGTCCTGGAAGACGATCTGCAGGTTCGCGAACCGGTCGATCCCCAGCGAGGAGATCCACGCCCCGGCGGCGACCGCGACGAGCACGCCGACGAACATCGCGATGCCGCCCAGGCGCGGCGTCGGCCGCGTGTGCACGTCGCGCTCGCGGATCTTCGGGTAGAGCCGGTACCGCAGGCTCAGCTTCCAGACGACGACCGAACCGACGAACGTCACGACCGCGGCGACGAGCGCGAGGGCGACGAACAGGGTCATGAGGCGGCGGCGTCCGTCCGGTCGGGCGTGTCGGCGGATCCGGTCGCCGCTTCGCCGGCTCGGGTGGGCGCGTCGGCGGGCACGGACGCCGCGTCGGCGTCGCGTCCGGCGCCGGCGTCCACCGCCGAGGCGGGCGGCGCGGCCGGCGCGAGCAGCTCCTCCCCCACGACCTCGGCGATCCGCTCGCGCGAGATCACGCCGGCACGGACGATGCGCAGCGTGCCGGTGCCGTCGGCGTCGAGGCCCGTGGCGTCGACGATCGTCGACGACGTGTCGCCCGGCCGCTCGCCGATCGCCTCGTAGCCGCTGCCCGCGGGCCCGCCGTCGAGGTAGACCGAGACGCGGTCGCCGAGCATGTCGGCCGCGGCCTGCGCGGTCGTCGCCGACGGCATGCCGGAGAGGTTCGCCGACGACGCCGCGAGCGGGCCGGTCTCGGAGAGCAGCTCGAGCGCGATGCGGTGGTCGGGCATGCGCAGCGCGACCGTGCCGCGGGTCTCCCCGAGGTCCCACTGGAGCGAGGGCTGCGCGCGCAGGATCACCGTGAGCCCGCCCGGCCAGAACGCCGCGACGAGCGCGCGCACGGCCTCGGGTACCTCGACGGCGAGTGCGTCGAGCGTGGGGATGCCGGGGACGAGCACGGGCGGCGGCGACGTGCGCTCACGGCCCTTGGCATCGAGGAGCCGCTGGACGGCGGCGGGGCTGAACGCGTCGGCGGCGAGGCCGTAGACGGTGTCGGTGGGGATGACGACGAGCTCGCCGCTGCCGATGGCGCGACGAGCCAGGCGCATGCCGGCGAGGAGCTCGGACTCGACCGAGCAGTCGTGGATGACAGTCATGACCGCTCGATTCTAGACGTGGCGGACGTCTCGGGGCTGGGCATGACGGATGCCGCGGGGTGCGGCGACCCCGCGGCATCCGCTCGTCGTGGCCGCCCGCGTCAGCGACGGCCCGCCTTGCGACGGAACAGCCACGTCCCCCACGCGGCCGCGACGGCGATCACGAGCACGCACCATCCGATCGCCAACCAGCCGGAATCGCCCATGGGCGTGCCCATGAGGAGGCTCCGGATGGCCTCGATGATCGGCGTGATCGGCTGGTGCTCGGCGAACCACGAGAGCCAGTCGGGCAGCGTCTCCACCGGCACGAACGCGCTCGAGAGGTACGGCAGGAAGAGCAGGATGAAGCCGTACGCGTTCGCCGCCTCGGGGCTCGACGCCGCGAGCCCGATCGCGGCGAAGAGCGCGGTGATCGCGAGGATGTAGAGCGCGATCAGCGCGCCTGCCGCAACCCACTCGATCGCGTCGGCCGTCGGCCGGAACCCGACGAGGAGGGCCACGCCGACGACGACGCCGGTCGCGAAGAGGTTCCGCAGGACGCTCGCCGCGACGTGGCCCGTGAGCACCGCGCTCGCGCGCATCGGCATGGTCCGGAACCGGTCGATGATGCCCGTGGTCATGTCGCGGGCGACGTAGAGCGCCGTCGAGCTCGCGCCGAAGCCCGCGCAGAGCAGGATGATGCCGGGCACGACGTAGTCGACGTAGCCGCCGGACGGGTCGAGCGCGCCGCCGAACACGAACGTGAACAGCAGCATGAGCATCGTGGGCAGGATGACCGCCATCGTGAGCGCCTCGGCGTCGCGGAGCGCATGCGTGATGCTCCGCCGGACGAGGACCGCCTCGGCGGTCAGCCCGGCGGGGCGCGAGCGCAGGGCGACGAGCGCCGCCGGGTCCCGGTCGGATGCGGTGGTGGTGGTGGTCGCGGTCATGGCCGCTCCTTCGATGCGATGAGCTCGGCCCCGCGCGCGGGTGCCGCGGGACGAGCGGTGATGGCGAGGAAGACGTCGTCGAGGCTCGGACGCCGGACGGCGACGCGGGCGCCGGCGACGGCGGATGCCGCGAGCCGGTCGAGCTCGTCCACGGCCGCGCGCAGGCCGTGCACGGTGCCGTCGGTCGGCAGCTCGGCGAGCACGTCGTCCTCCGGGCCGAGGAGCTCGACGACGTCGCCGCCGACGCGCGCCTTCAGCTCGGACGCGGTGCCCTCCGCGGCGACCCGACCACGGTCGAGGACCGCGATGCGGTCGGCGAGCCGGTCGGCCTCTTCGAGGTACTGGGTCGTGAGGAACACCGTCGCGCCCGCATCGGCGACCTCCCGGATGATCCGCCAGAGCTCCTGCCGGCTGCGGGTGTCGAGTCCGGTGGTCGGCTCGTCGAGGAAGATCACGCGCGTCGGCACGACGAGGCTGAGCGCCAGGTCGAGCCGGCGGCGCATGCCCCCCGAGTAGGCGCCGACGCGTCGGCCGGCGGCATCCGCGAGGTCGAATCGCTCGAGCAGCTCGTCGGCGCGCGCGGCGGCGGCGCGGCCACCCAGGCCGGAGAGCCGCCCGAGCATGACGAGGTTCTCCCGGCCCGTAAGCACCTCGTCGACCGCGGCCGACTGGCCCGTGAGGCTGATCCGGGCGCGGACGCCGTCGGGGTCGTGGAGCGGGTCGACGCCCGCGACCGAGGCGGTGCCGGCGTCGGGTCGGACGAGCGTGGTGAGGATGTTGATCGTGGTCGTCTTGCCGGCGCCGTTCGGCCCGAGGAGGGCGAACACGCTGCCGGTCTCGACGGCGAGGTCGAGGCCGTCGAGGACCTCGACCTCGCGGAATCGCTTGGCGATCCCGCGCGCGTCGATCGCGAGGGTCATGGTCGTGCCTTTCATTCTGCGTATGGTCTAAACTGTGTATGCCGTCGACAGCGGTTTAAGTAATACACAGTTCTAGACTGGGCGCAAGCATTTCCGCCGATTGGAGCCGGATGACCGCCGAGACCCCCGTCGAACCCGAGCTGCCGCGAGGCGTCGCCCTGGCCTGGGGTGTCGCCGCCAGCCCCCAGCGCGGACCCAAGCGCGAGATGAGCATCGAGCGCATCGTCGACGCCGCCGTCGAGATCGCCGACGCGGAGGGTCTCGCGGCGGTCTCCATGAGCCGGGTCGCGCAGTCGCTCGGCTACACGACCATGTCGCTGTACCGGTACGTCACCGCGAAGGACGACCTGCTCGTGCTCATGCAGGAACAGGGCATCGGACTGCCCCCCGAACCCGACCCCGCCCTCGACCCCTCCGACTGGCGGGGCCGGCTCCGCGCGATCGGCCATGCCCAGCTCGAGGTGCACCGACGACACCCCTGGCTGCTCGACATCCCCATCCAGGGCACGCCCGTCACGCCCAACAACCTCGCCTGGATGGACGCGATGCTCGAGGCGCTCTCGAGCACGCCCCTCGACCAGGGCGAGCGCGTCGCCGTGATCCTCCTCGTGACCGGCCAGCTCCAGTGGCAGAGCACCATCGAGCGCTCGTACGAGGTCGCGGCCCACGCGGCGGGCATCGAGACCCAGGCGATCGACGACGGCCGGTCCGCGATGCTCGCCGCGTTCGTCACCGCCGAGGAGTTCCCGGCCCTCCGCCGCGCGGTCGACGCCGGGGTGTTCGCCGACGGCGACGACCCGTTCGCCTTCGGGCTCGAGCGCGTCTTCGACGGTGTCGCGGTGCACATGGCCGAGCGCGCCGCGGGCGCCCCCGCCGACGCATCCGCCACCCCGCGCGAAGCCCCCGAGGTCACCGCCGACAAGCGCGTGCGCGAGGCGCGCAAGGCCGTGCGCGAGGCCGAGAAGCGCTTGCGCGACGCCCGCAAGGTCGAGCGCCAGGCGCGGCGCGAGGCGGTCGAGCGGCACCGGCGCGACGACCGCTGAGCATCGAGCGGATGCCGCGGGCTAGCGTCGCGCGGTCGTCACCCGATCCCGCCCCGTGA
Source organism: Agromyces aurantiacus (assembly GCF_016907355.1). Lineage (NCBI taxonomy): Bacteria > Bacillati > Actinomycetota > Actinomycetes > Micrococcales > Microbacteriaceae > Agromyces > Agromyces aurantiacus. Next base: position 1,851,527 of record NZ_JAFBBW010000001.1, on the reverse strand, counting down.
GGTCGCGGTGGTGGGCGACCGCGTGCCATCCGTCGGCCGCGAGCAGCGACGCGATGTCGGCCGACTGCGATTCGCCGTGCTCGATCATGAGCGCACCGCCGGGATGCAGCAGCGCGAGCGCGCGTCGGGAGAGCACGCGGACCACGTCGAGGCCGTCCTCGCCGCCGTACAGCGCGTGCTCGGGATCGTAGAGGCGCACCTCGGGGTCGCGCGGGATGGCGCCGGCCGGGATGTACGGCGGGTTCGACGCGACGACCGCGGCGCGGCCGTCGAGTTCGGGCAGCGCGTCGGCCAGGTCGCCGAACACCAGCTCGAGGTTCGGCGCACCGACCTCCTCGACGTTCCGACGGGTCCACGGGAACGCCTCGGGCGAGTTCTCGACCGCCCAGACGCGGGCGTGCGGCACCTCGGTCGCCATGGCCAGCGCGATCGCCCCGCTGCCCGAGCCCAGGTCGAGCGCGACGGGCTCGGGCTCGGCCGCCGCACGCAGCGCGTCGATCGCGAGCTGGGCGAGCAGTTCGGTCTCAGGGCGCGGCACGAACACGCCCGGACCCACGGCGAGGTCGAGCGAGCAGAAGGCCGCGCGACCCGTGAGGTGCTGCAGCGGCTCGCGCCGGGCGCGGCGCGCGACGAGCGCGTCGAGCTCCGCGACCTGCGCCGCCGGAACGTCGGCGCCGACCACCAGCTTCGCGTGCACGCCGCCCCGCGAGAGGCCCAGCACATGACCGACGAGCAGGTCGGCGTCGACCTCGGCATCGGGAACGCCCGCCGCCGACAGGGTTCGGACGACGTCGTCGCGGACCTCGCGGATGGGGCGCGACGAGGCGTCGGCGGGCGGTGCATTCACGCAAAGGAATGTAACGCACTCCCCCGCGGTTCCCAGCCTCCGTAAGCTGGTTCGCGGCACGACGCCGCGTCACGAGAGGGAGCACCATGGCTCAGGTCTACGAGAACATCACCGAGGTCTTCGGGCGCACTCCGCTCGTCAAGCTCAACAAGGTGACCGACGGCGCGGCGGCCACGGTCTACGCCAAGCTCGAGTTCTACAACCCGTCGGCCAGCGTCAAGGACCGCCTCGGCATCGGCATCGTCGACGCCGCCGAGGCCGACGGCTCGCTGAAGCCCGGCGGCACCATCGTCGAGGGCACGAGCGGCAACACCGGCATCGCGCTCGCGATGATCGGCGCGGCCCGCGGCTACCGGGTCGTCATCGCGATGCCCGAGACCATGTCGAAGGAGCGCCGCGCCCTGCTGCGCGCCTACGGCGCCGAGCTCGTGCTCACGCCCGGCTCCGAGGGCATGAAGGGCGCGGTCGCGCGCGCCGAGCAGATCGCGTCCGAGACGCCCGGCGCCGTGCTCGCCCGCCAGTTCGAGAACCAGGCCAACGTCGAGATCCACCGCCGGACCACCGCCGAGGAGGTGTGGAACGACACCGACGGCGGCGTCGACATCTTCGTCTCCGGCATCGGCACGGGCGGCACGCTCTCCGGAGTCGGCCAGGTCCTCAAGGAGCGCAAGCCCGGGGTCCAGGTCGTCGGCGTCGAGCCGCTCGAGTCCCCGATCCTCAACGGCGGCCAGCCCGGCCCGCACAAGATCCAGGGCATCGGCGCGAACTTCGTGCCCGCCATCCTCGACCGGGAGGTCTACGACGAGATCATCGACGTCAACATCGAGCAGGCCGTCGCCACCGCGCGCCGCCTGGGCGTCGAGGAGGGCATCCTCGGCGGCATCTCGTCGGGCGCGACCGTGTACGCCGCGACGCAGCTCGCGCAGCGCCCCGAGAACGCCGGCAAGACCATCGTCGTGATCGCCGCGAGCTACGGCGAGCGGTACCTCTCGACCGTGCTGTACGAGGACCTGCTCGACTGAGCCCGCCCGTCGCATCTGCTTGACTGGACGGGTGGGATTCATCGGCACGCTGAGGGAAGACATCGCGACGGCGCGCTCCCACGACCCCGCCGCGCGCAGCCGCATCGAGGTGGTCCTCGCCTACTCGGGGCTGCACGCCATCTGGGCCTACCGCCTCGCGCATCGCATGTGGCAGGTGCCCCTGCTGCGGCTGCCCGCACGGCTCGTCTCGCAGCTCACGCGCTTCCTCACCGGCATCGAGATCCATCCCGGCGCGACCATCGGGCGCCGGTTCTTCATCGACCACGGCATGGGCGTCGTGATCGGCGAGACGGCGGTCGTCGGCGACGACGTGATGCTGTACCACGGCGTCACGCTGGGCGGGAAGGCGCCGCGAGGCGCGCCGAGGGGGGCGAAGCGCCATCCGACGCTCGGCGACGGCGTGACCGTCGGAGCGGGTGCCAAGGTGCTCGGCGACATCGAGATCGGCGCCGGGAGCGCGATCGGAGCGAACGCCGTGGTCACGCGCGGCGCGCCGCCGAACTCGCTGCTCGTCGGCGTGCCCGCCGTCGCGAAGCCGCTCTCGCCCGCCACGGCCGCCGCGGCGCGCGGCGAGCACGACTGGCACGGCGACTGGCACATCTGACCGCGCGGCCGTCGGCCCGGCAACCGGGCGCATCAGACGATCAGAGCGCGAGGAACATGACGTGCAGACCCACGCGGCCGTGCCGCTTCGACCGGAACGCGCCCGGCACCGTGCCCACGACCTCGAATCCGAGCGATCGCCACAGCCGGACCGCCGGATCGTTCGACGCCACGACCGCGTTGAACTGGATCCCCTCGAAGCCGGCGCGGCGGTGCCAGTCGACGACCCACTGGCCGAGCACGCGCCCGACGCCGGCGCCGCGTGCGTCGGAGGCGACCATGAACGACGCCGTGCCGATGTGGTCGCCCCGACCGGGCCGGTTCGGCCCCATCTTCGCGGTCCCGACGATCCGTCCGCCGCGCTCGGCGACCACCGTCAGGCCGGGAGGGGACTCCACCCAGAGCTCGCGCGCCCCCGCCGAGTCGAGCTCGAGCGGGTAGGCATACGTCTCGCCCTCGCGAACCACCTCGTCGACGATCGCGAAGACCGCCGGCCAGTCCTCATCCCGGATGGGCCGGACGACGGTCTCGCTCACTGGTCGCCGAGATCGGCGAGCCGCGCCTCCTCGTCGGCGGTGACGGCCGACTCGATGATCGGGTCGAGCGCGCCGTTCATGACCTGGTCGAGGTTGTACGCCTTGTAGCCGGTCCGGTGGTCCGCGATCCGGTTCTCGGGGAAGTTGTACGTGCGGATGCGCTCGGAGCGGTCCATCGTGCGGATCTGCGACTTGCGCGCGTCGGACGCGGCCGCCGCGAGCTCCTCCTGCTGGCGTGCGAGGAGCCGGGCGCGCAGCACGCGCATGGCCGCCTCGCGGTTCTGCAGCTGCGACTTCTCGTTCTGCATCGCCACGACGATGCCGGTCGGCACGTGCGTGATGCGCACGGCCGAGTCGGTCGTGTTGACGGACTGTCCGCCGGGGCCCGAGGAGCGGTACACGTCGATCTTGAGGTCGTTCTGGTTGATCTCGACCTCCTCCGGCTCGTCGACCTCCGGGAAGACGAGCACGCCCGTCGTGGAGGTGTGGATCCGGCCCTGCGTCTCGGTGACCGGCACGCGCTGCACGCGGTGCACACCGCCCTCGTACTTCAGGTGCGCCCAGACGCCCTGCGACGGGTCGGTCGCGTTCGACTTGATCGCGACCTGCACGTTCTTGTACCCGCCGAGGTCGGACTCGTCGGACTCGAGCAGCTCGGTCTTCCAGCCCTTCGACTGCGCGTACTGGATGTACATGCGCAGCAGGTCGGCCGCGAACAGGGCGCTCTCGGCGCCGCCCTCGCCGCCCTTGATCTCCATGATCACGTCACGGCCGTCGTCGGGATCGCGCGGGATCAGGAGGCGCCGCAGCTTCTCCTGCGCTTCCGCGAGCTGCGCCTCGAGGGCGGGCACCTCCTCGGCGAACGCTTCGTCCTCCTTCGCGAGCTCACGCGCCGCGTCGAGGTCGTCCTGCGCCTGCCGCCAGGCCGTGTCGGCCGCGACGATCCGGCTGAGCTCCGCGTAGCGACGGTTCACGCGCTTCGCGCGCGCGGCGTCGGCGTGCAGCGCCGGGTCGGCCAGCTCCTCCTGGAGCGCCGCGTGCTCGGCGATGAGTGCCTGGACGGACTCGAACATCGATCAGCGGTGGTGGTCGGCGTCGTGACCGTGCCCGTTGCCGTTGCCGCCGACCGGTGAGGCCTTCTGCATCAGCAGCAGGAACTCAGTGTTCGACTGCGTCTCGCGGAGGCGCCCGAGCACGGCCTCGAGGGCCTGCTGCGGCTCGAGCCCCGCGAGCGCGCGACGGAGCTTCCAGGTGATCTTGACCTCGTCGGGCGAGAGCAGCATCTCCTCGCGACGCGTCGACGACGCGTTGACGTCGACCGCCGGGAAGATCCGCTTGTCGGCGAGCTGGCGCGACAGGCGCAGCTCGGAGTTGCCGGTGCCCTTGAACTCCTCGAAGATCACCTCGTCCATCTTCGACCCGGTCTCGACGAGCGCCGTGGCGAGGATCGTGAGCGACCCGCCGTTCTCGATGTTGCGCGCGGCGCCGAAGAAGCGCTTCGGCGGGTAGAGCGCCGACGCGTCGACACCGCCCGAGAGCACGCGACCGGATGCCGGTGCGGCGAGGTTGTAGGCGCGACCGAGGCGCGTGATCGAGTCGAGGAGCACGACCACGTCGTGGCCGAGCTCGACGAGGCGCTTCGCGCGCTCGATCGCGAGTTCGGCGACCGTGGTGTGGTCCTCGGCCGGACGGTCGAAGGTCGAGGCGATGACCTCGCCCTTCACGGTCCGCTGCATGTCGGTGACCTCTTCGGGGCGCTCGTCGACGAGCACGACCATGAGGTGGACCTCGGGGTTGTTGATGGCGATCGCGTTCGCGATCTGCTGGAGCACGATGGTCTTGCCGGCCTTGGGCGGCGAGACGATCAGGCCGCGCTGGCCCTTGCCGATCGGCGCGATGAGGTCGATGATGCGCTGGGTGAGCTTGGTGGGCTCGGTCTCCATGCGCAGGCGCTCCTGCGGGTAGAGCGGCGTGAGCTTGCCGAACTCGATGCGCGCGGCGGCCTCCTCGGCGGTCTGGCCGTTGACCGAGTCGATCTTGACCAGCGCGTTGTACTTCTGGCGGCTGTTGCCCTCGCCCTCGCGCGGCTGCTTGATCGCGCCGACGACCGCATCGCCCTTGCGCAGGTGGTACTTCTTCACCTGGCCGAGCGAGACGTAGACGTCGCTCGGGCCGGGGAGGTAGCCCGTGGTGCGCACGAAGGCGTAGTTGTCGAGCACGTCGAGGATGCCCGCGATCGGGATCAGGACGTCGTCGTCGAGGATCTCGGGCTCGATCTCGTCGGTCGCGCCCTGGCCGCGGCGCTTGCGGTCGCGGTAGCGGTTGCGACGGCCGCCCTCGCCCTCGGCCTGCGGCTGCTCGCCGCGGCCCTGCTCGCCCCGGCCCTGCTCGCCCCGACCCTGCTCGCCGCGAGCCTGCTGGCCGCGGCCGCCCTGCTCCTGGCGGCCCTTGTCGGGCTCGCCCTGGCCCTGGCGGTCGGCCTCGGCCGGCTCCTCGGTGCGTCGTCCGCCCTGGCGCTCGCCGCCCTGCTCGGCCTTCTGGGCCTCGCCACGCTCACCGCGGTCTCCGCCGCGACGGCCGCGGTTGCGGCTGCGTCCCTGGCGCGGCTCGGTCGCGGGCTGCTCGGCGGCGGCGCCCTCCGCCTCCGCCTCGGTCGCGGTCTCCGCCTCGGCTCGCTGGCCCGGACGGGCCTCGCCCGTGGCGGCGGCGAGTTCCTCGCGCACCGCGGCACGAGCGGCTTCGCGGGCCGCGTCGGCGGTCTCGCCGGACGCGGCCGGCGCGAGCTCGATGCCCGTGAGGCCCGCGTTGGCGTGCTGCGCCGCGGTGGTGGCGCTCGTCGCGCGACGCGGCTGGCGTCCGCGACGGAGCGGCTCGCGCTGCGTCGTGGCCGGGGCGTCGGTGCCCGCCACGGCGTCGGCGGATGCCTCGGGCTGCGCGCCCGCGGCGGGCTCGACCGGCGCGGCGACCGGCTCCTCCACGGCGGTCTCCGCCTCGGCGGTCTCCGCCTCGGCGGGCGCCTCGGTCGCGGCGGGCGCCTCGGCGGCGGGCGCTGCGGGCTCCTCGATCACGAGGGCCTCGGCGGGCGCAGCGGCGTCGACGACCTCGTCGAGCTCGAGCGTGGCGGAGCCGTCGGCGTGGGTGGAGATCAGCTCCACGAGTTCTCCTTTTCGACGCTTCGATGCGCCGGCGATGCCGAGCGAGGCGGCGAGCTCCTGGAGCTCGGCGACCTTCATCGCGGTCAGGCGGGCGCGGCTGGCCACGCCCTCGGCGTGGTCGGTTGCGTTGGTCACTGGGTTCAGTCCTTTCCCCTCGCCAGGCATGGGGTTGGCCGAGGAGAGCTGGGTCGCGCACGTTGAGGTGCTGCGCACGGGGCGCAGACCTGCGCGGTGGGCGAAAGCATGAAATGCCGGGAATCGCACGATGCGGCTGGGGCGCGAACGCTGCACCGGCCGGGTGCGCGACCAGTCTAGCACTCGGGCGAGGGCCCTCCCGCCACGCGCCACGCCGCGCTGGCGGCGGGGAGCGGGATGACGGCCCGGCCTCAGCCCGCGTTGACGGGCTGGACGGTGGCGCCGAGGAAGTCGACCGCGAGCGGCAGCGCCTGCCAGGCGGTGTCGGCGGACTCCTCGACCAGACGGATGGCGTCGGCCCGCTCGCTCGGATCGCTCGCGAGCACGAGGATCGACGGACCGGCGCCGGACACGACGGCTGGGTGCCCGGCCGCGCGGAGCACGCGGATCAGGCGGTCGGTCTCGGGCATCGCCTCGGCGCGGTAGTTCTGGTGCAGCTTGTCCTCCGTCGCGGCGAGCAGCAGCTCGGGGCTCTGGATGAGCGCGGCGACCAGCAGTGCCGAGCGCGAGACGTTGAACACGGCGTCGGCGTGCGGCACCGAGCTGGGCTGCAGGCTCCGCGCGAGCGCCGTCGACATCTCGTGCTCGGGCACGAGGACGAGCGGCGACACCCCGCGGTGGACCATGAGCTTCTTGTGGCGCGGCCCCTCGGGCGTGACCCATGCGATCGTGAGGCCGCCGAAGAGGGCCGGCGCGACGTTGTCGGGATGCCCCTCGAGCTCGGTGGCGAGCTCGAGCAGCTCGTCGGGCGAGATCTCGATCTCGGGCTCGAGCAGCCCCTTCGCCGCCATGACGCCGGCGACGATGGCCGCGCCCGACGAGCCGAGCCCGCGGCCGTGCGGGATCGCGTTGTGCGCGACGAGCCGCAGCGGCGGCCGCTCGAGGCCGTGGTGCGCGAACGCGTGCGCGATGGCGCGCACCACGAGGTGGGACTCGTCGAGCGGCACCTCGCCCTCGCCGACGCCGTGCACCTCGATCTCGAGGCCCTCGGGGATGACCTCGACGTCGAGCTCGTCGTACTTGGCGAGCGCGAGGCCGAGCGTGTCGAAGCCGGGGCCGAGGTTGGCCGACGTCGCGGGCACCTTCACGTGCACGCGGCGTCCGGTGAGCGAGGGCGCCGACGCCGTGGCCGCCTCGGCGGCCGCCGCGCTCATGAGCCGAGCCCCAGCACCTCGGCGACGTGCGCCACGTCGGCGGGGACGACCGTCGGCTGCACCTCGGAGCCGTCGGGCAGGCGGAGCGCCCACTGCGGGTCCTTGAGCCCGTGGCCGGTGACCGTGAGCACCACGCGCGCGCCCTTGGGCACCTGGCCGGCGGCCGAGCGCTCCAGCAGGCCCGCGACGCTGATCGCCGAAGCGGGCTCGACGAAGATGCCGACCTCGGCCGAGAGGATGCGCTGGGCCTCGAGGATCTTGTCGTCCTCGATGGCGCCGAAGTACCCGTCGGTCAGGTCGCGCGCCTCGAGCGCGAGGTGCCACGACGCCGGGTTGCCGATCCGGATGGCGCTCGCGATGGTCTCGGGGTGCCGGACGACCTCGCCGCGCACGAGCGGCGCCGAGCCGGCGGCCTGGAAGCCGAACATCCGCGGCAGGCGCGTGGCGTTGCCCGCGGCGATGTCCTCGCGGTAGCCGCGCGTGTAGGCGGTGTAGTTGCCGGCGTTGCCGACCGGGATGAAGTGGAAGTCGGGTGCGTCGCCGAGGACCTCGACGACTTCGAACGCCGCGGTCTTCTGGCCCTCGATGCGGTCGTTGTTGACCGAGTTGACCAGGTGCACGGGGTAGTTCTCGGCGAGGTCGCGCGCGATGTCGAGGCAGTCGTCGAAGTTGCCCTGGATCTGGATGAGGCGGGCGTCGTGCGCGATGGCCTGGCTGAGCTTGCCCATGGCGATCTTGCCCTCGGGCACGAGCACGGCGGCCGTGATGCCCGCGTGCGTGGCGTACGCCGCCGCCGACGCGGACGTGTTGCCCGTGGAGGCGCAGATGACGACCTCGGCGCCGCGCTCGACCGCCTTGGTGACGGCCATGGTCATGCCGCGGTCCTTGAACGAGCCCGTGGGGTTCATGCCCTCGAACTTCACCCACACGTCGGCGCCGGTGCGCCGCGAGAGTGCGGGTGCGGGAAGCAGCGGCGTGCCGCCTTCGCCGAGGGTCACGACGGGCGTGGCATCCGTCACGTCGAGCCGGTCGGCGTACTCGCGGATGACGCCGCGCCACTGCCGGGACGGCGCCTTCGTTGCCTGCTGGTTCACTCTGCTCCTTCGACTCGGATGACTGATGCGACGGAGGTCACGACGGGGCTGTCGGCGAGTGCGCGCACCGTCTCGGCGAGCGCGGACTCACGCGCCTCGTGGGTGCCGATCACCAGCGTAGCCCGCCCCGTCTCGTCGTTGATGGTCTGCTCGAGCTCGCCGACGCTGACCCCGTGGTCGGCGAAGACGTGCGCGATGGTCGCGAGGACGCCGGGTTCGTCGGCGGCCTCGATCGTGATGGCGTAGCGCGTCGTGATCCGTCCGATGTCGAGCACCGGGAGCTCGGCGTGCGTGGACTCGGCGGTGCCGGGACCGCCGAGCACGTGCCGGCGTGCGATCGCGACGAGGTCGCCGAGCACGGCCGAGGCGGTCTGCACGCCGCCCGCGCCCGCGCCGTAGAACATGAGCGGGCCGGCCGCGGCCGCCTCGACGAACACCGCGTTGTTGGCGCCGTGCACGGCGGCGAGCGGGTGGCTGCGGTGCACCATCGCCGGGTAGACCCGCGCGGAGACGCCCTCCTCCCCCGTCTCGGGGTCGGTCAGGCGCTCGCAGATGGCGAGCAGCTTCACGACGTAGCCCGCGCGCTTGGCCGACTCGACCTGCGCCGCGGTGACGCCGGTGATGCCCTCGCGGTGCACGGCCTCGACGGGCACGCTCGTGTGGAACGCGAGGCTCGCGAGGATCGCGGCCTTCTGCGCGGCGTCGTAGCCGCCGATGTCGGCCGTCGGGTCGGCCTCGGCGTAGCCGAGCTCGGTCGCGGTCGCGAGCGCGTCCTCGAGCGAGGCGCCGGTGGTGTCCATGCGGTCGAGGATGAAGTTCGTGGTGCCGTTGACGATGCCGAGGATCCGCTCGATGCGGTCGCCGGCGAGGCTGTCGCGGAGGGGTCGGATGATCGGGATGGCGCCGCCGACGGCCGCCTCGTAGGAGAGCTGCGCGCCGACCTGCTGCGCCGCCGCGAAGAGCTCGGGGCCGTGCGTGGCCAGGAGCGCCTTGTTGCCCGTCACGACGTCGGCGCCGGAGGCGATGGCCTTCAGCACGAGGGTGCGAGCGGGCTCGAGGCCGCCCATGAGCTCGATCACGATGTCGGCGCCCAGGATGAGCGACTCGGCATCGGTCGTGAGCAGTTCGCGCGGCAGGTCGACGTCGCGTCGCGCGTCGAGGTCGCGCACCGCGATGCCGGCCAGCTCGAGGCGGGCGCCGATGCGGTTGGCGAGCTCGTCGCCGTGCTCGAGCAGGAGCCGGGCGACCTGCGAGCCGACGGAGCCGGCCCCGAGCAGGGCGACCCGGATGGAGCGGTATTCGATCATGCGGTGGCTCCCCGTGCGTCATCGTCGTGGTCGTCGAGCGAGGCGTCGCGGGCGAGGAGGTCCTCCTCGGTCTCGCCGCGCACGATCACGCACGCGACGCCGTCGGACACGGCCACGACCGGCGGTCGGGGCACGTGGTTGTAGTTCGAGGCGAGCGACCAGCAGTACGCACCGGTCGCGGCGACCGCGAGGAGGTCGCCGGGGGCGACGTCGTGCGGGAGCCAGCCGTGGTCGACGACGATGTCGCCCGACTCGCAGTGCTTGCCGACGACGCGCACGAGGGCGGGCGGCGCCTCGGAGACGCGCGAGGCGAGGCGCACGGTGTACTGCGCGCCGTACAGCGCGGTGCGGATGTTGTCGCTCATGCCGCCGTCGACCGAGACGTAGTGGCGCCATCCGTCGTCGGTCGGCACGGCCTTGACGGTGCCGACGGTGTAAAGCGTGATGCCAGCCGGCCCGATGATCGATCGCCCGGGTTCGAACGCGAGCCTCGGCACGGGCACGCCCTGGCGGCGGCACGCGTCGGCAACGGCGGTCGCGATGCCGTCGGCGATGACCTCGATGGGCCGGGGGTCGTCGGCCTCGGTGTAGGCGATGCCGAACCCGCCGCCGAGGTTCAGCTCGGGCACGGGTGCGGATGCCGCGAGCTCGGCGTGCACGGCGAGCAGCCGCTCGGCCGACTCCGCGAACCCGGCCGCGTCGAAGATCTGCGAGCCGATGTGGCAGTGCAGGCCCACGAAGTCGAGCGACGGGCGCGAGCGGATGTCGCGCACTACGCGGACCGCGTCGGCCAGCGGCACGCCGAACTTCTGGTCCTCGTGCGCGGTGGCCAGGAAGTCGTGGGTCGACGCGTGCACGCCGGAGTTCACGCGCAGTCGCACGCGCTGGACGCGGCGGGCGCGGGCGGCGGCCTCGGCCACGCGCCCGACCTCGATCTCGCTGTCGAGGATGATCGTCCCGACGCCGGCGTCGACCGCGCGGTCGATCTCGCGGACCGACTTGTTGTTGCCGTGGAAGCCGATGCGAGCGGGATCGGCGCCCGCGGCGAGCGCGACGGCGAGCTCGCCGCCGGTCGCCACGTCGATGGAGAGGCCCTCGGCGCTCATCCATCGCACGATCGCGCCGGAGAGGAACGCCTTGCCGGCGTAGTAGACGGTCGCCGTGGTACCGATCGAGGCCGCGGCGGACTCGAACGCCGATCGGACTCGGACCGCGCGGGCGCGGGCGACGCGCTCGTCGACGACGTAGAGCGGCGTTCCGAAGCGGGCGGCGAGCGCGGCGGCGTCGAGCCCGCCGACCACGAGCCGACCGGCCGCGTCGCGGTGCGCACCTTCGGGCCACACGTGCGGCGCGAGCGCGTTCGCGTCGTCGGGCGCGCCCGGACGCACGGGGACGGGTGCGCTGGATGACACGGGAACCTCACGGGACGATGGAACGACGGATCACTCGGACGGCGAGCGAACCCGGATCGGTTCCTGAAGCCTCGGTGCGGGCCGCCCTTGTGGGGCGGTACCCGGCGAGTCTACCGAGCGCGACCGCGCGGGCCGAATCGACGGACGCGCCGATGACGCGCGGATGACTCAGTCGCAGGTGCCCGTGGTGGCGAGCGTCTCCTCGGCGAGGGGCACGTCGGTCGCCTCGAGCCGGACGGTCGCGCCGTCGGTCGTGACGTCGAGCCCGGACACCTCGACGCCCTCGGGCAGCCGGTCGGCGACGCAGATGGGCAGCGGGTCGCCGCCGAGCAGCCGGTCGACCAGCCCGGAGGCGTCGATGCTGCCGCCGCCGGCGCGGATGTCGGCGCCGACCGGGGTGAGCAGCACGCGGTCGCCGGCCGCCTCGGGCTCGGCGGTGATCGTGAAGCCGATCGGGATGCCGAGGAACTCGACCTCGTCGCTGTACGCGACCGTGCCGTCGCCCAGCTCGAGCCCGCCGGGCACGCCCTGCGACTCGGCGATGGCGTCGATCGCGGCCTCGTCGACGCTCGCCACGACCTCGGCGCGGGCGACGTCGCCGCCCTGGGCGCGCGGCACGCCGTGCGCGGTCACGGTCACGTCGACCGGGACGCCGTGCACGTCGAGCTCGGGCGCGGTGGCCACGATCTCGTCCATGCTGCCCCTGAGCACCTGCCACAGCGCGGAGACGCCGTGGATCTGGACGTCGACCTGACCCTCGACCCCCTCGGGCAGGCCCTGCTCGATCGAGGCGGCGATGTTGCGCTCGGCGATGCTGCGGCCCACCGTCTCGGTCAGGAGGACCAGCCCGGCGAGCACCACGAGGACCATGCCGACGACGATGAGCGTTCGCGTGCCGCCCGACGTGCGGCGACGCGGGCCAGCGGGCTCGGCGAGCGGCTCGATGCGGACGGTCTCGGCGTCGGATGCGGCCATGGGTGGGAAGGTTACATGCGCTCGGGCGCCGACACGCCGAGCAGGTGCAGGCCGTTGCGGATCACCTGGCCGGTCGCGTCGTTCAGCCAGAGGCGCGTGCGGTGCAGGTCGCCCACGGGCTCGTCGCCGAGCGGCAGCACCCGGCAGTTGTCGTACCAGCGGTGGTACAGCCCGGCGAGCTCCTCGATGTAGCGCGCGACGCGGTGCGGTTCGCGCAGCTCGGCGGACTGGCCGACGATGCGCGGGAACTCCTGGAGCGCTCCGAGCAGCGCCGACTCGGTCTCGTGCTCGAGCAGCTCGGGCGCGAAGGACGAGCGGTCGACGCCCGAGGCGTGGGCGTTGCGCGCGACGGCGGCGGTGCGCGCGTGCGCGTACTGCACGTAGAAGACCGGGTTGTCGTTCGTGCGTCGGCGCAGGATCTCGGGGTCGATGGTCAGCGGCGAGTCGGCCGGGTACCGCGCGAGGGTGTACCGCAGCGCGTCCGTGCCGAGCCAGGCCTGCAGGTCGTCGAGCTCGATGATGTTGCCGGCGCGCTTGGACAGCTTCGCGCCGTTGATGCTCACGAGCTGGCCGATGAGCACCTCGACATCCTTCTCGGGGTCGTCCCCCGCGGCGCCCGCGAGGGCCTTGAGGCGGTGGACGTAGCCGTGGTGGTCGGCGCCGAGGAGGTAGATCTTGTGCTCGAAGCCGCGGTCGCCCTTGTCGAGGTAGTACGCGGCATCGGCCGCGAAGTAGGTGTAGACGCCGTTGCCACGACGGATCACGCGGTCCTTGTCGTCGCCGAAGTCGGTCGTGCGCACCCACACCGCGTCGTCCTGGTCGTACACGTGGCCCTGCGCGCGCAGCCGCTCGACGGCCGCGTCGATCGCGGACACGCCGTCGTCGTCCTTCGCGTGCAGCGTGCGCTCGCTCGTCCACACGTCGAAGTGCACGTTGAAGCGCTCGAGCGACTCGCGGATCTCGCCGAGCTGCAGCTCGTACGCGATCTCGCGCGCGGTGTGCAGCGCGACCTCGTCGTCGAGCTCGAGCAGGTGCGGCTCGCGCTCGAGCACGCGAGCGGCGAGGTCGGCGATGTACTGCCCTGGGTAGCCGTTCTCGGGCGTCGGCTCGCCCTTCGCCGCCGCGAGCACGGACGCACCGAAGTTGTCCATCTGGTTGCCGGCGTCGTTGATGTAGTACTCGTTGGCGACCTTCGCGCCCGCCGCGCGCAGCACGCGGCCGATCGAGTCGCCGAGCGCGGCCCACCGCGTGTGGCCGATGTGCAGCGGGCCCGTCGGGTTCGCCGAGACGAACTCCAGGTTGATCACGCGGCCCGCGAGGGTGTCGCCGCTCCCGTACGCCTCGCCGAGGTCGACGATCGTCTTCGCGAGCGCGCCGGCGGCCGCGGCATCCAGGCGGATGTTGATGAAGCCGGGGCCCGCCACCTCGGCGCTCGCGACGCCGTCGACCTCCGCGAGGCCGGCGGCGAGCTCCGTTGCGAGCGCGCGCGGGTTGGTCCCGAGCGGCTTGGCGATGCGCATCGCGATGCTCGAGGCCCAATCGCCGTGCTCGCGCAGCTTCGGCCGTTCGAGCGTGATCGCCTCGGGCGCCAGCTCGAACTCGACCTCCTCGCCCGTCTCGCGGCGTCGGGCGACCAGGTCGATGACGAGGTCGTACAGGGCACGCGAGAGATCGGCGGGAGTCACTCGAAGATCCTATCCGGCGCCGTTGGTAGGGTGTGCGGCATGCCGCGCCCGAACTCCCCCGCCCTCCGCCCCTGCGCGGTCGCGCTCACCGCGGTCGCCGCCGCGCTGCTGCTCGCCGCGTGCGCGCCGAATGCGACGCCGGTTCCGACGGATGGCGCCTCCGCGCCCTCCGGCACGGCCGGGCCCGACGCGTCCGCCTCGGCGGTCCCGACGCCCGAGCCGACGGAGGAGCCGATCCCGTTCGACGTGGCGTGCGATGCCGTCCTGACGCCCGACCAGGCGTACGCGTTCAATCCGAACTTCGGCGCCGCGCCGGGTTACGAGCCGTCGGGCGAGCTGGTCCTCGAGGTCGCCGATGCCCAGGGCACCGCGTGCGGGTGGTCCAACCAGACGAGCGGCGACCTGCTCGAGGTCGCCGTGGCGACCCTGCCGCCGAAGGCCTTCGCCCTGCAGGTCGGGCACGCGGCGATGGACAGCAACGCGGTGCCGACCTACGGCACGCCGCCCGAGGTCGAGGGCTTCTTCCTCCTCGCGGGCGGCGTCGGCCAGGCGCAGGTCTTCACGGGCGACTACTGGGTCGTCGTCGAGTCCCCCGCGCTCGTCGAACCGGGCGACGCGCAGGCCGTCATCGCCTCGGTGCTCGAGAACCTGCCCGCGCGCTGACGCCCTCGCGGGCGTGATCGGGCGGCGCGCTCAGGTGGTAGTGTTGCTGGCTGTGCGCCTCCGTAGCTCAGGGGATAGAGCGCCGGTTTCCGGTACCGTAGGTCGGGGGTTCGAATCCCTCCGGGGGCACGTCGTGAAGAGCCGGGTCCACTCAGCCAGCTGAGGGCCCGGCTCGTTCCGTCTCCGGCGCCGACACCGCGACTGGATGCACGCTGTGAAAGCGTGGACGGGCTCTCCGGCGCCCCCATAGACTCCAGACATCCGGTCCGAGGGGGAGGCGACGGGGCAGATGCGGTCGGTACGCAGGGGTTCGATCGTGACGGCCGTGGCGCTCGGGCTCGCGCTCGTCGCGCTGCCGCAGGTCGCGCACGCCGAGGATCCCGTGTCGTTCGGCGCGAGCCCGGTGGTCGACACCGTCGGCGCGCTCAGCGACGGCGAGGTCGCCGACGTCGAGGCCGCGATCCGGGCCACCGCCGACGACACGGGCCGTCAGCTCTTCGTGGCGTACGTCGACGAGTTCACGAACCCGGCCGACGCAGCGTCGTGGGCGACCGACACCGCCAACGCGAACAACATGGGCAGCGAGGACTACCTGCTCGCCGTCGCCATCGACGGCCGCGCGTACTACCTCTCCGCCGCGGAGGATGCCTCGCTCTCCGCGGCCGACGTCGACCGGATCGCGCTGCAGGTGGTCGAGCCGAAGCTGCGCGACGGCGACTGGGCCGGCGCGGCCATCGCGGCCGCCGACGCGCTCGGCGGCGGCGCGGGGGCCGGTGGCGGCGGGTTCGGCTGGATCTGGTTCGTGCTCATCGGCATCGCCGCGATCGTGGTCGCGGCGGTGCTGCTCGCGCGTCGTCGCCGGAAGGCCGTGACCGGGACCCCCGGGGCGCCGGCCGGACCCCCGCCCGTGCCCGTCGAGGAGCTGCGCCGCCGGGTCGGCACCGCGCTCGTGGAGGCCGATGACGCGTTGAGGACCAGCGACGAGGAGCTCGGCTTCGCCGTCGCGGCGTACGGCGAGGAGGCGACGGCGGACTTCCGCGCCGCGCTCGAGACGGCGAAGGCGAAGGTCCGCGAGGCCTTCAGCGTGCAGCAGCGGCTCGACGACCACGAGCCCGACACGGAGGCCCAGCAACGCGAATGGTACGAGCGCATCCTCGCGCTGACCGGCGAGGCCGACCGGCTCCTCGACGAACAGGCCGACCGCTTCGACCAGTTGCGCGCGCTCGAGCAGAACGCGCCCGAGGCCCTCGCGCGCGCCGAGCAGCTCGCGCAGGACGCCGAGGCCGCGGTCGCGCCGGCCGCGCAGCGCCTCCAGACGCTGGGCACGCAGTACGGCGCGGGCGCCCTCGCGGCCGTCGCCGACAACCCGGAACAGGCCCGCACGCGGATCGCGTTCGCACGCGATGCCGTCGAGCAGGCACGCGCTGCGCTCGGCCGCGGCGAGACGAGCGCGGCGGCCGTGGAGATCCGGGCGGCCGAGGAGGCCGCCGACCAGGCGAAGCTGCTCGCGACCGCGATCGACCGGCTCGCCGCCGACCTCGCCGCGGGCGACCGGGCGATCGCCGCAGGCGTCGACGACCTCGACACCGATGTGCGCACGGCACGCGGCCTGCAGGATGCGAACCTCGCCGCGCTCGCGGATCGCGTCGAGGCGGAGGCGACCGCCATCCGCGCCGAACTCGCCCGGCCGGGGCGGTCGCCGCTCGAGCTCAAGGCCCGCCTCGACCGCGTCAACGCCGAGATCGACCAGGCGGTGCAGGGCGCGCGGAACGCGCAGATCGCCGCCCAGCGCGCGCGCGCCGAGCTCGATCGCACGTTGCTGTCGGCACGCGCGCAGGTGCAGGCCGCGGAGGACTACCTGGTCGCGCGCCGCGGCGCGGTCGGCTCGGAGGCGCGCACGCGGCTCGCCGAGGCCGGCCGGCTGCTCGTCGAGGCGCAGTCGCTCGCCCCCGCCGACCCGGCGCGGGCCCTCGCCTCGGCGCAGCGCGCCGAGCAGCTCGCCGGGCAGGCCATGAGCCTCGCCCAGCAGGACGTCGGCGGGTTCGGCGCCGGATACGGCGGGTTCGGCGGCCCGCAGCCCCGATCCGGCGGGGGCGGCGGCGACATCATGGGCGCCGTCCTCGGCGGCATCCTCATCAACTCGGTCCTCGGTGGGGGCGGCGGAGGCGGGGGCGGCATGTTCGGCGGCGGTGGCGGCCGGCGTGGCGGCGGCTTCGGCGGCGGCTTCTCGCCGGGCAGCTTCGGAGGCTCGGGCACGCGCGGCCGGCGCGGGAGCGGGGGCCGCTTCTGAACCGGACCATCGCATCGGACGAGCATCGACCATCACACGAAGGAGAAACAGGATGACCAAGCAGTCCATCTTCGGCCGCATCTCGCAGCTGCTGCGGGCCAACGTCAACGCGCTCATCGACCAGGCGGAGGACCCGCAGGTCATGCTCGACCAGATGGTGCGCGACTTCACGAACTCGATCTCCGACGCCGAAGCCGCGATCGCCGAGACGATCGGCAACCTGCGCCTGCTCGAGGACGACCACCGCGAGGACGTGGAGGCCGCGCGCGAGTGGGGCGACAAGGCGCTCGCCGCGAGCCGCAAGGCCGACGAGCTCCGCACCGCGGGCGACACGGCCGGCGCCGACAAGTTCGACAACCTCGCGAAGGTCGCCTTGAGCCGCCAGATCTCGTCCGAGAACGAGGCGAAGGCGGCCGAGCCGCAGATCGCCGCGCAGACCGAGGTCGTGGCCAAGCTCAAGGACGGCCTGAACGGCATGAAGCAGAAGCTCGTCGACCTGCAGAACAAGCGCAGCGAGCTGATCGCGCGCGCGAAGACCGCCGAGGCGCAGCAGCAGGTGCACGCGGCCGTCAAGTCGATCGACGTGCTCGACCCGACGAGCGAGATCGGGCGGTTCGAGGACAAGATCCGCCGCGAGGAGGCCAAGGCCCGCGGTCAGGCGGAGATCGCCGCGTCGAGCCTCGACGCGCAGTTCAACGAGCTCGACGACCTCGGCGAGCTGACCGAGGTCGAGGCGCGGCTCGCCGCGCTGAAGGCCGGCGGATCCTCGCCCGCCCAGGGCCAGATCTCCGGTTCCTGATGCGACGGGGCGGATGCGGCGGGGCCGAGCGCCGCGGCATCCGCACCGTTCGACGGCTCGGCATGGGAAGGAGTCGTCGTGGCGCGCCCGCCGCACATGTCCCCTGACGAGGCCGCCGCTGTGCTCGGGGTCGCGCGCGACGCCGAGCTCGCCGACATCGATCGCGCCTACCGGCGACTCGCCCGCGAGCTGCATCCCGACCGGTACGTGGGCCGACCCGTCGAGGAGTCGACGGCGGCTGCGGCACGGTTCATCCAGGTGGCGCACGCGCGCGAGGTGCTCGTCGCGTTCGCGAACCGTCCGGCCCCGGCATCCGGGCGCGTCGTGGTCGAGCGGCCGGCCGCGGATGGCGCGGCGCCCCGCCCCACGCCCGTGCCGCGGTTCAGCTGGTGGGTGTTCGGGGCGTGGGCCCTCCTGCTCCTCGCGGGCGCGGCGCTCTCGACCGCGACCGGCCCGATCCTGACGCCGCTCGACCTCTGGCTTCGACTGGCCCTGCTCGTCAGCTTCGCCCTCGCGACCTCGCTCACGCGACGGTCGTGGGTGTGGCGGACCACGCTCGTGCTGCTCGTGCTGAGCGGCGCCGCCGTGATCGCCTCGACCACGGTCGCGGGCCTGCTCGGGCTCGGCTTCATGGCCGTCGCGAGCGTCGGGCTGGCCGTCCAGGCCGGGCTCGTGCGCTTCCCCGACCAGTAGCGCCCGTGCGGTCGCGCGGCGCGGCCCCGGGGAACATACTGGGAGTCATGCCGGCCACCTTCCTCGTCGTTCCCGAGTGGCAGGGCTCCGTCTCGGCGCGCGCCATGAGCCACGCCGACGGGGCCCTCGCGATCCACGGCGACCTGCCCTCGTCCGCGACCGTGCTCGTCGAGGTGCCCGTGGAGGCGGGCGACGCGCTCGGCACCGGGGTGCACCGGTACAGCGCGGTGCGGCGCGTGCGAGAACGCACGGCGGAGGTGCTGGCCTCGGCGAACGGCACGCCCATCGTGATCGGCGGCGACTGCGGCGTCGCGCTCGCTCCCGTCGCGGCGGCATCGGCAGCGCACCCGGGCGACCTCGCGGTCCTCTGGCTCGATGCGCATCCCGACCTCAACACGCCCGAGAGCAGCCCTTCGGGCGCCTTCAACGGCATGGTGCTGCGCGCGATCGCGGGTGACGGCGCCGAGGGCCTCGCGCTCGACGGCGACGGCCGGGTGCCCGCGTCCCGTATCGTGCTGGCGGGCGTGCGCGAGGTCGACGACGGCGAGCAGGCGTTCATCGACGCCGAGCGGATGCGGGTGCTCGGCGTCGACGAGCTCGCCGACCCCGGCCCGGCGCTCGACGCGATCCGCGCCACGGGCGCGAGTCGCGTCTACGTGCACGTCGACCTCGACGTACTGGATCCGTCCGCGATCTCGGGATTGTCCTACCCGTTGCCGTTCGGCGCGCAGCCCGACGCGGTGGGCGCGCTGGTGCGCGCGGTGGTCGCCGAGTTCCCCCTCGCCGGCGCCTCGATCGCGGGCTTCGCGCCGTCCTCGGCGGATGCCGCGATCGACGACCTGCCGACGATCCTCCGGCTGGTCGGCGCGCTCACGTCCGGGACCGCGTGAGGCGCTCGTAGGCTGGCGGTGGCCGGGCTGCGCCCGCGCCGGGAAGGAGCCGGGATGGTGCGGGAGGTCGACGTCGTGGTGCTGGGCGCCGGACCGGTCGGCGAGAACGTCGCCGACCGCGCGCGGGCCGCGGGCCTCGAGGTCGTGGTCGTCGAGCACGAGCTCGTCGGCGGCGAGTGCTCGTACTGGGCCTGCGTGCCGTCGAAGACGCTGCTGCGCAGCGGCTCGGCGCTGCGGGCGGCGCAGCGGGTGCCGGGTGCGGCTGAGGCCGCGACCGGCGAGCTCGACGTGGCCGCGACGCTCGCCCGGCGCAACGCGATGGTGTCCGACTGGAGCGATCGGAACGGGCAGGATTGGCTCGCGAGCGTCGGCATCGACCTGGTGCGCGGGCACGGGCGCCTCGACGGCGAGCGACGCGTGGTCGTGTCGCCGGCGGGCGGCGGCGCCGAGGAGGTGCTCGTGGCGCGCCACGCGGTCGCCGTGTGCACGGGTTCGGACCCCGTCGTCCCCGACCTCCCCGGCCTCGCGGCGGCGTCGCCGTGGACGAGTCGCGACGCGACGAGCGCGCAGGCCGTGCCGGCCCGGCTCGCGGTGATCGGCGGCGGCGTCGTGGCCGCCGAGATGGCCGCCGCGTACGCGGGGTTCGGCGCCGAGGTCACGGTGCTCGCGCGCGGCACGATGCTGCGCGGCATGGAGGACTTCGCGGGCGAGGCGGTCGTGGCGGGGCTCCGGGCGCTCGGCGCGACCGTGCGACTCGGAGCGACCCTGGTCCGCGTCGAGCGTGCGGGTGACGGCGCGGGTGAGGTGTCGATCGAGCTCGACGACGGCACGACGGTGACGGCCGACGAGGTGCTCGTCGCGACCGGCCGCCGCGCGCGCACCACGGGCATCGGCGTCGAGACGGTGGGCCTCGAGCCCGGAGCCTCGATCGAGGTCGACGACACGCTCGTCGCGACGGTCGTCGCGCCGGCCGAGGGCGACGCGCCGCCGTGGCTGTACGCGGTCGGCGATGTGACCGGACGGGCGACGTTCACGCACCAGGGCAAGTACCAGGCGCGCGCCGCCGGCGACGTGATCGGGGCCCGCGCGCTCGGGCGACCCGTCGACGACGGGCGGTACGGCGTGCATGTCGCGACCGCGGATCGCACGGCGGTGCCGAGCATCGTGTTCGGCGACCCCGAGGTCGGCGCCGTCGGGCTCACCGCGGCCGCGGCCGAGGCGGCGGGGATCGCGGTCCGCGTGGCCGACGCCCCGTTCTCGAGCGTGACCGGTGCGTGGATCCTCGCGGACGGCGTCGAGGGCCGCGCGCGCCTGGTGATCGACGATGAGCGCGACGTGCTCGTCGGTGCGACCTTCGTCGGCCAGGGCGTCGCCGAGCTCGTGCACCAGGCGACCGTCGCGATCGTCGGCGAGGTGCCCGTGCGGCGGCTCTGGCACGCGGTGCCGGCATTCCCGACCCTCAGCGAGATCTGGCTGCGCCTGCTCGAGGCCGACGGCCGCCCGGAGGCCCGCGCGTGAGCCGGATGGTGCGCATCCGGCTCACCGACTCCCCCATCAGCCGCGCGGGCTACTGGTGGGCGACCGCGGTGGGATTCGCGTGGGGCTTCCTGTGGAGCCGCGGGCGGATCGAGCGGCGTCGCGGCCTCATCGTGTTCCGCGGCATGCCGGCGTGGACGTTCGGCCGCGGCGGGTCGTGCGTCGGCGGCTGCTACCTCACCGACCGCAACGCGTCCGACCGCGTGCTCGGCCACGAGGCCGTCCACCGGGAGCAGTGGCGGCGCTACGGCATGCTCTTCCCGTTCCTGTACTGGATGTCGGGATTCGACCCGTTGCAGAACCGGTTCGAGATCGAGGCCGGGCTCGAGGCGGGCGGATACGTGCGGCGGCCCGGGCGCGCTGCGCGCCCGGGCCGCGACGCGGCATCCGCCTGACGACGTCGAGCCGTCGGGCCGCCGTCACTGCTCGACGACGCCCGCGATCGCGTCGACGAGGGCGGGGAGCCCGCCCCGCCAGTCGAAGCTGAGCGCGGTGGGGGGCGAGACCGACGAGACGGTCACGGGGTCGGAGACCTGGGCGACCCGGCCCGCGGCGACCGCGGGGATCGCCTGCAGCTCGGGCTTCGCGAGGAAGGCGGCCGCCTCCTCCGTCGTGCTGTGGTAGCTGACGATGACGTCGGCGTCGAGCCGGTCCAGCTGCTCGTAGCTGAGCTCGTAGTAGAAGCCGCCGTCGCTCGTGTCGAGCTCGGAGACGCTCGGCGCGACCTCGAGCCCGAGCTCGGTGAGGACCTCGATGCGCGAGTCGGCCGGGGTGTAGACGAAGACGAAGCCGTCGCCGTCCCACACGCCGGCGAAGGTCGTCCCCGCGAAGTCGGGGTGCGCCGCGGCCTGCTCGGCGAGCCCGGCGGAGATCCGCTGCAGCACGGCCTCGCCCTCGCCGGCACGGCCGAGCGCCTCGGCGGTGATCTCGATGGTCTCGTCCCACGGCGTGGTCCACGGCGCCGCGGGGTAGGCGACGACGGGCGCGATCTCGGAGAGCGTGTCGTACTGCTCCTCGGTGAGGCCCGAGTAGGGCGCGAGGATCAGGTCGGGTTCGGCCTGGATGAACTCCTCGTAGGGCACGGTCGCGCCGCCCTCCGGGTCGCTGATGAGCGCGGGCAGGTCCTCGCCGGCCTCCTCGTAGGCGGCCTCGACCCACGGCAGGTAGTTGCCCTCGCCGACCGTCCAGGCCTGCTCGGCAATGGCGACCGGGTAGACGCCGACCGCGACGGCGGCCTCGGTGGAGCCCCAGCCCCAGGTCGCGACGCGCTCGGGCGCCTGCTCGATGACGGTCTCGCCGAAGGCGTGCTCGATCGTGACCGGGAATCCCCCAGCCGAACCGGACGCAAGGGCGTCCGCGGCGGGGTCGGCGGCGGGGGTCGCGCAGGCGGCCAGCGCGATCGCGGTGACGGCGGCGCCGGCGAGGGCGGTAAGGGCGGTGAGGGGACGTCGAAGACGCACGGAGGACTCCTCGGGAGGTTGGGGCAATTAAGGTTAGCCTAACCTATGTTTCTGTCTCGGTGCGGCTCGGTGACGCCGCCGTTCACCCGGCGTGGAACCGGCCGATCGGCACCACCATCGGGCCGCCCGAGACCGGGTCGGCGATGACCCGGGCCTCGAGCCCGAACGCCTCGCGGACGATCGCCTCGGTGAGCACCCGATCGGGCCCGCCCTCAGCGACGATGCGCCCTCCTGACATGACGACGAGGTGGTCCGCGTAGCGCGCCGCGAGGTTCAGCTCGTGGAGCACCATGACCACCGTGGTCCCCCGCTCGCGGTTGAGCGTCGTGAGCAGGTCGAGCAGCTCGAGCTGGTGCGCCACGTCGAGGAACGTGGTCGGCTCGTCGAGGAGCACCACGTCGGTCTGCTGGGCGAGGACCATGGCGATCCACACCCGCTGGCGCTGGCCGCCCGACAGCTCCTCCACGAGACGGTCGGCGAGGTCGGCGACCCCCGTTGCCGCGAGCGCCTCGGCGACCACCTCGTCGTCGTCACTGGAGTGGCGGCCGAACCACCCCTGGTGCGGGTACCGCCCACGCCCCACGAGGTCGGCGACCCGCACCCCGTCGGGCGCGACGGAGGACTGCGGCAGCACCCCCACGCGGCGTGCGAGGTCGCGGCGCGGCATCCGCGACACGTCGCGACCGTCGAGGGTGACGCGCCCCCCGTCGAGCGGGTGCAGCCGGGCGAGCCCGCGCAGGAGCGTCGACTTGCCGCACGCGTTCGGGCCGACGATCGCGGTGATCCGACCCGCGGGCACCACCAGGTCGAGGCCCTCGATCACGCGGCGGCCGTCGTAGCCGAGGCTCACGCCCTCGGCGGCGAGCCCGGCGGTGCGGGCCTCGGGAACGGGGAGTGAGCTCACGAGCGCGTCCTCTCGGTCCGGGCGAGCAGCCACAGCAGGTACGGGGCGCCGATGACGCCGGTCACGATGCCGAGCGGCGCCGTGAAGCCCGGCACCGCGAACTGGCCGATGACGTCGGCGGTGAGGGTGAGCACCGCGCCGGCCACCCCGGCCGCGGCGATCGCCGCTCCCCCGCCGCCCACGAGCCGCCTGGCGATCGCGGGGGCGATCAACGCCACGAACGCCACCGGCCCGGCGACCGAGGTCGCGAGGGCGACGAGCGCGACGGCGACGACGAGCAGCACCACGCGCGCGGCATCCGCGCCGACCCCGAGCGCCGACGCGTGGTCGTCGCCGAGCGCGAGCGGCCGCAGCGCGCGGGCGGCGACGGCCAGCGCGATCGCGCACACCGCGGTCCCGGCGACGAGGATCGCGAGCGCGTCGCCGCGCACATCGGCGACGCTGCCGACCGTCCAGTGCAGGGCGGTCTGCGCCTCCCGGACCTCGGATCGGGCGAGCAGCCACGCGACCGTGGAGCCGCAGAGGTACGCCATGCCGACGCCCACGAGCACGAACCGGGCGCCGTGCAGTCCCTGCCGCCACGCGGCGACCCAGATGACGAACGCGACCGCGAGCCCGCCGCCGAACGCGAGTCCCGCGACGGCCGCGCCCCCCGCGCCGAGCCCGAGGATCGCCCAGACCGCGCCGAGGCTCGCGCCCGACGAGATGCCGAGGATGTCGGGACTCGCGAGCGGGTTGCGCAGCGTCGACTGGAACACCGCGCCGGCCAGTGCGAAGGCGACCCCGACCGCGAGGGCCGCGACGATGCGCGGCAGCCGGAGGTCGAGCACGACGAACCGGTCGAGCCGGTCGCCGCCGCCGAGGAGCACCCCGACCACGCGGTCGGGGCTCACGCCCGCGGCGCCGAGCGACAGCGCGGCGAGCGCGATCGCGGCCGCGACGGCCGCGCCCGCCGCGACGACGAGCGAGCGGCGGCGGCGGTCGGCCCGGCGGAGCTCCGCGACGCGGTCGGCGCCCGAGAACGTCGCGGCCGTCACAGCCCCGCCACCCGTCGGCTGCGGGCGATCGCGACGAGCACGGGTGCGCCGAGGAAGGCGGCCACGACGCCGGCCTCGAGTTCCGCGTTGGGCACCACGAGCCGGCCGATCACGTCGGCGGCGAGCAGCATGATCGGGCCGAGGAGCACGGCGAGGGCGGTGATCCACCGGTAGTCGCTGCCGACGAGCCGCCGCGCAGCGTGGGGCACCACGAGGCCGACGAGCGCGATCGGCCCCGCGAGCGCCACCGCCGTGCCGCACAGCAGGACGATCGCGATGCCCGCCGTCACGCGCGTGACGCCGACGCGCTGGCCGAGCGCCGCGGCGACGTCGTCGCCGAGCGCGAGCAGGTTCAGGCGATGCGCGAGGGCGACCGCGAGCATGACCCCCGCGACGAGGAACGGCCACAGCGCGGCGACGGTCGAGAGGTCGCGACCCGTGAGCGAGCCGACCGCCCAGAACCGGTACTGGGTGAACGCCTCGGTGTCGCGCAGCAGCACGAGCGCGATGAGCGGCGTGAGCAGCGCCGTGAGTGCGGCCCCGACGAGCGCGAGCCGCACGGGCTGCGCGCCGCCGATCGCGAAGACGACCGCCGCGGCCGCCGCGGCGCCCGCGAACGCGAACCAGACGAAGCCGAGCGGCGAGGCGATCCCGAGCAGCGAGATGCAGAGCACGACCGCGAGCGAGGCCCCCGAGTTGACCCCGAGCAGGCCCGGATCGGCGATCGGGTTGCGCGTCACGCCCTGGATGAGCGTGCCGGCCAGGCCCAGGGCGAGACCGGCGGCGAGGCCGACGACCGTCCGGGGCACCCGCAGCTGCAGGACCACCGCCTGGTCGGCATCCGCGGGATCGGGCGCGACGAGCGCCTGCCACACCTCGGCGGGGTCGATCGCGCGCACGCCCAGCGCGAGGCTCGCGACGACGACGACGGCGAGCACGACCGCGGCCCCCGCGAGCACGGCGACGGCGCGCGCGCCGCGCGACCTCGACGGGGCCGGGCCGCGCACGGGCGACGGCGCGGCCGTTCCGCCGGCGCGGGCGATCGTCGGGGAGCTCACGCGAGCTCGGCTCGGCCCCGCCGCCAGTACCCCATGAACGCGACCCGGCGGCGGTCGAGTCCGGCGTCGCGGACGAGGAAGCGGCGCAGCGCCGTGATGACGGACGCCTCGCCCGCGAGCCACGCGTAGCAGTCGCCGTCGAGACTCGTGCCCTCGGGCACGTCCCACAGGACGCCGTCGGCGTCGGCCGCGGCCTCGAGCTCGGCGAGCGGGCGGCTCGCGATCCCGGCGGCCGCGTCCGCGGGGTCGGCACCGTCGCGCGACCGGCAGGTGCCGGCGACCCAGTCGCGCACGGCGGGGACGAGCCGCTCGCCGTGGACCTGGTCGGGCGTGCGCGGGAGCCAGCGCACCTCGACGCCCGCCGGCGCGCGCACCTCGAGCACGTCGTCGGCACCCGGGACCTCGATGATCGCCGCACCGGACGCGTCGGCGGGCAGCGACTCGAGGATCGCGCAGATCGCGGGAGCCGCGGTCTCGTCACCCGCGAGCAGGACGATCTCGACCTCGCCCGGCCGCCAGTCGATGCCGATCGTGCGGCCCTCGCTCAGCTCGTCGGGCCCCACGAGCACGACCTCGTCGCCGGGGCGGGCGCGGGACGCCCAGGCCGAGCCCGGACCGGCGTCGCCGTGCGCGACGAAGTCGACGTCGACCTCGCGCAGCTCGGGGCGCACCGCTCGGATCGTGTAGGTGCGGAAGGGGTTGCGCCGCTCGGCGGGCAGCTCGCGCCACGTGCCGTACCAGTCCTCGCCCCCCGGGAAGTCGTCGAACCCCGTGCCGGGCAGCGGCAGCACGACCTTGAGGCGCTGGTCGAGGCCGGCCGTGCCGAACCCGGCGAGCTCCTCGCCGCCGAAGGTCACCCGCGTGAAGTGCGGGGTGAGCCGTCGCAAGCGCCGCACGGTCGCGCGGAACGATCGGTACGCGGGGCGCGGGCGTGCCGCGGCGGTCGCGGTCGCGGCAGGTGAGGTAAGCATTACCTAAGTCTTGCACACGGCGCACGGGCGCGACCGTGCCATCCGCTCACCAGACCGGCGGTCGCCGCCGTCCGCGCCTCGCGACCCGCTCGAGCTGCGCGGCCAGGGCGAACAGCATCGCCTCGCCGCCGGGCCGCCCGATCAGCTGCACGCCCATGGGAAGCCCCTCGGCCGTGTCGTGCACGGGCAGCACGATCGCCGGAAGCCCGGCCACGTTGACGAACGACGTGAACGGCGTGAACCGCACCTGCTGCGCGAAGTTCTCCTCGCCGTCCTCGGCGTCGTACCAGCCGACCGGCCGCGGCGTCAGCGCGAGGGCCGGCGTCAGCACGGCGTCGAAGGCGGCGAAGCGCGCGATGGTGCGCCGCTCGAACTCGGCGAGCCACGAGAGCGCCGACGCGAGCTCGGACGCCGAGCGCTCCCGCCCCCGGCCCATGAGCCACCGCGTGAGCGGCTCGAGCAGGTGGTTCCGGCCCTCGGGCACCTCGATCGTCGCGGCGCCGGCCTGCCAGATCGTCCGGAACGCGGCGGGGTATCCCGGCTCGGGCGACGCGGCGATCTCCTCGACGCCGTGGCCGAGCCGGTCGAGCAGCCCGAGCGCGGCCGTGAGCGCGTCCTCCGCGGCCGGATCGACCCGGATGTCGGTGAACGAGTCCCACGGCGTGTCCCGCAGCACGCCCACCTGGAACCGACCCTCGCCCCGGATCGCCGCGCCGAGGTACGGGCCGTCCTCCCCCGGCGCGCGCACCGCGAACGGGTGCGACGCCGGGTACCCGAGCGGTGCGATCATGCCGTCGAGCAGCAGCGCCGCATCGGCGACCGTCCGCGCGAGCGGCCCGACGACGCCGAGGCCCGCGAGCCCGCCGAGCCCCGACCCCGACGGCACGCGCCCGCGCGAGGGCTTGACCCCCACGAGGCCGCACGACGCGGCCGGGATGCGGATCGAGCCGCCGCCGTCGCTGCCCGGAGCGAACGGCAGCAGGCCCGCCGCCACGGCCGCGGCTGCGCCGCCGCTCGACCCGCCCGCACCGAGCGAAAGGTCCCACGGGTTGCGCGCGGGGCGCCCGGCGAGCGGCTCGGTGTACGAGGGCAGTCCGAACTCGGGCGTCGCGGTCTTGCCGAGGCTCACGGCGCCGGCGGCGTCGAGCGCCGCGACGAGGTCGTCGGACGCGTCGGGCACGTGCGCGTCGTGCACGCGCGAGCCGAAGGCCGTCGGCACGCCCGCGCGGGGATGGAGGTCCTTGTCGGCCAGCGGCATGCCCCAGAGCGGCGCCGCATGCGGCACCTCGCGGGCGACGAGCCGTGCCCGTTCGCGCGCCGCGTCGGGCGTCACGTGCGCGAACGCGCCGATGACGGGATCGAGGCGCTCGATCCGCCCGAGGTAGTGCTCGGTCGCCTCCTCGGGCGTGACGTCGCCGCGCTGCAGCAACTGGTGGAGTTCGAGGGCGGTGTACTCGTGCAGGTCGTCGACCACGCCACGAGCCTATGCCCGCGGCATCCGCTACTTCAGCGTCTTCTGCAGCAGCACGGTGCCGAGCCAGCGGTCGAACTTGAACCCCACTCGGCCCATGCGCCCGATCTCCTTGAACCCGAACTTCTCGTGCAGCGCGATCGAGGCGTCGGCGCCCTGGTCGGCGATGACCGCGAGCATCTCCTTCAGGCCGGCGGCCTTCGAGGCGTCGATGAGCGCGCCGAGCAGCGCGCGGCCGAGTCCCTTGCCGGATGCCGCGGGGCCGAGGTAGATCGAGTCCTCGACGGTGAACCGGTAGGCGCGCTTGGGCTTCCACGGCGCCACGAGCGCGTACCCGAGCAGCTGGCCGGACGGCGACTCGGCCACGAGGAAGGGCAGGCCCAGCTTCTCGAGCTGCGCGAACTTCTGCTTCCACTCGCGCAGGGTCATGGCGTCCTCGTCGAAGGTCACCGTGGAGTTCGCGACGTAGTAGTTGTAGATCTCGCGCACCGCGGGCAGGTCGGCGGCTCGGGCGGGGCGGATCTCGAAGGCGAACGGCGGTTCCTCGGGTTCGGTCCGGCGCAGGTGCCGCGGCAGCTCCCGCCGTTGCTGGTATTCCTCCTCGAGCATCCCGCCATGCTACGCGCGCCGTGTTGCGAGCGGATGTCGCGGCCCGCTCAGCCGGGGATCGACCAGTCGACGGGCCGCCCGCCCTGCTCGGCCAGCAGCTCGTTCGCGCGGCTGAACGGCCGGGAGCCGAAGAACCCGCGGCTCGCGGAGAGCGGGCTCGGGTGCACCGACTCGATGCGCGGCACGTCGCCGAGCAACGGTCGCAGCGATTGCGCGTCGCGGCCCCACAGGATCGCCACGAGCGGCCCGCCGCGGGCGACGAGCGTGCGGATCGCGTGGTCGGTCACGCGCTCCCAGCCGATGCCGCGATGCGACGCGGGCTCGCCCGGCCGCACCGTGAGCACCCGGTTCAGGAGCATGACGCCGCTGCGGCTCCACGCGCCGAGGTCGCCGTGCACAGGCGGCGCGATGCCGAGGTCGTCCGCGAGCTCGCGGTAGATGTTCGCGAGGCTCCGCGGGATGGGACGCACGTGCTCCTCGACCGCGAACGACAGGCCGATCGGGTGCCCGGGCGTCGGGTAGGGGTCCTGCCCGACGATGAGCACCCGCACCTCGCCGACGGGCTGGCGGAACGCGCGCAGCACGCGGTCGCCCGCGGGCAGGTACGGGCGGCCGTCGGCGACCTCGGACCGGAGGAATTCGCCCATGCGGGCGATGTCGGGGGCCACGGGCACGAGCGCCTCGGCCCACGACGCGTCGATGAGGCCCGCCTCGGCGAGCTCGGGCAGGGTGCGCGCCATCAGCCGGCGATGCTCCGCACCGACACCCCGTCGTCCTCGGCGGTGACGCTCCAGACGTTGCCGGCGCCCGCGACCCGCAGCCCGCTCGTGCCGATCGAGAACAGCGTGTCCTCGTCGATCGCGATGCCGCCGTCGACGAGGCGGGCCTCGGTCGCGGCGATGAGCCGGGTCAGCGTGCCCCACTGGGCGGCGTGGCAGTCGACCGTCAGGTCGATGAGTCCGATGCCGGCCTCGACGGTCACCTCGTCGAGGTCCTCGGCGGTCTCCTCGGGCGCCACGCGCACGCCGCCGATGCGCCACCCGCCGAGCAGCGCGGTGTCGGACGCGATCGCGGCGCCGGCCGAGAAGCCCAGGTAGGGCCGCCCGGATGCGACGAGCCGGCGCAGCTCGCCCGCGATCGGCTCGACCGCGCGGCGGTAGGCGGGCGTCAGGCCGCCGCCGACCAGCACGCCGTGCGCTCCGGCGAGCGCCGCCGCGTCGAAGCCCCCGTCCTCGGGCACGACCGTGATCGCCGCGTCGACGTCGGCGACCGACGCGAGCGCCGCGCGCCAGCGGCCGGCGAGCCCGGCGGCCTCGTCGTCGGGCGCGACGAGCAGCACCGCGATGCGGGGACGCTCGAGCCCGTCACGGCCGGACTCGGCCGCGGCCTCGGCGAGGAAGGGCCCGTAGACGGATGCCGCGTGCTCGGCGCTCCAGCCGCCGCCCACGAGGTGCACGCTCATCGCGCCGCCTCCTCGATGCGCACGGGCGGCAGCGCCGACCACGGGAAGACGATCCAGTCGTCGGTCTCGCGGTAGGCGAAGTCGGGCACGAGCACCGTGCGGGGCTTGACGTAGAGCGTCGCGCTCCGGACCTCGGCGCCGGCCTCGCCGAGCAGGTCGACGACCTTCGCGAGCGTGCGGCCCGAGTCGGAGACGTCGTCGACGAGCAGCACGCGCTTGCCGCCGAGCGCCGGCGCGTCGAGCATCGGCGGGTGCAGCACCGGCTCGGGCAGCCGCTGGTCGACGCCGGTGTAGAACTCGACATTGATCGAACCGCACGACTTCGTGCCGAGCGCGTAGGCGACCGCACCGGCCAGGAGCAGTCCGCCGCGGGCGATCGCGATCACCACGTCGGGGGCGAAGCCCGAGCGGAGCACGTCGCCCGCGAGGCTCCGTGCGGCGTCGGAGAAGTCGTCCCAGGTGAGGATCTCGCGGCGGATCCCGTCGTCGACGGCCGCGTCGTTCGCGTCGAAGGTCATGCGCTCAAGGCTAGGGCGTCCGTGGGCCCTCGGCGTCGCCGACGTCCGCCGCGCCCGGGCCGGTCTCGTGCAGCCCCTCGGCGGCCCGGCCCGACGCGTCGTCGACCAGGCCCGGGCGCTCGGCCAACGGCGGCGGCGATCCGGCGGCGCGCCGCGCCGACTGGAGGCGCTCGTTCAGCACCGACACGAGCGCCGCCGACGCGGTGCCGAGGATCGCCACGCCGCCGGCCATGAGCAGGACCGCGTAGATCCGGCCCGGCACCGTCACGGGGACCATGTCGCCGTACCCCACGGTGGCGAGCGTCACGCACGCCCACCAGAGAGCGTCGCCGAAGGTCACGATCGTCGCGCCGGGCGCGTCGCGCTCGACGTGATAGGTCACGAGCGCGATGAAGAACACGAACACGAGCGCGTACGTGAGCGCCTCGGACACGAACCTCGCCCGCACCGCACCTGTGGTCCGGCGTTCGAGGACCGGCAGCTGCTGGACGAGCGAGACCACGCGCAGGGCGCGGAAGAGCGGCAGCAGCGCCGAGAGCACCTGGACCGGATGGCGCCACACCCAGCGCCACCGCTGGCCGCGCGGCGTGAGGGACACCTGCACGATGACGTCGGTCACGAAGGCGACCCATCCGGCGGCCAGGAAGACCCAGAGGATCGGATCGACCCAGCGCGGCCGGTCGACCCAGAGCACGAACACGACGTACGACACCACGAAGAGCACGCCGAGCACCGCGAGCAGCCGCGACGTCGCCTCGACCCACCGTTCCCGGCGCCCCTCGGCGCCGACGGCCCATCGCCTCACGAGCGGTCCGCCGGCCTGACGGCGAGCGGCCCCTTCGCCAGCCGGTACGGCGCCGCCTGCGCGACCGGCTTGACGACGATGAGGTCGAGGTCGACGTGGGGCGGCTTCGAGACGGCGTCGACGATGACGCCGGCGATGTCCTCCGCGACGAGCGGCTCGGGCACGCCCTCGTAGACCGCGTCGGCCCTCGCCCGGTCGCCGCCGAACCGCACGAGCGCGAACTCGTCGGTCCGCACCATCCCGGGCGCGACCTCGATCACGCGGATCGGCTCGCCGTTGAGTTCGAGCCGCAGCACCTCGGTGAGCGCGTGCGCCGCGAACTTGGCCGCGTTGTACCCGCCGCCGCCCACGTAGGCGACATGCCCGGCGATGGAGGTGACGTTGACGATGTCGGCGACGCCGCGCTCCTGCGCGCCGCGCCGCAGCAGGGGCAGCAGCGCGCTCGTCACGCGCTTGACGCCGAGCACGTTCACCTCGAACATCCACGCCCAGTCGTCGAGCTCGGACTCCTCGACTGACGCGAGCCCCTTCGCACCGCCGGCGTTGTTCACGAGCGCGTGCGCGCCGCCCGAGCGGGCGACGTGGTCGCGCAGCGCCGCGACGTCCGCGTCGCTCGTCACGTCGGCGACGAACGTGGTCGCGCCGGTCTCCGCGGCGAGCGCCGCGAGCCGGTCCTCGCGCCGCGCGACGGCGAGCACGTCCCATCCGGCCGCTCGCAGCCCCCGCACCGTCGCCGCGCCGATGCCCGAACTCGCTCCCGTGACCACCGCGCGCATGCCGTCCATGCGGACATTCTCCACCGCTCGGCCCACGCGGATGTGCCGGACGTCCCGGCGTGCGGGAGAATGGGCGGATGCTGCCGACGCCCCAGGAACGAGCACCCCGGCCGCCGCACCGCAAGCGCCGCGTGCCCCTGTGGGACAACGCGCGGTGGATCGCCATCACGCTCGTGGTCATCGGGCACGGCATCCTGCCGCTCATCGGCGAGGACGACGCGGCCTACAGCGTCTACCTGTTCATCTACTCGTTCCACGTCGCGGTGTTCGTCACCGTCTCGGGCTACTTCGCCAAGTCCGGGCCGCCGAACGCACGCGCGATGCGCCAGATCCTCACCGACATTGTCTTCCCCTACCTCATCTTCGAGACCATCTGGACCGTCATCCGGTTCCTGCTCGGCGGGGAGTTCGTGCTCGACTACACGACCGCGTCGTGGACCCTGTGGTTCCTCATCGCGCTGGCGATCTGGCGGATCGCGCTGCCCTACCTCGTGCTGCTGCGCTTTCCGCTGCTCATCGCGATCGCGATCTCGATCGGCGCCGGCTACACGACCGAGATCGACTCGACGCTCGCCCTCTCGCGCACGTTCGGCATGCTGCCGTTCTTCGTGTTCGGCTGGAAGCTGCGGCAGTGGCGGCTCACCGACCGGTGGCTCGACCTGACCACGGCGGTCGCCTGGCGCTGGCGCGCCGGCGCGATCGCCCTGTTCGCCGCGCTGCTCGCGGTCATGCCGCTCGCGATCGAGACGTGGCGCGACCTGAAGCTGCGGCGCTTCATGCTCTACGACGAGTCCTACGAGGCGATCGGCTACGACGAGCCCTGGTCGGGCGCCATCCGGCTCTTCCTGCTGCTACTCGCGATGCTGCTGGCCGTCGCGTTCCTGATCCTCATGCCGCGCCGCACGACCTGGTTCACGGCGTTCGGCAGCGCGACCATGTACATCTACCTGCTGCACTCGTTCGTGCTCTTCCCCTTCCGCGAGACGCCGATGCTCGAGGGCGCCCAGCCGTGGTGGATGCTGCCGGCCATGATCGCGTTCTGCGTGCTCGTGTCGATCGTGCTCTCGCTCAAGCCCGTGCGGCGCGTGTTCCGGCCGCTCGTCGAGCCGCGCGCGCGATGGCTGTTCCGGCCCGAGCCGATGACGGCGACCGGCACGATCGTGCTGCCGCCCGAGGCGCTCCCGCCGCCCCCTGCGCCGCGGGACCCGGGCGCATGACGCCGTGTTGCGGCATCCGTTGATCGCCTGATCGACTGCCCGTACGGTGGGCGACGGATGCGGCGGGGCCGCATTCCCGACCCCGAAGGAGTCCTCCATGGCCGACCACGCCGCCGACTGGCGCTTCGAGACGAAGCAGGTGCACTCGGGCGCTGCGCCCGACCCCGTGACCAAGGCTCGCGCCACCCCGATCTACCAGACCACGTCGTACGTGTTCGACTCCGCCGAGCACGCGCAGAACCTCTTCGCGCTGGCCGAGTTCGGCAACATCTACACGCGCATCATGAACCCCACGCAGGCCGTGGTGGAGGAGCGCCTCGCCGCGCTCGAGGGCGGCAGCGGCGCCCTCCTCGTCGCGTCGGGCCAGGCGGCCGAGACCTTCGCGGTGCTCAACATCGCGCAGGCCGGCGACCACATCGTCTCGTCGAGCTCGATCTACGGCGGCACGTACAACCTCTTCAAGTACACGCTCGCCAAGCTCGGCATCGAGACCACGTTCGTCGAGAACCAGGACGACGCCGACGAGTGGCGCCGCGCGGTGCGCCCCAACACCAAGCTGTTCTTCGCCGAGACGATCGGCAACCCGAAGATCAACGTGCTCGACATCGGGCTCGTGTCGGGCATCGCCCACGAGAACGGCATCCCGCTCATCGTCGACAACACGATCGCGACGCCGTACCTCATCCGCCCGTTCGAGCACGGCGCCGACATCGTGATCCACTCGGCCACGAAGTTCCTCGGCGGCCACGGCACCGTGATCGGCGGCGTCATCGTCGACGGCGGCCGGTTCGAGTGGTCGAAGAACGTCGAGAAGTTCCCGGGCCTGACCGAGCCCGACCCCTCGTACCACGGTGCGAGCTACACGGCCGCGGTGGGCGACGCGCTCGCGTACGTCATCAAGGCGCGCGTGCAGCTGCTGCGCGATCTCGGCGCCTCGATCGCGCCGGCGAGCGCCTGGCAGCTCATCCAGGGCATCGAGACGCTCTCGCTGCGCATCGAGCGCCACGTGCAGAACGCGCAGGAGATCGCCGAGTGGCTCGACTCCCACCCCGATGTCGCGCACGTGAACTACTCGGGCCTGCCCTCGAGCCCCTGGTATGCGGCGGCCAACACCTACGCGCCCAAGGGCGTCGGCGCGGTGCTCTCGTTCGAGCTCAAGGGCGG
Source organism: Agromyces aurantiacus (assembly GCF_016907355.1). Lineage (NCBI taxonomy): Bacteria > Bacillati > Actinomycetota > Actinomycetes > Micrococcales > Microbacteriaceae > Agromyces > Agromyces aurantiacus. Next base: position 1,817,198 of record NZ_JAFBBW010000001.1, on the reverse strand, counting down.
CGTGGACGCCGGCCGCGCGCTGGTCGACAACCTCTCGCTGTTCAGCCACCTGGCCAACATCGGCGACGTGCGCTCGCTGGTCATCCACCCCGCCTCGACGACGCACTCGCAGCTCACGCCCGAGCAGCAGCTGACGACGGGCGTCACGCCCGGACTCGTCCGCCTCTCGGTCGGCATCGAGAACGTCGACGACCTCAAGGCCGACCTCGAGGCCGGACTGGCCGCCGCCCGCCGGGCCACCGAGGCCGCGCGCGTCTGACCGCGCCTGACACCGACCGGATGCCGCGTCCCGCCCGGGACGCGGCATCCGTCGTCTCCGGGGCGCGACGCGCGACGGCACGGGCCGGGCGTAACAGTCGACGCGACGGGCCGCACGTCCGGGAGAATCGAGGCATGGACTGGCAGACGATCTCGGAGACGGTGCCGGCGAGCATCGTGCCCGAGGCGCGCGCCGCCCACCAGCTCGCGGGCCGGGCACCTGCGACCGGCGCGTGGCGCGAGGGCGACCCCGTCGGCGACCGCCGCTTCGAGCGCATCGGCGACCTCGCGCTCGAGTCCGGACAGACCCTGCCCGACGTGCGCATCGCGTACGAGTCGTGGGGCGAGCTCTCCCCCACGCGCGACAACGCGATCCTCGTGCTGCACGCGCTGACGGGCGACAGCCACGTGCTCGGGCCTGCGGGCCCGGCGCATCCGAGTCCCGGCTGGTGGCCGGGCGTCGTCGGGCCGGGCCGCGCGATCGACACCGACCGCTGGTTCGTGATCGCGCCCAACGTGCTCGGCGGCTGCCAGGGCTCGACGGGGCCGTCCTCGCTCGCGTCCGACGGCGTCGAGTGGGGCGCACGGTTCCCCTTCCTGACGATCCGCGACCAGGTCGCCGCGCAGCTGGCGTTCGCCCGCAGCGTGGGGATCGACCGCTTCGCCGCCGTCGTCGGCGGCTCGATGGGCGCGATGCACGTGCTCGAGTGGGCGATCACGGCGCCCGACGCGGTCGAGCGGATCGCGGTGCTCGCCGCCCCGCCCGCCACGACCGCCGACCAGATCGCCCTCAACTCCGTCCAGCTCGAGGCCGTGCGGAGCGATCCCGCGTTCCGCGGCGGCGCCTACTACGACGCGCCCGACGGCGACGGCCCCACGCGCGGGCTCTCGCTCGCCCGCCGCATGGCGATGCTGAACTACCGCACGCCCGCCGAGCTGAACCACCGGTTCGAGCGCAGCTGGCAGTCCGGCCTCGACCCGCTCGGCGGCGGCGGCCGCTTCGCGGTCGAGTCGTACCTCGACTTCCACGGCAACAAGTTCACGCGCCGGTTCGACGCCAACAGCTACCTCGTGCTCACCGAGGCGATGAACTCGCACGACATCGGCCGTGGCCGGGGCGGCGTCGCGGCGGCGCTCGGGCGCATCACGGCCCGGAGCCTCGTGCTCGGCATCGACAGCGATCGCTACTTCCCGCTCGAGGGGCAGCGCGAGATCGCCCGGCACCTGCGCCGCAGCTCCCACGGCTCCGAGCCGGTGGTGCTCCGCTCGGACTACGGCCACGACGCGTTCCTCATCGAGGACGAGGCGGTCGGCGAGGCGCTCGCGCACCTGCTCGCCGAGTGAGCGGATGGGGCGCGGCGCCGGACGTTCCGGCCCGGATGGTCCGTTTCGGGACCGATGGCCCACGTATGGGGGGCCTCCTGCGTTATCTTCGAGGGGACGGCGTGGGAGCGCCGTGCGAACGGACGTCACAGGAGGGGGTGGCATGCGTCGCATCGACAAGGAACGCGACCGGCTGCTGCGACGTCTCGCGCGCGCCGGGAGCCTGACCGGCGCGATCATCGCACTCGCCTGCCTCGTGGTGCCCGGCGCGCTCGACGCCGACCGCTTCTCGCTCGTCGTCGCGCTCGACCTGCTCGTGATCGTCCTCGCGGTCGTGGCGACCTCGCGCGGCGCGCTGCTGCCGACCCTCGCCACGATCCTGGCGGCCGTCGCGCTCCTGCTCGCGATCGGGCTCGATCCGGTCGTCGATCCCGCGGCGGCCACGGCGATGGCCGTCACCGCCGCGCTCACCACCCCCGCGATCGCCATCCCGATGATCGTCCGGCCCAGCGGCCCGGCGCTCATGATCGGCTCCGCGACCGGCGTGCTGGGCGCGATCGGCATCTCGGCGACCACCGGGGCCGACATGGGGCTCGTGCTCGTGGCGGCCCTCGCGGGCTGGATCGCCTGCACCGCGACCGGCGTCTGGCTCGCCCGGGCGATCCAGCGCGCCGCCGACCGCATCGACGAGGTCGGGCGCGCGCACGAGGCCGAGCGGCTCGCGAGCGAGTCCGAGGCGCAGCAGCGCCAGGACGCGCGCGTGCTGCACGACACCGTGCTCGCGACCCTCAGCCTGCTCGCCCACTCGGGCGTGGGCGTCGGTGCGAGCGCCCTGCGCCAGCAGGCCGGCGACGACGCGCGGCTGCTCAAGCAGCTGCGCCTCGGCGCTCCGCTCGACAACGGTTCGAGCGTGATCTTCTCCCCGGAATCCACGGCGGGCGCCGGCGGCCTCGGCACGACGTTCGAGTCCGTGCGCAAGCGATTCGCGCGGATGGGCCTCGACGTCAACTGGCACGGGGCCGGCCAGCTCGTGCTGCCCCGGGACACGCTCGACGCGCTGCTCGGCGCACTCGGCGAGTGCCTCGAGAACGTGCGGCGGCACTCGGGCGTGCACGAGGCCGATGTCACGATCACCGACGACGAGCGCACCGTCCGGGCCATGGTCACCGACCAGGGCGCCGGATTCGAGCCGACGTCCGTCGACCCGGCCCGACTCGGATTCGCCGAGTCGGTCGTCGGCCGGCTGCACGCCGTCGGCGGCCGGGCCCGGGTGTTCAGCTCGCCGGGCTCGGGCACCACCGTGATGCTGGAGGTGCCCAAGCCGTGAACCTGCTCCGACGCTCCGCCGCGGAGGACGAGGCGGCGCGCGACACCACGCACGAGAGCCAGTTCCGCCGGCCGACGCGCTCGGCCCGCGCCGCCGAGGACATCCGGAGCGCGCACGGCGGGCGCCGCCTGGCGACCGGCGTCGGCCTCGCCGCAGCCGCGATCGTCCTCGCGCACCTCGTGCATGCCATCGGCCTCGCGGCGACCTACCCGCCGGGCTCGAGCCCCGTGCCGGCGTGGATCGCGCTCGCGGTCGTCACGATCGTCGCGGTCGTCGCCACGCGCGGCATCAGCCAGGTCTCCGACGGCGTCCTCGTGGGGCTGCTGGTCGGGCTGGCCGTGCCGGTCTCGCTCGACGTCGCCGCGACCGCGCCGCAGCTGCCGCTCGGGATCACGCCCACCGCCGCACCCGCGGCCGCCGCGGTGCTCATGCCGGTCGCGGCCCTGCGCGAGACGCGCTCACCGGTCGCCGCCGCCTCGGCCATCGCCGGGGTGCTGGCCGTCGCGGCGCTGCTGCAGGCTCCCGAGGCCGGGACGACGACCGTCGTGGGGCTGGCCGTCGCGGCGAGCGCCGTGGTGCCCGTGGTGCTCGTGACCGTCGCGGTCCGCGGGTTCCGACGGCTCGTGGGCCGCGAGCTCGACCTCTCGCTCGTCCAGTCCACCGTGGCCACGCCCCGGTCGGCCGTCGGCATGCGAGCCTCGGAGGAGCTCGCGGAGCTCGACTACGACGCCGAGTCGCTGCTCGACGACGTCGGGTCGGGTCGGATCGCCATCCCGCTGCCGCCCGAGGACGCCGAACGGGCGGGCCAGCTCGCGGCCCGCCTGCGCATCCGCCTCATCGAGGGCCGCACCGACACGTGGCTGCGCCACGCGGTCACCGAGTCCGCGTACCTCAGCCGCCGCGTCACGGTGGACGACCCGAACGGGCTCGCCGGGCTGCTCTCGCCGTCGCAGCGCGACGGGCTGCTGCTCGCCGTCTGGCTCATCGCCGGCCAGCGCCGGCGCACGTCGACCGAGCCGCCGCTCGAGGTCAGGGTCACCTGCCGCGACGCCGAGGCCGACGACGTCGAAGAGCCGCCGCGCACGCTCGCCGATGCCGCCCGTGTCGCCATCAGATTCGAGGTCTCCGGCATCCCGGCGCGGAAGGTCGACGCCGCGACGTGGGAGTCACTCGATAGTGTCGGAGGACACGAGGTCGCCCTGGAGCCCGACGGCTTCCGGGTCGACGTCGACTGCCGGATCGAGCCCACGGTCCGTGGAGGCACCTCGGCGCCGCCCAGCGCCGCCTACCCGAGGGGAGCATGACGTGCCCGAAACCGAACTGCCGCGCATCCGGCTCGCGATCGTCGACGACCATCGCATGCTGCTGGGTGCGCTCTCCGAGTGGTTGCGGGGGGCGGCGTCCGACGTCGAGCTCGTGGCGGCCGTGCCGTCGTGGTCCGAGCTGCTCGCGCACCCCGAGTTCCCCGTCGACGTGGTCCTGCTCGACCTCGACCTGCGCGACAACATCCCGATCTCCATCAAGCTGTCGACGCTGAAGTCGGCGGGCGTGCGCACGATGCTGATGAGCACCTACTCCGAGCCCGCCGTGGTGCGCGAGGCGCTCGGCGCGGGCGCGCTCGGATACCTCGTGAAGTCGGAACCCGTCGAGACGATCGTCGAGGCCATCCGCGCCGCGCAGCGCGGCGAGTCGTACCTCAGCCGCGAGCTCGAGGACGCGCTCGACGGGGACGGCGCCGCCCCGCGGCTGAGCGCGCAGGAACGCCGGGTGATGGCGCTGTACGGCGCGGGCCAGCCCGTGAAGGCGGTCGCGTTCCAGCTCGGGATCTCGGAGGAGACCGCGAAGAGCTACCTCAAGCGCATCCGCGAGAAGTACCGCCTCGCGGGGTACGACGTCGGCACGAAGGTCGCGCTGCGCAAGCGCGCGATCGCCGACGGGATCCTGTTGCAGTCGGAGTGACGCGGCCGGGCGTCAGTCCCCGACGGCCCCGATGGCGCCGGTGACCGACGGCAGCGGGATGCCGCGGCGCTGCCGCGCGCGATCGAGGGCGAACGTCGCCACCGCGAGCGCGCTGCCCGCGATCGTGAAGAGCAGTCCGACCCACACCGGGGCGACGTAGCCGAGCCCCGCGGCGATGACGATCCCGCCGACCATCGCGCCGAGGCTGTTGCCGATGTTCAGGGCCGAGTGGTTCAGCGCCGCGGCGATCGACTGGCTGTCGCGCGCGACGTCCATGAGGCGCGCCTGGATGGTCGGCGAGAGCGCCGCCGAGGAGGCCCCGACCAGGAACACCCCCGAGGCGAGGCCGAGCGGATGCTGCGCGGTGAGCGCCGTGAGCACGAGCGCCCCGGCGAGCGTGGCGAAGAACAGGTGCATCGATCGGCGGACGCTCCAGTCGGCGAGGCGCCCGCCGACGAGGTTGCCGATCGTCATGCCGAGGCCGAACACCACGAGGATGAGCGGCACGAGCGACGCGGGCAGCCCGGTGACCTCGGTCGCGAGCGGCGCGACGTAGCTGTACACCGCGAACAGGCCGCCGAACCCGATGGCGCCGATCGCGAGGGCGAACCACGCCTGGACGCGCGTGAAGATCCGCAGCTCGCGCACCATGGTCGCCGACGGGTCGCCCGGCTGCCAGGGCACGGCGGCGAGCACGGCGAGGAAGGTCGCGACGAAGATGCCCGCGACCGCGAGGTAGGCCACGCGCCATCCGGCCTGCTGGCCGAGCCAGGTGATCAGGGGCACGCCGACGACGTTCGCGATGGTGAGGCCGGAGAGCACGAGCGCCACGCCGCGGGCGCGCTTGCCGGGACCCATGAGGTTCGCCGCGACGAGCGAGGCGATGCCGAAGTAGGCGCCGTGCGGGAGCGCGGCGACGAAGCGCGCGGCGACCACGAGTTCGAAGGTGGGCAGCAGCGCCGACGCGATAGTGCCGAGGCTGAACGCCGCGAGGAGGGCGAGCAGCAGCCGCTTGCGGGGCCACCGCGCGGCGGCCGCGGCGATCGTCGGGGCGCCGACCACGACGCCGAGCGCGTAGGCCGAGATGATCCAGCCCGCCGCCGCGTTCGCGGCGTCGGCCGACTCGGCCGCGAGCCCGGGCAGCAGGTCGACCGCCATGTCGGGCAGCAGGCCCATCGCGACGAACTCGGTCGCGCCGATGCCGAAGCCGCCCATCGCGAGGGCGATGAGGGCGAGACGGATGCGGGCCGGCGACAGCGTCGTCGGCCCGTCGGGAGCGTGGGTCACCGTTCGATCATGCCACGGATCGAATCGATTCGAGAATCGCCGCGACCCCTCGCGGCGCCGGGCGGGACCCACCCGGCGCCCCGGCGGTGTCAGCCGTCGTTCTCGAGCGCGGCCTCGAGCCGGTCGACCTTGCCCTCCAGCTCGTTCGTGAAGCCCGGACGGATGTCGGCCTTGAGCACGAGGGACACGCGCGACCCGTAGTCGCCGACCGCCTCGCACGCCTCGCGGATCACCGCGAAGACCTCGTCCCACTCCCCCTCGATCTCGGTGAACATCGACGTCGTCCGGTTCGGAAGCCCCGACTCCCGGACGATCCGCACGGCCTCGGCGACCGCATCGTGCACCGAACCGTCCGTGCGACCCGTTCCGCTCGGAGCGACCGAGAACGCGACCAGCATGGGTTCCTCCTCCCACGCGACGCGCGCCGCGCAGCCCGCTAGGCCGCGGACTCGTCCGACGGCGTGCGCGCAGAACCAGCCTGCCACACCGCGCGCACCGCCCACAGGAGGAGGAGCACCAGCAGCACCACCTTGACCGTGAGGACCACCACGAACCCCGGGTTGGCGATCAGCAGCCAGCCGTACCAGTACGGGTAGATCACCTGGGTGAGCACCGCGATCGCGAGCGCGAGGCCCGCCGGCACCAGGTGACGGCCGCCCCCGAGCACGATCCCCAGGATCACGGGCGCGGCCAGCCACGTGACGAACTGCGGCGAACCGACCTTGTTGGCCACGATGAGCACCGTGGTGAACGCGAGCGCGAGCGGCGGGAGGAGCGCGACGAGGTGCGCGCCGCGCCGCGCCGCGCGGAGGCCCGCCACGAGGACGAGCACCGCGCCGAGCGCCATCACCGGCGTCGTGAGGGCGGCCGCGGCGTCCGCCCCCGGACCCTCGATCTGGAACGTCAGGATGTCGCGGTCGTAGGCGATCGTCGCCTCCCTCGTCCCCCCGACGATCCACCACAGCCACGGCACCGCGAAGGGCGACTCGACCTGCAGCCCGCGGCCCGCCTGCTCGGCGACGAACCCGAGCGCGTTTCCGCCCGAGCCCGCGAGCACGCTCACGCCGAGGATCCCGGCCGTGAGCGCCGCCGCGACGATGACGACCTCGCCGCGGCGGCGCGAGGCCACCACGAGCGCGGCCACCAGCGCGGCCGGCCAGACCTTGATCCACGCCCCGATGGTGAGCAGCGCTGCCGCGACGCGCGGGCGCCCCGCCGCCCACAGCAGTCCGACGACGGCGAACGGCACCGTCACCGCATCGATGCGGCCGAGTGCGATCGGCCCGAGGAGGACGAGGAACGCGACCCACCACCACGCGGCGGCGCGACGGCGGCGCGAGAGCGTCCCGGAGCCGAGCAGCACGCCGAACGCGATCGCGTCGAGCACGGTCACGAGGCCGAGCCACGTCGCTCCGTACCACTCGGAGCCGAAGGCGAGCGCGGCGGTCATGGGCGCGAACGCGAGGATCGGGTACACCCAGGGCACGTCGATGCCCATGCGCACCCAGCCGTGCTGCGCGGTCTCGGCCCACACGCGGTACACGAGGGTCACGTCGCCGAGCGCGTTGCCGGCGCCCGACAGGTTGATTGCCACCAGCGCCACGTGCACCACGGCGAACGCCGCCCAGAGCGCCCCGCGTCCGCCGAGCGCCCGGCGCAGCCGAGCGGGCCGGCGCCGGCCATCGACCGCGTCGACGACGTCCTCCGCCATCGGGTCCGAACCCGGCCGGTCCGTCACGGACGCGGGGATCGGGCCTCGCCGCGCAGCAGGCGGCCGATGACGGGCGGGATGGCGTGCGCGACGTCCATCGCCGTGACGGGGCCGCCCTCCCACGCCTCGCTCGCACGGCGCGCGGCCTCGGAGTGGACGAACGCGGCCGTCGCGGCGAGGTACGTGATCGCCGTCGCGTGGGTCGCGAGCCGCTCGTGGTGCGTCGCCGCGAGGGCACCGACGATCCCGCCGAGCACGTCTCCCGTGCCGGCGCTGGCCAGCCAGTGGGTCGACGCCGTCACCGTGAGGCGCGTGCCGTCCGGGTCGCAGACGTGGGTGACGGCACCCTTGAGCAGCACCGCGACGCGCAGTTCCTCGGCGGCGCGGGCGGCCCATCCGGCCGGATCGGCCTCGACCTCCTCGACCGTGGCGTCGATGTCGCGGTCGTTCAGCAGCCGGGCGAGCTCCCGCGCATGCGGCGTGATGACGGTCGGGGCGGTGTGGCTCCCGACGAGGTCGAGCCCACCGGCATCGAGCACGGTCGGCTCGCCCGACGCGAGGGCGTGCTGGAGGTCGCCGGCGAGCAGGAACGACCGGTGGTCGGTGTCCATCCCCGAGCCCAGCAGCCAGGCCTGCACGCGCCCGGGCACGCCGACGGTCTCCGGTCGCGCGGCGAGCACGGCCTGGCGCACGGCGCGCGGACCGGTGAAGCGCACCATCCCGACCCCCGTCCGGTGGGCCGCCTCGACACCGAGCACCGCCGCGCCCGGGAAGTCGGGCGAGCCCGTGATCACGCCGAGCACGCCGCGGCGGTACTTGTCGTCGTCGGCGCTCGGAGCGCTGAGCCACTCGGATGCGTCGTCGGCGGTCCACTCCCGCCACGTCCCCGTTGCCATGACCCAACGATAGGTTGAAGAGCATGCCCCCGACGAGTTCCGCGCCGATCAGCCTGTCCCCGCGCCTGGTGGTGTTCGACTACGGCGAGGTCATCTCGCACGCGCCCTCCGAGGCGGATCGCGCCACGCTCCTCGCCCGCGCCGGCGCCGACCCCGAGTCGTTCTGGCCGGCGTACTGGGCGCATCGCGACGACCTCGACCGGGGCACGCTGTCGATCGCGGCGTACTGGCGCCGCGTCGCCGACGACCTCGGCACGGCCTGGACCGCCATCGACCTGCACGAGCTGTGGGCGATCGACCATCGCAGCTGGCTGAGCGTCGACCCCGCCACGCTGGCCGTGCTGCACGCCCTGCACGACGGCGGCACGCGGATGGCGCTGCTCTCGAACGCGGGCGCCGACTTCGGGGGGTGGCTCCGGCACGGGTCCTTCGCGCCGCTGTTCGAGCGCGTGTTCGTCAGCGGCGAGCTCGGCATGGTCAAGCCGGGCGCCGAGATCTACGGCCACGTCATGGCCGAGCTCGGCATCTCGCCGTCCGAGTTCCTGTTCGTCGACAACAAGGCCGTGAACGTCGAGGGTGCGCGGGCGGTCGGGGGCGACGGGCACGTGTTCACGCATGCGGCGGGCCTCGAGGCGTGGCTGCGGGAGCTCGCCGCGTGAGCGCCGAATCCTCGTCCGCGCCCGAGACGCCCGCCCTGTTCCGGCCGATCACGATCCGCGGCCTCGAGATCCGCAACCGGGTCTGGGTGCCGCCGCTCTGCCAGTACTCGGTGACCGAGCTCGACGGCGTGCCCCACGACTGGCACCTCGTGCACCTCGGCGCGATGGCGGCGGGCGGCGCCGGGCTCGTGATCGCCGAGGCGACCGCGGTCACGCCCGAGGGCCGCATCTCCGACCACGACACGGGCCTCTGGAACGACCGGCAGGCGGAGGCCTGGGCGCGCATCACGCGCTTCATCCGATCGCAGGGCGCGGCATCCGGAATCCAGCTCGCGCACGCCGGCCGCAAGGCCTCGGTGTGGCAGGAGCACCTGCGCCGACCGGGTTCGCAGCCCCTCGAGGAGGGCGGATGGAGCACGCTCGCGCCGTCGGCGATCGCGTTCGAGGGCCTGCGCGAACCGGTCGCACTCGACGAGGACGGCATCCTCGCGATCATCGAGGCGTTCCGCCTCGCGGCGCGGCGGGCGGTCGCCTCCGGCTTCGACCTCGTCGAGGTGCACGCCGCGCACGGCTACCTGGTGCACGAGTTCCTCTCGCCGCTGTCGAACCTCCGCGAGGACCGCTGGGGCGGGCCGCTCGAGAACCGCGCTCGCCTGCTGCTCGAGATCGTGCGCGCCGTGCGCGCCGAGATCGGCGAGCGGATGCCGCTGTTCGTCCGGTTCTCGGCCACCGACTGGGCACCCGGCGGGTGGGACGAGGAGCAGACCGCGACGGTCGCACGCTGCGCCGCCGAGCTCGGGGCCGACTTCTTCGACATCTCCACCGGCGGCCTCGTCCGCGACGTGCGGATCCCCGTCGGACCGGCGTACCAGGCCGCGCACGCCGAGTTCGTCGGCGGGCGCGCGGGCGTGTCGGTCTCCGCGGTGGGGCGGATCACGACGCCCGCGCAGGCCGAGGAGCTCGTGGCATCCGGTGCCGCCGACGCGGTGATGTTCGGCAAGGCGATGATGCGCGACCCGCACTTCGCGATGCGCGCGGCGCACGAACTCGGCGCCGACACGTCGATGTGGCCGCTGCAGTACCTCCGCGCGCGGCCGGCGCTCAACGACGGCGAGTGGTAGCCCGGGGTCGCCTCAGGTCCGGACGGCGGCGAGCATGGACTTGGCCTCGTCCATCGACATGCCGGTCGGCTGGGCGATCGAGATGATGTTGCCCTCGCTGTCGTCGAACCACGCGCCGCGCTCGCCGTCCATCTCCACGACGCCGTTCTCGGTCTTGATCCCCGGCAGGTCGTAGTCGTGGAAGACGATGCCCTTCGCACGGAGTGCGGCCATGTCGCGGTCGAGATCGTCGGTCATGATCGAGAACGCCGTCGCCTTGTTCGTACCGGCGAACTGGGACTCGTAGACGAGGACGGCGGTGCCGCCGATCACGTAGAAGTCGCCTCCCAGGTCGCTGCGCACCGGGTCGAGCCCGAACACGTCCTTCCAGAACGTCCGGGCACGCGCCTGATCGGAGGCGGCGAGCGAGGCCATCGCGATGGAGTTCTCGAACATGAGTTCACCTCAGCTTCCTTGACGGGCGCAGTCTACGCCGCCCGCCGCCCCGCCGCGCTACCCCCTCCGGGTGGCGTCCTCGACCTCGCCCACGAGCTCCTCGATGATGTCCTCGAGGAAGATCACGCCCGTCGTGCGACCCTGGTCGTCGAACGCCCGCGCCACGTGCGCACCCTGGCGGCGCATGGTCGCGAGCGCGTCCTCGAGGTCGGTGCCGGCGAAGATCGACACGAGGCGGCGGATGCGCTTGGGCGGGAGCGGGTCGTCGAACTCGTCGTCGTCGAGGTCGATGACGTCCTTGAGGTGCACGTAGCCGTCGGGCTCGCCGTCCTCGCCCGCGAGCACGTACCGCGAGAAGCCGCGGCGCGCGACCGCGCGCTCGACGTCGCCCGGCGTGGCATCCGCCGGCAGGCACACGAGCTCGGACATCGGCACCGCGACGTCGCTCACGCGCTTCGTCGTGAACTCGAACGCGGCCGACAGCGTCCCGCTCGCGTCGTGCAGCACGCCCTCGCGACGCGACTGGTCGACGATCGTCTGCACCTCCTCGAGCGTGTACGTCGAGGTGGCCTCGCTCTTGGGTTCCACGCCGAAGAGCCGCAGCACGCCGTTCGCGGTCGCGTTGAGCGCCACGATCACCGGTCGGAAGACGCGGGCGATGAACACGAGCGGCGGCGCGAGCACGAGCACCGCACGGTCGGGCAGCGAGAACGAGAGGTTCTTGGGCACCATCTCGCCGAGCACGACGTGCAGGTAGGAGACCAGCAGGAGCGCGATCACGAACGCGATCGTCGACACGACCTCCTCGGACCACCCGGTCAGCTGCAGCGGCGCCTCGAGGAGGTGATGGATGGCGGGCTCCGAGACGGTCAGGATCAGCAGCGAGCAGATCGTGATGCCGAGCTGGCTCATCGCGAGCATGAGCGTCGCGTGCTCCATCGCCCAGAGCGCGGTCTTCGCGCTGCGCCGGCCCTTCTCCGCGAGCGGCTCGATCTGCGACCGGCGTGCCGAGATGACGGCGAATTCCGCGCCGACGAAGAACGCGTTGCCGGCCAGCAGCACGAACAGCCAGGCGAGTCCGACCCAGTCGCTCATCGCTCGACCTCCGTCACGACGTCGGCATGCGTCCGCGCGGTCGCGGGCGTGAACTGGATCCGGTCGATGCGCCGGCCGTCCATGCGCTGGACGCGGAACCGGCCGCCCTCGACCTCGACCTCGTCGCCCACGGCCGGGATGCGACCGAGGGCCGCCATGACGAACCCGGCGACCGTCTCGTACGCGCCGCCCTCGGGCACCCGGATGCCCGTGCGATCCAGCAGCTCGTCGGGCCGGAGGATGCCGGGGAAGCTCACGAACTCGCCGCGGCGGACGACCCCCGCGCGCGTGCGGTCGTGCTCGTCCGAGACCTCGCCCACGAGTTCCTCGACGAGGTCCTCGAGGGTCGCGACGCCCGCCGTGCCCCCGTACTCGTCGACCACGACCGCCATCTGGTAGCCGCGACCGCGCAGCTCGCCGAGCAGCGAATCGAGCTTGATCGTCTCGGGCACGCGGAGCGCCTCGCTCTGCAGCGCCGACGCGGGCACGTCGCCGCGCTTCTCGCGGGGGACCGCGACGGCCTGCTTGACGTGGACGAGCCCCACGACGTCGTCCAGGTCCTCGTCGTAGACGGGGAAGCGCGAGAACCCGGTCTGGCGTGCGAGCTCGATGACCGCCTCGGCCGGCTCGGTGCGCTGCACGGCCGCGACGCGCGGGCGCGGCGTCATGACATCGGACGCGTCGTGCTCGGAGAAGCGCAGGGTGCGGCCGAGCAGGGTCGCGGTGTCCTCTTCCAGGACACCCGCGCTCGCGGAGCGGCGCACGAGCGAGGAGAGCTCCTCGGCCGATCGCGCGCCGGAGAGCTCCTCCTTCGGCTCGATGCCGAACGCGCGCAGCAGCCCGTTCGCGCTGCCGTTGAGCACGGCGATGGCGGGGCGGAACACCCACGTGAAGGCGGTCTGGAACGGCATCACGATCTTCGCCGTCGCGAGCGGCAGGGCGAGCGCGAAGTTCTTCGGCACGAGCTCGCCGATGATCATCGAGAGCAACGTCGCGACGATCATCGCGGTGATCGCGCCCACCGGCCGGATGGCGCCGTCGGGGAGCCCGAGCGCGCGAAGCGGGTCGGCGAGCAGCGACGAGATCGCCGGCTCCATCGTGTAGCCGGTCAGCAGCGTGGTGAGCGTGATGCCGAGCTGCGCGCTCGACAGGTGCGTCGAGGTGATCTTCAGCGCCTCGATCGTGAGACCGAGCCGGGTCTCGCCCTTGGCGCGCCGGGCTTCGAGGTCGGATCGATCGAGGTTCACGAGCGCGAACTCGCTCGCAACGAACAAGCCCGTGCCGATCGTGAGGATGAGCCCGATGCCGAGGAGGATCCACTCAGACATCCGCACCATCCCGTTCGGTCACGGGCGAGGGTCTATGGCCGGGGGTGGTCGCAGAGGGAGGATCATCCATGGTCGATCCAGTATAACGGCGGTTGCCGCTCCACCGCCGAGCCGTCACACCCTCGTCACCCGTGGCGACGCCGTGGCGTCGTTCGCCTCACCCCAGCCTCCTTCCCCGCCTCGCCCCCCTCGCGTCACCTCCCCGCCTCGCCCCGCCCCGGCCGCCCCGCCTCACCCGTATCCTCCGCGGCGACTGTTTCCAGTTCGCTCGTCTGAACCCGGCCTCAAATGAGGCCCGGCACCGAGCGCCCTCCCGCCAACCCACCCCCGAGTGCCCACCGCATGAACGCCGCCTCAAATGAGGCCAGCCGCCCCGAACGGCACCGCCCCAGCCACCCCCGGCGAGATGAGCGCAGCCTCAAATGAGGCCCGCCGCGTCGATCACCCAGGGCAACCCGGCCGAAGCACAGCCGCTTGAGCGGGGCCTCAAATGAGGCCCGCCGCGTCGATCGCCCAGGGCAACCCGGCCGAAGCACCGCCGGTTGAGCGGGGCCTCAAATGAGGGAGGCTTCAGACGAGCGAACTGGAAACGTTCTCGGCACGCCGAGCGCGGTCGAACGCCGCCTCGTCAGCGCACGGATCGCGGATCGGCAGCGACCGGCGTGTGGTCCCGGCGACCCCACGCGACCGCGCGCTCCTCGGCGCGTCGCTCGGCGGCGACGCCGAATCGGTGCGGCCGGGAGGGGCGCGACCGCGGCGGGTCCACCAGCGGCGCGCGTCGCTCCGTCGTCCCGTACCGGTGGTCCCAGAGCCGGAACAGCCGCTCGACCTCATCGTCGAGGAGGGCGAGGAACTCCTGGCTGAGCCGGTAGGTGCGCGACCGCGGCTCGACGGGATCCACGGTCGAGAACACGGCGCCGTGGTCGCGAAGCGTCCGCAGGTGATGCGAGACCGCGCTGGCCGAGATGCCGTGCTCGGTCGCGACCACGTCGCCCAGCGTTCCGGCGGAATGCTCGCCGACCGCGAGGATCTCCACGATGCGACGCCGAACGGGGTCGGCCAGGATGGCGAATGGATGGACCGGCTGCGTCATGCGGCGAGCGTAGCCAGCGGACTCGCGGTGCTGCGGCATCCGTCCACAGCCAGGGATCGGGCGGCCGCGCTCACCAGCTGACCGGGAGCGCCTTGCCCTCCTCGTAGCCCGCGGCCGACTGGATGCCGACGAGCGCACGCTCCCGGAACTCCGGGACCGTGCGCGCGCCCGCATAGGTGAACGAGCTGCGCACGCCCGAGGTGATCATGTCGAGCAGGTCCTCGAGGGACGGACGCAGCGGGTCGAGGTAGATCGCCGACGACGAGATCCCCTCGGCGAAGAGCTCCTTGCGCGCGAGCTCGTATGCCGACAGGCGTCCGAACCGCTCCTTGACCGCCTTGGTCGAGGCCATGCCCCAGCTCTCCTTGTAGACCCGGCCGTCGGCGTCGCGGCGCAGCGTGCCCGGGGCCTCGATCGTGCCCGCGAACCACGAGCCGATCATGACGGATGCCGCGCCCGCCGCGAGCGCGAGCGCCACGTCGCGCGGGTACCGCACGCCGCCGTCGGCCCACACGGCCGCGCCCGCCTCGCGGGCGGCCTCGGACGTCTCGAGCACCGCCGAGAACTGCGGCCGGCCGACCGCCGTCATCATGCGCGTGGTGCACATCGCACCGGGTCCGACGCCGACCTTCAGCACGTCGGCGCCGGCCTCGACGAGGTCGGCGACCGCGTCGGCGGTGACGATGTTGCCCGCGACGATCGGGATGCCGAGACCCGCCGCCCTGACCGTGCGCACCGCCCGGATCATCCCCTCCTGGTGCCCGTGCGCGGTGTCGACCACGATCATGTCGACGCCGGCGGCCGCCAGCGCGCGCGCCTTCGCCGCGACGTCGCCGTTGATGCCGACGGCCGCCGCGACCCGCAGCCGGCCCGAGGCATCCGTGTTCGGCTCGGACACCGTGCCCCGCAGCGCGCTCCGCCGGCTCAGGGTGCCGATCACGCGTCCGTGCTCGAGCACGGGCGCGAAGTCGATCCCGGCATCGACCATCAGGTCGAACGCCCGGCGCGGCGTGTCGACGTCGTCGGCGTCCAGCGACGGGATGGCGCCGTGCACCAGGTCGCCGAGCCGCGCGTCGGGCAGCGCGGTCGCCAGTCGCGCCGCGGGGATCGTGCCCGCGTACCGCCCGTCGTCGTCGTGCAGCACGATGCCGTGCCCCTCGACCGGCGGGAGCACCTCGAGGGCGTCGGCCGCGGTCTGGTCGACGGAGAACGCGTGCGGCACGTCGAACCGGGCCGGCCGCGACTTGACCCAGCGGATGGCGTCGTCGAGCTCCTGCAGCGGGAGGTCCTGCGGGAGCACGCCGATCCCGCCACGGCGCGCGAGCGTCGCCGCGAGCCGGGGGCCTGTGACGGAGTTCATGTTCGCCGAGACGATCGGGATCGAGGCGCCCGACCCGTCGTCGGGCGCGAGCGACACGTCGAGCCGGCTCGACACGCCCGACCGGCTCGGCACGAGGAAGACGTCGGAGTACGTGAGATCGTGCCGGGGCGTCGTGCGGTAGAACTGCATGCCGTTCACGCTACCGTGCGCGGTCCCGGCTCTCCCCGGAACGGGTTTAGGCTTGTGAGGGCGTTCCGCGACGTGCTGCGCGCGCCACGCCGCCAAGGTGAGCAACCATCAACGGAGAGAGTGGGCGAGAGGCTGTGTCGAGCCAATTGACCGGGTCGGGGTCCGACGAGACGACGTCGGCGGAGTTCGGAGCCAACGAGTGGCTCGTGGACGAGATGTACGAGCGATTCCTCGCCGACCCGCAATCCGTCGACGAGACCTGGCGACCGGTGCTCGAGCACTACCGCCAGGTGCGCACCGGTGAGGCAACCGCTCCGCCCGCGCCGGCGCCGATGCCCGACGAGGCCGAGCTGCTCCGCGCCGCGAACGAGACCGCGGCCGCCGCGGCCCCGAGCGCCCCGAGCGCCCCGCTCGCGGCGCCCGCCGCGCCGGCAGCCGAGGCCGCCGCACCGGCGCAGGCACCCGCCGCGCCCGCGCCGCCCGCCACCTCGCACCCCGCCACCGCGCCGAGCGCCGTGATCGGCCAGGCGCCCGAGGCGCGCACCACGTCGGTCGCCCCGCGCACCGCGCCCGTGCCCGCCGACGTCCCCGTCACGAGCCCCCAGCCCAAGGCCGAGGGCGGCGAGCGCGAGGACGAGGTCGTGACCCTCAAGGGGCTGCCGAAGACCCTCGCCGCGAACATGGACGCGTCGCTCGCGGTCCCCACGGCGACGAGCGTGCGCACCATCCCGGCCAAGCTGATGATCGACAACCGGATCGTCATCAACAACCACCTGCGCCGCACGCGCGGTGGCAAGGTGTCGTTCACGCACCTCATCGGGTGGGCGCTCATCCAGGCGCTCAAGGAGTTCCCGAGCCAGAACGTGTACTACGCCGAGGTCGACGGCAAGCCGAGCCTCGTCAAGCCCGCGCACATCGGACTCGGCATCGCGATCGACATCCCGAAGCCCGACGGCACCCGGGCCCTGCTCGTGCCCGCCATCAAGCGCGCCGAGACCATGACCTTCAACGAGTACCTCGCCGCCTACGAGGATCTGGTCAGCCGGGCCCGCACCAACAAGCTCACCGCCGAGGACTTCAAGGGCGCGACGGTGTCGCTGACCAACCCGGGCGGCATCGGCACGGTCCACTCCGTGCCGCGACTCATGAAGGGCCAGGGCTGCATCATCGGCGCGGGCGCCCTCGAGTACCCGGCCGAGTTCCAGGGCGCGAGCGAGAAGACCCTCGCGAACCTCGCGATCGGCAAGACCATCACGCTCACCTCGACCTACGACCACCGCGTCATCCAGGGCGCCGGCTCGGGCGAGTTCCTGAAGAAGGTGCACGAGCTGCTCATCGGCGAGCGGAACTTCTACCAGGACCTCTTCGCGGCGCTCCGCCTGCCGTACGAGCCCATCAAGTGGAACCACGACATCTCCGTCGACATCGCCAGCGCGATCGACAAGACCGCGCGCGTGCAGGAGCTCATCAACTCGTTCCGCGTGCGCGGCCACATGATGGCCGACACCGACCCGCTCGAGTACGTCCAGCGCTCGCACCCCGACCTCGACATCGAGAGCCACGGCCTGACCTTCTGGGACCTCGACCGGGAGTTCGTCACCGGCGGCTTCGGCGACAAGCGCACGGCACTGCTGCGCGACATCCTCGGCGTCCTGCGCGACTCGTACTGCCGCACGATCGGCATCGAGTACATGCACATCCAGGACCCGGTGCAGCGCCGCTGGATCCAGCAGCAGGTCGAGCGCAAGTACGAGAAGCCCACGCACGACGAGCAGATGCGCATCCTCGGCAAGCTCAACGAGGCCGAGGCGTTCGAGACGTTCCTGCAGACCAAGTACGTCGGGCAGAAGCGCTTCAGCCTCGAGGGCGGCGAGTCGATGATCGCGCTGCTCGACGAGGTGCTGCAGGGCGCCGCGAAGGAGGGCCTCGACGAGGTCGCCATCGGCATGGCCCACCGCGGCCGCCTCAACGTGCTCACCAACATCGCGGGCAAGACGTACGGCCAGGTCTTCCGCGAGTTCGAGGGCACCCAGGACACCAAGAACTTCTCGGGCTCGGGCGACGTGAAGTACCACCTCGGCACCGAGGGCGTCTTCACGGCCGACGACGGGCAGCAGGTGCCCGTGACCCTCGCCGCGAACCCATCGCACCTCGAGGCGGTCGACGGCGTGCTCGAGGGCATCGTCCGCGCCAAGCAGGACCGCAAGCCGATCGGCACCTTCTCGACCCTCCCGATCCTCATCCACGGCGATGCGGCCATGGCCGGCCAGGGCGTCGTGGTCGAGACGATGCAGATGTCGCAGCTGCGGGCGTACCGCACGGGCGGCACCATCCACCTCGTGGTGAACAACCAGGTCGGCTTCACGACCGTGCCCGGCGACGCGCGCTCGTCGATCTACTCGACGGATGTCGCGAAGGCCATCCAGGCTCCGATCTTCCACGTGAACGGCGACGACCCCGAAGCGGTCGTGCGGGTCGCCGAGCTGGCCTTCCGGTACCGCCAGGAGTTCAAGCGCGACGTCGTCATCGACCTCGTCTGCTATCGCCGCCGCGGCCACAACGAGGGCGACGACCCGTCGATGACGCAGCCGCTCATGTACAACCTCATCGAGGCGAAGCGCTCGGTGCGCAAGCTCTACACCGAGGCGCTCGTCGGACGCGGCGACATCACCGAGGAGGAGTACGAGAACGCGCACCGCGACTTCCAGGACCGCCTCGAGCGCGCCTTCGCGGAGACCCACGCGGTGCAGACCGGCGCGATCCCGGTGGTCGGCGCGACCGAGTCGACGCGCGCGCCCGAGGTCGCCTCGGGCGAGCTCGAGACGACCGGCGTGTCGACCGAGGTCGTCCACGCGATCGGCGACGCGTTCAACAACAAGCCCTCCGGCTTCACCGTGCACCCGAAGATCCAGCAGTTGATGGCCAAGCGGGTCGACATGAGCCGCAACGGCAAGATCGACTGGGGCTTCGGCGAGCTGCTCGCGCTCGGCTCGCTCCTGCTCGAGGGCACCCCGGTGCGCCTCGTCGGCCAGGATGCTCGCCGCGGCACCTTCGTGCAGCGCCACGCCGTGCTCCACGACCGCGTGAACGGCCAGGAGTGGCTGCCGCTGCAGAACCTCTCCGACCAGCAGGCGCGGTTCTGGATCTACGACTCGCTGCTCAGCGAGTACGCCGCGATGGGCTTCGAGTACGGCTACTCGGTCGAGCGCGCCGACGCGCTCGTGATGTGGGAGGCGCAGTTCGGCGACTTCGCCAACGGCGCGCAGACCATCATCGACGAGTTCATCTCGTCGGCCGAGCAGAAGTGGGGCCAGCGCTCGAGCGTGGTGCTCCTGCTCCCCCACGGCTACGAGGGCCAGGGCCCCGACCACTCGAGCGCGCGCATCGAGCGCTACCTCCAGCTGTGCGCCGAGGACAACATGACCGTCGCGCGCCCGTCGACCCCGGCGTCGTACTTCCACCTGCTGCGTCGCCAGGCGTACGCGCGACCCCGCCGTCCGCTCGTGGTGTTCACGCCGAAGGCGATGCTGCGGCTGCGCGGCGCGACCAGCGAGGTCGGCGACTTCACGCAGGGCCGGTTCGAGCCGGTGATCGACGATGCGCGGATCACCGACAAGCAGGCCGTCAAGCGCGTGGTCTTCCTCGCCGGCAAGTTCTACTACGACCTGATCGCCGAGCTCGAGAAGAACCCCAACCCCGAGATCGCGGTCGTGCGCCTCGAGCAGTACTACCCGCTGCCCGCCGCCGAGCTCAAGGCGGTCGCCGACTCCTACCCGAACGCCGAGCTGGTGTGGGCGCAGGAGGAGCCGGAGAACCAGGGCGCCTGGCCGTTCTTCGTCATCGAGACGAACAAGCTCGGCCCGCGCGAGGTGCGCGTCGTGGCACGGCCCGCGGCCGCGTCGCCCGCGACCGGTTCGGCCAAGCGCCACGCGATCGAGCAGGCCGACCTGGTCCGCCGCGCGCTGACGGTGTAACCCCAGCGCCGCATCGCGCGGCGCAGCAGACGACGAGCGGATGCCTCCCCCACGGGGCATCCGCTCGTCGCGTTTCCCACGCTCCCGGGCCCGAGAGGGCCGGGTGCGGGACCGGGCGCGGCCGTGGGCTCCGCCGCGCCCGGCCGGTCTCAGCCGGTGGTCACCGGCTCCCGGTCCTCGGAGGGCTCGGCCTCATCGTCGCCGGCGCCGGGTCCGTCGCCCTGCGAGGGCGCGTCGGCCGACGCGGCCGCGGCGTGCGCACCGTGCTCGCGCTCCTGGCGGGCGAGCCGGCTCGGCCACCAGATGGCGCGGCCGATGTCGTACGCGGCGGCCGGGACCAGCAGGGTCCGGACGAGGAACGTGTCGAGCAGCACGCCGAACGCGACGATGAAGGAGATCTGCGCGAGGAACAGGATCGGCAGCACGCCCAGCGCCGCGAACGTGGCCGCGAGCACGAGGCCCGCCGAGGTGATCACGCCGCCCGTGAGCCGGAGGCCGCGCAGGATGCCCTCGCGCGTGCCGTGCGCGGCGGACTCCTCCCGCACGCGCGTCATCAAGAAGATGTTGTAGTCAACGCCGAGTGCGACGAGGAACACGAACCCGAAGAGCGGCACCGAGGGGTCCGCTCCGGGGAACCCGAAGACGAACTCGAAGACGAGGGCCGAGACGCCGAGGGCGGCGGCGAACGAGAGCACCACGCTCGCGATGAGCAGGATCGGCGCCACGATCGCGCGCAGGAGCAGCATCAGGATGACGAGGATCGCGAGCAGCACCAGCGGGATGATCAGCCGCTGGTCGGCGACCGCGGCCTCGTTCGTGTCGAGCGCGACCGCGGTCGGACCGCCGACGAGCACCTCCTCGCCGACCTCGTCGAGCCGCTCGCGCAGGTCGACGACCGTGGCCTCGGCCTCCGCCGAATCGGACGGATCGTCGAGGGTCGCCTGCAGGAGCACCGCGCCGTCGACGACGGTCGGCTCCGGCGCGGGGGTCCCGGGAGGGCCGAACGCCTGGATGCCGTCCTCGGTGACCGGTGCGCTGCCGGCCGGCGAGTCCGCCGAGAGCACGGCGACCGAGTCCACGCCGGGCGTCGCGAGGGCGACGTCCGCCATGGCCTGCAGCTCGCCCTCCGGGCCGATGATCACGGCCGGCGTGCCCGATCCGCCCGGGAAGTGCTCGCTCACGAGGGCCTGACCGTCACGCGCCTGCGACTCGCCCAGCACGAACTCGCTCGCCGGCACGCCGTCGGCGTCGAGCCGGACGAGCCCGAACGCCATGACGCCCAGCAGCAGGGTCGAGAGGATCCAGACGACGCGCGGACGGCGACCGACGAGTCGGCCGATGGCGCCCCAGAGGCCGCGCTCGCCCGTGGTCGACGGGTCGACGACGGTGGCGTGCCGGCCGTGCTCGGCACCCGGCGCGGCGTCGTCCGCGGCGACCGCGGGCGCGGCCGCGGGGCGTGCCGGCCGGCGCGGCCAGAACGCGACCCGCCCGGCCCAGAGCAGCAGCGCCGGCAGGAGGGTGAGCGCCGCGAGGAGCGCGAACACGATGCCGATTGCCGCGACCGGTCCGAGGATCTTGTTCGAGTTCAGCTCGCTCGCGAGCAGGATCAGCAGGCCCACGATGACCGTGCCCGCCGAGGCGGCGATCGGCTCCCACGAGCCCTTGAGCGCGGCCCAGGTGGCATCCCACTTGCGCTCGTGCTGGGTCAGCGCCTCGCGGTAGCGCGCGATGTAGAGCAGGGCGTAGTCGGTGGCGGCGCCGATGACCAGGATGAACAGGATCCCCTGCGTCTGGCCCGAGAGGAGCAGCAGGCCGGCCTTGGCGAGCTGCACGACGGTGAACACCGAGGCGGTCAGCGCGGTCAGGCTCGTGAACAGCACGATGATCGGCAGCAGCGGCGACCGGTACACGACGATGAGGATCACGAGCACGGCCGCGAGGGCCACCAGGAGCAGGAGCCCGTCGATACCCGCGAACGCCTCGGTGAGGTCGGCGGTGAACCCGGCGGGTCCGGTGACGGCCGCCGTCGTGCCCTCGATCGGATTCTCCTCGATCGCGGCGCGCATCGCCTCGACCGTCGCGCCGGCGCCGGACTCCTCGCCGTCGCCGGGCGCGATCGACGCGACGAACTGCGCCGCCTCGCCGTCGTCGGAGGGGATGACGGGAGAGCTCTCGTCGGCGATCACGCCGTCGAGCCCGAGCAGGTCGGCGCGGAGCGCCTCGACGTCGTCGAGCTGCGCGGCCGTCAGGTCGGTGCCGTCGTCGGTGGCGACGATGACGATCGCGGGCACGGCGTCGGTGTCGCGGAAGCCCTCCTGCAGCTCGTTCACCTCGGTGGCCTCGGCCGAGGCCGGCAGGAAGGAGGCCTGGTCGTTCTGCTGCACGTCGGAGAGCGTGCCGAACGCCGCCCCGCCCGCGCCGAACAGGGCGAACCAGACGAGGATCAGGACGGTGGGGATCAGGACGCGGAGCCAGGCCGGGACGCGCCCGGTGCTCCGTCTGGTGGCGGCATTCGTGTTCATCGTGCTCGACGCTACGAGGCGGGGGACGCCGCCCGCGTCAATCGAAAGTTCGGAACTCGAAAGGCCCGGCGGGGCCGCGGACGGGTCAGTCGACGAGTGCGCCGTGGCCCGACTGGATGGTTCGGATCCGCGTGAGCACGATGGCGCGCAGTTCCTCGGGCGCGCTCTCCCGGCAGGCCCGCTGCACGACCTCCGTGATCGCGACACCGACCCGCATCTCGGCGCGGCAGTCGTCGCAGTGGTCCATGTGCTCGCGGATGTCGGCGGCATCCTCTCGGCACAGCTCGTTGTGCAGGTACTCCTCGAGTTCGGCCTTGGCCTTCTCGCAGCCGCAGTCGGTCATTTCGTGCTCCTGGTCGATCGGGCTGCCGGCTGCGCTGCGGCGAAGCCGCGCTCGCGGGCGTAGTCGGCGAGGGACTCGCGCAGCAGTCGCCGGCCACGGTGCAGGCGGCTCATCACGGTCCCGATGGGGGTGTTCATCATGTCGGCGATCTCCTGGTAGGAGAATCCCTCGACGTCGGCGAAGTACACGGCGAGGCGGAAGTCCTCGGGCAGCGCCTGCAGCGCCTCCTTGACCGCCGAGTCGGGCAGGTGGTCGATCGCCTCGGCCTCGGCCGAGCGGCTGGAGGTCGCCGTGGTGGACTCGGCGCCGCCGAGCTGCCAGTCCTCCAGGTCGTCGATCGTGCCCTGGTAGGGCTCCCGCTGCTTCTTGCGGTAGGTGTTGATGAAGGTGTTGGTGAGGATTCGGTAGAGCCACGCCTTGAGGTTCGTGCCCTGCGTGAACGAGCCGAACGCCGCGTAGGCCTTGACGAACGTCTCCTGCACGAGGTCCTGCGCGTCGGCGGGATTCTTCGTCATCCGGAGGGCCGCGCCGTACAGCTGGTCGATGAACGGCAGCGCCTGCTCCTCGAACAGCGCACCCAGGTCGCGCGTCTCGTCGTCGGACCGAGTCGCCTCGGCCGGGGTCGCAGTCTCATCGCCGGTCATCACGGGCCATCCTAGATCGTCGGCCTGCGTGAGAGCCGGGGGTTCGAGCACCGCAACGGACACGCGCACCATCTCCTTCCACGTTCGCCGGACGCTACTGTTGGTAACCGATGCAGATCTCGAGGTATTCCGCGCCGGAGTTCGATCCGTACGGCGACCAGCGCCCCGTGGAGGGCGACGGCGGATGGCGCGCGCCCCTCGCCCGCGCGCCCCTCGCGGCGCGTCTCGCACTGCCGGGCTCGAAGTCGCTGACGAACCGCGAGCTCGTGCTCGCCGCGCTGGCCGACGGCCCGTCGGTGCTGCGCGCGCCGCTGTGGTCGCGCGACAGCGAGCTCATGGTCGAGGGCCTGCGGCAGCTCGGCACGGGCTTCGAGCGGATCCCCGGCGACGGCGGGTTCGGCGACGACCTCCGCGTGACGCCGGCCGACGAACTGCTCGGCTCCACGACGATCGACTGCGGCCTCGCCGGGACCGTGATGCGCTTCCTCCCGCCGGTCGCCGCGCTGGCGCTCGGACCGACCACGTTCGACGGCGACGAGGCCGCCTACCGCCGGCCCATGCGCGGCGTCATCGACGGCCTGCGCGGCATCGGGGTCGACCTCGATGACGACGGCCGCGGCACGCTGCCCTTCACGGTGCACGGCTTCGGGCGGGTCGAGGGCGGCGAGCTCGCGATCGACGCCTCGGCGTCGAGCCAGTTCGTGTCGGGCCTGCTGCTCTCGGCGCCGCGCTTCGAACGCGGGCTCGACCTCTCGCACACGGGCGAGCGACTGCCGAGCCTGCCGCACATCGAGATGACCATCGACACGCTCGCGCGTCGTGGCGTCGCGGTCGAGCAGCCGGCCGTCGGGCGCTGGCGCGTCGCGCCGGGCCCCATCGCGGCGCGAGACGTCGACATCGAGCCCGACCTCTCGAACGCGGCGCCCTTCCTCGTCGCGGCGCTCGTCGCCGGCGGCTCGGTGACGATCTCCGGATGGCCCGACGAGACCACGCAGGTCGGCGCCCGGCTGGCCGAGCTCCTTCCCCGCTTCGGGGCGCGCGTCGAACGCGAGGGCGACCGCCTCACGGTGCACGCGCCCGAGCTGGAGGCCGACGGGAGCCGCGGCATCCGCGGGGTCGACCTGGATCTCTCGGAGGCGGGCGAGCTCGTGCCGAACCTCGTCGCGCTCGCGGCGTTCGCCGACGGGCCGAGCGAGTTCACGGGCATCGGGCACATCCGCCATCACGAGACCGACCGCCTCGCCGCGCTCGCCGCGGAGCTCAACGGCCTCGGCGGCCGCGTGACCGAGCTCGAGGACGGCCTGCGCATCGAGCCCGCTCCGTTGCACGGCGGCGAGTGGAAGGCGTATGCCGATCACCGCATGGCCACGTCCGGCGCGATCGTCGGACTCGCGGTCGACGGGGTCGTGGTCGACGACGTCGGCTCGACCTCGAAGACCCTGCCGCAGTTCACCGAGCTCTGGGAGCAGATGCTCGGATGAGCTGGTGGGAGACGGAGGACGACGAGGACGAGCCCGAGTACGACGAGTCCGACGTCCGCATTCGCCCCAACCGACGCGGCAGCCGTCCCCGCACGAAGGTGCGTCCCGAGCACGCCGACGCCCTGACCGGCGTCGTGCTCGGCGTCGACCGCGGCCGGTACGCCGTGCTCGTCGACGAGGGCGGGCCCGACGAGCGGGAGATCACGGCGGCGCGCGCGAGCGAGCTGCGCCGGAAGTCCGTCGTGACCGGCGACCGGGTCGACCTCGTCGGCGACACCTCCGGCGAGGAGGGCACGCTCGCGCGCATCGTCCGCGTCCAGGAGCGCACCACGCTGCTCCGCCGCAGCGCCGACGACACCGACGCGGTCGAGCGCGTCATCGTCGCCAACGCCGACCAGATGCTCATCGTCATCGCGGCGGCCAATCCCGAGCCTCGCGTGCGCCTGGTCGACCGGTACCTGGTCGCGGCGTACGACGCCGGCATCGCGCCGATCGTGTGCGTGACCAAGACCGACCTGGCCGACCCCGGTCCCTTCCTCGCCAACTTCGCGGGGCTCGAGCTGCCCGTCATCCTCAGCCGTGCCGACGACATGCCGCTGGCCGAGATCACCGACCGGCTCGTCGGCCACCGGACGGTCTTCGTCGGCCATTCCGGTGTCGGCAAGTCGACGCTCGTGAACGCGCTCGTCCCCGACGCCAACCGCGCCACCGGGCACGTCAACGTGGTCACCGGCCGGGGTCGGCACACTTCGTCCTCGACGGTGTCGCTCCGGCTCCGCGACGGCGATCGCACGGGATGGGTCATCGACACGCCCGGCGTGCGGTCGTTCGGGCTCGGGCACGTCGATCCGGCCAACATCCTCGGCGCGTTCGCCGACCTCGCCGCGGTCGCCGAGGACTGCCCGCGCGGATGCACCCACCTGCCCGACTCCCCGGACTGCGCCATCATCGAGGCGGTCGAGGCCGGCGAGCTCGGCGAGGCGGGCCGGGTGCGGCTGGACTCGCTGCAGCGCCTGCTCGCGACGTTCGCCTGACCGGCGCGGTCTACGATCGAGGCATGACCGACGCTCGACTCGCCGCCGGCGACCTCGCCCCCGACTTCACCCTCCCCGACCAGGACGGCACGCCCGTGACGCTGTCCTCGCTGCGCGGACAGAAGGTGGTGCTGTACTTCTACCCCGCGGCCATGACCCCCGGCTGCACCACCGAGGCGTGCGACTTCCGGGACAACCTCAACTCCTTCGCGGCCGCCGGCGTGCGCGTCGTCGGGGTCTCGAAGGACGACGTGGCGACGCTCAAGACGTTCGCGGAGCGCGACGGCCTGAACTTCCCGCTGCTCTCCGACACCGACCTCGCGGTGCAGCAGGCCTACGGCGCGTGGGGCGAGAAGCAGCTCTACGGCAAGACCGTGACCGGCGCCATCCGCTCGACCTTCGTCATCGACGAGGAGGGGCGCATCGCGACGCCCATGTACAACGTCAAGGCGACGGGCCACGTCGCGCGCATCCGCAAGGAGCTCGGGCTGGCATAGCCGCCGGTCAGGCCGCCCGGTCCTCGGGGCGCGAGAACGCCTCGCGGACCGGCGGCCAGAGCAGCAGGCCGATGACGGTCACCGCCGGGACGAGCAGCGCCCACCCGAGGTCGGGGCGGGCGAACAGGCCCTGGAACGCGCCCACGGCCACCGACAGCTGCAGCACCTGCCACACGATCGCCGCGGCGCGCGACCACGGCGCCCGTCGCACGGATGCCACGGCGACCGCCGTGACCCACGCGGCGCCGATCGCGACGAGGACGATGAGCGCGATCGCCGTCGCGAACGAGGACGGACGCATCACGAGCAGGTCGACGACCAGCCACACGAGCACGGCGATGAGCGCCCCCGCCTCGGCGAAGAGCAGGGCGGTCACGGTCACGAGCGCCGCGCGCAGGCCGCCGGCGGGGGGCGCGTCTCCGGGCCGCTCGACCGCCCCGTCAGGGCCCGGTCCGGGCCGCCGATTCACAGTGATCTCCCGAAGTGCACTCTTGATTCGCTTCCATGCCTATGCGACCATTTACGAGGCCGAATTGATGCTCACAGGGACGTGAGCCGATCGCTTCCCCGATCCTACTTCCCGAGATTCGGCTTTCCCCCTGCAGCACTCGCCGGTTTCCGGCGGCGCACGCGTGCGTCCGCTGCGAACCGACAACACAAGGAGCATCTACATGGACTGGCGTGACAAAGCCGCCTGCCTCACCGCCGACCCGGAACTCTTCTTCCCCGTGGGCAACACCGGTCCGGCCGTCGACCAGATCGAGAAGGCGAAGGCTGTCTGCGCCCGATGCACCGTCACGGAGATCTGCCTCCAGTACGCCCTCGAGACCGGCCAGGACTCGGGCGTCTGGGGAGGCCTCAGCGAGGACGAGCGACGCGCCCTGAAGCGCCGTGCCGCTCGCGCCCGCCGCGCCGGCTGAGCCGACGCGCCACCGCGCGACGCGGCTCCGGCCGCCCGCCGTCCGTCCCCCGGGACCCACGGAACGCGCGGACTCCCCGCAGCACCCGAACGGAAACGGCACCCGCGATCACGCGGGTGCCGTTTCTCGTGCCGCCGGGGCGGCCGCCGCGCGGCATGCGGCGGCGGCGATCAGGACGCCGTGATCCAGCGCAGCGGCACCTCGATCGTGACCTCCGTGCCGCTGCCGACGACGGTGTGCCAGTCGATGGTGCCGCCGAGCTCGCCCTGGATGAGCGTGCGCACGATCTGCGTGCCGAGCCCCTCGCCGACCCGACCCTCGGGCAACCCCGACCCGGTGTCGCGCACCTGCACGGTGAGCACCGAGTCGGAACGGCCGGCGATCACCTCGACGTCGCCCTCCTGTCCGGCGAGCCCGTGCTCGACCGCGTTGGTGACCAGCTCGGTCAGCGCGAGCGCGAGCGGGGTCGCGTACTCGCTCGGCAGCACGCCGAACGTCCCGGACTTCTTCGGGTGCGCCGTCGTGTTGTGCGCCGCCGCGACCTCGGCGACCAGCAGCAGGGCGCGGTCGAACACCTGGTCGAAGTCGACGTTCTGGCTGAGGCCCTCGGAGAGCGTGTCGTGCACGACCGCGATCGCGCCGACGCGTCGCATGGCCTGCGTGAGCGCCTCGCGGGCCTCGTCGGAGTGCGTGCGACGCGCCTGGATGCGCAGCAGCGACGCGACCGTCTGCAGGTTGTTCTTCACGCGATGGTGGATCTCGCGGATCGTCGCGTCCTTGGTGATGAGCTCCTGCTCCTGGTGGCGCAGCTCGGTCACGTCGCGCGTGAGCACCATGGCGCCGATCCGCTCGCCGCGACGACGGATCGGGATGGCGCGCAGCGTCACCGTCACCCCGCGCGACTCGACGTCGGTGCGCCACGGCGCACGCCCGGTCACGACCAGCGGGAGGGACTCGTCGACGACGAGCTTGCCCGACAGCAGGCGGGAGGCGACATCCGCGAGCGACTCGCCCTCGAGCTCGTCGTCGAAGCCCATGCGGTTGAACGCCGACAGCGCGTTCGGGCTCGCGAAGGTCGTGATGCCGTCGACGTCGAGGCGGATCAGGCCGTCGGAGGCGCGCGGCGCACCGCGGCGCGGCCCGGTCGGCGCACCGAGGTCGGGGAAGTCGCCGGAGGCGATCATCTGGAACAGCTCGCCGGCGCAGTCGTTGAACGTGAGCTCCTGACGGCTCGGCGTGCGGGTCGAGCCGAGGTTCGTGTGCCGGGTGATCACCGCGACCGGCTCGGGCGCGAGCTCGGTGCCCGTGACCGAGAGCCGGCGCATGACCGGCACCGCGCGCACGCGCGTGGGCATCTCCTCGTACCAGTCGGGCGCCGACGAGTCGACGATGGCGCCACCCTCGAACGCCTGCGAGACGAGGCCCTTCCACTCCGCCCGGATCGCCTGCCCGACGAAGTCGCGGTAGAAGAGCGTCGCGGCGCTCGACGGTCGCGAATGCGCGACGGCGACGAAGTCGTCGTCGCCGGACGGCACCCACAGCACGATGTCGGCGAAGGCGAGGTCGGCGAGCAGCTGGAGGTCGCCGACGAGCATGTGCAGCCAGTCGACGTCGGCCTGGCTGCTGCGCCCCTGGGCGAGGACGAGGTCACTGAGGGTCGACACCCGTCAAGCGTAGCGACCTGCGCGGCCTGGGCCGCTCGGCCGGCCACCTCGGGCTCAGGCGGCCGCTGACCGGCGACGCCACGAGTCGATGCACGCGCGACGGCGGCGCGGCTCGGGGACGGGGAGGGTCCGCTCGTCGTCGTAGTCGCAGAACGCCGGGCGGAGCCGCGAGCGAGGTGCGACATCGCGGAGCGTGCGAACCGCGAGGATCGCGGCATCCGTCGGACAGACCCGCGAACCGACGGAGCGTTTGTCGCATCTGGGTGTGCGCCTCGATGCCGAGGGCTCTCGCGCGCACGTGACGATCACGTCGACCAACAAGATGGTCCGGCGCCCTGGCCCAGTTGGTGTACCAAGTCGAAGTCGAAACTCAACGCAGTGTGGATATAATAAAACATGCCTAAGGGCGTTTAAACATGTTTAAAGGAGCAACTGATGGCCAAGCGTAGCGTGCCATTACGACCCCACGTCCAAGATGCGCTCACCGTATGGGGCCAACTCATCAGGCAGGGTCGTATTAGCCGAGCATGGACGGCTAGGGATCTCGCTGCCCGGGCGAATGTCTCGGAGCAGACAGTGCTCTCCGCTGAAGCCGGCAACCGTGGGACGGCGGTCGGTACGATGATGGACCTCGCCGACCTCGTCGGCGTTCCCATCTTCGGAGTAGAAGACCGGTCCGAGATCGCGATCCGTCGTCAACGTGGCGAGGAGATGCTCGCCCTACTTCCAAGCCGTGTACGCCAGCCAAGGAGCGGAAGCACCAATGACGACTTCTGAGCTCTACGTGTGGACTTGGCTGCCGGGCCACTCCGAGCCAGTGGTCGCCGGGAGGGTAGATAAGGCGGGACCACTCTTTACCTTCATTTACGGGCTGAGTTACCGGGCCCGACCGGACGCCATCAGCCTGTTTGCCCCGGAGCTTCCGCTGCGCCCAGGGGTCCAGGAGCCTGTGGACGGACTGACCATCGCGGGCGTGCTTAGAGACGGAAGCCCAGACAGGTGGGGTCGCGGTGTCATCGAACGCCGCAGTGGTGCCGCTCCGAACTCCTTGAGCGAGCTCGACTACATGCTCAGCTCCAGCTCGAACCGCTTCGGAGCGTTGGACTTCCAAGTCAGCCGTAAGGATTATGTCTCCCGGGATGACTCGGCGACCCTCGATGAACTGCACGAAGCAGCGATCATCCTCGACGAAGGCGGCGAACTGTCCCCTGGCCTCGATGCCGCCATGATTCATGGCACGAGCCTTGGCGGTGCCCGTCCAAAGGCGACCCTGACGGACAGGGACGGCAGCGAATGGCTGGCGAAGTTCTCATCCTCGGACGACCGCGTGTTCTCTGCGGTCAACGCCGAAGGGACGATGCTTGAGCTCGCCCGCCGGGCTGGCATGAACGTCCCCGACAGCAGAGTCGTGCCCTCTCTCGGCAAGGAAGTTCTTCTGGTCAGACGGTTCGACCGAGACGGCCGCGGCGGTAGACGCCACGTCGTCTCCGGCCTGACCATGGCGCAGACCGACGAGATGTACGCCCGGTACGTGTCATACCCGCAGATCCTCGACGTGCTTCGTCTGTATGCGAAAGACGCGACGCGGCCAGGACCCGAGCTGTTCCGCCGCATAGCGATGAACATCGCCATAAGCAACAACGACGACCATGCTCGCAATCACGCGGCGTTCTGGGACGGAACACATCTGGAACTGACGCCCGCCTACGATCTCGCACCCGGGCAGCGGTCCGGCGACACATTTGAACAGGCGATGGCTTTCGGGCGAGGCGACGGTGGCGCGAAGGTGTCTAACTTCGCCGCCCTCGTCGGTGAGTCCGAGACCTACGGACTTAACGCAGCAGAAGGTCGAGACATCGTCGACCAGCTTGTATCGAGCATCAGCGAAAACTGGGACGATGCCGCTGAAATCGCACGCCTGAGCGCGGCAGACAAGCGGACGCTGCGCGCGAAGCAGGTTTTGCCCAGGGCAGCGTTCTTCGAGTACGAGCCGCAGCCGCTGTGACGAGTTGAGGCTCGAGTCCAGCAGTTCGGGTTGTAGACATCCGGTCCTCGACGTCGAGCCCGTCGTGGATCGGAGCATCAGAGCTGGGCATGAGGGTTAACTCGGAGTCGACAGCCAACCGGCGACCGAGCATGCCGGCGCAATGGCCAGGGCGGCACGCTGGACACGGTCGGGCGGGACAAGCGGGCGAGAAGTCTGGCGCGATCGCGCCCTACACGCCGCCCTTGTTGTAGACGCCGCGCTGGTCCATCAGAAAGGTCGGAAGCGCATCAGCGCTTAGGTTGTGGCCAGCCAGGAGTCGCCCGACCGTCTCGGCATTCGTCCATCCCGCATCTGCAACAGCGGCAGCGAACGCTCTCAAGGATGCGGCGAACTCACCGAGCCCTCGTTCGGTCATCACCTTCATTCCGCTGTGGGGGGTCGCATTCGCGTACGCCAGGATCGAGCGGTGGACCATGACCGGCACAGCCACTGCCTGCGGGTCGTATCGCTGCCCGAACCACACCATCGATTGTGAAAGTTGCGCCATGTCACGCTTGCCGATGGCCGGACTCTGAGCGCCAGTCTTGGCTTCGATGACCCAGTACCGGTTCTCGCCTAGCGCCCACAGGTTGTCCGGTCCTACGTTCACATCATGTTCCGGGCGCTGCGAGCCCAACCCGATGTAGAGCGCGGCGCGGCGCATTGCTTCCTCGAACTCTTCTGTCCTGAGTTCGTCGAACACCAAGTCTTCGACGATCGACTCGAACTCGAGTCGCAATGCCGCAGGTGTCGAGAACGCACTCGCGAGGCGCTCTAGGCACCTCTCCGTCTGCGGCGCCCGTTCGACGAGGGGTGTGTATGTCAGGCCTGTCAAGGGCTTAGTAACGTACGTGTTCTTCGCGCGAGCCAAAGCGAGTGTCTGCTGAGCCAACTGAGGGTCCAACGCGTCGCGGTAGGTCGCCTGAAGCTCCAGCAGAGTTCCTACCGTGGCGATATCTTCCTCGCCGTCGATCGCGGTCTGCAGAATCGAACACGCTCGGCCGGCATCGCCCGTGCTGGCGGCAACGAACGCGTTCCGGCGGGCTATGGCCGACGTCGACACGTGGCCAGGCTGCGGCGGGATGTTCCGCAGCGACTGCAGCGCGAGTGCGATCCAGTTCTCGTCGCGCTCGAGCGCTTGTCTGGCGGTTCGCACGATGCCGGACATGGGCAGATTGTCCATCTGGGTCGCGACTTGCCGGGAAAGCGCGAGCTGCGCTTGTGTGGCCGGGCTGAATCGCGGCAGCGTCCGTGGGTCGACAGTAAGCTGCGCCAGTCGCGGACCGATGAGGAAGACGACACAGTGATCTTCGTTGCTGCGAACGCCGCGTCCAATGCCCTGCTCAATGCGCTGCACCTGCCGGTCATCGATTCCCGAGAGTCCCATACGCAGCATCGCGTCTAACCGTTCCTCGGGGCTGAATGCCTCGGGAAGCCCGTCAAGCACCAGGACACGGCACGCATCGTCGGGCAGGTCAATGCCGTCGTACCGGTTCACGAGAACGACCAGGCCGACGTGCGGCTCGGTTCGCAGCCTTTCGATCGCTGGCTCGACCGCCTCGCCGATGGCGACGGCGGCCGCGTTAGGGGCCCAGACGGCGGCCCACCTCTCGCTGGGCACGAGTACAACAGTGTTGTACTCCCGGCTCAGACCAACGATCGCGCTCCGGATGTCGTCTGCAGCGAGGGCGGGGTTGATTTCCTGCGGTGCGAGGATCATTCGCTCGCCGATATCCCCTGCGGTGACCGGGGTGATCGGACGATCCACGCTGGCCGCAACGGCGCCGAAGTCGCTGACAAGGACGCTGTCATCGGCCAGCGTGGCGGTGAGGAAGACGCGTCGCTGCGCCGCAACGAATGATGTGATGTTCTCGATTGGCGGGCAATGCGGAGTGATCGTCATCTCCTGGTTGCTGAACACGACGCGGCACAGTTCGAGCACGTCCGCGATCGCGGGCCAGTCGAAGTACAGCGGCTGGTCTTTACCCGTCTGCGTGCGGAGAATGCTGCGTGCCTGATCGAGTCGGTTCCTCCACGCCCAGAAAGGGACGCGGATCGGTGTCCCGCGTCGGTCGTCGCGCACATCAAGGTATGCGTCTGCGGACTGCGTCTTCAAGTCTTCCGCGAATAGGTCCATCAGTTCTGTGAACACGGGATTGCTCCGTGCGATCGTCACCGAGAGTTGCTTGCGGGTGGTAGCGATCGCCGCATGCGCGTCGTCGACCACGACTGCGCCGATCGGAGCGGGAGCGCGGGAGGTGCGACGGTCGGAGAACTTTGTGCGGCCGTTGACCAGTTCGTAGGCGTTGATCACGCCGATCGCTTCACTGTTGAGGTACTGCGCGCCGTCCACGTTTTGCGTGACAGCGAGCCCCAGGTTCTGGGCTTCGGCGATCACCTGCTTGACCAAGTACTTGCTCGGGGCGACGTACAGCGCCGGGCCCAGGCCTTCGTTGATGTAGCTCTGCAGAATGATCAGCCCGTCGATGGTCTTCCCGCCGCCAGTATTGACCTTTATCACGATGTCGCGTTCATCCCTGCGCGCATGCCACGCTGTGAGCACCTGCGCCTGCACATCGCGGAGATACCCATATCCAGGCAGCTTCTTCAACTGACTGTGCAATTCGCGCGGCTCGATGGGCGCCTCTCGCTTGGCGTCCGCGAGCATCGCCCCAAAGTCGACCATCCCTCACCCCGTCTGCGGCCGCCGTCGATGCTTGCGCGAACGACACGCGGACTCATTCTCTCGGAAGAACACAGCCAACACGAGATTGAGGCGATCTGGATGCCTCAGTTCGTCAGGCCGGGGAACAGGATCGGGCGTAGTGGCCAGCTTTCTGGCGCGCCGGCCGGCATGTTCATTCGCCGAAACGACGAGGTCGATCGCCCGTCTGGGAGCCTGAAAATGTACCACGGCGCGCGCACTAAGCTGCGGGACCGCCGAGGCCGGCGCGCTCGACATGCATATCGGTCGACGCGACGCCTGTTCTGGGCGTGAGGCCTCGGCAGCGACAAGCACCTCGGTACTTTTGTTGGGCGCTGAAATCCCACAAGAACGATGCCCATCATGAGCATGGATCCGACCGCGCTCCCCCGGGTCGCGTTGCGCACCCCGAACCGCCATGACCGCCTCGTCTCGGGGGTCTGTCGCAAACCATGGTGGAGGCACTCCGAGAGAGTGCCGTGAAGTTATCCACATCGCCTCCGGGCACCATCGGCCGGGCCGATAATCGAGTGATGATCGAACACGGCCCAGGCGATGCGATCGGCCGCTTCCTCACCGTCGCCGATGCGGCGGAGGTGCTCGCCGTCGACATCGAGGCCGTGCACGGGCTCATCCGTTCCGGCGAGCTGCCTGCGATCCGGGTGGGCGAGCGCGGGCCGTGGCGCATCGAGCGCACTCAGCTCGAGGTTTGGATCGACGAGCAGTACGAGGCCACGCGCCGCTACTCGGCGTGGCACCAGGGAGACTTCGCGAACGTCGTCGAGCTCTCTGGTGCGCGCGCCGGTGGCCTTCGCCCCGTCGACTGACGCCGCGCATTCTGCGGACCATCACTGGAACCAGACGCGGACGACGCGTTCGAACGGAATCAGCCGGTAGCCAACGACGTCACACGATAGCGCCGTGGCACGCCGGGCCTGTGCAGCGCCAGGTCGAGGTGGTCCAGTCCGAGTCGGTCGATGGTGCCGTGACGTGGCCGTACAGCGTCGCGGCCTCCACGCCGAGGCGTCGTCGGCCGAGATCGCGCAGCGCGAGCGCGAGCGCGAGGCCGATGCGCTCGGTCGGTCCGGCCGTCGACTCGGGCCGCACGAGGAGGCTCGACTCAAGTTGGTGCCGTCCAGGGAACACCGCCGCCATCGCCTGATCGCGATGATGCACTGCACGGCGCGCGCCGAAGCGGGGCCACCGCGGGTCTCGCCGAGGCGGCCGCTTCGCCGGGCCCGACCGGACGACACCGGCCGGAGGTCGGCCACGGGACCGCCAACCAGTTCCACGCGCACGCTCTCGGTGTCGCCGGCGGACGACGCGATCGCCGACAGCCGGCCGGGCGGGGCCAGACGCGCTATCCGCAGGCGATCGGTCTCGAGCGCGAGCGCGCGCTCCTCGTGCTGCTGCTCGATGTCGAGCTGCGATTCGAGGTCCTCGGATGCACATTCATGCTCGCCGTGCCGGAACAAGCGGCCTGTTCACCGGGATCGAGGCCGAATATACAATCCCGGGTCCCAGCGCATGGCTGCGGACGCGCCTCCGGGACAGCCCGGGGGCGCGTCCCTTGCTCCGCGCCTAGGATCTGCGCATGAGCGAGCAGTTAAACGCGCCCGCGGGCTGGCTCCCGGAGCCTTACGGTTCCGCGGGTCAGCACTCGTGGGCCGAGTACGTTCGCGCCGTCGCAGGCCGAGACTCCGGCCGTGAAGTCGCGCTCAAGACGGGCAGCTCTGAATCCGCCATCAGCCGTTGGAAGAGCGGATATAGCGTCCCCGATCCGCGCCAGGTTGTGACCATTGCCCGTGCGTACAACCGGAACCCGGTCGAGGCACTCATAGCGGCCGGTTATCTGACGGCGGACGAAGCATCCATACCGATGACGCAGCCCTCGCTCCGCGACTTCTCCGATCTCGAACTCGCCCGCGAGATGCTGCGCCGTGCT
Source organism: Agromyces aurantiacus (assembly GCF_016907355.1). NCBI lineage: Bacteria > Bacillati > Actinomycetota > Actinomycetes > Micrococcales > Microbacteriaceae > Agromyces > Agromyces aurantiacus. The sequence goes on along the minus strand of NZ_JAFBBW010000001.1, from coordinate 1,781,442 downwards.
GCTGCCGCCGAGTGACTAAGCCCGACGCCTGACAGATTCGGCCGAAGGCGCGCCCGAGGACCGGACTACCGCGATTCTGCAGCTGAGTGGTTTGGACGACCGATCGGCATGTGGTTGGGGTGGGATAGCGTGCAGCGCATGACCATCGAGCTGCCCAGTTGCCTTTCCTCTGCAGAACGCCTCCTGTATCTGACCGGAGCAATTCATCACAAGGTGACGCTGTGCGAAGGAGCGCTCCGTGATGGGGCTGCACATCTGACAATGTCCGAGGAGCCGCCGCCGCTGTCTGATGTACCTGATCTAGTCCGCGCCTCGGCCCGACCCGATCTGCGCGACGACCTGCTGGGATTGGTCGCAGCCACTGAAGCCACTCTCTCGGACGCCCGGGCGCTGCTCTTGCGTCGTTGGATGTGGCTCGTCGACGAGGAGACCGCCGTTCCCAGCGGCGGTGATCGCAAGATGCCAGGCGATGCCCCCTTGAACGAAGCCGAGTTTATGTCAGTGCTCGAGAGGCTCAACCGGCTGTGGCATCGCATCCCGATCTTGTTCCAGCTGATCAGCATGCCCGACCTTGACACTCACGGGATCTGGCTTGCCGTCGCGCGGGACGAGTTCAGGGTAAACAAGAACGGTTCGGTGACGGCGTACGCGAGTCTGGAGCCCGACGAGCGGCGCCCGCAAGAATAGGAGCGGCGCCGGAAGGACCGAGCCTCAATTCATTCAGTGGCCGGGGCACGGGTCGCACCATGCCATAGCGGCTAGTTTCTTCGCCCCGATTCCGGGAGGCCGGACGAACTGATCCATTCGCCCCTGCGCGCACGCTCCTACCGTGGCGTCCTGCCACGCTTCCGCAGTTCTTGACGTATGCCTTCACTGGGGCTGGGCCGTCCCAGATCGCTAGCCCCGGAATCAAGAGCATCCATGTACGCCTTCGTTGGCGTAAACCAGTCGAACATGAATACCGCGCGAAGAGGGTTGTCCTTGGCATGATCTGCTGGCGGCATGGTTGCAATCGCGACGCCGACGACACGGAACAAGTCCACGTCCTCGAGGCTGGCCTCCGGTTCAATCAGCACCAGCACGAGCGTGTACAGCACGGCGGCGGCGAAATTCACCTCCCAGCGGCGATGATCGAGCTCGCCGGCACTTGTATGTACCCAGTGCTGCTTGCCTCGCCGCCAGATGGCGAACCACTGACCCACTAAGAGCTGATCCCGTTCAACACGGAACGTCGTGAACGTCCCGTGCGCCACAACGTTCCGATAGGTGTTGAGCTCGCGGATACGGCGAATGATGTCTCGACCGTCTTCCCATGTGTCGGGAAAGGCGCCTTCCATAGCATCGAGCTTCTGACTTGTGGTCATCTGGCGAACGACCCGGATAACTTTGTCGGGCTCATGTCGATTCAGCAGCGTGGCCAGCACCACGCTGATCGCTTCGTCCAGCTGGGTGAACTCAAGAAGAAACTGCCCGAGCGGTGCGCCGATTTCCTCACGCGCTCGAGCAGGTTTCTTCGCGGCCACGTGTGCTTCGAGCTGAGCGACAACGTCCGCACTCATCTCACGAATCGGTTCACCGAACGTTAGCGCGCGCGCAAGCCGTTCAATCCAAGCCGCGTGCGCTTCTTCTTGTTCAGGTGTCGTCTCTGGCCCCGATTCGCTGTGCACCCGCTGATCGTAACGGGATCGTACGAGGCGAGGCTACGAGCGCCCGGAGCACCTCTTCGGCACACAGCTGCGGTGCGCGTTGAAGCTAGTGTGCCCCGAACTTCGAGCATGATTCCGTGCGCGGATCATCCGATGCACGATCCGAACCCGCGCTCCCGCAAAATATGGCGTGATTCGGCGGTTTTCGCGAGCGCTGCCAATCTCCGGTCACAGCGCATAGAGTTCGGCTGGCCGACGGTCCCCGCGCCCAGGAACGGAATGTGCCGGGAAGCGACCGGTTCAGCGAGGAGACGCCAGTCTCGGAGGAATCGGGTGCCGCCACGTGAGGCGATCGTCGGATCCCTCCCGTTGCCACGTGACGATGACATCCCGCACGAAGCCATGGCCCATGCTCGCCGAGAACATGAACTTCACGGCGCTTTTCGCTCCGATTTCCCATGGCAGGTCCTCGCCCACCTGAAGTACGACATCGTCGGGGTATCCGTCGATGCGGACGTCGTGGGCGTCAACTGGACTGTTGTTGGTGAGCAGATACGAGTCACCTCCGAACCATTCGACTTCCCACGGCGGTCCATCGAAGATCCGGGACTGAATCTGCGCCATCTGCTCAGTTGCCTGCGCCGCGCGCGCCGACGCCGCCTGCGCATCGTTGCCCGCCCTTACAGAATCCGCGCGCGCGAACCAAGCGATGACGGCGGCCGCGATAGTCGCGGCGGCGGAGACAAACGAGATCCAGAGCGCAGCGGCTTCCATGAACGGAGACTAGCGATCCTCGCTCGCGATCGCCGCGGTCAGGATCTTCAGGCCGTAGGCGATGGAGCCGAGCGCATCCGACATGTAGAAGAGCGCTCCATCCCGGGGTGCGGCATCGCTCGAGGCATCGAGGCAAACTCGTTCGGCGTGGAGGAAGCTGTCCGCAGCGGCTTGAAGGGCTTCGGCTCGCGTCATGTTCTCGAGTTCGCTCATGGGGGCACTCTATCGACGGTGGTGAGATGACACCGCGCGGCCTCGCGGTGAGAGCCCACCCGAGCTGGGTACAGACGAATGTGGGCGAGGGGTGTTAACGTATACGGGACGGGCCTAGTGGAGCCTGCCAAGGATCGCCAGCGGTGCTGCCACCGCACTCCTTAAGTGGATCGGCCCTTGGAGGCCCCACCGGGCCTTTGTCATGCCGCCTCACAGTGTGGACACTCATACCACTCAAACTGCTTCACAAGCTCGTTCGTAGGCATCGACATGAGGCCCAGCGGCACGGGACAGTTACCATTCCCCCGGCGAATCTGATGCCACACATCGCGGATGAACCGCCCCTCGACGTTGCCGAACTCGTCGGGCCACACCGCCGACCGGAGAAAACCGCCATACAGATCTGCCGCCTGACTCTCGAGAAACCTGTCGGCCGACACCCACCGCAGCCCGTTCTCCATGTGCCACGGGACAGTTCGTTCGTACCGACGCTGCGCACGGAAGTATTCCTCCGTCGACCTGTGGTCGTGGCCTCGCACATGGCCGAAGCGCGTGTTGACTCGCTCATTGGGCCCCTTCCAGGCCCGAGCCGCCCAAAGGATGCTCTTGTACATCTTCAGGGCGACATAGTTGTAGAACAGTTCCCGATCCTGCACGTACCGCCCAGTGACGGCATCCTTCTGGCAGTACACGTAGATCAGGCATACGTCCGGTATGGCGCTCAGAACCTGCCCGGCCCGCATGCGCCTTGCATGCGTCTTGAGGTGCTCCTTCCACGACATCACAACGCCATCGGGGACGCGGAACTCAACACGCAGCTGCTTCACAGCGGCGCGCACAGCACGAGCCGACTCCTCCGTCAGGAGGATCGCTGCCATACCGAAGATAGGGCTGGATCCGGGCTTGCCGGCCAGCCCCCGGTCGCCCGTCTCGTCGATGTACGCGTAGAGCATCACCACAATCGTAGGCGGGCCCCCTGACACCGCCGTCCGGCTCGCGGCGATGCGCACAGCGCTCGTAGCATGGACTGAACTCGCGTGGGCCGGCGCGCCTCACGAGAGGAGCACGAGCCGGTTGGCCGTTGAGTATCGTCCGCGCTGGCACCCGTTCCTCGCCGCCGACGAGCGTGAGCCGGGTGTCTGGACGCTCGTGGACTCCGTAGGCCGCGACTACGGCCGCGTGCGCATCGTGCGCGTCGGCCCTGAGGTGGGATACGTCGCCGAGCTCGGGGAGCATCTCATCGGCCGGTACCGGACGCTGCGGGCCGCGCTCGAGGCTGTACACGGGGCGTTCGTGCGCGCGCATGCGCCGGGCGGTGCCCCGAACGGTGGGAGGGGGTACGTCCTGGGGACGTGACGAGCGCGCCGGCTCTGATGCCGGGAGTACCTTTGGGCGCATGGCGCACATCGAACTCGCCAACGGCGACATCGTTCAGCTGACCGCCGAGGAGCTGCAGTACATCTTGAACGTGATCGACTCGGTTCCGAACGGGCACGTCACGCTGAATACCGCGGACGGTGAAGTGAGGATCGGCCAGGCGAACCGCGGTCGGGTCTGGCGACTCGTCGAGGACTGAGCGGTTCACGATGCCGCCTCCGCTTTGGACTACTAGAGCGTGATTCGGTGCGGACATCGTCGGATGGACGGTCCAACCAAAGCTCTTGCGAAATAAGGCACCACCAAGCCGATGGGGGACGATTCACGCGATCTTGGGTCGCAGCGCATCTCGTGCAATGCCTCCGGGACAGCCCCGAGACACCGCCGCAACAGCGCGGTTAGACTCCGCCCATGAGCGAGCAGCTGACCGCGCCCGCGGGCTGGTACCCGGACCCGTACGATCCGACTCAGCAGCGCTGGTGGGACGGGGACTCGTGGGGTCCGCGGGCTCCGCAAGTGCAGCAAACGGCATCGCCCAGGAGAACGCGAAACGGAATCTTCGGTGCCTTCTCAGTGCTAGCTGGGATGATCGCCGGCGCCTCGTTCCTGGTCCCGGTCCCACTGATGGCCATCGGCTCGGCGCTTGTCGGCCTCGGACTTGCGGTCGGCGGCGCTGTCCAGTCGCACCGAGACTCTGCCGTGGCACGTGCATCCTGGATCGTTGGTTTCGTGCTGAATGGCCTGGTGTTAGCCGGCATCACGGCGACCCTTGCGTTCTTCCTCGCGTGACTTCCTTCGAAGCGATCACGGCGTCGTGGGCGACTTACCTGCAGCCCATCACTCGCTTCGCAAGCGGTCGCGAGATGCCCGGCGAGCGACTACCACTTCGGATCGTCCGCGACAGCAAGCGTGACGAAGGCCGCAAGCAGCCGGATGAGGGAAAGGGCAATCTGCTTGCGGCGGTAGTGGGCGGACCCGGGTCACCCCTGGGAGTCACAAGATGAGCATGACGCGATGCGCAGCCGTCTCGCAGAAGCCATCGGGGTCTAGGACTTGCCAGACATGCCCTAGCCGTGGCCGCGGGGTTCAGCGCCGAGTCAAGGCTCGCGCCTTCTCCGGGTCGTCCTAGCCTCGGGGCGCGCTACATCTTTCGCGCCATCGCTCGGGATGGTGAGCAGAGCTCAAAGAATGCGACGCTCGCCGCGATGACGCGTCTGCTCTCCAGTGGCGTGACTACGAACCTCAGATCATCTTCTGGCGTCGGCCGCAACCGACGGGCTCTCGAGCTCGGCCCTGAACTCAAGCTCGACTGGTGGTGCGAGCACGTCGAGGTCGAACTGGAAGTCCATCAGTGCCGCCTGTGCCTGAAGCGCCCGACGCGCTGCATCCCAGAGAAGCTCTGACGCGTAGGCTGCTACCCATTCGCTGAACTCTGCTCTGGACTCCTCCGAAGCGGAAATCTCGGTCCAAGTCCTATCCAGCACCACCCCGAAACTCTGCGCTTGGCCGAAGCCGGTCTGAGCTCCTCGGCGGACATAGCCCCACACCAGAACCGAGTCGCCAGCACCCGCCTGAGTCCAGAGCGACCACTGGAAATGGTCCTCATCGGGTAGCGGACCAGCGTGAAGTTCGATTCTGTGGAGCGAGACGCCGAACTTGACGGGGTGATCGCTCATGCGTCGATGTACTCCGCCTTGCCCCAAGGAGCGGTAGCAATCCAAGGGGCGTCACTCTCGACCTCGCGCAACCTGTCAGAGTAGAGCGTCTTGAGTGCGCCGACGCGGTACGTGACATGTGCGTCAATCGCGTTGGCGAGGTGCCGTAGCTCAGTCAGGGTCAGATCAACCTCGCCGTCCAGCCATTCCCTGGCCTCCGTTGGCTCAAGTTCGAGCTCGCTGGCGAGTTCCTCAACGGAGAGCCGGCTCATCTGAAAGGCCTTACCTAGCTCGCGAACGAGCCACTCCTGCGCCTCATAGTTCGAGGCAGCCAGCGCAATCTTCTCGTCGTCGAAGACTCCGCGCGCGCGGTACATCTCTCCCATGCGCTATCTCCTCGTCGCTCGTGATGACTGCCGCGTCAGCAGCCAGAGCCTGCTGCGCGCCTTCGCATCCTGAAGGGACGCGTTCTGCTCGCCGAGTGGGTCAGGACCGTTCGGCTTCGTGCTCAGTACCAGTGGTAGCAGGGCTCCCTGAACCTGGGCTGGTTCTGCATAATACAGACGTATCAGTCGGGGTGGAGGATTGCCCTGATTGAACGCGGGACGAAGTTCGAGCAAGTACGGGACGCTCTGCATGATGCGAGCCCGTCCAGTGTTGTCGCGGCTGACTGGAAGCTGGCCTCGCGCCGCACGCGTCTTCAACGAGCGAAGCTGGCCTAGGGCGTCAAGGTGCTCTCGCTTCTTCAGCCGGGGATGAAGATCTCCATTGACGAGCTTCGCATGCTCGTCAACGTGCTCGGGAACGTCCGTATCGAGCCAAGTGTGCTGGAACTTCCCGGTCTTGCGCGGCAAGTCGCATGATGTGCGAACTCCAACGGGGAGCGCGACCGGAAAATCGATCACGGGTTCCCCCCTCCCTGGATTCGTTCCTCAAACGGTACGGGGTTGGCGCCCTCGCAGAAACCCGCGCCGTGTGACCATTTTGGGTGACATCCCGACATCACCGAACATCACGGCATGAGCATGTTTCGGAGCGCGTGTCGTCGGAGGAATAAGTCCGAGCGGGCACTCGCCTGATACCTGAGCAGACTCGCCGCATGCCGCCATTCTTGGGTCCCAGCGCATGGAGCCGAGTGCACCCCAATCTGGGGATGCCCACCCGCCCTCGCGGCCGGACTCCAGTCGAACCCGGGTTGATCGAGCTGTCCCACCGCGGCGGGGGCAACTACGAGCAAATCGGGTGATCGCTCGACAAGAATTCCGTCGCCGGAAATGGCAAGCCATTTGTCGGGTCCGTCGAAATAGGTCGCGATGCCCCTCCGCATTCATCAATGCGGCCTAGACGGTGACCACGTCGTCCGGATCACCCAGCACTGTGATATCGGTCGCGACAGTCAAGGGCTTGCCCCACTCCACCACCAAATAAAACTCGACGCCGCCAGTGATCGAATCACCTGGGTTTGGACCATGCGGTCGGACGTTCTTCACCCAAATGGGTGCCTCGCCCCTGTGTCGGAAAGTTCCGATCGGATTGAAAGTCTTCCCTGGAAAGACAAGCTCGCTTGCCGAGATATGGACCACGGAGTTCGCCGTGATTACTCCATCCCAGTTGAAGTTCTTCCAGCCGGACGACGCCGAACTCCAGACGACGCGTATCGTCTTAGCTTCCACAATCTTCCCCCATGATCAAGATCGGTAGCGTATGAATTAGGTCTCCGTTCAACTTCGCGGAGGCGTCTTCTGATGCTGTGCCGGAACGACGGGTATCTCATCGTATGAATGGATGAAGTTCTCACGCCGGCTCGTGAGCGCGATGCCGGCGGCAGGCGTTCGCCGCCCCTCGTCGCGGCGAATTGAGGCGGTCAGATACGAAGCTGCAGAGAGTCGACGAGACTGACCAGTTCCGCTTGCCGGTGGGTGCCGGTTTTCTCGAAGACGCGCTGCAACTGAGCCCTGACGGTCGAAAGTGTGACGCCAGCGTCTTCTGCGGCGTGCTGCAGACCGAGGCCGCGCACCACTCGTCGCGCGGTTTCGGCCTCCGCGCGCGTAAGGCCGAACAACTCCTGCAGCGCGGTGACCGATACCGTCGAGGGCTTCTCGGCGGCGATCCCAACCACAATTGCGGAGGAAACGCTGTTCTCTCTGCCGGTCGGAACGACGAACAGCAGCAACGGGAGCCCGCACGCCTCGCGGGCTATCACGATGCGTCCTCCCGATCGCACACCCAGGTCGTTGCCCCGGGTGGCCAGCAAGATCAATCTGCGCAAGGCTGCTTCGTCACTCGACCGTTGAGCGTGCAAGACGCCGCCGCGGTCAATCCATAGCCCGTCGCGTGTCGCAAACAGCGCCTCTCCGGCGGGATTCGTGTACGACAACCTCCCGCCGTCGCCGATCAGCGCGACTGCGTGCGGGAATCGCGACAAGGCGTCTGCCGCGCCGGCGAAGCGCGCCGCGGCCTCGTCCAGTCGAGTGTGGAGGTCAGCCGCCCTGCGGATGTGGGGCAACAGACCGCGAAACGCCCGGATGCTGTCGTTGTCGGTGATCGACGACTGGTCGGGTCGACCAACGACCGCCAGCCAGTTGACGGCATCTTTACGCCAGAAAGCTGTTCCTGCGATGAACACGCCCATGCCGATCGGTTCGGCCCAGTCGTGGAAGAACTCACTGCGGTGGCGGTCCTCCCATCCCACGAACGCATCGGCTGGAAGCGCGACGTCGATCCCCGTCCCAGGTAGTTGAAAATGGCGTGCGACATGATCCAAGCGCCCGTAGTACGCCTCATAGCTCGCGATCGCCTCGGCGGGCAACCCCGCATTCGCCACGATAGGACGATGGCCCGGGGCGGCCGCCAGGAACGCGACGACTAGCGCGTCGAACCCCGTCCGGACCGCCTCCATAGCCGATGGCCAGGCATCAGGGTCAGTTGCGGCAACGTACACGTGCTCTACGGCGTCGGCATACGCAGCAAGACTAATTGGCACGCGGTTCCCCCTGACCCGCTTCGGCGTCCCATTCGGTGAGCTGCTGTTCTAGTACGCGAGTGCTCGTCGGTGCTCTACGCCTGTCCGTCCCCTATTCGGATGATTCACCTGCTGGCGGCGGCCGTCAACCCCGCGGGGGGAGCCGCGGAATGCCTGGCGGATGGGGAGTGCCGATCTGGGGTCCTGCTCATCGTGGTGGCAGCGTTCGCCCTCCTCGGATACGCTCTTGATCCACTTTGGTATCTCATTTAGGAGTACCGTGCGCCCCATGGCGCACATCAAGCTCTCCAACGGTTCCACGCTCGAGGGAACAGAGGCAGACGTTCAGTACCTACTGCGCGCAGTGGAGTCCGCCGGACCAAACGGCCATATTGAGATCCGTACTTCGGACGGACCCGTCTGGATTGGACAATCGAATCGCGACCGGGATTGGTGGCCAATCGATGACTAGCGGGGGGCCATGAGCGTCTGGAATGGTGCTCTACCCGAACCGCTCATTGGCCAATGGCTGGGATTTCCTTGACACCCCGCCGCCCGGGCCCCTACGGTTCACTCAAGACCCCCGCAGGCCCCCGAACAGGGGGCACGATGTCGTCGCAGCACGACGACCGCCCCACCCTACTGGAGCCGTCATGACCGCACGCCAGCAGAGCGCGCCGCCTCGCACCGCGATCCTCGGAACGTCCGCGCGGCGACTCGACTTCGACGACGACGAGTTCGCCCGCCGCCGCTCCGGCCGTGCCGAGCTGCCCGATCCCGAGCCGCTGCTGCGCAACCTCACGCACTGCGTCATCGAGGTCCTCGCCGGCGCCCGCGACCTCGAGCAGCTCGCGCGCTGGGTGACCGACGACGTCTACCGCAACCTCGGCAAGCGCGTCGTGCTGGCTGCCCGTGCACGGCGGGTCAAGGGCGTCGTCGCGCAGCGCCCGGCCTTCACGGTCGGCCGCATCGTGATGGGCGAGCCCGCCGACGGCATCGTCGAGGCCGTGGTGATGGTCCACCAGCGGGCCAGGTCGCGCGCGGTCGCCATCCGGCTCGAAGGCCTCGACGAGCGCTGGCGGGCGAGCGTCATCAGCGTGCTGTGACCCTCGCGCGCCGGACCCCGCCCGGCGCGCCGCACCCAGTACGCTCGTGCGATGGAGCGCTTCGCGGTGCCGGCCCGCGTCTCCGACCTCGTGGCGACCGTCGGCTCGATCGGATACGCAGCGGGCGACGATGACCGCCGTCGGATGGAGAAGTCCGTCCTGACCCGCACGGCCGTCTTCACGCTCGTGGTCATCACGCCGTGGACGGCGTTCTACTACGCGATCGGCCTCCCGGTCGCCGCGGCCATCCCGACCGTCTACATCGTCGCTTCGATCATCGGCCTCGTGCACCTGCGCGCCACGCGCGACGACCGCTGGTTCCGGTTCTCGCAGACCGCGATGTTCCTGACGCTGCCGCCACTCGTGCACGTGGCCCTCGGCGGCTTCGCCAACAGCAGCGCCGTGGTCCTCTTCGCACTGGCGGCGCCGGTCGGCGCGCTGTCGTTCAGCAGCGTGCGGCGGCCGGCCCTCGTGTTCGCGGCGTTCGTCGCGATCGTCATCGGGCTCGCACCCTTCGAGGGGGTCCTGCAGTCGCGCGCGCCCGCCATCGACGCCTGGGTCGTGACGATGTTCTTCGCGATCAACATCGTCTCGGTGTCGATCATCATGTTCCTGGCGATGCGCGCCTACGTCCGTTCGCGCGACCGGCTCGCGGCGGCCCTCGCCGACGAGCGCGACCGCTCCGACCGCATCCTGCGCAACGTCCTCCCCGGACCGATCGCCGAACGCCTCGTCGCCGGGGAGCATCCGATCGCCGACCGCTACGACGGCGTGGGCGTGCTGGTCGCCGACATCGTCGACTTCACCAGCCTCTCGGAGACCCTCACGGCCGACCGGCTCGTGCACGACCTCAACCGGATGCTCGGCGCGTTCGACGTGCTCGCGGCCCGGCTCGGCGTCACGAAGGTCAAGACGATCGGCGATGCGTACCTGGCGATCACCGGCGGCCCGGATCAGGCGGGCGACCTCCGCGCGCTCGCCGACTTCGCGCTCGGGCTGCGCGCCATCGCCGCGTCCTCCGCGATCGGCGGGCGGCGCGGCATCGTGCTCCGGATCGGCATCGCCACGGGGCCGATCGTCGCGGGCGTGATCGGCGAGTCGCGCTTCCTGTGGGACGTCTACGGCGACACGGTGAACGCCGCGAGCCGCATGGAGTCGACCGCGCCGGACGGGTCGATCCAGCTCACCGACCCGGTCGCCGAGCAACTCGCCGGCGTCTTCGCGATGCACGCCCGCGGCACCATCGAGGTGAAGGGGATGGGCACGATGCGCACGTGGTTCCTCGACGGGCCTCGCGACGACGCGTGAGACGCACGACGGCCCGGGCGATGCCCGGGCCGTCGTGCGTCTCGCGAGGGGTGGCTCAGCGCTTGCGGTCCTGCGCGCGGCGCTCGGCCCGGTTGGCGGGCGCGGGCGCGGCGCCCTCGGGCCGCTGGCCGAACGCCCCGCGCGCGGCGGGCTGCTGGCCCTGCTGCGGGAGCTGCTGGGGCTGCTGCGCCTGCGCGACCGCGCGACGCGCGCGCTGCGTGGCCGCCTGCTGCACCTGCCCGCGCTGGTTGCGCACCTCGACGCCGCCCGCATCGCTCGGCGCGGTGTAGCTGAGCTTCTCGGCGGGCGTGCTCGGACGAGCGAGCCCCTTCGCCTCGATGCGCGGGCCGGCCACGCCGGCCTGCGGCGCGACCTCGACCTCGAGGTTGAAGAGGAAGCCGATCGTCTCCTCGCGGATCGAGCCCATCATCTGCTGGAACATCGCGTAGCCCTCGCGCTGGTACTCGACCAGCGGGTCGCGCTGGGCCATCGCGCGCAGGCCGATGCCGTCCTTGAGGTAGTCCATCTCGTACAGGTGGTCGCGCCAGCGCCGGTCGATCACCGAGAGCACGACACGTCGCTCGAGCTCGCGCATGGCGGGGCTGCCGAGCTGCTGTTCGCGGCGCTGGTACGCGAGCTTCGCGTCGGAGAGGATCTCGCGGCGCACGAAGTCGCGGTTGATCCGGCCCTTCTCGCCGGCCTCGGCCACGACCTCGTCGATCGTGATGCCGATCGGGTAGAGCGTCTTCAGCTCGGCCCACAGCGCGTCGAAGTCCCACTCGTCGGGGTTGCCGTCGGCCGTGTGCTCGTCGAGGACCTCGTCGATGACCTGCTCGAGGAAGGTCTGCACGCGGTCGTGCAGGTCGTCGCCCTCGAGGATGTGACGGCGGTCGGAGTAGATCGCCTCGCGCTGGCGGTTCAGGACGTCGTCGTACTTGAGCACGTTCTTGCGGATCTCGGCGTTGCGCGCCTCGACCTGCGACTGCGCCGAGCGGATGGCGCGCGTGACGACCTTCGACTCGATGGCCACGTCGTCGGGCACGCCGCGCGACATGAGGCTCTCGGCGGCGCCCGCGTTGAAGAGCCGCATGAGGTCGTCGGTCAGCGACAGGTAGAAGCGGCTCTCGCCGGGGTCGCCCTGACGGCCCGAGCGGCCGCGGAGCTGGTTGTCGATGCGGCGCGACTCGTGCCGCTCGGTGCCGAGCACGTAGAGCCCGCCCGCGGCGAGGACCTTGTCGGCCTCCTTGGCCGTCTCGGCCTTGGTCTGCTCGAAGACGGCGTCCCACGCCGCCTCGTACTCCTCGGGCGTGTCGACGGGGCTGAGGCCGCGCTCGTGCATCCGCTGCACGGCGAGGAACTCCGCGTTGCCGCCGAGCATGATGTCGGTGCCGCGGCCGGCCATGTTGGTCGCGACGGTGACGGCGCCGAGCCGGCCCGCCTGCGCGACGATCGCGGCCTCGCGTGCGTGATTCTTGGCGTTGAGCACCTCGTGCCGCACGCCCTTCTTCGCGAGCAGGCGCGAGAGGTACTCGCTCTTCTCCACGCTGGTGGTGCCCACGAGGACGGGCTGGCCGTGCTTGTGGCGCTCGACGATGTCCTCGACGACCTGCGCGAACTTCGCCTCCTCGTTCTTGTAGACGAGGTCGGGCTGGTCCTTGCGGACCATGGGCTTGTTCGTCGGGATCGGCACGACGCCGAGCTTGTACGTCGACATGAACTCGGCCGCCTCGGTCTCGGCGGTGCCCGTCATGCCCGAGAGCTTGTCGTAGAGGCGGAAGTAGTTCTGCAGCGTGACCGTCGCGAGGGTCTGGTTCTCGGCCTTGACCTGCACGCCCTCCTTGGCCTCGATGGCCTGGTGGATGCCCTCGTTGTAACGGCGGCCCACGAGGATGCGGCCGGTGTGCTCGTCGACGATGAGCACCTCGCCGTTCATCACGACGTAGTCCTTGTCGCGCTTGAACAGGGCCCTGGCCTTGATCGAGTTGTTGAGGAACGAGATGAGCGGCGTGTTGGCCGACTCGTACAGGTTGTCGATGCCGAGGTAGTCCTCGACCTTCTCGATGCCGGGCTCGAGCACGCCGACGGTGCGCTTCTTCTCGTCGACCTCGTAGTCCTCGCCGGGCACGAGGCGCTTGGCGAGGCTCGCGAACTCGGTGAACCAGCGGTTCGCCTCGCCCGAGGCGGGGCCGGAGATGATCAGCGGCGTGCGGGCCTCGTCGATGAGGATCGAGTCCACCTCGTCGACGATCGCGAAGTAGTGGCCGCGCTGGACCATGTCGGCGGACTGCCAGGCCATGTTGTCGCGGAGGTAGTCGAAGCCGAACTCGTTGTTCGTGCCGTAGGTGATGTCGGCGGCGTACTGCTCGCGGCGGACCGCGGGCGTCTGGCCCGCGACGATGCATCCGGTCGTCATGCCGAGGGCGCGGTAGACGCGGCCCATGAGCTCGGACTGGTAGCTCGCGAGGAAGTCGTTGACCGTGACGACGTGCACGCCGCGGCTGGTCAGGGCGTTCAGGTACGCGGCCGTCGTCGCCACGAGGGTCTTGCCCTCACCGGTCTTCATCTCGGCGATGTTGCCGAGGTGCAGCGCCGCGCCGCCCATCAGCTGCACGTCGAAGTGCCGGAGGCCGAGCGTGCGGCGGCTCGCCTCGCGCACCGCCGCGAACGCCTCGGGCAGGAGGTCGTCGAGCGACTCGCCGTTGCCGTACCGCTCGCGGAGCTCGACGGTCTCGTGCTTGAGCTCGTCGTCGGACAGCGCCCGGAAGTCGTCCTCGAGCGCGTTGATCGCGGCGGCGTAGTTCTCGAGCCGCCGGAGCGTCCGGCCCTCGCCGACGCGGAGGACCTTTTCCAGAATCGAAGCCACGAACTGCTCTCCCGTTGTCGTTCAGGCGTGCGACGTCGGGGTGGGGCACCCGCGCACGCCGGAGGATCCGCCTGTGCAGACGGTCATCATAGCCATGCTAGTGGGCAGCAGTCTGGGCGTCGGTCCCGGCCGGGCGGTGCGCCCGGCCGGGACCGGCCGTTCGCGGCGATCAGGCGCCGCTGCGGGCGAGCGACGCGCTCGCGGTCTCGCTCGTCGCGTCGGCCTCGGCGTGCTCGTCGAGCCCGATCAGCCCGTAGTCCCAGCCCTTGCGGCGGTAGACCACGCTCGGCCGGTGGGTCTCGGAATCGATGAAGAGGTAGAAGTCGTGTCCGACGAGCTCCATGTGGTAGAGCGCGTCGTCGACCGTCATGGGGGTGGCGGCGAAGACCTTGCGGCGGATGACCACGGGCGAGTACGCCTCCGCCTCCTCGGTCTCGTGCGCCTCGCCGGTCACGATCGGGATGTTCCCCGTGCGGACCTTCTCGAGGATCTCGACGTCGGCCGCCTGGACGCCGACGTCGCTGAACCCGGCGTCGGTCGCCTCGCGCAGCGAGGTCGGGCGCCGGTTGCCGCCGCGGTGGACCTTGCGGCGGTCCTTCGCGCGGCGGACGCGTTCGAGCAGTCGCCCGAGCGCGACGTCGAACGCCGCGTACTTGTCGGCCCCGTCGGCCTCGGCGCGGACCACGGGGCCCTTGCCGACGAGGGTGAGCTCGACCCGGTCGAGCCCGGAGTTGCCGTTCTTCTCGTTGTGACGGCTCACCTTCACATCGAGTGAGATGGCACGGTCGGACAGGTGGGAGACCTTCTCTGCCTTCTCGGCCGCGTAGGCGCGGAATCGATCGGTCACTTCCAGGTTGCGTCCGACGATGTTCAGTTCCATGAGGACCTCCATCTCCACCGGCGTGTCACCCGGGTAGAGGGTGGTTGGACCACGCCTGTCCTGACACCGTAGCCCCCGGGGTGCCGGATGTCACGGGCCGTTCGTCACCCGTTCAGGTGATGCTCGGGAACCCGGAGCGGGGTCTGCGCGAGGACCGCGATCGCGGCGACGTCGCCGCCCGCGGAACGGATGGCGCGGACCGCGTCGGCGAGGGTCGATCCGGTCGTCACGACGTCGTCGACGAGCACGAAGCGGCCCCCGGAGAGGGGACGCACCGCCGTCAGCGAGCGCGCCGCGTTCGCCCGGCGCTCGGCCCGTCCGAGTCCGGCCTGGTCGGCGCGGTCGAGCGCCCGCAGCACGTTCGCCGATCTGAAGCCGGCATGGCGGACGAGCAGCCGCACCGGGTCGTACCCCCGCGCACGCCGCGCCGCCGCGGTCGAGGGCACGACCGCGACCTCGAGCCGGCCGGGGCGGACCGGCTCGGCGCACGCGGCGGCCAGCGCGGCGCGTAGGGCGGGCGCGAGGGCGGGCGCGGCATCCGTGCGCCCGTCGTCCTTGAACGAGCGGATGGCGCGGGCCGCCGCCCCGGCGTACGACAGCCCGGCCCACGCCCGGATCCCGGGGCGCTCGACCGGTGCCGCCGCAGGCTCGAGCGCGGCGCGACAGGCCCCGCACACCGAGCGATCGGGCGCGCCGCACCCGGCGCACGCCACGGGCAGCACGAGCGCGAGCGCGTCGAGCAGCGCCTCGCGCAGCACGCCCGCAGCGGAACCCGTCGTCGTCACGGGTCCGATGCTCGCGCAGGCACGGGCCGCATCGCCGGACGCGGTCTCCGGCACCGGACGGCTCGCGCCGGCGGACGACTGTCGAGGACCGGTCGCGATCCGGCTCGCCGGCCCCGCGACGCGTCAGTCGGTCGACTGCGTCGCGACGAAGCGCACGTCGCGCGCCTGCACCTGCCAGCCGACGCCGGCACGCGTCACGAGCTCGCCGTCGGCCGTCAGCACGCGGAGGTCGCGGAGGCTGTTCGCGCCGTCGATCTGGACGGCGCCCGCCGGCGCCTCTCCCGGCTCGGACGGCGCGCCGAGCTCCTGCAGGGCGAGGCGCGGCTCCCCGCCGGCGGACTGGGTCAGCGTGCCGACCGTGCCCGCGTCGAGCCAGGCCACGTCGATCGCGGCCGCCGCGGTGTCGGCGACCTCGAGCGCGTCGCCCCCGAGCGCGATCGGCAGCCCGTTCTCGTCGCGCTGGACGGCGGCCGCGACCACGCGCGTTCGTCCGCCGTCGACGAGCAGGGCGACCAGGCGCGTGCCGTCGCGCGAGACCTCGAGGGCGACGATGCGCGAGGCGGTCCACGGCACGGCGATCTGGGTGCCGTCCCCGCCCTCGGACGGGAACCACACGAGCTCGTCGGGCGCATTCCCGGGAACCGACCACACGATGCCGTCGACGTCGAACGCCGGCGTGATGAGGCCGCTCCGGGGATCGAGCTGGACGGCGCCGGCATCGGCGTCGGCGAGCCACACGCCGTCCGGGGCGAGCACCGCGGCGGTGGTGCCCCCCGGCCCGACCGCCGCGCCGGTCGGCTGGAGCCCGATGACCTGGTCGGTCAGGCCCTCGATCGGCAGGACCTCGTCGCCCGCCGTCGACAGGTATCCGAACGTCGACCCGTCGGAGACGACGGGGCGCGGATCGATCCGCGGCGCGGTCTCGGGCCGGTCGGCCAGGTCGGGCGCCTCCTGCGCGACGCCGTTCAACGAGAGCTGCACCCGGTCGACGTTGCGCACGCCCTGCAGGCTCTGCTCGAGCTGGTACTGCATGAGCTGGACGGTCCTGAGGTTGTCGAAGGCGGCGCCGGAGAGCGAGACCTGGGCGACGCCGTCGCTGACCGGGACGGTGGCCGGATCGAGCGTGAGGTCCTCGGGGAACGCCGAGGCGACGCCCGGCGCGAGCCAGTCGGCCGGCCCGGCGAGCAGCGCACGCACGATGCTGGTCTGCGCCGACTCGCGGCCCGCGAACCACCGCGCGTCGGGCACGACGAACCGGAACTGGGGGTCGAAGAACGCGAGCGTGTACTGGCGGTAGGCGAGCTCGAAGTTGGTCTCGTCGATGAGCACGCCGTCGGGCGCACTCGAGATGCGCCACTCGCCGTCGACCTGCTCGAAGCGGTATTCCAGCTGCAGCGGGGCGGTCGAGGACGACTCGAGGTACTGGCCGTTCTCGGCCAGGTTCGCGGCGGGCACGGCCTGCGCGCGGATGACGTCGTCGGCGACGGGCGTGAAGGAGCGGTCGGCGAGCACGTCGATCGTCACGCCCGCATCGGCCGCGGTCCACTCGTCGGCGAACGCGTCGGTCAGGAACTGCCTGGCGACCTCGTAATTGCCGCTCGGGCTGGCTGCCGCGTCGATGAAGCCGTCGAGGATCTGCTGCTGGTTCGCGCCGTCCTGGGGCCCGCGCGCGAACACGTCGAGGTCCACCGTCTGGTCGGGCGCGTCGGCGAGCCCGGGGTTGACCGCTCCGCTGGTGGGGATCGACGCGCAGCCCGCGGCGAGCGCGAGCAGGCCGGCGGCGAGCACGGCCAGACCGCTGCGGGTCGCCCGGGTCGCCCGCGGCATCCGGTCACGCATCACGCACCTCCTCGATGGCGGACGCGTCGGCGCGGTGGAGCTCCGGCGCGGTGGGCCCGGCCGCCTCGGGATCGAGCGGCTCGAGCGCGAGCGGCGAGTCCATCTCGCCCACCGTGCCGCCGCGCCGGCGCGGCAGGGTGAGCCGGAACACCGATCCGTGTCCGGGCGAGGACCACACGTCGAGCGTCCCGCCGTGCACCACGGCGTCCTCCAGCGAGATGGCCAGGCCGAGGCCGGTGCCGCCGAGCGTGCGGCGCCGGCTCGGATCGGCCCGCCAGAACCGGTCGAACACGCGTGCCGTCTCCTCCTCGGACATGCCGAGCCCGTAGTCGCGGACCGACAGGGCGATCGCGACCGCGTTGCTGTCGACCGAGACGATGATCGGGCGGCCCTCGCCGTGCTCGATGGCGTTGCCGACGAGGTTGCGGATGATGCGGCGGATGCGACGCGGATCGACGTCGGCGTCGAGGTGCCCTCCCGGCGCGTCGAGCCGCAGCTCGCTGCCGCGCTCGAGCGCGAGCCCGTGCATCGACTCGATCGTCTCGCCCGCGAGGTGCACGAGGTTCGTCGGCTCGGTCTCGAGCTCGACCGAACCGGCGTCGTAGCGGCTGATCTCGAGCAGGTCGGCGAGCAGGTTCTCGAACCGCTCGGTCTGGGCGCTCAGCAACTCGACCGTGCGAGCGGTCGCGGGCGCGAAGTCCTCCCGCTGGCCGTACAGCACGTCGCCGGCGAGCCGGATCGTGGTCAGCGGCGTGCGCAGCTCGTGCGAGACATCCGACACGAACCGCTGCTGCATGACCGAGAGCTCGGCCAGTTCCCGGATGCGGGCCTGCAGCGAGTCGGCCATGCCGTTGAACGACGCCGCGAGCGCGGCGAGCTCGTCCTCGCCGCGCACGGGCAGGCGCACGCCGAGGTCGCCGGCGGCGAGGCGACGGCTCGTCGCGGAGACCGCCTGGATCGGCTCGATCACCCAGCGCACCACGATCAGCGTGATCGCGCTCAGCATGGCGATCAGGGCGACCGCGCCGATCGCCCCCGTGAGCTGCATGAACGAGAGGGTCTGGGCGGCCGCGGCGAGCTCGTACCCGATGTACACCTCGTAGCGCCCCGCGCCCGGGATCACCAGATCGCTGCCCACCACGATGCCCGGCACGAGGTCGCCATCCTCGTTGGGCAGCTCGACCGACTGCCAGAACTGCGCGCCCGGGTTGTCCTGCACGCGCGTGCGCAGCTCCTCGGAGATGCGGCCGCCGCCGAGGTCGCGACTGAGGAAGTCGGGCGGGGCGATCGAGGTCGGCGTCGTGTCGGGCGTGCGGAACAGGGCGATGTCCCCGCTCCCCGAGACGCCGGCGATCGTCTGGATCGCGGAGTTCGTGACGGCCCGCACCGACGCGCGGTCCGTGGCATCCGACGAGGCCAGGATGCCGTTCGCGGCGGCGGTCGCGGTCGCCGACGAGACGAGCGAGCGCTGGACCTGCGCCTGGAAGAGGTTCGAGGCGACCGTGAACGAGATGGTGAAGCCGATGACGAGGATCGCGAGGCTCGAGAGCACCAGCGTGATGAGCACCGTGCGGAACTGCAGCGACCGGCGCCAGTACGTGCCGAGCCGACGAGCGCGACCCCGCAGCCACCCCGCGGCCCGCGTCGCCGGGGTCGCCGGGACCGCCGGGACCGCCGGAGTCGCCGCCGCCGTCATCGCACGGCCCGCCTCAGGTCGTCGCGCCCGCGCGGTACCCGACGCCGCGCACGGTCATGACGATGCGCGGGTTGTCGGGGTCGTGCTCGACCTTGGCGCGCAGCCGCTGCACGTGGACGTTCACGAGCCGCGTGTCGGCCTTGTAGTGGTAGCCCCAGACCTGCTCGAGGAGCATCTCGCGCGTGAAGACCTGCTGCGGCTTGGAGGCCAGGGTGAGCAGCAGGTCGAACTCGAGGGGCGTGAGGTTGATGCGCTGGTCGCCGCGGCGCACCTCGTGGCCGGCCGCGTCGATCTCGAGGTCGCCGATCGCGATGGTCTCGACCGCCGACTCGGGCGCGGGACGCAGGCGCGTCCGGATCCGCGCGACGAGCTCCTTGGGGTTGAACGGCTTGACCATGTAGTCGTCGGCGCCCGACTCGAGCCCCCGCACCACGTCGGCGGTGTCGCCCTTGGCCGTCAGCATGATGATGGGCGTACCCGACTCCGCGCGGATCCGGCCGCACACCTCGATGCCGTCCATCCCGGGCAGCATCAGGTCGAGCAGCACGAGGTCGGGACGGCTCTCGCGGAATGCGGCGAGCGCGCCCGCGCCGTCGGCGCAGAACGCCGGGTCGAACCCCTCGGTGCGCAGCACGATCCCGATCATCTCGGCGAGGGCCGTGTCGTCGTCGACGACGAGTACGCGTGGCGTCATCCGTTGTTTCTCCGTCATGGCCGGCGCGTGCCGGACCGGAAACCAGTGCCCACCAGCGTAGTCGCTCGCGCCCGGGAGACGCCGAGGGAGGCCTGTGGCAGCATGGGGGCATCCCGGAAGGAGCACATGCAGGTGTCCGATCACGACTGGGTGCAGCCCGTGCCGCCGCCGCTCCCGCCGGGAGCCGCCACGCCCCCGCTGCCGCCCGCCGCGCCGCCGCAGTACGGCACGCCGCAGTACGGGCCGCCGAGCCCCGCTCACGCGCCGATCGGCGCAGGGCCCCAGGGCTGGACCCCGCCGCCTCGGCCCGGCCTCCTGCCGCTGCGGCCGATGGGCTTCGGCACGCTGCTGTGGGCCCCGTTCCGGACGCTGCGACGCAATCCGGCGCCGGTGTTCGGCACCGGGCTCGTGGTGCAGCTCGCCTCGGCGATCGCGAGCGCGGCGCTCTTCGTGCCGCTGTTCGTGTGGATCTTCGGCCGCATCGAGAACGCCGACGCCGCCGACCTCGACGCCATCCTGTCGGGCGCGGTCGGATGGGTCGTGCTGCTCTCGATCGTGCCCATCGCGGTGTCGCTCGTCGCCGGCGCCTTCCTCCAGGGCGTCATGGTCGTCGAGGTCGCGAGCGGTACGCTCGGCGAACGGCTCACGTTCGGCGCGCTGTGGCGCCGCGCGGCCGCGCGCATCTGGCCGCTCATCGGCTGGACGCTGCTGGTGGGGGTCGTCGTCGGCGCCGTCTTCGCGCTCGTCGTCGGCGGCGTCGTCGCCGTCGCGATCCTGTTCCCCGATCCCGCGACGGTGGTGGTCGTCGTGCTGCTCGCACTCGCGATCCTCCTCGGGCTCGCGGTGCTCGGCGCCTGGCTCGGCACCAAGCTCGCGCTCGTGCCGAGCGCCATCGTGCTCGAGCGCGCGGGCATCACGACCGCGATGCGCCGGTCGTGGTCGCTGACCAACGGCAGCTTCTGGCGCACGTTCGGGCTGATCCTGCTGGTCGGCCTCATCCTCTCGGCCGCGGCGCAGGTGGTCGTGCAGCCCGTGTCCTTCCTCGGCACCATCCTCGCGATGATCATCGACCCGACGGCGGGCGACACGTACCTGGGCATCTCGATCGCCACCACCGTCGCGACGCTCGTGCTGTCGGTGCTGATCGGGGCGATCACGTCGGTCGTGCAGGCCGCGCTGATCGCCGTCATCTACATCGACCTGCGCATGCGCACCGAGGGCCTCGACCTCGAGCTCGAGCGCCACGTGGAGGCACGCGAGTCGGGCCTGCCGGTCGCCGACCCCTACCTCCCGCCGCAGGCCGGCGCCTCGGCGGCGACGTGGTCCTGAGCGACCTGCTGCGGCTCGACCCGCCCCTCGATCCCGACGCGCCCGAGGCACGGCGCTGGGTGCTCGACGAGCTCGCCAAGCCCGAGTACCGGGCGGCCGAGCCGACCGCGTTCGACCTCGCCGCGCAGGCGGTGCGCGACTGGATCGCGAGCCTGTTCGCCGGAGCGGGCGGCCTGCCCGCGCCGGCCCTGTGGCTGCTCGTGGTGCTGGTCGTGGTGGTGCTCGTCGTGGTGGCGCTGCTCGTCTTCGGCCTCCCGCGCCTCCGGCATCGCGCCGCGCCCGCGGCGCCGCTGTTCGACGACGGCGACGTGCGCGACGCCGCGACGCTGCGTGCGGCGGCCGCGGCCGCCGCACGAGCCGGCGACTGGCCGCTCGCGATCGAGGAGCGGTTCCGGGCCCTCGTGCGCGGCCTCGTCGAGCGCGAGCTCCTCCGGGTGCACCCCGGCACGACCGCGCACGGCATGGCGGATGCGGCGTCCCGCGCCTTCCCCGCACTGGCCGGGCCGCTCGAGTCGGCCGCCGCCGACTTCGACGGCGTCCGGTACCTCGCCCGGGCGGGGTCGGAGGAGGCCCACCGGCGCCTCCTCGCGCTCGACGAGGAGATCATGGCGGCTCGGCCCGTCCAGGACGACCGGCTCGCGGCGGCCGCCGTCGCCGGGGACGGCGCATGACGGCGGCGCCCCCGGCGGAGCGCGTCGAGCGGAGGCCCGCGGACGGCGGCGCGGACGCGCCCGTCGCCAACCGATCGCTCACCCCGGGGGTCCGCGCGCTCGTCCGCCGTCGGCGCGCGTGGATCGTGATCGCCCTCGCGCTCGTGCTCGGCGGCCTCGTGCTCGCGCTCATCCAAGGGCTCGTGCGCCCTCCCGGCGTCGCGCTGGGCGCCGACAACCCCGCGCCCGGGGGCGCGCAGGCGCTCGTTCGCGTGCTCTCCGCGCAGGGCGTCGAGGTGCGCAGCGTGCGCACGCTCGCCGAGGCCGAGCGCGCCGCCGCACGCGGCGCGACCGTCTTCCTCTACGACGAGGCCGGCCTGCTCGATCGCGAGCGCGTGGCCGGCCTGGCGGCCGCCGCCGACCTGCTGGTGGTCGCTCGGCCCGACTTCGCCGCGCTCGAGGTGCTCGCCCCCGGCGTCCGCCTCGCGGGCGCCGCCGGCGGCCCGATCGACCGCGCGGCGTGCGAGCTCCCCGCGGCACGGAGCGCGGGCTCGCTCTCGGAGGGCCAGGCGCTGCTCACGGTCGACGACGACGCCGCGGCATCCGGATTCGCGGGCTGCTTCGCCGAGGGCGACGCGTTCGCGGTCGTCTCGGGCCCCTCCCCCGACGGCGCCGAGGTCGCGCTCGTCGCGTCCGAGGCCGTCTTCGCCAACGAGACCATCGATGAGGCGGGCAACGCCGCGCTCGCGATCGGCCTGCTCGGGGCACGCGACGAGCTGGCCTGGTACCTGCCCGGCCCGGCCGACGTCGACGCCTCGGGTGCCCCCACGCTCGCCGAGCTGACACCGGGATGGGTGAGCCCCGTCGCCGTGCTGCTCGGGCTCGCCGTCGTCGCCGCCGGCGTCTGGCGCGGGCGCCGCTTCGGCCCGCTCGTCGTCGAGGACCTGCCCGTGCACGTACCCGCCGCCGAGACCGGCGAGGGCCGCGCACGCCTCTACGCGCGGTCGTCGGCGCGACTGCGAGCCCTCGACCAGCTGCGCATGGGCGCGATCCGGCGGCTGACGGAGCTGCTGCGACTGCCGCGCTCCGCCCACGTCGACGCCGTCGTGGCCGGCATCGCCGACGCGACCGGCCGGCCCGCGCCATCCGTCCGCGCCGTGCTCGTCGACGCGCTCCCGGCGGGCGACCGCGAACTGGTCGGCCTCGCGCGCGACCTCGACGACCTCGAGCGGGCGGTGCGCGATGCGCTCCGCCCGAGCCCGACCGAACCCGACCCGACAGGAAGGCGACCATGACCGATCCCCAGCACGACGACGCGCCGCTGCGCCAGGCCCTCGACCGCGTCCGCATCGAGGTCGGCAAGGCCGTCGTCGGCCAGGACGGGGCCGTGACCGGGCTCATCATCGCGCTGCTCGCCAACGGGCACGTGCTGCTCGAGGGCGTCCCCGGGGTCGCGAAGACGCTGCTCGTGCGCACGCTGAGCCGGACGCTGCGCCTCGAGACCCGGCGCGTGCAGTTCACGCCCGACCTCATGCCGGGCGACGTCACGGGCTCGCTCGCCTACGACCCGCGCACGGGCGAGTTCGCGTTCCGCGAGGGGCCGGTCTTCACCAACCTCCTGCTCGCCGACGAGATCAACCGGACCCCGCCGAAGACCCAGTCGGCCCTCCTCGAGGCCATGGAGGAGCGCCAGGTCTCGGTCGACGGCGTGACGCGGCCGCTGCCCGACCCGTTCCTCGTGGCCGCGACCCAGAACCCCATCGAGTACGAGGGCACCTACGCCCTCCCCGAGGCGCAGCTCGACCGGTTCCTGCTGAAGCTCGTGCTCGACGTGCCCGAGCGCGACGCCGAGGTGACGATGCTCCGCCGGCACGCCAACGGCTTCGACCCGCACGACCTCGCGGCCGCGGGCGTCGAACCCGTGCTGGGCGCGGCCGAGCTCGCCGCGGCGCGCGCCGCGGTCGGCCGGGTCGGGATCGCCGACGACCTGCTCGCGTACGTCGTCGACCTCGCGCGCGCGACCCGTCGAAGCCCGTCGATGCGGCTCGGCGTCAGCCCGCGCGCCGCGGCCGGCCTGCTCGCGGCGTCGAAGGCGTGGGCGTGGCTCACCGGGTTCGAGAAGGTCACGCCCGACCACGTGCAGGCGATGCTCCTGCCCGCGTGGCGCCACCGCGTGCAACTGCGCCCCGAGGCGGAGCTCGAGGGCGTCGCCGTCGACCAGGTGCTGCGCTCGATCGTGCAGCAGGTGCAGGTGCCGCTCTGAGATGACGCTCACCGGCCGGTTCACGCTCCTCCTCGCCCTCGGCGTCGTGCCCGTCGTGCTGCTCGGCGCCGACGCGGGCACGGCGTGGGCGGTGATGGGCGGATGGCTCGCGCTCGCGATCGCGCTGGGCGCCGTCGACCTGGCGTTCGCGGCGTCGCCGCGCCGGCTCGCGCTCGACCGCGAGCTGCCCGCCCGGCTGCGGCTCGGCGAGACGGCGACCTCCGAGCTCGTCGTGCGCAACCTCGGCCCGCGACGGCTCCGCGCCGTCGTGCGCGACGGGTGGGTGCCGTCGTCGGGCGTGCACGGCCCCAATCGCACGGCGGTCGACGTGCCGCCCGGCGAGGGGCGCCGCTTCGCGCTGCGGCTCACGCCGACCCGGCGCGGCGACCGCCGCACCGAGGCCGTGACCGTGCGCTCGTTCGGACCGCTCGGGCTCTGGGCGCGGCAGGCCACCCTCGCGGCACCGGGGCGGCTGCGCGTGCTGCCGCCGTTCCACTCGCGTGCGCACCTGCCCGCACGGCTCACGCGGCTGCGCGAGCTCGACGGGCGCACGCCGATCCTGATCCGCGGGCAGGGCACCGAGTTCGACTCGCTGCGCGAGTACGTGCGCGGCGACGACGTGCGCTCGATCGACTGGCGGGCGACCGCGCGCCGCGCCGATCCCGAGTCGTACGGCTCGACGCGCCTCATGGTGCGCACCTGGCGGCCCGAGCGCGACCGGCGGATCGTGATCGTCGTCGACACCTCGCGCACCGCCGCCGCTCGGGTCGGCGACGAGCCGCGGCTCGACACGTCATTCGAGACGGCGCTGCTGCTCGCCGCGCTCGCCTCGCACGCAGGCGACCGGGTCGACTTCCTCGCCTGGGATCGGCGCCTGCGCGGCCGCGTGCACGGCGCGAGCGGGCCCGACCTGCTCGCTCGCATGGTCGACGCGATGGCGGGCATCGAGGCCGAGCTCATCGAGGCCGACTGGGCCGCCCTGCCGGCCCAGGTGCGCGGCGTCACGAGCCGGCGCGCGCTCATCGTGCTCCTCACCGCGGCGGACTCGCCCGGCAGCGCACGCGGGCTGCTCTCGGTGCTGCCGCAGCTGACCGCGCGGCACCGCGTGGTCGTCGCGTCCGTCGCCGACCCGTCGCTCGCCGACGCGGTCGCGCGGCGGGGCGACCTCGCCGAGGTCTACGCGGCCGCGGCCGCGGAGCGGTCGCGGCTCGACGCCGATCGGGTGGCGGCCGCCATCCGGCATCTCGGGGCCTCGACGGTCAGCGCGAGCCCCCTCGAGCTGCCGCCGGCGGTCGCCGACCGCTACCTCGAGCTCAAGGCGGCCGGGCAGCTCTGACCCGCGTGCTCCCCGCGGACGCCGCATGACGCGAAGGTTCCTCGGGAAGTGGGCGTGCCGACCGCGGCGTCGATATGGTCGGACCGGCGCCCGTCAGGGGGGCGTGGCGCCGTCCTCCACATTCGAAAGGAACATCCATGTCCGACGCGCCCGCGTCCACGCCCAGCACCCTGCAGAAGCTCCTCGCCGAGCTCATCGGCACGTTCATCCTCGTCTTCGGCGTCATCGGCACCGCGCTCTACTCCGCCGGATTCGGCGGCGGGGAGGGCAACCTCAACGTCGGATTCCTCGGCGTCGCGCTCGCGCTCGGCCTCTCGGTGCTCGTGAGCGCCTACGCGTTCGGCGCGATCTCAGGCGGCCACTTCAACCCGGCCGTGAGCGTCGGCCTGGCGGTCGCGGGCCGCTTCGCCTGGCGCGAGCTGCCCGGCTACGTGGGCGCGCAGGTCGTCGGCGGCGTGCTCGCCGCGGCCGCGCTGCTCGGCATCCTCTCGGGCGGTCCGCTCTTCGAGGCGCTCGCGTTCCGCTCGGTCTCGACCGGATGGGACGCCCTCTCCCCCGCCGGCTTCGGGCTCGGCTCGTTCCTGCTCGTCGAGACGATCGCGACGGCCGTGTTCGTCTTCGTGATCCTCGGCGTCACCTCGGCTCGCGCTGCCGCCGGCTTCGCCCCGCTCGCGATCGGGCTCACGCTGACCGCGATCGCGCTCGTGGCGATCCCCGTCTCGAACGCGTCGTTCAACCCCGCCCGTTCGATCGCGACCGCGGTCTTCGGCGGCGGCGAGGCGCTCGGCCAGCTGTGGGGCTCGATCGTCGCGCCGATCGCCGGCGCCGCCATCGCGGCCCTCGTCTACCGCGCGGTCTTCGAGCGCCCCGCGCGCATCGTGGGCGCCGCGAACCCGGAGGTCGAGGTCGCGGCCTGACGCGTCCTCGTCGCGATCATCGGCGGCGGGTGCCCTCGCGGGCATCCGCTGCCGTCGTCATCCGGCGGCCACCCGCCGGGCGCCCGTGTCGAACTGCGCGAGGTCGCCGGTCTCCCCCGCACGCGCCGCGCGGCGGCCGAGCACGAGCATCCAGACGAGTAGCCACGCGAGCGCGAGCGCCCCGATGCCGATCTTGACCGGCCACGGCCACGGCGCGGGCGTCACGAATCCCTCGATGAGGCCCGCGACGAGCAGGAAGAACACCAGCCCGATCGCCACCGAGAACAGCGCCCGCGCATCCTCGGCGAGCGCCGCGCCCCGGGTGCGCGGCCCCGGGGCGACCCACGCCCAGAAGATGCGCAGCCCTGCGGCCGCCGCGACGAACACGCACGTGAGCTCGAGCAGGCCGTGCGGGGCGATGTAGAGGAAGAAGGTGTCGGCCTCGTCGTAGGCGAACATGATCGCGGCCGTCACGCCGAGGTTCTGGGCGTTCTGCAGCACCACGTACGGCACCCACACCCCGGTGATGCCGAACGCGACGCACTGCGCGGCGATCCACGCGTTGTTGGTCCACACCGACCCCGCGAACGAGGCGGCCGGGTTCTCGGAGTAGTACTCGACGAACCCCTGTTCGGCGAGGGCCCGCAGCTCCTCCTCGGATCCGAGGTTCGCGAGCACGCGCGGATCGCCGGCGACCCAGAGCGCGTACAGCGCGGCGACCGCGAACGTGGCGACCGCGACGGCGAGGGTCAGCCACCGCACCCGGTACAGCGCCGCCGGAAAGCCGACCAGCGCGAAGTGCCCGAGCCGGCGCAGCGGGTTCTCGGGGGCACCCGTGAAGCGCAGCCGGGCGCGCGCGAGCGAGACCGAGAGGCGGTCGCCGAGCGCCGTCGAGCCGGCCGTCGCCTGCACGAGCGAGAGGTCGGAGGCGCCGGCCTGGTACCGCTCGATGAGCTCGTCGGCCGCGGCGCCGTCGAGGCGCGGGGCGCGCGCGAGCGCGTCGAGGCGCTCCCAGTCATCGTGTCGGGCGGTCGCGAGGGCGTCGAGGTCCATCTGCTTGAATACTAGCCATGGCCGACGCGTCCGCCTCCGCCCCGCCCGCCGGCCGTGTCGACGACGAGTCCCTGGTCACCGGTGAGGCCGTCGCGCTCGACATCCGGCCCGCGAGCGCCGTCATGCGCGCGGGCGGCGCGGCGATCGACGTCGCCGCGACGGTGGTGCTCGGCGTCGGCGTGTTCCTCGCCGTCGCCGGACTCGACCTCGACGAGGCCGCGCTGCGCGCCGTGGGCATCTCGCTCGTCGTCGGATGCATCGTGGTGCTGCCGACCGCGGTCGAGACCGCGTCGCGTGGGCGCTCCCTCGGCAAGCTCGCGATGGGCCTCCGGGTGGTGCGCGACGACGGCGGCGCGATCGGCGTCCGCCACGCGTTCATCCGCGCGCTCACCGGCGTGCTGGAGATCTGGATGACCTTCGGCGGCCTCGCGGTGCTCGTGGGCTTCCTCAACCCCGACTCCAAGCGCCTCGGCGACCTGCTCGCGGGCACGCACGCGCAGGTCGAGCGCGTGCCGCGATACGCGCCGCAGACGTTCGGCGTGCCCGCGCCGCTCGCCGCCTGGGCGACGATCGCCGACGTCGGGCGCCTGCCCGATCCCGTCGCACGGCGGGTGGCGGCGTTCTTCCGCAACGCCCCGCACCTCGCGCCAGCGAGCCGGCGCCGCGTCGCCGAGCGTCTCGTCGCCGAGGTGGCGCCCTACGTCTCACCCGTGCCCGCGGGCGACCCCGAGCTGCTGCTCGCGGGCGTCGCGGCGATGCGACGCGACCGCGACCTCACCTCGCTCGCGTTGCAGGAGCGGCGGATGCGCGCGCTCGAGCCGGTCCTCGACGCACGGCCGAACGGGTTCCCCGATCGATAGGGCGGATGCCGCGCGGCGCGACCGCCGCGGCATCCGCTCGTCCCGGCTCAGTACCGGTAGTGGTCGACCTTGTACGGTCCCTCGACCGGCACGCCGATGTAGGCCGCCTGCTCGGGCGTGAGCTCGGTCAGCTCGACGCCGAGCGCGTCGAGGTGCAGGCGCGCGACCTTCTCGTCGAGGTGCTTGGGCAGCACGTAGACGCCGACGGGGTAGGCGTCGGGCCGGGTCCACAGCTCGAGCTGCGCGAGCACCTGGTTGGTGAACGAGTTCGACATCACGAACGAGGGATGCCCGGTGGCGTTGCCGAGGTTCATCAGGCGCCCCTCGGAGAGCACGAGCACGCTGCGGCCGTTCGGCAGGCGCCACTCGTGCACCTGCGGCTTGATCTCGACGCGCTCGGCGCCCTCGAGCGACTCGAGCCCGGCCATGTCGATCTCGTTGTCGAAGTGGCCGACGTTCGCGACGATCGCGAGGTGCTTGAGCCCGAGCAGATGCTCGACGCGCACGACGTCCTTGTTGCCGGTTCCCGTGACGAGGAGGTCGATCTCGCCGATGACCGACTCGAGGCGCGAGACCTGGTAGCCGTCCATGGCCGCCTGGAGCGCGTTGATCGGGTCGATCTCGGAGACGATGACGCGTGCGCCCTGGCCGCGCAGCGCCTCGGCCGCGCCCTTGCCGACGTCGCCGTAGCCCGCGACGAACGCGACCTTGCCGCCGATCAGCACGTCGGTGGCGCGGTTGAGGCCGTCGGGCAGCGAGTGACGGATGCCGTACTTGTTGTCGAACTTCGACTTCGTGACCGAGTCGTTGACGTTGATCGCCGGGAAGAGCAGCTCGCCCGCGGCGTGCAGCTCGTACAGGCGGTGCACGCCCGTCGTCGTCTCCTCGGTGACGCCCGTGAGGTCGGCGGCGATCCGGGTCCACCGGTCGGTCGAGCGCTCGAGCGACCGGCGGAGCGTGTCGAGCACGACGCGGTACTCGGCCGACGCGTCATCCGTCGCCGGCGGCACGGCGCCCGCGGCCTCGAACTCGCGGCCGCGGTGGACGAGCAGCGTGGCGTCGCCGCCGTCGTCGAGGATCAGGTTCGGCCCGATCCAGTCGGCCCCCGCCGCCTCGGCCTCGGCCGACCAGTCGAAGATCCGGTCGGTGCACCACCAGTACTCCTCGAGCGTCTCGCCCTTCCACGCGAACACGGGCACCCCGCTCGGCTCGTCGACCGTGCCGTCGGGCCCGACGACGACCGCCGCGGCCGCCTCGTCCTGCGTCGAGAAGATGTTGCAGCTCGCCCAGCGCACCTGCGCGCCGAGCGCCACGAGCGTCTCGATGAGCACCGCGGTCTGCACCGTCATGTGCAGGCTCCCGGCGATGCGGGCGCCCACGAGCGGCTTGGACTCGCCGAACTCGGCGCGCAGCGCCATCAGGCCCGGCATCTCGTTCTCGGCGAGGCGGAGCTGGTGGCGCCCGGCCTCGGCGAGCGAGAGGTCGGCGACCTTGAAGGGCAGAGCGGATGTCGCGGTCGAGGTGGCGAGGGTCATGGGCTCCATTCTCGCACCCGCCCCCGCGGCACTACGCGCGGATGAGCGCGAGCACCTCGTCGCGGATCGCCGCCATCGTCGCGGCATCCTCGCCCTCGACGTTCAGGCGCAGCAGCGGCTCGGTGTTCGACGGGCGCACGTTGAACCACCAGAACGGCTCGTCGCCCGACGTGAGCCCGGTGGCCGTGAGCCCGTCGAGCTCGTCGAACTCGGCCCGACCCGTGAAGGCCTCGACGATCCGGGTGTACGCGGCCGGGACGTCCTCGACGGTCGAGTTCACCTCGCCCGAGAGCGAGTAGGGCGTGAAGCGCGCGGCGAGCTGCGAGAGCGGCGCCGCCTGGGCGCCGAACTCGGCGAGGACGTGCATCGCCGCGAGCATGCCGTTGTCGGCGCCCCAGAAGTCGCGGAAGTAGTAGTGGGCGGAGTGCTCGCCGCCGAAGACGGCACCGGTCTCGGCCATCCGGTCCTTGATCAGCGAGTGCCCGACGCGCGTGCGCACGGCGACCGCGCCGGCCGCCTCGATCGTCTCGGGCACGAAGCGCGAGGTGATCAGGTTGTGGATCACGGTCGGCTCCTGCTCGCCGAGCGCTCGCACGCGCGCGATCTCGCGCAGCGCCACGATCGCGGCGACGGCCGACGGATCCACCGCCGCACCGCGCTCGTCGACGACGAAGCAGCGGTCGGCGTCCCCGTCGAACGCGAGGCCGAGGTCGGCGCCGTGCTCGAGCACCGCGCGCTGGAGGTCGACGAGGTTCGCCGGGTCGAGCGGGTTGGCCTCGTGGTTGGGGAAGGTGCCGTCGAGCTCGAAGTACATCGGCACGATCTCGAGCGGCAGCGCGGGCAGCCCGGCGGCCTCGCCCAGCACGGCCGGCACGGTGAGCCCGCCCATCCCGTTGCCCGCGTCGACGACGATCTTGAGCGGCCGGATGCCGCCGAGGTCGACGAGCGAGCGGAGGTGGCGGGCGTAGTCGGCGAGCACGTCGACGCGCCCGACCGATCCGGGCTGCCCGACGCCCGTGACCCCGCCCGCGTCGAGGTAGTCCCCGGCCCGGTCGCGGATGGCGGCGAGCCCCGTGTCGAGCGAGATGCCCTGCGCTCCGGCGCGCGAGAACTTGATGCCGTTGTACGCGGCCGGGTTGTGGCTGGCCGTGAACATCGCCGCCGGGGCGTGCAGCGAGCCCGACGCGAAGTAGCTCTCGTCGGTCGAGCAGAGCCCGATCGCCACGACGTCGGCGCCGCGCGCCGTGACGCCGCGCGCGAACGCCTCGGCGAAGCGCGGCGAGGAATCCCGCATGTCGTGGCCGACGACGATGCGACCGCCCGCGGCATCCACCTCGTCGGCGAACGCCGCACCCAGCGCCTCGACGACCTCGTCGGTCAGGCCCTCGCCCACGATGCCGCGGACGTCGTAGGCCTTCACGATGGTCTCGAGGCGCGCGCGAGCGCCGGGAAGGAGGGGGGGATTCATGCGCTGAAGCCTACTTCACCGAGGGTCACGTGCCGAATGATCTGCCAGCCTCTCGGAGCGCTCGTGCGCTCGGCGTGGCGGGCGCAGAGGTCGTACGAATGCGGCTCGCGTGCGTACGAGAGCGGACCGAGGACGGCCAGCGAGTCGGCGTAGTCGTACGTGAGGGTCGCGACCGCCTCAGCGGTGCATGCGGTGCGCGAACAACGTCTCATGGCCACCCCAGACTAGCGATCCGCCGCCCCGCTACAGTGGAGGTCATGCGCCGTTCCCGCCGTGTCGCCGCGACGCCCGCCTCACCCCGGCGCCTCGCCCGGGATCGCCACGGTCGGGGCATGCGCTCGCCCGTGACCGGGCCGCACCTCGAGCCCCTGCGCACGCGCATCGAGGAGTTCGACATGACGGTCGCCTCGACCGCCGCGTACCTCCGCGGGCTGTGGCCCGAGCTCGAGCACGTGACCTTCCAGGTCGTCGACGCGCCCGCCGAGGCGATCCACGACGACCACGTCGACCGCTGGAAGGTCGATCACGACGAGCGCCGCATCGTGTTCTTCCGCCTGCCCATCGTGCGCTTCCTCCGCACGCAGGAGGGCGAGGAGAAGGATGAGAAGCTCCTGATCGAGAGCTGCGTGTTCCGCGCCGTCGCCGACTTCCTCGGCCGCGACCCCTGGGAGCTGGCGCCCGGCCGCTACCGGCACTTCTGAGGGCCCCGCCTCACTGCGGGTAGACCCGCACGGGCGCGTCGAGCGGCCCGGGCGGCGAGATCGGCATCGACGAGAGCTCGGCGTCGCCGCTGAAGGAGACCGATCCGTACAGCCCCTCGACCCCGGTGAGCACCACCCGCGCGTCGGATCGGAGGTCGAGGGATGCCGCTCCGCCGGCCGGCACCGCGACCTCCCGGGCATCGCCGTCGACGGCCACGGTCGCGACCGCGTCGACGTCGCCCGCATTCGCGAGGTGCAGCACCGGCTGGGGGCCGGGCGGCACGGCGAGCGCCGCGCCGTCGAGGAGCGGCGCACTCGCGGCCGTCCACGCGAGGTCGGCCACGACGGGGTCGTCGCCCTCGCCGAGCACCGTTGCACGAGCGGCGGCGACCACGGGCGAGTCCGCGGTGACGAGCGCGGTGTACGCGCCCGGGTCGAGGGTGCCGAGGGGGATGTCGACGGCGCGACCCGCCTCGAGCTCGGCCTCGATCCGCGACACGATCGTGCCGCTCGCGTCGCGGAGCTCGATCGCGACGGGCGTGGCGGATTCGGTGGCCAGCAGGCGGACCGCGGGATGGTCGTCGCCCTCGGCGTGATCCTCCTGGGGGGCGATTCCGCGTCGATCCGCGATGACCAGGCCCGGGATCACCTGGGCCACGGCCGGCGGCGCGACCGGCGTGGACAGCTCGACACCCGCGGGCTCGAGGCCCAGCACCACCGAGTGCTGCAGTGCGGCGGCGATGGGGCTGCCGGTGCTCGTCACGTGGACCACCGTCGAGCGCACGTTCGGGGCCAGGCCCGCGAGCGAGACGGCGCGCTGCGTGCCGGGCGGCACGACAACGCCGATCCCGCCCGGCGCGTCGACCGGTCCGGACTCGCCGATGACCCGCACGTCCACCGTCGACGGGACGCTTCCGGGGTTCGCGAGCAGCACGAGTCCCGACCGGCCGACGTCGGTCGCACCCGCGACGAGCCAGGACTCCGCGGCCGGCTCGGCGCACGCGGCGACGGCCAGTCCGCGCACCGACGCGGCGTCGGCCTCCTGCGACTGGGCACCCGCGAGCATCCCCGCGTCGACGGCTCCCGGCTCCGCGGCGATCGAGACCGGGCCGCCGTCGGAGTCGGCGGCGCTGTTGTCGGGCGCGGCGACGGGTGCCTGCTCGACCACCGCGTCGGCGGGTTCGGCGGCGATCGCGACGGTCGGCGGGCCGAACGAAGTCGCGGCGGTGGCGGACGCGGCGTCCTCCGCGAGCTCGAGCAACGGGCCGGGGCACACGCGGAGCTGCCGGCTCTCCGCCGGCTGGACGATGGTCGAGGGCACCTCGGTGGCGGCACCGGGACGAGGGACGACGACGGCGGCGGCGAGGAGCCCTGCCGCAGCCGCCGCCGCGACGAGGACGGCCGCGGCGCGGCCGATCCCCACGAGGACCTCACGCTTCACGCGCATCGCGATCACCTCCGTTCGACTCGGCGTCGGTTCGCGGGCCGCGTCCCGCGGGAACGGGGACCGGCTCGGCCGCGGCGTCCGCCTGGGCCGCCTGGGCCGCCTCGGCCGCCTCGGCCGCCTCGTCGGCATCGTCCGTCGCGCTCGTGGCGGCCGGATCGCCCGCCGCGGCCGGCGCCGCCGCCGGCCGGCGACGACGCCGGCGGCGCTCCGACGGCGGGCGCCGGTCGGGTTCGCGTCCGCCGCCGGTCGGGATGGAGAGCAGCAGGGCCGAGCCGAGGACGACCAGCTGGCCGGCGACGATCCAGCCCGCCACCGGGCCGGCCGGCGGGATCTGCGCACCCGGCGCGTCCGGGCGGGCGTCGACGAAGCGCCAGAGCGGACCGAAGCCGGTGTCGCCCACCGGCACGACCTGGGCGTTG
Organism: Agromyces aurantiacus; assembly: GCF_016907355.1. Classification (NCBI taxonomy): domain Bacteria; kingdom Bacillati; phylum Actinomycetota; class Actinomycetes; order Micrococcales; family Microbacteriaceae; genus Agromyces; species Agromyces aurantiacus. Next base: position 1,747,666 of record NZ_JAFBBW010000001.1, on the reverse strand, counting down.
CCGTCGAGCGCGGCGACCGCCCGCTGCTCGATCGCGGCCGCGCGCGCGTCCTCGGGGGCCGGCCCGACGAGCACGAAGGACAGGCCGAACCGTTCCACCGCCTCGGTGGCGTCGTATCCGCTGCGGGACGCGAGGTTGCCGGCGAGATCGGCGATCTCGTCGGTCGTCGACGTGAGCTCCGGCCGGGTCGCGGCGAGCGTGGACTGGATGTCGAGGGTCGCGCCGGTGCCGCGCTCGATCGTGGCGCGGAGGCCGCCGCCCGCCGTCGGGTCGAGGCGGAGCGTCCCGACCCGTGGGTCGGTGGCCGCCTCGGCCTCGACGAAGGCGGGGAGCGTGCGCTCGGCCGCAGGCCCGACCGGCGTGCGCCCGACGGCGATCAGGAGGACCGACGGGGCCACGGCGGCGAGGAGGAGCACCGCGATCGCCGCAGCGACGGCGGCGGCGCCGCGGCGGAGACCGTCGAGCGCGAGCACGGCCGCGCCCGTGATGCCCAGCCACATCAGGCTGAGCCCGGCGCCGGCCCACACCGGCACGGCGCGGTCGCCGGCGACGGAGAGGGAGAGCCCGCTCACGAGCACCGCGGTCGCGTAGCCGAGCGCGGCGAGCCCGAGGGCGGCGAGGCCCGAGCGGAACCGCGGCGCCGCGACGACGGTCAGCGCCGTGACCAGGAGCGGCGCGAGCAGGATCGCGAGCAGCAGCGGGACGGGCACGATCTCGCCGATCGCGCCGCCGAGCATGTCGTCCCACCGTCCCCACGCGTCCGACGCCTGGCCGAGTGCGGCCTGCACGGGCGAGGGCGCCGCCGACCACTGCGGGAGTCCCGGGTCGGCGAGGAGCGCGAGCGGTGTGCCGCGCCCCCACTGCTGGACGACGAGGGGCAGGAAGAGCGCGAGCGCCGGGAGCGGGACGCCCGCCAGGCGGACGGCGGCACGCCCGCTCACCGCGAGTGCGAGCACCCAGCCGGCGAGGAGCGCGGGGGCGAGGCTCGGGGCGCACGCCACGACGACCGCGAACACGAGCGACGCGCCTGCGGCCGCGGCCCACGAGGTCGCGGCCGCGAACATCAGGACGACGAGCCACGGCAGGAGGAGGTGCGCGAGCACGGGGCCGGGCCGCCCGGCCGCGAGCGCCTCGAGCAGCGGCGGAGCGGCAGCCCACGCGATGCCGCCCAGCACCCGGAGCGAGGCCCGCTCGGTCAGCCGCGCCGCCGCGAACCACCCGCCGAGCGCGGCGAGCGGGATGGCGACGAGCCAGAGTCCGAGCAACGCCGCGGAGGGGTTCCAGAACGAGAGGCTGCCGAGCACGGCGAGCACACCGGCGAACGGGTCGGCCGCACCCTCGAAGCCGCCGGCGACGTCGCGCCAGCCCGCGGCGGCGTTCCGCCAGAGCGATGCCACCTCGTCCGAGAGCGGGAGCAGGCCGCCGCCCGCGATCCCTCCGGACGCGGCGAGTGGAGCGAACACCGCCACGGAGGCCGCGACGCCGGCGAGCAGCACCCATCCGCCGCCGGTCTGCAGGAACCTGAGCTCCTCGGCCCGGCCGCTTGCTCGCTGGCGGCGCGCCTCGGCCGCCTGCTGCCGTCGGAGGCGGACCTCGTCGCCGCGGATGCGCAGTGGCGCGAGCGAGGACCATCGCGCGGAGCGCGCCTCGGCGACGCGGCGACGGGACCGGACCACGCGGCCGGGCGTGGCCATCACCTCGACCGCGGCGCGGAACTCGCCGGGGATCAGGCCGGGCGTCTTCACGAGCAGGTGCCGGATCGAGCGCACGACGGCGAGCGGGAGGAAGGCGACCCAGTGGAGGGGCACGAGCGGTGCGGGAGCGCTCACGAGCCGGCGGTGCAGGCGCGCCGCCCGGGCCTCGCGCGCGCGGCGACGCGCTGCACGACCGCCCGGCAGCGATCCCTGGCCCGCGACGCCGCCGTCGGCGTACCTCACGCGCGCGGCGGGCACGGCGACGACACGGTAGCCCGCGAGCCGGGCCCGCATGCCGAGGTCGAGCCCGTCGTCGAGCACCGGGAGCGCCGGGTCGAGGCCGCCGAGGCGTCGCCACAGGGTCCGGCGCACGAGCATCCCGACGGGGTCGGCCCCCATCACATCGGAGAGGTCGTCGTGCTGGCCCTGGTCGAGTTCGTCCTCGACGACCGGGAGGCTGCGACCCGAGCGCGTGACGGATCGCCCGAAGCGGAGGATCCGGGATGGATCGTCCCAGGCGACGAGCTTCGGCGCGACCACGCCGGCCGAGGGCGCCGTGGTCAGCGTCGCGGCGAGCGCCTCCAGCGCGCCCGGCTCCGGCGCGCTGTCCTCGGTGAGCAACCAGATGGACTCGTCGTCGGAGGCGGGCGCCGGCAGCGCCGACTCCACGGCGAGGACCGCCTCGCCGAAGGGCCGCACCGATTCGAGACGCACGACGTGGTCGGGTTGCGCGGCCTCGACGAGCGCACGGGTGGCCTCGTCGCTGCGCATGAGCACGACCGCCAGCGCGTCCGCCGGACGGCGCTGCTCGCGCAGTGCCGTCAGCGTGGCCGCGAGACGGTCGCCGCCGTGCTGAACGACGAGGACGGCGGTGACTCCAGGGAACATCGGGGCCAGCATAGGCGGCGTCGCGCGCCGCATCCGTCACCGGCCGGGCGTGCCTCGAATCGCGCCCGCCGCGAACGCGGACGCGCCGTGCTCAGCCCGCCTGGCGGCGGAGCTTGCGGCGCTCACGCTCGGAGAGACCGCCCCAGATGCCGAAGCGCTCGTCGTTCGAGAGCGCGTACTCGAGGCACTCGGCGCGAACCTCGCACCCCGTGCAGATGCGCTTGGCATCGCGCGTCGATCCGCCCTTCTCGGGGAAGAACGCCTCGGGATCGGTCTGCGCGCAGAGCGCATCGCTCTGCCACGCCAGTTGGTTGTCGTCGTCTGCGACCCCGCGAACCCCCGGTACGCCGAGCCTCACGGGGTCGACGAACCAATCCTCAGGTACCCCAGAACGATATTCAGGCTTGCCCATATCGTCTCCCACCCAGTTGTACCGACATCCCCGAGGGGTGTGTCTTGACCAATTACATCGGTGTAATTCGGTGGAAGTCAAGTCGCGAATCGTAAACCCTCAATACGCCGTCGAGGCTTCGGCGCGCGCGCGACACGCTGGCGGCGTGTCCCACTCGTGACGCTCAGTCGCCGGATGCCGCGCGGCGGGCGGCCCAGGCGCTGGCGACCATCTCGGACAGGCTGTGGCGCATGCGCCAGTCGAGGTCGCGCGCCGCGAGCTCGCCCGACGCGACGATGCGGGCCGGATCGCCCTCGCGCCGGGGACCGTGCTCGGGCCGGAAGTCGATGCCCGTGACCTCGGCCACCTCGCGCATGATCTCGCCGACGGAGACGCCGTCGCCCGAGCCCAGGTTGTACACGGCCTCGAGCGGCTCCGCCGCATCGAGGCGCCGGGCCGCCGCGACGTGCGCGTCGGCGAGGTCGGCGACGTGGATGTAGTCGCGGACGCACGTGCCGTCGGGCGTCGGGTAGTCGACGCCGTTGATGCGCGGTGTGCGCCCGGCCAGGAGCGCGTCGAACACGAGCGGGAACAGGTTGTGGGGACTCGGGTCGAACACCTCGTCGGTGCCGGAGCCGACCACGTTGAAGTAGCGCAGCGACGTGTGCCGCAGGCCGGTCGCGCGGCCCTGGTCGGCGAGCAGCCATTCGCCGATGAGCTTCGACTCGCCGTAGGGCGACTCGGGGTGCTTGGGCGTGTCCTCGGTGACGAGGTCGACGTCGGGCGTGCCGTAGACCGCCGCGCTCGAGGAGAAGACGATGCGGTCCACGCGCGTCGCCTCCATCGCGCCGAGCAGCGTCGCGGTGCCGGTCACGTTCTGCTGGTAGGTGTGCAGGGGCCGCTGCACCGAGACGCCCGCGTACTTGAAGCCGGCCAGGTGCACCACGCCGACCACGTCGTGCTCGGCCATGGCCCGTTCGAGCAGCGAGCCGTCGAGGATCGAGCCCTCCACGAAGGGGACGCCCTCGGGCACGAACGCCCGCCGGCCCGACGAGAGGTCGTCGACGACGACGGTGTCGATGCCCTGCGCGCGGAACGCCCGCACGACGTGGGACCCGATGTATCCGGCTCCCCCGGTGACCAGCCAGCTCATGCTCCGCCTTCCGCCGCCGGTGCGTCCGGCGTCGGGACGATGCTAGCGGGCGGGCACGGGTCGGGCCCGTCGGATGACGCGGTCAGGCCCGGCGCAGCGGCATCCGCTCGACGTGGCGATTGCGGTCGCGGATCTCGGGACGGCCGTAGCCGTCGGTGTCGAGCCGGAGCAGCGTCGCGACGACGCCCCACACGGCCAGGCCGGCGATGATCAGCAGCACGATGGTGTCCATGGCAGGAATTCTCCTCCTTGCGATATCCTGCCGATAGTGGCAGACTAGCCATGGATCGACACATTCCTGCCAGCGTGTCGCCGCAACCCGGGAGGCCTCGATGCTCCAGACCATCGCCTGCATCGCCGTGCCGCAGATGGCGCCGTTCGAGTTCGGCGTCATCTGCGAGGTCTTCGGCATCGACCGCGCCGAGCACGGCGGGCCGACGTTCGACTTCCACGTCGTGGCGGCCGAGCCGGGCGCCATCCCGACCAAGCTCGGCTTCGACATCGTCGTGCACGAGGGCCTCGCGGCCGCCGAGACCGCCGACCTCGTCGCCGTGCCCGCCTCGCTCATCGACGAGCCCGCCCACCCCGAGGTGCTCCGCGTCATCCGCGAGGCCGTCGACCGGGGCGCCTGGGTGCTGAGCGTCTGCTCGGGGGCCTTCACCCTGGGCCGCGCGGGCGTGCTCGACGGCCGCCGTGCCACCACGCACTGGATGTACACCGACCGCATGGCCGAGATGTTCCCCGACACCGACGTCGACCCCGACGTGCTCTTCGTGCAGGACGGCAAGGTCGTCACCGGAGCCGGCACGGCGGCCGGCATCGATGCCGCACTGCACATCGTGCGCACCGAGCTCGGCGCGGGTGCCGCGAACATCGTCGCCCGCCGCATGGTCGTCCCCCCGCAGCGCGACGGCGGCCAGTCGCAGTTCATCCAGACGCCCGTCGTCGAGTGCCGCAGCGACTCGTTCGCCGAGGTGCTCGACTGGATGCTCGAGCACCTCGACGAGGACCTGACGGTCGACCGGCTCGCGCGCAAGGCGCTCATGTCGCCGCGCACGTTCGCACGCAAGTTCCGCGCCGAGACCGGTACGACGCCCAACGCGTGGCTCAACCGCCAGCGGCTGCTGCGCGCCCAGCAGCTGCTCGAGGAGACCGACCTGACGCTCGAGGAGATCGCGCGCGAGACCGGCTTCGGCGCCGCCGCGGTCATGCGCCACCACTTCGTCAAGGTGCTGCAGACCACCCCGACGCAGTACCGCCGGGTGTTCGGGATGCGTCAGGCCGGCTGAGCCGGCGTCGTCGCGACCCACGCGACGCCCTCGCCTCGGATCGCGAGGCGCTGCTCGTCGGGCGTGACGAAGACGGCGTCGCCGCGTTCGATCCGGGTCGATCCCGAGCGACCCGTCACCTCGACCGGACCGGCCTCCGCGAGCAGGATCGCAGGCCCCGAGATCGCGAGCGACGCCCCGTCGGTCGCGGTCTCGACCCGGAAGAGCGTGAAGTCGGGCACGCTCGGGCGGTACTCGACCACGCCGGGCGAGACCTGCACGGCCGGCAGTCGCGGCGGCGCGATCGGCGTGAAGTCGAGCACCTCGAGCAGCTCGGGGATGTCGATGTGCTTGGGCGTCAGGCCGCCGCGCAGCACGTTGTCGCTCGCGGCCATGAGCTCGATGCCGAGGCCCGACAGGTAGGCGTGCACGTTGCCCGCGTCGAGGAAGAGCGCCTCGCCGCGCCGGAGCGTCACGCGGTTCAGCAGCAGCGAGATGACGATCCCCGGATCCCCCGGGTACTCCGCCGCGAGCTCGGCGACCGTGCGGAACGACGCCGCGTACGGAGAGGTCAGCGCGAGCTCCGACCCCGCGAGCGCGGTCACGCGCTCGACCAGCCATGCGGCCTCGCCCGTGTCGCCCCCGCGACCGTCCTGGAGGAGCCACGCGACGCTCTCGCGGAGCGGGTCGGGGCCCTCGAGGCGCGCGGCGAGCAGGTCGATCGCACCGGGCTGCGGCTCGTCGGACGCGGCATCCGCCGCCCGCAGCGTCGCCAGCACCCCGCGGACCTCGTCGAGCGGGCGGAACCCGGAGAGCGCCTCGAACCGCTCGCTCACCGCGACGATGAGCTCGGGCTTCGCGTAGGGGTCCTTGTAGTTGCGGTCGAACGCGTCGATCGGCACGCCCTCGGCCTCTTCGCGGGCGAAGCCGGCGCGCGCCTGCTCGGGCGTCGGGTGCGCCTGGAGCGAGAGGGGCCGGGCGGCGGCGAGCACCTTGAGGAGGAACGGCAGCCGGGCGCCCTCGCGCGCCTGCCCGGCACTCAGCACGAGCGCGGGGTTCGCCGCGATCAGTTCGGCGAGGTCGGCGGCACCGGCGCGCTCCGGCTCGACCACCTGCGCGGGCGACCCGGCGTGCGCGCCGAGCCACAGCTCGGCCTCGGGCGCCCCGCTGGCCGGCACGCCGCGGAACTCGGCGATCGCGGTGTGGGAACCCCACGCATAGTCTCGAGGTGCATTGCGGATCGCGACAAACATGCGGGGCAGTGTCCTTTCGGGGTTTGGCGGCAGACTACCAACGGCTGCGGTCACGGCCGGGGTCGTGCCTACGCTCGGGGCGACCTTCGACGACAGAGGAGCCGACATGCCCTTCGAGCCGCTCGCCAGCGACTTCTACTCGTACGCGTCCCTGCTGACCGAGCCCGAGCGGGACGCGCTCGCGGCGCTTCGCGATTGGCTCGAGCGCGAGGTCCGGCCCATCGTCAACGGCTACTGGGAGCGTGCCGAGTTCCCCATGCAGGTCGTCCGGCCGCTGGCCGAGCTCGGCGTGCTCTCGTACGCCTGGGACGAGACGGCGCCGTTCGAGAACTCCCCGGTCTTCCGCGGGTTCGTCGCCCTCGAGCTCGCGCGCGTCGACGCCTCGGTCGGCACCTTCGTGGGGGTCCAGAACGGACTCGCGATGGGATCGATCGCCACAGCCGGCTCGGCCGAGCAGCGACGGGAGTGGCTCCCGCGGATGGCCTCTGGCGAGGTCATCGGGGCGTTCGGGCTCACCGAGCCGCTCTCGGGCTCCGACTCCGCGCGCGGGCTGCGCACGACCGCGCGCCGCGAGGGCGACACCTGGATCCTCAACGGCCGCAAGCGCTGGATCGGCAACGCGACCTTCTCCGACGTCACGATCGTCTGGGCCAAGGACGAGGCCGACGGCCAGGTCAAGGGGTTCATCGTGCCGACCTCGACCCGGGGCTACGCCGCCACGAAGATCGAGGGCAAGATCAGCCTGCGGATGGTGCAGAACGCCGACATCACCCTCACCGACGTGGCCGTGCCGGAGTCGCTCCGACTGCAGCACGCCGACTCGTTCCGTGCGACCGCCGCGGTGCTCCGCCAGACGCGCGCCGAGGTCGCCTGGAGCGCCGTCGGCACCGCCATCGGCGCCTACGAGGCGGCCGTCCGGTACGCGACGCAGCGCGAGCAGTTCGGCAAGCCGATCGCCTCGCACCAGCTCGTCCAGGACCTCCTCGTGAAGTGCCTGGGCAACATCACCGCGTCGCTCGGCATGGTCGCGCGCGTCTCCGAGATGCAGGGGCGCGGCGAGCTGCGCGACGAGCACTCCGCGCTCGCCAAGGCGTACGCCACCACCGCGATGCGCGAGACCGTCGCATGGGCGCGCGAGGCGTGCGGGGGCAACGGCATCGTGCTCGACTACGAGGTCGCCCGCTTCTTCGCCGACGCCGAGGCGCTGTACTCCTACGAGGGCACGCGCGAGATGAACACGCTGATCGTGGGCCGGGCGATCACCGGCCGGGCGGCGTTCGTCTGACGGCCGGCGGCCCGCCCTGCGCGCGGGCCGAACCGGTGCCGCCGGGATCGGGCCCCGCGAGCGATACCCTTGTGCGCATGAGCATCGGACGGCGCCCCGCACTGGAGGGCGCCCTCGCGACGTTCATCGTCTTCACCGCCTTCGCGGGGCAGTTCTGGCGCAACCTCCTCGGATGGTGGGGCTGGGGCGCCGTCGCCGCACTCGCCGTGCTGGCGGCCGTCTGGATCTGGCTCGCCGCACGGCCCGCGCTCGCGTGGCGGCGCGTGCCGAAGTCGACGATCTGGTTCCTCGGCGTCGCCGCGCTCTCCACGGTCTGGTCGAACTACCCGGGCACGACGGCCCTCGCGGTGCTGCTGACCCTGGTCACGACCTTCGTCGCCGTCTCGCTCGCGCTCTCCCTCGGCTGGCACGGGTTCCTGCGTTCCGTCACCGGAGCGCTGAAGTGGCTCCTCGCGCTCTCGCTCGTCTTCGAGCTCTGGGTCGCGCTCGTCGTGCGGGAACCGGTGCTGCCGAACTTCGTGGACTACGGCGACGAGAAGGTGCCGGCGGCGTTCTTCTGGTCGCGCGGGCTCCTCTTCGACGGCGGCCCGATCGAGGGCATCGTCGGGAACCGCAACCTGCTCGCTATGGCGGCGCTGCTCGCCGCGATCCTCTTCGCCGCGCTGCTGGCCAGCGGCGGCATGCGACGGGCGCAGGGCATCGGATGGCTCGTCGTCGCGGGCGTGGTCCTCGCGCTCACCCGGTCCGCCACCGTGGCACTCGTGGGGGTCGCCGTGCTCGCCGCGTTCGGCTTCGCCATGTGGGCGCGGCGCGTCGGCCCCGAGCGGCGCCGCGTCGTCTACCTCACCGCGATCGCGGCGCTGGCGGCATCCGCGGCACTGCTCGCATTCGGCTGGAACAGCCTGCTCGCGCTGCTCGGCAAGAGCGACGACCTCACCGGCCGGCTCGACATCTGGCAGGCCGTGACCGACCTCGCCGCCCAACGGCCCTGGCTCGGCTGGGGATGGGTGAGCTACTGGGCGCCCTGGGTCGAGCCGTACGACGGGCTCGCGGTCCGCAAGGGCGTCGAGTACCTCCAGGCGCACAACGCGTGGCTCGACGTCTGGCTCCAGCTCGGCATCCTCGGGCTCGCCGCGTTCGCGTCGATGGTGATCGGCGCGCTCTGGCGCTCGTGGTTCCTCGCGATCGATCGGCCGATGGACCAGCGCGGGACGCCGGTGGCGTACACGGCCGCCTCGCTCATCCCCCTGCTCGTGCTGGTCGCGCTCATCGGGCAGTCGCTCGCCGAGAGCCGGATCCTGATCGAGTCGGGCTGGTTCCTGCTCGTCGCGATCGCGTGGGGCACCAAGCAGCGGCAGTGGGCGCCCGAGCCGCTGCCCGCGCTCACGCCGACGCGCCTGCCGAGCCGCTTCATCCGGCCGGGGGCACCTCGGTGAGGAGCGCGCTGCGCGAGTTCGCCGGATCCGCGCGACTCGCCCAGTCGCTCACGCTCATCTCGGTCGGCCTCGCCTTCTCGACGCACGCCGTCCGGGCGCTCATCGGCTGGCCCGGGCTCATCGCCGCCGTCCTGACGCTGCTCGTGCTCTGCGGGTTCTCGCTCGTCGCGCGGTGGCGCGCGGTCGAGTGGTACGGGATCCTGCCGCTGACCATCCTCGTGTTCGTCGGATGGTGCGCGGCCTCCGTGCTCTGGACCGACACGCCCGGCCTGACCGTGCTCGGCGTCGGCTACCTCGTCGCCTTCGGCGTGCTCGGCGTGTACATCGCCCTCATGCGCGACACCATCCAGATCGTGCGCGCGTTCGGGGACGTGCTCCGGGTGCTGCTCGCGGTCTCGATCGGCCTCGAGATCCTCTCGGGCGTGCTGCTCGACCTGCCCATCGCCTTCCTCGGCATCCAGGGCGACATCGCCTCGTTCGGCCCGATCCAGGGCATCTTCGGATCCCGGAACCTCCTGGGCTTCATCGCGCTGCTCGGCCTGATCACCTTCATCGTCGAGTGGCGCACGCGGAGCGTCCTCCGCGGGCGCGCCATCGCTTCCGTGGCGCTGGCGGTGCTCTGCATCGCGCTGGCCGGCTCGCCGACCACGTGGATCGCGCTCGGCGCGACGCTCGTCGCACTGGCGGCGCTCTACGGGCTGCGGCGGGTGCCGGCAGAGACGCGGTGGCGGTGGCAGCTCGCGCTGCTCGTCGCGAGCGTCGCCGTGATCGTCGTCGGCTGGCTCACCCGGATCAGGATCATCGAGCTCCTCGACGCCCGGGCCGAGTTCGGGGTGCGCCTCGACGTCTGGCGCGAGGTGTCGCGCTACCTCGCCGCGAACCCGCTGCAGGGCTGGGGCTGGGTCGGCCGCTGGCCGGGGACCGCCCCGTACGTCTGGGTCGAGGCCGCGGTCGGGCGCGACCTGTCGTCGGCGTTGAGCGCGTACATCGACGTGTACTTCCAGGCCGGCGTCATCGGCGCACTGCTGTTCATCGGGCTCGTCGGCGTCGCGCTCGTGCGCTCGTGGCTGCTCGCCTCGAGCCGGCGCAGCGTCGTCTACCTCTGGCCCGCCCTGTGCCTCGTCGCACTCGCCGTCACGAGCTTCGCCGAGAGCTTCGCGCTCCTCGAGGGCGGGTGGCTGCTGCTCGTCGTGTGCACCGTCAAGGCGGCACGCGACATGAGCTGGCGCGACGCGCTCTCGCGGGCACCCCTGCCGGCGTAGCGCCTCAGGACGGCTGCACGAGGTCGCGCAGCACGTCCTGCGCGCCGAGGCCGTAGCTGCGGTACCGACCCGTGCGCCACTCCCGGAGGACCGGCGCCGCCCGGCGCAGCCGCGCGCGCGGAAGGCCGGAACGCACGCGCTCGTGATCGAGCTTGCCGTCGAGGCGCTCGGCGACGGACGGGTCGGGGGCGATCGCGGGCAGGCGCGCGGCGAGGTCGCCCGCCCTCGCGAGCAGCCTGGCGTTGCGGACGCCGCGAGGTTCGCGCAGCTTCGCGAGACGCCCGGACCAGCCGAGCTCGGTCACCCCGATCTGGTTCGCGCCGTGCTGGCGGTACCCGATGAGGCGATCGGGCAGCACCGCGATCCCGCCGGTGACCGAGGCGACCACCGCGAGCCACTCGTCGTGCACCCAGCTCGCGGGGAACGGCTCGGCGCGGTCGACGAGCTCGCGGCGCACCATCATCGTCGCGCCCGTCAGCAGGTTGCGCCGAAGCAGCTCGTCGAACGCGCCCGGCCCGTCGATGCGGCGGCGGAGGGCGTCGTCGACGCCGAGGGTCGCGAAGAGCGTCGAGCCGAGGTCCTCCCCCTCGGCGTCGACCAGGACGGCGTCGGAGGCCACGAGCTGCACCTCGGGGCGCGACCGGAACGCCTCGACCGCGCGCGCCACGCGATCGGGACGCCACACGTCGTCCTGGTCGGCGAGCGCGACGAGGTCGCCGGTCGATGCACGCAGGGCCTGCTCGAAGTTCGCGGTCACGCCGAGCGCGGGACGGTTGCGGAGCACCCGCAGCTCGACGTCGCCGCCCGCGGCGCGGTGCGCGTCGACGGCCCGTTCGGCGAGGGCGACCGTCTCGTCGGTCGACGCGTCGTCGCTCAGCACGATCTCGCGGACCGGGTGGGTCTGCGCGAGGATGCTGCCGAGCTGCTCGCCGAGGAAGCGCGCGCCGTTGTGGGTGCCGAGCGCGACCGACACCCGTGGCGTGCCGCGGCGGCCGGCGCCATCCGATCGTGCGCTCATTCCTTGCGCAGCCCGACCTTCAGGACGCCGAGGAACATGCCGGCCATGATCGTCTGCGAACCGAGCATCATGAACAGCGCGGCGAGCACGGCGGTGCGGGCCGCCCCCTCGTGGTCGAACGCGCCGAACCCGGAGGCCGCCCAGGCCGAGAACTGCCAGATGGCGATGACGAGACCGACGAGGAAGAGCGCGAGGCCGACGAGCGCGCCGCTCTCGAGGCTGATGCGGCGTTCGAGGCGATCGAAGTTCCTCGACCTCGGTATGCGGAACCCCTCGTGCTGGGCGTAGATCTTCGTGAGGATGGCGAAGAGGACCGATTGGTAGCCGACGACCGTGAGCGCGGCGAGGTAGATCTGGCTCGAGAGCTCGAACCCGACCCGTCCGAACACGACCGGGCCGAAGGTGATCGCGAGCGTGCCGATCAGGCCGAGGAAGAAGGCGACCGCGCCGGGGATGAGGAAGAGCCAGCGCGGACTGAAGATGAGCAGGAAGCGGAGGTGACGCCATCCGTCGCGCCAGCTTCGCAGGTGCGGCGGGCGGCTCCGGCCGTCCTTGTCGAGCGTCGTGGGCACCTCGGAGACGCGCAGCCCCCCGAGCGTCGACTTCACGACGACCTCGCTCGCGAACTCCATGCCCGTGGTCTGGAGGTGCAGGTCGAGGATCGAACGGCGGTCGAACCCGCGCAGTCCGCAGTGGAAGTCGCCGATGGGCGATCGGAAGAGGACCCGGCCGATCCAGGAGAGCACGGGATTGCCGAGGTACTTGTGCAGCGGCGGCATCGCACCCTCGGCGATGCCTCCCTTGAAGCGGTTGCCCATGACGAGCTGGTCGCCCGCGCGGAGCCGCTCGACGAACGCGTCGAGCCGCGAGAAGTCGTAGCTGTCGTCGGCGTCGCCCATGATCACGTAGTCGCCGCGCGCCGCCTCGATGCCGCCCATCAGTGCGTTGCCGTAGCCCTTGGCCTCGACGTCGACGACCCGCGCACCATGTGCCCGCGCGATGTCCTGCGACCCGTCGGTCGAGCCGTTGTCGGCGACGATCACTTCGCCGGCGACCCCGCTGCGGGCCAGGTAGCCGTTCGCCTTGTCGATGCACGTCGCGAGCGTCTCGGCCTCGTTGAGGCAGGGCATGACGATCGAGAGCTCGATCGTTCCGGTGGAAGCAGGCATGGACCGGCACTCTTTCGATACGGAGAAGGCGTCTTCATCGTACAGAATGAGACATCGTGGATCTGGCGCTGGTGGTCTCGACGCTCGGCCGGGTCGACCGGCTTCGGCGGCTGCTCGAGTCGCTCGACGGCCGGCTCGTCGCGGGCGACGAGCTGGTCGTCGTCGCGCAGCGCAACGCGCACGAGGTCGAGGAGCTCGTCGCCGCGTTCGACGCCGGCGGTGCGCGGGTGGTCGTGACGACCTCCGAACCCGGCGCGGCCAACGGCCGCAACCACGGCGTCGACGCCCTCAACGGCGACGACCCGCTGCTCGTGTTCCCGAACGACACCACGTGGTTCCCCGCCGCCACCGTCGAGCTGCTGCGGGCACTGCCCGACGACCTCCGGGCCGGTGCGATGACCGTCATCGACGAGCATGGCCCGAAGTTCTCGCTTCCCGCAGAGGGCACTCCGCTCGACCGGTGGAACGTGTGGAGCGTGATCGAGATGGGACTGCTCATCCGGCGCCGGGAGTTCGACGCCATCGGCGGCTTCGATCCGGCCCTCGGCACGGGTGCGCCGACGCCGTGGCAGGCCGGCGAGGCGACCGACCTGCTGCTGCGGATGGCGGCCCGCCGACCCGAGCTCGCGCGCTCGTTCGGATGGCTCCCCCGCGCCGTCCACGTCGGCGGCATCGCCGATGCGCACGGCCTCGAGGCCGCAGCGCGACGGCACAAGCTGCGCGCCTACGGTCGCGGACTCGGCCTCGTGGTCACCCGCTGGCGGTACCCGGCGGGCTGGCGCCTCGCCTTCGTCGGCGGCGGCCTCGCGTTCGGCCTCCGGCATCGCCGGGACTACGCCCTGCTCGACGGCTGGTGGGTGTTCCTCGGCCGCCTCGAGGGCGTGCTCGGTCGCACGCTCGGTCGCGCCGTCCGGACGACGGCGGTGGTGCGATGAGCCTCGAGGCCCCGGCGCCCATGCGGCTGCGCCGCGCGACCATGAGCGCGATCACCCTGCTCGGAGGGGTCTCGCTCGCCGTGATCCCCGCCGCGACGGTGTCGATCGCCTCCCGGCTCTTCACGTCCGCCGAGCAGGGCGTGATCGCGGTCGCCGTCACGGTCGCGACGTTCGCGGGGCAGCTCGCGTTCGCCGTCATCGTCGAGTCGCGCCTGAGCTCGGCCGGCACCGACCGGCGCGTGGTGTTCCCGCTGTGGCTCGCCGCGGCGTCCGTCGTCGCGGGGACCGCGATCGTCGTGGCCGGGCCGAACGTGGTCGCGCTCGCGGTCGGCCTGCCCGTGCTCGTCGCCGCGCTCGAGGTGGGCCGCGGCGTCTCGGTCGCCGAACGGCTCGACAGGCGCGAGATCTGGGCGTCCCTGCTCGTGGGGCTCGGCGCGCTCGCCGGTGTCCTCGCCGGATTCGCGGGCCAGTCGTGGGCGCTCGCGCCGCTGGTCGCGGGCATCGTCGCGGCGACCGTCGTGCGCTGCATGCCGGTCGAGCACCGCGCGAGCCGGCCGGAGCCGCGCGTCATGGGATGGGTCGTGGCCGACACGGCGATCACCGGCGCGGTGTACCCGCTGCTGAACGCGATGATCCTGGCCTTCCTCGGTCCGGCCGAGGCGGTGCTCTTCGCGGCGATCTCGACGGTGTCGGGGCTGCTCGCCATCCCCCTGAACTTCATGCGGCTGCGCCTGCTGAAGGAGCACTCGACGCTCGACATCGTGGTGTCGGCGGGCGCGGTCGTCGCGGCGGTGGTCGCGCTGCTCATCGCGGAGGCGCTCGGCCTGTTCGGCTTCCTGTTCGGGGACGCGTGGTCGCAGTCGGCGACGCTGCTGCCGCTCCTGCTCGCCTGCGCGTGGCGGGCCGCGTCGCTCGCGACGACGATCCCCTTCGCGGCGCTGCGGCGGCGCGGCGAGGTGGCGCTGCTCACCGGACTGCGCGCGATCGTGTCGGTGCTCACGTTCGCGCTCGCGGCCGCCGGCCTCGCGGTCGGCAGCCTGTGGGCCGTCTTCGCCGGCCTGCTCGTCGCCGAGCTGGCCTCGGCGCTCATCTACGAGTTCGCGCGGCGCCGTCGGGTGGCGCGCTCGGCCGTGGCGGGCGCCGGATGACGCGGCGCCTCGTGCTGGTCGACCTCCTCTTCCACACGGGGAGGAAGGGCGGCATGGAGTCGTATGTGCGCGAGGTCTACTCGCGCCTGCCCGCGGACGACCCCGACCTCGAGTTCGTCGGGCTCGCGTCGGCGGAGCTCGCCGAGGCGGGTGCACCCTGGTTCCCCGGGCGGCTCGTCGCGACGAGGATCCGCGGCGAGGACCGCGTCGCGTGGGCGCGTGGCGAGCTGCTCGCCGTCGAGCGAGCCGCGCGTCGCCTGGGCGCCGACCTCGTGCATTGTCCCGCCAACTTCGGGCCGGCGTTCGCGCGCGTGCCGGTGGTGCTCACCGTGCACGACCTGCTGGCGTTCCGCCACCCCGACTACGTCCCGGGACCGTACGCGATCGTGCTCCGGGCCATGATCCGCCGGGCGGTTCGGATCGCGCGCCGCGTGCTGACCGTGAGCGAGGCGACCCGCGACGACCTCGCGCGCCTGCTCGGGGTGCCCGCGTCGCGGGTCGACGTGGTGCCGCTGGCGGGCTCGGGGGCGGGACCCGCCGCGGGGGTCGCACGTCGTGACGACGTGCTGCTGGCCGTCGGCAATCGGATGCCGCACAAGAACTTCGACGGGCTGCTCGCGGCCCTGGCCCGGGTGCCCGAGCCGGCGCGCCCCCGCCTGGTCGTGACCGGCAGCCACGGGGACGACCCGCTCGCCTCCGTCGTCGAGCGACTCGGGCTCGGCCGGTGGGTCGAGCTCGTCGGCTGGGTGTCCGCGGAGCGGCTCGAGGAGCTCTACGCCGAGGCGACGGCGCTCGTCTTCCCCACGCTGTTCGAGGGATTCGGCCTGCCGACGCTCGAGGCCATGTCGCGCGGCTGCCCGGTGATCTGCTCCGACCTGCCGGTGCTGCGCGAGGTCGCGGGCGACGCGGCGCGCTACGTCGACCCGCTCGACGTCGGCGCGATCGCGCGGGCGATCGAGGGGGTCTGCGCCGATCCGGTCGAGCGCGAGCGGATGGCGCGCGCGGGGCTCGAGCGCGCCGCCGCGTTCTCGTGGGAGCGCACCGCGGCCGGCACCCGGGCCTCGCTGCTGGCCGCGCTCGACGGCTGACCGACGCGAGACAGCGGCGGGGAAGGCGCGGCTCAGCGCGCCCGGCGCGCGTCGGACGCCGCGGCGCGCTCGAGGATGAGGTCGACCGACCGTCGGAGGCCGCGCTCGTTCCGCTCCCGTCGGAACCACTCCAGTGTGCGCGCGCGCAGCGGCGCGCCCGCGTGGACGACGTCGACGATCGCTGCGGCCAGCACGGCGGGCGCGACCTCCGCCGCCACCTCGCCGTTGACGCCGTCGACGACCAGCTCGGCCGCGGCGTTGTCCTCACCCGCGACGACCACGCTCGGCGTGGCCGCGGCCGCCGCCTCCGCAACCACGAGGCCGAAGCCCTCGCGGGCCGACGGATTGACGAGGACGCTCGACTCCCGGAACAGCCGGCGCAGCGTCGGCTCGTCCACGCGGCCGAGGAACTCCATCGCCTCCTCGACCCCCGCCTCGCGTGCGGCCGCCCGGGCCGCGTCGGTCTCGGGCCCGGTGCCGACCACGAGTGCCCGCAGACCCGGCAGCTCCTCGCGTGCGACGGCGAGCGCGGGAGGCAGTGCGCCGAGGCGCTTGTCGGCGATGTGCCGCCCCACGAACAGCACGACCGGGTGCTCGGGCGCCGCCGTCGAGGCATCCGGCTCCTCCCCCACGAGGTCCACGAGCCCGAGCACGATCGGGTCGGCGTCGGGGCGGTGCCGCCGGAGCCGCTCGCGCGTGAAGCCGCTGTTCACGGTGAGCACGTCGCCGACACGCGCGGCCAGGGCCTGCAGCACCCACGCGACGGTGCCCGTGACCGCACCTGCGTACGCGCGCCACTTGCGGGCGGGCCACACCTCGAGCCAGTCCACGACGAGTCGCGTCGGCGCGCCCAGCAGCGCCAACCGCACCGCGAACACGTTGAGCACGGGCAGCGCGGCGACCACGACGAGGTCGTACGAACCCCGGTGACGCACGAAGTGGCGGAACAGCGCGAACGCGAACGCGACCGCGCTCGAGGTCGTGCGCACCCCGTCGGCGTCGTGGATCTCGCCGCGCCACACTCCGACGAGGTCGAACGGCGCGCTCGGCGCGGCATCCGCCGGCCAGTCGGCGCGCGTGACGTACGTGACGTGCGAACCGCGCTCCACGAACAGCTCGGCCATGCGCCGGTAGACCCGCTCGCCTCCGCCGTGGTGGACCGGGTAGAGGCAGTCGTAGGCGATCGCGATCCGCCGCGGCGACGACTCAGCCATGCCGGGCCCCGGTCGCATCGCTTCGGGCGACGAGCGTGCCCAGCCGTCCCACCCAGAGCGCGAACGCGAGCGTGGCCAGCGCGTACAGGACGCAGAGCGCGACGGCTCCGAGCGGGGGCGCCCAGGCCGCTCCGGAGGTCGAGCCGTCGACCGGATCGGGAACGCCGCTCGTGAAACGACGCATGACCCACACGAACGCGTACGCGGCATAGGCCCACAGCAGCATGCCGCCGACCCAGGTGAAGCGGGGTGCGAGGAAGGCCAGCCGGTTGCCACTGGGCCGCGACAACGCCCAGCCGGCCGCCAGCGGCACGGCGAGGAAGAGCAGCAGCCCGTAGCGCCCCTGCCAGATCAGCCCGGTCCGCGAGATCTGGATCCCCTGCACCAGTGCCGGCACGAGCACCGCGATGGCGAGGGCGCCGACCACCACGAGCACGCCCCGCCGGTCGCCGCCGGTCACGGCGAGCAGCACCAGGGCACCGAGCGGAGCGACGAGCAGCCAGTACGTCTCGGTGGGCAGCGGGGTGTCGAGCCATCCGAAATCGCCCATCGCCTGCTGCG
This sequence comes from Agromyces aurantiacus, assembly GCF_016907355.1. Classification (NCBI taxonomy): domain Bacteria; kingdom Bacillati; phylum Actinomycetota; class Actinomycetes; order Micrococcales; family Microbacteriaceae; genus Agromyces; species Agromyces aurantiacus. The sequence continues at coordinate 1,729,903 of NZ_JAFBBW010000001.1, read as the reverse complement.
CCCAGATTCCGGTGCGCCGGAGCATCGCCACCACCCCGACGAGCGGCGATGCGCCGACGAACGGCGCGTCGGTCGTGTCGGCCTGGCTCGCCGCGCCGCCCGTGCCGAGCGTCCACCCGACGGAGAAGATCGAGGCCGCCGCGACGACCGCCAGCCAGGGGTAGCTCGCGCGCGTCGCGAACATCCGCCCGGCCGATCGCCAGCCGACCGCCGCGACGCACGCCACGGCGATGACGAGGACCCAGAGCGGTCCGATGGCCCGCGCGTTGGCGAGCAGCACCGCCGCGACCGTGACGACCGTCCAGAGGTACCACCTCGGCGGACGGTCCGGTCGGGGCGGGTCCGCGAATCGCTCGAGCAGGCGCAGCGCACCCATCCAGAGCGCGGCGCCCGCGGCGATCTCGACGCCGTTGGGGTTCACCGAGCCGGCGAAGTACACCACCATCGGCGTCGCCAGGAATGCCGCGCCCAGCGGCATCCACCGGGCACCCGGCGGTGCGAGGGCGAGCTGGAACGCCCAGGCGAGCAGCACCGAGCAGAGCAGCCCGCTCAGGATCCGCATCGCGTACACGGCCGCCGTCGCATCATCCGTCAGGAGGCTCGGCCACGCCACGATCGCGTAGTAGATCGGGTTGTAGGCGGCGACCCACGTCTCGACGGTCCGCGAGCCCGTGCCGTCGCCGAAGTCGATGCCGCACTCGGCCGAGTGCTGGGGCTCCCCGACGAAGCACATGATGCCGTCGTGATAGTCGTAGCCCTCCGGCATTCGCACGACCGGGTGCTTGCGTCCCTCGACGGACTCGCCCACGATCTGGCCGTGCATCAGCGCGACGGCCCGGGCGACATGGGCGTTCTCGTCGGGCACCGAGAAGACCGGGCTCGCGAGCGCCCAGAGCGAGGACAGGATCGCGAAGAACGCGAACGCGACCCAGACGACGCTGCGCGAGGACGCGAGCCCCCGAGCACGCGGGATCACGCGATCCTCCACCGCCGCCGTCCCGCCCACGGTCATCCTCGCGGCCCTCCCCTGACTTGGTCGCGCACGTCCGATGCGCGTCGGCTCAGGATATTCGACGCGTGTTTCGGAGCGATCACGCGCCGCGCGCGGAGCGGTGCGCCGACCAGGCGCTGGCGACGATCTCGTCGAGGCCGCGCTCGGCCGACCACCCGATCGCATCGCGGATCGCGGAGGGGTCGGCCACGACGACGGCCGGATCACCGGGCCTGCGGTCCCGCACGACGGGCGGGAGGACGGCACCCGTGTGCGCCGCGATGGCGTCGATCATCTCCCGCACGGAGTAGCCCCGCCCGGTGCCCACGTTGAAGACGTCGTGGCGCGGCCCTCCCCCGGCAAGCGCGTCGAGCGTCCGGATGTGCGCGTGCGCCAGGTCGAGCACGTGGATGTAGTCGCGGATGCAGGTGCCGTCGGGCGTCGGATAGTCGTCGCCGAAGATGACGGGCGGTTCCCCCGCGTCGATCCGCTCGAACACCATGGGCACGAGGTTCAGGACCGCGCGATCGCCGAGCTCGTCCCAGCCCGCGCCGGCGACGTTGAAGTAGCGCAGGCTGACCGCACGGACGCCTCCGGCCGCGACCGCGGCGGTGAGCATCCGCTCGCCGACCAGCTTCGTGTCGCCGTACGGGTTCACGGGAACCGTCGGGTCGGTCTCGCGGATGGCCGCGCCCTCGGTGGCACCGTAGACCGCCGCCGATGACGAGAAGACGACGCGTCCGACGCCGGCCGCGTCGACGGCCTCGAGCAGCGCGGCGAGCGAGCCGATGTTCTGCCGGTAGTACCAGGCGGGCCTCGCGACGGACTCGGCCACCTGCTTGCGGGCGGCGAAGTGGATGACCGCCTCGGCGCCGTCGAGCGCCCCGGTGAGCGCGTCGACGGCGTCGCCGCCGGCGAGGTCGAGCCGGACCACCTCGAGCCCGGGCACGCGGCGCCGGTCGCCGGTCACGAGGTCGTCGACCACCACGACCTCGTCTCCGCGCTCGCGCAGCAGGCGGACGACGTGGGAGCCGATGTACCCGGCTCCCCCGGTGACCACGATCCGCACCCTGACAGCATAGGGGCGCCACCCTGAGCGGCCGGTCCCGGGAGCCGCCCGGGAACGACGGCGCCCCACGTAGACTGGAGCGTCATGCCGTCCGGCGCCCCCATCCACCGAGGAGAACGAAACCGCATGAAGATCGCCGTCGTCGCACTGGGGAAGATCGGCCTCCCGCTCGCCGTCCAGTTCGCCTCGAAGGGCCACCACGTGGTGGGCGTCGACGTGAACGCCACCACGGTCGACCTGGTCAACCAGGGTGTCGAGCCCTTCCCCGGCGAGGCGCACCTCGACGAGATGCTCGCGCAGGCCGTCTCCGCCGGTAACCTGCGAGCGACCACCGACTACGGCGACGCGATTCCGGGAGCCGACGCGGTCGTGCTCGTCGTCCCGCTGTTCGTCGACGACGAGGCGCGCCCCGACTTCGGCTGGATGGATGCCGCGACCCGTTCGCTCGCCGAGCACCTGACGCCGGGCACCCTGGTCTCCTACGAGACCACGCTGCCGGTCGGCACGACGCGCACGCGCTGGAAGCCGATGCTCGAGGAGGGGTCGGGCCTCACCGAGGGCGCCGACTTCCATCTCGTCTTCTCGCCCGAGCGCGTGCTCACCGGGCGCGTGTTCGAGGATCTCCGCAAGTACCCCAAGCTCGTCGGCGGTCTCAGCCCCGAGGGCGCGGCGCGCGCGGTCGAGTTCTACGAGTCGGTGCTCGACTTCGACGAGCGTGCCGACCTGCCCAAGCCGAACGGCGTGTGGGACCTCGGGTCGGCGGAGGCATCCGAGCTGGCCAAGCTCGCCGAGACGACCTACCGCGACGTCAACATCGGCCTCGCCAACCAGTTCGCCCGATTCGCCGAGACCGCCGGCATCGACATCTACCAGGTGATCGACGCCTCGAACTCGCAGCCGTACAGCCACATCCACCGCCCCGGCATCGCGGTCGGCGGCCACTGCATTCCCGTGTACCCGCGCCTGTACCTCTGGAACGACCCCGAGGCGACCATCGTGCGGGCCGCCCGGGCGGCGAACGCCGACATGCCCGCGCACGCGGTCACGATGCTCGAGGGCGCGCTCGGCGACCTCGGCGGCCTTCGGGTCGCTGCCCTCGGCGCTGCGTACCGCGGCGGCGTGAAGGAGACCGCGTTCTCCGGCATCTTCCCCCTCGTCGAGCAGCTGCGCGCGCGTGGCGCGGAGGTGCTCGTGCACGACCCGCTGTACACCGACGAGGAGCTGTCGCGGCTCGGCTTCACGCCCTACCACCTCGGATCCGACGTGGACGCGGCGATCATCCAGACCGACCACGCCGACTATCGCGAGCTGGCTCCGAGCGATCTGCCCGGCGTGCGCGCGCTCGTCGACGGCCGTCGCGTGACCGACCCGGCCGCGTGGGACGGCGTCATCCACCGCGTCATCGGGCTGCCGGCCTGAGCGGGGCCTGCCGGGTCGGGGGGCACGCCTCCGGCCCGGCAGGGTTCACTTCACATCGCGGGTGGCGTCTTCGGCCTCGGCCCTCGCGAGCGTGATCTCGCGGGCGAGCTGCGTCAGCTTGCGGTTGAGCACGACATTGCGGCGGTAGGCGCTCGCGACGGTCACCAGGAACGCCAGCACGAGGGCGTACAGCAGCAGGTCGGTTCCTCGACCGACGCCGATGAGGTTGGCGAGCCACGTGAGCCACTGCGGGAAGAGGATGGACACGACCGCGACGAGGACGAAGCCAAGCATGAACAGCCGGCGCATGGCGAGGTGGCTGTCGCCGGCGGCCGGGCGCGCGAGGTAGAGGCCGACGAGGAGCACGCCGACGACGAGGACGATCTGGATCAGCATCGGGTCACCGCACCAGGAGGTCGACGAGGATGTTCACGGAGTTGAGCACGGACTGGCCCTTCGCCTTCGAGTAGTCGGTGTAGAGCAGCTCGACGGGGTACTCGCGCCACGGCAGCTTCGTGCGCCCCAGCTTGAGGACGATCTCGGTCGCGTGAGCCATGCGATCCTGCTCGAGCTCGATCCTGCGGACGGCGTCGGTCCGGATCACACGCAGGCCGTTGTGCGCATCAGTCAGGCGCAGGCCGGTGGTGAGGTTGGTCACCCAGACCGCGGTCTTCAGGATGACGCGCTTGATGATGCCCGGGTCGGTGCGAGTGTCGAGGAAGCGCGAGCCGAAGACGATGGCCAGATCCTCGGCCTTGGCGAGGTCGAGCATCTCGAGCACGTCCTCGACGCGATGCTGGCCGTCGGCGTCGAATGTCACGAGGTACCGCGCGCTCGGCTGCGCACCGACGTAGGCGAAGCCGGTCTGCAGCGCCGCGCCCTGGCCCAGGTTGATGGGGTGATGGAGCACGCGCGCACCGGCAGCGGCGGCCGCGGCCGCACTGCCGTCGGAGCTGCCGTCGTCGATGCACACGACGTGGTCGAACGACTCGCGGAGGACCCGGATGACGTCCCCGATGACGGTCACCTCGTTGTAGAGCGGGACGACGACCCACGTGTCCGCCGCGTGCCGTCGGGGGTCCGCGACCGGCGGCTCGGGGGGTTGCTGCATGCGTCCATTCTTGCAGAAGGCGGTACTCTGGTCGGCGGTGCCCACTCCCGCTGACCCACTTCAGGAGCCCTCTGTGAATACGAGCCTCGGCGTGCGAATCGTCGATTCCGCCGACGTCTCGAGCGATGCGAGCATCGGCGACGGCAGCTCGATCTGGCACCTCGCGCAGGTGCGCGAGCGCGCCGTCCTCGGCCGCAACTGCGTGGTCGGTCGCGGGGCCTACATCGGCACTGGCGTCACGCTCGGCGACAACTGCAAGGTGCAGAACTACGCACTCGTCTACGAGCCCGCCGAGCTCGCCGACGGCGTCTTCATCGGGCCGGGTGTCGTGCTCACGAACGACACGTACCCCCGAGCGGTGAATCCCGACGGCTCCCTCAAGAGCGCGCACGACTGGGAGCCGGTGGGCGTGCGGATCGAGACGGGCGCCTCGATCGGCGCGCGCGCGGTCTGCGTCGCGCCGGTCCGGATCGGCGCCTGGTCCACGGTCGCGGCCGGCTCGGTCGTGACCCGCGACGTTCCCGACTTCGCGTTGGTCGCCGGCGTCCCGGCCCGGCGCATCGGCTGGGTCGGGCGCTCGGGCCGCCGCCTCGAAGATTCGGGCGACGGCGTCTGGACGTGCCCCGACACCAACGCCCGCTACATCGAGCGGGACGGAATCCTCCTGGAGTTGAACAACGATGACGAGTGACGAATTCATCCCCCCGGCCAAGCCGATCATCGGCGATGAGGAGCGCGCCGCCGTCGACCGCGTGATGCGCAGCGGCATGGTCGCACAGGGGCCGGAGGTCGCCGCATTCGAGGAGGAGTTCTCGCAGCACTTCGTCGCGGGCCGGCCCACGGTGGCGGTGAACTCCGGCACCTCCGGGCTGCACCTCGGACTGCTCGCCGCGGGGATCGGCCCCGGCGACGAGGTCATCGTGCCGTCGTTCACGTTCGCCGCGACCGGCAACTCGGTCGCGCTGACGGGCGCCAAGCCCGTGTTCGCCGACATCGAACCCGAAACGTTCTCACTCGATCCCGTCGCGGTCGAGGCCGCGATCACGCCGCGCACCAAGGCGATCATGCCGGTGCACCTCTACGGTCACCCGGCTCGGATGCGCGAGCTCGCCGAGATCGCGGAGCGCCACGGCGTCGCGCTCTTCGAGGATGCGGCGCAGGCGCACGGCGCCTCGCTCGGCGGACGGCCGGTCGGCACCTTCGGCCGGTTCGCGATGTTCAGCCTCTACCCCACCAAGAACATGACCAGCGGCGAGGGCGGCATGGTCACCACCGACTCCCCCGAGCTCGCTCGAGGCGTCCGTCTGCTGCGCAACCAGGGCATGGAGAAGCAGTACGAGAACGAGGTCATCGGCTTCAACGCGCGCATGACCGACATCCACGCCGCGATCGGCCGGGTGCAGCTCACGAAGGTCGACGGCTGGACAGCGCAACGCCGCGAGAACGCCGCGTTCCTCGACGCCAATCTCTCCGGCGTCGTGATTCCGCCCGTCGCCCACGACGCGGTGCACGTCTACCACCAGTACACGGTCCGAGTCACGGAGGATCGGGACGGGTTCGTCGCGGCGCTCCGGAACGAGCACAACGTCGGGAGCGGCGTGTACTACCCGATCCCGAACCACCGCCTGCCCTCACTCGCACCGTACGCGCCCGGTCTCGACCTGCCCGAGACCGAGCGCGCGGCCCGCGAGGTGGTCTCGTTGCCGGTTCACCCGTCGCTGACGGCGTCCGATCTCGACCGCATCGTCACGGCGGTGGCGGCCGTCGCGAAGGCGGGTGCCTGATGAGCCTGCGCGCCGGTCTCCTCGGCGTCGGCATGATGGGCCGGCACCACGCCCGAGTCCTGCGCGAGGTCGACGGGGTCGAACTCGTCGCCATCGCCGACCCGGGCGGCGATCCGCACGGCGTCGCAGGCGACCTCCCGGTCCTGCCCGACATCGACGCCCTCATCGACGCGGGGATCGACATCGCCGTGGTGGCGGTGCCGACCCGATTCCACGAGGATGCCGCGATCAAGCTCGCCGCGGCCGGCGTCCACGCGCTCATCGAGAAGCCCATCGCGCACTCGGTCGAGGCCGGACAGCGCATGGTGGATGCATTCGCCGCCGCTGGGCTCGTCGGCGCGGTGGGTCACATCGAGCGGTTCAATCCTGCGCTGCAGGAGCTTCGCCGACGCATCCAGGACGGCGACCTCGGCGAGGTCTACCAGATCGCGACCCGCCGTCAGGGTCCCTTCCCGTCGCGGATCGCCGATGTCGGCGTCGGTAAGGACCTCGCATCGCACGACATCGACCTCACCGCGTGGGTCGCGCAGAGCGAGTACGTCGGCATCTCCGCGCAGACCACCTTCCGCAGCGGGCGCGAGCACGAGGACATGATCGCGGCGACGGGTCGCCTCGCGAACGGCGTTATCGTGAACCACCTCGTCAACTGGCTCAGCCCCATGAAGGAGCGGGTCACCATCGTGACCGGCGAGAAGGGCGCGTTCGTGGCCGATACCGCGACGGGCGACCTGACCTTCTACGCCAACGGCACCGTGCCCGTCGTCTGGGAGAGCATCTCGGCATTCCGGGGCGTGTCCGAGGGCGACGTCACGCGCTTCGCGATCGCCAAGCGCGAACCCCTCCGGGTCGAGCATGAGGCGTTCCGCGATGCGGTGCTCGGCAGGCCCAGCCACGTCGTGACGATGGAGCAGGGCCTGCGCACGCTCGCCGTCATCGAGGCGGCGCTCGAGTCGGCCCGGATGGCCGAGCCGCTCGCGCTCTGACGATGCGCGTCACGATCGTCAGTCGCATCTACGCGCCCGAGCCGGCCGCAGCCTCCTTCCGGCTCGCGGCCCTGGCGATGGCACTCGCTCGCGGTGGCGACGACGTCCTAGTCCTGACGAGCCGCCCGCCTCGCGCGATGCCGGGCGCAGGCGACACTGAGGTCCGGGGCGTCCGTGTTCGCCGCGCGCCAGTGCTCCGCGACCGCGGCGGAAACGTGCGGGGCTACCTGCAGTACCTGAGCTTCGACGTGCCAGCCTTCTTCCGGGTGCTCTTCGCTCGACGGGCCGATGTGGTCGTGGTCGAGCCGCCGCCCACCACCGGCTTCCTCGTCCGCCTCGCCTGCGCGGTCAGGCGCACGCCGTACGTCTACTACGCCCCGGATGTCTGGACCCACGGCGTGGTGTCCACCGGCGCTCCCGGCTTCGTCGCCTCGATGGTGCGGCGGGTCGAGCAGGTCGCGATGCGGGGCGCGTCCGGCGTGATCGCCGTCACCGACGGCGTCGCGGAGCGCGTCGCGGCGCTCGTGCCCGGTGCTCGTGTCAGTGTCGTGCCCAACGGCATCGACACGGGCGTGTTCACCGCCGACGGTCCGACCCTCGAGGACGCGCCGTGGGGCGTCTACGCGGGCACGACGAGCGAGTGGCAGGGCGCGGAGGTGTTCGTGCTCGCGATGCCCGAGGTGCTCGACCGATTCCCCGACGCTCGGATCGCCTTCGTCGGACAGGGGAGCGCCTGGTCTTCGCTGCGACGGCAGGCCGCCGAGGTCGCACCAGACGCGGTCCGATTCGTCGATCAGGTCCCGCCGACCGTCGCGGCGACCTGGCTGCGGTCGGCGCGCACCGCACTGGTGAGTCTGAAGCCGGGTCAGGGATACGACTTCGCCCTCCCCACCAAGGTGCTCGCCTCGGCGGCCTGCGGGACGCCGGTGCTCTTCGCCGGGGTCGGCGCAGGCGCCCAACTCGTCGAGGACGAGCGGCTCGGCGTGGCGGTGTCGCATGATCCCGCGGCGGTCGCCGCCGCGATGATCGCCGCGTTCGAGAATCCACCCCAGGGCGCGATCCGCGAGCGGCTCGCTCGCTGGGCACGGGAACGGGCCTCTGCCGAAGTCCGCGCCGAGAGCGCCGCGGAAGTGGTTCGCTCGGCCGCTCGCAACCGGGCCGCGGCATGAGCCGCATCGTCTCGTCCATGCGCCGGACCGCCGGCCGGATGGTGCTGGCGCTGCCGGACACGATCGCGGAGCGCGCGTTCCCGACCGTCCTCGGCTACTCGCGGGAGGATGTGCCGCCTCCGGTCGCAGTCCCGGGCGGGGACGTGCGGCTTCTCATCGCACCGGCGAACTACGCCGAGCAGGGCCTCCAATGGGCACGCGCGGCGAGCACGCTCCCGGGCGTCGACGCTGTGAACCTCCAGATCGTCCCCGCTCGGAATCCGGGCTTCGGGACGGACGCCGCGGTGCCCAGCAGCGTCGCGGCTCACTCGCGACGCTGGTCGGACTCGCAGTGGACCGCTGTGCGCTCGTTCACCCATGTGCTGATCGAAGCGGAGCGTCCCATCCTCGGTCGCCGATTCGGCGGCGACCTGCGACGCGAGATCCACGCCATGCTCGATGCGGGCGTCCGCGTCGGGTTCGTCTCGCACGGAAGCGATCTCCGCCTCCCGAGCCGACACGCCGACGACAGTCCGTGGTCGCCGTTCACCGAGCCGGAGTGGCCGCTACGAACCGTGCTCGAGGACCTCGCCGCTGAGAACGGCCGGATCCTCGACGAGTTCGACCTGCCGGTCTTCGTGTCGACGCCGGACCTGATCGCCGATGCGCCCTCGGCGACATGGCTCCCGAACATCGTCGACGCGGCGCGCTGGGCTGCCGGCATTCCGATCCTCGAGGGCCGACCGCGGGTGCTGCATGCGCCGACCAACCCGGTGATCAAGGGCACCGCGCTCATCGAGCCCACCCTTCTGCGGTTGCAGGCGGAGGGAACCATCGACTATCGCGAGGTGCACGGCGTCCCCGCTTCGATGATGCCCGGGCTGTACGGTTCGGTCGACGTCGTTCTGGATCAGTTCCGGTTGGGCATCTACTCGACCACATCGATCGAGGCGATGGCGGCCGGCCGTCTGGTCATCGCGCGACTGGACGACTCCGTCCGGCGCCACATCGCCGACGCCACCGGCGAGGACCCGCCTGTCGTCCAGGCGGATCCCGACACGCTCGACGGGCTGCTGCGGGATATCGCCGCCCGTCCCTCGGACTACGCCGCCATCGCCGCGCGGGGCCCCGGGTTCGTGCAGCGCTTCCACGGCCCTGCGGCGGCGGCGGCGGTGCTGCGCGACTTCCTCCTCGGTCCAGGGACAGCGGCGGACTCGGAGCCGGCCCGGTCGTCCGGTCTCGGCGCGAACGAGCGCCCGCACGACGCCCGGTAGAATCGGGGCGGTGCCAGTCGCTGCGAGCCGGGCGGCCAGCCACGAGGTGTCCGTGCCACGTCCGTGGAGCGAGTCGGGCCGTCCCTGGAATACGACGAAACGGCGCGGAAGGTGAAGTTCGAGTGGCGATCCCGAATCAGTCGCGTGCGGCCCTGGTGCTCTCCTACTCCGAGATCGCGACCGACCCGCGCGTGCGCCGCCAGGTGGACTGGCTGACCGGCTCGGGCTGGGAGGTCGACACCGTCGGGCTCGGCGATCGGCCCACCTCGTCAGTCGGACGGCACTACCCGCTCGGGGCCCCGTCGCGCTGGTCGACCACCCGTGTCGGGGTGCTCGCGGCGCAGCTCGTCCTTCCGCACAGGATCGGCTTCCGTCGGCAGCTCGTCGATCGGATCCCAGCCGAGGCGAAGGAGCGCCTGCGCGTCGGACACTACGAGCTGGTGGTGTTCAACGAGACGGAGTTCGGCCCGATGGTCGGCGATCCGACCGTCTTCACCCCGCACGCGCGCTCCGCGCACCTGCACCTCGACCTGCACGAGTACCACAATCCACGGCTGCGACGGCAGACACTGGGCGGACGCCTCACCTCGGGGCACTACCGCTGGATCCGCAAGCACATCGGAGACCCGGCGTTCCGGACGCGATCGGTGGTCAACGAGCCGATCGGCCGGCTCTACGTCGAGGAATTCGGCATCGCACCGCCCACGCCGGTTCGCAACATCCCGCCGTTCGTCCGGCAGGAGCCGAGTGACGTCGACCCGGGCGAGATCCGCCTGCTCTTCCACGGTCTCGCCGCATGGCAGCGCGGGTTCACCGAGATCCTCGAGGCGATGCGCGTCCTCCCCGAGCGGTTCACGATGACGTTCATGCTCATGCCGAATCCCGCCGTGATCGACCGATTGCAGTCGCTGATCGACGCGCATCCGGCGCGTGAACGGATCACCATCGTCCCGCCTGCTCCGATGCGCGAGATCGCGCAGCACATCAACCCCTACGACCTCGAGATCATCTTCTACCGGCCTCTCGGCCGGAACCTCGAGTTCGCGCTTCCCAACAAGTTCTTCGAGGCGGTGCAGGGCCGCCTCGGGCTGGTGGTGGGCGAAAGTCCGCTCATGGCTGAGCTGGTTCGCGAGTTCGGCAACGGCGTCGTCGTCGAGGGGTTCGAGTCCTCCGATCTCGCGGCGACCCTCGGACGACTCGCCGCCGGCGACGTCGCACGGATGAAGGCGGCGTCGCACCGCGCCGCCGACGTGCTCAACGCCGAAGCCGAGGGCCGGGTCTTCCTCGCCGCGCTCAGCGCAGGCGACGCTCACGCGGAGGTGCCCAGCCGATGAAGGCGAACTGGCGTCTGTATCAGCAGGTCCTGTCGGCGTTGCCGCGTGCGGCTCGACGGTTCCTGCTGTGGTACGCGATCCTCCAAGGTCTGCTGGCCATCCTCGACGGCGCCGCGCTCGCCCTCCTGGCCGTCGTGCTCTCGCCACTGGTGGGCGGGCAGGCCGTGACCCTCCCGATTCTCGGCGAGATCTCCGGGGCCGGTGTGCTGGTGCCGCTTGCGATCGTCTGCCTGCTCATCGTCCTCAAGGGCGTCCTCGCGCTCGTGCTCTACTGGGCCGCGACGCGGCGGTTCGCCGCGTACGAGCTCGACCTCGGGTCACGCGTCTTCGAGGGCTTCACGCGCGCGCCGTGGATCGAGCGACTGCGACGAAACTCCTCCGACCTCGTCCGGATCACCGACTCGAGCGTCGCCACGACGATCGCCGGATTCGTGCTCCCGGGCGCCTCGCTCATCGGCGAGGCGCTGAACTTCGTCACGCTGCTGACGGTGCTGGCTGTGGCCCAACCGTTCATCGGCGCGATCACGCTCGTCTACCTGGGGCTCGTCGGACTCTTCCTGAACCGGCAGATCTCCCGTCGCACCCGGCAGGCTGGTCTGGTCGCGTTGCGCTATTCGCTGCGCTCATCGCGATTGATCACCGAGATGATCGCCGCGCTCAAGGAGGTCACGCTCCGCGGGATGGCGAACGACGTCGCCGCGGTCGTTCGCGACAACCGCACGCATTCCACGCGGGCACGCGCCAACGCCCAGTTCCTGGGTCAGGTCCCGCGGTACACGCTCGAGACGGCCATCATCGTGGGGATCGGGATCGTCGGCCTGGTCGGCTGGCTCACCGGCGGAATCGCCGGAGCCACGGCGGCCGTCGCCATCTTCGGGCTGGCGGGGTTCCGCATGGCGCCGTCGGTCGTCCGGTTCCAGGGTGTCCTCTCGCAGCTCAACGTGAGCGCGCCGCACGCGCAGGCCGTGGTGGACGAGATCCAGCGTTCGGAGGCGCTCACGGCTCACCTGTCGGACCGCGAATCGCTCCCGCTTCCCCAGCGCCCCTCGGTCATCCGCTTCGAGTCCGTCAGCTTCACGTACGCGCCCGACGTGGAGCAGGCTGTGAGCGAGATCTCGCTGGAGATCCCCTTCGGCTCGACCGTGGCGTTCGTCGGCGCGTCCGGCGCCGGCAAGTCGACCATCGTGGACCTGCTGCTGGGACTCATCGAACCCACCGCGGGCCGGGTGATGATCGACGATGTGCCGCTCACCGCCCTCACCGAGGCCTGGCGACGTCGCGTCGCCTATGTCCCCCAAGAGGTGTCGCTCTTCGACGCCACCGTCGCCCAGAACGTCGCGCTCACGTGGACCGGGTCCTACGATGCCGAACGCGTGCGAACCGCCTTGGACCGGGCGCACATGCTCGACGCGGTCGAATCGCGGTTCGGCGGCATCGACGGCCGCATCGGCGAGCGCGGCATGGCACTCTCGGGCGGTCAGCGGCAGCGCCTGGGGATCGCGCGGGCCCTCTACGTCGATCCCCTGGTGCTCGTGATGGATGAAGCGACCAGCGCACTGGACACCGCGACGGAAGCCGCGGTCACCCAGTCGATCGCGGAGCTGCGAGGTTCGACCACCACCGTGACGGTCGCGCACCGCTTGGCGACCATCAAGGACGCCGACCGCATCTTCTTCCTCAGCGGCGGACGCCTGGTCGCGCAGGGCACGTTCGACGAGTTGGTCCTGGCCGTACCCGAGTTCGCCACTCAGGCCGCGCTCGCCGGCCTGGCCGACCGCGCGCTGCACTCCCGTGCCGAGCTCGACGAACCGACCCGGTAGGCGCGCGGCCATGGGCGACCGGACGTCGGACCACCGTTCCGCGGCCCCTCGGGTCGATGTCGTCGTCGGCGTGCACACCCCCGAGCGTCCCGTCGAGCGGGCTGTCGGGTCGGCGTTGCGCTCGGCTGCGCCCGTCCGGGTCACCGTCGTCGCGCACAACACCGACCCCTCCGGGGTCCGCGCCAGGCTCGGCGGGCTCGCCGACGATCCGCGCGTTCGCCTCCTCGCGCTGGCCGACGGGGTTCGGTCGCCCGCGAACTCCTTCAACGCCGGGCTCGAGGCCGCCACGGCGGAGTTCGTCAGCATCATCGGCTCGGACGACGAGTTCGCCGCCGGGGCCCTCGAGGGATGGCTCGCCCTCGCCGACGACTCCCGCGCCGACGTCGTGATCGCACCGGTGCTGCGCGACGACGGCGGCATGGGCACCGCGCCGCGCCCGAGGCCGGGGCGGATGCGTTCGCTCGACGGCGACCGCGATCGACTCTTCGAACGCGCCGCGCCGCTCGGTCTCATCCGTCGACGACGGTTCGCCGATCTGCGCTTCACCCCCGGCCTTCCGCGCGGAGAGGACCAGGCCTACACGCTCGAACTCTGGTTCTCGGGAGCGCGGGTGGCCTTCGACCCGACACTGCCGGCGTACCTCGAACACGGCGACCAGCGAGACCGGGTCACGATGTCGCCCGGCAGCGCAGGTGATGACTTCCTGTTCCTGAACGCCATGGAGCAGAGCCCCGTGTTCCGTCGGATGGCCCCGGCGAGCCGTCGCGCCGTCGCGGCGAAGCTGTTGCGGGTCCACGTGATCGGCGCGATCGCATCGCGGGCACCGAAGGGGATCGACGCGACGGACCGCGCCGCCCTGGGAGAGGCGATCGAACGGATTCGAGGCTGGGCCGGCGGCGTCGAGGGCATTCTCGCCCGGCGCGACCGAGCCGCGCTCCGCGCATTCCGAGCTGGCGACGACCGCGAGCTCGAAGCGCTCCTCGGACGGCGGAGCGAGTGGCGCAGCGCGAGCGCGCTCGTGCCGGCGAACCCGCTGCTCATCGCCCATCGTCATGCACCGCTCCGGTCGATGATCGCCCAACGCCGAGTGGCTCGGCTGATGGCGTTCGCGCGCTCGCGGTGAGGCTCAGGCCTGGTCGGCCCCGGCGCCGACCAGGGCGTCAACGGCCTCGGCCCAGACCGGAAGCTGCGTCTCTGCGGAGAGCGCCCGGGCCGCGCCTGACGCAGCCTGCTTCCATGCCGCCACTGTGTTCGGCGTGAGCGTGTCGACGACCGCGCGGATGTCGTCCTTCTCGAAACCCGCGGCGACCGCTCCGAATCCATGTTCGCGCACGAGGCTCGCCATCGCGGGAGTCGGCCCGACGATCACTCCGACCCGCGCTTGGACGTAGTCGAAGAATTTGTTGGGCAGGGCGAGGGCATTGTTCGTCACGGTCGGCGGAAGTACGTGGATGCCCACATCGTGCGCATTGATCAGGGGGAGGAGGTCGTCGTGCGGGACCGCGTCCTCGACGCGCACCCGGTTGCCGAGCGACGCGGCGAGGGTTCTGAGTTCGCGGACGTACGCGGGGTCGTTCCCTGCGAGGTACATGGTGAGGGAGACATCGGCCGAGGATTCAGCGACGGCCTGCATCATCTGCTCGAGGCGACGACTGCGCAACGAGGCACCCGGGTGGATGATCCGGATCGGTGTCGCGACCGGCGAGGGTTCCATGGGCACGAACGCCGGCGAGTTCGTGACGACGCCGACATGCAGGCCGAACGACCGGTACGCCTCGGCGACCTCCGCGCCGACTGTCGTGAGGGAGGCCGCGCGCGGCGCATAGCGCCTGACGAGCCACTCGAGGTACGGCTTGCGGAGACGCACCCAGCGCGGGTTGTCATCGTGGAGACCGGGATAGTACTCGTGCAGGTCGCCGTGGACGCTGCGGCCGGGTGCGAGGTCAAGTGCGATCGGGAGGCTCTCGATGTCATTGGCGAGGATCCGGTCGGGTCGCACCCCGCGCAGCGCGCGGCGCGCCGCGCGTACGACCGGGTCCGTGCGATAGAGCAGTTCGTAGGCCCGGAGGCGGAGCAGCACGGCTTCCGCATAGAACCGGGCACGTCGTCGCAGGCCGGATACCGCAGGAACGGGAAGGCTGATATGGCGCTCGACTCCACCGACCGCGGGTCCCCATCCGGCCGTGATGACGCGGTAGCGATCGGAGAAGAGGGTGATCTGGCGACGGAGACGGGCGTCCTGTTCGAGTCTCGAGAATGACAGGATGAGCAACGTGTCCGTCATCGCCGTCCTCTCGAGGGCACTCGCCCGTGATGTGCGGCTAGACTAACGCGGCGATGTCTGGGTTCGAAAATCCTGAGGTGCGCCCGGCGCGCGTGATCGTCCTGTCCCCCAACGGTCTCTATGACGAGCAGTCGATACCCGGCCTTCGCCGCGGTGACTCGGTGCAGGTGATCACCTTCGAACGGGTCGCGCAGACGGAATCGATCGTCCTCACCCGCCCGATGGGCTTCGTCGACCGCCTCGCTCGTCGGGTCTCCCGCAGCGGCCTCGGACGCGAACTCCTGAGGTTGACCGCGCTGGATGCGGGCGTGCGTTTCCATCGCGCAGCGCGACAGGATGAGCGCGTGGCACGGGCGCTCGACGAAGCGCAACTCGTGGTGGCTCCTGAGCGCGACGGCGCACTGGCCGCCTGGCATGCCTCCCGGGCAGCGAGACGACGCGGACGGGCGACGACCACGGTCTTCGGCTATCCCGCCGCGCGCGCGGCGCTCGAGCGAGCACGCTCGTGAGCGCCCGTCCGCACCTGCTGTACACCGCCTGGAGCTTTCCCCCCAGCCGCGCGGGCGGAGTGTATCGCGCCCTCGCCACCGTGAACGCGTTCGCGGAATCCGGATGGGAGGTGACGGTGCTCACCGTCCCGCGACGGCTCCTTGAGGAATCCACCGGCACGGACGAACGACTCGAGGCGCGAGTGCACCCGCGGGTCCGCGTCGTGCGCGTCGATGCCGACGTCCCCGCGTTCCAGAACGACATCTCGGCCTGGCCCCGGCGGCGCGCACGTCATCAGGAGATCTGGAAGCTCTCCGACCTCTGGCGGGACCTCGTCCGGTTCCCCGAGCCGAACTACGGCCGGTGGCGTCCGTCGCTCGAGCGCGCCGCCGAGCAGGTCCACCGCTCGCACCCGGTCGATCTGGCGATCGGCACCGCGAACCCGCACGTCGACTTCATTCCCGGATGGCACCTCGAGCGCCGGTACGGCGTGCGGCATGTGATGGACTACCGCGACGCCTGGCAGCTGGATGTCTTCTCCGGCCGGAAATTGATCACGGCCATTCCCGCGGTCGGGCGCTGGGAGCGCCGGATGATGTCGACGGCCACCGAGATCTGGTTCGTCAACGAGGCGATCCGCGAGTGGCACGCTTCGACCCACCCTCGGCAGGCCGCACGGATGCGGGTCGTGCCGAACGGGTTCGACGAGTACGAGGCGCCGCTCGCGGTCCCGGTGCGCGACGATCGGGCGTCGGGCCTGACGTTCGGCTACATCGGCACGATCTCGCCCAAGGTCCCGCTCGTGGCACTGCTCGACGGGTGGCGGATCGCGCGCGCCTCCAGCCCTGAGCTCGCAGGTGCACGGCTCGCGATCTACGGGTACCTCGGTCACTTCGGCGGGGCCGACGCCGGCTTCGCCGCCGCACTCGAGCGCGCGCGCGACGACGGCGTCACCTTCGAGGGGCCCGTCAGCAAGGCGACGATCGGCGAGACGTATCGCGGGCTCGACGCGCTCGTGCTCGCGCTCGGCACCGGACGGTTCGTCACGAGTGGCAAGGTCTACGAGTACCTCGCCACCGGCGTGCCGATCGTCTCGGTGCACGATCCGTCGAACGCGGCGACCGAGGTCCTGCGTAGCTCTCCCGCGTGGGTCGCGACCCGATCGCTCTCGCCCTCCGACATCGCGGAGGCCCTCGCCGGCGCGGCCCGGATGTCGGCCTCGCAGACCGACGGCGAACGCAGGGCGGCGCAGGAGTGGGCCAGGCGCTTCGAGCGCCGACGCCAGCTCGCGCCCCGTATCGCGGCTCTCGAGGCGCTCGTCAGCCGCTGATCCCCCGCGCGGCTCTCGCGAGCGCGTACGCCTCGAGATACCCTTCCAGGACGCGGTGACCGTGGAAGCGATCGCCGATCGTGGCTGCGACCCGCTCAGGGACCAGCTCGCCACGGCGACGCCGGATCTCCTCGACCGCGTCCGCGTACGCCGCCGGAGTGCGAGGTCCGACGAGGACTCCGTTGTCGGGCACGATGTAGTCCCGCTGTCCTCCGCGTGCTCCCATGACCACGGGGCGACCGTGCGTGATCGCCTCGAGGGCACTGAGGCAGAGCGTTTCGCCCTTGGTGGGGAGCAGGAAGACGTCTGCCGCGTCGAGGGCTGCGGAGACGCCATCGGAGTCGAGGGCGCCGAGCAGCGTGAGGCGGTCACCCTCCCGGGTCGCCTGCTCGAGGGCGGCTCGCATCGGACCCTCGCCGACCCACGTCAGATGGGCCCCGACGCCACGCCGAGCGAGTTCTCGCACCGTCTCGAGCGCGAGCAGCGGGCCCTTGCCCTCGACCAGCCCTCCGACGGCCACGAGTCTGATCTCGCCAGGGTCGTTCGGCGGTGGGACGAGGGACGCCGGCGGAACGATCGACGGAACGACGGAGATCGGGCCTCGACGATATCGGCGGACGCGGTCGGCCAAGTAGGTGCTGACCGTGGTGACGACGTCCGGCCGCCGGAGCAAGGGGGCAGTGAGCCGGAAGATCGCACGCCCGCGCGGAGTCAGACCGCTCGGGTCGGCCACTCCCGACCAGTGTTCGCTGTGCACCCAGGGCCGCGCCACCCTTCTCCCGGCGAACGCCATCAACGTCGTGAAGGCGTGGGTGTGCAACAGGTCGGCGTCCTCGATGGTCCGGGCGAGCACGCCCGCGACCCGTCGGCGGTCGAACGGATCGGTCCGGTCCATCACGATCCGGCGAATCGGCACGGCAGCGGCGCGATCGGCCACTGCGTCGGCATCGGTCACCCGGCCAGGGGGGACGAGGTGGACCACCTCGACGTCGGCGGCGGTCGCGATGAGCTCGGCATCGCGGCGCACGAACACGCCGGAAACCGGAGCGGCGACGCTCGGGTACCACTCCGTCACCATCACCACGCGCACGCGGACACTCTAGCCAAGCTCCCTGCGGGCGGGCGCAGCGGTCACCATGCCGGCCGCGCCGCTTCGGCCCGACTCACCGGACGTCGGCACCGGCGACGCCGTATGCCGCCTCGAGCCCGGCGCGCACGGCAGCAGGCGTGAACCGCCCGGCGACGGTGGCGGCGATGTCGCGCGCATCGAGTCCCCGCACGGATTCGCGCACGGCCAGCACGGCGTCGGCGTACGCTCGCCCGGTCTGCTCGTGGACGAAGACGCTGACGGACGGGGCGGCGTAGTCCACGGCGCCCGTCTCGGCACCGCTCACGATCGGTCGCCCGTGGCTGAGCGCCTCTGCCGCGACGACGCAGAAGTTGTCGCCCTGCGTCGGCAGCACGAAAACGTCCGCCGCGTCGAGCGCGGCGCCCACCCCGGCGTCGTCGAGCACTCCGGTGAGGTTCAGGCGGTCGGCCACACCGAGGGCGGACGCCTCGGCGAGGACCTCATCGCGTTGGGGTCCTTCGCCCACCCAGGTCAGCCGGGTCTCGCAGCCCGCCTCGACCAGGTACGCGAGCGCGCGCACTGCGAGCAGCGGCCCCTTCCGCGGGATGATGCCGCCCACGCCGACGAGCTCGAGCACATCGCCTCGCGGCGGCTCGGTCACGGGTGATTCCCCGACGATGCACGGGACGATCATCGTCGGGCCGGACCGGTTCGCCTGGACCGCCCGGGCCAGCCGTCGGCTCTCGGCGACCACGACGTCGGGCAGGTCGAGCGTGCCGAGCAGCATGCGGCGCATGACCCGCTCGGCCGGGCGCAGCGTCTCCGGAGCGGTCAGACCGGACCAGTGCTCGGAGTGCACCCACGGTCGGTTCGCGGGTCGCTTGCCGCGCCAGGGGATCAGACCGGTCAACGAGTGGGTGTGCACGACGTCCGCAGAACGGGACGCCTCGGCCACCGTCGCCCGGGCACGCCGATAGTCGCCCGGGCGTGCCCGCGACAACGGGACGCGCGTGAGCGCGAACGGGCCCTCGTGCGTCGCATCGGCGCGGGCGCGCTGCCAGTCCAGATGGAGGACCGTGACCTCGTGCTCCTCGCCGAGGGCCGCGGCCTCGCGGGCGACGAAGCGCCCTGATGCCGACGCATCGGCGGTCGGGAACCACGGCGTCACGATGAGGATGCGCACCGTGCAACGGTACCAATCACCCGTCCGCGCACGGGCCCGCGCGCACGTCCGTACACTGGACTCCCGTGAAGATCGTCAGCGTCGTCGGCGCGCGCCCCCAGTTCGTCAAGCTCGCTCCCATCGCGAAGGCCGCGACCGCGGCATCCGTCGACCACGTCATCGTGCACACGGGACAGCACTACGACCCGATGCTCTCCGACGTGTTCTTCGACGACTTGGGCATCGGCACGCCCGACGTGCACCTGGGAGTCGGCAGCGGATCGCACGGCGTTCAGACCGGGGCGATGCTCGGGGCGCTCGATGCCGTCTTCGACGAGCACCGGCCCGATTGGGTGCTGGTGTACGGCGACACGAACTCGACCGTGGCCGCAGCGCTCTCGGCGGTGAAGATGCACCTGCCGGTGGCCCATCTGGAAGCCGGCTTGCGCTCCTTCAACCGCCGCATGCCCGAGGAGCACAACCGGGTCCTGACCGATCACGCCGCCG
The DNA here is from genome assembly GCF_016907355.1 of Agromyces aurantiacus. Lineage (NCBI taxonomy): Bacteria > Bacillati > Actinomycetota > Actinomycetes > Micrococcales > Microbacteriaceae > Agromyces > Agromyces aurantiacus. The sequence continues at coordinate 1,710,129 of NZ_JAFBBW010000001.1, read as the reverse complement.
ACCTGCTGCTCGCGCCGACGCAGGTGGCGATGGAGCACCTCGCCGCCGAGGGTCTCGCGAACCGGTCGGTCCTCGTCGGCGACGTCATGACCGATGTGCTGTACGAGGTGAGGGACGCCGTCTCGGGCCGGCGATCGCAGCCGGTGGAGGAACTCGCGCTCGAGCCTGGGAGCTTCTACGTCTCGACGATCCACCGCGCCGAGAACACCGACGACCCGACAAGACTCGCCGGCATCATCGGCGCGCTCAGCGCGCTCGACAAGCCGGTCGTGCTGCTCGCGCACCCCCGGCTGGTGGCCAAGGCCGCTGCGCACGGGCTGGATCTCTCGCAGGGTTCGCTCATCGCGCACGCGCCCATGGCCTACCCCGACCTCATCGCGGCGGCCGTCTCGAGCGCGGGCGTCGTCACGGATTCGGGCGGTCTGCAGAAGGAGGCGTTCCTGCTGCGGGTACCCTGCACGACCGTGCGCACGGAGACCGAGTGGGTCGAGACGGTGGAGCTCGGCTGGAACCTGCTGGCCGACACGCCCGCTGAGATCGCCGCCGCAGTGACGCGACCGATCCCCCACCAGACGGACGCCATGCCCTACGGCGACGGACACGCCGCCGAGCGCGTGATCGCGGCGCTGGCCGAGCACTCGGTCGGTGCGGCCGCCACGGCATGAGGCTGCGGGTGTGACCCGTCTCGATCGCAGCCGGTTCCGACCGGACATCCAGGGGCTGAGGGCCATCGCCGTCGGGCTGGTGCTGCTCTACCACGCCGGCGTCCCGGGCGTGCCGGGCGGGTACGTCGGGGTCGACGTCTTCTTCGTCATCTCGGGGTTCCTGATCTCCAGTCACCTGCTGGAGTCGATCGAGCGCGACGGGAGGCTCTCGTTCGGCCAGTTCTATGCTCGGCGCGCGCGCCGGATCCTTCCGGCGTCGTTCGTCGTCGCGGGTCTGACCGCCGTCGCCGTCGTCCTGTTCTTTCCCCCGCTGGGAGTCGAACGAGTGCTCAGGGATGCATTCGCCACGGTGCTCTACGTGCCGAACGTGTGGTTCGCCGCACAGAACACCGACTACCTCGCGGATCACTCGCCTTCGCCCTACCAGCACTTCTGGTCGCTCGGCGTCGAGGAGCAGTTCTATCTGCTCTGGCCCCTGGCCCTCCTCGGTCTCGCGCTCATGTGCCGTGGCCGGCGCGCGCTCGTCGTCACGGGGATCGCCCTCCTCGCGGCCGTCAGCCTCGCGGCATGCATCCTGCTGACCAGGACGAGCCCGCCGATCGCGTTCTTCCTGCTTCCGACCCGCGCATGGGAACTGCTCGCGGGCGCGCTGGTCGGCGCCGCCGTGCTCGGGCGCACCCCGCGGGTCGCGCCGTGGATCGCCGCGACCGGTGGATGGCTCGGAATCGGGATGATCGCCGCTGCCGCGATCGCGTTCGACGACGCCACTCCGTTCCCGGGTTCCGCGGCCGTGCTTCCGGTGACCGGCACGGCGGCGGTCATCTACTTCGGGACGACCCCCTCGCCGTGGAGCCCTCGCGCGATGCTCGCGGTGCGCCCGATGCAGTGGATCGGCCTGATCTCCTACTCGCTGTACCTCGTGCACTGGCCGCTGCTCGTCATCCCCCAGGCGGCGATCGGGTACGAGCGGCCGCTGCCGGTCTGGGCGACCATCGCTCTCGGCATCGTCCTGGCCGTACCGCTCGCCTGGGCGCTGTTCCGGTTCGTGGAGGAACCGATGCGCGCACCCGCGCGGCTTGTTCGTCGGCGCCCGCGGGTCACGTTGCTCGCGACCGCCGCCGTCACCGGAGTGCTCGCCCTGCTGCTCGGCGGCGGAGTCGCCTGGTCTGCCGGCCGCCAGCTCTCCGGCGGCCCCGCGGTCGAGGCCGCCCCCGACCACCCCACGTCGCCGCCGGCCGCCGCAACGTACGTGCCCGCGAATCTCACGCCCTCGCTCGAGACCGCGAGCGAGGACATCCCGGCGGTGTACCCGGACGGATGCCATCACGACGTCTCGGCCGAGTCGGTCCAGGACTGCGCGTACGGCAACCCGGACGGGAGCTTCCACGTCGCACTGTTCGGCGATTCGCACTCGGCGCAATGGCTGCCCGCACTCGAGGCATTGGCGGGCACCGATTCCGACCTGGCGATCCGCGCCTACACCAAGTCGTCCTGCCCCGCCGTCGACGTCACGGTACTGGACAAGAACGTGCCCTACCTCTCATGCGACCGCTGGCGAGCGGCGGTGATGGCGGAGTTGACCGCGAACCCGCCGGACCTCGTGGTGTTCTCCAGCTACGCGGCCTACGCCATCGACGGCGTGGACGATCCCGAGGCCCGCCTGACGACGTGGGCGGACGGCACGGCCCGTGCGGTGGCGGCGATGCGCCAAGCCGGGAGCAGGGTCCTCGTCATCGCCGACACGCCGCGCTTCAGAGCCGCACCCTCGCTCTGCATCTCATCGCACCTGGAGGACGTGCGCCCATGTTCCGCCCTTCGCGCCGAGGCACTCGACGCCGCCCAGACCGAGGCCGAGCGCACCTCGGTCGAGGCGGCCGGAGGCACCTTCGTGGACCTGACGCCCTACCTCTGCGACCAGGTGGAGTGCCCGGTCGTCGTCCACGACCTGCTGGTGTATCGCGACGTGAACCACCTCACCGCGAGTTACGTGCGCTACCTGGCACCTGCGCTCGCGGACGCGGTCGGCTGAGGGCGGCTCACCCGGCGACGTACGCGCCGCGCTGCTCCGAGAGGTCGACCTCCTGCGAGCCGCGCTGAGGCTTCGCCACCGACCGGATCACGATCCCGACCATCGCCACGTAGAACACGAGACCGGGGATCGCGTAGCGGAACGCGGTCGGTGTGCCGTTGGTGATGTTGTACAGCGAGATCGCGAGGATCGCGCCGACGAGCAGGTGCGCCTCGGATCGCCGCCAGAACAGGACGATCCCGGCCAGCGAGACGAGGATGAAGACGAGCAGCACCGGATCGTTGGCGAGGTAGTTGTACACGTCGGTCGCCAGGATCTTCAGCGCCATCCGCGGGATGGCGAGGATCGCGCCGCCGAGCGTCTCCGCACCGGTCTGCTTGATGAACTGGTCCGCCTGGGAGAACGAGGGGAACAGGATCGCCTGGAGGACCTGGCTGCCGAGGCTCGCCCCGGTGACCACGACAGCGGGCCACATCCACGGGCTCCGCCACGACCGGCTCACGAGCATCCCGAAGAGCCAGGCCCCGAGGAACGCCCCCGCGACGATGAGGGTCGCCTGGCGTGTGAACGCCGAGGTCACCGTCAGCGCGCCCATGACGACCAGGAGCCAGGCACGCGGTTGCCGGATGTAGCGCCACGCGGCCATGAGCGTGAGCGCAGTGAGGAGCGCCGAGAGGGACTCAGTGAGCATCGCGCCGTTGTAGAACACGAGGTAGGCGCTGGTCGTCACCATGAGCATGACCGCCACCGCCGGCACATTGCCGACCCGACGCATCAGCAGCACCGTGAGGACGATGATGAGGGCGAGGGAGATGAACGCCGTCGTGACCGCGAGTCCGATGGGCCCGAACGCCGCGACGAACGGCGTCGCGATCGCGGAGAGGACGACCCGCGGTTGGACGAGCCCCCACTCGAACATGCGCTCGACGCCGGGGATCTCGGTGATGCCGTACCCCGCGGCAAATGCCGCGACGCGATCATGCGCCTCCTGGGGGCTCGCTCCGAGGAACCAGAACGCCTTGGCGAGGTAGTGGGCCGAGTCGGGCGCGTACAGCGGGCGCGTGCGGACCATCGAGACATAGCCGACGACGAACCCGACGAGGACGATCGCCCACGCGAGGATCGACGCGGAGTGGCCTCGCCACCGGCTCGCGGATGCGGTGGTCATGGTGGAGTCTCCTTGGGTGGTGGCGGCGCCGACGAGCGCCGCCCGGCAATCAGGACTGGGGCTCACGGCTCGGTGGCGAACGGCTCGAGGTCCGGCGTCGACGGACTGGCCTGGATGTCGAGCTGGAGCGCACTGATCAGCATCTGCGTGCCCAGCATGAGCGGAAGGGCGGCCAGCATCACGGTCGCCGCGGTCGCGACGACCGAACCGGCGATCTGGAAGCACACCCAGATCGCCACCGCCAGGCCGAAGGCGACGAGGGCCAAGCCCAGGATGAGCAGCAGCGCGATCGGAGAGAAGGACCAGAGGACATAGCGATACCAGATCCGGCGCCAGAACCCCCGCGTGAGCAGCGACACGAGTTCCGGGACGACCTTGCGCAGGCGGATGCTCGAGACCTCGGCGCCGTAGACGGCGGGGATGGGCACGTCGACGGCCGAGACCTGGAGGATGTTCAGGTGGATGAGCAGGTCGTTCTCGAAGCTGTAGCGCGGTGCGACCCGGTCCAGGTCGATGCGGCGAAGGACCTCCGTACGGATGGCCGTGTAGCCGTTCTGGGGATCGAACAGATGCCAGTATCCGCTCGCGAGCTTGGTCATGAACGAGAGCGCGATGTTGCCGAAGATCCGGTGCCGCGGCATCCCCCTGAACGACTCCGGGGAGAAGAATCGGTTCGCCTTCGCGAAACCGTAGCCGTGGGTCGTCACGCGCTCGAGCAACGCGGGCAGGTGCGCCGGGTCCATCTGCGCGTCTCCGGCCATGACCACGTCGACATCGGCTCCGGCGGCCATCGCCGCACGGTGCCCCGTGATGATGGCGCCCCCGACGCCCGTGTTCGTCTCGTGGCGGATCAACTCGACCCGCGGGTCGGCTTGCGCTGCAACCGCCTCGCTCGTGCCGTCGCTGCTGCAGTCGTCGACGATCACGATGTGATCGACGAAGGCGGGCATCGAGGAGATGACCTTGCCGATCATCCGCTCCTCGTTGTACGCGGGGACGATCGCGGCGATCCGTGCACCTTGGAACATCACGCCTCCCGGACGCTCGGCGAGTCGGTGGGCCGATCGGCGGCGAACACCCACCACCGGTATGCGAAGTAGTTCCAGACGGTCGTCGCCGCGGTCGCGACCACCTTGCCGATCGCCCACCCGGCGGCCGTCTGGTCGATCAGCGACACGATGACGGCGGTCGCGACCGTGTTCACCGCGACCAGGATCGTGTACCGGACCAGCGCGCGGCCGTGCGGCGCGTGGGACATGAATCCCAGGGTGCGCTGGATCGTGTACGTGAACGCGAAGCTGACGAGGAACGCGACGCCCGCAGCCCAGGCCGTCGGCCAGCCGAGCACGTCCCTGAGGACGAAGAGCAGGCCGAAGTCCACGGCGAAGGCAAGGAGACCGGCCAGGAGGTAGCGTCCGACCCCGCTCACGCCGCGACCGATCGCCGGGAGCCGGAGAAACGGGCGATCGCCCAGAGCACCAGGCCCACGCACCCTGCGAACGCGATGGTGCCGATGGCCCACACCACCATGGGCGTGATCGGCATGTCCCACCACCACTCGACATGGCGGTTGAGGTTCCAGTCGGCCACCTCGTCGCCCGAGATGTAGCGGCGGATGTTCGTGTGAAGCGCCACCGCGTTGGCGAGCGCGAGTGCGACGCCGACCACCCAGAGCTGCGTCCGTGTCGGATCGATGAGACGGCCCGGGAGCTGCAGCAGCGCGACCCCGCCGAGCATGACCATGAGCGGGAGGATGTACCGCGGCTGCACCTCGGCACCGACGATGACCCGGCTCTGCACGAGCACCCACACGGGAACGAGGATCAGCGCGACCCACAAGATGGCGAGAGCGGTCCACTTGCGCCAGGAGATCGAGCGCAGCCCCAGGAAGCACACGGCGGCGAACACGCCGAGCGACGAGGCCCAGACGATCGCCGGCATCTCGGTGTCCAGCCATCCGAGCTGCCAGGTGCCGAACACGCCGGCCCACAGCGAGGGCACCTCGGTCAGGTTCCGGAAGATCAGGCCCGGCAGGTTGAGCTCGGACGGGTGCGAGCTTCCCGTGAGCCCGACCGAGAGCACGCTCGACTGCCGTGCGGCGAAGAAGGCGATCGCGGCGAGCACGCCTGCCACGGCGAACGGCAGCACCGAGAAGAGGTACCGGCGCGACCGCTCGGCCGCGAGGACTGAGGCGACGACGATCCCGATCCCGGCGTAGACCGCCGCATCCGCCCGCGCGCCCGCGCCCATCGCCATCGCGAGCAGTGCGAGCCCGAGCAGGGTCCATCGTCGCCATCCGTCGGCGACGTAGTAGCCGTAGGTCGCGAGCCACACCGTACCGCCGCTGATGATCGCCCACGCGCTGGGGTTGTTCGAGGCCAGGAGGAAGACTCCCAATGGCACCAGTCCGATCAGCCACATCCACAGCGAGGCGGACTTCAGGCGAAGCGGGAGCAGGAGGTACAGGGCGAGCGCCATGCCGACGAAGAGGACCGCATTGACCATTCGGAGTCCGATCACCGACGGCGCGTCGAACGTGTCGCCCGCGATCAGCCCCATTGTCACGTAGTACACGGGCGGGTACCCGCCGGCGTTGATGCGATCGGTCGTCGCCATCCGGTCGGGCGAATCCGCCGTCGAACAGGCCGCACTCACGTCGCCCTGCCACTTGAAGCACTCGGCCGCATTGGCGAGCGTCTCGGGCACGAGCCGCTCCGTCGGCTGGTCGGGGATCGTCTCGCACGTGCCCTCGATCTCGCCGGTCGAGCACCAGATATTGGCCAGGTGGAAGTCGTCGTCGGGGCTCGCGCCGACGGGAGATGCGAGCGCCCACGCTCCGAGGGCGACGAGCGCGAGCAACGGCGTCACGACGAGCAGGAGGAGTGTGCGGGCAGACGTCTGCCCCGTGGATGGCGCGGGCACCCGACGATCCTAGCCGCCGGGACCGCCGGTTCCCACGAGACGCCGACGGCTCACGCGGCAGGCCCCGTCGGGATCAGCGCCGCGAACTGCGGAACGACATCCAGCCAGCCCCGACCGCCATTCAACTCGGTGAGGCGAGCCATGGTGCGGATCGGACGCTTCTGCCCGTCGACGAGTTGGTACACCGAACCGTCGGGCGTGCGGATGAACTCGTTGGCGTCCTTGCCCTTCTTCAGGAGCGCGCAGGCGTACGAGTCGAGCGCCAGGTAGCTGAACGGGTAGAGACCCACCTGTGTCGGGTCGACGCGATGGACGGTGCCGCCGGCGCTGACGTAGGTCGTGGTCCCGCACGTGAGGCCGAATCCGAGCAGCTTGTCCGCTCTCGGGTACGCATCGAGCCGCGCCTTCGTGGTGTAGCTCCACCCGGTGATCCCGGCCTGGTTGGAATAGAGGAAGCTCGAGATGGGCACCTTGTTCGTGATGCCGTTCACGTACCAGACTGTCGCGTCCTCGGGCGTGCGGACCAGGGTTCCCGCGACGAGGGCGACCGGCCCCTTCGACAGTGCGGCGATGATGCGATCCGCCACCGTCGTGATCTTCGGCGTGCCGCCCCCGGCCAGGGCGACCAGCGCATCCCACGAGCCCACTGGGAGCAGCTGCGTCGACGTGACGAGGTAGACCGTCGCCGAACTCGGCGACTTGATCGCCGACCCGGCCACGATGGAGCCCTTGAGCGGGTAGGAATCGACGAACGCCTGCGTGACCGTGACGAACGGGGCGGCGCCGCCGACGGCTTTGGCCGACCACTCGTAGCGCCCGCCGTCGCTCAGCACCTGGTTCACCGTGCCCGACGGGGGTCGGACCACGCCGGCGAAGGGCGACGCGGCGTTGGGGATCAGGGCGAGGCTCTCGGTGCGCAGCGCGCCGGCCACCCGAGCCGGCAACCCGAGCGGCGCGGTGAGCGAACCGTCGATGGCGTGCTCGGCCCCCGCGGCGAGCAGCGAGTACGAGCTCGAGCCGCGACGCACGGTGTAGGCGGAATCACGGATCACCGGTTGCCCGAACGGCAACGCGGACACCGCGGACTCGGTGAGGACGTTGTAGCCCGAAGGGATGCCCGCGGCGGTCTGGGACGCGTCGTCGAGGATCTCGCGCTTCTGGCCGGCCTTGATCCAGTACCGGCTGCCCGCGGTGGTGCCGAGGACGGCACGCAAGGTCGGCCCGGTCGTGAAGGCGGAGATCTGGGCGTCGGTCAGTTGCACGTAGCCGTCGGTCGTGCACGAACCGCCGTAGTCGACGACCTGGTCGCACGAGGTGAACGCGAGCTTGATGCCGGCGTCGTAGAAGTAGATGGTGCCGTTCTCCGAACGGAGCACGCGTCCGACCTTGTGCGCTGTCTGGAACTTGTCCAGGTACGACTGGGCGACGAACGTGACGTTGCCGAGCGGCGCGAGCGCGGAGAGGATCTCCAGGCTCGGCACGGGGTACTTGTAGGTGCCCGAGGTCAGGTACACCGTGGCATCCGTCGACGAGCGGACGAGGCTCGAGACCGTCGTCGTCGGTCCGAACCAGTCGGTGTGGAGCCGCCAGAAGTTGCGGTTGCCGTAGGCGCTGCACGAGTCGCCGGTGCCGTAGAGGTTGGCGAGCGCCGCGGCGTTCGGCTGGTACGGCGTGTAGTTGTACAGGCCGGCCGTCGCCTGGTTCTGGATGAAGACCTGGCTCGATCCGCACGCGGAGTTCGGGTTGTACAGGATCGTGTTCCACCGGCCCGCGATGTGGTTGTAGCCGGTGGGGTTCGCGGCGTAGCGCTTGAACTGGAGCGCCGCCATGTACACCTGGTTGAAGAACCCGTAATAGAGCGAATCGCACGCGGAGGTGTCCGGACATCCGTAGCCCGTGGCCGATCGGTACTGCGTGCTGGTCGGGGAGCTGTCGGTGACGAGGCTCTGCTCCTTCTCGAGGAGCACGATGAGCGACTTCTGGCTGATGCCGCACGCGATGCCCACCTTGGCGATGATGGTCGCGGCGGTCTCGTTCGATGCCCCCGTGTACGCGTCGCACCGGCCCGCCTCCGCCGCCCGGTTCGACGTCGTCTGGCGATAGTCCTTGAGGCAGATGTACCCGCTCGCGCAGGTCGGCACCTTCGAGTTCAGGAACGACTGGACGGCGGCCGCCGACATCGCGGCGCCGTCGAAGAAGATGGCGTCGCTGATGATGTTGCCCGCCTTGAAGTCGCTCGCGACGGCGGCGTCGGCCTCGGGGGCGCGAGTGGTGTCGACTGCCGCCACCAGGCCGATGGCGAGCAGCGCGCTGACGGTCACGGCGATGATCCGGCGGATGTTCACGGCACCTCCAGGGTGGTCGGCTCGGAGATGACGTCCGCCGCATCCGACCGGTAACCGAGCTCCACCGACCAGGTACCGGAGGAGAGTCGGTCGATGGGAATGCTCGCCGCGCCGCACGAGGTCGTCGAGCGGTCGGCGATCCCCGTGGTCTCGGCGCGCACGACGGTGCCCGTCGGTCCGGTGAGCTCGAAGGTGCACGCTCCGCCGTCCTCGATGATCCCGCTGACGTAGCCGGAGACGGTGGCATTCAGGCCGTCGACATCGACGCTCGCGATCGTGATGATGGCCTCGAGACCGGGTCCCGGGGTCTCGGTCGCCGCCGGCTCCGACGTGGCGGTGGGCGGGCTCGAGGCGGGTGCAGACGACGGCGACGGAGTCACTCCGTCCATCGTGCAGGCGGCGAGGGTCAGCGGAATCGTCGCCGCCGCGACCCACGCGGCCACCCTGCCGACCGTCAGCATGCGCGCACCCCCCGTCGTCACCGACGTGCTCCTCCGTACGGTACCCGCCCGCGACGGCTACGCTTGGGAGCAACACGTCAGGTTTCCTCGCCTAGACTCGACGCGGCCCACAGCACCCCTCGACGGAGTCCTCCGTACGCCGGGCCCCGACGAACGCCCCGGCGCCCCCAGGAGAAGAGAGCAGATGGAGGCAGAAAGTCTCACCCGCGCCCAGCGCATCGCGCTGGAGCCGCTGGAACCCGTCGACCGCCGAGTCGGGCCGTTCCGCGGCTTCGCCCGCTCCGTCGGCGAGATCTGGGACAACCGCTATCTCCTCGTCCTGCTGGTCCGGCGCGAGCTGAAGGCCAGGTACAAGAACAGCTCGCTCGGCGTGGTCTGGAGCCTCTTCCGCCCGCTGGTGCAGCTCCTGATCTACTACTTCGCGATCGGCCAGATCCTCGGTGCCGCCCGGTTCATCCCCGATTTCGCGATCTTCGTCTTTATCGGCCTCACCACGTGGGGGCTGTTCAGCGAGATCGTGTCCGGCTCGACGACCTCGCTCATCGTCAACGGCGGTCTCGTCAAGAAGGTCTACCTTCCACGAGAGATCTTCCCGTTGAGCGCGGTCGGCAGCGCGTTGTTCAACTTCGCGGTGCAACTGCTCGTGCTGCTCGTCGCGATCGGGCTGCTGTCGACGTTCCCGGCCGACAGCCGGTTGCTCCTGGCCCCGTTGGCCATCCTGACGCTGATCGTCTTCTCGGTTGCAGTCGGGCTCGTGCTCTCGGCGTGGAACGTGTACCTGCGCGATACCGAGCATCTCGTCGACATCGCGCTCGTCATCCTCTTCTGGCTCTCGCCGATCGTCTACTCGTACACGTTCGTCCAGTCCACGTTGGGCGGCAGTTGGCTCCAGGAGCTCTACCTCGCCAACCCGGTCACGATCTCGATCATCGCGATGCAGAAGGCGCTGTGGAACGCGGGCTCGACCGCGACCGGCGATCTCGCGCAGGCCTGGCCCCCCGACCTCGAGCTCCGCCTGGCGATCATGCTGCTCGTGAGCCTCGTGCTGCTCTGGTTCGCCCAACGCCTCTTCGCCCGCGTGCAGGGCAACTTCGCCCAGGAGCTCTGATGACCGAACCCACCATCGTCAGCGTCAAGGACGTCTCCAAGCGCTTCGTGCTCCACAAGGACAAGTCGCTCAAGGAGCGGATCGTCAACTTCCGGTCGTCGCGCCGGCACCGAGACGACTTCTGGGCGCTGCGCAACGTCGACCTCGAGGTGCCACTCGGGTCCACCGTGGGCCTCGTCGGCCACAACGGTTCAGGCAAGAGCACGTTGCTCAAGGTGATCGGCGGCATCCTCGAACCGTCGAGCGGCACCGTCGCCCGGCGCGGCCGGCTCGCGGCGCTGCTCGAGCTCGGCGCCGGCTTCCACCAGGACCTCACGGGTCGCGAGAACGTCTACCTCAACGCCGCGATCCTCGGCCTCTCACGGAAGGACACCGACCGGTACTTCGACGCGATCGTCGACTTCTCGGGCATCGAGTCGTTCATCGACACCCAGGTCAAGTTCTACAGCTCCGGCATGTACGTGCGGCTGGCGTTCGCCGTGGCAGTGCACGTCGACCCCGACCTCCTCCTGGTCGACGAGGTGCTGGCGGTCGGCGATGAACCGTTCCAGCGCAAGTGCATGGAGAAGATCGCGCAGTTCCAGTCGGAGGGGCGCACGATCGTCCTCGTGAGCCACTCGGCCGACCAGGTCGGCAGCCTCTGCGACCGCACCGTGGTGCTCCATGCCGGTGAGATCCAGCACGACGGCGACACTGCCGAGGGCCTGCGCGTGCTGCGCGCCGGGTACGAGGAGGACCGCCGCGTCGCGGCGACGATCGCCGCAGACGGCCGAGCCGAGTACCCGTACATGTTCAATTCGGTCGACTCGCGAACCACCGTGGCCGACGGGCGCATCGATGTCGACATCGACGTCGACGTCGAGATCATCGAACCGCTGCCCGGATGGGGAATCGGCATCTCGATCGAGACGCCACTGGGCCTGCGACTGTTCGAGGTGACCACGTTCGACCTCGGTTCAGAACTGCCCACCGAGCGCGGCTCCCACCGGTTGACGATCACGCTGCCCGACGTGCGCCTCGGTACGGGCAAGTACATCGTGAACCTGGGTCTCGGCGACCGCACCGGGCGCAACTTCGACCAGGCTCCGGGCGCGACCTCGTTCGACGTGCCCGTCCTGAGCCCCGGTGCGGGAACGCTCCGCGTGCAGCCGCTGATCCGCGCCGACTGACTCGCACAGCCGCCGTCCGAGCGTGCCCGCGGTGTCGCGGATCGGCGGTGCCGCGCTCGCTCGGGACCGCCGATCGGCCCCGGATCGGGGGTGTGGCGCGGCCATCGCGCCAACCCCTACGATGAGGCGCGCGGCTCGAACGCGCCGCATCCCTACGACCGAACGGACCCGACGATGGTCTCTGCCCCACCCCGCCGACCGCGCGGCGCCGCTGTGCTCGCCGCCACGATCTCCCTCATCGGAGCTGTCCTCCTTCCCACCGCCGCACAGGCGGCGGAAGCGGACCGCCCATTCACCCCTGCCGACGCTCCCACCGAGCAGTCGGCGTCGGCGCAGACCGACCCGGTCGCCCCTCGCGGCCGGTCGCTCGGACTCTCGGCGATGGATGCCTCGGCCGACTCCGCCGAGGTCGTCGGCTCGCTCCGATCCGCCGGCACCGGATCCATCTCCGGCCTGGTCGAGGAACTGGTCGACTACAACGCCAGCGCGCCACTCGACGGCGCGACGGTCACGGCGCACACCTACGACCCGGCCACGGACACGCTGTCGGCGCCCATCGCGAGCGCGACGAGCAGCGTCGACGGCACGTACGTCATCACCGGACTGGCGGCAGGCGACTACCTCCTGCTGGTGCGGGACGCGACGGCGGGATCGAAGCTGCTCCCCGAGTTCTACGCCAACCAGGTGTACGCCGCGTACGCGACCGCGGTCACCGTGGCCGACGGGCAGGCGGTCGCCGGCATCGACGAGGTGCTCGCTCCAATGCTGAGCGACTACATCGCGGGCGCTTCGCGCTACGAGACCTCGGCCGCGATCGCAGCCGAGTTCCCCGCCGATGCGAAGTGCGTGTACGTGGCGTCGGGCGCCAACTTCCCCGACGCCCTCAGCGCTGCTCCTGCGGCGGCGACGTGCGGCGGGCCGCTGCTGCTCGTGCAGCCGACGTCGGTGCCGTCGGTGATCGCCGACGAGCTCGTCCGCCTGAACCCCACGAAGATCTACATCGCCGGCGGAACGGGCGCGGTCTCATCCGGTGTCCAGTCGGCGCTCGCCCAGCTGGTCCCCGGCGCGAGCGTCGTCCGTCTGGCCGGTGCCGACCGCTACGCGACCTCGCGCGCCATCGTGAACGCCGCCTTCGGCGCGACCGATTTCGTCTGGATCGCCACCGGAGTGAACTTCCCCGACGCACTCGCCGCCAGCAACGCGGCCGCCGCCTACCGTGAGCCGGTGTTGATCGTGCCCGGTTCGGCTTCCTCCCTCGACAGCGCGACGATGACCACGATCGCGAATCGCTCGCCCATGGCGGTGGCGATCGCCGGTGGGACCGGGGTCGTGTCCACCGGCATCGAGAACCAGCTCTGGTCGCTCTACGGGAAGATCCGTCTGGCCGGCGCCGACCGTTACGGCACGTCGGTGGCGATCAACAGCTGGGCGTGGAGCGTTCCCGACGGTTCCAGCTCGGTGTTCGCCTTCGTCACCAACGGCACCAAGTTCCCTGACGCGCTCTCCGGTGCCGCCCTGGCCGGCGGCCTGGCGTACGCGCCGATGTACACGGTCCCTCCGACGTGCGTTCCCGACGCCGTCCAGCAGCACATCGCGGATCTGGGCGTCTACGAGACCTACCTGCTCGGGTACTTCTCCGAGATCTCGTTCGAGGAGCCGCTCAAGCACTGCTGACGGACGACCCGCAGCGAAGGGACCGCCGAGCGCACTCGGCGGTCCCTTCGTCCTTCTGCGATCGGGGTCAGCCCCGCTTGCGGCTGTGCTCCAGCGAACCGGCGGCGATCGCCTCGGCATCGGTGAGGTCGACCAGGGTCGACGGACGGTACGCGGCCCACTTCCTCACCTGGTAGGCCGGGTTGACCACGAGCCAGTAGGCCTTCCGCTTCCACGAGTAGTCGCGGTCCCGGAGGATCCGCAGCGTGTCGCCGAGGATGCCACGCACGGTGAGCCGCACCTGCGCGCCGCGCGTCATCGGCGGGATGGGGAACCCGATCTGCCGCAGCCCGACGGTCTCGTCGAAGATCCGCTTGCCGTACTCGCCGAGCGTCAGGTCGTTGGAGTGCTCGACCGCCGCGCGCGGCGCGTAGGCCTTGCGGTAGCCGGCCTCGACGAGGTCGCGGCCGAACAGCTGGTCCTCGGCGTACCGCACGTCGCGGTACGGGATCACCTCGGTGAGGAACTCGCGTCGGGCCGCCGAGTTCACGTCGGAGTAGAACCCGATCGCGCTGAGCACGCCCTCGTCGGTCATCGACGGGTCCTTGTAGAACACCGACGTGCCGAAGTCGGGGCCGAACCCGGCGAACATGCCCTGGATCTCGTACTTCAGCAGCGGGAAGCATCCGGGACGAGGCACCTGCTTGCCCATCACCCCGACGATGCGCTCGTCGATCGCGAAGGGTGCGATGAGCTCGGCGAGCCACCGCTCCCCGATCGGCACGGCATCGTGCGTGAGGTAGGCGACGAACTCGCCCCGGGCGAGTTCCGCCGCGAGGTTCCGGGTGCGACCGTGGCCGAACTCTTCGTTCGGGATCTCGTGCAGCCGGACCTCGGGGAAGCGGCGGACGATCTCGAGCGTGCCGTCGGTCGAGCCCGAGTCGATCACGAGCACCTCGAACGGTCCGTCGATCTGCTGGATCCGCAGCTGTCGCAGGATGCGCTCAAGGTAGTCCTCGCCGTTGTAGGTGAGGATGGCGACGGTCGCTATCGGTCGGTCAGTCATCGGGATGGCTCCGGATCTCCTCGTACGTCAATCGGACGCCCTCGTCCAGCGAGGTCAATCGGGTCTCGCCGAACTCGGCGCGGAATCGCGAGGTGTCGAGGACCACGCGATCGACGAAGGTCGGCGGCTTCGGCCGCTCGTCGATCGCGAACTCGCGCCCGACCACCGTGCGGAGCGAGGCGAACACCTCGTTGACCGAGTGCCCGATCCCGCTGCCGAGGTTGTAGAGCCGGTATTCGGTCTCGCGCCCCACGAACGGCACGATCATGTGCACGAGGTCCTCGACGTAGACGTAGTCGCGCACCATCGTGCCGTCACCGAACCGGATGACGGGCTGGCCGAGCGCGATCTGACGCAGCGCGATGGGGATGAGTCCCTGCTTGCGGTTCGGGCGCTGCCGCGTGCCGTACGGGTTCGAGACCCGCAGGACGGTGGACTGGAGGCCGTGCTTGGCACGGAAGTAGCTGAGGTAGTGCTCGATCGTCAGCTTGCCGATCGCATACGGCGAGATGGGCAGGGCCCGGTCGGTCTCCGCGTACTCGGCCTTGTCCTGGGGCCCGTAGATGGCGCCACCGGTGGACGCGAAGTACACGTGGCCGACTCCCGCGGCCACGCACGCCTCGAGCAGCTCCACCGTCTGCGCCACGTTCGTGCGGATGTCGAGCGTCGGGTCGGCCTCGGCCGTGGCCGGGGTCGTCGTCGAGAGGAAGTGGAACACCACGTCCTGGCCGGTCACCGCCGACTCGAGGTCGGCGCGGCTGAGGAACTCGCCCTGGACGACCTCCACCCCCTGGGAGCGGAACGTCGGCTTGGACGAGCTGAATCGGTCGAACGCGCGCACGGCGTGACCCGCGCCGACGAGCGCATCGACGAGGTGCGAGCCGATGAAGCCGTTGGCCCCGACGACGAGCGCCCTAGCCACGCATGGCCCTCTCGAATGCGGCGACGAACTGCGCTCCCGAGTCCTCCCAGTTCACGTCTGCGACCGAGGCGGACATCGCGAGCGCGCGCTCGGCCGCGTCGGGCCGGTCGAGGACCTCGGCCATGCGGCGCGCCATCGCCCCCGGTGACGCCGGGACGTACTCGATGTAGGGGTTGTCGGAGACGAGGCGGTTGTTCGGCCCGTCGTTGACGACGGGAGCCACGCCGGCCGACATCAGCTCGAGCGGCAACAGGGACATGTTCGACAGCGACATCACGAGGCCCGCGCCGCACCGGTTGTACACCTCGTTCAACTCGGTGATGTCGAGTGTGGCCAGGTTGCGGTACTCGAAGGGGATCTCCCACGACGAGACGTCCCAACCCGCGAGGTTGATCGGCACGTCGGGCTTCAGCCGGTTGAACTCACGCAGTGCGAGGACGCCGAACTCGAACGCGCGACGGGCCGTCACGGGACGGGCGTAGAAGAAGACCTCGTTGCGCGGCCCGGTGTTGCTGACGCTGTAGTGGGTCTTGTCGACGGCGAAGTCGAAGTGGTCGGTCGCCATGCCGTACTCGTCGTGCAGCTTGCGCGAGAGCCATCCGCCCGCGGTGATGCCGTGGAAGCCGAAGCGGTAGGTGTTCTCGGCGAGCAGGGATTCGGTGCCGAGCGGGTAGAAGCTGGGCTCGAAGTCCTGCACGAAGTAGAACCGCCGGGCGGGCGAGGGGTCGAGGTACGCGGGATACGCCGTCTCCCAACCGGTGGCGAAGATCGCCTGAGTGCCTGGACGCACGCCCTCGGGGCCGTACATCACGATGTCGGCATCGACGTCGGTGTACGCCGACCGCGACTTCAGCATCGCCCGGATGTCGGGGATGCTGACGGGCGCATCGTGGCTGCGGTACAGGTAGACGGTGCAGCGGTGGCCGGCGAGTTCGGCGAAGCGGATGAAACGGAACAGGTTCTGGTGACCGCCGCTCGCGTCACCGGGAGGGGACATGATCCACGCGATCTCGACCGGACCATCGGCGACCGTCACGGGGAGCTCGAGCGCCGGGGGCCGGACCGTCCAGTCCACGCGCGATGCGTCGCCGAGGTCGACAAGCATCGCCGGCTTGTGCCGCATCAGCTTGGAGTGCGCCTTCGCCAGCACGCGCGCGCTGAACTCCCTCGGACCCTCGTCACGGAGGATGCGGAACGGACGCAGGAGCTTCTGGACTGCTCGCGAGGCCAAGAGGTTGAGTTCCTTTCGTAGGGCGGGGCCCGCGGTGGCGCGCCGCCCGTCGCAGCGCTCCGACCCCAACGCCGACACGCAAGTCTAGCCCGCGGTACCTGAGGGTGCTCGGACGGGCCTGCGTCCCGCCTATGATCGGATGCGATGCCCTCCGCCACCCTCGACCGCGTCGCCGTGGTGACCGTCTCCTACAATTCAGGCGGCCAGTTGCCGGCCTTCCTGGATTCGGTCGCGGCGCTCTCGACCCGCCCCGGCTCGGTGGTCGTCGCCGACAACGCCTCGGCCGACGTCGCCGAGACGCGCTCGCTGACGGCCGCGCGAGGGGTGCGGTTGGTCGAGCTCGGCGAGAACGCGGGATACGGCGCGGCCGTGAACGCCGCCGTGCGCGCCCTTCCGCCCGGCGTCGAGTACGTGCTCGTCTCCAACCCGGATGTCGCCATGTCGGCCGACGCGCTCGCGGTCCTCGTCGACGCGCTCGACCGGCAGCCGGCCGCCGGGGCCGTCGGGCCGCGCATCCTGAATCCCGACGGCACGACCTATCCCTCGGCCCGCAACCTCCCGTCGCTTCGCACCGGCGTGGGCCACGCCCTCCTCGGCACGCCGTGGCCCACGAACCCGTGGACCCGCGCGTATCGCGCGGAGACGCAGTCGCCCGATCGGCGCCGCTCGGTCGGATGGCTGTCGGGCGCGTGCGTGTTGGTCCGGCGACGCGCGTTCGACGAGGTGGGCGGCTTCGATCCGGGCTACTTCATGTATTTCGAGGACGTCGACCTCGGGCTCCGGCTGGGACGGGCCGGGTGGCTGAACGCGTACGAACCCGATGCGGTCGTCACGCACATCGGCGGCCTCAGCACCAAGAAGGAGTCGAGGCGGATGGTGCTCGCGCACCATCGCAGCGCCGAGCGGTTCCTCCGCCGCAAGTACGCGTCGCCGCTGCTCGCGCCCCTGCGCTGGGCGCTCGTGGCGGGCCTGCGACTGCGCGCGTGGGTCGTCGTCCGACGCGCAGGCTGACGGCTCCCGACTGGCTCCTCCCGACGGCGTGGGTCGGCAGGCTCGGTGTGCCGGAATTCAGACGGTGCCGGCGAGACGGCGGAGGTACGCGCCGTACCCGCTCTTGACGAGCGGCGCCGCGAGCGCGAGCAGCGCCTCGGAGTCGATCCACCCGGCACGCCAGGCGATCTCCTCGATGCAGCCGATCTTGAAGCCCTGGCGGTCCTCGATGACGCGGACGTACTCGGACGCCTGCATCATGGACTCGAACGTGCCGGTGTCGAGCCAGGCGGTGCCCCGGTCGAGCACCTGCACGTGGAGCTTTCCCTGCTGCAGGTAGCGCTCGTTCACCGTCGAGATCTCGAGCTCGCCGCGCGCGCTCGGCTCGATCGTCTTCGCGATCTCGACGACCGAGTTGTCGTAGAAGTAGAGCCCGGGCACGGCGTAGTCGCTCTTGGGCTGCGCCGGCTTCTCCTCGATCGAGACCGCGCGGAAGTCGTCGTCGAACTCGACGACGCCGTAGGCCGTGGGGTCGCTCACCTGGTACGCGAAGATGAGGGCGCCGTCGATGTCGGTGTGCTCGCGCAGCGCCGAGCCGAGCCCCGTGCCGTGGAAGATGTTGTCGCCCAGCACGAGCGCGACGCTCTCGCCGCCGATGAACTCCTCGCCGATGATGAACGCCTGGGCGAGTCCGTCGGGCGAGGGCTGCACGGCGTACTCGAGGCGGATGCCGAGCTGGGAGCCGTCGCCCAGCAGCGCGCGGAACTGCTCGTTGTACTCGGGCGTCGTGATGATCAGGATCTCGCGGATGCCCGCCATCATGAGCGTCGACAGCGGGTAGTAGATCATGGGCTTGTCGTAGATGGGCATGAGCTGCTTCGAGATGCCCTTCGTGATCGGCCAGAGCCGCGTGCCGGACCCGCCGGCCAGGATGATGCCCCGCATCGGGTCAGTTCCCCTTCTCGTTCAACGACGCATAGTAGGCCCGGGCAGCGTCCCAGGTCGGCAGCAGCCCGGATGCCGCGGCCTCGGCGAGGCTCGGCGCCTCGGCGTCCTTCGGCGACAGCAGCGGCTCGCCCGCCGCCTCGGGGAAGACGAGGCCGACCTCGGGGTCGAGCGGATGGATGCCGTGCTCGCGCTCCGCGTGGTATGTCGATGAGACGAGGTAACTCACCGTGGCGTCGTCCGTGAGGGCGATGAAGCAGTGCCCGAGGCCCTCCGCCAGGTAGACCGCGCGACGATCGACGTCGTCGAGGAGCACAGAATCCCACGTCCCGAAGGTAGGGGAGCCGACCCGGATGTCGACGACGAAATCCAGGACGGCGCCGTGCGTCGCGGTGACGTACTTCGCCTGGCTCGGCGGGATGTCGGCGAAGTGGATCCCGCGCACGACGCCACGTCTCGACACCGAGGTGTTCGCCTGCGCGAGGTCGAGCGGATGCCCGACCACCTCGGCCAGGCGATCGAAGCGGTACCACTCGAGGAACACGCCGCGGTCGTCGCCGAACTGCTTCGGCGTCACCTCGTAGGCGTCGGGGATCGTCAGTTCGCGGATCTGCACCGGCCGAGTCTAGCAATCGGGCTCTCCTCGGCAGGGCTCACGGCCGGCTCCGACGGGCCGCCTCGGTAGGATGTCGGGGTGTCAAGACTCCTCGTGACCGGCGGCGCCGGCTTCATCGGCTCCAACTTCGTGCACTACGTCCTCGCGAACACCGACCACTCGGTGACCGTGCTCGACAAGCTGACCTACGCCGGCAACCTCGCCTCGCTCGACGGGCTGCCAGACGACCGGTTCCGCTTCGTCAAGGGCGACATCTGCGACGCCGAGCTCGTCGACGGGCTGTTCGCCGAGCACGACGCGGTCGTCCACTACGCGGCCGAGAGCCACAACGACAACTCCCTCGCGAACCCGCGCCCGTTCCTCGACACGAACATCATCGGCACGTACACGCTGCTCGAGGCGGCGCGGAAGCACGACATCCGCTTCCACCACATCTCGACCGACGAGGTCTACGGCGACCTCGAGCTCGACGACCCGGCGAAGTTCACGGAGCAGACCCCGTACAACCCGTCGAGCCCGTACTCCTCGACCAAGGCGGGCAGCGACCTGCTCGTGCGTGCCTGGGTGCGCTCGTTCGGGGTGAAGGCGACGATCTCGAACTGCTCGAACAACTACGGCCCGTACCAGCACGTCGAGAAGTTCATCCCGCGACAGATCACCAACGTGCTGCGCGGGGAACGCCCCAAGCTCTACGGCAAGGGCGAGAACGTGCGCGACTGGATCCACGCGAACGACCACTCGTCCGCCGTCCTCACGATCCTCGAGAAGGGCGTCATCGGCGAGACCTACCTCATCGGCGCCGACGGCGAGCGCAACAACAAGGAGGTCGTCGAGCTCATCCTCACGATCCTCGGGCAGCCCGCGGACGCGTACGACCACGTCGTCGACCGCCCGGGCCACGACCTCCGGTACGCGATCGACTCGACGCGCCTGCGGACCGAGCTCGGCTGGGAGCCGCGCTTCTCCGACTTCGAGGCCGGGCTCGCCGACACGATCGCGTGGTACCGCGACCACGAGGCCTGGTGGGCGCCGCAGAAGGACGAGACCGAGGCGAAGTACCAGGCGCAGGGGCAGTAGACGTGCGCGTGCTGATCACGGGCGCGAACGGCATGCTCGGACGCGACCTCCAGGTGGCGCTGTCCGGCCGGCAGGTCACCGCGCTCGGGCGTGCCGACCTCGACGTGACGGATGCCGCGGGCGTCGCCGACGCGGTTCGCGGCCACGACGTCGTGGTGAACTGCGCCGCCTACACGAAGGTCGACGACGCCGAGGCGCACGAGCAGGAGGCGTACGCCGTGAACGCGACCGGCCCGGCGAATCTGGCCGCGGCGTGCGCCGCGACGGGGGCGCGGCTCGTCACGATCTCGACGGACTACGTGTTCGACGGGAACGCGACCGAGCCCTACGCCGAGGACCGGCCCCGCGACCCGATCAACGCGTACGGCCGCACGAAGGCGGCCGGCGAGGAACTGGCGCTCGCGGCGCACCCGTCGGGAACCTACGTGGTCCGCACCGCCTGGCTGTACGGCGCGCACGGGCCCAACTTCGCGCAGACGATGCTGAACCTCGCGAAGACCAAGGACACCTGGTCGGTGGTCGACGACCAGCTCGGCCAGCCGACCTGGACGGCCGACCTCGCCGACCAGATCGTCGCGCTGCTCGGCTCCGACGCCCCCGCCGGCATCTACCACGGCACGAACGCGGGGCAGGCGACCTGGTACGAGTTCGCGCGCGCGGTGCTCGAAGAGTCCGGGCTGGATCCCGAGCGGATCACCCCGACGGACAGCTCGTCGTTCGTGCGGCCGGCCCCCCGGCCGTCCTACTCGGTGCTGGGCCACGCCGCGTGGGCCACGGCCGGCCTCCACGAGATGCGCCCGTGGCGTGAGGCGCTCTCCTCCGCGGTGCGGTCCGGCGCCCTCCGGACGACCTGACCGCGGCTCGATCCGCGGGCTGTGGACAGCGGCGCGCGTGTCCGCTGCGATCCGACTAAGGTGGGCGGATCGGATGGGGGCCCGCTGCGAAAGGAGCGACGTGACCACCACCCTTCGGCTGATCGTCGACCAGATCGTCGCGCCCGCACCCGGGCCGATCGGCCGGTACACGCGCGAGCTGGCACGCGCCCTCGTGGCGACCGCGCCGCGCGGCTGCGAGGTCGAGGGCATCGTCTCCTCGTCGCTGCCCGGCGACTACGACCGCGTGCTGGCCGAGGTGCCGGGGTTGGCCGGGCTCTACAAGTCGTCGCTCGCGCGGCGCGAGCTCGCGGCGGCGTGGCAGTTCAACCTCACGACCTCGCCCGGCGGCGGGATGATCCACGGCACGAGCCTCTTCGCGCCGCTGCGCAAGCACGACCGGGAGGCGGGCGACCAGGTCGTGGTGACCGTGCACGACGTGCTCGCCTGGACCCACCCCGAGGCGCTCACGGCTGCGTCGGTCGCCTGGCAGAAGGGCATGCTCAAGCGCGCGCGCCGGCACGCCGATGCGGTGGTCGTCACGACCCACGCGCTCGCCGAGCGGTTGCAGTCGATCGCCGACTTCGGCGATCGGGTGCGCGTGATCGGCACCGCGCCGCGGGCCGGCCTCGTGATCGGGGCCGACGCCGCCGAGCGTGCGGCGCGTCTGCGCCTCCCCTCGACCTACGTCGCGGTGGCGGGCACACTCGAGCCGCGGAAGGGGCTCGTCGACGTGCTGGCTGCGCTCGGCCGCCCCGGCGTTCCCGACGTCGGGCTCGTCGTCATCGGGCCCGAGAGCTGGGGCGACCAGCACCTCCCGGCCGTGGCGGAGGAGTACGGCGTCGACCCGCGGCGGCTCCGCGTGGTCGACGACCTCGACCCGCGCGACCTGGCGGTCGTCCTGGCCGCGGCCACGGCCTACGTCGCGCCGGCCCACGACGACGAGTCCGGCACCGAGCTCATCGAGGCGTTCAGCCTGGGCACCCCCGTGATCCACTCCGAGACGCCCGCGTTCGTCGAGATCTCGGCCGGATCGGGCCTCGCGGTGCCCGTCGGCGTGGGGGATGGCTTCGTCGACCGCCTCGCGGCGGCGATCACGCGCGTGGTCGAGGACCGCGCGCTCGCCGAGCGGCTCGCGATCGCCGGCAGCGACCGCGCCCGCGCGTACAGCTGGCGCGACTCCGCCGAGCGCGTCTGGCACCTGCACGCCGACCTCTGACCGCGCCCGGGCGCGGCGCGTCGGTCGGGCGGTCCGGCGCCCGGGGCGGCCGCCGGACCGCGCCCGGTCGGCCGCCGCGGCCTCAGCCCGTCGGCTCCGGCGTCGGCGGCACCAGGGCCGCCTGCACCATCGCGTGGATGGCCTCGTAGTCGGGAGCGGTCGGGTCCACGCCGTTGTCGGGCACGAGCTCGACGTCGATGATCGGGAGCTTCTTCGATTTTCCGGCCAGGTCGACGAAGTAGCCGAGCATCGACTGCGGCACGTCGGTCTTGACCACCTGCGATCCGGCGGCCGCGACATCCTGGAACTTCGAGAGCACGTTCGCGGGGTTGAACTGGGCGAGCATGGCCTCCTGCAGCTGCAGCTGGCGCGCCATCCGGTCGTAGTCGCTCGTGCCGTGGCGCGAGCGCGCGTACCACAGCGCGTGGTAGCCGTCCATGTGCTGCTCGCCGGCGGGGATCCACTCGGCCACGGTGGTGAACGTCTCGTCGGCGTGGATCGGGATGTCCTGCGGGACGTCGATCGTGACGCCGCCGAGCGCGTCGATGAGCTGCTGGAACCCGGCCATGTCGATCAGCACGTAGTACTGGATCTGCAGGCCCGTGATGCCCTCGGCCGCGTCGCGCATGGCCTCGATGCCGGGCTCGCTGCCCTCGGCGACGGCGTCGGGGTAGAGGTCGGGGCTCTTCAGCTCGACCTCGGTGTAGATGGAGTTGAGCTGGCAGACGTCGACGTCGCAGACGCCGTCGGTGCCGTAGCCGTCCGGGTAGGTCTGGCGCAGCGGCGACGTCTCGTCGAACGGCGCGTTCGCGAGATCACGGGGCATGCCGATCGTGACCGCCTGCCCCGTCTCGGCGTCGACGCTGACGACGCGGATGCTGTCGGGGCGGAGGCCCTCGCGATCGGGGCCGGCGTCGCCGCCGAGCAGCAGGAAGTTGTAGCGCCCGTCGATCGGCGGTTCGCTCGGGCCGGCCACGAACACCGACGAGAGGAAGCCGCTCGCCGTCGTCGCGACGTACGCGCCGTACGCGGCCGTGCCCGACACGAGCACCATCGCGACGACGCCGAGCGCGGCGATCGCGGCGCGGGCCGACGGCGCGGTCTTGACGAGTCGCACGAGCCGCAGGGTGTCGAGCGTGAGCACGAGCCACAGTCCGGCGTAGAAGACGAGGCCGATGGCGATGACCCACAGTGCGATGCTGTTCGACGCGATCGTGTACAGCACCGCCGGGGACACGAACCACAGTACGATGGCGAGGGCGGCCAGCACCCACAGGGTGAGCGTGGCGCCGAGGCCGAACCGGCCCATGCGCCGATCCCCCGCGAGCACCTGCGCCGATCCGGGGATGAGGATGTTCAGGCAGACGAGCCACCAGCCGCGCCGCGTCATGAGCGGGCGGGATCGGGTGTCCGGGTACCGGATCGGGCTGTCGGCGAGGCTCATCGGCTGGACTTCAGTCGCTCGTTCTTCTCCTCGACGAGCGCGGCGAGCGACTCCGCGTAGCGCGCGAGCGCGTCGCCCAGCGCATCGTCGGAGGTGGCCAGGATCTTCACCGCGATCAGGCCCGCGTTCTTCGCGCCGCCGATCGACACGGTCGCGACGGGCACGCCGGCGGGCATCTGCACGATCGAGAGCAGCGAGTCGAGCCCGTCGAGTCGCGACAGCGGCACGGGCACGCCCACCACGGGCAGGATGGTGACTGAGGCGAGCATGCCGGGCAGGTGCGCGGCGCCGCCGGCGCCCGCGATGATGACGCGGATGCCGCGGCCGGCCGCCGCCTTGCCGTACGCGATCATCTTCTCGGGCGTGCGGTGCGCCGACACCACCTCGACCTCGTGCGGAACGCCGAACTCGTCGAGCAGCTCGGATGCCTCGCGCATCACGTTCCAGTCGGAGTCGGAGCCCATCACGACGCCGACGAGGGGGGTGGGGTTGCCTGCGATCACCCGAACGATATTAGGGCTGCCGACTGGAAGATGCCGGAGCGGCGCTCCGCGAGGGCGCGGGCCCGCGGCCGTCTCAGTCCTGGAGGGCCGCCGCCGCGGCGCGTGCCTCGTAGACGGCGGCGTCGAGGTCGGGCCCGACCGCGGTGACGTGGCCGACCTTGCGGCCGGGGCGGGGGGCCTTGCCGTAGTTGTGGACCTTCACGGTGGGGTGCCCGGCGAGCGCCTCGGCGTACCGGTCGGTGAGGGAGCCCTCGGCCGGTCCGCCGAGCAGGTTCACCATCACGGACCACTCGTCGTGGGAGCCGGTGCCCCCGAGCGGGAGGTCGAGCACCGCGCGCAGATGCTGCTCGAACTGCCCGGTGGTGCAGCCGTCCATGGTCCAGTGGCCGGAGTTGTGCGGGCGCATCGCGAGCTCGTTCACGAGCACGCGGTCGTCGGTGGTCTCGAACATCTCGACCGCGAGGACGCCCGTGACCCCGAGGCCCTCGGCGACCGAGATCGCGACGTCGGCCGCCACGTCGGCGAGCCGGCCCGCCGACCGGGGTGCCGGCGCGATGACCTCGCTGCACACGCCGTTCACCTGGACCGTCTCGACGAGCGGCCAGGCCGCGACCTCGCCCGACGGCCGGCGCGCGACGAGCTGTGCGAGCTCGCGGCGGAAGTCCACCAGCTCCTCGACCAGGAGGGCGCCCTCGCGGCCGTCCTCGCCTGCGGCGACGAACCACTCGGCGACCTCGCCGGAGCCGCGCACGACCCGCACGCCCTTGCCGTCGTACCCGCCACGCGGGGTCTTCACGACCGCGGCGCCGCCGTGGTCGGCGATGAACGCGTCGAGCTCGTCGGGCGTGGCCACGCGCCCCCACTCGGGCACCGGCAGGCCGAGCTCGTCGAGCCGGGCGCGCATGAGGAGCTTGTCCTGCGCGTAGCGCAGCGCATCGGGGCCGGGCCGCACGGGGACCCCGGCGTCGACCAGGGCACGCAGCACGTCCTGCGGGACGTGCTCGTGGTCGAAGGTGACCACGTCGACCTGGCGCGCGAACGCGAGCACGGTCTCGGCGTCGGTGTAGTCGCCGACGCGCTCGGCCGCGAGCGCCGCGGCCATGCCCTCGCCCTCCGCGAGCACGCGGAGCTCGACCCCGAGCTCGAGCGCCGCGGGGATCATCATCCGGGCGAGCTGCCCTGCACCGATCACTCCGACTCGCACCGGTCCGAACCGTCCGTTCCCGCTGCGCCCCGTGCGCCGCGACACCCCAGTCTACGGCGCGGCCGTGTGCGAGGATCGGGGGGTGCCCGACACGCTCCGATCACTCGCGTCGCGGGCGTGGCACGGGTTCCTCGCCTACCTCGTGAAGTTCGGCGTGGTGGGACTCATCGGCTTCGTGATCGACATCGCGCTCTTCAATGCGCTGCGCGTCGGCCTCCTCGGCGAGGGCACGTGGGCGCAGTCGGCGATCGGCGCGAAGACGATCTCGACGAGCGTCGCGATCGTGTTCAACTGGCTCGGCAATCGGTACTGGACCTTCCGCCGCCACCGCCGGCGGCACGCCCTGCGCGAGTTCGCCGAGTACGCGATCGTGTCGCTGGGCGGCATGGCGATCGCGCTGCTGTGCCTGTGGATCAGCCACCACCTGCTGGGCCTGACGAGCCTGCTCGCCGACAACATCTCGACGAACGTGATCGGGCTCGCGCTCGGCACGGCGTTCCGGTTCCTGCTCTACCGGTACTGGGTGTTCGGCCAGCACCGCTCCGACGGGCTCTCGAACCGCGCTCGCGTCGAGGAGGCGCAGCGCGCGCTCTTCGAGGAGCCCCCGTTCGAGCGATCGTCCGAGGACGCGCCGCTCGACTCCGCGCCGCTCGAGGACCGGGGTCCGGGCTACTCGCCTCCGCCGAGGAACCAGGGCGGGTAGACCGCGACGCGCACCTTGGCGCCGACCGCCTGGAGCGCCGCACGCACGCGATCGCGGACGCGGTCGTTGGCCACCGCGATCAGGGCGACGCGCTCGAGCGGGACGCTGCCGTGCACGAGCACCTCGGCCGCGCGCATCCCGGCGCCCTCGTCGGCGAGCGTCAGGCGCACGATCGCCCGCTCGGCCTCGGGCCACGTCGCCGCGAACGAGGCTCCGCCGATCGCGGCATCCGTCTCGCTGACCGCGACCTCGCCGGGGGTGCGCAGGCGGGCGCCGGCGGCGGCCGCGATCGAGGTCACGAGCAGCACGTGGTCGGCCGCGGGGCGGCGCACGGCCTCCTCGGACAGGCGCGGGTCGGGCGTGCCCGTGCGGATCGCATCCCAGACGTGCGCGTCGGTCGAGAGCAGGAACGGCACGAACTCGGCGACATGGGCACCCGTGTCGCCGACGGTCGCCGTGCGACGGTAGGCGCGGGCCGCGGGCGCCGCGAGGTCGACGGCCGGCGCGGCCGGCGGGTCGCCCGCGTCGGCGAGGATCGCGCCCGCGCCGAGGATCCGGCCGAGGTTCTCGATGTGCGTCAGGTGGTACAGGCGCGTGGCGCCCGCGTCGACGGGCGGCGCCGAGGCACCGGCGACGCGGCCGGCGCGAGCGGATGACGCAGTGCGCGGTGCCCGGCCCTGGCCCGGTCGCGTGGCCGCCGTCCCGATCCCCGCCGGCCGGGTCGCGCGCGTGCGCGGGGCGCGGGCGGGCGTCTCGGGCTCAGGCGGCGGGGAGCAGATCGCGCAGAGACCCTCGTCGAAGCCGTGGATGCATTCCTCGCCCAAGTGGTGGTGCCTTTCTCGCCCGGCGCGCCGGGGGTGCGCGCCGCCCGACTACAGTACGCGCTCCGGCCGGGTGCTCGTGCGCGGGATGGACGGCACGACCGCTCAGCGGCCTCCCCACGACACGGTGTCGCCCTCGATGGCCGACGACGAGCCGAACGCGGAGGGCCCGACCGCCGGCCCGCCGAGCGAGTGCGACTCGGCCATGAGCTCGTGGAGGGCCGACTGCACCGCGAGGGGCGCCGGGATGTCGCGCAGCACGACCGGCACCTCGTGACCGGTCTCGAGGCGGACGTCGCCTGATCCGATGACGCCCTGGAGCCACGAGCGGCTCACCTGCACGTCGTAGCCGCGGCGGTGCCACAGCTCGCGGCGCACCCGGACGAAGAGCCCGCGGCGGACGATCACGCGTCGCGTCGTGATGGTCGTGCGCGAGGCGAGCCACGCGAGGTACGGCAGCGCGCACCCGAGCACCACGACGAGCGCGGCGCCGATGAGGACGGCGAGCTGCGGCCATCCCTCGAGCGCGGGCACCAGGTAGGCGGCCGCACCGACGGTGGCGATGAGCAGGACGGCGGGCAGCACGAGCACGCGTCCGTGGCGGCGGACCCGCGCCACGACGTGCTCGTCCTGCGGTCCGATCGGTCCGGTGATCGCCGGCCCGGTGCTCGCCTCCCCCATAGGCCCCATTAATACCTCAGGTGCGTGACGTCCCCCGCGGCGACAGCCTGCTCCTCGCCGTTCTCGCGGTCCCGGACCACGAGGCGACCGTCGTCGTCGAGCCGCTCGGCGACGCCGAGGAGCTCGTCTCCGCCCGGCAGTTCGACGCGCACCTCCTGGCCGAGCGTGCCGCACACGGCGCGCACGCGGTCGGCCACGCCGCTCGCGGCCGCGTCGCCGCCGGCCGCGACGAAGCGGCCGACGAGGTCGAGCAGGCGCGTGAGGTAGCCGCTCAGCACGGCGTCGCCGTCGGGACGCCGGCCGGTCACGAGCTGGAGCGAGGTCGAGGTGAGCGTGGGCAGGTCGTGCTCGTCGAGCGTGAGGTTGAGGCCCGCGCCGATCACCACGGCGCCCTCGGCGACCAGCTCGGAGAGGATGCCGCAGACCTTGTACCCCGAGATCAGCACGTCGTTGGGCCACTTGAGCTCGACCTCGACGCCGCCGGTGCCGTCGTCCTCACCGCCGCGGTCGACGGATGCCGCGGCCACCGCGTCGCGGACCGCCTCGGTCATCGCGACCCCCGCGATGAGCGGCAGCCATCCGTATGCATCCGACGGCAGCGGCCGGACGGCCGCGTCGGGGCCGTCCCCGGCCTGCGCGGGGCGCAGCAGCACCGAGATCGCAAGGGTCTTGCCCGTCGGCGCGAGCCAGGTGCGGCCGAGGCGCCCGCGGCCGCGCGTCTGGTCGTCGGTGACCACGGCCGCGCCGTGCGGCCACGCCGCGGCATCCGCCCCCGTCGCCGCCTCGCGCAGCACGTCGTTGGTGGACCCGGCGGTGTCGAGCCACTCGAACCGCGGCACGCTCGCTCGCGATCGCTCCCACTGCATCCCGGCCTCCCGTCCGTCGGGTTCAGGCTAGTGTCGCGGGCGTCATGGCGTGCCGATCATCACCAGGTGCCGCGCCCTTTTTGTGGGAATCCCTCAACGATCCGGCCCGGATGCGCGCCGGTAGAGTGAACGGCGTGACCGAATCGACGACCGACGGCCCCGACCTCTCCACCACCGCGGGCAAGCTCGCCGACCTCAAGCAGCGCTATCACGAGGCCGTCACGGCCTCGGGCGAGGCGGCCATCGAGAAGCAGCACGCCAAGGGCAAGATGACCGCGCGCGAGCGCATCGCCGAGCTGCTCGACCCCGGCTCGTTCGTCGAACTCGACGAGTTCGTGCGGCACCGCACCCACGCCTTCGGCATGGACGCCAAGCGGCCCTACGGCGACGCGGTCGTCACCGGCACCGGCACCATCCACGGGCGCCAGGTCGCGGTGTACTCGCAGGACTTCACGATCTTCGGCGGCTCGCTCGGCGAGGTCGCGGGCGAGAAGATCATCAAGGTCATGGAGCTGGCGCTGAAGACCGGCGTGCCGATCATCGGCATCCTCGACTCGGGCGGCGCGCGCATCCAGGAGGGCGTGGTCGCGCTCGGAAAGTACGGCGAGATCTTCCGCCGCAACACGGCCGCGTCGGGCGTCATCCCGCAGATCTCGATCGTGTGCGGTCCGGCGGCCGGCGGCGCGGTCTACTCCCCAGCGCTGACCGACTTCGTGATCATGGTCGACAAGACCAGCCAGATGTTCGTCACCGGCCCCGACGTCATCAAGACGGTCACCGGCGAGGACGTCGGGATGGAGGAGCTCGGCGGTGCGCTCACGCACAACACCGTCTCGGGCGTCGCCCACTACCTCGCGAGCGACGAGTCCGACGCGCTCGACTACGCGCGGACGCTCATCTCGTTCCTGCCCGACAACAACATGTCGGAGGCGCCGGTCTACGAGGCCGACGTCGAGCTCGAGGTCACCGACGAGGACCGCCGACTCAACACGGTCATCCCCGACTCGCCGAACCAGCCCTACGACATGCACGCGGTCATCGAGGGGATCGTCGACCACGGCGACTTCCTCGAGGTGCAGCCGCTGTTCGCGCCGAACATCGTGATCGGCTTCGCGCGCGTCGAGGGCCGCTCGGTCGGCATCATCGCCAACCAGCCGA
This sequence comes from Agromyces aurantiacus, assembly GCF_016907355.1. NCBI lineage: Bacteria > Bacillati > Actinomycetota > Actinomycetes > Micrococcales > Microbacteriaceae > Agromyces > Agromyces aurantiacus. Next base: position 1,680,291 of record NZ_JAFBBW010000001.1, on the reverse strand, counting down.
GCCAGATGGCGGGCACGCTGAACATCGCCGCGGGCGAGAAGGCCTCGCGGTTCGTGCGCTTCTGCGACGCGTTCTCGATCCCGATCCTGACCCTGGTCGACGTCCCGGGCTACCTGCCCGGGACCGACCAGGAGTGGACCGGAGTGATCCGCCGCGGCGCGAAGCTGCTCTACGCCTACGCCGAGGCGACCGTGCCGCTCGTGACGGTCATCACCCGCAAGGCCTACGGCGGCGCCTACATCGTCATGGGCTCGAAGCAGCTCGGCGCCGACATCAACCTGGCCTGGCCGACCGCCGAGATCGCCGTCATGGGCGGCCAGGGCGCCGTGAACATCCTGTACCGCGGCGAGATCAAGCGGGCCGAGGAGGCGGGCGAGGATGTCGCGGCCGTGCGCACGCGCCTGGCCAACGAGTACACCTACAACGTGGCCTCGCCGTTCCTCGCCGCCGAGCGCGGCGAGCTCGACGGCGTCATCGAGCCGGCCGCGACGCGCGTCTCGGTGACCAAGGCGTTGCGGGCGCTGCGCACCAAGCGCGCGAGCCTGCCGCCGAAGAAGCACGGCAACATCCCGCTCTAGGAGGCGCGCATGACCACCGCATCAGGCGAGGCGAACGGCGCCGAGTCGATCGACCTCACCTTCCTCACGCGCCGCGTCTCCGCCGACGAGGCCGCGGCCGTCACCGCCGTGCTCGTCGCGGCCGTGCGCGAGGAGCAGTCGGCGCCGCCGCCGCCGGCGCGCAGCGAGTGGGCGCATCCGCGATCGGCCGTGCGGCCACCGATCGAGGTCGGCCCTCGTCGCTGGGCGTTCTCCGCACGCTGACCCGTCCACCGCCATCGGCGGCATCGGTCGGACGCTCCCCCGTGTCCCCCGTTCGCCGACCGCGCGCGACGCCGCCGCGCGCCCCGATCGGCGGGGTCGCGGGTCGCCGGTCCCCCGCATGTCCCCCTCGGTGTCCCCCGAAATGCTGACTTCGCAGCGGCCGCCGGATCCGTACGATGGAGGTCAACGGACTCCACAGGAGCCGTTTCCGTCACCGGCTGGGTAACCGGTGGCGCTCTGGGGGCGAGTCAGGGCGATATTCGGGTTGTCGCCGTGACTCGGGCTTGCTGGGGGGTCGGTAGGGGCCGACCCCCCGCTTCCCTGTCCGGGCGGATTCGCCGCCGACGGCGAAGCGGTCAGCCGGCGCGCGGGATCTCCATCCAGAGTTCGACCTCCGCGTCCTCCGATTCGGCGACCTCGTCGTCGCCCCCGCCGCGCAGCCCGACCACCGTCACGGCCACCGGGGAGCCCTCGCCGGCCGTGCGCGCGATGACCCGGTCGGCGCGCGTCGTGTCGAGCGCGTCCGCGAGCTGCGAGAGCACGCGATCGCGGGCCGCCTCGTCGAGGTCGTCGATCCCGCCCTCGTCGAGCAGCGTCACCGTCGCCCCGCGGTCGCGCGCGCGCTTGACGGCCTGCCGCACGGCGTCGGTGAGGAGCATCCGTCCCCGGATCTCGTCGCGGATGGCCGCTTCGAGCGTGCGGCACTCGCGGCGCTCCGCGTAGGTGAGCTCGTGCTCGCCGTCGGCGATGCGCCGCAGCATGGGCGCGGCGATGCGCTGCGTCTGGCCGAGTCGCATCCGGCCCTCGAAGAGGTGCGCGTCCTGTGCCGCCTGCCACGCCGCCGCCTCGCGTTCGGCCTGCGCGTAGCGGCGCGTGGCGCGCGCGGCGCCCGCGAGGGCCGCCGAGAGCATGTGCGCGATGCCGACCCACACGATGCTGCCGATGACGCCGAGCGCACCGAGCGCGAGCGGGCCGCTCCACATGACCGTCTGCACGGCCAGCGCGATGACGCCCAGCCAGGCGGCCACGAGCTGGCGGCGGGCGGCGGTGATGGTCATGAGCGTGCCGACCGCGGCGACGTACCACGTGGCATAGCCGTTGTCACGGCCGGGGACGAGCTGGCTGGTCACGAGCAGCGGCAGCACGATGCTCACCGCGAGGTTCAGGGCCGCGAGCCAGTCGGGCATGCGCGCGCGGCGGACGGGCCAGAGGCTCAGCACCGTCGCGATCGTGTAGAGCACGAGCGCGACGACGGCCGGCCACGGCGAGGCGGGCACGTCGAGCGAGTAGATGCCGAGCACGACGTGGTAGCCCGAGAACATCGCGGCCAGGACGAGGAGGAGCCAGCGGGGGACGGAGATCACGACGCACCCCCGTCGACGCCCGCCGGCCACGCGAGCGTGACCCGCGTGCCGCGTCCGGGCTCGGACTCGATGCGGGCCGAGCCGCCGGCGTTCGCCATGCGCTCGTCGATCGAGACGCGCAGGCCGAGCCGGCTCGCGGGCACCTGCGACGGGTCGAACCCCGACCCGTTGTCGACCACCTGGATGACGCAGCCGCCGGCGCCGACCCCGCGGATCTCGAGCTCGCGGCGCACGCGGCCGATCGGCCCGTCGGCGTGCTGCACGCTGTTCACCATGGCCTGCAGCGCGGCCGACGAGAGCGCGTCGACGGCCTCGACGGGCAGCTCGACGCCGCTCGTGTCGCTCACGCGTACGACGAACGGCGCGGAGAACCCGGTCACCGCCGCGCGCAGGCGCCGCGCGAGCACCGAGACGTCCGCACGGTCGGCGGTGCCCGGCACCTCGATCGCGGCCTCCTCGAGCCGCCGGAGCGCGTCGCCCGCCATACGCGAGGCGAGCTGGCGCTCGGCCGGCGTGCGCGCGGCCGCCGCCGAGAGCAGCGTGGTGAGCACGCTGTCGTGCACGAGCGCGTCGACCTTGACGCGCTCGATCTCGTTGGCGTGCTGTCGCGCCACGACGTCGTAGCGCTGCAGCGCGGCCTCCTGCGCGGCATCCACCGACTCGGCCGCCTGGCGCAGCATGGTGATGATCACGAGCACGACCACGCCGAGGATGACGGCGTACATCGTGTCGAGCACGGCGAGCAGGGGCGGGGCTGCGCCGCCCGAGGGCGTCAGCCGGACGATGCCGTAGATCGCGGGCACCGCGGTCGTGTACGCCGTCGCGGGGGCGGCCGGCACCGAGATCACCGAGGCGGTCGTGGCCACCGTGCAGAGGTAGTACAGCCACGGCGTCTGCTGCTGCATGCCGGCGGTGTCGACCACGAGGAAGGGCCACGCCAGCAGGCACAGCACGTACAGCGTCGCGAAGGCGAGGGCTGCTCCGCGCACGGCGACGCGCGTGAAGGTCGCCGCGGCGAGCGCGGCGATCGCGCCGTACAGCACGGCCATCATCGCCGCGCCGGCGCCGTCGACCAGAAAGGCGGACTGATCGATCGCCGTGGGCACCGTCTGCGCGCCGAACACCAGGCCGAACGCCCCGAGCGCACGGCCCGAGACCGTCTCGACCTGGGCGCGGCTGACCGCCGCGCGACGCGGCGCGAGCCGGCTCGCGCGCCAGTCAGCGGCGACCATCACCGGCCTCGGCGTCGAGGCCCGGCAGGATGCCGTCCTCCACGGCCCGGCGGAGCAGGTCGACCTTGGTCGGGGCGGGACGGCCGACCTCGACGTACTTGGCTCGGATGCGGTCGAGGTACTCGCGCGCGGTCGAGTGCGCGATGCCGAGCTGCTGGGCGACGAGCTTGAGCGGCAGCCCGGACGCGTAGAGGTGCAGCACGTCGCGTTCGCGTCGGCCGAGCTGGTCCTTGGCGAAGTCGCGGTCGGCCTCGATCGCGCTCGCCCACTCGACGTTGTTCAGCGCCTCGCCGCGGGCGACGGTCGCGATCGCGGCGATCACCGCCGAGGTCGGCGACGACTTCGGAATGACGCCCGCCGCGCCCGCGGCGAGCGCCTCGCGCACCGCGGCGACGCGGTCGGCGATGCTGTGGACGAGGACCTGGCTGCCCGCCGCGAGCACGGCACGCACGTTGTCGGTCACGCTCGACCCGTCGCCGAGCGAGAGGTCGAGCAGCACCACGCGCGGCGGCTCCGAGCCCGGATCCTCGAACGCGGCGAGCAGCGTCGGCACGTCGGCGGTGTCGGCGACGACGTCGTAGCCCGCCTCGCGGCACGCCGCGCGCAGCCCGAGTCGCACCGCCTCGTGGTCGTCGACGATCGCCACGGTCGTGGCCGCCCGGCTCCCCTCGGCCTGCTCCGTCACTCGGCATCCCCCATCCGGCTCGGCGTCGATTCGGTCCGTCGTCCTCACACGATAGCGGCCAGTCGCGCGACGGCCTCGACGTGGTGCGTGTTCGGGAAGAGGTCGAACGCGCGCACCGCCTCGAGCTCGTACCCGTGCGCCCGGAACAGGCCGACGTCGCGCGCGAGGGCGACGGGGTCGCAGGCGACGTACACGACCTGCGCCGGGTGGAGCGCCGCGAGGCGGTCGACGACGGCGCGCCCCGCGCCGGAGCGCGGCGGGTCGAGCACGACCGTCGCGCCGCGCAGGCCGCGCCCCGCGTCATCCGGCGCCGCGGCCAGCTCGTCGAGGTAGCGGTCGACGCGCGCGGTGACGGCGCGCGCCCCGATCCAGTCGGCGAGGTTGGCGCCGGCGTGCTCGGTCGCGCGCGCATCGGCCTCGACGGTCGTGACCCGCACCGATGGGCCGAACCGGTCCCCCACGGCGGCCGCGAGGAGCCCCACGCCGCCGTAGAGGTCGTGGTTCTCCGCGGCGGGGTCGAAGCGGTCGGGATCGACGAGATCCTGCACGGCCGCGGTCAGCGTCGCGGCGGCGCCCCGGTGAACCTGCCAGAAGCCGTCCCGGTCGACGGTGAAGCGGCGGTTCCCGACGCGCTCGACGACGGTCGGCGCGGCGGTCCGCGCCGTGCGGCGATCGTCGGGCGAGCGCACGACGGCCTGCGGGTCGCCGTCGGATGGCGCGATGAGGTCGACCGCAACGGCGCCCTCGAGCGTCCGGCCCAGCGGCGCGATCGCCTCGAGCTCGGCGACGGCGAGCGGGAGCGAGGTGACGGGCACGACCGTATGGGAGCGCGCCGCATAGGGCCCGACCGTCCCGTCGGCCGCGACGTGCAGGCGCACGCGCGTGCGCCAGCGCGTGCCCGCCTCGACGTCGACGCCGGGAGCCACGGCGGGATCGACGGGCTCGACGACGACCTCGACCTCGACGCCGCCCATGCGCGCGAGCGCGTCGTGCAGCACCTCGCCCTTCAGTGCGCGCTGGCGCGGCATGGCGATGTGGCCGAACTCGGCCCCGCCGACGCGATGTTCGGGGGCGCGGTCGACGGATGCCTCGGGCCAGACGTGCTCGCGACGGTCCGGCGAGGCGCGCAGCACCTCGACCGTCTCGGCGCGCCAGAACCGTTCGCGGCCCGCATCGACGACCTGCGCGGCGACCCGCTCCCCGGGGATCGCGTCGGCGACGAAGACGACCCGCCCCTCGTGGTGTGCGACCGCGACCCCGCCGTGCGCGATGCGCTCGACGTCGAGCTCGAGCACGGGCCCGGGCTCGGCCGGCCGCGGGGGCGCCGGGCGCCGGCCGCCCGATGCGGGGCGGGACGCGGGCCGGCGACGACGTGACTGTGCCATCACCCGAGCATCGCACACGGGATCGGCGGCCGCCCATGCCGGCGATCGCCGGCCGGGACGGCAGGATGGGGGCATGCGCCTCTACCTCGCCTCCACCTCCCCCGCCCGGCGGCAGCTGCTGCGGCAGGCCGGCGTCGAGCCGCTGCTCGTCGCGCCGGGCGTCGACGAGGAGGCCGCGGTCGCCGCCCACGAGGCCGAGCACGGCCCGCTCGCGCCGCCCGAGCTGGTGCAGCTGCTCGCGCAGCGCAAGGCCGAGGCGATCGTGGGGCGCGACGTCGACGGGAGACCGATCGACGGACTGGTGCTCGGGGGCGACTCGGCCTTCCTCGTCGACGGCGAGCTGTACGGCAAGCCGCACCGGCCCGAGGTGGCTCGCGCACGCTGGGCGCGGCAGAACGGCCGCTCGGGCGTGCTGTGGTCGGGTCACTGGCTCATCGACCACCGCGGAGGCGCGCCGCGGGGCGCGGTCGGCCGCCCGGCCTCGGCGGTGGTCGAGTTCGCCCGGCTCGACGACGCCGAGATCGACGCGTACGTGGCGACCGGCGAGCCGCTCGCGGTGGCGGGCGCCTTCACGGTCGACAGCCTGGGCGGTCCGTTCATCCGCTCGGTCACCGGCGACCCGTCGACCGTCGTCGGGCTCTCCCTCTCGACCCTGCGCGAGCTCGTGCACGAGCTCGACGCGCGCTGGACCGACCTCTGGGACCTGCGCTGAGATCGGAGCGAAAGCCGCCGCGACCAGCGGGAACCCCCGCCGCACTCGCGCCGCCTTGTCGGTGAACGACACCCTCCCGGACGTTTTTTGTGGAGCGCCCCCAAAGGCAGCTGGGAATCGGCCAATAGGCTTGGGGATCATGCGTCGCATCACGAAGGTCCTCATCGCCAACCGTGGAGAGATCGCCGTCCGCGTCATCCGCGCGGCTCGCGACGCGGGCATCGCCTCGGTCGCCGTCTACGCCGACCAGGATCGCGACGCCCGCCACGTCAAGCTCGCCGACGAGGCGTACGCGCTCGACGGCACTACGAGCGCCGAGACCTACCTCGTCATCGACAAGCTCCTCTCGGTCGCCCGGCGCTCCGGCGCCGACGCGGTCCACCCCGGGTACGGCTTCCTCGCCGAGAACCCCGACTTCGCCCGCGCGGTCATGGGCGCCGGCCTCATCTGGATCGGGCCGACTCCCGAGGCGATCGAGCGCCTCGGCGACAAGGTCTCGGCGCGGCACGTGGCCGAGAAGGTCGGGGCGCCGCTCGCACCGGGCACGCTGAACCCCGTGGCGGATGCCGCGGAGGTGCTCGAGTTCGTCGACGTGCACGGCCTGCCCGTCGCGATCAAGGCCGCGTTCGGCGGCGGCGGCCGCGGCCTCAAGGTCGCGCGCACGCGCGAGGAGGTCCCCGAGCTGTTCGAGTCCGCGACCCGCGAGGCCGTGGCCGCGTTCGGGCGCGGCGAGTGCTTCGTCGAGAAGTACCTCGACAAGCCGCGCCACGTCGAGACGCAGTGCCTCGCCGACGAGCACGGCAACGTCGTGGTCGTCTCCACGCGCGACTGCTCGCTCCAGCGCCGGCACCAGAAGCTCGTCGAGGAGGCGCCCGCGCCGTTCCTCACTGAGGAGCAGGTCCGCCTGCTGTACGAGGCGTCGAAGGCCATCCTCAAGGAGGTCGGCTACGTCGGCGCCGGCACCTGCGAGTTCCTCATCGGCCAGGACGGCACCGTCTCCTTCCTCGAGGTCAACACGCGCCTCCAGGTCGAGCACCCCGTGTCCGAGGAGGTCACCGGCCTCGACCTCGTGCGCGAGCAGTTCCGCCTCGCCGAGGGCGGCGTGCTCGACTACCCCGACCCCGAGACCACCGGCCACTCCATCGAGTTCCGCATCAACGGCGAGGACCCGGGCCGCAACTTCCTGCCCGCGCCCGGCCCCATCCACCAGCTCCGCTTCCCGGGTGGCCCCGGCGTGCGCGTCGACTCGGGCGTCACGAGCGGCGACGAGATCTCGGGCGCGTTCGACTCCCTGCTCGCGAAGCTCATCGTCACCGGCGCGACCCGGAAGGACGCGCTCGAGCGCGCCCGCCGCGCGCTCGACGAGTTCGAGGTCGCCGGCCTGCCCACGGTGCTGCCCTTCCACCGCGACATCGTGAGCCACCCCGCGTTCGCGCCGGCCGACGGCCAGCCGTTCTCGGTGTACACGCGCTGGATCGAGACCGAGTACGAGAACACGCTCGAACCGTGGACCGGCGAGCTCGAGGCGAGCAAGGGCCCGGCGGCGCGCACCAGCGTGGTCGTCGAGGTCGACGGGCGCCGCGTCGAGGTCTCGCTGCCGAAGCGCCTCGCCGGAGCCCCGTCGGGCACCGCCACCGCCGGGCCGGCGCCCCGCCGGCGCGCGGTGCACCACTCGGTCGACACGGCGACGGGCGACGCCGTCACGGCGCCCATGCAGGCGACCGTGGTCAAGGTCGCGGTCGCCGAGGGCGACAAGGTCGTCAAGGGCGACCTGGTGCTCGTGCTCGAGGCCATGAAGATGGAGCAGCCGATCGTCGCCCACAAGGATGGCGTGGTCGGCCTCGTCAACGCCGAGCCGGGCACGACCGTCTCGAGCGGGCACCTGCTGCTGTCGATCGCCGACGCACCGGCCGCCTGACGCCGGCGCGCTGCGCGCGAGCCCGGTCCGCGGCCGCGCCGTCGCCGGGTCAGCCCGCTCCGGGCTTCCAGGTGGCGGCCAGCTCGACGACCTCGCCGGGTCGTCCGGCGTCGAGCAACCGCACGACCTCCGCGACGACCTCGTGGGTGGGCACGAGCCCGGGAGACGCGGCCCGCTCCGCGGGCGTCAGCCGTTGCCACTGCGCGAGCGCCCGGTCCAGCGCGATCCAGTCGGGCACGACCGCGGTGACGCGCACGTCGTGGCGGTCACCCAGGCTCGTCGTGAGCCGCCGCAGCGCGGCCTTCGCCGCACCGTACTCGGGCGATCCGTACGCGTCCTCTCCCGTCCCGCCCGCCGAGCCGACGTTCACCACCACTCCGCCGCGCTCGGCGAGCGCGGGCCAGAGCGCCTGCATGAGCGTCATCGGGGCCGTCAGGTTCAGCGTGAGGGCACGGCGCCACGCCTCGGGCGGCGCATCCGGGTACTGGGGCCCGTCGATCCATCCGCCGGCGTTGTTCACGAGCGCGCCGACCTCGGCGTTCGCCGCCAGCTCGCGCCCGAGGTCCACGGCCTCGTCGATCGAGGAGAGGTCGGCCGCGTGCACCGCCGGACGGGCGCGGCGCCGCACGCCGATCGTCTCGGCGGCCGACGCCAGCGCCTCCGCGTCACGATCCACGAGCACGAGGTCGCGACCCCGATCGGCGAGCGCGTCGGCGATCGCGCGACCGAGGCCCGACGCCGCGCCGGTCACGACCGTCGCACCGGTGACCACCGTCGCGCGGCCGCTCGCGCCGGTGTCCGTCATTCGAAGGGCGGCGCGCCCTGCGGCGTGGGCAGCTCGACCTCGCTGACCTGCTCGCCGAGGCGTGACCGCGGGCGTCCGTAGATCAGGTAGATCACGAGGCCGATCGCGAGCCAGACCAGGAACCGCACCCAGGTGAGGGTCGTCAGGTTCAGCATGAGCCAGAGGCACAGGGCCGCCGAGAGGATCGGCAGCACGGGCGACCACGGCACGCGGAAGCCGCGCGGCAGGTCGGGCCGCGTGCGGCGCAGCACGACGATGCCGAGGCTCACGAGCACGAACGCCGAGAGCGTGCCGATGTTGATCATCTCCTCGAGCAGCCCGACGTCGGTGAACGCCGCGACCAGTGCGACGACGGTGCCGCCGATGATCTGGATGCGCGCAGGGGTCTTGGTGTGGTGGGTGGTCTTCGAGAGCCAGCGGGGCAGGAGTCCGTCGCGGCTCAGCGCGAACGTGATGCGCGAGAGACCGAGCAGCAGCACCATGATGACCGTCGTGAGGCCCGCGATGGCTCCCACCGAGATGACGGCCGACGCCCAGTCCTGGCCCACGAGCCGGAACGCCGTGGCGAGCGAGGGCGCCTCCTCCTGGGCCAGCTCGCGGTAGGACACCATCCCCGTCATGACGATCGAGACGAGCACGTACAGCGCGGTGACGATGCCGAGTCCGAGGAAGATGCCGCGCGGGAGGCGCTTCTGCGGCTCGCGCACCTCCTCGGCGCTGGTCGCGACGACGTCGAACCCGATGAAGGCGAAGAACACGAGGGATGCCGCGGCCAGCATGCCGAACACGCCGTACTGCGCCGGTGCCGCACCGGTCGCCCACGAGACGAGCGACTGCGTCCAGACGTCGTCGGCCCCGCCCTCGGTCGGCACGGCCTCGGGGATGAACGGCGTGAAGTTCGCCGGGTTGAGGAAGAAGAAGCCGACCACGATCACGAACAGCACGATCGCGACCTTGATGATCGTGAACACCGACCCGACCCGAGCCGTGAGTTTGGTCCCGGCCACGAGCAGTGCGGTGAACACCGCGACGATGAGGAACGCGGGCCAGCTGACCTCGAGGCCGGCGATCGTCACGGTGGGCGCGAACGGCAGCCCGAACGCGAGCAGCGCCTCGCCGAGGTACACGCCCCAGTACTTCGCGATCACGGCGGCGCCCGTGAACATCTCGAGGATCAGGTCCCACCCGATGATCCAGGCGAGCAGCTCGCCCATCGTGGCGTACGTGAAGGTGTAGGCGCTGCCGGCGACCGGCACGGTGGAGGCGAACTCGGCGTAGCACATGATCGCGAGCCCGCACGTGACGGCCGCGAGCACGAACGAGAGGATCACGCTGGGCCCGGCGAAGTTCGCGGCGGCCTGCGCGCCGACCGAGAAGATGCCGGCGCCGACCGCGACCGCGATGCCCATGAGGGCCAGGTCCCACGTGCCGAGCGAGCGCCTGAGGCTCCGCTCCTCGTCGGCCGAGTCGGCGATCGTCGCCTCGACGGACTTCACCCGCCAGTCCATGAGCCTCCCCCTCTCCGGCGCCCCCGCCGTGCCCGGTCGCGCCGTCGCCGTCGAGGGCGCGCAGGCTCAGCGTACGACGTGCATGGCCCTCGCGGCATCCGTCAGCGAGCCGGTCAGCGACGGGTACACGGGGAACGCCTCGGCGAACTGGTCGACCGTGAGGCGGTGCTCGACCGCGAGCGCGAGGGGGAAGATCAGCTCGGACGCCTTGGGCGCCACGATGACGCCGCCGATGATCGCGCCCGATCCCGCCGAGGCGAACAGCTTCACGAAGCCGTCGCGGATGCCCATCATCTTCGCGCGCGGGTTCGACGACAGCGGCAGCTTGTAGGCCACGCCGGGCACGACGCCCTCGTCGATCTCCTTCTCGGTCCAGCCGACCGTGGCGATCTCGGGCTGCGTGAAGATGTTCGAGGTGATGTTGCGGTTCTCCGGCGGGTTGACGATGTCGCCCATCGCGTGGAAGACCGCCGTGCGGCCCTGCATCGACGCGACCGATGCGAGCGGCAGGAACGTGGTGCAGTCGCCCGCCGCGTAGATGTTCGGCATCGACGTGCGCGCGACGCGGTTCACGCGGATGTGCCCCGACTCGGCCAGCTGCACTCCGGCCTCCTCGAGCCCGAGGTCGCGCGTGTTCGGCACCGAGCCGACCGCCATGAGGCAGTGCGAGCCGCGCACCTCGCGGCCGTCGGTGAGCGTCGCCACGACGCCGTCGGCGTCGGCGACCACCGACTCGGCACGGGACTTGTTCATGACCTTCATGCCATTGCGCTTGAAGACCTTCTCGATGACGGATGCCGCGTCGGCGTCCTCACCCGGAAGCACCTGGTCGCGGCTCGAGATGAGCGTGACCTTCGCGCCGAGCGCCCGGTAGGCCGACGCGAACTCGGCCCCGGTCACGCCGGAGCCGACCACGATGAGGTGCTCGGGAACCTGCTTCAGGTGGTAGAGCTGGGTCCACGTCAGGATCCGCTCGCCGTCGGGCACGGCCGTGGGCAGCACGCGCGGCGTGGCGCCGGTCGAGATCACGAGCGTGTCGGCCTCGATGCGGTCGAAGTCGGTGCCGCCCTTGGCGGTCGAGACGATGAGCGCGTTGGGTCCGTCGAGCCGGCCCTCGCCCTGCACCAGGTGCACGCCGGCCTCGAGCAGGTTCGAGCGCATGTCCTCGGACTGCTGCGCGGCGAGGCCGAGCAGGCGCTTGTTGACGGCCTGCAGGTTGATCGCCACCTGCGGCTTGACCGCCTTCTCCTCCGCGCCCTTCGCGTAGAACTGCACGCCCAGGTCGGCGGCCTCCTTGACGGCGTTGGAGGCCTCGGCCGTCGCGATCAGCGACTTGGAGGGCACCACGTCGGTGAGCACCGCCGAGCCGCCGACGCCGGCGCGCTCGACGAGCGTGACCTCGGCGCCCAGCTGCGCGGCGGCGAGCGCAGCCTCGTACCCGCCCGGTCCACCTCCGAGGACGGCGATCCGTTGCGTGCGCTCGAAGGTGGTGTGCATGGCCCCCATTCTCGCCCACGCGCACCCGCGCGCGCGAACGCGGGCGGCCCGGCGGATGTCGCGCGCAGGCGAGCACGGATCCGCCTGCGCCGCGCCGCGGCATCCGGCGCTTGCGTAGCATGAGGGGATGCAGCAGCAGAACCCGCTCGACGTCCCCGCCGCCGACCCGTTCGCCATTGCCCGCGACGCCGCGGCGCGCATCGCCGACCTGACGGGCGTGGAGCGCCACGACCTCGCCCTCACGCTCGGCTCGGGGTGGGGCGCCGCCGCCGAGTTGATCGGCGAGACGACGCACACCATCCCGGCGACCGAGGTCCCGGGCTTCTCCAAGCCGGCGCTCGAGGGCCACGTGGGCACGCTGCGATCGGTCCTGCTGCCCAACGGCAAGCGCGCGCTCGTGATCGGCGCGCGCACGCACTACTACGAGGGCCACGGCGTGCGCCGGGTCGTGCACTCGGTGCGCACCGCGGCGGCCACGGGCGCCACGACGATGATCCTCACCAACGGCGCCGGCGGCATCAAGCAGCACTGGACGCCCGGCACCCCGGTCCTCATCAGCGACCACATCAACCTCACGGCCGACTCGCCCCTCGAGGGCGCGACCTTCGTCGACCTCACCGACCTGTACTCGGCGCGGCTGCGCGAGCTCGCGCGCGGCATCGAACCGTCGCTCGACGAGGGCGTGTACGTGCAGTTCCGGGGCCCGCACTACGAGACGCCCGCCGAGGTGCAGATGGCGAAGACCATCGGCGGCCACATCGTCGGCATGTCGACCGCCCTCGAGGCCATCGCGGCGCGCCAGGCGGGCATGGAGGTGCTCGGCATGTCGCTCATCACGAACCTCGCCGCGGGCATCCAGACCACGCCGCTCAGCCACGAGGAGGTCATCGAGGCCGGCCGCAACGCCGAGGCGACGATCTCCGACCTGCTCGCGAAGATCGTCGCGGCGATCTAGCGCCGCACCGACACGTCCCCCGGCGTCGCGGTCCCCCGCAGCGCCGCCGTATCGAGGAAGAAGGCACCGGATGCCGCAGGCCACCGACGCGGACCGCATCGCACTCGCCGAGGCGTGGATCGCCCAGGACCCCGACCCCGAGACGCGCGAGGAGCTCGCCGCGATCGTGGCGGCCGCCCGCGCGGGCGACGCCGCCGCCGCGGCCGACCTCGCCGACCGCTTCGACGCGCGGCTCGCCTTCGGCACGGCGGGGCTCCGCGGCGAGATCGCCGCGGGGCCGAACCGGATGAACCGGGTGCTCGTGTCGCAGGGCGCCGCGGGCCTCGCCGCCTACCTGCTCGAGCGCGCGGACGGCCGCACGCCCTCGGTCGTCGTCGGCTTCGACGGCCGGCGCAACTCCGAGGCGTTCGCGCGCGACGTGGCCGAGGTCATGGCCGGCGCCGGCGTCCGCGCCATCCTGCTGCCCCGCCTGCTGCCGACCCCGGTGCTCGCCTTCGCCGTGCGCCACCTCGACACGAGCGCCGGCGTCATGATCACGGCCTCGCACAACCCGCCGAACGACAACGGCATGAAGGTCTACCTCGGCGGCGACGACGCCGGCTCGCAGATCGTCGCACCGGCCGACGCCGAGATCGCCGCCCACATCCTGCGGGTGGCCGAGACCACGACGGTGACCCAGCTGCCGCGCGGCGCCGTGGAGACCGCGCCCGAGTCGGTCGTCGACGCCTACGTGTCCGAGACCGCGGCGATCGCCGAGCGACCCGCGGCCCAGCCGCGCGTCGTGTACACCGCGATGCACGGGGTCGGCTGGGAGACCATGCGGCGCGTGCTCGAGACCGCGGGCTTCGACGTGCCCGCACTCGTCTCGGCGCAGATCGAGCCCGACGGCCGGTTCCCGACCGTGGCGTTCCCGAATCCCGAGGAGCCCGGCGCCATGGACCTCTCGTTCGCGGCCGCGCGCGAGGCCGGCGCCGACCTCGTGATCGCGAACGACCCCGACGCCGACCGGCTCGCGATCGCGATCCCCGATCCCGGTACCGAGGAGGGCTACCGCCGGCTCACGGGCAACGAGGTGGGGCTGCTGCTCGGCTGGCAGGTCGCCGAGCGGGCGGGTGCCGAGGGGGCGGGCGGCACGCTCGCGTGCTCGATCGTCTCCTCCCCGGGCCTCGAGGCCATCGCGCACGCCCACGGGCTGGGCTTCGCGTCGACGCTCACGGGCTTCAAGTGGATCTCGCGTGCGCCGGGGCTCCTGTTCGGCTTCGAGGAGGCGCTCGGCTACCTCGTGAACCCCGCGACGCTGCGCGACAAGGACGGCATCTCGGCCGGCGTCGCGTTCCTCTCGCTCGCCGCGCGGCTCGCGGCCGAGGGCCGCACGATCGCCGACCGCCTCGACGAGCTCGTCGAGCGGTTCGGCTGCTTCGCCTCCTCGCAGGTGTCGATCCGCGTGACCGACCTCTCCCGGATCGCCGCCGTGATGGCGCGCCTGCGCGCCGAGCCGCCCGCCGCGGTCGGCGGGGTGCGCGTCGACCGCATCGAGGACCTGGCGACCGGCGTCGACGGGCTGCCGCCCTCCGACGTGCTGCGGATCCGCCTCGACGGCGGCGCCCGCGTGATGGTGCGCCCGAGCGGCACCGAGCCCAAGCTGAAGGTCTACATCGACGCGGCCGCGACCCAGGGCTCGGTCGCCGAGCGCCGCGCCGCGGCATCCGACCTCGTCGCCCGCATCGAGTCGGGCATGCGCGAACTCGTCGCCTGACGCCGCCGCGCGACGCCCGGGGCTTGCGACGCCGGCGGCGACCGGCGTCAGCCCAGCGAGGCCTCGAGCTTGCGGCCGATGTCGTCGACGTCGAAGTAGTTCTCGACCTCGATGATCTCGGCCCAGGTGCGGCCGAGCGCGGCGCGCACCTGGTCGGCCAGCTCGGTCGAGGTCAGCACGACCTGCGCGTCGGCCGCGGCCGCGGCCACGCTCGCGAGGTCGCTCGCCTCGACGTCGGCCGACAGCCCGAGGCGCGCGAGCGCCCGCTCGGCGTTCGCCTTCAGGATGGCCGAGGTGCCGACCCCGAGCCCGCAGACCGCGACGATCCTCACGACCCCGCCCCCTCCTCGCCTCCGGGGCTGCTCGGGGCGCCGGCGCCGTCGAACACCGCGCGCACGTCGTCGATCGACGCCGCGGCCGCGAGGCGGTCGATCGCCGTGCGCTCGTTGAACACGTTCGCGAGGCCCGCGACGCTCGCCACGTGCTCCTCGGCGTTCGAGACCGCCAGGCCCACGACGACTCGCACCGGGTCGTTGTGCGGGTGCCCGAAGGCCACCGGTTCGGCCAGGGTGACGACGGCGAGGCCGCTGCGGAGCACGTCGGGGCCGGGGCGCGCGTGCGCGAGCGCGAGGCCCGGCGCGATCACGATGTACGCCCCGAACTCCTCGAGGACCTCGATCATCCGGTCGGCGTAGCCCTCGCGCGTGGCGCCCGAACGGGCGAGCGCGCGACCCGCCTCGCGCACGGCGGCGCGCCAGTCGCCCGCCTCGGCGTGGAGGGTCACGGCGGCGTCGGGCAGCGGCGGGAGGGTCATGTCGGTCCGTTCACGGCGGGGTGGAGCGGGATGGCGGGGCATCCGGGCGGATCAGGCCTCGTCGAAGCCGTCCTGGATCTGCTCGACGAGGTCCTCGCGGTCGTCGAGCGGCAGGAACGCGGCCGCGGCCGCGTTCAGCTGGAACACCTCGAGATCGTCGAGGTCGTAGCCGAAGGCGTCGGCGAGCAGCGCGAGCTCGCGGGTCAGGCTGGTGCCCGACTGGAGGCGGTTGTCGGTGTTGACGGTCACCCGGAACCCCAGCTGGTACAGCAGGTCGAAGGGGTGGTCGACGAGCTCGTCGCCCCACGCGGCGATCGCGCCGGTCTGCAGGTTCGACGACGGGCTGGTCTCGAGCGCGATCTCGCGGTCGCGCACCCACTGGGCGACCGGGCCGAGGGAGACGTAGGTGTTCTCGTCGTCCTGGCGCTCGATCGTGAGGTCCTCGGCGAGGCGCACGCCGTGGCCCAGGCGCAGGGCACGGCCATCGAACAGGGCGCTGCGGATCGACTCGAGGCCGTCGGCCTCGCCCGCGTGCACCGTCACCGGCATGAAGCGCGTCGCGAGGTAGTCGAAGGCCGTGCGGTGGCGGCTCGCCGGGAAGCCCGCCTCGGCGCCCGCGATGTCGAAGCCGACGACGCCGCGGTCGCGGTGCCGGACGGCGAGCTCGGCGATCTCGAGGCCGCGGTCGGCGTGGCGCATGGCGGTGACGAGCTGGCCGACGCGGATGCGGTGGCCCTGACGACGGGCGTCGTCGACGCCCTCGTCGAGGCCGGCCTGCACCGCCTCGACCGTCTCGTCGAGCGAGAGCCCGCGCGTGAGGTGCTGCTCGGGTGCCCACCGCACCTCGCCGTAGATCACGCCGTCGGCAGCCAGGTCGTGCACGAACTCGCGCGCCACGCGCGTGAGGCCGTCGCGCGTCTGCATGACCGCGGTCGTGAGGTCGAAGGTCTTCAGGTACTCGACGAGCGAACCCGAGTTGGACTGGTCGGCGAACCAGGCGCCGAGCGCGTCGGCGTCGGACGCCGGCACCTCGAGCCCGATCTCGTCGGCCAGTTCGAGGAGGGTCTGCGGCCGCAGGCCGCCGTCGAGGTGATCGTGCAACGAGATCTTGGGCAGCGACCGGATGTCGGTGCCGTCCCCCTCGAGCCGGTAGTCGGTCGCGTGCGTGTCCACCCCACCACGATACCGGCGCGCACCCCGGCGCACGCGGCGATTTCGCCCGGCGTCAGCGACCGATGCGCTCGGCGATCAGCGGACCGCCGTCCTCGACGGCGTCGCCCGGGTCTCCGATGGTCCAGGCGCCCTCGACGGCCTCGAGGGCGCGCGCGAACCGCTCCGGCTCGTCGGCGTGCAGCGTGAAGAGCGGCTCGCCCGCGCGCACGGCGTCGCCCGGCTTGGCGTGGAGGTCGATGCCGGCCGCGTGCTGCACCGGGTCCTCCTTGCGCGCACGGCCGGCGCCGAGCCGCCACGCGGCGATGCCGAAGGGCAGCGCCTCCTGGCGCACCAGCACGCCGTCGCGGTCGGCCGTGACCACGTGCTGCTCCTTCGCCACCGGCAGGGGCGCATCGGGGTCGCCGCCCTGGGCGCGGATCGCGGCACGCCAGGTGTCCATGGCGCGGCCGTCGTCGAGCGCCGCCTCGACGTCGGCGTCGGGACGGCCCGCGAGCGCGAGCATCTCCCTCGCGAGCGCGACGGTCAGCTCGCGCACGTCGGCGGGGCCGCCGCCGGCGAGCACCTCGACCGACTCGCGGACCTCGTTGGCGTTGCCGATCGTGAGGCCGAGCGGCACGTTCATGTTGGTGAGCAGGGCGGAGGTCGCGACCCCCGCATCCTCGCCGAGCTCGACCATCGTGCGCGCGAGCTCGCGCGAACGCTCGATGTCCTGCAGGAACGCGCCCGACCCGAACTTGACGTCGAGGACGAGCGCGCCGGTGCCCTCGGCGATCTTCTTCGACATGATCGACGACGCGATCAGCGGAATGGCCTCGACGGTGCCGGTGATGTCGCGGAGCGCGTACAGCTTCTTGTCGGCCGGCGCGAGCCCGGAGCCGGCGGCGCAGATCACGCCGCCGACGTCGCGCAGCTGTGCGAACATCTCGTCGTTGGTGAGCTCGGCGCGCCAGCCCGGGATGGACTCGAGCTTGTCGAGCGTGCCGCCCGTGTGACCGAGCCCGCGGCCCGAGAGCTGCGGCACGGCCACGCCGAAGGACGCGACGAGCGGCATCAGCGGGAGCGTGATCTTGTCGCCGACGCCGCCGGTCGAGTGCTTGTCGGTCGTCGGCTTGCCGAGGTGCGAGAAGTCCATCCGCTCCCCCGACGCGATCATCGCCATCGTCATGTCGCGGATCTCGCGGCGGCTCATGCCGTTCAGGAAGATCGCCATGGTCATCGCCGACATCTGCTCGTCGGCGACGTAGCCGCGCGTGTAGGCGTCGACGAGCCAGTCGATCTGCGCGGTCGAGAGCTCACCCCGGTCGCGCTTGGTGCGGATCAGGTCGACGGCGTCGAACGCTTCGACGGTGGTCATGCGGTCTCTCCTCGGAACTCGGCGAGCTGGCGCGGCCCGAACGCGTCGGGCAGCACCTCGTCGATGGTCTTCACGCCCGAGACGGTCTCGAGCAGCATCCCCTCGGCGGAGTGCTCGTACAGCAGCTGGCGGCACCGCCCGCACGGCATCAGGACGTTGCCGTGGCCGTCGACGCACGTGAAGGCCGTGAGCTTGCCGCCGCCCGACATCACGAGCGCCGACACGAGCGAGCACTCGGCGCACAGCGTGACGCCGTACGACGCGTTCTCGACGTTGCATCCGCTCACGACCCGGCCGTCGTCGGCGATCGCCGCGGCGCCGACCGGGAACTGGGAGTACGGGACATACGCCTTCGCCATCGCCTCGCGGGCGATCTCGCGGAGGTGGTCCCAGTCGATCGCGTGCTGGGCGGTCATGGTGCTCCTCCGGTCAGGACTTGATGTACGGCTTGCCGTCGGCGGCGGGCGCACGCGAGCGCCCGACGAAGCCGGCCACGGCGAAGATCGTCACGACGTACGGCAGCATGAGCATGAACTCGCTCGGCACGGGCGAGCCGATGACCGACAGCGTGTTCTGCAGGTTCGACGCGAAGCCGAACAGGAGCGCGGCGAGCGTGGCCTTGATCGGGTCCCACTGGCCGAAGATCACGGCCGCGAGGGCGATGAAGCCCGCGCCCGCGGTCATCTCCTTGTTGAAGGCGATGCCCGAGCCGATCGTGAAGAACGTGCCGCCGAGGCCGGCGATGGCCCCCGCGAGGGCGACGTTCCAGAACCGGGTGCGGTTGACGTTGATGCCCACCGTGTCGGCCGCCTGCGGGTGCTCGCCGACCGCGCGCACGCGCAGGCCCCACTTGGTGTGGAAGAGGCCGACGTAGACCAGCGCGACGGCGATGTACATGAGGTACACGATGATCGTCTGCCGGAACAGCACCGGGCCGATGATCGGGATCTCGCTGAGGATCGGGATCGGAAGGCGTTCGAAACGCTGGGCGGTGTTGTTCAGGTCGGCCGCGTTGGGAGCGAGCACCTGCGAGAAGAGGAAGCTCGTGAGGCCGACGACGAGCACGTTGAGCACGACGCCGACGATGACCTGGTCGACGAAGTACTTGATCGCGAACGCCGCGAGCACCATGCCGACGAGCATGCCCGAGACCATCGCCGCGACGGTGCCCGCGATGAGGCCGAGCCAGGCCTGGCCCGTCGACGAGGAGACGATCGAGCAGACGACGGCGGCCGTGAACGCTCCGGCGAGCAGCTGGCCCTCGATGGCGATGTTGACGACGCCGGCGCGCTCGCCGATCACGCCCGCGAGCGAGCCGAAGATGAGCGGGACGGCCAGGCTGAGCGAGCCGAAGAGCAGGCCGATCATCGGCAGCGACGCGCCCGACCCGGCCCAGGTGAGGAAGCCGAACATGAACAGGATCGCGAAGACCACCGTGAGCCACAGCGGCACGCGGCGCTTCGATCGGACCAGCCACGCCGAGTAGGCCGTCGCGACCGCGAGCAGCACCACCACGACCCACAGCGTCGGCATCGCCGGGACCGTGAGCTCGGGCAGCTGGATCACGTCGTTGGGCAGGGACAGGCGGTAGGTGGTGTCACCCGGTCGCGGCGCGAACACCGCGAGGGCGAGCGCGACCAGCGTGAAGATTCCGTAGGCGATGGTCGCCTTCCAGCTCGTCACGACGGTCGTGTCGAGCGTCGCGGTCTGGGGGGCCGGGGGCGCACCGGCGAGTGAGCTGGTCACTTGGCCGCCACCTCCTTCGTGGTGGTCGCTCGCGAGCGTCGCTTCCTGCCCTCGGGATCGGGCAGGCGGAAGATGGTGCGCACCAACGGGGGCGCCGCGATGAAGAGGACGATGAGCGACTGCACGACGAGCACGATCTCGATCGGCACGCCCTCGGCGGCCTGCATCGAGAACCCGCCCGCCTTGAAGGCCCCGAAGAGGATGCCGGCGGCGAACGTGCCCCACGGCGTCGACCGGCCGAGCAGCGCCACGGTGATGGCGTCGAAGCCGATGCCCGCGTCGATGCCCGCCGTGAACCCGCTGGTGACCGTGCCGAGCACCTGGCTGACCCCGGCGAGGCCGAGCAGCGCACCCGCGATGAGCATCGCGTAGACGTACATGCCCTTGACGTTGATGCCCGCCACGCGTGCGGCGTTGGGGTTGATGCCGACCGCGCGGAACTTGAAGCCGAGGCTCGACCGGTTCAGGATCCACCACACGACGACGGTCGCCAGGACCGCGAGGATGAAGCCGAAGTGCAGGTTGTACTGCGGGCCGAGCAGCGCGGGGAAGATCGCCGTCTCCTTCATGGGCGGCGTCTTGGGGTTCGACGAGCCCGGCGCCTGCAGCAGGCCGGGCGTGCGCAGCATCCACGACACGAGGTAGAAGGCGACGTAGTTCAGCATGATCGTCACGATCACCTCGTGGGCCCCCGTGCGCGCCTTCAGCACGCCCGCGATCCCGGCCCACAGGGCGCCGCCGATGAGGCCGCCGACGAGGGCGACCAGCATGTGGATGCCCCACGGCAGGTCGAAGCCGAACGCGATCCAGCCGGCCACGGATGCCGCGATGAGCATCTGGCCGCGGCCGCCGATGTTGAACATGCCGACGCGGAACGCGAGCGCGACGCCGAGCCCGCCCGCGATGAGGGGGGTCGCGAACGTCAGCGTCTCGGTGAGCGGCCGGATGCCGTCGATGAAGTTGTCGCGCCGGAAGTTGTACACGGCGCCCTGGAACAGCGCGGCGTAGGCGCCCGAGACCGAGTCCCAGATCGCCTGGAACGTGTCGCCCGGGCGGGCGAAGAAGTAGACGCTCGCCTGCTGCACGCGCTCGTCGGTGAACGCGATCATGATGGCGCCGACGACGAGGGCGAGCACGACCGCGAGCACCGAGATGATCGCGTTGCCGGTGGCGATCTCGTGCAGCATCGTGTGCCAGCGCGACGGCGGCGGCACGTCGGCGGCCTCGCGCGTGGGCGGCACGCCCGGGCCGGACGCACCGGCCGCCGCGTCGGTGGACGCGGTGCCTCGCTCGGGCGAGCCGGCCGCGGGCTCCTCGATCGCGACGTCGATGTCGGATTCGTCGCCGCGCGGCACGTCGCCTCGCGGCTGCTGGGGGTCGCTCATGCGGCGGCTCCTTCTGCGGGGGTTTCCCCGGCCATCATCAGGCCGAGCACGTCGCGCGGGGTACCGCCGGGCACGATGCCGACGATACGACCCCGGTACATCACCATGATGCGGTCGGCGAGCGCCTCGACCTCGTCGAGTTCGGTCGAGACGACGACCACGGGCACGCCGGCGTCGCGCGCGGCGACGATGCGCTTGTGGATGAACTCGATCGAGCCGACGTCGACGCCGCGCGTGGGCTGGGCCGCGACCAGGAGCCGCAGGTCGCGGCTGAGCTCGCGCGCGAGCACGACCTTCTGCTGGTTGCCGCCCGAGAGGCGGCTGGCGAGCTCGTCGATGCCCTGCGTGCGGATGTCGAACTCGTGGACCTTGTCGCGGGCGAACTCGGCGAGCACGCCCCGCTGGAGGTTGCCCGCTCGGACGAACGGCGCGCCCTCGCTGCGGTCGAGCATGAGGTTCTCGGCGATCGTGAAGTCGCCGACCAGCCCGTCCTCGTTGCGGTCCTCGGGCACGAAGCCGACGCCCGACTCGAGGATCCGCCGGACGCTCGCGCCCGCGAGCTCGACGCCGTCGAGGGTGATGGATCCCTCGACCCGCGGCTGGAGGCCGAGGAGGGCCTCGGTGAGCTCGGTCTGCCCGTTGCCCTGCACGCCCGCGACGGCGAGGATCTCGCCGCGACGCACCTCGAAGCTGAGGTCGTTGACGACGAGCTGGCCGATCGGGTCGATGACCTTGAGCCCCTCGACCACGAGGGCCGGCTCGCCGAGCTTGGGCTCCTCCTTGTGCACCATGAGCTCGACCGCGCGACCGACCATGAGCGAGGCCAGCTCGGCGTTCGAGGCCGTCGGCGAGGCCTCGCCCACGACCTTGCCGAGGCGGATGACCGTGATGCGGTCGGCGACCTCGCGGACCTCGCGGAGCTTGTGGGTGATGAAGACGATCGAGGTTCCCGACTCCTTGAGCTGGCGCATCATGCCCATGAGCTCGTCGGTCTCCTGCGGGGTCAGCACCGCGGTCGGCTCGTCGAAGACGAGCACGCGCGCGTCGCGCGAGAGCGCCTTGATGATCTCGACGCGCTGCTGGATGCCGACCGGCAGGTCCTCGACGAGCGCGTCGGGGTCGACGTGGAAGCCGAACCGCTTGGAGATCTCGTTGACCTTCTCGCGCGCCGCCGCGAGGTCGAGCAGGCCGCCGGCGCGCGTGGACTCGTGGCCGAGCATGACGTTCTCGGCGACGGTGAAGACGGGGATGAGCATGAAGTGCTGGTGCACCATGCCGATGCCGGCGGCCATCGCGTCGCCGGGGCCCGCGAAGTGCTGGACCTCGCCGTCGAGGAGCACCTCGCCCTCGTCGGCCTGGTAGAGGCCGTAGAGCACGTTCATGAGGGTCGACTTGCCCGCGCCGTTCTCGCCGAGGAGGCAGTGGATCTCTCCGGCCTCCACGGTGAGGTCGATGTGGTCGTTGGCGACCAGGCTGCCGAACCGCTTCGTGATACCGCGGAGTTCGAGCTTCATGTCCCCGATCCTAGGTGAGGGGCTGCATCCGTTGGAGATGCTGCGCGGATGTCGGACGCGTTCCGCCGGCCACGCTCAGATGTTGAGCGGCACCGACGGATGCGCGGTGGAACGCCGATCGGGGAGGCCGGCTCGCGCCGACCTCCCCGATCAGTCGTGGGTCGTCCTTACTCGGCGTTGGCGAGGTAGGACTTGACCTGGACGTCGCCCGCGATGATCGCGGCCTTCAGGTCGTCGAGCTCGCCCTGGAGCGAGTCGGAGACCTTCGACTCGAAGTCGTGGAACGGCGCGATGCCCACGCCCTCGTTCTCGAGCGTGCCGATGAACGGGGTGGCGTCGAACTCGCCCTGGCCGGCCGCGAGGACCGCCTCGTACGTGCCGACGTCGATGCCCTTGAGGATCGAGGTGAGCACGAGGTCGGCGACCGACGGGTCGGTCTCGGTGAAGTCGGCGTCGACGCCGATGAGCGCGATGTCGCGGTCGGCTTCGCGGATCGCCGCGGCGGCCGACTGGTAGATCGGGCCGCCGACGGGCAGCAGCACGTCGACGTTCTGGTCGATCAGGCCCTGCGCCACCTGGCGAGCGGTGTCGTTCGCCTCGAAGCCGCCGGTGAAGAGGCCGTCGGTGCCGTCCCAGCCGAGGACCGTGACGCCCTTGCCCTTCTGCTCGTTGTAGTAGTCGACGCCCTGCTTGAAGCCGTCCATGAAGATCGACACGGTCGGGAAGTTCATGCCGCCGAACGTGCCGACCGTCTTCGTGGTGGTGAAGTCGGCCGCCGCGTAGCCGGCGAGGAACGCCGCCTGCGCGGTGTCGAAGAGGATGGGCTTGATGTTCTCGGAGTCGACCGTGCCGTCGAAGTCGTTGTCGGCCGCGTCGTCGATGATGACGTACTCGATGTCGGGGTTGGCGAGCGCCGACTCGACGGTCGCCGCCGACAGCGCGAAGCCGACCGTGACGATCAGGTCGCAGCCCTGGTCGACCAGGCTCGTCAGGTTCGGCGCGTAGTCGGTCTCGGACTGGGACTCGACGGTGATCGCCTCGACGCCGAGCTCGTCGGCCGCCTTGGTGATGCCCTCGAAGCCGAGCTGGTTGAACGACTTGTCGTCGAAGCCGCCGGCGTCGGAGACCATGCACGGCTGGAAGTCGATCGCCTCGGTCGCGCCGTCGGTCGACTCCTCGGGCGCGGATGCGCAACCGGCGAGCAGCGCGACCGCGCCGAGCGTCGCGAGGCCGCCGAACGCGGCCTTCTTGAACGTGAACGTCACAGTGTCCTCCATAAGACTGCACCCCGAACGGGTCTCGGGGACCGTGCAGTCACGTTACCCAATGTTGCGGCGGGCGCCACGGGCCGTTCGGCCCGTTCGGTCAATGGTTATGAAGCCGCGACATTCTGCTCATATGAGCAGCCCGAGCCCACCCCCGAGCGGGGGACGTTGCATCCCGGATCAGGGCGTCGAGGGCGATTCGACGACCAGCTCGCCCGCGATGATGCGCTGGCGCATGCCCTCGATCTCGCCCTGCAGGTCGGGCGTGACCAGCGACTCCAGGTCGTGGTACGGCGCGATCTCCACGCCCCCGTTCTCGAGCGTGCCGACGTAGTGCTCGTTGGTGAACGAGTCGTCGACCACCTCGCCGACGATCTCGACCATGGCCTGCTGCGTGTTCTTCAGCACGCTCGTGAGCAGCACCGACCGGTACTGCTCGGGCAGCGTGTCGTAGCCGTCGCTGTCGACCCAGATGATCGACGTGCCGCCGCGCTCGAGCGCCGCAGCCGCGGCGCCCTCGCCGACCTGGCCGGCGACCGGCAGGATGACGTCGGCGCCCTGGTCGATGAACCCCTCCGTGAGCACCTTGCCCTTGTTCACGTCCTCGAAGTCGCCCGTGAACGAGCCGTCCTGGGCCGCCTTGTCCCAGCCGAGCGCGCGCACCTGCGTGCCGTGCACCTCGTTGTACATCGCGACGCCGTCGACGAAGCCGTCCATGAACAGCGTGACCGGCGGCTGGTTGCCGCCGCCGAAGGTGGCCACCACGCCCGTCTTCGACACGCCGGCGGCGAGGTAGCCGGCGAGGAAGGAGGCCTGGGCCGTGTCGAAGACGACCGGCTTGACGTTCTCGGCGTCGACGACCTCGTCGACGATCGCGAACGCGAGGTCGGGGTTCGCCTCGGCCTGCTCGAGCGTCGCCTGGGCGAGCTCGTAGCCGACGGTGACGATGAGCTCGCAGCCGGACTCGACGGCCTGCCGCACGTTCGGCTCGAGGTCGGTCTCGCCGGTGGAGACCAGCGCCTCGGCCTCGACGCCGTACTCCTCCTCGGCCTGCTGCAGTCCCTCCCAGCTGGACTGGTTGAACGAGCGGTCCTCGAGGCCGCCGGAGTTCGTCACCATCCGGACGCAGCCGTCGGCCTGCGCCCCGTCGCCGCCGCCGCCCTCGGGCGCCGGCCCGCATCCGGCGAGGGCGAGGGATGTCGCGACGAGCGCGACCCCGACCGTGAGGACCCTGCGCAGCGTCATCCGCCGACCGCCTTCCCGTGCCTAGAGCACGTCGCTCGACCCGCCGAGACGCAGCGCATCCACGACGGCCTTCACCCGCTGGGCGTGCTCGCTCGTGGTCACGAGCAGCGCGTCCGGCGTGTCCACCACGACGATATCGCGCACGCCGATCAGGCTGATCACGCGATCGGCGCGGCTCACGACGATGCCGCTCGCCTGGTCGGAGAGGACCCGGGCGTGCTCGCCGAGGATCGCCAGCTCGCCGGAGCGGCCGGCCGTGTTGAGCTTGGCGAGCGAGGCGAAGTCGCCGACGTCGTCCCACTGGAAGTGGCCGCGGATCACGGCCAGCCGGCCGCGCTCGGCGGCGGGCTCGGCGACCGAGTAGTCGATCGCGATCTTCTCGAGCGACGGCCAGATCCGGTCCACGGCCGGGCCGCGGGTCGCGGGGTCGTCCCATGCGGCCGCGAGTTCGACCAGCCCGGCGTGCAGCTCGGGCTTGGTCCGCGCCAGCTCCTCGAGGAGCCGGTCGGCGCGCGCGATGAAGATGCCCGCGTTCCACAGGTGCCGGCCGCCCTCGAGGTAGGCCCGGGCCGTCTCGAGGTCGGGCTTCTCGACGAAGCTCGACACCGCCGAGACGTGGGAGGCGCCGGGGATCTCGAGCGGCTCGCCGCATTCGATGTACCCGAACCCGACCGCGGGCTCCGTCGGCGTGATGCCGATGGTGGCGATGTAGCCCGCGTCGGCCGCGGCGACCGCCGAGGTCACGGCCTCGCGGAAGAGCGCGGAGCCCGAGATCACGTGGTCGGCCGCGAACGACCCGATGATCACGCCAGGCTCCCGGCGCTGCAGGATGGCGGCGGCCAGGCCGATCGCCGCCGTCGAGTCGCGCGGCTCGCTCTCGAGCACGATGTTCTCGTCGGCGAGCTCGGGCAGCTGCGCCTCGACGGCCGCGCGATGGGCGCGACCGGTGACGACCATGATGCGCTGCTCGCCCGAGAGCGGCACGAGGCGGTCCCACGTGTCGCGCAGGAGGGTCTGCCCGGACCCGGTGAGGTCGTGCAGGAACTTGGGCGCGTCGGCGCGCGACAGCGGCCACAGCCGGGAGCCGACGCCTCCGGCGGGGATGACGCTGTAGAAGCGGTCGAGGGGTGCCTGTTGCATCCGTTCAGGATAGTGCGACGGGCTCGACCGGCCACGGCGGCGAACGGAGCACCCGCGCGGCGGGGATAGACTCGGAACCGGGCCATCGGTCCCGTCACGCCCGCAGTCGGGCGACGCACACCGCCAGGAGGGTTGTCCATGTCCGCAACGACGACACGGACCCCGACCGCATCCGAGCCGGCGCAGAAGCCGGGCGGCACGCTCTACCGCGGCCGCGAGGGAATGTGGTCGTGGGTGCTGCACCGGATCACCGGGGTCGCGATCTTCTTCTTCCTCCTCGTCCACATCCTGGACACCTCGCTCGTCCGGGTGAGCCCCGAGGCCTACAACGCGGTCATCGGCACCTACCAGACGCCCATCATGGGGCTGGGCGAGGTCGCGCTCGTGGGCGCGATCGTCTTCCACGCCTTCAACGGCATCCGCGTCATCCTGGTCGACTTCTGGTCGTGGGCGACGCGGAACCAGAAGGTGCTCTTCTACATCGTGATCGCGCTCTGGGTGCTCACCATGCTGGCGTTCACCCCGCGGCACCTGATCAACGTCTTCAGCCACTAGGAGCGCCGAGATGACCGTCATCGAATCCCCGCGCACCCCCGCCCGGCGGGCGCCTCGCAAGGGCGTCAACCTCGAGAAGTGGGGCTGGATCTACATGCGCGCCTCGGGCGTGCTCCTGGTCGTGCTCATCTTCGGCCACCTCTACGTCAACCTCATCGACGGCGAGGGCGTCAAGGCCATCGACTTCGGCTTCGTCGCCGGCAAGTGGGCGAGCCCGTTCTGGCAGGTCTGGGACCTCCTGATCCTCTGGCTCGCACTCATCCACGGCGCGAACGGCATGCGCACGATCGTCAACGACTACACGAGCCCCGGCGCGGTGCAGAAGGTCCTCAAGGGCGCGCTGCTGCTGGCCACGATCGTCCTCATCGTGCTCGGCACGCTGGTGATCTTCACCTTCGACCCGTGCCCCGCCGGATCGCCGGCCGAGCTCCTCCCCTCGTTCTGCCCCGCCGCATAGGAGACACGTGACCACCGAGAACCACGTCGAGACGAAGGTCGTCGACGGCGTCCACTACCACCAGTACGACATCGTCATCGTCGGCGCCGGCGGCGCCGGCATGCGCGCGGCCATCGAGGCCGGGCCGGGCGCGAGGACGGCCGTCATCTCGAAGCTCTACCCGACCCGCTCCCACACGGGCGCCGCGCAGGGCGGCATGGCCGCCGCCCTCGCGAACGTCGAGGAGGACAGCTGGGAGTGGCACACCTTCGACACCGTCAAGGGCGGCGACTACCTCGTCGACCAGGACGCGGCCGAGATCCTCGCGAAGGAGGCCATCGACGCGGTCATCGACCTCGAGAACATGGGCCTGCCGTTCAACCGCACGCCCGACGGCAAGATCGACCAGCGCCGGTTCGGCGGCCACACGCGCGACCACGGCAAGGCGCCGGTGCGTCGCGCGTGCTACGCGGCCGACCGCACGGGCCACATGATCCTGCAGACGCTGTTCCAGAACTGCGTCAAGCTCGGCATCGAGTTCTACAACGAGTACTACGCGCTCGACCTCGTCATGACCGAGGTCGACGGCGTCCCGCAGCCGTCGGGCGTCGTCGCCTACGAGCTCGCGACCGGCGAGCTGCACGTCTTCCAGGCCAAGGCGATCATCTTCGCCACCGGCGGCTTCGGGAAGATCTACAAGACCACCTCGAACGCGCACACCCTCACCGGTGACGGCGTGGGCATCATCTGGCGCAAGGGCCTTCCGCTGGAGGACATGGAGTTCTTCCAGTTCCACCCGACCGGCCTCGCGGGCCTGGGCATCCTCCTCACCGAGGGCGCACGCGGCGAGGGCGCGATCCTGCGCAACGCCTCGGGCGAGCGGTTCATGGAGCGCTACGCGCCCACCATCAAGGACCTGGCGCCGCGCGACATCGTCGCCCGCTGCATGGTCCAGGAGGTGGCCGAGGGTCGCGGCGCCGGCCCCAACAAGGACTACGTGCTCCTCGACTGCACGCACCTCGGCGCCGAGGTGCTCGAGACGAAGCTGCCCGACATCACCGAGTTCGCGCGCACCTACCTCGGCGTCGACCCGGTGTACGAGCCCGTGCCCGTCATGCCGACCGCGCACTACGCCATGGGCGGCATCCCGACCAACGTCAACGCCGAGGTCCTGCGCGACAACACCACCGTGGTCCCCGGCCTCTACGCGGCCGGCGAGTGCGCGTGCGTCTCGGTGCACGGCTCGAACCGCCTCGGCACGAACTCGCTGCTCGACATCAACGTCTTCGGCAAGCGCGCCGGCCGCAACGCGGTCGAGTACGTCAAGGACGTCGACTTCACGCCGCTGCCCGAGGACCCGGCCGCGGGCGTCCGCACGCTGCTCGAGACGCTCCGCGACTCCGACGGGACCGAGCGCATCGCCGCCATCCGCAAGGAACTGCAGGACGAGATGGACAAGGGCGCGCAGGTGTTCCGCACGCGCGAGTCGCTCGCGCACGTGGCCTCCGTCATCGCCGGGCTCCGCGAACGCTACAAGCACGTCGCCGTGCAGGACAAGGGCAAGCGGTTCAACACCGACCTGCTCGAGGCCGTCGAGCTCGGCTTCCTGCTCGACCTCGCCGAGGTGGTCGTCGCCTCCGCCGCCAACCGCGAGGAGAGCCGCGGCGGCCACATGCGCGACGACTTCCCGAACCGCGACGACGAGAAGTTCATGCAGCACACGATGGCCTACCTGTCGGGCGACGCGCACTCGTCCGACGCATCCGATCACATCCGGCTCGACTGGAAGCCGGTGACGATCACCCGATACCAGCCCATGGAGAGGAAGTACTGACGTGACGACCGCCACGCTCGAAACCACGTCGTCCGGCGCCGCGGATGCCGCGACGCAGGCGTTCACCGTCACGTTCCTGATCCGCCGCTTCGACCCCGACGTCGACACCGAGCCGCGCTGGCAGGACTTCGACGTCGAGATGTACGCGACCGACCGCGTGCTCGACGCGCTGCACAAGATCAAGTGGGAGCAGGATGGCTCGCTGACCTTCCGCCGCTCGTGCGCCCACGGCATCTGCGGCTCCGACGCGATGCGCATCAACGGCCGCAACCGCCTGGCGTGCAAGACGCTCATCAAGGACCTCGACATCTCCAAGCCGATCTACGTCGAGGCGATCAAGGGCCTGCCGCTCGAGAAGGACCTCGTGGTCGACATGGAGCCGTTCTTCGCGAGCTACCGCGAGGTGCAGCCGTTCCTCCAGGCGAACACGACGCCCGAGCCCGGCAAGGAGCGCATCCAGGACGTCGCGTCGCGCGCCCGCTTCGACGACACCACCAAGTGCATCCTCTGCGCCGCGTGCACATCGTCCTGCCCCGTCTTCTGGACCGACGGCCAGTACTTCGGCCCCGCCGCGATCGTGAACGCGCACCGGTTCATCTTCGACTCGCGCGACGACGAGGCGAAGGTGCGCCTCGACATCCTCAATGACAAGGAGGGCGTCTGGCGCTGCCGCACGACCTTCAACTGCACCGACGCGTGCCCGCGCGGCATCGAGGTCACCAAGGCGATCGCCGAGGTCAAGCAGGCGATCCTCCGCGGCACGCCCTGAGGTCCGCGCGACCGACGTGCGGAGGGGCCGGTGCATCGCGCACCGGCCCCTCCGTCGTCCCCGCCGAACGACGACGCGCTCGATTCGCAGGACCTCGGCCCCGTCGGCATCCGACCACGCGCTCGCTAGGGTGAGCGTGTGAGCGATCGCGATCGGGGGCGCGGGAACGGCGGGGCCGCTCCCTCGGGCGCGCCGCCCGAGCCGGCGCCGGCGCCCAACCGCGGGCGACCCTCGCCGGCCGAGCTCGCCGAGAGCGTGCGCGAGCGCCTCGACGAGCCCATCGCGAAGGTCGAGAGCCTGACGCGCCGCACCATGTCGCTGTTCCCGGTGCGCGTGTGGCGGCACTTCCTCGCGCGGAACGGGTTCCTCCTCACGGCGGGCATGAGCTACCAGTCGCTGTTCGCGGTGTTCGCGGCGATCTACATCGTGTTCGCGGTCGCGGGTATTTGGCTCTTCAACGACCAGGACACCCTGCAGGCGCTGTACCTGCTCATCAACACCTACGCGCCGGGGCTCGTGGGCGAGCAGGGGATCATCACGCCAGAGGCCCTGCAGGAGGCGGCGACCGCGAGCACGAGCCTCTTCGGGTGGACCGGTGCGGTCGCCCTCGGCGGCCTCATCTGGACCGCGATCGGCTGGGTCACGTACTCGCGAATGGCGGTGCGCAGCATCTTCGGGCTGCCCAAGGACGACCGCGCGTACCTCTACCTCAAGGCGCGCGACTTCGCGGCCGCGTTCATGTTCGGCCTGGCCATCCTGGTCGCCGCCGTGCTCTCCATCGTCGCGACGGGGTTCCTCGACTGGGTGTTCAACCTGATGGGCATCGACCTCACCACGGAGTCCCCCGTCGTGGGCGCGACGCTCCAGCTCGGCGCCCTCATCGTCGTGTTCGTGATCGACACGCTCGCGCTCGCGGTCATGTTCCGGTTCCTCTCGGGCGCCGAGATGCCGTGGCGCCGGATGTGGACCGGGTCGCTGCTCGGGTCGGCGGCACTCAGCGTGCTGCAGCTGGTCGGGGGGTGGGCGCTCTCGTGGGCGGGCGGCAACCCGCTGCTGGCGACCTTCACCGTCGTCGTCGCGCTGCTGCTGTGGTTCCGCATCGCCAGCATCATCATCCTCGTCGCCGCAGCCTGGATCGCGGTCGAGGCCGCGGACCGCAACGAGTCGTTGCGGCGCGTCACGGCCGAACAGCTCGAGGCCGAGCGGCGGCAACGCGAGCACGAGGCGCTCGTCACGGCGGCCACGGTGAAGCTGCGGCGCGCGACCCGCGAGCTCGCGGACGCGCGATGGTACGAGCGGACGCTCGCGGCCCGCCGCGTCGCGCATGCGCAGCGCGAGCTCGACGACCTTCGCGCCGCCGCACCGCCCCCGCCGCCCGAGCGGCCGCACCCGTGGCTGGGGAACGGCAACGGCAACGGGAACGGCGCGAGCAACGCGAAGGGCGCGGAGAACGCCAAGGGCGCGGGCAGCGGCAAGGGCGCCGCATCGGGCCGAGCGTGACGGTGGGCTCACCTAGGATCGTAGGCATGCCCTCCCCGTCCCCGCTCCGGATCGCCACTGCCAACGTGAACGGGGTCCGGGCGGCGTTCCGCCGCGGCATGGGCGAGTGGCTCGCCGCGCGCGACGTCGACATCCTCGCGATGCAAGAGGTCCGGGCCTCGACCGACGACCTCGCGGCGCTGCTCGGCGACGAGTGGAGCATCCTCCACGACCCGGCCACCGCGAAGGGCCGCGCCGGCGTCGCGATCGCGAGTCGCGCCGGCGCGAGCATCCACCGGGTCGAGCTCGGCACCGACGACCACGACACGGCCGGCCGCTGGCTCGAGGCCGACTACGAGGTGGGCGACCGCATCGTGACGGTCGTGAGCTGCTACGTGCCCTCGGGCGTGGCCGACACCCCCAAGCAGGTCGAGAAGTACCGCTTCCTCGATGCGATGAGCGAGCGGATGGCCGAGCTCGCCGGCCACGAGCTGGCGGTCGTCGTCGGCGACCTCAACGTGGGCCACCGCACGCTCGACATCAAGAACTGGAAGGGCAACGTGAAGCGCGCCGGGTTCCTGCCCGAGGAGCGCGCGTACTTCGACCGGTTCATGGGCGCCGAGGGCGACGAGCGCTACAACGCGGGCGCGGGATTCGGCTGGGTCGACGTGGGCCGCCGCATCGCCGGAGAGGTGCCCGGCCCGTACACGTGGTGGTCGTGGCGGGGCAAGGCGTTCGACAACGATTCCGGGTGGCGCATCGACTACCAGCTCGCGACGCCGAAGCTGGCCGACGCGGTGCAGGCGTACTCGGTCGACCGCGCCGAGGCGTACGACGAGCGATGGTCCGACCACTCCCCCGTCGTCGTCGATTACGCCATCTGAACCCTGAGGACCCGCATGAACACCGCACGTCCCGTCGTCTTCTCCGGCATGCAGCCGTCGAGCGACTCGCTCCACCTCGGCAACTACCTCGGCGCCCTCGTCAACTGGGTCGCCCTGCAGGAGGAACACGACCCGATCTACTGCGTCGTCGACCTGCACGCCATCACGGTCGCGCAGGAGCCGACCGCGCTCCGAGACGCGACGCGTCGCACGGCGGCGCAGTACCTCGCGGCCGGGGTCGACCCCGAGCGCTCGACGCTGTTCGTCCAGTCGCACGTGCCCGCGCACACCGAGCTCGCGTGGGTGCTCGGCACGCTGACCGGCTTCGGCGAGGCGAGCCGCATGACGCAGTTCAAGGACAAGTCGGCGCGCTTCGGCGCCGAGGCGACCACGGTCGGCCTGTTCACCTATCCGGTGCTCATGGCGGCCGACATCCTGCTGTACGGCACGCACCTCGTTCCCGTCGGCGACGACCAGCGGCAGCACCTCGAGCTCACGCGCGACCTGGCCGGGCGCTTCAACTCGCGGTTCGGCGACACGTTCGTCGTGCCCGAGGCGATGATCCCGAAGGAATCCGCGCGCATCTACGACCTGCAGGAACCGACCGCCAAGATGTCGAAGTCGGCGTCGAGCCCGACCGGCCTGGTCAACCTCATGGACGACCCGAAGGTCATCGCGAAGAAGATCAGGAGCGCGGTCACCGACACCGAGCGCGAGATCCGCTACGACCCGCAGGCCAAGCCCGGCATCGCGAACCTGCTCGACATCTACGCGACCGTCTCAGGGCGCAGCATCCCCGAGCTCGAGGCCGCCTACGAGGGCCGCGGCTACGGCGACCTGAAGAAGGATCTCGCCGAGGCGGTCGTCGAACGCGTCGCCCCGATCCGCGAGCGCACGCTCGAGCTCATGCAGGACCCGGCCGAGCTCGACCGCCTGCTCGCCATCGGCGCCGACAAGGCCGCCGAGCGTGCCGAGCGCATGCTCGCCACGGTGTACGAGCGCGTCGGGTTCCTGCGCCGACGGTGAGCACCGCCCCCCACCACCGCGGTGCGCCCGTCGTCCTGTTCGACCTCGACGACACGCTCATGGCGCACCGCGAGGCGGTCGCGACCGGCATCCTGCGCCATCTGGACGAGCGCGGCTACCGGGCCGAGGCGGCCGACGCCCAGGCGCTCTGGCACGAGCTCGAGGAACGGCACTACCACGCCTACCTCTCGGGCGAGGTGACCTTCGAGCAGCAGCGCCGCGCGCGTGCCGCCGACTTCGCACGCGCGCACGGCGAGGTGCTCGACGACGAGCAGGCCGGCGCCTGGTTCGCCCGGTACTTCGAGCGCTATCGCGAGTCGTGGGCGCTCCACGATGATGTCGAACCGGCGCTCGAGGCCCTCGAGGCGGCGCTCCCCGGGGTGCGCATGGGCATCATCACCAACGGCGAGGAGGGCTTCCAGCTCGCCAAGCTGGTCCGGCTGGGGCTCGAGGTCGGGCACCCCGGCCGCATCGAGCACCTGATCGCATCGGGGTCCGAGGGCGTGACGAAGCCCGACCCGCGGATCTTCGAGCGGGCTCTCGCGCGGTTCGCCGCGACGACGCCGGTCTCCGCGGCGGCCTACGTGGGCGACCGGCTGCGCACCGACGCGATCGGCGCGGCGCGCGCGGGGCTCATCGGCGTCTGGATCAACCGCACCGGTGCGCGTCCCGCCGAACTCGACACGGCGGATGCCGCGGCCGCGGGCGTGCATGAGATCCGCACGCTCGCCGAGCTGCCGCCGCTGCTCGCGCAGACCATGCCGGTCGAGGAGCGCGCGACGGAACCGCGCGCTCCTCGACCCGCAGAACACTAGCGGACGTCGGCGTCGACCCAGTCGAGCGTCTTCGTGACCGCCTTCTTCCAGTTGCGCAGCAGGCGGCCCTGCTCGGCCGCGTCCATCTGCGGCTCCCAGCGACGGTCCTCCTGCCAGTTCTTCGCCAGGTCCTCGAGGTCCGCCCAGAAGCCGACCGCGAGGCCGGCCGCGTACGCGGCGCCGAGCGCGGTCGTCTCCGCGACGACCGGCCGCACGACCGGCACGCCGAGGATGTCGGCCTGGAACTGCAGCAGGGTGTCGTTGGCCGTCGCCCCGCCGTCGACGCGCAGTTCCGTGAGGTCGATCCCCGCATCGGCGTTCACGGCGTCCACGACGTCGCGCGTCTGGAACGCGATCGCCTCGAGGGCCGCCCGCGCGATGTGCCCCTTGTGCACATAGCGGGTCAGGCCCACGAGCGCGCCGCGCGCGTCCGGACGCCAGTACGGGGCGAAGAGGCCCGAGAACGCCGGCACGAAGTACGCGCCGCCGTTGTCCTCGACCGACTTGGCGAGCTCCTCGACCTCGGAGGCCGAGGAGATGAGCCCGAGGTTGTCGCGCAGCCACTGGATCAGCGACCCGGTGACGGCGATCGAGCCCTCGAGCGCGTAGTGCACGGGCTGGTCGCCGAGCTTGTAGCCGACGGTCGTGAGCAGGCCGTTCTTCGAGTGGACGATCTCCTCGCCCGTGTTGAAGATCAGGAAGTTGCCGGTGCCGTAGGTGTTCTTCGCCTCGCCGGCCTCGAACGCGGCCTGGCCGAACGTGGCGGCCTGCTGGTCGCCGAGGATGCCCGCGATGGGGGTCTCGCGCAGCAGCGAGTGCTCGTTGGCGACACCGTACACCTCGGACGAGGACCTGATCTCGGGCAGCATCGACCGCGGCACGCCGAACGCGGCGAGGATCTCGTCGTCCCACTGGAGGGTCTCGAGATCCATGAACATCGTGCGGCTCGCGTTCGTGACATCCGTCGCGTGCACGCCGCCCTCGACGCCGCCGGTGAGGTTCCAGAGCACCCACGTGTCGGTCGTGCCGAAGAGCAGGTCGCCGGCCTCGGCCTTCTCGCGCGCACCCGGCACGTTCTCGAGGATCCACACGATCTTCGTGCCCGAGAAGTACGTCGCGAGCGGCAGGCCGACCTTGGCCTTGAAGCGCTCGACGCCACCGTCGGCCGCGAGGCGATCGACGATGTCCTGCGTGCGGGTGTCCTGCCAGACGATCGCGTTGTAGACGGGCTGTCCGGTCGTCCGGTCCCAGACCACCGCGGTCTCGCGCTGGTTGGTGATGCCGACCGCGGCGATGTCGTGGCGGGTCAGGTTGACCTTGCCCAGCGCCTGGCCGATGACCTCGCCGGTGTTGCGCCAGATCTCCATGGGGTCGTGCTCGACCCATCCGGCCCTCGGGAAGATCTGCTCGTGCTCGAGCTGCCCGGTCGAGACGATCGATCCGGCCTTGTCGAAGATGATCGCGCGCGACGAGGTGGTGCCCTGGTCGATCGCGAGGATGTAGTCAGCCATCTGAGAACTCCGTTGCTGTCAGTGAATGGATGAGGGGATGAACGAGGGTGGTGCGGATGCCGCGGGTCAGCCGAGCAGCGGCAGCAGCGGGATCGCGGCCCAGCCGGCGAGCAGGCCGCCGACGATGGGACCGACGACGGGAACCCACGAGTAGGCCCAGTCGGATCCGCCCTTGCCCGCGATGGGCAGCACGGCGTGCGCGATGCGGGGGCCGAGGTCGCGGGCCGGGTTGATCGCGTAGCCGGTCGGACCGCCGAGCGAGGCGCCGATGCCGACGACGAGCAGGGCCACGGGCAGCGCGCCGAGCGCGGCGAGACCCGAGGCGTCGCCGTTGCGGCCGAACCCGATCACGACGAACACGAGCACGAACGTGCCGATGACCTCGGTCACGAGGTTCCAGCCGTAGGAGCGGATGGCGGGACCGGTCGAGAACACGCCGAGCTTGGTGGCCGGCTCGGGCTCAGCGTCGAAGTGCTGCTTGTACGCGAGCCAGCACGCGATGGCGCCGAGGAACGCCCCGAGGAGCTGCGCGGCGATGTAGGTGAGCACGGAGAGCGCGTCGACGGGCACGCCCGGCACGAACTCCGTGCGGCCGTTCGCGACGAGCCCGAGGGTGACGGCGGGGTTGAGGTGCGCCCCCGACGCGTAGGCGACGATGACGCCCGCGAAGACCGCGAGGCCCCAGCCGAAGTTGACCATCAGGAAGCCGCCGCCGAAGCCCTTGTTCTTCGCCAGGGCGACGTTGGCGACGACGCCGCAGCCGAGGAGCACGAGCATGGCCGTGCCGACGAGTTCCGAGAGGAACACGACACCGAGATTGTCCACGTTGACCTTCTTTCGTTGAAGCGGGATGCCGCGTCAGGGCGCGACCCCGATGAAACGTACCCGCGGAATCGGCCGGAAAGCGGCGGTCCGGCGTGCACGTCTGTGCAAGATCCCGTGCGGGTCGAGGAGCGCCGCAGGCGCGTCTCGAGACCGTTCGCGAGGGTCTCGAGACGCCGCTTCGCGGCTCCTCGACCCGCACAGGGCGGCGCTACCGGGTCAGCGACACCTGCCCGAGCACGACCCCGTGCCGGTCGGCGAGCACGCGGCGCGTGGCCTCGACCTGGGCGCGGCGCCCTGCGGCATCCCACCCGAGCTCGTCGCCGACGACCTCCGCGAGCTCGTCGAGCAGCGCCGTCGTGAGCGACCCGGTGAAGGCGAGGCTCGTGCGCCGGAACACGACGTCGGCGAGGTGCACGACCTGCTCGTTGCGGGTGAGCCACGCGATCTCCTCGCGGCTGTACCCGTCGTGGCCGGCGAGCGGGGTCTCGGGGGCCCCCTCGACCTCGGCGATCAGCGCCTCGGCGCGCGTGCCGTAGCGGTCGAGGAGCGCCTCGGCGCGCGCGCGGCCGACGCCGTCGCCGTGGCCGGCGATCCACACGAGCCGCGCGTCGTCGGTCGTCGGGAACCCGGCTCCACCTCCGATGGGAAGCCCCTTCGTGGAGCGCACGCGCCGGCGCCCGACGAGCTCGAGGACCTCGTCGGCGAGGTGCTCGGCGAGCGCCCGGAACGTGGTCCACTTGCCCCCGACGAGACTCAGGAGCGTCGTACCGGGTCGCTCGGCCACCTCCGCGCGCTCGATGCGGTAGTCGCGGCTGACGAAGCCGGGCTGGGTGTCGTCGTGGCGCGGCAGCGGCCGCACGCCGGAGAAGCGGTAGACGATCTGCGACCGGTCGACCGCGATGCCTGGGAAAACGTGCGCGACGAGGTCGAAGAAGTAGTCGACCTCCTCCTCGGTGCACACGGCGGGCTCGCGCATGTCGTGCTCGAGGTCGGTCGTGCCGACCATGACGCGTCCCTTGAGCGGGTAGATCAGCACGATGCGGCCGTCCTCGTGCTCGAAGAAGATCTCGCGGCCGCCGGTGGCGGCGAGCAGCTCAGGGTGGTCCAGCACGATGTGGGAGCCCTTGGTGCCGCCCATGTGCGCGGTCTCGCGCCCGAGCTGCGCGTTCGTCAGGTCGGTCCACGGCCCGGAGGTGTTGACGACCACGTCGGCGGCGAGGTCGAACTCGTCGCCGGTGACCGCGTCGCGCACGCGCACGCCGCGAGCGCCGAAGCCGATCGCCTCGACGTGGTTGACGGCGCGCGCGTGCGGCCCGGCCGCGAGCCCGTCGAACAGCACGTCGAGCGCGAGCCGCTCGGGGTCGTGCATGCTCGCGTCGTAGTAGGTCGCGGTGTACTTCAGGGCGGGGTTGAGCGCGGGCAGCTCGGCGAGCGAGCGCGAGCGCCCGAGGAAGCGGTGCCGGGGCACGCTGCCGCCGTCGCGCGAGAAGGCGTCGTAGATGGTCAGGCCGGTCTTGATGAGCGCAGCGCCGCGCTCGGTGGGCGCGCCCTGGCGGTGGGTCAGGAACCGGAGCGGCGCCGAGAGGATGCCGGAGAAGGTCGAGTAGATCGGCACGGTCGTGCGCAGCGGCTTGACGTAGTGCGGGGCGATCCGCAGCAGTCCGTTGCGCTCCTGGACCGACTCCTGGACGAGACGGAACTCGCCGTTCTCGAGGTAGCGGATGCCGCCGTGGATCATGTGGCTCGACGCGGCCGACGCGCCCGAGACGAAGTCGTCGCGCTCGACGAGCACGACGTCGACGCCCTGGAGCGCCAGGTCGCGGAACGTGGCGATCCCGTTGATGCCGCCGCCGATGATCACGACCTCGGCGGTCGGGCGGGCGCGGAGGGCCGAGACCTCGACGCGCGGACGGGACGCGGGCTGCGGGCGGGTCGTCGACGACGTGATGGGCGACATCGCTGTCCTTTCGAAGCGTTGGACACGGCGGCTTGCGAGTGCGGGCCGGCTGTGGATGAATACATCGTGAGCACATGCGCACATGCTTGCAAGCCGATTGCACAAACGTGCAGAAGGAGACGACGATGACGGTCACGGATGCCGCGGGGCCCGCGGCCGCGGGCGAGCTGCCCTCCGGCAAGACCCGCGACGCGCTGCGCGCGGCGCACCTGTACTACCTGCAGGACCTCACGATGGACGCGATCGCGACGGAGCTGCACACCTCGCGATCCTCGGTCTCGCGCCTGTTGAGCCATGCGCGCGCCACCGGGCTCGTCGAGATCTCGATCCACTCCCCCCTCGACCTCCCGAGCCGGCTCGAGCAGGAGATCCTCGAGCGGTACGAGGTCTCGGCTCACGTCGTGCCCGTGCCCGACCACGCCAGCGACGTCGACCGGCTCGAGCGCGTCGCGCTGTCTGCTGCACGGATTCTCACCCGGTTCATCGACTCGAACCAGACCATCGGCGTCGCCTGGGGCTCGACCATGAGCGCCATGAGCCGGCACCTCGCACCCAAGGC
Source organism: Agromyces aurantiacus (assembly GCF_016907355.1). NCBI lineage: Bacteria > Bacillati > Actinomycetota > Actinomycetes > Micrococcales > Microbacteriaceae > Agromyces > Agromyces aurantiacus. The sequence continues at coordinate 1,641,367 of NZ_JAFBBW010000001.1, read as the reverse complement.
GACCCACAACTCCGAGGTCGTGCAGCTGAACGGCGCCGGCAACCTCCGCACGACGGGCATCCTCTACGCGAGCGAGCTGCTCCGCCGCTTCGGCGACGCGTTCGGCGCGCGCGTGCAGCAGTTCCCGGTCCCCGCGTTCTTCGACGACCCCGCGACGAAGGAGGCGTTCTGGCGCGAACGCAGCACCCGGCGCCTGCTCGACCTGCAGGCCGCCATGGACGTCGCGATCTTCGGCATCGGCTCGCCCTTCGCCGAGGTGCCGAGCCACGTGTACCAGGGCGGGTACCTCGAGCGGGCCGACTACGAGTCGCTCTCGCGCGACGGCGTCGTCGGCGACGTGGCGACGGTGTTCTACCGCGCGGACGGGTCGACCGACGGCATCGCGCTGAACGCCCGCGGCACCGGACCCGACTTCGCGACGCTGCGCCGGGCGCCCAGACGCATCTGCGTGGTCTCGGGACGGGCGAAGCTCCCCGGCCTGACCGGAGCGCTCGCCGCCGAGCTGATCACCGACCTCATCATCGACGAGGGGACCGCACGGGGACTGGTCGACTCGGCGTGACGCGATCGTGATCGAAGCGGAGGACGCCGCCCGGTAGCGTGAGCCTCGCGGTCGCCCGAACGATCGCACGAGAGGATCGCATGCGTTCACCCGACGCCGCGGAACCCGACGCCGCGGAACCCGATGGCGTCGAGGCCGTCGAGGCCGAGGTCGCCGACCCGCCCCGACCGGAGCCCGGTCCGGCGCCCGCCCACGCCCCGCGCCCGCCCCGTCGCCTCGGCACCGGCGCGGCGGTGATCGCGATCGCCGGCGTCATCGCGACCGCACTCGCCGGCCACCAGCTGGCCGCTTCGGTCGCCCACGCCGAGGTGTGGCCGGCGTGGGCGACCGCCGACGCGCGATTCGACGACGCGAGCACGTCGTACACCGCCACCGCCGACCGCGGGGAGTCCGCGGTCGCGCGGGCCGAGAACCTGCTCGCGACGGCGACCGGCGAGCTGGTCCGCGACGAGGACCGGGCCGCCCTCGAGGAGCGCATCGCGTCGGCTCGCGCGATCCTCGACGACCCGCCGGAGGGGCCGGCCGGCCTCGCCGATCTCGGCGAACCGGGCTCGCCGGCCCCGGCCTGGGAACGCTACGCCGACCTGTGGCGGCTGACCGAGCTCATCCCGTCCCGCAACCAGGCCGCAGCGCGGTTCGACGATGCGGCCGACGAGGTCGCGAACGGCACCGTGGCCGTCTCGACCGCCATGGAGGAGCTCCTGGCGGGCACCGAGGAACTCGTCGGACAGGCGCTGGAGGCGAGCCCGTCGGCGAGCTACGCCGCCCGGGTCGCGGTGCAGGACGCCCTCGACGGCATCCGCCACTCGCCGACCGTCTCATCGGGCGACGCCGATCGCTTCGCGCAACTCACCGCCGCGGTCGCGGAGGTGCGCGCATCGCACGCCGCCGAGGAGGAGCACCGCCGCGCCTACCCGGTCCGAGCCGACATCGAGGCGTTCGCGCGCTCGATCGCGGCCGGCGTCGAGCTCGACTTCGTGTGGGCGTGGGAGGTCGCGGGGCTCTCGAGCGACGCCTGGTACTCGGGCACCGCCGAGTTCAAGCCAGAGGGCGACGGCTGGGGGCTCATCTCGCTGACCGAGAGCATCGAACGCGAGTGGAGCACCGACGAGAACGCCGAGGCGGTCGTGGTCCACGAGGTCGGGCACACGCAGGTCCTCCGCGACGAGTGCTACGCGATCTTCGCGGCCGAGCCGTTCGCCGGCGACCACGAGACGTGGGCCACCGCGTGGGCGATCGGCATGGGCTACGACCTGCCGGGCTCGGGCATCGAGGCGTACGGGCGGCCGACCGACGCGCAGATCGACGCCGCGAAGGCGTGCCGCTGACGCCGGCGCACGGCGGCGCATGACGGCGGGAATACCCGCCCCGTCGGCGCGTTGACCTAGAATCGAACACGAAACGTGCTCCGGGGTCGGTGCAAGTCCGAACCGGCGGTGAAAGTCCGCGAGCCGGGAGCGCGTGGCCGTCCGGCCGCGCGCGAGCGGTTGAACCGGTGGAACTCCGGTACCGACGGTGAAAGTCCGGATGGGAGGCGGCACGTGTCGACGACGCCGGTGGCGCCGTCGACGTTTCCGGCGCCGCCGGGAGACCCGGAGCCGGAAAGCAGGCTCCCATGTCCACGGCGACGCAGGCGGCGAGCGACGCCGCCGCCATGCGCCGGGCGCTCGAACTCGCCGAGCGCGGCCCGGCCCGCGGGGTGAATCCCCGCGTCGGATGCGTCATCCTCTCCCCCTCGGGCGATGTGCTCGCCGAGGGCTGGCACCGCGGCGCGGGCACCCCCCACGCCGAGGTCGACGCGATCTCCACGCTGCCGCCCGGCGCGGCGCACGGGGCGACGGCGGTCGTCACGCTCGAGCCGTGCAACCACACCGGCCGCACCGGACCGTGCGCCCAGGCGCTCATCGATGCCGGCGTCGCCCGCGTGGTGTACGCCGTCGAGGACCCGGGCGACCACTCCTCCGGCGGCGCGCGGACGCTCCGTTCCGCGGGCGTCGAGGTGACCGCCGGCGTCCTCGCCAACGAGGTCGAGGCGTTCCTGGAGGACTGGCTGTTCGCCGCGCGCCGGCGCCGACCGCGCGTCACGGTCAAGTGGGCGTCGAGCCTCGACGGGCGCGCGGCGGCGGCCGACGGCACGAGCCGGTGGATCACCGGGCCCGAGGCGCGCGCCGACGTGCACCACCGCCGCGCGGCATCCGACGGGATCGCGGTCGGCACCGGGACCCTGCTCGCGGATGATCCCGCCCTCACCGCGCGTGACGCCGACGGCGAACTGCTCGAGTCGCAGCCCGTCCCGGTCGTGTTCGGCCGGCGAGAGGTCCCGGCCGAGGCGGCGCTCGCGCGGCATCCGCACGAGGCGATCCGGATGTCGGGTGCCGACCTCGCGGCCGATCTCGCCGAACTCCAGCGTCGCGGCATCCGCTCGCTCTTCATCGAGGGCGGCCCCACACTCGCGAGCGCGTTCCTCCGGGCCGGCCTCGCCGACGAACTGCTCGTCTACCTCGCGCCGTCGCTCATCGGCGGCCCGCGCACCGCGATCGGCGACCTCGGCATCGGGACGATCGCCGATGCCCTCGCCTTCGCCTTCACCGACCTGATCCGACTCGGCGACGACGTGCTCATCGTGGCGCGCCCCCGCCTCGCCGAGCGCACCGACACCTCCACCCCAGAAAGGGCCTGACATGTTCACCGGAATCATCGAGGAACTCGGCGAGGTCACGCGCGTCGAGCCGCACGCCGATGTGCTGCGGCTCACGGTCCGCGGGCCGAAGGTCGTCGACGGCGTCCGGCACGGCGACTCGATCGCGGTCTCGGGCGTGTGCCTGACCGTCGTCGACGCCGATGCGACGTCGTTCACCGCCGACGTCATGGCGCAGACCCTGCGCATGTCGACCCTCGACGGCGTCGCCGAGGGCCGGCCCGTCAACCTCGAGCGCGCCGCGCTCGTGGGCGACCGGCTCGGCGGCCACATCGTGCAGGGGCACGTCGACGGCACCGCCACGGTGCTCGAGGTGCGGCCGGGCGAGGAATGGCGCGTCATCCGCTTCTCGCTGCCCGCCGGCCTCGCGGCGCTCGTGGTCGACAAGGGCTCGATCGCGGTCGACGGCGTCTCGCTCACGGTCTCGGCGCTCGGCGACGAGCCGGACGGCTCGTGGTTCGAGGTGTCGCTGATCCCCGAGACGCTCTCGGCCACCACGCTCGGGCGCCTCGGGGCGGGCGACCGCGTCAACCTCGAGACCGACGTGCTCGCGCGTCACGTGCAGCGGATGCTGCGCCTGGACGCGCACCACGCGTTGCCGTCGTCCGTGGCCGAGCCGATCGGAGGCACCCGATGAGCCTCGCGAGCATGACCGAGGTGCTCGACGCGCTGCGCGCGGGCAAGCCCGTGATCGTGGCCGACGACGAGGGCCGTGAGAACGAGGGCGACGCCATCATGGCCGCCGAGTTCGCGACCCAGGAGTGGATCGCGTGGATGGTGCGCCACACGAGCGGCTACCTCTGCGCCCCGATGCCGAACGCGGTCGCCGACCGTCTCGGGCTGCCGCTCATGGTCCAGCGCAATGAGGACGCACGCGGCACCGCCTACACGATCTCGGTCGACGCCGCGGATCGCATCTCGACCGGCATCTCCGCCTCCGACCGGGCGCACACGCTGCGGATCCTCGCGGACCCCGAGGCGACGCCCGACCGGCTGATCCGCCCGGGCCACATCCTGCCGCTCCGCGCCGTCGACGGCGGCGTGCGCGAGCGCGCCGGGCACACCGAGGCGGCGGTCGACCTCATGCGGCTCGCCGGCCTCGCGCCGGTGGGCGTCATCGGCGAGCTCATCGCCGACGACGGCGAGATGATGCGGCTGCCCGAGCTGATCGCCTTCGGCGAGCGCGAGGACCTGCCGGTCACGACCGTCGAGGCGCTGGTCGCGTACCTGCACGAGTGGCACGGCGGCCAGGACCTCGGCGCGGGAGAGGCGCCCGCGCCGATCGCGGAGTCCTCGCGCGTGCAGTTCGAGGTCGAGACGAACCTGCCGACCGTGCACGGCACGTTCCGCGTGCGGGCCTACCGCGACCGGAACACCGGCGCCGACCACCTCGCGATCATCGCGGGCGACCCCGCGGCCGACCCGGCCGGCGCGATCGCCCGCGTGCACTCCGAGTGCCTGACCGGCGAGGCGTTCGGCTCGCTGAAGTGCGAGTGCGGGCCGCAGCTCGACACGGCGCTCGCGACGATCGCCGAGCAGGGCGGCGTCGTGGTCTACCTGCGCGGGCACGAGGGACGGGGCATCGGCCTGATCAACAAGCTCCGCGCGTACCGGCTCCAGGAGGGCGGGCTCGACACGCTCGACGCGAACCTCGCACTCGGCCTGCCGATCGACGCGCGCGACTACACGGCAGCGAGCGCCATCCTCGACGACCTGGGCATCGCCCGCGTGCGACTGCTCACCAACAACCCGGAGAAGGTGCGCCAGCTGCAGGCGCACGGCATCCACGTGGCCGACCGACTGCCGCTCGTGGTGGGCGTCGGCTCGGTCAACGCAGGCTACCTCGAGACCAAGCGCACGCGCATGGGACACTCGATCGACGACGAGCAGCTGACCGAGGCCGCTGCCGACGAACTCCTGAAGGGACACGCATCATGAGCGGAGCCGGATCGCCCGAACTCGACGTGGACGGACGCGGACTGCGCGTGGTGATCGTCGCCGGCAGCTGGCACGACGAGATCACCGACGGGCTGATCGCGGGCGCGACCCGCACGCTCGAGTCGGCCGGCGCCGAGTTCACGCTCGTGCGCGTGCCGGGCAGCTTCGAGCTGCCGGTGGCCTCGAAGACGGCGCTCGAGTCGGGCGCCGACGCGGTCGTGGCGCTCGGCGTCATCATCCGCGGCGGCACGCCGCACTTCGAGTACGTCTCGGCGGCCGCGACCGACGGGCTGACCCGGGTCGCGCTCGACACCGGCAAGCCCGTGGGCTTCGGCGTGCTCACCCTCGACGACGAGCAGCAGGGCCTCGACCGGGCCGGCCTGCCGGGCTCGAAGGAGGACAAGGGGCGCGAGGCGGCCGAGGCCGCGATCGCGACCGCGAGGCTGCTGCGCACGCTGCGCGGCTGAGCCTCGGCGCCGCGGGCGCGGCGACCCCGCGACCTGGTGCCGACCCGGCTCACGCCCGAGGTCAGTGCATGTTGTCGTTGCCGGTGACGTGGGTGGCGTAGCCCGAGCAGCCCGCGTCCTCCCAGCGATAGGCCGCGCCGGTGCCGGCGTCGCCGTACATCGCCGCCCACCAGCCGGGAGTGCCGTCGTCGTCGAGGCCGAAGCCCTGCTCGGCCAGGCAGGTCTCGATCACCTGCCAGAACCAGGCCAGCTCCTCCTCCTCCGTCAGCGCCTCCGGGTCGGGCTCGGGCAGGGGCGCCGACAGCGGTGTGCCGGCCGCCCGGGCGACGGCCACGGCGTGCTCGCCGACGCCGAGGCATCCGCGTCTGCGCCAGTCCGACGCCGGCACCGACCAGTCGTCGTTCGTCTCGCCGTAGTACGCGTCGAGCCAGATCACGGACTGCTCGAAGCTGAGCCCTCGAGGTTGCGCGTCCTGGTTGAGCCAGGGCGCGGCCGGCCGGTACTCCACGCCCTTCGCGGCCATGCACTCGGCGATGACCTGCTCGCGACCCATGTACTCGGAACGCTCCTCGTCGGAGACCAGCTCCCACTGGGCGGCCTGTGTCGTGATCCCGGCGGCGGTCGACGATGCGGACTTGGCGACGCCGGTCCCGCCGCCCCCGCCCGCCTCGCCGACCGCCCCGACCCCCGTCGGCGTCGGGGCGAAGAGGTCGATCCCGAACGCGCCGACGACGGTGAGCGCGACCGCGGCGGCGCAGACCAGCAGGCCGCCGATCGCGACGGGAGCGACCAGGCGCCGGACGTTCATGGCGTCGCCTCGTCGGACTGCGGGGCGGGGGTCGGCGAACGCCACCACGCGGCCATCGAGAGGAAGAAGAGCACCGCCGCGCCGGTCGCCAGCCGGTTCAGGAGCACCATCTGCCCGGTCGAGGTCGAGAACCAGGCGGTGAAGCTCACGCTGGTTTCCATGAGCGCGTAGGTCCCGAAGCGGACGAGCAGGTAGGCCGCGACCGCGAGCACGAGCCCGGCGAACGCACGTCGGCGCGCGACCATCAGCAGCCACGACCCGACCAGCGCCAGGATGAGCCCCGCGACCGAGAGCTCGGCGACATCGGCGGCCCCGTGCCAGTCGCCGATGACCATGCTCCGTGCGACGCGCCACAGGATGACGCCGCCCCAGGCGACGAGGGCGACGGCGGCGAGGTGCGCGAGCGCCGGCATCGCGAGCGGGAAGGTGCCCCGCGGCGCACCGATCGCCGCGCGCCGCAGCCGCGCACCGCGCCACGCGAGGTCGGCCGGGATGCCGCGGACGGCCCGCCAGAGGATCGACGGGGTCGCACGCGCCCCCGAGTGCTCGCGTTCCTCGAACAGGTCGGACGCGAGTTCGGCCCGGCGCTCGGCGGCGACCTCGTCGGGCAGGTCGGCGGTGTACCACCGGCACCACGCGAGGACGGCGGCATCCACGCGCCCCGCCGTACGGTGCCGCAGTCGGGCGGATGCCTCGAGCCCGACCTCGCCGTCGGGCCGGAGGGTCGCGACGCTCATGCGAAGGCCGACTTCGGCGCCGGGGCGAACACGGCGCGCTGCGCGACCTCGGCCCGGTAGGCGATCGCGCCGGCGCCGGTGACCCGGTACAGCCGCCGCCGTGGTCGGCCCTCCTCAGCGGCCGCGGCGGGATCCTCCCATTCGGACTCGACCAGGCCGCGTTCGGCGAGGCGGTTCAGCGCCTTGTAGAGGGTGCCGTGCGCCGTGAGGGCGCTGGCGCCGGCGTGATCGGCGATGCGCTTCGCGAGGGCGAAGCCGTAGAAGTCACCGCCCTCGGCCTGGAGCTCGATGCCGGCGCCGAGGATGTCGACCTCGAGGCCCACGAGCCGTCCTTCCCGTCTGCGTGGCATGCAGCCAGCATAGGAACACCGCGCGTGGATGTATAGGAAGATATCCGGGAAAACTATAGGAAGATATCTGCCCATATGCTAGCGTCCACCTCGGGTCACCCGTTCGGGTGACGTGGAAGGGGATGAGATGCACACCAAGAGGGTGGTGTTCCGAGCGGTCGCGGGGGTGGCGGTCACGGCGGCGCTCACGGGGGGAACGGCGATGGTGGCCGGCGCGGTCGGCTTCGAACGGACGCACGCGAGCCACGCGTCAGCGGCACGCGCGGCGGCGGGCGATGCGGTGACGGTCGCGATGACGGGGCCGTCCTCCGTCGCGACGACGGCGGACGCGGGCGACGGAGCGGAGAGCACCCCGACCGCCGAGCTGCGTGACCGGGCGCGAGTGATCGGCCCGGCGCACTGCGAGGACTCGCAGCTCACGATGGAGTACCGCGAGCAGCCCGACCGATCGACGGCGGAGGCCATCGCGTTCGAGCTGGTCTTCACGAACACGGGCTCGCAGCCCTGCTCGTTCGACGGCTGGCCGGGCCTGGTCGCCGAGGACGCCGACGGAGGGTTCCTGACCGGGGCGTACGCGTCCGGACCGACGAGCACGCTCGCGGTCCTGCCGCCGAGCGGCGGGCAGGCCGTCGCCGAGGGCGAGGCGGTCCTCCCGTCGTCGATCGGATGCGTCGAGGCCATGTCGCACCACCTGCGCGCGTACATCTCCTCGGACGGGGCCGGCGGCGGGATCGTCGCCGACGCCCGGGTCCCGGTCTGCGCCGACGGGACCTGGTCCCTCCTGCTCGGCCCGCTGGTCGCACTCCACGGCGCGCCCGGCGAGGTCGTGCCGCCCGAGGAGCCCGAGCCGCTCCCCGCCAAGTGCCAGGACGAGCAGCTGAGCCTCGAGTACGCCGCCCGACCCGACCTCTCGGTCGACGGCGCGAGCGGGTTCGAGCTGGTGTTCACGAACGAGTCCGACGTCTCGTGCTCGGTCTGGGGATGGCCCGGCCTCGTCGTCGAGTCGGCCGACGGATCGCGCATCGGCTGGTCCACGGTGGTGGGCGAGATGGGCGAGCCGTTCGTGCTGGCGAACGGCGACGCGGCGATCGTGCTCGGCACCGCGCCCGAGCCGGCCGCGTCGGGCTGCGACGCGGTGACGGCCGACCACCTGCGCGCCTACGTGACCTCCGACGGCGCCGGCCCCGGCGTCGTCGGCGCCGCTCCGATCCCGGTCTGCGCCGACGGCTCGACCGTGCTCGAGATCGGGCCGTTCACCGCGGCGTGACCGACGCCCGAGAGGGGACGGCGCCGTCGCGGTCGCGCGCGGCGCCGTTCCTCGTGCGCGTGCGAGCCCAGGCCTCGACGCGCCCCCACGCCCACCAGGCCGCGAGCCCCACCGCGAAGGACGCCGCGATCGCGAGCGGCGGCGACACCTCCTCGATCGGCGGGTACACCTGCCAGTGCGTGAGGTAGACGAACATCGAGGCGGATGCCGCCATGCCGATCGGTCCGGCCAGCACACCCGGCATCGGCACGCTCGTGACCCACGCGAGCAGGACGAGCCCGACGATCACGATCGACTCGCGCAGGGGGTCGCCGAAGAAGCCGGGGACGGTCGCGAGCACGATCGCCGTGGCGGCGATTCGGCGGGGCACGGTGGTCGAGCGGGCGACGAGCCAGCCCAGTGCGATGAGCCAGGCGATCGCGGGCAGCGCGTAGCGCATCGGCGACGACGGCGTGATGCCACCCGCCGCGGCGTACCGCCACACGAGCGCGACGGCCAGGATCGCCGCCGCGAACGCGAACGGGTGGCGGCGCTCGAGCGCGTCGAGGCCGGGCACGCTGAAGATCGCGGCGAGCCCCACGATCGACCAGACCAGCGCCTCGAGGAACCAGAACTGCCACTGCTCGCTCCAGGCCTCGGAGCCCGGCACCATCCAGTTCGACAGCAGCACGGTCGCGGGGTCGTAGCTGCCCGTGATGAGCGCGACGCCGCCGATCCAGAGCACGGCGGGCACCGTGAGCGCACGGGCGCTGCGGAGCAGCCCGCCGACCCGGCGCGACCGGGCCGCCCGCTCGTCGGCCGGGCGCGCGCCGCGGCCGGTCAGCCGGAAGCGCGCGAGGTTGAAGCCCGCGACGGCCAGGAGCAGGTGGGCGCCGCCCTTGAGCTGCACGACGTCGGCGTGCGTCGCGACGATGAGCAGGATCGCCACGGCGCGGAGCACGACCGAGGTCTCCAGCCGCGCGACGCGGCGGCCACGGCGGCGGCGGTCGACCCTCGGGGCAGGGTTCCGAGACGGCCGCCGGCCGCCCTCCTCGACCGACGGAGCCGGTTCCGGTGACGGCCCGGAAGCGAGCTCGCGGATGGTGCGGCTCGGCCAGTCGCGCGGCAGCGCGCCGATGCGCTCCTCCAGCCGGAGGGCGAGCTCGACGTAGTTGAGCGAGTCGCCGTCGAGGCTCGTGAAGCTGTCGGCCTCGGTCGCGTCAGGGCGCCCGAGGAGTTCGGCGTAGAGGTGGCGGAGGTCGGCGACGCTCGCGTCGGCACGGGGTGCGTGGGCGGGCGCGCCATCCGTCGCCCGCAGAAGCGTCGCGTGCGCGCGCAGCGCCGCGTGGTCGGGCTTGCCGTTGGCCGTGCGCGGGAACTCGGCGAGCGCGTGCACGTCGAACGCGTGCGGCGGCAACCCGGTGCGCCGGTGCACGGCGGCGCGGGCCCGATCGGCCCACCGTTCGTGGCGGACGAACACGGCCATCCGCTCGTCGACGCCGACGGTGCGCGCCTCGATCCCGTCCTCGGCGAGCATCCGCTCGACGCGGTCGAGGTCGAGCCGGAGCCCGTAGCTCTTGACGAACCGGCTGAGCCGCCCCGTGATCTCGATGAGTCCGTCGTCGCGCCGCCGGGCGAGGTCGCCGGTGCGCAGCTCCGCGAGCTCGGGCCCGCGAGCGAGGTCCGACCCCGTCTCGGCGTAGCCCATCATCACGTTGGGTCCCGAGTAGACGAGCTCGCCCTCGCCGGGTGCGCCCCCGCCGACGGTGTCGTCGATGCGCAGCGACCCGCCGGGAATGGGCACGCCGATCGCTCCCGCCGCCGACTCGGCGAGCTCGGGCGGCAGGTACGCCATGCGCGCGGTCGCCTCGGTCTGGCCGTACATGACCACGACGTCGAAGCCGCGCTCACGACCGAGCCGCGCCAGCGCGCGCACGCGCTCGGGTGCGAGCCGCCCGCCCGCCTGCGTCACGTACCGCAGCGTCGGGTGCGGGCGCGCGGCGAAGTCGGTCGACTCCAGCAGCTCGTAGGTGTACGGCACGCCCGCGAACGAGGTCGCCCCCGCGGCGTCGAACTCGCTCCAGAACTCGGGCTCGACCACCGAGCGATCGGTGAGCAGCAGGCTCGCCCCGGCGACGAGGTGGCTGTTCACGACCGAGAGCCCGTAGCAGTAGTGCAACGGCAGCGTGGTGGCCGCGCGGTCGGCCGGCGCCAGCTCCAGGTACTCGGCGATGCTGCGCGCGTTGCTCAGCACGTTCGCGCGCGACAGGCGCACGAGCTTGGGCGAGCCCGTCGAGCCCGAGGTGCTCGCGAGCAGCGCGAGGTCGGGGTGGAACACGTGCCGGCTGCCCTCGGCGAGCTCGTCGATCTCGGGCGCCGCACCATCCGCGCCGACGCGCACGACGACGTCGGGCCGGTAGCGCCCGATGAGCCCGTCGAGGCCGGCCGCGCCATCCGCTCCCGCGGCATGCAGCAGCACCGGGTGGCCGGCGGCGAGCGCGGCGAGGTACGTGACGACCGTCTCGGACGAGTTCGAGCCGGCGAGGAACACCAGGCGTCGCCCCGCGCCGAGCGCGGCCCGGCGGTCGGCGATCCGTTCCGCCAGTTCGGCGTAGTCCATCGAGGTCGTGGGCGTCGCGATCGCCGTGGCGCGCGGGTCGCCGCCGAGCAGGTCGAGCGCGGCGGGCTCGGTCCTGGCCAGGGTGGTGCGCATGCGTGGGGGCTCCGGATCGGATGGTCGCAACCGCGACGGAAGGTAAGGCTTACCTTACGCGACATCCGCGACGGGTCGAAATCGGATGACGCGACCGCTCGTCGCACGCTCTCCACCGTTCGTCGTGCTCGGCTCGCGAGCGCATCCCGGCGTGCGTAGGGTGTGCAGGTTGCCACAAGCAGCGGTTCCCTCCGCCGACGCGGTGCGGCGCACACCGAAGCGCCCCGGGCCGGCCGTCCTCCACACCGGAAGTCCCGCCCTGCCATGACCGCAACCGAATCCCCCACCGACCCGACGGCACCCGCCCCCGCATCGACCGCACCCGCGAACTCGCGCGGCCGTGTGATCCTCGCGAGCCTCGTCGGCACGACCATCGAGTTCTACGACTTCTACGCATACGCGACCGCAGCCGTGCTCGTGTTCCCGATCCTCTTCTTCCCGACGGGCAACGACACGACCGCCCTGCTGTCCTCGTTCGCCGTGTTCGGCGCCGCGATGGTCGCCCGCCCGATCGGCGCGATCGTCTTCGGCCACTTCGGCGACACGCACGGCCGCAAGGCGACGCTCGTCGCGTCGCTGCTCACCATGGGCATCGCGACGTTCCTCATCGGCCTCCTGCCCACCCACGAGCAGATCGGATGGTTCGCCGCCCTGCTCCTGCTCGTCCTCCGCCTCGCCCAGGGCTTCGCGCTCGGCGGCGAGTGGTCGGGCGCCGCGCTCGTCGCGACCGAGAACGCGCCGACGGGCAAGCGCGCCTGGTACGGCACGTTCCCGCAGCTCGGTGCGCCGATCGGCTTCATCATCGCCAACGGCGTGTTCCTCGCGATCAACCTGCTCGCGCCGTCGCGCGAGTGGTTCCTCGAGTGGGGATGGCGCGTGCCGTTCCTCTTCTCGGCCGTCATGGTGGTCATCGGCCTCTGGGTGCGCCTCAAGCTCGTCGAGTCGAGCACCTTCACGAAGGCGGCCGAGCGTGGCGCCATCCGCAAGCTGCCGCTGGGCACCGCATTCCGCCACAACTGGCGCGAGATGATCCTCGGCACCTTCATCATGCTCGCGACGTACGTGCTCTTCTACCTCATGACGAACTTCACGCTGTCGTACGGCACCAAGGCCGCCGACCTCGAGACCGCGAGCGCCGCCGCGCAGGCCGCCGCCGAGGCATCCGGACAGCCGTTCGACCCCGACGCGTTCGCCGCCGCCTTCTACCCGGGCCTCGGCTTCACCTACCCCGACTTCGTCACGATGCAGATCATCGGCGTCGTGTTCTTCGGCCTGTTCACCCTGCTCTCGGGTCCCATCGCCGACGCGATCGGCCGGCGCCGCCTGCTCATCTGGGTGACCGCGGCGATCATCGTCTTCGGCCTGACCTTCAACCTGTTCCTGCTGCCGCAGCTCGACCCGAAGTTCACGGGCGCACTCGTGCAGGCGTTCCTCGTGTTCGGCTTCCTGCTCATGGGCGCGACGTTCGGCCCGATGGGCGCGATCCTGCCCGAACTCTTCCCGACCAACGTGCGGTACACCGGCTCGGCCGTGGCGTACAACGTCTCGTCGATCCTCGGCGCCGCCGTCGCCCCGCTCATCGCGGTGGCGCTCTGGGCGGCGGCCGACGGCCAGCCCTGGCCGGTCGGCATCTACCTCTCCGCGATGGGCGTGCTGACCCTCGTGGCACTGCTCATCTCGAAGGAGACGAAGGACGTCGACTACGACGACGCGGGCGTGGGTGCACGCGAGCAGCTCGCCGAGGCCGAGACGGAGGTCGCCTCGCTCTGACGCAACCCCTACTGGGGATCCGGTGCCCGGCGTAGCATGGCGCGCGACAGGGTCGCCGGGTCCCCAGCCGGCATCGTCGACACCCGGCCCCCGGAGACGCGAGGTGCTCGGATGAACATGACGATGGACATGATGAAGGGCGCGATGTCCGCCTCCGACCTGCCCATGAAGGGCATGGACATGTCGATGATGCAGGAGGCCATGGAGGCCCTCTCCGCGTGCATGCAGGCGTGCATCATGTGCGCCGACGCCGACGCGGTCGAGGGCATGGGGCGTTGCGCGGCGATGTGCTCCAACTGCGCCGACGTCTGCGACACCATGATGCGCATGATGCTGCGCACGCACGGCTACGACATTCAGGTCATGATGTCGATGATGCAGACGTGCGTCATGATGTGCCGCGCCTGCTCGGCCGAGTGCATGACGCACGCCGAGATGAGCGAGCACTGCCGCATGTGCGCGATGGCCTGCGACCAGGCCGTCACGGCCATGGAGAAGATGATGGGCGCGATGCAGGAGATGATGCCCGCGAGCTGATCCTCGCGGCCCGACCTCAGACGGCGGCGACGCTGACGCGGTCGTCGCCGCGGGCGAGCACCCCGTAGACCGGATGCAGCGCGACCGGGTCGCCGACCGCGAGCCGCCCCGTGAGCGCACCGTGGTGCCACACCCGATGCGCGCCGCCGTCGAGGTCGACCAGTTCGACGAAGCCGTCGGTGGCGCTCGCCGTGACCACCGCGTCGACCCAGCGGCTCGCCGCGATGCGCGACAGGCGATCCTGCATGGGGTGCAGCCCGTGGCCCGGCCGGTCGCTCGCGCAGGCCTCGCCCTCGACGCAGCCGCGCATGCCCATCGCGAGGCCCGTGCGGGACTCGGCGGCGGCGTGCGGCTGGTGGGTCGACATGGCTGGCTCCTCGGGTGCTCGTATCGTGCAGGCGACGATACGCCGAGACCGGGCGGATGTCCCCGCGCGCCGTCACACGCGGACATGTGCGGGTCAGGCGAGGAAGAGCGCGCGCAGCCGCTTGGTCGTGAAGAGCATGCCCAGCACGACCATCACCACGTAGTACGCGACGTGGACGAGCATCGCGGCGCCCACCGCGCCCGTCGTGAGGCCCCGCACGAGCTCGACGCCGTGCCAGAGCGGCAGCGCCTGGATGAGCCACTGGATCGGCTCGGGGTAGACGGTGAGCGGGTAGAACGTCGCCGAGAAGAGGAACATCGGCAGCATCACGAAGTTGATCCAGTCCATCTGCTGGAAGGACTTCATGTAGCTCGTGACCGCCATCCCGATGCTCGCGAAGCCGAAGGCGATCAGCAGCACGGCCGGGATCGCGAGCACCGCCCACCACGAGAGCGCGAGGCCGAGCACCTGCATCACGAGCATGAAGCCCGCCGCGTAGAGCCCGCCGCGCAGCAGCGCGAGGGAGATCTCGCCGAGCGCGACGTCGAGCGGCCCGAGCGACGTGGCGAGCATGCCCTCGTAGAGCTTCGCGAAGCGGATCTTGAAGAAGACGTTCCAGGTCGAGTCGTAGATGGCCCCGTTCATCGCCGCGACCGCGAGCAGCGCCGGCGCGATGTAGGCCGCGTACGGCACCTCGCGTCCGTCGACGGTGACGGTGCCGACGAGCGCGCCGAGGCCGATCCCGAGCGAGAGCAGGTAGAAGATCGGCTCGAACAGGCCGCTGAGCATCACGAGCCAGTTCGTCGAGCGCGTGGCGCGCCATCCGCGGTACATCACGGCCCGGGCATTGCCCGCGTACAGCGATCCGACGCCGCCACGCCGGGTGCGGTGCTCGACCGCGTGGTCGACGAGGCTCATGCGGTGAGCCTCCGTTCGGCGATGCCGCGCGACCACAGCCAGCCCGTCAGGAACATGCCGACGAGGACCACGACGTGCACCGCGCTCAGCCAGATCGGCTCGGCGTAGCCGAACGTGAGCACGCGTGAGAGCTCGGTGCCGTGCCACAGCGGCGAGAGCCATCCGATCGGCTGCAGGAACCACGGCAGCTCGGAGAGCGGGAAGAACGTGCCCGAGAACAGCGTGAGCGGCACGACGACGAGCCGCTCGACCATCGCGAGCTGGCCCGTGTCATCGCGGATCGTCGACGCGTAGGCCATGAGCAGCGTGCCGAACGCCAGGCCGGTGAGGGTCGCGACGAGGATCGCGAGCCACCCGGTGGGCGAGGGCACGGCGCCGAAGAGCAGCATGAAGCCGAAGTAGACGACCATCGTGGCCAGGAGCCGGATCACGACCGAGATCACGAGGCCGTCGACGATCTGGCGCGGCCTGATCGGCCCGGCGTGCATGCCGCTGAACGTCGGGTTCCACTTGTAGCCGAGCAGCACCGGGTAGGAGAACTCGATCGTCGCCGTCGTGAGGCCCGCGCTGCACAGCAGGGCGGGAGCGACATAGACGAGGTAGCCGACCTCGGCCGCCTCGACGCCGAGGTTCCGGTCGACGAGCGTGGCCAGGCCCACCCCGAGGGCGTACAGGTAGATGAGCGGCTCGCCGAAGCCCGTCGCGAGGATCGTCTGCGAGTACGACCACATGACCCGCAGGCGGTGCTCGGCGACGTACCAGGCGCCGAAGCGGCGCGGGCGGGCGCCGCCGGCGAGGGCGAGGCGCGCATCGTCGGTCGGGGCGGATGGCGTCGCGTCGCGCGGCTCGGTCTCGAGACGGCCCTTCGGGCCTCCTCGACCCCCGGGGGAGGTGCTCATTCGATCAGGCTCCGTCCGGTCAGGCGCAGGAAGACGTCCTCGAGGCTCGAGCGGCGCACGAGGCTCGTCACCGGGTGCAGCCCGGCGTCGGCGATGCGCTCGAGCTCGGCCTCGCCGTCGGCCGTGTAGACGAGGATGCGGTCGGGCAGCACCTCGATGCGGTCGCCCGTGCCCTCGAGCGCGTGCGCGACCTGCTCGTTGCGGTCGGAGCCGAAGCGCAGCTCGAGCACCTCGCGCGAGGAGTGCCGGCGGATCAGCTCGGCGGGCGTGCCCTCGGCCATGATGCGCCCGTGGTCGACCACGATGAGCCGGTCGCACAGCTGCTCGGCCTCATCCATGTAGTGCGTCGTGAGCACGAGCGTCTTGCCCTGCTCCTTCAGCCGGAAGAGCCGGTCCCACAGGATGTGCCGCGCCTGCGGGTCGAGCCCGGTCGTGGGCTCGTCGAGCAGCAGGATGCGGGGGTCGTTGATGAGCGCGCGAGCGATGGTGAGGCGCCGCTTCATGCCACCGGACAGGGCGTCGACCTTGGCGCTCGCCCGGTCCTCGAGCTGGGCGAAGCCGAGCAGCTCGTCAGCCCGCTCGGCGACGAGCCGCCGGGGCAGGCCGAAGTACCGGCCGTACACGAGCAGGTTCTCGCGCACCCGGAGCTCGGCGTCGAGGTTGTCGGACTGCGGCACCACACCCAGCTGCGAGCGGATGTCGGGCCCGTGCCGGTCGGGATCGAGGCCGAGGATCGACAGCTCGCCGCCGGTGCGCGCCGAGACCGCGCCGATCATGCGCATGGTCGTCGACTTGCCCGCGCCGTTCGGCCCCAGCAGCCCGAACGCCTCGCCGGGCGCGACCTCGAAGGAGAGCCCGTCGACGGCTGCGAACTCCCCGTAGCGCTTGACGAGGTCGGAGGCGACGATCACGGGCTGCGGCACGGTTCCCCACCCTAGACCCGGCGCCCGACATAGCATGACGCCATGCAGCCCGAACCCCTCCACGTCGGCGGGAGCGCTCCCGGCGCCATCCGCGTCGCCGACCGCGTGCGCGAGGCCGTCGCGGCCGGCCGCCCGGTCCTCGCCCTCGAGTCCACGATCCTCACGCACGGACTCCCCCGCCCGCGCAACCTCGAGGTGGGCCTCGAGACCGAGGCGCTCGTGCGCGATGCGGGCGTCGAACCGGCGACGATCGGGGTGGTCGGCGGCGTGCCGGTCGTCGGCCTCGACGACGACGACATCCGACGGCTGTGCACGGCCGACGGCGTCGTGAAGGCGAGCACGCGCGACCTGCCCGTCGCCCGGGCGCAGGGCCTCGACGCGGGCACCACGGTCGCGGCGACCGCGTGGCTCGCGCACCGTGCCGGCATCCGCGTGTTCTCGACCGGCGGGCTCGGCGGCGTGCACCGCGGCGCCGGCGAGACCTTCGACGAGTCCGCCGACCTCCCGGCGCTCGCCGCCGCGCCGATCACGGTCGTGAGCGCGGGCGTGAAGTCGATCCTCGACATCGGGGCGACGCTCGAGCGGCTCGAGACGCTCGGCATCACGGTGGTCGGCTACCGGACCGATCGCTTCCCCGGGTTCTACGTCGCCGACGCGGGCTTCGGCGTGCCCGCGCGCGTCGAATCCGCGGCCGAGGCCGCGACCGTCGCGCGGTCGCGCGACGCGCTCGGACTGCCCGCCGCGGTGCTCGTCGCGAACCCGATCGCCGAAGCCGAGCAGCTCGACCCGGCCGAGCACGAGCGCGTGCTCGCCGAGGCCCTGCGGGCGGCGGATGCCGCCGGCGTGACCGGGCGCGACACGACCCCGTTCCTCCTCGACGTCGTGCAGCGGGCGACCGGGGGCCGCAGCCTCGAGGTGAACCTCGCGGTGTACCGCGGCAACGCGCGGCTCGGCGCGGAGATCGCGCGTGAGCTCGCGGGCTGACGCGCCGGCCGGCGCTCCGCGCGCGGCATCCGGAGTGCTCGTCGTGGTGGGCGACCTGCTCGAGGACATCGTCGTCTGGGCGACCGAGCCGATCCGCGCGGCGACCGATTCGGCGGCGCAGGTGTTCCGCTCGCGCGGCGGCAGCGCCGCGAACGTCGCGGCGCACGCCGCGGGCCTGGTCCCGACCCGGTTCGTCGGTCGCGTGGGCGCGGATGGGGCGGGCCGGACCCTGGAGGACGCGCTCGCATCCACCGGGGTCGAGGTGTGCCTGCAGCGCGCAGGACGCACGGGGGCGGTCGTGCTGATCGTCGCGCCGGACGGCGAGCGCACCATGTTCCCCGATCGCGCCGCCGCGGCCGAGCTCGAGGGGGTCGACGCCGGCTGGCTCGACGGCGCGGCCTGGCTGCACGTGCCGAGCTACGGCTTCGAGCACGAGCCGATGCGCTCCGAGGTGGGGCGCCTGGTCGCCCGTGCACGGGAGCGGGGCGCCGTGATCTCGATCGACGCCTCCTCGACGGGCCTCATCGACACGCTGGGCGTCGACCGCATGCTCGGGTGGCTCGCCGACCTCCGTCCCGACGTGCTGTTCGCGAACGAGACGGAGGCCGCGCTCCTCGGGGTCGCGCGCGGGGGCCGGCTCGCGGCATCCGTCGCGCATCGCGTGGTCGTCAAGCACGGCGGGGAACCCACCGAGGTGTTCGACGACGGCGAGTCGGTCGCGCGGGTGCCGGTCGCCCCGGTCGCCGCGGTCCGCGACCTCACCGGTGCGGGCGACGCGTTCGCCGCGGGGTTCGTCGCCGCCGCGTTGGGCGGCGCAGAGGTGGAGGCGTGCTGCCTCGCCGGGCACCGGTTCGCGGCATCCGTCATCGGAACGCCCGGCGGCGATGTCGGCGGCGCCTGAGGGACCGGCGCCGCGCGCCGACCCGTCCACAGGCGCAGCGACCGGTCTCCCGGCTCACAGCCGCGCGACGTATGCTGCAAGGCGGCCCGCGAGCGCCGCGACGGATGCCCCGCCGCGCGCCGCGCGACAGGAAGACGACATGAGCGACATCGAGACCCGTCCCGGAACCCGCGCCGCCGCACGCGCCGCCGAGCGAGCGGCCGCCCGCTCCACGCGCACCGGCGGCATCCCCCTGCCCGTCCGCCGCCCCGCGGCGCAGTCCGGCGACGCGACCGGCACCCGGCCGCCCGCCCCGGCGCCCGCGGGCGGCGAGCGGCGCCGGAGCCCCTTCGGCCGCCGCGGCGAGACGCCGCCCGGGCCGCGCGCGACCTTCCGCCAGCTGCTGCCGTTCCTCTTCGAGCACCGTCCCGTGCTGATCCTCGTCGCCGCGCTCTCCATCGTGGGCGCGCTCGCGAGCCTCGCCCAGCCGCTGCTCGTGAGCCGCGTCATCACCATCGTCGAGGCCGGCGATCCGCTCGACGGGCTCGTCTGGGCGCTCGTCGCGCTCGTGGTCGTGAGCGCCGTCATCACCGGCTACCAGCACTACCTGCTGCAGCGCACGGGCGAGGGCGTCGTGCTCTCGAGCCGCAAGCAGCTGATCGCGAAGATCCTGCGCCTGCCGATCGCCGAGTTCGACTCGCGCCGCACGGGCGACCTCGTCTCGCGCGTGGGCAGCGACACGACGATGCTGCGCGCGGTGCTCACGCAGGGCCTCGTCGAGGCGGTCGGCGGCGCGGTCACGTTCGTCGGCGCGCTCATCGCGATGCTGATCATCGACCCGGCCCTGCTCGGCCTGACCGTGCTCGTCATTGCGATCGCGATCACGACCGTCACGCTGCTGTCGGCGCGCGTGCGCGAGGCCTCGCGCGCCGCGCAGGAGAAGGTCGGCGACGTCGCGTCGTCGGTCGAGCGCGCGATCACGTCGGTGCGCACCATCCGGGCCGCCGGCGCCACCGACCGCGAGATCCGAACCGTCGAGCACGAGGCCGAGGGCGCGTGGTCGATGGGCGTGCAGGTCGCGCGCATCTCGGCGCTCATCGTGCCCATCGCGGGCATCGCCATGCAGGTGTCGTTCCTCGTCGTGCTCGGCGTCGGAGGGTACCGCGTCGCCGCGGGCGCCATCACCGTGGCCGACCTCGTCGCGTTCATCCTGTTCCTGTTCATGATGATCCTGCCGCTCGGGCAGGCGTTCGGGGCCATCACCTCGGTCAACCAGGCACTCGGCGCGCTCGGGCGCATCCAGGAGATCCTCGACCTGCCCGACGAGGACGCGAACGACCGGCAGCTCGCGGCTCGCGCCGTGGTCGTCGGACCGGCCAACGAGGGCCTGCTCCCCGGCGCGCCCGCGATCGAGTTCGACGATGTGCACTTCGCGTACGCGCGCACGCGTCCCTCCGACCCGGCCGACCCCGCGAACGACTCGCCCGACGAGCACCTGCCCGAGCCCGACGTCACCGACCGGCAGCCGGTGCTGCGCGGCGTGTCGTTCCGCGTGCCTCGCGGGCAGCGCATCGCGCTCGTGGGCCCGTCGGGCGCCGGCAAGTCCACCACCCTCGCGCTGATCGAGCGGTTCTACGACCCGAGCGTCGGAACCGTCCGCATGGGCGGCCTCGACCTCCGCTCGCTCGACCGCGCCGAGCTGCGCGCCCAGATCGGCTACGTCGAGCAGGATGCGCCCGTCCTCGCGGGCACCATCCGCGACAACCTCAAGCTCGGCAGCCCCGACGCGACCGACGCCGAGTGCGTGCACGTGCTGCAGGCCGTGAACCTCGGTGCCGTGCTCGAACGGGACCCGGCCGGGCTCGACGCGCAGGTGGGCGAGAACGGCATCATGCTCTCGGGCGGCGAGCGCCAGCGGCTCGCGATCGCCCGCGCGCTGCTCGCTGCCCCGCCGATCCTGCTGCTCGACGAGTCGACCTCGTCACTCGACGGCGTGAACGAGCGGATGATGCGCGAGGCGATCGACGCGGTCGCGGCCGGCCGCACGCTCATCGTGATCGCGCACCGGCTCTCGACGGTCGTCGACTCCGACCGCATCATCGTGCTCGACGAGGGCCGGGTGATCGGCGAGGGCACGCACGAGCAGCTCGTCCAGGCCGTGCCGCTCTACCGCGAGCTCGCCGAGCACCAGCTGCTCGTCTGAGCTCGCGCTGCGCGCCGGGCTTCCGCAGCCCGGCACGCCGCGCGGCGACGCGTCGGACTACCGAAGCCCGATCGAGACGACCTTGCCGTCGGCGAACACGTCGGTCGAGAGGAGGATCCGGCCGCTCTGCCACTCCACGCCGGCCGGCGAGGGCACCTCGGCGAAGGTGCTGACCTCGCCGCGCTTGGTGATGACCGACACCCGGTCGCCGAACAGCTCGGCCACGAAGACCGCGCCGTTCGGGGCGACCGCGAGCCCGGTCGCGCCGGCGAAGCCGGAGGCGACCAGCTGGACCTCACCCGTCGTCGGGTTCACGCGGTACACGGAGCCCCGTGCGCCGAGGCTCGCGTCCTCGGGACCGCCCGGGAGCGAGGTGACGTAGAGCCAGCCGTCCGTCCCCATCTCCACGTCGGTGGGAACGGGCTCGGCGACGTAGTCGTGGCCGACGACGCAGTCGGGCAGGCCGAACGACGCGGCGAGGTCCGCCGTGGCGACGAAGCTCGACGGCGGCAGCACCGCGACGGTGGAGATGTCGCCGGCGGCGTCGACGGCGAGCACGGCGTTCGCGCCGGCATCCGCGACGTAGGTCACGTCCTTCAGCATGAGCGAGCCGTACACGTGGCTGTCGATCGCGCCGCCGTGCGGGCCGACGAACGGCAGGAGGAACGGCGGGATCTGCGCGAGGCAGTCCTCGTCGAGGCCCTGGAGGCCGTACTCGGCGTCGGCGTCGGGGTTGTTCGCCGCCTCCCACGCGAGCACGTCGACAGAGGTCACGGTTCCGTCGCCGTCGCGCCGCATGAGGCGGGAGGCGAACACCTGCGTCTCATCGCCCTCGCGCTCGCCCCAGGTCACGACGTCGCCGCGGATCGAGACGGCCGCGATCGCGGGGCCGGTCGCGAGGGTCTCGGAGTCGCCGCCGGAGATCCGGGTGAGCAGCCCCGCGAAGTCCTGTCCGACGACGAGCGTGCCGTCGGCGGTCACGTCGAAGGTCAGCGGCCCGACGAGGTGCTCGGCGAGGGTCGAGGTCGCGCCGGGAGCGGGCGGCTTCGGCCCGTTCGGCGCAGCGGTCGCGGGGGCGACCACCGCCGTGACGGCCGCCGCCGTCAGCATCGTGATCGCCGCGAGTGCAGCGGAACGTCGCATGTGCTTCTCCTTCGAGGCACGCCGCCACGCGAGGGCTCCGGTCGACCCGTTCTTCCGGGCGTGAGCCGGGACGGACGGCTGGAGTCTAGCGAGGCCTGATCGCGGCGTATGCCACCCGATCGCGGGTCATCCCGGCACGGGGCACTCGCTCGGGGGCCACCAGGCGGTGGTGTCACCCCTCCCCCCGGAATCAGGGCAGGCCCCCATCCGGAGCCGGGGCGTGCGCGGATGCCGCGTGCGCGCCGGGATCGTAGCGTCGCCACCATCGATCCCGGCGCGCCCTCGCGCCGCCCCAGACGGAGGACCATCATGACGTTGCTCGACTCACCCCGGAACGCGCCCGCCGCCGCGGTCCTGCCCGCGCGCGACCTCGTCGCCGCGCTCGCGGCTCCGCCCGCCGACGAGGCCTCGATCGACGCCGGCCCCGGCTTCGACGTGCTCCGGGGCCGGCTCCAGGCCTGGCTGCGCGAATGGGACACCCAGCGCCTGCCCGCGTTCGAGCAGGCCCGGACGATCATGCCCGACGGCGAGCGGCACAGCGCCCTCCGGTCGGCGGCGACCCGAGCCGACGGCGCCGTGCGCCTCACCGCGAGCCTGTACGACCCGCCGAACCGCCAGGGCGACGCGCTTTCCTGGTCGCGCAGCTGGGTCAGCGCCGCGGTGCTGCCCGCCGCGCCGACCGACGGCCGGCTCTTCTACCGGTTCCGCGCGGGCAGCCGCCTCGTGCTCGACGGTCGCGCCGAGACCGCGCTCGCCTCGACGAGCGTGCACGTCGGCGTGACCGCGGATGCCGCGACGTCGAGCCCGTTCGACGCGCCGGGCTTCGCGACCCCGGTCGTGCGCCCGCTCGTCGGCGTGGAGGCGCGCGACGACGTCGATGCGCGCGCGGAGCACGACATCGAAGGCTCGCTCGA
Organism: Agromyces aurantiacus; assembly: GCF_016907355.1. Classification (NCBI taxonomy): domain Bacteria; kingdom Bacillati; phylum Actinomycetota; class Actinomycetes; order Micrococcales; family Microbacteriaceae; genus Agromyces; species Agromyces aurantiacus. Next base: position 1,618,310 of record NZ_JAFBBW010000001.1, on the reverse strand, counting down.
CGTGCGCGCCGGCGACTCGCCCGCGATCGCCGTCGTCCTCGGCGCCGACGTGGTCTTCCGCGACGGATGGATGCGCGTGCACGAGGGCTCCGGCCTGTGGGTGGGCGCCGCGGGCGGCGGTCCCACCGGGTCGATCGAGGTGCGCTTCGCGCCATCCGCCCTGCTCGAGCTGTTCGGCGAGGCCGGCATCGCCTGATCGCGACGGCCTCGCGCGCGGCGTACCCTCGCCGCATGGGACGCTTCGCGGTCGTGCTGCCGCTCGAGCCGCTCGCGACGGGCACGGGCTTCCCGGTCTCGGCGTGGCCCCTGCACGTGACGGTCGTCGAGCCGTTCGAGACGGAGCACGACGCCGCGTGGGTCGCGCACCGCCTCGCGCCCGTGCTGCGCGGCCGGACGGCCATCCGCCTCGATGCGTTCGACCGCGCCATGTTCGGGTCGCGGCGGAACGTGCCCGTCACGCTCGTGCACGATCGCGGCCCGCTCGGCGCGATGCGCACGCGGCTCCTCGCGGCCCTGCGGGAGGCCGACGTGGATGTCGCGCGGGCGCGGCTCAACTACCGCCCGCACGTCACCGACACGGCCGGCGGGTCGATCAGTCCGGGTCGCAGCATCCGCCTCGGGCAGGTCGCGCTCGTCGACCTGCGACCGCCCGAGGGTCCCGCGATGCGCACGGTCGTGGCGGTGTGGCCGCTCGGCGGGTGACGGCTGCCGTCACCGACCGCGTCCCGCGACCGCGGGCGCCCGCGAGGAGCTACACGCGCTCGGCCTCGGGACCGGTGGGGGCGGAGGCGTCCTCCCCGCCGTCGCCGGCGCGAGCCTTCTGCCACGGCCAGCGGCCCGAGATCTCGACCTCGAGCGACCAGCTGAGGAAGGTCCGGATGATCACGATCAGCGCGAGCACCGTCACGGACTCGATGGTGGGCGTCACGGCGACCGTGCGGATGATGTCGGCCGCCACGAGCAGTTCGAGGCCGATGAGGATGCCGCGGCCGAGCGTGCGGCGGAACCGCGCGTAGACCGGGCCGGTGCGCCGGAGCCGGCGCACGGCCGCGTCGATCAGCGAGTACAGCACGCCGACCACGATCGCGACCACGCCGAGGATGTCGATGATCTCGCCGACGCGCGTGATGGCGGTTCCGAACTCCATGTTCCCCTCCGGGGCTCACGGTAGCGCCGCGGTGGGATGGTGCGACGGATGCCGCGGGCGTGGCGCGCCTTCCCGAGCACGCCGCGCCCGCGGCATCCGTCGCCGTCTCGCGCGCACCACCCCTGATGCGTGCGAGCGCCGGCGCCGGCCGCCCGGAGGGGCGGCCGGCGCGGGTCGGACGCTACGCGACCTGCTGCTGCAGGTGGTAGCGGAGGCTCGCGAGCTCGGCGCGGAGTGCGGCCGGGACCCGGTCGCCGAACTGGCCGAAGTACTCCTCGGTCAGCTCGCACTCGGCGAGCCAGGTCGTCGGGTCGACCTCGAAGAGGTGGTCGACGGTCTCCTGCGTGAGGTCGAGGCCGTCGAGGTCGAGCGAGCCCTCGGCCGGCAGGAGGCCGATCGGCGTCTCACGGGCCTCGGCCGTGCCCTCGACGCGGCCGACGACCCACTCGAGCACGCGCGAGTTGTCGCCGAACCCGGGCCAGAGGAACTTCCCGTCGTGGCCCTTGCGGAACCAGTTGACCTGGAAGATCTTCGGCGCGTTGGTGCCGAGCACGCGGCCCATCTTCACCCAGTGGCCCCAGTAGTCGGCCATGTTGTAGCCGCAGAACGGCAGCATCGCGAACGGGTCACGACGCAGTTCGCCGACGGTGCCCTCGGCCGCGGCGGTCTGCTCCGACGAGATCGTCGCGCCCATGAACACGCCGTGCTTCCAGCTGCGGGCCTCGGCGACGAGCGGCACGTTCGTCGCGCGGCGGCCGCCGAACAGGATCGCGTCGATCGGCACGCCGTCGTGGGCGTCCCAGTCGTCGGAGATCTGCGGGCACTGCGCCGCGGCGACGGTGAACCGCGAGTTCGGGTGCGCGGCCGGGCGACCGGCGTCGGGGGTCCAGTGCTTGCCCTGCCAGTCGGTCAGCTCGGCCGGCGGCTCGTCGGTCAGGCCCTCCCACCAGACGTCGCCGTCGGGGCGGAGCGCGACGTTCGTGAAGATCGTGTTGCCCCACAGCGTCTGCACCGCGGTCGGGTTCGTCGACTCGCCGGTTCCCGGCGCGACGCCGAAGAAGCCCGCCTCGGGGTTGATCGCGTAGAGCCGGCCGTCCTCGCCGGGGCGCATCCAGGCGATGTCGTCGCCGATCGTCTCGACCTTCCAGCCGGGGATCGTCGGCTGCAGCATGGCGAGGTTCGTCTTGCCGCACGCCGACGGGAACGCCGCGGCGACGTGGTAGGCCTTGCCCTGCGGCGAGGTGATCTTGATGAGCAGCATGTGCTCGGCGAGCCATCCCTCGTCGCGCGCCATGACCGAGGCGATGCGCAGCGCGAACGCCTTCTTCGCGAGCAGCGCGTTGCCGCCGTAGCCCGAGCCGTACGACCAGATCTCGCGCGAGTCGGGGAACTGGACGATGTACTTCGTCTCGTTGCACGGCCACTCGACGTCGTCGCGGCGGTGCCCGACGCCGTCGACCAGCGGGTAGCCGATCGAATGGATGGTCCGCACCCACGGCTCGCCCGCCTCGATGAGGCGGTACACCTGCTCGCCCATGCGGGTCATGATGCCCATCGAGAGCACGACGTAGGGCGAGTCGGTGATCTCGACGCCCAGCTGGCTGATGTCGCCGCCGAGCGGACCCATCGAGAACGGCACCACGTACATCGTGCGGCCCTTCATCGAGCCGTCGAAGACCTCGGTGAGCTCCTCGCGCATGGCGTGCGGGTCGCGCCAGTTGTTGGTGGGGCCGGCGTCCTCCTCGTAGGTCGAGCAGATGAACGTGCGGTCCTCGACGCGCGCGACGTCCGACGGGTCGGTGCGCGCGAGGTAGCTGTTGGGGCGCCACTCGGGGTTCAGCTTGATGAGCTTGCCCTCGGCGACGAGCTGCTTGGTGAGGAGGTCGGCCTCGTGCTTCGATCCGTCGCACCAGACGATCTCGTCGGGCTTGGTGAGGGCGGCGATCTCGGCGACCCAGGCGCGCAGGGCCGGGTCGGTGGTGCCGCGCTGGCGGTCCTCCGCGTCGGAGGCGGATCCGGAGGCGCTGACCGAGAAGTCGGAGATGGTCATCGTCGTCCCTTTCGTGGAGGTTCGCGGTCGCCGTGTTCGGGTGGCGTGTTTCCAGTCTGCGAGAAGACGCGCCGTCCATTCGCCGATTCTCGGTGTTAAGAATCGGCGTTCTTTCGATATTCTGAAGCCATGAAGCTCGGCAGCCCCGACCTGGCCACGCTCGGCCACCGCATCCGGCACTACCGCGGCGAGCGCGGCCTCACGCTCGACCAGCTCGGCGAGCAGGTCGGCCTCGCCGGCAGCCAGCTCTCCCTCATCGAGAACGGCAAGCGCGAGCCCAAGCTCTCGACGCTCGACGCGCTCGCGTCGGCGCTCGACGTCGACCTCGCCGACCTGCTCTCGCGCGAGGCGCCCAGCCGTCGCGCGGCGCTCGAGCTCGAGCTCGGGCGCGCGCAGGCCAGCCCGCTCTACGCGAGCCTCGGCCTGCCGGCCGTTCGGCCGTCCCGCGGCATGACCGACGAGTCCCTCGAGGCGATCGTGGGCCTGCACCGGGAGCTGCAGCGCCGGGCGAGCGAGGCGATCGCCACGCCCGAGGAGGCCCGCCGCGCCAACACCGAGCTCCGCGAGACCATGCGCGATCGCGCCAACTACCTCGCCGACATCGAGGACCTCGCCGAGGAGCAGGTGCGCGCCGCGGGCCACCGCTCGGGCGCCCTCACGCACCGCGAGGTCAGCGTCATGGCCGAGCGGCTCGGCTTCCAGCTCATCTACGTCAACGACCTGCCCGACTCGACGCGATCGATCACCGACCTCGCGAACGGCCGCATCTACCTGCCGCCCGCGTCGATCCCGGGCGGGCACGGCCTGCGGTCGATGGCACTGCAGGCGATGGCGCACCGGTTGCTCGGCCACACTCCCCCGGCCAGCTACGACGAGTTCCTATGGCAGCGGCTCGAGATCAACTACTTCGCGGCGGCGGCGCTCATGCCGCAGGATGCGTCGGTCGCGTTCCTGCAGGAGGCGAAGAAGGAGAAGCGCCTCGCGATCGAGGACTTCCGCGACGCGTTCGGCGTGACGCACGAGGCCGCGGCGCTGCGCTTCACGAACCTCGCGACGAGCCGGCTCGACATGACCGTGCACTTCCTGCGGGTCAACGGCGACGGCGCGCTGCTGAAGGGGTACGAGAACGACGGTCTGCCCCTCCCGACGGATGTCACGGGGTCGATCGAGGGCCAGTGGGTGTGCAAGAAGTGGAGCGCGCGCACGGCGTTCGAGCACACCAACCGCACGACCGAGAACTACCAGTACACCGACACGCCCGCGGGCACGTTCTGGTGCGCGACGCAGACCGGCCGCACGGATGCCGCGGAGTTCTCGATCACCGTCGGCGTGCCGTTCAACCAAGCGAAGTGGTTCCGCGGCCGCGAGACCACGGTGCGGGCGGTCTCGACCTGTCCCGACGAGGCGTGCTGCCGCCGCGCGCCGAACGAGCTCGCGCAGCGGTGGGCCGGTCACGCCTGGCCGAGCGCGAGGCTGCACGCCCACGTGCTCTCGCCGCTGCCGTCCGGCACGTTCCCGGGCGTCGACGACGCGGAGGTGTACGCGTTCCTGGAAGCCCACGCCGACCAATAGCCGTGCGAGACGGGTGCGCCATCCGTCATCGTGTCGCTTGCAATAGTGTGCGTCGCACAGTACAGTGCGAGACATGAACGACGACACGACCACGGCCGGGCACCTCCAGGAGCTCCGGCGCGGCACGGTCGTGCTCGCGTGCCTGGTCCGGCTGCGCGAGCCCGACTACGGGTACGCCCTGCTCGAGTCGCTGAACGGCATCGGCATCGCGGTCGACGCGAACACGCTCTACCCGCTGCTGCGCCGCCTCGAGAAGCAGGGACTGCTCACGAGCGAGTGGAACACCGACGAGGCCCGGCCCCGCAAGTTCTACCGCACCAGCCCGGCGGGCGAGCAGCTCGCGGGCATCCTCACCGCCGACTGGAAGCAGATCGACCGGGCGCTGGCCCGGCTCACCTCGGGAGACGAACGATGACCGCACCGACCCCGCCCGGCCCCACCCTCACCGACCGCTACGTGCACGCCGCCACGCGCACGGTGCCCGAGGCGCAGCGACCCGAGTTCGCCCGCGAGCTGCGCGAGCGCATCGGCGACCAGATCGACGCACGGCTCGCGTCGGGCGCCGGCACGACGACCGCCGATGCCGAGTCCGCCGTGCTCACCGAGCTCGGCGACCCCGAGCGCCTGGCCGCCGGCTACCTCGACCGGCCCATGCAGCTGATCGGCCCGCGCTACTACCTGCCCTGGCTGCGCCTGCTGAAGCTGCTGCTCTCGATCGTCGTGCCGATCTCCACCGCCGCGGTCATCTTCGCGAAGCTCATCAGCGGCGGCACCGTGGGCCAGGCGATGCTCGACGGGCTGAGCACCGGGTTCTCGGTCGCCGTGAACCTCGCCTTCTGGGTCACGCTCGTCTTCGCGATCGTCGAGCGCGCCCCATCGCGCAGCTCGTCGATCGGCGAGTGGACGCTCGCGCAGCTGCCCGAGCTGCCGAAGGCCCGCCAGGTCGGGCTCGGCGACCTCATCGCGTCGATCGTGTTCCTCGTGCTCTTCGTCGTCGCGCTCGTCTGGCAGACCTTCACGGTGCAGTTCCCCGGCGGCGAGACCACGCCCGTGCTGAACCCCGAGCTCTGGACGTTCTGGCTGCCCTACCTCATCGGCATCGCGGCGCTCGAGGTCGTCTTCATCGCGCTGCTCTACCGCAACGGCACCTGGAACTGGGTCTTCGCCGGGGCCAACGTCGCGCTCAACGCCGCCTTCGCGATCCCGGTCGCCTGGCTCGCGGCGACCGGGCAGCTGCTCAACCCCGGTTTCTTCGAGCTCGTCGGCTGGCCCGAGGGCGACGATCCCGGCGGGGTCGTGTCGACGGCGGTCATCGCCGGCGTGGTGATCATCGCCGTGTGGGACTCCGTCGACGGGATCCTCAAGGCCTGGCGCGCGCAGCGCGGCGGGTTCGGGCAGCGCTGCTGAGTGCGAGGGCGGATGCCGCGGGGCGTCGGCCCCGCGGCATCCGCTGGCCCGCCTACTTCGGCTGCATGCGGATGGCGCCGTCGAGCCGGATCACCTCGCCGTTGAGCATGGGGTTCGCGATGATCGAGCGCACGAGCGCGGCGTACTCGGCCGGGTGCCCGAGGCGCGACGGATGCGGCACCTGCTGCTCGAGCGAGGCGCGCACGTCGTCGGGCATACCCGCCATCATCGGGGTCTCGAAGATGCCCGGCGCGATCGTCATGACGCGGATCAGCAGCTTCGACAGGTCGCGCGCGATCGGCAGGGTCATGCCGGCCACACCCGCCTTCGACGCCGAATAGGCGGCCTGGCCGATCTGGCCGTCGAACGCCGCGACCGAGGCGGTGTTCACGATGACGCCGCGCTCGAGCGTCGCCGGTCCGCCGGGCACCCCGCCCGACACGGGCTCGGTCTCGGCGATGGCCGCGGCCGCGAGGCGCAGCACGTTGAAGGTGCCGATGAGGTTCACCCGGACGGTGCGCTCGAACGCCTCGAGCGGCGCCGGCCCCTCCCGGCCGACCGTGCGGTTCGCGGTCACGATGCCCGCGCAGTTCACTGCGACGCGCAGCGGCGCGAGCTCGGATGCCGCGGCGACGGCCTCGGTGACCTGCGCCTCGTCCGCGACATCCGCCGCGACGAATCGCGCGCGATCGCCGAGCTCGGCCGCGGCCTGCTCGCCGCGCGGCCCGGGCAGGTCGACGATCACGACGTGGGCGCCGCCGTCGACGAGCGCCTGCGCGGTCGCGCGCCCGAGGCCGGACGCGCCGCCCGTGACGATCGCGGATGCTCCGGTCAGTTCCATGGATCTCCTTGCGGGTTGTTCGGATCAGAGGCGTTCGATGATCGTGGCGTTGGCCATGCCGCCGCCCTCGCACATGGTCTGCAGCCCGTATCGACCGCCGGTCGCCTCGAGCTGGTTGACGAGCGTCGTGAGCAGGCGCGTGCCGCTCGAGCCGAGCGCGTGGCCGAGCGCGATGGCGCCCCCGCGCGGGTTGAGCTTCGCGACCTCCGCCCCCGTCTCGGCGAGCCACGCGAGCGGCACCGACGCGAAGGCCTCGTTGACCTCGTACGCGTCGATGTCGTCGTGCGAGAGGCCGGCGCGATCGAGCACGCGCTCGGTCGCGGGGATCACGCCCGTCAGCATGAGCATCGGGTCGCTGCCCACCACCGAGAACGACCGGAACCGTGCACGCGGCTCGAGGCCGAGCTTCTCGGCGGCGTCGGCGCTCGCGATCAGCGCCGCCGAGGCGCCGTCGGTGAGCGGCGAGGAATTGCCGGGCGTGATGTGCCAGCCGACGTCGGGGAACCGCTCGGCGAGCGCATCGGTGCGGAACGCCGGGTTCAGGCCCGCGAGCGACTCGACCGACGTGCCCGGGCGCACGGTCTCGTCGACGAGACGGTCGACGCCCGCCACGGGCACCACCTCGGTCGCGAACGCGCCCGACTCCCCTGCCGCGGCGGCCAGCGCGTGCGAGCGCGCCGCGTACTCGTCGAGCCGCTCACGGGAGAGTCCCCACTTCGCCGCGATGAGCTCGGCCGACACGCCCTGGTTCACGAGCCCCTCGGGGTAGCGGGCGCGCACGCGCGAGCCGTACGGGTCGGCGCCGGCCGCGCTCGATCCGAGCGGCACACGGCTCATCGACTCGACGCCGCACGCGATGACCAGGTCGGCGTGGCCCGCGAGCACCGCCTGCGCCGCGAACGTCGCGGCCTGCTGGCTCGACCCGCACTGGCGGTCGATCGTCGTGCCCGGCACCGTCTCGGGGAACCCCGCGGCGAGCACGGCGTTGCGCGTGATGTTGTACGACTGCTCGCCGACTTGGCTGACGCAGCCGCCGATCACGTCGTCGAGCAGCGCCGGGTCGAGGTCGTTGCGGTCGACGAGCGCGGTGAGCACCCCGGCGAGCAGGTCGACCGGGTGGATGCCGCTCAGCATCCCCCCGGGCTTGCCCCGGCCCACCGGGGTCCGGATCACGTCGACGATGACGGCGTCTCGGGTCATGCCCTCAGCCTACGACCGGCCGCCGCGCCTCGCTCCGCGCCCCGGTCCGGTCGGCCACCGCGCCGAACGCGTGCAGATCCGTCGAGCGCGCGTGCGGAAGCGCGCACGCTGGTCGGTTCTGCACGCGTTCGGCGGCGGGTGCCCGCCGAGCGCGGACGAGCGCGCCCCGGGCGGTCGCCCGCGCCATCCGCTCAGCCGACCTCGGCGACCTCGGGCACGGCGGCCGCGACGACCTGCTCGACGCGCACCGGCTGCCGCTCGGGCAGCACGCGCGGGTGCGTGCCCGCCATGGCCTCGATCACGCGCACCACCTGGCACGAGTAGCCGTACTCGTTGTCGTACCAGACGTAGAGCACGACGTCAGTGCCGTCGGCGATCGTCGCGAGCCCGTCGACGATGCCCGCGCGGTGGCTGCCGACGAAGTCGGTCGAGACGACCTCGGCCGACTCGATGTAGTCGACCTGCTGGCGAAGCGGCGAGGTGAGCGAGACCTGGCGCAGGTAGGCGTTCAGCGTCGCCTTGTCGGTGGGGCGCTCGAGCTGCAGGTTCAGGATCGCGAGCGACACGTCGGGCGTGGGCACGCGGATGGCCGAGCCGGTCAGCTTGCCCTCGAGCGCGGGCAGCGCCTTCGACACGGCCTTCGCCGCGCCGGTCTCGGTGATGACCATGTTCAGCACCGCCGAGCGGCCGCGGCGGTCGCCCTTGTGGAAGTTGTCGATGAGGTTCTGGTCGTTCGTGAACGAGTGGACCGTCTCGACGTGGCCGCGCACGATGCCGTACGCGTCCTCGATCGCGGCCAGCACGGGCGTGATCGCGTTGGTCGTGCACGACGCCGCGGAGAGGATGCGGTCGCCGGGCGCGATGTCCCCGTGGTTGATGCCGTGCACGATGTTCTTGATCGCGCCCTTGCCCGGCGCGGTGAGCAGCACGCGCGCGACGCCCTTGGACTCGAGGTGGCGGGACAGGCCCGCCTCGTCGCGCCAGCGGCCGGTGTTGTCGACCACGATGGCGTCGTCGATGCCGTACGCGGTGTAGTCGATGCTGCCCGGGTCGTCGGAGTAGATGACCTGGATCAGGGTGCCGTTGGCGAGGATCGTGTTCGCCTCCTCGTCGACCGTGATCGTGCCCTGGAACGGGCCGTGCACCGAGTCGCGGCGCAGCAGGCTCGCGCGCTTCTGCAGGTCGTTCTCGGCGCCCTTGCGCACGACGATCGCGCGCAGGCGCAGCCCCTGGCCGCCGCCGGCGTGCGCGATGAGGATGCGCGCGAGCAGGCGCCCGATCCGGCCGAAGCCGTAGAGCACCACGTCGGTGCCGGACGCCGCGGGGCGGTCGTCGCCACCGTCGACGAGCACCGGCGCGAGCTCGGAGCGCAGGAAGTCGACGAGGTCGGTGCCCGGCTCGGCCGCGTGGTACCGCGCGACGAGGCGCGCCACGTCGATCGACGCGGGCGCGGGCTCGATCTCGGCCAGCGCCTCGAGCACGCGCATGGTGTCCTCGAGCGCGAGCTCGACGTCCCCCGCCTGCCGGGCGAAGCGATGGGCCTTCAGCAGGTCGATCGCCGACGCGTTGATCAGCCGGCGGCCGTGGATGGACGTCACCACCCCGTGGCGGCGGTAGAGGCCGCCGACCAGCGGGATCATCCGCTCGGCCAGCTCCTCCCTCGCGATCCATTCCTCACGGCGGGATTCGAACTCGTGGCTCACGTCAGGCCCTTCTCGGCCGCGCGCGATGGTGGGCAGCGTCGACCGCACTCAGTTTGGGGGTGTTCAGATGGTATCGGCCCCGATGAGCGGGAAGGGCGTACACGGTGGTACCTCGGGCCGCTGCCAGTGTACTCGACGTCGAGTCCCGGCCCGGCCGACGTGCGGATGGCGCGGGGCCGGCGGGCTCAGCCCACGACGTCGTCGACGAGCGCGATGTCGTACACCGCGACGCGCTGCGGCACGCCGTCGAACGCTTCGGCGCGCGCGTCGGAGACCAGGTACTCCTGCTCGAGCGCGCGGAAGGCGTCGGCGTCACCGGGTGCGCTGACCGCCCACACGAACCGGTTCGACTCCCGGATGCCGTGCGCGAACTCGATCGTGAACCCGGCGGCGGTCCGCACGCGCGGCATCCATTCCCGCCACCACGCGACGAAGGCGTCGTACTCCCCGTCGACGAGCGTGTAATTGCGCAGCTGGATGGTCTTCACCCGTCCCATTCTGCCGTGCGCGACGAGCGGATGACGCGGCAGCCGTGCGCGGGCGGTCAACCGCGGCGCGCACCGCGACAAGTCGCCACGACACGCGGTCCATAGCGTGGATGGCCACGACTCGATGTGGAGGAGACATGACCATCGACACCCCGACCCGCGTTCTCGAGGCCCCGGACGCCGACCTCCTCGAGGCGATCACGCCCGTGGCCGGTGACACGCGCGACATCCTCGACCCCGCGACCGGCGAGGTCATCGGCCGGGCGCCCGTGCACACGGTCGACGACCTCGATCGCGCCGTCGCGGCCGCGTCCGCGGCCCAGCGCGCGTGGGCCGCGCTCGGGCACGAGCGCCGCAGCGAGCTGCTGCTTGCGGCCGCCGACGCGATCGACGCGAACGCCGAGGGCCTCGCGCGGCTGCTCTCGCGCGAGCAGGGCAAGCCGCTGAACGGCCCGAACGCGCGGTTCGAGGTGGGCGGGGCATCCGGATGGATGCGCGCCGCGGCCTCGACGCCGCTCGAGACCGAGGTCGTGTTCGACGACGGGCAGACGCATGCCGAGCTCACCTACCGCCCCATCGGTGTCGTGGGCGCGATCGGCCCGTGGAACTGGCCGCAGATGATCACCGTGTGGCAGATCGCCCCGGCGCTGCGCATGGGCAACACCGTGGTCGTCAAGCCCTCGGAGTACACGCCGCTCAGCGTGCTCGCGCTCGTGCACGTGATCAACGCCGTGCTGCCCGAGGGCGTGCTGCAGGTCGTCAGCGGCGGCCGCGACGTGGGCGCCGCGCTCTCCACGCACCCCTCCGTCGGCAAGGTCATGTTCACGGGATCGACGGCGACGGGCAAGGCGATCATCCGCAGCTCGGCCGACACGGTCAAGCGCCTCACGCTCGAGCTCGGCGGCAACGATGCCGGCATCGTGCTGCCCGATGTCGACCCGCAGGCCATCGCCGAGGGCCTCTTCTGGGGCGCGTTCATCAACACCGGCCAGACCTGCGCCGCGCTCAAGCGCCTCTACGTGCACGAGGACGTCTACGACGCCGTGTGCGACGCGCTCGTCGACGTCGCCCGCGCGATGCCCATGGGCGTCGGCCTCGACGAGGGGAACGTGCTCGGGCCGCTGCAGAACCGGCAGCAGTTCGACATCGTCGACCGCCTGGTCGAGTCGGCGAAGGCGTCGGGAGCTCGCGTGCTGCTCGGCGGCGACCCCGACCGCGACCAGCCGGGCCACTTCTACCCGACCACGCTCGTCGCCGACATCGACCCCGGCGCGGAGCTCGTCGCGGAGGAGCAGTTCGGGCCCGCGCTGCCGATCATCCGCTACCGCGACCTGGACGAGGTGATCGCGCAGGCGAACGGCGTCGACGTCGGGCTCGGCGCATCGGTCTGGTCGTCGGACCGCGAGCAGGCCCGCGCCGTGGCCGCGCGCATCGACGCCGGCACGGTGTGGATCAACTCGCACGGCGCCGTGCACCCCATGGTGCCGTTCGGCGGCGCGAAGCAGTCGGGCTACGGCCTCGAGTTCGGCGTCGAGGGCCTGAAGGCGCTCGGCGTCCCGCAGGTGATCAACGGCTGACGCCGCAGGCGCCACGACACGGCGGCCGCCCGGGATCGATCCGGGCGGCCGCCGTCGCGCTCCCCCGTATCGTGGAGGCGAGCGCACCGACATCCGGGAGAGGCCATGCCGAAGATCGTCGACCACGACGAGCGACGACTCGCGATCGTGCACGCCACGTGGCGGCTCATCGCGGCCAAGGGCTTCCGCGCCACGACGATGCGCGAGATCGCCAAGGCCTCGGGCGTCGCGAACGGCGGGCTGTTCCCCTACTTCCGCAACAAGGAGGAGTTGATCGGCGCGACGTTCGAGCACGTGTTCGCGGCCACGAACGAGCGCTTCGCCGCGGTGCGCGCCGACCTCGAGGGCCTGCCCGCCCTGCGCGCCCTCATGCTGCAGATCTTCCCGCTCGACGAGGAGCGCCTGCTCGAGGCGCGCATCGTCATCCCGTTCTGGGAGTACGCGGCCAACGAGCCCGAGTTGCTCGAGCTCCACGAGCGCACGATGCAGCAGTGGCGCGGCGAGATCGCCGACCACCTCGAGACCGCCAAGCGGCTCGGCCAGGTCCGCGACGACGTGGATGTCGCGAGCGTCACCGATCTCTTCATGGCGCTCGTCGACGGGGTGCAGGTGGTCGCCGTGGCCTCGCCCGGCAGCTCCTCGCCCGAGCGCCTCACGCGGCTGCTCGACGGGTACCTCGACCTGCTGCGCTGAGCGGCGCGGTGCGGCCCCGCGGCCGGCGGATGGCGCCGCGCGCCATCCGCCTGCCCCCTGAATCGCGTTCAGTTCCGCGGATATACGATCCGGCGCGCCGGTGGTCCCCGCCGGGGACCGGCGCGCCGGATCGTATCTCCGCCGTTCTGGGCGGCTCGGATGGCGCCGACGCTCAGTGGGCGTGGCCCGAGCAGGTGCAGTCGCCGGCGGCGCAGTCGCACCCACTCGACGCGGCGTGCTCGCCGTGCCCCGCGACCTCCGCGTGGCAGGCCATGCCCATCGACGCCGAGGACGGCACGTTGAGCGTGGGGTTGCGGTCGAAGAAGCCGTACGGCTTGAGCGTGAACTTCGCGTAGTCGACCGGCATGACCGGCCAGTCCTCGACGCGCGGGAAGTGCGTGGGACCGAAGGTGTGCCAGAGCACGAGGTCCTCGCCGTCGATCGAGCGGTCGGCCGCGGTGTAGCGCGGCAGGCCGTCGCCGCCGGGGTTCTGGTTCACGAGGTCGCCCGCGGGGTAGCGCTCGTCCTGGGCGTAGCGCGTGACCCACAGGTGGTTGCGCGTGAAGCCCGCGCGCTTGGCGATCACCGACTCGGGGTCGGCCATGAGCGTCGGCCCGCCCTGCGCGAGCAGCTCGTAGGCGACCGGCCGGCCCAGGCGGTTCGTCTTCTCGGTGTTGACGATGTGCCACGCGCGGCCCACGCTGAGGTCGGCGTCGCGCACGCCCTCGAGCTCGGTGCGCAGGCGCGTGCGCTTCTTGGTGAACGCGTTGCCGTACTCGTTGCCCTCGCCCATCGGCAGGCGCACCGCGTCGACCTCGTCGACCGCGTTCGCGACGCCGTCGACCATCATGTCGAGGCGTGCGCTGAACAGGTGCTGGTGGTAGGGGGCGCCCAGCCCGGGTGCGACCTCGCTCTGATGGTCGCCGGCCTCGGGGTCGTACGCCGACGTGAAGAGCACGCCGGTGAGCTTCGCCTCGCACTCGATGGTGCCGTCGAGGTAGAGGTACCAGTAGAAGCCGTAGTCGTAGTTGCCCACGGTCGTGAAGAAGCTGATCACGAGGCGGCGCTGCCGGCGCACCTCGTTCGAGCCCGTGTAGATGTCGGTGTGCTTCCAGAGGGTGCCGTAGTCCTCCTCGTGCATGCAGATCGCGTTCGGGATGACACGGGGGTTGCCGAACTCGTCGGCGAGCGTCGCGTCGAAGTAGCGGATCTCGCCGAGGCAGTCGCACCCGAGCACGAGCGAGTTGGCGTACCGGCCGAAGACGTACTCGCCGGTGTCGAAGTAGTTCTGCCAGAAGCGCGCGGGCGACGGGTCGCCGTAGGGCACGACCATCTCGGCGATCGAGGCGCGGTAGATGATGTCGCGCTCTTCGCCGCCGTGGTCGGCGTCGGCGTAGCGGATGCGGCGCAGCACGAGTCCCTCGCGCGCGTCGAACGCGATCGAGAACCGCCAGTTCGCCCACGACACCTCGTCGCCCTCGACGGTGAAGCTCGGCCCCTCGGGCTGCGTGATCGCGATGGGCTTCAGCGTGTCGAGCGGCGCGCCCTGCACCTCGGGGTCATCGAAGTTGCCGCCCTCGGCCGGGATGTCGTAGACCTTGTGGTCGACGAGCCGGAACATCCGGCCCTCGACCATGTCGACGTAGGCGCACAGCCCGTCGACCGGGTGCGCCCAGCAGTGGTCCTGCTCGTACTGCCGCATGAAGGCGAGCACCCGGATGACGCGGCGCCCGCGCTCGTCCTCGAAGCCGTACTGCCCCGCCGAGAGCGGCGCGAGCGCGACCTGGTCGTGCGTGATGCCGCGCTTGGCGAGGGCCGCGTGCCACTCGTCCTCGGCGCCGAGCAGGTCGTAGATGGACTCGAACTCGACGTCGAGGATCGGCAGCTGGCCGTTCGCGCCGTCGATCTCGTCGGCGCGCAGCACCGCGCGGTCGGTGAGCGAGACGCGCGCGTCGTGCGCGGCGCCCGTGGCCTGGTCGAGCAGCAGGGCCCGGATGACGCGGGGCAGGTCGCCGCCCGCGAGCACGTCGGCCTTGTCGGGCTCGTCGACGCCGACGTAGACGAAACGGGTCGGCTCGGCGACGAGCCCGGCGGCGGCGAGGACCTCGCGGGTCGCCACGATCTCATCGGCGGTGAGGCCGCGCAGCGGGTCGGCGGCGCCGGTCGGAACGGCGGGCGCGGCGTCGTGGGAGTGGTGGGCCTGTTCGGCAGACATCGTCGTCATGCTGGATCCTTTTTTCTCTACGTTTGTTGAGTAATATAGCTCGCGATCACGAGACAGGGAAGTCCGAGATGAGCGAACTCGCACACGGCGCGATGCTGGTCGGCGCACTGGGCGGCGCGGCGTGCGTCGCGACGGGCCGGCGCACGGGGCTCGACCTCGCGGCATCCGCGGCCATGCTCGCCGCAATGGCCGACATGGCCCTCACCCGGCTCGTGCCGCCGCTCGCGTGGACGGCGGTGCTCGCCGGCATCGGCATCGCGCTCGGTGCGCGCCTGCGGGCCGCTCGCGACCCCGGCGGGCTCGACCGCTCCCCCGGCCGGCGCAGCCACGCCCTGCACCGGGCGCTCGCGTTCATCGTGGGTGCGTGGGCGTTCGCCGCCGCCGGCGACGCATCGACGAACGGGCCGGGCGTGGCCGGCCACTCGCACGGCGGCTCCGCCGCATTCGCGTTCATCGCGGCCGCGGTGGCCATGACGGCGTTCGGCGGATGGCTCGTGGCCGTCGAGCTTCGGACCGCCAGGCCCGCACGCGGCATCCGGCCCCACGGCGTGCTGCCGGGAGCGACTCGGCACGCGGCCGAGGCGGCGAGCACGACCGTCATGCTCGCCGCCATGGCCGCTCCGGGCGTGCTCGCCGCCCTGGGCTAGATGCCGCGGTGCGGCTCGTGGTCGAAGGCCGCGGCCTCGGCCTCCTCGATGCCGTGCCCGATGTTGCGGTACAGCTCGGGGTCGCGGCGACGGAGCACGAAGGCCCAGATGACGCCGAGGATGCCCGGCACGATCAGCAGCGCCGGCAGCACGAACGTGAGCGCCGAGGGCTCGGTCTGCCCGAGCAGCACGTCGAAGTTCGCGACGATGAGCCCGAACACCGTGAACAGCACGATCGCGGAGATCGCCGGGGCGACGACGGCCGCCCACGTGCTCACGCCGCGCCGGTCGCGACGGAAGAAGCCGATCACGGCGATCGCGATGATACCCATGAGCAGCACGAGCCCCATCGCGCCCGTGTTCGTGAGCCACGTGAACATGGTCAGCACCGGGTAGAGGAACTCGACGGGCGCGAAGTCGCCCTTGAGGCCGAGGCCCTCGCCCGCGATGACGAACGCGAGGGTCACGATGAGCGCGATGACGCTCTGCGCGACCGAACCGGCCCACGGCGCGCGAGAGTGCGCCCGCACCGCGCCGAGCCCGCGGTGCAGCACGCCCTCGCGGCCCAGCGAGTAGAGGTAGCGCGCGACCGCGTTGTGGAACGACTGCAGCGCCGCGAACAGGCTCGTGAGGAACAGCACCTGCATGATGTCGCTGATGATCATCGGCGCGTGCTCGCCCATGAACGCGAACATGAGGTCGGGGCCTGCCGTCCGCGACGCCTCGACGATCTGCGACGGGCCGATGCCGACCGTGAAGGCCCACGCGCTGAAGGCGTAGAACACGCCGATGATGGCGACCGCGGAGTAGGTGGCCCGCGCGACCGTGCGCGTGGGGTCCTTCGCCTCCTCGCCGTAGATGGCGGCCGACTCGAAGCCCATGAACGCGGCGATGCCGAACGCGAGCACGGCGCCGACGCCGGGCACGAACAGGCTCGAGGGCTGCAGCGCCACGGTGCTGACGCCCTCGGGCGCGACCGCGAGCGAGACGAGGTCGAACACGAGCACCGCGACGAACTCGAGTGCGACGAGCGCGCCGAGCACCTTCGCCGACAGGTCGACGCGATTGACGCCGAGGATGCCGACGATCACGATGCAGACCAGGATCCAGAGCCACCACGGCGTGACGAGGCCGAACTTCGACTCGAGGAACATCGACGCCTGGAAGCCGAACAGGCCGTAGATGCCGATCTGCATGGCGTTGTACGCGACGAGCGCGACGAGTGACGCGCCCACGCCGAAGGGCCGGCCGAGCCCCTGCGCGATGTACGCGTAGAACGCGCCGGCGTTGGTCACGTACCGGCTCATGGCCGCGTAGCCCACGGCGAACACGGCGAGTGCGGCGGCGAGCAGGAGGAACGAGAGCGGCACGCCGATGACGCCCGTCACGGCGAAGGTCGTGGTCACGCCGCCCGCGACGACGGTGAGCGGCGCCGAGGCCGCGATGATCATGAAGGTGACGGCGGGCACGCCGAGGCGGCGGTGGCCGAGGTCGCCCGTCTTCGTCGTCGGTGTCGGCGGCATCGTCGGCGCTGAGGTCATGGCAGGAGCCCTTCGTTGGGTCGGAGCGAGGCCGGGGCAGCCTCGCACGATGCCCGTCATCATCGTCGCGCATCGTCGCAGCGGGTTGTCCATGCGCGAACGCCGCTTGTCCACCGATGCACGCTCGTCTGTCGTTTTTGGCACTACAGGCGTAGAATTACCGGACCCGCGCCGGACGACGACGTCCGGAGGAAGACCGAGGTCATCCCGTGCTCCACGCCCCCGAGACATCCGCCGCCCCCGCCCTGCCCGCGCCGCTCGACTTCACGGAGTTCAGCGCGATGGTGTCGCAATCGTTCGTGCCGCTGCGCGTGCACGCCGACCGGCCGGAGCCGTTCCGCGGCGAGGTCCGCACCGCGGCATCCGACGAGGTGCACCTCTCGGTCGTGACCGCCGACGCCCACGAGATCCAGCGGACGCCCGCGCTCGTCGCGCGCAAGGAGCAGCGGTACTTCAAGCTCGGTCTGCAGCTCTCCGGCACCGGCCTGCTGATCCAAGACGGGCGCGAGGCCGTCGTGCGACCCGGCGACCTCGCCATCTACGACACCAACACGCCCTACACGCTCGTGTTCGAGGAGCGCTTCAGCACCGCCGTGCTGATGGTTCCGCACCGCCTCATCGAGCTGCCCACCGACGCGGTGCGCGCGATGACCGCGACGACGGTCTCGCGTGAGGACGGCCTCGCGCACGTCGTGTCGGGCTTCCTCGGCGGTCTCGCGGGGCAGCTCGACCAGCTCGACGGGCCGGTCGGCGCGCGGCTCGCGCGCAACGCCGTCGACCTCGTCACGACCATGTACGCGCAGCAGCTCGACCTCGCGCGCGACGCCGACAAGCCGCACCGCCCGATGCTGCGACGCGTGCAGGCGTACATCGACGAGCACCTGCCCCTGCCCGACCTGAACCCCTCGACCATCGCGGCCGCACACTTCATCTCGACGCGGCACCTGCACGCGATCTTCCACGAGGAGGGTCTCACGGTCTCGACGTGGATCCGCGCGCGGCGCCTCGACCGGTGCCGCCGCGAGCTCGTCGACCCGCTCGCCGCGCACCGGCCTGTGAGCGAGATCGCGGCGCGATGGGGGTTCCCGGATGCCGCGCACTTCAGCCGCGCATTCCGGGCCGAGTTCGGCGAACCGCCCTCGGCCGTGCGGGCGCGCGCGATCGCGGGCTGACGCCGGGCGCGCCCGCTCGTTCCCGCCCTCTCGCCGAGCGCGTGCACTTGCGACGAGCGCGCACGCGTAGGCAATTGCGCTGGACGGAAGTGCACGCGCTCGGCGGAACGGCGCGAGCCGGTAGACTGGCCGGCGTCCAGGCGCCCCGCCACGCGGCGGCGCCGGCGCTCGAAAAATGGGCGCGAAGCGTCGCCGATGCCGGCGTCGGCCGCGAGACACATACGGAACGCACCTCATCCGTCCTGTCTCGAAAGGCTCCGCCATGCCCACGGTCTCCGCGCACGTCGCCCGCACCCTCGCCGCCCACGTCGACCACGTCTTCGGCGTCATGGGCAACGGAAACGCGTACTTCCTCGACGCGCTCGAGCGCGACACCGGCGCGACCTTCACCGCGGTGCGCCACGAGGCCGGCGGTGTCGTCGCGGCCGACGCGCACTACCGCGCGTCGAACCGGCTCGCCGCCGCGACCGCGACGTACGGCGCGGGTTTCACGAACACGCTGACCGCACTGGCCGAGGCGGTCCAGGCGCGCGTGCCGCTCGTGCTCGTCGTCGGCGACGAACCCACGTCGGGCCCGCGCCCGTGGGACGTCGACCAGATCGCCCTCGCCTCGGCGGTCGGCGCCCGAACCTACACGGTCGGGCGAGCGGATGCCGCGGCCACGACCGTGATCGCCGTCGAGCACGCGCTGACCTACCGCATGCCGACCGTGCTCGCGATCCCCTACGACGTCGCCGCGCTCGAGGCGGGCGACGTGCCGGCGGCGCCGCAGCCGCCCGTGCCCGGTCCACTCGCGCCGCGCAGCCCGTTCGCGCGCCGTGCGATCACCGACCTCGCACGAGCACTCGCGGGCGCGCGCCATCCGCTCCTCCTCGCCGGTCGCGGGGCGTGGCTGGCCGGCGCGGGCGAGGCGCTCGGCACCCTCGCCGACGCCACCGGCGCGATCACCGCGACGACCGCGCTCGGCCGCGGCGTCTTCCCCGACGGCCGCTACGACCTCGGCGTCACCGGCGGCTTCGGCGCCGAAGGGGCGATGGCCCTCATCCGCGAGGCCGACGTCGCCGTCGTCTTCGGGGCGTCGCTCAACCAGTTCACGATGCGCTTCGGCGAGCTGTTCGCACCGGGCACGCGCGTGGCGCAGGTCGATGTGGGGCCGGCGGCGACGCATCCGAATGTCGGTGCGTTCATCCAGGGCGACGCGGCAGTGGTCGCGCGCGCGCTGGTCGACGAGCTCGCAGCGCTCGACGCGACGGGGTCCGGATGGCGCGACTCGGTCGACCTCGCGCCGCTGCGCTCGCACGACCGTGGCGTCGGCGTGATCGAGCGCGACGGACGGCTCGACCCGCGCTCGGTCGCGGCCCGGCTCGGCGAGCTGCTGCCCGAGGACCGCGTGGTCGTCTCGGACGGCGGGCACTTCATCGGCTGGGCGAACATGCACTGGCCGGTCGCCTCGCCCGACCGCATGATGATGGTCGGCACCGCGTTCCAGTCGATCGGCCTCGGCTTCCCGAGCGTCGCCGGCGCCGCCGCCGCGAAGCCCGACGCGACCATCGTGCTCACGACCGGCGACGGCGGCGGACTCATGGCGATCGCCGACCTCGAGACCGCGGTGCGCACCGCCGGCGGACGCGGCATCGCCGTGGTCTGGAACGACGCCGCCTACGGCGCCGAGATCCACCTC
Source organism: Agromyces aurantiacus (assembly GCF_016907355.1). Classification (NCBI taxonomy): domain Bacteria; kingdom Bacillati; phylum Actinomycetota; class Actinomycetes; order Micrococcales; family Microbacteriaceae; genus Agromyces; species Agromyces aurantiacus. The sequence continues at coordinate 1,598,367 of NZ_JAFBBW010000001.1, read as the reverse complement.
TACGGGCGGAAGGGCCTTGCCGAGCCGCCCATGCGCATCCCCGAGACCGACTTCGCCGCCCTGGCGACGGCGGTCGGCGCCGAGGGCGTGGTCGTGCGCGAGCTTGCCGACCTCGACCGGCTCGCGACGTGGTCAGCGGAGCCGGTGGAGGAACGCCGGTTCCTCCTGCTCGACTGCCGCATCTCCGACCGCGTCACCGCGCCGTACCAGGAGGAGATCCTGCGCGTGAACTCCGCGCCGCGCGACTGAGACGGCGGGCGCCCGCCGATCCGACCGCGCGCAAAGCCTACGGTCGAACGTCCGCGTGCGCGTCGGCCGGCGCGGGAGCATCGCGCACCACGGAGGCTCGAGGCCAGGCCCAGGCCGACCGCAGGATGACGGCCAGGAGCAGCAGCTCGAGTCCGATCGAGAGGCCGTAGAAGGCGGCCCAGTCCCACGACTCCCCGACGGCGTTGAACACCGTGACGGGGATGTACAGCGAGGCCACGACGAGGTTGACGGTGCGGCTCATCCGCGCTGGGAGCGTCATCGAGAGCATCACCATCAGGGCCGGGATCGCGATCAGCGCGAGGAACCCGGTCAGCAGCGCCGGGCTGATGTCGAACTCGAAGACCACGCCGGCCCGGATGTCGTCGAGGGTGCCGGGCTTGTAGAGGTGGTAGTAGTCCACGTAGAGGTAGAGGAACATGAAGCTGGTCCACGCGGCGGCCAGCTTGGCCTGCACGGGGATCGGGGCGGCGTCGAGCGGCGAGGTCGTTGGGGCGGTCATCGGTTCGTCCTTCGAGTCGGGCAGGTCCGTCCGCCTGAGTGGCGGTCGGTCGGAGCGTTCGCGTGCACGGATCCTGATTCGTACACCGTACGTCGTACGCTGTACTCTCCACGTACGCTGTACGATTGTCAAGTCGTTCGAGCCGGAGGAGGCCCGTGGCAACCAGTGAGAACCGCCGAGTCGGGCCGGTCGCGGCCCTGAGCACGCACCGCGTGGTCGTCGAGGCGATCCGGCTCGCCGACCGAGAGGGCGTCGACGGGCTGAGCATGCGCCGGCTCGCGGGCGTGCTCGGTGCGGGCGCGATGTCGCTCTACCACTACGTGGCAAGCAAGGACGACCTGCTCGACGCCATGATCGACGTCGTGTTCGAGGAGATCGAGCTCCCGCCCGAGGAGACGGACTGGCAGTCCGCGATGCGACGGCGGGCGGTCTCCGCCCGGGAGGTGCTCGTACGCCACCCCTGGGCGATCGGGCTGATGGAGTCGCGGACCTCGCCGGGGCCGGCGAACCTCCGCCACCGCGAAGCGGTCACCGCCTGCCTGCGGCGAGCCGGATTCTCGGTCGTGATGGCCACGCACGCCAATTGGGTGCTCGACAGCTACGTGTACGGCTTCGCACTCCAGGAGGCCAGCGTGCCGTTCGACACCGCTGCCGAGCTCGCGGAGATGACCGAGGGCGTCTACCTCCCCCAGCTTCCCCCCGACGAGTTCCCCTACCTCAACGAGTCCGCGGCGGCCCTCGTCGCTGCCGGCTACGACCCGGCCGACGAGTTCGCCTTCGGCCTCGACCTCATCCTCGTCGCCCTCGAGCCGCTGAGGTCGCCCGCGTAGCGACGCTCGCGAACCGGCGCTCGGCGAACCGGGGACCTGAGACGAGCGGATGCCGCGCACCGTGCGGTACGCGGCATCCGCTCGTGGTCCCGAGACGCCGGGCGGCGCTACTTCTCCCAGACGAAGTGCCGCTCGGACTGCTCGGCCTCGTGGTCGGGACCGAGCGGGATGCCCGTGCGGTCGCGCAGCAAGAGGGTCGCGATGAAGGCGATCACCATGACGCCGGCGATGTAGAACGCGACCGAGGTCGCGGTGCCCGTCGACTGCACGAGCCACGCGGCGATCATCGGCGCGAAGGCGCCGCCGATGATCGCGCCGATCGCGTAGGTGATCGAGACGCCCGAGTAGCGGATCGAGGCGGGGAAGAGCTCGGTGAAGTACGCGGCCTGCTGGCCGTAGGTGAAGCCGTTGCCGATCGCGAAGAGCGAGACGCCGAGGAACAGCAGCCACGGGTTGCCGGTGTTCGTGAGGGGGAAGAGCAGGAACACGGTCGCGAGGAACGCGATCCAGCCGATGACGTACGTGTTCTTCCGGCCGATGCGGTCGGAGACGACGCCGGCCGAGAACGTCGTGATGAGCCAGACGATCGAGGCGCCCGCGACCGCGAGCAGCACGGGCGTGCGCTCCATGCCGACGAGCCCGCCGTCGGCGACGGGCATCGTGGCGTAGTTCTGCAGGTAGCCGCCCGTGGTCATGTAGCCGGCGGCGTTGTTGCCCGCGAAGGTGAGCGCGGCGAGCACGACGAGCAGCCAGTGCCGGCGGAACAGCGTGAGGATCGGGGTCTTCGCCCGCTCCTTCTTCGCGGCGAGCTCCTGGAACACGGGGCTCTCGTCGACCGCGCGGCGCACGATGATGCCGACGATGATGAGCACGAAGCTCAGCAGGAACGGGATGCGCCAGCCCCACTCGAGGAACGCGTCGCCGGGCGAGATGACGCCCGTCATGAGCGCGAGGACGCCCGAGGCGAGCAGCAGGCCGATCGGCACGCCGATCTGCGGGAACGCGCCGAAGCGGCCGCGCTTGCCGCCGGGTGCGTGCTCGACGGCCATGAGGACCGCGCCGCCCCACTCACCGCCGGTCGACAGGCCCTGGAGGACGCGGAGCAGGATGAGCAGCACGGGTGCGGCCATGCCGATCTGCTCGTACGTCGGGAGCACGCCGATGAGCGTCGTCGCGGCGCCCATGAGGATGAGCGTGATCACGAGCATCGCCTTGCGGCCGATCTTGTCGCCGAAGTGCCCGGCCAGGAACGCGCCGAGCGGGCGGAACAGGAAGCTGATGCCGACGGTCGCGAACGAGAGGATCGTCGCGAACTGCGGGCCGGCGGGCGCGAAGAACAGCGCGCCGAACACGAGGCCCGCCGCGCTCGCGTACAGGAAGAAGTCGTACCACTCGATGGTCGTGCCGATCACGGTGGCGAAGGCGACACGGCGCAGCTCGTGCGGCCGGGTCGCGGCGTGGAATTCGGTGTCGGGTGTCGCGGTCATGGCGGGATTCGACTCCTCTGTCGGTCCGCGGATGGGTGGATGCCGCCCCGACTGGCGGGGCAGGCTCGGAGACTATCGTATATGATTTCGGATACCAAATGTGATGTCGATATCGCGTAGCATCACCCGCAGGCCTCGACGACGGAGTGGAGACACATTGCTCGACCCAGCACGCATCACCGAGATCGCCGACGAACTGCTCGCCGCCGACCGCGACCGCACGACGGTTCCCCTCCTCATGGCCCGCAACCCCGAGATGACCGTCGAGGACGCCTACGCCGTGCAGCGGCTGTGGGCCGAGCGCGCGATCGAGGGCGGTCGCCGGCTCGTGGGCCGCAAGATCGGCCTCACGTCCAAGGTCATGCAGGTCGCGACGGGCATCACCGAGCCCGACTACGGCGTGATCCTCGACGACATGGTCTACGAGTCGGGGGCGGTCGTCGAATACGACCGCTTCTCCAACGTGCGCATCGAAGTCGAGCTCGCGTTCGTGCTCGCGAAGCCCCTCACGGGCCCCGGGACCACGATCTTCGACGTGCTCGACGCGACGGCCTACGTCGTGCCGGCACTCGAGATCCTCAACTCGCACATCGAGATGCAGGGGCGCACGATCGTCGACACCATCTCCGACAACGCGGCCATGGGCGCGATGGTCGTCGGCGGCACACCGGTCGAGGTCGACGCGGTCGACCTGCGCTGGGTGCCCGCGCTGCTCTACCGCAACGAGACCATCGAGGAGTCGGGCGTCGCGGGCGCCGTGCTCGGCCACCCGGCGATGGGCGTGGCCTGGCTCGCGAACAAGCTGGCCCAGCACGGGCAGGCGCTCGAGGCCGGCGAGATCATCCTCGCCGGCTCGTTCACGCGCCCGATGTGGGTCGAGCGCGGCGACACCGTCCATGCCGAGTACGGACCCCTGGGAGCGATCACGTGCCGATTCGCATGAACCTGCCCGACACCTTCGGCGCGCGGCTCGCCGCGGCCGACCGCCCGCTCGTCGGCCTCTGGGCCTGCTCGGGCAGCCCGATCATGGCCGAGATCGTCGCCGGGAGCGGCGTCGACTGGGTGCTCATCGACGCCGAGCACTCCCCCAACGGCCTCGAGTCGATCCTCGCGCAGCTCTACGCGGTCTCGGCCTACCCCGTCGCCCCGGTCGTGCGCGTGCCGATCGGCGACACCGTCGTCATCAAGCAGGTGCTCGACCTCGGCGCGCAGAACCTGCTCGTGCCCATGGTCGACTCGGCGGCGCACGCCGAGGAGCTCGTGCGCGCCATCCGCTACCCCGCCGGGGGCGTGCGCGGCGTGGGCGCGTCGCTCGCGCGCTCGTCGCGCTGGAACCGCGTACCCGGCTACCTGGCGAACGCGTCGTCGACCGTGAGCCTCACGGTGCAGATCGAGTCGGCCGCGGCCGTCGCCGCCGTCGACGAGATCGTCGCGGTCGACGGCGTCGACGCGATCTTCGTGGGCCCGGCCGACCTCGCCGCGTCGATGGGCCGGCTCGGCGAGCCGTCGCATCCCGAGGTCGTCGAGGCGGTGCGCACGGCGCTTCGCGCAGCGGCCGCGGCGGGCAAGCCCGCGGGCGTGAACGCGTTCGTGCCCGACGAGGCCGAGGCGTACCTGGCCGCGGGTGCCGCCTTCGTCGCGGTGGGGGCCGACGTGTCGATCGTGGCGCGCGCCTCCGAGGGACTCGCCGACCGGTTCGTCGCGGGCGCCACGGCGTCGGATGGCGCGCCCCGCACCTCGTACTGACGATCCCTTGCATCAGCCATCCGGATCGTATACGATTTCAGATACGAAGAGACGAGGACGCTCCATGGCCCACGACGGCATCGCCACCCCCGGCAAGATCATCGCCGTGCACCTGAACTACCCCTCGCGCGCCGCGCAGCGGGGCCGCACGCCGGCCGCGCCGAGCTACTTCTTCAAGCCCGCGAGCTCGCTCGCCGAGACCGGCGCCACGCTCGAGCGCCCCGCGGGCACCGAGCTGCTCGCGTTCGAGGGCGAGATCGCCCTCGTGATCGGCGAGCCCGGCCGCCGCATCGCCCCCGCCGATGCGTGGTCGCACGTCGCCGCCGTCACGGCCGCGAACGACTTCGGGCTGTACGACCTCCGCGCGGCCGACAAGGGCTCGAACGTCCGCTCCAAGGGCGGCGACGGCTTCACGCCGATCGGTCCCGTACTCATCCCCGCCGCCGAGCTCTCCCCCGACGCGCTGCGCGTGCGCACCTGGGTCAACGGCGCGCTCGTGCAGGACGACACGAGCGACACCCTGCTCTTCCCGTTCTCGCAGCTCATCGCCGACCTCTCGCAGCTCATGACGCTCGAGACCGGCGACGTGATCCTCACCGGCACGCCGGCGGGTTCCTCGGTCGTCGTGCCCGGTGACGTGGTCGAGGTCGAGGTCGACGCGCCGGATGCCCCGGGCTCGCCCTCGTCCGGACGTCTCGTGACGCGCATCACCGAGGGCGCCGAGCCCTTCGGCGACCACGGCACGAGGCCCGCCGTCGACGACCTGCAGCGCGTCGAGGCATGGGGCTCCGAGGAGGAACTCGCGGCGGCGGTCGCGGCCGGGCGCGCGACGGCGCCGTCGGAAGCTGCAGAGTCCGCGACATCCGACCCGGTCTTCGAGCTCAGCGACGACCTCCGAGCGCGGCTGGGCCGCGTCGGCGTGGCCACCCTGTCGGTCGCCCTCCGCAAGCGCGGCTACCACGACATCGTGATCGAGGGCGTGCAGGCCCTCCGCCCCGGCCAGCGGCTCATCGGCCGTGCGAAGACGCTCCGCTTCGTCCCCTTCCGCCCCGACCTCTTCGCGTCGCACGGCGGCGGGTTCAATGCGCAGAAGCGCGCGTTCGACACCGTCGAGCCCGGCGAGGTCCTCGTCGTCGAGGCGCGCGGCGAGCGCCGCACCGGCACGGTCGGCGACGTGCTCGCGCTGCGCGCGAAGGTGCGCGGCGCCGCGGGCGTCGTGACCGACGGCGGCGTGCGCGACGCCGACATGGTCGCCGAGATCGGCCTGCCCGTGTTCTCGCAGGGCCCGCACCCGGCCGTGCTCGGCCGCCGCCACGTGCCGTGGGAGACCGACGTCACGATCGCCTGCGGCGGCGCCGCCGTGCAGCCCGGCGACGTGATCGTGGGCGACGGCGACGGCGTGATCGTCATCCCGCCGGCGCTCGTCGCCGAGGTGCTCGCCGAGAGCGAGGCGCAGGAGCGCGAGGACGCCTGGATCGCCGAGCAGGTCGGCCGCGGCGAGTCGGTCGACGGCCTGTTCCCCTTGAACGCCGACTGGCGGGCACGGTACGAGCGAGAGGCAGGCGAGCGATGAGCGCCGAGAGCAAGTCCGAGCGCGCCTACCGCTTCCTCCGCGAGCGCATCGACGACGGCCGCTACGTCCCCGGGTACCGGCTCGTTCTCGCGCAGATCGCCGCCGAGCTCGACGTGTCGGTCGTGCCCGTGCGGGAGGCCATCCGCAGGCTCGAGGCCGAGGGGCTCGTGACCTTCGAGCGCAACGTCGGCGCGCAGGTCGCCCTCCAGAAGGAGGCCGAGTACCAGCACACGATGGAGACCCTCGCTCTCGTCGAGGGGTTCGCCACGAGCCTCTCGGCGCCGCGACTCACCGCCGATCACCTCGCCCGCGCGCGCGAGGTCAACGAGCGGATGCGTCGCACGCTCGACGACTTCGACCCGCACCGCTTCACCGAGCTCAACCTCGAGTTCCACGCCATCCTCTTCGAGGAATGCCCGAACCCGCACGTGCTCGATCTCGTGCACCGCGGCTGGAACCGCATGCGCGTGCTCCGCGACTCGTCGTTCAGCTTCGTCCCCGGACGTGCGCGCGACTCGGTCGCCGAGCACGCGCGCATCCTCGACCTCATCGAGCGGGGCGCCGCCCCCATCGAGATCGAGCTCGCCGCCCGCGAGCACCGCACGGCGACGCTCGACGCCGTGCTCGCGTACCAATCGACGCACAAGCCGCCGACGGATGCCACGGGCGCGCGCACCACGACCGAACCCGTTTCCGAGCCCGGCGACGCCGCCGCGGCATCCGCTTCGAACCAGGAGGCACAGATCGCATGACGCATTTCGTTCCCGAGGGCCTGCCCGACCGCATCCGCCACTACATCGACGGCGAGTTCGTCGACTCGATCGGCGGCGAGACCTTCGACGTGCTCGACCCCGTCAGCAACGAGACCTACGTGCAGGCCGCGGCGGGCCAGAAGGCCGACATCGACCGAGCGGTCGCGGCCGCCCGGCGCGCCTTCACCGAGGGGCCGTGGCCGCGCATGCTGCCGCGCGAGCGCTCCCGCGTGCTCCACCGCATCGCCGACCTCGTCGAGTCGCGCGACGCGCAGCTCGCCGAGCTCGAGTCGTTCGACTCGGGCCTGCCGATCACGCAGGCGCTCGGCCAGGCGCGGCGCGCCGCCGAGAACTTCCGGTTCTTCGCCGACCTGATCGTGGCGCAGGCCGACGACACCTACAAGGTGCCCGGCCGGCAGGTGAACTACGTCAACCGCAAGCCGATCGGCGTCGCCGGGCTCATCACGCCGTGGAACACGCCGTTCATGCTCGAGTCGTGGAAGCTCGGACCCGCTCTCGCGACCGGCAACACGGTCGTGCTGAAGCCCGCCGAGTTCACGCCGCTGTCGGCGTCGCTGTGGGCCGGCATCTTCGAGGAGGCGGGCCTGCCGAAGGGCGTCTTCAACCTCGTCAACGGCCTCGGCGAGGAGGCGGGCGACGCGCTGGTGAAGCATCCGGATGTCCCGCTCATCTCGTTCACCGGTGAGAGCCGCACCGGGCAGATCATCTTCGGCAACGCCGCCCCGTTCCTCAAGGGGCTCTCCATGGAGCTCGGCGGCAAGAGCCCCGCCGTGGTGTTCGCCGACGCCGACCTCGACGCGGCCGTCGACGCGACCATCTTCGGCGTGTTCTCGCTGAACGGCGAGCGCTGCACGGCCGGCAGCCGCATCCTCGTCGAGCGTGCGATCTACGACGAGTTCGTCGAGAAGTACGCCGCGCAGGCGAAGCGAGTGGTGGTCGGCGACCCGCACGACCCCAAGACCGAGGTCGGCGCGCTCGTGCACCCCGAGCACTACGAGAAGGTCATGAGCTACGTCGAGATCGGCAAGACCGAGGGCCGCCTCGTCGCCGGCGGCGGTCGCCCCGACGGCTTCCCCACCGGCAACTACGTCGCACCGACGGTCTTCGCCGACGTCCCGAAGGACGCCCGGATCTTCCAGGAGGAGATCTTCGGCCCGGTCGTCGCCATCACGCCGTTCGACTCCGACGAGGAGGCGCTCGAGCTCGCCAACGGCGTGAAGTACGGCCTCGCGGCCTACATCTGGACGAACGACCTCAAGCGCGCCCACAACTTCTCGCAGGCCGTCGAGGCGGGCATGGTGTGGCTCAACTCCAACAACGTCCGCGACCTGCGCACGCCCTTCGGCGGCGTGAAGGCCTCGGGCCTCGGCCACGAGGGCGGCTACCGCTCGATCGACTTCTACACCGACCAGCAGGCCGTGCACATCACCCTCGGGGCCGTGCACAACCCGACGTTCGGCAAGCAGGAGCACCACGACGAGACCGACCTCGACGACCCGGACCCGCGCTGAGGCGCCATCCCATCGACTCACCACAGGCAAGGACGCTGACATGACCAACCGCGACGACAAGACGCTGACCTCCTCGGGCTTCTACGTGAGCCAGGAGGCGCCCATCCACACCGACGACCCCATCCCGACCCCGTCGGCGCCGGCCCCCGACATCCTGCGCTGCGCCTACATGGAGCTCGTGGTGACCGACCTCGCACGCTCGCGCGCGTTCTACGTCGACGTGCTCGGCCTGACCGTGACCGAGGAGGACGAGGAGACCGTCTACCTCCGCTCGCTCGAGGAGTTCATCCACCACAACCTCGTGCTGCGCAAGGGCCCCGTCGCCGCGGTGGCCGCGTTCAGCTACCGCGTGCGCACTCCCGAGGACCTCGACACGGCCGTCGCGTTCTACACCGAGCTCGGCTGCCGCGTCGAGCGTCGCGCCGAGGGCTTCACGAAGGGCATCGGCGACTCGGTGCGCGTCGAGGACCCGCTGGGCTTCCCGTACGAGTTCTTCCACGACGTCGAGCACGTCGAGCGCCTCGCGTGGCGCTACGACCTGTACACGCCGGGCGCGCTCGTGCGGCTCGACCACTTCAACCAGGTCACCCCGGATGTCCCGCGCGCCACGAAGTTCATGCAGGACCTCGGCTTCCGGGTGACCGAGGACATCCAGGACGAGGAGGGCACGGTGTACGCCGCGTGGATGCGCCGCAAGCCCACCGTGCACGACACCGCCATGACCGGTGGCGACGGCCCCCGCATGCACCACGTCGCGTTCTCGACCCACGAGAAGCACAACATCCTCGCCATCTGCGACAAGCTCGGCGCGCTCCGCCAGAGCGACCGCATCGAGCGCGGCCCCGGACGTCACGGAGTCTCGAACGCGTTCTACCTCTACCTGCGCGACCCCGACGGCCACCGCGTCGAGATCTACACGCAGGACTACTACACCGGCGACCCCGACAACCCCGTGGTCACCTGGGACGTGCACGACAACCAGCGCCGCGACTGGTGGGGCAACCCGGTCGTGCCCTCGTGGTACACCGAGGCCTCGCTGGTGCTCGACCTCGACGGGAACCCCAAGGAGGTCGTCGCGCGCACCGACGCGAGCGAGATGGCCGTGACAATCGGCGCCGACGGCTTCTCGTACACGCGCCAGGGCGAGGGCGAGGAATCGATGCCGGAGTGGAAGCAGGGCGAGTACAAGCTCGGCCACCAGCTCTGACCCCCGCTCGGGAGGCGTCATCGACGCCTCCCGAGCCGCGGCGGGCCGCTACAGTCTGAGCATGCCGACCGAACGAACCCCGCTCCTCGACGGGATGGTGCGAGTCCTCGAACTCGACCGCTTCCGCGACGAGCGGGGTTCGCTCGTTCCACTCACGTTCGACGACCTCGGGTTCCGGGTGGTCCGCACCTTCGTGGTCGACGCGCCGCGCGGCGCCGTCCGCGGCGGTCACGCGCACCGGCGCGTGCGGCAGGTGCTCTTCCGCGCGAGCGGCACGATCGAGCTCGAGCTCCGCCGCGACGGGCAGCTCGCCCGGCTGACCCTCGACGAGGAGCATCCCGCCGTGCTGATCGAAGCGGGCGTGTGGGCGCAGCAGACCTATCTCGACGACGGTGCGGCGCTCATCGTGTTCGCCGACGGCCGGTACGAGGCCGACGAGTACGCGCACGAGGCGCCCGGCGGGCCGGAGACCGCGCGGTGAGGCGGGTTCGCGCAGCCGTCCTCGGTGCGGGCATCATGGGCAGCTCGGTGGCGATCCACCTCGCGCGCCGCGGCGTCGAGGTGACGATCATCGATCGGGAGCCCGCACCCATGGCGGCCGCCAGCCGGTGGAACGAGGGCAAGATCCACCTCGGGTACATCTACGGCGCCGACCCCACGCTCGCCACGGCGCAGCACCTGCTGACCGGCGGCCTGCAGTTCGCCGAGCGGCTGCGCGAGCTCGTCGAGGAGGACCTCGACGGCCACGCGACGACCGAGGACGACATCTACCTGGTGCACCGCGACTCCGTCGTGGGTCCCGACCTGCTCCGGGCGCGGTTCGAGGCAGTGAGCGGGCTCGTCCGCGAGCATCCGGATGCCGCGCGCTACCTGGTCGACGTCTCCGACGCCCGCGCGACCGCCATCCCGCCGTCCGAGCTGGCCGAGCTCACCGGCCCCGAGATCGTGGCCGGGTACCGCGTGCCCGAGCGCTCCGTCGAGACGCGGTGGGTGGCGGATCGGCTCACCGCCGTACTCGCGTCGCAGGCCGGCGTCACGCAACGACTCGGCACGACCGTCGTCGGCGTGGAGCGACGGGGCGACGCGGTCGACGCCTGGCGCGTGAACACCGCCGACGGCGCGCACGAGGACGTCGACGTCGTGGTGAACGCCCTGTGGAGCGGACGGTTGCCGATCGACGTGACCGCCGGACTCACGCCGCAGCGGCCGTGGACCCACCGCTACCGGCTGTGCCTGTTCGTTCGCACGCGCACCGTGCAGGAGATGCCGAGCGCGCTCGTGGCCGTCGGCCCGTTCGGCGACGTGAAGAACTACAACGGCCGCGACTTCTACCTCTCCTGGTACCCGGTGGGCCTCGTGGCCCAGTCGGACGGGCTGGAACTCGCGACGCCGCCTACGCCCACCGGTGCCGGCGCGGAGGCGTTCGCGGCCCGCGTGCGGGCGGCGCTCGAGCCGATCATGCCCGGCGTGGGTGCGGTGCTCGACGACGCCGAATCGGTCGTGGTGCACGGCGGCTTCGTCTTCGCGCGCGGCGCGGGGGCGCTCGACGACCCCCGCTCCGGGCTGCACCGCCGCGACCGCTACGGCGTCGAGCGGCTCGGCACGTACTTCTCGGTCGACACGGGCAAGTACTCCACCGCGCCGTGGCTGGCGCGCGAGCTCGCCGAGGAGATCGCCGGCCCCGCGGGACGGGCCCGATGACCCGCGCCTGGACGCCCCTCGTCACCGCGCTGGTGCCCACGTACAACGGCGCGGCGTTCATCACGCGCACGCTCGACAGCCTCGCCGCACAGACCTGGCCGAACCTGGAGATCCTGATCGGCGACGACCGCTCGACCGACGACACGCTCGAGGTCGTGCGTCGCTTCGCCGAGCGCCACCCGAACACGCGCATCCTCGAGCGCGAGTCGAACCTCGGATGGCTCGGCAACTCGAACGACCTCATGGCGAACGCGCGGGGCGAGCTGCTGTTCTTCGCCTTCCACGACGACGTGGTGGCACCGACGTACGTCGAGGCCCTCGTGGCCGCGCTGCGCGACCGGCCGGGCGCCGTCCTCGCCTTCAGCGACATGGAGCTGCACGAGCTCGACGGCACGGTGACGCGTCATGCGTTCGACGAGCTCGACGGGCTCGAGTCCGCGATGGCCCGCGGCCGGGTGATGGTGCACCGCCCGGGAGACTGGTGGGTCCCCAATCGCGGGCTCTTCCGCGCCTCGGGGTTCGCCGAGCTCGGCGGGATCCACCCCAATGAGCGCGGCGAGTACTCCGCCGACTGGACCTGGCTGCTCGGACTCGCCCTGATCGGCGAGTTCGTTCGGGTGCCCGAGGTCCTGTGCACGAAGCACTACATGTCGGGCAGCCTCTCGAAGCGCTGGCCGCACGACGCCGACCAGCGCGTCGCGCTCCAGCGTGCCGGCATCGCCGAGATCCGGCGGAGCGCCCGCCTCGGCACGGTGCAGAAGGCCCTGCTCGCGGGGCACCTGCGGCGGCGCGTGCTCGGTCGCCGGCTCCCGCCCGGCATCAAGCGGACATTCCGACGCCTCGGCCTCTGACGCATCGGGCGGAGGAGGGTATCGCATCCCGAGCCCTCGTGGAATGCCTAGACAATCTAACTACGTTGTGGTCTTGTAGTCCTGTGATCGCGGACAAGGGAACGACCGCACAGCGGGCGATCACGGCCGGGGGGAAGGCCCCGGGGGGTCGGGGCCCCCCGGGTCTCCACAGCGCCGTCGGCTACAGTGACAGCAATGGACAGCACGGACGGCGTGATCGGCATCGCCGGAGGCCGCGAACTCATCGACTTCGAGCGGTTGCTCGAGCGCATGAGCGCGCGCTACCCCGCGATCCCGCGGGCCGAGATCCATGCGGCCGCGATGATCGAGCACGATGCCATCACGGGCGGCGTACTCTACGCCGTCCCCGCCGAGCTCGAGCAGGGCCTCATCGAGGCGCTCGAGGGGCACGACGGGTCCGACGAGGTCCCCACTCCCGCTGCCTGACTCGGCCCCGGTCGGCCGCCGACGCGCAAGCCGAACGGGATCACCAAGGAGATCCCGCCATCCCCCATGGAGACACCGCGTGGTGCGGTGCATCGCCGACAGAAAGGCACTTCCGTGAACACCCTGCTCATCATCGTCGCCATCATCGCCGTCATCCTGCTGTTCACCGGCGGCTTCGTGCAGTCCCTGAACTTCCTGCTCTGGGTCGGCATCATCCTGCTCGTGCTGGCGGTGATCATCTGGCTCGTGCGGATGCTCACCGGCAACCGCACGCCCTGACCCATCCCCGCACGGGCCGTCGCGACGACGCGGCGGCCCGTCGGCATGTCCGGGTGCGGATGGCGCGCCCGGCGGCCGGGCTAGGACGCCGCGTGCGGAACCCGGGCGCCTGCGGCAGCGTGACCGTGCGCGTCGGCACCGGCGTCGGCCAGTGCGACCGCGTCGATCATGCCCGCGAGGAAGCGAGCCACCGTCCGCAGCTCGTCGGGATCGAGCGAGTCGGCGAGGTCGATCATCGCGCGGTGCATGCGGCCGAGCGTCTGCCGCACCTCGTCATCGCTGTCGGTCGTGCTGACCACGACGAGCGAGCGCCGGTCGGTCGGATGCGGCCGGCGGGCGAGGTGCCCGCTGCGCTCGAGCCGGTCGATGAGCACTGTGGTCGAGGCCGTCGAGATGCCGAGCCTGCGCGCGAGCAGGCCCGGCGTCAGCAGCTCGCCCTCCCGCTCGGCCTTGAGCACGTAGCGGAGGGCGAGCAGGTCGGTCTCGCCCATCCCCATGGAATCGCGCGTGCGACGCCGCATCTCCTGGTCGGCCGCGCGGTACCTGCGGAGCAGGTTGAGCACGTCCACGCTGCCGATGCGCGTGGCATCGGCGTGATACCAATAGCCGCTCGATTCGAAGCCGTTGGAACTGGACACCCTGACACCATAGTTCGACCCGCGACCGCCTCGGGAACCCTGCTCGCCGCGTCGGGCACCTCGCGCCGGATCGCCGCCGCGCCCGCTCAGGCCAGGAAGTCGATCGCCGCGTCCTTGAACGCGCGCGCCGTGAGGGTCGAGATGTGGTCGCGCCCCGGGATGGTGACGAGGTCGCTGCCCCAGTCGAGCGCGAGCTGCTGCACGCCGCGCGGCACCGGATCCTCCTCGCCGGCGACGAACAGCACCGGGATCGCGCCCGGGATCGCGAGGGGCGCACCCTGCACGCCCTCGATGCAGGCCAGCAGCGCCTCGCGGTCGGCGCCCGCCCGGAGCGCCGGTGAGAGCACCTCGGTGATCAGCGGGTTGCGCGGCGGCACGTCGTCGATGAGGTAGGCCCGAGCCTCGTCGAGGCTCCATGTGGCGAAGAGCTCGGAGGGCCCGGCTCCGCCGACGACGACCCGGCGCACCCGATCGGGCGCGAGCTCGCACAGCGCCGACACGACGCGGTTGCCCATCGAGTAGCCGATGACGTCGACGACGCGCGCGCCCGCGGAGTCGAGCACGGCGACGAGGTCGGCGCCCAGCCGGTCGGGGGCGTAGGCATCGCCCGTGGTCGGCTTGTCGCTCTCGCCGTGACCACGGAGGTCGAGCGTGATCACCGCGCGGCCGGCATCCTGCAGCGCACGGACCCAGCCGGTCCCCTCCCAGGTCACCGCCGCGGTCGAGGCGAACCCGTGGACGAGGAGCACGGGCGGCGCGCCGTCCCCCGTCGCGAGGTCGCCGTGCAGGCGGTAGGCGATGAGCGTGCCGTCGCCCGCCTCGGCGTGGAGGACGGGGGCCGCGGCCGGGCTCGGGATCACGCGCGATCCCCCGCCGTGCCGGCCTCGCCGTCTCCGTCCTCGGGCGCGCCGGCCCCGGCGGTCGGCAGCGCCCCGGACTCCACGATCGCGGCCCCCGCGTGCCCGAGCTCGGCGAGCGCCGCCTCGGACGACTCGGGAGCGACACCGGCGACGAGGTCGCGCAGCACGCGCACGTGCTGCCCGTGCTCGAGCGCGTCGAGCGCGCTCGCCCGGACGCAGTAGTCGGTGGCGATGCCGACCACGTCGACATCGGTGATCCCGTGCTGCGTGAGCACCTCGCCGATCGACGCGCCCGCGTCATCCGTGCCCTCGAAGATCGAGTACGCGGGAACGCCCTGGCCCTTGCGGATGTGCACGTCGACGCGCGACGTGTCGAGCGCGGGGTGGTACTCGGCGCCCGGCGTACCGGCCATGCAGTGCTTCGGCCAGGTCGTGACGAAGTCGGGGGCGGCATCCGTGGCGAAATGCCCGCCGTTGTCGTCGTCGGCGTGGTGCCAGTCGCGCGAGGCGACCACGAGGTCGTAGGCCTCGCCGTGCTCGGCGAGGTACTCCGTGATGCCCGCGGCGACCGCGGCAC
The DNA here is from genome assembly GCF_016907355.1 of Agromyces aurantiacus. Lineage (NCBI taxonomy): Bacteria > Bacillati > Actinomycetota > Actinomycetes > Micrococcales > Microbacteriaceae > Agromyces > Agromyces aurantiacus. The sequence goes on along the minus strand of NZ_JAFBBW010000001.1, from coordinate 1,583,118 downwards.
CGCCCTCGACGCCGAGCGCACCGCCCTCGGTGAAGTCGTTCTGCACGTCGATGATGAACAGGGTCCGACTCATGATCGGCTCCTTCGCTCCTCGGGTCCCGGCGGATGCGACCGCCGTCGACTCCATTCTGGCGCGAAACCGGATGCCTCGGGGCGGGCCCTCCGGGCCGATGGGTCAGCCGTCGGCGAGTTCGTCCCCGCAGCGCCAGAACCCGGTCGCGAGCGTGTCGATCGCCTGCTTCGCCGCATCGGTGACGTCGCCGAGCGCGTAGATCGCGAAGGTCAGCGTCGTGCCGTCCTGGGCGTGGATGATGCCCGCGAGCGTGTAGCCGGTCGTGATCCATCCCGTCTTGGCGAGCACCGCGCCATCCGCTGCCGCATTGTCGCCCGCGAAGCGGTCGGCGTACGAGAGGGAGCCCTTCTGGCCCGCGACCGGGAGGCCGTCGAGGATGACGCCGAGGGCGCCGTCCCGCGCCTCGACCTTCGCGAAGAGCCGCGTGAGGTAGGCGGGCGGCACCGCGTTATCGGGCGAGAGGCCCGAACCGTCGACGACGCGGATGCCGCCGCGCGCGATGCCGTAGGTCGCGAGCGCCTGGCGGACGGCCGGGTCGATCGCGGCGAACGTGTTCCCCGTGCCGGACTCGATCGCGACCTGCCGCGCGAGCATCTCGGCCGCGGTGTTGTCGGAGACGATGAGAGACTTCTCGACGAGCTGCGCGACCGTCGGTGACCAGACGCGGCCGAGCTCGGCGGCGCCGCCGGGAGCCGTGCCGAGCTCGATCGACGCGATGCCGCCGAGTTCGGCGGCGAACGCCTCGCCGGCCCGGGCGACCGGGTCGGTGCTGCGCGCCGACGTGTTCGCGTACGGGTCCTCGCGGTCGCCGTCGACCATCAGGGCGGTGATGTTCGGCATGTAGCCGAGCTCGCGCTCGGCCGGATCCCAGCTCGCGTGCCAGGTCTCGCCGCCGAACAGGGAGGCGTCGAGCACGAGCTTCGTGAGCGGTGGGTTGGCGGGGTCGGCGTCCCATGCCGCGCGGACCTGCCGGGCGAGGTCCTCGAGGTGCGCGGCGCCGGGGTAGACGGTCTCGCTGCCGCTCGGCGTGCGCGAGAGCGTGACGTCGCCGCCGCCGACGAGGACCACGGAGCCGGGCTCGTCGCCCGTCACGACCGTGGTCACGAAGCGGTGATCGGGCGCGAAGACCGCGAGGGCCGCCGCCGAGGTGAGCACCTTCATGACGCTCGCGGTGCGCGACGCGGTCAGGCCGCCGCGGTCGAACAGCACCTCGCCGGTCGCCGCGTTCATGACCTGCGCCTGCAGGTTCGCCAGGCGCGGGTCGGCAGCGAGGTCGGCGACGGAGCACGTGCGCACGCGCGCCGGCGGCTCGGTGGTCGCGGGCGCGGCCTCGGGCGTGGGGGTCGGGGTGGGCGTCGGCGTGGCCGTCGGGGTGGGCAGGGGCGCGGGTGCCGCCGACGGCGGTCCGCTCAGCGCGGTGCCGAGCGCGACCGCTCCCCCGCCGGCGAGCGCGACCGCGACGAGCGCGGCGGCGGCCGCGAGCGTGCGGTGGCGGGCGATCAGGCCACGGATGCCGCGTGGCCGTCTGCCCTCGCCCTGGTCGCGGTCGGGCGGGGTCGGCGAGCCGGCGCCGTCGCCGTCGCCGTCCGCCGGTGCGGCGGGGGTCGGCGTGCCCGGGCCGGGCGCGCCATCCGTCTCGTCGTCCACCCGCGGCATTGTACGGACCCGGGCCGGACGGGAGCCGGGAGCCGACCGCCGGCCACCGACCGCCGACCGCCGGCCGCTCAGCCGACGGCCGGGTGCGCGCCGGGACCGGCGGCGCGCCCGCAGACGTCGACGATGACCGAGCCGACGACCTCGACGAGCGTACGCAGCGAGGCCGCCGACACCCACTCCTCGTCGGCGTGGGCGCCGCCGCCCACCGGGCCCACGAGCACCACCGGGATGCCCGCGTCGGCGATGAGCCCCGCGTCGGTCCACCACGGGTCGCCGCGGCGCACGGCGGGCGAACCCGTGGCGCGTTCGACCGCGGCGAGCACCGCCCGGGCGATGCGCGCGTCGGGATCGGCCTCCATCGCGGCTCGCGCGACGAGCGGCACGATGCGCGCGGGTCGCGACGCCGCGAGCACGCGAGCCAGCTCGGCACCCGGGTCCTCCTCGCCCGGCAGCGTGCGCCGCTCGACGATGAGCGTGCACCGGTCGGCGACGGTCGCGGCGTCCGTGCCGCCCTCGACCGTGGCGACGCGCACCCCTCCGGCGCCGAGCAGCGGGTGGCGCGGGCGCGCAGCGAGCTCAACGGCGAGGCCTCGCAGCGCGATCATGCCCTCGAGGGCCCGGTCGATCGCGTCGATGCCCAGTTCGGGTTGCGAGCCGTGCGCCGCGAGCCCCTCGTACTCGACGCGGAACCACGCGAATCCGCGGTGGGCGAGCGTGACCTCGAGGTCGGTGGGCTCGAGCACGATCGCGGCGTCGGGCCGCGCCGCGCGCGCAGTCTGCGGCTCGGCGTCGATCGCGGCCAGCAGCTCCTCCATGCCGACCGAGCCGAACTCCTCGTCGGCGGCGAACGCGAGCACGACATCGCCCGCCAGGCCCGGCGGGGCGAATGCGGCCGCGACCATCGCCGCGGCCAGACCGCCCGCCATGTCGTAGGCGCCGCGTCCGACGAGGCGGTCCTCGTCGGCGCCCCCTTCGCCCACCGCGGCCGCGCCGTCCGCCGCCGATCCGGCCCCGGTTCCCGGCCCGCCGACCGTGTCGAGGTGCCCGGCGAGCAGCAGGGCCGCGCCGTCGCCACGACCTCCGCGGCGCGCCAGCACGCTCGGCCGCGCGGGATCGGCGCCCATGAGCTGCACCTGGAAGCCGCGCTCGTCGAGCCACGCCGCGACGAATATCGCCAGCTCGCGCTCACCCGCACCGCCGGGCACGAGCGACGGGTTGGTGGCGTCGATCGCGATCAGCCGGCGCGCGAGCGTCACGACCTCGTCGGCCGAGGTGGCGCCGGGCGCGGCCGTGCCGATCACTCCTCGCCGGGGTAGCGCAGGCCGATCTCCGCGCGGATCCGGTCGAGCGTGCCCATGATCGCGACGGACTCCTCGGTGGAGAGCACGTCGCCGCCGTCGAGGCGACCCTCGGCCACGAGACGCTCGAGCGCCGCGGCCTGGAAGTGCATGCCCCGGCCGACCACGTCGGAGCGGAACTCCTCGAGGACCGTGCCATCCGGTTGCACGACCCGGAACGAGGTCGGGGTGTACCAGACCGGGTCGATCTCGATGCGCGCCTCGGTCCCGAGGACCACGGCGCGGTTCGGCCCCGCCGCGTCGCTCGACGAGAACGTCGACGCGATACGCCCGTCGTCGTAGCCGAACTGCACCGAGATCTCGACGTCGGCGCCGGTGGACCGGAACACCGCCGTGGACTGGATCGTCGACGGCGCCCCGAACAGGTCCCACGCGAACGAGACCGGGTAGATGCCGAGGTCGAGGAGGGCGCCTCCGCCGAGCTCGAGCGCGTTGAGGCGGTGGGTCGGGTCGTCGGGCAGCTTCTGCGTGTGGTCGGCGATGAGCGAGCGCACCTCGCCCAGCACGCCCGACGCCGCGATCTCGCGCACGCGCTCCATGTGCGGCAGGTACCGCGTCCACATCGCCTCGAGCGCGAGCACGCCGCGATCGCGAGCGGCGTCGGCCACGCGCCTGGCCTCGGCCTCGTTGAGCGTGAAGGGCTTCTCGATCAGCACGTGCTTGCCGGCCTCGATCGCGAGGAGGGCGTTCGCCGCGTGCCACGGATGCGGCGTGGCGACGTACACGGCGTCGATCCCGGGGTCGGCGACGAGCTCCTCGTAGCTGCCGTAGGCGGTCGGGACGTCGAAGTCGCTCACGAACGCCTCGGCGGACTCGAGCGAGCGCGAGCCCGCGGCACGCACGTCGAATCCGTTGAGCGTGAGGTCGTTGGTGAAGAGGCGCGCGATGCCGCCCGTGGCGAGGATGCCCCAGCGAAGTCCGTCGGTCATGGGCGCCAGCCTATCGGCGCGGCCGACGGCGAAACGGAGTCGACATTCCAGATGACACCCGTACTGGGATGTGTGGATCCCTCGGCTTCTCGCTACGGTTCGCACATGTCGGCACGTTCGATCCGAAGGAGCCGAATCATCGGCTCGACCGTCGCGGCCCTCGTCGCCCTCGTCGGCGTCGTCGGCGCCGCCGCTCCCGTCGCCGCGGAGCCTCCCGCGCCCGTCGCGCGGTACGTCGCGCTCGGCGACTCGTACGCCGCGGGGCAGGGCGCCGCGGCCCCCCTCGACGCGTGCCTGCGGAGCAGCGCCGCCTACCCGGTGCTGCTCGACGCCGAGCCGCGGACCAACCTGCTCCGGTTCGCCGCGTGCAGCGGCGCGGACATCGCGGACGTCGCCGCCACCCAGCTCTCCCAGGTCAACCGCGGCACGACCCTCGTGACGCTCACCGTCGGCGGCAACGACCTCGACGTCGGTGCCGTCTTCGCGGTCTGCGCGCCCGATCCGGACTCGCTCGCGTGTGCGACGGCCGTGATCGAGGCGCAGCAGCTCCTGGCCTCCGGCACCATCGGAGACGACCTCGCGTCGCTCCTGCTCGCGATCGCCGATCGCGCACCGCGGGCCCACATCGTCGTGACCGACTATCCGGTCCCGTTCGTGAACGGGCTGAGCACGCTGACCGACACGGTCAACGCCGCGACCGCCTCACTCGACGCGCAGATCCAGGCGGCCGCGGCGGCCGCGGGCGCGGCCGGTGCCGACGTGGAGTACCGGAGCCTCGCGCTCGCGTACCTCGGTCACCAGGTGGGCGATGCCGACCCGTGGCTCGGCGCCGACCAGGACGACCCGCTCACGTTCCTGCACCCGACCGCAGTGGGCCAGGGCGTGTACCGGGACGCCATCCTCACCGCACTCGCGAACTGACGAAGGAGGACGAGATGCGCGCCACCGTCGCCGCCATCCACCGCGACACCCCGGCCGAGCGACCACGTCGCCGCGGGGTGCTGCTCGCCGCCGCACTCCTCGCCGCGCTCGCCGTCGCGCTCGGTGCCGCCGTCGCCGCTCCGGCCGCCCCCGCATCGGCCGCCGTGTCCGCGGCGAAGCCCGACAAGCCGACGAAGCCCGGCGGTGGCGGCGGAGGGTCCTCCGAGCTCGCGTTCGCCGCCGTCGGCGACTCCTTCGCGGCCGGCGTGGGAGCCGGAAGCTACCTCGACACCTCCTGCTATCGGAGCTCGAAGAGCTACCCGAAGCTGATCGACGCCGACGCGAACCGCAAGCTCGTCTCGTTCCCCGCCTGCTCCGGCGCGTCGACGGTCGAGACGCTCGCCCAGGTCGCCACGATCTCGACCACCGCGAAGCTCGTGACGGTGACCGTGGGCGGCAACGATGTCGGCTTCTCCGACGTGATGCGCGACTGCTTCGTCCTGGTCTCGAACTCGTGCCAGTCGCGGATCGACGCGGGCGCGGCCATCGCGACGTCGCAGGACTTCCGCGACGACGTGGCCGCCGTCATCGCCGCGATTCGGAACCGGACCGAACCCGACGCGAAGATCGTGGTGACGGGGTATCCGCTGCTCTTCCACGAGAACTCCTCCGGGGTCAACCCGAAGTACACCTGGGCCGACGAGGTCAACGACGAGACGGCCGTGCTAAACGGCGTCATCCAGTCCGTCGCCGAGTCGAACGGCGCGGTCTTCGTCGACGTCATGGACGACTTCGCGGGGCACGGCATCGGGAGCACCACCCCGTGGATCAACGACTGGAGCTGGCTCAACACGGTCGCCGGCTTCCACCCGAACGCGACGGGCTACGTCGCGTACGCGAACGCGATCCGCGCCGTTCCCGTGCCCTGAGCACGTTCGCGGAGGAGAATCAGGGCATGGACCTGAGCCCGTTCGGCGTGCGCGCCTCGGCCGGGACCCTTCGCGGGCCCGGCGACGTCCGTCTGCAGCACACCTGGACCGAGGAGGGCGTCGTCGCCGGTCCGGCGACGAACGGCGCACAGGTGCTGCACCTGTCCGTGGCGCTCTGCGTGCTCAACGACACCTACCGCGAGGCGCGACGCCTCGGGATACCGATCGACGGCATCGCCGTCGAGGTCGACGGCGGCTTCGACGACGGGTGGCGCTCGACGGGCATCGAGTACGCGGTGACCCTCGACTCGACGGCGCCCGCCGACGACCTCGCCCGGGTCTCGGCAGCGGTCGACGACGCGGCCGAGATCCCGCGCGCCATCCGCGCGGGGGCGCGCGTCGCCCGGCGGGAATGACGAAAGGCCCGGACGGATCCGGGCCCTTCGAGTGGAGCCGCCTGTGGGAATCGAACCCACGACCTATTCATTACGAGTGAATCGCTCTGCCGACTGAGCTAAGGCGGCGTGACCGCATTCCGGTCGAGACCGGACGGGCACGAGAGACCATGTTAGCGGGTTTTCGGGGCGCTCATGACCACCCGTGGAACCCGCGACGCCGCGTCAGCACATCGGGTCGGCGTCGGGCACCGTTCCATCGATCAGGTAGGCCTCGACGGTGTCGTCGACGCACGCGTTCGACTTGCGGTAGGCGGTGTGCCCCTCGCCCTCGTAGGTGACGAGCACGCCGCTCTCGAGCTGGTCGGCGAGCGCCACCGCCCAGTCGTAGGGCGTCGCCGGGTCGCCGGTGGTGCCGACCACGAGGATCGGATTCGCGCCCTCGGCCGTGATCGGCGCACGCTCGCGGTCGCTCGAGTACGGCCATGCCTCGCACCCGATGTCGCCGTAGCCGAAGTACGGGCCGATGATCGGCGCCGCCCTGGCGAGCTCGGCGGCCTGCTCGCGCATCGTCGCGACGTCGGCGTCGTACGTGTAGTCGAGGCAGTTGACGGCGCGGAACGCCTCGGTGGAGTTGTCGCGGTAGGTGCCATCGGCCTCGCGCCCGTTGTAGCCGTCGGCGAAGGCCAGCGCGGTGTCGGCCTCGCCGAACATGACCGACTGGAACATGTCGCTGAGGTACGACCAGGACTCGGGGCTGTAGAGCGGGTAGATGATGGCGGTCACCAGCGCGTCGGCGCCGAGCTCGCGGCCGTCGCTGCCCTGCAGCGGGCTCGCCTCGACCGAGGCGAGCAGCCGCGCCACCTCATCGGCCGCGTCGTCGACGGAGCCCGAGAACGGGCAGTCCTGGCCGGCGAGGCAGTCGGCCAGATACGCGCGCAGCGACTGCTCGAAGCCGATCGCCTGCGCCTGCGTCACCTCGGCGTTGCTCGCAGCCGGGTCGATGGCGCCGTCGAGCACGAGACGGCCCACCTTCTCGGGGTACAGGCCGGCGTACGTCGCGCCGAGGAACGTGCCGTACGAGTAGCCGAGGTAGTTCAGCTGCTCGTCGCCCAGGATGGCGCGCAGCAGGTCGAGGTCGCGGGCGGCGCTGACCGTGTCGACGTTCGCGAGCAGCTCGCCGGTGCGCTCGGCGCACGCGGCGCCGAAGTCCTCGTTCGCGGCGCGCACGTCGTCGATCCAGGCGTCGCTCCCGCGTTCGGCGGGCACGATGCCGTACAGGAACTCGTCCATCTGCTCGGCGTCGTAGCACCGCACCGCGCTGGACCGGCCGACGCCGCGCGGGTCGAAGCCCACGATGTCGAACCGCTGCTGCAGCTCGGGCCCGACCGCGTAGTCGATCGAGTCGGCGATGAAGTCGTAGCCGGAACCGCCCGGGCCGCCGGGGTTGACCAGCAGCGAACCGATCCGGTCGCCCCGCGCGGGCTGGCGCACGAGTGCGAGCTCGATCTCGCCCGCCTCGGGCGCGTCCCAGTCGAGGGGCGCGGTCGCGGTGGCGCACTGCATTTGGCCGCAGGCCTCCCATTCGAGCACCTGCGAGTAGAACGGCTCGAGCTCGGCCGCGACCTTCTCGCCGGTCGGCTCGGAGCGGTCGGCGGCGGGCGGGTCGATGAACGACGGCAGCGCGCAGCCGCTCGTCACGAGCACGGTGGCCGCGGCCAGTGCCGCGAGCAGGCGACGTGCGCGCCTCACGAGCGCACCTGCCCTGCGGTCTGCGGTCGGCGGATCGCCGAGACGAGCATGGCCTCGAGCGCGAGGGCGGGCTGGACGTTGCCGTCGATGCGGATACGGGCCTCCTGGATGGCGTCGAGCGTCGCGAGGGTGCGCGCGGGCGTGGCCGCCGCCGCGGCGCGCGCGATGTCGCTCGAGATCTCGAGGTTGACGAGCTCGACTCCCGCGCCGAGCTGGGTGACGAGGATGTCGCGGAAGAGCGACGCGAGGTCGACGAGGATGCGGTCGATGCCGTCGCGCAGGCTCCGGGTCGCGCGCCGCTTCTGGTCCTCCTCGAGCGCCCGGATCTGCGAGCGCAGCGCGGCCGGGACGGCCTGGCCGGGTGCCACGCCGAGCGACCGCAGCGCGTGCTCGCGTTCCTCGGCATCGCGCAGCTCGGTGATGGCCTTCGCGTCGTCGCCGGCGATCTCGAGCAGGCGCGCGGCCGCGGCGACCGCGCCGGGCGTCGAGCGCACGCCGAGCGCGAGCCGGAGCGTCTCGGCGCGACGGTCGCGGGCCTCGGCACTGGTCGCGAGTCGATGCGCCATGCCGATGTGGCTCTGCGCCTCGCGCGCGGCCCGCTCCGCGATCGCGGGGTCGACGCCGTCGCGCCGGGCGAGGAGCCCGGCCACCTCGGCGATGCCGGGCACCTGCAGGCGGACCGAGCGGACGCGCGAGCGGATCGTGGGGATGAGGTCGGCCTCGCTCGGTGCGCACAGGATCCACACCGTGCGCTCCGGCGGCTCCTCGAGCTCCTTCAGCAGCACGTTCGAGGTCTGCTCGGTCATGCGGTCGGCGTCCTCCACCACGATGACGCGATGGCGGCCGACCGAGGGCGCGTAGTGCGATCGCTCCACGATCTTGCGCACGTCGGCGACCTTGATGATGACGCCCTCGGTGGCGAGCACGTGCAGGTCGGGATGGCTGCGAGCGACGACCTGCGCGTGCGTCGCGACGTCGCCGTCGGGCTCGCCCGAGAGCAGCGCCTCGGCGAACGCGTACGCGAGGTTGGAGCGCCCCGACCCGGGCGGACCCGTGATGAGCCACGAGTGCGTCATGTCGGAGGACACCCAACCGGCCGTCGACGCGGCGGCCGCGGCGCGCAGCACGGCGATCGCGGCATCCTGGCCGGTCAGGTCGCTCCAGACGGTCACGATGCCACGCTACCGTCGGCCGACGACGTCGGCGCCCGCATGCGGGGTCCTCACAGGAGCGGCTCGACGCGGGCCCGGATCCGAGCCGCGATCTCGTCGACCGGCTCGGTGGCGTCGACGACGACGAACCGCTCGGGCTCGGCCTCGGCGAGCGCGAGGTACGCGTCGCGGACCCGCTCGTGGAACTCCCCCGCCTCGGCCTCGAGCCGGTCGTAGCGCGTGCGCGCGCCGTCGAGCCGGCGGCGCGCGACCTCCCACGGCAGGTCGAGCAGCACCGTGAGGTCGGGCATGAGCCCCTCGGCCGCCCACTCGGAGAGCGAGCGGACCTCGCCGGCATCGAGCACGCGCCCGGCGCCCTGGTAGGCGACCGACGAGTCGAGGTAGCGGTCCTGCACGACGATCTCGCCCCGTCCGATCGCGGGGCGCACGACCGAGGCGACGTGGTGGGCGCGGTCGGCGGCGTAGAGCAGCGCTTCGGCCCGCGGTGCGATGTCGCCGCGGTGGTGCAGCACGATCTCCCGGATCTCGACGCCCACCGGTGTGCCGCCGGGCTCCCGGGTGCGCACGACGGTGCGGTCGCGGCCGACGAGCCACTGCTCGAGCAGGCTCGCCTGCGTGGACTTGCCGGAGCCGTCGCCGCCTTCGAGGGTGAGGAAGAGCCCGCGGCTCACGCGGAGCTCTTCTTCGCCGAGCGCGTGGAGGTCGCGCGCTTGGCCGGGGCCTTGGCGGTCGAGGCGCGCTTGCCGCGCGGTGCGGCCGGCCCCTTGTCGCGCTTGATCTGCAGCAGCTCGGCGGCGCGCTCGAAGGTGATCTCCTCGACCGACTCGGCGCGCGGGATGGTCGCGTTGGTCGTGCCGTCGGTCACGTACGGGCCGAACCGGCCGTCCTTCACCTTGATGGGCTTGCCGCTGACCGGGTCCTCGGGGAACTCCTTCAGCGCGCTCGACTCGCGACGCGCCCCGTACTTCGGCTGCGCGAGCAGCTCGAGCGCCCCCGGGAGGTCGATCTCGAAGATCGCATCCTCGCTCGGCAGCGTGCGCGTCTCGGCGCCCTTCTTCAGGTACGGACCGTAGCGGCCGTTCTGAGCGGTGATCTCGTCGCCCGACTCGGGGTCGACGCCGACGATCCGCGGGAGGTCGAGCAGCTTCAGCGCCGTCGCGAGGTCGACCTCCTCGGGCTGCATGCTCTTGAAGAGCGACGCGGTGCGCGGCTTGGGCGCGGCGGCCTTCTTCGCGCCGCGCTTCGGCTTGGCCGGCTCGACGACCTCGCCGGTCGCGGCGTCGACCGACGGCTCGGCGGCCTCGGGCTCGACCTCGGTCACGTACGGACCGAACCGGCCGTCCTTGACGACGACCTGCTTGCCGTTCGCGGGATTCGCGCCCAGGACGCGGTCGCCCTGCACGGGCGCCTCGATGAGCTCGCGGGCCTTGTCGGCGGTGAGCTCGTCGGGCGCGAGGTCCTCGGGCAGGTTGACGCGGCGCGGAGCGGCGTCGGGTGCGGCATCGGGCTCGACCGCCTCGAGGTACGGGCCGTACTTGCCGATGCGCAGGGTCACGCCGGGCGCGATCTCGACCGAGTTGATCTCGCGCGCGTCGATCTCGCCGAGGTTGTCGACGACCTGGCGCAGGCCCTTGTGCTTGGGGCTGCCGAAGTAGAACTCGTTGAGCCAGTCGACGCGATCGGCCTCGCCCGAGGCGATGCGGTCGAGGTCGTCCTCCATCTCGGCGGTGAAGTCGTACTCGACGAGGTCGCCGAAGTGCTCCTCGAGCAGGCGCACGACCGAGAACGCGACCCAGCTCGGCACGAGCGCCTGGCCGCGCTGCGTGACGTACCCGCGGTCGAGGATCGTGGAGATGATCGACGCGAAGGTGGACGGGCGTCCGATCCCGAGCTCTTCCAGTCGCTTGACGAGGCTCGCCTCGGTGTAGCGCGGCGGCGGGCTGGTCTCGTGGCCCTTCGCCTCGAGCTCGGCCAGCCCGACGGCCTGGCCCTCCTTCAGCGGCGGCAGCTTGGCCTCGCCCGGAGCGTCGTCGGCGTTGCGCTCCTCGTCGCGGCTCTCCTCGTACGCCGCGAGGAAGCCGCGGAACGTGATGACCGTGCCGCTCGCGGTGAACTCGGCCGTGGTCGAGGCGACCGGGGCCGACGGCGACTCGGGCGCCGGGGCGTCGGCGGCCGTCGGGCCGACCTCGATGGTCACGGTCGCGGTCTGCCCCTTGGCGTCGGCCATCTGGGACGCGACGGTGCGCTTCCAGATCAGGTCGTACAGCTTGAACTCGCTGCCGCGCAGCACGCCCTGCAGCTCGGACGGCGTGCGGAACACCTCGCCCGAGGGGCGGATGGCCTCGTGCGCCTCCTGCGCGTTCTTCGACTTGCCGGCGTAGGCGCGGGGCTTCTCGGGCACGCTGTCGGCGCCGTAGAGCTTGACGGCCTGCGCGCGCGCAGCCTGGATCGCCTGCTGCGAGAGCGACACCGAGTCGGTGCGCATATAGGTGATGTACCCGTTCTCGTAGAGCGACTGCGCGACGCGCATGGTGTCACGCGCCGAGAGCCGGAGCTTGCGCGCCGACTCCTGCTGCAGCGTCGAGGTGGTGAACGGCGCCGCCGGCCGGCGCGAGTACGGCTTCGACTCGACCCGCGAGACGCGGCGGGCGACCGTGTCGTCGCGCAGCGCCGCGGTGAGCGCATGAGCGGTCGCCTCGTCGAGCACCACGGCCTTGCCGGTCAGGCGGCCGCGGTCGTCGAAGTCGCGGCCCGTGGCCACGCGCTCGCCGCCGACGCGCACGAGCCTGGCTTCGAAGCCGGTCTCGTCGCTCGTGAACCGGCCGACGAGGTCCCAGTACCCGGCGGCGACGAAGGCGAGCCGCTCGCGCTCGCGGTCGACCACGAGACGCGTCGCCGCGGACTGCACGCGGCCGGCCGAGAGGCCCGGGCCGACCTTGCGCCAGAGCACCGGCGAGACCTCGTAGCCGTAGAGGCGGTCGAGGATGCGCCGGGTCTCCTGCGCGTCGACGAGCGCGGTGTCGAGCTCACGCGTGTGGTCCTTCGCCTTGAGGATCGCATCCTTCGTGATCTCGTGGAAGACCATGCGGCGCACGGGCACCTTGGGCTTGAGCTCCTGCAGCAGGTGCCACGCGATGGCCTCGCCCTCGCGGTCCTCATCGGTGGCGAGCAGGAGCTCGTCGGCATCCTTCAGCGCGCGCTTGAGTTCGGCGACCGTCTTCTTCTTCGAGTCGGACACCACGTAGTACGGCTCGAAGCCGTTCTCGACGTCGACCGAGAACTTGCCGAGCGAGCCCTTCTTCAGCTCGGGCGGGAGGTTCTTGGGCTCGATGAGGTCGCGGATGTGACCGACCGAGGAGAGCACCTCGTAGCCGTCGCCGAGGTACGCGGCGATCGACTTCATCTTCGTCGGCGACTCCACGATCACGAGCTTCTTCGCGCCTGGCACCGGACTCCTTATTGCTGATGACACTGGACGGGGAACGCACGACGTCGCCTCGCCCCCGAGCGGTGTGCTGAACGGTCGGCGGCATCGCGCCGACAGGCACACCATACACATTCCGGCCGTGAGCGCACCCACCGCGGGCCGAACGACCCGCGGGACGCAAGGCCCTTGCCGCGGTGGAGGAGGGGTGCAGAATGACGGCATGGACACGTCATCGGGCACCTACACCGCCAAGCTGATCGACGGACCACTCGAGGGCAAGACGGTCTCGACCGGCTTCCTCGACACCGGCGACCCGCAACCCCGGCTCGAGCTCTCGGGCGACGGCGGCAAGCGCTACGTGTACTCGCGTGGCGCGGGCCTCGAGTTCGACACCCCCGGTGACGACCGGCCGAGCGCCGTCGAGTACCGGTTCATCGAGACGGTCTTCGACTGACCGACGCGCGAGTGCGGGGCGGTCCGCTCGTCACGTCCGCCCCGCCTCGTGCCTCCGGTCTCAGACGTGCCGCTCGTCGACGCCGTCGTAGGCCGACAGCGGGCGGATGAGCGCGTTGGATGCCGCCTGCTCGATGACGTGCGCGGTCCAGCCCGTGACCCGCGAGGCGACGAAGAGCGGCGTGAACATCTCGGTGTCGAAGCCGATCAGGTGGTACGCGGGCCCCGACGGGTAGTCGAGGTTCGGGTGGATCCCCTTGCGCGCCACGAACTCGCGCTCGAGCGCGTCCGAGAGCTCCGCGACATCCGGCCGGTCGTAGTACGCGATGAGGGTGTCGAGCGCGGCCTTCATCGTCGGCACGCGCGAGTCGCCGTTCTTGTAGACGCGGTGCCCGAAGCCCATGATCTTGCGCTTCGAGGCGAGCGCCTCGTCGAGCCACGGCACGACGCGGTCGGCCGAGCCGATCTCGTCGAACACGTGCATGACCGCCTCGTTGGCTCCGCCGTGCAGGGGCCCCTTCAGCGCGCCGATCGCCCCGACGACGGCCGAGTACAGGTCGGAGAGCGTCGAGGTGATCACGCGCGCCGTGAACGTCGAGGCGTTGAACGAGTGCTCGGCGTAGAGGATCATCGACACGTCGAACGCGTCGACCACGACCGGGTCGGGCACCTCGCCGAACGCCATGTACAGGAAGTTCGCCGAGTAGTCGAGGTCGTCGCGCGGCGGCACGACGCCGAGCCCGCGACGGCGGCGCTGGTCGTAGGCGACGACCGCGGGCAGCGCCGCGAACAGGCGCTCGGCCTTGGCGAGGTTCGCCTCGGGGCTCGCATCGTCGGCGGCGGGGTCCGAGGCGCCGATCACGCTGACCGCGGTGCGCACGACGTCCATCGGATGGCACGTGGTCGGCAGCAGGTCGATCGCGGCCTTCACGTTCGGCTCCAGCGCCCGCCCCGCGCGCTCGGCGGCACGGAACGCGGCCAGCTCAGCGGCATCCGGCAGCTCGCCGTGCCAGAGGAGGTACGCGACCTCCTCGAATCGCGTGGCCGCGGCGAGCTCCTGGACCGGGTAGCCGCGGTAGAGCAGCGAGTTGGTCTCGGGGTTCACCTTCGAGATCGCCGTCGTGTCGACGACGACCCCGGCCAGGCCCTTGCGGATGTCGGGCGCCGGCGTCGGCGCGGTCGTGGCGGTGTCGGTCATGCTGGCTCGCTTTCGTCCGGCCGCCGCGCGTCAGCGCGCGACGGTGAAGTTGAAGATCGAGGTGTCGAAGTGGTTGTAGCCCTCGTAGTCGATGAGCTCGTACAGGTCGGCGCGGTGCTGCATCTCGGGAAGCAGCCGCGTGAGCGCACCGGCCTCCGTCAGTTCGTCCAGACCGCGGCCGGCGGCGCCCATCGCGATGCGCAGCAGCGAGACCGGCCAGATCACGATGTTCATGCCCACCTCGGCCAGTTGCTGCACGGTGAACAGGTCGCTCTTGCCGAACTCGGTCATGTTGGCGAGCAGCGGCACGTCGACCGCGGCGCGGATCGCGGCGAACTCCTCGAGCGAGGCCATCGCCTCGGGGAAGATCGCGTCGGCGCCGGCATCGACGAGCTTCTTGGCCCGGTCGACGGCGGCGTCGAGCCCGTCGACGGCACGGATGTCGGTCCGCGCCATGATCAGGAAGTTCTCGTCGCGCCGCGCATCGACCGCCGCGGCGATGCGCTGCAGCGCCGTGTGCTCGTCGACGACCTGCTTGCCGTCGAGGTGGCCGCACCGCTTCGGGTTGACCTGGTCCTCGATGTGCAGGCCCGCGAGGCCGGCGTCCTCCATCTCCTGGATGGTGCGAGCGACGTTCATGGGCTCGCCGAAGCCCGTGTCGGCGTCGACGATCGCGGGCAGCTCGGTCATCCGCGCGATCTGCTTCGCACGACCGGCGACCTCGGAGAGTGTCGTCAGGCCGATGTCGGGCAGGCCGAGGTCGGCCGAGAGCACGGCGCCCGAGATGTACACGCCCTCGAAGCCCTTGCGCTCGATGAGCCGCGCCGAGAGCGGGTTGAACGCGCCGGGGAAGCGCAGCAGTTCGCCGGTCGCGAGGCGCTCGCGGAAGCGCCGGCGCTTCTCGTGCGCGGGGGTCTGTGCGTACAGCATGGGGTCCTCCTAGAAGATGCCGTGCGGGGTCGGGACCGAGGCGAGCACGCCCGGCGCGGCGACGATGGTGAGGTGGTCGAGCTCGTCGGCGGTCAGCAGCGGCAGGCGCTGCGCGACCTCGAGGAATCGGTCGATCTCTGCGGGTTCGAGCACGTCGGCGGCGAGCGTGCGGAACTTCTGCACGTACTG
Source organism: Agromyces aurantiacus (assembly GCF_016907355.1). Lineage (NCBI taxonomy): Bacteria > Bacillati > Actinomycetota > Actinomycetes > Micrococcales > Microbacteriaceae > Agromyces > Agromyces aurantiacus. The sequence continues at coordinate 1,567,736 of NZ_JAFBBW010000001.1, read as the reverse complement.
CTCGCGGCCGAAGGGCCGGGCGCCGAGCGGGTGCGCGTCGGCGACGGCGATCTCGTCGACGATGGTCTCGCCGTCCTCGAGCGTGATGACGACGCGACCGCCGAACGCCTTCTCGGCGATGTCGAGTGCGTGGTAGCGGCGCGTCCACTCCGGGTCCTCGACCGTGGTGACCTTGCGCCAGAGCTCGACCGTATCGGGGCGCCCGGCGCGCTCGGGCGCATAGGAGTGGGCGTGGTGCCAGGTGCCGTCCTGCAGCGCCACCGTGAAGATGTACGGGATGGAGTGGTCGAGCGTCTCGCGCGAGGCCGTGGGGTCGTACTTCTGCGGGTCGTTCGCGCCCGAGCCGATCACGACGTGCGTGTGGTGCGAGGTCTGGATGACGACGCTCGCGATGCGCGTCGGGTCCTCGACGAGCTCGGGGTGCTCGTGGTGGAGCTTGCGGGCCAGGTCGATCCAGGCCTGCGCCTGGTACTCGGCCGAGTGCTCCTTGGTGTAGGTGTCGAGGATGGCGCGCTTGGCCTCGCCCGCGTCGGGCAGCGGCACGTCGTACGCGGCATCCGGGCCGTCGAGCAGCCACGCGATCACGCCGTCCTCGCCCTCGTAGACCGGGGTCGGGCTGGTCTCGCCGCGCATGGCGCGGTCGACGGCCTCGACCGCCATCTTCCCGGCGAACGCCGGGGCGTGCGCCTTCCACGTCGAGATCTCGCCCTTGCGCGACTGTCGGGTCGCGGTGGTCGTGTGCAGGGCCTGGCCGATGGCCTGGAAGATCGTCTCGACGTCGAGGCCGAGGAGCGTGCCGATGCCCGCCGCGGCCGACGGGCCGAGGTGCGCGACGTGATCGATCTTGTGCTTGTGCAGCGAGATCGCCTTCACGAGGTCGACCTGGATCTCGTAGCCGGTCGCGATGCCGCGAACGAGCTCGCGCCCGGTCAGCCCGCGACGGACCGCGAGGTGCTGGGCGACGGCCGTGATCGGCGGGATGTTGTCGCCGGGGTGCGAGTACTCGGCCGCGAGGAACGTGTCGTGGAAGTCGAGCTCGCGCACGGCGACGCCGTTCGCCCAGGCCGCCCACTCGGGGCTCGTGCGCCGTGAGGCGTCGGCGCCGAACACGGTCGCGCCGTCGCCGCCGATCGAGACCGGGTGCGACAGCGCCTGGCTGCGCGCGGCCACGACGGGGCGGCGCGTGAGCGAGGCCGCGGCGACGGCGGCGTTGTCGATGACGCGGTTCACGACCATGTCGGCGACCTCGTCGGTCACCTCGACGGGGTCGGCCGCGACCTCGGCGATCTTCCAGGCGAGCTGGTCCTCGCGCGCGAGGTTCTCGTCGCTGCGGTGAACACGCACGTGGTGGAGTTGCACGGTGGGACCTTCCGTTCCTAGGTGAGGCTCGCCGAGGTGGCGAGGGCGTTCGTGAGGCTCATGTGCAGGTGCACGTGGGTGGCGTGGGAGGCGAGCTCGGCATCGCGCGCGAGGATCGCCTCGACGATGAGCAGGTGCTCGCCGGCCGCGGCGCGCAGCCGCTCGGGATTGTGCCGCGACAGGCGCCGGATGCGGGCGGAGTGCAGCTGGACGCTGCGCAGCGCCGAAGCGAGGAACGGGTTGGCGACCGCGGCCTCGATCGCGTCGTCGAGGTCGTCGACGATCGCGAAGTACGCGACGAGGCCCTGCTCGCCCTGGGCCAGGAGCTGCGGCGCCTCGCGCAGACGGTTGCGGATCGCGAGGAACGGCGCGTCGTCGTGCCGCTGGGCCGCCAGGCCGGCGGCCTTCGCCTCGAGCGCCTCGCGGAGCTCGTACAGCGAGACGATGTCGTCGCGCGAGACCGCGGTCACGATCGTGCCGCGCCCGTTCGCCTCGACGAGGCCGTCGGCGGCCAGCTGGCGCAGGGCTTCGCGGACCGGCGTGCGGCTCACGCCGAGGCGCGTCGACTGCTCGACCTCCTGCAGCACCGTGCCGGGCTCGAGCGTGCCGTCGAGGATCTCGGCCCGGAGGGTGCGGTAGGCACGGTCACCGGCTCGCATGCTGCCCTCCTTCGACGTCGTCATCCGGAGTCATGTATACACGGATGGCGCGGCGTCCACAATTCTTGCAGCATTTTGCCACTTGGGTTGGCAGGATCCGCGTTCTGTGTATACATTGGGTGCACCCCGCGCCAGAGCCGGCACGGGATCGACCGCACGTCCCGAGGCAGTGGCACCGTCGCCGTCCTCGGTGGGGAGGAACGGGCATGGGCACGACCGCGGAGCGCACGTACGCGAACGAGTACCGGCGCAGCATGGAGCAGCCGGAGGAGTTCTGGCTCGAGGCATCCGGACTCGTCGACTGGGTGACGCCGCCGACGCGGGCGCTCGACGACCATGCCGCGCCGATCTACCGCTGGTTCCCCGACGGCGCGCTCAACCTCAGCGCCAACGCGCTCGACCGCTGGGTCGAGGCCGGGCGCGGCGACCAGGTCGCGCTCGCCTACGACTCGGCGATGACCGGCTCGAAGCGCACGTTCACGTATGCGGAGCTGCTGCACGAGGTGTCGCTGTTCGCGGGCGTGCTGCGCCGCAACGGCGTCGAGCGCGGCGACCGCGTCGCGATCTACCTGCCGATGACGCCCGAGGCCGTCATCGCGATGCTCGCCTGCGCGCGCATCGGCGCCGTGCACTCGGTGGTCTTCGGCGGGTTCGCCGCCAACGAGCTCGCCGTGCGCATCCAGGACGCGCAGCCCAAGGTCATCGTCACCTCGTCGGGGGGCCTCGAGCCCGGGCGCGCGGTGGAGTACCTGCCGATCATCGAGAAGGCGCTCGCCATGATCGTCGGCGACCGCTCCGTGACCGACGCCGCGACCGCCTCGATCTCGGTGGTCTCCGAGGACGAGCTCAGCGTCGAGACCGTGATCGTGCGCGACCGCGACGCCGTGCCCGGCGACGCGGCCCGGTTCGACGGGCGCGTGGGCGTGCGCTGGGTCGACTGGGCCGCCGAACTGGAGCGCGCCGAACCGGTCGGGCCCGTCGAGCTCGCCGCGACCGACCCGCTCTACATCCTCTACACGTCGGGCACGACGGGCACGCCGAAGGGCGTCGTGCGCGACCACGGCGGCTACGCGGTCGCGCTCGCCTGGTCGATGCGGAACATCTACGACATCCACCCGGGCGACGTCATGTGGACCGCCTCCGACGTCGGATGGGTCGTCGGCCACAGCTACATCGTCTACGGCCCGCTCCTCGCGGGCGCGACGACCGTGCTCTACGAGGGCAAGCCGATCGGCACGCCCGATGCGGGCGCGTTCTGGCGCATGGTCGAGGAGTACCGCGTGAAGGTGCTGTTCTCGGCACCCACGGCGGTGCGCGCCATCCGTCGCGAGGACCCGGCGCTGGAGCACCTGGCCCGCTACGACACCTCGAGCCTCGAGGCGCTGTTCCTCGCCGGCGAGCGCCTCGACACCGAGACGTACCACTGGATCAACGACGCGATGCACTGCCCCGTGATCGACCACTGGTGGCAGACCGAGACGGGCTGGGCGATCGCCGCCAACCCGCGCGGCATCGAGCCGCTGCCGGTCAAGCCCGGCTCCCCCACCGTTCCCGTGCCCGGCTACTGCATCGCGATCGTCGACGGAAAGGGCCGCCCGGTGCCCACCGGCACCGAGGGCAACATCGTGCTCGAGCTGCCGCTGCCGCCCGGCAGCCTGCCCACGCTCTGGGGCGGCGACGAGACGTACGTGTCGTCGTACCTCACGGCGTTCCCCGGGCACTACGCCACCGGCGACTCCGGGTACCTCGACGAGGACGGCTACGTCTACGTCATGGGCCGCACCGACGACGTCATCAACGTCGCGGGGCATCGGCTCTCGACGGGCGGGCTCGAGGAGGCGATCAACCACCACCCGGCGATCGCCGAGGTCGCCGTGATCGGCATCAGGGACGAGCTGAAGGGCCAGCGCGCCGCCGGGTTCGTGACCCTCAAGCACGGCACGGTCGTCGACCACGACGTGCTCGTGACCGAGCTCGTCGCCCTCGTGCGCGAGACCGTCGGCCCCGTCGCCGCGTTCCGCGACGTCACCGTGCTCGAGCGCCTGCCGAAGACGAGGTCGGGTAAGATCCTGCGCAAGACCATGCGGCAGATCGCCGACGGCGAGCGGTACAAGGTCCCGCCGACGATCGAGGACCCGACGGTGCTGACGGCACTCGAGGCGGCGCTCGGGCGATAGTCCGGGTCCGCCGTCGCGGCGGCCGCCCACCTGCTCGCGCCTTCCCCGGGGCGGCATGCGCCGCCCCCGGGCGACGACCTCTGCCGTCCGCCCGCGGCCTCCCGCCCGCACTCGCGCACGCCGTCGCCTCACGCGGGTCGCCCGCGCCGGCCGCCCGCACTCGCGCACGCCGTCGCCTCACGCGGCTCGCCCGCGGCCTCCCGCCCGCGCGCCCGCGGCGTCTACCGGCGCCATCCAGCCGGACCGGGATGGTTTCCAGATGGCTCGTTTGAGTCCGGCCTCATATGAGGCCGCGTTCCAACGACCCAGCCGGACACGGTCGGGGATTCCAGATGGCTCATCTCAGCCCGGCCTCATATGAGGCCGCGTTCAAACGAGCCAGCCGGAGACGGTCGGGGGTTCCAGATGACTCATCTCAGTCCGGCCTCATATGAGGCCGTGTTCCAACGACCCAGCCGGACACGGTCGGGGATTCCAGATGGCTCATCTCAGCCCGGCCTCATATGAGGCCGGGTTCAAACGGGCCAGCCGGAGAAACAGTCGCCGACCGAGCGGGCGGAAGGAGCCATCCGCGCGTGCGGGGTGTGCAGGAGCGTCACCGGCTTGCAGGACGCACGCCGTGATCCGCTCCTGGATCCCGCGATCGCCTGTGATCCGCGAGGGCCGCCCAGGGCACACGGGCCGGCAAGCCCGCGGCATCCGCGGGACGAAGGACCCCACAGCCGCGTCATCCGCGGTGCCTATCCTCCTCCCATGGAGGCGATGACGCCGTCGTCGACGCGCTGGGCCGCGATTCCGAAGGATGTCGCGGCGCTCCGGGTGCGGCCGAACCTCGTGGACTACGACGCGGAGCGCGCCGCGTTCTCGTGGGAGGAGGCGCGCCGCGCGCTCGACGGCCTGCCCGGCCGCGGCCTCAACATCGCGCACGAGGCGGTCGACCGCCATGCGGCCGGCCCGCTCGCCGACCGCGAGGCGCTGCGCTTCGTGCGCGCCGACGGCACGACGCGTTCGCTGACCTACCGCGTGCTCGCCCGCGAGGCGGCACGCTTCGCGAACGTGCTGGCCGCGCTCGGCGTCGAACCCGGCGAGCGCGTGTACTCGCTGCTCGGCCGCACGCCCGAGCTCTACGCCGCCGTGCTCGGCACGCTCAAGCACGGCGCCGTGTTCTGCCCGCTGTTCTCCGCGTTCGGTCCCGAGCCCGTGCGACAGCGCCTGCAGATCGGGTCGGGGCGCGTGCTCGTGACCACGCGCGCGTTCCATCGCCGCAAGGTCGCGCCGATCCGCGACGAGCTGCCGGCGCTCCGCCACGTGCTCCTGGTCGATGCGGATGGCGCGCCCGACCCGGGCACGCTCGACCTCGCGGCGCTGCTCGCCGACGCATCCGACACCGCCCCCACCGCGCACACCGGGCCGGAGGACATGGCCCTGCTGCACTTCACGAGCGGCACCACGGGGCGGCCGAAGGGTGCCATCCACGTGCACGACGCGGTCACCGCGCACTACGCGACCGGCCGCTTCGCACTCGACCTGCACCCCGACGACGTGTACTGGTGCACGGCCGACCCGGGTTGGGTCACCGGCACCTCGTACGGCATCATCGCGCCGCTCGTGCACGGCGTGACCGCGATCGTCGACGAGGAGGAGATGGACGCCGAGCGCTGGTACCGGATCCTCGAGGAACAGCGCGTGAGCGTCTGGTACACCGCGCCGACCGCGCTGCGCATGCTCATGAAGGCCGGCGCCGAGCGCGCGACCGGCCACGACCTCTCGGCGCTGCGCTTCGTCGCGAGCGTCGGCGAGCCGCTCAATCCGGAGGTCGTCGTCTGGGGGGAGGAGGCGTTCGGCCTGCCCGTGCACGACAACTGGTGGCAGACCGAGACCGGCGGGATCATGATCTCGAACTACCCGGCGATGGAGATCCGGCCCGGGTCGATGGGCCGCCCGCTCCCCGGCATCGAGGCCGCGGTGGTCGCACGCGACGAGACGGGCGCGCCCGTGATCGGCGATGACGGGCACGCGGTGCTCTGCGAGGCGGATGCCACGGGCGAGCTCGCCCTGCGGCCCGGCTGGCCGTCGATGTTCCGCGGCTACCTCGACGAGGACGAGCGCTACCGCCGGTGCTTCGCCGGGGGCTGGTACCTGACCGGCGACCTCGCGCGGCGCGACGCCGACGGCTACTTCTGGTTCGTCGGACGCGGCGACGACGTCATCAAGTCGTCGGGGCACCTGATCGGCCCGTTCGAGGTCGAGAGCTGCCTCATGGAGCACGAGGCGGTCGCCGAGGCCGCCGCGATCGGCGTGCCCGACCCGGTCGCGGGCGAGGTCGTGAAGGCGTTCGTCGAGCTGAAGCCCGGCCACGAGCCGTCCGACGCCCTGCGCCTCGAGCTCATCGGCTTCGCGCGCAAGCGGCTCGGTGCGGCGGTCGCGCCGCGACTGCTCGACTTCGCGGCCGCACTGCCGAAGACGCGCAGCGGCAAGATCCTGCGCCGCCTGCTCAAGGCCCGCGAGCTCGGGCTGCCCGAGGGCGACACCTCGACCCTGGAGGCCGGGCGATGAACGACGAGGAACGCGCGCGCGCCATCGAGGGGCACCCCGACCGGGCGCTCGATCTGCTCCGGCGGATGATCCGGGTGCGCCGCCTGGAGGAACGCTGCGTCGAGCTGTACTCGGCGACGAAGATCCGGGGGTTCCTGCACGTGTACATCGGCGAGGAGGCGGTCGCGGCGGGCGTCATGTCGGTGCTCGGGCCGGATGACGCGGTCGTCGCCACGTACCGCGAGCACGGGCACGCGCTGCTGCGCGGCGTCTCGGCCGAGTCGATCATGGCCGAGATGTTCGGCCGCGCCGAGGGGTGCTGCCGCGGCCGCGGCGGATCGATGCACCTGTTCGACGCGGCGACCCGGTTCTACGGCGGCAACGCGATCGTCGCCGGCGGGCTGCCGCTCGCCGTGGGGCTGGCGCTCGCCGACAAGCTGGCCGGCCGCGATCGGGTGACCGCCTGCTTCTTCGGCGAGGGCGCCATCGCCGAGGGCGAGTTCCACGAGAGCATGAACCTGGCGGCGCTCTGGGACCTGCCCGTGCTGTTCTGCTGCGAGAACAACCTCTACGCCATGGGCACCGCGCTCGAGCGCTCCGAGTCGCAGACCGACCTCGCGCTCAAGGCCGCCGCCTACGAGATCCCGTCGTGGGCCGTCGACGGGATGGACGCGATCGCCGTCGAGGACGCCGCACGGCGCGCCGCCGAGGCCATGCGGGCGGGCGGGGGACCGCACTTCCTCGAACTGCGCACCTACCGGTTCCGCGCCCACTCGATGTTCGACCCCGAGCGCTACCGCGACAAGGTCGAGGTCGAGCACTGGATGGAGCGGGACCCGATCCGACTCCTGCAGGGCGCACTCGAGGCATCCGGCCGGCTCGACGCCGACGCGCTCGCGAGCATCGAGCGCGAGGTCGCCGCCGAGATGGACGCCGCGGTCGCGTTCGCCGAGGCCGGCACGCCCGAACCCGTCGAGGAGCTGACCCGCTTCGTGACCTCGGAGCGAGCGGGGGCGACGCCGTGAAGACCACCTACCGCGAGGCGATGCGCGCCGCGATGCGCGATGCGCTGCAGCGCGACGAGCGCGTGTTCCTCATGGGCGAGGACGTCGGCCGCTACGGCGGCGGCTTCGCCGTCAGCCTCGGCCTGCTCGAGGAATTCGGGCCGCGGCGGATCCGCGACACCCCGCTCTCCGAGGCCGCGTTCGTCGGCGCGGGCATCGGCGCCGCGCTCGGCGGCATGCGCCCGATCGTCGAGGTCATGACGGTCAACTTCAGCCTGCTCGCGCTCGACCAGATCGTGAACAACGCCGCGACGCTGCTGCACATGTCGGGCGGCCAGTTCAACGTGCCGCTCGTGATCCGCATGACGACGGGCGGCGGGCGCCAGCTCGCGGCGCAGCACTCGCACAGCCTCGAGGGCTGGCTCGCTCACATCCCCGGGCTGCGGATCCTCGCCCCGGCCACGCTCGAGGATGCGCGAGGCATGCTCTGGACCGCGCTCGAGGATCCCGACCCCGTGCTGATCTTCGAGCACGGCTCGCTCTACAACGTGCAGGGCGAGATCGCGGATGACGCGGGGCCCGTCGACATCGACACCGCCGCCGTGCGACGCCCCGGCGCCGACGTCTCGCTCATCACGTACGGCGGAACGCTGCCGACCGCGCTCGAGGCCGCCGAGGCGCTCGCGTCGGACGGGATCGACGCCGAGGTGCTCGACCTGCGCACGCTGCGGCCGCTCGACGACGCCGCGATCCTCGCGACCGTCGCGAAGACGCATCGCGCCGTGGTCGTCGACGAGGGATGGCGCAGCGGCAGCCTCTCGGCGGAGGTCAGCGCCCGCATCACCGAATCCGCCTTCTACGACCTCGACGCACCGGTCGGCCGCGTGTGCAGCGAGGAGGTGCCCATCCCCTACGCCAGGCACCTCGAAGAGGCCGCACTGCCGTCGGTCGCGCGTGTCGTCGCGGCGGCGCGGGAGGCGGTGGGCGCCCGTGCCTGAGCTGCGCATGCCCTCGCTCGGGGCCGACATGGAGCGCGGGAAGGTCATCGAGTGGCTCGTGCATCCCGGCGACTACGTGCACCGGGGCGATCTCGTCGCCGAGGTCGACACCGAGAAGACCGTGATGGAGATCGAGTCGTTCGAGGAGGGCGTGCTCGCCGAGTACCTCGTCGACCTGGGCGAGACCGTCCCGGTCGGCACGCCCATCGCGCGGATGACGGGGACGCCCGCGGACGTCGCGCCGACGCCGTCGACACCACAGACGCAACCGTCACCGCCCGCGCCCGTACCGCCGGCACCGCCGGCCCGCGAGGTCGCGGCGACGCCCGGCGCGCCCGGAGCCGGACCGCTGGCCCGTCACGTCGCGCACCGGCTCGGGGTCGACGTGGACCGGGTCCACGGCACCGGCCCGGGCGGCGCGGTCACGCCCGCCGACGTCGAGGCGGCGGCCGCCGCCGGTGCGCGCGGGCGGGTGCCGGCCGAGGGCGCGCGCGAGGCCGCGGCCGCCGCGCGCGAGGCCGCGATCGCCGGGCCGACCCCGACGTCCCGCCCGAGCCCGCCACCCGGGGCGCCCTCGGCGGCCGGCGCACGTATCCGCTCCTCGCCGCGGGCCAGGCGGCTCGCGGCGGAGCTCGGCGTCGACCTCGCATCGGTCGCCGGCACCGGGCCGGACGGCGCCGTGACCGATGCCGACGTGCGCCGGGCGGCGGAGGCCGGCGGCGCCCAGGCACGTGCGGCCGCGCCGACCCGGCCGGCCGAGGCCGTCCCGGAGGGCGCCGCCGCCGGGGCGCCCACGCATCCGCGGAGGAAGCGGCGGCCGCACGGCGAGCGGCCCGAGCCGGCCGCGACCGCGGCCGCGCCGCCCGAGCACGGGCGCGCCGAGCCCACCGGCGCCGCCGAGCGCATCGCGAGCCTGCGCCGCGCCGTGGGCGCGCTCATGGCGCGATCCAAGCGCGAGATCCCGCACTACTACCTCAGTACGACCATCGACCTCGACCGGTCGCTCGAGTGGATGCGCGAGGCGAACGCCGGTCGGCCGCTGTCGGAACGGCTCGTGCCCGCCGCGCTGCTCCTCGCCGCGAGCGCCCGCGCCGCGAAGGACGTGCCCGAGATGAACGGGTTCTTCGTCGACGGCGGCTTCAGGCCGAGCGAGGCGGTGCACCTCGGCGTCGCGGTCGCCCTCCGCGGCGGCGGCCTGGTCGCCCCGGCCATCCACGACGCCGACCGGCTCTCGCCCGACGAGCTCATGGCGGCGTTGCGCGACCTCGTGGCCCGCGCGCGGGCCGGGCGCCTGCGGAGGGCCGAGATGACGGACCCCACGATCACGGTCACCAACCTCGGCGACCTCGGCGTCGAGTCCGTCTTCGGCGTGATCTATGCGCCGCAGGTCGCGCTCGTGGGGTTCGGGCGCGTCGTCGAGCAACCCTGGGCGACGGGCGGGCTGATCGGGGTGCGGCCCGCCGTCACGGCGACGCTCTCGGCCGACCACCGCGTGACCGACGGGCTGCGCGGCGGACGGTACCTCGCCCGCGTCGACGAACTGCTGCAGAAGCCGGAGGAACTGTGAACGACACCGATGCCCGGGCGGCCGTGCTGGCCGCGCTGCGGGAGGTCGCGCCGGATGTCGAGATCGAGGACCTCGACACCGCGTCGCGGCTGCGGCAGGACCTCGAGCTCGACTCGCTCGACTTCCTCCGCCTGCTCGAGCTGCTCGCCGACTCGACCGGCGTCTCGACGCCGGAGGAGGACTACGCGGGCCTGACCACCGTGCAGGCGCTCATCGACTACGTCGCGGCGCGCGGGTGACCGACCGTCGCGCTCACGCCGGCGTCGGGCCGCCCCGAGGGCGCCCAGCGCCGGATCCGTCGAAGATGTCGGAATGTGACCTCCGCTTCGACGGCCATGAGGGTTGCTCAGGATGATGGGGTCGGACTCACCATCCCGTTGTCCTCGGGGTCGCGGCGTTCCTCCTCACCTGGCGCCGCGACCCTGACAGCGGAGACGGTGCCCCTCGGCCGTCACCCGGGCGGCCCGGCGCGGGCGGATGCCGTGATCGTGAGCGCCGCACGGGTGACCGACACGACGATCACGACCTCGGCGCCTGACACGTCGCACGAGCTCAGGCGAGCGCCGTTCCGGTCGGCGAGGCGCGCCGCGAGGTCGCACGGCTCCCCCGCGACGGCACCGGAGACCGCGTCGGCCGCGGCCAGCGCGGCCGCGTCCGCGGCGTTCGCCGCGACCTGCGAGGCGACGGAGGCGACGAGCACGCCCGCGAGCGCCGCCGCGAGCGCGACGATCGCCCCGACGATCGCAAGCGCGAGGATCGTCGCCGCTCCTCGCTCGCCGCGCCCGTCCCGGTCCGGGCACGGCTGCGGCCGGGTGCCCGGGTTCCGATCTAGCCTGGACGGCCTCCCCCGACGGCGTCGCGTGGCCCGTGCGCCGCTCACCGTCCGCCTCGCACGGCGCACGACTCCGCCTGCAGTTCGAGCCCCGACAGGATGCCGCCGGCGGGGCCGGTGAGCGTCGCGCACACGAACGGGTCCTCGATGCTCGTCGACATCCGCGCGCCGGCGGCGTTGCGTGCGGCGATGCCCGCCGCGACGGCCTCGCTCTCGCCCCGGCCGAGCGCGCGCGCCGCATCGGCCGCGGCATCCGCCAGCCGCACCTGCACGGCCGCGACGTGCACGGCGGCGAGCGAGGACGCGAGCACGAGCGCGATCGCGGGCAGCGCGACGGCGAACTCCGCCGTCACGCTGCCGCGCTCGCGCTCATCCCACCGTGAGCGCATTCCGGACGAGCTCGGTGAGGATCTCGCGGACCTCGTCGCCCCGGAGGATCACGACGAGCAGCCCGGCGAAACCCACGGCCGCCATGGTCGCGACCGCGTACTCCGCGGTCGCCGCGCCGCGCTCGCCCGGCAGGCGACGGACGAGCCGGCGCAACCGGCCGTGCCGTGGCGCACCGGGCCGCAGCACCGCGCCGGGCAGTGGGCCGCTCGCCGCACCGGCGGAGCGCTCGGCGGGAACGACGGATGATCTCGGATGCATGGGATTCCTCTCTCGGGGCCGCGATCGCGGCGGTGGTGGCACGAGCCTGGACGCGTCATGCGGCACCGCCGAGCGTGCCGGTGACGACGGAGATCAGCAGCGGCGCGACGCCGAGCAGCACGAAGGCGGGCATCACGCAGCACCCCAGCGGGATCATGAGCCGCACGCCGAGCGCTGCGGCGCGCATCGCGCCCTCGGCGCGCGCGGCCCCGCGCACGCGCGCGGCTTCGGCGCGGAGCAGGCCGGCCACCGGGGCGCCCGCGTGCTCGGCCAGCCGCAGCACCGGCCCTGCCGCGTCAGATGTCGCGAGGCCGGGCAGGTGCGCCTCGAGCGCATCGGCCACGAGCGCCTGCGCGCGAGCGAGCGACGCGCCGCTGCTGAGCGCCACCGCGAGCAGTTCGAGGTCGATGCCCGCCGCGGGCTGCGCCACCGCCGCCCTCGCGACGAGCGAACGGCTCCAGCGGGCCCCGGTCCACAGCAGCGCGGAGCCCAGGACGAGGCAGGCCACCCCCATGGGACTGCCGAGGAGCACCCCTGCGGTGTCGAAGCCGAGGAGCATGCCGAAGGCGATGGCGATCACCGGCAGCGCCGCGACGAGCCGTGCGCTCGCGGCCGGCCCGGCGAGCGCGGCGGACGACTCCCGGCGCAGCTGCGCCTCGTCGCGGAGCGCGCCGGCGAGCATCGCCAGACAGCCCGCGAGCGGTGCCCCGGCGGCGTCGGCCACGGCCCAGGCCGCCGCGAGCGTCGACCACGCCGGCGAGGCATCGGGCCGATGCGCACGCACGCGTTCCATCGCCGCGGCGACCGGGGCACCCTCGGCCGCCGCGGAGGCGGCCGCACGCGCGACCTCGGCGTCGGCGGACTCGCGGTGCGCCTGCCTCCGCGCCGCGCGGCCGACGCGGCGACCGGCGTCGGGGTCGACACCGACGTCGACGTTCGCCCAGGCCGGCCCGGGCGCGAGACCGGCGGACAGCAGCGCGGCGAGCCGTTCCGCCGCGGCCGCGACGCGGTCGACCTCGGCGCCGGCATCTCGGCGCGCGGCGCGCGCCGGGACCACGCCCGTGCCGCGGACTCCCCCGTCCTGCGGGCCGCGGCTCAGCACGGTGCGACCTCGAGTCGGGCCCCGTCGAGGCGGAGCCGGCCGACCTGGCCGACGCGACGACGCCCGTCGACGCGCTCGAGATGCACGACGAGGTCGAAGGCGCTCACGGCCTGTCGGGCGACCGCGTCGGCCGACATTCCCGCGGTGGAACCGAGCGCCTCGAGCCGCGCGGGCACGTCGTCGAGCGAGTTGGCGTGGAGGGTCCCGGCTCCGCCGTCGTGCCCGGTGTTCAGCGCGGCGAGCAGTTCGCGGAGCTCGGGCCCGCGGCACTCGCCCACGACGAGCCGGTCGGGCCGCATGCGCAGCGCTTCGCGGAGCAGCGTGTCGAGGCCGATCCGTCCGCTGCCCTCGAGGTTGGCCTGCCGCGCCTCGAGGGCCACGACGTGCGGGTGGGCGATCCGAAGCTCGGCGACATCCTCGATGAGGACGATCCGCTCACGCGGCCCCGCCTCGCCCAGGAGCGCGCCCAGCAGGGTCGTCTTGCCGGAGCCGCCCGCCCCGGTCACCAGGAGGTTGCGGCGATCGCGGACCGCGGACCGCAACGACTGCTCCTGCGCGGCATCGAGCATGCCGGCCCGCGCGAGGACCGCGAGCGAGAAGCCGGCGATGCGCGGCACCCGGACGGAGAGCAGCGTGCCCCCGGGCGAGAGCGGCGGCAGCACGGCGTGCACCCGGATGCCGCGACCGAGCCGCACGTCGACCGCCGGGGTGGCCTCGTCGATGTGCCGACCGCCCCGGGCGATCAACTGCACGGCGAGCGCGCGGACCTCGGACTCGCCGGCGGACCACGCGGGCTCGCGCTCGGGCCCGGCGCCGCGATCGACCCAGAGCCCCTGCCCGCCGTTGACGAAGAGGTCGGTCACCGGGCCGGATGCCGCGTAGGGCGCCAGCGGCCCGAGCAGGGCGAGGTCATCCGTGCTCACGCCCTCGATCGACGCCGCTCGGACGCCGCGACCGTGCGACGCGTCGTCGCCTGTCCCGCCCTCGCCCGACGGAAGGGGATCGATGGGCCCACGCGACACCCGGGCCGTGCGGGCGCCGACCGATCGCGCCTCGGGCGACCACGGAGACGCCGGCGTCGGGTCGGCCGCCGCCTCGCCCGTCGCGGCACCCGCGTCCTCGCGCACCGCGGACTCCCACGAGGGGACGGCGACGAAGGGGCGGGGCATGCCGAGGACGCTAGGCGCCTGGCGCGACGCTCGCGGCGCGATGCGTCCGGGGAATGAAACAGCCCTCCTCCACGCCGTTGTGGAGGAGGGCTGTACCGCGGCTTCCGCGCCGTGAAAAGAAGGGGGCGGCACCCATTGGGGGGAACAGGTGCCGCCTCGGCAACGCAAGGATTGGGGGGAATCTCGAGCGTTGCAGGCCTCGAAACGAAACGTTCGGGCGGTACTCAGTGTATGGGCTGGAGGTCCATGCGCAAGTACTTTTTGTCCTCATTTGTGCCGACACACAGAAATCTCTGCGACTTCCTCCAGCCCAAGGCGAGGACGCGCCGGAATCAGTTGGCGAAAACGCACAACACGACGCATTCCGAAGGTCGTCCCGATTCGGGACACCCGCTCGCGTCGATGCCCGCAGCCCCCGGCGCCCGCGAACAGGGTCCAGCGTACGACGCCGAGCCCGTCGCGCGCGAACGCCACGCCCCGCCCTGAGCGCTAGTCTCTTCCCTAGGGCAGGCGAACCCATCAGTTGAACCTTTCGCGAAGGAGCGATCGCACCACTATGAACGCGCAGATCGATCACGCGCTCGAGGAGATCCGGCGCTTCCGCCCGAGTCCCGAGTTCGCCGCCCAGGCCGTCGCCGACGCAGGCCTCTACGAATCGGCCCGGGCCGACCGCCTCGGCTTCTGGGCGGACCAGGCCCGCACGCTGCTCCAGTGGGAGAAGCCCTTCACCCGAACCCTCGACTGGTCGAACCCGCCGTTCGCGAAGTGGTTCGACGACGGCGAGCTCAACGTCGCCGTCAACTGCCTCGACCGCCACGTCGAGGCGGGCCTCGGCGACCGCATCGCGCTCCTCTGGGAGGGCGAGCCCGGCGACTCGCGCGCCATCACGTACGCCGAGCTGACCGACGAGGTCAAGCGCGCCGCGAACGCGCTCACCGACCTCGGCGTGGGCGAACAGGATCGCGTCGCGATCTACCTGCCGATGATCCCCGAGGCCGTGGTGGCGATGCTCGCCTGCGCGCGCATCGGTGCCATCCACTCGGTCGTCTTCGGCGGGTTCAGCGCCGACAGCCTCGCGTCGCGCATCGACGACGCCGAGGCCTCCGTCGTCATCACCGCCGACGGCGGGTACCGCAAGGGGCGCGTGTTCCCGCTCAAGCCCGTCGTCGACGAGGCGCTCGGCAAGGCCGAGGGCGGCACCGTGCGCCACGTGCTCGTCGTCAAGCGCGGCGAGAACGAGGTCGACTGGAACGCCGACCGCGACCTCTGGTGGCACGAGACGGTCTCGACCGCCTCGAACGAGCACGAGCCGAAGGCGTTCGACGCCGAGCACCCCCTGTTCATCCTCTACACCTCGGGCACGACCGGGAAGCCCAAGGGCATCCTGCACACCTCGGGCGGCTACCTCACGCAGGCCGCCTTCACGCACAAGAACGTCTTCGACCTCCACCCCGAGCGCGACGTCTACTGGTGCACCGCCGACGTCGGCTGGATCACGGGCCACTCGTACGTGGTGTACGGCCCGCTCGCCAACGGCGCGACGCAGGTCATCTACGAGGGGACGCCCGACACGCCCCATCCGGGCCGCTGGTGGGAGATCGTCGAGAAGTACGGCGTCACGATCCTCTACACGGCGCCCACGGCCATCCGCTCGTTCATGAAGCTCGGCCGGCAGATCCCGCACGAGTTCAACCTCCGCACGCTGCGCCTGCTGGGCTCGGTGGGCGAGCCCATCAACCCCGAGGCGTGGATCTGGTACCGCCACGTCATCGGCGGCGGGTCCATCCCGGTGGTCGACACGTGGTGGCAGACCGAGACCGGCGCGATCATGATCTCGGCACTGCCCGGCGTCACCGACCTGAAGCCGGGGGCGGCGCAGGTCCCGATCCCGGGCGTCGAGATCTCGATCCTCGATGACGACGGCACGCCGGTCGAGGGCGAGGGCGGCGGCCTGCTGGTCGTCACCGAGCCGTGGCCGTCGATGCTCCGCGGCATCTGGGGCGATCCCGAGCGGTTCAGGGAGACCTACTGGGAGAAGTTCGGCGACAAGTACTTCGCCGGCGACGGCGCCCGTCGCGACGAGGACGGCGACTTCTGGCTGCTCGGCCGCGTCGACGACGTCATGAACGTCTCGGGCCACCGCCTCTCGACCGCCGAGATCGAGTCCTCGCTCGTCGCCCACCCCTGGACGGCCGAAGCCGCCGTCGTCGGCGCCGCCGACGAGACCACGGGCCAGGCGGTCGTCGCGTTCGTGATCCTCAAGCAGAGCCAAGCCGAGGCGGCAGAGACCCTCGAGGATGTCAGCGAGGTGCTCCGCAAGCACGTCGCCACGCAGATCGGGGCCATCGCGCGACCGCGCCAGGTGTTCATCGTCAACGAGCTGCCGAAGACGCGCTCGGGCAAGATCATGCGGCGCCTGCTGCGCGACCTCGCCGAGGGCCGCGAGATCGGCGACACCACGACGCTCGCCGACACGTCGATCATGCAGGTGATCAGCGCCCAGGTGCGCTGAGCCCCGAACGCACGGATGCCGCGGCCGGAACGTTCCGGCCGCGGCATCCGCCGTCTGGTGTCGCTGCGCCTAGGCGAACTCGACGACGAGCTCGACCTCCACGGGCGCGTCGAGCGGGAGCACCGCGACGCCGACCGCCGAGCGGGCGTGCCGGCCGCCCTCGCCGAAGACCTCGCCGAGGAACTCGGACGCGCCGTTGATCACGCCGGGCTGCCCCGTGAACGACGGGTCGGATGCCACGAAGCCGACGACCTTCACGACCCGGGTGACCCGATCGAGCGAGCCGAGCTGGGCCTTCACGGCCGCGAGCGCGTTCAGCGCGCACAGGCGCGCGTACTCCTTGGCGTCGTCGGCGGGGACCAGGCCCTCGCCGTCGCCGACCTTGCCGGTCGCGGGCAGCGCCCCCGAGACGAAGGGCAGCTGGCCCGAGGTGTAGACGTAGGAGCCGGTCACGACGGCCGGCACGTAGGCCGCGACGGGAGGGGCGACCTCGGGCAGCTCGATGCCGAGCTCTGCGAGCCGCGCCTCGGCCGAGGTGGCCGCCATCAGGCGTCGCCCTCGAACTGCTTGGCGGCCTGCGCCGCCGCCGCCTGGCCCGCAGACGCGGCCGAGGACGCCTCGCCGCCCACCGGGCGCTTCAGGTAGGCGACCAGCCCGCCCTCGGGCCCCTGCACGACCTGCACGAGCTCCCACCCCTCGGATCCCCAGTTGTTGAGGATCGCGGCGGTGTTGTGGATCAGCAGCGGAGTGGTGATGTACTCCCAGGCCGGCATGGGCGCTCCTTCGGGGAAGGCGGACGGGATCGAGCCGGCGGCGCACACCACGGCACGCTCGGTGCACAGCGTGTTTTGCCAGCCTTCTCGGTTAAGCTCCACTATATGTCTGCCCAAAAACCCCTGAGCGACGCGGCCTCCGGCGTGCTCGGCTTCGTCGGCATGAGCGCGCTGGCCGGCATCCTGGTGACCGCCGCGGTGACGCCCGCCCTCGCCGTCACGGGCATGGCCGCGAACAACAGCATCAACATGTTCGAGAACCTCCCGGCGTACCTCGAGGTCGGCCAGCTCTCGCAGAAGACCGACATCTACGCGACGCGTTCCGACGGCTCGCAGGCGCTGCTCGCCTCGTTCTTCGACGAGAACCGAGAAGAGGTCGGCTGGGACGCGATCAGCCAGTACGCGAAGGATGCCGCGGTCGCCGGTGAGGACCCGCGCTTCTACGAGCACGGCGGCGTCGACATCCAGGGCACCCTCCGCGGTGCGGTCAGCACCGTCACCGGCAAGGACGTGCAGGGCGGCTCGTCGATCACGCAGCAGTACGTCAAGAACGTGCTGATCAACAACGGCGTGAACCAGGCGAAGACCGAGGAGGAGAAGGAGGCCGCGTACGCCGAGGCGACCGAGGTCTCCGCCGAGCGCAAGCTCAAGGAGATGCGCTACGCCATCGCGCTCGAGAAGAAGTCCTCGAAGGACGACATCCTGCTCGGCTACCTCAACATCGCCGCGTTCGGCGGGCGCGTCTACGGCATCGAGTCGGCGGCCTCGTACTACTTCGGCGTACACGCCAAGGACCTCACCCTCGCGCAGGCGGCGAGCCTGATCGCCATCGTGAACTTCCCCGAGAAGTTCCGCCTCGACCGCCCCGACAGCGAGACGAACGGCGCCGCGACGGTGAACGAGAAGGGCGAGCCGGTCCCGTACGCCGAGAACAAGGAGCGGCGCGACTACATCATCGGCAAGATGCTCGAGTACGGGAAGATCACCCAGGAGGAGCACGACGCCGCGGTCGCGGAGCCGGTGGCCCCGAAGATCACCGAGCCGAGCACCGGATGCCAGAGCGCGGCGGGGTCGGCCTTCTTCTGCGACTACGTCGCGAACGTGATCCGCAACCAGTACGACGACCCGGCGACCGAGGACGTGAACGAGGGCTCGGTCCTGCTCAAGCAGCGCGGGCTCCAGATCTACACGACGCTCGACCTCGACCTGCAGAACCGGGCCGAGACGGCGATCGCGGAGAACATCCCGTTCTCCGACCCCCGATTCGACGTGGGGTCGGTCGCCGTGTCCATCCAGCCGGGGACGGGCCGGATCCTCGCGATGGCGCAGAACAAGAAGTACTCCGCCGATCCCGACGTCCTTGCGACGAGCAACGAGTTCTCGGCCGTCAACTACAGCACCGACTACGACTACGGCGGGTCGAGCGGCTTCCAGCCGGGATCGACCTACAAGGTGTGGACCCTGGCCGAGTGGCTGAACGAGGGGCACTCGCTGCTCGAGTCGTTCAACGGGTCCAAGCGCGCGTTCACGCACTTCACCAACTCGTGCGAAGGCGACTTCGTCGGCTCCTACGAGCCGAACAACGACGACGGCTCCGTGGCGAACAACGCGGTCGAGGCCACCAAGTACTCGGTGAACTCGAGCTTCATGGCCATGGCCCAGCAGCTCGACCTCTGCGGCATCAAGAAGACGGCCGAGGCGTTCGGCATGCACCGCGCCGACGGGGCCCCCCTCACGATGTACCCCTCCGACGTGCTCGGCACGCAGGAGATCGCCCCGCTCACGATGGTCGCGGGCTTCGCCGGCGTGGCCAACAACGGCATGACGTGCACGCCCATCGCGATCGACAAGATCGTGGCGGCCGACGGCGAGGAGATCGCCCCGCCGAAGTCGACCTGCACGCAGTCGGTGACGCCGGAGGTCGCGCACGCGATGCAGTACGCCATGCAGCAGACGTTCAACGGCGGAACGGCGGTGCAGTCCGACCCGGGCACCGGCATCCCGCACATCGGCAAGACGGGTACGACCGACTACGCATTCGACACCTGGATGAACGGCGCGAGCACCAAGGTCGCGACCGCGGTGTGGGTCGGCAACGTGACCGGTGGCGACAACCGCACGAGCCTCCGCGAGATCGACTTCGCGAGCGGCTACGGCGCGAGCGCCCGTCACCGCATCTGGAGCGCCATCATGGGAGTGGCCGACACGAAGTACGGCGGCGATGCGTTCCCCGAGCCCGACCCGTCGGCGTTCAAGCAGACGCTCATCGACATCCCGCAGGTCGCGGGCCTCAGCCTCGACGAGGCGCGCAAGGCCATCGAGGCGGCCGGCTTCGTCTTCGAGCAGGGCCCCGAGGTCGACAGCGACCAGCCGAAGGGCACCGCCGCGGGCACCGACCCGTCAGGGCAGGCCGGACGTGGCAGCGTCATCCGCGTGCTCGTCAGCAACGGGAAGGTCTCCGGCGTCCCCGACGTGGGCGGCATGGACCGAGAGAGCGCGAAGGCGACGCTCGAGGGCGCCGGCTTCAAGGTGCAGATACGCGAACAGGACGTGACCGATCCCACACAGGACGGCATCGTCATCAGCCAGGATCCGGGCGCCGGGGCCGCGGCGAAGGCGGGTGACCGGGTGACGATCGTCATCGGCAAGTTCACCGGCGAGATCGTCCCGCCCACCGACGGCGCGCCCGGGAACGGCGGGTGAGCCTCGCACGCTCGACCGCTGCGACGCGGATCGCCACCGCGATCGGCGTGGTAGCGGCGGGCGCGCTGGCTTGGGGTTCGCTGGTCGAACGGACCCGCTGGACGCTTCGCCGTGTCGTCGTACCGGTGCTGCCGCCGGGTTCGGAACCGATCCGGGTCCTGCATGTCTCCGACCTGCACATGGCGCCGTGGCAGCGCTCCAAGCAGGAATGGATCGCCTCGCTGGCCGCACTCCGTCCCGATCTCATCGTGAACACGGGCGACAACCTGGGGCATGAGCGCGGGATCGAGGGCGTCCGGCGGGCGTTCGCGTCGTTCGCCGGCGTTCCCGGCGTGTTCGTCAACGGCTCGAACGACTACTTCGGCCCCGTGCTGAAGAACCCGCTGCGGTACTTCGGCGGCCCCTCCAAGGTCTCGGGCCGGGCGAAGCGGCTCGACATCGACGCGCTGCACGGCCTCTTCCGTGAGCTCGGCTGGATCGACCTCGACAACGCGGCCGCCGCCATGGAGCTCCGCGGGACGCGCTTCGAGTTCCTCGGCGTCGACGACCCCCACAAGGGCTACGACCGCCTCGACCTCATCGCCGCCGCGATCGACGACCTGCGCTCCGACGATCCCCTCGGCGAGGAATCGTGGCCCGATCGAGGCGCGCAGGCGACCCGGCCGATCGTGACGGTCGGGGTGACGCACGCGCCCTACCGGCGCGTACTGAACTCGTTCGTCAACCACGGCGCCCAGCTCCTGCTGGCCGGTCACACGCACGGCGGCCAGGTCTGCCTGCCGGGATACGGCACCCTGGTGACCAACTGCGACATCCCCCGCCAGCAGGCCAAGGGACTCTCGGTGTGGCGCCACGGCCTCCGCTCGGCCTTCCTCAACGTCTCCGCCGGCCTGGGCACCTCGATCTACGCCCCGATCCGCTTCGCGTGCCCGCCCGAGGCCACACTGCTCACGCTCACACCGGCCGACTGAGCCGGCGCCGGCGGGGCGCGACGTGGTCAGCGGCCGCAGTTTTTTCCGCTATCCTTGTGGAGGCCCACGGGCCATCGGGGTGTGGCGCAGCTTGGTAGCGCGCTTCGTTCGGGACGAAGAGGTCGCAGGTTCAAATCCTGTCACCCCGACCATCTGAAGCCCCTCCTTCGGGAGGGGCTTCTCCATTGCTCGGAGACTACGCTGTGGCGATGACCTCGAACCGCGCCGAGCGTCGGCTCGCGGCATCCGCTCGGCTGGATGGCACTCCGAACCGCCGCGCGCCGCGGGGGCGACGGCGCTGGTGGGTCGCCGTGCTCGCCGTGCTGTACTCGATCGTGCTGGCGGTGACGCTGCTCTGGCCCGTCCACGTCGACGGCGAGGGAGGGTTCGTCCGCACCGATCCCCTGCTCGACCTGCTCGCGTCGTGGGGCGTCGGCGCGGCAGTGCGGTACCCGCTGGTGGAGGCGGCCGGCAACGTCCTGCTCTTCGTCCCGATGGGGGCCCTGTGGGTCGCCTGGTCGCGGCGGCCGAGGTGGTCGAGCGTGCTGTCGGCGGCCGGCCTCGCCACGGCGGTCAGTCTCGCCGCAGAGGTCGCGCAGGCCACCGTGCTGCCCGAGCGGACGTTCGACCTGCGCGACGCACTGGCGAACCTCGGAGGCGCGGCCATCGGCGCCGCGATCACCCTCCTCGCGATCCGCTCCTGGCGCCCGTCGAGCCCGACGAACCCGCCCCGGCCTCGTGCCCGCTAGCGCTCCGCCGGCTGGCGCGCGCGCCCGCTCGCCCAGCGCAGCAGCCGCTCGAACGGGCCCCGACCGAGATACCGCTGCCAGAGCCACGCGAACGCCATCGAACCGAGGACGAGGCCGAGGAGCATCGGCCACGAGTCGTCGGTGACGACGCCGTTCTCCACGCGCTCGCCGGCGGAGATGACGACCAGGTGCAGCGTGTAGATCGTCAGGGGCATGGCGCCCATCGCGATGATGGGAGCCAGGATGACCGAGGAGGCCGCCCGGACGGTCCGGCTCGACAGGGCCGTGAGCGCGACCAGGACGGCGATCACGACGAGCCCGAAGCCGACATTGCCGATCGTCGTCAGCGAGGCTCGCGCCGGCACCATCCAGTCGGCGGACGGATCGGCGCCGAGGACCTGGTTCTCGGGTATCGCGTACCCGAGCGGCATGCAGAGGACGGCGGCGGCGAGGCCGACCGCCCCGTACCGGCGGACCGACGATGCCCGTGCGACGTCGAGCCGGGCGATGCCGAGCCCGATCAGCATGACCGGCACCCAGACGATCACCGGGTACGCCCCCGTGAGGAACCAGTCGACCGCGAAGCCGGCCGCGCCGTCCGAGGCCGCCCGGACCGCGGAGTCGCGCTCGGCCAGCGCGGCCGCCGCGGGCGTGACGACCAGCAGTGCCGATCCGAGCCCGATCGCCACCCGGCCGGGGACGAAGAGCACCGGCAGCATGAGGAGGAATGCGACCCCGTAGACGTCGAGGATGACGAACACGAGCGGTTTCAGGAGGGTGACGATCAGCACGCCGAGGGCGATGAGGATGATCGCCCGGATCGCGATCTGCCGCCGCAGCGTTCCCCGGTGCTCGATCGCGGGCCGCGTGGCGCCGGTGAGCAGCCCGAGCCCGACCCCTGCGGTGAGCGCGAACAGCAGCCGGGGTCGCTCGTGGGCGATCGCGATGACGTCGGCGAGGGAGTCGGATGCCACGTCGGGCGCGACGTGCGCGACAAACATGCCGATGAGCGCGAGCCCGCGCGCGGCGTCGACGCCGGTCACCCGACTCGACAGCCACGCGGATGCGCCGCTGCCGGACCCGGCGCCGGGATCGATCATGGACTCACTCTCGCACGCGAGCCGGACCCGCGCACGTGATGCGATGCCCGTCAGGGCGTGCCGATGACACGGCGCAGCCCCATCACGGGCGGCCGAGCCCGTGGTAGGTCCACCCGGCGCCGCGCCATGCCTCCGGGTCGAGGACGTTACGGCCGTCGATGATCACCCGTCGGCCCACCAGTGCGCCTGTGGCGACGGGATCGAGCTCCCGGTACTCCTGCCATTCGGTGACGAGCACCACGAGGTCGGCGCCCCGAAGCGCCTCTGCGGTCGCCGCCACGTACTCGAGCTGCGGATGGCGCGCGCGCGCGTTCTCGATCCCCTGCGGGTCGGTCGCGACCACCTCCGCCCCGAGGCCGGTCAGCTGCACGGCCACGTCGAGCGCCGGCGAGTCGCGCACGTCATCGGAGTCGGGCTTGAACGTCACGCCGAGCACGGCGATGCGCCGTCGATAGGCCGTGCCACCGAGGGCTTCGACCGCGAGATCCACGACGCGCTGCCGCCGACGCAGGTTGATCGCGTCGACTTCGCGGAGGAAGCCGACGGCCTCGCCGCGTCCGAGCTCCTCCGCGCGGGCTGAGAACGCGCGGATGTCCTTGGGCAGGCAGCCCCCGCCGAACCCCACCCCGGCGTTCAGGAACCGGCGGCCGATGCGCACGTCGTGGCCGAGGGCGTCGGCGAGCTGGGTGACGTCCGCACCGGTCACCTCGGCGATCTCGGCCATCGCGTTGATGAAGCTGATCTTGGTGGCCAGGAACGCGTTCGCGGCGACCTTCACGAGCTCGGCCGTGGCGTAGTCGGTGACGAGCCGCGGGGTTCCGGCATCGATCGCGGCCCGGTACACGTCGTCGAGCTGGTGGACGGCGCGGGCGTCGGCGACGCCGTAGACGAGCCGGTCGGGCTCGATGGTGTCCTTCACGGCGAATCCCTCGCGGAGGAACTCGGGGTTCCAGGCCAATCGGGCGTGCGGCGCGATCTCGGCGAGGCGCTCCGCGAGCCGACCGGCCGTACCGACCGGCACGGTGCTCTTGCCGACGACCAGCGCACCCTCGCCCAGATGCGGGGCGAGCGACTCGACGGCCGCGTCGACGTACCGGAGGTCCGCCGCATCGCTCCCCGCCATCTGGGGCGTGCCGACGGCGATGAAGTGCACCTCCGCGCCCGCCGCATCCCCGATGTCGGTACTGAACCGCAGCCGCCCGGTCGAGGTGGCCGAGGTGAGGATGTCGGCGAGGCCGGGCTCGAAGAACGGCGGACGCCCCGCGGCGAGCGCCTCGATCTTCCGTTCGTCCACGTCGATGCCGATCACCTCATGGCCGAGGTGGGCCATCGCGGACGCGTGCACGGCGCCCAGGTAGCCGCAGCCGACGACGGAGATCCTCATTCGGTGCCCTCGGACGTCGTCATCCGCACGGCGCCTCTACGACCTTCACCCCGGTCGGGTTGATCATCGGCGTGGTACGGACGGCGACCGGCCCGTCATCCGGCGTCCCTGCGAACGTCGCCCGCACGAGTGCCGTGCCGCCGTTCTGGAGGTCGACGGTGAACTTCTCGGCGGGCCGGTTCAGGTCGACGACCGACGGACCCGTGGTCGTGCCGAGACCCGGCTCCGGCACCTCGACCGCCGTCGTCGTGCCGCCGACCGGACCGTACAGGAAGACCTCGGTGCGGTACGTGCCCGGGGTGAACCGACTCTCGATGTACTCGGGCAACTCCAGGCCCTCCGGGATGTCGAAGCGCAGACGCGCCTCGACGGTGTACGTCGGCGCGTCGGGCGTGCACGTGTCGGTCGTGACGGTCGCCTCGGTGTGCAGGTAGTAGTCGATCTTCGAGATCGAGCGGTCGCGGAAGTACACGCCCAGCACGGTCGCGCCGTCGTTCGTGGCCGGCAGCGTCCCGTCGAGGCGGGATCCCGCGAAGAGCGCCTGCGTCGGCTCGTCGGAGGTCCACATCATGAGGCTGCCGCCGTTGGTCACGTCGATCAGCGCCTGCGCCATCGCCCAGACGTCGTAGTCGCCCGACATGAGGCGGTCGAACACCGCCGCCGACGCGCTCGCGAAGAAGGCGTCGGATTCGGCGCCGCCCTCGGGATAGGTGAAGTAGATCTCGTTGAGCATCTTCGACACGACGTTGTCGCTCGTCAGCTGCTCGCCATTGGGGAGCGTGACCGGGCCGGTCACCTTCAGGATTCGGGACACGCCGATCGGGTCGGTCATGACGACCGTGTCGGGCGTGATGCCGACATCGCGCTGCCAGCGGGCCCGGAGGAGCTCCGCCGCGGTCGGGAAGTCGGGCCGGCTCGTCGTCGCGTTGATCTCGGTGAGCAGGATGTCGTTGTACAGCTGGAATGCACTGTCGTCGACCTTCACGTCGATCGGCGCCTGCGTGTCGAGCTGCGTGCTGGAGAGCTGCCGGTCGATCGTGATGGTGCCGTCATCGACGCTGAGCAGCGTCTGCGCCGCAGGTCCACCGCCGAGCGGCATCGCCTCGGCGTTGTTGCCGAAGGCCAGCAGCACCGTCTGGGGTCCGTCGATGCCGAGCATCGCGCCGGCTCCGGCGAGCGCGGCGTTCAGTCCGGGCACCGTCTGCTGCGCCGAGGCGACGACGCCCTCCAACTCGCCCACCGCGTCCGAGACCTGGCCGATCGTCGCGTCCCGGTCGACCGAGGCCAGGGAGTCGCCGAGGCGGCCGAGCACCCGATCCGCCGACTGGGCGACCTCGGTCGCCTCGCGGAGGGGCCCGAGATCGAGCGCGCCCGAATCGTCGCGGGCGATGCCGAAGGAACCCACGAGCCCGACAGTCGGCTGGACGACCTCGGTCGAGATGTCGTCGACGCCTTCGGCGATGATGCGGACGGCCCGGAAGTTCTCGCCGAGCCCGGGGACCCACTCGGCGACGCGCCAGATCGGGTTGCCCGTCGGAGCGACCGCGCTCGAGGCCGATGCAGCGAGTTCGTCGGCGACCGGCTGGAGTTCGTCGACCTTGCGCTCAGCGGCGAGCGACTGGAACTTCGCGACCGAGGCCCGCGCGGCCTCCAGGTCGTCTCGCACCTGGAGCGCGCTCGTGCCGAGCCACCACGCCGAGAGCCCGCCGCCGATGATGATCAGCGCGAGGACCGGCCAGAAGATCGCATGGAAGATCCGCCGGCGTCGGCGCTTGCGGGAGCGGCCGCTGCTGCTCCGGTGCTGGCGCTCGGGCGCCAGCACGAACTCGGGGGTCGTCACGAGGCCCTATCGTAGACGCCCGTGTACCGGAATCGGATGTGAACGATGCGGCGCCCGACCCGCACCATCAGTACGCGCCCCGGGCCTGCACGACCGCGCGGGCCGTGCGGTAGAGGATGATGACGTCGCCGGTCAGCGACCAGTTCTCGACGTAGTAGAGGTCGAGGCGCACGCTGTCGTCCCACGAGAGGTCGGAGCGGCCCTGCGTCTGCCAGAGGCCCGTGATGCCCGGTCGCACGAGCAGGCGCCGCAGCGCCCATTCGTCGTAGCGCTCGACCTCGGCGGCGAGCGGCGGGCGGGGCCCGACGAGGGACATCTCGCCGCGCAGCACGTTGATCAGCTGCGGCAGCTCGTCGAGGCTGTACCGCCGGAGCACCGCGCCGATGCGGGTCACGCGCGGGTCGGTGCGCATCTTGAACAGCACGCCGTTGCCGTCGGTGCGGTCGAGCAGGGTCGGCAGCTGCGTCTCGGCATCCTGCACCATCGACCGGAACTTCAGCATGCGGAATCGCTCGCCGTTCAGGCCGACGCGCTCCTGGGAGAAGATCGCCGGTCCCGGGCTGTCGCGGCGCACGGCGATCGCGATGAGCAGGAAGAGCGGGCTCAGCACCACGAGGGCGATGGTCGCCGCGACGAGGTCGAACGCGCGCTTGGCGGCGTACTTCCGGCCCGTGAACTCCGGGTAGTCGACCTGGATGAGCGGCAGCCCGGCGACGGGACGCGCGTGGATGCGCGGGCCCGCGACATCCGTCAGCGCCGGAGCGACGACGAGGCTCGTCGAGGTGGCCTCGAGCCGCCAGCCGAGCTCTCGCATGCCGCGGGGGTCGATCGTGTCGGCCCCCGTGAAGACGACGGTGTCGGCGCGAGCCTCGGCCAGCACCCGGTCCAGACCCGCGTAGTCGCCGAGCACGGGGATGCCGGGCGCGAGCTCTCGATCCGATTCGCCGTGCTCGGTGACGGCACCGACGATCCGGATGCCCGACACGCCGTCGCGGGCCATCTGCTGGGCGACGTGGGCCGATTTCTGGCGCTCGCCCATGAGGATCGCGCGGTGCAGGAATCGGCCCTGGACGCGCTGGCGCAGCAGCCACTTGCGCCACGCCCATCGTCCGGTGATGAGCAGGGCGAGGCCGAGCGGGAAGGCGACCAGGACGTAGGCGCGACCGACCTCGGAACGCAGCAGGAACGCGCCGATCGCGAGGATCGCGAAGACCCGGATGCTGGCGTCGGCCAGACGCCGGTACTCGGCCGTCCCGGCGCCGATGATCATGCGATCACGCGTCGCGAAGATGGACAGCGACACGAACCACCCGGCGGCGAGCAGGGCGGAGAAGACGGCGTAGCTGATCAGGACGTCGGCGCGGTCGCCCACGCCCGGGATTCGCAGCGAGGTGCCGGTGGTGCCGAAGCGGATGAACTGCGATCCGTAGACCGCGAACACGATGACGACGAGATCGGTGATGAGGAGGCGCCGCGCATAGGCACGCTGCCACTCGGCGACCACGTCGGCTGGGCTGACGTTCGTGGACGGCCGTGTGAGGGTCATGCATCACCTCCGTGCGCCGGCTCTCGTCTCGGGTTCGCGGCCCGGCGCGCCCGACCTCGGGTGACGGGCATGGGACAGGGTACCTGCCCGGGTGCGGATATCCAGAGGGCTTGCGGCGAAGTTCCCCCCGAACTGGGGCGCACCGCCCGATTCAGACGGTCCGACCGCGCAGGACGCCGCCGCTCTCCTGCAGGTAGCAGACGCCGCAGAGCGACTCGTAGGCGACCTCCGCGCCGTCGATCGCGACCTGGTCGCCGTCGAAGACGTAGCGTCCGTCGATGCGCCGGCCGTTGAAGATCGCCTTGCGGCCGCACCGGCAGATCGTCTTCAGCTCCTCGAGGGTGTGGGCGATCTCGAGCAGTCGCCGGCTGCCCGCGAAGGCGACGGTCTGGAAGTCGGTGCGGATGCCGTAGGCGAGGACGGGGATGTCGTCGAGCAGCGCGATCCGCAGGAGGTCGTCCACCTGCTCGATCGTGAGGAACTGCGCCTCGTCGACGAGGAGGCAGCTGACGTCGCGCCCGTACCGTTCGATCACCGGCGCGCGATGGCGCTCGAACAGCTCGAGCACCGCGTCGCCGGACGTGATGGTGAAGTCGACGTCGCGGACCATGCCGAGGCGCGAGACGATGCTGCGATCGCCCTTGGTGTCGACCGCGGGCTTGGCCAGGAGCACCCGGTGACCGCGTTCCTCGTAGTTGAACGCCGCCTGCAGCAGTGCGGTCGACTTGCCGGAGTTCATCGCCCCGTAGCGGAAGTACAGCTTGGCCATCTACTCCAGCATCCCGTCCTCCGCCACGCGGCGGATCAGCTCGGCCCGACGCCCGGCAGGACGCCCCACCTTGGCGTACTTGTCGCGCGCGCGACGCAGGTAGGTCTTCGCGGTCTCGTAGCCCACCGACATGCGGCGGGCCACCTCGGCGGTCGACAGCCCCTCGGCGTAGAGCACGAGCGCCCGTCGCTCGGCGTCGCTGAGCCCGGCGTCGGCGGGTGCCGGGACGTCGCGGCGGGTACCCGGATCGGCCGCTCCCGCGGCCGCGGCGGATGCGCCGGTCGTGAGGATCGCCCCCGTCACGGAGGACCCGACCCCGGTCGGCCCGGACGGCCGCTCACCGCGGGCGACTCGGCGAGCGATCGAGACGAGGTCGGCAACGGGAAGGGTCTTCGAGACGAACGCCGCGGCTCCGGCCTCGAGCGAGCGCGCGCGAGAGGCCGCGTCGTCGAGCGCGGTGACGACCACGACGTCGGCGCCTGCGGCGCGGCAGGCGCGGATCCGGGACTCGATCGACACGCTCTCGTCCAACTGCAGGTCCATGAGCACCACATCGACGGGGAACTCGGGATTCCGCACCAGGTCGAGCCAGCGCGTCGTCCGGATCACGACGCTCAGGTCGGCGGCGTGCTCGTCGATCCAGCTCGCGAGGCCGTCGACGATGAGCGCATGGTCGTCGAGGATGCCGATGCGCGCCGCGCGGTGGTCCGCGGGCTCATCCGAGGTCATAGCGGAACTCCACCTGCACATTCTCTCGCGTGATCACGACGTCGCCGCGCAGGCCGACGCTCCGCGCCACCGCCAGGAAGCGCTCGACCTCGCGCCGCGCGGGCGGCGCCGTGCCCGGCTCGGCGTCGAGCACGATGACGCCGCCGGAGCCGTCGGCGTCGACCGACATCCGGACGGCACGAGCCCGATCGCCCGTGGTGAGCCACGACAGGAGCGCCGTCAGCGCGGGCCGCTGGTCGCTCCGGAGGCGGCCGGCGATGCCGCCCGGGTCGTGCACCGAGACGGACACGTCGCGCGTCGCGGCGACGGACGCCGCCAGGTCGTCGAGCCAGGTCGACTCGAGGCCGGCCTTCAGCGCCCGGCGCAGTGCCTCGGCGAGCACGCGCGCCCGATCGGCATCGGCGACGGTGATCCGGTCCGCCGTCATGACGTGGGCGAGGAACGGCAGGACCTCCCGGCCGAGCACCGACACGCGGCTCTGCTGCACCGACCGCGCGATGCCGGTCCGGATCCCGGCGTCGCGCTCGAGCGCGGCCGCGTTGGCCTGGCGCTGCCACGCGAGCGTCTCGCGCACGATCGACGCCGAGTAGCCCGCGGCGGCCGCCGTGAACGCGAGCACCGTCACGGCGTCGAGGATCACGATCGAGACGGCGACGACGCGCGGGAGCGAGGCGCCCGTCGAGCCGATCTGGAGGATGGTCAGGATGGCCGCGGCGATGCCGCCGGCGACGAGCAGCGAGACCCAGGTGGAGTACGGGGCCACCGCGAGGACCAGCGCACCGACGACGATGGGGCCGAAGTGGTCGTAGCCTGCGCCCCCGGGCGCACCGACCGTCGCGATGTACTCGGCGATCGCCGCCGCCACGGCGAGGCTGACCGTCAGCCACAGCCGGTCGACCGTGAACGGGGCGCGACGGGGCAGGGTCGACACGGAGGCCACCACGCCGGCCGCGACGACGAGCATCACCGCGACGATCGCGACGACGGGCGCGCTCACCTCGGCCCACTGGGCAGCGGTCACGCCGACGGCGACGACGACCGCGAGCGCCGAGCCCACGACGACCATCGGCGCGGCGGCGAGGCCGCCGATCGGATCGACCTCCTGCTGGGTCAGCCGCATCCCCCCGCTCATGCGCCGCCCTCGGGAACGGAGAGCAGCACCGTGGTCCCCACGCCGGGCCGCGACCAGATGCGCGCCGTGCCGCCCTCCTGCTCGATGCGCCCGCGGATCGAGGTCCGCAGCCCGATGCGGTCGTCGGGCACCGCGTCGAGGTCGAAGCCGGTGCCGCTGTCGATCACGACCACGGTGACCGCGCCGTCGCCGGCCCCGACCGCGAGCTCCGCCTCGTCGACTCCGGCGTGCCGGGCGATGTTCACCAGGCACTGGGCCACCGCGGCCTCGAGCGCCTCGCGCCGGCGCGGGCCGAGCGCCCGCAGCGCGTCGGGCGAACCCGCCACCCGCACGGCGACTCCCGCCTCGCCCGCGATGGCGAGCGCGTCGGCGAGCGGCGTCGGCGCGTCGAGGAGGACCGTGGTGCCCCCGCCCTCCGTCCAGGTCGCGTCGGACCGCCCGACGTCCGCGCCGGCGGCGCCGGACGTGCCCGCCGCAGTCGTCTCCGCATGGTCGCCGGCCCAGTCCCGTCCGACGATGAGGGAGAGATCGTGGCGGATGGCGGCCCGCAACCGTTCTTCGACCGGGCCGGACCCGGCCGTCGCGATCGCCACGAGGTGGTTGAGCGCGGTGTCGTGCAGCCGGGCGATCGCGCGCACCTCGTAGTCGTGGCGGATCGTGAGCTCGCGGGTCTGCTGGCTGGCGCGATGCAGGGCCGTCTCGCGGCGGTCGATCACCCGGCGCGACACCGCGTCGAGGACGCGCGCCACGACGACGATGCCGAGGACGGCCGCCGCGGGCACGCTGGGTGACCAGGCCGCGCCGGCCGTGGCGGAGCCGAGGAACGCGGCCGCTTCGCCGAGGCCCCAGCCCAGCACGGCCCAGGTGATCGCGATGCCCGACCCCACTCCGGCTCCGCCGATGAGCACGAGCGCCGCCCGCGAGAGTGCCACGAGCGCGTTGTCTGCGACGTCCTCCACCTCGCCGGACATGAGCAGGAGCACCGTGAGCCCGTACACCGCACCGGTGCCGGCCACGAGGGCGAGGACGGTCAGCGTCACGCTGGCGGAGCGCGAGACGAGGAAGAGCAGGAGGGCCTGGGCCGAGAGCAGCGCGAGCGCCGTGAGCGCCGCGCGCTGGCGCTCGGGTCCGGCGCCGATCGGCGTGGTGGCCGCCACGGCGGAGACGGCGGCGAGCAGGAGCGCCGCCCCGAGGCACACCGCCGCGGCCCAGTGACCCGCGCCTCCGAGGGCGCGACTCAGGGATTCCCGCGCGAGGTGCTCGGGCAGTCCCAAGGTCATCTGCGCTCCCATCCCGGCCGTCGCGCGGCCCTCGCCGGATTATCGCAGTTCCCCGAGCGCCCGGACCAACCGCTCTCGGCGCGATCCCGGTCAGAACAGCATCGCCGGTGCCGCTGCGCCGAGGTCGACCTCGCCGAGTTCGGCCCCGATCGCCGCGGCACCGACGATGGCCGCGGCACCGACGTTCGCCGCGCCCGGCGCTCGTGCCGGGGCGGGCCGGCCACCTCGGCCGAGTGCCGCCGACCGGACGCCGCCGGTCACCGGATCCTCCCGGCCCCGCTCGAGTCGGTGCGCACGGATAAGCGGTCGGATGCGGGCGGCCAGCCATTCCCGGTACTCCGCGGGGGCGTAGGCGCTCGACCCCGGGTACATCGCGCGGTACTTGGGGAGGAGCTCGGGATGCTCGCGCGCGAGCCACTCGAAGAACCACGGCTTCACCGCGCCCCTGAGGTGCAGTGCCGAGTGGATCACGCTCGTGGCGCCGGCCTCCGCGGCGCTGCGGAGCGCGTGGTCGAGGTGCGCGCGGGTGTCGGTGAGGTACGGCAGGATCGGCATGAGGAACACCGTGCAGTCGAAGCCCGCATCGCGCACCGCCGTGACGGTCGCGAGACGTGCGGCAGTGGTCGGCGTCCCCGGTTCGATCGAGTGCTGCAACGCGTCGTCGTACACCGCGATCGACATCGCGAGGTCGATCGGCACGTGCTCGCGCGCGGCGACGAGCAGCGGCAGATCGCGACGCAGGAGCGTGCCCTTCGTCAGCACGCTGAACGGGGTGCCGCTGCCCGCGAGCGCCTCGATGATTCCCGGCATGAGCCCGTAACGACCCTCGGCGCGCTGGTAGGGATCGGTGTTCGTGCCGAGCGCGACCGGTTCGTGACGCCACGCGGGCCGGGCGAGCTCGCGCCGCAGCACGTCGGAGACGTTCACCTTCACGATGATCTGCCGATCGAAGTCGTCGCCCGCATCGAGGTCGAGGTAGGCGTGCGTGGGCCGGGCGAAGCAATAGGCACATGCATGCGTGCAGCCCCGATACGGATTGATCGTCCAGCCGAAGGGGACGTAGGACTGGCCCGGCACCTTGTTGAGGGCCGACTTCGCGAGCACCTCGTGGAAGGTCACGCCGGCGAACTCCGGCGTCTGCACCGATCGCACCAGGTTGTTCAGTCGCGCGAGCCCGGGGAGGGCGTCGGGCTGCTCGGCATCGAGTTCCTGGCCGTTCCATCGCACCCCATCATTCGAACACATGTTCGAATGCGGCACAAGTCCGCCGAGCGCAGCGGCGCCGCGGCGCGGGAGCCTCGCCCCGCCCCGCGGCCCGCCGCTGCCGACTGCCGACTGCCGACTGCCGACTGCCGACTGCCGCGCGCTACACCGGGACCGCCGACGGGACGGCGTCGAGCGCGAGGGTCTCGCCATCCCACCTGCGCCGCAGCCAGCGGTCGTGGCTTGCGATCACGACCGCGCCCGGATACCCGCCGAGCGCCTCCTCGAGTTCGCCCGCGAGCGCGAGCGAGAGGTGGTTGGTCGGCTCGTCGAGCAGGAACACGTGCGGCGGAGCTGCGATCACGAGCGCCAGCGCGAGCCGCCGTTGCTGACCGACCGACAGCCGGCCGACTGGGCGGTCGAGATCGCGTGCGGCGATCAGGCCGAGGTCGGCGAGCGGCACGCGCTCGGCACGCCGCTCCCCCAGCACCCGCTCGTAGAGCGCGCGCGGCGCGGCATCCGGGTCGGCGAAGCGCACGTCCTGTTCGAGCAGGCCCACGCGCAGGCCGCGACGCCGGTGCACCTCGCCGCGGTCGGGCTCCAGCCGCCCCGCGAGGAGGGCCAGGAGCGTCGACTTGCCCGCGCCGTTGGCCCCGGTGACGAGCAGGCGCGTGGCCGGTCCGATCCGCAGCTGCGCGAGTCCGAGCCGGCCGTCGACCGCCACGTCGGCGAGCCGCAGCAGCGCGCCCTCCTCATGGTCGAGCACGTGCGAGCCCGCGGGGATGCCCGCGAACGACAGCGGCGCGGGAGGCCTGGCCACCTGCGTCCGCTCCAGCTCGTCGAGGCGCAGCTCGGCGTTGCGGACGCGACGGGAGACCGCCTGCTCGACGTTCTCGCGCTTGAAGTGCTTCAGGAACTTGTCGTTGTCGGTCGGCGGCCGGCCGTGGGCGACCGTGCGTGCGGTCTCGGCGACCGCGAGGCGCAGCCGCCGGAGCTCCGCCTGCTCATCCTCGTACGTGCGCTGCCAGCGCTCGCGTTCGTCGACGCGAACGGCGAGGTAGTCGCTGAACGAGCCGCCGAAGACGGTGCCGACGGATGCCGCGAGCACGGCCTCGCGCGCGCCCTGGCCCGTGAGCCGACCCTCCCTCGACCGCGCGAGCGCGGTCGCACCCGCTCGGCCCGGGTCGAGGTCGAGGAGTCCGGTCGCGACCCGGTCGAGGAACTCGCGGTCGTGGCTGGCGAACACCACGGGCCCGCGCCAGGCGCGCAGGCGATCCTCGAGGTACGCCGCGGCGTCGTCGTCGAGGTGGTTCGTCGGCTCGTCCAGGAGCAGCGCGTCCGGCGAGGACAGGAGGAGCGCGGCCAACGCGAACCTGCTCCGCTGGCCGCCGGAGAGCTCGCCGATGCGGCGATCCCGGCCGAGGCCCGCGAGGCCGAGCCCGCCGAGCAGTTCGTCGCGCCGATGGTCGATCGACCACACGTCGGCACGCTCGGCCGACTCGAGCGCCGCGGTGTACCTGGACTCGGCGGCCGCCTCGTCGATGCCGACGGCGCCGAGGGCGCGGGCGGCCGCGTCGAGTTCGAGCTCGATCGCCCGCACGTCGGCGACGGCGGCCTCGAGCACGTCGTCGACGTGCTCGTCAGGAGCGAACGGTAGTTCCTGGAGCAGGATGCCCGTGCGCATCGGCCGCGCGATGCGGCCCGACACCACGGCGCCGGGCAGCGGATCGTCGCCGGCGCGACCCGGGTGGGCCGCCGCGAGCAGGCGGAGCAGCGTGGACTTGCCTGCGCCGTTCTCGCCGATGAGGCCGAGCCGCTGGCCCGGCGACACCGTGAAGCCGAGGTCGGAGAGCACGCGCCGATCGCCGAACGCGATGGACAGCCCGTCGATGCGGAGGTGGGATGAGGTCGTGGAGATGACTGGCATGAGGGTGGATCCCCTTCGCGAGAGTGCTCCCGGGCCGTCGCCGCGTACCCCGCATCGCTGCGGGCGTGGACGACGCGCCGAACCGGCGGCCGCGGCATGGGAGACGGCGGCGACGGCCCGGGAGCGGATGGTGGATCCCGCCGGGCGTCTGCCGTCGTCGGAGTGCACGCGAACACTGTCGCGATCAGTGGAAGGTGCACACCCCGGATGTCAACGGCGCCTCGGGCGCGGGACGATGGGATGTGCTCACTTCATAGCGGGGTCGACGATAGCAGACGATCATGCCGTCTGTGAAGAGCCGATGCCTCGACCCGCGACGGGTCGACGTGTGTCGATCGGCCGATCGCCTCAGGATGCGAGCGCCGGCACCTTCTCGGGCGCAGCCGACTCGACGGCCCGGGGCTCGCCCTGGAGCTGGAGGACGGCGGCGGTCCGCGCGAGCGACGCGGCGGCCTCGGCGGGATCGTTCGAGAGCGTCGTGCCGTACGAGGGGATCATCTCGCGCAGGCTCGGCTCCCACTCGGCGATGCGGTCGGGGAAGCAGCGCTGGAGCACCTCGAGCATGATCGGCACGGCCGTCGAGGCGCCGGGCGAGGCGCCGAGCAGGCCGGCGATGGTGCCATCCGCCCCGGCGATGACCTCGGTCCCGAACTGGAGCACGCCGCCCTGCTTCGGGTCCTTCTTCATGACCTGGACGCGCTGGCCCGCGGTGATGAGCTCCCAGTCCTCGCTCTTCGCGGTCGGCATGAAGGCGCGCAGCGCCTTCATCTTCTTGTCGCGCCCGGCGAGCAGCTCGGAGACGAGGTACTTCACGAGGTCGAAGTTCTTGAACGCGACCTGCAGCATGGGCACGATGTTGTGCGGCCGGATCGAGAACGGCAGGTCGAACCAGGTACTGCTCTTGAGGAAGTTCGGCGTGAAGCCCGCGTAGGGCCCGAAGAGCAGCGAGGTCTCGCCGTCGACGACGCGAGTGTCGAGGTGCGGCACCGACATCGGCGGGGCGCCGACCGCAGCCTTGCCGTAGACCTTCGCGTGGTGCTGCGCGACGACCTTCGGGTTGGTCGTGCGGAGGAACTGGCCGGAGATCGGGAAGCCGCCGAATCCCTTGATCTCGGGGATGCCGGAGTGCTGCAGCAGCGCGAGGGCGCCGCCGCCGGCGCCGACGAACACGAACCGCGCGCGCACGGTCTTCGGCGTTCCGCCGACGGTGTGGCGCACGCGCAGACGCCACGTGCCGTCCTTCTGGCGCTTGAGCCAGGTGACCTGGTGGTTCATGTGGATCTCGGCGCCGCGCTGCTCGATGTCGCGCAACAGCAGCGAGGTGAGGGCGCCGAAGTCGACGTCGGTGCCCGACGCGGCCCGCGTCGCGGCGATCTTCTGCCGCCGGTTGCGCTTCTTGGCCATGAGGGGCGTCCACTCGGCGAGGGTGTCGTGGTCCTCGGTGTACTCCATGCCGGCGAACAGCGGCTGGTCCTGGAGTGCGGCGTAGCGCTTGCGGAGGTACTCGACGTTGGCCGCCCCGCTCACGAACGTCATGTGCGGCGTGGAGTTGATGAACTGCTTCGGGTCGGCGATGGCGCCCGATTCGACGAGGTGCGCCCAGTACTGCCGGCTGACCTGGAACTGCTCGTTGATCGACACGGCCTTGGCCGCGCTCACGCTGCCGTCGGGCGCCTCGGGCATGTAGTTCAGCTCGCAGAGCGCGGCGTGGCCCGTGCCCGCGTTGTTCCAGGGGTTCGAGGACTCCTGCGCCGCGCGGCCGAGTCGCTCGTAGACGCGGATGCTCCAGTCGGGCTG
This sequence comes from Agromyces aurantiacus, assembly GCF_016907355.1. Taxonomy (NCBI): domain Bacteria; kingdom Bacillati; phylum Actinomycetota; class Actinomycetes; order Micrococcales; family Microbacteriaceae; genus Agromyces; species Agromyces aurantiacus. The sequence goes on along the minus strand of NZ_JAFBBW010000001.1, from coordinate 1,531,271 downwards.
GAGTCGCGAGATCAGGGAGCCGAGCGTCGCGCTCATGATGCCCCCGCCGATCAGGACGACGTCGACGGTTTCCTCGGAATTCACGCGTTCCAGTCTACGTCGGCCCGGATGTACGCGTTGACCAGCGTCATCGTCGCCGGGCGACGTCGTGGCGAGCACGCGCCGCCCTTCCCGTCAGAGCGCCGCGGCGCCGCCCGCGATGAGGCCGACGCCGGAGGTCGCGAGCCCGGCCGCGAGCGACGCCGCACCGATCCACAGCAGCGCGAGCAGCCGATTCGGGCGCGCGGGGTCGCGGCCGAGGACCGAGAGGAAGAAGCCCGCGGGCATGAGGATCGCGGCGACGGGCGCGCCGAGGCGTGCGACCCAGAGCCATCCGCCGTCGAGCGCCGAGTACGGGATCACGGCGAGGATCGCGACCGACAGCACGATCAGGACTGCGGCATGGGCGTGGCCGGCGCGGAAGAACGCCTGCTGCAGGGCGTTGGCCGGCGCGAACCCGCGCACGACGCGGGTGAGGAACCATCCGCCGCTCTCGACCGTGATGAGCGCGAGCAGCAGGGAACCGATGAGGATGAGGTCGATGGCGGACGGCATGTCGCGGGCCTTTCGCTCGATGGAGACGTCATGATTGGATAGTTTGACTCTCCAATATTAGAGAGCGTGACTATCCAATGCAAGGGGTCCACATGCGCATCTCCGCCCTCGCCGCTGCGGCCGGCCTGCCCGTGGCGACCGTGAAGTTCTACCTCCGCGAGGGCCTGCTCCACGCCGGCGCCGCGACCTCCGCCACGCAGGCGACCTACGACGACACCCACCTGCGCCGGCTGCGCCTCATCCGCGCGCTCACGGGTCCCGTCGGGCTCAGCGTCCAGCAGGCGCGCACCATCCTCGACCTCGTCGACGAGCCGGGCGACGACCTGTACGCCACGCTCGGGCGCGCGGTGAGCGCGCTGCCCCCGCAGACCGCGCCCGCACCCGCCGACGCCCCCGACCCGTACCCCCACGCGCGCGCGGCGCTCGAGGCGCTCGGCCAGGTCTACGACCCACGGTTCGCCGCGGTCGCCCAGCTCGAGACCGCGCTCGCGGCCGCCGAGGACGCGGGCATGCCGATCAGCCGGGACCGCCTGATCGCGTACGGCCGGCAGCTCCACGCGCTCGCCGCCTACGACCTCGGGCACCTGCCCGACGAGCCACGCGCGGCGGTCGAGTACACCGTGCTCGGCACCGCGCTCTACGAGCCCGTCATCCTCGCGTTGCGGCGCCTCGCGCACCAGGACGTGGCCGCCCGCCGCATGTCGTGACGGTCGGGGAGGGCGCTCCGCGCCGGTCTTCGGTACCCGTCCGACGCGGCCTCGCGGGCCCGATCAGACCGAGGCGAGCGACTTCGCGGCGATGAGCTCCGCGATCTGCACCGCGTTCAGCGCCGCGCCCTTGCGCAGGTTGTCGTTCGAGACGAAGAGCACGAGGCCCTTGTGCTCGGGTGCCGACTGGTCCTGGCGGATGCGTCCGACGTAGCTCGGGTCGTTGCCCGCGGCCTGCAACGGCGTCGGGATGTCGCTGAGGGCGACGCCCGGAGCCTGCGCGAGCAGCTCGGTCGCGCGCTCGGGCGTGATGTCGTTCGCGAACTCGGCGTGGATCGACAGCGAGTGCCCCGTGAACACCGGCACGCGCACGCACGTTCCCGCGACGCGCAGGCCCGGCAGCTCGAGGATCTTGCGGCTCTCGTTGCGGAGCTTCTTCTCCTCGTCGGTCTCGAGGTCGCCGTCGTCGACGATCGATCCGGCGAGCGGGATCACGTCGAACGCGATGGGCCGGGCGAACTTCTGCGGCTCGGGGAAGGTCACGGCCGAGCCGTCGTGCACGAGGGCGATCGCATCCTGAGCGACGGCGGCGCGCGCCTGCTCGAGCAGCTCCTCGCCTCCTGCGAGGCCCGCGCCCGACACCGCCTGGTAGGTCGAGATCATCAGGCGCTCGAGGCCCGCCTCGTCGTGCAGCACCTTCAGCACGGGCATGGCGGCCATGGTCGTGCAGTTCGGGTTCGCGATGATGCCCTTGCGCGCCTCGTCGATCGCGTGCGGGTTGACCTCGCTCACCACGAGCGGCACGTCGGGGTCCATGCGCCAGCCCGACGAATTGTCGATGACGGTCACGCCGGCGGCCGCGAACCGGGGAGCCTGCGCCTTCGAGAGCGTTGCGCCCGCCGAGAAGATCGCGATGTCGAGGCCCGTGGGATCGGCCGTGGAGGCATCCTCGACCACGATCTCCTCGCCCTTGAACGGCAGCGTCGTGCCCGCCGACCGCGCCGAGGCGAAGAAGCGGATCGACGCGACCGGGAAGTCGCGCTCCTCGAGGAGGCGGCGCACGACCGCGCCGACCTGTCCGGTGGCGCCGACGACGCCGATGTTCACTCCGTGTGCCATGGTGCTCCCTCTCGTGGCATCAAGTATTCAGGAGATCCCGCGACCCGCAGGACCCGCACCGGCCGATCGTCCCGCGATGGCAGGATTCCCCGGTGAACCGGCAGTCGATCGACGGATGGCGCGTGCGCGGCCGCGGCGCGTCATCCGCTCGTGGCTCGCGTCAGCGACCCGTGCCGGCGTACACGACGGCCTCGGTGTCGCCGTCGAGGTCGAACGCGCGGTGCACGGCGACGGCCGCGTCGTTGACGCTGTCGGCGCGGGTGACCACCGAGATGCGGATCTCGGACGTCGAGATCATCTCGATGTTGATGCCCGCCTCGTAGAGCGCCTCGAACAGCTTCGCCGAGATGCCCGTCGCCGAGCGCATCGCGGCGCCGACGAGCGAGAGCTTGCCGATCTGGTCGTCGTACTGCAGCGACTCGAAGCCGAGCGTCTCCTTGGCGTCGGAGAGCGCCTTGAGCGCCCGCTCGCCGTCGGACTTCGGCACCGTGAACGAGATGTCGGTGCGACCCGTCGCGGCCGCCGAGACGTTCTGCACGATCATGTCGACGTTCGCGTTGGTGTTGGCGACGATCTTGAAGATCTTGGCCGCGGCACCGGGCACGTCGGGCACGCCGACGACGGTGACCTTGACCTGCCCGAGGTCGACCGCGACACCGGCGATGACGGACTCTTCCACAGCTTCTCCTTCGGGAAGGCGCTCGGGGTCGTACACGACGGTCCCCTCGCTGTTGTTGAACGACGAGCGCACGTGCAGTGTGACGCCGTGGCGGCGCGCGTACTCGACGGCCCGGATGTGCAGCACCTTGGCACCGGACGACGCGAGCTCGAGCATCTCCTCGCTCGTGATGCGGTCGAGCTTGCGGGCCTTCTTCACCACGCGCGGGTCGGAGGTGAACACGCCGTCGACATCGGTGTAGATCTCGCACACGTCGGCGTCGAGCGCCGCCGCGAGCGCGACCGCCGTCGTGTCGCTGCCGCCGCGGCCGAGCGTCGTGATGTCGCGCGACTCGCGGCTGAAGCCCTGGAAGCCCGCGACGATGACGATCGCGCCCTCGTCGAGCGCCTCGCGCAGGCGCACCGGCGTCACCTCCACGATGCGCGCGGCGCCGTGCGTGGCGTCCGTGATCATGCCGGCCTGGCTGCCCGTGAACGAGCGCGCGTCGTGGCCGAGGCCCTTGATCGCCATCGCGAGCAGCGCCATCGAGATGCGCTCGCCCGAGGAGAGCAGCATGTCGAGCTCGCGCGGCGCGTGGATCGGCGTGACCTCGTTCGCGAGGTCGAGCAGCTCGTCGGTCGTGTCGCCCATCGCCGAGACCGCGACGACGACATCGTTGCCCGCCTTGCGGGTCTCGACGATGCGCTTGGCGACCCGCTTGATGCTCTCCGCGTCGGCGACGGACGAACCGCCGTATTTCTGCACGATCAAGCTCACGAAGGCGCTCCCGGGAATGGACGGGGTGGACTGGACCGGGGCGATGGACACCCGGCGCCGGAAGGTCCATCATACGGCGGCGCGCATTCCCGCCCGGCCATGTGACGCCTCTAGCGGTCGCGTTCCATGTACCACTCGGTGAAGCGCGTCGCGCGCCCGTCCGGCGCGAGCCGGATGACCCAGAGGTTGTCGTAGAGCTTCGCGTTCGGATAGTCGGTGCGGCCCTGCACCATGACGAGGTCGTCGGACTCGACGAGGACCTCCCAGTCGAAGGTCCAATCGCCCGGCTCGTCCTTGGAGTCGAGCCATCCGTCGACGATCGCCTCGCGCCCGCGCAGGGCCTCGGGGTCGTCGGGGCTGAACTCGTAGATCGCATCGTCGGCGAAGATCGCCGCGATGTCGTCGGGATCGTTCGTCTCCCACGCCCGGATGTAGCCGTCGACCCAGTCGGTGCCTGCGCTCATGCGGTCCGTTCTATCCGCGGCGACGCCCGGGCGTCAACGGGTGGCGCCGGCCGGCGTCGTCAGTGCGGGCGCGGCATGTACCACTCGGTGTACTCGGTGGCCCGGCCGTCGTCGGCCAGCCGGATGAGCCACAGGTTGAGGTAGTCGCGCTCGGCGGGGTACTCCGTGCGCCCCTGCGCGACCACGAACCCGTCGTGCTCGTGGACGACCTGCCAGTCGAAGCTCCACGTGCCGGGTTCGTCGAGGTCGTCGAGCCAGCCGGCGACGATCGCCTCGCGCCCGCGACGCGGTTCGGCGTCGGGCGCGGTGAGGTACACCGCGTCATCGGTGAACAGCGCCCCGATCTCATCGGGATCGTTCGACTTCCACGCCGCGACGTAGCCGGCGACCCATTCCGCACCTCTGCCGGCCATGGCTCCGTTCTACGGCGACCCGCCGACATCCGCAACGGCTCGACCGGGGCCGGACCGCGCCGGTCAGCCGATGACGCGGCGGCCCTCGAAGGCCCGCCCGAGGGTGACCTCGTCGGCGTACTCGAGGTCGCCGCCCACCGGCAGGCCCGACGCGAGCCGCGTCACGCGGATCTCGAGCGTCGTCAGCAGGCGGCTGAGGTAGGTCGCGGTGGCCTCGCCCTCGAGGTTGGGGTCGGTGGCGATGATCACCTCGCGCACGGTGCCGTCGGCGAGGCGCTGCATGAGCTGGCGGATGCGCAGCTCGTCGGGGCCGACGCCGTCGATCGGGCTGATGGCGCCGCCGAGCACGTGGTAGAGCCCGCGGAACTCACGCGTGCGCTCGATCGCGACGACGTCCTTCGCCTCCTCGACCACGCAGATGAGCGTGGGATCGCGGCGCGGGTCGCGGCAGATCGAGCACGTCGACTCCTCGGCGACGTTGCCGCAGATCTCGCAGAACTTCACCTTGTCGCGCACCTCGAGCAGGATCTCGGCAAGGCGGGAGACGTCGAACTGCTCGGTCTGCACGATGTGGAACGCGATGCGCTGCGCCGACTTCGGGCCGATCCCGGGGAGGCGCCCGAGCTCGTCGATCAGCTCCTGGACGATGCCTTCGTACACGCGCTACCCCCGCTCGCCGAACCGGGCGGGCGGCGCCTCGACCTCTTCGAGGAACGTGGCGCCCAGCAGGTCGCGCACGACGGCCTCGCCGTACCGCTGGATCCCGGGCGCGTTCGACGCAGCGCCGCCGGTACGGCGCGGCGGAGCCGCGGCGGCCGGGACGGCCGGCGCGGCGTCGACGAGCGGCTCGGGGCCGGGATCGAAGTCGGGCTCGGCGTCGGGCGGGGGCGCATCGGCGTCGTCGGGCGGCGGCACGTCGTCGACGGGCGGCGGGGCGTCGGGGCGACGGGTCGCGACCGCCCGCGCGGGGCGCTCGGCGACGGCGGTGCGCGTGCCCGGGGACGCCTCGGCAGTCGCCTCGGCGGGCTGCGTCGGGTCGGACGCGGGGATCGCGACCGTGACCCACGAGTCGACCGGACCCAGACGACCGGCGTCGGGTGCGGCCGCTCCCGCGCGTGCGGAGGCCGCGGACGCCGTTCCCCGCGAGGCCGTCCGCGCCGTCGGGCCGGTGCCTGCGGGGCTGCCGGCGGCCGAGGGCGCGACGACCGGCGCGGACCCGGCCGGAGCCGCGGCCTCCGCGGGAGCGCCGGCGCGTCCGGCGGCGGCGGGCGCGGCGGGCGCGGCGGCGGATGGCGCGGGCTCCCCCGGCACGGGCGCGCCCGGGAGGTCGCCGGCCGGCCCCGGGGTGCCGCCCGAGATCACGCGCGGGACGAACTTGACCTGGACGCCGAGCACCTCGGTGATCGCGCGGCGCAACAGCTCGGCGGGGCTCTGCGCGCCGGTGCCGCGGAGGTCGTTCACGTCGTTCTGGCTCGGGAAGCCGAGCACGAGCACGGCCTCGTCGGTGCGGTAGTCGATCACCCGTGCGGTGAGCGCGGCCATCCAGGCGGTGCGCTTGGTGCGCTCGAGCACGCCCAGGATCTCTGGCCACGCGTCGCGCATCTGCTCGAGGGTCACCGGGCCGACCGGCTTCGGCCGCGGCATCGGCGGCGCCTCCGCGGCAGGTGCGGGCGGCGCGTCCGCGGCCGGTGGTGCGGACGAGGAACCGGCCGATGCCGCCGGCGCGGACGGCGGCCCGGCGGGCGTCGCAGCCCGGGCGACGGGACGCGCGGGCGCGGGCGACGGGGGCGCCGCCGGGTCGGCCGACCCCGCGGCATCCGACACGCCCACGCGCCGCTCGAGGCGCTCGACGCGCGCGAGCGCGCCGCGCTCGGTCGCGTCGCTCGCGGGCACGAGCACGCGGGCGAGCATGAGCTCGAGGTGCAGGCGCGGTGAGGTGGCGCCGGTCATCTCGGTGAGGGTCTGGTTGACGAGGTCGGCCACGCGCGAGAGCTCGGCCGCGCCGAACGCCGACGCCTGGGTGGCCATGCGCGTGAGCTCGTCGGCGGGGATGCCGCGGAGCACCGCGGCGGCCGCCTCGGGCGAGGTCGCCGCGACGACGATGAGGTCGCGCAGGCGCTCGAGCAGGTCCTCCACGAAGCGACGCGGATCCTGGCCGGTCTGCATCACGCGGTCGACGGCCGCGAACGCGGCCGCCGCATCGGCCGAGCCGATCGCATCGACGACCTCGTCGAGCAGCGCGCCGTGCGTGTAGCCGAGCAGGGCCACGGCCCGCTCGTAGCCGACGGTCGACCTCTCGGAGCCCGCGATGAGCTGGTCGAGCAGCGAGAGCGTGTCTCGCGGCGAGCCTCCGCCGGCGCGCACGACGAGCGAGAGCACGCCGGGCTCGACGCTCACGCCCTCCTCGTCGCACAGCTTCTGCACGTAGTCGAGCATGGGCGCGGGCGGCACGAGCCGGAACGGGTAGTGGTGCGTGCGCGAGCGGATGGTGCCGAGCACCTTGTCGGGCTCGGTCGTCGCGAAGATGAACTTCACGTGCTCGGGCGGCTCCTCCACGAGCTTGAGCAGCGCGTTGAACCCCTGCGGGGTGACCATGTGCGCCTCGTCGAGGATGAAGATCTTGTAGCGGTCGCGAGCGGGTGCGAACACCGCGCGCTCGCGGAGGTCGCGCGCGTCGTCGACGCCGTTGTGGCTCGCCGCGTCGATCTCGACGACGTCGAGCGAGCCGCCACCGGCCCGCGAGAGCTCGACGCAGCTCGGGCACGTGCCGCACGGCGTGTCGGTCGGGCCCTCGGCGCAGTTGAGGCAGCGCGCGAGGATGCGGGCCGACGTGGTCTTGCCGCAGCCGCGCGGGCCGCTGAAGAGGTAGGCGTGGTTCACGCGATCGGTGCGCAGCGCCGTCATGAGCGGCTCGGTGACCTGCGACTGGCCGATCATCTCGGCGAAGGTCTCGGGCCGGTATCGGCGGTAGAGGGCGGTGACCACGGCTCAATCGTAGTCGCGGCGTCCGACACCCCGGCCGGGCGCGAACCGCCGCCCGGGGCGGAGTTCGGAGGCGTCGTCGTCGGGTGGGCATAGGATCGGTGGACCGCATCGGCGCGGTCGCGACATCCGCCCGCTCCCGGTGCATCCGACGGAGGTGGTCATGTGACGGGCATCCGCAGCGCAGGGCAGCTCGAGCGATTCCGCGAGCTGCTGCTCGCCGAGCGCCGCGAGGCCGAGGAACGCCTCGCGGAGCAGAGCGAGGGCATCACGGCCGTGCGCGAGGCACGCTCCGACGGCTCCGTCGACGACGAGCACGACCCCGACGGCCCCACCATGAGCCAGGAGTGGTCGCAGCGCACGGCCGTGCTGCACGACGTCGAGCACGAGCTCGCCGACATCGACCGCGCGCTCGCGAAGATCGATGCGGGCACCTACGGCACGTGCGAGCGCTGCGGCCAGAAGATCAGCGTCGGCCGGCTCGAGGCACGCCCCACGGCGACGCTCTGCATCGACTGCGCCCGGCTCGTCCGCTGACGCCGCGCCCTCAACGTTCGGGCGCAGCCGCAGCGGCCGGATCCGCCGTCGCGTCCACCTCCGTGCTCTCCGGCGCCGCGGCCGGGGCGGCGCCCCGCGCACCCGACAGGCCCTCGAACCCGCGCACCACGAGCGGGCTCGCCCCGAGCACCGCGTAGAGCACCGCCGCGCCGGCGAGCACCGGCGTTACGCCGAACGCGTCGACCGCCACGCCGGCGACGAATGCGCCCACCGGCATCGACGCCGCCACGCCCGAGGTGATCGCGCCGAACACCCGGGCGCGCATCCCGTCGGGCACGACGCCGAACAGGGCCGTCGAGATCATCGGGTTGAGCGCCCCGGCGGTGAGGCCGGAGAACGCGAGGACCGGGAAGAGCACCTCGGGCGGCGCCTCGAGCGCCATTGCGAGGTACGGCGGCGTGCCCGTCAGCACGAAGCATGCGGCGAACATGAGCCGGCCCGAGCCGCGATGGCCGACGAGCCCGAACAGCGCCGAGCCGGTGAGCGCGCCCGCCGCGAAGCAGCCGACCATGAAGCCCAGGCTCGCGGGGTCGCCGAGCACCTCGGACGCGTAGACGGGCTTCAGCACCATGATGCCGGCGGCGTCGATCGCGTTCGTGAGGGTCACGAGCAGCACGACCGCGCGCGCGAGCGGCGTGCGCGCGATGAAGCGGATGCCGGCGACGAAGCCGGCCGCGCTGGACGCCGCGTCGACGGCCGACGGATCGGGCTCGGCGACGTCGCGGCGGTCGAGCGCGACGCCGGTTCGCCGGCGCGACGGCACGAGCAGCGCGACGAGCAGCGCCGAGATCGCGAATCCGGCGGCGTCGGCCAGGAGCGCGACCATGGGGCCCGCGAGCGCGACGAGCGCACCCGCGGTGCCGGCGCCCACCATCGTGGCCGTGCGCTGCACGGCCGACTGGGCGCCGGCCGCGCGGGCGAGCGGCGTGCCCGCGAGCGCCGCGAGCTCGGGCATGAGCACGGTCTTGGCGGTGTCGCCGGGCGGGTCGAGCAGCCCGCCGAGGAACACGAGCGCGAGCAGCACGCCGAACGAGAGCATCCCGGCGGCGTCGAGCAGCGGGATCGCGAGCACGGTGACGCCGCTCGCGACATCCGCCGCGATGCTCGACGCGCGGTACCCGAACCGGTCGACGAGCACGCCGCCGAGGGCACCGCCGATCACGAGCGGCACCGTGGCGAAGATGCCCGCGACGCCCGCCGCGAACGGCGAGCCCGTCTGCTGGAGCACGATGAGCGGCACGGCGACGAGCGCGATCGCGTTGCCGCCGAGCGAGCACAGCTGCGCGGCGAACAGCGCGATCAGCGGGAGGCGGCGGCGCGGCGCGCTCACGACCGGCTCCGCGGGAAGACGTGGGTGATCCAGCGGACGGCGCGCGTGCCCTCGCGCGGCTCGCGCCCACGCGCCCACCACTTCTCGCGCACCGCGGCGAGGTCGGCGGCGAGCTCGCGGAACTCCTCGAGCGTGAGCTGCGCCCCGCCGTCGCTCGAGTCGGAGGCCTCGACCCACGCGGGTTCGAGGGAGTGCTCGGCGTCGAGCGCGCCGAGCAGTTCGCGGTGGTACGCGTCGAGCACGTTCCGGCGCAGGGCCTCGGATGCCGCGTGACGCTCGGGGTCGGCGAGGAACTCGGCCGAGTTGAACGTCGTCACCTCGTGGGCGGCGCGCCACCAGCGCTCGCGCCGGTCGCGGGCGAGCTCGGGCGCCTCCTCGACGAAGCCGTGCTTCGCGAGCGTCGCGACGTGGTAGCTGACGGAGCCGGCGGCCTCGCCCGTGCGCTCGGCGAGCATGCCGACCGTGGCCGGGCCGTCCATGCGGAGCAGGCCGAGGATGCGCAGTCGCACGGGGTGCGCGAGGGCCCGCATCGGCCCCGCATCGTGGAGCCGGATGGACGCGGCGTCGCCCGGATCGCGTGAGGTCATGCGGCCAGCGTAGACCCGCAAGGAATGTTGTACAAGAGTTCTTGTGAATATCGCCGGCCGCACGCGACGAGCGGCCGAGGCCGGACGGCGCCTCAGCCCGCCACGACCTCCAGCGTCTGACGTGCGATCTCGAGCTCCTCGTTCGTCGGCACCACCAGCACGTCGGTGCGCGAGTCGTCGCTCGAGATCCGGCGCGCCCCGCCGCGCCGCTCGGCATTGCGCGCGTCGTCGAGCTCGATGCCGAACCCCTCGAGCCCCGCCAGCGAACGCCGTCGCACCTCCGCCGCGTTCTCCCCCACGCCGGCCGTGAAGACGATCGCGTCGACGCGGCCGAGCTGCGCCGCGTAGGCGCCCACGTACGACCGGATGCGGTGCGCGTACACGTCGAGCGCGAGTTCGGCCCGGGCGTCGCCCGCCTCCGCCGCGCCCACGAGGTCGCGCATGTCGCCGTGCCCGCCGAGCCCGAGGATGCCGCTGCGCTTGTTCAGCAGGTCGTCGACCCCGTCCACGTCCAATCCGGCCCGTCGCTGCAGGTGCAGCAGCACCGCCGGGTCGACGTCGCCGGATCGCGTGCCCATGACGAGGCCCTCGAGCGGCGTCATCCCCATGCTGGTCTCGACGGAGCGGCCGCCGTCGACGGCGCACGCCGACGCGCCGTTGCCGAGGTGCAGCACGATGAGCTTCAGCTCCTCGACCGGGCGCCCGAGGAACCCGGCCGCGGCACGCGAGACGTAGCGATGCGACGTGCCGTGGAAGCCGTACCGGCGCACCCGGTGCCGCTCGGCGACCTCCCGGTCGATCGCGTACGTGTACGCGGCGGGCGGCATGGTCTGGTGGAAGGCCGTGTCGAACACCGCGACGTGCGGCACGCCGGGGAACGCCCGCTCGGCCGAGACGATGCCCGCGAGGTTCGCCGGATTGTGCAGCGGGGCGAGCACCGACAGCTCGTCGATGTTGATCTTCACGAGCTCGGTGATCACCGTGGGCTCGAAGAAGCGCGCCCCGCCCTGGACGACGCGGTGGCCGACGGCCACCGGGGCGTGATCCTCGAGCGACGGTCCGTGCTCGGCGAACGCGCGCAGCATCCAGTCGAACGCGGCGTCGTGGTCGCGCACCGCGAGGTCCTCGCGGACCTCGCCCTCGCCCGCGCCTCCGGCACCGGCGGCCGGACCGCGCACAGCGTGCGTCGCACGGCCGTCGTCGTGCCCGATGCGCTCCACGAGCCCGGTCGCCAGGGCGGCCCCCGCAGCCACGTCGACCAGCTGGTATTTCAGCGACGACGACCCGGAGTTCACGACGAGGACGATGCTCACGACGAGGCCGTCCGCGCCTCGAGCTGCTCGAGCGGTCCGGCCACATGCGCGAGCCCGTCGTCGGCCGCGGCCTGGATGGCGGTGATCGCGACCGTGTTCACGATGTCCTGCACGAGCGCGCCGCGCGAGAGGTCGTTGACCGGCTTGCGAAGGCCCTGGAGCACCGGCCCGATCGCGACGGCGCCGGCCGAGCGCTGCACGGCCTTGTAGGTGTTGTTGCCCGTGTTGAGGTCGGGGAAGACGAACACGGTGGCGCGCCCCGCGACATCCGACTCGGGCATCTTGGTGCGCGCGACCGCCGCGTCGGCCGCCGCGTCGTACTGGATCGGACCCTCGACCGGCAGCTCGGGCGCGCGCTCGCGCACGAACTCGGTCGCACGGCGCACCTTGTCGACATCCGCCCCCGACCCGGACTCGCCCGTCGAGTACGACAGCATCGCCACGCGCGGCTCGATGCCGAACTGCGCGGCCGTCGCGGCCGACGAGATCGCGATGTCGGCCAGCTGCTCGGCGGTCGGGTCGGGCACGATCGCGCAGTCGCCGTACACGAGCACCCGGTCGGCGAGCGCCATGAGGAACACGCTCGAGACGACCTCGACGCCGGGCTTGGTCTTGATGATCTCGAACGCCGGCCGGATGGTGTGCGCCGTCGTGTGCATCGCGCCCGACACCATGCCGTCGGCCAGGCCGAGCTCGACCATCATCGTGCCGAAGTACGAGACGTCCTGCACCGCGTCGCGCGCCTGCTCGAGCGTGACGCCCTTGTGCGCGCGACGGCGCTGGTACTCGTCGGCGAAGCGGTACACGAGCACGTGGTCGTGGTTCGAGAGCACGGTCGCCTTCGAGATGTCGAGGCCGAGGCCGATCGCGCGCGAGCGGATCTCGATCTCCTCGCCGAGGATCGTGAGGTCGGCGACGTCGCGCGCGAGCAGCGTCGCCGCCGCGCGCAGGATGCGGTCGTCGTACCCCTCGGGCAGGACGATGTGCTTGCGGGCCTGGCGCGCCCGCGCCAGCAGGCCGTACTCGAACATGAGCGGCGTGACGACGTCGGTCGAGGCGACCTCGAGCCGGTCGAGCAGCGCGGGCCCGTCGACGTGCTTCTCGAACAGCGAGAGCGCGGTGTCGCGCTTGCGCTGCGACTCGGCCGCGAGCCGGCCGCGCGTCGACGTGATCGCGAGCGCCGCGTCGTAGCTGCCGAGCTCGGTGCGGATGATCGGCAGGCTCGACTTCAAGCCCTCGATGAGCCGCTCGACGGTCTCGGAGACCGCGAACCCGCCGTTCAGCAGGATGCCCGAGATCGACGGGAAGGTCGCCGACGCATTCGCGGTGAGCACGCCGAGCAGCACCTCGCTGCGGTCGCCCGGGACGATCACGACCGAGCCCTCGATGAGCCGCGCGAGCACGTTCTCCATCGACATCGCCGCGATCACGACGCCGAGCGCCTCGCGCTCGAGCAGTTCGGGATCGCCCGCGTAGAGCGTGCCGTCGACCGCGTGCATGATGCTCCGCATCGACGGCGCCACGAGGTACGGGTCCTCCGGGATCGCCCAGACCGCGACGGCGGCAACACCGCCCTCGAGGCCGGCCCGAGCGGATGGCGCGATCGCGGCGACCCCGCCCGCCGACGCACGCACGGCCTCGACGACCTGCTCGAGCCGGTCGGGATCAGCGCGGTTGGCCACGATGCCCAGCACGGTCGCGTGCTCGCGCGCGAGCTCCTCGACCGCGAGTTCGGTCAGCTGCGCGATCTCGTCGGGCGTGCGCGCGTCGATGTACCCCAGGCGCTCGCTCGCACCGCGACCGTGCGGCACGCGCCCGCCCACGACGAGCAGCACGGGAGCGCCGAGGTTCGCAGCGATGCGCGCGTTGAACGCCAGCTCGGTCGGGCTCGCGACATCCGTGTAGTCGGAGCCGATCACCACGACCACGTCGCACCGCGACTCGACGGCCTTGAAGCGGCGCACGATCGTCGCGAGCGCGCCCTCGGGGTCGGAGTGCACCTCCTCGTAGGTCACCCCGATCGCATCCTCGTAGCCGAGGTCGATCACGCCATCGTGCGCGAGCAGCAGCTCGAGCACGTAGTCGCGCTCCTCGGTCGAGCGGGCGATCGGACGGTACACCCCGACGCGGGTCGCGCGCCGGCTCAGCGTGTCGACGGTGCCGAGGGCGACGGTCGACTTGCCGGTGTTCCCTTCCGCGGAGCAGATGTAGATGCTGTGCGCCACGCCGCCAGCCTATTGGCCGGGCCGTCCGCGCGGCTGGGAATCACTCGCGAGGCCGCCGGGGCGAGCGGATGGCGCATCCGCCGAAGTCGGTCGTGGCGGCGGGGCGCCGGCGCCGCGGGGTGTGAGAATCCCGCCATGGCGAGGAAGCGGAGCGAGCTGAAGAGCACCGGCTACGAGATCTTCATCGGCGCGCTGTCGGTGCTCTCGATCGTGAACCTCGTGCTCATGTACGTCGTCGAGGACGACGCGCTCGACACGGTGCTCGCGCTCATGAACGGGCTCTGCAGCGTGATCTTCCTGATCGACTTCGTCTACCGGCTCGCGACCGCCCCGCAGCGCGGGGCCTACTTCTTCCGTCACTACGGCTGGGCCGACCTGCTGGCGAGCCTGCCGCTCGCGCAGGTGAAGATCCTGCGGGTCTTCCGGCTCGTGCGCGTCTACCGGCTGCTCGCCGACCTCGGCCCGCGCACGGTCCTGCGCACCCTCATCCGCGACCGGGCCGGGAGCGCGCTGTATGCGCTCCTGATCATGGGCGTCCTCGTCCTCGAGTTCGGCAGCCTCATCATGCTCGCCGTGGAGCAGGACGCCCCGGACGCCAACATCACCTCGGGCTCCGACGCGGTCTGGTACACGATGGTCACCATCTCGACCGTGGGCTACGGCGACCGGTACCCGGTGACCGACTTCGGCCGCGTGATCGGCGGCGTCATCATCGTCATCGGCGTGGGCATCTTCGGCACCTTCACCGGCTATCTCGCGAACCTGTTCCTGGCACCGAGGAAGGCGGCCGAGCCGGAGGAGGCCGAGGCGGTCGAGGAGCCCGCCGGCGCACCCGTCGAGGCCGTGCGGGAGCAGGCGCCCGCGCTGGACGAGGCCGTCGAGGCAGTTCCCCCGGGTGCACGCGCCGAGGAGCCCGAGGCGGTGCTCGCCGAGGTCCGCGCTCTGCTGACCCGCTCCGAGGCCGACCTCGTGACCATCAGGGCGCTGCTCGGCCCGCCGGACGCGGACTCCGGGCGCCGGCCAACCGGCGGGCCGGCCTGACCCGGGCCCACGCGGTTCGCGGGGCACGCTCGCTCGGGTAGACTGTCCGACGGCTCCTCACGTGGCGCCATCCAGGCCAACTCCCCCAGGGCGGAAACGCAGCAAGGGTAACCGGGCTCTGGCGGGTGCGTGAGGGGTCCCAGGAGGATTCGCCTAGTGGCCTATGGCGCACGCTTGGAAAGCGTGTTGGGTGAAAGCCCTCGGGGGTTCGAATCCCCCATCCTCCGCCATGCGAATGAGCGCCGTGCCCGAAGGGTGCGGCGCTCATTCGCATATATGGACACTGCGATTCGAGGAGGAGGGAGGGCGGAGCCCGACCGACGGGGTCCCCCATCCTCCGCCATGCGAATGAGCGCCGTGCCCGAAGGGTGCGGCGCTCATTCGCATATATGGACACTGCGAAGCGGAATGCACCGTCCGCACGCGCAGCGGGCGCGCGAGCGCAAGTCCCCCTTAATGCCGAATGGCGCTCGGCGAGGCGGCGGCGGATCATTGACCCGATGTCAGCGGCAGCAGCGGTGAAGGTCGGGAGTGGGGACACTGGGGGCTCCCGCACCGGCTCTGCGTCGACAGGGGGCAGGGGTCTCAGGGTGCACACCCTGAGACCCCGCCGCACCCTCGCGAGGACCATCGGCCTGCCCGTGCTGGCGCTCGCGCTTCCGCTGCTCGTCACGCTCGCCTGGGTGCTGCGCCCGCTCGGCACCGCCGCCGTGGCGGGTGCCCTCGCGGCGACGATCGTGACCGGCGGCGCCGCCGTCGCGGCGTGGGTGCGCTACCAGCGCACGGAGGCCGCGATCAGCCCGCACGGCATCGTCGAGCGGGGGTTCTTCGGCCGCATCCACAGCGTGGCGCGGCGCGACATCGCCGGGGTGCTGCGAGTCGAGACCTATCGCGGCGAGACGCTCGAGACCGTGAAACAGCTGTTCGTCGTCGACCACGACGGGCGGTGCGTGTTCCGCATGCGGGGCACGTTCTGGGACGACGCGTCGATGGACCTCGTGGCCGAGATCCTCGGCGTCGACGAGGTCGTACGCCCCGAGCCCGTCACCCTCTCGGAGCTGCGGGCGACCGACCCGAAGCTGCTGTACTGGTTCGAGGGCCACGGGCTGCGCCGCCGCTGAGAGCGAGTGGATGGCGCGCCATCCGGTTCACCGCGTCGCGATGCCGAGCCTCGGCGCATCGACCCGGCTCGAGGGCAGCTCGTGGAATCCGAGCCGCTCGTAGAAGGCCCGTGCGCGCGTGTTCGCCGGATCCATGCCGAGGTGCACCGCGGGCACGCCCCGCTCGGCGAGCGCCGCGCGCAGCGTGTCGATGAGTCGTCGCCCGAGCCCGCGGCCCTGGTACTCGGGCAGCAGGTCGATGTGCAGGTGCGCCGGGTAGCGGTCGAGCTCGGGGATGCGCATGCGCGCCGGGTCTCCCCCGTCGACGATCAGCTGCGCCTCGGTGTACGCCGGCCGGTGCGCCGTCGGCGGGCCCGGCGACGGATGGCGCGCGCGGAAGCCCGGGGCCCATTCGCGCGTCCACCAGTCGATGAATGCGGCCGTGTCGGCGACGCCGAGCACGTACCCGCCGATGCGCCCGCCGTCGTCGACGACGAACGCGAGCTCGGGCGCGAAGTCGACGTACGGCAGCGCATAGACCTCGGGCATGAGCGCGTCATCGGAGTAGACGCCGGTCGCGTCGCCCCCGCCCGCCGCGGTCAGCAGGCAGATCCGCGCAATCGCGTCGCGGTCACCGGCGTGGTACGGGCGGATGGCGGACGGCCCCGCGGCATCCGTCATCGCCGCTTGGCCATGCCGAACAGGCCGGTCAGGACCTGCCCGATGATCTTCTGGGTCTGCTTCGAGCCGAGCACCTGTTCGAGCGACGACCGCTCGGGCGTGCGCGATCGCGACCTCGACGTGGGCGAGGTCTTCTTCATCATCCGGTCGTATTCGGCCTGCGCCTTCTTCTCGGCCTTCTCCTGGTCGGCGCGGATCTTCGCCTGCATCTTCTCGTACTCCGCGTCGGCCTCGGCCTTGGCCTTCGCGGCCTCGGCGGCGTCGGCGGCGGCCGCGGCGTCGGCCATGCGCTTGGTCAGCAGCTCGTGCGCCGACTCGCGATCGATCGCGGTGCCGTACTTCGCCGTCAGCGGGGATGCCGCGACCGCGGCGTCGATCGCAGCATCCGGGCTCGGCGACATCGACGCCTGCGGTGCGCGCAATCGCGTCCACGCCACCGGGCTCGGCGCGCCCTTCTCGTTCATCACGGTCACGATCGCCTCGCCCGTGCCGAGCACGGTCAGCGTCTCCTCGAGGTCGTAGCCCGAGTTCGGGTAGGTCGAGACGGTCGCACGCAGCGCCTTCGCGTCGTCGGGCGTGAACGCGCGCAGCTGGTGCTGCACGCGCGAGCCGAGTTGCGCGAGCACGTCGCCCGGCACGTCCTTCGGGGTCTGCGTGACGAAGAACACCCCGACGCCCTTCGAGCGGATGAGCCGGACGGTCTGCACGACCTGCGCGAGGAAGTCCTTCGACGCGCCGTTGAACAGCAGGTGCGCCTCGTCGAAGAAGAACACGAGCTTGGGCTTGTCGAGGTCGCCCACCTCGGGTAGCCCGCCGTACAGGTCGGCGAGCAGCCACATGAGGAACGTCGAGTACAGTGCGGGCTTGTCGGCGACGCCCGGGACCTCGAGCAGGCTGATGACGCCACGACCGTCGGCGGCCGTCCGCAGGAACTCGGCCGTGTCGATCTCGGGCTCGCCGAAGAACACGTCGGCGCCCTGGTCGGCGAAGGTGATGAGCTCGCGCAGGATGACGCCGACGGTGGCCTTGGACAGTCCGCCCAGGCCCTCGAGCTCGGCCTTGCCCTCGTCGCTCACGAGGTACGCGAGCACGGCGCGCAGGTCGTCGAGGTCGAGGAGCGCGAGTCCGTTCCGGTTGGCGTAGTGGAAGACGAGCCCGAGGCTCGACTCCTGCGTCTCGTTGAGGCCCAGCACCTTGCTCAGCAGCAGCGGGCCGAAGCCCGAGATCGTCGCGCGGATCGGGACGCCACGGCCGACCCCGCCCAAGGAGAAGAACTCGGTCGGGAAGCTCGCGGGAACCCATTCCTGGCCGATGCCCGCGGTGCGCTCGAGCAGCTTCTCGTTGCCCTCGCCCGGCGTGGCCACCCCGGAGAGGTCGCCCTTGATGTCGGCCGCGAACACCGCGACGCCGTTGGCGGCGAGCTGCTCGGCCAGCACCTGGAGCGTGCGCGTCTTCCCGGTGCCGGTGGCGCCCGCGACCAGGCCGTGCCGGTTCGTCATGGCGAGCGGGATCCGCACGGGCACGTCGGGCATGGCCTCGCCGTTGACGAGCGCGCCCATCTCGAGCGCGGCGCCCTCGAACGCGTAGCCGGCCCGGATCGCCTCGACCTGGTCGGCGGCGAGCGGGCCCGGCTCGGAGTCGGAGTGCGCGGGTGGCGTTCCGGACGGGTCCGCGGCCGGCGGGCGCTCCTCGGCGGGCACGGGCCGTTCGGGCGTCTCGGGCGTCTCGGCCGCGGCCTCGGCCGCCGCCTTCGCGAGCGCCGCAGCCTCCTCGGCCTTCCGGATCGCCTCCCGCGCCTGCTGCTGCAGCGCCTCGGCCGCTGCCGCCGCGGCCGCGGCCGCCTCCTGTGCCCGCTTCACCGCGTCGTCCGACATGGGCCGATCCTAGCCGCGGCCTGCGAGGCATCACCGGAGGCGGACGGAATACTGGAACGCGATGAGCGATCTCGGACCCGTGGACCCCGGCCGTGCGGCCGACCTCGCCTGGCTCCGCCGGTGGCGCCTGCATCCGGAGGGTGATGCGATGACCACCGCGTCCAGCACCCTGCTGGCGGTGCGCACCGAGGACGGCACGCCGGCCATGCTCAAGATCGCGCACGTCGACGAGGAGGCGAGGGGCGCCGGACTGCTCGTCGCGCTCGACGGCGAGGGCGTCGCCAGGGTGCTCCGGCGCGATCACTCGGCGATGCTGCTCGAGTGGGCCGGCGGCTCAGGCGACCTGGTCGGGATGGTGCGTGCGGGCCGGGACGACGAGGCCACCCGGATCCTCTGCTCGGTCGCGGCGCGCGTGCACGCGCAGACCGGGCGAGTCACGGCGCTTCGGGAGCCGCCGCACCTGCTGGACCTCGAGACCTGGTTCCGCAGGCTCTTCGCGCATGCCGACGAACTCGGTCCGGTGCATCGCGCGGGCGCCGCCCTGGCCCGCCGGCTGCTCGACGAGGAACGCGAGCCGGTCGTGCTGCACGGCGACCTGCACCACGCGAACGTGCTCGACTTCGGCGAGCGCGGATGGCTCGCGATCGACCCGAAGGGCCTCGTCGGCGATGCCGAGTTCGACGTGTGCAACGTGCTGTGCAACCCGCACGACCGCGCGCTCGCGCCCGGGCGGCTGGCGCGCCAGTTCGGGATCGTCGTCGCCGAGACCGGCTTCGAGGAGCGCCGCGTGCGGGACTGGCTCGTCGCGTGGTGCGCGCTCTCGTCGACGTGGTTCGCGCTCGACGACGATCCCGAACGCGCCGATGCGGTGGCTCGGATCGGCGAGATCGCCGCGGGGCTCGACGCCGTCAGTTGACGATCGGCAGCCCCGTGGCATCCGCCGCCTGCTGGATCGACCCGGCGTCGGTGACGTCGAGGCCCGCCTCCTCCATCAGCGCGGTCGCCTGCGCCGAGCGGTTGCCCGACTTGCAGTACACGACGTAGTCGGCGTCGGGCTCGAGTGCGGGGATCTCGGCGGCGAGTTCGCCCGACGTGAGGTCGAGATTGACGGCGCCGTCGAGGTGGCCCTCGGCGTACTCGGCGGGCGTGCGCACGTCGACCACGACGGTGTCGGCCGTGACCTCGATCGGGTCGGCCGCGGTGCAGCCGGTCAGGGCGAGGGCCGCGGCGGCGATGACCGCGGAGAGGGAGAGACGGAGCTTCTGCATGCCGACGATAATACCCCAGGGGTATTGCGTGCTAGAATCGACGCATGGCCACCGTGAACATCACCCACGACACCATCGAGTCCACCATCACGGAGAACGACATCGTCCTCCTCGACTTCTGGGCCGAATGGTGCGGTCCGTGCCGCATGTTCGGCCCCATCTTCGAGCGCGCCTCGGAGGAGCACGCCGACGTCGTCTTCGGCAAGGTCGACACCGAGGCCGAGCAGGCGCTCGCGGCCGGGTTCCGCATCACGTCGATCCCGACGCTCGTCGTGTTCCGCCAGGGCATCATCGTCTTCGCCCAGCCCGGTGCGCTCAACGGCGCGCAGCTCGAGCAGGTCGTGCAGGGCGCGAAGGCGCTCGACATGGACGACGTCCGCCGGCAGCTCGCCGAGCAGCAGGCCGCGCAGCAGGCGTGAGCCGGCTCGCCCGGCCGCTCGGCGCGCGCTCCTGCGCCGTGAGCCGCGGCGAGCGCGGCATCCGAGCCGTCATCGCCGTGTTCCTCGCCGCGTTCGCGCTCAACGCCCTCGACACCCCGTGGTGTGCGATCCCGGCGGGAGTGTGCGCGACCCTCCTCGCGATCGGCGCGATCACCGGATGGTGCCCGACCGACCTGTTCGCCCGCACCTCCTCCGAGACCGACGTCAACGCCCTCGGCTACCCCGAGGCACGACAGCCGCTCACGGTCGACCGCTGACCCGGGAATCGCCTCGACGCCGCCTCAGGCCGGGCCGAGAGTCCCGCGCCGGCCGAGCGGCCGAGCGTACGCTGACGGCATGACGGATGGCGCGCTCATCGGTCCGGTCGCGGCGCCGGACCTGCACGTGATGACGTTCAACATCCGGCGCCGGATCCCGCGCTACCGCCCGGGCAGCCCCGACGACTGGGCGCTGCGGCGGCCGCTCGTCCGGCGCCTGCTCGCCGCCGAGCAGCCCACCCTGCTGGGCGTGCAGGAGGCGCTCGCCGACCAGGTCGAGATCGTCGCCGACGCCCTCGGCGACCGGTATCGCTGGATCGGGACCGGCCGCGACCCGTCGGGGCGCGGCGAGCGCTGCCCCATCTACTACGACGCGACGCGTCTCGAGCTGACCGCGTGGCGGCAGCTGGCGCTCTCGGCCACGCCCGACCTGCACGGGTCGCGCTCGTGGGGCAACGTCACCCGGCGCATCCTCGTCACCGCGGAGTTCACCGACCTCGCCACGGGTGCGCGCCTCATGGCCTTCAACACCCACCTCGACCACATCTCGTGGCGGTCGCGGCTGCACTCCGCGCGCATGATCCTCCGCCTCGCGCAGGCCGCCCGGGCCGCCGACCCGGCCGCGGCGGTCGTGGTCACCGGCGACTTCAACGCCGACGAGCGATCGGCCGTGCACCGCAACCTGCTCGCCGGCGACGACCTCCGCGACGCGTGGGATGCCGCCGCCGAACGCGTCAGCCCCCAATGGGGCACCTACTCGGGCTACCGTCGGCGCAGGGTCGGCGGCCGGCGCATCGACCACATCCTCGTCGACGACGGGGTCGACGTGCTGCGCACGGGCATCAACGCCGCGCGGTTCGGAGGGCGGTCGCCGTCCGACCACGAGCCCGTCCAGGCCGTGCTCCGGCACCGCACCGGGCCCGGACCACGCGAAGGGAGCACATGATGCGCGAACTGCTCGAGAACCTGCGCCGCCGCCCGCACGGACCGGCCGAGTGGATCGCGGACGGCGTCCGCCTCCTCGCCGTGGCCTCCATCGTCGTCGCCGGCATCGGCTGGGGGGTGCAGGGCGCGCTCAGCCTCGCGTTCGTGACCGTGGGGATGCTGCTGCCGCGCGCGCTCGGCGTGCGGCCGGCCTTCGACATCGCCTTCGGCATCGTCGCGCTGGTCTCGGTGTGGAGCAGCGTGACCGACCTCTACATCACCGTGAAGTGGTGGGACCTGCCCATGCACTTCCTCCTGACGGGCCTGGTCGCGGCGCTCTGCTACGTGCTCCTCGTGCGGTTCGGAGTCGTCGCCGACCACGAGACGCTGCGCCATCCGCTGCTCTCGGCCACGATCGTCACTACCGCGCTCGGCACGTCCTTCGCCGCCCTCTGGGAGCTCTGGGAATGGTTCGCGAAGAACTACGTCGACCACACCACCTACGTCGGCTACCGCGACACGATCGGCGACATGGCGCAGGGGGTCCTCGGCGCCCTCCTCGCCGGACTCCTCATGCGCGTCCTCACGGCGCATCCCCGGCGGGCCGGCGGGCAGGCGGATGCCGCGACCGCCGCCGGACGCGCCGCCGCGACCCCCGACCGTCCGCCGGTGCGCCCCGCCTGATCGCGAGCGGACGAGCACATGCGCGAACTCTGGGCGAACCTCCGACGCCGGCCCCACGGCGCGGCCGAACTGGCCGCCGACGGGCTGCGGCTGCTGGCGGTCGTGTCCATCGTGCTCGCGGGCGTGGGCTGGGGCGCGAAGGGCGTGTCGAGCTTCGCGGTCGTGAGCGTGGCCATGCTGCTCCCTCGTGCGCTCGCGGTGCGCCCCGGATTCGACATCGCGTACGGCGTCATCGCCCTCGCTGCGACGTGGAGCAGCGTGACGGACCTCTACGGCGCCGTGCGCTGGCTCGACCTGCCGATGCACTTCCTGATGACCGGACTCGCCGCGGCGAGCTGCTACGTCCTCCTGCTGCGCCTCGGTCTCATCGCGGAGGCGTCGGCGCTGCGACGGCCGCGCACGTCGGCCGTGGTCCTCACGACGACGATCGGCGCCGCGCTCGCCGCCGCGTGGGAGATGTTCGAGTGGTTCACCACGACGTTCCTCGACCCGGCGACGGTGCTCGGCTACCAGGACACGATCGCCGACATGGTGTTCGGCACGGCGGGATCGTTCGTCGCGGGCCTGCTGATGCCGGTGCTCGCCGCCCAGCCGACGAACGCAGCGCCGCCGACGACCATCCGCACCAGCTGATCGCTCACTCCGCCCTGACCGTCACGACCGGGCTGCTCGCCCAGTCGCGCACGAGCTCCTCCCGCACCGACACGCCGGTGCCCGCACCATCCGGGACCCGCAGCTGCCCGCGATGCTCGCCGTCGCCGAGCACGAACGGCTCGGTGAGGTCCTCGGCGAAGTAGCGCGCCGACGCCGACGTGTCGCCGGGCAGCACGAATCCCGGCAGGGCGGCCAGCGCGACGTTCGCCGCACGGCCGACGCCGGTCTCGAGCATGCCGCCGCACCACACCGGCACCTCGCGCGCGCGGCACGCGTCGTGCACCCGCAGCGCCTCGAGGTAGCCGCCCATGCGACCGGGCTTGATGTTGACGATGCTCGTCGCGCCGCGCTCGATCGCGTCGACCGCGGTCGTGACGTCGAGGATCGACTCGTCCAGGCACACGGGCGTCGACGACGCCTCGGCGAGGCGCACGTGGGTCGCGAGGTCCTCCTCGGCGAACGGCTGCTCGATCAGCAGCAGGTCGAACGCGTCGAGCCCGGCCAGCAGCGGGATGTCGTCGGCCGTGTACGCGGTGTTCGCGTCGACCTGGAGCATGGCGTCGCGGCCGAGCAGCTCGCGCACGGCGCCGACCGGCACGAGGTCCCAGCCGGGCTTGATCTTGAGCTTGATGCGGCGATACCCCTCCTCGACGTACCCCGTGACCTCGTCGAGCAGCTCCTCGAGCGTCGGCGCGATGCCGACCGAGACGCCGCAGTCGACCCAGTCGCGCACGGCGCCGGAGCACGCGCCCATCGAGCGCCCCTGCGTCCGCAGCTCGGCGTCGAGCACCGCCGCCTCGAGCGCGCCCTTCGCCATCCGGTGCCCGGCGACGAACGCGAGGGTCGGGGCGACGGATGCCGCGAGCGGCACGCCCGCGATCGACGCCGCCGCACCGGCCGACGTGCCCCGCTCGCCGGCACCCTCGGCGTGCTGCTCGCGGTCGTCGACCCAGATCCCTGCGGAGTGCGCGGGATCGTCGATGAGCACACCCGAGACGTGCCCGTCGTCGGCGGGGTGGTGCGCCGGGGCCTGCAGCAGCGCGGGCGCGAGGTACCGCTCGATCACGGCGGCGGCCTGGTCGACGTACTCGGACGAGTAGAACGGGTCGCGCCCCGCCACGCACTCGCCCCAGCCGTCGCCGCGGTCGGTGCGCACGCGCACGAGCAGCACCTCGCGCGCGAGCTCGCGTCCGAACGAGGTCTCGAAGGGCCGCACGAGCGGCACCTCGAGCCGGTGCAGCTCGATCGCCTCGATGCGGGGCAGGGTGTCGGTCATCGCGCCTCCAGGTCGGCTCACCGATGCATCCCAGTGTGCCGCAGCGTCGGCCGCCTCCCACCCTCCCGGCAGGTGCTTCCCTGCGCGATGCAGGTGAGCGACCGGCGTGGCGGCGCCCGGGGCGGCGTGTCGCCGGGCGACACGCGCTCCGCACCTGCGTTGCGCAGGTGGCGTGGACGCGGGGGCGGCGGCCCCGCGCCTCGCTCAGAGACCGAGTCGCTCCAGGTACGCGTTGCGGAGGCGGCCGCCCGGGTCGAGGCGGGTGCGCAGCGCGGCGAAGTCGTCGAAGCGCGGGAAACGGCGGCGCACCTCGTCGCCGGACAGCGTCGCGATCTTGCCCCAGTGCGGGCGGGCGGATGCCGGCAGCGCGGCCTCGAGCGTCGGCAGGAACGCCCGCACGGCCGGCTCGTTCCGGCGCCAGGTGAAGTGCAGGGCGACCACGTCGACGTCGTACGCGGGGCTCAGCCACAGGTCGTCCCGGCGGACGGTCCGCACCTCGGTGACCAGCAGCAGCGGCGCGATCCGGTCGGCGAGCCCCCGCAGGGCCTCGATCGCGGCGACGGCGGCGACGCGCGGCACGAGGTACTCGGACTGCAGCTCCTCGCCGGCCGAGGGGGTGAACTCGAGCCGGAAGTGCGGGAGCCGCTCGAACCAGGGTCCGGGCTCGCCGAGCTGCACGGTGCACGCGTCGGCGGGCATGCCCAGGATCGGGTGGCGCGGCAGGTCCGCCGGCCGTGCGCCGAGGCCGGCGACGACCGTATCGCGCCGAGCCGCGGCATCGGCGTCGAAGGGCAGCCGCTGCTTGATCCAGAGCTGGTCGGCGACATCGGTGCGCTGCCACGTCGTGAAGACGCTGACGCTCGTGCCGAGCGAGGTCGTGGCGTCGAGGTCCGCGAGGATCGCGTCCCACGACGGCGACTCGTGCACGGACTGGGCGACGTCGTAGGTCGGCTCGACGTCGAGCTCGAGCGCGGTCACGGCGCCGACCGCGCCGAGGTGCACGACCGCGCCCGCGAAGTCCGCGTCGCCGCGCGCGAACCGCATCGCGTCGCCGGCGGGCGTGACGAGCTCGACCGCGCGCACGGCGCTCGCGAGCGAGCCGATGCGGTCGCCGGAGCCGTGCGTGCCGGTCGCGACTGCGCCGGCGACCGAGATGTGCGGCAGCGACGCGAGGTTCGCGAGCGCGAGGCCCTGCTCCTGCAGCCGCGGGGCCAGGTCGCCGTAGCGGATGCCGCCACTCACGCGCACGGCACCGGCCGCGGCATCCGCCTCGACCTCCAGCGGCAGCGCGTCGGTCGCGATGAGGGTGCCCTCGGTGTCGGCGAGGTCGTTGAACGTGTGCCGCGTGCCGAGCAGGCGCACGGGCCCGTCACCGCTGAGCGCCTCGCGCAGCTCGTCGACCGAGCGGGGGTGCACGATGCGCGCGGCGCGGTACTCGAGGTTGCCCGCCCAGTTGCGTTCCATGCGTTCCATGGTCCTCACTCTTCCATTCGGCGCGTCGCTGTACGTTCCCGATGCCGCGCCGGCGGACGTACCACCGGCACGCCCGTGCCCCGACGACCGATGACCGCCGGGGCACGGGTCGACGTCACGACGCGTCGTGGAACAGGCGCGGGGCGAAGTCGATCAGGTTCTTCTGCCACGGGTCCCAACCGTGTGGGCCGATGGTGATGCCGTCGAACTCGAACTCGATGCCGGCCGCCTCCATCTGCGCCATCGACGACATGGCACTCGGATAGACGAAGTCGGTGATGTCGCCGACGTACATCCGGAGCAGGTCGGTGCCCGCGTTGATCGCGGCCACGTCGATGCCCGAGGTCGAACCGAAGCCCGCCGAGAACAGTCCGATCTGCGAGAACGCGCCGGGGTACGCCTTGACCATGCCGGCGGTCCTGGCCCCGCCGGCCGAGAGCCCCGCCATCGCGCGGCGCGCGGGGTCGGAGCTGATGTGGTAGCCGGCCTCCACGGCCGGCAGCACGTTGTCGAGGATCTCCGCGTTGAAGTTCGACACGTTCCCGTTCGGCATCACGACGACCATCGGCTCGGTCGCACCGTCGAGCGCGAGGTTGTCGAGGATCTGCCTGGCCCGGCCCACCTCGACCCAGTCGGTCCAGCTCTGCCCGCCGCCGTGGTTGAGCACGAACAGCGGATACGGCTCGGCGCGGTCCGGATCGTAGCCGGGGGGCGTCCACACGTAGGCGCTGCGCTGCTGGCCGGCGACCGTGCTCTGGTAGGTGACGACGTCGAGGTCGCCGCCATCGCCTGCAGGCACGTCGGCAAGCAGGCGGGACTCCTCGCCGGGGATGAAGAACGTGCTCCAGGTCGGCTCCGAGGTCACCTTCGTCGGGTTGGACGCGTCCTTCACCGACACGCGGTCGACGATGAGCCGGTAGTAGTACGACCAGGGATCCAGCGGACCCACGGTCGCGCGCCAGCGGTCCCCGACCTTGCTCGCCTCGACCCGGACCCAGCTGCCCCCGGGGCCCCAATTGGACCAGACCGACACGTACTCCGCATCGGCGAAGTCCGTCGTGGTCTCGAATGTCACGAACCCGTCGTCGGTGATCCACGGCGTCGGCGTGCTGCCCGCGGCGGGCGGCTCGAATCGCTCGACGAGGGCCGTGTGGCCGTCGCTGAACCCCGGGTCGCCGGTCTGCTTCCTGCCGTGGAACAGCCGTGGCGCGAAGTCGATGAGGTTCTCCTGCCACGCGTTCCAGTTGTGCCCGTTATCGGGGTTGACGCCATCGAACTGGTACTCGAGGCCGAGGGCGTCGAACTGCTCCATGGAGTCGAAGGCGTCGTTGTACGCGATGTCCGTCTTGTTCCCCACGTAGAGGCGGAACAGGGTCGTGAGGTCGTTGATCTCCTCGACCGGCACATCCGCGATGTCGCCGAAGCGGCTCGGGCCGGCGCCGAAGACGCCGACGTAGGCGAACTCGCCGGGGTGGTCCCGCAGCACTCGGAACGCCTGGACGCCTCCCATCGACAGGCCGGCCAGCGCCCGGTCCTTCTTCGCGTTCGAGACGTAGTAGGCGTCGCGGACGGCGGGGATCAGGTTGTCCAGCAGCTCGGTGGTGAAGTCGGGGACGTTCCCGTCGCCCATGACGACGACCATGTCGGCCAGCTCGCCCGAGAGGCTCAGGTTGTCGAGGATCTGCTCGGCGCGGCCGACCTCGGTCCAGTCTCGATAGCCCTGCCCGCCGCCATGCTGGAGATACAGCACCGGGTACGGCTTGCCGTTCCGGTTGTACCCGGGCGGGGTCCAGACGAGGGCGGATCGATCCTCGTCGGCGACGTCGCTGTGGTAGGTCAGGGTCGTCACGTTCCCCGCCTCCTGCGGGGCATCGGCGAGCAGCGCGGCGGAGTCGCCCGCCACGAAGAACGTGCTCCACTCTGGCTCGGACGCGACACTCGTGGGGTTCGTCGGGTCCTTCATCACCTTCGAGTCATCGCCCGTGACCTGGTAGTAGTACGAGCCCGGATCGAGCGGGCCGAACGTCGCCGACCAGTTCGCGCCGCTCCGCGAGAGTCCGATCTGGCCCCAGTTCGCGGACGGCGCGAAGTTGCCCTCCACCACCACCTGCGACACGGGGCCGACCGCGGCCTCGACGGACGCGACGGGGATGGTGAAGCGGATGTAGCCGCCGTCGAGTTGCGTCAGCCAGGGGGCGTCGGCCGTCGCCGGTTGCGTCGCGACGAGTGCGCTCGCGGCGACCGCCGCGGCCGCGAGCACCGACGCCCATCGGCGTCTCCGGGGTGAGCGCTGTGTTGAGCGCTCGGTTCCGATGATCTCCATCGATCTCTCTTCCTCTCGCTTCGCCCCGCAGTGCAGGGCGCGGGGTGGAACTTCACGGACGAGCCAGCGCGCCGCTGGCCTCGGCGGTCGGAAGAGGACGTTCGAGGGCGAGCCCCCGATTTACAACGTCGTAAATCCGGCCTCGCCCACATGCTGGACCGTCTCGCGCGCCGCTGTCAAGGAGAATTTCCAACGTTGTACTCAGGTGGAGGCGGCCCAGTCGAGTCGCGGAGCACCAACGTGGCGGCGAAGTCCACCCTGGTCGCCTCGGCGGCGAGATCCTCGTCGAGCCGGAGCGCCAGGCGGGCGGCGGCGAGGCCCAGCTCACGCAGCGGCTGGTGGACGGTCGTGAGCCGCGGAGACGACGAGGACGAGACCGGCTCGTCGTCGTACCCCACGAGGGACACGTCCTCGGGGATCCGGAGGCCGAGCCCTCGGACGGCGTTCAGCACGCCGAGCGCCTGCATGTCGCTCCCCGCGAGGATCGCCGTGGGTCGAAGCGACGAGGCGAGCAGTTCGAGTGCCGCCCGCTCCCCCGCCGCGGCATCGGTGTGATCGAAGCGGGCCCAGCCATCCGGGACCGACAGGCCGGCCAGGTGCATCGCCGAGCGGAACCCGTCGAGACGGGCGTGCGATCCGACGACCGACTCGGGACCGCTGATCGCCGCGATACGACGATGCCCGAGCCCGATGAGGTGACGTGTCGCGGTGACCGCGGCCGACCAGTGCGCGACGCCCATCGCCGGGATCCCCGGCTCCGGCGCGTCGGCCGGCTCCAGGACGACCACGGGGACGCCCCGGGACCGGAGCATCTCGCGTGCAGATGGGGCGACGCCCGCGTAGACGATCACTGCGGCCGGCCGTCGCTCGAGGAGCGCATCGAGCCAGGAACCGTCGGGGACGCCCGCATCACCGGCGACGGTCAGCGTCAGCGAGTGGCCGGAGGCGGACGCGCCCTCCCTGACACCGTCGATCAGCTCCAGGGAGAGCGCGCCATGCAGATCCGGAAGGACGAGCTCGACCGCGGTGCTGCGGCGTCCGCTCCCTCGGCGTCGATATCCGCTGCGACGGAGGAGGTCCTCGACGCGGGAGCGCGTGTCGGCAGCGACATCCGGGTGCCCGTTCAGCACCTTCGAGATCGTGGTGAGCGAGACCCCGGCCTGTGCAGCGAGGAAGGCGAGCGTGACCCGTCGTTCAGCGGCCACGGCGAGCAACCTCGGGATGGCACGGCCGCCTGCGCCTCGAGACGGTGCGCGATGGCGGGCGGGCCACCCGGTTCACCCCCGCGCGACGGCGCGGCGAAGGATGGCGGCGAGCGGCTCCCGGACCTGCGCCGCATCGAACGCGAAGGCCTCGGCGAGCCGCTCGGCCTCGTCGGGGTCGACGCCCTCGAACGCCCCCGCGAACTCGTCGACCATCGCCTCGGCGAGCATCACATGCCGGATGTGCCCGTGGATCCACCGCCGAGCCCCCCACGGATACGGCTGGAAATCGGGGAACTCGGTCTCGAAGAGCTCCTCGATCGGCTCGAGCACGTGCCGGATCCCCTCGTCGGTCGATCCCCATGAGTCGACTCCCAGCCGCGCCTTCTTCTCGAGCACGGGTCCGAGGCGCCGGAGGTACGGCGATGCAGGGTCGGCGTGCACCAGCCCCTGGAGTCCGATGTCCTTGTAGGTCCAGAGCGCCCAGCTCGCATCGTGCCGGCGGTAGATCTCGAGCTGATCCTCCAGGAGCCGATAGCGCTGTGCGTCCCGTTCCGGATCGCCGGTGTAGACGGGACCGAACTCGCCGACCCAGATCGGCGTGCCGGTCTCCCGCATGTACGCGGTGCGCTCGAGGAACGTCTCCTCGACCTGGTCGCGGTCGACGTATCGCCCGCGGCTCACGCCGGGATAGGGGCCGCCGTCGACGAACCCGGGAACGGCGTAGTCGTGCGCCGTGTACACGCAGTTCGGCATCGGGTCGCCGAGTTGGTCGAACTGCGTCGAGTAGCGATTGCCGTCCAGGAACAGGATGTGGTCGGGGTCGACCGCGCGGATCGCCGCTTCGAGTCGCTCGTAGAACGGCCGGATCGCGTCACCGTGGGCGTCGGCGGGCTCGTTGACGGGGTTGTATCCCGCGACCCACGGATTCCCGCGATAGTGCTCGGCCAGGTGCTCCCACAGGTTCACGACCCGGTCCTGGAACTGCCGCTGGCTCCAGAAGTGCGCCCACTGGGTGGGGTTGTCGCTGTGCCAGTGCTGGTTCTGCGCGCCGGGGAGGGCGTGCAGGTCGAGGATGGTGTGGATGCCGTGCCTCGCGCAGGCGTCGACGACCGAGTCCAGCAGCCGGAACCCCTCCTGCTTGATCACGAAGGGTGCGTCGTCATCCTCGAAGTGCCGGTAGTTGAACGGCACTCGCACGGAGTTCAGGCCGAGGCTGCGCAGGAAGGCCGCATCCGCATCGGTGAAGAAGACCGACAGGAACCGATCGAAGAACCTGCGGTACCCGTCGGCGCCGAGCACGCGTCGCAGCGCCCGTCGCTGTTGCGACTCCGTCGCCGGGTACCCGGTGATGAAGTTCTCCATGTTCATCCAGCCGCCGAGGCCGAGTCCGGTCAGGACGATCGGCGTCTCACCGGAGACGATGCGCGTCCCCTCGACGCGCAGGACGGTGTCGGCGTTCATGCGAGCGTCAGCGCCGACCACGAGACGGGAGGAAGGGTCACGGTGACCGTGCCCTCGCTCGTTCCGGTCGTGCGGTGCTCGGTCAGGCCCACGCGCTCGGGCTGGTCGCGCGTGTTGGCCGCGTGGATGTCCTGGTCGTGGAGGGTGCGGAAGGAGCGCACCGAGACGTCGCCGAGGATGCTCGTGTCGATCTCGACCTCGACCTCGTCATCCAGGCTGCGGTTCACGAGGAACACCGCCGTGTCGCCCGTCTCCCGGTCGTGCGTCGCCACGGCGTCGACGATGGGCACGTCGCCGTAGAGCTCCGTCCGGTACGTCGGGCAGTCGAGCCTCAACTCGAGCGTCTCGCCCCTGGCCAGCGCGGAGGTGACCGAGAAGGGGTAGTACGTGGTCTGCCGCCAGGCGGGCCCGCCCGGCTCGGTCATGATCGGGGCGATCACGTTCACGAGCTGTGCGAGCGAGGCCGACGTCACACGGTCAGCGTGGCGGATGAGCGAGATGAGGAGGTTCCCGAAGACGACCGCGTCGACGACGGAGTACACATCCTCGAGCAGGCGCGGCGCGACGGGCCAGTCGTGGATGTCGGTGATCCGGTCGACCTCGTCGTACCGCGACAGGTACCACACGTTCCACTCGTCGAACGAGATGTACATGGTCTTCTCGCTGCCCCGGACGGCCTTGACGTGGTCGGCCGTGGCGACGACCGAGTCGATGAACCGGTCCATGTCGACGGCGGACGCGAGGAAGCTGCCGTAGTCGCCTCCCTTGGGCTCGTAGTACGCGTGGCAGGAGATGTAGTCGACGTCGTCGTACGTCTCCTCGAGGACGACGCGTTCCCACTGGCCGAACGTCGGCATGTGGGCGCTCGAGCTGCCGCACGCGACGAGTTCGAGTTCGGGGTCGATCTGGCGCATGGCGCGGGCCGTCTTCGAGGCGAGCCGGCCGTACTCCTCGGCCGTGCCGTGGCCGAGCTGCCATGGCCCGTCCATCTCGTTGCCGAGGCACCACATCCGGATGTCGTGCGGCTCCGGGGTGCCGTTGGCGATGCGTCGATCGCTCAGGACGGTGCCCGAGCGGATGTTCGCGTACTCGAGGACGTCGAGCGCCTCCTGCACGCCGCGCGTGCCGAGGTTGACGGCGTACATGAGCTCGCTGCCGACCTTGCGCAGCCACGACGCGAACTCGTCCAGGCCGACCTGGTTGGTCTCGGTGGAATGCCAGGCGAGGTCGAGTCGGCGTGGCCGCTGGTCACGCGGCCCCACGCCATCCTCCCAGCGGTACCCCGAGACGAAGTTGCCGCCCGGGTAGCGGATCGTGGAGACGCCGAGCTCCCGGACGAGTTCGATGACGTCGGTGCGGTATCCCTCGTCGTCGGCGCTCGGGTGGCCGGGTTCGTAGATGCCGTCGTACACGCAACGACCCAGATGTTCCACGAAGGAGCCGAACAGCCGGCGGTTCACCGGTCCGACGACGAAGTGGGGGTCGATCGTGAGATGTGCTCGATTCATGTTCCTCATTGCCTGTCTCGGAGGTGGTCGTTCGTATTCCGCGCGCTGTCCGCCGCGATCACTTGAGGCTGCCGATCGACAGGCCACCCTGCCAGTACTTCTGCAGGGTCAGGAACGCGATGATCAGCGGGATCACCGAGACCAGCGATCCGAGGATGATGATGCTCCACAGACTCTCCCCACCCGCGGCCCCGTAGGTCGACGCCGTCGCCTGCCAGAGTCCGATGCCCACCGTCACGGGGAAGAGGCGGTTGTCCGACAGCATGGCGAGCGGCAGGAAGTAGTTGTTCCACGATGACACGACCGACAGGAGCAGCACGGTGACGATCGCCGGCCGGAGCATCGGGAGCGCGACCTGCAGGAAGACCCGGAACTCCCCGGCACCATCGACGCGGGCGGCGTCGAGGAGCTCGTCCGGCACGGCATCACGGGCATAGACCGCCATCAGGTACACGCCGAACGGGTTGAGGAGCGTCGGCAGGATGACCGCCCAGATGGTGTTCGTGAGTCCTGCTTGGGCGAAGAGGACGAAGGTCGGGATGACGAGTGCGGTCGCCGGCACCATGACCGCACCGAGCAGCACGGCGAAGCTGAACCGCCGACCTCCGAACTGGTACTTCGCGAAGCCGTAGCCGGCGAGCACGGCCAGCGCGGTGGCGCCGATGCCTCCGACCAGCGCGTACATGGCCGAGTTGATCAGCCACTGGACGTAGATGCCTCCGCCGTAGGTGAAGAGCTGCTGGAGGTTGCCCAGGTAGTCGATGTCGTCCGCGAACCAGAGGGCGCTTCCACCGCCGAACAGCCCGGCCGAGGTCTTCGAGCTGTTCACGATGACCCACCAGAAGGGGACCAGGAAGTAGACCATCAGGATGCCGAGGACGACCTGGAGCGACACGTAGCGCGTCTGACGACGCGGCCCGCGAGTGATGCTGGTGCTCATGAGAGGAAGCTCCCTCGCTTGCGGGTCGTGAACATGAAGATGTAGACGCAGATGAAGACGACCGCACCGAGGGCGAACGAGATGGCCGAGCCGTAGTTGTAGTTCGCCAGGGTGAAGGCCTGCTGGTACGCGTACATGTTGGGTGTGAAGTCGTCCGGGATCGCCCCGGCGGCGAGTTGCTGGAGGATCTTGGGTTCGTTGAAGAACTGCAGGGTGCCGATCAGCGCGAACACCAGGATCAGCACCAGCGCGGGGGCCACCAGCGGGATCTTGATCCGGAGGACGATCTGCCACTGGGAGGCGCCGTCGATGCGAGCCGCCTCGTAGAGGGTGGGGTCGATGCCCTGCAAGGCGGCGTAGAGGATGATCATGTAGTAGCCGGCCCACTGCCAGGTCACGATGTTGAGCAGGCCGTAGAAGATCAGGTCCGAACTGAGCAGATCCGGTCCTTTCGCCCCGAAGGCCTGGAAGAAGTCGGCGATGGGCCCGAAGTTCCTGCTGTACAGGAAGCCCCACATCAGTGCACCGATCACCGCGGGGATCGCGTAGGGCAGGAAGATCATCAGCCTCGAGAACCGGGCGAACGACGTCGTGACCAGGTCGAGGATCAGTGCCATCGCGAGTGAGATCGCCATCTGCAGCGGGATCAGGACGAGGGAGAAGCTGATCACGAACCAGACGCCGTCGAGGAAGCTGGGGTCGGTGAACGCCTTGAGGTAATTGCCGAAGAGGACGAAGCGGGTCCCTCCGACGATCGACTTCTGGAAGAGACTGAGGTACAGCGCGTACATCAGCGGCGCGACCAACAGCGCGATGAAGACGACGGCGAATGGGCCGACGAAGGCCCACCCGGTGACGTTGCGGCGGACGTCGCTCCTCCTGCGCGAGCGTCGGGCTCGTGCCGGTGGGGCGGCGGCCTCTTCGATGAGATCGACGGTCATGGGAATGTCTCCGGATCGGTGGGTGAACGGAAGGGGACGGGCCGGTCCGCTGTGCGGACCGGCCCGCGACGGTCACGTCATTCGACCGTGTAGCCCTGTTCTTTCGCGTAGCCCTCGACATCCTTCTGGAGGGCGTCGGCGGCCTCCGACCCGCTGGTGGAACCGTCGTTGATGGCAGCGAGCTGCTCGGTGAACGCGGAGTAGTAGTACTGGCCGATCGGCGTGTAGGTCATGCCCGTGTAGGCCTTGGCCGCCGGCACGTACACCTCCTTGTTCGCCTGCTGGCCGCCGAAGAACGGGACCTCGTAGTCCTGGAACGCCGGGTCCTCGAGCACGTTGACGTTGAGCGGGAAGATGATCTGGTTCTTCCAGCCGTCCTCGAGTGAGGCGTCGTCGGCGTAGACACCGAACGCGACCTTGGCGGCGAGACCCGGATCATCCGCCTGCTCGGTCACCGAGAAGGCGGAGCCGCCCCAGTTCACCGAGACCGGGTTGGCCGGGTCCCACTGCGGCAGCGGGGCGGTCGCCCACACGCCTTCGTCGGCGCCCTCGCCCACGCCCGCGCCCTGCAGGTATCCGGGTGCCCACGCCGCGGAGAGGTAGGTCGCGTACTCGCCGCCGATGACTCCCGAGATGTACTCCGGCGTGAACTGGTCCTGCTTGCCGACCAGACCCTTCGACGACAGCCCGGCCCAGTAGTCGAGCACCTCCTTGGAGGCGTCGTCATTGAGCTTGATGCCGATGTTCTCAGGAGATGCCGCGTCGTAGGTGAACGGCTGCGCACCGTTCTGGTACTGCAGCGCCATCATCACCGCGGGGACATTGGCACCGAGATCGCCGAAGAACGGTCCCCCGGCATCCTTCACCTTCTGCGCCGCGGCCTCGTACTCGTCCCAGGTGGTCGGGGGCATGATCCCATACTGGTCGAAGATGTCCTTGCGGTAGATCATGCCCATGGGGCCGCCGTCGACGGGCGCGCCGTAGACGCCGTCGCCGACGGACACGTCCTTCCAGGCGCCGTCGCTGAAGTTCTCCTTGACGTCCTGGTAGCCGAGGTCGTTCAGTTCCACGAGCGCGTTCTGCGCCTGGAAGGTCGGGATCCGGTCCGCTTCGAGCATGACCACATCGGGCGCCCCGCTGCCCGCGGAGACCGCCGTCTGGAACTTGTCGTACTCGTCTCCGCCGGCGCCGGCGTTCGTCCAGCAGACCTGGACCTCGTCGTTCTGCTCGTTGAAGTTGTCGACGACGAGTTCCATGTTGGGGTACCAGGCCCACATCGTCACCACGGGCAGGTCGGCCTTGGGGATCTTGTTGGTGCAGTTCGCATCGTCGTTGCCGTTGTCGCCGCCCGGGGTGCATGCGGCGAGCGAGCCGGCGAGAACGAGCGTGGCCGTCGCGGCCAGCAGGTGCTTCGTGTTCACTGGGGTTCCCTTTCGGAAGCGTGGACATCCTTGTCGGTGCTCGTACCCAGATGCGGAATCGGTCCGGACCGTGGCGGGGAGCCTGGTGGGGAGGTTACGATCTGGATATACAACGTTGTACTTCCAACGTTGCACACAGCGTCCTCCTCCCATCGGAAGTTGTCAAGGGGGTGGCCGAAACTTCCGGAAGCGGCCCCGGGGCGCGATGACGGGACCGATGGAAGGGAGAGGACCCACGACCATGAGGAGAACGATGCATCCGGTCCCCGGAATCCTCCCGCACGATGCCGAGGCGGCCATCCTCATCGCGCGGATCATCGACCCTGCCCGGGCGGCGCCGATCGTCGCCGTGCTGCGCGACGACGTGCTCGTCGACGTGTCGTCGCTCGCGCCGACCGTCTCGCATCTGCTGGAGATCCCGGATGCGCCGACGGCCCTCGCGAACGCTCGGGCCGCGCAGACCTGGCCGATCGCCGACGTGGTCGACGCGTCACTCGAGCGCGATCCGGCACGGCCGCGCTTGCTCGCCCCCATCGACCTGCAGGTGATCAAGGCGTGCGGCGTCACCTTCGCCGATTCGCTCCTCGAGCGGGTCATCGAGGAGCAGGCCGCCGGCGACCCCGCCGCCGCCGAGGCGATCCGAGCGCGCATGGCCGTGTCCGTGGGCACGGCGCTCGATCGCGTCCGTCCCGGCTCGCCCGAGGCGCTCGAGCTGAAGCGAGCGCTCATCGCCGAGGGCATGTGGTCCCAGTATCTCGAGGTCGGCATCGGACCGGATCCCGAGGTGTTCACCAAGGCGCCGGTGCTCTCGTCGGTCGGCTTCGGCGCCCGGATCGGCGTGCTGGAGCGATCGCAGTGGAACAACCCGGAACCCGAGTTGGTGCTCGTCATGGACTCGAGCGGCATACCGGTGGCAGCGACGCTCGGCAATGACGTGAACCTGCGCGACCTCGAGGGGCGCAGCGCGTTGCTGCTGGGGGCCGCGAAGGACAACAACGGCTCGTGCGCCGTCGGGCCGTTCCTGCGGCTCTTCGACGAACGCTTCGGCCTCGAACGACTGCGGACCGAGACCATCGGCCTTCGGATCGAGGGAGAGGACGGCTTCGTGCTCGAGGGAGCCAGCGCGCTCGATCGGATCAGCCGGCCGTTCGAGGAGCTGATCTCCGCCGCTTTCGGCGATCACCACCAGTATCCCGACGGCTTCGCGCTGTTCACCGGCACGGTCTTCGCGCCGGTGCAGGACCGCGACCAGACGGGTCACGGGTTCACCCACCGTGTCGGCGACCGGGTCACCATCTCGAGTCCCTCCCTGGGGTCGCTCGTGAACACCGTCGGCGTCAGCGAGGAACTCGAGCCGTGGACGTTCGGCATCCGGGCGCTGATGGCGGCGCTCACCGCAGAGCACCCGAGACCCTGACCCTGATCCACCATCGGAAGCACGAGGAGCGATGAACGAACGACGCAGTTCCCAGTGGTACGGCGGGGATGACCGCAACGCCTACCTCCACCGAGCGTGGATGAGGCGCGGGATCCCCGGCGATGCCTTCGACCGGCCGCAGATCGCGATCGCGAACACCGCGTCGGATCTCACGCCGTGCAACTCCCACCTCGACGAGGTCGCGCAGAGCGTCAAGCTGGGGGTCGCAGAGGCGGGCGGAGTCCCGCTCAACCTGCCCGTCGTCTCGCTCGGCGAGACGCAGGTGCGACCCACCGCCATGTTGTGGCGGAACATGGCGGCGATGGCCATCGAGGAGATGCTCCGGGCCAACCCGATCGACGGCGTCGTACTGCTCGGAGGGTGCGACAAGACCATTCCCGCGTTGCTCATGGCCGCCGCCTCCGTCGACATCCCGGCCGTCGTGGTCCCGGGGGGCCCGATGCTGAACGGCACCTTCCGCGGCGTGCCCCTCGGCTGCGGCACCGACGTGTGGAAGCTCAGCGAGGAGGTGCGTGCCGGGACGCTCTCCGAGACGCTGTTCGAACGCTCCGAGTCATCCATGATCCGAAGCCGGGGGCACTGCAACACCATGGGCACCGCCTCGACCATGGGGCTGCTCGCCGAGGCCCTCGGCACCACCCTGCCGGGCATCGCGGGGACGCCCGCACCCGACAGTCGTCTCCTGGAGGCCGCCCACGAGACCGGCCGGCTCATCGTGGAGATGGTGGCCGAGGGGCGCACCCCCAGCACGACCATCTCGAGGGCCTCGTTCCACAACGCGATCGTGACCCTCGCGGCGATCGGCGGCTCGACGAACGCGGTCGTGCACCTGCTCGCCATCGCCGGGCGCCTCGGCATCGAGCTCACGCTCGACGACTTCGATCGCATCGCGGCAGAGGTCCCGCTCCTCGTGAACCTGCAGCCTGCGGGGCGCTACCTCATGGAGGACTTCTTCCGCGCCGGCGGGCTGCTCGCGGTGCTCGACCAGGTGCGCGATCTCCTCGACCCCACCGCGATCACGGTGACGGGGCGTCCCCTCGTCGAGTACCTCGACGACCAGGAGATCTGGGATCACGACGTGATCTCGTCGAGGGCCGAGCCGCTGCTCGACGACGCCGGCATCGCGGTGCTGCGCGGCAACCTCGCACCGACCGGCGCGATCATCAAGCCGGCTGCGGCGAGCCCGCAGCTCCTCGAGCACCGCGGTCGCGCGGTGGTCTTCGACTCGGTCGAGGACCTGCACGCCCGCATCGACGACCCGGACCTGCCCGTGGATGCCTCGTCCGTCCTGGTGCTGCGGGGCTGCGGCCCTCGCGGGTATCCCGGCATGCCCGAGGTGGCGAACATGCCGCTGCCGCGGAAGCTGCTCGAGCAGGGGGTGCGGGACATGGTGCGCATCTGCGACGGTCGGATGAGCGGCACGGCGTACGGCACGGTCGTGCTGCACGTGAGCCCGGAGGCGGCCGCGGGCGGTCCGCTCGGGCTGGTCCAGGACGGCGACGAGATCCTCCTCGACGTTCCCGGCCGTCGGCTGGAGCTGCTGGTGGCCGACGAGGAACTCCAGCGCCGTCGCATGCCCGACGCGACCTCGAACGCCTTCGCCGCGCCGGCCCGGGGCTGGGAGAAGCTGTACGTCGAGCACGTGCTGCAGGCCGACACGGGGGCGGACCTCGACTTCCTGGTCGGGTCGAGCGGGCCTCAGGTGGCACGCGAATCCCACTGACGCGCTGCACGGGCCGAGCATCATCGCTGGGGTACAGTGGCGCTGAGACGCGAAGCAGGACGGAGGCGTCGACTTGGGGGCCACGCTGCACGACGTCGCGCGCGTGGCCGGCGTGTCGATCAAGACCGTCTCCAACGTGGTCAACGACTATCCCCACGTGCGGCCGCAGACACGCGAACGGGTGCTCAGTGCCATCCGCGAGCTCGGCTACCGCCCCAACGTCTCGGCGCGTGGGCTGCGCTCCGGACGGACCGGCGTGATCGGCCTCGCCGTGCCGGCCCTTCGTGAGAACTACTTCGCGGAACTCGCCGATGCCGTCATCAGGGCGGCCGAGCGGCGCGGGCTCAGCGTGCTCATCGAGCAGACGAACGGCGACCGCGAGAAGGAGTTGCAGTCCCTGTCGGGCGGCAGGCTCCATCTCACCGACGGATTGCTGTTCAGCCCGGTCAGCCTCGCCCAGGCCGACGCCGATGCGCTCGACGTGCCGATTCCGCTCGTCCTCCTGGGAGAGCGGATCTTCGGGGGCCCGACGGACCACGTGACGATGCACAACGTGTCCTCCGCTCGCGCCGCCGTGGAGCACCTGCTCGACCTCGGACGCACTCGCATCGCCCTGATCGGCGCGCCACCGGCGGGCGACGCGGGGGCGAGCTCGGGATCGCTGCGCCTGGACGGATATCGGCAGGCGCTCCACGCAGCGGGTGTCGCCGAGGATCCGCGACTGATCCGCGTCGCCCAGCCATGGAACCGCGAGACCGGCGCCGCTGCGACCTGGCGGATGATCGACGAGGGCGTGCCGTTCGATGCCGTGTTCGCGCTCAACGACACGCTCGGCCTCGGCGTGCTGCGCGCGCTCGGCGAGGCCGAGCTGCGCGTGCCCGAGGATGTCGCCGTCATCGCCTTCGACAACATCGACGAGTCGCGCTTCTCGGTGCCGTCGCTCTCGAGCGTCGACCCGGGACGAGACCAGATCGCGGAGATGGCGGTCGACATGCTCCTCGAGCGCATCCAGGAGAAGGGCGAGCGACGGCCCCCGCGCCAGATGAAGCCCGACTTCCGGATCGTGGTGCGCGAATCCACGGTCGGGGCCTC
Organism: Agromyces aurantiacus; assembly: GCF_016907355.1. NCBI lineage: Bacteria > Bacillati > Actinomycetota > Actinomycetes > Micrococcales > Microbacteriaceae > Agromyces > Agromyces aurantiacus. Next base: position 1,491,820 of record NZ_JAFBBW010000001.1, on the reverse strand, counting down.
ATCGCCTCACGAGGCGGGCGGCGCAGGCGCCGACGTGTCGGGCGCTCGGTCCGGCTCGTCCGCCGTGAACACGTAGTCGCCCGCCGCGTCGAGCTCGGGCCGGAGCCGGCCGTCGGCGAGCACCGCGAATGCCACCCGCGAGGCGTCGCGCAGGGCCGCGGCCTCGGCCGGCTCGCTCGCGCGCAGGCCCTCGAAGTCGGCGTCGAGCGGCAGCCCGCCCTCGGCGTGCCACTCGGGCTGCGGCAGCCGCGCGAGTGCCCGCGCCACGCGCGGCGAGGTGAGCCGCCACCGCACCTCGAACCGGTCGCTGCGGTCGCCGGCCGAGATCGCATCGCGCAGCTCGCCGTAGAAGTCGGGGCGGTACGCCAGCACCTCGGCGCCGAGGCGCACGAGGTTCATGCGCGCGTTGCGGCGGATGAGCGGATCGTAGGTCCAGCGCACCTCGTCGATGCCGTGCTCGAGGCAGGTCGCGCGCTGCCGCAGCTTCAGCGCGACGCCGATGCCGCGTCCGCGCGCCCGCGGGTCGACGGCGTTCATGTGCGAGTGCACGTGCAGCCCGCCCGCCCAGCCGAGGAAGCCGAGGGCAGCTCCGAGCGGCGGCGCATCCGGCGCGGCCGGGTCGATTGCGGCACCCCCCCGTCCGCGCGCGGGCACCGCGACCAGCACGGTGTTGCCGGCGTGCGCGATCGCTCGCAGTGATGCCAGGTCGACCGTGCGACCCGGACCCCACGTCGCGTCGAAGCGCGCGAGCGCGCCCGCGAGCTCATCGGGCCGCGCCTCGCGCGTGACGACGCCCGCCGCCCGGTCGGCCTCGTCGGCGACCTCGCGCGCCCGGGTCGTCGCCGACGCGCTGGGACCGAGCGCGTCATCCGTCATGATCTCGGACACTACTGCATCGGCTCGCACGGATGTCACAGATATTCCATCTATCGCATTTGTAACGGTTCTTGTACTGTGACGACCACTCAACGACGAGAGGAGCTCCATGCAGATCCCCCGAGCCATCGCCACGACCGTCGCCGCGACCGCCATGCTGGTCGCATCGATCGGCGCCGCCGCCCCGGCCGTCGCCGCCGGACCGCAGGGCAACCTGATCCTGATCGGCGGCGCGCTGAACGAGAACGCGCAGATCCTGCAGCGCATCGTCCGCGACGCCGACCCCGACGGATCCGGACCGGCCCGCGCCCGCATCGCCATCGTGACCGCGGCCTCGGTGCCCGCGACGTCCGCTGCCGAGGCATCCGACCCGACCGCGAGCAATGCCGCCGCCAACGGGCTCTACTACGCCGACCTGTTCGCTCGATTCGGCGCCGACACCTACCGGGTGCCCGTCGACATCTCGGTGGACTACGCGGGCGACCCCTACGTGCCCGCGAACGCCGACAGCGCGGCCGTCGCCGCCGAGGTGCGGGCGTCGACCGGCGTGTTCCTCTCCGGCGGGGACCAGTCGCGCTACGTGCAGTCGCTGCTCGACTGCGCACCCGCGCCGTCGGGCGCGTTCACGAGCTGCACCGACACGCCGGTGCTCGGCGCCGTCCGCAGCGTGCTCGACGCGGGCGGCGTCGTCGCGGGCTCGAGCGCGGGCCAGACGATCCAGCAGGGCGCCGACATGGTCACGGGCGGTGAATCCTACGAGGCGTGGCGATACGGGGCGTATGCCGGCACGGGGATCGGCGCCGACGACCTCACGTACCTGCCGTACGGCGGCTTCGGGTTCTTCGACGAGGCCCTGCTCGACAGCCACTTCGGCACGTGGGGGCGCCAGGCACGGCTCATCGCCCTCGCCGATGAGACGGGCCACGACCTCGCGGTCGGCGTCGACGAGACCACGGCCCTCGTCTACGACCGCGCCACGCGCGTGGGCGAGGTGATCGGCGTGCACGGCGTCTCGGTGCTCGACCTGTACCCGGCCGACATCGTCGGCACGCGCGCCGAGGGCGTGCGCTGGAGCTACCTGGTCGACGGCGACCGCATCGACTTCGCCACGCTCGCCGTGACGGCCGGCGCCGCGAAGCGCACGGGTGCGGGAACGGGTACCGGGCCGGGGGTGAAGCGCGACATCTGGGACTCGCCGAACGGGTCGGGCGGCACGTACTCGATGGTGACGCAGGCGAAGTCGCTCGTGGCCAGCTCGGCCTCGGTCGCGCAGGGCACGACGTGGGAGCGCAACCCGCGGTACCGCACCTACCTCGACCGCGTCGCGGCGACCAGGTGGTGGTCGACGGGCGGCTTCGAGTCGCTCGAGATCTCGTTCATCCCGGAGTGAGCCGCTGGGGTGCCGCGGCGCAGGGGCCGCGGCACCCCGGCATCCTCAGCGCGCGAGCCGGTCCTCCATGCCCCACGCCTGGCCGTAGCCGCCGTCGGCCTCGGCGCGCGCCATGAGGTCGAGGAAGGGCTGCGCGTCGAACGCCTCGGGCCCGAGCACGCCCGCGCCCTGCCAGGCCCCGGTCGCGAGCAGCTCGAGCGCGATGACGGGGTTCAGCGCGGTCTGCCACACGACGCACTGGGCCTCGTACTCTCGCATGGTCCACTCGTTGTCGCTGACGTGGTACAGGTAGACCTCGCGCGGCGCACCGTCGACGCCCGTGCCGGTCACCCAGAGGCCCGCGCACGTCTTGCCGGTCATGCGAGGACCGATCGTCGCGGGGTCGGGCAGCGCGGCCGCGACGACGTCGCGCGGGGCGACCTCGACGGGGCCGTTCGCGCTGCGCACGCGGATCGGCGCCGTCTTGTCGAGACCGAGCAGGTTGAGGGTCTTGAGGACGCCGATGAACTCGTCGCCGAGGCCGTACTTGAACGTCACGCGCTTCGCGTCGACCCAGCGCGGCATGAGGAGCACCTCCTCGTGCTCGACGTTCACGCACTCGACCGGTCCGATGCCCTCGGGGAACTCGAACACCTCGGGTTCGCTGAACGGCGGCGTCGTGTACCAGCCCCGCTCCTTCTCCCACACGACCGGCGGGTTCAGGCACTCCTCGATCGTGGTCCAGATGGAGAAGCTGGGCGCGAAGATCTCGTTGCCGTGCTCGTCGCGCACGACGAGGTTCGCGCCGTCGCGCGTGCCGAGCTCGTCGATCTCGCTGAAGAGGTGGTCGGCGGCGTAGCGCGCGAACACGTCGGAGAGGCCGGGCTCGACGCCCATGCCCACGAGGGCGAGGCGCCCGGCCTTCTCCCAGTCGTCGGCCTGGGCGAACTGGTCGTCGCCGAGCTTCACGCCGGTCTCGGCGTAGGGGTCGGTGGGGTGCGGTTCCGACAGGCTCATGGCCATGTCGAGGTAGTCGGCCGCGGCGGCGAGCGCGCCGCGGAAGATCGACGGCACGAACTTCGGCTCGACCGCGTTCATGACGTGCGTGGCGCCGTGGGCGCGCGCGACGGCGGCCACGACCTCGGGGTCGCTCGCGTCGATCTGCGCGGTGGCGAAGCGGGCCGCGACGTCGTCGCCGTGCTTCGCGGCGATCCAGTCGACGGTGCGGCGAGCGCGGGACTCGTCGTAGTCGCTGACGACGATGAGCTCGAAGAAGTCGCGGCGCGCGGCGATCTTGGCGATGGCGTCTCCGACGCCTCCGGCGCCGACGAGGAGGATTCGCATGGTGGGTACGGTAGCCGCCCTGGAGCGAATTGTCCAGATGGATAGCAAGCGTCGCGCGCGTCATCCGGCGCGCAGCAACCGCCCCGTGGGCGCGGTCGAGTCGAGGGCCGCACCCGCGAGCCACACGCCGCGCACCGCTCCCGCGACGGTGCGCCCGTCGTAGGGCGTGATCGGATGGCGGTGCTCGAGCCGCGCGGCATCCACTCGCCACTCGGCGTCGGGGGCGAACGCGACGAGATCAGCCGCGCCGCCGACCACGATCTCACCCTTGGCGGGCACGCCGAGCGTGCGCGCGGGCGCGGTCGCCATCCACTCGACGACGCGCTCGAGTGGGATGCCGCGACGCCGCGCCTCGGTCCACACCACCGGCAGCCCGAGCTGCAGCGAGGCGATGCCGCCCCACGCCTCGGCGAAGTCGCCGCCGCCGGCGAGCTTCATCGACGCCGGCGCCGGCGAGTGGTCGGAGACCACGAGGTCGATCGTGCCGTCCTCCAGCCCGCGCCAGAGGGCGTCGCGGTTCGCCGCGTCGCGGATGGGCGGGCAGCACTTGTAGGCGGTCGCACCGTCGGGCACGTCCTCGGACGTGAGCGCCAGGTAGTGCGGGCACGTCTCCGCGGTGATCCGAACCCCCTCGCGACGCGCCGCGGCGATCGGCGGCAGCGCCTCGGCCGAGGCCAGGTGCAGGATGTGCGCGTGCGCGCCCGTGCGCCGCGCGGCCTCGATCACGTGCTCGACCGCCGTGCGCTCCGCCGCATCCGGCCGCGAGGCGAGGAAGTCGGCGTACCGGCGGCTGTGCGGATGCGGCGCCTCGCCGATCACGCCCGCGTCCTCGGCGTGCACGATCACCGGCAGTCCCAGCTCGGCGAGCACCGCCATCGCGGCCTCGAGCTCGGCCGCGGTCACGGGCGGGAACTCGGGCACGCCGGAGTCGACCAGGAAGCACTTGAACCCGAACACGCCGTCGGCCGCGAGCGGCCGCAGCTCGCGCAGGCCACCCGGCACGATCCCGCCCCAGAACCCGACGTCGACCGCGAGCCCGGCCGCGGCGGCCGCGCGCCGCTTCTCCTCCAGGGCGGCGACCGAGACGGTCGGCGGGATGCTGTTCAGCGGCATGTCGACGATCGACGTGACGCCGCCCGCGGCGGCCGCGCGCGTCGCGGTGCGGAAGCCCTCCCACTCGGTGCGCCCCGGCTCGTTCACGTGCACGTGCGTGTCGACGAGCCCCGGGAGCAGCACCTCGTCGTCGCCGAGCCGCGCCATCCGCTCGCCGGCCAGGCCCGCACCGAGCGGCTCGATCGCGGCGACGCGTCCGTCGCGCACGCCGACCTCGGCCGGCGTGAACGCGCCCGCGACGAGCACGCGCGCGCCGGCCACCACGAGGTCGAACGAGGAGCCGGCCGCGCCGTCCGACTCGCCCGTCGGCATCCGCCCGCTCACCCCCACCGGCTCGCGGCGCGCCCGCCGGCCGGGCCGCCCGCGGGGTCGGTGAGCCGCACCTGCCGGTTCACGTCCTTGTACAGCAGGTACCGGAACGGCCCCGGCCCGCCCGCGTAGCAGGCCTGCGGGCAGAACGCCCGCAGCCACATGAAGTCGCCCGCCTCGACCTCGACCCAGTCGCCGTTGAGCCGGTACACGCCCTTGCCCTCGAGCACGTAGAGCCCGTGCTCCATGACGTGCGTCTCCGCGAACGGGATCACCCCGCCCGGCTGGAAGGTCACGATGTTCACGTGCATGTCGTGCGCGAGGTCGTCGGGGTCGACGAACCGCGAGGTCGCCCACGCGCCGCCGGTGCCGGGCATGGGCTGGGGCGACACGGCCGCGTCGCTCGTGACGAACGACGCCGGCGGCGCCACGTCGTCGAGCGGCTCGTACGCCTTGCGGATCCAGTGGAAGCTCGTCGTCGCGTCGCCCTCGTTCGCGATCGACCAGTCGGCGCCCGCGGCCAGGTAGGCGTAGCCGCCGGGCTCGAGCACGTGCCGCTCCCCCGCGAGCCGGACGGTGAGCGCTCCCGCGGTCACGAACACGACGCCCTCGACGCCCGGCTCGCGCTCGGGCCGCTCCGCGCCGCCGCCTGGCGCGACCTCGACGATGAGCTGCGCGAACGTCGTCGAGAACCCCGCGATGGGGCGCGCGAGGATCCACGACCGGGTCCGCTCGAAACCGGGCAGCCGGCTCGTGACGATGTCGCGCAGCACCCCCCGCGGGATCACGGTGTACGCCTCGGTCACGATCGCCCGGTCGGTGAGCAGCTCGGACTGGCCGGGCAGCCCGCCGGCCGGGGTGTGGTAGCTCATGCGCCCTCCCTCACGCGCGCGAGCCCGGCGAGCGCGTGCTCGTCGAACCCGGTGTCGGCCTCGATCTCCGCCGCGGTCAGCGCGCCGCACTGGGCGCCCCGCCGCACGAACCCGGCGAGCGCGCGCACCGTCGCGGGTTCGTCGAGCACGCCCCCGGTGCGCCGGTCGTGCACGTCGCGCAGCCGGCCGCTCGCCTCGGGGTAGCCGTCGCGGAAGTATGCGTACGTCGCGAGGAACCGGGTCGGCAGCTGGGCGGGGTGCAGGTCCCACCCCTGCGGGAACCCGCGCTCGAGCGAGCGCCGCACGAGCCGCGCGTGCAGGCGCCATGCCGCCGGCGCGCGGTCGCCGACCGGCAGCACGTTGGTCGAGCCGTCCGAGAGTCGGATGCCGGTGCCCGCCACCGCGACCTGCATGACCGCCTTCGCGTGGTCGGCGGCCGGATGGTCGAGCGACTGGTACGGCCCCGCGATGCCGAGTGCGGCGCTGTAGTCGTACGTGCCGAAGTGCAGCCCGCTCACCCGCCCCGGCGCGGCGAGCGCGAGGCGCGCGACCGGCGCGTCGCCGTCGGCGCCGAGCACGAGCTGCGGCGTCTCGACCTGCACCTCGAACCGCAGCCGTCCCTCCGGCAGGCCGTGGGCGCGTTCGAGCGCGCCGGCCACCTCGGCCATCGCCTCGACCTGCGAGACGGTCGACACCTTCGGCAGGGTCAGCACGAGACCCGCCGGCAGCCCGCCGTGCTCGACGAGCGTGGTGATGAACAGGTCGAGGGTCCGGATGCCGCGGGCCCGCGTCGCGGCCTCGAAGCTCTTGAATCGGATCCCGACCATCGGCGGGGCGAAGCCCGCGCCCTCGGCCGCGAGGACCCGCCGGGCCGCGCGGATCGCGTCGGCATCCTCGGCGTCGTCGCCGTGGTCGCCGTAGCCGTCCTCGAAGTCGATGCGGAGGTCCTCGATCGGCTCGCGCTCGAGCTTGTCGTGCACGCGCGGCACGACGGCCGCCGCGGTGCGCTCGGGCATCCCGATCCACGCGGCGAGGTCGGCGAGGCCCCCCGCCTGGGCGACGGCCTCACGGGCGGCGCGACCCCAGACCGTGGTCAGCTCGGGGGTGAACCGGTCGGCGGGCACGTAGACCGTGTGCACGGGCTGGCGCCGGCCATCGTCTCCCGGGTAGGCGCGGGCCAGCAGCTCGTCGGTCGCGGCGAGGCGGTGCTCGATCGCGGCGAGCGTGGCGGCCGAGAGGGCGGTGCGCGCGGTCATTCCAGCAGCTCGTAGGCCGGCAGGGTCAGGAAGTCGGCGTAGTCGTCGGCGAGGCACAGCTCGGCGACCAGTCGCGCGGCGGGTTCGGTGAACGCGGCGAACCGCTCGGGCGTCGTCTCGGCCCGGAGCCCCTCGACCTCCTCGTCGAGCACCTCGCGCACGAGCTCGGGCGTGAGCCGGCGGCCCGAGTCGGCGAGGACGACGTCGTGCCGCAGCTGCTGCCACACCTGCGACCGCGAGATCTCGGCGGTGGCCGCATCCTCCATGAGGCTGTGCAGCGCGACCGCACCGTTGCCGGCCAGCCAGGCCGCGACGTACGCGACCGCGACCGAGAGGTTGGTGCGGAGCCCCGCCTCGGTCACCCGGCCGGCGGCGGAGGCGACATCGAGCAGGTCTTCCGCGGCGACCCGCACCTCGGGTCGCTGCCGGTCGAGCTGGTTCGGCCGGTCGCCGAGCACGCCGTCGAACACCTCGCGGCACACCGCCACGAGGTCGGGATGCGCGACCCACGAGCCGTCGAAGCCGTCGCCCGCCTCGCGCGCCTTGTCGGCGCGGACCTTCTCGATCGCGACCGCGGTCGCCTCGGGGTCGGAGCGGTTCGGCACGAACGCGGCCATGCCGCCCATCGCGACGGCACCGCGGCGATGGCACGTCTGCACGAGCAGCTCGGTGTAGGCGCGCATGAACGGCGCGGTCATCGCCACCGACGCGCGGTCGGGCACGACGAACTCGGGCCCGGCGTCGCGGAAGACCTTGATGATGCTGAACAGGTAGTCCCACCGGCCGGCGTTCAGCCCCGACGCGTGCTCGCGCAGCTCCCAGAGGATCTCGTCCATCTCGAACGCCGCCGGGATGGTCTCGATGAGCACCGTGGCCCGGATGGTGCCGGATGGCAGCGCCATCCGCTCCTCGGCGAAGGCGAAGACCTCGTTCCACAGCCGGGCCTCCAGGTGGGACTCGAGCTTGGGGAGGTAGTAGAAGGGCCCGTCGCCGCGATCCAGGAGCGGCCGCGCGGTGTGGACGAGGTGCAGGCCGAGGTCGACGAGCGACGCCGAGGCGCGCTCGCCGTCGACGAGCACGTGCTTCTCGGGCAGGTGCCATCCGCGGGGCCGCGTCACCACCGTCGGGCGACGGAGGTCGTCGCGCAGCGCGTACGCCCGGCCCTCGGGCGAGGTGTGCGCGAGCGCGCCGAGCGCCGCGTCGCGCAGGTTGCGGATGCTGCCGACGATGTTCGCCCACGTCGGGCTGCACGCGTCCTCGAGGTCGGCGAGCCACACGCGCGCGCCCGAGTTCAGCGCGTTGATCGCCATCTTCGCCGGTGTCGCGGGGCCCGTGATCTCGACGCGGCGGTCGGCCAGGGCGGGCGGCGGCGGCGCCACGCGCCACTCGCCCGCACGCACCTCGGCGGTCTCGGCGAGGAAGTCGAGCCGCTCCTCGCCGCGCGCGATGCGCTCGCGGCGATCGCGCCGTGCCCGCAGCAGTTCACGCCGTCGCGCGTCGAACCGACGGTGCAACTCCTCCACGAACGCGAGCGCCTCGCCGGTGAGGATCTCCTCGCCGCCCGCGACGTCGTCGGCACGGATCTCGATCGTCATGCGGCTCCCGCTCCCCTCCGGGTCGATGCCACCACGCTGCCCTCATCTTGGCGCACGCCGGTCGCTCCGTCACGGAATCCGGGGCGAAGTCGCGGGCGTAGACTCGCCGGGACGGGGGTGCGACGATGGACGACTGGACGGTGACCGTCAACGGACGATCGCGGTCGCTGCACGACGTGGCACCGCACACGTCGGCGCTCGACTGGCTGCGCGCGCAGGGCCTGACCGGCGCGAAGGAGGGGTGCGCCGAGGGCGAGTGCGGCGCATGCTCGGTGCTCCTGGCCACGCCCGACGGCGCCGACGGCACCGCGTGGACGGCCGTGAACTCGTGCCTCGTGCCGGCCGCGGCGCTCGACGGCCAGGAGGTCGTGACCGCCGAGGGGCTCGGCACGCCCGAGTCGATGCATCCGGTGCAGGCGGCGCTCGCGGCGGCGGGCGGCTCGCAGTGCGGCTACTGCACGCCCGGGTTCGCGTGCAGCATGGCGGCCGAGTTCTACCGGGCCGGTCGGGCGACCGGCGGGGCGGATGCCTCGACGGATGACGCGGCGCCGACGGATGACGCGGTCGCCTTCGACCTGCACGCGCTCGCCGGCAATCTCTGCCGTTGCACCGGCTACCGCCCGATCCGCGACGCGGCCGAGGGGCTCGGGGTGCCCGACGCCGACGATCCGCTCGCCGAGCGGCGGAGCCATCCCGCACCCGCCGTCGTGGCGACCTCGCTCGAGGCCGGCGGCGCCCGGTTCGTGCGCCCGGCCTCGCTCGACGACGCCCTCGCGCGCCTCGCCGACGAGCCCGACGCGACGGTGATCGCGGGTTCCACGGACTGGGGCGTCGAGGTCAACCTCCGCGGGCGGCGCGCACCGCTCACGGTCGCGATCGACCGGCTGCCCGAGCTGCGCGCGTTCGCGGTCGACGATGCCGGCATCGAACTCGGCGCGGCCCTGACCCTCTCCGAGGTCGGCCGACTGCTCGACGGGCGCGCGCCCCTCCTCGACGACCTGCTCCCGCAGTTCGCCTCGCCCCTCATCCGCAACCGCGCGACGCTCGGCGGCAACCTCGGCACGGCCTCGCCCATCGGCGACGCCGCGCCGGCCCTCCTCGCCCTCGAGGCGCGCCTCGTGCTGGTCGCGGCCGACGGCGAGCGCGAGGTCGACCTCGCGGAGTACTTCACCGGCTACCGCACGACGGTGCGCCGCCCCGGCGAGCTCATCCGCGCGGTGCGGATCCCGCTGCCGCTCGCCCCGCTCACCGGGTTCCACAAGGTCGCCAAGCGCCGGTACGACGACATCTCGAGCGTCGCGGTCGCGTTCGCGCTCGACGTGGGCGCCGACGGCGTCGTCGCGTCCGCCCGGATCGGGCTCGGCGGCGTCGCCGCGACGCCGATCCGCGCCCGCGCGACCGAGGCCGTGCTGGTCGGGCGTCGGTGGGACCTCGATACCGTGCGGGACGCGGCATCCGTGCTCGGGTCCGAGGGCACGCCGATGTCGGACCACCGGGCGAGCGCCGAGTACCGCGCGCTCATGCTGAACCGATCGCTGCTGAAGCTCTACCGGAGCGCCCGCCCCGAGGAGGTGGTGCCCGCATGAGCGACCTCGCCGCCCGCCCCGAGGGCGCCATGGTCGGAGCTGCGCTCCCCCATGAGAGCGCCGCGAGGCACGCCACCGGCACCGCGGTCTACACCGACGACCTCGCCGCGGGTCGCCACGACGTGCTCACGGCGTGGCCCGTGCAGTCCGAGCACGCCCATGCGCTGGTGTCGCTCGACGTCGGCCCCGCGCTCGAGGTGCCCGGCGTCGTCCGCGTGCTCACCGCCGCCGACGTGCCGGGCGAGAACGACGCCGGCGCCAAGCACGACGAGCCGCTCTTCCCCGCCGAGGCGATGTTCCACGGGCACGCGCTCGCGTGGATCCTCGGTGAGACCCCCGAAGCCGCGCGGCTCGGCGCGGCCGCGGTCCGCGTCGGGTACGAGCCGCTGCCCTCGATCGTCACGGTCGGCGAGGCCATCGAGGCCGGGTCGTTCCAGGGCATCGCGCCGACGGTCCGCCGCGGCGATGCGCAGGCCGCGCTCGCCGGCGCCCCGCACGTCTTCGAGGGCGTCAGCGAGGTCAACGGCCAGGAGCACTTCTACCTCGAGACGCACGCCTCGCTCGCGCACGTCGACTCCGAGGGGCAGGTGTTCGTCGAGTCGAGCACGCAGCATCCGTCGGAGACGCAGGAGATCGTCGCGCACGTGCTCGGCGTGCCCAACCACCGCGTCACGGTGCAGTCGCTGCGGCTCGGCGGCGGGTTCGGCGGCAAGGAGATGCAGCCGCACGGGTTCGCCGCGATCGCGGCGCTCGGCGCGACCCTCACCGGGCGGCCCGTGCGCGTGCGCCTCACGCGCACGCAGGACCTCACGATGACGGGCAAGCGCCACCCGTTCCACGCGACCTGGCGCGCGGGGTTCGACGAGGAGGGCCGCATCCTCGCGCTCGAGGCGACGCTCACCTCGAACGGCGGGTGGTGCCTCGACCTCTCCGAGCCCGTGCTCGGCCGCGCGCTCTGCCACGTCGACAACGCCTACTGGATCCCCGACCTCACCGTGCAGGGTCGCATCGCGAAGACCAACCTGACCTCGCAGACCGCGTTCCGCGGGTTCGGCGGTCCGCAGGGCATGTTCGTGATCGAGGACATCCTCGGTCGCGTCGCGCCCCTGCTCGGCATCGATCCGGCCGAGCTTCGCGAGCGCAACCTCTACCGCCCCGGCCAGACGACGCCGTACGGCCAGCCCGTTCGGCATGCCGAGCGACTGCACGAGGAGTGGGCGCGCGTGCGCGCGGAGAGCCGGTTCGACGAGCGACGCGCCGCGATCGCCGCGTTCAACGACGCGCACCCCGACGTCAAGCGCGCGCTCGCGATCACGCCGGTGAAGTTCGGCATCTCGTTCACCTTCACCGCCTACAACCAGGCCGGCGCGCTCGTGCACGTGTACAAGGACGGCTCGGTGCTCGTGAACCACGGCGGGACCGAGCTCGGGCAGGGCCTGCACACCAAGATGCTGCAGGTCGCCGCGACGGCGCTCGGCGTGCGGATGTCGGCCGTGCGGCTCGCACCGACGCGCACCGACAAGGTGCCCAACACGTCGGCGACCGCCGCATCGAGCGGCGCCGACCTCAACGGCGCGGCGGTCAAGGACGCGTGCGACCAGATCCGCGGACGCATGGCGCCCGTCGCCGCGCGGCTGCTCGGCATCGACGAGGCGGATGTCCGGTTCGCCGCCGGCCGGGTGTCGGGGCCCGACCCCGACGGCACCTCGCTCGGCTTCGACGAGGTCGCCGAGGCCGCGTACGCCGACCGCGTCCAGCTGTTCGCCGCCGGCTTCTACCGCACCGAGGGACTCGGCTGGGAGCCCGGCGCGATGCAGGGCCATCCGTTCAAGTACTTCGCGTACGGCGTCGCCGCGAGCGAGGTCGAGGTCGACGGCTTCACGGGCGCGACGCGACTCCTCCGCACCGACATCGTGCACGACGTCGGCGACTCGCTCTCGCCGATCATCGACCTCGGGCAGGTCGAGGGCGCGTTCATGCAGGGCGTCGGATGGCTCGCGCTCGAGGAGCTGCGCTGGGACACCTCCGACGGCCCGGGACGGGGGCGACTGCTCACCCAGTCGGCGAGCACCTACAAGCTGCCGAGCTTCTCCGAGCTGCCCGACGAGCTCAACGTGCACTTCCTCGAACGCGCGACCGAGGACGGCGCCGTGTACGGGTCGAAGGCCGTCGGCGAGCCGCCGTTCATGCTCGCGTTCAGCGTGCGCGAGGCGATCCGCGAGGCGGTCGCGGCGTTCGGCCCCGAGGGGTACAGCGTCGAGCTCGGCTCGCCCGCGACGCCCGAGGCGGTGTTCTGGGCGATCGAGGCGGCGCGGGCCGCTCGCGAGGCGACCGGGGAGCCGGGGGCTCCGTCGACGCCCGCGGCGCCGGAGCTCGCCGGGTTGCCGGCCGCGGCGCTGCGGCGCCGCTGATCGGAGCGCGCATGGACTGGGTCGACGCCGTGCAGCGGCTGCGTGCCGAGCGCCGGCCCGGCGTGATCGTCACGCTCGCGATGGTCCGCGGGCACGCGCCGCGCAACGGCGGCGCGAAGATGGTGGTCTCGTCGGAGGCGGTCGCGGGCACGGTCGGCGGCGGCAACCTCGAGCGCACGGCGATCGAGCGCGCACGCACGATGCTCGTCGAGGCGGCCGCCGAACCCGAGCTGCTCACCCTGACGCTGAGCGACCGGGCCACGACCGAGTACGGCGTGCAGTGCTGCGGAGGAGAGGTCACCATGCTGCTGGAACCCGTGCCGGTGGTGCCCGTCGTCGCGGTGTTCGGGCTCGGCCACGTCGGGCTCGAGCTCGCGCGGATCCTCGCGCGGCAGCCGCTCGAGCTGCACCTCGTCGACTCGCGCGAGGAGATGCTCGCCCCCGCACGGCTCGGCGTGGGCGGCACGCCCGGCCCGCGCGCCGATGCCGTCGCGACGGTGCGCGTGCACCACGCGCGCGTGCCCGAGTCGGTCCTCGCCGACCTGCCCGCGGGCGCGCACGTGCTCGTCATGACGCACGACCACGCCGAGGACCTCGCGATCTGCGACCTCGCCCTGCGCACACCCGGCATCGCCTCGATCGGGCTCATCGGGTCGCGCTCGAAGTGGGCGAGGTTCCGCACGCAGCTCGCCTCGGCCGGGCACGACGACGCCGCACTCGAGCGCATCACGACGCCGATCGGCATCGCCGGCATCCGCTCGAAGGAACCGGCGGCGATCGCGGTGAGCGTCGCGGCCCGCACGCTGCAGCTCGTCGAGGCGACGGCCGCGGCGGCTGCCGGCTAGGGCGACTCGACCAGCGGATCCCGCTCGCGCGGGCGCGCCGGCGGCGTGATGTGCGACTGCGCGAGCGCGGCGTTCCGCTCCGAGACGATGGCGAGCCTGCGGAGGCGCTCGTCCTCGAGCTTGCGCGCGAACACGGTCCACACGAGCAGCGCCATGCCCGCGCCGACGAGCGCGCCGCCGATCGTGTCCGTGATCCAGTGCGCGCCGACGTACGTGCGGCTGACGGCCATGAGGAACGTGTACGCGGCGCCCGTGACCCACACCCAGCGCTTGGGCACGATGATGCCGATCGCCACCGCGATGGTCGCGGCGTTCGCCACGTGCCCCGACGGGAACGAGCCGTAGTCGGCGATCACGAGGATGTCCTCGGGGCGGGCGCGGCCGAAGAGGTTCTTCAGCACCTGCACCATCCCGGCGCTCGCCGCCGACGCGACGATGAAGTAGAGCGCGGCCCACGGCCGTCGCACGACGAGCAGGATCGCCGCGGTGACGATCGGCACGACGAAGACGCCCATGATGCCGCCGCCCAGCCGGTCCATCCCGAACGCGACGACGTCGCCGATGCCGCCGCGGAACTCGAAGACCTCCTCGGCCCACTCCTCGTCGATGCCGAACGGCAGGCCGCCCGCGCGCATCACGATGACCAGCCCGAGCACGGCCGCCATCACGACGGCCGCGATGCCGGCGGCGAACGGCACGAACCGCCCGACGTACTCGGTGCGTGCCTCGCGTGCGACCGGGCGGAGGTCCTCGCCCTCCTTGGTCGCGGCGCCGCCCTCGCTGGGCGGGGTGGCCGGGGGACCTGCGTCGGTGCCGGGTGCGCTCATCCCCTCACGTTAACCGCCGCGCCGTGAAGCTCCTGAGAACGGATGCCGCGCGCCCGCGCTTCCGGCTCCCGGTGGGGCCGTGGGCCCGCCCGGGCGGGCGCAACGCAGGTGCGCGCTCGGCGCGTCGTGGTGCGGACGCGCCATCCGACGCCGCGACACGACGCCGCACCTGCATTCCGCAGGGGGCGGGGCGCTCAGTCGGAGAGCGCGGGCACGCTCGAGGGGCGCACGAGCGCCCAGACGCCGATGATCGCGACCACGGCGGCTCCGAGCATGAGGGCCGCCATGGGCACGGCGCTGCCCACGCCGAAGACGCCGATGAGCGGCGTGATCGCGCCGGCGAGGCCGAAGTTCAGCGCGCCGAGCAGCGACGCGGCGGTGCCGGCCTCGGCGCCGTGGTTGGCGAGCGCGAGCACCTGGACGGCCGGGAACGTGAAGCCGCACGCGGCGATGTAGATCCACAGCGGGATGGCGGTGCCCCAGAAGCCCGCGCCGGCGCCGTCGAGCACGATGATCGCGGTGGCCATCGCGAGGTGCACGACGGTGGTACCCGCGAGCACGTACTGCGGCGGGATCGGCCCGCGGATCAGCCGGGACGAGACCTGCACGCCCACGACGACGCCGATCGAGTTCACGGCGAAGAGCAGGCCGTACTGCTGCGGCGTGAAGTCGTAGACCTGCTGGAAGAGGAACGACGACGTCGAGAGGTAGGCGAAGAGCCCGGTGAAGGTCATGCCGCCGATGAGCGCGGCGCCGAGGTAGATGCGGTCGCGGAACAGCGCCCGGTACCGCTGGCCGACCGACGAGTGGCCGGCGACGTGCCGGCGCGACTCGGGCAGGGTCTCGACGATGAAGAACGCGACCGCGACGACGACGACGATGCCGTAGCCGGCGAGCACCCAGAAGACGCCGCGCCAGTCCATGACCTGGAGCAGCTGCGAGCCGATGACCGGCGCGAGCACGGGCGCGAGGCCATTGACGAGCGCGAGGCGCGAGAGCATCCGCACGAGCGGCTTGCCGCCGAAGAGGTCGCGGACCATCGCCATGGCCACGACGCCGCCGGCGGCGGCGCCGAAGCCCTGCAGGAGGCGGAACACCACGAGCCACGCGATGTCGGGCGCGAGCGCGGCGGCGACCGAGGCCGCGATGTGCAGCGCGGTCGAGAGCATGAGGGGAAGCCGGCGGCCGACCTTGTCGCTCCACGGACCGACGATGAGCTGGCCGAGGCCGAAGCCGATCATGGTGCCCGTGAGGGTGATCTGGATCGCCGCGGCGTTGACGCCGAGCTCGGCCTCGAGCGCGGGGAACGCGGGCAGGTAGAGGTCGATCGTGAACGGCCCGAGCGCGGTGAGCGCGCCCAGCACGAGCACGTAGACGAGGCGCTGGCGCCGGCTGAGCAGGTCGCCGGGGTGGCGCGGGGCGCTGTAGTCGTCGGGTCGGACGATGGGGATGGAGGCGGTTGACATGGTGTTCCCGAGGCGTGCGGAGAGGCGGACGTGCGGTGGGGGCCGCGGGCGCACGCCGTCGGGCGCCGGGCGAACGAAAAGCGGCGCCCGCGCTGGGGCGCCGCCGTGAGCGATCT
Source organism: Agromyces aurantiacus (assembly GCF_016907355.1). Classification (NCBI taxonomy): domain Bacteria; kingdom Bacillati; phylum Actinomycetota; class Actinomycetes; order Micrococcales; family Microbacteriaceae; genus Agromyces; species Agromyces aurantiacus. The sequence continues at coordinate 1,475,835 of NZ_JAFBBW010000001.1, read as the reverse complement.
CGGCCGTCGTGGCCTCGAATCGATTCGACTGCCCTCGATCTTAGCGAACGGACCCCCCGGTCGCGCAAGTGCGGGCGCCCGACGGCGTCAGCCGGCCGCGGCGAGCGGATCCGCCAGGAGGCCGGCGAACGCGGCCTCGGCCGCACCGATCATCAGGCGGTCCTCGCCGAGCGCGGCGACGCGCACCTCGACGTCCTCGACCGCGGCGGGCATGGCCTGGGCGGCCATGGCGGCACGGAGCGCCTCGGGGTCGAGGTCGGCGAGCGTGGCGAGGAAGCCGCCCAGGATCACGAGCGAGGGGTTCAGCACGTTGACGGCATTGGCGAGCGCGGTGGCGAGGATGCGGCGCTGGCGGTCGAGCTCCGCGGCGACGGTCGCGGCATCCGCGCCGTCGAGCGCCGAGCGGATGGCGGCGGCGAGCGTCGGCTCGTCGGCCGCGCGCAGCCCGACCGCCTCGAGCAGGCGCGTGCGACTGACCTCGTCCTCGAGCACGCCGCCCGCGGCGCGGCGATCGTCGGCCGACGCGATGCCGGGTCGGTTCTGTCCGAACTCCCCCGCGTACCCGCTCGTGCCGCCGACCGCGCGGCCGTGCACGATGAGGCCGCCGCCGATGCCGCTCGCGCCGCCGTTGAGGTAGACGAGGTCGTCGACGCCTCGGCCCGCGCCGAAGAGGTGCTCGGCGATCGCGCCGAGGCTCGCATCGTTGCCGACGGCGGTGGGCAGCCCGGTCGCCTCCTCGACGAATGCCCGGATCGGCGCCTCGCGCCACTCGAGGTGGGGCGCGAAGCGCACGAGCCCGTCGGAGGCGCGGACGAGTCCCGGCACGGCGAGCCCGACGCCGGCGAACCGGGCGCTGCGGAGCGACGCCGCGCGCCAGCGCGCGATCGCGTCGGCCGTGAGCCTCGCGGTCTCCTCGGGCGTGACGAGGTGGTCGACCTCGATGCGCTCGCGCGCCGCGATCCGTCCGTTGAGCCCGACGGCGGCGATCGTGACCGCGTCGACCTCGGGGTTCACGGCGATCGCGACCACGCGGACGTCGGGGGCGACCACCGGCGAGGGGCGACCCACGCGGTTGGTCGGGTCGGGAGCGCGCTCCTCGACGAGGCCGATCTCGACGAGCTCGCCCGCGAGCGCGGCGATCGTCGAGCGGTTGAGCCCCGTGAGCGAGGTCAGCCGGGCGCGCGACAGCGGCCCTTCGAGGTGCACGAGGCCGAGCACGCGCGCGAGATTGCGTCGATGCACGCCGTCGAAACTGCCGAGCCGGTCTGCCACGCGTCCACTCTAGGGACGGCCGCGCTGCGACGCGCCGCGGCACGCCAAATATGTTGCGCTTGACCGCATATCGGTCGCCGCGTATATTCGAGCCGTCCAGATCACTTTCGACGTTGCCGTCGAAACTTTCGAGAGGTTCAATGATGAACAGACGCAGCATCACGCGGCTCGTGACGCTCGGCGCCGTGGCCGCCGTGGCCCTGGGCACCGTGACGGGGTGCAGCACGGGAGACAGTGGCTCGGAGGACGGCTCGGTCGAGCTCACCTTCTGGCACAACTCCACCACCGGCCCCGGCAAGGCGTACTGGGAGGAGACGGCCACGGCGTTCGAAGCCGAGCACCCGGGCGTCGACATCACGATCCAGTCCGTGCAGAACGAGGACATGGACGGCAAGCTCCAGACCGCGCTGAACTCCGGCGACGCGCCCGACATCTTCATGGCCCGCGGCGGCGGCAAGCTCGCCGCCGTCGTCGAGGCCGGCCAGGCGCAGGACCTGACCGACGCGCTCTCGGACGACACCAAGACCGCGCTCGGCGAGGGCTCGCTCGCCGCCTTCTCGGTCGACGGCAAGATCTACGGCGTGCCGTCCTCGGTGCTGCCCGGCGGCATCTACTACAGCAAGGACCTCTTCGAGCAGGCGGGCATCACCGAGACGCCCACCACGTTCGACGAGCTGGGCGACGCCGTCGACAAGCTCAAGGCCAGCGGGATCGCGCCCATCGCCCTGGGCGCCAAGGACGCCTGGCCCGCCGCCCACTGGTACTACTTCTTCGCCCTGCGCGAGTGCTCGCAGGACGTCATGGCCGAGCTCGCGACCGAGCCGAGCTTCTCCGACGAGTGCTTCCTGCGCGCCGGCGAGGACCTCCAGGAGTTCGCCGCGACCGAGCCGTTCAACGACGGCTTCCTCACCACGTCGGCCCAGCAGGGCGCCGGGTCCTCGGCCGGCCTGGTCGCCAACCACAAGGCCGCGATGGAGCTCATGGGCGCGTGGGATCCGGGCGTGATCGCCTCGCTCACGCCCGACGAGCAGCCGCTCGCCGACCTCGGCTGGTTCCCCTTCCCGGCCGTGGACGGGGGCGACGGCGGCGAGGGCGCCATGATGGGCGGCGTCGACGGCTACAGCTGCTATGTCGATGCGCCGAAGGAGTGCGCCGAGTTCCTCGAGTTCGCCTCGCAGAAGGCGCAGCAGGAGGCGTACGCCGAGGCGTTCGTCACGCTGCCGGCCAACAAGGACGCGCAGGGCGTCGTGACCGACCCCGCGCTGCAGGAGGTGCTCGCCTCCTACAACGACGCGCCCTACGTCTCGGTGTGGCTCGACACGCTGCTCGGCCAGAACGTCGGCAACGCGCTGAACGTCGGCGTCGTCGACCTGCTCGCCGGCAAGGGCGACCCGCAGGGCATCGTCGACGCCGTCGAAGACGCCATCAAGAAGGGCTGAGAGGCTCCCGCACCATGAGCGTTCGCACCAGCTCCCCTTCCGTGGGGCGAGCCCCGGCGAACGGCGACCGGGCCGGGGACGAGCTGTCGTCCCCGGCCCCTCGCCGAGCCGCCGCGCCGGCGGCCTCGACCCGGCGGCGCCGGGCGGCCGACTGGCGCCAGGTCATGGAGATCGCCGTGCTCGTCGGCCCGGCCCTCGTGATCTTCCTCGCCTTCGTCATCTTCCCCGTGGTCATGGCGGGGTACTACGGCTTCTTCCGCTGGAAGGGCTTCGGCCCGCCGACCGACTTCATCGGGCTGCAGAACTACGTCACGATCGTGCAGGACCCGACCTTCCACGAGGCGCTCTGGCACAACCTCGTGATCGTCGTGATGTCGCTCGTCCTGCAGGGGCCGCTCGCGCTGCTGCTCGCGCTGCTGCTCAACCGCCCCATGCGCGGGCAGTCGGCGATCCGGGTGCTCATCTTCGTGCCCTATGTCATCGCCGAGGTCGTCGTGGGCACCGGCTGGAGCCTCATGCTCCAGAGCAACGGCGCGCTGAACGGCCTCCTCGAGAAGGTCGGCCTGGGAGCCCTCGCGCAGGACTGGCTCTCCAACCCCGACCTCGCCATCTGGACCCTGCTCGGCATCATCACCTGGAAGTACGTCGGCTTCGCCGTCATCCTGTTCCTCGCCGGCCTCCAGGGCATCCCGCAGGAGCTCACCGAGGCCGCGCAGATCGACGGCGCGTCCTACTGGCAGATCCAGCGCCGGATCACGCTGCCGCTCCTGGGCCCGACCCTGCGCATCTGGGCGTTCCTGTCGATCATCGGATCGCTGCAGCTCTTCGACCTCGTCTACATCATCTGGGGCCAGTACATCGCCTCGACCGCGGGCACCTCGACCATGGCGACCTACATGGTCGCCAACGGCCGCAACGCGGGCAACTACGGCTACGGCAGCGCCGTGGCGGTCGTGCTGTTCCTCATCTCACTCGTCGTCGCCCTCGTCTACCAGCGCTTCGTGCTGCGCCGGGACACCGCGGGCGCCCTCACCGAACGGAGCGATCGATGACCGCGTCGTCCATCGCCATCCCGCGAGCCGCCCGAGCCCGCGGCACCGACCGGCTGCCGTGGGGCAGCCCCGCGATCTACTTCGTCGCCCTCGTGGTGATCGGCCTGATGCTGGCGCCGATCCTCTACATCATCATCGGCGGCTTCCGGACCAACTCCCAGATCACGGCCGACCCGTCGGGGATGCCGTCGCCGTGGGTGACCGAGAACTACCTCGGCGTGCTCGGCAGCACGACCTTCTGGGGCGAGGTGGGCAACTCCACCATCGCCGCCGTGGTGACGACGATCGGCGTCGTCGCGCTCGGGCTCATGGCCAGCTACGTGCTCGCGCGCTACCGCTTCCGGGCGCGCGGGGTGCTCTACGCGATCTTCGCCGCCGGGCTCATGTTCCCGATGACGGTCGCGATCACGCCGCTGTACATCGTGGTGCGCAACCTCGGCCTGATGAACTCGATGACGGGCCTCATCCTGCCGCAGATCGCGTTCGCGCTCCCCACGACGATCATCATCCTCGTGCCGTTCCTGCGCGCCATCCCCGACGAGATCGAGGAGGCCGCCGCGATCGACGGCGCGTCGCGGCTCGGCTTCTTCTGGCGCATGGTGGTGCCGCTGGCCCTGCCGGGCGTCATCACGGTGGGCATCCTCGCGTTCATCGCGAGCTGGAACAGCTACCTCCTGCCGCTGTTCATCCTGAACAACGAGGAGTCGTTCACCCTGCCGCTCGGCGTCCAGGCCTTCGCGTCGCAGTACTCGGTCGACACCGCCAAGGTGCTCGCGTTCACGTCGCTGTCGATGATCCCGGCGCTGGTCTTCTTCAGCATCTTCGAGCGCCGCATCGTCGGCGGCCTCACCGGGGCGGTGAAGGGATGACCGAGCAGCTCGCCATCGCCGGCACCGCGGATGACGCGCCCGCCACGCCCTGGCGCGACGCGTCGCTGCCCGTGGCCGAGCGGGTCGCGGCCCTGATCGAGCGGATGTCGCTCGACGAGAAGCTCGCGCAGCTCTACGGCGTCTGGGTCGGCGCCTCCGACGAGGGCGGCGACGTCGCCCCGCACCAGCACGACCTGAACGACGACGTCGACCTCGACGCGCTGCTGCCCGCGGGGCTCGGCCAGCTCACCCGGCCGTTCGGCACGGCGCCGATCGACGCCGCCGTGGGTGCCCTCTCGCTCGCCCGCGCGCAGGAGCGCATCGCGGCCTCGAACCGCTTCGGCATCCCGGCGCTCGCGCACGAGGAGTGCCTCGCGGGCTTCGCGGCGTGGGGCGCGACCGCCTACCCGGTCCCGCTGTCCTGGGGCGCGTCGTTCGACCCCGAGCTGGTCGAGCGGATGGCGCGCCGCATCGGCGAGGACATGCGCTCGGTCGGCGTGCACCAAGGGCTCGCCCCCGTGCTCGACGTCGTCCGCGACCCGCGCTGGGGCCGGGTCGAGGAGACGATCGGCGAGGACCCGTACCTCGTCGCCACCGTGGGCACCGCGTACGTGCGCGGGCTCGAGGCCTCCGGCGTCGTGTCGACCCTGAAGCACTTCGTCGGCTACTCGGCCTCGCGTGCGGGGCGCAACCTCGCGCCGGTCTCGGCCGGGCCTCGCGAGGTCGCCGACGTGCTGCTGCCGCCGTTCGAGATGGCCGTCCGCGAGGGCGGTGCGCGCAGCGTCATGAACGCGTACACCGACCTCGATGGCGTACCGACCGCCGGCGACCGCCGGATCCTCACCGAGCTGCTCCGGGAGACCTGGGGCTTCGACGGCACGGTCGTGGCCGACTACTTCGCGGTCGCGTTCCTCAAGCTGCTGCACGGCACCGCCGGCACGTGGGCCGAGGCGGCCGGGCAGGCGCTCGAGGCCGGCATCGACGTCGAGCTGCCGACGGTGAAGGCGTTCGGCGAGCCGCTGCGCCGCGCGATCGAGGCGGGCGAGCTGGATGTCGCGCTCGTCGACGTGGCGCTCGGGCGCGTGCTGCGCCAGAAGGCGGAACTCGGCCTCCTCGACGCCGAGTGGTCGCCCGTGCCCGAGGCGCTCGTCGGCGCGACGCGCTCCGACGCGGAGGCCCTGCGCGGCACCGTCGACCTCGACCCGCCCGAGAACCGGGCCCTCGCCGCGCGGCTCGCCGAGGAGTCGGTCGTGCTCGTCGCGAACCACGGCGTCCTGCCGCTCGGCGCCGGAGCCGCGGCGCCGAGGCGCATCGCGGTGATCGGCCCGAACGCCGATGACCCCTACGCGATGCTCGGCTGCTACTCGTTCCCGACGCACGTCGTGTCGCAGCATCCGGGCGTCGCGATGGGCATCCGCATCCCGACCCTGCTCGAGGCGATCCGCGCCGAGTTCTCCGACGCCGAGGTCGTGCACGAGACGGGCACGAGCGTGGACGGCGGCGAGACCGACGGCATCCCGGCCGCGGCGCGCGCCGCGGCATCCGCCGACGTCGTCGTGCTCGCGCTCGGCGACCGGGCCGGGCTGTTCGGGCGCGGCACGAGCGGCGAGGGCTGCGACGTGGCCACGCTCGACCTGCCGGGCGCGCAGGCGACGCTCGTCGATGCGGTGCTCGACAGCGGCACGCCGACGGTCGTCACCATGCTCTCGGGCCGGCCGTACTGGCTCGGCCGGGCCGCCGGCGAGGCCGCCGCGATCGTCCAGGCGTTCTTCGCGGGCGAGGAGGGCGCGACCGCGATCGCCGGCGTGCTGAGCGGGCGCGTGAACCCGAGCGGCCGGCTGCCGATCGGCATCCCGGCGTCGCCCGGCGGGCAGCCCGCGACCTACCTCGCGGCCCCGCTCGCGCAGGCGTCGGACGTGTCGAACCTCGACCCGACCCCGGCCTTCCCGTTCGGGCACGGGCTCGGGTACAGCGAGTTCGTGTGGGAGTCGTTCGCGGGCGACGACGACGTGGTCGACACCGCCGGCGAGGCGACCGTGCGGCTGCGGCTGCGCAACGCGGGCGAGCGCGCGGCCGTCGAGGTCGTGCAGCTCTACCTGCACGACCCGGTCGCCTCGGTGGTGCGGCCGGTGCAACGACTCGTCGCGTACGCGCGCGTGCCGCTCGCGCCGGGCGAGTCGGTGGAGGTCGCGTTCGCGGTTCCCGCCGACCTGGCCGCGTTCACCGGACGCGACGGCGATCGCATCGTGGAGCCGGGCGAGCTGGTGCTGAGCGCCGGTCGCTCGAGCGGCGACCTCGTCTTCTCGCACGCGCTGCGGCTGACGGGGCGCGTGCGTCGGGTGGACCACACCCGGCGACTGCACGCCGACGTGACCGTCGCGCCGCTGCCGGATGCCGCGGCAGTTCCCGCCCGGAACGCGTAGGCCTCGCGCGTGGGCCGCTATCGCAATCCGATCCTGCCGGGTTGCCACCCCGACCCGAGCATCTGCCGGTGGGGCGACGAGTTCGTGCTCGTCACGAGCACCTTCGAGATGCTGCCCGGGCTCCCGGTGCACCGGTCGCGCGACCTCGTGCACTGGGAGCTCGCGGGGCACGCCGTCCACCGGCCCGGGCAGCTCGACCTCTCGAGCGTGCCCGCATCGGGCGGGCTCTTCGCGCCGACCGTCCGCGCGCACGGCGGACGCCTCCACGTCGTGTGCACGGTCGTCGGCGGGAACGGGCGCCGCGGGCATTTCCTCGTGACGGCGTCCGATCCGGCCGGGCCCTGGTCCGATCCGGTGTGGTTCGACGGGATCGAGGGCATCGATCCGTCCCTCGTGTTCCACGACGGCCGCGTGTGGCTGCACGGCACGCGGCTCGCCGACCCCGGCGACTGGCCCGAGCAGACCGAGGTGTGGCTGCGCGAGCTGGATGCCGCGACCTGGGCGCCGATCGGCGACGAGCACGTGCTGTGGCGCGGCGCGCTCCTCGGTGCACGCTGGGCCGAGGGCCCGCACCTCTTCCATCGCGCCGGCCGCTGGCTGCTGCTCGCGGCGGAGGGCGGCACCGAGCGCGACCACGCGATCGTCGTGGCGTACGCCGACGAGATCACCGGGCCCTATGCGGGCGACCCCGGCAATCCCAGGCTCACGCACCGCGATCTCGGCTCGCGCGCCGAGCTCGTCGACGTCGGGCACGCCGACCTGGTCGACGACGACGACGGCCGCACCTGGGCGGTGCTGCTCGCCACGCGTCTGGTCGAGGGTCGCCGGAGCCTCCTCGCCCGCCAGACCTGCCTCGTGCCGGTCGAGTGGGAGGACGGGCGACCGGTCTTCGCGCCCGGCGTCGGGCGCGTGGCGCTCGAGGTCGAGTCCGAGGGCGTGCCGGAGATCGCGACGCCACCGGCCGACGGGGTCTCGCTCGGGGCGGCTGTCCAGGGTTCGGGCACCGAGTGGCTCGATCCCGAATGGAACGCGGTGCGCCGGCTGCCCGAGGAGGTCGTCGAGTTCGATGGCGACGGTGCCGTGCTCCTCGCCGGCGGCTGCCCGCCCGACCGCGTCGGAGGGCTGGGATTCCTGGGCGCCCGACTGCCCGGGCTCCGCTCGCTCGTGCGGATGCGGTTCTCGATCGAGCGCGCCCACGCCGGGTTCGCGGCCGGGCTGATGCTCCGCCACTCCGAGGCCGCGCACCTGACCCTGCTCGTGGAGGACGGCGCGGACGCGCGGCGGATCGTCACGACCGTGCGGTCGGCCGACGGCGCGACGCGCGCGATCGAGACGGCCGCGCCGGGCGACGGCGGCGTCGTCGAGCTGCGCATCGAGGTCGACGGGTTCACGGCCACGGGTACCGCGCGGGTGGGTGACGCACCCGAGATCGCAATCGGCACGGCGGAGGTCTGGGCCCTCGGGCCGGATGCCGCGGGCGGTTTCCTCGGCGTCTGGGCCGGTGCGCTCGCGGTCGGCGACGGCGTCATCCGCATCGACGAGCTCGAGGTGCGCCCGCTCGACTGAGCCGCCGCCGGGCGGGTGTCGGCGGGTCCCGGGAGGATGGTCACGACCCGAAGGGATGAGAATCATGACGCTCGTGACACCGGTCGACCCGGAGCAGCTCCACCGAAGCCCCGCCTTCGCGCAGGGCATGCTGGCGCCGGCGGGCCCCACGCTCTACGTCGGCGGCCAGAACGGCACGGATGCCTCGGGCACCCTGCTCGAGGGCCTGGGCCCGCAGACCGAACAGGCGCTCCGCAACGTGCTCGCGGTGCTCGACGCGGCCGGCACCGGCCCCGAGCACGTCGCCAAGCTCACGATCTATCTCGCGCCCGACATCGATCCGAGCGAGGCGTATGCGGCGACCGGCTCGGTGTGGGGCGGGCAGCGCACCGCCGTGACCGTGCTCGCCGTCGCACCGGCGCGACCGGGCGCGCTCGTCGAGATCGAGGCGATCGCCGCGGTGCCAGCCGAGGTCGGGTAGCACCGGAGGCGCCTACGGGGGTCCGCCCGGTCGGCGGGTCCCGACGGGGAGTCCCGGCCCCTACGCGTCGACGTCGTCGAGCCGTGCGATCACGACCTCGAGGAGGCGTGCGAGCTCGGCCCGGTCGCCGTCGCTCAGGTCCTGCAGCACGTCCGACTCGACCACGTCGGATCCGCGGATCGCGACGCTGAAGAACTCCCACCCGTCCTGGGTGAGGCCGACCTGGATGCGCGTGCGGTTCTCGGCGTCGGGCGTGCGCTCGATGAATCCGCGCTCGGCGAGCTTGTCGAGCCGATGCGTCATCGACGACGGCGCGACGTTGGTGAGGTCGGCGAGCTGGCTCGGGGTGAGCGCCGAGTCCGACTTGGCGAGTGCGGCGATGACGGCCCACTCCCCCGCCGTGACGCCGAGGTCGGCGAGCTGCCGGGCGTACCACTGGTCGAGCTTGCGCGAGAGGCTCCCGATCGCGGTGATCACGCGCTGCACCGACTCCTCGCCGCCCGCCGCGACGTAGGCGGCGACGGCCCGCCGGTGCTGCTCGGCCGCGCTCGGCCTCCGCTTCCCCATGCGGGAATTCTCGCACAGGCGTTTCGGTTGCTAAGATTTCGACATCGAAGTATTCGACGCCGAATCTCGGAGGATTCCGCGCGCCGGCTGCGTCGGACCCCGGGATCGCGTCATCCCCCTCGACCTGGAAGGAGTCCGCCCGTGCGCGCGATGCTGCTCGTCATCGCCTCCGGCATCGGTTCGCTCGGATGGGGAGGCGTGCTGCCGTACCAGTACGCGTACGCGGCCGACACGCGCGAGTGGGGCGCGATCGTCGCCGCCGCGGCGTCCTCGCTCTTCTCCGTCGGTGCGCTCGTCGCGGCGCCCATCGCGGGCCGCCTGAGCGACCGGTTCCCGCCGGTGCGCGTCGCGGTCGTGACGCAGCTCATCGGCGCGGCCGGCGCGGCGTCGCTCATCTTCGCCGACACGCCCGCGCTCTTCCTCGCGGGCATGCTCGTGTTCGGCCTCGGCCTGTCTGCGGCTGCGCCGGCCAAGCAGGTGCTCGCGCTGCAGTGGTCCTCGACCGGCGACCGCCGCAAGGTGTTCGCCTACAAGTTCACGGGCGAGGCGCTGGGCATGGCCGCGGGCGCGTTCATCGCCGGCCTCCTCGTCGACCTCGACCGGCCCGACGGGCTCGACGTCGGGTTCCTGATGGCCGCCGCGGGCTTCGCCGTGTCATCCGCCATCATCGCCATCGCCGGTCGCGGCGCGATCGTCCCGGCCGAGTTCGCCGCCGACCCGACCGGCGCGATCGCCGCCGTCGAGGGGCGCTCGCGCGGCATCCTGCGCCTGATCTTCGGCAACCCCGCGCTGCGCTGGACCGCGATCGTCACGATCACGCTCGCACTCGGCTTCTACGCGCAGTTCGAGTCGGGCCTGCCGGCGTACGGCATCACCGTGCTCGACGTCGACCCCGCCGCGATCGGGATCGCGGCCGCGGTGAACTGCCTCGTCATCGTCGCCATCCAGGTCGTGGTCGTCCGCGTCACCGCCAAGCGCAGCGCCCCGGTGCTGCTCATGGCCGTGGGCACGATCTGGGTGATCGCCTGGCTCGGGCTCTCGGCCGCGCAGCTCGCGCCGGGCGTCGCGTCGGCGATCTTCGTGATGACCTACGGCATCTTCGCCGTGGGCGAGACGATCTACAGCCCGGTCCTGAACCCGCTGACCGCATCGCTCGCCCCGAAGGGACGCGTCGGCCAGACGCTCGGCGCGATGGCCGCACTGCAGACCGCGTTCACGGCGGCCGGCCCGCTCGTCGCGGGCGTGCTGCTCGGCGCAGGTCTCGTCGACGGGTTCCTGCTCATGCACCTCGCGATCAGCGCACTCGCGGTCTTCGCCGCCTGGCGCGTGCACCGCGCGCTCGCCGCGCCGCGCGCCGCGGTCGCCCCCGAACCGCCGTTCACGCGGCCGATCCCGGTCTCGGGACCGGGCGCGGCGTGAGTCCGATCGGCAGGACCGGTCGGGCGCACCGGCCCTCGCCGAGCGAGCCGCCCCGCTGCTAGCCTCGCCGAAAGGGAGAGGGGTCACTGTGGACGTCATCATCGGAGCCGTCGTCGTGATCGCACTGATCGCCGGGCTCGTCATCGTGCTCGCGCTGCGCGGGCGGGCGGACCGATCGGGCACGTCGGAAGCCTCGGCCGACGCCCTCCAGGCCGAGGCGCAGGCCCGCGCGCACGCCTCCGGCGCCGCGCGCAACGCCGGCACCGGCGCGATCTGACCCGGCCACCGTCCCCGCCGGGTCGGGCCTCGTCGAGGTCCGACTCGAGACCGGCGCCATCCGGTTCGAGCGCGCCGGAGGCGACGGGGAGCCGATCGATCCGTGGACTTCCGCGGGTCGTCGTGATTCAGTGGTGACGTGGCTCACGTGGTCCGGGCGGACTACCTCGTCGTGGGCGCCGGCGCCACCGGGATGGCGTTCACCGACGCGCTGATCGACCACGCCCCGGGCGCGACCGTGGCGATGGTCGACCGGCGTCACGGCGTGGGCGGCCACTGGCTCGAGGCGTACCCGTTCGTGCGCCTGCACCAGGCCTCGGCGTTCTACGGGGTCGCGTCGACGCTGCTCGGCGGCGGCCGGGTGCAGCATCGCGGGCCCGAGGCCGGACTCCAGGAGCGCGCCACGCGTGCCGAGATCTGCGCGTACTACGAGGGCATCCTCGCCGACCGCCTGCTCGAGTCGGGTCGGGTCGAGTTCTTCCCGGGGTGCGAGGTGGTCGGCGACGGCCGGACCTTCGTCTCGCGCGTGTCGGGCGAGGAGTTCACCGTCACCGAGCACTGCCGCGTGGTCGACGCCCACTACCTCTCGCCGCGGATCCCGGCTGAGCTGGCGCCGCCCTTCGACGTGGCCGACGGAGCACGCGTGGTGCCGGTGAACGAGCTCGCGCACCTCGACCGGCCGCCGAGCGAGTACGTCATCGTCGGGTCGGGGAAGACCGCCACGGATGCCTGCGTGTGGCTCCTGGCCCGCGGGGTCGATCCCGGCGCGATCCGCTGGGTGCGGCCGCGCGACCCCTGGATGCTGAACCGCGCGGTGGTGCAACCCGACCCCGCGGTCTTCCTCGGCATGGTGGCCGACACGATGCAGGCGGCGGAGTCGGCGTCCTCGCTGGCGGACCTGTTCCTGCGGCTCGAGGACGCCGGGGTCATGCTGCGCATCGATCCCGCGATCGAGCCGACGATGGCGCGCACGCCGACGCTCGCGGCGTGGGAGCTCGACCTCCTGCGCTCCATCCCGAACGTGGTCCACCACGGCCACCTCGCGGCCGTCCGGTTCGGTCGCCTCGAATTCGTCGACGGCGCGGTCGTTCGCGTCGCCGACGACGCGCTGGTGGTGCACTGCGCGGGCGAGGGCCTGCCGACTCCCCCGCTGGTCCCCGTCTGGGCAGCGGACGCCATCACGTTGCAGCCGATCCGCTCGGGATTCCCGTGCTTCGGCGCCGCCCTCGTCGGCTACGTCGAGGCGACGCGCGACGACGACGCAGAGAAGAACCGCCTCTGCCCGCCGTCGCCCTACGGCGATTCGCGAGCGGCGTGGGCCCGGATGACCGTCCTCGGCGCCAGGTCGGCGGCCGCCTTCGGATCCGCGCCCGACGTCGCCGCCTGGGCCGACACGGTCGCGCTCAATCCCGCGCGCATCCCGCCGGACTCTCCGCGCACCGCGGCCCTCGACGACGTGCTCGATCGCCTGCAGGCGCATCGTGGCCCAGGCCTCGCCCGGCTCGCGGAGCTGGCCGGGCTCGACTGACCGGGCTTCGAGACGCGCTCAGGCGGCCGGCCGCGCCGTGCTCTCGCGCACGACGAGGCTCGTCGCGAGGTCCATGCGGGGCGTCGGCGCGGCGGGCTCGAGCGGCGAGTCGGCGAGGCGGATGGCGAGCCGCGCCGCCTCCTCGCCCATGCGACGGAGCGGCTGGTGCACCGTCGTGAGCTTGGGCGTGAGCCAGGCCGCGAGCGGGATGTCGTCGTACCCGACGACCGAGAGCTCCTCGGGCACGCGGATGCCGCGCTCCCGCGCCGCCTCGAGCACGCCGAGCGCCTGCATGTCGCTGCCGGCGAAGATCGCGGTCGGCCGCTCGGAGCTGGGCACGTCGAGCAGCTCGCGCGCGCGGTCGCGACCGCCCGACACGTGGAAGTCGCCGAAGCGGATCCACGACTCGTCGATCGGCAGCCCGGCCGAGTTCATCGCCGACCGGTAGCCGTCGATGCGCGCGAGCGAGCACATCATGTCGGCCGGGCCGGTGATGGCGGCGATGCGGCGGTGGCCGAGCTCGATGAGGTGCCGGGTCGCCGCGAGCCCGCCCGACCAGTTCGCCGAGCCGACGGATGGCGCGTCGGGCGACGGGTCGCCGGCGGGGTCGACGATCACGAACGGGATGGCGCGCGCGTGCAGCTGTTCGCGGTACTCGGGCGCGAGGTCGCTGAACACGAGCACCACGCCGACCGGACGGCGGCGCATGACGCCCTCGACCCAGTCGGGGTCGGGCGAGTGCCGGGTGCCGCTCACGGTGAGCACGACGGAGAGCCCGTGCTCCTTCGCGACCGACTCGACCCCGTCGATGACCTCCATGGACCAGATCGGGTCGAGCTCGTGAAACACGAGCTCGATGAGCTCGGCACGCGATTCGGAGCGCCCGCCGCCCCGTCGGCGGTAGCCGCGTTCGGCGAGCACGTGCTCGACGCGCGCGCGGGTCGCGGCCGCGACATCCGCCCGGCCGTTCAGGACCTTCGAGATGGTCGAGAGGGACACGCCCGCCTCGTCGGCGAGGTCGGCGAGCGTGACGCGCTCGGCCGCGGCATCCGTTGACATGTTTCGGAGTCTAGCGTCGAAACTTCCGGAATCGGATGCCGCGACGCCGGTCAGCCGCGGATCTCGCTCGCCGACCCATCTGCGCCGACCACCGGGATCACCGCGCCGCCGCGAACCCACAGCGGCACGGTGTCGAAGCCGTGCCGCTCCCGGCGCCACGCACCGCCGTCGACGGTCTCGCGCGTGAACCAGTTCGTCCAGCGACCCTCGGGCAGGTAGTACTCGACGTCGCCCGACGCCGAGAACACCGGCGCGACGAGCAGGTCCGGCCCGAGCAGGTACTGCCGGTCGAGGTACGCCGCCGCCGGGTCGCCGGGGAACGCGAGCGGCATCGGCCGCATCACGGGCGTGCCCGTGCGGTGCGCCTCCTCGCCAGCGGCGACGAGGTACGGCCGCAGCGACGCCTTGAGCTTCGCGAACGTGCGCGCCACCTCGACGGCCGACTGCCCCGGCGCCTCGTCGCCGCGGTCGAACGCCCACGGCACGCGGTAGCTCGTCGAGCCGTGCAGGCGCGAATGGCTCGAGAGCAGCCCGAACGCGAGCCAGCGCTTGAACACCGCGGGGTCGGGGTCGCCCTCGAAGCCGCCGATGTCGTGGCTCCAGTACCCGAAGCCGCTGAGCGCGAGCGAGAGCCCGCCGCGCAGGCTCTCGGCCATCGACGTGAACGACGACGAGTTGTCGCCGCCCCAGTGCACGGGCATCGACTGGCCGCCGGCGGTCGCCGACCGCGCGAACAGCACGGCCTCGCCCGCGCCGCGCTCGGCCTCGAGCACCTCGAAGACCGCGCGGTTGTACAGCTGGGTGTACCGGTGGTGCATCGCCTCGGGGTCGCTGCCGTCGTGCCAGACGACGTCGATGGGGATGCGCTCGCCGAAGTCGGTCTTGATGGCGTCGACGCCCTGCGCGATGAGCCGCCGCAGGTGCTCCTGGAACCAGCGCGTCGCCTCGGGGTTCGTGAAGTCCACGAGCGCCATCCCGGCCTGCCAGAGGTCCCACTGCCACACCGAGGCATCCGCTCGGCGCACGAGGTAGCCGTGCTCGACGCCCTCGCGGAACAGCTGCGACCGCTGCGCGATGTACGGGTTCAGCCACGCGCTCACGCGCAGGCCGCGCTCGTGCAGGCGCGCGAGCATGCCCTCGGGGTCGGGGAAGACCGCCGGGTCCCACTCGAAGTCGGTCCAGTGGAACTCGCGCATCCAGAAGCAGTCGAAGTGGAACACTTCGAGCGGGATGTCGCGCTCGGCCATGCCGTCGATGAACGCGTTCACCGTCGCCTCGTCGTAGTCGGTCGTGAAGCTCGTCGAGAGCCAGAGCCCGTACGACCAGTCGGGCACGCGCGCCGGTCGGCCGGTGAGCCGCGTGTAGCGGTCGAGCACCTCGGCGGGCGTCGGCCCGGCGATCACGAAGTACTCCAGGCACTCCCCCGCGACCGAGAACTGCACCTGCTCGACCGCCTCCGAGCCGACCTCGAACGACACGTGCCCGGCGTGGTTCACGAGCACGCCGTAGCCGCGGTTCGTCAGGTAGAACGGCACGTTCTTGTAGGACTGCTCGCTCGACGTGCCGCCGTCGGCGTTCCAGATGTCGACCGTCTGGCCGTTCTTCACGAGCGGTCCGAAGCGCTCGCCGAGCCCGTAGACGAGCTCGCCGACCCCCAGCGAGAGCTGGGTGTGCAGGTACGCGGATGCCTCGGCGAGCCCGGTCGTCGTGATGCCCGTGACGCCCGCGGGCTCCGCCGCCACCGGCGCACCGGACGCGAGCTTCATGTACCCGACCGACTTGTGCCCGCTCGAGGTGACCGGCTCGCCCGCGGCATCCTCGAACACCAGGTCCCACGGCGCACCACGGCGGATGCGCGCCCGCAGGGAGCCCGCGTCGACCACGCCGCCCTCGTCGTCGGCCGCGACCGACGCGCGCCACGTGTCATCCGCCGCGATCTCGAACCCCACGTCGCGCGGCGTGCCGCAGTGGTGCTCGACCCGCACGCGGATCACGCCCTCGGCCGGGCTCGCGAGCGACAGCGTGAGCATGGGCCGGTTCAGCGTGTCGCCGCGGCCGGCGATGACGCGGGTCGGCGCCCAGACCACCAGCTCGTCGCCGCCCTCGTCGCCCAGGACCGCGAGGTCGCGCGCCTCCTGCGCGTAGAGCGCCTCGACGCCCGGGCGAGCGTGCCAGAACCCGTCGGTGAACTTCATTACTTGACCGCTCCTGCCGTGATGCCCCTCGTGAGGGTGCGCTGGAAGATGAGGAAGAAGACGAGCGTGGGGATGAGGCCGAGCAGGGCCGACGCGCTCGTGGTCGTGACATCCATCAGCCGATCGCCCTGCAGCACCGTGATCGCCACGGGGACCGTCTGGGTCGAGTTCGACACGAGGAACGTCAGCGGGATCAGGAACTCGTTCCACGTCCAGATGAAGAAGAAGATGAGCAGCACCGAGAGCGTCGGCCGCGAGATCGGGTAGACCACGCGCCAGAGGATCTGCCAGCGCGAGGCGCCGTCGAGCGACGCGGCCTCGAGCAGCTCCTTCGGGAACGTCGAGTAGACCGACGCGAGCAGGTACGTGCCGAAGGCGGACTGGATGACGGTGAAGATGATGATCACGGCCCACTGGCTGTCGTAGAGGCCCACCTGCTTGAACATGAAGTACAGCGGGTAGAGCAGCACCTCCTGCGGCAGCATGTTCGCGAGCAGGATGAGCACGACGATCCAGAGCCGGCCCTTCACGCGCCCGATGCCGAGCGCGAAGGCGTTGAGCATCGAGATGAGCACCGCGAACACCGCGACCATCCCCGAGATGAACACGCTGTTCCACAGCTTCTCGGGGAAGTCGACGCGCTCCCAGAACTTCACGATGCCGTCGAAGTAGAGCTCGGTCGGCAGCGTCAGCGGACCGGAGGTGTTGTAGTCGGCCGGCGACTTGAACGAGTTCACGAGGATCAACAGGAACGGCACGGCGATGAGGAAGCCCAGCGCGATCGCGACGAGCAGCACGAGCCAGTCGCCCGCGGTGCGGCGGGCCGGGCCGCCGGGGCGGCGGGAACGCCGCGCGCGGCCGGTGCCGCGGAGGTCGCGGCGCGCGCGACGCGCGGGCGCGTCATCCGTCGGCAGCTCGATGTCGCGCCGCTCGGGGTCGAGCTCTTCGACGATGGCGGTCATCGCCCCGCCTCCTTCTTCTCCATGCGGTGCTGGGCGAGGATGAACAGCACGCTCACCGCGGCGATCACCACGGTCAGCGCGGTCGCGATGGTCGCGCCGTAGCCGACCTGCTGCGACTGGAAGAACTCGCTGTATGCGTAGTAGGCGGGCACGATGGTCGCGGTGCCGGGTCCGCCGCCCGTGAGCGCGTAGACCGGGCCGAAGACCTTGAGCGCCGCGATCGTGCACGTGAGGGTGACGACGAAGATCTCGGGGCGGATCATGCCGAGCGTGATCGCCCGGAAGCGCTGGAACCAGTTCGCGCCGTCGAGCTCGGCGGCCTCGTACAGCTCGGGGTCGACGCGCTGCAACGCGGCCATGAAGATCACGATCGGGTAGCCGAGCTGCACCCAGACCATGATCACCATGATGCTGGCGAGCGCGGTGTCGGGGCTGCCGAGCCAGTTGTGGGCGAGGTGGCCGAGCCCGACCGCCTCGAGCACCTGGTTCAGCGCGCCGTTCTTGGGCCGCAGGATCCAGCCGATCACGATCGCCGCGATCACCGCCGGCAGGATCTGCGGCAGGTAGTACGTCGCGCGCAGGAAGCTCGCCAGCTTGCCGCCGAACTTGCGGCCGATGAGGTCGAAGAGCATCGCGGCGAGCAGCAGGCCGAGGAGGGTCGGCACGATCACCATCGCGAGGATCATGGCGATGGAGTTGCCGAAGCTCGTCCAGAACACCTCGTCGCCCATGAGCTCGACCCAGTTCTCGAGGCCGATCCACTGCGGCGGGCGGATGCCGCGGTACTCCGTGAACGTGAGGTAGACGTTCCAGACGAGCGGCACCACGACGATGATCGCGAGGAGCGCGAGTCCGGGTGCGAGGTAGAGCCAATAGGTGCTGCGTCGGGCGCCGGGGATCAGGCCCTCCTCGGGCCCGCGCGGGCGACGGCGCGACGCGCGGCGGGCGGATGCGGCATCCGCGGCCTCGATCGTCGTCGCGGCCCTGGTGTCGAGGGCTGACATGGTGGTCCTTCCGGTGGTCCGTCCGGGTCGGCGGGGTCGGTGGTCGGGCGATGGAGCGGGACGTCGGGTCGCGGTGGACGACGACGCCCCGAGGGGCGGATGCCGCGGCGCACGCACTCGCCGCGGCATCCGGGCCGGTCAGCGGGTCAGCCGACGATGTCGTCGACGCCCGACTGGTACTGCTCGCCGAGCTGTTCCTGCACCTCGGCCGGCGACTTCGTGCCGTTCACGAGCTCCTGCAGGCCCGCGTTGAGCTCGTCGTAGAACGTCGGCGTGGGCCAGTCGGGGTAGAACGAGATGCCGTCCTTCTCGTTCAGCGCGTTGAAGTTCGCGATGAGCTCCTTCGACTTCTCGTCGGTGATGTCGGCCTCGTCGGCCGCGACGGGCACGCCGCCGTTGTTGCCGATGAGCGCCTGGATCTCGGGGCGCATCGTGATGTCGATGAACTGGTACGCGAGCTCCTTGTTCTTCGCGCGCTCGGGCACGACCCACATGTTGCCCGCGGAGCCCGGCGAGAGCTCGGTTTCGGGGAAGAGGAACGTGCCCCACTCGAAGTCGGTGATCTCGCTCTGGAAGCGGCCGTACCACCAGCTGCCCGAGTAGAAGATCGGGGCGTCGCCGCTGATGAAGCTCACGCCGGCGTCCTCGGCCTTGAGGCCCGAGGCATCCGTCGAGATGTAGCCCTTGTCGGTCCAGTCCTTGATCGTGTCGGTCGCGAACGAGATCTCGTCGCCCGACCAGTCGACCGGGTTCTCGTACAGCTGGTAGTCGTTCACGAACTGCCGGTCGGCCTCGGTGAGCGCGAGCTGGTACCAGAGCTGGCCGAGCGGGTACTCGGCGGCCGACTCGGCGAGCGGCGTCGTGCCCTGGTCGGCGAAGGTCTGCATGACCTCCTCGAACTCGGCGAGCGTGGTCGGCACCTCGACGCCGGCCGCGGCGAACGCGTCCTTGTTGTAGTAGACCTGCACGAACTCGCCGTAGTTGGGCACGCCGTACCAGCTGCCCGAGCCCATGATGCCGTTCTCGTCGTACTTCGCGGTGGTCTGCAGCGATGGCGCGAGCTGGTCCGCCCAGCCGTACTCGTCGACGACGTCGTCGAGCGGCGTGAGCAGGCCCTCGCTCGAGAGCAGGCCCGCCGTCGCGTTGCCCTTGTTGTACTCGAGGATGTCGGGCGCCTCGTCGGAGTTGAGCACCTGGCTGGCCGTCGAGCGGATCTGCTCGAAGCTCTTCTCCTCGAACTCGACCGTCGCGCCGGTCTCCTCCTCGAAGGTCTTGATGGCCTGGTCCCAGGCGACGCCCATGGCCGAGTCGGCGCCCTCGTAGTGCCAGAGGCGCAGGACGTCGTCGTCGCCTCCCGAGTCGCCGGCCGAGCAGCCGCTCAGGATGATCGCCGCCGCCGCGAGCGACGCGGCCGTGGCGAGGGTTCTGGTGTGCTTCATTGCTACCTCCTGGTGTGGGGTGGTGCGGGGGGGGTGCGGTTGGTGGGTGGTGGCGCCGGGTCTGGTCTTGGGTGTCGAAGCGCTTCGAACGGCGGCGAACGGATGTCGCGGGGCGACGCCTCGTGTCAGTCCGAGGCGCGAGGCGGCGCGGTCGAACCGTGCTCGCGGTACTCGGGGGCGATCAGGCGGACGCCGGCCGGCACCTCCTCGCGTTCGACCAGGCGCATCGCGAGCTCGACCGCGAGCTCGCACGACGCGCCCGGCACGAGCGGGATCGAGTCGATCGCCGGGTGGAAGGCGGACGTGTCGAAGGTCGCTCCCACGGAGACGACCGACACGTCGTCGGGCACGCGGCGACCGAGCGCCGCGAGCTCGTCGAGCGCGACGGCGTGGGCCGTGTCGTCGCAGTGCAGCACGAGCGCGGTCGAGCCGCCGTCGAGCAGCGTCCGGACGGCGGCGCGCACCGACGCGCGACGCGGGCCGTCGTTCTCGGGCAGCACGGTCGTGCAGGCGAGCCCGAGCTCGGACGCGCGGGCCTCGAGCCCGCGCCGCACGCGCGGCGGGAAGTTCGACTTCTCGTACGACGTCGGCGGGTGGCCGATGAAGCCGATGGAGCGGTGCCCGAGCCCCGCGAGCCGGTCGACCGCGAGCGCCGCGGCGGCCTCGAAGTCGAGGTCGACGCACACGAGCCCGTCGTGGTCGTCGGGCACGCCGATGAACACGGTGGGCAGCGAGATGCGACGCGCCAGGGCCACGCGCTCGTCGTCGGGCGCGACATCGAGGACGAGCACGCCGTCGGCGAGCCCGCTCGAGGCGACGCGGCGCATGCCGGCCGACGCCTCCTCCTCGGTGAGGAGCAGGATGTCGTACTCGTACCTGCGCGCGGCGATCGAGGTCGCGAGCACGAACGCCATGTGGGCCGGCGCGTGCGTGTCGGCCCGGAACGGCTCGGTGAGCGCGAAGATCTGGGTCCGCCGGCCGGCGAGCATGCGTGCCCCGGCGTTCGGGCGGTAGTCGAGCTCGCGCGCCGCCTCCTCGATCCGCCGACGCGTGTCGGGCGAGATCGAGCGCTTGCCGCTCAGCGCGTACGACACGGTGCTGATGGACACGCCGGCGGCCTCGGCCACCTCGTGGATCTTCGCCATGTCGAGACTCCATCGTCTAAGCGTTTCGATTGGGACTGACGGGGACTCTACGCAGGTGTCGAAGCGTTTCGCAAGTGGTTTGTGGCAATTGAGAACAAATGGCTCGGATCGCGCGGCGTTCGGGTTGCGCGCGTCGCGCCATCCGGTTATGTTTGATCTGCCAACAAATCATCGACGACGCTGAGAGGCGGATCATGGCCAGCGCCCCGACCCGTGACGACAAGTTCTCCTTCGGTCTCTGGACCATCGGCTACAACGGCACCGACCCCTTCGGCGGCCCGACCCGCAACGCGCTCGACGTCGTGCACGCGGTCGAGAAGCTCTCCGAGCTCGGCGCGTACGGCCTCACGTTCCACGACGACGACCTCTTCGCGTTCGGCTCGACCGACGCCGAGCGGCAGACGCAGATCGACCGCCTGAAGCAGGTGCTCGCCGACACGGGCGTCATCGTCCCGATGGTCACGACCAACCTCTTCAGCGCACCCGTCTTCAAGGACGGCGGCTTCACGTCGAACGACCGCCAGGTGCGTCGCTTCGCGCTGCGCAAGGTGCTGCGCAACCTCGACCTCGCAGCCGAGCTCGGCGCGAAGACCTTCGTCATGTGGGGCGGGCGCGAGGGCGCCGAGTACGACGCGGCCAAGGACATCCGCTCGGCCCTCGAGCGCTACCGCGAGGCCGTGAACCTGCTCGGCGACTACGTGACCGACCAGGGCTACGACATCCGCTTCGCGATCGAGCCCAAGCCCAACGAGCCGCGCGGCGACATCCTGCTGCCGACGGTCGGCCACGCGCTCGCGTTCATCGAGTCGCTCGAGCGCCCCGAGCTCGTCGGCCTCAACCCCGAGGTCGGCCACGAGCAGATGGCGGGCCTCAACTTCGCGGCCGGCATCGCGCAGGCGCTGTACCACGGCAAGCTCTTCCACATCGACCTCAACGGTCAGCGCGGCATCAAGTACGACCAGGACCTCGTGTTCGGCCACGGCGACCTGCACAACGCGTTCGCGCTCGTCGACCTGCTCGAGTTCGGCGGCCCCAACGGCGGTCCGGCCTACGAGGGCCCGCGCCACTTCGACTACAAGCCGAGCCGCACCGAGGACGAGACCGGCGTCTGGGACTCGGCGGCCGCGAACATGCGCACCTACCTGCTGCTCAAGGAGCGGGCCGCGGCGTTCCGCGCCGACCCCGAGGTGCAGGAGGCGCTCGAGGCCGCTCGCGTGCCCGAGCTCGCCGTGCCCACGCTCGGCGAGGGCGAGTCGGTCGACGACCTGCTCGCCGACCGCTCCGCCTACGAGGACTTCGACCCGTCGGCCTACCTCGGCGGCAAGGGCTTCGGCTTCGTGCGCCTGCAGCAGCTCGCGACCGAGCACCTGCTCGGCGCCCGCTGACCCACCCACCCCGCTCTCCCCGCCACCCGCCACTTGCCACCCGCCACCCGCCACCCGCCACCCGCCACCCGCCACCCGCGCAATGCAGGTGCGGGGCCGTGTCGCACCAGGCCCGACCGGCGTGTCGCGCCGACACGCCGGGCGCGCACCTGCGTTGCGCCGGAGGATGCATTCGGAAAGGAACCCCGATGACGCTCGTCGCCGGCGTCGACTCGTCGACGCAGTCGTGCAAGGTCGTGGTCCGGGATGCCGCGACCGGCGCGCTCGTGCGCTCCGGTCGGGCCGCGCACCCCGACGGCACGGAGGTCGATCCGCAGGCCTGGTGGGAGGCCCTGCGCGCGGCGATCACCGAGGCGGGCGGGCTCGACGACGTCGCGGCGATCGCGGTGGCGGGCCAGCAGCACGGCATGGTCGTGCTGGATGACGCGGGTCGCGTCATCCGCCCCGCCCTGCTCTGGAACGACACCCGATCGGCCGGTGCGGCGCGCGACCTCATCGCCGAGGTCGGCGCGGCCGAGTACGCGCGCCGCACGGGCGTCGTGCCGGTGGCGTCGTTCACCGCGACGAAGCTGCGCTGGCTGCGCGATGCCGAGCCGGATGCCGCGGCGCGCGTCGCGGCGGTCGCCCTCCCCCACGACTGGCTGTCGTGGCGGCTGCGCGGCTTCGGCCCGGCGGATGACGCGGACGCTCCGCTCGGCCCGGTGCTCGACGAGCTCGCGACCGACCGGTCCGACGCGTCCGGCACGGCGTACTGGGGCGCCGGCGGATACGACCGCGACCTGCTCGTGCGCGCCCTCGGCCACGACGCGGTGCTCCCGCGCGTGCTCGGTCCGACGGACGCCGCGGGCCCGATGCCCGGCGGCGGCGCGCTCGTCGGCGCGGGCGCGGGCGACAACGCCGGTGCCGCACTGGGGCTGGACGCGCGCCCCGGCGACGTGGTCGTCTCGATCGGCACGAGCGGCACCGTCTTCGCGGTCGCGGACTCGCCCGTCGCCGACGCCGCGGGCACGGTCGCGGGGTTCGCCGACGCCACCGGTGCGTGGCTGCCGCTCATCGCGACGCTGAACGCCGCGCAGGTGCTCGACGTCGTCGCACGCCTGCTCGGCGTCGACCACGACGAGCTCGGACGGCTCGCGCTCGACGCCGAGCCGGGCGCCGGAGGCGCGGTGCTCGTGCCCTACTTCGCGGGCGAGCGCACGCCCAACCTCCCGGATGCCACGGCCTCGCTCTCGGGCCTGACGCTCGCGAACACGACCCCCGCGAACCTCGCACGCGCGGCCGTCGAGGGCCTGCTGTGCGGGCTCGCCGACGGGCTCGACGCCGTGCGGTCGCAGGGCGTCGAGGCGCGGCGGATCCTGCTCATCGGCGGGGCGGCGCAGAATCCGGCCGTGCGGCGGATCGCCGCGCAGGTGTTCGATGTGCCGGTCGTGGTGCCGGCCCCGGGCGAGTATGTGGCCGACGGCGCGGCGCGGCAGGCGGCGTGGACGCTCACGGGCGAGCGGCCGGCCTGGCCGGTCGAGCTCGCCGCCGAACTGCCCCCCGACCCGCGCGGAATCATCCGCGCGCAGTACGCCGAGCGGGCGGCCGACGTCGCCGAGGCCGCCATCCGCTAGCTTCTCGGGTGCCGGTCCCACCCCCCTCCTCCGGCGGCAGGCACGCGGCCGAGCCGGGATCTCGCGGGTGCGCGAAGGAGGCCCCGGGCCCCGTCGGGCTTAGCATGAAGGTGAGACGTCGCCCGTACGACGGCGCCCCGACCACGAGCGAGGGAGCGAAGATGTCAGACCGCACACCGGCCGGCGAGAACGCCGAGCCCGACCGCGAGGTCCGCGACGAGGACCGCGTGGAGGGCGTCTACACCGAGACGACCGAGGGCGCGCACCCGCGCGGCGTCGCAGGCGCCTACACGCGCACCGACGGTGTCGCCGACGACGAGTCGGAGGTCGGCGACTACGTGTCGACCGACGAGCACCCGCTCACGCACGACCCGGCCGAACGGCACGGGAAGTTCGTGCGCTCGGAGCCGCCGAAGCCGCACCCCGGCATGCACCACATCTGACGATCCGGTCGTCCTGAGCGCGTTCAGCCGCGGGCGAGCGATGCTCCCGCGGCCTCGAGCCATCGCAGCGGTTCGGCCATCGCGGCCGCGCCGCTGCCCGCGAGCTCGGTGAGCGAGGCGGATGCCGCGAAGCCCGTGGCATCCGCGTCGATCGCCCCTGCGACGAGTGCGACGGGCACGCCCCAGGCCGCCGCTCGCGCCGCGACCTCGCTCGGAACTTTCCCGGCAGCCGACTGCCCGTCGAAGCGGCCCTCGCCGGTCACGACGAGGTCGGCGCCGCGCAGCGCCTCGGAGAGCCCGATCGCATCGGCGACCGCGCCCGCTCCGCCGGCCATGCGCGCGCCCCAGGCGAGCAGCCCGAAACCGGTGCCGCCGGCGGCGCCCGCGCCGTGCTGCTCGCACAGGTCGGCGCCGCCGGGCACGGCGCGCACGAGCCGCGTGAGGTGCTCGTCCATGGCCTCGACGAGCTCGGGGGTCGCGCCCTTCTGCGGGCCGAAGATCGCGGCGGCGCCGAACGGGCCGCACAGCGGATTGCTGACGTCGCTCAGGATGAGCGCGCCGTCCCGCGGCAGCGGCCGCAACGCGCTCAGGTCGACGCGCGCCAGCGTGCCGACGCCGCGGTTGCCGAGCCGCACGGGCCGGCCGTGCGCGTCGAGGAACACGCCGCCGACGGCCGCGAGCGCGCCGACCCCGCCGTCGGTCGACGAGCTTCCGCCGATCGCGAGCAGCAGCCGGGTCGCGCCCGCGTCGAGCGCGGCGGCGATCGCCTGGCCGAAGCCGAACGTGTGGGCGTCGAGCGGGCGGAGCGGGTCGAGCAGTGTGATGCCGCTCGTCATGGCGAGCTCGACCACCGCCGCCCCACCGGGCAACCGCAGCCAGGCGGCATCGACGGGGCGGTCGTCGGGCCCCTGCACCGTGACGGGCACGCGCTCGGCGCCGGGCACGGCGGCGGCGAACGCGTCGAGCGTGCCCTCCCCGCCGTCGGCCATGGGCTTCTCGACGAGCTCGTCGGACGGCGCGACCGAGCGCCAGCCGCGTGCGAGCGCGTCGGCCGCCTGCGCGGCGGTCGCGGTGCCCTTGAACGAGTCGGGCGCGAGGACCACGCGACGGCTCATGTCGCGCTCGTCGGCCCGGCGGCGCCACGCCGATCGTCGGCGGTGGGTGCGGGCACGTGCGAGAGCCACTCGAGCGCGCGGGCGAGGAGCGCCCGGTGCCCGGCCGAGTCGTACGAGCGCGCGTCGTGCCCGAGCGCGTCGTACACCAGTCGCGACCGGCCGAACTCGCGGGCCCAGACGAGCGGATGGCGCACCCCGCCCTCCTCGTGCTCGGCGATCGGCTCGATCACCTCGAGCAGCCGCAGGTTCGCGTACCGCTCGTCCTCGACCGTGAAGTCGTCGAGCCCCTCGCACACCGCATGGGTGCCGACGAGGTGCACGCGGGCCTCGCCGAAGGGCGGATGCCAGGACACCTCGGGTTCCCAGCGGGCGCCGATCGCGTGGTCGAACGCCGGGTAGTCGCGCAGGCTCGACGCCGACGCGTGCATCGCGAGCACCCCGATGCCGCGATCCATCGCCGCCGCGAGTGCGGTGTCGTCGACCTCGACCTGCGCATCGGCCTCGACGCCGTCGGGGACGGGGCCGTCTGGGTCGCCGGCGTTCACGACGACCAGGTCGACGTCGTCGCGCAGCGCGGCGAGCGCGGCATCCACGTCGTCGCGCACCTCGACGTCGTACCCCGCGGCCGCGACGAGCTCGGCCAGCCGCGCACTGGTCTCGGCGTACGGGTGCCAGGGGTCGGCGTAGCGACCGGCTCCGCTCAGGATGATGGCGCGCATGGGTCCTCCTCGCTCGGCTGCATCGTACGGCGTTCAGTCGGTGAGCACCATGGCCCAGTCGTACGGGCCGAGCTCGACGCGCGCGACGCGCTCGCCCGTGACCGCGTCGACACCGATGACGGCGACGGATGCCGCGGGGCCGCCGTGGTTGACGAGCGTGAGGAGCCGTCCGCGGCGCGCGGCCTCGACGTGCGGGGGCAGCCCCGCGGCGACCGGCTCCACCCCGGTCGCCGCGAGGAGTCGGTCGACGACGCGCTGCACGCCGTCCTCGTCGGGCACGGTCGCGAGGTACCGGGCCGTGCCCGGGCCGACGCGGCGCACGGTGAGGGCGGGGTCGCCCGCGCGTCGACCGGCCGTGAACGCGGACTCGACCACGGTGTCGTCGGCGGTGAGGTGCACCTCCTCGGCGAGCAGCGTGCCGACGCCGGCGACCGGCCCGGCGGCATCGGTCGCGTCGCCCGCGAACGGCGCCTCGCGTTCGCCTGGCGCCGACGCCGCGGCATCCGGCGCGACGAGCGCCCCGAAGTCCTCGATGCGGATGCCGCAGAGCGGACCGAGCTGCGTCGCGAACCCGCCGTCGCGGAACCGGTCGCACTCGTCGACGAGGTCGGTGAACGGCCCGGCGAGCAGGTGCCCGCCCGCTTCGACGAACGAGGTCAGCGCCGCGGCATCCGCCTCGCGCACCAGGTACAGCAGCGGCGCGATCGCGAGGTCGTACCCCTCGCCGACCCGGGTCGCGGGCACGAGGTCGACCTGCACGTGCCGTCGGTGCAGCGCGCGGTACCAGCGCTGGATCACCGCGAGGTAGTCGAGCGCGTTCTGCGGGTGATCGGAGGCCTCGACGGCCCACCAGTTCTCCCAGTCGAACACGAGCGCGACCCGCGCGTCGCGCGCGCCGGCCGGCAGGGTCGGCAGCGCCGCGAGCGTCTCGCCCAGCGCGACGGCCTCGCGCCAGGTGCGCGTCTCGGTGCCGGCGTGCGGGAGCATCGCCGAGTGGAACTTCTCGGCACCCGCCCGCGACTGCCGCCACTGGAAGAAGAGGATGCCGTCGGCCCCGCGCCCGATGGCCTGCGCGCTGAGCGCCGCCATCTGGCCGGGCGCCTTCGGCGCGTTCGCCGGCCGCCAGTTCAGCGCGTTCGTCGCCTGTTCCATGAGCAGCCACGGCACCCCGGGCTTCAGCGAGCGCACGAGGTCGCGCTGGAACGCGGCCGCGCGGAAGGACTCGGGGTCGTTCGGGTCGGGGTAGCAGTCGTCGCTGACCACGTCCAGGTGCTCGGCCCATCGCGCGTAGTCCGCGGGCTTGAACGCGCCCATGAAGTTCGTCGTGATCGGCTGCGTCGCGCCGGCGCGCCGGATGAGCTCGCGTTCCATGAGGTAGCACTCGAGGAGCATGTCGCTCGTGAACCGGCGGAAGTCGAGCTCCTGCCCGGGATTGCGGCTGTACGGCGCCTTGCGCGGCGGGAAGACCTCGTCGAACGACCCGTACCGCTGCGACCAGAAGCTCGTGCCCCAGGCGTCGTTCAGCGCCTGGACGTCGCCGTAGCGATCGCTGAGCCACCGGCGGAACGCGTCGCGCGCGGCATCCGAGTAGTCGGCGTTCAGGTGGCAGCCGTACTCGTTGTTCACGTGCCACATCGCCACGGCCGGATGCTGCGCATATCGCTGCGCGAGGGCGTCGACCAGCTCGCCCGCGAGGCGCCGGTACACCGGCGAGGATGGCGCGAACTGCTGCCGGCTGCCCGGCCAGTACGTCGCCCCGTCCTCGTCCTGCGGCAGGATCTCGGGATATCGCGCGGTGGCCCACGGCGGGGGCGATGCGGTCGCGGTCGCGAGGTCGACCGCGATGCCCCCCTCGTGCAGCACGTCGATCACCCGGTCGAGCCATCCGAAGTCGAACTCGCCCTCGCGCGGCTGGATGCGCGACCACGCGAAGATGCCGAGGCTGACCATCGTGACGCCGGCCTCGCGCATGCGCGCGACATCCTCGGGCCACACCGCCTCGGGCCACTGCTCGGGGTTGTAGTCGGCGCCGTAGTGCACGGTGGGCCCTCCCTGATTCGATGCGGCACGCGTCATCCGCCTGCGCGCCGAGGATGACTCGTCGAGTGGGCGATCTTGGCGCATCCTGCTGCTGCGGGACCGTCAGGATCGCCCACTCGACGTGATGGGGCTCGGGGTCAGCCGAGGATGACCTCAGCCTCGCTGAAGAACTGGTCCACCGCATCATCCACCGTGATCGCGCCGAGGCCGATCGACTTGCCGAGGTCCCAGAACGTCTGCTCGAGCGAGCCGTAGCCCACGACCGGCACCGGGGGCGCGTCGCCGATGCGGTCGGCGACCGAGTCGAGGTAGTCGGCGACCTGCTTGTCGACGCCCTCGAGCGTCGTGCCGGCGAGCTTGGTCTCGGAGGCGGGGAAGCCGAGCGTGGTACCGAAGACCTCCCCGGCCTTCTCGCTGTTCACGACGTAGTCCAGCCACATCGCCGCCGCCTCGGGGTGCTCGGTGTCAGCCGAGATCGCCATCTGCAGGCCCGCCTGGCGGTAGAGGTCCGTGCCCGACGGGTCGTCGGTCGGGGGCGCGACCAGGGTGATCGACTCGGCGCCCGAGTCGGCGAGGTAGCCGCCGAGGAAGTTCGACCAGCTGCCCTCGCTCGCGGTGAGGTTGGCGCCGAAGCCCGAGATCGGAGAGATCTCCTCGAGCTTCTGCTGCGGGATCGCGACGCCGTCGCGCGCGGCGGCGCCCGAGTTCCAGAAGTCGCGCAGCTGGTCCTCGGTGAAGCCCAGCTCGCCGTCCTCCGTGTAGAGGTTGTCGCCCCGCGCGCGCAGCACGTTCTCGAAGGTCTGGATGCGCTGGGTCATGTCGGTGCCGCCGTAGACCGCGCCGCCGGTGGCCTCGGTCACCGACGCCATCCACTCGTCGTACTCCTCGTACGAGGTGCCGCCCTCGTAGGGCTCGACGCCGGCCTGCTCGATGAGCGCATCGTTGAGGAAGACGGCCCACGCGCTGTACCCGGTCGGCAGCGAGTACTGGGTGCCCTCGAGCTGCCCGGTCTGCTTGAGGCCGTCGTCGAACGCGTCGAAGTCGACGTAGTCGGCGACCTCGCCGAGGTCGAGCAGCAGGCCCGGTTCGGCGTACTCCCGCAGGTACGAGTCGGAGAACTGCCAGACGTCGGGCAGGCCGCCGCCGGCCGCCTCGGTCTTGCGCTTCTCCCAGTACGACGGGAAGTCGGTGAAGGTGCCGTCGATCGTGATGTTGGGGTGCTCCTCTTCGAACGCGTCGATGAGCTGCTGGTAGCGCTGGGCACGGTCGTCGTTGCCCCACCAGGTGAAGTTGAGGGTCACCTCCTCGTCGGGGTCGTAGGCGGATGCCTCGTTGCCGCCGCCCGCGCAGCCGGTGAGCGCGAGGGCCGCGGCCCCGGTCATGGCCGCTGCGGCGAGCATGCGTCGCCGGCCGTTCCTCGTGAACATGCGTGGTCCTCCGTCGTCGTCGTCGGGTGGGTGCGCCTGGGGGTGGGTTGGAAAGCGCTTCCCGAACGATAGCGCGGAGGACGGCGGAGCGTCAACAACCTCCCTGCGCGGTGGCGATCACCCGATCCGCACCATCGAATCGTCTCGGGGGGCGCGGCCATCCGCGATGGCGCGCCCGACCTGACCGCCGGGGCGACGAACGACCGACCGAGCGGATGGCGCGCCCGCGACATCCGCTCGCCGCTCAGCCCTTGCGCTGCTCGCGGTAGGCCGTCGGGCTGAGGCCGTGCATGCGGCGGAACTGCCGCGAGAAGTAGAACTGGTCGGCGTAGCCGACCTCTCGGGCGACCTCGGCGACATTGAGCCGGGTCGTGTCGAGGAGCCGCCGGGCGCGGGCCATCTTCAGGGCGGTGTGGTGCGCGAGCACGCCGCCGCCCGTCGCCTCTCGGAACAGCGCGCCGAGGTGCGACGCCGAGACGCCCACCAGCCGGGCGAGCTCGCCCACGCGGATGCTGCCGTCGACGCGCTCCTCGAGGTAGCGCATCGCCCGCTCGAGCGGCTCGCCCAGCTCCGGCAGGCGTCGGTCGACCGCGATCTGGGTCATGAGCCGCCAGGCGATGCCCGCCGTGGCGAGCAGCCGCGCGGGCGATTGGTCGCGCTCGAGCCCCGACACGATCTCGTCGAGCAGCGCCGTCACGCGGTCGACCGCGTGCAGCGACACGATCGGGCGTTCGAGCGACGCGCCCACCGCGTCCCACAGGTCGCCCAGGTCGCTGCCCCGCAGGTGGCACCACCAGATCGTCCACGGTCGCCCGTCGTCGGCGCCGTACGCGTGCGGCGTTCCGGCGGGGATCAGCGCGGCCGTGCCTGCGGCGACGCGCGTGCGCGCACCGCCGAGCTCGACCCATCCGCCGCCGTCGACGCAGACGATCACGATGGCCTCGGCGGCACCGCGCGGCCGACGGCGCAGGTGCCCCTCGGCCGCGGGGAACAGGCCGGCGTCGGTGACGACGAGCCGCCGGGTGACCGGCCGTGCGAGGGCCTGGTCCACGAGCGGGCGCGGCACGACGCAGAGACGCTGGTGCTCGAACCCCTCCCTGCGCTCCATGCGTCCATCCTCGCATCGCGAGCTGCTCCGGCGAGCGGATGGCGTGAACGCGCCGATCGTCGGAACGTCCATGCCGCTCGCCCGATCCGCCATGGGCACGGCGCGACGAGCCGCCTACGCTCGACCGCGTGAATCCCGTGCACCGTCGCATCCAGCTGCCCGAACCGCCCCTCGCCGAGCGCGCGCGACTCGAGGCGGGCGGCGTCGCGTGCTGGGAGGAGCCGCTGGTCATCGACACGTACGAGCCGGCGGCGCCCGACCGCTACCCGTTGTTCCTCGACCGCCGGGTGTACCAGGGTTCGAGCGGGCGCGTGTACCCGATCCCGTTCACCGACCGCATCGAGCGTGAGGCGCGCCCGCGTGCGTGGCGTGCGATCCACCTCGAGAACCGGTGGGTGCGGCTCGTGCTGCTGCCCGAGCTCGGCGGACGCATCCACGTCGGCTACGACAAGACCCGGGACTACGACTTCTTCTACCGCAACAACGTGATCAAGCCCGCGCTCGTGGGGCTCTCCGGCCCGTGGGTGTCGGGCGGCGTCGAGTTCAACTGGCCGCAGCACCACCGGCCAGCCACGTTCCTGCCCGTCGAGACGCGGATCGAGCGCGGCGGCGACGGCGAGGTCGTCGTCTGGCACTCCGACCTCGACCCGCTGCAGCGCATGCGCGGCACGCACGGCATCCGGCTGCGCGGCGACTCGACGCTCATCGAGCTCGAGGTCGCGCTCGTGAACCGCACCGACGTGCCGCAGACCTTCCTGTGGTGGGCGAACGTCGCGGCGCGCTCGCACGAGCGCTACCAGTCGTTCTTCCCCACCGACGTGCGGTACGTCGCCGACCACGCGCGACGCGCGATCACCGCGTTCCCGGCCGCCGACCGTCCGTACTACGGCGTCGACTACCCCTCGCTCGCGACCGAGCGGTCCGGCGCCGACCGGATCGACCTGTACTCGAACATCCCAGTGCCGACGTCGTACATGATCACCGACACCGCCGACGACTTCTTCGGCGGCTACGACCACGACGCGGGCGCCGGGTTCGTGCACTGGGCCGATCGCGCGATCGCGCCCGGAAAGAAGCAGTGGACCTGGGGCGACGGCGAGGTCGGCCACGCCTGGGATCGTCACCTCACCGACGACGACGGCCCGTACGTCGAGCTCATGGCCGGCGTGTTCACCGACAACCAGCCCGACTTCAGCTGGCTCCTGCCCGGTGAGACGCGCCGCTTCCGCCAGTACTGGTACCCGATCCAGGACATCGGCCCGGCCGTGCAGGCGACCCTCGACGCGGCGATCGGCCTCGAGGCGGATGGCGCGTCCGCCCGCCTCGGCGTCGTCACCACGGCCGAGCACGACGCCGTGCAGGTCGTGCTCCGGCGCCGCGACGACGGTGCGGTGCTCGGCGAGTGGACGGCGCGGGTCGCGCCGGGCGAGCCGTTCGTCGCGGCCGTCGAGACGGATGGCGCGTCGGCGCGCCGCGACGACCTCGAGGTCGACGTGGTCGCCGACGGCCGCACGCTCGTCGCGTGGCGCGCGCACGCCGTCGACGCCCGCGAGCCGTGGGTCGCGACCGAACCGCCCGGTCCCGAGCAGATCGCGGGGACCGACGAGCTCGTGCTCACCGGCCTCCACCTCGTGCAGTACCGCCACCCGACCCGCTCCCCCGAGCCGTACTTCGCGGAGGCGATCCGGCGCGACCCCGGCGACTCGCGTGCGCGGCTGCAGCTCGCGCGACTCGCCTTCGCGCGGGGCGAGCTCGACGTCGCGCTCGCGCACGTCGACCTGGCGCTCGAGCGGCTGACGCGACGCAACCTCAATCCCGAGCACGGCGACGCGAACCTGCTCCGCGCGCTCATCCTGGAGCGCTCGGGTCGGGCGGACGCCGCAGCCGACGCGTTCGGCAAGGCCGCATGGGACGGCCGGCTGACGCTGCCGGCCGCGCTGGGTCGTGCCCGCCTCGCGCTCGTCGCGGGAGACGCCGAGCTGTCGCTCGCGTTCGCGGAGACCGCGCTGCGGGCCGACGCGTCGAGCACGGCCGCGATCGCGAGCCGGGTGGTCGCGCTCCGTGCGCTCGGCCGCGGCCAGGCCGCCGACCGCGAGCTCGGCCGGGCCCGGGCCGCCGACCCGCTCGACCCGCTGTTGGCGGCGCTCGCCGACGAGCTCGACCCGATCGACCCGCGTACGCTCCTGGCCATGGCGCACGAGGTGTTCCGGATGGGCGACCACGCCCGCGGCATCGGACTCGCCGAACGCGCCGCCGCCACGGGCCCGGGTCCGTTCGGCAACCCCGCGCCGCTGGCCGCGTACGCGCTCGCGCGATTCCTCGACACGACCGGGCGAGCGGATGACGCGGACCGCGCCCGGCGACGCGCCCGTGACGCCGACGCCCGTCTCGCGTTCCCGCACGGCCTCGACGACCTCGGCGTCCTCGAGGCCGCGCTCGAGGCCGATCCCTCGGATGCGCGCGCCCGCGCCCACCTCGGGTGCTGGCTGCTCGACGCCGGGCGGACGACCGACGCGCTCGCGACGCTCGACGCCGCGATCGCGGGCGGCACCACCGTCGGCGTCGACGACCCCGTCGCGTGGCGGAACGCCGCCGTCGCGCTCGTGAACTCGGGCGGCGACCTCGACGAGGCCGACCGGCGCTACCGCGTCGCGCTCGAGCTCAGCCCCGCGGACCCGCGCCTGGTGTTCGAGCGCGACCAGCTCGCCGAGATCCGCGGGGTTGCCCCGGCGGCGCGGATCTCCGCGATCGTCGCCGCAGGCCGTGACGTGCTCGTACGGGACGACCTCGCGATCGCGTACGCGAACCTCCTCGTCGACGTGGGCCGCGCGGATGACGCCCTCGCGTTCCTCGACGCCCGCGAGTTCCAGCCGTTCGAGGGCGGAGAGGGGCAGGTGATCCGCGTGTTCGACCGGGCGAGCACCGCCGTGGCACGCGACCTGCTCGAGCGAGGCGACGCGCCGGCGGCCGCGGAACTGCTGCGGCGCGGCATCCGTGCGCCCGAGCACCTCGGCGAGGGACGGCACCCGGCGCAGCCCATGGCGGAGCGCTTCGTGCTCCTCGGCGATGCGGAAGCCGCGCTCGGCGACCCGCACGCGGCGGGCGCCGCGTGGCGGCAGGCGCTCGGCGGGGGGCCGCTCGCGGCCGGCGAGCGCGCGGTCGACGAGCGCGACGCGTGGATCGGCGTCGCGCGCCTGCGCCTGGGCGACCCGGACGGCGCCGAGCGCGTCTGGACCGCGCTCGAGGCGCGGGCCCGGGAGCTCGACGCGGCATCCGACCGGGTCGACTACTTCGCGACGTCGCTGCCCGAGCTGCTGCTGTTCTCGGTCGACACCGCCGAGGGGCGCCGCGCGCAGGCGGCCCGGCTGCGCGAGCTCGCCGCCGCGGGGCGACGCGACGCCGCGGCGGTGGCGGCGTGAGCGAGCCCGGCACGCGCTACCTCGGCACGCCCCTCGCGGGCGTGCCCGACGCCGCCCCGACGGGACCGGTGCCCGCGCACCTGCCCGGGCGCCTCGCGATCTGCCTGTGGGACTTCTCGTGGTACACGCGGGCGGGCGCCGGTGAGCCGTTCGAGGACCTCGACCGCGCGATGGCCGAGACCGTCGAGCGCGGGTACGACGCCGTGCGGATCTGCGCGGCCCCGCTGCTGGTCGCGGGCGGACCGGAGCTGGGGCTCGACGCGCTCGCGCGCGACCTCGAGATCGAGGGCCTCGGCGCGACGCCCGTCGGCGGGTACTACGGCGAGCGCACGCGCTGGTACGACGCTCCGGGCGGGTACCGCCTCGACGTGCGGTCCCGCCTGTTCGAACTCGTCGATGCCGCGAAGCGCCACGGCGTCGTCGTGGTCCTCGCGAGCTGGGAGTACCAGCAGTCCCCGGCATTCGCCGCCGACCCGGCCTGGTTCCGCGCGATCGACGCGGTGCCCGTCGACGAGCGGCACCGCGTGCTCGCCGAGGCGTTCGACCGGCTGCTCACCGACCTCGAGGCGGCGGGCCTCGCCGACGCGATCGCGTTCACCGAGCTGCACAACGAGGTCGACTTCTCGATCCTCCCGCCGATCGAGCAGGACGGTGAGGCCGCCATCCGATGGCTCGGGGCGCGGCATCCGGGGCAGCTGGTCACCGCGAGCTACGGCAAGCCGCCGCACCTGGCGATGCACCGGGTGTCGCCGGCGCTCGGCGTCGCGCAGTTCCACGTCTACTCGTACGGCGTGCTCGACGCGCTCCAGCGGCGCATCGACATCCGCAGCGAGGGCACCGAGGGCTTCCCCAATGCCGAGCTGCGGACGCTGCTGCGCGCGGACGCGCCATCCTTCGCCGAGTACGGTCGCCCCGCCCACTGGAAGCTGGAGGCGACCGTGATCACCGACCAGATGCTCTACGGCTACGACTGGATCGACCCGGCGAAGTGGGATGCCTGGCTCGTCGCGCACCTCGACCCGTACCGCGAGGTCATGCTCCGCGAGGTGGAGTCGCGGGTCGTCGCGATCGCGGAGTGGGCCCGATGGCGCGCCGTTCCCGCGGTGGTGGGCGAGGGATGGGTCGGCTACACGCCGCGCGACGGCCGGTTCGAGGAGACGGGGTTCGGCCTCGAACTCGCCGAGCACGGCATCCGCACCGCCCTCGCGCACGGGGTGTGGGGCGTGGTGGCGTGCTCGAACGCAGCCCCGCACCATCCGATGTGGGCCGACGTCGCGTGGCAGCGCCGCATGACCGCACTCATCACGGAGGGACCCGACGCATGACCCCCCACGACCCGTCCGAGCCGACGCCGTTGCGTCTCGCGCCTGCGGAGGAGCGCCCGCCGCTCACCCGCCCGGCCATGTCGAACGAGCGGGACCGCCACCACCGCATCGCGCTGACGAACCGGTACGTCGAGCTCGACGGCCGCCCGGCGATCCCGGTGTCGGGCGAGCTGCACTTCTCGCGCGTGCCGCGGCGCGAGTGGCGGGAGCGGCTGCAGCTCATGCGATCGGGCGGGGTCACGGTCGTCTCGACCTACCTCATCTGGATCCACCACGAGCCCGAGCGCGGCCGCGTGCGCTTCGACGGCGGGCTCGACGCGGCGGCGTTCGTGCGGCTCGCGGCCGACGTCGGGCTCGACGTCGTCGTGCGGCTCGGGCCGTGGTGCCACGGCGAGGTGCGCAACGGCGGGTTCCCCGACTGGGTGGCGGCGGCGCCGGTGCGCCATCGCACCGACGATCCCGCCTACCTCGACCTGGCGCGCGGATGGTACGCCGCAGTCGCTCGCGAGCTCGCCCCGCTGTGCGGCCCCGACGGACCCATCGTCGGCATCCAGGTCGAGAACGAGCTCATCGACCGGCCCGGTCACCTCGCGACGCTCGTCGGGCTGGCACGCGAGGCCGGCCTGTCGGCGCCGATCTGGACGGCGACCGCGTGGGACGGCGCCGAACTGCCGCCCGGGGTCGTGATGCCCGTGTTCGGCGGGTACGCCGACGGGTTCTGGATCGACGCGGATGCGCCGTGGCCCTCGAGCTTCCGTGCGCACTTCCGCTTCTCCCGCGACTGGGACGATCCCGGTATCGGGGCCGACGTGCGCGGCGGCGAGGCGCCGGCCGACGCGGTCTCCGTCCCGCGGGCGGGCGCGTCGGGCTCGCCCGATTTCCCGGTCGCGACGTGCGAGCTCGGCGGCGGCATGGCCGCCGCGTACCACCGGCGCCCGCTGCCGTCGGCGCTCGACCTCGCCGCGGTCGCGAACGCGAAGCTCGGCTCGGGCTCGAACTGGCAGGGCTACTACATGTACGCGGGCGGGCTGAACCCGGCCGACGGGCTGCAGGAGTCGCTCGACACGGGCTACCCGAACGACCTGCCGCGGTTCGACTACGACTTCCACGCGCCGGTCGGCGCCGCGGGCGCGGTCGCGCCGAGCCACGCGGCGCTGCGGATCCAGCATGCGTTCCTCGCCGCCGTCGGCGAGCGCCTCGCGCCGATGACGGCGCGCCTGCCCGAGCGGATGCCGCGGGGCGACGACGACCGCGAGACCCTCCGCTGGGCGGTTCGTGCCGAGGGCGACGCGGGGTTCCTGTTCCTCGGCCACCACCAGCCGTTCGAGCCGCTGTCGCGCGTGGAGGGCGTGCGGTTCGAGGTCGACCTGGCCTCGGGACCGGTGCTCGTGCCGTCCGCCGGCCGGCCGCCGCTGGCGATCCCGGCCGGGACCGTCGCGCGCTGGCCGCTCGGGCTCGCGCTCGGGGGCGGCGTCGTGGAGTGGGCGACGGCGTCGGTGCTCACCGTGCTCGAGGGCGCGGTGCCGACGCTCGTGCTGCTCGCCGAGGCGGGCGTGACGCCGACGGCGGCGGTGCGGGCGGATGGCGCGTCCGCCCCCGTGCTCCTGGACGCCGCGGTCGACCGCGGCGAGTCGGTCCATCGCGTGCGCGCCGGGGCTGCGGCGCTCGACGTGCTCATCCTCCCCGCCGAGGCGGCGGCCGACGTGTGGGTGCTCGACGCCCCCTCGGGCGAACGGATGCTGCTGCGCTCGGCTGCCCCGCTGCGACTCGACGGCGACGTGCTCGTCGCCCGTTCCGGGGAGGCGCCCGACGTGCACCGCTACGACCCGACGACGGGTCGGTTCGCGCCTGTCGCGTTCGCCGGCGAGGAGGTCGCGGGGCTCGACGTGACCGCCGAGCTCGTCCGAGGCGCCGGGATGCCGAAGCCCTCGTACGGCGGCACGGCCGCGCGGCGTGCCGCCCCGTCGCCCGACGAGCTCGACGCCGCGGCATCCGCCCACCGGTTGGGCGGGCTCGGCGGCGTGCGGGCCGGCGTCCGGCGCCTGCTCGAGGTGCGCTGGGCGGGCGACGTCGCGACGCTCGAGGTCGACGGCCGCACGGTCGCCGACCGGTTCTGGGACGGCACACCGTGGCTCATCGACCTCGATGCCGCGGGCGTCGCCGCGGACTCGCGGGTCGAGCTGCGGATCCTCTCGCTGCATCCCGACAGTGAGGTCCACCTGCCCGAGCCCGCCGCCGCACGGCGCCGCGCGCACGACGGCCCGCTCGGCTCACTCGACCGGCTCGCCGGGCGCACCGCGACGGTCTGGCGCGCGGTCGGGTGACGGTCCGCCACGATCGAGACGTCGCGGATAGCGGGCCGGACCCGGCATCCGCGACCTCTCGACTCGGCCCGGCCGGCTCGCTCAGCCGGGCAACGGCACCACGACGACCGGCGACCCGTCGCGCACGCGCGGCGCGGCATCGGGCGCGTCGGTCACGACGACCACGTGCCCGGGCGTACGCCAGGCGCGCCACCACGCGGCATCCGGCACCTCGACCTCGCCCGGCGCGAGCACCGACCGGCCGAGCGTGCGGGGCTTCACGGCCGTGAGCCACGGCGCGACGCCCTCGAGCGTGCGCCGCTGCACGTCGGGGATGCGACCGGATGCGTCGGGGCCGACGTTCAGCAGCAGCCGCCCGCCGCGCGCGACGACGTCGGCCCACAGGCGGGCGAGCTCACGCGGCGTCATCGTGAGCGCGGCATCCTCGACGCGGTTGAAGCCGAACGAGAAGCCGAGGCCGCGGCAGTGCTCCCAGCCGACGGACGCCTCGTGGTGGGCGTCGTGGTCGTACTCGCTCGTGCGGTAGTCCCACACGTCGGCGCCCCAGCGGTCGTTCACGATGCCCTCGGGCACCACGTCGCGGTAGTGCGCGAGCAGCGCGTCGATCGAGTGGAGACCGGGCCGCTTGGCGGCGTCGGGCCAGTCGATGTCGTTCCAGATCAGGTCGGGACGGAATCGGTCGATCAGGTCGGCGACGTGACCGTACGCGTAGGCGGCGTACGCGGCATCCGTCGGCCGGAGGCGCTCGACGTCGGCGCTGGATCGCAGCGGAGGCAGGTCGGCGAACGCCCAGTCCAGGCCGCCCGAGTAGTAGACGCCGAACCGCAGGCCCTCGGCTCGGACCGCCTCGGCGAGCGGCGCGACGAGGTCGCGGCGCGGGCCGCGGGCGACGGTGGTCAGGCCGCCCGAGCCCGGGGCGTCCCAGAGCGCGATGCCGTCGTGGTGCTTGGTGGTCGGCACGACGTAGTCGGCGCCCACGGCCGCGAACAGCCTCGCCCAGTCGCCGGGGTCGCAGGCCTCGGCGCGCCACTCGTCGAGGAACGCGTCGTAGGGGCGGCCGCCGTGCTCGCGCGCGTGGTGCTCGGCCGCGGGCGAGCCCTCGAGCCGGATCGTGTTGCCGTACCACTCGGCATACGCGTTGTGCGCGAACCACTCGTCGTCGGGCACGGCGCCGAGCGCGCCCGTCGGCTCCGCCCAGGCGGGCACCGAGTAGGCGCCCCAGTGCACGAAGATGCCGAGCGTCGCATCGCGCGCCCAGGCGGGCAGCGGCCGGCCCGACGCGGTCACGCGTCGCCGGACGCCGCGTCCGCCGGGGTGCGACGGGGCCGCTCGGGCACCGCGACGATCGCGAGCGCGACGCAGCCGAGCGCGGGCACGATGAGCGGCAGCAGCTGCCAGGTCACGACGACCGCGAACACGGCGGTCGCCACGAGGTACGCGGCGCCGATCGGGTCGGCGCCGACCGAACGCGGCACGGATCGCAGGGCACGCCGCCACCCCCGCGCGGGCGTCCAGCGCCCCGCCGCCGTGAAGAGCGCGAGCGCCGCCGCGGCGAGCCCGACCCAGCCGACGGCCCCGATGAGCGGGCCGCCCGGCAGCGCGCCGCTGTTCGCGAGGTCGAGGTCGACGAGCAGCACGAGCACGAGCACGACGGATGCCGCGCCGACGGCGATCCCGCCGGCCAGGCCCGCACGCACGTCGGCCCAGAACGCGCCCATCGACGACGCCTCGGCCTTCAGGAACCGCCGAAGGTGCCGGACGCCGGCCGCGAGCGCGACCGGCAGGGTCACGACGGGCAGCGCGACGAGGGTGACCAGCAGGCCGATCAGGAGGACCTCGCCGAGCAGCCCGAACGCGCTCGTCGCGCCCGGGAAGCGCGCGGGCGCCGCGCCGGAACGCACCGGGCCGGAGCCCGATCGCTCGGCGCGTCGCGCCGCCCGCTCGCTCGTCCGCGACATCCGCTCGCCCTAGCCCTTGAGACCCTGGGTCGCGACGCCGTCGACCAGGAACCGCTGGAAGACGACGAAGAAGATCAGGATCGGCAGCAGCGCCAGGAACGACACCGCGACGGTCGCGCCGTAGTCGGACGACGAGGTCTGGTCGTTGTAGAGGCGGAGTGCGACCGGGAGCGGGTAGAGCTCGGGGCTGTTGACGTAGAGCAGCGGGCCGAGGAAGTCGTTCCAGGTCCAGATGAACGTGAAGATCGCGCTCGTGATCAGGGCGGGCTTGATCAGCGGCAGGATGATCGAGACGAAGATGCGCCAATGGCCGGCGCCGTCGATCTTGGCCGCCTCATCCATGTCGCGCGGGATGTTGCGGATGAACTGGACGATGAGGAAGACGAAGAACGCCTCGGTCGCGAGGAACTTCGGCAGGATCAGCGGCCAGTACGTGTCCACCAGCTCGAGCTTCTGGAACATGATGTACTGCGGGATGATCACGACGTGGAACGGCAGCAGCAGCGTGCCGATCATCGCGGCGAACAGGATGCCGACGCCCTTGAACTGCACGCGCGCGAACGCGTAGGCGGCGAGGGCCGACGAGAACAACGTGCCGACCACCGCGAGCACCGCGATGAGCAGCGAGTTCGCGAAGAACCGCCACAGCGGCACGCCGCCGATGCCCTCGAGCACCTTGAAGTAGTTGTCGATCGTCGGCTGGTCGGGCAGCAGCCCGGGGTTCTGGCCGAACTCGCTCGACGGCTTGAACGTCGCGAAGACCAGCCAGACCAGCGGGTAGAGCACGACGGCGGTCACGGCGAGCAGCACCACGAACCAGATGACGGTGTTGACGGTCTTGCGCTTGATGCGGCGACGGCCGGCGGGCTCGGGCTGGAGCTCGACCTCGAGGAACTCGGAGCGGGCGATCTCACTGGTTGCGGTGCTCATCGGTTCTCTCCCGCGTAGTGGACCCACGACTTCTGGGTCTTGAACAGGAGCGCGGCGATGATCGCGACGACGATCACGAGGACCCACGCCATGGCGGCGGCGTAGCCCATCTGCAGGTCGGCGAAGCCGCGCTTGTAGAGGTAGACGGTGTAGAAGTTGGTCATGCCGGCGGGCCCGCCGGAGCCGTTGGAGATGATGTACGCCGACGCGAACACCTGGAACGCGTTGATCAGCTCGAGCAGCAGGTTGAAGAAGATCACGCTCGAGAGCATCGGGAACGTGACCGACCGGAACTTGCGCACCGGGCCGGCGCCGTCGACCTCGGCGGCCTCGTAGAGCTCCTTCGGGATCTGCTTGAGGCCCGCGAGGAAGATCACCATCGGGGCACCGAACTGCCAGACCGCCAGCAGGATCATCATCGGCAGCACCATGGCGACATTGCCGACCCATCCGCCGATCTCGATGCCGAAGAAGCTCAGCGTGTTGTCGACGGGGCCGTCGGTCGAGAACATCGCGCGCCACACGATCGCGACCGAGACCGATGCGCCGATCAGGGACGGGGCGTAGAACGACGAGCGGAAGAACGCCGAGCCGCGGTCGCGGTAGTTCAGCAGCATCGCCACCGCCAGCGCGGCGGCGAGCTTGATCGGGGTGCCGACCAGCACGTACACGAGCGTGATCTGCACCGACTGGATGTAGACCGGGTCCTCGGTGAACATCCGGGTGAAGTTGTCGAAGCCGATCCACTTCGGCTCGGTGAACAGGTTGTACTTGGTGAACGCCAGGTACAGCGAGTACAGCATCGGACCGAGCGTGAGGCCGACGAAGCCGATGATCCACGGCAGGAGGAAGGTGTAGCCGGTCGCCGTCTCCCGGCGGTTCCGGGCCTTGATGCCCGCTCGCGCGGGGACGTCGGGGCCGCGACGGCCGGGGCGGCGCGTGCCGCTCTCGTCGGCCGTGACGATCGCTCTCGTCAGGGTGGTGCTCACAGTCATTCTCCCGTTCGGTCCTGAGGCTACTCCGGGTCCGGGCCCCCGGTCGGGGCCCGGACCCGAAGGCTCCTACTGGTTCAGGACGACGTCCATCTCGGCGAAGAACTGGTCGACGGCCTCATCGACGGTCAGGGTGCCGTACCCGAGCTCCTGGCCGATCTGGCGGAACTTCTCCTCGAGCGTGCCGTAGCCGACGATCGGCACGGGCGGGGCGTCGCCGAGGCGGTCCGAGATGGAGGCCTCGTAGTCGGCGATCTGCTGGCCGAGCGGGTCGAGCTTGGCGCCCTCGAGCTGGGTCTCCGAGGCGGGGATGCCGCGGTTGGTGCCGAAGGCCTCACCGACCTCGGGTGCGTTCACGAGGTAGTTGAGCAGCGTCGCGGCCGCCTCAGGGTGCTTGGTCGTCGCGGCGATGGAGTGCAGCATGGACGGCTTGAGG
The DNA here is from genome assembly GCF_016907355.1 of Agromyces aurantiacus. Taxonomy (NCBI): domain Bacteria; kingdom Bacillati; phylum Actinomycetota; class Actinomycetes; order Micrococcales; family Microbacteriaceae; genus Agromyces; species Agromyces aurantiacus. Next base: position 1,433,926 of record NZ_JAFBBW010000001.1, on the reverse strand, counting down.
TAGAGGTCCTTCGCACCGTCCTCGGTCACGGGCGGGGCGACCAGGCCGAGCTCGGTGTAGCCCTCGCCGAGGTTGCCGAGGTAGCCGGCGCCGAAGTTGTCCCACGTGAGCTCGCTCGCGGTGAGGGCCGCGTCGAAGCCCGACAGCGGGTTGACCTCCTCGAGGCGCTGCTGGCCGATCACGGTGCCGTCGGTGCGGATCCCGTCGCCCTGCTCCCAGAAGGCCGCGAGGTCCTCCTTGGTGAAGTTCGGCTCGCCGTCCTCGGTGAAGAGGTCCTCGCCCTTCGCGCGCTGCTGGATCTCGAAGTTCTGGATGCGGCCCGTGTAGTCGGTGCCGCCCCAGAGCTCGACGCCCTTGGCGGCCGCCGCGTCGGTGACCTCCTTCATCCAGGCGTTGTAGTCCTCCCAGTCGCCGCCGGCGAACTCGTCGACCCCGACCTCCTCGAGCAGCGTGGGGTTGGTGTACATGCCCCACGCGTTGGTCGAGGTCGGGATGCCGGTGGTCTCGTCGCCGACGACGCCGATGTCCAGGATCTGGTCGCTGAGCGGCTCGGTGTCGATGATGTTGCCGAGGTACGGCGTGAGGTCGAGCAGCAGGCCGTTCTCGGAGTACTGGCGCAGGTAGGAGTAGTCGAACTGCATCACGTCGGGCAGGCCGCCGCCGGCGGCCTCGGTCTGCCGCTTCTCCCAGTACTCGGGGAAGCCGAGGAACGAGGTGTTCACCGTGATGTTCGGGTACTCCTCGTTGAAGGCGGCGATGGCCTTGTCGTACATCTCGGCGCGGACGTCGTTGCCCCAGAAGGCGAAGTCGAGCGTGACCTTCTCGTCGGGGTCGTAGGTCGCGGCCGGCGCGGAGCCGCCGGAGCAGCCCGTGAGCACGAGCGCCGCGCTCGCCGTGACAGCGGCGGCGGCGAGTGCCGCGCGACGCGTGCGAATGTTGAACATCGTTGTCCTCCCGGAAACGTCTCTGTCTGCCTGGTGCGGGGTGGCACTTCTGGGAAAGCGCTTCCCCAAAGATAGCCCCATCTCCCCCGCGGGTCAATCAGGAAGGAAAAATCGTTTCAATTCGTGATCGATCCGAGATGCGGCGCAGCGTCGCGGTCGCAGCGCAGCACGCCGTCCTCGACCGTGAGCGGCGCCGCGAACACGGCGCTGAGGCGCGCGGACGCGGCATCCGTCGGCCCCAGCTCCGAACCGTCCCAGTGCGGGTGCGTGAAGTAGAAGAGGATGCCGCGGCCGCCCTCGACGACGACGTCGCCGTGCCGCCCGAACGTGGCGTCGCCGCGCCGCCGGCCCGGTGCGCCGAGGATCACGTCGTCGGGCCCGCCCTGCCGCACCCACCGCACGGCGTCGCGCGAGCGGAACACGCCCATGCCGCGCCATTCGTCGACGAGCATCCACCACCATCCGCCGAGCTCGAACACGTTGGGCCCCTCATGCGGGCGACCGCCGATCGCACGGCCCTCGACGCGCCACGACCGCGGCGCGAGGTCGGGGCTCGATGCGACCCAGGTCGTCGAGCCGTCCGCCTCGTCCTTGAACCACATCCGCCACAGCCCGTCGGGGCAGTGCGCGACGCACGCGTCGATCACGCGGTCCGAGCTCAGGGGGATGTCGCCGACGAGCCGCCAGCGCTCGAGGTCGTCGCTCTCGTACTCGACGATCCGGCGCGAGTGGCCCTCCCACCGATCGGGGATCCCGTCGATCACCGTCAGGTACATGCGGTACCGCTCGCCGTCGTGGATCACCTCGGGGGCCCAGTGCGTCTCGTCCCAGGCCGTCGACGGCCCGCCGCCGAGCCGCAGGTCGTCGAGGGTGCCGGAGTACCGCCACCGGTCGCCGTCTGCCGATCGCGCCACGCCGATGCGGCTCCCGTGCACCCAGGCGACGCCTGGCCCGTCGACCGAGGCCCGCCGCTGGGTGTAGAACATCCACCACTCCCCCGTGACCTGATGGCGGATGACGGTCGGATCGGTCGCGCCGTCGTGCACGGGGTCGTGGAACAGCGCGTCGTCGGCGGTCGCCGCGTCGACGATACCGGGGTGCGCCCCGGCGGTCATGGCCGCAGGTCGGTGATCGGGCTCTCGAGGCTCCGGAGCCGATCGGCGTCGGCACGCAGGGTCTCAGGCGTCACGGTGCGGCCCGTCGCCGCCGACGAGTAGATCGCGGTCACGATCTCGAACGAGCGCGCCGGGTCGCTCGCCGTCGACGGAAGCGGCCCGCGCGTGGCGAGGGCCCGGTAGATGTCGCGCACGAGCGGATCGTGGCCGCTCGGCTCCTCCCTCGCGGGCAGCGCCCACGCGGCCGACGTGGCCGCGTCGACATGCGGCGCGGGCGTGATGCGCCAATGCTCGTGGCCGTGCCCGTAGAGGTGATCGACCGTGACGGTCGCGAGCTCGGTGTCGATGCGGATGGAACTCGTCTCGCGGGGCGAGAGGGCGCTCGTCACCACGGAGGCCACGGTGCCGTTCGCGAACTCGACGGTCGCCGTCGAGACGTCCTCCATCTGGGTCTCGCGCGCGAGCCGCCAGAGCCGGCCGTGCACGCTCGCCCAGTCGCCGAGGAGCCACGCGAGCAGGTCGATCTGGTGGATCCCGAGGCCGAGCGTCGGCCCGCCGCCCTCGGTCGCCCACTTGCCGCGCCACGGAACCGCGAAGTACGCGGGATCGCGGTACCAGAGCGTCTCGCACGTCGCGACGAGCGGCCGACCGAGCGCGCCCGACCCGAGCAGGGCCCTGACGTGCGCGGCGGCGGTCCCGGTGCGCTGCTGGAACACGACGGCGAGCCGGCGGTCGTTCCGCGACGCGGCCTGCGCCATCGCGTCGAGCTCGTCGAGCGAGAGCGCCGCCGGCTTCTCGCAGATCACATGCGCGCCGGCGTCGAGCGCCGCGATCGCCTGCTCGGCGTGCACGCCGGGCGGGGTGCACACGTGCAGCACGTCGATGCCGCCGGCGGCGAACAGCGCGTCGAGCGAGTCGGCGACGGCCGGTCCGCCCCAGCGATCGGCGAACGCCTGCGCCCGCGCCGGGTCGCGGTCGACGACGGCGACGAGCTCGGCATCGGCCGTCGCGCCGATCGCGCGCGCGTGCGCATCGGCGATGGCGCCCGTGCCGACGATCGCGGCGCGGAGCGGGGTGGTCGGTGCGGTCATCGGTCTCCTCCGGTGGGGTCGAGGCGGGTCGTGTCGTAGCGGCGCAGCCGGCCGCACATCCCGAAGTCGGGGGCCCCGGATGCCTCCGCGACGCCCGCCGCGCCCATGCCGGCATCGCGTCCCGCATCGAGCGCGTCCAGGCGCTCGCCCGTCTCGAGCGCGGCGGCCACGGCGCCGTCGCGCCAGCGATCGCGCCACTCGGGGACGCGCGGCCGGACCAGCGCGGCGGCGCGCGCGTGCAGCCGCGCGAGGCGCCCGCGGTCCACGGCGCCGCCGTCCTCCGCGGCGTCGCCGAACAGTGCGAGGTAGCCCTCGACCGCGAGGTCGCGGCGTGCGTGCGCGGCAGCGAGCCGGTCGACGTCGGACGCGTCCGGGCCGGGCAGCTCCGCGGCATCCGCGTACCGCCCGGGGTCGGCGAGCACGTCGTCGGGGAAGGTCATGACCGCGTCACCCGCTTCGGGCAGGCCCGCGTTCTGCATGATGACCCGCACGGCGAGCCCGCCGTCGTTCACGGCACGATGGATGACCCCCGGCGCGAACCACACGAGATCGCCCGGCGCGAGCGGGCGCTCGGCGAACGTGCCGGCGCCGTCGATCGTGTGCAGGCGCCCGTGGCCCGCGACGACGAGGTACGCCTCGGCCGACACGGTGTGCAGGTGCGGGGCGCCGCCCGCGAGGCCGTCGGGCGCGACGCCGTCGTAGACCGCGAGGGCGCTGATCGAGGTCGCGCCCGGAAAGGCCGGGCGGGTCACGGCGCCCCCAGCAGCCCCGGCAACCGTGCCGCCGCGGCGCCCGCCAGGCGATCGGCCCGCTCGGGGTCGGCGGCGCCGTCGGCGACCACGACGCCGTAGCGCAGCGACATCGTGGCACCCGGCTCGATGACGTGCTCCTCGCTGAAGAACGGAGCCGGGCAGAGGCACGCGAACTCCAAGCTGCGCGCGAACCACTGCGGCGGATGCTGCAGGTTGGCCGGGTCATCGACCATCACCACCGTCGAGGCGGCGTCGGTCTCGTCGTGCCGCCCGGTGAAGCCCATCCACGGCGCGCGCGTGCCACGCAGCTCATCGCCGCCCGCGACGCCCGGGGCGAGCACCGCGCCGCCCGTGAACGAGCGCGGTCCGCGCCAGAAGAGGCCGCCGTAGCCTGCGTTCTCGCGTCCGCGGGTCGTGGGCGACCCGATCGGCATGGCGCGGTCGCTCGAGTTCGTCATGCGCGTGGCGAAGCCGAGCAGCCAGGCGTCGTCCGAGAGATTGGATGCCGCGACCGTGCGTCGCTCGTCGAAGATCGCCTCGCCCGCCTGGGTCAACCACGTGAGGCGCTCGATGACGCGGGCCGGGCGCTCGCCGTCGGCGACGATGCTCGCGCCATCCGCCGGCGGGTCGTCGTCGAAGCCGACGTGCCGCTGTTCGCCGTTGTTCGGCAGCTGCACGTACCCCTTCCCGCGCACGTACGTCGGCCCGCCCCAGAAGTTCTCGTCGCCGACCACCGGCAGCGACCACGCGATGCCCTTGTGCCAGACGTGGTCGTGCGGGCGGTACAGCGTCACCGTCTGGCCGCCGAGCGTGCGGATCGGGCTGAAGTACGGCCGCGGCGACTCGAACGCCGGGTGCTCGGGCCGGAAGACGTACTCGGCGAGCACCGCGCCGCCGTGCCGGATCGCGAGCCGGTCGTCGTCGCGGTCGATGCGGAGGTCGGGCATCGGGCTCCTCGTGGTCGTCGTCGATCCGGCGGGGTCGTCGCCTTGAGTGGGAAAGCGCTATCCCAGCGTAGCACCCGAGCCGACGGCGCGCGTCATGCGCGCGGCTCCGCGATGAGCGTCAGCAGGTTCCCGTCGGGATCGACGAGGTGGCCCGCCCGCAGTCCCCACTCCTGCATCCGGACCTCATGGAGCCGCGGGAAGCCGACCTCGCCGACCGGCACGCCCGACGCCGCCACGGCCGCCGCCAGCTCGTCGACGTCGGCCATCCGGATGGTGCACCGCGCCGCGCTCGAGGCGGGATCGAGCCCGTCGAACCGGAAGAACTCCAGCTGGAGGTCGGCCCGCCGCAGGATCATCCAACCGTCGTCACGGTAGGCGCGGACGAAGCCGAAGCCCGAGTAGAACGCCTCGGTGGCGTCGAGGTCGCGGCTCGGCAGGTTGGGAACGGCGCGATCACGCGGCTGAGCATCCGACATGACCCGCATCATGCCGTGGAACGCTCGCGGCGGCCAGTGCGCGGACCGGCCGCCACACGCGGCCACGCGCCGGGCGCGGCACACGCGCCGGTCAGGCGCGCGGCTCGACCACGCGCGGATGCAGCGGGTCGTCGTGGTCGACGACGATCGACGCCCGCCCCCGCGGGTCCTGCTCGTCGAGATAGATCCGGCAGGCGGCCATGTACCGGAATGCGTACGCCTGCTCGGCGGCGTCCCGGCCGCCGAGGTGCTCCGCGTCGCGCACGATGCCGCGGCCCTCGGCGCGTTCGATCGACGCGTCGAGGTAGACGACCTCGTCCCAGTGCTCGCGGAGCCCGTCGCGCTGCAGGAACGTCGCGGCGAACACGACGACCGCGTCGCCGGGTGCCGTCGCGAACTCGCGCCGCACCTCGTCGGTCGCGAGGTCGTGCACCCGCGCGGCGTACCGTCGCGAGCCGCCCGGGCCGAGCGGTCGGAGCGCCAGGTCGCGCAGCGCATCGAAGTCATACGCGTCCTCGTAGTACCCGCGCGCCGACTCACGGCCCTGCCGATAGCGCACGGCGCGCACGTGGTGGAACCCGTCGGAGTCGAGCAGGATCGCCGGGCGGCCGTGCGCGGCGATGCGCCCGACCAGCTCCTCGGCGAACGTGCTCTTGCCGACGCCGCACACGCCGTCGACGCCGACCCGGAGCGGATGGCCCGGGTCGCGCTCGACGAGCCGCCGCGCCACCGCGTCGAGGACGTCGGATCGCGTCATCCGCGCCTCCGCCCGAGCGCGACGTCGAGCACCAGGTCGGCGCGCGTCCAGAGCAGCGATCCGCCCTCGCCCGGCAGGACGCGCCGCGACGAACCGGGGATCCGGCCTGCGAGGGTCTCGCCGAGGTCGGGCGAGTGGGATCGGTCGTCGGCACCGAAGAGCACGGCGACCGGGCACGTGACGGCGCCCGGGTCCACGGACCAGGGCGACATCGCCATCATCGTGTCCGCGACGTAGCCGGCGCCGCCGTTCGCGAATCCCTCGGCGAGCGCGGCGCGGTAGACGGCCGCGAACGCGGGGTCCTCGTAGACGGCCCGGTCGCGCTCGGGCGAGCCCGTGAGCACCATCTGCTCCATCGCCTCGGCGGTGAACGCCGCGAAGACGCCACGCGCGGCATCCGGGTCGTCCCGAACCAGGTCGACGAGCTCGGCGACCTGCGCGGGCAGCATGCGGTGGATGGCGGGGTGGGCGACCTCGTCGGCCGGGGAGACCAGGGTGAGCGAGCTCGCCCAGCCCCGTGCGGCGATCTCGAGCCCGAAGACCGATCCCTGGGAGTTGGCGACGACGGGCAGACTGGGCGCAGCGGCGCCGAGCGCGGCGGAGGCGAACACGCGGTAGTCCTCGGCCGTCGAGGCGACGGTGCGCTCCGGGTCGGGATCGGAGTCGCCCATTCCGGGTCGGTCGAGGCAGAGCAGGCGCACGCTGCGGCGGCCGAGCTGGTCGTCGCCGAACCGCATGGCCTTGCCGGTGGCCGCGCCGGCCACGAACAGCACCGGCGTCCCGTCGACGGGTCCGTACGCCGCGCCCGCGAGCGTGCGGCCGGACGGCGTGACGGCGCGGATCGGTTCGCCGGGGATCGCCTGCACGCCGTGCATCCTAGTGCGATCCGCCGCCCCTCACCGCGGCGCGTCCCGCCCGCGCTCCAGTTCGTCCGGCCGTGCCCGCCCCGCGACCCGCCCCGAGGGCCAGCGCGGGTCGACGGTGAGCACCTCGATGCCCGTCGGCCCGACGAGGACCGTGTCCTCGACCTTCGCGCCCGGCGCGGTCGGGTTCCACGCGAACGCCTGGCCGGGCTGCACGACGTCCGCGATGCCGGGCACCGCGCGCGGGTCGCGCCCGGCGTAGCCGGCCGCACCGCCCTGGTGGTGGCGCCGCCACTCCTCCGGGTCGAATCCGTGCGCGGCGTAGGCCGCGGTGCCGGCCGCGAGCACCTCACCCAGGGTCGCGCCGGGCACCGTGGCGTCGAGGAACGCGGCCTCGACGTCCAGGATGCAGCTCATGGACCGTGCCTCGGCCGGGTCGGTGAGGCCGAACCGCACCCAGCGGGTCGCGTTCGCGATGAGCCCGTTCCGGCGCCCGCAGACGACGAGCATGGCGCGGTCGCCGAGCGGGTCACCGGTGGGCAGCGGATGCCGGTGGGCGAGCCGGCCGCGTCCGGCGACGAGGACGACGACCGGGTCGATCCCGCGCGCCACGAGGTCGAACGCCAAGCCTGCCGCCACGGCACGCTCGGTGTCGTCGGGCGACGCGGCGAGCGCGGCATCCGTCAGCGTCTCGGCGACCTCGCGGCAGAGCCGGCGGTAGCGGGCCAGCTCGCCGGGCAGCAGCGAGGCGCGGGCCGCGCGCAGCTCGGCTGCGACCTCCGCCTCGTCGAGTGCGCCGCCCTCGGCACCGGGCGGGAGGAGCGGCTCGTGCCACGGCACGCGCACGACCTCGAGGTCGGCGGCGTCGCCGAGCTCCTCGGCGAGCATGCGGTCGGCCTCGTTCGCGAAGACGTGCACCGAATCGCCGCCCGGCCGCACCACCACTGCGGCGACCGGGTCGCCCGCCAGCGACACGTGCGTGCGTGCACCGTCGAGGTACCAGGCGACCGCGGTGTGCGAGCGCAGCACGAGGGCTGAGCCGCCGCGCCGATCGAGCACCTCGAGCAGCCGGGCCCGCTTGGCGGCACGGTCGCCCCCCACGCCGGAGGCGGCGGGTGCCGGCGCGCGAACGGTCACGGGCGTGCTCCGGCCGCCGCCCGCACCGCGGTACTCTCGCGCACCTCGAGTCGCGGGCGGTACAGCACCGAGTGCTCGACCGGCCCGCCGGCCATGAGGGTGCGCAGCCGGGCCCACACCTGCGCACCGATCTCGGCACGGGGCACGGACATGCTCGTCAGTCGCGGGGTCGCGTAGCGGGCCATGGGGACGTCGTCGAAGCCCGCGACCGACAGTTCGCCGGGCACGTCGACGCCGAGCTCGCGCAGCCGGGCGAGCAGGCCGAGCGCCACGAGGTCGTTGAAGGCGATGACCGCGGTCACGCCGCCGCGGTGGGCGTCGACCACGGCGATGGCGACGGCCTCGCCGTCCTCGGGCCGGGATCCGCCGGGGATTCGGTCGATGCGCACCTCGGGATGCAGGGCGAGCGCCTCCTCGACGCCGCGCAGGCGCTCGGCGTTGGACGCACTCGTCTCGGGGCCGGTCACGTAGGCCAGGTGCCGGTGGCCGAGCCCGACGAGGTGGTCGACGAGATCGCGGATGCCGCGGACGTAGTCGACGCCGATGATCGGCACGTCGAGGTCGGGCAGCGGGCGATTCACGACGACCACCGGCGCGACGCGTTCGACGAGCCGGCGCAGCCCGGCCTCGGGCATGCGCGGCGCGCACAGCACGAGCGCGTCGCAGCGCTGGCGCGCCTCGATCGCGGTGGTCTCCTCGTCGTCGACGCGCTCGGCGGTGTCGGCGACGAGCACGCGGTACCCGTCACCGGCCGCGGCGAGGCTGAGCCCCTTGAGGATGCCCTGGAAGAGCGGGTTCTCGAGGTCGGGCACGACCATCGCGACGGTCGTGTTGCGCCCGTGCACGAGGCTCCGCGCGACCATGCTCGGCGCGTAGCCGAGCGCCGCGATCGACGCCTGCACGCGTCGCACGATCTCGGGGTCGACGCTCCGGCGACCGTTCAGCACGCGCGAGACCGACGCCGGTGACACGCCGGCGTGCGCCGCGACGTCCGAGATCGTCACGCCCCTACTGCGTCCGCCCACGCTGCTCCCTCCGGATGCCGCGGCGCGCGGCGCACGCCCGGGAAATCGGTTCCTCAGTGTAGCGCCCGGGTTGCCGATATGTCCCCGTCTCACTTAGGCTCTCGGCGAGAAAGCGATTTCTCATTACGAGGGAAGGGGATCGATGCGCGTCGTCGTCACCGGGTCATCCGGCCGCCTCGGGCGCTCGCTCGCCACCGGGCTCGCGGCCACCGGCCACGAGGTGGTCGGCCTCGACCGCGCCGCGGCCGGGCTCGACGGCGTCGACGAGCGCACGGTCGACCTCGCCGCCCCGGGCGCTGCCGCCGACGCGATCGCCGAGGCCCGCCCCGACGCGCTCGTGCACCTCGCCGGCATCGCCGTGCCGTTCAGCGCGCCGGAGCGCGACATCCTCCTCGTCAACACCGCGCTCGCGCACGACGTGCTCTCGGCAGCGGCATCCGCTCGGGTCGGTCGCGTGCTCGCCGCGTCGAGCCCGACGCCCATCGGGTACTCGTCCCCCGCCTGGCGCGCCGCCGCCGTGCCCATCGACGAGACCCACCCGCTCCGACCGGCGAACGCCTACGCCCTGTCGAAGGTGGTGATCGAGGAGACCGTGCGGATGTTCGCGCGCACCGCCCCCGGAGCGTACGGGTTCTTCCGCCCCTGCTACGTGATCTCGCCCGAGGAATGGACCGGCGCGCCGACCCAGCAGGGGCACACGGTCGCCGAGCGCCTCGCCGACCCCGCGCTCGCGGCCGTCAGCCTCTTCAACTACGTCGACGCGCGCGACGTCGCCGGCTTCGTGGACGCGTGGCTCGCCGCGCCCGCCGACGCGATCGACGGCGAGGGCTTCTTCGTCGGCGCCGCCGACGCGCTCGCCGAGCGGCCCGTCTCCGAGCTGTGGCGCGAGTTCGCGCCCTCCCTCGGCCCGGCCGCCGACAGGCTCGTCGGCACCGCGCCCGTCTTCTCGATCGCGAAGGCGCACGACCGCCTCGGCTGGTCGCCGCGCCGAGACTGGCGCAGCGAGCTCGCCGACGCCGCGGCATCCACGGCGCGGAGCGCGCCGGAGCAGGCCACCACCCACGGAACGAGGACCGCATGACCAGGCCCGACCGCCGACTCGACTTCGACGGGGTGCTGTTCTTCCCCGTCACACCGTTCGACGCCGACGGCCGCGTCGACCTCGACGTGCTCGCGGAGCACCTCCACACGCGGCTGCCGTTCGGGCCGGGCGGCGTGTTCCCGGCGTGCGGCACGGGCGAGTTCCACGCGCTCTCGGCGCGCGAGGCGATCGACGTCGTGCGCACGAGCGTCGGGGTCGTCGCCGGGCGCGTCCCCGTGATCGCCGGCGCCGGCGGCCCGCTCGGGCACGCGACCGAGCTCGCGCGCGGCGCGGCCGACGACGGCGCCGACGGACTGCTGCTGCTCCCGCCGTACCTGGTCTCGGGCACCGCCGACGGGCTCGTCGCCTGGGTCGAGGCGGTCGCCGCGGCATCCGACCTGCCCGTCATCGTCTACCACCGCGGCACCGCGCGCTACACGGCCGAGGCGGTCACGCGACTCGCCGCGAACCCGAAGGTCGTGGGCTTCAAGGACGGCACGGGCGACATCGGCCTCGCTCAGGAGATCGTGCTCGCCGCCGAGGACGCGGGCCGCGACGACTGGGCGTTCTTCAACGGCCTGCTCACCGCCGAGCTCAGCCAGGGCGCGTACCGCGGCATCGGCATCCCGCTGTACTCGTCGGCCGCGTTCGCGATGATCCCCGAACTCGCGTCGCTGCACTACCGGGCCTACGTCGATGGCGACGAGCCGACCCGGATGGCGCTCCTGCGCGAGTTCTACACTCCGCTCGTGCGGCTGCGCGACGAGACCCCGGGCTTCGGGGTGTCGCTCATCAAGGCCGGCCTCCGACTGCGCGGACTGCCCGTCGGGTCGGTGCGCCCGCCGTTGGTGGACCCGACCGCCGAGCAGGAGTCCCGTCTGCGCGACCTCCTGGAGGGCGGGCTCGAGCTCGCCGCCGCGCTCGCCGCGCGATTCGCCGCCGCCGAGGCGTCCGCGCGATGACCGCCGCGATCGCCCGCCTCGCCACCCGGGCGATCCGCATCCCGCTGCGCCGACCGTGGGGCCCCGACGTGCGCGACCTCACCGTGATCGAGGTCGAGGTCGAGGACGCCGACGGCGCGATCGGCCACGGCTTCTCGTGGACGCCCACGATCGGCGCCGCGGCCGTGCAGGCCCACCTCGACCACGACATCCGCGCGTTCGCGCTCCGACGGTCGGCCGACGCATCCGCGCTCTGGGACCCGCTCTGGACGCACCTGCACGAGGGCGGGGGCGGCGGCATCACGACCATCGCGATGGCCGGCCTCGACCTCGCGCTGTGGGACCTCGCCGCGCGCCGCGCCGGACAGCCGCTCACCGACCACCTCGGCCGGCATCACGAGACGGCGACCGTGTACGGCAGCGGCGTCAACCTGCACTACCCGCAGGACGAGCTCGTGGCGCAGGCCCGGCGCTGGGTCGCCGCGGGCTTCGACGCCGTGAAGGTCAAGGTCGGCAGCCCCGACCTCGCACGCGACGTCGAGCGCATCGCCGCGGTGCGCGAGGTCGTCGGCCCGCGCCGGCGCCTGATGATCGACGCGAACCAACGCTGGGACCTCGAGCGGGCCGAGCGCGCGATCGGCGAGCTCGCCGCGTTCGACCTGACCTGGATCGAGGAGCCGCTGCGCGCCGACGACCTCGCCGCGCACGTCGCGCTGCGCCGCCGCATCGACGTGCCCGTCGCGCTCGGCGAGAACCTGTACACCCGGTACCGCTTCGCCGAGTTCATCGACGCCGGCGCCGTCGACCTCGTGCAGCCCAACGTCGTGCGCGTCGGCGGCATCACGCCGTTCCTGCGGATCGCCGAGCTCGCCGCCGACCGCGGCGTCGACCTCGCGCCGCACCTGCTGCTCGAGGTCTCGGCGCAGCTCGCGCTCGCGCTGCCCGGCGAGCACCTCGTGGAGGCCGTCGAGGATGCGTCGTTCGAGGCGCTCGGCGCACTCGCCGAGGCGTCGCCCGTCGCGGTCGCGGGCGCCACGGTGTCCACCACCGGACGGCCCGGCCTCGGCGTACGCTTCACGAGCGAGCAGGCGGATGTCGCGGCATCCGCTCGACCCACGGAGGAACCATGACCGACACCGCCGCTGCCGTCGCTTCCCGCACGGGCGACACGACGCCCGCCGAGCTCGACGAGGCGGCTGCGGCCGCCCGCCGCGCCTTCGCGGTGACCGTCGCCTCGACCGCTGACGAGCGCGCCGCGTGGCTGCGCGCGACCGCCGACGCGCTCGACGCCGCACGCGACGAGCTCGTGCCCCTCGCCGACGAGGAGACCCGCCTCGGCAGCGCGCGCCTGACCGGCGAGGTCGCACGCACCACCGCGCAGCTGCGCCTCTTCGCCGACGCGATCCTCGAGGGCTCCTACCTCGAGGCCACGATCGACCACCCCGACCCCACCACGATCCCGCCGCGGCCCGACCTGCGTCGCATGCTCCGCCCGCTCGGACCGGTCGCCGTGTTCGGCGCCTCGAACTTCCCGTTCGCATTCTCGGTCGCCGGCGGCGACACGGCCTCGGCGCTCGCCGCCGGCTGCCCCGTGATCGTCAAGGGCCACCCCGCGCACCCGCGGCTCTCGCGCCGCACCGCCGAGGTCGTCGCCGACGCGCTCGTCGGCGCCGGCGCGCCCGAGGGGGTCTTCGCGCACGTCGAGGGCCACGAGACCGGCATCGCGCTCGTGCAGCACCCCGAGATCCGCGCCGTCGGGTTCACGGGGTCGCTCCACGGCGGTCGCGCGCTGTTCGACCTCGCGCAGCGGCGGCCCGACCCCATCCCCTTCTACGGCGAACTCAGCGCCGTGAACCCCGTGCTCATCACGGGCGCCGCGCTCGAGGCGCGCGCCGACGAGCTGGCTGCCGGCCTCGCCGGCTCGTTCACGCTCGGCGCCGGGCAGTTCTGCACGAACCCGGGCGTGGTGCTCGTGCCCGCGGGCTCGGGCTTCGCCGAGCGCGTCGCCGCCGCCGTGGCCGCGACGTCGGCCGTGCCCATGCTGACCGACGGCATCGCCGCGGCCTTCGCGAACGGCGTCGCCGGGCTCGCCGGCCACGCCGACGTCGAGGTCGTCGCGGGCGACCCCGCGCAGCAGCCCGGCAGCGGCGCGCCCGTCGTCCTGCGCACCACCACCGCCGCGGTGCTCGCGGACCCCGGCGCGCTCCTTCACGAGTGCTTCGGGCCCTCGACGCTGATCGTCGAGTACGCGGATGCCGCGGACGCGCTCGCCGCCGTGCGCGCCGTCGGCGGCAGCCTCACCGCGACCGTGCACGCGCAGCCCGGCGAGGAGGTCGCACCGATCGTCGAGGTGCTCGCCGAGGTCGCCGGACGCGTGCTGTTCACGGGCTGGCCGACGGGCGTCGCGGTGAGCTGGGCGCAGCAGCACGGCGGTCCGTGGCCGGCGACGACCACGATCCACACCTCGGTCGGCGTCACGGCCCTCCGCAGGTTCCTGCGGCCGCTCGCCTTCCAGGACGCTCCGGATGCCGCGCTGCCCGCCGAGCTCCGCGACGCGAACCCGCTCGGCATCCCTCGCCGGGTGAACGGCGTGCTCGTCCTGCCGGGGCATCCCGAGCCGGTCGCCTGAGTGGGCGTCGCCGCCTACCTCACCGCCGCGACCCCGCCGCGGCTCGCCGTCGGCGGCATCACGGTCGCCATCCCCGTGCTCGCGGTCGAGCAAGGCGCCGGCGTCGCGCTGGGAGGGCTGCTCGCCGCTGCCGCGCTCGGGCCGAGCATCGTCGCCGCGCCGGTCGCGGGGGCGCTGCTCGACCGGTCGCGCCGCCCCGGCGCCCTCCTCGCCGGCGCGGGCGTCGTGATCGCCTCGGCCTACGTCGTCGCGTCGTTCCTCGGGCCGGTGCCGGCCTGGGTCGTCGCGCTCGCGCTCATCGCCGCGGGCGCCGCGACGCCGTTCGTGTTCGGCGGGCTGTCGAGCTTCGTCACCGAGGGCATCCCCGACGAGCGCCGCGCGTACGCGATCGACGCGCTCGCCTACAACCTCGGCGCGGTCGCCGGGCCGGCCGCCGTCGCCGCGGCCGCGGCGCTCGGCTCGGCGCGCATCGCGACGCTCGTCATGGCCGGCAGCGCCCTGCTCGGCGCGGCCGGCACGATCCCGCTCCGGCTCAGGCCGCTCGCGGGCGCACACGAACCGGCCTCCTTCTTCGGCACGATCGCCGCCGGGTTCCGGCACATCGCCACGCACCGACCGCTCGCGGTCATCACCGCGAGCGGCACGCTCAGCCAGTTCGGCGCCGGGGGCCTCGCGATCGCCGCGGTCGCGCTCTCGGTCGCACGCACCGGCGACCCCGGCGAGGGCGCGATCATCGTCACGTCGTTCGCGATCGGCGGCCTGCTCGGCGCGCTCTGGAACTCGCGGCGGCCGCCGCGCCGCTCTCCCGAGTGGGTCATGGGGTGGGGCTTCGCCGCGACCGGGCTGCTGACGATCGTCGCCGCGTTCGACCTCGGGCCGACCTGGGCGATCGCGGCGATCGGCGCGTCCGGCCTCTTCACCGCGCCGAGTGCGGCCGCGATGCTGCTGATCCGCAAGCAGCAGAGCCCGCCTGAGCTGCGCTCCCAGGTCTTCACCGTGGGTGCGGGCCTGCGGGCGGCCGCCGCGGCTGCGGGGGCCGCCGTCGCCGGCCTCGCGGCGGGCGTCGGCGCCGAGGCGCTCATCGTCGCGATCGGCGTGGTGTGGGTCGCGTCGGGCGCGATGCTGCTGGCCTACCCCGCCGGCGCGCCGTCGATCGACGGCGAGGGCTGAGGCGTCCGGGTTCAGCCGGCGTTGGTGAAGACCACCGTCTCGTAGGAGAAGGACGGAGCGGTCTGCATGGTCAGCGAGCCCGCGTCGGCGACCGACCATGCCTCCTGCCACGTGATCGACTCGCCCGGCAGGATGGGCGTGGTCGGCGGGATGCCGACCTGCCCGCCCTCGGCGCCCACGTCGATGATCCGCGTGGCCTCGGTTCCGCCCGACGACAGCGTGGAGAGCACCACCGGCTGCACGTTCTCGGTGGAGCCGTTCGTGATGGTGAGCGTGAACACGAGGTCCTCCGCCTGGTCGGCTCCGGCCGCGAGGTCCGACGGGGTGAAGGGCTCGGGCGCCGACACCGTCATGGTCACGCCGTCCTCCCATTCCATCGTGTCGCCGAACGCGAGGCCCTCGGTCGGCGCCACCGATTCCTCGGGCGCCTCGGTGGCCGACTCGGTCGGCACGGGCGTGCCGAACTCGCTCTCGAGCCCCTCGCGGATCTCCTCCTGGATGACGCCGGAGTCCACGAGCTGCCCGAACACGTTGAAGACGACGACGGCGGCGACGACCGCGCCGACGATCGCCCCGACGATCGAGACGATGAGTCCGGTGATGGCGGGCCACTTCCGCCCCTTCAGGAACAGCCCGACGATCGAGAGGATGAACCCGATCGGCAGGAGGATCCACGCCACGACCTGGACGAACGGGATGCACGCGAAGACGAACCCGACCACGGCGACGACGAACCCGATGATGCCGACCACGTTCGGGCCGGACGGCTCGCCGCCCGCGCCCGGCGCTGGAGGCGGGCTCATCGTGGTCGTGGTGCCGTAGGCCGCGGCGCCGGAGGGCGCGGCCCCGTACGGCTGGGCGGAATACTGCTGCGTGGGCGCCTGGTCGGCGAGCGGCGCCGTTCCGTAGACGGCGGTGGGCGTCTGGTCGGCCGGCGTCGCCGGGTAGGCGGCGGTCGCGCCCTGGTCGGCGGGTGCGAGCGGGGCGGTGTGCTCGGTCCACTGCGTCCCGTCCCAGTACCGCAGGGCGCCCCGGCCGTCGTCGTACCAGCCGGCAGGAGGGTTCGCGGGATCGGTCATGCTCGCGATGCTGCCAGCCCGCGGTCGGCGCCGTGGGGCCGAAAGGCCCGCCATGCGGCATCCGCTCACCGGTTCCCAGCGAGCGGATGACGCGACATCCTCCCCCGGTCAGACCCCGAGGTCGAGGTCCTCGATCCGCACCGGTGCACCGGTCTCGAGCGACCGATTGCCCGCGATGCCCACCGACACCGCGCGCACACCGTCGGCGTAGCCGGCGACCCGGACGAGGGGCTCGTCGCCGGTCACCCGGTCGAACAGGTGCCGGAGCAGGTAGGCATCGCCGCCGCCGTGGCTGCCGATGCCCTCGGGGATCTCGACGACCTGCGCGCCCTCCCAGTGCCGCTGCAGCACGAGCCGCTCGATGTCGGGCCTGACCTCGTCGACCGGCGAGTGGTCGGGGTGCATGCTGGGGTCGACGACCACGCGGCCGTCGTCGCCGATGAGCACGGCGCCGCGCTCGACCACCTCGAGCTCGGCACGCCCCTCGGTGCCGTTCACCGTGACGCGGTAGCCCTCCCAGGGCGCGTGCGCGTTCAGCGAATAGCTCAGGGTCGCGCCGGAGTCGTAGTCGACGAGGGCGGCGAGGTTGTCCTCGATGGTGATGCCCGGATCGAAGACGTCGCGGTCGCGCAGGTAGCCGTCGTGGTGCTCCTGGTCGAGGTAGAGCTCCTTGAGGCGCGCGTCGGACGCGAGGTCGAGGGAGAACGGGTCGGATGCCGCGGCGCCGGTGCCGCCGGGGGTGCGGGTGCCGCGCGCCGGGCGCTCGCCGAGCCCGCGCGCCGCCGCGTTCTCGGCGCCGTAGAAGCGCAGGCCGCCGCTCGCGAACACGCGCACGGGCGCGGCGGCGATCCACCAGTTGACGAGGTCGAAGTGATGCGAGGCCTTGTGGATGAACAGCCCGCCCGATTTCGCCTTGTCACGATGCCAGCGCCGGAAGTAGTCGGCGCCGTGCACGGTGTCGAGCGCCCACTCGAAGTGCACGCTCGTGACCTGCCCGATGCGGCCCTCGGCGATCACGCGCCGCAGGGTCGAGTTGCGCGGGCTGTACCGGTAGTTGAACGTCGTGATGACCTCGCGGCCGGTCTCGGCGATGGCCGCGCCGATGCGGCGCACGCTCTCGGCGTCGATCGTGAGCGGCTTCTCGACGACGACGTCGGCGCCGGCGCGCAGGGAACGGACGATGTAGTCGGCGTGCGTGAAGTCGGGCGTCGTGATGATGACGCGGTCGAGATGCTCATCGGCGACCATGCGCTCGAGGTCGTCGGTCGCGTAGCGGGTCGGGGCCGGATGTCCCGCCGCGACGACCTCGCGCTCGTACACGTCGAGCCGCCCCGGGTTCACGTCGGCCCAGGCGACGAGCTCGGCGATCCCGGGCACGTGCTCGGCGCCCAGCACTGTGCCGGTGAGCGCGCCGATGTACATGCCCGCGCGACTGCCGGTGCCGACGAGTCCGTATCGTTCGCGCTGGGTCATCACTGCTCCACTCGGGTCGGTTCGACGAGAAAGCGATTTCCCGCCGCTCGCGGCGCGGGGTGCGCCATCCGCTCCGACGCGCCGGGAAAGCGCTATCTCACTGCGCTACCATTCATACCATCCCAGTGTCGGGCGGCCAAACCTCACGGGAGCCGACGACCGCGGAGAGTAGCATCGAGGCGCCCGACGGGCGCGACCACCTGGAGGACCCATGAACGGCGACACCACGCGGAGCGCCCCCGCGACGCTGCACGACGTGGCCCGCGAAGCCGGGGTCTCGCTCGCGACCGCCTCCCGCTCACTCAACGGCAGCACGCGCAAGGTCAACGAGGAGTACCGCCAGCGCGTGCTCGCCGCCGCCGCGAAGCTCGACTACTCCCCCAACCTCTCCGCGCAGGCCGTCGCCCGAGGCACGACGACGACCGTCGCGCTCCTCGTCGCCGACATCGCCGACCCCTACTTCTCGCAGATCGCCGCGGGCGTCGTCCGCGAGGCCGACCGCGAGCGCCTCATCGTCACCATGGCCGCGACCGACCGCGACCCCGAGCGCGAACTCGAACTCGTCCGGACGCTCCGCGGCCAGCGCCCCCGCGTCATGATCCTGGCCGCATCGCGCCGCGAGGGCGACCCGAACAACGACGCGCTCGAGGCCGAGCTGCGCGCGTTCGAATCCAGCGGCGGGCGCGTCGCGTTCGTCAGCAGCGCCGACCTGCCGTTCCGCGCCGTCCAGCTCGACAACCGCGCGGGCGCCGAGTCGCTCGCGCGTGAGCTCACGGAACTCGGCTACCGCCGCTTCGCCGCGGTCACGGGCGCCGAGGGCATCCGCACCGCCGACGAGCGCCTCGCGGGCTTCCGCGCCGGGCTCGAGGCCGGCGGCGGCACGCTCGAGCGCATCGTGCGCCCCGCGTTCACGCGTGACGGGGGCTACGAGGGCATGAGGGAGCTGATCGACGGCGGCCTGGACGGCGTCGAGCTCGTGTTCGCCGCGAACGACGTCATGGCCGTCGGCGCGATGTCGGCCCTGCGCGACGCCGGCCTGACCCCGGGCACGGATGTCGCGGTCGCCGGCTACGACGACATCCCCACCGTGCGCGACGTCACGCCGCCACTCACGACCGTGCGGATCCCGCTCGAGGAGGTCGGCCGCCGCGCGCTCCGCCTCGCGCTCGGCGAGGCGACCTCCGACGAGGAGGCGCCCGTGCACACCGAGGTCGTGCTGCGCGAGTCGACCCCGCGCCGCGCCTGACCCGGGTTCGGCCTCCGCCGCTCGTCCCGGCCGACGCACCGAATCCCGGGTTCACGTGGGTCGACCCGCGCGGACCCGGGACTCGGACGCCTCTCGTCCCCCTCCTGCCCGCCGCGCGCCCTGCCTTCATACCGAATCCCGGGTTCAGGCGGGTTCACCCGCAACAACCCGGGACTCGCACGCCCGCGCGCCCGCCTGCAGCAGCCGCGGCCACCACCCGCCCCCGCCGCCGCCGCCGCCGCCGGGCACGCTGCTCTCGCGCCGAATCCCGAGTTCCCGCGAGTCCACCCGCAACAACTCGGGACTCGGACCGCCCTCGTCCTCTCCTGGCCGCCGCGCACCCTGCCTTCATACCGACTCCCGGGTTCGCGCGGGTACACCCGCAGCAACTCGGGACTCGGACCGCCGCCCAGACCCCTGTGCGCCCCCGCGCGCCCTGCCTTCATACCGAATCCCGGGTTCAGGCGGGTTCACCCGCAACAACCCGGGACCCGGACCCCCGCCCGGATTCGTCTACGCCGCCGTGCACTGGGCCACTCGCCGAGTCCCGAGTTTGCGTGGGCACACCCGCAGCAACCAGGGACTTGGGCCGCTCAATGCGGGTGTTGCGCGAACCGCGAACCGTGTCATACACTCGGGTAAACGCTTTCCCGCAGCGGCGCGGCAGCCGGACCAGACGGTCCCGCGAGTCGTCCGCTCCCGGCACGAAGAGGAACCACCGTGGCAGACGCGACGACCCCGAAGACCATCGGCATCATCATGAACGGCGTGTCCGGCCGTATGGGCTACCGCCAGCACCTCGTGCGCTCGATCCTCGCGATCCGCGAGCAGGGCGGCGTGCTCCTCTCCGACGGCATCACGCGCGTGCAGGTCGAGCCGCTCCTCGTCGGCCGCAGCGAGGCGAAGCTCGCCGAGCTCGCTGCCAAGCACGGCCTCGAGCACTGGACGACCGATCTCGACGCCGCGCTCGCCGACGACCGCTGGTCGATCTACTCCGACTTCCTCGTCACCAAGGCGCGCGCGGCCGCCCTGAAGAAGGCGATCACGGCGGGCAAGGCGATCTACACCGAGAAGCCGACCGCCGAGTCGTTCGACGAGGCCCTCGAGCTCGCGCGCCTCGCGCAGGAGGCCGGCGTGAAGAACGGCGTCGTGCACGACAAGCTCTACCTGCCGGGCCTGCAGAAGCTGAAGCGCCTGATCGACAGCGGCTTCTTCGGCCGCATCCTGAGCGTGCGCGGCGAGTTCGGCTACTGGGTGTTCGAGGGCGACTGGCAGCCCGCGCAGCGGCCGAGCTGGAACTACCGCGCCGAGGACGGCGGCGGCATCATCGTCGACATGTTCCCGCACTGGAGCTACGTGCTGGAGAACCTGTTCGGCCGCGTCGAGTCGGTGTACGCCAAGGCCGTGACCGAGGTCCCCGAGCGCGTCGACGAGCGGGGCGAGACCTACCGGGCGACCGCGGATGACGCGGCCTACGCGATCTTCGAGCTCGAGGGCGGCATCACCGCGCAGCTGAACTCGAGCTGGACGACGCGCGTGAACCGCGACGAGCTCGTGGAGTTCCAGGTCGACGGCACCCACGGCTCGGCCGTCGTGGGCCTGTTCGGCTGCAAGATCCAGCCACGCAACGCGACCCCCAAGCCGGTGTGGAACCCCGACCTCGCCGACGACCACGACTACGCCGCCGACTGGATCGAGAGCCCCGGCAACCGCGACTTCCAGAACGGCTTCCAGGAGCAGTGGGAGGAGTTCATCCGCCACGTCGTCGAGGACGCCCCGAACCACTACGACTTCCTCGCCGGCGCGCGCGGCGTGCTCCTCGCCGAGGAGGGCCTGCGCTCGAACGCCGAGGGCCGCCGCATCGAGATCCCGGTCGTGACGCTCGACTCCCCCGTCGAGACGGTCGCCGTGCCGGGCGACGCGTCCGAGCTCACGGGGGCCCGCTGACCATGACCTCGCTCACCCTGCTGGGCGCGGATGGCGCGACTCGCGCCGTCGCCCTGGCCCCCGCGCCATCCTTCGCCAAGCCGCGCAGGCCGCTGCAGGCGCGCGTCGCCTATGCCGCCGCGCACGTCGTCCCGAAGGCGCACGCCGACAACACGCCGGGGCAGCCGGCCGAGATCGACTGGGACGCGACCCTCGCCTTCCGCCACCACGTGTGGTCGTGGGGCCTCGGCGTCGCGGACGCCATGGACACCGCGCAGCGCAACATGGGCCTCGATGCGGCCGCGACGCGCGAACTCATCTCCCGCAGCGCCGCCGAGGCGGCGTCGGCGGGCGGACGCCTCGTCGTCGGCGTGAATACGGACCACGTCGGCGACGAGTCCATCTCCCTCGAGCAGGTGATCGACGCCTACACGCAGCAGCTGCACCACGCCGAGGATGCCGGCGCCGGCGCCGTGCTCATGGCGAGCCGCCACCTGGCGCGCGCCGCGCAGAGCCCTGACGACTACCGTCGCGTCTACCGCGAGGTGCTGCAGCGCGCGAGCGCGCCCGTCGTGCTGCACTGGCTCGGCACCGCGTTCGACCCGGCGCTCGAGGGGTACTTCGGGTCGACCGACACGGATGCCGCGGCGGGCACGCTCCTCCAGATCATCGAGGCGAATCGCGAGAAGGTGCAGGGCGTCAAGATGAGCCTGCTCGACGCCGGCGCCGAGATCTCGGTGCGCCGACGGCTGCCCGAGTCGGCCCGGATGTTCACGGGCGACGACTTCCACTACGTCGCGCTCATCGAGGGCGACCCTTCGGCGGGCTCAGTGCGGGCTTCGCACTCCGACGCGCTGCTCGGCGCCTTCGCGGCGCTCGCGCCGAACGCGTCGGCCGCGATCCAGGCGCTCGACGCCGACGACGTCGACGCCTACCGCCGCATCCTCGGCCCGACGGAGGAGCTCTCGCGCCAGGTCTTCGCCGCTCCCACGTACTACTACAAGACCGGCGTGGCGTTCCTCTCGTGGCTGAACGGCCACCAGCCGGCGTTCCAGATGGTCGGCGGCCTGCACGCCGCCCGCAGCCTCCCCCACCTCTCGCGCATCGTCGAGCTCGCGAACGGCTCGGGCGCGCTCGAGCGCCCCGAGCTCGCGGCGGCCCGCTGGCACGAGCTGCTGACGATCAACGGCATCGACACGAGCACGGCGCGCGTCGAGCCGGCGCAGGCGGATGACGCGTCCGACCCCGCCGCGTCCGACCCCGCCGCCGCCCCGGCCACCGCGGGGGTCCCGGCATGAGCGCTCATCCGAGGCTCTCGCTGAACCAGGCGACGATCAAGCACGCGTCCCTGCAGGAGGCGCTCGACGTCACGGCTGCGGCAGGCTACCAGGCCATCGGCCTGTGGCGCGAGCCCGTCGCCGAGGTGGGCCTCGCCGAGGCATCCGCTCGCCTGGCCGACTCGGGGCTGCGTTTCACGAGCCTCTGCCGCGGCGGGTTCTTCACGATGCCCGAGGGCCCCGACCGTCGCGCGTCGATCGACGACAACCGGCGCGCGATCGAGGAGACCGCGACGCTCGCGGCCGCCGGGGCGCCCGGTTCGACGGCCGTGCTGGTGCTCGTCGCGGGCGGCATCCCCGAGGGTTCCACCGACCTGATCGGCGCCCGTTCACGGGTCGCCGACGCCCTCGCCGAGCTCGCGCCCATCGCCGAGGCGGCCGGCGTGCAGCTCTCGATCGAGCCGCTGCACCCGATGTACGTCTCCGACCGGGCCGTCGTGTCGACGCTGAAGCAGGCCCTCGACCTCGCGGCACCGTTCGCGCCCGAGGTCGTCGGCGTCGAGGTCGACACCTTCCACGTCTGGTGGGATCCCGAGGCGCTCGACCAGATCGCGCGCGCCGGTCGCGAGGGCCGCATCGCGAGCTACCAGGCGTGCGACTGGAAGGCGCCGCTGCCGGCCGACGTGCTGCTCGCGCGGCACTATCCCGGCGACGGCGCGGTCGACTTCGCGTCGTTGACGCGCGCCGTCGAGGCGACCGGCTACGACCGCGACATCGAGGTCGAGCTGTTCAACGCCGACATCTGGGCCGCGCCGTTCGCCGAGGTCGCCGAGCGCACCGCGGAATCCTTCGAGGCCGCGGTCGCCCCGCACCTCGCCGCCGCACCCGCCCCGGCGGTCCCGGTCAGTCCAGGCGTGTGATCGCCGGCAGGCGATAGGTGCCGTCGAGCACCGCCGACCGCGGCTGGTAGATGCGCACCATCGGCCGGAAGTCCCCCGCCGGCGTCGGCAGCCAGTTCGCCGCGGCATCCGCCTCGGACGGTCGCTCGTGCTGCATGCGGATCACGAGCGATCCGTCGGCGGCGCGCACGAGGCCGGGCGTGCGGTCCCCGATCGAGTACCGGTCGATCGGGTTCTCGACGAGCAGGAAGTCGGGCATCGAGTACATCGTGATCGACCAGAACGCGTCGGCGGGCGGCGGCTCCTCGAGCCGGAGCTCGTACGCGTGCGCGCCGGTCAGCTGCCGCCCGTCGGCGTCGACGAAGACCTCGCCGTACACGGCCTCGTACCCGTGGTTGCCCCAGAGCCCGTTGCGGGCCGACCGGGCGCGGGTCTCGTAGGCCTGCGTCCGGTCGGCGATGCGCCACTCGGGCGCGTCGAGCGTGCCGATGCCGAAGTGGTCGAGGTTGTAGTCGAAGGCGTGCACGAGCAGGTTCCACCCGTTCACGGCCGCCGAGGTGTCGGGCTTCGAGAGCTCCTCGATGCGGTTGCGCCCCTCGGCGGTCGCGTGGGCGAGGTGGGCGTCGAGCTCGCGCGCGACGATGCCGAAGGGGTTGCCGGGGTCGGCGAGCCCGTACGGCGCGAAGCGGGCCAGGTACTCGCGATCGGCCTCGGCGGGCGGGAACGCCTGGCTCCACGCGCGCATGAGCTCCCACGGGCGCAGGTGCTCGGGCAGCTGGGCGGCGTGCCCGGCGGGGATGCCGCGGAGGGGGCCGTTGCCGGGCAGCGGCTCGAGCGTGAGCCCCGCCTGGATGCCCGCGACGCGCGGCAGGTCGTCCTCGCCGTCGACGGCGAGCCGGCCGACGATCGCGGCGACGTCGGTCGGCGACTCGATCACGCGCACTCCGTCCGGCACGGCGCCGTCCCAGCCGGGCGGGACGATGAGGAACTCGCCCTCGGCCGTGCCGGTCGCGCGGCGCCCGATGTACGCGAAGTTGTTCGTCCAGGCGTCGACGAACTGCAGCACGTAGTAGGCGCCGTCGGTGTCGGGCACGTGCAGGCGCACGGGACCGCCCGAGAGGTCGAGGAAGGCGAGCGCGTAGAGCGTGTCGTTGTTCACGCTCACGAACGCGTCCTCGGGCGTGCCGAGCCGCGGGGCGAACGCGAACCGGTTCCATCCGGGCGCCGGCAGCGCCGACCCCATGCCGTGCTCCGCGATCGCCTGGATAGAGGAGAGGTTGTAGACGAGCGGATACCCGAAGACGTAGCCGTCCACGAGCAGTCGTTCGGTCGAATCCATGTGCCGCACCCCCGGGAGCGGGCTCCCCTGAGCCCGTTCCCGTCAGGCTAGCGGGATCACGCCGACTGCACGCGGTGGAGCTGCGCGTAGCGCCCGCCCGCGGCGACGAGGTCGTCGTGGCTGCCGGTCTCGACGATGCGGCCGTGTTCGAGCACGACGATGCGGTCGGCCGAGCGGATGGTGCTGAGCCGGTGCGCGACGACGAGCGTCGTGCGTCCGCGCATGAGCCTGGCGAGCGCCTCCTTGACCTTCGCCTCCGACTCGGGGTCGAGCGCGCTCGTCGCCTCGTCGAGCAGCAGCACGCGGGGGTCGCGCACGAGCGCCCGCGCGATCGACAGTCGCTGCCGCTGGCCCCCCGAGAGCCGCGCGCCGCGCTCCCCCACGATGGTGTCCCAGCCCCGCGGCTGGGACTCGACGATCTCGAGCGCGTTGGCGTCGCGCAG
Organism: Agromyces aurantiacus; assembly: GCF_016907355.1. Classification (NCBI taxonomy): domain Bacteria; kingdom Bacillati; phylum Actinomycetota; class Actinomycetes; order Micrococcales; family Microbacteriaceae; genus Agromyces; species Agromyces aurantiacus. The sequence continues at coordinate 1,409,316 of NZ_JAFBBW010000001.1, read as the reverse complement.
GGCGGCGAGCACGCGTTCGTCGTCGACCTCGCCGAGCCCGTAGACGATGTTGTCGCGGATGCTGCCCTCGAAGAGCACCGACTCCTGCGGCACGACCGAGACGAACCGGCGGAAGGTGCGAAGGTCGAGTTCCTGCATGTCGACGCCGTCGAGCCGCACGCGCCCGCGCGTGGGCCGGAGGAAGCCGAGCACGAGGTTGAGCAGGGTCGACTTGCCGGAGCCCGAGGAGCCCACGAACGCGACCGTCTCGCCGGGTCGGATCTCGAGCGTGACGTCGTCGAGCGCGGGCGGTTCGCCGAACTCGTAGCGCACCTCGGCGCGTTCGAGGCGGATGTCGCCCGCTACGCGCTCGACGGGCCGCTTGCCCTCGTTGAGCTCGAGGTCGGGTTCCTGGAGCACCTCGGCGATGGATCGGACGGATTCGGTGCCGCGCGCGATGATCGGCAGGAGCATGAGCAGGCCCGTCGCGGCCTGGGTGAGCAGCGCGAAGTAGGAGCTCAGCAGCACGACCTGCCCGGCCGTGATCGGCAGCCATCCGCTCACCGAGATCCAGGCCGCGAGCACGAGGCATCCGACGCCGAGGAGCTGCAGCGACACCCACGAGAGCGACGCGAACCGGCCGTTGAGCAGGTCGAGCGCGAAGCCGGCCTGCCGCACGCCGTCGGCGCCGTGCGCGACGCGCCGCACCGCGACCCGCTCGAGCCCGTGCGCGCGCGTGATGGGCAGCAGCGTCGCCATCTCGCCGACGCGCGCCGAGAACTCCTCGACCTCGCGCCGGAAGGATTCGTTCCGCGCGCGGCTGCGGCGGTTGAGGATGGCGCGGAGCAGCACCGCGAGCGGGATCGCGAGCGCGTAGACCGGCAGGAACTGCGGCACGTTGATCGCGGTCATGGTGATCGCCCCCGCGAGCACCATGGTCGCCGAGAGCAGCGGGTGTGCGGCCTGCTGGAGCATGACCTCGACGTTCTCGACGTCGCGAACGACCTTGGTCTGCACGATCGCCGAGTTGGCCCGGGTATGGAAGCCGATCGAGAGCGCCTGCAGACGCTCGGCGAGCGCGTTCCGCAGGTCTCGCCCGATGTCGCGCACGGCGCCCATGAAGAGGCGCGTGTAGGCGACGTGGTTGGGGTAGTTCTGCACGAGCGCGACCAGGGCGATGCCGGCCCAGAGGGCGAGGGAGCGCAGCGGGCCGCCGGCCACCACGACGTCGATGATCTGGGCGGTGACCACCGGCATGAGCCAGAGCGGGGTGTCCTTCAGCGCGAAGAAGCCGACGGATGCCGCGACGCGGCCGCGATGCATGGCCAGGAGCGTGAGCAGGCTGCGGGTGGGACGGCGGCCGTCCACGGCTCGCTCGATCTGGGAAAACGCTTGCCAATGCATGTGCTCCATTCTGCCGCCGCGCGGGCACCCGCGCCATCCCCGTCTCCCCCATCGGGGCGGCACCCGGACGTGGGAGCGCTCTCCTCCAACAGCCCCGGGCGTTACGGAAGCGTTATGCGGGTCTGTTGGGCTCCACAGCGAAGAGGAGGAACATGGCCCCTGCCGCCGCCGAGGACGACGACGGCACCCGGAGGGGTCGACCTCACCTGTAGGGGAGAGACATGAGAACGACATCCTTGGTCTCCGCCGCCGCGATCGCCGGTGCCTCGGCGCTGCTGCTGGCGGCCTGTTCGAGCGGCGACTCGGGCGGCGGCGACGGAGGAGGCGAGGCCGCCACGCGCGCCTGCGTCATCCTGCCCGACGCCGCCTCATCGCCGCGCTGGGAGAACTTCGACCGGAAGTACCTCGAGCAGGGCCTGGCCGACGCGGGCTTCGAGACCGACATCCAGAACGCCCAGGGCGACACCAACAAGTACGCCACCATCGCCGACCAGCAGCTCAGCAAGGGCTGCGGCGTGATGCTCCTCGTCGACTACAACGGCGCGGGCGCCGCGGTCGCCGAGAAGGCCAAGGCCGAGGGCATCCCGGCCATCGCGTACGACCGCCCGATCGAGGGCGCCGACTACTACGTGTCGTTCGACAACGTCGAGGTCGGCCGGCTCGAGGGGCAGTCCATCGTCGACGGCCTGAAGGCCGCGGGCAAGGACCCGGCGACGGCCGTCGTCGTCTACATGGGCGGCGACCCGGCCGACGGCAACGCGAAGATGTTCCACGACGGCGCCGTCGAGGTCATGGAGGCCGCGGGCATCAAGCCGGCCGCCGAGCCGCCGGGCGTGTGGGACGGCGACAAGTCGGCGACCAACTTCGAGCAGGCGCTCACCTCGCTCAACGGCAAGGTCGACGCCGTGTGGGTCGCCAACGACACCAACGCGGCGGGCGTCATCACGGTGCTCGACAAGAACAACCTCGTCGTACCGGTCTCCGGGCAGGACGCCTCGATCGCGGGCCTGCAGAACGTGCTGCTCGGCAAGCAGACGGCCACCGTCTACAAGCCGGTCAAGCTCGAGGCCGAGGCCGCGGTCGACCTGGCGGTGTCGCTGCTCAACGGCGAGACGCCCACGGCCGACCAGGAGCTCGAGGACGGCACGCCGTACATCGCGGTGACGCCGCAGCTCGTCGGGCCCGAACAGGTCAAAGACGTCGTCGACGCCGGCGACGCCGACCCGGCCGAGCTCTGCCAGGGCGAGGTCGCGGCCAAGTGCGACGAGTTCGGCATCGACTACTAGCACGCACACCCACGGAGGGGGCTCCGGCCCGGCGCACCGCCGCGGTCCGGAGCCCCGCTCCGTCATCCGACATCGCCGGGACTCCCACCCGGGGTCCGGCGGTGCCACACTGAGAGCCGAGACAGCGTCGTCGGAAAGGAACCGGCATGGACACCGGCAGGGAATCGGCCGCCCCCATCATCGAGCTGGAGGGGATCCTCAAGAGCTTCGGACCCGTCAGCGTGCTGAAGGGCGTCGACATGAAGGCGTACCCGGGCAAGGTCACGGCGCTCGTCGGCGACAACGGCGCGGGCAAGTCCACGCTGATCAAGGGACTCGCCGGGGTGCAGCCCTACGACGGCGGCGTCGTCCGCTTCGACGGCGAGGAGATCGTGCTGCACACGCCCCGCGACGCGTCGCGGCTCGGTATCGAGGTGGTGTACCAGGACCTCGCACTGTGCGACAACCTCGACATCGTCCAGAACATGTTCCTCGGCCGCGAGGAGACCGAGTTCGCCACGTTCGACGAGGGACGAATGGAGAAGGAGGCCTCCGACACCCTGCGTTCGCTGTCGGTGCGCACGGTGAAGTCGGTGCGCCAGAAGGTCGCGAGCCTCTCCGGCGGCCAACGGCAGACCGTCGCGATCGCCCGCGCCGTGCTCAAGAAGGCGCGCGTCGTCATCCTCGACGAGCCGACCGCCGCGCTCGGCGTCGCGCAGACCGAGCAGGTCCTGCACCTCGTCGAACGCCTCGCCGAGCAGGGCGTCGCGGTGATCCTCATCAGCCACAACCTGGCCGACGTGTTCGCGGTCGCCGACTACATCGAGGTGCTCTACCTCGGCCAGATGGTCGCGTCGCTCGACGCGGCCCAGACCACGCGCGACGACGTCGTCGGCTACATCACCGGAGCCAAGACCCAGGAGGGGGCGGTCGCATGACCTCGCAGCGGACGGCCGAGACGACCGACGCCGGCCCCGATCCGGTGGCCGCCGACCTCATCGGATCGGGCCAGGAGGGCGGCGTGCGCGACCAGGCGCGCGCCTACGTCCAGCGGCTCCGCAGCGGCGACATGGGCGCGCTGCCCGCCGTCGCCGGCCTCGTGGTGCTGGCGATCCTCTTCAGCTTCCTGAGCCCGTTCTTCCTCACCGAGCGCAACTTCGCGAACCTCCTCACGCAGGCCGCGACCCTCGTCATGCTCGGCATGGCGCTCGTCTTCGTCCTGCTCCTCGGCGAGATCGACCTCTCCGCGGGCGTCACGAGCGGCATGACGATGGCGCTGTTCATCGTGCTCGTGAACGTCCACGCCGTGCCGTGGCTGCTCGCCCTCGCCATCGCCTTCGCCGCCGGCATCCTGACGGGCACCTTCATCGGGTTCTTCGTCGCCAGGGTCGGCATCCCGTCGTTCGTGGTGACGCTGGGCCTGTTCCTCGGCTACCAGGGGCTCACCCTCATGATCATCGGCGCGGGCGGGCTGTACCGCGTGCAGATCCCCGAGATCCGCGCGATCCAGAACTCCAACATGCCGCCCTGGGCGGGCTGGGCGATGCTCGCCATCGTCCTCGCCGTCTCGGCCGCGACCTCGTTCTGGGACCGGGCGCGGCGCACGCGGGCGGGAGTGCCCAACCGCACGATCACGCTCGTGTGGATCAAGCTCGGCGTGATCGCCGTGGTCGGGGGCGCGGCCGTCGCGATCCTGAACCGCAATCGCGGGCAGTCGGTCGTCGACGTCGAGGGCGTGCCGATCGTCGTGCCGATCGTGCTCGTCATCCTCTGGATCGGCACGTTCGTGCTCGACCGCACCAAGTTCGGCCGGTACCTCTACGCCATCGGCGGCAACGCCGAGGCCGCCCGGCGTTCGGGCGTCAAGGTCACCCTGATCCGCTGGTCGGCGTTCATCGTCTGCTCCACGCTCGCGGTCGTCTCCGGGCTCTTCTCGATCAGCAAGGTCGGCTCGGTCGACGCGGCAGCAGGTCGCGAGATCGTGCTCTCGGGCGTCGCGGCGGCCGTGGTCGGCGGCGTGAGCCTGTTCGGCGGGCGCGGCCGGCTCCTGCACGCGGCGATCGGCGCGCTCGTGATCGCGGTGATCACCAACGGGCTGGGCCTGCTGAACCTCCCCGCGGGCGTCAACCTCGTCGTCACCGGCGGCGTGCTCGTGCTCGCGGCGACCGTCGACGCGGTGTCTCGCGTCCGCTCGGGAGGCACCGTCCTGAGGAGCTGAGCGTGCGGGCGGGGGCCCTCGGCCTCGGTACGCTGGATCGATGTCGTTCGAACCGCGCTCGATCCCGATCGACCCCGACGCCAAGGCCGCCTTGGCCGCCAAGGGCCTCGACTATCGCCTGATCGACCCCGCTGATCTCGACGCGCTCGACGGATGGATCGACGCCGACCACCGCGGGTTCCACCACGCGCGCCCGCGCGACCCGGGCCGCGCGTACGACCGCGCGGTCATGGCCGAGCGGCGAGTGCACGGCGTGTACGACGACGCGGTCCCGGAGCCCCGCGTTCCCGTGGCGACGGTGTCGAGCTGGCCGACCGGCCTCAGCGTGCCCGGCGGCCGCAGCCTCGACGGCTGGGCCGTCAGCTCGGTCACCGTGTCGCCCACGCACCGGCGCCGCGGCATCGCCCGCGCCCTCATGGAGGCCGAGCTGGCCACCGCGAAGCGCGCCGGCGCGGCCGTCGCGATGCTCACCGCGACCGAGGCGACGATCTACGGCCGGTTCGGGTACGCGCCAGCGGCGAAGGCGGTCACGGTCGAGGTCGACCGCCGGCGCGCGCACTGGGTCGGCCCCGAGGCGCCCGGCCGCGTGCACTACGTCGAGCCGGCGACGCTGCGCGACCAGGCGCCGGCGATCTCGCGCCGCGCGGTCGCCCGCACGCCCGGCGAGATCGACCGCTGGCCGGGCGTGCTCGACCGCATGCTCGGCCTCGTCGACCCCGACTCCGATGCGTCCCGGGCGCTGCGGGCGCTGCGCTACGACGACGAGCACGGCCAGCCCCAGGGATTCGCGACCTTCCGGGTGACCCGCGAACCGAACCGGCCCGGCTGGGTCGAGTTCGACGTGCTCGCGGCGGCGACCGACGATGCCGAGCGTGCGCTCTGGCGCGTGCTCGTCGAGCAGGACTTCGTCACCGGGGTGCGCGGACTCCTGCGATCGACCGACGAGCCGCTCGAGTGGCTCCTCGAGGATCCGCGTGCCGTCACCGTCTCCGAGGTCACCGATCACCTGTGGGTCCGCGTCGTCGATCCGGCGGCGGCGCTGGGCGCGCGTCGGTACGGCGCCGCGGGCGAGCTCGTGCTCGAGATCGACGACCCGCTCGGCTACGCCGCGGGGCGCTACACCCTGCTGGCGTCGGCCGACGGCCGCGCCGTCGTGCACTCGCCCCGACCCGACGGCGACGGCGACGACGGGGCGCCGAAGCGCGAGCGCTCCCGCGCCCGATCCGCCGACGCCGAGTCGGTCCCGTCCCGTGGCGCCCGCGCCGCGGCTCGCGCGGCGGAGCCGCGCTCCATCCGCCTCGACGTGCGCGATCTCGCCTCGATATACCTCGGCGGCGTGCGCCCCTCGGTGCTGGCCCGCGCCGGCCGTGTCGTCGAGGCGTCCCCCGGTGCCCTCCAGCTGGCCGACCGCATGTTCGCCTCGCCGCGCACGCCGCACCTCAGCATCTGGTTCTGACGCGTCGTCCGCTCACGCAGCATCTGGTTCTGACGCGTCGTCCGCTCAGGCGACGTCCTGCCTGGGGAAGATCACCTTCTCGACGATGATGATGAGCGAGGCGGCGATGGGGATCGCCACGAGCGCGCCGAGGACGCCGCCCAGCGTGCCGCCCGCGACCGCCGCGATCACCACGAGCGCGCCCGGCACCGAGACCGCCCGGCTCATGATGCGCGGGCTCAGCACGTACGCCTCGACCTGCATGTAGACGAGGTAGTAGATCCCGGCCGCGATGCCCGTCGCAGGCGACGCGGCGAAGCTGAAGATCGTGATGATGATCGCGCCGGTGAGCGTTCCGACGAGCGGAACCAGCGAGCCGAGGAAGGCGATGAAGGCCAGCAGGATGGGGGCCGGCGCGCCGATGATGGTGAGGTAGATGAGGCTCAGCACGCCGTTGATCGACGCGAGGCTGAGCTGCCCGATCACGTACCGCCCCACCGACCCGGTGATCTCCTGCGAGACCTCGAGGAATCCGTTGCGCGACGAGGCCGGCACGAAGCGCGCGGCGTACCGCTTCATCGAATCCAGCGACGCGAGGAAGTACAGCGTGAGGATGAGCACGATCGTCGCGCCCGTCAGGCCGCCCGCGATGCCGGCGCCGACGGCCAGGATCCCGCCCGTCAGCGCCCCGATGTTCTTCGGGTCGCCGAGCCAGTCGCCGACCGTCGCGATCCCGTCCTCGATCCACGTCGCCCCGCCCGCGATCGAGCTGATCCAGGCCACCACGTCGCTGTTCTTGATGTCGGCGACGGTCTGGTCCCAGTTCTCGACGATCTTGGTCACCTGCTCGACGACGAGCGGCACGATGGTCGCGATGAGCGCCACGAAGAGGCCGATGACGAACACGAAGACGAGGAGGATGGCGACCCAGCGCGCCATCCCGCGCCGTTGCAGCCAGCTGACGATCGGGTCGAGGCCGAGCGCGAGGAACAGCGCCAGCGCGACGTAGAGGATGACGGTGCTGAGCTGGTTGACGATCCCGCCCAGGAACACCGCCAGCAGCACGCCGAGCGCCCCGACGAAGCCCATCCGGAAGGCCCGCACCCGGATCTGCGGCGTGCCGGCGGTCGCCTCGGCGGTCACCTCGGCCTGGACGGGCGGTTCGGGCTGCCGGACCGCTCCGGCGACGCGTCTCCACATGGCAGTGACGCTACGCGCGCGGCCCGCGGCGGATGGCTCGGCGCGCCGTCGGACGCGCCGAACGGGACCGTCGGATCGGCGTCATCATCCGAAGAGCGAGCCGCCGGCGGCCGTCACGGCGATCGCGATCGTGAGGCCGAGTCCGAGCGCACCGATGAGCGCGCCGGCGATGCCGACGAGCCAGCGCTGTCGCGCGCCTTCCTGCCGGTTCGCCGCCTTGGCCCAGACGGGCACGCGCCCCTTGCGCATCTGCGTCTCGACGATCATCGACCGGATGATGTCGCGCATGGTGCTCGCGACATCGTGGGCGTTCGGTCGCAGCGCGGGGTCGTCGGCGGTCATCGCGGCGAGCAGCGCGCGCCACTCGGGCGAGAGCGTCTCGGGGATCTCGGGCGACCGGTGCAGTCGTGCGAGTGCGGCCTCGATCGGCGTGCCGGCGTACTCGCGCTCGCCCTTCAGCGCCTCGAGCAGCACGAGCCCGAGCGAGTACATGTCGGTGGCCGCGGTGACGTCCTCGCCGCGAGCCTGCTCGGGCGAGATGTAGGCCGCCGTGCCCATGATGGTGCCGTGGCCGGTGAGCCTGGTGCCGTCGACGAACTGGGCCACGCCGAAGTCGGCGAGACGCGTGATGAGGGTGTAGCCGAAGGTCGGCGTCTCGTCGAGCAGGATGTTCTCGGGCTTGATGTCGCGGTGGATGACTCCGCGTCCGTGCACGTAGCTGAGCACGTCGGCGACCTGCGCGCCGATGTCGGCGACCTGTCGCGGCTTGAGGGGCCCGGACTGGATGCGGTGCGCGAGCGAGAGGCCCTCCACGAGCTCCATCACGAGGTACCGTCGTTCGACGCCCGCGTGCACCAGTCGGCCGGCGTCGTAGACGGGCACGAGTCCGATGTGCGTGAGCCCGCTCAGCAGGTTGATCTCGCGCTCGCGGCGCTGGCGGTCGGCCACGGTCTCGTCGGCGTCGCGGAAGAGCTTGACGGCCACGTGCCGCCCGAGCTCGTTGTCGCGGGCGCGGTACACGTCGGCCATGCCGCCCGAGCCGATGTGCTCGAGGAACTCGTAGCGCGGCGGCGGATCGGCCTGCTCGGCCTCGTAGGCGCCCGCGGGCGCCTCGGCACCGGCCGCCTCCTGACGAGCCGGTGCGGGCTCGGCCGGGGCGGGAACGACCGGCATCGCGCTCGGATCGGTCCGAAGCGCGGGGTCGGTGCGAACGGCCGGATCGCCCGTGGGGCCGGTCCGCCGTGCCGCGTCGGGTCGCAACGTGGGATCCGTGCTCACGCCCACCCCAGCGACACCGGGCAGGCCCTTCGGAAAGGGATGACCTTCGGGGGTCGACGACTCGCGCATGGCGCCTCTTCTCTTCGGCCGGGGGTGACCGTGTCCACGCGCACAGGTGCTGTAGGGAGTGCGTCGCTTCGCTAGTTTATCTAACTAGCAAGTCGCGAATCGTGGCACGTCGAGCAGTCTTCCGAATGCGGATACCCGGAGCAAGGAGGCACGGAGGGCTTGACATCCGTCGCAGCGCATGCTGGTCGCCCCTCCCGGTGCAGCCGAGCAGCGACGGAGGACTCAGGAGACCGAGCGCGCCGATTCGATGGCCGAGACCCGCGCCCCGGCGCCGGCACCGGACCCGGCCGCGTGCCCCTCGTCGCTCACGCTGTCGACGGCGTCGCGCATCTGCTCGAGGAAGCCCAGGACGGTGGCGGCCTCCTCGGCCTCGAGCGACTCGGCGACGTCGATCATCCGGCGGTGCATCTCGCCGAGCGTCGCGCGGACCTCGTCGTCGCTCGCGATCGTCGGCGCGATCACCAGAGCCCGGCGGTCGGTCGGGTGCGGACGACGCTCGACGTGGCCGCTGCGGACGAGCCGGTCGATGAGCACGGTCGTCGAGGCCGACGAGATGCCCAGATGCGCCGCGAGGTCCTTGGGGCTCACCGCCCGCCCCTCGCCCTCGCGCTTGAGCAGGAAGCGGATCGCAAGGAGGTCGGTCTCGCCCATGCGCATCGCCGAGCGCGTGCGGCGGCGCATCGCGGCTTCCGCGGCGCGGTAGTCGCGGAGCGCATTGAGCACCGCGACCCCCCGTCGCGTGCGATCGGTGGAATACCAGTACCCCGATGATCGCTCGCCAGTCATCTGCCCGATACTACACGACCTCGTTACTAGATCATCTAGGGATATTTCACCGAACCACGGTTGGCCGAACGATCTGCGCCCGGTCAGAACGACCGCTCGTACTCCCACGGCAGTCCGGCCATCCGCAGGCGATGGCGGCGCGCCTCACGAGCCGCGCCGGACGCGACCGCCCCCGCACCGGCCGAGGCGAACTCGTCGTCCTCCTGCCAGTAGAGCGTCGTCCGGTCCTCGCTGAACCGGCCCACGTACGCCGCGACCTCCCCGCGCCGCAGCGCGTCGAGCGCCTCGTCGACGGACCCGGCGCCGGTGAGCCCGTGCAGCGTGACCCACGTCGGCGGGTACAGCGTCAGCACCCCGGCAGCGTGCCGCGCGAGTGCGTCACCGGGTCGCATCCAGTCGACCGCGATGAGTTCGTCGGGTGCGGGCGCCGGCTCCCCACGCGGCGCGCGCGCCGCGAAGAACCGCGTGCGCAGCCGCTTGGGCACGCCCTCGGGCGGGCTCCACACGGCGAACTCGATGAGATCGCCAGCGTCGACCTCGAGGCCGACCTCCTCGCGCGTCTCGCGCACCGCGGCCCGCCGCGCGGCGGCCTGCGAATGGATGGAGTCGCCGGCACCGTCCTCATCGTCGACGACCCCGCCGGGGAACACCCATGCGCCGGCGAACGATCCCCGGTCGCGGGGACGCTCGCCCAGGAGCACCTCGACTCCCCCGTCACCGTCGCGCAGCAGCACGACCGTGGCCGCGGAGCCGACGTCGGGCACGGCGGGCGCGGGAGCAGGGGCGGCGTCGCGATCCATGCCGCCAGCCTATGCCGGGTCGGTACACTGCCGACGTGGCCGAGACCGCCGACGCTCCGCAGCTGCCCGATGGGGTGACGCTCGTGCGCGCCCCGAACCCGGGGCCGATGACGCTCGACGGCACCGACTCCTGGGTGCTGCGCAGGTCCGGTGCCCCGGGTTCGGTGGTGATCGACCCGGGCCCCGCAGATGCGGCGCACCTCGCGCGTCTTGCCGAGGGCGGCGTCGCGCTCGTGCTCGTCACGCACCGCCACCCCGACCACACCGATGCGGTCGACGCGTTCGCCTCCCTCACGGGCGCCCCCGTGCGGGCGATCGACCCCGTGTGGTGCCGCGACGCCGCCCCGCTCGCCGACGGCGAGCGGATCCGGGCGGCCGGCGTCGAGCTCGAGGTCCTCGCGACGCCCGGCCACACGTCCGACTCCGCGTGCTTCGCGCTCGTCGATCCGGATGCCGCAGCGCGCGGCGGCGGCCCGCTCGCCGTCTTCACGGGCGACACCGTGCTGGGCCGCGGCACGACGATCATCGCCCACCCCGACGGCGCCCTCGGCCCGTACCTCGATGCGCTTCACCGCCTGCGCGCGCTCGGCGCGGGCGGCGGCGTCACGGTCCTGCCGGGCCACGGGCCCGTGCTCCCCGACCTCGCGGCGATCTGCGACGCGTACCTCGCGCACCGCGCGGAGCGCCTCGACCAGATCCGCGAGGCGCTGGCGCGCCTCGGCGCCGACGCGAGCGCCGAGGCCGTCACCGACGACGTGTACGCCGACGTCGACCCATCGGTGCGCGGCGCGGCCGAGGCATCCGTGCGCGCGCAGCTCGAGTACCTGCGCACCCGCTGAACGGCGGGCGGGCCCGGAAAGGGATGAACGGGCGGATGCCGCGGCATCCGCCCGCCCCGCTGCCCGTCAGTCGACCGGCTGCGCCTCCTTCACGGTGCCCGTGTCGTCGACGTACTGCTGGTGCAGGTGCACGGGCTCGACGGGCTTCTCGGCGGCGCGCTTGGCCTTCCGCCGCGCGGCGGCGAGGTTCAGCAGCTCGACGAAGATGGCGAACGCCATGGGCATGTAGATGAGCGCCTTGTCGATCTTGACGCCGAAGCCGTCGGCGACGAGGAACACGCCGATGAGCAGGAGGAACGACAGCGCGAGCATCTTGACCGTGGGGTGCCGGTTGACGAACGAGAAGATGTATCGCGCCGCGAAGAGCATGATCGCGAACGACAGCACGACGACCGTGATGATCACGATCATGTTCTCGGTCATGCCGACGGCGGTGATCACCGAGTCGAGCGAGAACACGATGTCGAGCGCGAGGATCTGCGCGAGCACGGCGCCGAACGTCGCCGTGCCGGCGCCGGTGGTGTGCTCCTCGGCGCCCTCGAGCTTGTGGTGGATCTCGCTCACGGCCTTGTAGACGAGGAACACGCCGCCGGCGATGAGGATCAGGTCGCGCCCGGAGAAGCCCATGCCCCAGAGCGTGAAGAGGTCGGCCTTGAGCGTGATGATCCATCCGGCCGCGAACACCAGGCCGACGCGCATGAGCATCGCGAGCGTGAGGCCGAGGTTGCGCGCCCGCGCCTGCTGCTCGACGGGCAGCTTCGCCGCGAGGATCGAGATGAAGATGACGTTGTCGACGCCGAGCACGACCTCGAGCACGAACAGGGTCAGGAACACGGCCAAGAGGTCGGGCGTGAACTCGAGTGAGAAGTCCATGCCGTCCATTCTCCCCGAGGCATGGACGGGGCCGGATCGTCCGAAGGTTCAGTTCACGCGGGCGCCGTGCGGGATCGCGGCATGCGGACCGGCGAGCGACGGCGCGTGGGCCGACGGGATCTCCCCCGGCATTCCCGGGTGCGCCGCGCTCGTGAGGCAGATGCCCCCGGTGCTGTTCGCGGCGATCATCAGACGCTCGAGCTCGGCGTGGTCCAGGGGCGCCCGCTCCTCGGTGCCGAACTGCGCGATGAGGGCGCACGAGGGGTTGACGAACACCTGCTGCGAGTGGCCCTCCGGGTCGACCCACTGCAGGAGCACCGGTTCGTGCCGGCGCAGCTTCGCGATGATGACGGCGAACACGTGATCGAGCAGACCGTCGTCGAGCTCGATGGCGGCGACACGGTCGATTCGGATGAGGCCCACGAGTGCTCCCTCTGCGACGTCGGTCTCTCGGTGCGAAGGTCGGACCCGTGCGGTCCGGCGGGGATCGGTGGATGCCGCTCGCTGATAGCGTACACCCGCGGATGCCGCAAACCCCCGTTCGGAGGGCACGATCCCCCGCGCCGAGAGCCCGCTCAGGCGAGGTCGTCGGCCTCGGGTCCGGGCCCTCGCGACAGCGCGAGCGGCGGGATGGCGACGCCGAGCGGATGGCGCATCCACACCCGGCCCGTGCGACGCTTCTCCTCGCGCGTGGCGAACGTGAACAGCTCCGTGCGGGCCCGCACGGCGGCCGGCCGCGCGCCCGAGAACGGATCGTCCGCGAGCAGCCTCAGCGTGGCGGCATCCGCTTCGAGGAGCTTCTCGAGGAAGCGCACGAACCACTCCTCGTGGATGCGGCCGAGGGGCAGGAACCACATGAGCCAGTCCAGGCGGAGGTGGTACGGCGCGAACTGCCGCGGGACGCGACGCGGGTCGCCCGGCTTGCCCTTGAACCCGTACTCGCGCCATTCCGCCGCGGGATCGCGAGGGTCGTCTGCGGTGCCTTCGACGATCACCTCGACGCGCTCCTTCGTGACCGTGCCGAACGCGCCGTAGGCGTTCACGAGCATGAACCGGTCGAATGACGCGTTCATGAGCTGCCGTCTCGAGACGAGGTTCAGGAGCGGATGCCGGCTGAGCCACAGGAGGAGCGCGGTGACGACGAGGACGAGCACGATCCACCACGGCGGGCTCGCGACATCCGCCGGCGCCTCGAGCGCGTCGAGCGGCAGCCACGGCAACGCCCACTGCACCGCGGCGTCGCCGACCGCGCCGAAGGCGAGCACGATCGTGATCCAGTTCAGCCACGCGAAGTTGCCGGTGACCACGAGCCAGAGCTGCGTCGCGATGATCACCGCGGCCGCGACGGTGCGCACGGGCTGCGGCGCGAAGAGCAGGAACGGCACGACGAGTTGCGCGACATGGTTGCCGACCACCTCGAGCCGGTGGAACCACCTCGGCAGCAGGTGCGCCTGCCGGCTGAGCGGGCCCGGCATGGGCTGCGTCTCGTGGTGGTAGTACAGCGCGGTGAGATCGCGCCATTCGCGACCGCCGCGGATCTTGATCATGCCCGCGCCGAATTCGAGCCGGAACACGAGCCACCACACGAGCACGACGATCGGCAGCGGCGGCGGCACCTCGCGCGACCCGAGGAAGGCGACGAGGAACCCCGCCTCGCAGAGCAGCATCTCCCAGCCGAAGCCGTAGAACGTCTGGCCCACGCTCACGATCGAGAGGTACGACGCCCACAGGGTCAGGAACACCAGCATCGGCAGCCAGGGCGGGCCGAGCTGCGGCAGGCCGACGACGACGGATGCCGCGAGGATCAGGCCCGCGACGCAGAGGCCGACCAGCCTCGCGTCGCGGTAGCCCCAGCGCCGGAAGATCGTCGGGCCGAGGTATCCGCGACGGCGGGTGCGCCGGAGCAGCCCGACCTTCTCGCCGGCGCGCTCCGCGCGGACGCGCGCGCGTTCCTCGGCACCGCGCACCGCCTCGAGCAGCTCCGGGACGGGGAGCAGCCCGTGCTCGCCCAGCAGGGCGCGGAACTGGTTCAGGGTCGACAGGAACGCGACGAGGAACAGGGCCGCGATGCCGCGCTGCAGCACCTCCCGCGCGAGGTCGGCGTCGCGCGCGTCGAACCAGGAGAACCAGTCGGCCCAGCCCACGTCGTCACGCTAGCCCCGGGGACGCCGGCGGGCGCGGGCCGAACGGCCCGCGCCCACGCCCGCGCTGCAGCGAACCCGTCAGGCCGGCGGATTCGCGGGGTCGAGCGTCTCGATGGTCTCCTGCTCCACCGCGTTGTCGGCCTCGAGGTCGTTCGCGTCGGGGCCGGGATCGGTGTCGGCGGAGCCGCCCGGGGCGGGGGCGGACCCGGTGTCGCCGACACCGCCCGCCGCGGCCTGCTCGGCGTCGGCCGCCTCGCGGTCGGCCGTGTCGGGGTCGAGCATCGCGTCGCCGTGGCTGCCGCCGGTCGTGCCGCCCATCGTTCCTCCGGAGTCGATCATGCTTCCGCCGCCCATCGTGTTGATCGTGCCGGTCAGGTCCGGCGTGTCCTCGTTGAGATCGCCCGCGGGTGGGAGACGATCCTGGTCCTCCCACGGGTTCAGCGGGTCACCCATCAGCTCGTGCCTCCTCTGCTCGTCGTCGGTGGTTCCGACGCGTTCCACGTTGCGCCGCCGTGCCCGAGGGGTCAACGGGTTGACACCTCGGGCGGCGCGCCGAGCGCGGCGATGCGGCGGGTACGGCGATGCGGCGGGTACGGCGATGCGCCCCGGGCCGGGCGGCTCCGGGGCGCATCGTTTCCACGGGTCGAGGCCGCGACTCAGGCGACGAGCGCGACGCCCGCGTTCCAGCCGACCTTCTCCTGCACGGCGAGCGTGAGCTGGAGGAAGCCGACCGACTCGAGCTCGCGGGCGCGCGCGAGCGATCCGGCGTCGACCGCGTTCACGCCGCCGGCCCGCACGACGTCGATCAGCGACTGCTTGGCGAGCTCGTCGTCGCCGGCGACGAGGACGGTCGTGGGGTGCGCGTCGCCGACGGTCCTCGCGGCGAGGGTCGCGGCGAAGTTGGTGTTGAACGCCTTGAGCACGCGCGACTCGGGCAGCTTCGCGGCGAGCTCGGCCGCGGCCGAGCCGTCGGCCGGGACGACGAGCGAGTCGAAGGTCTCGAAGTCGAGCGGGTTGGTGATGTCGACGACGACCTTGCCCGCGAGCTGCTCGCGGCGCTCGTCGAGGATGCCGGCGAGCGCGGGGTACGGCACCGCCAGGATCACGATGTCGCCCGTGATCGGCTCCGCGCCGTCGCGGCCGACGAACTCGACGGTGTTGCCGCCCGCCGCGACGATGCCGCCGATGGCGGTGCCCATGTTGCCGTTTCCGATGATGCTGACGGTCGTCATGATGTCCTTCC
Organism: Agromyces aurantiacus; assembly: GCF_016907355.1. Lineage (NCBI taxonomy): Bacteria > Bacillati > Actinomycetota > Actinomycetes > Micrococcales > Microbacteriaceae > Agromyces > Agromyces aurantiacus. The sequence goes on along the minus strand of NZ_JAFBBW010000001.1, from coordinate 1,393,783 downwards.
CGCGCCATCCGACGCGATTACTTGTAGCGACAACCAACACGGTACTCCCAATCAGTTGTTGCGTCAACCAAGTGTGCGAGAATGGACGACATGACCGAGGACACCCGCTGGCTGAGCACCGAGGAGTCGGCGGCCTGGGTGCGACTCGTCGCACTCACCGAGCTGCTCCCCGGCGCCCTCGACGCCCAGTTGCTGCGCGACGCGCAGCTCACCCACTTCGAGTACGCCGCGCTGATGGCCCTCGCCGCCGCACCCGAGCGGACGATGCGCATGACCGAGCTCGCGTCGCGCACCAACGCGACGCTCCCCCGGCTCTCGCACGTGGCGCGCCGGCTCGAGGAGCGCGGGCTGATCCGACGCTTCCCGTGCCCGGAGGACCGCCGTGCGACCAACGCCACCGTCACCGAATCCGGCATGCGGCTCATCGCCGACGCCGCGCCGGGGCACGTCGAGACGGTCCGGCGCACGGTGCTCGACGCCCTGACGCCCGAGCAGCTCGAACAGCTCTACGCCATCGCCGGCGCGGTCCTCACGCGACTCGACCCCGACGAGCGGCTCTCCGCGACGTCCTGCCAGTTCAGCGAGGGTCCCGCGATCGCTCGCGCCGGCTGAGGCCGGACGCGCCGCCGTCGCGCGAGCCGGCCACCGAGCGAACCCCTCTTAAGTGGGTCATCGCCGCATCCGCTGCGTGATTAGCATGAAGCCATCGTGACCTGCGGGACGGCATTCGGCCGCGCCTGGATCACCTGTCCCGAGGAGGTCAGGATGAACGTGGTTCGAACGCTCGCCAAGCCGGTGGTGCTCGTGGCGGCAGTGCTCCTGGGCGTGGGATCGATGACGGCGCTGAGCGCGGCCGGGGCGGGCGAGGACACCCTCCGCCTGCACCTCGGCAGCGACGGCACGCGCTTCGTGTACAGCAACGGCGGCGATCCGATCACCCAGACCATCGCCGCGCCGAAGAACTGCCGCATCTCGGTGAACGGCCCCCTCGCCGCCATCACCGGCAGCGACCAGGGTCCGGGCCTGAAGGACGGCTCGATCGGCGTCAAGTCGGTCGGCTCGCAGGGCGTGCCGTGCTCGCGGATCGACGCGACCGAGGACCTCGCGGTCAGCCTCGTGGGCGTGCCCGATGCGGTGTCGGCGACGCTCGACCTCGAGTTCAAGGGCGCCGTGCGGGCCGACATCGTCGTGTCGCACAACGGCACCGAGGTCGACACGTTCCAGGTGCGGGCCGGCGGCGGCATCGTCGCCGGGGAGGGCATCGACGGCACGACGAGCGTGCCGTACGCGGCGACGGCCACCGCGGCGGAGCCCATCGTCAACTGCCGCAACGCCTCGGACTCTGGTCCGGACGCCGGCCCCAACGACAACTGCGCCGTGACCATCGAGCCCGATGCGGCGTTCGACGAGGTCGCCTTCCGGCCGCTCAGCGGCGAGGTCTCGCTCGAGGGCAGCTCCGACTTCGGCGACGACCCCGCGCACGACACCGTCTTCACGCTCAGCGAGTACGACGGCGAGCTCGGCTGCAGCGCCACCAACGACACCGCGACGATCGATCAGGGCAGCGTGTACGGCAGCTTCACGCGCGTGCAGAACACCGACGGATCCGACTGCGTGCTCAAGCCCTACAGCCTCGACGTCGACATCGCCGCCGAGACGCTGAGCTTCGTGCCGGTCGACAACCCCGATGCACCGCAGGCCGCGGCCTACCGGGGCACCGTCGCGTTCGCCCCGCAGGATTCGGGCAATCCCTTCACGAGCCAACTCGAGTACGACCAGGACGATGACGGCCCCCTCGACTTCACGTTCATGCCCTGGTGCACGGGCGATCCGTTCGCGACGCCCGACGCACCGGGCTCGATCGACACGTCGGTGATCCCGAGCGGCGACACGTGGTGCATCGTGTCCGAGGGCACCGCGATCGCGTCGGCGACGCAGACGCGCACGACGTGGAACATCGTCGGCGTCGGGGACCCGAAGATGCGCTGACCGGTGCGCAGGCGGATCAGGCCGGGGTGCTCGGCGTGGCGCCGACCACCCCGAGCTGACGGAGCACCGTCTCGGCCTCGTCCCGGATCGCGCGGGCCGCGGCGCCGTCCGGCATGAGTTCGGCCTCGATGAGCCGGAGCTGCGCGACCTCGAAGGCGAGGCCCTGCTCGCGCGCCTGAGCGAGTCCGGCCTCCACGGTGTCCCGAGCCTCGTCGACGCGGCCGACTGCGGCGAGCGCGAGCGCGCGCGTCCGCGCGATCGTGCTGCCGTAGAGCTCGGCCTCCCCGCCCGCGCCGCGCTCGGTCTCGACCAGCGTGTCGAGCGCGTCCTGCGGCCTCCCGGCGAGGACCAGCGCGTGCGCGACGAGGATCCCCGCCTCGATCGCCGACTGCACCTGGCCGGTGCGCGCCGCCTCGGCCCGCAGCGCGACCAGGCTCTGCATCGCCCCGTCATCGCCCCGGAGCAGCCTCAGCCGCGCGAGCTGGATCTCCGCGAAGATCGCGGCATCGACGAGGCCGTGCGCGCGCAGGACGCGGACCGACGGGACGAGCACCTGCTCGGCCTCGGCGAACCGCCCCTGGCTGACCAGCACCTCGCCGATGTTGGCACCGCAGGTCGCCGCCTCGGCCTCGTTCCCGGCACGCAGGAACGCGTCGCGGGCACGGGCGTAGAACCCCACCGCGTCCTCCCACCGCCCCTGCCAGTACGCCTGTCCGCCCAGGTTGTTCGTCACGACCGCCGTGCCCGGCAGGTCGCCGAGCTCCTCGTAGATGGCGAGGGCGCGCTCGCCGTACACCGCCTTCGCCGACTGGCCCAGCATCACGTAGGCCGCATCGAGCACCTGGTAGGACCGGGCCAGCGCCTCGCGTTCGCCCGAGGCCTCCGCTTCCACCATCGCCTGCTCCGCCAGCCGCACCGCCGCTGGCATGTGCTCCTGCAGCTGGCGGATCTGCGCGTTCAGGGCGTTCAGCCGGGCGGTCGCGCGAAGCGCCTCCGGACTGTCGAGGTCGCCGACGAGACGACGGCCGACCGTGAGGTCGCGATACGCGGGCGCGTACGACCCGGTGCGCGCCCGCGCCCTGGCGCGCTTGAGCAGCACGTCGGCGGAGCGGATCGGGTCGTCCCTGACCAGGCGCCCCGCCTGCCGGAAGGCGTCGACGGACTGCTCGAAGAGGCCGGCGAGCTCGAGCACGTCGCCGAGCGCCTCGGCGACGTCGGCGACCGCGATCGGCGGCAGGCCGGGCACGTTGCGGGAGGCGATCAGCGCGCGGCGGTAGAACGTCGCCGCCTCGAGGTTGGCGTAGATCTCCTTGGCGCGGTCGCCCGCCCGCCGGGAGGACTCCCACGCCTCGGGCCATCGGCCCGCCTCCGAGTAGTGGACGGAGAGGAGCTCGACCTGTCCGGCGCGGCCGCCCGACGCCGTCGCCGCGATCGCGTCGCCCACCTGCGCGTGCAGCTGCCGGCGCAGCTTGTACGGCAGGCCCTCGTAGGCGACATCGCGGATGAGGCTGTGCTGGAAGCGCACCCAGCCGCTGTCGTCGACCGAGAGGAAGTCCCGGAGCCGGCTGAGCGTGGCGGTCATGCGACCGGCATCGTCGGCCGAGGGCCCGAGCACGGCGGGCGCGTGCTCTCGCCGGAACCCCGCGCCGAGCACCGCGAGCCGCCGCAGGAGGTTGCGGTCCGGGGGCGGGAGCGTGTCGATCCGGGCCGCGATCAAGCCCTCCACGGATTGCGGGAGGTAGTCGACGGCGGCGCCCCCGCGCAGCGCGTGGAGCATCTCCAACAGGAAGAGCGGGTTGCCCTCGGCCCGCGCGGCCAGCAGGTCGACCTGGCTCGGGAGCAGCGGCGTGCCGGTGGTGGAGCGCTGGAGCAGGTCGCGGGCGTGGTCGGCGTCGAGGGCGCGGAGTTCGATGCGTTCCACGAACGGGGCCTCGGGCGCGATGAAGCCCGAGTCGCCCGGCTGTCGGCTGAGGACGACCAGCCACGGGGTCGACTCGATTCCCGACGTGAGCGAGGTGAGCAGGTCGCGGGACGCGTCGTCCATCCACTGGCACTCCTCGATCACGAAGAGCGTCGGCCGGTCGGCGGCGGCCCGCAGGAGCGCCGACACGGCCGAGCGCGTGCGCGCGGCCCGGAACTGGTCGTCCAGTTCGGCGACCTCGGGCGACTCGGGCAGCGTGAGGCCGAGCGGGATGCCGATGAGCGCGAGCCAGGGCTCGAGGTCGGGCGCCCGCGACCGCACGAGGTCGGCGAGCGCGGCCTCGGTCGCCGCGGGGTCGGGGTCGTCCAGTCCCCACGCCGCCCGCAGGAGGGCACGGAACGGGAAGTACGGCGTCGCCGTCTGGTACAGCCGGCACTCGGTGGCGACCACGCGCTCGGGACGGGCCGACGCGAGCATCTCGTGCAGGAGCCGCGACTTGCCCATGCCGACGTCGGCGACGACCTCGACCACGCCGCCGTGATACGCCTGGGCGCGGGCCCACGCGTCGAGCAGGACGGCCAGCTCCTCGTCGCGCCCGATGAGCGGCGCGGCGGAGGCCTGCTCCTGGCGTCGGCTGCCGGCGGGCTCGCCGACGGAGAGGACGTGGACGGGCTCCTGCTTGCCCTTCACCGCGAACGGCTCCGGTGCCGTGACCTCGAACGTCGTGCGCGAGGCGTCGAGCACCTCGGGCGTGGCGTAGATCTCCCCTGCCGGGGCTGCGGCCATGATGCGGGCGGCGAGGTTCACCGCGTCGCCCATGATCGTGTACGTGCGACGGTAGCCGGGCCCGACGGCGCCCGTGAAGACGTAGCCCGTGTTGATCCCGACCTGCAGGGGCGCCTCGGCGGGCGCCTCGGCGCGGATGTCGCGCACCGCCAGCAGCATCTGCTCCTCGTTGTTGCCCGCGGTATCGGGCACCCCGGACGTGAGGATCATCTTGCCGCCGTCGGCCGCGATGTCGGTGGCGAGGAAGGTGACGCCGTGCCGGTCGGCGCACTGCTGAACGGTCGCCATCAGGTCGTCGAGGACCGAGGCGGCGTGCGCCGGGTCGGCCTCCACCAGGCGGTCGAACCCGAGGTAGTGCAGGAACGCGATCGTCGCGGGTCGATGCTCGGGTTCGATCTCGCCGCTCAGCAGGGTCTCCCGGAGCCCACGGGGGATGAACTGCTCGAGGTCCACGGACGGGCTCCGGGCCGCGCGGAATCCGGACGGCTCGGCCTCGGGCCGCCGGACGAGCAGGCGGCCCGGGCCGCTGGCGGCGCCCACGCACGAGCCGGCAAGGAGGCGCGCGGTGTCCGCGCTGAGCAGGATCTGCGCGGCGGAGGCCGCGGTCTCCATCTGCACGGTGCGGGTGGCCGCGGGGCCCGCCACGACGAGCTCGCGATGGGATCGGCCGACCAGGAAGAAGTCGAACGCGCCGCTGTGGACGCCGATCGACATGCGCAGGGCCACCTTGCCCGCGCTCGTCGGGAAGACCCCGATGCGCCGAAGCTCGGCGCGCATGTCGAAGGCCGCGGCGGCCGCGCGGACGTGGTGGTCGTCGCCGGTGAAGAGGAGCAGCTGGGCGTCGCCGCCGAACTTCAGGAGGTTCGCGCCCAGGGCGTACGCGGCCGGGAGCAGCCGGTCGAAGGTGTCGTCGACGACCTCCGTGACCTCCTCGGCGCCGACGTGGCCGTGCCGCGCCAGCCGCTCCGACATCCGCGTGAAGCCCGAGATGTCGACCAGGGCCATCGTGCCCTCGACGCGGCGGTGCAGGCGCCCCGGGTTCTCCTCGTCCCAGTAGCGCACCAGCCTCGGCAGGTAGGGCTGGAGCACCTCGGTCGGCTCGGCGTCGGAGGCGACCGCATCGGAGGTCGTCATCACGATGCCTCCTTCGCGCGGGGGGACCTCCCGTGCAGCCAATGTAACCCCGCGGCGGGGTTGCGGCACCGCACGACCCGGCACGGCGTCTCCGCTCACGGCAGCTCTGCCCAGAGCGGCGTCCGCCCCACGACGCCCGTCGGCGGCGCAGGGTGGACCCATGAGCGACCACGAGACCCCACCCGTCCAGCCGATCGACCACGAGCTGATCCGCCGGCTGCACCACGAGCGCATCGTCGTGCTCGGCGACGAGCTCGACCAGGCCGGCGGCAACCGCATCTGCGCGCAGCTGGTCACCCTCGCCGCCGACGACCCGCGCCGCGACATCCGCCTCTGGATCAACTCCCCCGGCGGGTCGGTGCCCGCCATGCTCGCGATCATGGACGTGATGCGCGCCATCCCCAACGATGTCGCGACCGTCGCCGTCGGCATGGCGGCGAGCGCCGGGCAGTTCCTGTTGACGATGGGCACGGCGGGCAAGCGCACCGCGCTGCCGCACGCGCGGATCCTGCTGCACCAGGGCTCCGCCGGCATCGGCGGCTCGGCCGTCGACATCGAGCTGCAGGCCGACGACCTGCGCCACACGCGCGACACCGTGCTCGGCCTCATCGCCGAGCGCACCGGACAGCCCGTCGAGCGCATCCGGCAGGACTCGCTGCGCGACCGCTGGTACACCGCCGAGCAGGCCGTCGACTACGGCTTCATCGACCACGTCGCCGACCGGTTCGACGAGCTCTTCCCGCTCGAGCCGCGCGCGCTCGCGGGACTGGGGGTGCCGGCATGAGCTCCTACGCGATCCCCTACGTCGTCGAGCGGCGGGGCGGCGTCGAGCGCTCGCTCGACGTGTACAGCCGGCTGCTCTCGGAGCGCATCGTCTACCTCGGCACCGAGATCGACGACGGCGTGGCCAACGTGCTCATCGCGCAGTTCCTGCACCTGGCCTCGGAGTCGAACGACGTGCCGATCAGCCTGTACGTCAACTCCCCCGGCGGCTCGCCGAGCGCCGCGCTCGCGGTCTACGACACCATGCGGCACATCCGGCCGGATGTCGCGACGACGTGCGTCGGCCGCGCCGGCGGCCCGGCGGCGGTCCTCCTCGCGGGCGGGGCCCGCGGTCAGCGCTCGATGCTGCCGCACAGCACCGTGACCCTCCACCAGCCCTCGACGCAGGGACGCGGCACGGTGCCCGACCTGATCCTGCACGCCGACGAGGTCCTGCGGGTGCGCGCCGAGCTCGAGTCCGCGCTCGCGGCCGACACGGGCCGCTCGGCGGAGGCGATCCGGGCCGACACCGACCGCGACCTCATCCTGCCCGCGCAAGCTGCCGTCGACTACGGCCTCGCCGACCAGGTGCTCACCGCGCCGGTCCCGGCCGGGGCCGCACTGGCGCGGTGAGATGACGCGAACGGCTTGTTCCGCGCCGGCGGACCGCCGTTCGCGTCATCTCGGGCGCCGCCGGACGCGCCGCGGTCAGGCGGCCAGGAGGAAGGCGCCGGTGAGGGAGTCGGCCGGGGCGGCGAGCGCGGTCGGCTGCTCGAGGCGCGGGTGCGTGCCGGCGGTGGTGCGGATGTCGCGTTCCGCCGTCCGCACGGCCAGCCGCTCGGCCACGCGCCCGACGACCTCGGCCAGCTCGAGCCCGAGCGCGTCGGAGACCGCGCCGAGCACCTCGCTCGACGCCTCCTTTCGGCCCCGCTCGACCTCGGAGAGGTACTGCGGCGACACGCCCGCGGTCTGCGCGACCTCGGTCAGGATGCGCTCCTGCTCGAGGCGTTCCCCGCGGAGCACGTCGCCCAGTGCGTGGCGCCACAGCGGCTTCGCCGCTCGGGACGACTTCGGCGCGCCCGGATGCACCGGCGGATTCGGGAACTCGACGACCCTGCCCATGTCCCGAGGCTACGCAGCGCCCGCTGCGACCGACAGGTCGATCCGCTCACAGCAGAACGCGCTGTGCATGCCGGCCGCCGTGCGGTCGAGTCGCCGGGAATCGACGCGAACGGGCTCGGGAAGGTCGATTTCCGGCGACCCGCGTCACGACGCTGCGGTAGCGTCGCGGCATGACCGGCCCGATCATCCGCCCGGCGCGCATCGCCGACGCGCCCGGCATCGCCGACGTGCACTGGCGCAGCCACCAGTCCACCTACGTCGAGCCCGGCCGGGTCGCCCGCGAGCTCGTCGAGGCGTGGACGATGCGCGACCGCATCCAGGCGTGGGTCACGTACGCGGCGATCTCCGAGGGCGCCCTCGCTCCGCCTGCGGGTTTCCACGCCGTGGACCTGGTCGTGGCGGTCGACGGCGACCGCGTGGTCGGCTGGGCGGTCGCGAGCGCCGGCCGCGACGCCGACGCACCTCGCGACCTGGAGCTCGAGGGCCTCTACGTGCTCGACGAGTACCACGGGGCGGGGGTCGGGCAGGCGCTCCTCGACGAGGTCCTGGGCGATCGTCCGGCCTACCTCTGGGCGCTCGCCGACAATCCGCGGGCGCACGCGTTCTACCGGCGCAACGGCTTCGCGCTCGACGGCATCGAGAAGTGGGACGACCGGTGGCAGGTGCGAGAGGTGCGGATGACGCGCTGACGCGTCAGCGCGGCTCGTAGGTGAGGCAGTCGGCGTCGACCGCGCCCGGGCCGACGCGCACGGCTGCGGCGCTGCACTCGAGCGCGTCGTTGTGCACGCATTCCGAGCGCTGGCAGGCGCCGACGTGGCTGATCACCTTGTCGAGGCCGCCCTTCGTGCCGAGCGGGATGAAGGTCGCGCACTCGGCGTCGCCGACCGTGCCCGCGATGGTCACGGCCGCGGCGTGGCAGTGCGAGTGGTCGTTGTACGAGCACCCGGTCACCGAGCATTCGGCGACGGCGGGCAGTTCGTCGAGGGTCATGCTCACGGTGACCTCCAGAGAGGGTGTCGGACCGGCAGGTGCGGGCGATGCTACTCCCGCGGGCGATCGGCGACCAGCCCCCGCGCCCGCGCGTCGCGGCGACGGGCGACCGCCACGCGGCTCACAGCAGCCACGGGTCGATGCCGAGATCGCCGGCGCGCGGCGGGTCGGCGATCGCGGGCGGCGGCGGCATCCGTCGTCGCGCCATGGCGGCGGCACGGCCGCGCAGTCGCCCGACCGCGCCCGGCGAGCCGGCACCGAGCCGGACCAGGTCGCGGGCGCGCGGTCCGGTGGGGATGTCGCGGGGCAGCGCCGCGGCCGCGACGATCCAGCGCGGCATCCCGAGCAGGTCGAGCACGCCCGCGAGGCGCTCCGACTCGAACACGCTGTCGGGGTCGAGTTCCTCGCCGAGCAGCTCGGCGAGCTTCTCGGCGGCCTCGGGACGGCCGACCGCGATGGCGAACGCATCGGCGTGCTCCGCGCCGTGGGGCTCGGCGAGCACCTCGTCGTCGGCGCCGGGATCGCGCGAGGGATCGCTCGAGTACCGGCCGAGCTCGGTGCCCGACGTCCACGCGGCCAGGACGAGCTGGCGGTCGGCGCGGACGCGCACGGCGAACGCGGTCGTCGCGAACCGCTCGGCGAGCGCCGCGGCCACCTCGAGCACGCCCCGCCGCCCGGCGGCCACGGTGCCGTCGCCGGGCTCCCCGATCACCGGCAGCCAACCGTCGTCGGGCGCGGCGACCCAGCCCGAGAAGCGGATGGCGCGGAGCGCGTCGATCACGGCGGCCCGATCGGCATCCGATGCGCGCACGAGCACGGCGCCGTAGGTCTCGCCGGCGTGCCCGTCGGGCTCGGGCGGCGTCCCGGGAAGCGGCAGGGTCATGCCCCATCATCCCGCACGCGGCGCATCGCGCGCAGGGTCAGCAGACCAGCACGTGGCTCGTGTGCCGGTGCGCGACCTCGTAGCCCATGCCCGCGTAGAGGCGCAGCGCCCCGGTCGGGTTCTCCGCGTCGACGTCGAGCGTCGACCGCTCGAGCCCGGCCTCGGCCGCCGCGACGAGGTGCCGCGCGAGCAGCGCCTGTGCGAGGCCCTGCCCGCGGTGCTCGCGCACCACGCCCACGAGCCGCACGTAGGCGGAGGTGAAGCCCTGACCCTCCCAGTCCTCCTCGTTGCGCAGCGCGACCACGAACGCGACGACGCGCTCGCCGCCGTCGGCCTCGGCGTCGGGCGCGACCGCGAGGAACGACAGGCTCGGCGCGAACGCCGTCTCGGCCGTCATCAGGCGCCAGCTCTCGGCGTCGGTCGACTGGCTCCCCCAGTGGTCGGCGAACGCGGCGTTGCGGGCGAGGCGCGCGGACTCCGACCACCGCTCGGACCAGGGCTGGATCCGCACGCCCGCGGGCAGCGGCCGGGCGGCGGCGACCGGTGCGGCGAGGTCGCGCTCGAGCGTGGAGAAGTGGCGCGTGGGCACGAGCCCGGCGCGCTCGAGCAGCGACGCGGCATCCGTCACGCCCTGCTCGACGTACGCCATGATCCAGCCGGGCAGGCGCGACCCGGTCGCCGCGAGCTGCTCGCGCGCACGGGCGAGCTGCCAGTCGAGCAGCGCGCCGCCGACGCCCCGTCGCCGCACGTCGGGGTGCACGACCCCGAAGAGGAAGACGCGCACCATCGTCTCGCGGCCGGGCGGGCAGATCACGGCGCCGTGCGCGACCAGCCGGCCGTCCCGCCCGACGCCGACGAGCGTGTCGCGCACGGCGTCGACGTGCGGCAGCCGGAGCTGCTCGGCGAGCTCGTCGCGGTGCTGCGTCCAGTGCGGGTGGTCGACGCGGGCGCTCGCGGCGTGGAGGTCGACCAGGTCGTCGAGGTCGTCGAGCGTGGCCGGTCGCCACGTCGCGACATCCGGATGGGGGTCGGCGGCGGGCGGGTCGATCGCGCCCAGTCGCTCGGCGAGCGTCGGCGTTCCGGCCGGCTCCGTCGGCGGCATGGCTGGCTCCATCCCACGATCGTGGCATGGCCGTGCCGCGGGCGTCGACGTCGAGGTCGACGCCCGCGGCACGGGCGTTGGCGTCGCCGGTTACTCGGCGACCGGGATGGACTGGGCCTTGAGCGCGTCGATGGTCGACTGCTGGCCCTTCTCGAGCGCGTCCATGAGCGTGCCGCTACCGGACGCGGCGGCCTTGAAGCCGTCGGAGACGTCGGCGTACGTCTGCGTCATCGTCGGACCCCACACGAAGTCGGGGTTGACCTGCGCGGCGGCGTCGGCGAACACGTCGTAGATCGGCTGGCCGCCGTAGAACTCGACGCCCTCCGTCAGGGTCGGCAGCTCGAGGCCGGCCTCGGTCGCGGGGTAGATCGCGGCGGTCTGGTTGAGCGACGTGAGCGCCTCCTCGGAGGTGTTCAGCCACAGCGCGAACTTCGCCGCCTCGTAGAGGTGATCGGTGCCCTTGAAGACCGCGATCGAGGAGCCGCCCCAGTTGCCCGCGGCGTTGCCGCCCGACTCCCACTGCGGGGCGAGGGCGACCGACCACTTGCCGGCGGTGTCGGGCGCGCCCGACGAGATGGAGTTGGCGCCCCAGACGGCCGAGTTCCAGCTCCAGACCTCACCCGAGTTGTAGGCGTTGTTCCACTCGTCGGTCCACGCGGGGTAGGTCGAGACGAGGTCGTTCTCGATGAGGTCCTGCCAGTACTCGGCGACCTTCATCGACGCGTCGCTCGTGAGCTCGACGTTCCACTCCTCGCCGTCATTGGCGAACCACTCGCCGCCGGCCTGCCAGACGAAGCCGGCGAACTGGTTGATGTCGGTCTGCGAGAAGTTGGTGATGTAGCCGCCCTTCTCGCGGATCTTCACGGCCGCGTCGCGGTACTCGTCCCACGTGGTCGGGACCGCGATGCCGTTCTGCTCGAACAGGTCGCTGCGGTAGAACAGCGCCATGGGGCCCTGGTCCTGGGGCACGCCGTAGACCTCGTCCTCGGTGCCGAGCGAGACCTGGCCCCACGTCCAGTCGAGGAACTGGTCCTTCGCCGCGACGACGTCCTCGCACGCGGCGAGGTTCTCGAGGCCGTCCTGCACGCGGAAGTTCGGCAGCGCGTCGTACTCGATCTGGCCGAGGTCGGGCGCGTTGCCCGCCTCGAGCTGGTTGAAGAAGTTCTGGTACGTGCCGGCGTTGCCCGACGGCCCGGTCTGCACCTCGACCTGGATGTCCGGGTTCTCCTCGTTCCACATCGCGACCGCATCCTCGATGCCGGGGATCCAGCTGGTGAAGGTGAGCGTGACGTCCTCGCCGGCCGGCTCGCACGACGCCGCCGCGGCGTCGCCGCCGGACGTGTCCGAACCCGCGGCGCAGCCCGTGAGGGCGAGCGCTGCTGAGGTGAGCAGGGCTGCGGTGACCGCTCGTTTCGTGTGACGCATGGGTTTCCTCTTCTCGGTGGTGGTTCGACCCGGATGCCCCCGGGCGGGGTGTCTACTTCAGCGAGCCGGAGCCGAGGCCCGTGCGCCAGTAGCGCTGAAGCAGCAGGAACGTGATGATCAGCGGGATGATCGAGAGCAGCGAGCCGACGAGCACGAAGGTGCGCAGCTCGGGGAACTGGTTGATGGTCGAGTTCCAGGCGTAGAGCCCGTAGGTGACGGGGAACAGCTCCTCGCTGCGCAGCATGATGAGCGGCAGGAAGAAGTTGTTCCAGATGGTCACGAACTGGAACAGGAACACCGTGACGAGCGCCGGGAACATGAGCCGGATCGAGACGGTGAAGAACGTGCGCAGCTCGCCCGCGCCATCCAGCCGGCTCGCCTCGAGCAGTTCGTCGGGCACGGATGCCTCGGCGAACACGCGCGAGAGGTACACGCCGAAGGGGCTCACGACGCTCGGCAGGAAGACGGCCCAGAACGTGTCGGTCAGCTGCACGCGGCTGAACAGCAGGAACAGGGGCAGTGCGAGCGCGGTCGCGGGCACGAGCACGCCGCCGAGCACGACGTTGAAGATCGTCTCCCGACCGGGGAAACGGTACTTCGCGAGCGCGTACCCGCACATCGAGGCGAGCAGCGTCGCCACGACGGCGCCCAGCCCCGCGTAGAGCAGGCTGTTCAGCAGCCACTTGAGGTACACGCCGTCGCGGTAGGCGAACAGGTTGGCGATGTTCTCGAACAGCTTGAAGTCGGCGAACCAGAGCGGGTTCGTGCTGAACAGCTGCCCGCGGTCCTTGCTGGAGGCCACGAGCAGCCACCAGATCGGCACGAGGAAGTACAGCGTGAAGATCGCCATGACGAGCATCGCGCCGCCGCGCGAGAGGAGGCTCTCGCGCGGGCCGCGCCCGCTCGCGGGCGCTCCGCCGCTGCGGGCCTCGCCCTTCGGGTTGACGGCCGGGGAGGCCGAGGTCGCGTCCGAGCCGATCGCGGTGCTCATTCGCCCGCTCCCTTCCGTCGGGTGAGTCGCAGGAACGTGAACGAGAGGATGAACGTGGCCAGCGCGAGCACGACCGAGAACGCGGCCGCGAGCGACACGTTCGGGATGGAGCTCGTGGCGTAGATCGTCATGTTCGGCGTGTAGGTGCTCGTCACCGCGGAGCTGAACGAGCGGAACGTCTGCGGCTCGGCCAGGAGCTGGAGCGTGCCGATGATCGAGAGCACCGCGGTGAGCACGAGCGCCGGCCGCACGAGCGGGATCTTGATCGACCAGGCGATGCGCGCCTGTCCGGCCCCGTCGATGCGCGCCGCCTCGTAGATCTCCTGCGGGATCGCGAGGAGGGTGGAGTAGATGATCAGCATGTTGTAGCCGACGAAGACCCAGGTCACGACGTTCGCGATCGCCCACAGCACGAAGTCGGCCGAGAGCAGGTTGACCTGGCTCGTGAGCGCCTCGAACGGCGAGAGGTTCGGCGAGTACAGGAAGCCCCACATGATGGCCGCGATCACGCCCGGCACCGCGTACGGTGCGAAGAACGCCAGTCGGAAGAACTTCTTGCCGCGGATGAGGGGCGAGTCGAGCAGCAGCGCGAACAGCAGCGCGAGCCCGAGCATCACGGGCACCTGCACGATGCCGAACACCAGCACGCGCACGACCGAGGTCCAGAACGCCTCGTTCTGGAACACGAGCGCGTACTGCTGGAAGCCGCCGAACACCTCGGTCGCGGCGCCGTACGTGCCCTCGCGCTCGACGACGAGCATCGACTGCCAGATCGCGACGGCGATCGGCACGAGGTAGAACAGCACGAACATCACGGCGAAGGGGGCGACGAAGGCCACGATCGCCCAGGGGTGCTGCACGCGACGGCGTCGCGTCGTGCCCCTTCGGCCCCGGTCCTCCTGCACGGCGACCCGTGCGGCCGTGGGTGTGGTCGCGGATGCGGTCATGCCGCGCCCTCCTCTCTGATCACCCGGACCGCGCCGGCGGGCACCGTGAGGCGCCCGTCGACCGCGGAACCGGTCACGAGTTCGGCGCCGCGCGCGTCGACCTCGACGTCGGCGGAGCCGTGGTTCACGACGAAGCGCCAGGTGCGCTCGCCGTCGGTGCGACGCGTGACCTCGACCTCGGCCGAGGCGCCCGGCTCGCGGGTCGCGCCCGCGCCGTCGACGGCCCTCGCGACGAGGTCGCGCAGGCCCTCGCGCTCGAGCAGCGTGCCGAGGTACCACGCGTCCCCCGCACCGTCGACGCCCTGCCGCCGCGTGACCGCGGGGCCGCCGGCGGCGGGCCCGTCGGCGAAGCGGTCGAGCACCGCGGCATCCGTCGCCTCGAGCCGGTCGGCCCACAGCGAGGCGCGGGCGCCGGACTCGAGGGCGAGCCCGGTGCCCGGGAGCACGGGGGCGAACTCCTCGACCCGGATGCCGAGCAGGTCGCGCCAGGCCCCCGGGTATCCGCCGGGCCGCACGCGGTCGTGCTCGTCGACGATGCCGCTGTAGAACGTGACGAGGGCGTGGGCGCCGGATGCCACGGCCGCGTCGAGCGCGGCGGCGTCGGCGTCGCGCACGAGGTAGAGGCCCGGCACGACCACGAGCCGGTAGCCGGTGAGGTCGGCGCCGGGCCGCACGACGTCGACGCTCACGCCGAGGTCGTGGAGCGCGCCGTAGAGCGCGTGCACCTGGTCGAGGTACTCGATCGCGTGCGTCGGGCGGGTCTCGGCGTCGGACGCCCACCAGGACTCCCACGAGAACAGCAGGGCGACGTCGGCGTGGACGCGGCTGCCCGCGACCTCGTCGAGGGCGCCGACGATGCGGCCGAGCTCGCCGACCTCGCGCCAGAGCGCCGAGTCGGTGCCCGCGTGCGGCACGAGCGCGGAGTGGAACTTCTCCGAGCCCTGCAGCGAGGCCCGCCACTGGAAGAAGCACACGGCGTCGGCCCCGCGCGCGACGTGGGTGAGCGAGTTGCGCAGCAGCTGGCCCGGTTCCTTGGCGAGGTTCACGGGCTGCCAGTTGACCGAGCCGGTCGAGTGCTCCATGAGCAGCCAGGGTCCGCCGCCCGCGAGGCCGCGCGTGAGGTCGGCGGCGAACGCGAGCTCGGTGCGGGGCTCGCCCAGGCGGTGGTCGAGGTAGTGGTCGTTCGCGACGACGTCCATCTCGGGCGCCCAGGTCCAGTAGTCGAGGTTGCGGATGTGCGCGGTGACCATGAAGTTCGTCGTGATCGGCAGCGCGCTGTGCCGGCGGATCGCCTCGGCCTCGGCCCGGTAGTAGCCGAGGAGCTCGTCGGAGGAGAACCGCTGGAAGTCGAGGACCTGGCCGGGGTTCCGGCTCGAGATCGTGAGCTTCGGGGTGAGGATCTCGTCCCAGTCGGTGTAGCGCTGGCTCCAGAAGCTCGTGCCCCACGCCCGGTTGAGCTCGTCGATCGTGCCGTGGCGCTCGCGGAGCCACCGTCGGAACGCCCGCGTGCTCTCGTCGCAGTGGCAGAGCGCGTTGTGGCAGCCGAGCTCGTTGGAGACGTGCCAGAGCTCGACCGCGGGGTGCTCGCCGTACCGCTCGGCCACGGCCTCGACGAGCGCGAGCGCGTACCGGCGGAACACCGGCGAGCTCGGGCACCACGCCTGGCGCCCGCCGGGGTACCGGGTCGTGCCGTCCTCCATGACGGGGAGGATCTCGGGGTGGCGCGCCGTCAGCCACGGCGGGGGCGACGCGGTGGCCGTCCCGAGGTTGATGCGGATGCCGGCGCCGTGGAGCAGCTCGACGACCTCGTCGAGCGCGGAGAAGTCGTATCGGCCGTCGGGGCCCTGGAGCGCGGCCCAGCCGAAGATGTTGATCGCGACGAGGTCGACGCCCGCCTCGCGCATGAGCGCGACGTCCTCGCGCCAGACGGCGGGATCCCACTGCTCGGGGTTGTAGTCGCACCCGAACGCGATCCCCTGGTGCTCGAATCGGGGGCGACCCGCGGCGGGGGCAGGCTCGGCCTGCTGCGGCGGGATCGGCGCCAGCGTCGTCGCGGGGTGGTCCACGGTGCTCCCGGTGATCGTCATTGATTCTGTGAACGTGCACAGTTTCGCCTGAGCGGATGCCTCGGGCGATTTCTGTGAACGTACACAGAATGGCAGCGCGTCCTCGTCCTGTCAACACCCCGTGCCGATACAGTGAGTCGCATGGCCACCCGATCCGCCCGCCCGAAGCGTGCCACGGTGCACGACGTCGCGGTCGAGGCGGGCGTCTCCCGCGGCACCGTGAGCCGCTACGTCAACGGCGAGCGCTACGTCTCCGCCTCCGCCCGCGACGCCATCGAGGCGGCCATCGCCAAGGTCGGCTACGTGCCCAACACCGCGGCGCGCAACCTCGTCATGCAGCGCACCCAGGCGGTCGGCTTCATCGTGCACGAGCCCCACTCGCTGTTCGTCGAGGACCCGAACATCGGCGAGATCCTCCTCGGCGCGAACTCCCGGCTCTCCGAGGCCGACCACCAGATGGCCGTGCTCATCGTCGACTCCGAGCGCGACACCGACCGGGTCGCGCGCTACCTCTCCGGCGGCCTCGTCGACGGCGTCATCATCGTCTCGGCCCGAGCCGACGACCCCATCACGCGCGTCGTCGAGCGCCTGCACGTGCCCGCCGCCTATGTCGGTCACCCGCCCGGCGCGGCGAGCACCGCCTCGTTCGTCGTCATCGACAACCGCGGCGCGGCGCGGGCGATCACCGAGCGCCTCGCGGCGACCGGCCGGCGCCGCATCGGCATGATCGCCGCCGCGCTCGACCGCGACTCGGGTGCCGACCGGCTCGCCGGGTTCCGGGAGGCGCTCGGCGAGCGGTTCGACGAGACCCTGGTCGAACCCGTGCCGCTGTACGCCTACTCGTCGGGCCGCGACGGGATGCGCCGGCTGCTCGAGCGTGCGCCCGACCTCGACGGCGTGTTCGCGGCATCCGATGCGGTCGCCGCCGGCGCGATCGAGGCGCTGAAGGCGGCCGGGCGCCGCGTGCCCGAGGACGTCGGCGTCGTCGGCTTCGACGACAGCGCGTGGGCCCGCCGCACGACTCCGCCGCTCTCGACGGTGCGCCAGCCGGCCGCGGGCCTGGGCGCCGAGGCCGCGCGCCTCGTGCTCGCGCGCCTCCGCGGCGAGGAGGCGCCCGCCGAGACGAGCCTCGACTGCGAGGTCGTCTGGCGCGAGTCCGCCTGAGCCGCAGCGGGCTCGACGAGGCGTCCGCGCCGTTCAGGGACGCAGGCGACGACGATAGGCCGCCGGCGGCTCGCCGCAGCGTTCGCGGAAGCGCGCGTAGAACTGGCTCTGCGACCGGAACCCCGCCGCGTGGCCCACGTCGGGCACCGGCAGGTCGGTCGTCAGCAGCAGGTGCTGGGCGCGCGCGACGCGGCACTGCGCGAGGTACTCCCCGATCGTGATGCCGAGTGCGCGCCGGAACACGGTCATCGCGTACTGCGGGGCGAGGTGCGCGTGCCGCGCCACGTCGTCGATGCGGAGGTCCTCGGCCGCGTGCTCCGAGATCCACGCCGCCATCGACGCGACATCGGGCCGAGTCGCGCCGGCGGCGACGGAGGCGGCGCCGTCGGCGCCCGCCTCGGCGGCGAGCGCGGCGCGTCGCGCGAACCCCTCGATCTCGGCGGTGGCCGCTCGTCGGGCCTCGCCGCCCGCCGCGAGCTCGGCCGCCCAGACGCCGACGAGCCCGTCGAGGCCGAGGCCCGGCCGCTCCGGGATCATGAGGACCGCCCCGGTGAGCAGCCGCGGGACGAGCCCGCCCGCCAGCGACCAGCCGAGCGCGGTCCCGAGCGGCACCGTCAGCCACGAGACGTGGCCGCGCGACGCGTCGGTCACGAGCCGGTGCGGGCGCGCCGCCCAGAACAGGGCGAGCGTGCGGGGCGGGATGCGCACCGTGCGCCCGTCGACGAGGTACTCGAGCGGGTCGGGCGACAGGTTGAACTCGAGGTCGTCGTGCCGATGCGCGACGGTCATCGCGGCGGGTGCGCCGCGCCAGCAGGACAGACCGAAGGAACCGACGCCGTGCCGGGGCGCTGCCTCAGTGCTGCTCATGATCCCGGAATTGTCGCATACCGAGTGGGAAGTCCTGCGCGATCCTCCGGCCTAGCGTAGGACGCGACCCACCGAACGGAAGGACCGACCGCCATGACCATCGCCGAACCGTCCGCGCTCGCCGCGACATCCGCGCCGGCACCCGCACCCGCAGCCGCGCCCGCGAACGCACCGCACCACCTCACGCCCGAGCAGGTGCGCTTCTTCGACGATCACGGCTACCTCGTGCTGCGGGGCCGGATCCCCGCGGACCTGCTCGCGCGGTTGCAGGACGCGGCCGAGGGCTGGATCGCCGACGGACGCGCCCTCGCCGAGGACGACCCCGCAGCCGCCGACTACCAGTGGGCGGCCCGCGGCGGCGAGCGCCGCATGTTCCGCGTCGACTACCTGCACGGCAAGGGCCGCGCCGCCTCGCTCGAGCTGCTCGGCAGTCCCGCGGTGCTCGGCATCGCCGAGAGCCTCGCCGGGCCGGACTTCGTGCCCACCTACGAGTCGCTCGTGTTCAAGGACGAGGGCGACGGCGCGGCGATCGACTGGCACCAGGACGCCGTGCACCCGCGCACCCACCGCATCTTGAACGTCGACGTCTACCTCGACGCATCGCGCGCGGGCGAAGGCGCCCTGCGCGTCGCTCCCGGCTCGCACCTCGCCCCGGTCGACGTGTGCCAGCTGCAGGAGGAGTTCGGCTGGGACGCGCCCGGCGTCATCCAGGTCGAGCTCGAGCCGGGCGACGTGCTCGTGCACGACGTGATGGTGGTCCACGGCTCGGAGGCCGTCACGGGCAATCGGCTCCGCCGGACCATCTACTACGAGTTCCGTGCCGCCGAGCAGATCCTCGCCGAGGGGCCGTGGGACGCCGAGTGGATCGACCGGCGCCTGCGCCTGCTGCCCGTCGCGCTCCGCGAGCACGCACGCGCGAACCCCGAGGCCGAGCCGTTCGCGTGGAACATCGACCCGGCGCTCGCGCCGGCCGTCTCCGACGACGACGAGGCGGAGCTGCGCATCGCGCACCTCGTGCACTCGCCCGGCTCGTACTGCAGCGCCGGGAGCGTGCCGTTCACCTCGTGATCAGGCGCGGAGGGCCTCGGCGATCGGCGTCTCGCCGCGGTTGAACCGGATGGTGCGCCCGACCGTGCTCGGCTCGTCGAGGGCCGCGACCACGACCGCTGCGACATCCGCCCGGTCGACGTCGCGGCTCTCCTCGCCGCTCGAGTCGATCGCGCCGACGCCCGGCCCGTCGGAGAGCGTCGACGGACCGAGGATCGTGTACTCGAGGCCCGACGCCCGCAGGTGCTCGTCGGCGTCGGCCTTCGCGTCGGCGTAGTGCCGGAACGCGCTGTCGGCCGGCACCCGGTGGTCGACCCGTGAGCCGAAGTACGACACCATGACGTACCGGCGCACGCCGGCGCGCCGCGCCGCGTCCATCGACCGCACGGCCGCATCGTGGTCGACCGATCGGGTGCGCGCAGGGTCGCCGCCGCCCGCGCCGGCCGACCACACGACGGCGTCGTGCCCGGCGATGAGCTCGGCGAGCGCGTCGGTCTCGAGCGTCTCGACGTCGGCGACGACCGGATTCGCGCCGGCGGCCGCGACGTCGGCCGCATGGTCGGGATTCCGGATGACCGCATCGACCTCGTCGCCGCGCTCCGCGAGCAGCCGCTCGACCTGCAGCGCGACCCGCCCGTGACCCCCGATGATGAGCACCTTCGCCATCGCCGTCCCCTTCCGCCTGCTCCCACGTTAGCGACGGACGGCGTCGGGGCAACCCCGCGCGGCGCGCTGGCGCGCCGGGCCGCTCCGCGGGCAGAATGAGGCCAGCTGACACACGGAGGTGCGCATGTCGATCGAAACCGTGCTCTGGGGGGCCATTGCGGCGATCATGGCGATCGGCGGCCTCGGCCTGGCCGTGTGCCTGTGGGTGTTCGCGAGGTCGCCCCGCCCGTGACGGTCGGCATCGCCGCGGCGGCCGACGGGCCGTCCCGGACCCGACCGTGCCGGTGACCAGCGCGGGCGTGCTGCTCTACCGGCGCGCGCCCCTCCAGGTGCTCGTCGCGCACATGGGCGGCCCGTTCTGGGCGCGCAAGCGCGAGCACGCGTGGTCGATCCCGAAGGGCGAGATGGAGCCGGGCGAGCCGCCGCGCGAGGCGGCCCTGCGCGAGTTCGCGGAGGAGCTCGGCCTGCCCGCGCCCGACATCGACTACGCCGACCTCGGCACGGTGCGGTACGCGTCGGGCAAGCTCCTGCACGTCTTCGCGGGCGAGGCGCCGGGATTCGAGCTCGACGGCTTCGAGCCGGGCACCTTCGAGCTCGAGTGGCCGCCGCGCTCGGGCCGTACGGCCGAGTTCCCCGAGGTCGACGAGGTGCGGTGGGCGGATGCCGCGGACGCGCGCACGCTCCTCGTGAAGGGCCAGCTCGGCGTGCTCGACGCGCTCGAGCGGCACCTCGCCGCTCCATCCTGACGCCGCGATCAGCGCAGCGGCTCGTCCCATCCGGCCTGCGGGGTCTCGCAGGTCTCGCGGAACACGACCTGCGACGGCAGCTTTCGCTCGTGGCTGACCCAGTCGATCGCCGGACGGCGCTGCTCGACGGGTACGTAGCCGAGCCGGTACACGGCCATGAGCTCGAGCTCGTCGGGCACGCGCAGCAGCCGCACGATCTCCTCCCAGCGCCCGGGCACCTCCATGGGGAACGAGATGAACTGGATGCCCATGCCGAGCTCGACGGTCGTGAGCCACACGTTCTCCATCGCGGCGCCCATGCTGAACACCGAGTAGAACGACGAGAGCTGACCGGGGCGGTACTCCGCGCGGTCGAGCATGACGCCCATGAGCAGGGGCGAGCCGGCGACGAGCTTGCGGTTCTCCTCGCCGAGGGTCTTCGGCACGCCGAAGGTGTTCATGAGCTTCTGGCCGCGCGTGGTGAACACCTGCGCGGTGAACGGACGCAGCGCGGCGGGCAGCCGGTCGAAGAGCATGCCCGACCGCTGCTCCTCCATCTCGGCCTGGCTGAACCGGAAGTACGGCTTGTACCGCTCGAAGAACGTCCCGTTCGACATGGCCTCGGTCATGCTCTCGCCCGAGATGCGCGCGATGGCCTCGATGGTCGCGCGCTCCTCGATGAGCACGAACCGCCAGGGCTGGCTGTTCAACTGGGAGGGCGCGCGCCCGGCGGCCTCGATGAGCGTGCGCTGGTGCGCCTCCGAGACGGGATCGGGCAGGAACGGCCCGTTGGTGGTCTTGCGTCGGCGGATGGCCTCGAGCAGTTCCATGCGTCCTACCTCCTGGAGCGGATGACGGCGAGCGCGAAGGACGGCGCGGCCGCCAGGGCGATGAGCGGATGCCGCGTCGTGCGCGTGCCCGCGTACGGGATCACCGCGAGCGGCACGGCGGCGGGCGCCAGCGCGAGGGCGGCCGAACGCGCCGCACCTCGGGGGCGACCCCACAGCGCGCTCGATGCCGCGGCGCCCGCGAGCGCGCACGTCGCGATGTAGACGGCGTGGTGCACCCAGCGGACGTCGCGCGTGTCGACCAGCCGGAGCGCGACCGACGCGCCGAGTGCGCAGTTGACCGTGTAGCTCGCCGCGGCCGCGGCGAACAGCGCGGGGGCCGCCCGCATCAGGCGACGGGCGTTCCGCCGGCCGAGTCGGCGGGCACGGCCGGACCGTCGGAGGTCGCATCCGAGTGCCGACGCCGCCTGAGCCGGTACGACTTGCGCTCGTCGAGGGACGGATCGGGGTGGTCCCAGACCTTGATGATCGCCCAGCCGACGGCCGTGAGCGGCACGGCGAGCACCGCCCCGGCGACCCCGGCGAGGAGGCTGCCGGCGGTCAGCGCGATCAGGATGACGAGCGGGTGGAGCTTGAGCGACTGGGCCATGACCACCGGCTGGAGCAGGTCGCCCTCGAGCTGGTTGACCACGATGACGATCGCGACGACGATGAGCGCGACGACGGGCCCGTTGGCCACGAGGGCGACGAGGGCCGCCAGGATGCCGGCGATGGTCGCGCCCACGATCGGGATGAACGACGTGAGGAACACGATCACGGCGAGCGGCAGCGCGAGCGGCACCTGGAGGATGACGAGCCCGAGGCCGATGAAGAACGCGTCGACGAACGCCACGATGGCCGTGCCGCGGATGTATCCGCCGAGGACCTTCACGCCGGTCACGCCGATGCGCCGGCCGCGCTCGAGCCGGGCGCCGCGGTACGGGCGGAGGAAGAACTCCCAGATGCGGTCGCCGTCCTTCAGGAAGAAGAACAGGACCACGAGCATGAGCACGAGGCCCGTGACGAACTCGGTGACGCGCGACACCCCGGTGAGGGCCGTCTGGCCGAACTCGGCGCTCGTCACGAAGTCGACGATGGCGTTGCGGGCATCGTCGAGCTGCTGCTGCTCGATCGGGAACGGCAGCCGCTGGACCCAACCCAGCAGGTCGTCGAATCCCTGGGTCGCGGAGTCCACGAGCTCCTGCCACTGGCTCCGGACGGCGAAGACGATGGCCGTGATGATGGCGCCCAGCACGATGATGCCGCTGAGCAGGGTCACCCATGCGGCGAGCATCGGCGGGAGTCCGTGGCGCCGCAGCCATCCGATCAGCGGGCTCGCCGCGGCGGCGAGGATCACGGCGACGAGCACGGGGATCACGATGACGGTGACCTGCAGCAGCGCCCACACGGCGATGGCCGCGAGGATCGCCACGATGATCAGCTGGAGGCTCCGGATGGACCAGCGCCCCAGGCGATCGTTCCAGATCGGCCCGCCCGTGCCGCGCGCCGCCGGGTCGTCGGCGATGCCGCTCGCCTGCGTGGCGACCGTGTCCTGCGGGGTCCGGCGTCGGAAGACCATGGCACGACGATAGGCCCGCATGTGCGCGGTTGCACAGGCCTTGACGCGGTGCGCCTCAGGCCGAGCCGCTCCAGGGCGCGGGCACGAGCACCCAGCACACCTCGGCCGGCGCGTCGTCCTCGGCCGCCCACGTGTGCGGCTCACGGCCCGGGAAGGTCAGCGCGTCGCCCGCGTCGAGGCGGATGGCGCGGTCGGCGAAGCGCACGGTCACGGCA
Source organism: Agromyces aurantiacus (assembly GCF_016907355.1). Taxonomy (NCBI): domain Bacteria; kingdom Bacillati; phylum Actinomycetota; class Actinomycetes; order Micrococcales; family Microbacteriaceae; genus Agromyces; species Agromyces aurantiacus. The sequence goes on along the minus strand of NZ_JAFBBW010000001.1, from coordinate 1,370,575 downwards.
CCCGAGATCACGTGCAGCACCTCGACATCGCAGTTGACGGTGTACAGCTCGTGCCCGCCGTGCGCGCCGGCCTCGAGGGAGGAGCGCAGCAGTTGCACACGCTCCTCGCCGCGCGGCGACATGAGGTGCTCCTCGACGTGGACGCCGCCGAGGTTGATGCGCGGCGCCTCCGCCCGCGAGACCTTCTGGATCTCGGGCTCGGCGAAGAGCGCGCCGACCGGGAGCGAGAGGACCTGGCAGAGCTGCACGAGCGTCGCGACGCTCGGCGAGGTCTCGTCGCGTTCGAGCCGGCTGAGGAACCCCTTGCTGAGCCCCGTGGACTCGGCGACCTGGGCGAGGGTCAGGCCCTGCGCCATCCGGGTGCTGCGGAGCTTGGCTCCGATGAACGGCCCGCCGGCGTCGGCGGACGGGTGGATCGGGCGCATCGGATCCCTTCTTGACGAAGCCGCGTCGATCGGCGTACCGTGTGGGACAAGTTTCCCCAATAGTACTGGAAGTTTCGTACCATGCAACCCACTGCCGACAACGCCCCACGCGGACCCGTCGACGCGAGCGTCGTGCCGCGGTTCGCGGGCATCGCCACCTTCGCCCGCCTGCCGCGCCTCGACGAGGTCGGCCGAGCGGATGTCGCGATCGTCGGCGTGCCGTTCGACTCGGGCGTGAGCTACCGCCCCGGCGCCCGCTTCGGCCCGGCGCACGTGCGCGAGGCGTCGCGCCTGCTGCGCCCCTACAACCCCGCACAGGACGTCTTCCCGTTCGGCGCGCAGCAGGTCGCCGACGCCGGCGACATCGCCGTGAACCCCTTCGACATCGCCGAGGCCGTGCGCCAGGTCGAGGCCGGCGCCCGCGAGCTGCAGGCGAGCGCGGGCCGGATCCTCGCGATCGGCGGCGACCACACGATCGCGCTGCCCCTGCTGCGCGCGGTGCACGCCCAGCACGGCCCCGTGGCGGTGCTGCACTTCGATGCCCACCTCGACACGTGGGACACCTACTTCGGCGCGCCCACCACGCACGGCACGCCGTTCCGCCGCGCGAGCGAGGAGGGCCTCATCGACCTCACCGCGAGCATGCACGTCGGCATCCGCGGCCCGCTCTACGCCAAGAGCGACCTCGAGGACGACGAGCGGCTGGGCTTCTCGATCATCACGAGCGAGTACCTCGAGGAGCACGGCGTCGCGAGCGCGATCGACCGGCTGCGCGCGCGCATCGGCGACGCACCCCTGTACATCTCCATCGACATCGACGTGCTCGACCCCGCGCACGCGCCCGGCACCGGCACGCCCGAGGCCGGAGGTCTCACGAGCCGCGAGCTGCTCCGGATGCTCCGCGCGCTCGCCGACCGGAACATCGTCGGCGCCGACCTCGTCGAGGTCGCGCCCGCCTACGACCACGCCCAGCTGACCGCGGTCGCCGCGAGCCACGTCGCGTACGAGCTGCTCAGCGCGATGGCCCCGCGATCCACCCCGGTGGTCGAGTAGGGCGCAGCCCGTATCGAGACCCCCTCCACCCCCACCCCACCCACCTCAGGCGAAGGAGCCCACGAGATGTCCGACCACCGCACCCCCGGCGTCGAGGAGGTCGAGGCCGCTGCATCCGCCATCGTCGACGCCTTCGCCGCGACCGACGGCCCCCGCTACTTCGCGACCTTCGCGCCCGACGCGATGTTCGTGTTCCACACCGAGCCCGAGCGCCTCGACGACCGGGCCGCGTACGAGCGGCTCTGGGCCGACTGGGTTGCGAGCGGATGGCGCGTCGTCTCGTGCACGTCGAGCGACCGGCGCGTGCAGCCCTTCCCCGGCGGCGCCATCTTCAGCCACTCGGTCGAGACCGCCGTCGAGACTCCGGACGGCCCCGACTCCTATCGCGAGCGCGAGACCATCGTGTTCCGCACCGACGCGACCCGCGGCCTCATCGCCGTGCACGAGCACCTCTCCCCCATGCCCGCGGCCGACGCCGCCTGACACCCCCACCCTTCACCGAGGAGAACAGCAATGTCGCTCTACACCCGCCTCGAGCAACGACTCGAACGCAACTCGGATGACGCCGGCCCCGTCGCCGGCGAGTTCTCGCTGCTGCGCATCGGCATGATCTGGCTCGCCGCCAACCTCGTCGTCACGACCCTGCTCACGGGCACGCTGTTCGTGCCGGGCGTCGACTACGGCCTCGCGATCCTGCTCATCGTCGTCGGCACCCTCATCGGCGCCGTGGTGCTCGTCACCGTCGGCAACATCGGCACGCGCACCGGCCTGCCCACCATGGCCCTGACCCGCGGCCCGTTCGGCACGCGCGGCAGCCTGCTGCCGGTGAGCGCGAACGTCGTGATCCTCATGGGATGGAGCTGGGTGCAGGCGATGCTCGCCGGCATCGCGCTCGACTTCCTCGTGGCGTCGGTCACGGGCGTCTCGATGCCCGTCGTCTGGGCGGTCGTGTGCCAGACGATCGTCGTGATCCTCGCGATCCTCGGGCACGAGGGCATCGCGCGCATCGAGCCCTGGCTCGCCGCGCTCATGCTCGCGATCATGGCCGTCATCTTCGTCACGGCGTTCACCACGTTCACGCCGGCCGAGTACGCGGCGATCCCCGTCGACGAGTCCATCGGCTACACGCCGATCCTCGTGCTCGACGTGGTCATCGCGACCGCGATCTCGTGGACCGTGCTCTCGGCCGACTTCAACCGGTTCGCGAGGTCGAGCAAGGCCGGCATCATCGGCTCGGGCGTCGGCTACAGCCTCTCGACGATCATCTCGATGGCCCTCGGCGCGACCGCGATCTCGTACGTGATCCTCTCGGGCGGCGAGGCGATCCCGTTCGACCCGGTGACGATCGTGGAGCCGTTCGGCTGGCCGTTCGCGATCGTGATCTTCGTCTCGGTCATGGCGACGAACACCATGGTCGTCTACGGTATGGTCACCTCGGTCGTGAACGCGATCCCGGGTGCGCGCGTGAAGTTCCTGCCGACCGCGCTCATCCTCGGACTCGTCTCGATCATCGGCGCGACCTTCTTCGGCCTGCTGAACCAGTTCACGACGTTCCTGGTGCTGATCGGCGCGCTCTTCGCCCCGGTGTTCGCGATCATGATCGCCGACTACTACCTCGTCAAGCGCGGCGCCTACACGCCCGACATCCTGCAACCGCGCGGCGGCCGGTACTGGTACCTCGCGGGCGTGAACTGGGCGGCGATCGCCTCGTGGGCGGTCGGCGCGGTCGGCGTCTACCTGTGGACGTACGTGTGGCCGACGCCCATCGGCGCGACGATCCCGGGATTCGCGGTCACGTTCGTGCTGTACCTGCTGCTCTCGCTGCGCGAGCGTGCGGCGCACCCGGCCGAGCCGAGCCGTCACCTCAGCCGGGTGCCCCTCGGCACGGGCAGCGGCGCCGGCACGGGCGCGTGACCGGCGTGATGCGCGACCTCAGCCACCCCGTCGCCGACGGCATGATGGTGTACCCCGGCGACCCCGGGGTGCACCTCGCGCCGGCGCTCGAGCTCGAGCGCGATGGCGCCGCGGTCACCGCGCTCGAGCTCGGCTCGCACACCGGCACGCACGTCGACGCGCCCGCGCACACGGTGGCGGGCGGCCGCACGATGGACGCGGTCGAGCTCGACGAGCTCGTCGGCGACGCGCTCGTCATCCACGTCGAGGGCCTCGAGGACGGCGCGCTCATCGGGCTCGACGACCTCGGCGACCTGCCCGCACGAGTGCCGTCGATCGTGGTGGTCGACACCGGGTGGGCACGCCACTTCGGCACCGAGCGCGCGCTGCGGCATCCGGCGCTGGGTCGGGATGCCGCGCGGCTCCTGGTCGAGCGCGGGATGCGCGTGCTCGCGGTCGACACGCTGAGCCCGGACCCGACGGATGCCGCAGGCACGACCTCGTTCCCGGTGCACGAGGTCGTGCTCGGCGCCGACGGGCTCATCGTCGAGAACGTCGCGAACCTCGACGGACTGCCCGATCGCGTGCGCGTCGGGTTCTTCCCGCTTCGGATCGCCGGCGACGGCGCGCCCGTGCGCGCGGTCGCCTTCGACGCCTGAGCCGCCGGTGGTCGAGTCGCCGCGCGCGGCCGCTCCCCAGCACTCGACCACCGGCCCCTCCCACGGCAGACTGGGTCGATGGACCCGGTGCAGGCCCTCGAGGAGATCGCGACGCTGCTCGAGGTGCAGCTCGCCTCGCCGTTCAAGGCGAAGGCGTTCCGCCGTGCCGCCGCCGCGATCGGGCCGCTGCCGGCCGAGGAGCTTCGCGCCCGGGCCGCCGACGGCCGGCTGAAGCGCACGCCCGGCATCGGCGACTCGAGTCTCGCCGTGATCACCGAGGCGCTCGCGGGCGGCACGCCGGCCTACCTCGCCGACCTCCGCGAGAAGGCCGGCGCGGAGACGCGCTCCGGGTTGCGCGCGCTCCTGCGCGGCGACCTCCACGCGCATTCCGAGTGGTCGGACGGCACGACGAGCATCGCGGCGATGGCGCGTGCCGCGGCATCCGCGGGCCTCTCCTACTTCGCGCTCACCGACCACTCGCCGAGCCTGCGCGTGGCGAACGGGCTCTCGCCCGAGCGGCTCGAGTCGCAGCTCGAGATCGTGGCCGCGCTGAACGCGGGGCACGGCGAGGGCGCCGACGACCCGGACGCACGCGACCGCGGCGACCTCGGCGTGCGGATCCTCACCGGCATCGAGGTCGACATCCTCGAGGACGGCACGCTCGACCAGCGCCCCGACCTGCTCGACCGGCTCGACGTGGTGGTCGCGAGCGTGCACTCGAAGCTGCGCTCGCCGTCCGAGGAGATGACGCCGCGGATGCTGCGCGCCATCCGCGACCCGCGCACGAACGTGCTCGGGCACTGCACGGGCCGGCTCGTGCAGGGCTCGCGCGGAACACGCCCCCAGTCGGCGTTCGACGCCGACGCGGTGTTCGCGGCGTGCGCCGAGCACGACGTCGCGGTCGAGATCAACTCGCGACCCGAGCGGCAGGACCCGCCCGACGACCTCATCGCGCTCGCGCTCGGCCACGGGTGCCGGTTCGCGATCGACACCGATGGGCACGCCCCGGGTCACTTCGGGTTCCTCGCGCTCGGTGCGGCGCGCGCTGAGGCGGCCGGGATCCCGCCCGAGCGGATCGTCACGACCTGGGAGGCCGACCGGCTGGTCGACTGGGCGGCGGCGAAGAAGCGCCCCCGCTGAGGCCTCAGGCGGCGGAGTGCTCCGGCGTCGCGACCGGCCGGCCCTCGGCCATCCATGCCGTGAGCCCGCCCTCGAGCACGGCGACGTCGACGAAGCCCATGGACTGCAGCGTCGCCGCGGCGAGGGCGCCGCGCGCCCCCGAGGTGGACACGACGATGATGCGCGCCTCCGGTTGCAGTTCGGTCCGATGATGTCCACTCGCGGGGTCGGCGGCGAACTCGAGCAGGCCGCGGGCCACCTGGATGGAGCCGGCGATGCGGCACGCGGCGAACTCGTCGCTCTGCCGCACGTCGACCAGGACGGCCGAACCGTCGGCGAGGGCGTCGGCCGCAGACGCCGGCGATTCCACGCCGACGGACGCGTGCGCCTGCCCGAGCATCTCCGCGACGGTCCTGACCATGTCGTTCTCCTCAGCCGGGCCGGGCCCATTCGAATGTATTGGAGCGTACACATTGCCGGCGCTCGATGCGAGCGATCCTCAGGGAAGCGCGTCATCCGCCGCCTCGGAAGGCGGCCGCCACGGCGTCGCGCCGATCCGTCGGTTCGTGTCCGCGAGCTCGGCGCGCAGCACCTCGACGGGGAGGTCGCCGAGGCCGCCCGCCTCCAGCAGGTACTCCTCGAAGACCCGCCAACCCAGTGCCAGTGCGCCGACCTGCGCAGCCCGCACGCGCGCCGCCCGGTCGTCGAGGCCGTAGCCCTCCCGGAGGGTCTGTGCGAGCGCGAGCACCGGGTTGAACCCCGCGCGGCCGACCACGGGCCGGCCCTCGAGCACCAACTGGTCGAGCATGCGGACCCACCGGCCCATCACCGTCGCCGGGCCATGCCCCTGCCCCGCGAGCGGATTCCTCAGGACCAGTTCGGCGAGCTGCGACGACAGGTCGTCGAACACCGCCATCACCAGGTCGTCGCGGGTCCCGATGTAGCGACGGATGAGGTTCGGGTGCACGTTCGCCCCAGCGGCGACCTCGCGCAGCGACACCCGGTGCACGCCGTCGCGCACGAAGAGCTCCGCGGCCGCGTCGAGCAGCGCGCGGCGCACCTGGTCGGGTCCGGCGGGTTCGCCGGCGGCGCGCTTCGGGCCGCGCCGCTTCGTCGCCGTCGTGCGGCGCTCCGCTCCGTCCGCCATGCGGCCGAGCCTAGCGGCGCGGGCGGTCAGCGCTCGAGGCTGCGCCGTTCGCCGGCCCGGCCGACCCAGGCCCGGAGTGCGAAGAACACCGCGACCGCGACGACCGCGACGATCGCGAGCTTCACGACGAAGAACAGCACGCTGAAGACGAGGTCGACGAGGACCCAAGCGATCACCACCGAGGCGATGACGCCGAGGACGATCCAGAGGGTGCGGCCCATCCTCCGAGCCTAGCCCTGGACGCGGCCCGACTTCGCCGCGATGCGCTTGAGCAGGGGCGGCCTCGCGAGCACCCAGGCGGCGGCCATCACCGCGACCGAGAGCGCGAACACCGCGAAGCCGAGCCAGTCATCGGCGTCGCGCGCGGTGTACATCTGGTTGAGCTTGCGCAGCGCCCCGGTCGTGAACACGAGCACGACGTGCACGAACGTGAACGCGAGGAAGAACAGCATGACCGGGTAGTGGATGGCGCGGGCCAGCCGTTCGCTCGACGGCGACGCCAGCCGGCCCTCGACGGGCCACGCCGACGAGAGCCGCAGCCCCGTGAGCAGGGCGAGCGGCGCGGCGATGAACACCACCGTGAAGTACGCGAGCTGCTGGAGCGAGTTGTACACGACCCAGGAGTCCTCGGTGGGCCAGTCGAGCGAGGCGTACTGCAGCGCGGCCGAGATCGCGTTGGGCACGACGGCCCAGTCGGTCGGCACGATGCGCAGCCACTGGCCGGTCGCGAACAGCAGCACGACGTAGCTCACGCCCGTGAGCACCCAGAACGCGTCGAGCCACAGGTGGAACCACAGCCAGATGCCGAGGCGCCGCGGCGCTCGCGTCGTGCGCGGCCAGCGCGTGTTGTCGCGCGTCCAGAACCCCGGCGGGCGGCGCTTGCTGCGCAGCTCGAGCCCGGTCTTGACGAGCAGGGCGAGGAAGAACGCGTTGAGGAAGTGCTGCCAGCCGAGCCACGCGGGGATGCCGACCGGGGTGCCCTCGGGCGGCGGCACGACCCCGGGATACTCGGCGACGAACGCCTCGACGGCCGGCAGCCCGCGCAGCAGGCGTGCGACCACGACCGCGACGACGAGCGCGACGACGGCGATCGCGACGCCCCACAGCACGCGACGGCGCTGCACCCTCCACCATTCGGCGGCGCGCGAGGGCTTCGTCGGGGTCACGGTCATCTCCGGTCGGTTCCTCATCGGTGTCGGCGCATCGGTCGGACGCCGCCTGCCGAGGTCGGGCGGGGCGACGGGGCACAACGACGATAGCGCCGACGGCTGGGAGCGCGTGGCGCCATGACGTTCCGTCTCGCGACCGGCCTATGCTGGGCCGGTGCTGAAGGAACTCGCCGCGGGAGCGCGGATGCTGCTGCGCGGGTTCGGGTTCTGGCGCCGCGATCCCGGCGTGATGCTCCTCGGCCTCGTGCCTGCGGCGATCGTGTTCGCCGGGCTGGTGTGGGGGCTCGTCGCGCTCGGCATCGGACTCCCGGGCCTGGTCGACTGGGCGACCCCGTTCGCCGACGGATGGCAGGAGTTCTGGCGATCGGCGTTCCGCGCGCTCGTCACGGTCGTGGTGTTCGCCGGCGCCGCCGTGCTCGCCTTCGTGGCGTTCACCGCACTGACGCTCATCGTCGGCGACCCCTTCTATGAGCGCATCTGGAAGGCCGTCGAGGCCGACCTCGGCGGCCCCGTGCCATCCGAGGGCCCGAGCTTCTGGAGCGGCGTGGGCGGCGCGCTCGTGCTCGTCCTGCAGGGCGTCGTCTCGGCCGTGATCGTCGCGGTGGTGGGGTTCGTCCCGGTCGTCGGCGGCGTGCTCGCGGCCGTGCTCGGCGCGGTGCTCACCGGGCGCCTGCTGGCCCGCGAGCTGGCCGCGCGCGCATTCGACGCACGCCACCTCGACCCCGAGGTGCGTCGCGGCCTCCTGCGCGCGAACCGCTGGCGGTTCCTCGGCTTCGGTGTCGCGACCCAGCTCTGCTTCCTCGTGCCGCTCGGCGCGGTCGCGACGATGCCCGCCGCGGTGGCGGGCGCGACGATGCTCGCGCGATCCGCGCTCGACACGCTGCATCCGATCGGGGCCGACGGCCGGAAGTAGGTGGTGAGCAGCGGATGTCGCGGGGCCGGGCGGTTCCCCCCGCGGCATCCGCGTCTCAGTCTCCCGCGAGCATCTCGTCGACCCACCGCGGCACGAGCTCGCTCGCGAGTCCGAGCCGGCTCTCGTCGAAGTACGGCGTGATCTCGCTCTCGGCCAGGTTCAGCTCGAGCGTCGCGGCGCCGAACGCGGCCGCGGTCAGCACGAATCCCGCCGCCGGGTGCACGGCACCGGACGTGCCGATCGCCACGAACCGCTCGCACCGTACGAGGGCGAGGTCGATCTCGTCGAGCCCGTAGGGCATCTCGCCGAACCAGACCACGTCGGGGCGCAGCGTGCGCTCGCCGCACTCGGGGCACGGCGGCGCGTCGACGAGGTCGCCCCGGGCCTCGACGCGAGCCCCGCACGCGAGGCAGCGCGCGCGGAAGATCTCGCCGTGCATGTGCCGCACCCGTCCGGATCCGGCGCGCTCGTGCAGGTCGTCGATGTTCTGCGTGACGAGCAGCAGGTCGTCGCCGAGCCCCGCCTCGAGTCGCGCGAGCGCGGCGTGCGCGGGGTTCGGCGCGACGGAGGCGACGGCGCGCCGCCGCGCGTCGTAGAAGCGCTGCACGGTTCCGGGATCGCGCTCGAACGCCTCGGGCGTCGCGACGTCCTCGACGCGGTGACCCTCCCACAGGCCGCCCGCGTCGCGGAACGTCGCAACGCCGCTCTCGGCGGAGATGCCCGCGCCCGTGAGCACGACGACGCGCGGCGCCCGTGTCGCGCCGTCGGCCGCGCCCGCTCCTGCGCCGATGCTCACGCGGCGCGCTCCGGGAGGTGCCCGCTGAAGAGCAGCACGCGCGTCGGGCCGAACGGCGCCGACGGCACGCGCACGAGGCGCACGTCATCGCCCGCGAACCCCGCCGCGGCGAGCGCCGCGCCCGTGTCGCGGTCCCAGTGGCATCCGTGGCAGAACCGCGCCGTGAACGGCGTGACGGCGCGCTGCACGGCGCGCTTGAGCGTGCGCGGCGGCGCGACCACGTGGTCGACGAACACGACCCGGCCGCCCGGCCGCAGCACGCGGCGCACCTCGGCGAGCGCCTCGGCCTGGTCGCGCACCGAGCAGAGCACGTACGTGCCCACGACCGCGTCGACCGAGGCGTCGGGCAGCGGGATCGCCTCGGCGACCGCGTCGAGCGGCTCGGCCCGGCGGCCCCACTCACGGGCCCGCGTCGCGAGCTCGCGGCGGCGTTCGGCGTCGGGCTCGAGACCGACCCAGTCCACGTCGTGGTGCAGCGCGCCGAAGTTCTCGCCCTCGCCCGCGCCGATCTCGAGCACGCGCCCGCGCAGCCGCCCGACGGCCTCGCGCTCGAGGTCGTCGAGCTCGTCGTCGGTGATCAGCGCCGGTCGCGCGGGGTCCATGCCGTCATGCGACCACGTGGGGACGCGCCCGTCAAGCGCGGAGCCACACGGTCGTCTCGCCGGGCAGGCGGCCGTCCTCGAGCGGGCCGCTCGCGACGAGCGCCGTGCCCTCGGGCAGGTCCGCCGGCTCGGTCCCGAAGTTCATGACGACCTCCCAGCCCTGCGGGCGGCGGAAGTGCACCACGTCGGCGCGCGGCGACTCCACCCATTCGAGCTCCTCCGACGTCTGGAGGTCGCCGCGCAGCCGCAGCGCGCGGCGGTACATCCAGAGCGTCGACGTCGGGTCGTCGGCCTGTTCGTCGGCCGCGAGCTCGGCGAACCACGACGGCTGCGGCAGGTGCGCACCGCCCGGGCCGAACCCGAACGAGGCGCCGCGCGCACTCCACGGCAGCGGCACGCGGCATCCGTCACGCCCGATGTCGACGCCGGGGTTGCGGACGTACGCGGGATCCTGCCGCCGCTCGTGCGGGATGTCGGCGACCTCGTGCAGGCCGAGCTCCTCGCCCTGGTAGAGGTAGGCCGAGCCGGGCAGGCCGAGCAGGAACAGGCTCGCGGCCCGGGCACGCCGCAGGCCGCGCGCCCGGTCGAGAACGGGGTCCGTTCCACCCGACCGCAGCCATTCCGCGCCGTGCCGCTCGCCCGGCACGGCCGGGTCGGGCAGGCCGTAGCGGGTCGCGTGCCGGACCACGTCGTGATTCGAGAGCACCCAGGTGGTCGACGAGCCGGATGCCGCGGCGAGCGCGAGGTTCGCGTCGACGACGCGCCGGAACGCGTGCGCGTCGTACGGCGCCTCGAGCAGGTCGAAGTTGAACGCCTGGCCGAGCCCCTCGATGCTCGCGTACCGGGGCCGCCGGTGCGCGTCGACCCAGGCCTCGGCGACCGCCGTGCGCGGCGGGTCGTACTCGTCGAACACGCGTCGCCACTCGGCGTAGATCTCGTGCACCTCGTCGCGGTCCCACAGCGGATGGGCGCCGTCGCGCGGCAGCGCGTCGAGCGTGGCCTGGTCGGGAAGCTCGTCGTCGAGGCGCTTGGCGAGGCCGTGCGCGACGTCGATGCGGAACCCGTCGACGCCGCGGTCGGACCAGAAGCGGAGCGTCGTGAGGAAATCCGCCCGCACGTCGGGGTGGTCCCAGTTGAGGTCGGGCTGCTCGCGCGCGAAGACGTGGAGGTACCACTGGCCGTCGCCGACGGGCTCCCATGCGGGTCCGCCGAAGATGCTCGTCCAGTCGGCGGGCGGCAGCGCGCCATCGGACCCGAGTCCGTCGCGGAAGACGTACCGGTCGCGCGCCGCCGACCCGCGCGGCGAGGCGAGCGCCTCGCGGAACCACGCGTGCCGGTCGGAGGTGTGGTTCGGGACGATGTCGATGATCACGCGGATGCCGGCCTCGTGGAGCGCCGCGACGAGGGCGTCGAAGTCGGCGAGCGTGCCGAGCCGCGGGTCGACGTCGCGGTAGTCGTCGACGTCGTACCCGCCGTCGGCGAGCGCCGACGGGTAGAACGGGCTGAGCCACACCGCGTCGATGCCGAGGCGGCGCAGGTACGGCACGCGCGAGCGCAGGCCGCGCAGGTCGCCGATGCCGTCGCCGTCGGCGTCGGCGAAGCTCCGGGGGTAGACCTGGTACACGGCCGCCTGGCGCCACCAGTCGGCGTCGGCGCGGAGTCGCTCGAGCTCGGGGCGGGAGAGCACGTCGGTCATCAGCCCTTCACCGCCCCCTGGGTCACGCCCTCCATCACCCAGCGCTGGGTGAAGAGGTAGACGACGATCGCGGGCGCCATGGCCATGAGGTACGACGCGAACGACACGTTGTAGTTGTTGCTGAACTGGGTCTGGAAGATCGACTGCACGACCGGCAGCGTCTGCTGCGCCGAGTCGGCGATGATCAGCGACGGCATCATGAAGTCGTTCCACGAGGCCAGGAAGGCGAAGATCGCGACCGTCGCGCTCATCGGGGCGAGCAGCGGGAAGATCAGCTGCCGGAACGTCTGCCAGGTCGTCGCGCCGTCGATCCGCGCGCTCTCCTCGAGCTCGAGCGGGATGGATCGCAGGAACGCCGTGAACAGCAGGATGCTGAACGAGAGCTGGAACATGATGTGCAGGATCGTGACGCCGACCGGATTGGCGAGGCCGGCCAGGCCCGTGAGCTGGATCTGCGGGAGCGCGACCACCGGGAACGGCAGGAACATCGCCGCGAGCAGGTAGAAGAACGACCAGCGGAACAGGCGGTGGTCCCAGTTGCGCACGATCGCGTACGACGCGAGCGAGGCGAGCAGCACGGTGCCGACCACGGTGCCGGCCGTCACGAGCAGCGAGATCGTGAACGCGACGGGGAAGTTCGTGAGCTGCCACGCCGCGGCGAATCCCGAGACGTCGATCGGGTTGGGCAGCGAGAACGCGTTGCCGTCGACCGCCTGCGAGGTCGACTTCAGCGACATCGTGATCGTCACGTAGAGCGGCAGGAGCACGGTCAGCGCGCACAGCGCGAGGATCACCGTGGTGGTCCAGTTCGTGCGTTCGCGGCCGACTCGCCCGCGGCGACGGCGGGTCGTCGCCACGACCTCGTCGCGTGGGCGCGTGGTGGTGAGTGTCGGAGCGGGAAGCCGCTTCGCTGCCGTCTGGGTCATCAGATCGCCGCCTTTCCGCGGGTGAGCCGGAGTTGGAGGACCGAGATGGCCACGGCGATGACGAAGAAGATCGTCGCGTTGGCCATCTGGTAGGCGTAGTCGCCGCCGGTGAAACCGGTGAAGATCGTCATGGCGATGCTGCGGGTCGCGGTGCCCGGGCCGCCGTTCGTGAGGCCGATGATGACGTCGTACACGTTCAGGTAGTTCTTGAAGCCGATGATCGTGTTGATGACGACGTACCCGGCCACGAGCGGCAGGGTGACCGAGCGGAGCTTGGTCCAGGCCGTGGCCCCGTCGAGGTCGGCCGCCTCGTACACGTCGCCCGGGATCGAGAGCAGTCCGGCGATGTAGATGAGCAGGGTCGCCGGGATCGACTGCCAGGCCGCCACGATCACGATCGCCACCCAGGCGAGGTCGGGGTTCGCGAGGATCGACTCCGACAGCCACGGGATGCCGAGGCCGGCGCCGAGCGCGGGGAGGGAGTTGGAGAAGAGGAAGTTGAAGACGTAGGCGATGACGATCCCCGAGATCACCATGGGGATGACGAAGATCGCGCGGAGCCCGGTCTTGAGCTTGATGCGCGAGGTCAGGCCGACGGCGAGGAGGAACGCGATCGCGTTCACGAGCACGACCGTCACGATCGCGAAGCCGAACGTGAAGGCGTAGCTCGACAGGATCGCCGGGTCGGAGAGCGCGGCGATGTAGTTCGTGAGCCCGATGAACTGCCACTCGCCGAAGCCGATGAAGTCGGTGAAGGAGTAGAAGATGCCGAGGAGGGCGGGCACCGTGATGGCGAGCGTGAAGAGCGCGAGCGTCGGCAGCAGGAACCAGTAGTAGATCGGGTCGATCCTCGGTCGGCCCCTCCGGTCGTGGGCGGCCCCCGCGAGGTGGTCGACGCGGCCGTGCTCGGCGTCGTCGACGAGCGACCCGGCGGATGCCGCGGCGCGGGTGATCGGTGTGGTCATGGCGTTCGTCCTCTCGTCACCGGGGTCAGCCGCGCAGCGCGAGCCGCGCCCAGTCGGCGTCGATGGTGGCGAGCGTCGCGGGGATGTCCCCGCCGGTCGCCATGGTCTGGATGTAGTTGTCGATCGGGATGGTGAGCGGGATCGAGCGGGAGAGCCCCTGGTAGAAGGCGCCGTCGTCGTAGTACTCCTGCATGGGCAGGATCCGCTCGTCGGTCGCGGGCGCGGCATCCGTCGTGGTGCCGAAGCCCAGGAACGCCGCGTTGTACTGGTCCATCACGTCCTTCTGCATGAGGTACGAGACGAACTCGCGTGCGGCCGCCTTCTTGGTGCTCGCCTCGGGCACCCAGAGCGCGAGGTCGAGGTTGACCCGCACCTTGAGGTCGTCGGGGTCGTTCGTGGCCGGCAGTGGGAACGTCGCGAGCTCGAGGTCGGGGTTGGTCTTCGCGATCTCGCCGAACGCCCACGGCCCCTGCATGTACATGGCGGCCTCGCCGTTCGCGAAGGCGACGTTGCCGTCGCCGTAGCCGCGGCTGGGTGCGTCGTCGTTCGAGTAGTCGGCGAGCTGCTTCATCTGCTCGGCCGGCCGGAGGATCGTCCGTTCGAACGACGTGTCCGAGGTCGGACCGACCTCGGTCCCGAGCTCGTCCATGCGGTCGAGGAAGTCCGCGACGTCGACCGAGCCGCCGACGGTGTAGTCGAACAGGCCCTGGCCGAGCGTCCAGGGGTCCTTGAACGTGCTGTAGATGGGCGTGATGCCGGCGGCCTCGAGCCTGTCGCACGCGGCGATCAACTCGTCCCAGGTCGTCGGCACTGCGATGCCGTTCTCCTCGAACATCTTCACGTTGTAGATGACGGATTCGGCCGCGACCGAGTACGGCAGCACGCTCGTGCGCCCCGGATAGGTCGCGTACTGGTCGACGAGTTCCTGCACCTCGGGTCGGATCCGCGCGGCCTCGGGCAGGTCGGAGAGGTCGGAGAGCGCGCCGCGCTCCATGAACCGCGCCATCTCGTAGTTGTAGTTCAGCAGCCCGACGTCGGGCGGGTTGCCCCGGAGGAACGCGGCCGAGAGGTTCGACGCGGTGTCGAGCGTGACGTGGACGTCGGACTGCTCGCTGTTGTACCGCTCGACGAGGTCGCGGAAGAACGGGATCGCCTCGGGCTTGGACATGTGGAACGTGATCTGGGCGGGACCGCCTCCGGCAGCGCCGGCGCAGCCCGACAGCGCGAGCACGGCGCCGAGGACGCCCGCGGCCAGCAGCGCGAGGCGCGAGCGGCGCGCCGGCCGACGCCGACGGCGATCAGTGGGGCGGGATGCGCGGTGCAGCACGTCGTCTCCTCCGAATCGATCGTCGACCCGCTCGGCGCGTGTCGACTCTGACCAAGTAAATTTAGGATGTAGATTTACTTCTTGTCGTAAATAATGACGGGGAGAGGCGGAGGTGTCAAGCAATGGATCGGATCGGATCGGCGACCTCGCCGCAGGTGCTGCGGCAGGCGAACGCGCGGAGCGTGCTCGAGTACGCCTGGACCGTCGGCGCGTTCACCGCGACCGACGCGATGGCGGCGACCGGCCTCACCCGGTCGACGGTGATCGGCGTCTGCGAGGAACTGCTCGCCGACGGATGGCTCGAGGAGCTCGACGACGCCCGCGCCGCCGGCGCCTACACGAAGGGGCGCCCCGCGCGCCGCTACGCGCTCAACGAGCGCGCCGCGTACATCGTGGGCATCGATGCCGGGTACGACCACGTGTCGGCCACGGTCGCCGACCTGCGCGGCACCCCCCTGGGCCGGCACCGGGTCGTCATCCCCGCGCCGAGCCCGGGCGACATCGAGCGCCTCGCCGACGCCGCCCAGCGGCGCGCGCTCGCGCGCGCGGCGATGGAGGGCGCCCTGGCCGACGCCGCCATCGCCCCCGAGGCGGTGCTCGCGATCACGGTCGCGGTGCCCGCGCCGGTCGATCGACGCGGCGCCTCGCCCGCCGAGAACTGGTTCTGGAGCCTGACCAACCCGGGCTACGCCGAGCTCTTCGACGGCGACGCCGAGATCGTCGCGGTCGAGAACGACGCGAACCTCGCCGCGATCGCCGAGCGGTCGGCGCCCGACGGCGGCGGACGAGACGTCGACTCCTTCATCGCGCTCATCGTCGGCGAGGGCATGGGCGCCGGGCTCATGATCGACGGCCGGCTCGTTCGCGGCCGACGCGGCGGCGCCGGCGAACTGCGCTTCCTCGACCACGTCGACGGCGTCGGCTCGGCCGACGGCCTGGCCCTGCTCGCGCGACGCTGGGCCGTCGAGGCGATCCGTTCCGGGTTGCCCGAGGGAAGCGCGCTCGGGCGCCTCGACCCCGACACGCTCGACGAGTCCGACGTCGGACGGGCGGCGCTCGCCGGCGACCCGGTCGCGGGCGACCTCCTCGACCGCCTCGCCGCCCGTCTCGCGCGCATCTGCCTCGTGCTGGGCGACCTGCTCGATGTCGATCGGGTCATCGTCGGCGGCGCCGCGGCCGAGCGCCTGCCCATGATGGTCGACCGGGCCGCCGCCGTGCTCGCCCGCAGCGACGACCCGACCGCGCCCGAACTGCGTCGCTCCGAGCTCGGCGAGGACTGCGTGACGATCGGCGCGCTCGCCCACGCGCTGGCGCTCGTCCGCGAGCGCGCGCTCGACCTCGTGCCGCGGGAGCGCGGCGCGGCCTGAGGAGACGGGCGCATGACCCGTCCGATCGAGGGCGTCGGAACCGCGGTGGCGGCGTTCATCGGGTTCGCGGAGACCGGGCCGCTCCTCGAGCCGACCCTGGTCGAGAGCCTCGCGGAGTTCGAGGCGGCGTTCGGCGCCGATTCGGGCACGCTCCGAGGGGCGATCGACGACTTCTTCGCCAATGGCGGCAGCACGGCGATCGTCGTGCGCGTCGAGGACGCCGGCCTCCACGGCGTGGGCACCGGGCTCGAGGCGCTCGACCGGGTCGACCTCGTGAACCTCGTCGTGCTGCCAGCGGAGAGCGTCGACCGGGACGACGCGAACGCGGTCGTCGCCGCGGCGGCGGCGTTCGGTGAGCGCCGGCGGACGATGCTGCTCGTGGACCCGCCCTCGTCGTGGACGAACGCCGCCGCGATCGAGGCCGCGATGGCGGGCGGCGCAGCGCAGGCGGTGGGCACCGCGAGCCCGAATGCCGCCGTGTACGCACCCCGGCTGCGCCGCGCCGCCGACGGTCGGCTCACCGCAGCGACCGGCGCGGTCGCCGGGGTCCTGGCTCGGACGGACGCGAGCCGAGGCGTCTGGGCGTCGCCCGCGGGGCTCGAGGCCGCGCTCGTCGGCGTCGACGACCTCGCATTCGCGCTGCGCGACGACGAGACCCGTCGGCTCGCCGCCCTCGGCGTCAACGCGCTCCGCCGCTTCCCCGGGCACGGCCCGGTCGTCTGGGGCGCACGCACGCTGGCCGGGGCCGACGCCTCGGCGAGCGAGTGGAGGTACGTCCCGGTGCGCCGCACCGCCCTGTTCCTCGAGGAGAGCATCGATCGCGGCCTCCGATGGACCCGCTTCGAGCCGAACGACGAACCGCTATGGCGCGAGGTGCGCGAGTCGGTCGGCGCGTTCCTGCACGACCTCTTCCGCGCGGGGGCCTTCCCCGGAACCACGCCGCGCGACGCGTACGTCGTGCGGTGCGACCGCGACACGGCGACGCAACGGCAGCTCGAGGGTGGTGAGTTCACCGTGCTGGTGGGCTTCGCGCCGCTCCGGCCCGGCGAGTTCGTCGTGCTGCGGGTGCGGGCGCGGGCGCTGCCCACGGCATGAGCGGATGCAGCGAGCGCGCGCTCACGACATCCGCTCGACCCGCGCCTCAGCCGCGCAGGGCCGCGAAGAAGGCGCGGATGTCGCCGACGACCTCATCGGGCACCTCGAGCGCGGCGAAGTGGCCTCCGCGCTCGAACCGGCTCCAGTGCACGATGTTCGAGTTGTCCCGCTCGGCGAAGACCCGGATCGTCTGGAAGTCGTCGGCGAAGACCGCGACGCCGGTCGGCGCGGCGTTGACCTGCGCCTCGGCCTCGGCGCGGGCGTTCTCGAGGTAGGCGCGGCTCATGCCGGCCGACGCGTTCGCGAACCAGTTCACGCCGACCTCGGTGAGGATGGTGTCGAGCGGCACGAGCGAGGTGCCGTTGCCGAAGGAGTTGAACAGCTCGCTGTAGGCGAGGAGCGCCGCGGGCGAGTCGCTGAGGCCGACGGAGACCGTCTGCGGGCGGCTCGCGTTCATCGTGTTGTAGCCGCCGACCGACTGGAACCACTGCATGTGCTCGAGTGCGGCGTAGTCCTGCGGCTCGAGGCACTCGAACTCCGCGGGGTCGCCCGACGGGAACGAGAACAGCTGCAGCACGTGCAGGCCGAGGAAGCCCTCGGGGTTCAGCAGGCCGAGCTCGCGGGCGACCATGGCGCCGTTGTCGGAGCCGTGGATGCCGTACTCGGCGTAGCCGAGCCGGCGCATGAGCGCGTCGTAGGCGCGGGCAACGCGGGCGGTCGTCCATCCGGCGTCCGTCACCGGGTTCGAGAAGCCGAAGCCGGGCGCATCCGGGATCACGACGTCGAAGGCGTCCTCGGCGCGCCCGCCGTGCGCGACCGGATCCACCAGCGACGCGATCAGGTCGAGGTAGTCGATGGACGACCCGGGGTACGTGTGCGCGAGCAGCAGCGGAGTGGCGCCCTCGTGCGGCGAGCGCACGTGGATGAAGTGGATCGGCTGCCCGTCGACCGTCGTCGTGAAGTGCGGCACGGCGTTGATGCGCGCCTCCTCGGCGCGCCAGTCCCACGTGGTGCGCCACCGGTCGATCGCGTCGCGCAGGTAGCCGTTGGGGGTGCCGTACGACCAGTCGTCGGTCGGGGCCGCCTGCGGAAGGCGGGTGCGTGCGAGGCGGTCCATGAGGTCGTCGAGGTCCGCCTGCGCGACCTCGACGCGGAACGGGCGGATGTCGGGAGCGGCGTCGGTGGTGGTGTTCGTCATGTCTCCGACGCTACGGTCGAATCAGGCACGTTCGATTCCTAATAGATCGAGATGATCGAGTCATGTCCGACACCGCCGCACGCATGCTCGCGATGCTCTCCCTCCTGCAGTCCCGGGCCGACTGGACGGGAACACAGCTCGCCGAGCGCCTCGGCGTCTCGGTCCGCACCATCCGCAACGACGTCGACCGGCTGCGCGAGCTCGGCTACCCGGTCGACGCGACGCGCGGCGCGGCCGGCGGCTACCGCCTCGGCGCGGGCGGCAAGCTGCCGCCGCTCCTGCTCGACGACGAGGAGGCGGTCGCCGTGGCGATCGGGTTGCGCGAGGCCACGGGCATCGCCGGCATCGCCGAGTCGAGCGCGCGGGCCCTCGCGAAGCTCGACCAGGTGCTGCCGTCGCGCTTGCGGCCGATGGTCGCCGCCATCGGCGCGGTCGTCGATCGAGCCCCCGAGAACACCGGCACCGACGCCCCCGATCCCGAGGTCGACCCGGCCGTGCTCGCCGCGATCGCCGCCGCGATCCGCGACGCCGAATGGTTCCGGTTCGACGATCGCGGCACGCCCCGGCTCGTCGAGCCCTACCGACTGCTGAGCTGGGAGCGCCGGTGGTACCTCGTCGGCCGGGACCCGCGGTCGGGCGAATGGGGCGTGTTCCGCGTCGACTGGATCGGGCCCCGGATGCCGACCCGGCGCCGGTTCGCGCCCACGCCGCTCCCCGGCGGCGACTACACCGCCTTCGCGATGCGCTCGATCGCGATGAGCGGATGGAACGTGCACGCCCGACTCCGCGTCGCGGCACCCGCCGAGACGGTGCTCGCTCGCATCAACCCCGCGGTGGGCGTCGTCGAGGCGGTCTCCGACGACGAGTCGGTGCTCGTCACCGGCGCCGACTCCCTCGACACGATCGGCGCGTACATCGGCATGCTCGGCATGGACTTCACGGTGGAGTCCCCGCGCGAGCTCGTGCCGTTGCTTCGCACGCTCTCGGAGCGGTACGCGCGGGCGGCCGGCGGCTCGACGCCCGACCGGTGAGGCGAAGCATCCCCGCTCGTTCGTGCGCGGTTCTTCCGCCCGTCACCGGCCCGGCCTAGCGTGGAGCCGACCGGACCTCCCACGAAGGAGCACGCAGTGTCCACGAGACGACCGATTCGGATCCTGATCACCACGACGGCCGCCGCCGCCCTCGCCGGCGCCGCGCTCAGCGCAGCCCCGGCATCGGCGGCACCGCCCGACGACGCGGGCACCGAGACGCTGCGCGTCGCGACCTACAACCTCTCGCTCAACCGCAACGCACCGGGCCAGCTCGTCGCCGACCTGTCGACCGGTGCGAACGCGCAGGCGAGGACGGTGGCCCAGATCATCCAGCGGACGAACCCCGACATCGTGCTGCTCAACGAGTTCGACTACGTGCCCGACGGCCTCGCGGTCGACCTGTTCCGGACGAACTACCTCGAGGTCTCGCAGGGCGGGGCCGATCCGGTCGAGTACCCCTACGCGTTCGTCGCGCCGTCGAACACCGGCGTGGCGAGCGGATTCGACCTCAACAACAACGGCGTGATCGGCGGGGGTGACGACGCCTTCGGCTTCGGCCTCTTCGAGGGGCAGTACGGGATGGCCGTGCTCTCCAAGCACCCCATCGTCGAGGACGACGTCCGCACGTTCCAGCACTTCCTCTGGAAGGACATGCCGGGCGCCCTCCTGCCGGACGACCCGAACACCGATGAACCAGCCGACTGGTACTCGCAGGAGGAGCTCGACGTGGTCCGGCTCTCCAGCAAGTCGCACTGGGACGTGCCGGTCGATGTCGACGGCCGGACCGTGCACGTGCTCGCTTCGCACCCGACACCGCCGACGTTCGACGGCCCCGAGGACCGCAACGGCACACGGAACCACGATGAGATCCGCTTCTGGGCCGACTACGTCACGTCCGGCACGGCATCGCGCTACATCACCGACGACGCAGGGTCGACCGGCGGGTTGAAGCCCGGCTCGTCGTTCGTGATCCTCGGCGACCAGAACGCCGATCCCCTCGACGGCGACTCGACCGAGGACGCCATCCTGCAGCTCCTCGGCCATCCCCGGATCACCGACCCACTGCCGACGTCGGAGGGCGCGGTGGAGGCGTCCGCGCTGCAGGGCGGCGCGAACCTGGCGCACGAGGGCGACCCGGCGTACGACACCGCCGACTTCGCCGACACCGCGCCGGGGAACCTGCGCGCCGACTACGTGCTGCCGTCGCGCGACCTGCGCGTGCTCGACGCCGGCGTGTTCTGGCCGGTGCAGGCCGACCCGCTCTCGGCCCTGACGGGTGTCTACCCGTTCCCCTCGAGCGACCACCGGCTCGTCTGGGTGGACCTCCGCGTGCACGGCTGACCGGCGCGCCCCCGGCGCCGCAGGCTCAGGCCGCGCCGGGCAGGCCCGGCCCCACCCGATCGGGCACAGCCTTCACGACGGTCGGCAACCACTCGCGCACCTCGGGCCAGGCCCGCGCGGTCGGCAGGTGCCGGATGAGCGCGGCGAGCGACGAATCGCCCGGCGCCCACGGGATGACGCGGCTCGGCGACGCCGCGGCGAGCACGCCGAGCCACCAGTGCAGCCAGGTGCCGCGCAGCGACTCGGGCTCGAGCACGACGTAGTAGTCGGGCACGCGGATCCGGTGCTGCGCGACCTGGTCGAGCACCTGCTCGATCTCCAGCTGGAGCACGCCGAGCGTGGACCGCTCGTCGTAGAACTCGACCCACGCCGAGGCGACGTGGCCGAGGGGGTCGCGATCGTGCACGACGTACGGCGCGTGCGAGGTGGACGACCACGTGACGACCTCGGCGTCGGTGGCGTCCGTCATCTCGGCGAAGCTGGCGCTATCGACGTTCGCCAGCCCCGCGAGCGAGCCGATCGCGGTCGTCGTCTCATCGCCCACGACGACCAGGGTGGTGCTTCCCGGTGCCTCCATTTCCGGATTGTACGTCCGGTCGGGGCGGGTTCGGGAGGGGGCGACGCGGGGTGGCGTCAGGCCGCGACGTGGGTGGCGGCGCCATCCGCGTCATCCGCGCCGACCGCGACCAGCGACGGCAGCACGTCGGCGTACGGCACGCCGCCGACCGTGCGCACCAGCCACGCGGCACCCGCCCGCTCGAGCTCGGAGACGGCGAGGTTGTCGAGCCTCGGGTAGCTGCGCGGGTCGTGCCCGCTGAGCTCGCCGAGCACGTGCCGGATGAGCGTGCCGTGCGCGACCGCGAGGACCCGGGCGCCCGCGTGCTCGACGGCGATGCGCTCGAGGGCGCGCACCCCGCGCGGGCCTACGGCGTCGTCGGGCTCCTTGCCCTCGAACGCGCGGCCGGGCCAGCGCACGTCGATCTCGGCGACGCTCGAACCCTCGGCGACGCCGAAGTCCTGCTCGACGAGGTCGTCGTAGGCGCCCGCGACGGGCAGGTCGAGTTCGGCCGCGAGGATCGCGGCGGTCTCGCGCGCGCGGCCGAGGGTCGAGCTGACGACGAGGTCCCAGCGGGCGCGGTCGATGCCGGTCGCCGCCGCCCTGGCCTGCTGACGGCCGGTCAGGTTGAGGGGGATGTCGGTGCGCCCCTGCATCAGGCCACGCAGGTTCCAGTCGGTCTGTCCGTGGCGGATGAGGGCGAGGCGCATGGGTTCCAGCCTAGGCGGCGCCGGCTGGACGGAATGCCGCAGGCGGCTCCCGACTGGTCGGAGGGTCGACGGACTCAGCGGCAACCCTGAGGAGATCTCCGTGTGCGGCACGGATGCCTCGGGAGGCCGGCGAGCGCACGCTGGGTGTCATCCAACCCCGTGCACCCGAAGGAGCACCCGTCATGACCGACACCATCACCCCGGCCTCGACCGCGGACGCCGCCGAGGCGGACCGCGCGCTCAAGGCGAAGCACCGCGCGATGTGGGCCTCGGGCGACTACCCGACGCTCGCCTCCGACCTCATCTGGGAGCTCGGCGCGCAACTCGTCGACGCCGTCGGCGTGCGGCCCGGCGACCGCGTGCTCGACGTCGCGGCCGGCAGCGGCAACGCCGCGATCCCCGCCGCGCTGCGCGGCGCGACCGTCGTCGCGAGCGACCTCGCCCCCGAGCTGTTCGAGGCCGGTCGTCGCGCCGCGACCGAGGCCGGCGCGGAGCTCGAATGGCGCGAGGCCGACGCCGAGCAGCTGCCGTTCGCCGACGCGACGTTCGACGCCGTGCTCTCGTGCGTCGGCGTCATGTTCGCACCGCACCACCAGGCCGCAGCCGATGAGCTCGTCCGCGTCGCGAAGCCCGGCGGACGCATCGGCACCCTGAGCTGGACGCCCGAGGGCGTGATCGGCCGCATGTTCGCGACGATGAAGCCCTTCAACGCCCCGCCGCCTCCCGGCTCGCAGCCGCCGCCCCTGTGGGGCGACGAGCTGCACGTGCGCGAACTGCTCGGCGACCGGGTCGACGAATTCAACGCCGTCCGGCGGACGGTCGCGATCACCCGCTTCCGCACCGGCGAGGAGTTCCGCGACTACTTCAAGTCGCACTACGGCCCGACGATCGCGGTGTACGCCCGCATCGCCGAGGACCCGGAGCAGGTGCGCGCCCTCGACGACGCGCTCGCCGCGCTCGGTCGCGAGGCCGGGCTGGACGGCTCGGACCGCGGCATGGCGTGGGAGTACCTCCTCGTCACCGCCCGGCGGCGCTGATCGCCGCCGATCCCCGCTGAGCCCTGCCCGGCGGCCACTTTTCCCCCTTCGACACCCCGTGAACCACCCCGAAGGAGCACCGCCATGCACCTCAGCGACGACTACTGGGTCTTCGAGCTGCACCGGTCGGGCGAACGCCGGCTGCGGCACGAGCTCGAACGACGCCGCCAGGCCGACGAACGCATCGCCGAGGCGGCCGCGGAGGCCGCCGAAGCCGGCGAGGGGGCGACGGATGGCGCGCGCACGCGCCGCGGCATCCGTCAGCTGCTCCCCCGCCGGTTGCGTCCGCTGTCGCCGTCGCGACCCGCGATCGGGCCCGGCGCGGCATGAGCGCGCCGGCCCGCGCGCCCCGCACGGCGGCCTCGGTGCCCGCCCCGGTGCGGCGCGCCCGATTCGGTCCTAGAATCGGCGCCGTGCCGGGGCAGACGCTGACCCCGCGCGAGAGCGCGATCCTGGCCGCCGTCGAGCGGCGCTTGAGCAACCCCGAGATCGCTTCGGAGCTGTTCATCTCGGTGCGCACCGTCGAGAGCCACATCGCGAGCCTGCGCCGGAAGCTCGGGGCGGACAGCCGAGCGGAGCTCATCGCCGCCGCGGGCGAGCGCCGCGAGGCATCCGTGCGCCTGCCGGACACCCGGTTCGTCGGCCGCGAGACCGAGCTCGCCGCGCTCGCCGCCCTGGTCGACGCGCACCGCTGCGTCACCCTGACCGGCCCGGGCGGGGTCGGCAAGACCCGCCTCGCGCTCGAGTTCGCCGCACGCCGCCACGGCGACCGCTCGCCGATCGTGGTCGAGCTCGAGCACGCCGACCCCGACGACGTCGTGCCGCGCATCGCGCGGGCGCTCGACCTCGAGGCGGTCACCGGCGCCGACGTCACGGCCTCCGTGGCCTACGCGCTGGCGTCGCATCCGTACCTGCTCGTGCTCGACAACATCGACCGGGTGGGCCCGGCCGTGCAGGCCGCGGCCCGCCGCATCCTGCGCGACGCGCACGACCTGCGGATCCTCGGCACGTCGCGCACGCCGTTCGGCGACGACGCCGAGCACGTCTTCGCGCTCGAGCCGCTCGCGGTCGAGGGGGCCGACGCGCCCGCGGTGACGATGTTCCTGGACCGGCTGAGCGCGCACGGCGTACCTCCGACCGCTGGCGAGCGCGAGCTCGCGGCCCGCGTCTGCGCGCGCCTGGACGGCCTGCCGCTCGGCATCGAGCTCGCGGCATCCGTCTCGCGCCACCTCGGGCTCGAGGAACTCGCCGCACGGCTCGAACGCGACTTCGCGGCCCTCGACCGCGCCGCGCCGCGCGGCCGGCACCGCACGCTCGAGACGACGTTCGAGTGGACCTGGGACCTGCTCGAGGCCGATGAGCGGGAGGTGCTGTGCCGGCTGGCGGCCCTCCCCCGCGCGTTCGACGTCGACCTCGCGACCGCGGTCACCCACGAGGGCGCCGAGGGCGTGCTGCTGCGGCTGCTCGACCACTCGATGGTCGTGCCGCTGGGCGGCACCCCGCGGCGGTTCCGGCTGCTCGCGGTGATGCGCGAGTTCGTCCGCGCCCGCACCGACGCCGCGACGATCCGCGAGGTGCTCGAGCGGCACGCCGAGTACCACGAACGCGTCGCGGCCGAGTTCATCGCGCACGCGCGCACCGACGACAGCCGCGAGGCCGTGCGCCTGTCGGCCAGGCTCTGCCCGGACGTCAACGCGGCCCTGCGCTGGGCGCTCGCGGCGCGGCATCCGACCGCTCGATCGCTCGCCACCTCGCTCGCGGTCGGCGTCGAGCAGTACGGCTCCGACGTCGACAGCGTGCGCTCGATCTCGATGGCCGCGCGCGACGGGCGCGTGCGCGCCGAGGCCGACGCGCGCGAGCTGATGCTGCTCGGCAACAGCATCGCCTACCTCGACATGCCGCTCGTCGACGAGCTCGCCGAGCGCGCGCTCGAGATCGCCGACGACGACGCGTCTCGACTGGCCGCCCACCACCTCGCCGGGCTGGCCGCCGCATACCTCGACCGCGGCCCGGAGGCGCTCGAGCACCTCGCCGTCGCCGAGCGCCTGGCGCGCGAGCTCGGCGACCCCTGGCAGCTCGGCGCGGCGCACCAGATGCGCGGTGTCGCGCTGCGCGGGGCCTCGCTCGACGACCCCGCGGCGGCGATGGCCGAGTTCGACGCGGCCATGCGCGCATATGCGATCGCGGGCGACGCCATGCACGTCAACAACGCCCGGTTCATGATGGCGTCGGTCGCGGCGCGGACCGGCGCCGACGCCGAACGCGCCGCACGCTGGGCTGCGGAATGCGTCGACTATGCGACCCGCGCCGGCAACGCCCACGAGCTCGCACACGCCACCCTCGTGCAGCAGACGCTCGGCGTGCCGGATGCCGCGGCGCCGCTCGAGGAGCTGACCGGCGAGTTCCGCCGCCTCGGCGACGCGCGCTGCCTCACGCGCTGCCTGCTTCTGGGGGCCGATCGAGCCGAGGGCGCCGCGGCGGTGGCGCTGCTCGAGGAGGCCCTGTCGTTCGCCGACTCGGCGGGTGACCGGACGCACCAGATGGCGGCGCTCACCCGGCTCGTCGAGGCGCGCCGTGCCCAGGGCGACGAGATGGGCACGCGGCTCGCCCTCGGGCGGCTCGATGCGCTCAGCGGCGCCGAGGCCGCGGGGGCGTGAGCCGGCAGGCGGTCACCCGGGCTCGCCGAGCGGGCCGGTTCCGGTGCCGTCGGGCACGGTGCGCACCGCGATGAGCTCCTCGCGTCCCGCGCCGCCCGCGATGTCGACCGCGAGCAGCGGCCCGAGGTCGCGCGCGTAGAACTTGTACTCGACCACGTCGGGTTCGAGCGCGTCGGTGTCGCGCGTGACCAGCACGTCGTCGGACGCGCCGTACGGCGCCTCGGCCCGCTCGCCGAGCCGGAGCACCTCGCCGGCGTCCTCGGCCTCGCCCTTCAGGTACTCCTGGCGGTAGACCTGCCCGGGCTGCGGGTCGGCGGGCAGCAGGACGCCCGGCTGCGCGCCGTCGACGCCGGCCTCGAACGATCCCTCGGTCGAGGCGATCTCGCCGTCCTCGAACTCCGCGGTGTCCTCGCCGAGGTACCAGACGGTGCCGTCGGCGTCCTGCGCGTACCAGTCGAACGTGTCCTCGACGACCTCGTCGCCGGAGTAGACGGTGTCGCGCACCACCCGGGCGGTCACGCCGTTCGCGATCCTCCGGGTCGCCGTGGTCGCGGTCACGACGACGCGGAAGTCGGTGCCGTCGGCATCGAGCTCGCGGTACTCCCACTGCGTCCCGGGCGTCATGGGCCAGTACGGGTGGTCGATGTCGGCCGTGAAGTCGGCCGGGTCGAGCTCGACGGGTTCGCCGCCCTGCGGCAGCCTCGAGGACGCGCCTGAGGACGGAGCACCGGGGCCTCCACCGGTGCATCCGGCGAGCGCGAGCGCGAGCCCCGCCGCCGCGGTCGCTCCCACGGCGAGGCGGGCGACCGCGGATCGATTCCGACGCCGAGCGTGCATGAGGGCCCTTCCCGACGTCGCGACTCTACGCCGCACGTCCGGCCGCGTGAACCCCTCGGCCGGACTCGGGACCCGTGTCCCGTGACACCGGGACACCGCGGCTGCGACGATGAGCGGATGACGCTCGCCTCCAGTCGCATCGCGACGGTCGTCGCGCTGTGCGTGTCGGCGGTCGCCGCCGTCCTGGCGATCGCGATCGACCTCGTCGTGCTGCCGTCGCACCCGCAGCCGCCGCTCTCGTCGGGGTGGTCGGGCGTGCTGCCCGGCGTCGCGATGCTCGTGCCGGGCTGCCTGCTGCTCTGGCGGCTGCCGTGGCATCCGATCGCCGTGGTACTGGCCGGCTTCGGCACGCTGTGGGTGCTCGACGGGCTCGCGTCGGCCGCCGTGAACCTCGCCTGGTACACCGATCGCGGCGCGTGGTGGGCGGTCCCGGCGATGTGGTTCTTCGGGCGGCTCGGCTCGGTGCTGATCCTGCCGATCCAGCTGCTGCTCCTGCTCTTCCCCGACGGGCGGCTGCGGCCGGGCGGATGGCGCGCGGCCTCGGTGGTCGCGATCGTCCTGGGTCTCGTGATGCCGTTCGCGTTCCTGTTCGCGCCCGACGCCGCACTCGTCGCCGACGACCCGGGCCGCGCGGCGCTGCTCGAGGCGTTCGACCCGGTGCAGCCGACGCTGCCGCTGCCGGACGCCGCGTGGGCGGCGATCCTCGCGCTCGCCCCCGCCTGCCTCGCGGCGAGCCTCGTGCTCTCGCTCGTGGTGTGCGTGAGCCGGCGCGTGGACGCGGGGCCCGAGGAGCGCGCGCAGCTGCGCTGGCTCGTCTGGTCGGGCGTCGTGTTCATCGGTGCGCTCGCGATCTTCCCGCTCGTGCCGACGGGGGTCGTCGACCTCCTGCTGGCGCTGACGATCGGGCTCATCAGCGCCTCGGTCGTGATCGCGGTCACGCGCTACCGGCTGTACGCGATCGACCGACTCCTGTCGTGGACGCTCGTGTACGCGGTGCTGATCGGCGCGATCATCGCGGTCGACGTGCTCGTGGTGCTCGTCGTGGGCAGCGCGATCGACGACCGCGCGGCGATGCTCCTCGCCGTCGTCGCCGTCACGGTCGCCTACGCGCCGCTGCGCGGGCGCCTGTTCGCGCTCGCGAGCCGGCTCGTGAGCGGACGACGCGGCGACCCGTACGGCGTGGTGTCCTCGCTCGGCGAGCGGCTCGAGGCGGCGGGCGGCACCGACGAGCAGCTGGGCGCGCTGGCCGCGGCGGTCGCCGAGGCGTTCGGGTCGCGGTACGTGCGGGTCGAACTCGACCGCCCCGACGGCGAGCCCCTCGCCGCCGCGACGGGCGCGCCGGCGCCGGGCCCCGTCGAGCTGCCGATCGACCGCGGGGGCGTCGTGATCGGCCGCATCCTCATGGAGCCGGGCCGTCGGCCGGTGGTCTCCACGCGCGACCAGCGCCTGCTCGGCGACCTCGTACGCCTGGCCGCCGCCGCGATCCTCGAGGGCGAGCTGCGCCGCGAGCTCCAGGCCATCCGCGAGCGGCTCGTGCTGGCGCGCGAGGAGGAGCGCTCGCGGCTGCGTCGCGAGCTGCACGACGGGCTCGGCCCGCTGCTCGGCGGAACGAAGCTGCGCCTCGAGACCGCCCGCAACCTCGCGACGCGCGACCCCGATCGCTCGCTCGCGCTGCTCGACGCCGCGATCGAGGACCAGTCCGAGGTGATCGGCGAGATCCGCCGCATCGTGCACGACCTGCGCCCGCCCGCGCTCGACGACCTCGGCCTCGTGCGCGCGCTCGAGCAGCAGGCCGCCCGCCTCGCGGGCGGCGGGCTCGCGGTCGAGGTCTCGGGCGAGGTTCCGCCCGGCCTTCCGCCCGCGGTCGAGGTCGCCGCGTACCGCATCGCGTCGGAGGCGCTCGCCAACGTGCGCCGGCACTCGAGTGCCGCGCACGCGTCCGTGCACCTCGGCCACGACGAGCGGATGCTGCGCCTCGAGGTGCACGACGACGGCACCGGCATCCCGGCCGACGCCGTCGGCGGCGTGGGGCTCCGGTCCCTCCGCGAGCGCGCGCAGGAACTCGGCGGCGTGCTCGAGATCGAGGACGCCGACGGGGGCGGTACCGTCATCCGTGCCGCCCTTCCGCTCGCGCATGACAGTGCCGTGCGCCGCCCGGACGCCGCACCCGAGACCCGTCCCGACACCCCCGTGGAGGCCAACGCCGATGCCTGACGAACCGATCCGCGTCGTGCTCGTCGACGACCACCCCGTGTACCGCGACGGGCTCTCGATGCTGCTGGAGTCGATGGACGGCGTCGAGGTCGTCGCCACCGCCGCCGACGGCGAGGCCGCGCTCGAGGCCATCGATGCCGCCGAACCCGACGTCGTCGTGATGGACGTCCAGATGCCCCGGCTCGACGGCATCGCCGCGACGCGCGAGGCCGTGGAGCGCCATCCGCACTTGGCCGTCGTCGTGCTGACCATGTCGGAGGACGACGAGACCGTGTTCGCGGCCATGCGAGCCGGCGCCCGCGGCTACCTCGTGAAGGGCGCGAGCCAGCACGAGATCCTCACCGCCATCCGCGCGGTCGAACGCGGCGAGCTCGTGTTCGGCGCGGCGATCGCACGGCGCGTGGCCGAGTTCTTCGCGGCCGGACCCGCGTCGGCGCCCGCGGCCGAGGTGTTCCCGCAGCTGACCGCGCGCGAGCGCGAGATCCTCGACCTGCTCGCCGCCGGGCGGTCGAACCCGCAGATCGCGCAGGCGCTGTTCCTCTCGCCGAAGACCGTGCGCAACAACGTGTCGAACATCTTCGCGAAGCTGCAGGTCGCCGACCGCGCCGAGGCGATCGTGCGCGCCCGCGACGCGGGCCTCGGCCGCGCCTGAACGCTCCGCGTCCGTCCTCCCGCCGGCCGACGAGCCGCACACGGCCGCGCGGCCACGCCCTCCCACTGCGGGGGGTCGCTCCGCCCGGCTCCCGACCGCGAGGGTATGCCGAACCTCGGTCGACAGCGCGCGGTCGCGTCGTTCGGCATACCCTCGCCGCCCCGACGGCGGGCGGCGGGGGGCAGGGCCGGATGTCCCGGGCGCGGGTCGGGACATCCGCGGGACGCCGCACCCTGCCGGCCCGGGTCGCGCGGCCGGGAATCTGGGATCACCCACCCAGACACCGCCCGGAAAGGCACACGACCATGGACCTCTTCGCTTCCGCCACTACGACCGAGGATGCGGCGCCCGCCGCCGCGACTCCTGCCGACCACCCCGCAGGACGGGGCCGCGCCGCCGCGGCCGACCTCGGCCCCGTCCGCCCGACGCGCCTGCAGCGCCTCGGCGGCGCCGCCCTCATCGCCGCCCCGCTGCTCTTCACGGGCGGCATGCTCACCTCGCCCCCGCAGACCTCGCCCGGCGGCGAGGGCTACATCGAGTCGCTCGCGAACGACCCCGCGCTGAGCCTCTGGTCGGCGAACCTGCTGCACTACGGCTGGGTCGCGCTCGCGCTCGGCGCGTTCGCCACGCTCGGGCTGCTGCGCGGGCCGCGCGGCCGCGTGTTCCTGCCGATCGCGGCCGCGATCCTCGCGTTCGGCGCCATCCAGATGTCGGGCCTGCTGCTCTCGGACTGGTTCATCATCAGCGCCGGCAACACGCTCACGATGGAGCAGGCGATGCTCCTCGACGAGACCGCCAAGGAAGGGACGGTCGCGATCTGGCAGTACTCCGGCATCGTCGGCGGCCTGCTCGGCATCGGACTGCTCTCGCTCGCGCTCGCGCGCGCCAAGGCGATCTCGTGGTGGATCGCACTGCTCGGCTTCCTGCCGTGGATCGTCACGGGCTTCGGCCTCGGCCCGATCGGGATCGCGCTCGGCCTGGTCTGCTACCTGCCGATCCTCGTCGCGGGCGTGCGGCTGGTCGCCGCGCGCTGACCTCGACGGGGTCACGGGCCCGCGGTGCACGCGCACCGCGGGCCCGTCGCGTCGGGCGCGGAGCCCGGCATGCTTGCGCGCGTACCAGCCGGATCGTGCGGCACGCGGGCCGGGCGGGTCGTGCGGCACGCGGGCCGGGCGGGTCGCGCCAGCGGGCTCAGCTCGCCGCAGCGGCTCGCGGACCGAGCCCACTCTCGTACGCGAACACCCCCGCCTGCACTCGGTCGCACTGCCCGGGCTTCACGAGCGCGCGACACGGAGGTCTTCACGGTCGTCTTCTCCGCGTGGAGTGGCGCCGCGGCCGCTGCCCGCGATCGTCGCCGGCGATGCAAAGCGTCGCCGCAACCCCTCGACCCTCCTGCCGGCCCTCGCTAACGTGGCGCTCGAGCGGAGGGAGCGCACCACCATGGGAATCCTCGCAGTCGACCTGTTCATCACGCTCGACGGCGTCTATCAGGCGCCGGGCGGTCCGGAGGAAGATCCCTCCGGGGGCTTCGAGTACGGCGGATGGCAGGCGCCCTACCTCGACGACGAGTCGGGCGCGCGCATCGGAGCCGGCATCGACCGGCTCGACGCGCTGCTGCTCGGCCGCCGGACCTACGAGATCTTCGCCGACTACTGGCCGAAGCACGTCGACACCTCCATCGGGGCGAAGTTCGAGGCGGTCCCGAAGTTCGTCGCGTCGCGCACGCTGACCGACCCGGCCTGGTCGGGCACGACGGTCGTGACGGATGTCGCGGCCGAGGTCCCGGCGATCAAGGACCGCTTCGAGGAGGTCCACGTCATCGGCAGCGGCGCCCTCGCTGGGTCGCTGCTCGATGCCGACCTGGTCGACCGTCTCAACCTGTACGTGTACCCCATCGCGTTCGGCCGCGGCAAGCGACTGTTCGACGGCGGGCTGCCGGCCGCGTTCCGGCTCACCGAGCCGCCCGTCGGGTTCCCCGGCGGCGCCGTCGGGCTGTTCTACGAGCGCGCGGGCGTGCCGGTCACGGGCCTCCAGATGGGGCCCGAGTAGCGCGCGGCCCCGCCGCATCCTCGGAGATCGCCATGGCTCCGGACCGGATCGGGGAATCCACCCCGGTGATACGGCGATCCCCGACGATGTGGCGCCGGCGACCGCTGGTGCTCAGTCGAGCTCCTGGAAGAGCGTGAGCTGCAGCCCCGCTGGGCCTCGGAGCCGCGCGTTGATCGAGCGCCACGGGGTCTCGCGCGGCGACGCCTCGAGCTCGGCGCCCGCATCGACCAGCTCGCCGGTCACCCCGGCCGTGTCGTCGACCTCGAGCGCGACGCGGAGGCGGTCGCTGCGGCCTCCGTCGGTCTCGACCGAGTCGATGAAGCGCACTTGCGCCGGATTCGAGAGCTCGAGCGTCGCGCGCCCGGCGTCGAGGATGCGCACCTCGGCGCCGCCCTCGGCGCTGTAGGCCTCCTGCTCGGGCATGCCGAGCACGTCGCGATAGAACGCGAGCGCGGCCTCGAAGTCCTCGGCCTCGACGACGAGCCGCAGCTGCCGCACCCGGCCGCGACCCGTGCCTCCACGGCCTCCGCCGCCTCCGCCGCCACCCGGCACGGTCGTGTCATCCGTCATCAGTCGCTCCCTCCGCCTCGCCGCCGCGGAGGAGCCCGCGCAGCGTCTGGATCGTGTCGGCCTCGTCGGGCCGCTTGTCGTCGCGGTAGCGCTTGACGCGCGCGAAGCGCAGCGCGATACCGCCCGGGTACCGGCTCGAGCGCTGCACGCCGTCGATCGCGATCTCGACGACCGTCACCGGCTCGAGCCAGACGGCGTGCGCGCTGCGGCGGGTCTCGATCGTGGGGAAGTGCTCGGTCTGCCAGCGGAGCAGCTCGTCGGTGAGGCCCTTGAACGTCTTGCCGACCATGACGAAGCCACCCGGTTCGCCGAACTCGCCGACCGGGTCGAGCGCGCCGAGGTGCAGGTTCGAGAGCCATCCCGAGCGTCGCCCCGAGCCCCACTCGGCCGCGAGCACCACGAGGTCGTAGGTGTGCACCGGCTTGACCTTGAGCCAGCTCGCGCCCCGGCGGCCCGCCGCGTACGGCGCCTCGACGCCCTTGACGACCACGCCCTCGTGGCCCGCGGCGAGCGCCTCGCGCGCCACCCGCTCGGCCACCTCGGGGTCGGTGGTGACCTCGCCCGGGATGCGGTGCGGCCCCGCGACGCGCTCGAGCGCCTGCATCCGCTCGGCGAGCGGCTCGTCGAGCAGGTCGACGCCGTCGACGTGCAGCACGTCGAAGAACCACGGGTGCAGCAGCACCTCGCGCGCGGCCTCGGCCCCGAACCGCGACATCGTCTCTTGGAACGGGCGCGGTGCGCCGCTCTCGTCGAGCGAGAGGGTCTCGCCGTCGAGGATCAGGTCGCGCGCGGGCATGCCGCGGACCACCTCGACCACCTCGGGCACCCGGTGCGTGATCTCGGCGAGGTTGCGCGTGAAGACGCGCACCTCGTCGCCCGAACGGTGCACCTGGATGCGTGCGCCGTCGAGCTTGTACTCGACCGACGCCTCTCCGACCTGTTCGAGCGCGGCGCCGGCGGATGGCGCGGTGCCGGCGAGCATCGGCAGGACCGGCCGCCCCACCACGAGCCCGACGGCCTCGAGGTCGCCGGGCGCGCCCGTGAGCGCGATGCGCGCGGTCTCCCCGAGGTCTCCCGAGAGCATCGCGGCCCGGCGCACCATGTCGCCGGGGCGGTCGGCGGCCCGCGCGATCGCGTCGGTGAGCACGCCCTCGAGGGCGCCCGTGCGGAGCTCGCCGAGGATGACGCGGCTCACGAAGTCCTGCTCGCGGGCGGTCGCACGCGAGCCGAGTTCACGCAGGACGCGCGCGCGCTCGGCGGAGGACCCCGCGCCCGACGCCGTCGCGAGCTGATCGAGCGCCTCGTCGACGTCGAGCAGCGTCAGCGTCGCGTCGGACGCAGGCTCGCCCATCGCCCCGGCCAGCCCGCGCCATCCGACCCCGACGCGCCCCTGCCGCGGCTTCGCGGTCAGGAACCCCACGGCCGGCAGGATCTCGTCGGGCGCGAGGCCGCCGAGCAGGGTCGCGAGCGCGTCGACCTTCGCGAGCCGCGACCGCGTGGAGGCGACCCGCTCGGCGGTGGCGACGAGCTCATCGAGCAGCACGCGCCCAGTCTGGCACCCGCCGCCGACACGGCTCCGGGCGCGCGGACGCGGGTCGCCGATCGGCGCACGCGAGCAGGGCGCGCCGCCGAGGCGCACCCCGCCCGTGTGCCGCGACGCTCAGCAGGACGTCGCGTCGTTGCCGTCGAGCGACGCCAGCAGCGAGCCCAGGCCTCCGGGGCCGTCGACCCCGAAGAGCCGGGCGACGTTGCCGATGCCGAGGCGGGGCTCGTCGAACGAGCTCGAGTGCGAGCCGAGCCCGCCGTCGGAGCGTGCCGCCTGGGCGGAGACGACGCCCCAGCAGTTGCTGCCGTCCGCGGATTCCGCGGCGACCGCGGGGGTGGCCAGTGCAAGGGTGGCGGTCAGGCCGAGCACCCCGGCGATGGCGAGAGAGCGAGTACGCATGAGAACCTCCTGCTCGATCGGCGGCCGAGCGGCCGCCACGAGGGATTCGTCACGGCGCCGACCGCGGATTGGCGCGGGCCTGCCACCTGCCGAGCGCGATCGCCCGACCCGCCCTCAGACGCCGATCGCGAGCGCCGCGGTGAACCCCGACGCGACCGAGCCCGACATCGTCGCGAGCTGGTGGATGCCCCCGTCGTCGCGGAACACGTTGTCGGACGCCAGGCTCACCTGTGCGGCGTTGCGCACGCTCTGCTCGTATCCGCTCGTCGCGTAGACGAGCGCGTTGACCTCCTCGGGCAGGGCGATCTGCGAGGTCTTCACGATCGGGCCCGACGCGACGGCGTTCGCGACATCCGAGTACACCTCGAAGTGGATGTGCGGCCAGCGCCCCGTGTAGCACGCCGGATAGATCGAGGTGAAGGTGACGGTGCCGAGCGCGTCCGTCTCCTGCACGCCGCGCAGGTAGTTCTCGTGCTCGAGGCCCGCGCTGTAGAGCGAGTAGCCGCCGTCGCGGTCGCAGTGCCAGAGATACACCCCGGCGCCCGCGAGCGCGCCGCCGGTCGCGGCATCCCGCACGGTCAGCCGGATCGTGAGCGGCACGCCCTCGGCGACGGTGCTCGACGATCCGAAGCTCGAGCGGATGTCGCGGCGCACGATGCCCGAATCGTCGAGCACGTTCACGCCGTTGGATCCGTCGCCCGGGTACGGCCCGGCGGTCTCGTCGGGCACTTCGTCGACGGGCCCGGATGCCGCGGCGCTCGCCGACGGCGTCGCGCTCGCGCTCGACGACGTGCTCGGACTCGCGCCAGCGCTCGAACTCGACGCGTCGGAGTCGTCGACGCCGCAGGCGGCCAGCAGCGAGGTGAGCCCGATCCCGCCGAAGATGCCGAGCGCGCGACGGCGGTCGATGAGCGTGCGGATGTCGTAGGTGAGGCCGCGGTGGTCCTCGTCGATCTCGTGGCCGTGCTCGTCGACCCACCGCGGGTCGATCGTGGGGGGCGGGGTCGTCATGGCGGGGTCCTCCGTCGTTCGTCGTGGACCCACCGTCGTCGGCGCGCCTGTGCGCGCGCCATGGCGCGCCGGTGCGCCGCCTGTGGGTGGGCGCAGCGTCATCCGGGAGCACCGTCGCGATGACGGGGCGAGGCCGTACCCCAGTTCTGGTGACGTGACCGCCGTGAGCACGGGCGATACTGTCCAGTCATCGACCCGATCGGGGGTTGCGATGAGCGAGGATCGACGAGCGGCAGCGCCCGAGGGCCCGCCGCCGTCGGAGGCGCCCGAGACCGCGACACGGGTGGCGCGTCGACGGCGGAGCCGCACGTGGTACGCGGTCGGCGGGGCGGTGGGCGTCGCCGTGCTCGGTGCCACCGCGAGCGCGGTGATCACTCCCGAGCGCATCGATGCGCTGTTCGGGCGGAGCGATGCCGCCGGGGCGACGCCGACGTCGACGGTCGCGCCGATCGAGTACCAGACGGTGCAGCACACCTCCGGCGCGATCGCGCTGGATGTGCCGGAGGAGTGGGGCGCGCGGGACGCCCGCTGGGACGTCGACGAGCACCCCGGCGCGGCGATGAGGGTCGGCTTCCAGATCGAGTCGGTCACGCCGTTCGGGGTCGACGGCGCGTACGCGGGTGCCTCCGTCGCGTCGGCGCGCGCGGTCGACGCGACGTCCATGTCGGAGCCTGAGCGGCGCGATTGGCTGCGTGGCTACATCGTGCGGGATTGGACGGTCGACGGATGCGTTCCCCGGCCCGACCCCGGATGGGAGAAGGCGGGCTGGACGCTCGAGACGACGAGGTGGGAGGATTGCGCCTCCTTCGAGGATTCGCGGCTCGTCGAGTTCGCTGCGCTCCACGACGACGGCGAGGTCGTCCTCGTCGGCCAGATCAGCCTCACCGCGGAGACGCCCGACGCGGTCGCCGAGCACCTGATCGAGTCGATCGCGGTCCAGGCCGAGAAGCTCCCGAGCGGCACGACCACGGGCGATCTCGTGATCCCCTGATCCGCATCGGCTCCCGGCGGACGCTCCTCCCGTCCGCCGCTACGTCGCGTCCGGACCCATCGCGGTGGTGCCGTCGGACAGGACGGGCGAGAGCATCCCGAACAGGTTGCCGTCGGGGTCGAACAGGTAGCCGCCGCGGCCGATGCCCTGCATATCCTCGGCGGCCATGGCCTCGGTGGCGCCGAGCTCGATGCCGCGGCGCATGAGCTCGTCGACGCTGCCGTCGATCCCGACGACGATGTTGCAGCCGTTCACCGGCGCGCCGACCTCTGGGCGCGGGCCCTGCCGCTGCGTGAGTCCGCCGTTGATGCCCATCCCGGGGCGGGCGGCGACGTTGCCGATGGCGCCCTCTCCGGTGTCGATGGTCCAGTACGGCGTGTCGCCGTACTGCGTGAAACTCCAGCCGAGCAGCTCGGAGTAGAAGTCGATGAGCCGCTGCGGCTCGGTCGCGTGGATCTCGAAGTGCACGACGAGGTTGGCCATGATGTCTCCTTTGATCGGGTCGACGCGGCGCGCCCCCTCAGCCGCGCCGCGCTCGGATGCCGCACACGCTACGCCGCGGCGCCGACATCGTGAACCCCTCACCCGCGTCGGCAGGGGAGAATCATCCGGTGGCCCTCTTCTCCCGACGTGCGATGCCGACCGTGCGCACCCCGGCGCACGTCACGCCGATCGGCGAGGCGGAGCGGGATTGGCTCGACGCACATGTGGCGCTTGTGGCCGACGCGGGCTTCGACGTCGACGACGCGGACGCGCTGCGCCGGTGCTACGAGCAGTGGGCGGGCGCCTGGCGACGCGTGAACCCGCCCGAGCGCGACGACCCCGCGGTGATGGTCAACGCGCTCGGCGCCGCGTTCGGCGAGTTCCTGACGCATCGCACGGCGCTCGCGTGGGGGCTCGTCGAGGACGAGGGCGGGCTCGACCTCGCGCTGTTCCGTGGCCGCAGCGACGTGCTCATGCGCCCGGTGAGCTTCGTCGCCTCCCGCTGGTCGGCCGAGGAGCCCTCGGGCGCGTTCCTCGCCGCGACGTCGTCGCAGCTCGTGGCCGCGCTGTCGGGCCCGCGCCGCGGTCGCCGCGCGCGATCGGGCGAGGCGTCGGCGCGGCGCTGACCCGCGCACGCCGCCGCCGTTTCCGTCGCGCCGTCGCGCGCCGTCATCCCGGCGGGGCCCGTCGGCGCGCGCCGGTGTGCACCCGAACGGGGCTCTTGCCGGGCGCTCGGGGCGCCGATATCTTCGCGCTCGACGGGACCGCCCGCATCGACGCGAGCGCGGACCGCCTGGAGGATGTCCGATGTCCGATTTCTTCACCATGCACCCGGGCGAGACCGCCGCGCCCGTTCCCGACGGGCCCGTGCTGTGCCCGGCGACGCCGGCGATGCGCCGCGTCCACCGGGTCTTCCTGTGGGCGTACGACGAGGCCCCCGGGCTCGCGCGCTCCGCCGCCGACGGCGACACGGAGCGTTCGCGCTACGTCGGCGAGGTGCTCGGCAACTTCGACAAGCTGCTGCACGTGCACCACGAGGGCGAGGACCTGTACATGTACCCGCAGCTGGGCGAACGCGCTCCCGGCTGCGCCGTCCACATCGCGCAGATGCTGGCGCAGCACGAGCAGGTCAAGGGGGTCCTCGACGAGCTCGCACCCATCCGGGAGCAGTGGCGCGACAGCGCCGACGCCGAGCTCGGCGAGCAGCTCGCCGCCGGCTACGAGCGGCTCTCGGCCATGCTGAAGGAGCACCTGCGGCGCGAGGTCACCGAGGTCACGCCGGCGGTCGAGAAGGTGCTCACGCAGGAGGAGTTCGAGAAGCTCGCGAGCCACGGGGTCGACGCGTTCGAGAAGAAGGTGGTGCTCGCCTACCTCGGCATGATCCTCGCCACCAACCCGCCCGAGGACCAGAAGGCGTTCCTCATGGACATCCCGCTGCCGATCCGCCTGGCGTATCGCTTGGTCGGCAAGCGGCTGTACCGCGAGCAGTACTCCACGCTGTTCCCGGGTCGCGAGATCCCGCGAACGCTCTAGCCCGTCGCCCGTCGCCCGTCGCGCAACCGCCAGCGCTCCCCCTGCCGCCCCCTCGCCGGCCTCCATCGCGCTTGACACGCCCCGCGCCGTCCGCTGCAATATATTGCATGCCGCTGTCCGCTCGCGCCCGAGCCGAACGCCCCACGTCGCTGCGCGACTACGCGTACACGCACCTGCGCGACGCGATCGTCTCGGGCGAGCTGGCGCCCGGCGAGCGCCTGCGCGACCCCGAGCTCGAGGCGTGGCTCGGCGTCAGCCGCACCCCGATCCGCGAGGCCATCGCCCGGCTCGAGACCGCGGGACTCGTGCAGACGCGCCGCGCGAAGCAGACCGTGGTCGCGCCGCTCGACACGCGCTCCGCCCTCGCCGCCCAGCGCATCGCCGCGTCGCTGCATGAGCTCGCCGTGCGCGAGGCGGTGCCCCAGCTCACCGGGGCCGACCTCGACGCGATGCGCGAGGCCAACGCGCGCTTCGCCGCGGCGCTGCGCGCCGACGACGTCGACGCCGCGATCGCGGCCGACGACGCGTTCCACGCGGTCGCCGTGCGTGCGAGCGCCAACCCGCTGCTGCCGGGGCTGCTCGAGCAGGTCACCCCGCTCCTGCGCCGCCTCGAGCGCGCGCGGTTCGCCTCGCTCGCGGGCCGGGGCTCGGTCGCCGACCACGAGCGAATCGTCGCGCTCTGCGCCGAGGGGCGAGCGGATGACGCGGCCCGCGCCACGAACGAGAACTGGTCGACCCTCGGCCGGTTGCTCCACCTCGACGACGAGGACCACTCCCCCACCGCACCGATCGAAGGAGCACCATGGCCCTCGCCGACTTCCCCCGTCACCGGCTGACGTTCGGGCCGAGCCCGATCCATCCGGTCGACCGAATGAGCACGCACCTCGGCGGCGCGCGCGTCTGGATGAAGCGCGAAGACGTGAACTCCGGCCTCGCGTTCGGCGGCAACAAGACCCGCAAGCTCGAGTACCTCGTGCCCGATGCGCTCGCGAAGGGCGCCGACACGCTCGTCTCGATCGGCGGCGTGCAGTCGAACCACACGCGCCAGGTCGCCGCGGTCGCGGCGCACCTCGGCATGAAGGCCGTGCTCGTGCAGGAGCACTGGGTCGACTGGCCCGACTCGGTCAACGACCGCGTGGGCAACATCCTGCTCTCGCGGCTCATGGGCGCCGACGTGCGCCTGTCGCCCGCCGGCTTCAGCATCGGCTTCCGCGAGTCGTGGAAGCAGGCGATCGCGGATGTCGAGGCCGCCGGCGGCACGCCGTACCCGATCCCCGCCGGCGCGTCCGACCACCCGCTCGGCGGGCTCGGCTTCGCGAACTGGGCGCACGAGGTCGCCGCACAGGAGGCCGAGCTCGGCGTCTTCTTCGACACGATCGTGGTGTGCTCGGTCACCGGGTCGACCCACGCGGGCATGATCGCGGGCTTCGCCGACCTCGAGCACAACTTCGGCGGGCGCCCGCGCCGCGTGATCGGCATCGACGCGTCGGCGAAGATCGACGAGACCCGCGACCAGGTCGCTCGCATCGCCCGCAACACGGCGTCGCTCATCGACCTCGGCCGCGACCTCCGCGACGACGAGATCACGGTCCTCGAAGGCTGGGCGGGCGACCTCTACGGCATCCCGGTCGCCTCGACCGACGAGGCGATGCGACTCACGGGCCGCCTCGAGGGCGTCATCCTCGACCCGGTCTACGAGGGCAAGTCCATGGCGGGCCTCATCGACCTGGTGTCGAGCGGCGAGATCCCGCGCGACTCGAACGTGCTCTACGCCCACCTCGGCGGCCAGCCCGCCCTCAACGCCTACTCCGGCCGCTACCACTGACCCGTCCGGCCGCCCTCGCGCTCGGCGAGATGACGCGAACCGCTGCCCGAGCGTTCGTGGAGAACGGTTCGCGTCACCTGGGCGAACGGGCGCCGCGGCCAGCGCGGGGGCCGGGCCGGCGCGGGCGCCGGGCGCGGGCTGCGAGGATGGACGGATGGCCCGTGGCATCCGCTTCTCGTCAGACCCCGCCGAGCTCGACCGCGCTCGCGTGCACCGCTGGATCTCCGAGCACGCGTACTGGGCGCTCGGGAGGCCGCGCGCGGTGCAGGACGCCGCGATCGACGCGTCGCGCAACTATGGCGCGTACGACGAGACGACGGGCGAGCAGCTCGCGTACGCGCGCGTCGTGACCGACGGCGTGACGTTCGCGTGGCTGTGCGACGTGATCGTCGACCCCGGCGCGCGCGGTCGCGGCGTCGGCGTCGA
This sequence comes from Agromyces aurantiacus, assembly GCF_016907355.1. NCBI lineage: Bacteria > Bacillati > Actinomycetota > Actinomycetes > Micrococcales > Microbacteriaceae > Agromyces > Agromyces aurantiacus. Next base: position 1,330,357 of record NZ_JAFBBW010000001.1, on the reverse strand, counting down.
CCTCATCGGCTTCGTCGTCGCCGACCTCGAGCCGCTCGGCCTCAAGCGCATCGCGCTCGCGACGGGCGACGCGCACGGCCTCTACGCGCGCTTCGGGTTCGAGCCGCTGTCGAACCCCGAGCAGTGGATGGTGCGCGGCGTGAACGCGGTCGAGCCGACCGGGTGACGGCCTCGCCGGGCCGCGGACCCGGCACGCGCGCCGCATCGGCGACCTACCATCGACGGGTGGACTCCTCCGTGCTCGCCCCTGCCGCCCGCGTGCTCGCGGCCGAGGAGTGGCGCGCCCGCGAGGCCGCGCATGCCGAGCGGGCCGACACCCTGACCGCCGGGCACCGCGCGCGCCGCGCGCGCGGCGAGCCGCACCCCATCGAGGACTTCCTCTTCACCTACTACTCGTACTCGCCGGCGGTGCTGCGGCGCTGGCACCCGGGTGCGGGCGTCGAGCTGGCGGATGCCGCGGGCACGCCGCGCGCGGAGTGGCGGTGGTACGCGGCGGGCGCGACCTCCGGTTCGCTCACCGTCGACGTCGAGGCGATGCGGCGCGAGAAGGGCGCGATGCTCGACCTCGTCGAGCGGATGCTGCGCCTGACCGCCGCCCGACCCGGGCAGTTCGGCTGCTTCGGCCTGCACGAGTGGGCGATGGTGTACCGGCAGCGCGAGCACCGCCATCCGGTGCCGCTGCGACTCGGCCAGGAGGCGACCGACGACGTCGTCGAGGCGCACGAGCTGCGGTGCACGCACATCGACGCGTTCCGCTTCTTCACGCCCGACGCGGTCCCCCGCAACCGGTTCGCGCCGACCCGCGAGAGCCAGCCCGAGCTCGAGCAGCCGGGATGCCTGCACGCCGGCATGGACGTGTACAAGTGGGCGGTCAAGCTCGGCCCGCTCGTGCCGGGCGAGCTGCTGCTCGACGCGTTCGAGCTGGCCCGCGACATCCGGTACCTCGACATGCAGGCCTCGCCGTACGACATGGCGCCCTGGGGCGGCGAGCCCGTGCGCATCGAGACGCCCGAGGGCAAGGCCGAGTACGTGCGGCGGCAGCGCGGCTTCGCCGAGCGCGGCACCGCGCTGCGCGCGCGGATCCTCGAGGCCTCGCTCGGCGGCTGAGCGGATGCCGCGCCGGCACGCCGCCGGCACGGCCCCGTCGCGGCATCCGCCGTTCAGCGCGCGGGCTCGGCCGCGCGCGGCTGCTGCTGCAGCCACTCGTCGAACGTCTGCCGCGCGATCGTCGCGCCCGGCCCGGGCAGGGTGTCGCCGCGCCGCATCGCGGCCCACTGCCGCCCGGGCAACGTCACCGCGACGACCGGGCCGCGCACGCCGGTCGCGCGGGCGAGCCGGCGCACCATGTCGTCGAGCCGCTCCTCGCGCGGGCCGGCGAGCTCGGGCGCGTGACCCGTGGGCGTCGCCTCGGCGAGCGCGACGAGTCGCTCGCCGACCTCGCGCGCGGCGACGGGCTGCGTGCGGATCCGCGGCGCGAGGTGGACGCCCGCGATCGTGAGGGCGTCGAGCATCTGCGCGGCGAACTCGTGGAACTGCATGGCCCGCAGGATCGTCCACGGCACCTCGCCGGTCTCGACGGCGCGTTCCTGCGCGAGCTTGCCCGCGTAGTAGCCGTACGGGGCGCGGTCGATGCCGACGATCGAGAGGCACACGTGGTGCGCCACGCCGGCGGCGCGCTCCGCGGCGAGCAGGTTGCGGGTGGCGGTGGTGAAGAACTCGGCCGAGCGCGTCGCCGACAGCGACGTGGTGTTGCTCGTGTCGATCACGGCGTCGACCCCGGCCAGCGCCGCGGCGAGCCCGTCGCCCGAGCGCAGGTCGACGCCGTTCGATCGGGTCAGCACGACGACCTCGTGCCCGCGCTCGCGCGCGGCGTCGACGGCGTGGCGTCCGACGGTGCCGGTTCCTCCGGCGATGGCGATCCTCATCGGTGGTCCTCTCGTTCGGTTCGGTCGGTGGTGAGGGCGGGCTCGGATGCCGCGACCGCGCGCCGCGGCGGCAGGCACAGCGGCACGGCCAGCACGAGCGTGCTCGCGAGCGCGATCGGCTGCGCGATCGCGTCGATCGGCGCCAGCCCGTGCAGGTGGCCGAGGTGGTAGACCAGGTGCGGTATCGAGAAGACCAGCCAGGCCGCGCCGACCGCGACCGAGGCATCCGCCCGCCGCATGAGCGCCGCGACGACGCCCGCGGCGACGAGGCCGAGGTAGAGCGCGCCGACGTCGCGCACGAGGTGCTCGTTGTACGGCCCGTCGGCGCCGACCCAGGCGCCGAACAGGCCGGGTGCCGGGAAGGCGTCGGTGAAGCTGCGCGGCGCGACGAGCGCCCACGCGCCGACGTACGCGCCGAGCGCGTTCAGGGCCCACAGGATGGTGCGTCTCCAGTTCGTGTTCACACCCATCCGACGACGCAGCCCGCCGGAATGTGAGGTGGTCGGCGAGATCCGATCGGTGCGAGGGTGGAACCATGACGGCGGGCGAAGGCACACGGGCGGGTACCACGGCCGAGGCGGTCGCGCTCGAGGCCGAACGGAGGACGCTCACGGGCCTCGCCTACCGCATGCTCGGCACGATCGCCGACGCCGAGGACGCCGTGCAGGAGACCTACGCGCGCTGGTACCGGATGTCGCCCGCCGAGCGCGACGCGATCGCGAACCCCGGCGCGTGGCTCGTGCGGGCGGCGGGCCGCGTGTGCCTCGACCAGCTCGGGTCGGCGCGTGCGCGCCGCGAGCACTACGTCGGCGACTGGCTGCCCGAACCGCTGCCGGACGGCGCCGGCATGTTCGCGGTGCCGGCGGCGAGCGACCCGCTCGACCGGGTCGCGCTCGACGAGTCGGTGTCGACTGCGCTGCTCATCGTGCTCGAGTCGCTGACCCCGGCCGAGCGCGTCGCGTTCGTGCTGCACGACGTCTTCGCGGTGTCGTTCGCCGAGATCGCCGAGGTCGTCGGGCGCTCACCCGACGCGTGCCGGCAGCTGGCGACCTCCGCGCGTCGCAAGGTGCGCGAGCGTCGCGCGGGCAGCGCGACGCGCGAGGAGCACGACGAGGTGGTGCGCGCGTTCATCGACGCGGCCGGCGCCGGCGACGTGAACGCACTGCTCCGCGTGCTCGACCCCGAGGTGGTGCTCGTCTCCGACGGCGGCGGGCTCGCGTGGGCCGCGAGGCGCCCCGTGGTCGGCGCCGAGCACGTCGGGCGCATGCTGCTCGGCATCCGCGACAAGCGCGGCCCCGCGCTCGAGGCATCGCTGCACGAGACGGCCGACGGGCTCACGATCGCGTTCGCCGAGGCCGGCGTGGTCGACGGCGTGTTCGTGATGGAGGTCCGCGACGGCCGCATCACGCGGTTCTGGATCATGCGGAACCCCGAGAAGCTGCGGCTCTGGAACGCGTGAGCGCGCGGGCCGCTTGCCCGATGTCGGACCCCGGTCGTAGCGTCGGCACATGGACGATCGGGAACGCGGCCGCGTGCTGCTCGACGAGATCGCGCCGAGCTTCCTCGAGCGCGAGGGCGTGGGGTTCGGCCGCATGTTCGGCTCCGACGGGTTGTCGATCCGCGGCAAGTACTTCGCGTTCACCTCGCACCTCGGCGATCTCGTGGTCAAGCTCGATCGCGACCGCATCGGCGAGCTGGGCCTCGAGAACATGGTCATGCGGGGTCGGCCGATGGCCGAGTGGGCCGTGGTGCCGCTCGATGCGGGCGCCGATCGATGGCGCGAGGTCGCCGACGAGGCGTTCGCCTTCGTCGATGCGATCACCCCGGGTGCGGATGCCGCGGGGCCGGCCTGACCGCGCGCCCGCGGGTCGCGCGCGCCCGGGTCGGGGTCCTGCCGAGCCGCGTGCAGCGGTGTTAGCATCGCGCTCGGCGACATCCGTTCCCGATGGCCGCCGACGCCGGCCGCACCCGACAGGAGGCGCACATGCCCGGATCCGATGACCTCGTCGCCGGTGCGCCGGCCTGGGTCGACGTGTCCACCACCGACCTCGACCGCACGGTCGCGTTCTACGAGTCGCTCTTCGGCTGGACGGCCGAGCGCGGCGACGAACGGTACGGCGGCTACGTCACGTTCCGGCACGGCGACGAGCGGGTCGCGGGGGCCGCGCTCCGGCAGGAGTCCGACCCGGCTCCGCCGCACTGGACCGTGTACCTGCTGACCTACAACGCCGCCGCCACGAGCGAGCGCGTCGCGGAGGCCGGCGGCACGGTGCTCTTCGAGCCGATCGACATCCCCGAGATGGGCGTCATGGGTCTCGCGATCGACGCCACGGGCGCGGTCGTCGGCTACTGGCAGCCGGGCGGCCTCGCCGGCTTCGACGCGTTCGGCGAGCTCGACACGGCGACCTGGTTCGAACTCGCGGCGAGCGACTTCGATGCCGCCGAGCGGTTCTACGCGCACGCGTTCCACTGGAGCATCGACCGCGGCGAGGGCGAGCCCCGCTACGGCGCCTACATCCATGCGCACCGCACCTACGCGGGGATCCTCGATGCGAAGGAGCTGCTCGGGCCCGACTTGCCGCCCTCGTGGAGCGTCGCGTTCGGCGTCGAGGATGTCGAGCGGGCGGTCGAGCGCGCGGTCGCCGCGGGCGCGACGCTCGTGGTCCCGCCGTGGGACCTCCCGTCCGGCCGCCGAGCCGGCCTGAGCGACCCGACCGGGGCGTACTTCGTCGTGGCGTCGGAGCCGTCGGCGTGAGCGCCGGCGTGCCCGGCTCCGAGTGGGACGTCGTCATCGTGGGCGGCGGCAGCGCGGGCCTGAGTGCCGCGCTCATGCTCGGCCGCTCGCGTCGGCGCGTGCTCGTCGTCGACGGCGGCGAGCCGCGCAATCGCGTCGCGGGCCACATGCACGGCGTGCTCGGCCGCGACCACACGTCGCCCCTCGACCTGCTCGCCGCGGGCCGCGCCGAGCTCACGCGCTACGACGGCGTCGCGATCGAGTCCGCGTCGGTCGCCTCCGCGGCGGTCCTCGATGCCGACGAGCCCGCGTTCGAGGTCGAGCTCGAGTCGGGCGAGCGGCACACCGCCCGGCGCCTGCTCGTGGCCACGGGCCTCGCCGACCGGCTGCCCGACGTGCCCGGGCTCGCCGCGCAGTGGGGCTCGGGCGTGGTGTCCTGCCCCTACTGCGACGGCTGGGAGGTGCGCGACCGTCGCATCGCCGTGGTCCCGACCACGGCGGCGAACGCGCACCAAGCGCAGCTGCTCCGGCAGCTCTCGCCCGAGGTCGTCTTCCACGTCGCGGGCATCGCGCTCCCGCCGGCGGCGCGGACCGCGCTGGAGGCGCGCGGCATCGAGCTCGAGGAGCGCGCGGTGGCCGAGGTCGTCTCCGGCGACGGCGGCGCGCTCCGCGCCATCCGCTACGACGATGGCACCGAACGCGAGGTCGACGCGATCTTCGTCGCACCGCGCCCCGAGCCGAACGACGCCGTGCTGCGGCAGCTCGGCGCCCGGCGCATGCGCAGCGACGGCGTCGAGTGGGTGATCGCCGACGAGGACGGACGCACGAGCGTGCGCGGGCTCTGGGCCGCGGGCAACGTGATCACCGCCCGGGCGACCGTGCCGATGTCGATGGCGGCGGGCAACGCGGCCGGCACCGCGATCAACGCCGACCTCATCGACGAGGACATCCGCGCGGCGGTGGCCGCCGCCGGCTGAGCGGTGGCACGACGCGCCGCCGCTCGTCGCGCCGCCGCTCGTGGGGTCGGGCTCAGGCGAGCGGCGACCGCGTGATGCGGCTGCGACCGACCGCGAGCCAGACGCCCGCGATCGCGAGCCAGAGCGGCATGGTGCCGCCCGGCAGGCCGGGGACACCGCTCACGATGACGGCGCCGAGCGTGAGGACCGCCGCGAGCGCGGAGACGGCGCCGAGGACCCGTGAGACGTTGCGCTCGACGAACGCCATCCAGGCGAGACCGCCGGCCGCGGCGACGACCCCCAGCCAGGGCATGTAGGCGCCGAAGTCGGTGAGCATGTAGTACACGAAGCGGCCGTTCGGGTCGTAGCTGTCCGACTCCGGCCCCAGGTAGTTCGCGAGCCCGCCGCGCCACCCGTAGCCGAGGATCAGGCCGGCGATCGTCGCGATCAGGCCGCCGCTGACCGCGCGCGCGGCGGTCGACCGGGTGAAGGCGGTCTCGACGTGGCGGCGCCACGCCGCCTGGAAGACGAGCAGTGCGACGATCGCCACGACGCCGGCGACGTAGCCGTACCGGGCGAGCGTGGGGTCGAGCTGGACCATGTCGGCAGCGGTGACCGTGTACCGCTCGCCCTGCTCGACGGCGGCGAGCTCGCCCTCGGGCCGGAGATCGGTCAGCACGGTGCCGATGAAGCCCGCGACGCCCGCGAGGGCGCCCCAGAGCGGCCAGCCGCGGAAGCGGGCGGGACGGGCGACGGCGTCGGCCGCCGGGCCGGCCGTGAGGGCGGCGTCGATGGGTGAGGAGGACATGCGGGGACTCGTTTCGTTCAGCGAGCGCCGCGCGGGGCGGCGCGTGCCGCGGTCGCGGCACCGTCTCAGGCTCGACGGCCCGACGGCCCGGGGCACAGGTGCGGATGTCCTCGACCCGGGTGGGACGCGCGACCGGGACGCGACGTGCCCGGCGCCGCCGCGCCGCCGCTCAGGACGTGGTCGTCGAGGCTCCGAACCCGGCATCGCGCGCCATCACGATGAGCGCGCTGCGATCGGGCGCTCCGAGCTTGGTGAGGATCCCATACACGTAGTTGCGCACGGTCTTGCTCGTGAGCACGAGCGTGCGCGCGATCGAGCCGTTGTCAAGGCCGCGCGCGACGAGCTCGAGCACCTCGGTCTCACGTTCGGTGAGCTCGGGGAACGGGCGCGACGCCGACTCGGGCGCCGTGCCGCCGAGCACCGCGACGGCGCGCGCCGCGACATCCGCACCGAAGAGCACCTCGCCGTCGGCGACGGCGTGGATGGCGCGCTCGACCTCGCGCGGCGAGGCGACCTTGAGCAGGTAGCCGCGTGCGCCCGCGCGCATCGCGGCGAAGAGCGAGTGGTCGTCGCCGAGCATCGTGAGCACGAGCACCGCGATCTCGGGATGGCGCCGGGTGATCGACCGGGTCGCGTCGATGCCCGACCCGGTGCCGAGGTCGAGGTCCATGAGCACGACGTCGGGCCGTCGCGCATCGACGAGGTCGAGCGCCTCGTCGACGGTCGCGGCGTCGCCCGCGACCTCGACGTGGTCGAGGGTCTCGAGCAGCGAGATGATGCCGCGCCGGAAGAGCGGGTGGTCGTCGACCACCGCGACGGTGATCGTGCGCTGCGCGTCCATCGCTGCTCCGTTCGTGGGCGTCCCGCGATCCAGTGTGGCATCCGGGCGATGGTCGGCCGGATGGTCCGAGCCTGCCGGTCCCGGCGTCCCGGCCGTCATCGGCGCGCGTCCTCGATCGGCGCGGCAGCGGCGGCTTCGAGCGGCAGCCGCGCCGTCACGACGGTGCCGGACCGGCCCGTGTCGATCGCGAGGGCGCCGCCGAGCTCGTGCGCGCGCTCGCGTATGGAGCGCAGTCCGATCCCGCGGGTGGCGCCCGGGTCGATGCCGCGGCCGTCGTCGGCGACGCGCAGCACGACCGCGCCGTCGTCGACGGCGACGTCGAGGTCGACGAGGTGGGCGCCGGCGTGCCTCGCCGCATTGGCCAGCGCCTCGGCCGCGACGAGGTAGACCGCGTCCTCGAGCGCGCGCGGCAGCGGGCGCGACCCCTCGACGTGCACGCGGATGCGTCGGCCCGCTGTCTCGAACCGGCGCGCGAGGTCGGCGAGCGCGTCGGCGAGCAGGGCGCCCTCGAGCGGCGACGGCGAGACGGCGTCGGCGAGCGAGCGGACGTCGCGCACCCGCCGCGTGAGCTCGTCGCCGAGCTCGGCGAGCAGCGCCTCGGCGCGCTGGGCGTCGTCGCGCTGGGCGTCGTCGCGCGCGGCGCCGGGACCGTTCGCGAGCAGGTTCTCGGCGGCGGCGAGGCCGAAGCCGACGCCGGCGAGCGAGGGGCCGATGCCGTCATGCAGTTCGCGTCGGATGGCGCGACGCTCGGCCCCGCGGCGCACGACGAGCTCGCGGCGCGCCTCCTCGAGCACGAGCTGCGACTCGACGAGCTGGAGCGTCGCGGCGACCGGCCCGGTGAGGTCGCCGAGCAGACGCCGCGTGCGCCCGTCGAAGCGCTGGCCGTCGCGCGGCCGCGCGGCGAGCTCGCCGATGCGCCGGCCGCCCGCGACGAGGGTGAGCGCGACGCGTTCGCCCGTCGCCGAGCCGGCCGCCGCGGTGAGCGCGGGCGTCGTCGCCGACGCGATCGCGACCTCGCCGAGCCGCAGCGCGCGGCGGAGCGCCTCGCACACCTGCGCGAGGCCGGCGGCGCCGGGCTCGAGTTCGCCGATCCGGTCGCCGAGGCGGGCGAGCAGCACGGCCGGGTCGGCGCCCTCGCCGTAGACGAGCGCGTCGATGCGGCGCTGCAGCCAGTCGCGCAGCGGCTGGGCGGCGATCGCGATGAGGACCGGTGCGAGCAGCACCAGGCCGCCGTCGAGCCCGCCGGTGAGGACGGCCGGCAGCACTGCGACGAGGCCGAGGTAGAGCAGCACACCGCTCGCGGTGAGCAGCGCCCAGAGCACGAGCCGGCTGACGACGAGCTCGACGCCCCAGAGCCGCTGGCCGAGCACGGTGACGAGGATCGCGGCCGGGTAGAGCACCTGGCCGAGCACGGGCGCGACCATGCCGAAGGCGATGGCCCCCGGCGGCAGCTCGAGTCCGTCGGGCAGCACGAGCACGAGGTAGCTGAGCGTGAGGAACACGTGGCCGAGGGTGAGCCACGCCACGCCCGACCGAGCGCGCGATGAGGCCCGGCCCCAGCGGACCGCGAGCACCCCGCACGAGAGCACCGAGATCGCGACCGCCGCGAACGAGAGGAGCGTGTAGATCTCGGGTGCGACGGCCTGGTAGGCGGCCACATCGATCGCGAACGGGTTGTGCGGCTCGGGCACGCTCTGCTGCGTGAGGCTCAGCACGAACGCCGAGCCCGCGATCACCGCGGTCAGCACGACGACCGCGAGCTGCCAGGCCGGCGCGCGGTCGCGCCGCACGAGCAGCGGGAGCGCGGCGGTCATGAACGTGCCGGGCACGAACCCCCAGCCGGCGGCGAACGCGAAGAGCCCCCACGCCGGCAACCCCGGCACCTCGGCGCCGAGCAGGCCGTACTGCACGCCGAACGCCGCGAGGCCCGAGCCGATCGCGTGCACCGCGAGGATGACCGCCACGGGATGCGGGCGCCGGGCGAGGATGAGGGCGCTGACCGGCCCGTACACGAGCGCGACGGCCACGCCGATGTCGTCGAACCGCGACCGCATGTCGACGGGCGCCGGCGAGAGGAAGACGCCGGGCAGCGGTTCGGCGGGCAGGTCGAAGCGCCACGCGATCGCGAGCGACGCGATCGCGAACGCCCAGGAGACGGCCCAGACGGATGCCGCGGCGACGCGCCGCACGTGCGCACCGCGCGTCATCGCGCCATCACCACCTCGACGCGCGCCCCGGCGCCGTCGCCCGTGCCGGAGTCCGCGGCGTGCACGGTCGCGCCGAGCTCGGTGGCTCGCCGCTCGACGAGCAGGCGCAGGCGCTCAGCGTCGGCGGGGTCGCCGCCGGTGAGACGCACGCCGAGCCGCACCTCGTGCTCGCCGATCCCCACGTCGAGCTCGATGCGGCCGAGCTCGTGCGGCCGGCGGTGAGCCAGCACCGCCTCGGCGGCGAGCAGGTACACGGCGAGCTGGATCCGCGCCTCGAGCACGTCGCCGCCGGTCGAGCGCACGCGCACGCGCTCGTCGCCGCCGGTGCGCTGCGCGAGCTCGCGCAGCGCGCCGTCGAGGTCGCCCTCGTCGAGCGCGGTCGGCAGGAGCGTGCGCGCGAGGCGCCGCACGTCCTCGGCGCGCGCCGCGACGTCGACACGCAGCACGGCGACCGCGTCCGCGGCGGCCGGCGGCGCCGTGCGCACCAGGCGTCGGGCGGCGGCGATGCCGTACCCGAGCCCCGCGATGGCCGGCGCGAGCTCGTCGGCGAGCTCGCGGTGCAGCAGGCGACGCTCCTCCTGTCGCACGCCGAGCACGCGCCGGCGCGTCTCGGCGACCTCGTCGTTGCGGTCGGCGAGCAGCACGGCGACGGCGATGAGGCCCGAGATCTCCTCGAGCGCGGGGGCGACCGAGCGGCGCAGCGCCGCGCCGTCCGGACCGGTCGCCTCCACGTGGCCCACCTCGCGCCCGCCGGCATGCAGCGCGACCGTGACGCCCACTTCGCCCCGGTGGCCCGCGGTGGCCCCCGCGCCACCCGACGTGGGCCTGATCGCGACGGAGTCGAGCGACCAGGTGGCGCGCAGCGCCTCGGCGAGCGTGCCGAGGCCTGCCGCGGGGTCGGGCGCCTCGGTCAGGTGCTCGCCGAGCCGGTTCAGGAGCGATCGGGCGTCGACGTCGGCGGCGCCGACGAGCGCATCGGTGCGTCGCCGCAGCATCCGGTCGACGGGGGCGAAGGCGAGCGCGAGCGTTCCCGCGGCGAACGCGCCCGCCACGGTGCGGTCGGCACCGGCGAGCGCGGCGGTCTCGAACGCGACGAGGAAGAGGGCCACCGCGACGACGACCCCCTGCACGCGCACCACTCCGGCGAACCGGCGGCGGCTCGCGTGGTCGGGGCGGTCGCCGAGCACGATCGCGAGGATCGCGGTGGGCAGGATGCCGCTCGCGAACACGAACGCGGCGTGCCCGAGCGCCGTGACGGCCGCCGGCATCGCGATCGCGATCGGCAGGTACGAGAGGGTCAGCAGGGCGCCGCCCAGCCCGAGCCACGACAGCGCCGCGCGGCGCGGCCCGGTGTCGCGGTGCCATTCCACGGCGAGCGCGACCGCGCCCGCAGCGAAGAGCACGATCGAGGCGACGAGCGTCACGAGCACGAGCGGCCCGAGCGGCCGGCCGGAGACCGCGACGGCGGTCGCGAACCCCGCGTCGAGCAGCACGGTCGCGATGCCCGCGAGCAGGCCCGCGCGACGGCCACGGCTCCTCCGTCGGACGAGCAGCCAGGGCAGCACCGCGAGCGCGGCCACCTCGGGCACGCGCGGCCACACGAGCACCGCGTGCAGCGCGTCGGCGAGCGGCTCGGCATCCACGGCCGCCGTCCCGCGGAGCGCGACGAGCAGGGCGAGCCATCCGCTGTTGACCGCGAGCGCACCGAGGATGACGGCGACGGCGCGCCATCCGCTCGCCCACGCCATGACCGCGACGGGCGCCCAGACGAGGGCGGTCACGATCACGCGCAGCGGACGCGCCCAGTCCGGGTCGCCCGCGCTCAGCACGGCGGCCGCCGCGGTGGCCGGCGCCCATGCGAGCGCGACGACGAGCGCGCCGCCCCAGCGCGTCGCGGGGCGTGCGCGCGTTCCGGCCATCCGGCCGGCCGGCCGCGCCGACGGCGCCTCGCGGGGCTCGTCGTCGACGGCCGGGGTCGGGCTCGTCACGTGTTCAGTATCCCGGGCGGGCCGCTCAATCGGCGTACTGCCCGTCGAGCGACCACGTGATCCGGTAGCGGTCGCGCGTGGCGAGGATCCAGAAGGAGTGGTCGGGCGGGAAGACCCCGGTCGAGATCTCGCCCTCCGCGATCTCGGCGCGCCCGGCGATCCCGCCCGCCTCGAGCATGCCGTGCTCGTACGTCCGGTACACCTCGGCTCGGCTGATGCCCGGGTCCGTCGCGTACCAGGCGACCTGCGTGGTCGCGTTCTCGAATTCCGTCGCGCAGAGGACGGCCCAGCCGGGAACGGCCGGCCAGTCCGGCGGCCTGAGGGCGAGGTCGGTTTCGTCGAGGATCGTCGCGGTGTCGGGGAACTGCGCCGCGCAGCGCGGGTCGAGTTCGCGCGCGGCGTCGCCGCCGGGCGGGTCGGGCAGCGGGGTGTCGGTCGGGGGCGGCGAGGTCGGCGTTGCCGTCGCCGGGAGGACGCCGCCGCCGCTTGGCCCGGCGCTCGCGGTGACCGCGCAGCCGGCGAGCGCGACGGCGAGTCCGCAGAGCGAGGCGATCGCGGCCGGCATCGACTGACGCGGCGCGGAGCGGGGGCGGTCGGTCGTCGGGTGCGGGGGGCGGCTCACGGCATCTCCTCGGGTCGGGTCGTCTCGAGCCTCCACGGCCCAGCGTCCCGTCGCACAGGGGCGAGCGTCCCGAGTTCGTCCGGGGCCGGCGGATCCGCCGCGCTCAGCGCGCCATCATCGTGTCCGCGACCATGCGCTCGAGCCAGGCCGTGTACTCGTCGAGCGTGCGGCCCTCGTACGCGGTGAGGCGATGGTAGGTGTCGACGGAGGAGAGCACCGTCCACCGGTCGACGATCTCGTCGAACGGGAGGTCGTCGCGCAGCCAGCCCCGATCGCGGAAGAGGCCGAGCACGCGTTCGTTCTGCCGACGGATGGCGCGCAGGAACTCGACGTGGGCGGCCCGCAGTTCCGGATCGCTGTGCGCGGCTCCGGCGAGCGCCATCCACGGCCCGGCCGAGCCCGAGTTGACGGCTCGCATGGTAGCCGCCGCGAGGGGCGGGAACTGCTCGGGGTCGGTGAGGGTGAGGAAGGCCTTGCCGGCCTCCAGCTCGCGCACGTCCCGATCGCCTTCGACGCCGAATGACGTGACCTCGACCGCGGCACGGATGAGCGCGGACTTCGGGCCGCTCTTCTGCACGGTCTCGACGGAGACGTGCGCACGCTTCGCGACCTTCGCGAGCGTCGTGCCGGCGTAGCCGAGCTCGCTGAACAGCTCGGCGGCGGCGGCGATGATCCGCAGTCGGGTCTCGGCCGCCTGTCGTTCCCGCAGCTCGGAGCGGTACGAGCGAGTGGCGGTCTCGGTCGAGGACATATTGACTCCGGTCTCATAGTAGTGAATACTGCGTCGTGTAATTCGATTGTACCGCATACCACCGAAAGGCCGACGCCCCATGTCCTCCATCCTCATCGCGACCGTCCCGATCCACGGGCACGTGACGCCGCTGCTCGCCGTGGCGCGCCACTTCGTCGAACGCGGCGACCGCGTGCGGTTCCTCACCGGCTCGCGCTTCGCCGAGGCGGTGCGCGCCACGGGCGCCGAGCACCTCCCGCTCCCCGCCATCGCCGACTACGACGACCGCATCGACCTGAACGTGCGGTTCCCCGAGCGCGCCGAGCTGAGCGGACCGAAGTCGCTCGCCTTCGACATCATCGAGCTCTTCACGCGCCCGTCGAGGGCGCAGCACGACGCCGTGATGGCCGCGCACGCCGCCGAGCCGGCCGACGCGCTGCTCGTCGACCCCGCGTTCACCGGCGCGTCGATGGTTCTCGGGCACGCGCGGGCCGCGCGCCCGGCCGTCGTCATGTGCGGCGTACTGCCGCTCTCGCTCGCGAGCCGCGACACCGCGCCGTTCGGCCTCGGCATCCCACCCCTGGCCGGACCGCTCGGCTGCGCCCGCAACGCCGTGCTCACGGGCCTGGCCGGACGCATCTTCGCCCCGGCGCAGCGCGTGGCCGACGAGATGCACTGGGAGCTCCACGGCACGGCGATCCCCGGCCCGCTCCTGGACTGGGCCGCTCGGGCCGACGCGGTCGTGCAGTTCACCGTGCCCGAGTTCGAGTACCCGCGCTCCGACGCGCCCGGCACGCTTCACTTCGTCGGCCCGATCTCGGCCTCGGGTTCCGTGGCGCCGCTTCCCGACTGGTGGGACGACCTCGACGGCTCGCGGCCGGTGGTGCACGTCACGCAGGGCACCATCGCGAACAAGGACTTCGCGCAGCTCGTCGGCCCGACCCTCGAGGCCCTGGCCGGCGAGGACGTGCTCGTGGTCGTCGCCACCGGCGGGCGCCCGCTCGACACGCTGCCGCCGCTCCCCGCGAACGCGCGGGCCGCCGAGTTCCTGCCCTACGACGAACTGCTGCCCAAGACGGCGGTCTACGTCACCAACGCCGGGTACGGCGGCGTGCAGTACGCCCTGCGCTACGGCGTGCCGATCGTGGCGAGCGGCGGCGTCGAGGACAAGCCCGAGGTCGGCGCGCGGATCGCGTGGTCGGGCGTCGGCCGCCGTTTCACGGCGGTGTCGCCGAAGCCCACGGCACTCCGGACCGCGGTGCGCGCCGTACTGCGCGACGACCGCTACCGCCGCGCGGCGCACGCGATGGCCGAGCGGATGTCGCGCAGCGGCGGCCTGCCGCAGCTCGCCGCGGTCGTCGACGGCGCCGGGGTCCGCCGCACCGCATCGAAGGAACGCCGCTGAACCCCGACGGCGCCGGATGCCGCGGACATGCGCCGCGGCATCCGATCGCCGTCGTCGGAGCGGGCTCAGGGCACGAGGTACCCTGCCGCCCGCACCAGCTCGTACCACTCCGACCGCGTCAGCGGGATGTCGGAGCCCTGCGCCGCACCGGCCACGCGCTCGGGCGTGGTCGTGCCGAGCACGACCTGCATGCCGGCGGGGTGACGCGTGATCCACGCGGTCGCGATCGCGATCGGCGGCACGTCGTACTTCGCCGCGAGCCGGTCGATGGCTGCATTGAGCTCGGGGTACTCGGGCGAGTCGAGGAACACGCCCGTGAAGAACCCGGCCTGGAACGGCGACCACGCCTGGATCGTGATGTCGTGCAGGCGGCAGTAGTCGACGATGCCGAGGTCGAGGCTCGCCGACTGCTCGACGCCCTGCATGTTGGCGGCGAGGCCCTGCGCCACGATCGGCGAGTGCGTGATCGAGAGCTGCACCTGGTTCGCCACGATCGGCTGCGACACGGACTTCTTCAGCAGCTCGATCTGGCCCGGCGTGTGATTCGAGACCCCGAACTTCAGCACCTTGCCGGATGCCGCGAGCTCGTCGAACGCCCGCGCGACCTCGTCGGGCTCGACGAGCGCGTCGGGCCGGTGCAGCAGGAGGACGTCGATGCGGTCGGTGTCGAGCGCGCGGAGCGACCCCTCGACCGACTCGATGATGTGCTCGTACGAGAAGTCGAAGCCCCAGGGCTCCGTCACGATGCCGCACTTGGTCTGGATCGTGATCTCGTCGCGCTCCGAGGGCGTCAGCCGCAGCGCCTCGGCGAAGCGGCGCTCGCAGCCGTGCAGCGGGTCGCCGTAGATGTCGGCGTGGTCGAAGAAGTCGATCCCCGCGTCGCGGGCCGTGCGCACGAGCTCGCGCACCGCGTCATCCGACATCTCCTGGATGCGCATGACCCCGAGCACGACGTTCGGGGCGTCGAGGCCTGACGTACCGAGGGCGACGCGCCTCATGCCGCGAGCTCCTCGGCGCCCGAGAGCTCGTCGAGCTCGGCCGCGGTGAGCTCGAGCTCGGCCGCGCGCACCGAGTCGAGGATGCTCTCGGGCCGCGACGCCCCCGGGATCGGGATCACGACGGGGGCGAGCGCGAGCTCCCACGCGAGGGCGACCTGCTGGGGGCTCACGCCGCGCGCGTCGGCGACGCGCTGGAACGCGCCGTGCCGCTCGCCGACCGCCGCCGCTCGGGCGATGCCGCCGAGGGGCGACCACGGCAGGAACGCGATGCCGAGCTTCGCGCAGTGCTCGAGCTCGTCGAGGCTCGATCGAAACGCCGGCGAGAACTGGTTCTGCACCGACACGAGCCGGCCGCCGAGGATCTCGTTGGCCTCGTCGATCTGCGCGACGTTCGCGTTCGAGATGCCGGCGAGCTCGATGACGCCCTCGTCGAGCAGGTCGCGGATGGCGCCGATCGAGTCGGCGTACGGCACGCGCGGGTCGGGCCGGTGGAACTGGTAGAGGCCGATCGCCTCGACGCCGAGGCGCTTCGCCGAGGCCTTCGCCGCCTCCTTCAGGTACTCGGGGCGGCCGTCCTGCGTCCACGAGCCGTCGCCCGGGCGGAGGTGGCCGCCCTTGGTCGCGACGAGCACGTCCGAGGTGTCGCCGCCGTACGACCGGATGGCGCGGGCGATGAGCTCCTCGTTGTGGCCGACCTCGTCGGCGTGGAGGTGGTAGGCGTCGGCCGTGTCGATGAGGGTGACGCCGGCGTCGAGCGCCGCGTGGATCGTCGCGATCGAGCGCGCCTCGTCGGGGCGGCCCTCGATCGACATGGGCATGCCGCCGAGTCCGATGGCGCCGATGGTGCGGGATCCGATGGTTCGCTGCTGCACGGGATTCCTCTCGTTCGAGGGTGTGCTCGCGTCGGCGGGATGCCGGCGCGGCGTGCGCATTCGACCCTAGGCAGACGAGATTGAGAAGTCCAACGACTTTCAGTCATGCCATTCAGAAGTAGACTGCATGGATGGACCTGCGGCAGATGGAGTACCTCGTCACGCTCGCCGACGAGCAGCAGTTCACGCGCGCGGCCGCGATCTGCGGCGTCTCGCAGTCGGGCCTCTCGGCCGCCATCCGCAGCCTCGAGGACGAGCTCGGCACGACGCTGTTCAACCGCACCACGCGCCGGGTCGAGCCCACCGAGGCCGGCCTCGCCCTCCTCCCCCACGCCCGCACCATGCTCGCGCAGGCCGGCGCCGCGCGCGACGCGGTGCTCCGGGCGACGCACGAGCTCTCGGGCAGCCTGCGCGTCGGGGCCGAGCAGTGCCTCGGCTTCGTCGACGTCTCGGCGCTGCTCGAGCGCATCCACCGCCGGTACCCGCTCGTCGACCTCGACTTCACGCAGGCCGGCTCGCACGACCTCATCACGGGCGTCCGCGACGGCGCCATCGACCTCGCCTTCGTCGCCGGCACCGAGATGCCCGCACGGATGACGCGGACCGAGCTCGGCCGGCGCCCGGTCGTGCTGCTGGCCCCGCCGCAGCATCCGCTCGCCGCCGTCGACACGATCGACTGGGCCGACCTGCGCGAGACCGACTTCGTCGACTTCCAGCCGTCATGGGCCGTGCGCTCGCTGAACGACGAGATGAGCGCCGCGCACGGCCTCATCCGTCGCGTGCGCTGCACGGTCGACGACGTGCACACGCTGCTCGACCTCGTGCAGCGCGGGCTCGGCGTGGCCCTGGTGCCGCAGCACATCGCCGCGAAGCCGCAGGCGGCTGGGCTCGTGGTCCGTCCCCTGCCCGCGACCGCGCCGCAGTGGGTCGTCTCGGTCGTCACGGGCGAGTCGTCGGCCGCCTCGGCGTCGCTGCTCCTCGAGCTGCTCGACGCCGAGCTCGCGCCCAGCGCCTAGCGGTCGAGCACGGATGGCGCGAGCGCGCCCGGCTCCGCTCGACGCCGCCGAGGAGCCCCTTCGCCGGACCTACCGCGCGCGAAGCCCGTCGAGCGCGAGGGCGACCACGCGCTCGCGCTGCTCGGCCGTCGGGAACGCGACCCCTGCGACGCCCGCGACGAGCCGCACGACATCATCGATGCCGACGTCGCCCCGCACCTCGCCGGCCTCCTGCGCACGCCGGAGCAGCGGCTCACCCGCCTGGTACATGACGACGCGGCACGTCTGCAGGAGTTCGGAGTCGCGGTTCAGGCCGTCCAGCAGCACGCGCTTGCGGCTGGCATAGTCGGCGAAACGGCGGAGCCACGCGGCGAGCGCGTCGAACGGCGACTGGTCGCCCAGACCGTCGGCGAACGCCGCGACGCCGGCGACCTCGTCGAGATAGACCGCCTCGACGAGCGCGTCGCGCGTCGGGAAGTTGCGGTAGAGCGTGCCGATGCCGACGCCCGCTCGTCGCGCGATGTCCTCGAGCGACGCGTCGACGCCGTGCTCGGCGAACGCCTCGCGGGCGGCCTCGACGAGCGCGTCGAAGTTGCGGCGCGCGTCGGCGCGCGTCGGGCGCCGGGCGACGAGCAGGGCGCTGAGCGCGGGGTCGGTCATCACACCTCACTTGCGAAGTGGAGGGTGCCTCCGCTATCCTAACCGGAGGCAGCCTCCGATCGGAGACTCCCTCCAGTATACGCCCGGCGGCCTGCCGGGCACCTGAATGGAAGGCGTTCCATTGCCACCCACCCGCCTCACCTTCATCGCGGTCGCCACGAGCTTCACCGCCGTCTCGAGCCTCCAGTCGCTGATCATCCCCGTGCTCTCGGTCATCGGCGCCGACCTCGGCGCCGATGCCATCGGCCAGACCTGGATGCTGACCGCCTGGCTCATCTCGGCCGCCGTGGCCACGCCGCTCCTGGGCCGTGCGGGCGACCTCGTCGGCCGGCGCCGCATGTACCTCCTCGCGCTCGGAGCGGTCGCCGTCGGCTCGGTGCTCGCGGCATTCGCACCGAACCTCACCGTCATGCTCGTCGCCCGCGTGCTGCAGGGCCTCGGCGGCGCGGTCTTCCCGCTCGGCTTCGGGCTCGTGCGGGACGCATTCACTCCGCAGCGCCTCGCCGGCGCCATCGGCGGCCTCTCGGCGATCATGGCCGTCGGCAGCGGTCTCGGCACCGTCATCGCGGGTCCGGTCGCCGCTGCCATCGGATGGCGCGGCCTGTTCGCCCTGCCGCTCGCGCTCGCCATCGCGAGCCTCGCGATCGGCGCGGCCGGCCTCGCCCGTTCGGCCGCGCGTTCGACCGGACGCATCAATGTGCTGGCCGCGGTGCTGCTCTCCGGATGGCTCGTCGCACTCCTCCTCCCGCTCAGCTCGGGCAACCAGTGGGGATGGGGCTCACCGCTCGTGATCGGGCTGTTCGCGACCTCCGCCGCACTCATGGCGGCCTGGCTCTCGGTCGAACTGCGCTCGCGCAGCCCGCTCGTCGACATGCGCGTCATGCGCCGTCCTGCGGTCTGGACCACCAACACGACCGCCCTGCTCACCGGCGCGGCCATGTTCGGCGTGTGGGCCTACCTGCCCCGGCTCGCCGAGACCCCGGCCTCGAGCGGATACGGGCTCGGGATCGACGCGAGTGCCGCCGGACTGATGATGCTGCCCATGCTCGTGACCATGGCCTCGGTCGGCTTCGTCGCCGGCCCGCTCAGCCGGGTCCTGCCGTTCTCGGCCCAGCTGACCATCGGGGCGTTCCTCTCGGCGGCCGCCTCGCTGTCGATCGCGCTGCTGCACGGCGACATCCTGCTGCTCGCGGGGTCGGCCGCCGTGCTCGGCCTCGGGACCGGGCTCGTCACGTCGTCGACCCCGAACCTCATCGTGCGGAGCGTTCCCGCAGACCAGGTGGGCATCGCCACGGGCATGAACGCGAACATCCGCACGATCGGCGGCGCGGTCGGCACCACCGTCTTCGCGGCGGCCATCGGCGGGAGCGTGGGCGCGGCCGGTCTCCCGGCCGAGTCCGGGTACGTCGCGGCGTTCGTCATCGGCGCGGTGCTCGCGGTCGTCGGCGGGCTCGTGCCGTTCCTCGGCCGAAGCCGACCCGACCGGCGCGGCGCGCGTGCCATCCGCGTCGTCGAGTCGCCGCTCGAGGAGTTCGCCGAGGCCGCCTGATCCTGCGGCGCGGCCGGGTCCGCCCGTGCGGGATCGTGGAGACACTCGATGCGGGTGTGCGCGATCGCACACCCGCATCGAGTGTCGTCACCGACCCATCCGGGCGTCGAGCCGGCGCGATTCGACCCGGGCGCCGACATCGTTCATGCTCGATGCATGCGCCCTCCCGCATCGACCCGCGCCATCCGCCTCGCCCGCTCCGCCACCGTCGCCGCCCTGCTGACCGCTGCGCTCGGCGCGTGCGCCGGGCCCGGCACGCCCGCCGCGACGCCCGCCGATCCCGAGACGGCGCTCAAGACCGAACTCGCGGCCCTGCCCGGCGTGGACTCGGTCGAGATCGGCGGCATGGAACCGCGCGACGAGAATCCCCGCTACACGACCGTGACGATCGCGGCCGACGCCGAGGAGGACGACGTGCTCGCGACCGCCGAGCAGGTGCCCGCGATCGCGGCCGACCTCGACTGGGCCGATCCGATCACGCTGACCGCGGTGGCGCCGGAGCCAGAGCCGGGCACGGGCGGCGGGATCGACGGCATCGTCGAGCCGTGGTGGTCGTTCGAGGTCACCCCCGAGACGGATGCCGCGACCGCGCGCGCGACGGTCGCCGGCCTGCTCGACGCGGCCGCCGTGCCCGGCGTGGTGGGGCTCGCCTTCATCGACGGCTGGCCCTACGCGGCGCTGCTCGAGCCCGATCGCGTCGCCGACCGGTTCGACGCGCTCATGGCGACGCCGCTGTTCGCGCAGGGCGGGTCGTTCGCGCTGCGCTCCGAGCAGCCGATGCTCCGGTTCACGCACCTCGAGGGGCTGATCTCGCGGAACCTGATCGAGGCGGTCATCGCGATCGCCGCCGAGCACCCGCACGCCGAGGTGCTGCTCGAGGGGCCCGACTGGCCCAAGCTCTACATCGCGCGCGTCTCGACCGCCGAGGCCGAGGCGATCGCCGCGCGCCTCGCCGACCCCGCGCTGCTCGACGGCGCCGACGAGGCGCCGGCCCCGCTGGGCTGGCAGATCACTTCACTCGACACCGACGGACCGGGGTACTGGGAGGGCGAGGTCGGCCGGCCCTGATCGCGGGGCTCACCCCGATTCATCCACCACCTGTTCGAGCACGCGCTCGAACGCGCCCGCGTCGATCGAGATCGCGCCGGCGTAGGGATGGTCCATGTCGGCCGTGACGAAGATCACCAGGCCGATGAAGACCGCGAGCAGTCCCGCCATGAGCAGGTGCAGGCGCAGGCCCCGAACGGCGATGAACGCGATGAGCACCGCGTTGATGGCGGCGCCGACCCAGATCACCGCCCAGAGCATGGGCGGCAGGGCCAGCGCGGTCGCGTCGATCCGTGCACGGCGCGCTTCGATGAACGCGTCGTACGACTCGAGCACCTGCTTGTACTCGGCCTGCTCGCCGAGCGTGCCGACCTCGACCGATTCCAGCAGCGCGTCCATCTCGTCGACCTGCGGGTCGCTCGCGGTCGGCAGCACCTGGCGCTGCTGCGCCGGGAAGTCGCCGTCGATGACGGCCCGCAGGTAGTCGCCGAGGGCCTCGTGCATGCGGTCGCCGTCGCCGCCGGGCAGCCCGGAGCTCGCGCGGTAGAGCGCGCCGACGCGACTGGCCTCCTCGATCGCGACCTGGCGGGTGTGGGCGAGGTTCTCGTAGACCGACACCGCGACCAGGGCGAGCAGGATCCCGAAGAACACCCCGAAGGTGCCGATCACGTGGCCCAGCGCGCGATCCCATTCGCCCCGGTCGTCGGCCAGGCGCGCCACGACCGGACGCAGTCCGACCACGATGCCGCAGGATGCCACGACGAACACGATCAGGAACAGCGGCAGGGTGACCCACACGCTCGCCTCGTAGAACCAGTTCACGTCGACCGTCCCCCCGGATGCCGCGGCCGCGCGTTCATCGGCCGTGCGGCTCACACTAGGCAACGGGCGCGATCGCGCGCCATCCCTCGCTCGGCCGGTCGCGGGACCCCGTGCGGCGCCCCTCAGCCCGCGGCAGCCTCGAGCCGGGCGATCCGCAGGCGCGCGTGCCGCTCGCTCGGCGACATCGGGCCGAGCACGCGCTCGCCCGTCCGGAGCAGGACGCGCGTGAGCGTGATCGCGGGCCACCACGGCCGGCGCAGCCCGAGCAGCCGGCGCTGCTCGGGGTCGAGCGAGGCGACGGCGCCGCCGAAGAGCACGGGGTAGAGCCGTCCGGTCAGTCCCGGCAGGCCGGGTCGGCGGATGAAGCGGACCGCCCCGGCCACGCGCTCGTCGACCTTCGCCCCCTCGAGGAAGCCGGCCAGCTCGGCGCGCAGCGCGTCGACGCTCGTCGGCGGATCCTCGACGCCCATGAGGCGACCCGCCTGCGCCCACTCGCGCACGTAGGCATCGGGTCCGCCCGGGATCGTGCGGCCCCAGACGAGGTGCGCACCGATGAACGCCTCGGTGAAGGCGTCGTGCACCCATCGCAGCAGCTCGGGATCGTTGGCGGCGTACGCGCGGGTCTCGCCCGAGGCATCCGTGTAGGTGCCGCGCACGCGCTCGTGCAGGCGACTGACGAACGCGCTCGCCTCGGTCGCCTGCCGTCGATCGCCGAACGTGGTCGTCGCGACCCAGCGGATGGTGCCGTCGAGCCGCCCGAGCGGATCCTCGCGATATCGCGAGTGGTCGTGCACTCCCGCCATCGCACCCGGGTGCAGGGTCTGCAGGAGCAGCGCGCGGATGCCCGCGACGAGCGTGGGCAGCGCACCGTTGACCGCCCACACGGCACTGCCCGGCCCGAAGAACCCGGCGTCGTCGCCCTCGGCGAGCTTGCGGGTCCAGGCGGGCAGCTCGGCGTCGGGCTGCGTCGAGCGACCGTGCACGCGGAACTTCACGCGCGGGGTCGAGCGCGGGCCAGCACTCGTGGTCGAGGACGCCATGCCTCCGAAACTAACCCGGCCGGGATGTGCGGCGGCTGACGATCCGCCGCGAACCACCGGGGCCGCCGCTGCGCCCGTCAGCCGGCCGCGGGCAGCTCCAGCGTCATGAACACGCTGTTCGGGTCGAGCGCGTAGTCGCCGAAGGGCTCGCACTCGACGAACCCGTACTTGGCGTAGAGCGTGCGCGCGGGCCGGAAGAACTCCTGCGAGCCCGTCTCGAGGCTCACGCGCCGATAGCCGCGGCGGGCCGCCTCGGCGAGCACGTGCTCGAGCAGCCTCGCACCGAGCCCACGGCCGCGGGACGCGGCATCCGTTCGCATCGACTTCAGTTCGCCGTGCTCGGCATCGAGCTGCTTCAGCGCCACGCAGCCGAGCAGCTCGTCGCCGTCGGCGATGGTCCAGAACGTCACCTCGGGCACCGACAGCCCCGAGACGTCGAGCGCGTGCACGCTCTCGGCGGGCGAGGTCGCGAACATGTCGTCGAGGTGGTCCTCGAGCAGGCGGATGACGCGGGGATCGGCGAGGTCGCCGCGTTCGATGGCGATGGGGGCGGGGGTCGGGGACGTCACTCGATTATTCTCGCCGAGTCGCGCCGGCGGTGAGACGGCCGAGGTCGTCACACCGGCCGGACCGGCTGGCGGAGGACGGTGCGCAGCTTCTCCGGCGCCGTGCGCCGCGCATCGCTCAGGTAGATCTCGTGATGGTCGCCGGCGAAGGTGAGGCCGTGCTGCGGCATCCACTCGTCATGGAGTCGCGCGAGCGTCGGGGCCTCGTCGTCGTACGACCCGACGTGCAGGATCTGCACCGACGGCCCCTCGTGCAGCTCGCGGAGGCGCACGAGCCCGAGCGCGGGTCGGTCGCCCTTCGCGCGAACGGCGGCGACGGCCTCGGCGACGAGTGCGTCGTCGATCCACTCGGGCTGGGCGATCAACATCGTCCAGTCCCACGCGCCCTTCTCGCGTGCGGTGAACGCGGCGGGGTCATCGGCCCGCCAGAGGCCCTCGAGCGGGGCGACCGTGACATCCCGCCCGAGCTCGCGCCTGCTGCGGAACTTCAGCGCGTACGCGACCGCGAAGAGCGCCTCGACCGCCTGCGCGTAGGTGGGCGCCGTGTTCGGGTCGCCGTGCCCGTCGACCGCGAGGTAGCGCATGGGCGGCACGTCGACCAGGGAGAAGTCGCGGGCGGATGGCGCGTAGAGCTCGCGATGCGCGCGCTTGACGTCGTACTTCTCGCCGGTCATGGCGGCAGGCTACGCCGGTTCGCGGCCGGACTCCGGCCGGAATCGGGCGCGCACGCTAGTCGAGCGCGGCGATCGCGTCGGCGACGAGCTGCACGACCGAGGGATCCTCGTCGGCCTCGGGCGTGAAGCCCATGCGCACGACGACGAGCTGCTCCGACGGGACGACGAGCACCTTCTGCCCGTCGTGCCCGGCCGCGTAGTAGGTGTCCTCGGGCAGCTCGGGCCAACGGAGCTCGCCGCTCGGCAGCACGTTCGTGCGCCAGCTCATGCCGTTGCCGGGGTCGTCGGTCTCGTCGACGTCGGTGGCGCTGAGGCTCTCGGCCATCCAGCCGTCGGGCAGGAGCTGCTCGCCGTTCCATTCGCCGTCCTGCAGCGCGAACTGCCCGATCGCGGCCCAATCGCGCGGGCTGGCCCAGAGGTAGGACGAGCAGACCGGCGTGCCCGAGGCATCCGGTTCGAGGATCGCGGTCGTGAGGCCGAGCGGCGCGAGCAGCTCGCGCCGCGGCAGGTCGGCGCCGAGGCCGGTGCGTTCGGCGAGGATGTCGCACAGCAGCGTGGTGTTGCCGCTCGAGTACTGCTGCACCGTGCCGGGCTCGTGCGCGAGCGGCAGGCTCGCGACGTAGTCGGCCATGTCGGGCTCGAGGTAGAGCATGCGCGTGATCGGCGTGCCGAGGTCGTACGTCTCGTCCCACTCGAGGCCGCTGGTCTGGCGCAGCAGCTGCTCGACGGTGATGTCGGCGCGCCTGTCCGTCCACTCCGGGCGCAGGTGATCGTCGTCGAGGGCGACGACGCCCTGCTTCACGAGCACGCCCGTGAGCAGGTTCGCGACGCTCTTCGACATCGACCAGCCGAGCTGGGGCGTCTCGGCGTCGAACCCGTCGGCGTACCGCTCGGCCACGAGCTCACCGTCCTTCACGACGACCACGCCCCGGGTGCCGAGTGCCTTCGCGTCGGCGGCGTCGAGGTCGCTGCCGAAGGCCTGGTCGAGCGCGGCCTCGAGGTCGGGGTTCGCGGTGGCATCGGGCGCGGGCGCGTCGGTGAACGGGTTCGCGCCCGCGTCGATCGCGGTCGCGTCGCCGAGCTCGGGCCGCTCGGCCGCGAGCGTGCAGCCGAAGCCGTCGGTGTGCCAGGCGCGCTGGCGCGCGAGCGCACCGAGGATCGATCCGGTGGTCGGATCGCCCTCGCCGTCGATGCGGAGGTAGGGCACGAGCGGGTTCGGCGGCAGGTCGCGCTCGGGGTCGTCACGGCCGGCGACCTCGTTCACCGCGCATGCGTTGTGCGCGGCGTAGCCGGTGCCCGTCAGCAGGATCGGCTGCTGCCAGAGATAGACGCCGGTGAAGGCGGCGATGACGAGCAGGACGAGGACGGCTGCGGCGACGACGACGCGGCGGAGGATGCGCACCAGCGGATGCTAGCAGCGGCGACCGTCGTCGCGGCCCCCGGGGCGCGGCCGCGGCGGTGGGTCGCGGCCGGAGTCGCGGCCGACGCTCGCTCAGCGGCCGAGCAGCGCGTTGAGCCAGCCCTGGCCGGCGGCCCGCGCGTCGGCGGGCAGGCGCGCCCGCAGCCCGCGGTCGCCGGTCACGACGACGACCGCGGTGCCCGCGCCGACGAGCACGCGGGCCGCGTCGGCGATCGCGTCGTCGCCCTCGCCGAGCGCCCGCACGATCTCGAGGCCGCCCGGATCTGAGGCGGTCCTCGCCTGCCCCTCGAGCACGGCGACGATCCGCGCGATGCGCATCGGCTGCCCGTCGGGATCGTCGACGTCGCGACCGACGAGGGCCGACATTCCCGCGAGCAGCCGCGTGGCCGCGCCCTCGCGATCGCGCCACCAGCCGTCGGGGCGCGAGCCCATCACGTTGGCCACGTCGACGACCACGGTCACAGGCTTGGCGGGCTCCGCGTCATCCGTCATGCGGCGATCATCGCACGGCGGGCGTTACGCCTCCTTGAGCGGCAGCACCGCGCCATCGGTCTGGCAGGTCGGGCAGTACTGCGCGATGGTGCTGCCGAACGTGAAGTCGCGGATCGTGTCGCCGCAGCGCGGGCACGGCTCGCCGGCCCGCCCGTGCACGCGCATGGCCGCGACCTTGTCGGCCTTGAGCCGGTCGATCGGGATGCCGCGGCGCGCGTCGATCGCGGAGGCGATCGTGCCGACCGTCTCGTCGAAGAGCCGGTCGCGCTCGTCGGCGGCGAGCGCTGCGGCGTGCACGACCGGCGAGACCTTCGCCGCGTGCAGGATCTCATCGGAGTAGGCGTTGCCGACGCCGGCGAGCGACTCCTGCTCCTGCAGCACGGCCTTGACCTGCTTGCGGCGACCGAGCATCGCGGCGTCGAAGTCGGCGCGGCTGAACCCGGGCGCGGCGGGGTCGGGTCCGAGCTTGGCGACCGCCGGCACCTCGAACGGATCGTCGACGACCCAGGCACCGAGCGACACGAAGTTGCCTGCGTCGGTGAACTCGAGCGTGCGCCCGTCGTCGAAGGTGATCGCGGCGAGGGCGGGCGGCGGGGGTTCGGCGTCGTCGGTGCCGGATGGCGCGGCCGCGCCATCCGCCCATCTCGCCCAGCCGTGCCGGCCGAGCGAGACCACGAGGTGCGTCGGGCCGAACCCGAGGTCGACGAGCTTGCCGTGGCGGACGGCACCCGTGACCTGCGCGCCGACCAGCGTGCTCAGCGGTAGGGCGCGCGTCTTGGTGACGCGGAACTCGATGACGTCGACGTCGGTGATCGTGCGGCCCGTCAGCTGCGCGCCGAGCTCCTCGACGAGCGCCTGGACCTCGGGCGACTCGGGCATGCGGCCAGCATCGCACGACCCGCCGACGCGAGGGAACCGGTTGCCGCCGGCGCAGTCGCCGCGAACGATTGTGCTCGACACGGGGCGGGAGGATCCTGATCCCATGAACGAGCGCGAGGAGTTCCTGGAATGGGTGCACGGTCCGCTGGTCGCGGCCGAGCGCGCGATGTTCGACGGCGATGACGGCCCGCGTCGTGCCGTCTGGGCGCAGGCCGACCCGGTCAGCGTGTTCGGCGCGTGGCGCAACGCCGTCGGCCGGCCGGCGCTCGTCGAGGCGTTCGACGAACTCGCGATGAGCTTCTCGCACTGCACCGCGTACGCGCTCGACCTCATCTCGTTCGACGTCGTGGGAGACATGGCCTACACGGTCGGGTACGAGCGGGTGACGACCTCCGTCAACGGGGCGCCCCGCTCTGTCACGATCCGGTCCACGCAGGTCTACCGGCGTGACGACGGCGAGTGGCGGGTCGTGCACCGCCACGCCGACACGATCAGCTGACCCGGGCCCGGCACGCTCGGCTCCTGTCGGGTTTCAGCCGATCGGCCGAGGCGGTCCGGCCGGTCGGCCGATGCCGCGGCCCGGCCGCACCCGCGAGCATCGGGACATGACCCAGACCTCCGCCCCTCGCCGGGGCCGCCCCGAATGGCTCGTGCCCGCGGGGCTCATCCTGCTCAGCGTCGTGCCCATGATCGCGGGCGCGTCGCGCCTGACCCAGCTCACGACGGGCGCGACCGTGACGGCCGAGAATTCGCGCTTCTTCGACTCGCCGGTGCCCATCGTGGTGCACATCGTCGGATCGCTGCTGTTCGCGGTGCTCGGCGCGCTCCAGTTCGCGCCATCGCTCCGGCGGCGGCGCTGGCACCGGATGTCAGGGCGCGTCGCGGCTCCCGCGGGCCTCGCGTCGGCACTGTCGGGGCTCTGGATGGCGGTCGCGTACGACCTGCCCGCCCCGAGCGGCCTCGCGCTCATGGTCATGCGCCTCGGGTTCGGCACCGCGATGGCGGCGGGGATCGTGATCGCGTTCGTCGCGATCCGGAGCGGCGACGTACGCACGCACCGCGCATGGATGACGCGCGCCTACGCGATCGCCATGGGCGCGGGCACGCAGGTGCTCACGTTCGCGCCGTGGACGCTCGCGTTCGGCGCGCCGGGCGAGGCGGTCCACGCCGTGCTCATGGGCGCGGGCTGGGTGATCAACCTCGCGGTCGCGGAGCTCGTGATCCGCGGGTGGTCGCGTCGCGACATCCGCCGCCACCCCGCCCCGCCCGCGCCGACGGCGGTGACCGGTGCCCGCCTATCATGAGGGCATGACGAGCCCCGTCCGGGCGCTGTGGGACGCGCCGGCCGCGTCCCCGCCGCCGCCCCGCCGGGTGTGGCGCGACTGGCTGCTCGTCGCGGTGCTCCCCGCGCTCGTCGTGCTCGAGGCGGTGCTGCGCACGGATGTGCCGTGGCGCTGGCTCTGGGCGTCGGTGCTGGTCGCGCTCGTGCCGACGCTGCTCTGGCGCCGCGCGCGCCCGTTCACGATGCTCGCGCTCGCCTTCGGCACCGGGACCGTGGTGGGACTCGTACCCGGCGGCGACCCGCAGCTGTTCACGAGCGCGTACATGCTGATCCTCGTCTACGCGGTCATGCGCTGGGGCTCCGGCCGCGCGATGCTCGGCGCTGCGGTGATTCTCGCCGCGGGCATCCTGTTGTCGCTGCCCGTCGGCGGGCAGACGGTCGGCGAGGCGATCGGCGGGCTCGCCGTGGTGCTCACGACCTGCACGCTGGGCATCGCGTTCCGCTGGCGGGCCGGCGCGCACGAGCGCGAGCTCGAGGGCGTGCGGCTGCTCGAGCGCGAGCAGCTCGCACGCGACCTGCACGACACCGTGGCGCACCACGTCTCGGCGATCGCGATCCAGGCGCAGGCCGGCACGGCGGTCGCCGCGAACGACCCGGGCGCCGCAGTCGAGGTGCTGCGCGTCATCGAGGGCGAGGCGTCGCGCACGCTCGACGAGATGCGCTCGATGGTGCGCGTGCTGCGGCGAGCGGATGTCGCGGAGCTCGCTCCCGCGCCCGGGCTCGACGATGTGCGGCGGCTCGCGCGACCGGCCGTCGACGGCTCCGGGGCCGGGGCCGGGTCGGGCTCCGGGGCCGGGTCCGGGTCCGGGTCCGGGTCGGGCTCCGGGGCCGGGGCCGGGTCCGGGTCCGGTTCCGGAGCCGGGCCCGGTTTCGGGCCCGGTTTCGGGTCCGGGTCCGGCTTCGGGTCCGGGTCCGGCTTCGGGTCCAGCTCCGGCTCCGGCTCCGGCGTCGCGTCGGCCCACGCCGCGCGCGGCTCCGGGCTGCGCGGCCCCGAAGTGCGCGTCACGGTGGACGGCGACGGCGACGACGTGCCGCCCGCGGTCGGCGCGGCGGTGTTCCGCATCGCGCAGGAGGCCATCACGAACGCGCGGCGGCACGCGAAGGGAGCGACGCGCGTGGACGTCGGCGTGCGGGTCGACGCCGACGGCGTGCGACTCGACGTGCGCGACGACGGCGCGGCCGCGACATCCGCCGCACCGGGCTTCGGACTCACCGGCATGGCCGAGCGCGCCGCGCTGCTGGGCGGCACCTGCTCGGCCGGGCCGGCGCCCGGCGGCGGCTGGGCCGTGACCGCGGAGCTGCCGCGGGCAGGATGGACCGCATGAACGTGCGCGTGCTGATCGCCGACGACCAGGACCTCGTGCGCACCGGCCTGCGCATGATCCTCGACGCGCAACCCGACATCGAGGTCGTCGGCGAGGCGCGCGATGGCGCCGAGGCCGTGGCCCTCGCACGCGACATCCGGCCCGACGTGTGCCTGCTCGACATCCGGATGCCCGTGATGGACGGGCTCGAGGCGACGCGCGAGCTGGCCGGGCCGGGCGTCGCCGACCCGATCCCCGTGGTCGTGATCACGACCTTCGACCTCGACGAGTACGTCTACACCGCGCTGCGATCGGGTGCGCGCGGGTTCCTGCTGAAGGACGCCGGCGCGGCGCTGCTGCGCGAGGCCGTGCACGCGGCGGCTCGCGGCGACGCGCTCATCGCGCCGAACGTGACCGTGCGGCTGATCGAGGCGTTCGCGGGGGCGGCTGGCGGGGCCGGCGGGGCCGGTGGCGCCGGGGGTGCTTCCGTGGAGGGCGGCTCCGCCGTCTCGCCCATGTCGACCCTGTCGCCGTCCTCGCCACTCAGCGATCGCGAGGAAGAGGTGCTCGCGTTGGTCGCGCGCGGCCTCGGCAACGCCGAGATCGGGCGCGAGCTGTACATCTCGCTCGGCACGGTGAAGACCCACATCGCGAGCCTCATGGCCAAGCTCGGCGCCCGGAACCGCGTCGAACTGGCGATCTGGTCGCACGAGCGCGACCGGGCGTCCCGCTGACGGCGGCCGTGCACCCTCAGCGGGACGCGGAGGTCACTCGGATGCGGCCCAGGCGAACCCGTCGGGGTCGGTGAACGACGCTCCCCCGACGATGCGGATGGCGTGCGAGCCCGAGCCCTCGGGCGCGACGCCGGCGTCCTTCGCGAGCGCGCGGCGCTTGTAGAGCCCGAGCCCGATGCGGCTGCCCGGCATCGCGAAGTCGACGTAGCTGCCGAAGCTCTTGCCGACCGCGAGACCCCGGTCGACGTAGAACCGCTTGCTCGCGGCGACGTCGTCGGCGCCGAGCAGCAGCACGATCTGCTGGATGGTGCGCGTCGCGGGGCCCGAGTCCTTCTTGGCTGAGGTCGCGATCTTCCAGATCGCCCCGTCGGGTGCCTGGATGACGCAGCCCACGCCCCACAACGACTTCTCGACGGGCTTCAGCACGGTCGCGCCTGCCGCGACAGCCGAGTCGAACAACGCGCGGACGTCAGCCGGCTGGGCGACGATGAGCGACACGGTGTATCCGCGGAACCCGCTCGTCGCGGCATCCGCGGCGCGCACGCGCACCTCGGAGCCGAGCCCGAACGCGTCGGCGTAGAACCGCGCGGCGGCCTCGGGGTCGGGGGCGTCGAGGGTGATGGCGTCGATGGACGAGATGGTGATGGTGTCGGTGGTGTTCATACCCGCGACGCTATGTCCGGCCCCGCACGGCCCGCTTCTCGATTCCTGACCGATGCGCCGGCCGCACTCGACCCCCGCCGCGCCCACCCCCACCCGACCGCCGCCCCGAATCCCGGGTTCCTGCGGGTCCACCCGCAGCAAGTCGGGACTCGCGAACCTCCAGCACCCCACCCCCGACCCGAATCCCGGGTTCCTGCGGGTCCACCCGCCGCAAGTCGGGACTCGTGGCATCCGTCGCCGGCGCGCCCGACCCGCACCCGACCCCCGCGCCCGACCGCCTACCCGAATCCCGGCTTCGTGCGGGTCCACCCGCAGCAAATCGGGACTCGCGGCTTCCGTCGCCGGCGCACCCAACCCCCGCCCGACCCCGCGCCCGACCGCCGACCCGAATCCCGGCTTCGTGCGGGTCGACCCGCAGCAAGTCGGGACTCGCGGCATCCGTCGCCGGCGCACCCAACCCGCGCCGCGAATCCCGGGTTCCGCCGGGCATACCCGCAGCAAGGCGGGACTCGCGACATCGGACGCCGACGCGCCGCGCGCGACCCAGCTCAGCGCGCGACCCCCCGCCCGGCTCAGTGCGTGGCGGCCCAGTTCTTCAGCGTCGTGAGCGTGATGCCCGACTGCAGGTCGGTGCGGCCGAGGTTCAGCGCCTTCGCGATCTGGAGCGCGGAGCATCCGCCGGTGTCGACCACGGTGTAGCCCGAGTACGCGCCGGTGCCGTCGAGGAACCGGCCCGTCGACTTGGCGGCGTACCGGCCCGCGACGGGCTTCTTGGTCGAGTCGGGCAGCGTGGTCGACGCGCACGCGTCGCTCGAGTTCGCGACGCCGTCGCGGTCGGAGTCGGAGACCGTCGCGGTCGAGCCCGAGGCGGGCGTGCATGTGAAGCTCCACGTGAGGCTCGACGGGCGGGTGCCGGATGCCTCGAGCGACCAGCCGAGGCCGTAGCTGCCGGTGACCGGCGCCTTCCACGACAGGCCCGTCG
The DNA here is from genome assembly GCF_016907355.1 of Agromyces aurantiacus. Lineage (NCBI taxonomy): Bacteria > Bacillati > Actinomycetota > Actinomycetes > Micrococcales > Microbacteriaceae > Agromyces > Agromyces aurantiacus. The sequence continues at coordinate 1,299,102 of NZ_JAFBBW010000001.1, read as the reverse complement.
TGGCGGGCGCCTCGACGAAGTTGATGCTCGTTCCGGCCGCGGCGCTGAGGATGATGACGTCGCCGTCGCGCGCGGGCGAGACCGTGGCGCGGATCACGTCGCCTGCATTGAGCGAGACCGGACTGCGGCTGACGGTATCGGCGGTCACGGTGAGACCGCTGAACGACGCGCACGTGTACGTGGCGGCCGAGGCGGGCGCGGCCGCGGCCAGACCCGCGAGGGCCAGGCCGAGTGCGGCGGCGATGGCGCCGAGTCGGATGGTGCGTGCTCGTGATCGCATGGCAGGGGGCCCTCGCTTTCCGGTCGCGGTATCGACGTCGACACCGTGCCCGCGAACGGGCGCGACACATGCCCTGTGTAGCAGACGAACCCCGGATCGCGCCATGACGGCGCTCCTGCGGTGGCTCGCGCATAGCCCTTTCGGCGCCGCGGCGCGCAGCGCCCAGGCCGGCGCCCAGTGGCGCGTCGCCGCGCCCACCCATGCGTTGTCTCGAGTCCCGGGTTCGTGCGGGTCGACCCGCAATATCCCGGGACTCGCGAGGCCCTGCGCCGCACGCGCCACTCAGCCGCACACGTTCGCACGCGGCGAGTGGATCCGAATCCCGGGTTCGTGCGGGTGCACCCGCATCAAGGCGGGACTCGGGGGGCTGTGTGCGCTGCGAGTGGATCCGAATCCCGGGTTCGTGCGGGTGCACCCGCGGAAACGCGGGACTCGGGATGAGAGCGGGGCCGGGAACGGGACGGGGGCGGGAACGTGGCGGGGGCCGGGAACGGGGGCGGTCCGGCAACGGGCGTGCGTGGAGAGGGCGGGGCCGGGAACGAGCGTGCGTGGATGGGGCGGCGCCGAGGTGGGGACGGCGCGAAGGCAGACCCCGGGCGGATGGCTCAGCCGCGCGCGGTGTCGCCGACCGCCGAGCGGTCGGCCGCGAGGTGGCCGGCGACGGCCGCGAGGTGGCGCTCGATGACCGCGCGATCGGGGCGGCGCCACGCGCCGCCGGAGGCGATGAGGTTGTGCAGCGCCCCTGCGATGAGGAAGGCGTACGCCTCGGGGTCGACGTCGGGCGCGAGTTCGCCCGCAGCGCGGCGCTCGGCGAGGAAGTCGGCGAGCAGGCGGTCCCATTCGCGGGCGCTGCCGCGGTCGAACGCCTCGCGCAGCGGACCCTCGGCGCCCGTGCCGCCGGGCAGCTGTGCGACGATCGACGGCGCGTCGGAGGACAACACGAGTTCGGCGAATTCGCGCAGGCGGTCCTCGACGCGGCCGCCGGGCGTCGCCGCCCACTCGTCGAGCTGGGCGGAGAGCTCGTCGATCGCGCGGCCGGCGAGCTGGGCGAGCAGGTCGTCGCGCGACGCGAACGCCTTGTAGGAGAGGCCGACGGCGGATCCCGCTTCGGTCGCGAGCGCGCGCATCGTGAGCCCGGCTACGCCGTCGCGCGCGACGATGCGCCGGGCGTGCTCGAGCAGGCCCTCGCGGAGGGCGTCGAGGTCGGCGGGCGGGCGGGGCGGCGTCATACGGTCTCCTCGGGTCGATTCGATTCTCGCATGAACAAAGGTTCACGAAAGCGTTGACGCGGGCAACATCCGTGAACTACCGTTCATGAATATACGTTCACGATTGGAGCACCATCATGACCTCCGGACCCGAACACCTCGACGCGAGCCCCCTGCGGCCCCACGAGGAACTCGCGCTCCACGGCGAGCGCGTCGCCGCGCCATCCGCTCGTTCGTCTTTCGCCATCGTGCTGTTCGTGGCGATCGGCATCGCGTCGGGACTCGTCGCCCTCTTCACGCTCGGCGAGAGCGCCGGCATCGACCTCTCGCTGCCGCTCACCGCGGCCGGCGTCGCGGTCGTCTGCTACCTCGCGGCGACCGCGACGGGCATCCGCTGGATGGCGTGGGCGTGGGTGGGAATCAGCACCGTCATCGTGGTGCTCGCCGAACTGGTCGACGTGCCGCGCCTGCTCGCGCTCGTCGTCACCGGCGCGATCCTGGCCGCGATCGCCTTCGCCCGGCGCCGCGACGAGGCGTTCCGCCAGACGGCCGTGGCACTCGTCTACCTCGTCGCGGGCACCCTCGCGGTGCTCGTCGACCCGCGGCTCGGCCTCGCGATCGCGGGCCTCGCGCTCGCGGCCCACGCCGCGTGGGACGTCGTGCACGTTCGACGCGACGCGGTCGTGAGCCGTTCGCTCGCGCTGTGGTGCATCGGCATCGACCTCACCGTCGGCATCGGATGCCTCGCGGCCGCGCTGCTCGTCTGAGGAACCACGCGATGGACAGAGACTGTACGCTCTGCCAGAATCCTGTACATGCGTACAGCCCTGGTCGCCGACGGCGACCTCACCGCCCGAGCGCGGATCCTCGCGAGCGCGTTCGACCGCTTCGCCGCGCGCGGATACGAGGGCGCGAGCCTGCGCGAGATCGCGTCGAACGCCGGCGTGAGCACGGCGCTCGTCACCCATCACTTCGGCACGAAGCTCGCCCTGCGTGAGGAGTGCGACGCGCGCGTCGCGCGGTTCATCGCCGACAAGCGGGACGGCGCGACCGGCGCGGCCGACGTGCTCGGCGAGGTGCTCGGCACCTACGGGCCGTACCTCGCACGCATGCTCGGTGACGGCGGCGAGGCATCCGCCGCGCTGTTCGCGCGGCTGCTCGAGGTCGCGCGCGCGATGATCGACGACGGTTCGGCGAGCGGATGGCTCCGCCCGTCGCGCGATCCCGAGGCGCAGGCCGCGACGCTCGTCATGCTCGGCGTCGCGCCGTTCCTCATGATCGGCCCGCTCACCTCGTGGGCGGGCGGCGCCGACCGGGCGCTCGGGCGGATCGCCGTGCCGCTCGCCGAGCTCTACACGCACGGGCTCACGACCGACGACCGCCTGCTCGCGGCGGTCGGGCTCGCATCGGAGGAGGCGCGATGAGGATCCTGCTGGTCAGCGCCGGATCGCGCGGCGACGTGGAGCCGTTCACGGCGCTCGCGCGTCGCGCCGCGACATCCGGTCACGAGGTTCGCCTGGCCGTGCCCGACCGCTCGGGCGTCGACCTCACGGGGCTCGACGTGCGCAGCCTCGGCGTCGACTTCACGGCGATGATCGAGTCGCAGGGGGTGTCGCCGATCGCGGCGATGCGGAACCTGCGCGAGGTGGTGCGGCCGGTCATGCGCGGCGTGCTCGTCGGCGCGGCCGAGGCGGCGCGCGAGTACCGGCCCGACGTGATCGCGTGGCATCCGAAGGTGCTGTCGGCGCCGATCGCGGCCGACGCGCTCGGCATCCCGCACGTGCTCGTCGAGATGGTGCCCGCGATGACGCCGACGCGCGAGTTCCCGGCGGCCGGCACCGTCACGCGCAGCCTCGGGCCGCTGAACCCGCTGACGTACCGGGCGGCGTCGGCGGCGGCCGGGATGTTCCGTCGCGAGCTCGACGAAGCGGCAGCCGTGCTCGGCGTGCCGCGGCCGCGCCGTTCATCCGCGCCCGCGGCGACGCTCATGCCAATCAGCCCGGCGATCCTCCCCCGGCCCGCCGACTGGCCCGCGTCGGTGCGGCTCACCGGGGCATGGCGGTCAGGGGCGACGGATGGCGCGGGGCCCGCGCTCGACCCGGGCGTCGAGGCCTTCGTGCGGGGTGGGCCGTTCCTCTACGCCGGGTTCGGATCCATGGCCGCGGGCGATCCCGTCGCGCGTGGGCGCGCGCTCGTCGACGCGGCACGGTCGCACCGGCTGCGGCTGCTCGTCGCGACCGGTCTCGGCGGCATCGCGATCCCCGACGAGCTGCGCGGCGACGACCTGCTCGTCACCCGCTCGGTCGATCACGGGGCAGTGCTGCCGCACGCGGTCGCCGCGATCCACCACGGCGGCATCGGCACGGTGCAGGCCGCGACCGCGGCGGGCACGGTCTCGATCGTCGTGCCGTTCATCGCCGACCAGCCGTTCTGGGGGGCCCGGCTGCTCGAGGCGGGGCTCGCGCCGGCCGCGATCCCCCAGCGCCGGCTCACCGCGACACGCCTCGGCGAGGCGATCGCGGCAGCGCCGCGCTGCTCCGCCGCCGTCGGCGAGGCGGCCGAGCGGATGGCACACGAGGACGGCGCCGGCGAGGCCGTACGCGCGCTCGAGGAGCTCGTGCCGCAGCCCGCGTGAGGCGCCGGCCCCGGCACGCCGATCGGCGTGGGGCCGCGTACCCTCGGCAGCAGGAGGCGCGGATGAGTCGACACGAGCATGAGCACGAAGACGGCGGCACGGATGGCGCGGACGCGTCGATGTTCGAACCGCCCGCGTGGGACGAGCGGTACTCGGGCGAGCAGCAGGTGTGGAGCGGCGAGCCGAACGTGCAGCTGGTCGCCGAGGCATCCCGGCTGACGCCCGGCACGGCGCTCGACGTCGGATGCGGCGAGGGCGGCGACGTCATCTGGCTCGCCCAGCACGGATGGCGCGTGACGGGCGCTGACTTCTCGGCGAGCGGGCTCGCGCGCGCCGCGCGCAACGCCGAGCGGGCGGGCGTCGCCGACCGCGTCGACTGGTGGCAGGTCGACGCGCGCACCTTCACGGCCGACGGGCGGACGTACGACCTGGTGACGACGCACTTCCTGCATCCGCCCGGCCACGGCATGGTCGAGGTCGTCCGCCGTCTCGCGACGGCCGTCGCTCCGGGCGGGCACTTGCTCGTCGTCGGCCACGCGCCATCCGAGGCCTTCGCACATCTCGCGACGAGCCATCACGACGCGTTGTTGCTCGCCGAGGAGCTGGTGCCGGGCCTGCCCGACGACCTCGAGCCGATCGTCGTCGATCAGCGGCCGCGCACGGTGGTCCGCGACGGCCGCACGATGGAGATCCACGACTCGACGCTGCTCGCGCGGCGCGCTCCGGCGGGCCCGGCGCTCCCGGAGTGACCTTGGACTCTGACGGCGTCATGCCCCCGGCGTAGCGTGCGACATCCGGGGGACGCGACGAAGGGGGATCGCGATGAGGGTGCTGGTCGCCTACGCGAGCAAGTACGGCGCGACCGAGGGCATCGCGCGGCGCATCGGGAAGCGCCTGGGCGAACGCGGGCTCGAGGTTGACGTCATGGACGCCAAGGAACTCGACGAGTCATCCGGATACGACGCCTACGTCGTAGGCTCGGCGACGTACGAGTTCAACTGGCGCAAGCCGGCGCGCAGGTTCGTCGAGCGCAACGCCGAGGAGCTGGCGGCGAAGCCGACCTGGCTGTTCGCGAGCGGCCCGCTCGGCACGGAGAAGGTCGACAAGGACGGCAACGACGTGCTGAAGGGCGCCGAGCCCAAGCAGTTCGCGAAATACGAGGAGCTCGTGCATCCGCGCGGCACGCAGGTGTTCCGCGGCGCGTACCACCACGACAAGATCCGCGGCGCCGACCGCATGATCGTGTGGATGCCGGCGCTGCGCGACATCATGCCCGAGGGCGACTTCCGCGAGTGGGACGCGGTCGACGCGTGGGCGGGCTCGATCGCCGACGCGCTGGCGGCCGCGCCATCCGCTCAGGGCTGACCCGCCGCCCCGAAATCCCGGGTTACGGCGGGTGCACCCGCACCAACCCGGGACTCGCGAGCCGCCACGCACGCCAGCGTCACCCCGCTCGACCCACCGCACTCCAAATCCCGGGTTCCGGCGGGTCCACCCGCACCAACCCGGGACTCGCGATCCGGCACGCACCCGGCACCACCCCGCGCGACCCACCGCACTCCCGAATCCCGGGTTCCGGCGGGTGCACCCGCACCAACCCGGGACTCGCGAGCCCCCGCGCACCCCAGCACCACCGCACTCGATCCCGAGTCCCGGGTTCCGGCGGGTGCACCCGCACCAACCGGGGACTCGCGAGCCCCCACGGGTCTGGCCCGTCGCTCTCGTGTGCAAACGGTGCTTTCGCTCCGGCCGAAGGCACCGTTTCTGCACGAACAGGGCGGGAGGGAGCGGGACGGTGAGACCCGGGTGTCGGCGGCGGCCCTGTGCGGCGGCTGCGAGAATCGTTTCGAGCGATTCGGATGGACGGGGTCGATGAGGAACGACGAGCACACGCGGTCCGAGCCCGAGCCACGACCCGAGCGTGGGCGCGAGCCCGAGCCGTCCGTCGCCGCGGCGGCGCCTGCGGGGTTCACGCTCTGCAGCTTGCTCTGGGCACGCCCCGGGCTCGCCGACGAGCTGGCCGTGTACGAGGACCGCGTGCTCGACCTGCTGCCCGAGCACGGCATCGAGGTGCTCCATCGCGCGCGGATCGACCGCGGACCCGACCACCCCGTCGAGGTGCACCTGTATGCGGTGCCGAGCGAGGCGAGCCTCGAGGCCTACCTCGCCGACCCGAGGCGGCTCGAGCTCGCCGCCGAGCGCGACCGGGTCGTCGCCCGCACCGAGGTGTTCCGGGCCGCGGGGGCGTAGCGGCCGCGCCGGATCGCCGGGCCATTCGTCCCGCAGGTCCGCGCGCCGCGCGGGCTAACCTCCCGCCATGACCGCTCCCGCCGCCACCACCCCGCAGACCGATCGCTGGAACGTCTGGGCGATCGTCGCCTTCATCACCGTGTGGTTCACGGTGATCCTCGGCCTGATCTTCGGCCACATCGCCCTGTCGCAGATCAAGCGCACCGGCGAGCGCGGCCACGGCCTCGCCCTGGCCGCCGTCATCATCGGATGGATCGCCGTCGCGCTGGGCGGCCTCGCCGCGATGTTCTTCCTGATCTGGGGCGGCCTGTACGTCTCGTCGAACGGCTGACGCGCTCAGCCGGGAACCTCGGTGGTCCATTCGCCGTCGACGAACCAGTAGTCCGGCCAGGCGTCCAACGGGATGCCGGTCGCCACCCCGATCGAGTCGCCTTCGATCACCGTCTGCTCGGTGTCTTCGCCGGCGCTCCACGACACGCCGAGGTTCCAGCGGCAGAAGCACGCTTCCTCGTCGCCGGTGCCATTGTCGGCGATGAGGATGTCGAACCCCTCGGGGTCGTCCTTGGACACCTGATAGGGGAAGCGCAGCTCGGGATCCGTCAGCTCGAGGACGGGCGGCTGCCCGGCGAAGTCGACGGCGAGCGCCGAGACATCCATCATGCCGCCCATGTCGCCGCCACCGCGCGGACGGCACTCGTGGATCACGGCCATCTCGTCGTCGACCGCGAGCGGCTCGAAGTCGACCACGTCGATGCCGTGGACGACCACCGTCTCATCGCCGCTCCCGTGGAGGGTGAGCTCGAGGGTGCGATCCACGTCGATCGTCTGTGACACCGTCGGAAGCCCGCCGTGGTCGACGATCCATCGGCCATCGAAGCTCGCGACCTGCGCTGGACTTCCACCCTCGACGGCGGTCGCCGGGACGTCGTCGAGGAGCGCCGCAGGCAGCGAGTAACTGTCGCACTCCTGCTCGGAATCGTCGACGTTCACCTCGAGCGCGCGCTCGAACGGCTCGTCGAGGATGGGGCGCACGAGCGAGAACAGCCAGGTGCCGACCGCGGCGAGGAACGCCGTGGCGATCGCGCCCAAGCCGACGAGCCACCAGCGCTTCCCGGGCGGCGGCGCCGCCGGATGACGCGACTGCGTCTCTGACTGCGAGCGCGGGTTCGGGCCGCCCTCGGTGTCCATCGCGCTCCCCCAAGCTTCGATCGAACCGTCGGGCCAGCGTACCGGGCTCGGCCGGCCCGCCGACGGGACGATGGTCACTCGGAAGGCGGCCTCATTCGCGCCCCGCGGCGACGACGGCGCCGAGCGCGTCGACCGCCTCGCGTCGACCGCGGGCGCCGGAAGCCGGGCCCCTTGTGCCACCGGCGATCCGGTGCCGAGGTTCGTCGACCCCTCCAACGTGCAGATGCTGCGGCTGGATGATTCCGCAGGCTTGATCGGAGCGGTGACGATCAGCCCGTTCGCGTTCATCGTCCCGATCGACGCGCCGTCACCGGTCATTCGCCAGTGCACCCGAAGAGGGGGCGTCGCCCCAATCGCGGCAGGGCTAGAGTGCGGATGCCGGGACGCCGCCTTGTGGGCGCTGACCGGTCGAGCCGTGGCGAGGGGGACGCCTCGGCTCCCAAGGGGATCACGACGAGATTCGGGAACGTCGGACCACACCCTCACCGACGGTTCGACGACCGTGGAAGCGGGGAACCATCATGTCCAACGACGAGACCCAGCAGCTGAGCCCGCTCAGCAGGTCTGGCGGGACGGTGAAATTTCGGATCATGAACGCGCCCGGCAAGCAGCCGGCGCTGAGCCCGGGCGACGTCGCGCAGATCATCGCGACGGCGTTCGCGAGATGGGAGGCCGTCTCGAACTTCGACTTCGATGAGACATCCGGCGACGACTGGATCATCTCGCTGGCGTTCGGCGATCTCGCCGACTACGCGGGGGCCGACTGGGTGAAGGCCAATCCGAAGGCGATCGCCATCACGACCTACGGTGAGGACCTGAATCAGGCGCAGCGCCGGATCATGTTCAGCGATGGGATCAACTGGAACAAGGAGGCGCATGACGCGCCGGGCACCATGGTCAACCCGGTGCTCTGGTTCATCACCAAGGCGATCCAGAACTCCACGGTGCAGAACCTCGCCGCGGTCGCGGTGCACGAGATCGGCCATGCGCTGGGCCTCGCGCACAACGAGGACACGAACTCGATCATGCAGTCGGCGGTGTCCGAGCTGAACGGCTCGATGCTGTACTTCCTGCACGACCAGAGCCTGCAGAACGTCGATGTGCAGGCGCTCGAGCAGCTCTACGGCAACCCGTTCGCGGCCGCACCACCACCGGAGTCGACCGCGGGCTATGCGATCGTGGGGTCGAGCTTCGCTGTCGGCCACACGAACAGCACCGGCTTCCAGACGCTGACCGCCGCCGCCTGGGGCGAGCGGCAGGGCGAGTCGGTCGCGCTGATGTCGGGGTACGCCTGGGACCAGGCGCGCAACGCCAAGGGCTACGCCCTCTGGTTCGGGTACCTACGGCCGCTCGATCGCGTCGGCAACCGTTGGTACGTCGTCGGCGGTGGCACGTTCCTCGCGAATCGGTCGGGGCTGAACGCGCCGATCCGCGAACAGGACGACGAGACGAGCATCGAGTCCATCGTCGACTACACCGTGACCGCGCCGTGGGGCAGCCAGGATGGCATCAAGCGGCTCTCTGCGCGGTCGATCGCGTGGAACCAGGGCGCCGGCCACGACGTCGACGCGATCATGTACCTCGTCGTTCGACGCGGCGAGGTCGACGGCGTGGCTCCGATCCCGACCGTGGGCGCGTACACCAACATCGGCACGGCGACATTCCACGACACCTACCAGGCGCGGACGTGGGGCCGGCTCACGGCGGCGCACGCCTACTCGATCGGCACCGGGCGCACCTGGCCGACGAACGGTGACACCAAGAAGTACGGCAACGCGTACTCCCAGGCGTTCATCACGGCGAACTGAACGCCGCTGGTTTGGACTGTTGTTGCGGGTGTCGGATGGGCCGCACCCGCAACAACCGTCGGCACCGGGGTCCCCCTCGAGGATGACTTCGCCTCGGCGCGACCCGCGGAGCCCGCGGTGGCGGTGAGGATGGCACGGTGACCGACTCCGCGCTCGTTCCCGTGACCTCGTTCCGCGTGCCGATCGCACCGTCCGCGGCGCGCATCCTCTTCGTCGCCGCGATCGCCTTCGCACTCGGCGGCCTGACCTCGGTCGGGCAGACGTTCCTGCCCGAGGACGCCGCGTCCCTCGCCAACTCCACGGCCGGGTGGACCGCGCCGACCGCGCTGCTCGTGTTCTCCACCGCACGTTCGTTCCGCGAGGCCATTCCGGCGGGCGTGGTTTCGTTCGTCGCGCTGACCTTGGGCTACGCGGTCGTGTCGACGCTGCGCGGCTTCCCCTTCGACCCGACGACCTGGGCGGTCATCGGAGTGCTCGCCGGCCCCGTCATCGGTGCGGCGGCCTTCGCGCTCCGCCGAGGGCGGATGGCGGCCGCCGTCGGTGGTGGGCTGCTCGCCGGCGTCCTGATCGGCGAGGGCGTCTACGGGCTGACCGTCGTCGCTGCGACGACGAGCCCGGTGTTCTGGTGGGCGTCGATCGTCCTCGGCGGCGTGCTCGTCTTCGTCGTCGCCGCGCGCCGGCTCCGCGACATCCGCTCGACGATGGTGATCATCTCGGCCGCCGCGGTGACGGCCGCGTCGTTCGTCGGTGCGTACCTCGCGCTCGGCGCACTGTTCGCGGTGCTGTGATCCTTCGAGACCGCGGCGTCGGGGTGCACGCTCCGAGCATGCGTCCGACCGCCCCACCGCGACGACCTCTCCTGCGAAGAACCCCGCTGTGGTGCCCGGATCTCGTGCAGAAACGGTGCCTTCCGCCGGAGGCGGAGGCACCGTTTCTGCGCGAAGACGCGGGCGTGCGGGGTGGGTGGGGTCAGGCGGCGTCGGCCAGCGACACCGTCGCGTTCGGCACGGATGCCACGACGAACTCGCCGTCCGCGGCATCCACCTGCACCGCCTCGCCGTCGCCGAGGGCGCCGGTGACGAGGAGGTCGGCGATGCGGTCGTCGATCTCGCGCTGGATCAGCCGGCGCAGCGGGCGAGCACCGTACTCGGGCTCGTAGCCGCGCTCCGCGAGGAGCGCGACCGCGGCATCCGTCACCTCGAAGCCGATCTCGCGAGCAGCGAGGCGAGCGGATGTCGCACCCAGCATGAGGCGCACGATCTGCGTGATCTCAGACGAGGACAGCTTCTGGAACAGCACGATCTCGTCGATGCGGTTCAGGAACTCCGGCCGCATGGCCTCGCGCACCTTGCCCATCACGCGGTTGCGCACGTCGTCAGCAGAGGAGAACCCCGAGCCATCCGTCGACGCCACGAAGCCGAGCGCACCCGACCGCGACGCGAGGAACTCCGAACCGAGGTTCGAGGTCATGATGACCACCGTGTTGCGGAAGTCGACCGTGCGACCCTGGCCGTCGGTGAGGCGCCCGTCGTCGAGCACCTGCAGCAGCAGGTTGAACACGTCGGGGTGCGCCTTCTCGATCTCGTCGAACAGCACGATCGAGTACGGGTTGCGCCGCACGCGCTCGGTGAGCTGGCCGGCCTCGTCGTACCCGACGTATCCGGGAGGGGCGCCCACCAGTCGCGACACGGTGTGCCGCTCGCCGAACTCGCTCATGTCGAAGCGGATGATCGCGCCCTCGTCGTCGAACAGCGACGACGCCAGCGCCCGCGCCAGCTCGGTCTTGCCGACGCCGGTCGGCCCGAGGAACAGGAACGACCCCACGGGCCGGCGCGCGTCGCCCATGCCGGTGCGGTTGCGGCGCACCGAGCGGGCGACAGCGGTGACCGCGTCATCCTGCCCGATGACCCGGGCGTGCAGCTCGCCCTCGAGGTTCGCGAGGCGCTCGCGCTCGCCCTCGGTAACCCGATTGACCGGGATGCCGGTGGCTCGCGAGATCACGGCGGCGATCTGCGGCTCGTCGACGGTCGTCGAGGCAGCGGTCGTGTCATCCGACATCGAAGCGGATGCCACGGCACGGCCCTGCGCGGCCGCCTTCTCGGTCGCCTCGTCGAGTCGCTCCTGCACCTTCGAGATCTCGTCGCGGATCCGCGAGGCCTCCTCGTAGTGCTCGGCGCGGACGGCCGCGTTCTTGTCGGCCTCCAGGTCGGCCAACCGCGAGATCAGCGCGGAGACGTCCACCTTCACGCCCAGCTTGAGGCGCAGGCGCGCGCCGGCCTGGTCGATGAGGTCGATGGCCTTGTCGGGCAGCACGCGGTCGGTGAGGTACCGGGCGCTGAGCTCGACGGCGGCGCGCAGGGCGTCGTCGGTGTAGGTGACGCCGTGGTGCTCCTCGTACGCGGGGCGCAGGCCCTGCAGGATGAGCACGGAGTCCTCGATCGAGGGCTCCCCCACGCGAACCGGCTGGAACCGGCGCTCGAGCGCGGGGTCCTTCTCGATGGTGCGGTACTCCTTGAGCGTGGTCGCACCCACGAGGTGCAGCTCGCCGCGGGCGAGGCGGGGCTTCAGGATGTTGCCCGCGTCCATGCCGCCCTCACCGGCACCACCGGCGCCGACGACCGTGTGCACCTCGTCGATGAACACGATGAGCTCGCCCCGGTGCTCGGCGATCTCCTCCATCGTCTTGGTGAGGCGCTCCTCGAAGTCGCCGCGGTAGCGCGTGCCGGCGAGCATGCCGGGCAGGTCGAGGGCGACGACCCGCTTGCCGAGCAGCGCCTCGGGCACGTTCTCCTCGACGATCGCGCGGGCCAGGCCCTCGACGATCGCGGTCTTGCCGACGCCGGCCTCGCCGATCAGCACGGGGTTGTTCTTCGTGCGGCGGCTGAGGATCTCGATGGTCTGCTCGATCTCGTCGGCGCGGCCGATCACGAGGTCGAGCTCGCCGTTCATGGCGCGCTCGGTGAGGTCCATGGCGAACTTGTCGAGCATGGGGGTGGCGCTCTCGTCCGTGGGTCGAGTAGGCGCGCCAGCGCCGTATCGAGACCCGTCACCCTCAACGGACGCCTCGGTGGCGACATCCGCGCCGATGCTCTGCGCCAGCGCCTCGGCGGTCACACCCGCACGCTGCAGCACCTGCCCCGCAGGCGCATCCTGCCCCAGCACGAGCGCGAAGAACACGTGCTCGGGGTCGATGTACGTCGACCCGCTCGAGCGTGCGACCTGGTACGCGTGGAACAGCGCGCGACTCGCGCTCGGCGTGATCATGGCCGAGTTGACGTCGGCGGTGTCGGATGCCGCGGGCAGCCGCGCCTCGGTCGCCGTGATGATGCGCTCGGGGCTCGCGCCGACGCGCGTGATCGCCTGCGCGACGGACTCGTCCTCGACGATGACGCGCAGAATGTGCAGTGCATCGAGCTCGGTCTGCCCGCGCTCGAGCGCGAAGCGTCCGGCGCGCTGCAGGATGCTCTGGGTGCGCGAGGTCAGGAACCGGCTGAGGTCGATCGACCGCGCCTGCCTGGCCTGCTCACCCGCGAGGTAGCGGGCGAGGAACTCGTCGAACGAGCTCGCGCCGGCCTCGTTGAAGTTGTCGGGCACCTAGGTCCTCCTGGGGGAACTTGAGTTGGGTACGCTCAAGTTCAACGTCGCCGAGACGGCGGTATTCCCTGCATCAATCGGCGGAGCCTTAACGCCCATGGGGTCTGCTCCCCAACGGCGTCGGGTACCAGTCTCCATATCGAAACTCGGCACTCGCGAACTGCTCTCCGTGCCTGCAGTTCGAAGGCTTGAGCGCTTCGCTAAGGAGTGATTGGTCGCCGCTGGAGCGCCCCTGATGAAAACCACTGCACTAGTGGCACCGCTAGGAGCACGGCAGCCTCCGCTTCCTCCGGCGTCGGGGTGCGGTATCCGTTCCCACCGTGGCGAGACTCCTGCCCCTGCCAGAGCCCGCGCGCCATTGCCACTGGCACCGTCGATTCCGACGTCGAGAGCGGAAGGACCCAATTGCCTTGACTTTCCATGTCACGAATCATCGTGCCCAGCGTCGCGCGCCCATTCCTGGGCGAGACCACACTCGCTCCGGCCTCTTCGACAGCCTTGATGGCCTTCTCGTATGCCTCCTCGGGGTTCGGGCTCCTGCCGAAGGCGGCGTGCCAAGCCTCGGACAGGAGGGCACCCGCCGTCGAAGAAGTCGCCATGACTGCCTCGGCCGCGTCAACGACACCCTGCGGGACGCGTCTCTCCAGCCCTGCATTGCCAGTTCGTCTACCAACGCGCCACTCCGAGCCGCCTGCTCGCAGAAGCGCTTCGAGTCGTTCGCCATTATCGGCAGACGTGACAAATAGCAGGAAGTCAAGGAGCGCGAGTCGCTCGGCCTCGTCCAAACGCTCCCAGAAGTGTTCCGGGCGGTGATTGGCGAACTGGGGTTGGTGGGGCGGGTGATTCCTCATCGCAACGTCCCAAGCGGCTAGGAAATCGGGCCGTATCGAGCCGTTGCGTCGGTCGACGATCCGGTCCGTCACCCACTGCAGGACGGATACCTCGACCCAGGGCGGGATGCCCGGGACGAGCGCCGAGTGCTCAACGGGATCGACGTTGGGAGGAAACCATGCCATGCTGCCATTCTTTCGTAGACACGGACGCCGTTGTTGCGCGCGAGCCGGTCGGCTTCGGCGGCGCGTAGAAGGCAGAAGACGGGACGACTGCGCTCCGCTGCGTTGCTCTTGGTTTGGATTGACAGCGACCTCATTGGACAGCACCGAGCGGTCGCGAGAGCCTCGAGAACAGGGTGGCGGCGGGGAGCGGCTGGTCCCGTTGAGACTGCAAGACAGCGGCAGATTTCCACAACCCAAGCACCATGACTGAAGGTCGTCGTGCTCCACTATGGTGAGCCGAGAGACCGAAAGGCGGAAGCGTGGCGATCACGATTGCGATGTTCAACAACAAGGGCGGCGTTAGTAAGACAACGACCACCTTCAACCTCGGATGGATGCTTGCCGAACGCGGCCACACGGTGGTGATGGTCGACGCCGATCCTCAGTGCAACTTGACTGGCATGGTTCTCGACATCAAGAAGGAAGACGCGCTAGACGTCTTCTACCAGGAAAACCCGGGACGTAACCTGCGCGATGCACTCGAGCCAGCGTTCGCCTCGAGGCCGAAGCCGCTCGAAGCCGTGGATTGTGTCGAGGTGGACGGAATCGAGAACCTCTATCTAATTCCGGGCCACGTCGGTCTGGCTGAGGATGAGGTATCGCTCGGCATCGCTCAGCAGCTGTCCGAATCCGTGCAGGCTCTGAAGAACCTTCCCGGGAGCTTCCGCTTTCTGTTCGACAAGACCGCAGAAAAGTATGGCGCGGACTATGTCCTTATCGACCTGAGCCCGGGTCTCGGGGCGATCAACCAGAACCTCGTCGCCACCGCAGACTACTTCATCGTCCCAGCGAGCCCGGACGTGTTCTCCGTCATGGCGCTGGAGTCCCTAGCCCGGGTTCTTCCGCGGTGGAGCCGGTGGGCCGAGAATGCTGCGCGTCTCGATGCGCTGACCAGCGCTGACTACCCGTTCCCGGAGCCCGACCTGAAGTTCCTCGGAACGGTAATCCAGCGGTACCGACTGAAGAGCGGAACGGCTACCGAGGGGTTTCGGGCCTACTTCGACGAACTGGACCAAGAGGTGGAGACCGTTCTGGCGCCTGCCCTTGATACTGCAGGCCTACTGCTTCCTGAGGCTAAGTACAAGGAGGCAGGTATGGATGGTTCCCTGAGATTGATCAGTATTCCGGACTTCAACTCCCTAGTTACCAACTCCCAGCAGGCTCGAAAGCCGGTCTTCGCGCTAACGAAGGAAGATACCGAGAGTCGCGGTTTCGTCTGGGACACCCAAAAAGCGAGCATCGATTCCTTCCACCAGCTGTTTTCCGACTTGGCCGAGCGAATCGAAGTGCTAACTAGCTGATGCCGACCGCGCGACTCTCCCACTTTGAGACTGACGCGTCACGTGCCCGCGATGTGGTCGCCTTAGGTCAGCGGATTGGCACGTTGACCGTCGGCCGCGTCGATGCGTCGGACATGTATCGTGCGGGACTGGTACAGATTGTCTCGGCCATGGATCACTATTTCCATGGGGTGGTGCTAGATCGCGCGGTGGACCTGATGCTCGGACGGCTCACATCGACTTCGACTTCGACCAAGGTCGGCGTTTCTTTTGACGCGGTTCGGCAGATTCTCGCGACCGCCAGTTTGGCCGACCAAGAACTGGCTGCTCGCACACATGTCTCCCAATGCCTGGCACTAGAGACTTTCCAAAAGCCGGATGACATTGGCAGCGCTCTGTCTATCGTTGGCATCCCGAAACTTTGGAGCACAGTCTTCGGCAACGACGCGGGTTCTACAAAGCTCGCTCTTGGCTTGATTGTTACGCGAAGGAATCGAATCGTCCATCAATCTGACTCGGACCCGCTTACCCCTGGTATGGTGACGCCGCTTAGTGATACGGATGCTCTGGGTGCCATCGACACCGTCACCGCGATCGTTCGTGATATTGACGCAATCCTCTGAGGTCGGCAACTGACGCTTGAACAGTGCGCCCGGTGCCGAAGCACCTGGAATTTTAGTTACCACCCGTCCAGTCCTAGTCACGAACTGCCCCCATCCGGCGTTCGGGCCGGCATCGAGGCCGCGGCATCCCCGTACCTCCCGGCGCCGCGGCGACCCCGCGCGGCACCGGCTCCTACGCCTGCTGTGCGCGGGCACGCCCGTCGTGGCCGACATTCGAGTCGCCAAAGCGGCGGCGCAGGTCGGCGCCACCGGCACGCCCGAGCACGTCATGAAGTCCGGCTCTGAAGCCGATGGCGAAGGGTACGCTGACGTTGACGGTTGACGTACCGAGCCAAGACCTTGGCGCTATCCGCCGGGCCATCCTCGACCTTGATGACTATAAACCGCTCAAGCAATTCAGCCGGAACTGAACGGGCTGCGTGGCACCTGACGCGATGACGGCGGGTTCTGGCCCCGTCTCCGGTCTCGGCCGCGGCATTATCCGCTCACTAGAGTTCTTCGGCCGCATCCGGCAAGCTTCCGCCCATGGACTTCCCAAACGCAGGTGAACCGTACCGGGTGTGGCTGGATGGTGGGCCGCTAGACGGCGAAAAGCGAACGCTCATCTCTGAAGGTGGTTTGAATCGGGTCGCTGAATTCCAAGTGGCTGACACTACCGTCCGCTATTTGGGCTCCGGCGATGGCCACGATGCCAACGGGCAACAGACCTGGCGGTACGTCTACGTCGAGTGACACCTTGCCAAGGTCTCGCGTTCGAGGTCATCCGGGAATGCACGCGGGGGCGGGTGCCCAAGGCTGGTCGGGCAGGCCGGTGTGCGTAAACCGCCATTGAGCGCGCATCGGTTGAGCTAGCCTCGGCTCGTGATCTTCGCTCACCCTCATCACCATCATGTTCGCCCGACCGAGGCGTATGACTGGCCGAGCCTGATCGTCAACGCCATTGCCGCTCTGGGGACAGTTGCCGCGGTGGTAGTGACGCTTGTTCTCGCATACCGCGCGTGGAATGCTGACCGGCTCAAGCGAGCCGCAAACGAGGCCGCGCGGCTCGAGGCACAGGCGCTTGAGCTTCATCCCGGACCCGGAAGAATGTGGTGGCTAATCCGTCGGCACGAGCCCGCCGTCAGGGTCACGTGGGCTGTTCGCATGCGGTTCGTTGAGAAGGCACCACAGGCTGGAGCGGAAGAATCGGATCAGCCGGATGGTGATAGCGAAGAGCTGATTCAGAAAGAGAGCTGGCTCATCGGCGATGATCTGTTCACTGGGACCATGCACGGATTCGGGGTAGGGCTTCGGGTCGGTGACTATGTCGAGGTTCATTGGACGGAAGCTGGCGGCGCGACCTACGCCAATGGCGTGCGAATCAGAGACCCCAATGAGGTTCACTACATCGCCAACGGCCAGAACGGGCATTAGAGCGCGTCCCTGCGCCTGGGAGCACGCGAACGGCGGATCCTCCTGCTGGCGCATGCTTTCGCTTCGGCTCGGATCCCGTTTTCCCGCGGCATCCGGAACCGGCCCTAATCGAGTATGCGCTGTCAGAGCGCCCCTGTCGCCGCCGTCTCTCGCACCCGCGGCCCGCCGTCGAACACGAGCAGCCGATCGGCGAGCTTGTCGACGAAGAACCGGTCGTGCGAGACCACGATCACCGCGCCCGGGAAGTGCGTGAGCGCGCGCTCCATCACCTGGGTGGAGGTGATGTCGAGGTGGTTGGTGGGTTCGTCGAGCACGATCACGGCGGCGCCGGAGAGCAGGCACTGGGCGATCGCGACGCGGGCACGCTGGCCGCCGGAGAGGGTGCCGATCTTCTGCTGCAGGTCGGCCTCCGAGAACTGCAGCATCGACAGGAACCGGTTCACGCTCTTCTTCGTCGCCGTGAACGCCAGCGAATCCGGGTACGCGTTCACCGAGTGCCCGACGGTGTCGTCCACGTCCAGCTCGGCGTAGACCCGGTTGTACGAGACGAACCTGACGCCCTTCGCCCAACGCACCGTCCCGGCATCCGCTTCGGTCTCACCGGTCAGCACGTCCAGCAGCGTCGACTTGCCCGACCCGTTCGAGCCGACCACCGCGACCCGGTCGCCGCGCTGCAGGTCGAACGAGAGCCCCTCGAACAGCGGCGTACCGTTGAAGCCCTTCGCCAGGCCGGTCACGGTCAGCAGGTCGTTCGAGACCCGCAGGCCGTCGTAGATGCCCGTGATGATCCGGTCGATCGGGCGCGGCGCCTGCCGCTTCTTGATGTCGGCCAGCCGGCGCGCGACCGCGTTCGACGGGTTCCGGGCCGCCTCACGGCGGGCAGCGGATGCCGCCTGCTCGTACGCCAGCAGCTCCTCCTCGTGCGCGAACTGCCGCTCGAGCATCTTCAGCCGCGACTGCTTCGCATGCACGTACGCCGAGTAGTTGCCCTCGTACTCCTGCAGCCGGTAATTCTCGATCTCGATGATCCGGTCGACCACCCCGTCGAGGAACTGCCGGTCGTGCGACACAACCAGCAGCGCGCCGGCGAACCCCTGCAGCCAGTTCTCGATCCAGCGCACCCCGTCGAGGTCGAGGAAGTTCGTCGGCTCATCGAGCAGCAGCACGTCGGGCGCCTGCACCAGGATCAGCGCGAGCGCGGCCCGGTTGCGCCATCCGCCAGACAACCGGTCGACCGGCAGGTGACGCCGCTCCTCGTCGAAGCCGAGGCTCGTGAGCACCGTGTCGATGGTGTTCTCGTACGTCCAGCCGCCGATGCGGTCCATCCGCTCGAACAGCTCGCCCTGCTCCGCGAGCAGGCGGCTCATCACGGCATCCGTCATCGGCTCGGCCAGCGCGTGGCCGATCTCGTCGAGCCGCGCCTGCGTCTCGTGCACCTCGGTGAAGTGGGCGCTCAGCGTCGCGTACGTGCTCTGCTCGCCGTCCAGCTCGGAGAACTGCGAGAAGTACCCGATCGTCGTGCCGAGCGTCACGTCGACGGTGCCGCCCGACGGCTCGCGCCGCCCGAGCACCAGCTCGAGGAACGTCGTCTTGCCCGTGCCGTTCTTGCCGATCAGCCCGACCCGGTCGCCGCGGCGCAGCCTCAGGTACGCCTCGCGGAGCACCGGGCGCCCGTCGAACTGCATGCTGACGTCGTTCAAGCGGATGAGGCTCACGGGGGTCCTTCGGGGGGGGTGCGGGCCGGCGGCCGGACTCGGCCAACCCTACCCGCGGGCGACCTCACGGTGCGGAGGGACGTTGACCGCGGAGTTCCCGAGCGGCAATACGAAAACGTAGTCATGACCCATTGACTACGAAAGTGTAGTCGTATAGTTTGACTACGAATTCGTAGTGGAACGGAGCCCGCTCATGAGCTACCGCGGTCGTGTGCCCAACGCAGAGACCCTCGGCCTCATGCTCCAGCAGGGCCGGCTCGCGCGCGGGCTGAGCCAGCGCGAGCTCGCCGCCGAGCTCGGGCTCACGCAGCGCTGGGTCTCCGAGATGGAAGCGGGGAAGCCCGGCAAGCTCACCGAGCGGCTGTTCGCGATGCTCGAGGCGACCGGCGTGCGGCTCTACGCCGAGCTCGACGAGCCGGCCGGCCCGGACGGTGGCGACGGCAATGCCTGAGCTCACCGTCGAGCTCTACGGCCATGAGGTCGGCCGCCTCGTCGGTGCCGACTGGCGACGGTTCGACTTCGAGGCATCCGGCAGCGCCATCGAACGGTTCGGACTGGGAAGCACCCAGCTGTCGACCTCCGTGCCGTTGGTGCCGTTCGGGAACCGTTCGCAGGTCGCGCGGCGACGCAACTTCTTCGCCGAGCTGCTCCCCGAGGGCGACTTGCTCGCCGACCTCGCGGCGCAGGCGCGCCTGCCCGAATACGACGTGCTGGGCTGCTCGCCCACTACGGCCGCGACGTCGCCGGCGCACTGCAGATCTACGACCCGGCCGCGCCCGGCGAGCCGCGCACGCCGTTCACCAGTCCGATCGACGACGCCGGCATCGGCCGCCTGCTGCAGAGTCCCGCCGCACTCCCCCTCGGCAACGACCGCGCCACCGGCAAGACCTCGCTCAACGGCGTGCAGCCGAAGGTCGTGCTCGCCCGCATCGACGACGGATGGCACCGGGTGCATGACGGCTTCCCGTCGACCCACATCCTCAAGCCCGAGGTCGCGCGGTACCCGACGATGATCTTCGACGAGGAGTACGGCGCGCGCATCGCCCGCGTGCTCGGCCTCATCGAGTACGACACGTGGATCGAGGAGTTCGGCGACATCCGTGCGCTCGTCATCGAACGCTACGACCGGGCCACGGATGCCCCGACCGGGCGGGTGCACCAGGAAGACCTGTGCCAGGCGCTCGGCATCCCGCGCACGCAGAAGTATCAGGAGCAGGGTGGTGACGCGTCGCTCGACCGGTTCCACTCGCTGGTGCGCGCGCAGGCCGGGCGGGACTCGGTCGAGCGGCTGGCCCGGATGGTCGTGCTCGCCGTCGCGATCGGCAACGTCGACCTGCACGCCAAGAACCTCGCGCTGCTGCATCCGTTCGACGCCCCGACGACCCTCGCGCCCGCCTACGACACCGTGCCGCTGCGGCACCAACCGAACGACGGGCGGATGGCGTTCGCCGTGAACAGCGTGTACCGGCACGCCGATCTCACCATCGACGACCTCGAGACGCAGCTCGGGTCGTGGTCGGCGGCGGCCGGCGGGCTGGTGCGGCCGACGCTCGAGCGGATCGCCGCCGTGATCGACGCGGAGACGCCGCATCCCGCCGCGTACTCGGGGCTGCGGCGCGACCTCGCCGGGTTCGTGGCGAACCTCCTCGCGGGCCGACCGGTGGGGTCGCCAGCGGTCTAATGCGCGGCATCCCGTCCGCCCATCGCGGCCGCACCGTCACGCGAGCGGACGGATGCGGGCGCGGACCCAGGCGGCGACCTCGTCGAGATCGGCCGCACCCGCTGCGACCTCGCGGAGGAACCTGTCGGCCTCGGCCACGTCATCGACCACGAGGTCGAGTTCGTTGAGCTCGAGGAACGCGACGGTCGCGAACCAAGCCAGCCGCTTGTTCCCGTCGGCGAGCGGATGGTTGCGCATCAGCGCGAGCAGGAGCGCCGCGGCCTTCTCGTCGAGCGTCGGGTGCACCTCCTCGCCGAACACGGGCATCGGCGCGGCAAGAGCCGAGAGCAGGAGGTTGCGGCCCCGGGCGCCGTCCTTGAAGTGGAATCCCTCGTCGTCGAGCAGTGCCTCGACGTCCTCGGGGTCGAGGTACTCGACCTCGCGTCCCGCGCTCACCGGGCGAGACGCTCGAGCAGTTCGGCGTCGCGGGAACGGACGCGATCGAAGGCCGCACGCGTGCGGGCGGACTTGTCGGCACGAGCCGCGAGGTCGTCGAGCGCGATCTGCACCACCTCGGTCTTCGAGCGCCCGAACTTCGCAGCCAGGACCTCGAGGAGCTGGTCGTGAGCCTCGTCGAGTCGCAGGGTCATCGCCATGGCGCCGTCCTTCCGTCGACCACCATCGTACCGTTTGGTATCAGGGTGATACCAGAGTGCGGGAGGCGCCGATCGAGACGGCACGGCGGATGGGGAAGATCCCCTGCCGCCCTGCTGCGTTCAACCGGCTGAGCATGTTCGAGCCCGTCAGGCCCCGTCGGGCTGCCAGGCCGGGCCGACCCCCTCCGGGTAGAGCCACTCCCGCTCGGCGGACTGCTCGGCGGCCACGTCGAGGAAGCCGGCGACCGCGGGGGTGAGCGGCTCGTCGCGCCACGCGATCGACCACGGGTAGAGGGGCTGCAGCTCTTCGGGGCGGTGGATCGGCATGCCCTTCTGGCGGTAGCGGAGCGCGTACGACTCGAACTCGAGGAGGTACGCCGCATCCGTGGACCGACGCATCCGTGCCAGGCAATGCTTGAACGTCCCCGGGTTGCCGAGCCAGCGGAACGACGTGCCGAGACGGTGCTCGAGGGCCGCGAGGTACTGGCCGTGGACGTTGAAGAGGGCCGACCCCGTCGGATCCCCGAAGACCTCCAGCGGGCGGTCCCAGAGCGAAGCCGCCTCCGCCGCCGGGTCCCCGGGCCGGCCGACGAGCCAGAACGGCTCGAGGCGCAGCAGGCGGTGCGACCACCCGCTGGGGTGATCGGCGGTCATGGCGGGCGTGACGCGGAGGATCGCGACATCCAGCTGTCCGTTCAGCAGCGCGTCGAACTGGCGACGGCTGTCCATCGAACTCGCGATCACCGGGACCGTCGGGAACCGCTTCGCGAAGGCGTCGGCCACGACCCGGCTCGCGTCGAGATCGAAGATGTGCGCGATGCGGATGCCGCGATCGTCCGGACGCGTCATCCGCTCTGCCTGCGCGATCAGCACCCGCGAATCGCGCAGGAATCGCACGCCCTCGGCGGTGAGCGCGACGTGGCGGCTGTCGCGTGCGAAGAGCCGGAAGCCGAGGTCGGACTCGAGGCGGCGGATCTGCTTCGACAGCGCGGGCTGGCTGATGTGCAGCTTCGCCGCGGCGCGTCCGAAGTGCAGTTCCTCGGCCACGGCGACGAAGTAGCGCACCGATCGCAGATCGAGGTCCATCCGCTCCTCCTCCCCGAAGCGTGCCCGTCCTCCGCGATCCATGCAAGACCGGTTATCGATCTGCGTCCGATCGGTCTTGGACGAGACGGATGCGGCGGGTGTGTGCTGGTCCTGTCCCCCGAGTACAAGGAGCCTGATCATGGCCGAGAACCGTCCCGTCGTCTTCATCCACGGCCTGTGGCTGCACGCCACGAGCTGGGCGCCGTGGGTCGAGGTGTTCCGCGCAGCGGGGTACGACCCCGTCGCCCCCGGATGGCCGAACGAGGCCGAGACCGTGGAGGGCGCGCGCGCGAATCCTGATGCCGTCGCCGACCTGGGCATCGACGAAGTCGCCGCCCACTTCGCGGAGGTCGTGGGCCGTCTCGGTGACGAGACGATCCTGATCGGACACTCGTTCGGCGGCCTGATCGCGGAGAAGCTGCTCGGCGAGGGCATCGGCGCCGGGGCCGTCGCGATCGATCCTGCGCAGATCAAGGGCGTGCTGCCGCTGCCGCTCGCACAGCTGCGGTCGGGCTTCCCCGCGCTCGGCAACCCCGCCAACCTGCACAAGTCGGTGTCGCTCACGAAGCCGCAATTCCGGTACGGGTTCGGCAACGCCGTCAGCGAGGAGGAATCGGACGCGCTGTACGACCGGTGGACCATCCCGTCGCCCGCCCGGCCGCTGTTCCAGGCCGCCGCGGCGAACTTCCAGATGCACTCGCCGGCCGCGGTCGACACGAAGCGCCATCCGCGTGGTCCGCTGCTGCTCATCTCCGGCACCGCCGACCACACCGTTCCCGATGTCGTCACGCGCTCCACGCTCAAGCAGTACCGGGATGCCATGACGGTCAACGAGCTCCAGCAGTTCGAGGGGCGCGGCCACTCGCTCACGATCGACAGCGGATGGCGCGAAGTCGCCGACGCCGTGCTCGCGTGGCTCAAGGCCCAGGGGCTGTGACATGGATCTCGCGCTGGACGGCGCCGTCGCGATCGTCACGGGTGCCGGCCGGGGCATCGGGCTCGCGGTCACCTCGACGCTCGTCACCGAGGGTGCACGGGTGGTCGCCGCTTCCCGCACGCTCACGCCGGCGCTGCTGGAGCTCGCGGAGCGCGGGGCGGTGGTGCCGGTGGCCGCGGACCTCACGGATCCGGCCGTCGCTGCAACGCTCGTCGAGCGGGCGGCGGGGCTCGGGACGCTCGGCATCCTCGTGAACAACGTGGGCGGGGTGCGCCCGCGGACGGGCGGCTTCGCGTCCGTCAGCGACGAGGAATGGATGGGCACATTCCAGCTCGACGCGCTGACGGCGATCCGGATGACGCGAGCCGCCCTGGCGCCGATGCGGGCGGCCGGCCGCGGCGCCGTCGTGACCGTCGCGTCGGTCAACGCGAAGCTGCCGGATCCCGCCGTCATCGACTACAGCGCCGCGAAGGCCGCACTCGTGAACTTCTCGAAGGCGCTGTCGAAGGAGGTCGGTCGAGACGGGATCCGGGTCAACACCGTGAGCCCGGGGCCGGTGGCGACCGACCTCTGGCTCGGTGATGGCGGCGTGGCGGCGACGTTCTCGGCGGCGGCCGGTGACGGGGCGGGGGCGGGGACGTCGCGGGCCGACGTGGTCGCGGGTGCCGAGGCATCCATGGTCACGGGCCGGTTCACGACGGCCGAGGAGGTCGCCGCGCTCGTCGCGTTCCTCGCGAGCGACCACGTGGCCGGCAATATCACCGGAGCGGACTTCGTCATCGACGGCGGGCTCACGGCTGAGCTCTGAGACCCCGTCCGGAGCTGGGGCCGACGGGCCGAGCGCCCAGGCCATTTCTCCTCCACAGGCGTCCGTTCGGGCGATTCATCCACAGGCAGAATCCCTGATCGTCGCTGATTTCTCGTGCGATCGGATGTCAGTGGGTGCCTGCAGGATGGAGTCATGGAACAGCCCCCGCGACTCGCACCCGACGCCCCGGCGGCGTCATCGGTGTCGGGCGCGCCTGGCGCGCTGGTCGCGCTCGAGCGCGACGTGGCGGCGCTTCGCGAGGCGTGGGTCGGCGCCATGCCGGCGTGGGGCGCCATCCGCGGTTCGGCGCAGGTCGAGGCCGAGCAGATGAGCGATGCCGGGCTCATGCAGGTCGTCGACGCGCTCGCGAGGGTACGGCGCGATGTCGATGCGGCGTTCGCGCGGGTCGCTGCCGAGGTCGCCGCGCGGTCCGGGCCCGAGTTCGGCGAGGTCGGGTTCGCGAAGGCGCACGGCTTCCATAATCCGGTGCGGCTCGTCGCCGCGGCCACCGGCGGGTCGCGCGCCGACGCGCAGCGACTGATCGCCGTCGGCGTCGCCACGGCCGAGCGGCAGACCTTCAGCGGTGAGCGGACGCCGGCGCGGGTCCCGCGGGTGGCTGCCGCGCTGCAGTCGGCGACGATCAGCATCGAGGCGGCATGCGCGATCACGACCATGCTCGAGCGAGCGTCGGTGCGCGCCGAGGCCGATAGGGCCGAGGTCGTGGAGCGCGCCCTCGTCGACCTCGCCGCGCGCGTGCCGCTCGAGACCCTCATGCGCGGCGTTCGCGAGGCCGAGGCGCGGCTCGACCCCGACGGGGTGGAGCCGCGGGAAGACGAACTCCGAATGGAGCGCTCGCTGACGATGCGCGAAGACCGGCGCGGTGTGGTGCATCTGCACGCGCGGCTCGATCCCGAGAGCGCGGCACCGGTGAAGGCCGCGATCGAGGCGCTGGTCAGCGACGCG
Organism: Agromyces aurantiacus; assembly: GCF_016907355.1. Classification (NCBI taxonomy): domain Bacteria; kingdom Bacillati; phylum Actinomycetota; class Actinomycetes; order Micrococcales; family Microbacteriaceae; genus Agromyces; species Agromyces aurantiacus. Next base: position 1,273,943 of record NZ_JAFBBW010000001.1, on the reverse strand, counting down.
CTGCGACGACGTCAGCCGGGCGAGCCCATGGCGGTCGTCGACGATCACCGATCGATTCCGCAGATCCAGGCCGACGCGCTCGCCGCGCTGGCCCGCCACACGCTCGGCTGCACCCAGACGGCGCCACCGCTCGCGAAGACCACCGTGGTCGTGCGCATCGACCTCGACGCGCTCGTCAGCGGGCTCGGGCACGCGCGCATCGACGGACTCGACCAGCCGATCTCAGCGGCGACCGCCCGCCGCATGGCCGCCGACGCCGAGCTCGTTCCCGCCGTCCTCGGCGGCGAGAGCCTGCCGCTCGACCTCGGACGAGCCGCGCGCCTCTTCACGAAGGCGCAACGGCTCGCACTCGGCGAGCGCGACGGCGGCTGCGCCTCCTGCGGGCAGAACATCGGCTACGTCGAGGCGCACCACATCGACTGGTGGGAACGCGACGCCGGCCCGACCGACCTCTCCAACGGGGTGATGCTCTGCAGCTTCTGCCACCACATGATCCACCGCGACGGCTGGCAGATTCGGCCCGGACCGCGAGAGATCTGGTTCATCCCGCCACCGCACATCGACCCCGCCCAGGCGCCCCGCCTCGGCGGCCGGGCGCGGTTCGAGCTGCGCGACGCCGCGGCGGCATGACTTCGCCTGCATGATCTCGGCCCTTCGCGTCGGTGCGGGAGCACGACGCCGGCATCCGCGGCGACCACCGCGGCCGCGCACCGAAGAGCCGCCCGCCGTCGACCCACGCCTCGTGCACCACAGCGGCGCCTTGACGCAGACGGACGGCCGAGCGACCGGCCGGCTCCATTCAGATCGCCGGGTTCGCGAGCGCGCTGGCGATGTCGTCGGCCACGAGGTCCGCGTTGAGCGCGCCGGCGACGAGCGAGCCGAGTCCCAGGGAGACCGGGACGTTCGAGCGCGGATCGACCACGTTCCCGACCGCCCATACTCCCGGCACCGAGGTGCGCCCATCGTCGTCGATATCGACCCACGATCCGGTCGTGCCATTCGTGGTCGCCGCGCCGAGCGACCGCAGCAGGGCATCGCGCGGGCGCAGCGTCGGCCCCGTGAAGACCACGCCGACGGCGACCGTGCGCCCGTCGACCGCCACCGCGGTCGCCCGGTCGCCATCTGAGTGGATGCCGGTGACCCGGCCCGGCTCGACCCGGATGCCGCGCCGCGCGAGCGCCACCACCTCGTCGGCCGACGGTGTGCCGACCACGTTCGAGAAGTAGACGACGCGGTCCGACCACTGTCGGAGCAGCTGCGCCTGGTCGACGCTGCGAGGCGAGGTCGCGATCACGCCGATGACGTCCATCCGGTGCTCCCAGCCGTCGCAGTACGGGCAGACGATGACGCCCTTCCCCCACTGCTCCCGCATCCCGGGGATGCTCGGCAGCTCGTCGTCGAGTCCGGTCGCGACGAGGAGGCGACGGGCGCGGAACGTTCCGCCCACAGCATCCACCTCGATCTCGCCGCGATCGACGCGCGCTGCCCTGACCTCGCCGCGAACCAGCCGCACGCCGTACCGTGCCGCCTCGGCTCGGCCGAGCTCGAGCAGCCGGAGCGGTGACAGCCCGTCGTGACCGAGCACCCCGTGCATGTGCGCGGCGGTCATATTCCTGGGCCTGCCCGCATCGACCACGACCACACGTCGACGCGCACGACCGAGCGACACCGCGGCGCTGAGGCCCGCAGGCCCTCCGCCGACGATGACGACGTCGGCTCGTTCCCGGACGGATCCCGTGCTGGCCTTCACCCCCTCCCCGCTCGCGTTCAGGGTCATGGGCAGGCGAGCACGGGAACCAAGACCCGCATCACGAGCCGTCCTCGAACAGCGCGACGAGCTTGTCGAGTTCGCCGTTCCATCCGCCGCGGTGGTCCTCGAGGTGCGCCGCCGGGTCGGCCAGGTGCTCGAAGCCGGTCTCGACGAGCGTGAGCCGGGTGCCGTCGGGCACCGGCTCGAGCGTCATCGTGAACACGGTCGAGTGCTCGGGCGCCAGCTCCGCCGCGCGGTCCTGCGGCGCATCGCCGCTGGCCCAGCGGTAGGAGACCATGCGCGGCTCGTCGATCGCCTCGATTCGGATGGGCACGACGTGGTCGCCCGCGAAGGTGAGCGTTCCGCGCGCACCGGCGCCGGCCCCCTCGAACGCGGCCTGTCCGAACCAGGCGGAGATGTGCGCGGGGTCGGTGACCGCGCCCCACACCTTCTCGACGGGAGCGTTGATGTGCACGCTCCGGCGCACGGTGAACGCGCCGTCGTCGATCACGGCGGCGGGGTTGTCGGTCATGCGGTCCATGGTGTTCCTTTCGTGAGGTGAGTGCAGTGGGTCGGGTGCAGGATGCGGATGCGTCGGCCGACGCGCGCCCGCGGGCGCGCTCATCGGTCGGCGAGCGAGGCGGGGACGGATGTCGCGGCGGCCGGCTTCAGCGCGCTCGTCGCCCACGCGGCGGCGACCGCGGCCACGGCGATGACGGAGGCCGCGAGCACCGCGAGCTGGACACCACCGGTGTCGATCGCCACCCCGCCGGCGAACGCGCCGAACGCGATGCCGGCGTTCACCGCCGAGGCGGGGAGCGACGACGCGAGCGGGGCGCCCGGCCCCGCGAGCGCTACCACCCGGTGCTGGATCGACGGCCCCGTCGCCATCCCGAACAGCCCGATCGAGAAGACGGCCGCGCCGACGAGCCACGGGCTCGACCCGAAGAGCAGGAGCACGACGAGTGAGACGGTCACGCCGATCGCGCCGACGATGAGGGCCCGGGCGGCGTTCGCGTCGGCGAACCGTCCGCCGGCGAACGATCCGATGGCCGTCGCGGCGCCGTAGGCGAGCAGGTACGGGGTCACCGCGGGCCCCGCGACATCCGTCACCTCGCCGAGGAACGGCACGAGGTACGTGATGGCCGCCAGCATCGCGGCGAAGGTGAGGGTGCTCACGGCGAGCACGGCGAGCACGCGTGGTGCGAACGCGTGCCGGGCCTGGCCGAGCGCTCCGCTGCCCGCCGGCGTCGGCACCGAGGGCAGCACGATTGTGGCGAGGCTGAGCACGAAGAGACCGGCGATGACGACCGCGACGAATGCGCCGCGCCATCCCACGGCCTGGCCCAGCAGCGTCCCGAAGGGAACGCCCAACGCGCTCGACATCGCGAACCCCGTGATGATCACGGCCATCGCCCGACCGCTGCGTTCCGACGGAACGACCGCCGTCGCCGACATCATCGCGGCCGCGATGAACAGCCCCTGCACCGCCCCGATGGCGACCCGGGCGACGACGAACACCGCGTAGTCGGCGCCCAGCATCGCCGGCAGCGCGTTGGCGACGACGAACGTCGCCAGCGCGGCGAGGAGCACGCGGCGCCGGTCGAACCGGGTCGTCAGGAACGTGAGGAGCGGTCCCCCGATCGCGAGGCCGAGCGCGTTCGCGGTGAGCAGTGCGCCCGCCGCCGGAACCGAGACGGCGAGGTCGGCGGCGATCAGGTCGATCAGGCCGACCACGAGCATCTCGGCGCAGCCCATCACGAACGAGCCGGCGAACAGGACGGCGAGCACGGGTCGCGGGTTGGGGGTCGGGGTTGGTGTCATGGTGGTCTCCTCGGTTGTGGCAACCCAAAGGTTGCACAACCGCCGAGGGGAACGCAACCCCGAAGTTGCAATTCGCCCGATGACCCGGCGCGCGGTGGTGGGGCAGACCGCAGCCACCGCAGCACCGGTCCGGCGCGACCTACCCCGCCGCGCCCGGGCGGTCTCCGTCGGGCGCGAGCACGCCCGCCTCGCGCTCGGCCCAGGCCGCGAACGAGGTCGCGGGGCGACCGAGCACCCGCGGGACGCCGTCGCTGACGTACGCGTCAGCCCCGGAGCGGATGCCGCCGAGCATCGCCATCCGCCATGTGACGTAGCCCTCGGGCGTGCCCGCGGCGCGCAGGCGCTCGACGTGCTGCTCGGGTGACTCGTCGGCGAACGCGATCTCCCGCCTGGCGGCGCGGCCGAGCAGCGACACGGCCTCGGCGAAGTCGACCGCCTCGGGTCCGGAGACCTCGACGATCTCGCCGTCGAATGCCGGCTCGGTGAGGAGCGTCGCGGCGACCTCCGCGACATCCTCGACGTCGACGAACGGCTCGGCGCCATCGCCGACCGGTGCGACCACCCTGCCGTCGACCGGCACGAACATCGCCTCGGTGAAGTTCTGGGCGAAGTGCGACGGACGCACGATGCTCCACGCCACGGGCCCGTCCTGCAGGGCGCGCTCGGCACGGTCGACCGCGCCGTCGGGCAGGAACTCGACGCCGCGCGCCGAGAGCAGCACGGCGCGCTCGACGCCCGCGGCGGCAGCCCGATCGAGCAGGTCGCGCAGGAGCGGCGACCAGTCGGTCGCCGAGCCCGGGCCGACGACGAAGACGGCGCCCGTCCCGGCGAGCGCGGCGTCGTACGTGTCGGGATCCCGCCAGTCGAACCGGACGTCGCCGCCACTGCGGCTCGCGACGCGCACGCGCTGACCTCGCGCGAGCAGCGCCCGCGCGAGGCGGCTGCCGACCTTGCCGGTCCCGCCGATCAGCAGCACGGGCTTCAGGTCGGCGGAGTCGGGGAGCTGGGACATGGGGTTCTCCTTCGTGCGGGCGCTGCTGCGCCATCCGATCTGGATGTCGCCCAGGCGTGCCGACGCCTCCGTCTGGACCGTCGTCGCGGGTGGATCGGCGCTCGCACTCGCGACAACCGTCGTGACGCCCCGGCGATTCCCGGACGACGCCGGGCAGGACCTCAGCCGATCGAGTGGACGACCGTGGTGAACTGCCAGTCCACGGTGCTGTGGTCGATGGCGGCGTGCACGGGCGACCCGGCCATCTCACCGGTGATGCCCTCGGCGCCGCGCTCCGCGTGCTCGATGCTGTCGTAGGCGACGATGTCGACCACCATGCCGTCGCCGCGCTCGACGATGCGCCGCCACTGGAAGCCGGGCTGCCGCTGGAGGTACTCGTCGATGTCGGCGTTCGCGGCGACGAAGTCGGCCGCGGTCAGTCCGGGCGCCGGACGGAGCGTGGTGATCTCGAGGATCTGGGGCATGGGGTTCGTTCCTTCCACGATGGCCGCCCGCACGGCGGCCCCATCAACGATGGACCCGCACGGCCGATCGCGGAAGGCCGCCGCAGCCGAGGTGTGCGACACCCTGTCTGGGGCCTATTCAGGCGCCCGTCGTGGCGGCGAGGAAGACGAGCGCCTGCTCGCTCGGACTGCCCGGCTCGGGCGTGCCGACGAGGAGTTGCTGGCCGGGCGCATCCCGCACGTCGAAGGTCTGGTAGGTCAGCTCGATGCGCCCGGCGACGGGGTGCACGAACACCTTGAGGGCGCGATCGAGCCCGCCCACCTCGTGATCGGACCACAGCGCGCGGAACTCGGCCGAGGCGCCGTCGAGCTCGGCCACGAGCGCGCCGATCGCGGGATCGTCGGGGAAGAGGCCCGAGTTCAATCGCAGGGCGCGAACCGTCGACCGGGCCACGGCCGGCCACTCGGCGAAGACGTCGCGCGCCGCCGGGTGGGTGAACAGGATCCGCGGCATGTTGCGCTCCGGGAAGAAGGGGGACAGCAACGCGTCGGCGACGGCGTTCGCGGCGAGCACGTCGAACGCCGGCCCGAGCACGTACGCCGCCGCGCTCGGGAAGGATTCGAGCAAGCCGAGGAGCGCCGGATGGACGCGCTCGCGCCGCGGGTCGGCGCCCATGCGCGGGTTCACGCCCGCCAGTCGGAGCAGGTGCCCGCGTGCATCGGGCCCGAGCCGCAGCGCGCGTCCGATCGCCTCCACTACCTGCGGCGACGGATTGCGTTCGCGACCCTGCTCGAGTCGGGCGTAGTAGTCGGCGCTGACGCCGGCGAGCACCGCGACCTCCTCGCGGCGAAGGCCCGCCACCCGTCGCCCCGACACGCCGCCCGCGAGCCCCACGTCCTCGGGATCCACCCGGGCGCGGCGAGCGCGCAGGAATGCGCCGAGCTCGTTGTCGCCGGGAGCCATGCTGCGGATCCTACTCGCGCGCCGGGCGGACGGCCGGGGGCACGGGGGCAGCCTGTACTGGTGGGTTATCCGGGCAGAGGAACGCGCACTACACCCCGGGATCGAGATTCGGCGGCGACGGTGCGATCGGCGGTACGAGCGGGCCGGCAGCGAGGATGCGTTCGACCATCCCCCAGGCGCGGTCGGTGAGCGAGTCGCCGGGGAAGAACTCGGTGAAGAGCGCGTCGGCGGCTTCGACCGAGTCGATGCCACAGACGGCGAGCAGTTGCCGGATGTCGTCGGTGTCGCGACCAGGTCGGCTGGCCTTGAGCTTCATCGCCAGCAACGCGTCGGCAGGAGCGACCTCGATCGTCACCAGATCGTCCTGATGGATCGCCTCCCACCGGACCTCGCGCCCCCACCACGGCGCGAGCTGAGAGGCCTTGAAGTTCAGCCAGTCGGGCTGCCATCCGCGCCGCTGCGCGATGCGCTCGGCGGCCTCGATCACGGCCGCCTCGTCGCCTGGGCTCACCTTCACTGCGTCGATGTCGACCGTCGTGCGCCGCTCGAAGTGACGCAACGCGAGCGCACCGCCGCCGACGATGCGCAGTCCGACCGGGTCGCCGGCAGCATGCAGTTCTGCGACGAGCTCGCGCAGTCCTTCGATGAGGTCGCCTCGGTCGAGGAGGATCATCACACGCTCTCCAAGGAGTCGCGCCAGACCAACACACCGTGATCGAGGAACTCGGCCGGGACCTCCGCCCGCGGTGGAACCGGGTCGGCGGGGTCGACGGCCAGGGGCCGCGCGCGCTCGAGGTGCCGGGTGGCCGCGCTGGTCCAGGTCGGAGCAGGCACGCCCTCTTGGCTCAGCCGGTAGTCGACCAGCGCTGCGATCGCGGCGTCCCACGTCTTCGAACCGGTCGACTCTGGCTCGGTGATCGCGAGGATGCCGCGGAGCAGCCCACGCTCCGCTACCAGATGGTCATTCATCTGAATGAAGAACCGGAATGCCAGCCCCCGGTCGTCACGTGCGAGCGCGTACCTGATGTCGGCGGCGATCGTCGCGACATCGTCGCGCGTGGTCGCCGCCGCGTAGAGCCGGTGACCCGCCCCGGCGAGGAGCCGGCTCGCGGTATCGAATCGCGGATCCTCGTGTGCGTTCTCGGCGATCGCGACGCGACTCTGCGACAGTCCGGCGCGTCGCGCGAGCTCTCGCTGGGAGAAGCGGCGGGATCGACGCGCCGAACGGACGAGCGTGGCAATGTCCGTCATTTTTCACCCTCTATGATTCGGTAAACAATATGATACCTCGTTCAAGAGGCCAAGAGGAGGTGCAGCGCACATGCCCCGCCGTATCATCCGCCACGAGTTCGACCTCGCCGCCGAGCCCGACGTCGTCGCCGGCCACCTCACTGAGCCCCGCAACTACGTCGGCCTGTCGCCGCTGGTCGTCGAGGTGCGCGACATCGCCGACGCGGATGACGCTGGCATCACGCGGTACACCGCGGTCGAGCGCTTCCCGCTGCCGTTCGGCCGTCACCTCGACAACCGCATCCGCGTGACGCTGCGCCGCGATGACGGCGATCCGACCCGTCTGAGCGTCGGCGGCGACGTGCGCAGCCCCGGCTGGGTGCGCATGGGCTACCGCTTCGACATCATCGCCAGCGGCGCCGGCTCGCACGTCGTCGACGAGCTCGACCTGCGGGCTCCGTTCGGACTCCTGCGCTTCGCGGCGGGCCAGGCGCGCAGCGTGCAGTTGTCGCGAGCGGCGATCTTGCAGGACCGACTGACGGGCGCCGCGGAGATCGGGTAGCTCCCCCACCGCGCTTCAGGCCCCTCGAAGCTCCGAATTCCCGAACGCTATGGATTAATACGCACATAGATGCGTATAGTCGCATCCATGCCACGACGACGCCCAGGCGTGCTCCTGCCGATCGAGCTCGCGATCCTCGATGCGGGCCTCACCATCCAGCCGCGCGAGGGATCGTTCTTCGGGTTCGCGCTCGCCCGCACGCTCGCCGAACGCGACGGCTCCGCGTTGGTGTCGCAAGGCGCGCTGTATCGCGCACTGAACCGCATGGAAGCCGCGGGGTTGCTGGAATCGGAGTGGGAGGCACCCGAGTCGGCCGAGGCCGAGGGCCGCCCGCGCCGCCGCCTCTACCAGGTGACCGGGGCCGGCGAGGCGGCGTTTCGTGCGGCCGTCCGAGCCGAGCAGCGCGGCACCGTGACCGGCGAGGCGCTCGCATGACCGGCCGGAACGAGCGAGTCGTCGAACGCGCCGCCCGGGCGACGCTGCACTGGACACTGCGCTACACGGGCGGCGTCGACCCGACCGTCGCTGGCAGGCGACAGGAGGAGATCCTGTCGGACCTGCACGAGCACACGACCTGGGCGGCCGAGGCCGGCATCAGCCCGCGGGCCACGGCACGATCGATGCGAGCGAGGATGCTGCGCGGCATCCCGGCCGACCTCGATTGGCGGCGCGCCCAACTCTCCGGTCGGGAGGGCATCCGGTGGAGCCTGCCGCGCGTGGACGGGCTGCTCTCGGCTGCCGTCGTGATGATCGGCATCGTGCAGGTCGCCGTCGGCGCGTTCATCGCCGCCCGCCAGGTGCGTGCGCAGATGATCGACGACATCGCCTTCGTGCCGAACGCCGTCGCGTTCACGATCGCCCTGGGCTCGGTCGCCCTCGTCGCAACCGCCCTGCTCGGGCCGCGACGCACGCGGCACTGGGGTTCGGCGATGCTCGCGGTCACCGGTGTGCTGATCTTCGCGCAGAGCGTCGAGGCGCTGTACCACCTCAGCGCGACCGCACTCGTCGTGATCATCGGAGTGCCCTGGCTCGAACCGGCCGCCTACGTCATCGGCATCGGCGTCGCCATCATCTGCCTCGCTGCCACCGCCCAATGGGCGACTCCAGCGCGCCGGATCCCGGCCGCGTCCACGGCATCCCTACCCGCCGGAGAGGAACCCCGATGAACCTGCAGAACCTGCTCGATGACGAACGAGCGCGCGAGGCACGACGACAGGAGCGACGGACGCCGCGGCACCGCATCGCACTCGTGGTCGGCGCCGTCGGAGCGGCCATGGCGATCGGTACCGGTGCCGCGCTCACCGCGGCGGCCATGTCCGAGATCAACGCAGACGGCCAGGAGATTGCTGCGTCCACGGTGACTCCGGATGTCTCGGCGCCCGCGCGGCCCGACACCGCAGCGGTTCCCACGCCCACGACGAACGATCCCCTTGCGAGCGCGGCGCCCGCACCGGCATCCGGTGCGACCGACGACCCGGTCGAGGACGCCGTCGCACCGGAACCCGGCGGCATCGCCACCATCCGCGGGTACACCGTCTACGACGAGACCTCCGACCTCGACCTGATCCCGAGGCCCTCGGCCGAGTTCATCGAGGAATGGGCGCTCGATGTCGAGGTGGGCCTGATGCAGGACCACCTGGACGCCGTGTGCATGGCCGAGAAGGGATTCAAGGCGGCGTTCATCCCCATGTGGCAGACGTGGGAGACCGGCGACACGATGGCCGTGATCGACGAGCTCGACACGTTCAATGACGCCCGCACGCCCGAATGGCACGAGGCCATGTTCGGCGCCGACGACCAGCCGCTCGGCGACGCCTACGACTGGCAGCAAGCCGGATGCCACGGAGCTTCCGTGCACGCCACCGGCATGGACGGCGCCCACTAGAACCAGGCGGGGTCGCGGTCGCGGTCGAACAGCGCGTCAGGCCGCGTCGCGGCCGGCGACCGACGCCCGCACCGCGTCGAGGACCGCCTGCAGCGCGGGCGAGTCCGCCTGGCTGCGGCGGTGCACGGCCGAGACCCCGCGGGTCGATGCGGGTCGCGCCGTCGGCACCGCGACGAGATCGGGATGCAGCGGCGGGCGCCCCATCCGCGGCACCAGCGCCACTCCCAGGCCGGCGCGCACGAGCTCCAGGTGGTTCTCGAACTCCATCGACTCGTGCACGATCCGCGGCGCGTTCGAGACCCCGTCGAAGAGACGCCGCAGCCACTGGCGGCAGATCGTCGAGTCGAACGTCGCGATCCACTCCTCCTCGGCGAGGTCGGCCGGGGTCAGCTCGGTGCGTCCGGCGAGCGGGTGCTCGCGTCGCAGGATCACGTCGGCGACATCCGTGTACAGGGGGGTCTCGACGAGGTGATCGGGCATCGCGAGCGCGACCCCGCCCCACCGGTGCACGATGCCGAGATCGCGCTGTCCCGACGCGACCAGCGCGATCGACTCCCACGGCTCGCTCTCGCGCAACGGCACCCGCAGCTCCGGATGCTCCTCCCGCAGCCGCGGCAGGACGTCGACGAGCAGGCCCCGCACCGCGGTCGAGAACGCGCCGATGCGCACCTCGCCGGTGATGCGGCGCGCGGCTGCGCCATCCGCCCCCGGCGCCCGGCCCGCGGAATGCAGGTCGGCCTCGATGCGCTCGAGGTCGGCGAGCACCGTCGCCGACGACGTGACCAGCTGGCGCCCGGCATCCGTCAACACGACACCACGACCCGCCCGTTCGAGCAGCGCGACCCGCGTGCCGCGCTCGAGGCGCTTGATCTGCTGCGACACCGCCGACGGCGTGAACCCGAGCGCATCCGCCGCCGCAGCGACACTGCCGTTCGTCGCCACCGCGCGGAGCGCGACGACCGCTTCGAGATCGATCATGCAGCGATGCTACCGATTCAAGAGCAGAAATGGTCGCTGGTGATTCCGGATGCCGCGGGCCACCCTTGACCCATGACGAGACGCGACATGCTGCTGGCCGCGCTGGTGGCGACGATGTGGGGCTTCAACTTCGTCGTCATCGACTGGGGCATGGATGGCATCCCGCCGCTGTTCTTCGTCGCCATCCGGTTCGCGGTCGTCGCCCTTGCCGTCGTCGTCGTGCCGCGGCCGCTCGCGAGTTGGAAGACCGTCGTCGGCGTCGGCCTCTTCATGAGCCTCGGCCAGTTCGCGCTGCTCTACACGTCGATCGCGCTCGGACTGCAGCCCGGCATCGCCGCACTGCTGCTCCAGGCGCAGGTCGTGCTCACCATCCTCGTCGCCGCGCTCGCGCTGCGCGAGCGGCCCACGCGCCTGCAGGTCGCGGGCGTGCTGCTCGGGACGGTGGGGCTCGGCATCGTGGCGTTCGGTCGCGGCGGCGACGCCCCCGCGCTCGCGGTCGTGCTGTGCCTGCTCGCCGCGCTCTCGTGGGCGATCGGCAACGTGGTGGCACGACGGGCCGGGCCGGTCGCGCCCGCTCGGCGGTTCGGCGCGCTCTCGCTCACGGTGTGGTCGTCGCTCGTCGTGCCGCTGCCCGCACTCGGGCTGTCGGCGCTCATCGAGGGACCCGACGCCATCGCCGCCGGCATCGCCGCATTCGGATGGCGCCCCGCGCTCTCGACGCTCTACACCGCGGGCCTGTGCACCCTCGTCGGCTACGCGATCTTCAACGGGCTGCTCGCCCGCAACCGGTCGGCGTCGGTCGTGCCGTGGGTGCTGCTCGCGCCGGTCGTCGCGATGGCGTCGGCGGCCCTGCTGCTCGGACAGGTGCCGAACGTGTGGGAGACGGTCGGCGGGGCGGTGCTCGTCGCGGGGGTGTTCGTGGCGAACGCGCCGGCGCGGCGGAAGGCGGCGCGGGTGGCGGGCGCGGCGGGCGCGACATCCGAGACATCCGAGGCACAGGCATCCCAGGCCCAGGCATCCGGGGCATCCGAGGCATCCGAGGCATCCGGCCTGCAGGAGACCGTGCCGCGGTCGAAGTGACGCGAGCCGGCCGCCCTTGGTGACCTCGGGCGGCAGCGGCCCGTCACTGCTCGACGAGCGGATGCCCCACCGCTGCGGCGAGCGCGTTGCCGATGAAGACCGCCGGGTCGGAGCACGGTCCGCTCGCACGTCCGTCGGGCACGGTTCCCGTGCCGTCCGGGCACTCCCCCGACTTGATGTCGCTGTTCGCCAGGACGATGACCGTGGTGCCCGACTCGAGGTGGTGCTGCAGCACGGTGTTGAACCCGGGCATCGTGCCGTCGTGGCCGTACCAGCCGAGCGCCAGTCCCATGCCGAGTCCGTAGGCCCGAGCGGGGCTCTGCGGCGCACTGCTGCCCTCGCCGGTGTACACGGGGATGGAGAAGTCGAACGAGTCGATGCGCTGCTGCTGCAGGTCGGCCGGCAGGAGGCCGTCGCCCGTCGCGAGCGCCTCGCTCCAGGTGAGCATGTCGTCGAGGTCGGAGATGATCGAGCCGGCCGTCCACCCCCACGACGGGTTCCAGTCGGTCGTCTCGACGGGCACGCCGTCGTCGACGCCCTGGAGCGTGTACCCGTGGGCGTGCGGGTCGGGGAACGAGGCATCCGTCGGGAAGATCGTGCGGTCGAGCCCGAGCGGCTCGAAGATGCGCTCCTGCAGCACCTCGTCGATCGGCCGGCCCGTGACCTGCTCGATGACCATGCCGAGCAGCACGGTGTTGGTGTTGGAGTAGAAGGTCATGGTGCCCGGCGCGAACATCGGCGGCTCGCCCCGCACGAGGCCGACGAGCTCCTCGGGGGTCCAGACGGAGTTCGGGTCGTCGAACAGGCGCTGCTCGAACTCCGGGTTGAACGTGTACGACGGGATGCCGCTGCGCATGGCACCGAGCTCGAAGAGCGTCGCGTCGCCGTTCGGCATGCCGGGCACGTACTGCTCGATCGGGTCGTCGAGCGAGAGCAGCCCCTCGTCGGCCAGTTGCATGAGCACCGTGATGGTGAAGGTCTTGGTCACGCTGCCGACCCGATGGTTGACGTCGGCGGACATCGGCGTCGTCTCATCCCAGTCCTCGAAGCCCACCGTCGCAGCCCACGTGCCCTCGGGCGTGCGCACGGCCATCACGGCGCCGGGCGCACTGATGCCCGCGAACGCCTCCGACGCCGCAGCCTCGAGCTCGCCACCGAGTTCGGCCCCGAGGCCGTCCTCGACGACGGTGAGACGACCATCGGATGCCGCGGCGGGCGCCGTCTCGGACGATGGGGCGTCCGCCGAGGTGCCCGAGCAGCCGGTGAACCCGGCGAGGACGAGCGCGCTGAGCGCGAGGCTCGGAAGGGCGGTGCGGCGGATGCTCGGCATGTCGACCTCATTCCGTGAGGCTCGGGCTGAGGTCCACTCTAGGGACGGCCTGGGGGTCGGACCACCGGAAATCGTGTCGGCGTGGCGCGCCGCCATTCAGAAGGTCGCTCGCCTGCGGCACCGCGACGTGTCCTCCACAGGCTGCGGAATGGCTGAGTTCGCCACAGGTAAAGATGCCGGTCAGCAATGGTTTTCGGCACGATCGAATGTCGGTGGGTAGGTGCAGGATCGAAGCATGGAACAGCCACCGAACCCGCAGCATCCGCCAGGTGCGCTCGCGGCACTGCGACGTGATGTCGCAGCGCTGGGCGAGGCATGGGCCGGCGGGTCGCCTGCGTGGAGCGCCGTGCGCGGGGGCGCGCAGGTCGAGGTCGAGCAGCTGAGCGACACCGGGCTCATGCAGGCCACCGCGGCGCTCGCGCGCGTGCGGCGCGATGTCGATGCGCTGCTGTCGAGGGTCGCCGCCGAGGTGTCGAAGCGGTCGGGGCCGGCATTCGGCGACACGGGGCTCGCGAAGGCGCAGGGGTTCCAGAACCCGGCCCGCCTCGTCGCAGCGGCCACCGGAGGTTCGCTCGGAGACGCACGCAGGCTTATCGCAGTCGGTACCGCGACCGCCGAACGTCAGAGCTTCACCGGAGAGCGACTGCCGTCCCCGCATCCTCACGTCGGGGAGGCGCTCGGGTCGGCCGCCATCAGCGTCGAGGCGGCATCGGCGATCACCGCGATGCTCGACCGGACCTCGATGCGATCCGACGCAGGCCGTGCCCGGGTCGTCGAGTCTGCGCTGGTCGAGCTGGCCGAGCGGGTACCGCTCGAGACGCTGCTGCGCGGGGTGCGCGAGGCCGAGGCGCGGCTCGATCCCGACGGCGTCGAGCCCCGCGAAGACGAGCTCCGGATGGAGCGCTCGCTGACCATGCGCGAGGATGCTCGCGGCATGGTGCACCTGCACGCCCGCCTCGACCCCGAAAGCGCCGCTGCCGTGAAGGCCGCGATCGAGGCACTCGTCGGCGACGCGCTGCGCCGACGCGAACCGCGCGGAGCTGCGGGCGGCGGGGAACCACGCCCGGTCATCGACGACCTCCGTACGATTCCGCAGATCCAGGCCGACGCGCTCGCCGCGCTCGCCCGCCACACGCTCGGCTGCACCCAGTCAGCGACACCGCTCGCAAGAACCACCGTGGTCGTGCGCATCGACCTCGACGCACTCGTTAGCGGGCTCGGGCACGCGCGCATCGACGGACTCGACCAGCCGATCTCAGCGGCAACCGCCCGCCGCATGGCCGCCGACGCCGAACTCGTGCCCGCCGTCCTCGGCGGCGAGAGCCTGCCGCTCGACCTCGGACGAGCCGCGCGCCTCTTCACGAAGGCGCAACGGCTCGCCCTCGGCGAGCGCGACGGCGGCTGCGCCTCCTGCGGGCAGAACATCGGCTACGTCGAGGCCCACCACATCGACTGGTGGGAACGCGACGCCGGCCCGACCGACCTCGCCAACGGAGTCCTCCTGTGCTCCTTCTGCCACCACATGATCCACCGCGACGGCTGGCAGATCCGGCCCGGACCGCGCGAGATCTGGTTCATCCCGCCACCGCACATCGACCCCGCCCAGGCGCCCCGCCTCGGCGGCCGGGCGCGGTTCGAACTGCGTGAAGACCGGGCGGCGTGATGCCCGCGCGCCCGCTCGGCGCGTCGCCGGCGGGGATCGACGAGAGCAGTCCGGCGTGACTACGCACGGCACGTGGTTCGGTGCGCCGCCGACTCACGCGAGGGTGGATGTCGACGGCCGCGCCCGTCCGGGCCATCCCGCCGTCCACGAATGCGAGGAGAGGTTCCCCTCATGCACGCTACGAACCCCGGAAACCGACGACGCGCGTTCCGCGTCGCGGTGGTCGCCACGGTCGCCGCTGCGGCGACCGCGATCTCGGTCGCGATCCCCGCGGCGGCGGATGTCGCCCGCGCACCGTCCGAACCGAAGCCCACCATCGTGCTCGTCCACGGCGCCTTCGCCGATGCGTCGGGGTGGAACGACGTGACCGAGCGGCTGCAGAAGCAGGGCTACACGGTGCTCGCCGCCTCCAACCCGCTGCGCGGGCTGCACACGGATGCCGCGTATGTGCGATCCATCCTCGAGAGCATCGAGGGCCCGATCGTGCTCGTCGGCCACTCGTACGGCGGCGCGGTCATCACGAACGCCGCGACCGGGATGGCGAACGTCGAGGCGCTCGTCTACGTCGCCGCCTACGCGCTCGACGAGGGCGAGCGGCTCGTCGATGCGAACGCGCTCGGCGGCGGGCACACCGACCTCGCCGACCACATCGTGGTGAGGCCGTATCCGGGCGCACCCGAGGGCGATGCCGACGGCTACATCGACCCCGCCTACTTCCGAGAGCTGTTCGCGGCCGACCTGCCGAAGAAGCAGACCGCGGTGATGGCGGCGTCGCAGCGCCCGGCCGCACTGCAGGCCCTGTTCACGCCGTCGGGCGTCCCCGCGTGGAAGGCGATCCCGAGCTGGTTCGTCGTGGCCTCGCAGGACCACACCATCCCGCCGGAGGCCGAGCGCGCCATGGCCGAGCGCGCCGGATCCACGACGGTCGAGATCGACAGCTCCCACGTCGTGATGATGAGCCACCCGGGCGAGGTCACGGACGTGATCCTCGACGCCGCCGGGTGACGGCCGTCGCGCGCGACACCTGCCGCGGCATCCGTCCTCGATCCATGAGGCGGATGCCGCGGCCGCTGACCCGGGTCGGCCACCGACTCACGCCGCGCTCGCGAGCCGCAGCGACCCGGCGCGCGTGCTCGAGCCGCGCAGTGCCACCGCGAGCAGCACGAGCGACAGCAGGCCCGGCCACGCACCGAAGCCCAGCACGAGCACCGCGCCGACCCCGGCGATCGCCGCGGGCACCGCGACCGCGACCGGTACGGCGAACCCGCGGACCGCCCGGTCGCCCGCCACCATCCGTCTCGGCGCCGCCGGTCGTCGCTCCCAGTGCGCGGCACCGCGGACGACGAGCGCTGTCACGAGCGCGGCCGCGGCGAGCCAGACCGGTCGGGTCCACCACCACTCCGCCGTGAGCGGCGCGGGCAGCGGTAGGCCCGCGGCGTGATGCAGCACGAGCAGCACGCCGGCGAGCAGCACGAAGGCGGGAAGGTGCCAGAGGTAGAGCGTCATCCCCCACTCGCCGAATCGGGCGATGATCCGCTGCGGGCGCGGCCGCTGCGCCCACCGGCGGAGCGCCGGGCGGATGAGCGAGAACACGGCGAGCTGCGCGACGCCGAGCACGGCAAGGCAGATCGTGGGCGGATTGAGGTTCGCGAAGAGGTCGACCGAGTGCGGGCCGGCCGCGATCATGCCGGCGAGGACGGCGAGCGCGACCGCGGCGGTTCCGAGGCGCGCGGGGCGTGACATCCGATCGACCGTGCCGTCGGCGAGGAGGAAGCCGAGCTGCTGCACGAGCAGCCACACGACGAGTAGGTTGACGTACCCGACCGCGTCGACGCCCGAGGCGAAACGGGCGGCATCGACCGAGAGGGCGGCGACCGACAGCGCGCCCAGCGTCAGCCACGGATGCCGCGCGTGCAACCACGCCATCGCCGGCACGAGCGACGAGCAGGCGAGGTAGACGGTCAGGAACCAGAGCGGCTGCCCGATGCGGTATCCGGCGGTGGCCACCATGTCGGCGGGCAGGCCGACCGCGGCCAGCACGAGGAGGACCGAGGTGATCACGGCGACGAGCGCGATCGCGGGACGCACGAGCCGGAGGAGGCGCGAGCGAGCGAACGCCGCGGCATCCGCTCCCCTCGCGCGTTCGCGGCGCCACTGCGTCCACCCGGCGTAGCCGCCGATGACGAAGAAGAGGGGCATGACCTGCACCACCCAGGTCGCCGGGGCGAACCCGGCCCAGCCCTCGAGCGCGTTCTCGAGCACCGGCCCGTCGGCGCCGACGCTCACGCCGACCATCATGGCGTGCAGCACGAACACGACCACGAGGCAGGCGGCGCGTGCGGCGTCGATCGCGGGGTCGCGGTCCGATGCGGTCGGTCGACGACCGAGGTCGCTCGGCGCAACGGGCCTAGGTCGTTCGGCGGTCAGCATGTCGGCGCCTCCTCCCGGGCGGCGTCTCCGCCCGGCGGCAGGCTATGGACGCGATACCCGGCAGCGGATCACCCGGCGGTGCCGTTCCGACCCCCTACCTCGGTATGGGGCGACGAGCGGATGCCTCAGCCTCCCGGCCGGACGAGCCCCACGTCGTAGGCGAACACCACCGCGTGCACCCGATCGCGCAGGCCAAGCTTCGCCAGGATCTTGCCGACGTGCGTCTTCACCGTCTGCTCGGCGATGAACAACGCGGCCGCGATCTCCTGGTTGGAACGGCCTCGCGCGATGAGGACGAGCACCTCGCGCTCCCGAGCGGTGAGCGAGGCGAGCAGGTGTTCATCGACCCGAGGTGGCGGGGCCTGCCGCGCGACCTCCTCGATGAGGCGGCGCGTGACGCTCGGCGCGAGCAGCGCATCGCCGGCTGCGATGACGCGCACGGCGGCCACGACCTCGTCGGGCACGGCGTCCTTCAGCAGGAACCCGCTCGCGCCGGCGCGCAGCGCCGCGAACACGTAGTCGTCGATGTCGAACGTGGTGAGCATGAGCACCCGCGGCACGTAGTCGCTCGACCGCGGCGGGGTCTGCAGCGCCTGCGTCGCCTCGATGCCGTTCATGCCGGGCATGCGCACGTCCATGACGACGACATCGGGGCGCAGCGCGCGCGCGAGACGCACCGCCTCGGCGCCATCCGCCGCCTGGCCGACCACCCGGAGGTCGTCGTGCGCATCGAGCACGGCGGCGAATCCCGCCCGCACCATCGCCTGGTCGTCGACGACGAGCACGGTGACCGTCATGACGCCTCCTCCGGACGGCCCCCGACCAGTGGCAGGACGGCGTGCACCTCGAACCCGCCGTCGGCCGTGGGACCGCTGTCGATCCGTCCACCGACGAGGCGGGCGCGCTCGCGCATGCCGATGAGTCCGTGGCCCGGGCCGAGCGACGAGGCGGCGATCGGTGCCGCGGTCGGTGCCGACGGAGTGCTCGGCGACGTGCCCGGCGGCGGCCCGTTGCGGATCGTGAGATCGAGCGACGCGCGATCGCCGTCGACGCGGCGGAGGGTCACGACGGTTGGCGCCCCGGGCGCGTGGCGCAGCACGTTGCTCAGCGACTCCTGCACCATCCGGTACGCCGTGCTCGCGGCGAGCCCGCCGTCGAGCAGGCCGGGCGACACCTCGAGCTCGACCGGCACCCCCGCGCGCTCGACGCTCGCCACGAGCTCGGGCAGCTGGGCGAGCGTCGGCTGCGGCGCGGTCTCGGCCTCGGCCGCCGGGTCGCGGAGGACGGTGAGCAGCTCGCGCATGTCGGCGATGGCCGCGCGAGCGGATGCCGCGATCTCGCCGAACTCGGCCGTCGTCGCGTCGTCGAGCCCCGTCAGCCGGTAGGGCGCGCTCGTCGCCTGCACCTGGATGATCGACATGCTGTGGGCGACGACGTCGTGCAGCTCGCGCGCGATGCGCGTGCGCTCCTCGGCGATGAGACGTCGCTCGTGCTCGGCGGCGCTCGTGCGGCGCTCCTCGTCGAGCGCAGCCGAGAGCCGGGCGCGACTGACCGTCACGGCGAGGGCCACGCCAAGCACGAGGGCGCTCACCGCGGCGCTCGTCACGAGGTTCGCCACCAAGCCGTCGGGCGTCGCGCCGCGGTCGGGCAGGAACGCGAGCCCGAGGGGCACGACGACGGCCGCGACCCAGAGCGCGATCGCGGCCCGATCCGCCCCGCGGACCACGAGCACGATGAGCAGGGCGCACAGCATGAGGAGCTGCGGCACGGAGACCGGCCACGGCTGCCCGGGATCCGCCGCGCCGACCAGGCCGAAGACGACCTGCCCGGCGAGGAACGACGCGACGCCCGCCCACGGATGCCACACCGCGATCGGCAGGCTGCCCGCCTGGAGGAGCCCGATCGCGAACGCGGCGACGACGGGGACGGCGTAGGCCGTCGCATGGATCGGGACCTGGACGGAGAAGAGCACCACCGCGGCCAGGCCGCTCGCCGACCAGAAGACGATCGGCGGGATCGGCCACTCCCACTCCAGCGCCCGACCCGGGCGGGGGGACGCGGGTGGGGCCATGCGCTCACTCTGTCACGCCCGCGGGCCCAGCACATCCCTCTGCGGTGCGAGACGGTGGCGGGCTGCCCGTCGACGAGCCAGCGTGCACGGTCGCGGCGTCGACCTCGAGCGCTGCCGCCGAGCGTCGTCGAGGTTGTCGGCGTGGTGGTCGTGGCTGACGAGCACGAGGTCGACGGGGCCGACCTCGACGGGGCGGAGTGCGGGGCCGAGTGCCGGCCCGAGCGTCGTGCGCGACGACGTCCCCCAGCCGAAGGAGTACCTCCGGCCGGGGGCGTCGAACGTCGGGTCGACCAGCACGCGCCATCCGTCGAACTCGGCGAGGACGGTCGGCCCGCCGATCCTGCTCAGGCGCATGTCGGCGCCGATCAGGAGGGCAGCGCGGCGACGGGCCGCGCGTGCGCGAGCGCCCACTCGAGCGCGTGGTCGGCCACTTCCTGCCAGCCCGGCTCGGCGCAGATCCAGTGCGAGCGCCCGGGGAACTCGACGTACTCGGTGATCGCGGGCGACTTCGCGTAGTGCTTCGCGTTCGACTTGTTGACGGCCGGGGGCATGATGTGGTCCTTCTCACCGCCGATGAACAGCAGCGGCGCCCGGTCCTTCGTGTAGTCGACCCAGGTCTCCTGGTGGCCGGGCTGGAAGTTCGCGAGCAGCCCGTACGCCCACACCCAGTTGCCCGGGGCGGCGATCGCGTACTTCTGCCAGACCGCGTCGGACTCCTCGCGCGAGAGCGTGTTCGCGAATGCGTAGTGGAACTCCTCGGGCGTGAACCCGACCGCCTTGTGCCGGTTCGCCGGGTTCTTCAGCGCCGGGAAGAGCGACTTGGCCTGCGACAGCGGCGTCACGCGCACGCCCTCGGTCGGCGCCGAATCGATGACGACGGCCGCCGCCCCGAGACCGCGCGCGAGCAGCAGCTGCGTCAGCGTGCCGCCGAACGAGTGGCCCATGATGATCGGCGGCCTCGGCAGCGCCTCGATGACGCCCGCGAGGTGGTCGACGGTCTCGGGCACCGTGAGCTTCGCGATGACGTCGGGGTGCTCGCGCAGCGCCTCGACCTCGATCTCGAACCCCGGGTACGCGGGCGTCAGCACGGTGAAGCCCTTCGCCTCGAGGTGCTCCCCCCATCCCTCCCAGCTGCGCGGGGTCATCCAGAGGCCGTGCACCAGCACGATCGTGTCGGGGGCGGCGGGGTCGGTGGTCCGGTCGGTCATGATCGGGGTCCTTTCATGGGGGCGGATGCCGCGGCATCCGTGGTCAGGAATCGATGAAGGCGAGCAGGTCGGCGTGCAGCCGATCCCGCTCGGTGTCGGGCAGGCCGTGGGCGCCGTT
Organism: Agromyces aurantiacus; assembly: GCF_016907355.1. NCBI lineage: Bacteria > Bacillati > Actinomycetota > Actinomycetes > Micrococcales > Microbacteriaceae > Agromyces > Agromyces aurantiacus. The sequence continues at coordinate 1,253,395 of NZ_JAFBBW010000001.1, read as the reverse complement.
CTCGTACACGAGCAGCCGGGCGCCCTCGACCATGGCGGCCGAGCGCCTGCCGCCGACCTCGAACGGCACGATCTGGTCGTCGTCGCCGTGGATCACGAGGGTCGGCACGTCGACCTTCGCGAGGTCGTCGCGGAAGTCGGTCGCCGAGAAGGCCGCAATGCACTCGTACGCCGCGCGGTGGCCGCAGGCCATGCTCTGCAGCCAGAACGCGTCGCGCGTGCCGGGCGAGACGTCGTTGTTGCGGTTGTTGCCGAAGAACGGGCCGTCGGCGAGGTCGCGGTACAGCTGCGACCGGTCGGATGCCTCGCCCGCGCGGATGCCGTCGAACACGTCGATCGGCAGCCCCTCGGGGTTGTCGTCGGTGCGCAGCATGAGCGGCGGCACCGCCGAGACGAGCACGAGCTTCGCCACGCGCCCGCTGCCGTGCCGGCCGAGGTAGCGCACGAGCTCGCCGCCGCCCGTCGAGTGGCCGACGAGCGTGAGGTCGGTCAGGTCGAGGTGGTCGATGAGGCACGCCAGGTCGTCGGCGTACGTGTCCATCTCGTTGCCGTCCCAGGTGCGGGTCGACCGGCCGTGGCCCCGCCGGTCGTGCGCGATGGCGCGATGCCCGTGCTCGGCGAGGAACCGCGCGGCCGCGGCCCACGCGTCGGAGTTGAGCGGCCACCCGTGGCTCAGGATGACGGGTGAGCCGTCGACGCCCCAGTCGGTGTAGAAGATCTGGGCGCCGTCATCGGTGGTGACGTAGGGCATTCGGGGCCTCCTCCGGGCGTGATCGGATGGCACGATCGTGCCGCCGCGCAGGGATCGGCCGAACCACGTGGCGTGCGTAGTCGTGACGCGGCACAGCGCCGCCGGAGGCGCCCGGCCCGGGTGTCAGCGGTCGCCGAGGCGTTCGGCGAGCTGCTTGCGCGAGGTCACGCCGAACTTCCGGAACACCTTGCGCAGGTGGTAGTCGACGGTGTTGACGCTGATGAAGAGGGTCGCGCCGATCTCGGCGTTCGTCTTCCCCTCCGCAGCCATGCCGGCGATCGTGCCTTCCTGCGGCGTGAGCGGCTCGACGCCGTCGTCGCCCGCGACGAGGTGCGGCACGTGCTCGCCGGTCGCCTCGAGTTCGCGTCGGGCGCGGGCCGCGAAGGCCGGCGCCTCGACCCGGGTGAAGATCGCGAGCGCGGCCTTCAGGTGCTCGCGCGCCTCGCGGCGGCGCTTCATGCGCCGGAGCCACTCGCCGTAGACGAGGTGCGCGCGGCCGAGGTCGGCGGGCGCGGTCGCCGCCTCGAGGTGCTCGATCGCCTGCAGGTAGCTCGCTTCGGCCTCCGCGTCGTCCGCCATCAGCGCCGTCGACTTGGCCGCCTGGCCCCGGATCCACGGCGTCCCGCTCGCCGCGGCGAGTCCCTGCAGTCGAGCGAGCTCATCGACGACGGCCGCCGCATGGCCGCTGCGGACCGCGGCTTCGATGTAGTCCGGGAGCTGCTGGTAGGTCACCTGCAGGAAGTTCCGCTCGACCATCGGCCGGAACCGCTCGAATGCATCCCGGTAGTGCCCGTCGGCGATCTCCCTGATACCGAGCCCGGTCATCGCGATCGTCCAGGCGCCCGCGAATCCGGTCGCGAGCACGCCCTCGGCGACGGCCTCGACCAGCTCGACTGGGGCGCCCGCCCAGGCGAGGGCCGAGGCGTTGACCACCTGCTCGGCGTCGTAGCCGATCGCGCGGCGCAGCTCGCGCACCTGGTCGATGTACCGGGCGGATGCCGCGGGGTCGCCACGCACGAGTTCGAGGTGGCCCAGCAGCCACAGGTTGGTGTCCACGACCCGGAGCACTCCGGCATCGCGCGCCACCTGGAGCGTGCGCTCGAGGAGCTCGATGCACAGGCGCTCCTCCCACAGCGCCATGGTCAGCGCGACGCCGAGCGAGCCGACATCGAGCAGTTGCGCGTCGTCGGCGTCGCGGATCGTCGCGACCGCCTCGCGGATGAGCGGCACCGCCACGTCGTACGGCTCCAGGATGTGCGCGGCGACGGCTCGAAGCTGCACCGACCTCGGCCCATCGGCCACGGTCGCCCCGTCGGCGAGCCGGCGCCCCAGTTCGGGCAGGCTCACGCCTTCGGCCGCCCACTCGGCCGTCAGCGTGTAGTCGAACGCGCGCAGCAGCGCGCGCTGCTCGAGCTCCGGGTCGCGATCGTGGAACAACGTCGCGGCGCGCAGCATCATGGCCGCGCCGCCGACGACGCCGTCGTGGTCGGCGATGAACAGGGCGAGCAGCGCGCGCAACGTCAGCACGCGGCCGAGGCCGACCGGATCGAGGCGGCCCTCATCGAGGCGCGCGAGCAGTTCGAGCGCGAGCCCGACGGCACCGGCCGACGCGGCCGCCTCGGCGGCCGCGAGGATCCGCCGGTCGTGCCCGGTCCCGTCCGTGGTCAGGTCGGCGGCGCGCGTGAGCAGTTGCGCGCGCGACACCGACGCGCCGCGCACCCCGGCCGCGTCGGCCATCCGCTCCATGCGGGCGGCCAGTCCGTCGTCGGCACCGACCGCCGCGGCCGCACTGTGCCAGACCGCGAGGTCGGCGCGTCCGCGCTCGTCGGCGACCGCCGCCAGCGCCTCGTGGGTCCGACGCCGGTCGTCGGCGGGCATGCCGTTGTAGACGGCCGAGCGAACGAGCGGATGCCGGAAGTCGACCGTTCGCCGTACCGAGACGAGACCGGCGCGCTCGGCCGGCCCCGAGGCATCCGTCGTCAGGCCCAGCCGATCGGACGCCGCGGCGATGAGCTCGCGATCGCCCGTCGACTCGGCTGCGGCGACGAGCAGCCAGCGCTGCGCCTCGTGGTCGATCGCGTCGACCTGCGCCAGGTAGTGCGCTTCGAGTCGCTCGCCGACCGGCAGTGGCGTCGGGGCCAGCGTCGAGTCGGTGAGCTGCTCGGCCGTGAACGCACGGCCCAGGTCGATGAGGGCGAGCGGGTTGCCGCCGGTCTGCTCGGCGATGCGCGTCGCGAGCAGCGGATCGACGGCGCCGCGAACCGACCGGTTCAGCAGCTGCACCGCCGAAGGCTGATCGAGTCCGCCGAGTTCCAACACGGGGACTCCGGCGGTGACGAGCTGCACGCGCGGGTCGGGACGCGACGCCAGCAGCACGACGACCGGCTCCGCCGCCAGGCGGCGGGCGACGAACGCGAGCACCTCGAGCGACTCCGCGTCGACCAGGTGGGCGTCGTCGACGACCCACGCGATCGGCTCGACCGCGCCGGCCGCCGCGAGCAGCGACAGCAGGCCGAGCCCGACGAGGTACCGGTCGGGCGGAGGCCCGTCGTCGACGCCCGCGGCGATCCGCAGCGCCGCCGCCTGCCGCGCGGGCACCTCGCCGAGGTGCTCGGCCAGCGGGGCGCCGAGGCGCTGCACCGCGGCGTACGGCATCGCCGATTCGGCTTCGTACCCGTCGGAGCGGAGCACGCGGATGCCACGAGCCCGGCCGACGGCGGCGTCGAGCAGCGCCGTCTTGCCGACCCCCGGCTCGCCCACGACCGAGAGCGCCGTGCCGACGCCGTTGCGGGCATTGCCGAACAGTGCACCGAGCCGATCGAGCTCGCCGGTGCGTCCGAGGATCGCGGGGGGTGCGGGGGGTGCGGGATCGATGGGGTCACGGTACCCCGCCCGCTCGCGGGCGTCCACCGTCGAGTGCCAGTCGGCCGGGCGGCATGACGCCGGGTGGACTCCGCCGAGCGACGTCGCGCTCGCGCCGCGCGCTCAGGCCTCGGCGGATGTTGCGAGCCGCTCCCCCAGCCAGGCCCGCGCGCGTGCGTGGTAGGCCTCCGCGACCGCAGCACCGCGAGCCACGGTCTCGAACGCGTGCGGCGCGCCCGGCACCACGTCGACCGTGCAGTCGACACCGGCGTCGGCGAGCGCGGCGGCGTAGGCGAGATCCTCGTCGTGGAACAGGTCGATGTCGCCCACGCCGATCCACGCCGGTGGCAGCCCGGCCAGGTCGGCACGCCGGGCGGGCACGGCGAACTCGGGCACGGCGTCACCGCCCGGCGCCGCCTGCAGGTACGACGACCAGCCGACCAGGTTGTCGCGGTTGGTCCAGGCGAAATGGCGCACCGCGTCGAGTTCGCGTCGCGCGGCGGTGCGGTCGTCGAGCATCGGGCAGTACAGCAGTTGCGCGACGGGCTGCGGCCCGCCGTCGTCGAGCAGGCGCTGCGCGAGCGCGGCCGCGAGTCCGCCGCCGGCGCTCTGGCCGCCGACCGCGATGCGGGCCGGGTCGACGCCCCGCGCGGACGCGGCATCCTGAAGCCACCGCCACGCCGCGACGCCGTCGTCGAGCGGCGCCGGGAACGGATGCTGCGGGGCGAGCCGGTACTCGACGGAGACGATCACGATGCCGAGCCGCTCCGCGAGCTCGGCGCAGAACCGGTCGTCGGCCGCGGCGGCGCCGATCACGAGGCCGCCGCCGTGCATCCACAGCAGGGCCGCGCGCCCGCCCGCCGCCGATCCGGCCGCGTCGGTGGGCGTGAAGACGCGCACGCCCGTGCCGGGCGCGTCGAACTCGACCCGCTCGAATCGCACCCCGCCCGCGGGCCTGGGCGGCGGGATGAGTGCGAGCGCCGCCTGCACCATCCGGCGCTGCCAGCCGTGCCGCACCTGCGGGCGCGGGAACCACCGGTAGGCACGGCGGAGCTCGGGGTGGAGGTCTGCGATGCGCATGCGCGCGGGGGCGGGGTGCACGTCGTCGGCACGGGTGCTCGTCATGGTGGTTCCGATTCTGCGGCACGTCAGTGCTCTCAGCAGACTCCCGGCCACCGACGCGCCGAGCGATATATCGTTGACATATCGTCGAGACCCGATCAGGGCCCCGGTTCCAAGGAGGTCATCATGAGCGATTCGTATGGCGGCGGCTTCGGCGGCAGCGCCGGCAACTGGGGCGGCAAGGGCGGCCCCGGACAGGGCCTCTGGGAGGCCATGGAGCAGCTGCGCGGCATGTTCGAGCAGAAAGTCGCCCCGCGGATGGGTCGTGGCGACGTGCGCGCGGCGGTGCTCGCGCTCCTCGCCGAGAAGCCCATGCACGGCTACCAGATCATCAGCGAGATCTCCGAGCGCAGCGGGGGCGCCTGGAAGCCGAGCGCAGGCTCGGTCTACCCCACCCTCCAGCTGCTCGCCGACGAGGGCCTCGTGAGCGCCGAGGAATCCAACGGCCGCAAGACCTACTCGCTGACCGAGATGGGACGCGCCGAGGCCACGGCATCCGCCGACCGCGCACCTTGGCCGACCGGCGGCACCACCACCGGCAGCGGAGGTGGCGGGCGCCGCGACTTCGGCGGCGCCGGACCGCTCGCGAAGTCGGGCATGGAACTCGCCCAGGCGGCGGCGCAGGTCGGCCGCACGGGCACGCCCGAGCAGGTGAAGGAAGCGGTCGAGGTGCTCGACGAGGCGCGTCGCCGCCTCTACTCGATCCTCGCCCAGGACTGACCGAGTGCCCTCGACACGTCGGCATCCTGCAGGCAGGATGCCCGATGTGGGGAACCTGCGCGCCCGGTACCGGCGGATCCTTCGCTTCGCCGCCAGGTACATCGTCCAGACGTGGTGGTACGAGCTCGTGCTGCCGCGCTTCGGCCTCGCCGGAGTCGCGGCGCGCGGGCGCACCGCGCGGCTCACGCGCATCGCCCAGCGCTTCCACGACCTCGCGGTCGACCTCGGCGGCCTCATGATCAAGGTCGGCCAGTACATGTCGTCACGACTCGACGTGCTGCCGCCCGAGATCACGCGCGAACTCGCCGGCCTGCAGGACGAGGTGCCACCCGTGCCGTTCGACGCGATCCGGCGCCTCGCCGAGGCCGAGCTCGGCCTGCCGCTCGAGCTCGCCTACGCCGAGTTCGACCCGGAGCCGCTCGCCGCGGCATCCCTCGGCCAGGCGCACCGCGCCCGCCTCGCGCCGATCGACGCCGCCGACATGGGCTACGCCGAGGCCGTCGTCAAGGTGCAGCGGCCGGGCATCGAGCAGATCGTCGAGGTCGACCTCGCGGCGCTGCGCCGCGTCGCGGGATGGCTCAGCCGCGTGGGGTTCGTCGCTCGCCGCGTCGACCTGCCCGCGCTCGTCGAGGAGTTCGCGACCACGAGCCTCGAGGAGATCGACTACCTGCACGAGGCGCAGAACGCCGAGCGGTTCGCCGCGAGCTTCGCCGCCGACCCGCGCGTCGCCGCGCCCGAGGTCGTCTGGGAGCGCAGCACCCGCCGCGTGCTCACCCTGGCCGACGTCACGGCGATCAAGGTCAACGACCGCGACGCGCTGCTGGCCGCCGGCATCGACCCGAAGGCCGTCGCGCAGCAGTTCGCCGCGGTCATGTTCGACCAGCTCTTCCGCGACGGCTACTTCCACGCCGACCCGCACCCCGGCAACATCTTCGTGACGCCGGTCGCGTCATCCGGCGGCGCCTACCAGCTCACCTTCATCGACTTCGGCATGATGGGCGAGGTGCCCGACTCGCTGCGTCGGGGCCTGCAGCAGCTGCTGCTCGCGGTCGCCGCCCGCGACGGCAAGCGGATGGTCGACGCCATCCGCGGGGTCGGCGTCCTGCTGCCGACCGCCGACACCGCCGAGCTCGAGCGCGCGATGACCGAGCTGTTCGCCCGCTTCGGCGGCATGGGCTTCGCCGAGCTCGCGCAGGTCGACGAGCGCGAGTTCCGCCGCTTCGCGCTCGAGTTCGGCGACCTCGTGCGCACGCTGCCGTTCCAGCTGCCCGAGAACTTCCTCCTCATCATCCGCTCGATGTCGCTGACCTCGGGCCTGTGCAGCTCGCTCGACCCGACCTTCAACATCTGGGACGCCGTCGAGCCGTACGCCGCGCAGCTCCTGCGCGGCGAGCGCGGCAACATCGTGCAGGCCGTCGGCCGCGAGGCGGTCTCGGTCGCGGGCACCGCCTGGCGCCTGCCGGGCCGGCTCGACGGCGTCATCGATCGCATCGAAGGCGGCCGGCTCGTCGCGAACTCCCCCCGCATCGAGCAGCGGATGGCGCGCCTCGAGCGCGTCGCGGGCCGCATCGTCTCCGCGGTCGTCTTCGTCGGCCTGTTCCTCGGTGGCATCCAGCTGCGGGCGGATGAGCCGGGGTGGGGCATCACGCTGATGGTGGTGTCGGTCGTGCCGCTGCTGCACGCGGTGTTCGCGGGCGTGTTCGGGCCGCGCGGACCGCGGTGATCGCACCTCCACCGAGGGCCGACGTCGAGGAGCGCGCGTCGACGAGGAGCGCGCGTCGACTCAGAGCGCGATCGGCACCGCGTCGGCGGGCACCAGCCACACGTCCGTCAGCGCCGCCCGCCCGGCGCGTGTGACCCGGACCGCACGCGGATGCCCGCGCTCGATCCACTTCATCGCCAGGAAGTGCGCGGCGACGGACGCGCCGACCGCCCCGGCGAGATGGGGTCGGCGTTCGGTCCAGTCCGCGCAGGGCCGGGTGAGTCGTCGCCGGCCCGCTCGGAGCGCGGCGACGTCGATCCCCCGCTCGGTGAGCGCCGCATCGCCGGTCGGGCTGAGCGCCAGGTCGGCGCCGAGCCATCCGTGCTCGCTCATCGACTCGGTGAGCGCCACCCCGAGGCGACCCGCGAGGTGGTCGTAGCAGAACCGCGCATCGGCGAGCCGTCGCGCGTCGCGGGTGCGGTAGTAGCCGACGTCCTCGGCCGGTGGGCAGAGCAGGCCGAGCTGCTCGAGCGCCGCGGCGGTGCGCGCGTCGGCGACGCGGTACATCCGCCGACGGCCATTCGCCTCGACCGCGAGGATGCCGGAGTCCACCAGGATCGCGAGGTGCTCGCTCGCCGTCGAGGCGCTGACCCCGGCGGCCGAGGCCAGCTCGCCGGCGGGCCGCGACGAGCCGTCCATGAGCAGGTTCACGATGTCCGAACGGGCGGGTGCCGAGAGCGCGCGTCCGATCGGGGTGAAGTCCTGCGGCATGCCTCGACGCTACTCCGAGAACCCTTCGGCTCGCACCGAAAGGTTTCTGCGTACGTTCGGTCCCATGAGACACGACTACGTCACCAGGCTCGCCTGGGCCGGGTCGACGGGCGCGGGGTACCGCGCCTACGACCGGGCCCACATCGTCTCGGCCGCACCGGCCGAGACCTCGCTGCGGTTGAGCGCGGACGCGCGCTTCCGCGGGGACGGCGGACTCCTCAATCCGGAGCAGCTGCTCGTGGCCGCGGCCAGCTCGTGCCAGTTGCTCGCCTTCCTCGCCGTCGCCGCCGGGGCCGGGATCGACATCCGCAGCTACGAGGACGATGCGGCGGGCACGATGGACCTCTCCGACGAGCCCGCCCGGCTGAACCGCATCGTCCTCTCGCCCGTCATCGGCGTTCCGCCGGGCACCGACGCGGAGGCGGTGCTCGCGGCGGTCGTGACGGCGGCCGACCAGTGCTACATCGCGAACTCGCTGCGCACCGAGGTCACCGTCGGCGCGACGGTGGTCGAACGGTGAACGCGGGCATGCGCGATCTCTCGCTAGCGCTCGAGCCGAGGCCCGGAGCGCTGGCCGACTTCGGCGAGACGCTCGGCGCCGCGGGCGTCAGCCTCGAGGGCGGCGGCGTGTTCGGGTTCGACGGCGTCGCGATCGCGCACTTCCTGATCGGCGACCACGACGTCGAGGCCGCGGTGGCGGCGCTGGAGGCCGCCGGCTTCGGGCCGGCCACCGTCAGCGCCGTCGTCGCGCTGCGGCTCGACCAGGATCGTCCCGGCCAGCTCGGGGCGTTCACCCGCCGGCTCGGCGACGCCGGAATCGACATCCGCGTGCAGTACAGCGACCACGACCACCGGCTGATCCTCGTCGTCGACCCCGAGCGCCACGTGGATGCCGCGCGCATCGCCGCGGCGTGGGCGCGCGCCTCAGCGTGAGAGCTCGATCGTGTACGTCACGATCTCGGTGATACGCCCCTCGCCGTCGAAGTCGTAGAGGTCGCAGGATGCCACGACGGACACATCGCCCGAGGCATCCGTGTACCGCGCCAGGCTGTCGACCACCACGCTGTCCTCGCCGAGCACGCTGCGGAACCGCTGGAACTCGGTGGTGACCTCGGCCAGCTCGGCCGCGGTGCGTTCGAGGGCCTTCTTGACCGCCTTGCGCCCGAGGAGCGTCGGCGAGCCCACGTTCGTCCAGCACACGTCGTCGGCGAGGTGCGGGAGCACCACGTCGAACCGGTGGCTCGAGAACGCTCGAGCCAGCTTCTCGGTCGATACCTCGGTCATGACGTCCATGCAGGTGTCCCCTCCCCTGAGCCCCGCGTCGTCGCGGGGGACGGATGCGATCAGCCTGCGCCCGTCCCCTGCCGCCGTCAAGAGCCCAAACGCACGCAAACCCCCGGAACGCGGGTCACGGCCCCGTGCACTCAGGACTAGCGTGACCGTCGAGACGCTGAGGGGTTCCAACGGGCCCACCTCGATCGGACGGCCCGGACCAGTCAGTGCGCTGGGGAGGGATCATGGCCGAGGAACACTCCGATCGCCCGCAGCTCCGGAGGAGCCGAGACAGGTCGCGTGAAGAGGACACGTTCAGCGTCGCCTCCTACCGGACCATCCCCGACGTCGGCGCCGATCGTCGCCTCTGGCAGCGCCTCATCGGGGCGGTCTCGGCGATGACCGCGAGCGGCGCCGGCGCCGAGGAGGCGTACCGGTCGGCGCTCGAACAGCTGCGCGAGTACGGCGGCGAGGCGGTCGACGTGATCGCGGCCACGTACGAGCAGCTCGAGGAGAACGCCTACCAGGAGCAGTGGGCGCTCGTGCAGCTGCTCACCGACCTCGCCCTTCCCGAGACGACGCGCTTCTTCGGGCACCTCGTGCAGACACCGGTGCCGGAGGAGCGCTCGCGCGACACGGTGCACGGCGTCAGCACGGTGACCGAGGAGGTGGTGCTGCGCACGACCGCGATCGAGGGGCTCTCGCGCCGGATCCGGGACGGCGATCGCGAGGCGGTCGACGCGCTGCTCCCCGCGCTCGAGCACGAGTACGTCGCGATGCGCCGGGCCGCGTGGCACGGTCTCGTCGACGGCGGCGACGAGGACGGGATCGCGAGGGGACGCGACATCCTGAGCTCGCGGGGCGACGACTGGATCATCGAGATCCGCCGCACCCCGGTCGTCGAGATCGACCAACCGCGGCCCGAGCCGGGCGAGGCTCGTCCGACCGCCGAACCCCCGAACCCCTTCGACGAGGCACGCCCGCACGGCGCGTGACCGGAACAGCCACGAGGAGCGATCATGGTCCACTGCACGTACACGGTGCCCGACAAGGCGGCGTCGGGCGACGACTTCTACGGCGCCTCCATCTGCGACCAGGTGTACGTCGACTACTTCTGGGACACTTACGGCTTCGCCGGCAACAAGGAGTACTGGGACGACGGATTCGGATGGGACGACTGCTGCAACACCGACCAGCCGCTCGCGCGGACCTTCAACGGATGCTACGCACTCACCTACTCGGCACAGGACTACCTGAACGACGACTACGCCGGCGCCTGCCTCAACTGGGCGAGGCGGTACGTGCGCGAGCACATCGGCGACCTGCGCTCGAAGTGCGGCGACGGCGATGCGATCGCGGCATCCGTCGGCGGCGGCGTGGTCGAGCTCTACCTCGGCTGCTTCTACACGAAGAACGCGCCGGGGCGCGCCGAGACGCTGCTGCACGAGTCGCGCCACATCGGCGGCAAGCCGCACGACGCGAAGTTCCCCAAGGGGTCGACGTTCGGCGAGGGCAAGAGCGGCGCCGACTCGTCGTGGGGCTACGAGGGCGCGTGGATGTACGGGGCGCTCTACCTCTGGTGGTACTACGCGCAGGGCGCGCGAACCACGTCGGCGATCCGCGAGCTCGCCCGGCAGCGCGCGAACGTCGTGATCGACGGCGCGTTCGCGACGCATCCGGGGTACTCGGTCTGAGTCGCAGCGCGACGCCGCGCTCGTAGGCTGGAGCAATGCCCCGACTCCAGGCCGACGCCGACCGAGCCATGTGGGTGGCGGTCACCGACTCCCTCGGGTTCCGCGGTCGCCGGCACCGCAAGGCCGCGATCGGGATGCTGCTCTCGCAGGCGATGGGCCAGGGTGCGACCCCCGGCCGGGGCAGCCGTCTCAGCGCGTGGGCGATGAGCCAGGCCGTGCCGTTCCTCATGCGGAAGGCCGAGGGCCGGGTGCTCGCGTGGGTCTGGAAGCCGGACCCGGAACTGCTCGTGGTGGTCGCGCAGGTCCAGGCGGCGACGCCGGAGCTGCGCATCGCGCGCGCCTCGATGCCGATCGAGTACCACGACACGGAGGAGTTCCGCGGCACCTACCTCGGCGTCGGCGAGAGGTTCGTCATGCCGCTTCCGCCGGCCGGTCGTCCGCCGTTCGCCACGTACACGTGGGACCTCGGCACCCACCTCGTGACCGTGACGGCGGTCTGCGGCGATCGCGAGCGCTTCGGCACCGTCATCGGCGCGGTCGACGAGCTCGCACGCGGCATCCGGATCATCGAGGACCTCACGGTCGGCGAGTCGGCGACGGTGCTGCGGATCGATCCGGCCTGACCGGAGCCGAGCGGGGACGGCTGAGGGCGACGCCGGCGCTCAGGTCAACGGCGACGGCGACGGCGAGATCACCGAGTCGACGATCGCCTCGATGGCGAACTCCGACGCACGGGCGAGATCGACCGCATCGGGTTCGAGCAGCCACTGCACCTGCAGGCCGTCCATGACGGCGAGGATGCTCGCCGAGGCGAGGTCGACGGTCTCGGGTGCGGTGACCCCCCGCTCGGCGCAGACGACGCGGAACGCGCGGGCGACCTCGCCCCGCAGGGTCTCGTAGCGCTTCTGGAAGTACTCGCGCCCCGGGTGGTCGTCGGTGACCGACTCGGCCGACAGCACGACGTACGCCTGGACGATGCCGGCGCGGCGCGCGTTGACGAACGCCGTGCGGACGAGGTGCCGGAAGAGCTCCAGCCCGTCGGGGATGTGCTGCTCCTCGAGGTCGGCGACGTCGGTCTCGTCGCGGTGGCGGAGCACCTCGAGCAGGAGCTGGTCCTTCGATCCGAAGTGGTGGAGGATCCCGGCGTGCGTCATGCCGACCTGGTCGGCGATCTCCTGCAGGGTGCCGCCCATGAACCCCTTGCTGCCGAAGATCTCCACGGCGGCGTCGAGGATGTCGCGCCGTCGCGCGAGCGTCTCCGGCCGCGATCGTGGCTGCCGGCGCTGACCCGTGATCGATTCCGTCATCGGTCGGCAACCCCCTTCCTCGCCTGCCGGATCAGAGTCTACGCAGCCCCGCCGGCGCGGGTGAGAACGCGCATTGCGTTACTTACTTACTTGATTGTAAGTTAACTCCGCATTCACTCGACGACGGCGTCGCCCTTCGGGCGGGCGCCGTCTCGTGCCCCCACACGAAGGAGAAGCAATGAGGCTCAGAACGTCCCTCGGCGCCGTCGGCATCGCCGCGACGCTGGTGCTCACCGGCTGCGCCGCCGGCAACGACACCGAACCCGCCGCGAGCGGCGCGGCGCTCACGATCGCCAAGCCGGACGGCGCGATCACCACCGAATCCCACAACCCGTACCTCGGCGACTCATCCGCCTCGAAGTACGGCTACGCCAAGGTCATCTTCGAGCCGCTCGCCCTCGTGAACCCGACCGGCGACCTCGGCACCACGCCGTGGCTCGCCGAGTCGGTCGAATGGAACGACGACTACACCGAGCTCACCGTCGTGCCCCGCTCGGGCGTGAAGTGGAGCGACGGCACCGAGTTCACGGGCGACGACATCGTGTTCACCTTCGACCAGTTCCTGAACGGTACGCTCACCGACACCGCCGGCCTGAAGTACGAGGGCGCGACCGTCGACGGCGACGCGATCACGCTGAAGTTCGTCGACTCGAAGTACGTCTCGCAGGCACGCGTCCTGCACACCCCGATCGTGCCCAAGCACATCTGGGAGAACATCGACGACCCGAACACCGACCCGCTCACCGACGAGGGACTCGCCGTCGGCACCGGTCCGTACGTGCTCGACACCTGGTCGACCGAGTCGGTCACCCTGACCGCGAACCCCGACTACTGGGGCGGCGAGCTGGCCGTGCCCCAGCTGAACTACGTCTCGTACGGCGACAACGCCGCGCTCACGACCGCCCTCGTCTCGGGCGAGGCCGACTGGGCGCAGGCCTTCATCCCGCAGATCGAGTCGAGCTACCTGGCGGCCGACGAGGAGAACCACTTCCTCGTGTCCCTCACGGCGGGCGCCGGCACGCTCTTCATGAACCTCCAGACGAAGCCGTTCGACGACCCGGCCCTGCGTCAGGCGCTGGCGTGGACCATCGACCGCGACGCCTACGTCGACGTCGCCCGAGAGGGAGCGAGCACGGCGATCTGGAGCGCGACCGGCCTCAGCAGCCTGCTCGAGGACGAGATCCTGCCCGAGTACCAGGGCCAGGACTACGAGGTCGACGTCGAGAAGGCGAAGCAGATCCTCGAGGACGCGGGCTACACCTGGAAGGACGAGAAGCTCATCGACCCCGACGGGCAGGCCGTCTCGTTCTCGATCTCCGTGCCGGCCGGATGGAGCGACTGGAACACCGAGCAGGCGCTCATCGCCGAGGAGCTCGACTCGGCGCTCGGCATCGAGGTCAAGGTCGACCAGCCCGACTGGGGCGGCTGGGACGCCGCCCGCCAGGAGGGCACGTTCCAGGCGATCATCCACTGGCTCGAGGACACCGGCAACGCCTACGGGCTCTACACCTCGACCATGGACACGAAGTGGATCGTCGACGACCGCGCCGCGTTCAACTTCGGCCGCTTCGACGACCCGGCCGTGACCGAGGCGTTGAACACGTACGCCAACGCGTCATCCGACGCCGACCGCGAGGCGGCCCTCGCCGTCATGCAGAAGGCGTTCGTCGAGAACGTCCCGGCCATCCCCCTCGGCTCGCACCCGCTGCTGGGCGAGTACAACACGCGCAACTACGTCGGCTTCCCGACGGAGGACGACCAGTACGCGTCGGCCGACCCGACCCAGCCCGGGATCGTCCAGATCCTGACGCAGCTGCAGCCGGCCGGCTGACCCGAACGGGGCGGGGCGAGCGCATGCGTGGTGCGCCCGCCCCGCCCATCGTCCGCATCACGAAGGGAACCCCACCGATGAGCGACACGTTGCTCTCCGTCCGCGACTTCACGGTCGTGTACGACGTCGATCCGCCCGTCCGCGCCGTCCGGAACGTCAGCCTCGACGTCCGGCGCGGCGAGATCCTCGGCCTCGCCGGCGAGAGCGGATGCGGCAAGACCACCCTCGCGTACGGCGTGCAGCGCCTCCTGAAGGCGCCGGCCGTGATCACGAGCGGATCGGTCGTCTTCCACGACGCGTCCGGCGAGGACATCGATGTCAATCGCCTCGACGCCGACGAGATGCGCCGCTTCCGCTGGGACAAGATCTCGATGGTGTTCCAGGGGGCCATGAACTCCCTCAACCCGGTCGCGACCATCGGCTCGCAGCTGGAGGACGTGTTCGAGGTGCACCGCCTCACCCTCACGCGGGCGCAGCGCCGCGCGGCCGTCGTCGAGCTCCTCGAGATCGTCAAGGTGGGCGCGCAGCGGTCCCGCTCGTACCCGCACGAACTCTCCGGCGGGATGCGGCAGCGGGTCATGATCGCGATGGCGCTCGCCCTGCGCCCCCAGCTGATGGTGATGGACGAACCGACCACCGCCCTCGACGTGCTCGTCCAGCGCGAGATCCTGCGGCAGATCTCGGCGCTGCGTCACGAGTTCGGCTTCTCGGTGATCTTCATCACGCACGACCTCCCGCTGCTCCTCGAGATCAGCGACCGCATCGCGATCATGCGGAACGGCGAGATCGTCGAGCTCGACACCGCGGAACGGATCTGGACCGACCCGCAGGACGAGTACACGAAGACCCTCCTGTCCTCCTTCCCGCGACTGACCGCCCAGAAGGGGATGGTGCGGCGATGACCGTCCTCGAGTTCGATTGCGTCAGCAAGGTGTACTCGGTGCGCGGCGCCGGGCGGATCACGGCGCTCGACGAGGTGAGCTTCACGCTCGAGTCCGGCCGGACGATCGGCCTGGTCGGCCAGTCCGGCAGCGGGAAGTCGACCATCGCGAAGATCCTGACCCAGCTCGAGACGCCCACGAGCGGAGAGGTGCGGCTCGACGGACAGCCGATCCCGCGTCGCGGCGCCGGGCTGCGCGCCTACCGCCAGAAGCTGCGGATGGTCTTCCAGGATCCGTTCGCCTCGCTGAACCCGTACCACTCGATCCGGTACCACCTCGAGCGCCCGCTCCGGCTCGACCACGTCGTGCCGAAGGCGGAGGTCGACGACGAGGTGCGGCGCCTGCTCGAGCGGGTGCGCCTCGACCCCGACGCCGTGATCGATCGGCGCCCCCACGAGCTCTCGGGCGGCCAGCGGCAGCGGGTCGCGATCGCCCGCGCCCTCGCGTCGCGGCCGAAGCTGCTCGTGGCCGACGAGCCGGTCTCCATGCTCGACGTCTCGATCCGCATGGGCGTGCTGAACCTGCTCGCCGACCTGCAGCGCGAGGAGGGCCTCGGCGTGCTGTACATCACACACGACCTCGCGACCGCGCGCCATTTCAGCGACGAGATCCTCGTGCTGAACCAGGGACGGGTCGTCGAACGCGGGTCCGCCGACGACGTCATCCTCCGCCCGCAGCATCCGTACACCCAGGCGCTCCGCGCGGCATCCCCCGATCCCGACGAGCACTTCGCCACGACATCCGCATCCGCATCCGGCATCCACGGAGGTGCGCAATGACCGCCATCGAGCCCCGGCTCGCAGCCGACGACATCCAGGACCGCGACGACCTCGACGACCGCGGCGACCTCCGCGAGCTCGCGGCCGAGGCCGACGCCGTCGCGGCGGGCACCACCGCGACGACCGCGGTGAGGGGCCGCGCGCGCATCCCGTGGCGCTTCCTCGGCGGGCGAGCCGCGTTCTACCTCTTCACCCTCTGGGCCGCGATCACGATCAACTTCTTCCTGCCCCGCATGATGAAGGGCGACGCGGTCACGCAGTATCTCGCGCGCAACCGCAACGTCAGTCCCGAGGCGGCCGATGCGCTGCGCTCGCTCCTCGGCCTCGACACCGACAAGACCCTCTGGCAGCAGTACCTCGACTACTGGGCACTGCTGCTGCGCGGCGACCTCGGTGTCTCGCTGCTGCACGGCCTGCGCCCGGTGACCGAGGTCATCGCGCAGGCACTGCCGTGGACGATCGGCCTCGTGGGCTTCGCGACGCTCGTCTCGTTCGCGATCGGCACCATCGGCGGGGCGATCGTCGGATGGCGCCGCGGGAGCCGCCTCGACGCGCTCATCCCGATCACCACCTTCCTCAGCACCATCCCCTACTTCTGGCTGGGCCTGCTCGCGATCGCGCTCTTCTCGGTGAACCTCGGCTGGTTCCCGATCGGCAAGGCCTACGGCGTCGGGATCACGCCGGAGTTCTCGCCCGAGTTCATCGGCCAGGTGATCCACCACGGCACGCTGCCCGCGGCGACGATCATCATCGCCTCCCTCGGCGGCTGGATGCTCGGCATGCGCAACATGATGCTCACCGTGCTCGACGAGGACTACGTCATGGTCGCCGAGGCCAAGGGGATGCCGCAGCAGCGCGTGCTCTGGGGGTACGCCGCGCGCAACGCCGTGCTCCCCCAGATCCAGAGCTTCGCGCTCTCGATCGGGTTCATCGTCGGCGGGACGATCGTGATGGAGATGGTCTTCAGCTATCCGGGCGTCGGCAAGCTGCTGCTGGATGCCACGAACGCGAAGGACTACGCGCTCATGCAGGGCGTCTTCCTCGTGATCACGCTCTCGGTCCTGCTGGCGAACCTCCTGGCCGACGTCGCCTACGGCTTCCTCGATCCGCGCACCCGCCAGACGGAGGCCTGACCCATGGACACCATCGTGAACGACCCGACGACGCACCTCCCCGCCGGCGCCCCCGCGACCGCGACCATCCGCACGGCCGAGGAGCTCGCCCGCGGCGCCGGACCGCGGCCGACGCTCCGATCCAGGCTCGGCTCCGCGTTCGCCATGTTCCGCAACGGCAAGTCGATCGCCGGCCTGTCCATCCTCGGGTTCTTCGTGCTCGTCGCGATCTTCGCCGACGTGCTCGCGCCGTACTCGCCGACCGCCGTCGACAACACCGCGCGGTTCCAGCCGCCGTCGGCCGAGCACTGGCTCGGCACGACCCACATCGGCGAGGACGTGCTGAGCCAGGTCATCCACGGCACCCGCGGCGTGATCGTCGTCGGGTTCCTCGCCGCGCTCATCGCCACGCTCATCGCCATCGTCGTGGGGGTGCTCTCGGGCTACCTGCGCGGATGGCGCAGCGAGAGCCTCTCGGCCCTGACGAACGTGTTCCTCGTGATCCCGGGCCTCCCGCTCATCATCATCGTCGCGTCGATGTTCGAGGACCCGCCGCTCGCGGTGATCGCCGCCGTGCTCGGCCTCATCGGATGGGCGTGGGGCGCCCGCGTGCTGCGCGCGCAGACGATGTCGCTGCGCAACCGCGACTTCATCCAGGCCGCCCGCGCCAACGGCGAGCCGCTCCACCGCATCATCACGGTCGAGATGCTCCCCAACCTCATGGCGCTCATCGCCGCGAGCTTCGTCGGCACGGTGACCGCCGCGATCCTTGCGCTCACGACGCTGTCGTACATCGGCGTGATCCCGGTGACGACGTACAACTGGGGCACGATCCTGAACTGGGCGAGCGCGCAGGGCGCGTTCCGGCAGAACCAGTGGTGGTGGTACCTGCCGCCCGGGCTCTGCATCGCGGCCATCGGCGTCGCGCTCTCGCTGATCAACTTCGGCATCGACGAGTACGTGAACCCGCGCCTGCGCTCCGCCGGCGAGCGCGCCCGGGCCATGAAGAAGAAGGGCCTCAGCGTCAACGACACCGTGACCGCCGTGCGACCCGCGACCACGACTGAGGAGAACCAGTGACCACGGCCGATACCGTCATCCCCATGTACCTCGACTCGACCCACCCCGTCGCCGACCGCATCGCCGACCTCCTCGGCCGCATGACGGTCGAGGAGAAGGTGGGCCAGATGATGCAGCTCGACGCCCGGGAGGACCTCGAGGACCAGGTGCTGAACCAGCACGTCGGATCCATCCTGCACGCGTCGCCCGAGCGCATCGCGCGCGCGCACGAGCTGGTCGCGCAGACCCGGCTGCGCATCCCCCTCCTCGTCGGGGAGGACTGCATCCACGGGCACTCGTTCTTCGAGGGCGCGACGATCTTCCCCACCCAGCTCGGCATGGCCGCGTCGTGGGACCCCGACCTGCTCGAGCGGGTCGCCCGGGCGACCGCCGAGGAGGTCGCCGCCACCGGGGTGCACTGGACGTTCTCGCCCGTGCTGTGCATCGCCCGCGACCTGCGCTGGGGACGCGTGAACGAGACCTTCGGCGAGGACCCGTTCCTCATCGGCGAGCTCGCCTCGGCGATGGTGCGCGGCTACCAGGGCGGCGGACTCGACGACGACACGGCGATCCTCGCAACGGCCAAGCACTTCGCCGGCTACTCCGAGACGCAGGGCGGCCGCGACGCGAGCGAGGCCGACCTCTCGCGCCGCAAGCTGCGCTCGTGGTTCCTGCCGCCGTTCGAGCGGGTCGCGAAGGAGGGGTGCCGCACCTTCATGCTCGGCTACCAGACCACCGACGGCGTGCCGATCACGGTCAACGAGTGGCTCCTCAACGACGTGCTCCGCGGCGAGTGGGGCTACACGGGCACGCTCATCACCGACTGGGACAACGTCGGGCGCATGGTGTGGGAGCAGAAGGTGCAACCCGACTACGCCCACGCCGCGGCGGCGGCGGTGAAGGCCGGCAACGACATGGTCATGACGACGCCCGGGTTCTTCCGCGGCGCCCTCGAGGCGATCGATCGGGGCCTCCTCGCCGAATCCGACCTCGACCGCGCCGTCTCGCGCATCCTGCTGCTGAAGTTCGAGTTCGGGCTCTTCGAGGACCCCCGCCGGCCCGACCCCGAGCGCATCGAGGCGATCGTCGGCAGCAGCGCGCACGCGTCACTCAACCTCGAGGCGGCCCGGCGCTCGCTCGTGCTCCTGCGCAACGACGGCGTGCTCCCCCTCCTCGACGGACGGGTTCCGGATGCCGCGGGCCGGGCGGTCTCGGACGGCACGCCGCGCCGCGTCGCCGTGATCGGGCCGCTGGCCGACGACGCGCAGACGCAGCTCGGCGACTGGGCCGGCTCCTCGGGACAGGCGGACTGGCTCCCGGACGGCCATCCGCGCGGCATGATCACGACCGTGCTCGACGGGCTGCGGCGCACGACGCCGATCGACTGGACGGTCGAGCACGCCGAGGGTGCGCGCATCCTGACCCTCGAGGAGGACCCCGAGGGCGCGTTCTTCCCTGACGGCCAGCCGCGGCCGCAGGTGGTCGTGCCGTGCGATCCCGATGCCGACCTCATCGCGGAGGCGGGCGCGCTGGCGCGTCGCAGCGACCTCGCGGTCGTCGTCGTCGGCGACCGCATCGAGCTCGTGGGCGAGGGCCGCTCGACCGCGACGCTGGAGCTCGTCGGCGACCAGGTCGCGCTGCTCGACGCGGTCGCCGCGTCGGGAACTCCGTTCGTCGTCGTGCTGCTCGCCTCGAAGCCCCTCGTGCTCCCGCCGTCGGTGGAGCGCGCGTCGGCGTTGGTCTGGGCCGCGAACCCGGGCATGGAGGGCGGCCGCGCGATCGCCGAGCTGCTGCTCGGCCTCGTCGAGCCGAGCGGACGCCTCCCGATCTCGTTCGCACGTCACGCCGGGCAGCAGCCCACCTACTACAACCAGATCCGCGGGCAGCACGGCACCCGGTACGCCGACCTCACGCAGAGCCCCGCGTTCGCGTTCGGCGAGGGGCTGACCTACACCACCGTGGAGTACGACGAGCTCCGCGTGCTCGACGACGCGTACGCGCCCGACGAGACGGTCCGGGCGGAGGTGCGGGTGACGAACACGGGCGACCGCCCGGCCCGCGAGGTGGTGCAGGTCTACCTCCGCGACGACGTGACGTCGGTGAGCTGGGCCGACAGGGAGCTGAAGGCGTACCGCCTCGTCGACCTCGAGCCCGGCGAATCGCGGATCGTGTCACTCGAGCTCGACGTCGCCGACTGCACGCTCGTCGACGCCGACGGCGTGCGCGTGGTCGAGCCGGGGACGTTCGAGCTGCTGGTCGGCCCGTCGTCGCGCGACGAGGCGCTGCTGGCGGCGCGGTTCGCTGTCGTCCCCGGCCGGTAGAGTCCGGGTCACGCGGAGTTGCGCCGCCCACGGCGGCGTCGAATCCGCGCGAACCCAGAGGGGAGACGCGACATGCCCGCCTCCGACTTCGACTTCCTCATCGGGACCTGGGACGTCGACCACGACCGGCTCGCCGACACGCTCGGGCCGCCCGACGGTCCTCGGCTGCGGTTCCGCACGCGCGTGACCGTGCAGCACATCCTCGACGGCCTGGGCACCGCCGACGAGACGCGAGGCACCCTCCCCGACGGCACGGGGTTCGTCGGCTACTCCCTGCGGCTGTTCGACCCGGCGACCGACGAGTGGGCGATCTGGTGGGCGTCGACATCACGGCCCGGCGTGCTCGACGATCCCGTGCGGGGGCGCTTCGTCGACGGACGCGGCACGTTCGTCGGCGAGGCGGAGGCCGGCGGGCGGGCGTTCCTCGCCCGCTTCCACTGGCTCGAGACCGCGACCGCGCATCCGGTGTGGGAGCAGGACTTCTCGTTCGACGGCGGCGCGACCTGGGCGCCCGTGAACTGGCGGATGGTGCACACGCGGGCGTGAAACGGCCGGAACAGGCTCCGACGCTGGTGACGTGCCACGACTCCACGCCGAGCCCGGTCGATCCATGTGCGTGACGGCCGTCTGCACCGATCGCGAGCGCTTCGGCACGGTCATCGGCGCGGTGGCCGAGCCCGCACGCGGCATCCGGATCATCGAGGACCTCACCGTCGAGGAGTCGGCGACGGAGTTCGGATCGACCCCGCCTGACCAGCCTTTCCCGCCGCGAGGGCTCGCGTCGCCGGCGGGGCTCGCGATCGGCGGATGTACGGGCCGCCCGCCGCGTGCGAGGATCGGTTGATGAGCGCTCGGATTCGCAACGTGCAGGCCGCCCTCGACTCGTTCTCCGAGCATTGGCAGCCGCGACGGCTCGCGAGTGTCAACGACTACGACGTCAAGGTCGTGAAGCTGCTCGGCGAGTTCACCTGGCATTCGCACCCCGACACCGACGAGCTGTTCATGGTCGTCTCGGGCCGGCTCGTGATCCAGCTCCGGGACGGCGACGTGGAGCTCGGGCCGGGCGACGTGTACGTCGTTCCCCGCGGCGTCGCGCACTGCCCGAAGGCGGATGGCGAGGTCTCGGCCCTGCTCATCGAGCCGCAGGGCGTCGTCAACACCGGCGATAGGCCGAGCGAGCGGACGACGGAGCTCCGCGAGCTCGACTGAGCGAGTTCCATTCGAACTGCGCGAGGACCTGACCGCACGGGACTGCGACCCACCTCGGATCCTCCTCGGACGCCGGTCCGCGCGCGCGTCACGGGCGGTGCGTGCGCGCGTAGTGCCGTCGCGCCTTCGCGCGGTTGCCGCAGGTCTCCATCGAGTGCCACTGGCGGGTGTTCGCCCGGCTCGTGTCGATGAAGAAGTGCTGGCAGTCGGATGCCGCGCACGGGCGGATCCGCGACCCCTGGGCGCCCTGCAGTCCGGCCCACTCGAGCATGGCCCGGGCGCCGATGCGCCGGGTCGGGTCGAACTCGTCGCGCCACTGCGCCCCGCCGCCGTCGAACGCGGGCCGGCGCGTGATGGCGTCGGTCCACGGCGACAGCTCGTCGAGCCACGCCTGCCCGCGAAGGAACCGGGTCAGGATCGGCCGCACCGCGCGGGCGTCGCGGATCTCGTCGTCGTCTCCCGTGCCGCCGTGCGCGACGAGCCAGGCGGATGCCGCGGCGTCGGTCTCGAGCTCGTCCTCGACGTGGTCGTCGTACACGAGCCGGGAGTTCGCGAGGTCGAGCAGGAGCGAGGGGGCGTTTGCGTCCGCGCCATCGACTGCGTTCGCGCCCGCGGCATCCGTCGTCATCGGCCCACTCCCGCCTCGCACCATCGTCGACATGAATCCTAACCCCCTCGGAATAGTTCGGCAGTTACTGCGTTGCACTCGACAACGCACTAACCGGCACACGCATTCCAACCGGTTAGTCACTGAATCGAAGGAGCTGGCGCACATGCCATTCATCACCGTCGGAACCGAGAACTCGGCGAGCATCGACCTGTACTACGAGGATCACGGCGCCGGACAGCCCGTCGTCCTCATCCACGGCTACCCGCTGAGCGGCGCCTCGTGGGAGAAGCAGGCGGCCGCGCTGCTCGAGGCCGGCTACCGCGTCATCACCTACGACCGTCGCGGGTTCGGGCAGTCGTCGAAGCCGACGGTCGGCTACGACTACGACACCTTCGCCGCCGACCTGAAGGTCGTGCTCGACACCCTCGACCTGCGCGACGTGATCCTCGTCGGCTTCTCGATGGGCACCGGCGAGGTGGGCCGCTACCTCGGGACCTACGGCAGCGAGCGCGTCGCCAAGGCCGCGTTCCTCGCCTCGCTCGAGCCGTACCTGCTGCAGGCCGACGACAACCCCACGGGCGTGCCCGCCGATGTCTTCGCCGGCATCGAGCAGGCCGCGAAGGCCGACCGCTACGCGTGGTTCGACGAGTTCTACCAGAACTTCTACAACCTCGACGAGAACCTCGGCACCCGCATCGGCGAGGCCGCGGTGCGCGCCAGCTGGAACACCGCGGCCTCGAGCGGATGGTTCGCCGCCTCCGCCGTCGTGCCGTCCTGGCTGACCGACTTCCGCGCCGACATCGAGAAGATCGACGTGCCCGCGCTCATCGTGCACGGGACCGCCGACCGGATCCTGCCGATCGACGCGACCGGTCGCGAGTTCGCCAAGCGCCTCCCGTCGGCCGAGTACGTCGAGATCGAGGGCGCCCCGCACGGCATGCTCTGGACGCACGCCGACGAGATCACCCGGGTGCTGGTCGACTTCGCGCAGAAGTAGGTCCGACGCCGGCCGCTTGTCGCGGCGCACCCGCACGAGGGGCCCGGGTCATCCCGGGCCCCTCGTCGTCACGGCGCGGTCGGCGAGAGTATGCCGAATGCACCGTTCCGGCGGCCCCGACGGTGCATTCGCCATACTCTCGTGGGCCGACCCGCCGGGCGGGCGCGGCACGGGGCTCGCCGGAGCGAGGGCCTCGGCCTCGGCTTCGGCGTCAGCGTGGGCGAGGATCGACTCGAGCCGCGCCCGGCACTCGGCGACGAACTCGGGGAACGTCTCCCAGTAGTACGGGATGCCGCTGATGGCGACCACGATCGCCCACGCGCGGGCGCGCAACCAGGTGTGCTCGTCGAGGTCGAGCGCGTGCCAGTACGCGCGGCGGGCCTCGGGCGGGAGGTCCCAGATCGCGGCGTGTTCGGCGTCGGGCGCGCCGACCGAGAGCGCGCCGAAGTCGATCACCGCGTGCAACCGGCCCTCGTGGGCGAGCAGGTTGCCTGGCCGCAGGTCGCCGTGCAGCCAGACGTGCGCCGCGGGCGAGTCGGGCAGCGCCAGCCCGTCGCGCCACCACGCCTCGAGGCGATCGAGGTCGAGCGCGTCGCCCACGAGCGGGCGGGATGCCGCGAACGCCGGCCCCACCCAGGACTCGGTCTCGCGCAGGCTGCCGCCGCGGTACCAGCTCAGCGCCCCGGCGCGCTCCTGCCCCATCAGGTCGATGCCGTGCAGGTCGCGGACGAACTCGGCCACGTCGGCGCCGAACCGCGCCCAGTCGGCGACCGTGTCGGATGCGGGAGGGGCGCCGTCGATCCACCGGTACACCGCCCAGTCGAGCGGGTAGTCCGGCGACGGCGATCCCGCGTGCACCGGCTCGGGGATGCGCACTGGCAGCGCGGGCGCGAGCCGCGGCAGCCACTCGCGCTCCTTGTGCAGCGAGCCGACGCCGCCGGGGGTGCGCGGCATCCGCACGAGGAGTTCGTCGCCGAGCCGGAACATGACGTTGTCGGTGCCGCCGCCGGCGGGCGCGAGCGGCAGGTGGGCCCAGTCGGGGCGTTCCCGGCGAACGACGGATGCCGCGAGGTCGGCGGTGATCGGCAGCTCGTCGGCGTGGAGGGTCATCGACGGTCAGTCTGGCACGCGATGCGACCACCCGCCCGGGCGCCGCAGCCTCGTCGCCCGACCCTGAGCCGCCCTTGCAACCGGTACCCGCGTACGGGTTTACCGTGGGGCCATGACCGAATCGATTCCCGTGAGCTGGGCCCCGGAGTCGTGCGCGTTGCCAACGGTCGAGCGTCCGCTGCGCGAGGCGGCCTTCGCCGCGCTCTTCCACGATCACCTGACGCGAGTGCGCCGCCCGGCGCCGGCCGTCGCGGAACTCGTGCTCGACCGGGCGAACCCCGCGCGGGTCCGCGAACTCGTCGCGCTCGAGGCATCCTGCTGCTCGTTCTTCACGTTCGACGTGCGGGAGGCCGCCGGGCGGGTGCGCCTGAACGTCGGGGTGCCATCCGGCCAGGTGCCGGTGCTCGACGCACTCGTCGCGTCGGCGGTCGCGGCATCCGGTGCGGAGGTGACGCCATGACGGGCACGCTGCGCGCCGGCAAGGTCGCCCAACGGGTGGGCGTCAACCTGCAGACGCTGCGCTACTACGAGCGGCGCGGGCTCCTGCCCGAACCCGACCGCAGCCTCGGCGGGCACCGCCTCTACGACGAGGAGGCGGTGACGCTCCTCCGCATCATCAAGGCCGCCCAGGCGCTGGGGTTCACCCTCGACGAGATCTCGGCGCTCATCGACGTCGGCTCGCACGCCCACCGGCGCCGACGGGGCCTGCACGAGATCGCCGAGGCGAAGCTGCGCCAGGTGCGCGAGAAGATCACCGCGCTGGAGCACATCGAGCGCACCCTCACCGAGGTGCTGGATGCCGGCTGCAGCGACCTCGCCGCGTGCGCGCTCGAGGACCACTGCCCGGTCCCGTTCGCGGAGATCCCGGTACGCGCCACGAGCGCGACCTGATCGGCCCGCCGTGTGCGTCGCACGTCTCATGCGTCCGCGACGATCGCGATGGTGACGTGGTCGACGACGTGCCACACCTGCCGGCCGCGACCTGGCGGGCACCGGAGGGTGATCGCCGCATCTTCGGGCACTGGCTCTTGTACCGGGACGCCGCGCGCTGCCAGCATGGGCGGAACCCTACGATCGCGGAGGCCTGCATGCCCGACACCGACGTCCGCCTGGCCCGCACGCCGATCTCGGCGCTCCCCGGCGCCGACGTGCTGTGGCGGGTCCGACGGCTGCTCGGCTGGGCGCTCGGCCTGTGCCTCGCGTACAGCGTGCTCGGGGGCGCCGGCACGTCGCGCTGCCCCGGCGGGTTCACCGGCGACGGCGGGTACCTCGACGCGTCCGGCAGGCCGACGGATGTCGCGCCGGAGTGCGTCACGGTCACCCTCGAGCCGGCCGGCTTCGCCTACGCCGTCATCGCGATCGTCGTCTTCGTGACGATCACGCGCGTGGTCCGCCACTCGGTCGACCAGGCGGACGCGATTCGGCGCCTCGACCGCGCCGTCGTCGGGATCGTGGCCTTCGTGATCATCTGGCTGGCCGTCACGCACGCGTCGTTCGCGAGCATCTCGCTCGACGCATGGGATGGCACGGAGCCCTTCTTCTTGGAGGGGACGCATTTCGGGACGATCGTCGTGGATGTCTCGCCCATGCAGGGATAGTCGGCACCTGCTCCGAGGCAGCGCGTCCGCTGGCGGTTCCCGATCTGCTCATGTCAACGCAGCCTCAAGTGAGGCCGCGTCGACATGAGCGATCCACGAACGGTGCCGGGTGCGACGAGCGGCACCGTCGAGGCCCGCGATACGCTCGCGCCATGCCCGCCGCCATCGCGCTGACCGTGATCCTCGCCCTGCTCGCCGGGTTCCAGCTCGCGCTGGCGCTGGGCGCCCCGCTCGGGCGGTTCGCGTGGGGCGGCGCGCACCGCGTGCTCCCCGCGAGGCTGCGGATCGGAAGCCTCGTGTCGATCGTGATCTACGCCGTGATCGCGCTGCTCGCACTCGACCGCGTCGGGCTCATCGACGTGGTGCCCGACGGCGTCTCGACGGTCGGCATGTGGGTGGTCTTCGGCTACTTCACGCTCGGCATCGTGCTCAACGCGATCTCGCGCAGCAGGCCCGAGCGCTCCACCATGACGCCGGTCGTCGCCGTGCTCGCGGCACTCAGCCTGGTCGTCGCCCTGAGCTGAGCAGGAGCCCGCTCCCCCTGCCGATCGGCTCGACCCCTGCCGATCGGCCCCCAATCCGACCCGACCGATCCCGGACTCCCCGTCGGAGCGCGTCGCGCGCGGTCGCGACATCCACTATTCAGTCTTGCTATCTACCGGTACTCATGCTTACTATGTACCAGTACCAAGCGACACAGAGTAGCGGAAGGGGCGTCATGGGCAAGCAGATGACCGAGATGCTCAAGGGCACCCTCGAGGGCATCGTCCTCGCGATCCTGGCCGGGCAGCCGGCCTACGGATACGAGATCACCGCGCGGCTGCGCGAGCAGGGCTTCACCGACATCGCCGAGGGCACGATCTACGCCCTCCTCGTGCGGATCGAGCAGCGCGGCCTCGTCGACGTCGAGAAGGTGCCCTCAGAGAAGGGTCCGCCGCGCAAGGTGTACTCGCTCAACGCACGGGGCCGCGGCGAGCTCGACGAGTTCTGGAAGACCTGGAGCTTCCTCGCCGAACGCATCGAGCACCTGCACGGCGACAACGACACCGGCACCGGCACGAACTGAACCGAACGAACACGAACAAGGAGACATCCCATGGCTGCGAAGTGGATCGAGGCCCTCACCGGCTCGCTCGAGCAGAAGAAGCAGTACCGCCAGTACAAGGCCCGCATCGAGGCGCTCCCCGAGCCCTACCGCGAGGCCGCGAAGGCGTTCGACCGGTACTTCATGTACTACGGCGGCATCACCGACGGCGACACGCTCGTGACGATGCTCGGCGACTTCGCCGACCTGTTCGAGCGCGCCGCGGTCGACGGCACGCCCGTGACCGACCTCATCGGCGACGACCCCGTGGAGTTCGCCGAGACCTTCACCCAGTCGTACGGCGGCACCCGCTGGATCGACAAGGAGCGCGCCCGCCTCAGCAAGGCGATCGGCGACATCGAGAAGAAGGAGCAACCATGAACAGCGCCACCGCGCCGTCGCCCGCGGCCGCGCCGGCCATCCGGGTCGAGGGCGTCGAGAAGTCCTACGGCAAGCTGCACGTGCTCACGGGCGTCGACTTCGACGTCGCCCGCGGCAGCATCTTCGCCCTGCTCGGCTCGAACGGCGCCGGCAAGACCACGCTCGTGAAGATCCTCTCCACGCTGCTCAAGGCCGACGCGGGCACCGCGACGGTCGACGGGTTCGACGTCGCGTCCCGGCCCGGCGACGTGCGCGAGGCGATCAGCCTCACCGGGCAGTTCGCCGCGGTCGACGAGGTGCTCACCGGGCGCGAGAACCTCGTGCTCGTCGCCCGGCTCCGGCACCGGAAGGACCCGGGCGCGATCGCCGACGACCTGCTCGAGCGCTTCTCGCTGACCGAGGCGGGCGGCCGCAAGGTCGCCACGTACTCGGGGGGCATGCGCCGACGCCTCGACATCGCGATGAGCCTCATCGGCAACCCGCCGGTCATCTTCCTCGACGAGCCCACGACCGGGCTCGACCCGCAGGCGCGCATGGAGGTCTGGCAGACCATCAGGCGACTCGCGGATGGCGGCACCACCGTGCTGCTGACGACCCAGTACCTCGACGAGGCCGAGCAGCTCGCCGACCGGATCGCGATCCTCCACCAGGGCACGATCATCCAGAACGGCACGCTCGCCGAGCTGCAGCGACTGCTGCCGCCCGCGAAGGTCGAGTACGTCGAGAAGCAGCCCACCCTCGAGGAGGTCTTCCTCGCCCTGGTCGGCGAGGAACCGGCCGGAAAGGACCAGTCATGACCACCCATGTCATCGGCGACACCGCCGTGCTCACCGGGCGCTCGCTCCGGCACATCCTGCGCAGCCCCGACACCATCATCACCACCGCGGTGACGCCCGTCGCGCTCATGCTGCTGTTCGTCTACGTGCTGGGCGGCGCGATCGACGTCGGCTCGAACGAGGCGTACATCGACTACATGCTGCCGGGCATCCTGCTGATCACGATCGCGTCGGGCATCGCCTACACGGCGTACCGGCTGTTCCTCGACCTGCAGGGCGGCATCTTCGAGCGGTTCCAGTCGATGCCGATCGCCCGGTCGTCGGTGCTGTGGGGGCACGTGCTGACCTCGGTCGTCGCGAACCTCATGTCGATCGCGGTCGTGATCGGCGTCGCGCTGATCATGGGCTTCCGCACGGGCGCGAGCGTCGCCGCGTGGCTCGCGGTCGGCGGCATCCTGATCCTGTTCACGCTCGCGCTGACCTGGCTCGCCGTGATCGCGGGCCTGTCGGCCAAGACGGTGGATGGCGCGAGCGCGTTCTCGTACCCGCTCATCTTCCTGCCGTTCATCAGCTCGGCGTTCGTGCCGACCGACACGATGCCGGCGCCGGTCGCGTGGTTCGCCGAGAACCAGCCGGTGACCTCGATCGTCGACTCGATCCGCGCGCTGTTCGCGGGCGAACCCGTCGGGAACGACATCTGGGTCGCGCTCGCGTGGTGCGTCGGGATCCTCGTGGTGGCGTACGCGATCGCGGTCGCGGTCTACCGGCGACGGATGAATTGACCGCACCGCCGCTCGGTCGCGATCGAGAGTATGCCGAATGCACCGTTGCAGCCCCGCAACGGTGCATTCGGCATACTCTCGCGGGCGCGGGCGCGGGCGCGGGCGGCGGGCGGCGGATGTCGGCGCCCGGGTGCACAATGGCGCGATGACCGACGTACTGCTCTTCCATCACGCACTCGGGCTCACCGACGGCATCCGCGCCTTCACGGAGGAGGTGCGCGCCGCGGGGCACACGGTCCACACGCCCGACCTGTTCGACGGGCGCACGTTCGACTCGATCGAGGCGGGCGTCGGGTACGCCCGCGAGGTCGGCTGGGATGAGATCATGGCCCGCGGCGAGCGCGCGGCCGAGTCGCTGCCCGACGAGCTGGTCTACGCCGGGTTCTCGCTGGGCGTCGTCCCCGCGCAGAGGCTCGCGCAGACGCGCCCCGGCGCGACGGGCGCCCTCTTCTTCTACTCCTGCCTGCCCGTCGACGAGTTCGGCTCGTGGCCCGAGGGCGTCCCGGCGCAGATCCACGGCGCCGACGCCGACCCGATCTTCATGGACGAGGGCGATGTCGACGCCGCCCGCGAGCTCGTCGCCTCGGCCGACGACGCCGAGCTCTTCCTCTACCCCGGCGACCAGCACTACTTCGCCGACTCGACCCTGCCGAGCTACGACCCCGACGCGACCGCGCTGCTCATGCGCCGAGTGCTCGACTTCCTCGACCGGGTCGGCTGAGTCCCCGGATCGGAGCATCCCCGTGGCCATCCAGCGCATGGACAACGTGGCGATCGTCGTCGACGACCTCGACGCGGCAGTCGCGTTCTTCACCGAGCTCGGCATGCAGCTCGAGGACCGCGCCGAGATCGAAGGGCGCTTCGCCGACCTGACCGTCGGGCTCGAGGGAGTCCGGAGCGAGATCGCGATGATGCGCACGCCCGACGGCCACGCGCGCCTCGAGCTGACGACGTACGTGCACCCCCGGGCATCCGCCCCATCACCCGCCGCGCCGCCGCCGAACACGCTCGGGCTGCACCGCGTGATGTTCGCCGTCGACGACCTCGACGACACCCTCGCGCGGCTGCGACCTCACGGCGCCGAGCTGCTGGGCGAGGTCGCGAACTACGAGGACGTCTACCGGCTCTGCTACCTTCGGGGGCCGGCGGGCATCATCGTGGCGCTGGCCGAGCGGGTCGGCTGAGCACTCACCGTCGCGGATGCCCGCGCGGCGCGTCGTCACCCGCTAGCCTGCGTGCATGGAGACCCTTCGCGGCATCGTCGTGCTCGTCCACCTCGTCGGCTTCGCCGTGCTGTTCGGCGCCTGGGTCGTCGAGCTCGCCAACGGCAAGCGCGGCGTCACGCGCGTCATGAACTGGGGCCTCGCGATCGCCGCCGTCGCGGGGCTCGCGCTCGCCGCGCCCTGGGGCATCGACCACGACCTGAACTACGCCAAGCTCGGCACGAAGCTCGTGATCCTGATCGTCATCGGCGCGCTCATCGGCATCGGCCTGGGGCGTCAGCGCAAGACCGGCTCGGTGCCGCCGGCCATCTTCTGGCCGATCGGCATCCTCACCCTCGTCAACGCGGGCATCGCGGTCCTCTGGCGCTGAGCCGCGCGGGCGCGTTCACCGGCCGGTGATCGCGGCCACCACGAACGGCCATGCACTCGGCGGGAACTCGTGGCCCCCTCCGGGCACCGCCACGAACTCGGCGCCGGGGATGTCGCGCGCGAGCGCCTCGCCGTTGGCGACCGGGAACATCGGGTCGGCGGTGCCGTGCACGACGGTGGTCGGCACGCGGATCCCGGCGAGCCGCTCGCGCCAGCGCGGCACCTCCTCGTACTCGTCGACCGCATCCTCGCGTCCCGGCATGACGGGCGACCGTCGCACGGTGTTGGTCCACATCGCGCGATCGTGCGCCTCGTCGAATTCGTCGCCGGCGTAGTCGCGGTCGATCTCGACGTGGTACTCGACCACCGCCGCCGGGTCGTTCCAGTCCGGCTCCGCGGGCGGGCTCGCACACGCCTGGCGCAGACGGTCGACCGAGCCGGGCAGGTCGTCATCGGCCTCGAACACCGTCGGCGTCGTCGACACGAGCGTGAGTGCTCGCACGCGATCGGGATGGTCGAGCGCGGCGAGCTGGCAGGCCCAGGCACCCGCCGAGAACCCGACCCAGTGCGCGTCGCGGGCCCCCGCGGCGTCCAGCACCGCGAGCGCGTCGCCCACGGACACGCCCAGCCCGTCGCGACGCGTCCCGGGCGGGGCGAGCGTCGTCTCCCCGATGCCGCGCGGGTCGTAGCGGGCGACCCGCAGTCCGCGGTCCACGAGCAGCTCGCAGAATTCCGGGCGCCACCAGTCCATGGATGAGCCGGCCCCGGCGACGAGCAGGACGAGCGGATGTCGGGGCGACCCGATCACCTCGGCCGCGATCACCGCACCGTCCGGCCGTGGGACTCGCAGCACCGCCACGGCGGTTCGCGACATCCGACCGCCCGGCACCTCGGATGGTTCCATCGGCACAGCCTTCGCGATCCGCGCGGGAAACGCAACGGGGTGCGCACGGACCGACGGAACGTCCGAGGACGAGTGCGCCCTACGCCCAGCCGAGCTCGCGCAGCCGGGCGTCGTCGAGCCCGAAATAGTGCCCGATCTCGTGCACGAGCGTGATGCGCATGCGCGCCCGCAACTCGGCGAGGTCGGCGCTGTGCTCCGCCATGGTGTTCCGGTAGAGCGTGATGCGGTCGGGAAGTTCGCCGAAGCCGTAGACGCCGCGCCTGGTGAGCGGATGGCCGCGGTACTGCCCGTAGAGCCGTGGCCGCTCCCCCGGCGGCTGGTCCTCGACGACGATCGCGACGTTCTCGAGCCCGCGGACCATCTCGTCGGGGAGCGCGTCGAACACCTCTCCGACCATCCGGTCGAAGTCGTCATCCGAGATCGCGACCATCTCCCCATTGTGCGCGGCGACTCGCCCTCTGGCGCAGGCCGAGCGGCGATGGCACCATTCGGACCATGGCAGCGCAGACGGTCGACGAGTACATCGCCGCATTCCCCGACGACGTCGCGTCACGACTCGAACAGGTGCGCTCGGCGATCCGGGCGGAGGTGCCCGACCCCGAGGAGAAGATGCGGTACGGCATCGCCGCGGTCATGCTCGGCGGCCGCTACGCGCTCCACTTCGCGGGCTGGAAGCAGCACATCGGCGTCTACCCCGTGCCGCCGCTGCCGGAGCCGCTCGAATCCGAGGTCGCGCCGTACCGGTCGGGGAAGGATTCGGTGACGTTCCGGCACGCGGATCCGCTGCCCATCGACCTGGTCTCCCGGATGGCGCGCGCGATCGTCGCGCAGCGGGGCGGCACCGGGACCTGACCGCCGTCCGGGCGGCTCACTCGGGATCGAGCAGGTCGGCGTACTGCGGGTTCGCGGTCATGAACGCCGCGACCAGCGGGCACTCCACCGAGACGCGGCCGACGCGGCGTCGAAGGTCGTCCAGCGCGTCGGCGATCAGGTCGGTCGCGATGCCCCGTCCGCGGAACTCGGGCACGACCGTCGTCCTCCGCACGACCACGCGTCCGCCCGTCTCGGTGTAGCGCAGCTCGGCCACCTCGAGGTCGCCGAGCCACGCGGAGTAGACCATCCGGTCCCCGTCGTGGCGCACCGCGATCTCCTGCTCCGCGTCCGCCGACGGCAGGTCCTCGAACTCCTCCTTCCTGGATGCCTCGCGGGCGCGTGCGTCTCCGATGCCCATCTCCGACTCCCCTTCCATCCCGATGCGGTCACCAGCTTCGACCGGGCACGAGCCCCGATCGTGACGGCTGGCGTCACATCCGACCCGGTGGCCCGGTCGGAGCGCGTGTCAGCACTGACAGGAGAGGGAGCGAGCCATGACCCCGCACGCGAGCGGTCTCGCACGCGCGCGGCATCCGGAGTAGGGTCCGAGCGTCCGGGCGAATCCACGCTGCGCGGTCACATCCGCGACGCCCGCGTGGTCTCAGCTGCAGGGGCCGGACGCGGCCCTGTTCGCCGACCGACGGGAAACGACATGGATGGCACCCTCGACGCGGCGCTCGACGTGTTCCGGAGCGTGCGCCCGAGGCTCTTCGGGATCGCCTACCGGATGCTGGGCAGCGCCTCCGAGGCCGAGGACGTCGTGCAGGACGCCTGGCTCCGCTGGCAGGGCACCGACCGCGCCGCGGTGCTCGACCCGCCGGCGTTCCTCGCCACGGTCACGACGCGGCTCTCGATCAACGCGCTGCAGTCGGCGCGCGCGCGGCGCGAGACCTACATCGGGCCGTGGCTGCCCGAACCCGTCGACACGAGCACCGACCCGACGCTCGGGGCGGAGCGCGCCGAGGCGCTCGGCTTCGCCGTGCTCGTGATGCTCGAGCGGCTCACCCCGACCGAACGCGCCGCGTACGTGCTGCGCGAGGCGTTCGCCTACGGGTACCCGCAGATCTGCGAGATCGTGCAGGTCTCGGAGGTCGCCGCCCGCCAGCTCGTGAGCCGGGCGCGCAAGCGCCTCGCCGGCGAGCGGCGCCGCGAGGTGACCCGGCAGGAGCAGCAGCGGCTGCTCACCGCGTTCCTGGCCGCGGCGAAGACCGGCGACCTCGACGAGCTCGAGCGGCTGTTCACCGAGGACGTCGTCTCCTACTCCGACGGCGGCGGCGTCGTGCGCGCCTCGAAGTTCCCGGTCGTCGGCCGCGAGCGCGTCGCGAAGTTCGTGCGCGCCTTCCACACCCACTTCTGGGAGGGCATCGAGATCGCGGAGGCCGACGTGAACGGCCAGCCTTCGGTCGTCCTCAGCAAGGAGGGCGCGGCGTTCGCGGTGGTCAGCGTCGTCACGTCCGGACCCGCCATCGACCAGGTGCTGTGGATGATGAATCCGGACAAGCTCGGCGCCGTGACGCATCGTGCGGCGTGAGGACGTCGCCGCCCGCCTGCTCCTCGCCCTCGACTCGCACGACGACCTGGCCCTCGCGAGCGTGCTGGATCCGGACATCCGGATGCTCGTGGATTCCGGCGATGCGACGGGCGGTGAGCGGCGGGGCCGCGCGGTCGTGGCGCGCGTGCTCGTGAATCGGCTCGCGATGCTGCCGGATGCCTCGCTGCGCGCGGTGCACGTCAACGGCCGCCCCGGCATCGCCGCCACTCGCCGCGACGGCGAGGTGGTCGCGGTGCTCGGCATCGAGACCGGATGGCGCGGCGGGATCACCGCGCTCTGGCTGTCGACGGCGCCGGACAAGCTCACGGGCTGGAACCGGCCGGGTTCGCACTGACGCTGCGGGATCCTGGGTCACGCGCCGCCGAACGCGCTTCTCCACCAGCAGTACGGATCCAGTCCGTGGAATCCGGCCGCGTTGATCGCGCTGATGTCGAGTGGCGTGTAGAACATCCACGCCCGGTCGGGGGCATCGCCTGGTGGGCGCGTCGGATCGGCGTTCACGGGTCGGGGTGCTGCCATGTGCCGCGCCCACATCAGGTCCATCTGAGCTGTGGTGAGCCGCTCGAACCGGTTGATCTCGCATGCGGAGATGCGGGCGGATGCGGTGCGTGACGAGAACGCGCGCTCGTAGCTCTTGACGGCGCGGAGATCTCGCCGCGATCCGAATGCTCGTCGCTGGTTCCGTTCCGGCAGGCGGTCGGCTTCGTGGTTCATGAGGCGCTCCTGTTCCGGTGCGGTGCGGCGACGATCGAATGCGTGTGGGAGAAGCGGTGAGTCGGTCGCCGACGCCCGCTCATCGGCGCTGCGCCGAGGTCGTCCGGCGGTGTCTGATGGTGGGGTGGATCGGGTTCGGCCGCATGCGGCGGGTCTTGGCCCATCGCGTTGGCACGGAGGGCCAGTTCTTCGGCGTCGATGGCGCGAAGTACGGATTTGACGGCTCGTTCCGGGAAGCGACCCTGGTTGCGTGCGGTGAGGACGGCGTCGCGTTCGGCTCGGATCATCGCGCCCCGCAGGCGCGAGTAGGCGGCAAGCAGAGATTCCGACTCGAGGTCCATGGCGCGACGTTCGATCGATTCGGCGATCAGGGTGGAGCCGGCGCGGAGTTGCGAGACGACGCGTTCCTCGTCTGCGTCGGTCACCGACGCGTTGAGCTCGGCGAGGCCGGCCGCCTGGGCTTCAACCATCAGCCCCTGCCATTCCATTCGTTCCTGCTCGCGGTTCGGCGGCGGGAGGCGGAGCCGGCGAACGAGAGTGGGCAGGGCCAGCCCGCCGAGGAGGGTGGCGACCACGACGACGAAGGCGAGGAACTGCAGGAAGTCCCGGTAGGGCGTGTCTGGAGGGAGAAGGAACACCGCGGCGAGGGTGACCACGCCGCGGACGTTCGCCGCGGCGACGGCGACCGCATTGCGCCACTGCACGTTCTGCTCACGAAGACGTCGCGGGCCGGCGCGGAACACCAGTGCGGTCGAGAGGACGAACACGAAGCGAGCGGCGACGAGTGCTGCCACGATCGCGGCGCTGATCCCGATCGTCGGCCACAGGCCCGGGCCGGTGCGAATCGCGCCGGCGACGATGGTCGACAGGTTGAGTCCGATGAAAAGGAAGACGGCGTTCTCGAGGAGGAACTGGATGGTGCGCCAGTTGACGGATTCGGCGATGCGCGCGGCCGCGGATTGGACACCTGGCGACCGGTAGCCGAGGTACAGCCCGGCGACGACGACGGCCAGGACTCCTGATCCGAGGACCGATTGCGCAGCGATGAACGCGACGTAGGGGGTGACGAGCGCGAGGCTCGTGTCGAGCACGACGGACTGCAGCTGGGATCGCACCTTCGACATCGCCCCGCCGATGGCAAGGCCCACGGCGACTCCTGCCACGACGGCCAGCGCGAACTCACCGGCGATGGACACGGGTGTGACCGTCGCCGAGAGGGCGAGGATCGCGGCATGCAGGGCCGCGAGGGCAGTTGCGTCGTTGAGGAGGCTTTCGCCTTCGAGGACCGTGACCACCCGACGGGGCAGGCCGATGCGGCTGGCGATCGCGGAGACCGCGATGGTGTCGTTCGGCGCGACCACAGCCGCGAAGGCGAACGCCGCCGCCAACCCCACTGCGGGCAACAGTGCGGAGGTTGCGAAGCCGACGACGATGACGGTGAAGAGCACGGTGCCGACCGAGAGGACGACGATGCTGTCTCGACGGTTGCGGATGTCGATCAACGAGGTGCGGACGGCTTCCGCGAACAACAGCGGTGGGAGGACGCCGGAGAGGACCAGTTCCGGCTCGAGTGCCACCCGGGGGACGCCGGGCAGATACGAAGCGAGCCCGCCGATGACGACGAGGAGGACGGGTGCGGACCATCCGAGACGCCGTGAGAAGCCGGTCACGGTGACGGTGACGAGCACGAACGCCACTGTCCATGCGACCGCGGTCACAGGAGTCATGCTGTCGGCCGCCCCTCGCTCAGCCGAACGTGAAGCAGAACGCCGCGAGGCCGCCGGAGACGAACTCGACTCGGACGGTGTGGTCCTCGATCCGACCCGGCTGACGAATCAGTTGCAGGGTGTCCTGCCGGGCAACGGTGCCGCGACCGTCGGCGTCCACATCGGTTCCGTGCGCCTCTCCGACGGGCCGACCATCGAGCGTGACTCGGAAGCGGACCGACTGGCCGGGCGTCGTGGGCCCGATGATGAGGTTGACGTCGCGGGCGTGGAACGCGAAGGAGATCGCACCGTCGGGAGCGTTGAGGACTGCGGCGTCCCGGGTGACGGTCCAGTCACCGGAGAGCGCCCAGGTGTTCCGGACGAGCCGTTCGGGCGTGTGGTAGTGATGCGCTCGGTCGTAGGCTGCGACGTCGTCGGACACGAATCCGCTGCTCCGCACAGAGCCGAGGTAGGTCTCCGGCGATCCCAGTGACGTCCATGCGGCGGCGACCTCGAGGCCCTCCGGTTCCACGGTGACGAGATCGAGGTCGAGGCCGGTGGCGCCCGCTTCGAGGAGCAGGTGTTGGATGGCCATTTCGGTCATCGCGTAGTCGCCTTCACCGAAGTGGTGGAACCGCAGCCGCCCGTCGGCGTCGGCGAGGTAGACCGCCGGCCAGTAGTGGTTCGCGAAGTCCTCCCACACCCCGTAGTGGTCGTCGATCGCGACCGGGTAGTCGATACCGAGCGCGCGGGTGCGATCGGTGACGTTCGGGAGCTCGCGTTCGAATGGGAACTCGGGGGTGTGCACACCCACGATCGTGAGCCCGGCGTCGGCGTACTTCGCGTGCCAGGCGCGCAGGTAGGGCAGGGTTCGGAGCCAGTTGACGCATGTGTAGGTCCAGAAGTCGACGAGCACGACCCGACCGCGGAGCGCTTCGCGATTCAACGGTTCGGTGTTCAGCCAGCCGCGGGCTCGGTCGAAGGAGCCGAGTCGCCCCTCGATCGGGAGGACGTTCTCCTCGGCGCGGTGGTGCGCGAGCGACCGGAGCCGCGCCGGCCGGAACGGGGTCTCCTGCGCGCCGGTGGCGAGTTCCTCAGTGAGTTCAGACATGACGGGTCTCCTTGATGCGCTGTGCTCGGTCGGGAGGCCGGCGGTGCCGGAACGCGACCGCTGGGCCGCCCGGGCGGGCGTCGGCGAACCCGATGGCGAGTTCGCCGACGTCGACCGGGTGAATCGGGCCCAGCTCAGCGTCTGACGGCGGAATCGACGGTGAGTGGGCGTCCACGGGGGTGCTGCTTCCCGGCTATCGCAGGGACCGGAACGCGGCACGGAGCTCGCGCGAGAACAGATCGGGCTGTTCCCAGGCTGCGAAGTGTCCGCCCCGGTCGAGACGGTTGAAGTGGATCAGGTTCGGGTAGGCCTCCGTGGCCCAGCTGCGGGGAGCCGCATAGATCTCGTCCGGGAAGACGCTGACCGCGACGGGCAGGGTGACCCCCTTCGGTGCGAAGAAGGCGAGCTTGCTCTCCCAGTACAGCCGGGCGGATGACACCGCGGTGTTCGTCAGCCAGTAGAGGCTGACGTTGTCGAGCACATCGTCCTCGGACAGGCCCTCGGATGCGCCGGCGAAGACGCGTGCGATCAGGTCGTAGCTGCGAGCGTCGTGATCGAGCATCCACGCCGCGAGACCGACGGGTGAATCCGCGAGGGAGTACAGCGTCTGCGGACGGTTGGCCATCTCCTGTGCGTATCCGAGCCCGTGCGAATAGAAGAACGCGAGCTGATCCCATGCGCCCCGCTCCTCCGCCGAGAGGTCGGCCGGCGGCGGGTCTCCGTTCGTGAGGGCGGATTGGATGGCATCCGGAACGGTGGCAGGCATGTTCGTGTGGATGCCGATCAGACCCGCTGGCCTGAGCAGCGCCATCTGCTCAGTCACCGCGTTTCCCCAGTCACCACCCTGGGCCACGTAGCGGTCGTAGCCGAGACGGCGCATCAGCTCGATCCACGCGCGAGCGACGCGAATCGGATCCCATCCCGTCTGATCGGGCTTGCCTGAGAAGCCGTGCCCGGGCAATGACGGAATCACCAGATGAAAGGCGTCGGTGGCGTCGGCGCCGTGAGCGGTCGGGTCGGTCAGCGGGCCGACGATCTTCATCTGCTCGATGATCGAGCCCGGCCAGCCGTGCGTGACGATCATCGGCAGCGCATCCTCCCGCCCCGATCGGACGTGGATGAAGTGGATGTCGAGTCCGTCGATCTCGGTCACGAACTGGGGAAGCTCGTTCAGGCGCGCCTCGACCGCTCGCCAGTCGTACCCGTCGAGCCAGCGGGCTGCGAGGTTCCTCACGACGTCGAGTTGCACGCCCTGGGACGCGTCATCGACGGTTTCCCGCTCCGGCCAGCGCGTCTGGCGGACACGACGACGGAGGTCGTCGAGCTCCGCCTGCGGAACGTCGACGGTGAACGGCCGGATCTCGAGCGAGACGGGTTGCCCGTCCGCGCCGGTCCGCGCTTCTGTGATGGTCATCGTGCTCTCCTTCGGGGATCGACCACGAGCGCCGAACAGCGCCCGGTGGTTTCACCATCCGCCCCGTGAAGGAGGTGCGTCGTCCGGTGAACTCCTCAATCCCGGTACCGATCCCGGCCCGGGGTGCGGGGAATCCCCCATCTCGACGCTGCCGAGACGCAGGGCCGAGGAGGATCAGCCGATACCGTGCTGCAGCGCGAACGCGGTCGCTTCACTGCGCCGCGCAACCCCGATCTTGCGATACAGGCTCGTGATGTGGCGTTCGACCGTGCGATCGCTGAGCCACATGACGCCGGCGATCTCCTTGTTGCTGAGACCCTGTGCCAGCAGACCGAGCACTTCTGCCTCTCGCCGGGTCAACGGAAGCCGTGGCTCCGCCGGTGCCGCTCCACGAATCGGGTCCGGGTCTCCCGCGGGGAGATCGACGGCAAGCGGATCCCGGGCACTGCGCGTGTCGGCCTCCTCGATCACCCGTGCGGCATCGTGGATCAGCTGGGCGGCCGACGCGAGTGAGGGCCTGACGTCGTCTGACAGCGCTCGAAGCAGCTCGGTCTGGCGCAGCAGGGCGCGTTCCGCCTTGGAACGCGCCGCATGCTCGCGTGCAAGACGCCGCGCGGTGTGAATGGCGATGGCCGCCTGACTGACCGCGACGCGCAGCTGATGCGTCTCGATCGGCGTCGGGAAGTCGGCCCGTCCGGTGCTCACCAACACCGTTCCGTCACCCCACGGCAACGTGAGCTGCAATCTCGCCACCCTGATGACGCCGAGCCCGGACGCTGGACGTTCAGTCGTCGTCATGCCGGACGCTCCCGTCCGTTGCGTGTTCAGCGCCGTCCGCAGTTCCTCGGGAGGTTCCGACCCCGACGGACGCCACGCCTCCAATGGGTGCTGGTCTGGCGAGTCGTCGAAGCGTGCGTATCCAGAATCGGCCCGGAGCATTCCCAACAGCACGCTCAGCAGGCCATCGGCGATCTCGGCCGGATCGTGGTCCACCCACAGTGCAGGCAATGCGAGAAGAGCCGCGAGATCACGCAGCCACAGTCGAGAATCCACGGCCGCTGGTTCTCTCTGCCCGGAATCGGGTGCCGCGTGCGTCTCCGGCAACGTCACCCGACCGCCCGCCGGCCGCGCTCCTCCAGGAACTCGGCCGGGTCGACGAAGAACGGGTTCTCGTGCAGCACCCCACCCAAGAGGACCAGGGGGTGCGTTCGGAGGACATCGATGATGAAGGCGCCGTCGAACATCGCAGCGTCGTACGTGCAGATCACCACGTGTTCGTGCCGCGCATGGAGGAAGTTGGCGCGGGCCTCGAACTCGATCAGTTCCTCGGCGACATCCTCACGGTTCACCGCCCAGCCCATGTCGCACATGAGCCGAATGCGAGGCGACGTCGGGTCGAGCAGCAGACCGTCGAGCAGGCCGAACACCCGCTCCTGGTCGAAGCTGCCACCCCTGAGGTACGTTTCGGTCCACGTCCGCACTTCGCACCGGCGCTGTTTCAGCAGCAGGCCGGCGTCGTATCCGAGATGTCTGAGGCGATTCACGGGTGCCGCGGTCGCCGCTGCATCGACGAGGTACAGCAGTCGATCGCCGTGGGTCAGTCCGTCGACCAGGAACGGGTCCAGCGCAGGGTCCGCCTCTTCGGGCCAACGCGAGAACGTACACACGTGCCGATAGGGGTCGAGCAGGCCGCCCGCGAACGTGACCGGCGCTGCCCTCTGATCGTCGGCTTCCATGTGGTCCTCCGACCGTGCGGGGCGGGGCGACTCCAAGGGTCGGAACGACCTGAGTCGGCGGGCCCGAGGCGCGGCCGACACGCCACATTGGAGTTCCGGAATCGGAGCTTACCGTAGGGCGAACGGCGCGACAACGGGCGGCAGAACGCCGACTGAGGCACTTCATCCAGGTCCGCATTCCACCCGGATCGCTTCCAGCTCGAGATCGATCTCGGGTGACCGTCGGCGAGCACGAAGCGCTCATCAGCGATCGCGATGTCGAGCGCTTCCTCCCCAGCGACCGGTCACCGCAGCGGCGCCGCGCGACGCGATGTCGATTTCGGCCGGGCTCGATCGTTCATCAGGTGACGGGCCGCACGGGGCGGCCGCGGAACGGAGCGAACGATGGCCACCATCACCGTGTTCGAGAGCGTCACGCTCGACGGCGTCATGCAGGCGCCCGGCCGACCCGACGAGGACGATCGCGGCGGCTTCGCCCACGGCGGGTGGGCGATCCCCTACCAGGACGACGTCGCCGCTCGGTTCGCCGGCGAGCGCATGGGCGTCGCCGGCGCGATGCTCTTCGGGCGACGCACGTACGAGGACGTGCTGGGGTTCTGGACGTCGGCCGGGCCGAATCCGTTCACCGAGGCGCTCGTCGGGGCGCGCAAGTATGTGGTGTCACGGCAATCCGGTCTCCGGCTCGCCTACCCGAATTCGACCGCGCTCATCGGGGAGGCCGCCGAGACGGTCGCGGCGCTGCGACGCGACGTCGAGGGGAGCATCACCGTCCTCGGCAGCGGCGAGCTGGTGCGGGCGCTGCTCGCGGCGGGGTTGGTCGACGAGATGGTGCTGTTGCAGCATCCGCTCGTGCTCGGCTCCGGCACGAGACTGCTCGGGAGCGACCGCGTCGCGCTCGACCTCGAGCACGCCGTCACGACCACGACCGGCGTGGTCATCGGCCAGTACGCTGTGCGATGAGCGGGGGTTCATGATGCGCTACACGCTGCTGCTGCACTACGCCGAGGAGTCGCCCGAGACGCTGGGCGAGGAGGCCATCGCCGAGGGCATGCGACGGATGGCGGCCTGGACCGCCACCCTGCACGACGCCGGCGTGCTGCTCGGCGCCGAGGTCCTCCAGCCGAGCGAGTCGACCACGACGCTGCGCCGGGCCGGCGATCGGCTGCAGGTGCAGGACGGCCCGCTGATCGACGCCAAGGAGCAACTCGGCGGGACGGTCCTCATCGACGTGCCCGACCTCGACGCGGCGATCGCGTGGGCGTCGCAGGCACCCGCGCTCGACTGGGGCGGGGCCGTCGAGGTCCGGCCGGGCGGCGTCCATGCCGTCGACGGAATGTGGATGCCGAACGGGTGACCCCACCGTCGCGGACGCCTCCCGGCGCCGGCGCGGGCGGCGGTCGCGACGCCGCCCACGCCGCCGCCGCGCACGCCGCCCGCGAGTCCTTCGCGCGCCTGGTCGCCGTGCTCGCCGCGCGTACGGGCGACCTCGCGCTGGCCGAGGACGCCCTGGCCGACGCCTTCGCGGCCGCGCTCGAGCGCTGGCCGTCGAGCGGCATCCCCGACAACCCGGAGGGCTGGCTGATCACCGTGGCTCGGAACCGGCAGCGCGACGTGTGGAAGTCGGCCGCGGCGCGCACGAGCACGCCATTGGGCGAGGCGGATGGCGCGGCCGAGGATCCGTTCGAGGCGATCGACCCGCTCCGCATCCCCGACCGGCGCCTCGAACTGTGCTTCACGTGCGCCCACCCGGCGATCGATCCGGCCGCGCGCACGCCGCTGATCCTGCAGGCCGTGCTCGGCTTCGATGCCGCGCACATCGCGGCGGCGTACGCGGTGCCGACGGCGACCATGGCGCAGCGACTCACGCGCGCCAAGCGGCGCATCGCCCGCGCGCGCATCCCGTTCGTCGTGCCCGACCGGCGCGACCTGCCCGAACGCTTGCCCGCCGTGCTCGAAGCGGTCTACGGCTGCTCGGCGATCACCTGGCGCGACGATGCCGACTCGCTCGCGGGCGAGGCCCGCCATCTGGCCGTGACCCTCGCCCGGCTGCTCGACCGCGAGCCCGAGGCGTGGGCGCTCGCCGCGCTCGTGACCCTGTCGCTCGCACGCCCGCGCTCGGGCCCGTACGTCCCGCTCGAGGAGCAGTCGCCGGCGACCTGGGACGCGGAGCTCATCGACGAGGGCGAGGCCCACCTGCGCCGCGCCGCCGCCCTTCGCGGGCCGGCGGCGCCGGGACGGTTCGAGCTCGAAGCCGCCATCCAGGCGGTGCACCTCGACCGTCGGCGCACCGGCGCGGTCGACTGGGCGGCGCTCCGCACGCTCTACTCCGCGCTGCTCTCGGTCGCGCCGAGCCTCGGCGCACGGGTCGCCGCGGCGGCGGTGGTCGGGCGAACGGATGGCGCGCCCGCGGGCCTTGCGGCACTGCCGCCCGGCGGCGAGTCCTTCCAGCCGTGGTGGGCGACGCGCGCCGACCTGCTCCGCCGCGCGGGACGGACGGGCGAGGCAGAGCTCGCCTACTCCCGCGCGATCGAACTCGCGCGCGATCCTGAGGTGCGGGCGTTCCTCGAGGCGCGGCGGGCCGAGGTCCGATCGACCTAGCCTCCGACGACCGGCGACCCGCGATGCGCGCGTCCGCTCCCCCGAGGCGGGCGCGCGCATCGGCTCAGTCGACGAGCGCGCCC
This sequence comes from Agromyces aurantiacus, assembly GCF_016907355.1. Lineage (NCBI taxonomy): Bacteria > Bacillati > Actinomycetota > Actinomycetes > Micrococcales > Microbacteriaceae > Agromyces > Agromyces aurantiacus. Next base: position 1,210,322 of record NZ_JAFBBW010000001.1, on the reverse strand, counting down.
GCCGAGAGGTTGGCGATCGCGCCCGTCATCGAACCGGCGCGGTCGGATGCCGCGAACGCGAGGTACTCCGCGACCTCGTCGAGCACGGGGAGCCGGCCGAGCAGGGTCATGCCGACCAGGCCGTCGAGCCACTGCCACATCGGCGTGCCGCTGTCGTCGGCGATGCGGCCGAACATCTCGCTCGTGTACGAGGTCTCAAGCGCGTCCGACATCGCGTGCGGTCGCACGCAGACCACGCGCACGCCCGCCGGACCCAGCTCGCCGGCGAGCGCCCGCGAGAACCCCTCGAGGCCGGCCGACTGGGCGGCGTTGCCGATGAGCCCGCGGCCGGTGAGTCGTGCGCCCGGGGTCGAGATCGTGAGGATCACGCCGCTGCCCTGCGCGATCATGGGCCGCGAGACCGCCTTCGCCGTGACGAAGTTCGTCTGCAGGTAGCCGGTCACCGGATGCAGGTACTCCTCGAGCGACGTGTCGCCGATCGCCCGCCCCTGCACGTGGTCGAAGCCCACGGCGTTCAGCGCGACATCGATGCGACCCGCCGCCTCGGTCACCTCGGCGACGTGCCGGTCGACCGCGTCCTGGTCCATCGCGTCGACGACGGCGACCGAGACCTCGGCTCCGTGGGCGCTCGCGGCGGCCGCCGCCGCCTCGAGTCGCGGCAGGCTCCGCCCGGCGAGGAACAGCCGCGCGCCCTCCCTCGCGAAGACCCGCGCTGCCGCGCTTCCGATCGATCCGCCGCCGCCGTGGATCACGGCCACCTTGTCCTCCAGCAGCATCGCGCCGCCTCCATCCCTCTTGGTCATTGCAACTCAACGATTGCATATCAGGGCAGGGAAATGCAACCCATAGGTTGCATTCGATCGGCAACCCGCGGCCCTCGACCCGCCGCCGACGAGCACGCGTCACGTGTACGCTTCGAGCACCCCGCGATCGAGGAGTGACCCGTGCGCCTGCGTGCCGTCGACATCGTCGACGTCTTCGTCTACCTCGTCGTGCTCGGCCTGTTCGTCCAGTTCCTGCCGAGCGTGATCACCGAGTCGTTCGCGCTCTCGCTCCTGACGGCCCTGCTGTTCAAGCTCGCGCTCGAGGTCATCGCCGTGCTCAAGACCCGCATCCTCGACCGGGTGCGGTCGTCGCCGACGGCCGCACGCAAGACGCTCAACGCCGCCCTGCTGGTGGTGCTCGGCGCAGGCAGCAAGTTCGTGATCCTCTGGTTGACCGACCTGCTGTTCGGCGATGCGGTCCAGCTCGGCGGCTTCGTCTCCGTCACGCTGCTGATCGTCGTGCTCATGGCCGCACGACTCGGCGTCCGCCTGCTCGTCGACCGCGCCCGGCCCGGCGACGGGAGCGCGTGAGAACGGACGGAGGCGACGGCCTCCCGCCCGTCAGCGAGCCGACGCGGGACGAGCGCCGGACAACCCCTGGACGGCGTCCTCGATCTTGACCGGGACGTCGTCGACCTCCTCGACGTACAGGGTGCCCGCGACGATGAGTCCCTCGCGGACCTCGAACAGGGTCACGCCGCGGACCTCGAATGGCGTTCCGTCCGTGCGAGTCCCGTGCCAGGCCCACTCGGACCAGTTCAGCGGCCCGTCATGCACCGAGCGGACGACCTCGGCCCGGAAGTCGGGGATGCCCGCGAACATGGCCGCCCAGTTCGCACGGACCTGCTCGCGGCCGACGAACGCCCGAACCGGGTGGGCGGGCTGCCGGCTGTCGTAGTCGGGATGCATGAGCGCGACCATCCGATCCAGGTCATGATCGTTCAGCGCGGCGGCGAGCCGCTCGATGACGAGGTCGGCCTTGCCGCGCACGTCGGTCGTGACATCGCCCATGAGTCCAGCTTCCTCCCCCACCGGCGGGATGTCACCGCCCGCGATCGCGCCGGCTCAGTAGGTCTGCGCGACGATCGCCTGCGCGACGTCGGGGGCGTGCTCGCCCTCGATGCGGTAGAGCGTTCCGCCGAGGCTCAGCAGCACGGTCGATGCGCGCCCGGTGCCGCTGACCAGCGCGCTCGTGTCGGGCGGGGTGTCCGCGAGCTCGAGCTGGCTCAGCGCGAGATCCGCATCGGGCTCGCCGAACCGCCCGAACAGCGGTGAGAGCCCGCGGGCCGCCGTGATCCTGAGCCATGTGCCGTCGCTCGCCCAGGCCTCGCACGTGAACGCCCGCGCGGCGGCCGCGACCGCCGACGTGAAGTACTCCGGCGCCGTGGCGGCCGGATCCGACATGGTGTACTCGACTGTCGTTCCGGCCGGCAGCTGCATCGCCGCGACCACGCCCTGCTCGTCGAGGCCGCCGTTGCAGACCGCGTCGGTCTGCCGCAGCTCGAGCGCGGGCCAGTCGAGCTGGTCGGGCGTGGCCTGCTGCAAGGCCGTGAACGCCGCCTCGGCCACGGCGGCGAGGCGATCCATCATGTCGACCTGGAGCCCGGCGAACCGGTCGCCCGTCGAGGTGTGCGCGGCCGCGCTGAGGCTCACGACCACCCAGGCGTCGCCGACGGGCGCCGAGATCGCCCAGCCCGGGTCGCCGACCGCGACGGACGCCTCGATGCCGGCGATCTCGCGTGTCTCGTCCGACGGGGCATCGCCGAGCGCGACCGGTACCCACTGGCTCGCGGCGCCGGGCAGCACGTCGACGCGCAGGTACGCCCAGTCGCTCGGCGCGTTGTACTCCGGCATGCCGTCGCCCACGCGCCACGAGCACGGCAACCCGCCCGCCCCCTCGAGCAGCACGGCGTCGAAGGCGCGGTGGTCCTCGACTGCGGCGACCGGTTCGACCGGCATCCCGTCGGCCCCCTCGAGCGTGGCGGCGACGAGGTCGGCGGGCACGAGTGCGTCGCAGTCGAGCGGGTCGGATGCCGCGGGGCCCGGCGTCGGCGTCGACGACGCGGTCGAGGTGGGCGACGCGGGCGGCTCGGGCGCCGCGCACCCAGCCAGGCCGAGCAGGAGCGAGGCCAGTGAGGCGGAGACGGCGATGGCGGTGGACGCGCGCACGGCACGAACCTACCGCCCCGCGCGCGACCCGGGATCAGGGACCGCCCCGATCCTCGATCGCCGCGTCGCGATCACCCGCCGAAGAGATGCGCCGCCTGCTCGACGACGAGCACGACCGCCAGCACGACCATCGCCGCGCCCGAGATCCGGGAGACGAGCTGCATCGCCGACGGCCGGAGACGCAGCACCGTCCGGGCGCCGTAGCCGACGGCCGAGTAGACCAGCGCGCACGCGCCGACGAAGATCAGGCCGAGCACCGCCAGTTGCACCGGGATCGGCCAGTCCCCCGCGGCATCCGTGAACTGGGGCAGCAGCACGACCAGCACCAGGAGCCCCTTCGGGTTGAGGCCGCTGACGCCCGCGCCCTGCAGCAGTCGCAGCCAGGGCCGGGCGGATGGCTCGCCGTCCGCCCCGCCCGCACCGGCACCGCGCCCGGTGGCCGCGGCCTCCGGCGCGACCGCCGCAAGCGCGGGCGGTGCGCGCAGCACGCGCACTCCGAGGTAGGTCAGGTAGGCCGCCGCGGCGAGCGTCAGCGCGACGATGATCCCCGGCGCGGCCGCGACGAGCGCGCCGACGCCGATCGCGACCGCGGCGACCGTCACGAGATAGCCGAGGAGGATCCCCGCGAGCGAGGGCAGGATGGTGCGCTCGCGCAGGCCGGCGGCGATGAGGTAGGCCCAGTCGGGCCCGGGCAGCAGCACCATGAGCGTCATCATCACCGAGCACGCGAGCAGCAACTGGACGTCCACCACGGTCTCCTTCCTCGTCTCCCGTCGACGGTAGGCGAGCCGCGCGGGAAGCCGCTGCCGAGTTCGGCCTTCCCACGTGGCATCCGTGGAAGAATCCACCCCATGGACGCCGTCGACCGGAGAATCCTTGCCGAACTGCAGCACGACGGCCGGCTGAGCCTCACCGAGCTCGCCGAGCGCGTGCGGCTCAGCATGTCGCCCACGCACCGGCGACTGCGCGCGCTCGAGGCATCCGGGGCCATCACCGGGTACCGCGCGGTGATCGACCCCGACGCCGTGGGCCTGGGCTTCGGCGCGCTCGTGTTCGTCACGATGGCGCAGGCCAACCGCGACACCGTGCCCGCGTTCGACGCGGCGGTCGCCGAGATCCCCGAGGTCATCCAGGCGCTGCGCCTCTTCGGCGACCCCGACTACCTGCTGCGCGTCGCGGTGCCCGACCTCCGCGCCTACGAGCGGCTCTGGGACGAGCAGCTCTCGGCGCTGCCCGGCGTGGCCCGCGTGCAGTCGACGCTCGTGATGAAGACCGTGGTCGACGACCGCCCGCTGCCGCTCTGAGGGGCGGCCGACTCCGGCTGCGCCGGCGCGTCAGCGCGTCGGCGCGTCAGCGCGGCGGCCGCTCCTGGGTGGCGGCGCGCTCGAGCCGCGTCGCGAACTCGCGACTCACCTCGGTGGTCCACCCGCAGTTCGCGCACACCATCACGTAGCGTCGCGCGAACGTGAAGAGCGGCACGAAGAACACCCAGAGGCGGCTGCCGCTCTCGACGACGTGCTGGGCCGCCTCCTCGTGGCAGTGATCGCAGCGCAGGCTCGCTACGGCGAGCTCGCGCTCGCGCGGGAACACGCCGACGAAGAAGAACACGACCCGATGCTACGGAGCGTTCCTGAGCGCCGCGCCGCTCACGCCGAGGCGTGGCAGAGGCGGTCGCGCACCCACGCCGCGGCATCCGCCTGCGCCAGCTCACCCGAGCGCACGAGCCGCGCGAACTCGATCGCCTCGTCGGAGAGCCGCCCGTCGGGGCTGTCGGGCGGGTCGCGCAGCACCACGGTCGTGAGCCAGCGGGTCAACGGTCCACCGACGCGCGCGGCGACCGCGACGGTTCCGGCGAAATGGCGTGCCTGGCCGTCGGTGTCGTCGTCGACGGCCGGGTGGAAGCCGCGGCCCCGCAGGCGGTTGCGGCCGCCGCGCGCCGCGTCGACGACCCAGAGCGCGCCCCGCCGAACGCCGGCCGCGCGGCCCAGTTCGCGGAGGAACCGCCGGTTCGCGTACCCGCGCGCCGCCAGGCGGTCGATCGACTCGGCGAGGGCGGTGCAGGCGTCCACTCCCCCAACTGTACGGTTCGGCGGTCGGATGGGTCGTCGGCCAGGTGCATGCTCACGAGCGACGGCGGGTTCAGCCCGGGCTGACCGTCCCGGCTCAGGCCATCGCCGCGGCGAGCTCGTCGGGCGCGAGCGGTCGATCCGCGTAGACGAGCCGGATGGCGGCCGGGTCGGGGTTGCCCGCGTCGGGCCCGCGGTGCACGAGCGCCATCCCGAGCTTGGTCGCGACCCTCGCCGAGGCGGTGTTGTGCTCGAGCAGGTACGCGACGATCGGGGCATCGGGGTCGACGAGCCGCGCCATCCGCATCGCCTCGGCGGCGAGCTCGGTCGCGTAGCCGTGGCCGTGCTGGTCGGCCGCGAGCCGGTAGCCGAGGTTCCAGACCACGCCGCCGCCCAGCTTGCCGCAGCCGCCGTAGCCGATCACCCGGTCGTGCCCGCGGACCCGGACCGCCCACGTGCTGAGCCCGTCGGCCTCCCACTCGCGCCGCCAGCGTTCGATGACCTCCGCCGTCTCGGACGGCTCGACGCGTCGCTTGGCGGGGTAGTGCAGCCAGAGCCGCGGATCGCTGCTGACGGCGTGGAGGTCGTCGAGGTCGGCGGCCGACGGGCGCCGCAGGTCGAGGCGGTCGGTGAGGATGGGATCGGCGACGTGGAGCGGGGCGGGCACCTCGCCAACCTACCCCGGCGCGCCGACGCGGCCGACCGCGGCCGACGGAGGTGCGGCGCGGCGGACCGCGCCCGGCGGAACGCCGTGGCGCCGCGTGAAGGCGCGGCTGAACGCGGACTCCGAGGTGTAGCCGACGCGAGCCGAGATCGCGGCGATCGGGTCGGTCGTGCGGGTGAGCTCGACGCGCGCCTGGTCGAGGCGCCACGCGGCGAGGTAGCGCATCGGCGGCTCGCCCACGAGCGCGGCGAACCGTTCGGCGAAGGCCGAGCGCGAGAGGTTCGCGACGCGGGCGAGGCGCACGAGCGTCCAGTCCTCGTCGGGGCGGGCGTGCATGCGGCGGATGGCGCGGCCGACGTGCGGGTCGCGGAGGGCGGCGAGCCATCCGGCCTGCACCTCGGCGTCGCGCAGCCAGCGGCGCACGACCTGGATGGCGAGCACGTCGGCCAGCCGGCTCATGACGGCCTCCGCGCCGGGCTCGGTCGATTCGGCCTCGCGGGCGAGCAGCCGCAGCACGGTCGTGAACGCGCCGAGCTCGTCGCCCCCGCCCGGGCCGACCCGGATCACGTCGGGGAGCTCCGCGACGAGGCGGGCGGTCAGCGGCGCGTCGACCCGCATCGCGGCGTACGCGACGAGCGTGCGCTCGCCCCCGCCGCCGTGGCGCATGTGCTCGTAGGTGTCGCCGAGCCGGATGGCGGGGATGTCGAAGAGCGGCGTCGTCGCGACATCCGGACCGCTGCGCATGAGGTGGGGAACACCGCGTGTGATCAACGCCGCGCCGCCCTCCTCGAGCGGGTACCGCTCGTCGCCGACCTCGAGCACGCAGCGCCCGGCGAGGACCACGGGCAGCGTCATGTAGCCGTCGAGGCGCGGGAACTCGACGCCCCAGGGAGCCGTGAGCTCGGCGCGGCAGTAGAGCGCGCCGGTGAAGCGAAGCAGGTGCAGGCCGTCGCCGAGCTCGTCGGCGTCGTCATCCCGGGCGCCGGACGTGCGGGGATTGACCATGCGTCCACGGTGTCATGCCGGGCATCCGGCCGCGCCGCGGCGTGGACGATCGGCAACGGAATGCGGACTGGAAGCGATTGTCCGTCCGGATCGCCGGGCCGAAGGTGGGATCGCACCATCCGGATCTCCCGAAAGGACCACGGACATGACCACCACCATCGCCGTCATCGGCGCCACCGGCAAGACCGGCCGTCGCGTCGCCGAGCGACTCGAGCAGCGCGGCCTCGACGTGCGGCGCCTCGCCCGGGGCACGTCGCCGACATTCGACTGGGACCGACCCGACGGATGGCGCGACGCGCTGGCGGGCGTCGACCGCGCGTACGCGGCCTACGTGCCCGACCTGGCCGCACCCGGCTCCGATGCCGCCATCCGCCGTCTCGCCGAGACGGCCCGCGACGCGGGCGTGCGGCACCTGGTGCTGCTCTCGGGGCGGGGCGAGGCCGCCGCTCGCCGCTGCGAGGAACTGCTCTTCGCGTCGGGCCTCCCGGCCACGGTCGTGCGCGCGAGCTGGTTCCTGCAGAACTTCACCGAGGGGATGCTGCGCGACGCCGTCGACACGGGCGTGCTCGCCCTGCCCGCCGGCGACGTGCGCGAGCCCTTCGTCGACGTCGACGACCTCGCCGACGTCGTGGTCGAGGCGCTCACGGGCACCGGCCACGAGGGGCGCGTGCACGAGGTGACCGGGCCGGCGTCGCTGACGATGGCCGAGGTCGCGCAGCTGTTGACCGAGGCGTACGGCCGCGAGGTGCGGTACGTGGCGATGGGGTTCGACGAGTTCCACGGGGCCGTCGCCGCCGAGGCCGGGCCGGAGACGGCCACGCTGCTCGCCGAGCTCTGCCGCGAGGTGTTCGACGGCCGCAACGTGCGCACCACGACCGGAGTGCTCGACGCGCTCGGGCGGGCGCCGCGCGCCGCGCGCACGGTCTTCGCGGAGGCGGCGCGGGCGGAGGCCGCCGCGACGGCGCCGCGGTGATCGCGGGCCGTCGTGCTCAGACCCCGGCGCCGACGACGGCGGGATCGGTCGCGTGTGCGGCCGACCCGTCGTCGACGGCGCCGAAGGTCGCGTCGAGCGCGGCGGCGAGGTCGGCGACGAGGTCGGCGACGTCCTCGATGCCGACCGAGAGCCGCAGGTGGCCGTGCGTGCGGAACTCCTCGGGATACGCGGCGACCCGGCCGCCCTCTGTGCCCACGTGCACGATGAGCGAGTCGTCGTGGCCGAGCGAGAACGCCGAGGTGATCAGCCGCAGGTTGGCGACGAAGCGGTTCTGCGCGTCGGGGCCGCCCCTGACCGCGAAGGCGATCATGCCGCCGAACCCGCGGTCGCCGAAGAGGCGGCGCGCGAGGTCGTGCTGCGGGTGCGAGGGCAGGCCCGGGTACGCGACGTACTCGACGCGCGGGTCGGCGGCGAGGTGCTCGGCCAGCACCGCCGCAGTGGCGAACGTCTGCCGCAGGCGCAGCGGCAGCGTGACCGAGCCGCGCTGGATCTGCGCGGCGTTGAACGGCGAGATGATGCCGCCGACGTCGACCATCGCGTCGGCCTTGATCGGCTCGATGAGCTCGCGGCGGCCGATGACCGCGCCGCCCATCGCGTCGCCGTGCCCGTTGATGTACTTGGTCAGCGAGTGCACCACGAGGTCGGCGCCGTCGGCGAGCGGCCGATAGAACGGCGGCGGCGTGAACGTCGAGTCGACCATGACGATCGCGCCGTGCTCGTGGGCGATCGCGGCCACGGCCGGGATGTCCGCGACCTTCGTCGTGGGGTTCGCGATCGCCTCGACGCACACCAGCCGGGTCTCGGGCCGCATCGCCGCGCGGACGGCATCGAGGTCGCTCACGTCGACGAAGGTCGCCTCGATGCCGTACCGACCGGGCAGCAGCTCGGTCCACAGCCGCCAGGTGGCCTCGTAGGTGACGTCGCTCACGACGACGTGGTCGCCCGCGCGCACGTGCGTGAAGAAGACGGCGTGCAGCGCGGCGACGCCGCTCGCGAGCGCGACCGCATCCTCGCCGCCCTCGAGCACGGCCAGCTTCGCCTCGAGCGCCGCCTGGTTCACGCCGGTGTTGCGCGTGTAGAGGCCCGGCGCCGTCGCCGACCAGCTGATCGCGCTCGGGTCGTCGGGCAGCTCGTAGGAGTTCGCCATGACGATGGGCACGCGCAGCGCCCCGTGCCCGCGGTCGGGCGCGTTGCCCGCGTGCACCGCCATGCTGAGGTCCGAGAGCGAGTCCGGACGTCGGCGGTCGGGTCGTGCGTGCGGCATGGGAACTCCTTCAGTGTGCATCATCGACATCCTGTATTGTCAGTATTGCACGCCTTGCTGGCGTTGCGCTCGCCCGACGGAGGAGGCGCCATGGTCGGAGCCCGGCTCGACGAGATCGATCGACGCATCCTCGCGCAGTTGACCGAGGATGCCCGCGCACCGCTCGTGACCCTCGCCGCCCGCGTGCACCTCTCGCGGAACGCGGTCCGGCAGCGCATCGAGCGGATGGAACGCGACGGCGTCATCGCGGGCTACACCGTCGTGCGGGGCCGAGCCGAGGGCGAGCCCCACCCGGTCTCCGCGATCGTGTTCGTCTACCGGTCCGACCGCATGCGCGGCGGCCAGGTGCTCGCCGAGCTCGCGGCCATCCCCGAGGTCGTGCGCTGCGACGTCCTCGCGGGGCAGTTCGACCTGCTCGTGACCCTCCAGGCCGACTCGATGGACCGGGTCGGCGAGATCTGGGAGCGCATCGCCGCCCTGCCCGGCGTGGCCGACACCGTGACCTCCGTCGCCCTGACGACCGTGATCGATCGCACGGTCGCCTGACGACGGAGGCCACGGCACGTCACGCGAGCAGCCGCTCCGCCTCGTCGACGCTCAGCCCGCTCACGAGCGCGACCGACTCCGCGACCGTCGCGCCGCTCGCGAGCGCATGCCGGGCGGCGGCCGTCGCCGCGTCGTAGCCGATCACCGGCACGAGCGCGGTCACCGCGCCGACCGAGCGCCCGACGCGCTCCTCGAGCAGCGCCGCGTTCGCCTCGATGCCCTCGACGCAGTGCTCGCGCAGCACGCGCACGCCCTGCGTGAGCCATCCGCTCGACTGCAGGAGCGACTGGGCGATGATCGGCTCGAACGCGTTCAGCTGCAACTGCCCGCCCTCGGCGGCGACGGCGACCGTGACATCCGCTCCGATCACGGCGAACGCGATCTGGTTCACGACCTCGGGGATCACGGGGTTGACCTTGCCGGGCATGATCGACGAGCCCGCCTGCCGGGCCGGCAGCCGGATCTCGGACAGTCCCGCCTGCGGCCCGCTCGCGAGCAGCCGCAGGTCGTTGCAGATCTTCGACAGCTTCACGGCCGTGCGGCGCAGCATCGCCGACGCGTGGAGGAACCCGCCCGCGTCCCAGGTCGCCTCGAACAGGTGCGCCGCCGGCGTGACGTCGAGCCCGGTGAGGCCGCGCAGCTCGGCCACGACGGCCTCCCGGAAGCCCTGCGGCGCCGTCACGCCGGTGCCGACCGCGGTCGCGCCGAGGCTGCACTCGAGCAGCAGCGGGATCGCCTCCTCGAGGCGCGCGACATCCTCGCGGACGGCCACGGCGAACGCCGAGAACTCGTCGCCGAGGGTCATGGGCACGGCATCCTGCAGCTGCGTGCGGCCGACCTTGCGGATGCCGGCGAACGCGGTGCCGCGATCCGCGAACGCGTCGGCGAGGCGCGCGAGCTCGGGGATGAGCTCGCGCAGCGCCGCCACGACCGCCAACCGGATCGCCGTGGGGTACACGTCGTTCGTGGACTGGCTGCGGTTCACGTCGTCGATCGGGTGGATGACGTCGTAGCGGCCACGCTCGTGGCCGAGCCGCTCGAGCGCCGCATTCGCGATCACCTCGTTGGCGTTCATGTTGGTGCTCGTGCCCGCGCCGCCCTGCACGACGTCGACGCAGAACTGCTCGTGCAGTTCGCCGCGCGCGATCCGCTCGCACGCGGCGTCGATCGCCTCGGCCTGCCCAGCCGTGAGCAGGCCGAGCCCTCGGTTCGCGCGGGCCGCGGCCTGCTTCACCACCGCGATCGCCCGGACCAGCGCCGGATGCCGCGAGATCGGCGTGCCGCTGATCGGGAAGTTCTCCCGGGCGCGGAAGGTGTGCACGCCCCAGTACGCCTCGGCCGGCACCTCGACGGCGCCGAGCGAGTCCGACTCGAGCCGGACCCGGACGCCCCCGCTCACGTGCTGATGCAGACGACCTTGGGCTGGGTCATCTCCTCGAACGCGAACCGGACGCCCTCGCGGCCCATGCTGCCGTACTTCGCCCCGCCGAACGGCATGCCGTCGACGCGGTAGTCGGACGAGTCGTTGATCATCACGCCGCCTGCCTCGAGCGACTCCGCGACCCGGAGCGCACGGTTCAGGTCGCGCGTGAAGACCGCGGCGTGCAGGCCGTACTCGACGTCGTTCGCGAGGGCCACGGCCTCGTCCTCGTCATCGAACGGCTGCAGCATCACGATCGGCGCGAACGCCTCGTCGGCCCAGACCTCGCACGAGACCGGAACCGACTCGAGCACGGTGGGCCAGAACACCGAGCCCTCGCGGCGATCCCCCGCGAGCACGACCGCGCCCGCCGCGACCGCGTCGGCGACGAGCCGCTCGGCCCGCTCGGCCGCGGCCGTCGAGATCATCGGACCCACGTCGGTCGTCTCAGCGGCGGGATCGCCGGCCTGCAGCAGGGCGGATGCTGCGGCGAACCGCTCGCGGAACTCCTCGTAGATCTCACGCTGCACGAGCACGCGCTGGACGCCGACGCAGTTCTGCCCCGCCGCCCAGAACGCGCCCGAGACGCACGCCTCGACCGCGGCCGGAACGTCGGCGTCGCCGAACACGACCACGGGCGCGTTGCCGCCGAGCTCCATCGCGAGGCGCTTGAGCCCGGCGCCGCGCGCGATCGCCTCGCCCGTCGCGAAGCCGCCGGTGAAGGACACCATCCGGATCTCGCGCACCGCGATGAGGGCCTGGGCGAGATGGCGGTCGCCGTGCACGACCGTGATGATCTCGTCGGGCGCACCCGCGTCGACGAGCACGTCGACGAGGAACTGCGCCGTGAGCGGCGTCGCCTGCGACGGCTTGAGGATCACCGCGTTGCCGGCGGCGAGCGCGGGCCCGAGCTTGTGCGCGACGAGGTTCAGCGCGTCGTTGTACGGCGTGATCGCGAGGATGATGCCGAGCGGCTCGCGCGTGAACCAGCCGCGCCGGCGCTCGGAGCCCTCGAAGGCGTCGAAGGGGATCACCTCGCCGGCGTTCGATCGGGCGGCCTCGGCGGAGAGCGAGAGGGTCGTCACCGCCCGGCGGACCTCCTTGCGGGCCTGGCGCACGGTCTTGCCGGCCTCGCGCACGATGAGCTCGGCCGCCGCGTCGGCCCGCTCGGCGAGCAGCGCGGAGGCGCGCTCGAGCACGGTGTGCCGCTGGAACCGCGACATCGCGCTCGAGAGGGCGAAGCCGACCCGGGCGCGGTCGAGGATCCGGTCGACGTCGGCGGGCACGTGCTGCGGCACGCGGCCGATCTCGGAGCCGTCGTACGGGTCGAACACGGGGGCGAAGCGCGGGGACATGCCGGTGGCCACGGGGGCGATGACGATCTCAGGCATGCGCGGCCTCGCCCACCGTCGCGCGCCGGCCGGCGTCGATCGCGATGAGGTCGGACAGCAGCGCGTACGCCGTCTCGATGCGTCCGGCGCCGGGGCCCGACACGGTCACGGTTCCGAGCAGGTCGGTGTCGAACGCGACGGCGTTGGTCGGACCCGAGATGCCGGCGAGCGGGTGCTCGAGCGGCAGGGCGACGGGCTCGACGCTCGCCGTGATCGACCCGTCGGCGTCGCGCCGGGCCGAGCCGATGAGCTTCCAACGCCGGCCCTGCGCCGCGGCGTCGACGATGTCTCCTGCCGAGACCGTCGAGAGCCCGCGCCGCGTCACGTCGGCCGTGGTAATCGAGCCGCCGAGCACCTCGTTGGCGAGGATCACGACCTTCAGCTGCACGTCGGAGCCCTCGAGGTCGGCGGTGGGGTCGGCCTCGGCGTAGCCCAGCTGCTGCGCCTCGGCGACCGCGTCGGCGAGCGCGAGCCCGTCCTCCATCCGCCCCAGCACGTAGTTGCTCGTGCCGTTGAGGATGCCCTGCACGCCCTCGACCCGGAGACCCGCGAACATCCGCTCGGCGAACCGCAGCACGGGCGTGCCGCTCATCACGGCGCCCTCGTGCTCGAAGCGCACGCCGTGCGCCTCGGCGAGCGCCCGCAGCTCGGTTCCGGCGAGGGCGACCGGGCCCTTGTTGGTCGTGGTCACGTTGCGGCCCGACTCGATGGCCCAGCGCACGTGCGACACGGCGGGCTCGCCGTCGACGGGGTTGGTGAACGTCGCCTCGACGACCGTGTCGGCCGTCGTGTTGCGGATCACGACCTCGTTGCGCGGCTCGGGGTGGCCGCCGGGCAGGCTGGCGAAGCTCGCGCCGGGGCCGAGGGCGAGCACCTGGGCGAGGTCGATGCCGTCGGCCTGCATGAGCGAGCCGAGCCGGAGGTCGGTGATCGCCACGACGCGCAGCTCGAAGCCGAGCTGGTCGGTCAGCGCAGAGCCGCGGTCGGAGATGAGCTCGGCGAGCGCGCGGTTGACGCCGCCGAAGCCGATGAGTGCGAGGTCGTGTCGTTCCACGTGGGTTCCTCCTTGGTCGAAGCCGGTTGCGGACCATCCTGCGAGCGGGCCGTGTCAGCGGCGGGTGCCGAATCGTCCACGTGGATGGACGATCCGCCCGTCGCACGGTCGTTCCGCCTCGACCGGTTCGGCGGGCCATCCGATCGCGTCATCGCACTTGCGGCGTCGAGTGCAGACATGTAACGTCCACGAAACCGAGGAGCGTGCATCATCGTCATACATTGATGCTGATATTGCATGCACTCAATGACGAGCCCCCTCACCAGAACACGGAGGACTGTCCTCATGACCGCACCCGCAAGCCGCACCACCGAGGTGCCCAACGCACTGCCGCACACGACGGCGACCCAAGTGCCCTACCGACGACTGCAGCGCTCGATGGACGCGCGGCACCTGATCATGATCGCGCTCGGCGGCGTGATCGGCTCGGGCCTGTTCCTGAGCTCGGGATACACCATCAACCAGGCCGGGCCGCTCGGCGCGATCATCGCGTACGGCATCGGCGCGGTCGTCGTCTACCTCGTGATGGCCTGCCTCGGCGAGCTCGCGCTCGCCTACCCGGTCTCCGGGGCGTTCCACATCTACGCGGCGCGCGCGATCAACCCCGCGACCGGCTTCACCACGGCGTGGCTCTACTGGCTCTGCTGGGTCGTCGCGCTCGGCTCGGAGTTCACGGCCGCCGGCATCCTGATGCAGCGATGGTTCCCCGCGGTCGACGTGTGGGTCTGGTGCCTGGTCTTCGCGGCCCTCCTCTTCACGCTCAACGCCATCTCGGCGCGCGTGTTCGGCGAGGCCGAGTTCTGGTTCTCGCTCGTCAAGGTCGCCGCCATCATCGGCCTCATCGTGCTCGGCGGCGCGGCGATCTTCGGCTTCACGCCGCTCTCGCCGGACGACCACGACCCCATCGGGTTCGGCAACTTCATGACGCCCGACGGACTGTTCCCGACCGGGATCGCCGGCGTGCTCATGACCGCGCTCGTCGTCTTCTACGCGTTCAGCGGTTCCGAGCTGATCGGCGTCGCGGCCGGCGAGACCAAGGACCCCGCGCGCAACATCCCGAAGGCGCTCCGCTCGACCGTGCTGCGCCTCGTCATCTTCTTCATCGGCTCGATCACCGTCATCGCCGCCATCGTGCCCTACGAGGAGACCGGCCTCACCGACAGCCCGTTCGTGACCGTGTTCGAGTACGTCGGCGTGCCGTACGCGCCCGACATCATGAACTTCGTCATCATCACGGCGCTGCTCTCGGCCGGCAACAGCGGGCTGTTCTCGTGCGCGCGCATGCTGTTCTCGCTCGCCGAGGAGGGCCACGCGCCCCGCGCCTTCACGCGCCTGACGCGACGCGGCATCCCGATCGTCGCGCTCAGCCTCAGCATCGTGATCGGCCTCGCGTCGCTGCTCTCGAGCGTGATCGCGCCCTCGACCGTCTACCTCGTGCTCGTCTCGATCGCGGGCTTCGCCGTCGTCGCGGTCTGGATGTCGATCGTCGCGGCGCAGTTCTTCCACCGGCGCGCGTTCGTGCGGGCGGGCGGCGATGTCTCGACGCTCGCGTACCGCACCCCGCTCTACCCGGTCGTGCCGATCGTTGCGTTCGTGCTGCTCGGCATCTCGATCGTCGCGATCGCGTTCGACCCCAACCAGGTCGCCGCGCTGTACTTCGGCATCCCGTTCGTCGCGGGCTGCTACCTGTACTTCTGGCTGCGCCACGGTCGCCGCGGGGCGAAGCCCGCCGCGACCGTCTCCGAGGAGGCGCCCGTCGACGCGATCGACGACGGCGCATCGGCCGCTCCGAAGGGCGCGTGATCCGATGACGCCGGCCCCGGGCTGGGTCGAGGTCGACCTCGACGCGATCGAGCACAACCTCGACACCGTGCTGCGCCGCATCGACGACACCGCCGACGTGTGCGCGGTCGTGAAGGCCGACGCGTACGGCCACGGCATCGAGCACGTGCTGCCGCTCGTCATCGCCCGGGGCATCGGCACCATCGGCATCACGAGCACCGACGAGGCGGTCGCCGCCCGCTTCCTCGGCTACACCGGGCGGATCCTCAGGATCCGCCCGGCGCTCGCCGAGGAGGTCGAGGAGGGCATCGCCCACGGCGTCGAGGAGTGGATCGGCGGCGCCGACCACGCGGAGGTCGTCGCGCGGGTCGCCGCCGCGCGCGGCATCCGGATCCGGGCGCACGTCTCGATCAACGCCACCGGCATCACGCGCGACGGGATCGAGCTCGCCGCCCCCGGCGGCCCCGACGAGATGGGTCGCGTGCTCGCCCGCCGCGAGCTCGAGATCGTCGGCGTCTGCTCGCACTTCCCGTGCGAGGACCGGGCGGATGTCGCGCACGGCGCCGCGGCGTTCCAGGTGCAGGCCGCGGCGGCGCTCCGCGCGATGCCGGCGGGCCGTGACGCGGTCCGCCGGCACTGCGCGACCTCGTTCGCGGCGCTCACCGTTCCGGAGTCGCGCTTCGACCTCGTGCGGATCGGCGCGGCCCTCTACGGCGACACCGCCGCGCCCGATCCCGCGCTCCGCCCCGCGTTCACGCTCAAGTCGCGCGTGGCCGCGGTGAACCGCTACCCGGCGGGTCGGACGGTCGGCTACGAGCGCACGCACCGCCTGGAGCGCGACGCGCTGCTCGCCTCCGTGCCCATCGGCTACGCCGACGGCGTGCAGCGCTCGCTCGGCGGGCGGGCGTCGGTGCTCATCCGCGGCCGGCGGGTGCCCATCGTCGACCGCCACGCCATGAACACGCTCACCGTCGACGCGACCTCGCTGGGGCACGTCGAGCCCGGCGACGAGGTCGTGTTCTACGGTTCCCAGGGCGACGAGCGCATCTCGTCGGCCGACCTCGAGCACGCGAACGGCCACATCGCCGCCGACCTCTACTCGGTGTGGGGCCGGCTGCACCCGCGCGTTCCCGTCCGCACGGCGGCGCGTGCGCTGTAATGGAGTCGGTCCCCCGACCGGTGAGGAGTCGAGCGCATGCAGATCCCGTCCTCGCTCGCGCAGGGGTTGCGGCTCGTCGAGATCGCGGTCGAGCGCGAACGCTCCGGCCGGCCCGGCTACACGGCGTCACGGCTCGCCGACACCGCGGGCATCGAGCGGAGCCGCGTCTCACGCCTGACCCGTGAGCTGCGCGACCTCGAGTACCTCGAACGCGACGACGCCCAGGTCTTCCGCGCGGGCGACCGCTTCCTCTCCGTCGCCGCCGCACTGCAGGAGCCGCTGCTCCGGGCGTCCCGGCCGCTGCTGCGATCGATCGCGGCGCGGTTCCCGGTGACGGCGCGCATCACGGGTCGCGACGGCGTGCGGGCCATCCTGCTCCGCTTCGAGGCCGGCGCCGGAGCGGCCGACGCGGCCGTGCATTCCGGCATGATCACCCCCGTGTGGTCGACGGGTGCCGGTCGTGCGCTGCTCTGGGACCACGGCGCCGGCGAGCTCGAGGCACTCCTCGCCGACGTCCAGTTCGTCGGCGTCGGCGGCCCGGGCGGCGCCCGGTCGGTCACCGAACTCGACGCGCTGATGCGCCGCGACCGCGCCGCGGGGATCATCCGCGCCGAGGACGAGTACGACGACGGCGTGCTCGAGCTCGCGCTGCCGATCCGCGACGCTCGCGACGCCGTCGTTGCGGCGATCAGCGTCAGCAGCTCATCGCGCGATCGCGACCACGTCGAGACGCTCGTCGAGGCGACGACGCATGCCGCGGCGCGACTCGCCGCGGTCGTCGAGGCGCACTGACGCGACCCGCTCAGGCCCCGGCGTCGGGCCGATCCGCCTCGACGGTCGCCCCGAGTCGTCGCGAGAGCTCGTCCGCCGCCTCGACGCACAGCGCCCCGAGCTCCGCGGTGCGCGGCGCGAGCGCGACGCGCTCCCCCACGACCTGCACGGCCGCGACCACCTCGCGACGGAAGTCGTGGACGGGCGCCGAGACCGAGTAGAGGCCCGGCTCGGCCTCCTCGTCGACGATCGCGAACCCCCGCGCGCGCGCGGCGTGCAGGCGCTCGAGGAAGTCGTCGGCCGAGGTCGGCGCGTTGGGCCCCGCCGATGCGAACCGGGTGCCCGCGAGCACCGCCCGCACCTCGTCGTCGTCGGCGTCCCACAGCACCGCCTGCCCCGCGTCGCTGCAGTAGGCGGGGTAGGCGCGGCCGATCCACGAGCCGATCATGCGCGACGACGGCGGCACGCTCTCGACGATCGTGACCGTGCGGTCGCCGGCGAGCGCGCCGAGGAAGCAGGCCTCGTCGGCGGCGGAGCTGAGCCGCTCGAGCACGTCGATCCCGTCGACGCGGAGCCGCCGGTCGGTGAGCTCCTGCGCGGCGGCGTACCAGTCCCAGCCGAGCCGGTAGGCGCGGTCGTCGCCGCGCACGACCAGGCCGAGGGCTTCGAGGGAGGCCAGCGTGCGCGAGACCTGCGACCGGTCGCGCTGCAGCCGCGCCGCCACGGCCGAGACGGTCGCGCTGAACGGCGCAACGCTCGTGAGCGCCGCGAGCGCGGAGAGCACGTCGAAGCCGCGCCCCATGCTCGACGTCGCGTCGACCTCACCGTGCATGGGTCCACGCTACCGAGTGGCGGCCCTCGCGGACGCCGGCAAGCCCGTTCCGATGCCGCCGGCCCGGGCGTACATTGGGCCTCAACGAGGAGGTCCGCGTGAGCGCCACCGAGTCCAACGAGTCCGCCCGGTCCGCCGACCGTCGGGGCGCCGCGCCGCCGCACGTCGACGCGCAGCAGTCGCGGGCCGTCGCCGAAGCCGCCCGCGAGCGGGAGTGGCAGAAGCCGAGCTTCGCCCGGGGCCTGTACCTCGGGCGGTTCGACCTGTCGCTCATCCATCCGCATCCCCGATCCGATCCCGGTCGCGTCGAACGCGGCGACGCCTTCCTGGCCGGCCTCGAGTCCTTCCTGCGCACCGTCGACGCCCCGCGCATCGAGCGCGAGGCGCGCATCCCCGACGAGGTGTTCGAAGGGCTCGCCGAGCTCGGGGCGTTCGGCATGAAGATCCCGGTCGAGTACGGCGGCCTCGGGCTCGGGCAGTACCACTACAACCGTGCGCTCGTGCTGATCGGCTCGGTCAACGCGAGCCTCGGCGCGCTGCTCTCCTCGCACCAATCGGTGGGCGTCCCCGAGCCGCTCAAGCTCGCGGGCACCGACGCGCAGAAGCGCCGGTACCTGCCGCGGTGCGCCCGTGGCGCCATCAGCGCCTTCCTGCTGACCGAGCCCGAGGTCGGGTCGGATCCCGCGCGCCTGCGGGCCACCGCGGTGCCGACGGAGGACGGCGCAGCGTACGTCCTCGACGGCACGAAGCTGTGGACCACCAACGGGCCCGTCGCCGAACTGCTGGTCGTCATGGCGCGTGTGCCGAAGTCCGATGGGCACCCGGGCGGGATCTCGGCGTTCGTCGTCGAGGCCGACGACCCGGGCATCACGGTGCACCGCCGCAACGCGTTCATGGGGCTGCGCGGGATCGAGAACGGGCTCACCACGCTCCGCGGGGTCCGCGTCCCGCGCGAGAACCTCATCGGCCGGGAGGGCCAGGGGCTCAAGATCGCGCTGACCACGCTCAACGCCGGCCGGCTCGCAATCCCCGCGATCTGCGCCGGCACGGCGAAATGGAGCCTGAAGATCGCCCGGGAGTGGTCGCAGGCGCGCGTGCAGTGGGGCCATCCGATCGGCGGCCACGCCGCGGTCGCCCACAAGGTCGCGTTCATCGCGGCGACGACCTTCGCGCTCGAGGCGGTGGTCGATCTCTCGGGCGTGCTCGCCGACGAGGACCGCAAGGACATCCGCATAGAGGCGGCCCTCGCGAAGATGTGGGCCTCCGAGATGGGATGGCGCATCGCCGACGAGCTCGTGCAGATCCGCGGCGGACGCGGATTCGAGACCGCCGCGTCGCTCGCCGCGCGAGGCGAGCGCGCCGTCGCCGCCGAGCAGGTGCTCCGCGACATGCGGATCAACCGGATCTTCGAGGGCTCGACCGAGATCATGCGGCTGCTCATCGCCCGCGAGGCCGTCGACGCCCACCTCACCGCGGCCGGCGACCTCATCGATCCGAAGCTCGATCTCGCCGCCAAGGTCAGGGCCGCCGCATCGGCGAGCGGGTTCTACGCGCGCTGGCTGCCGCAGCTCGTCGCCGGCGCGGGCGACCTGCCCGCGGCCTACGGCGAGTTCGGCGCGCTCGCGCCCCACCTGCGGTACGTCGAGCGCACGAGCCGCAAGCTGGCCCGCGAGACGTTCTACGGCATGGCGCGCTGGCAGGGCGCCCTCGAGCACCGGCAGGGATTCCTCGCGCGCGTGGTCGACATCGGCGCCGAGCTGTTCGCCGTGTCGGCGTCGTGCGTGCGCGCCGCCATGATCGCCGCCGACGCGCCGGAGCACGCGAAGTCGGCCTTCCAGCTCGCCGACACCTTCGCCGCACAGTCCCGGCACCGCACCGAGCGCCTGCTCGACGAACTGTGGCGCAACACCGACGCCGACGACGAACGCCTCGCGGAGCGCGTGCTCGACGGCCGCTACGCCTGGCTCGAGCAGGGCATCGTCGATCCGAGCGAGGGCACCGGCCCGTGGATCACGGAGGAGATCCCGGATGACGCGATGGAAGACGTCCACCGCCGGGTGATCAGGCTGATCGACGAGCCCTAGGCCCTGACCTCCACGCGCGACTCCAGCCCGAGGAACGCGCCGTATCGGTCGGCCGCCTCGCGGAGGGATGCCAGCTCCGCCGTCCGCAGCGCGCGATGCGGCTCGAGCCCGAACGTGACGACATTCCGGCTGACGGTGCGCCGCATGCCGGCGACGAGCTGGGCGTCGACGAGGGCCATGCCGAGCGCCGTCTCACGACCATCCGGCAGCAGGCGCTCGGCATCGATGACGGAACGCGAGTCCTGGTAGCCGCGGTACATCTCGTCGAGCACCTGCAACAGGTGGCCGGATGGGGCGGCGGAGACCTGGGCGTCACCGGGCGCATGCAGGAAGACCCGGCCGTCGTGCTCGAACGAGCTCAGCCGGTCGCACGCCCCCGCGATGCCCCGGCGGACGTCCGTCAGGGTGAGCGTGGCCCAGTACGCGAGATCGCGTTCGGTGGCGGGGCCGTGCGAGGTGAAGTAGCGCAGCGCCAGCTCGGCGAGCGCCTCGTCGCGATCGAGCCTTCGCGGTGCGCGGACGCGCTCCGAGAAGAGGGCGTAGGTGTGCTCCCCGTCGGCCGGAACCCCGCTGCAGATGAGGGCGCGCAGTTCGAGTCGGGCGAGCAGCAGCATCAGCTGCTGGCCCGTGAGCCCGCTTCCCCGCGCCTCGAGCTCGCCCGCGAGCTCGCCGCGCGTGCGATCGGGCCGCTCGGCGAGGATCGACAGGACCTCGTCGGTCAGGCGGGTGAGCCGGTCGGCCAGGGCCCGCAGCTGCTGCTGAATGACGGGCAGCACGCGCGGCGCCGTGAGCTCGAGCAGCCACGCCGAGTCCTCGGCCCGCACGTAGTGCCACGTCGGCCGCAACACGTGCGTGCGCAGCACTCGTCCGCTCGCGAGCGCACCGGCGAGGTCCTCCTGCGTCGGGTTCGTGGTCCGCGCCGCGACCGCCCACGCCGACTGGGACGGGTTCTCGGCCTGCACGCCCAGCAGCGTCGACACCACCGCGTCGGCGCCGTCGACCGGGTCCGCAAGCCGCTGCGAGTGCAGCCGCCAGCGGGCGATGTCCCGGTCGGAGGTCACGCCCGGGCGTCCTCCAGGTGCGGGGCGCCGTGGCTCAGCACCTTCACGACGAGGTCGTGGCGACGCAGGGCGCGGATGGTGCGGGCCACCTCGTCGGCCGTGCGGCCGAGTGCGCGCTCGTTCGCGACCACCAGCACGTCGCCCGCCCGGAGCGTCTCGAACAGGCGCGCGAGCCGCTGCTCCCAGGACTCCGGCGCGTCGGGCGTGGGATAGCGGAAGTCGAGGATCTGCACGCCGAACCTCGTGAGGTCGGTGCGCTGCTCGAGGATCGGCGGCATGTCGTCGCGCAGCACGACGAGCCCGACGAGGCGCGAGCGCTCGGGCCGCGCCTTCCACCAGTCGTGGTTGCGCTGGAGCTCCTCGAAGCACTCGGGGCAGCCGAGGGCGTGATGGCCGGGCCCGTGCGCCACGCCCGCGGCGTCCGGATGCGCCGGCGCCGCGGCATCCGTCGTCGGATCGGTCGTGTGGTCGGCCATGTCGGAACCCCTTCGCATCGGTTCCATTGTGACGGAGTCGCCGCCCCGCCGTCAGCGCTCGAGCGGCGCCTCGGCATCGATGCGGGCGAGCTTGTCGGGGTTCGCGACCGAGTAGACGCGCGTCACGCGGCCGTCCTCGACCGTCACGCTCAGCACGGCCGCGACCTCGCCGTCGAGCTCGACCCGCACGCCCGGCGCGCCGTTGACCCAGGCCAGCCTCGCGACCGGACGCACCCCCCACTTCTCGAGGCCGCCGCGCAGGTAGGCGACGAGCTTGCCCGCGCCGACGATGGGTCGCCGCGCGGCGCCGCGCACCTTGCCGCCGCCGTCGGCGATCGCCACGACGTCGGGGGCGAGGACGTCCATGAGCCCCTGCAGCTCGCCGGTGTTGAAGGCCGTGATGAACCGCTCGAGCACCTGCTCCTGCTCGCTCGGCGCGACGTGGACGCGCGGCCGCCGGGCCGCGACGTGCTCCTTGGCCCGGTGGGCGATCTGGCGCACCGCCGCGGGCGACTTGCCGACCGCGTCGGCGATCTCGTCGTACGGCACGTCGAACACCTCGCGCAGCACGAACACCGCACGCTCGGCGGGGCCGAGCGTCTCGAGTACGGTGAGCGTGGCCATCGACAGGCTCTCGGCGAGCTCGACGTCGGCCGCGACATCAGGGCTCGTCAGCACCGGCTCGGGCAGCCACTCGCCGACGTAGTCCTCGCGGCGGCGCGACAGCGTGCGCAGGTGGTTCAACGACTGCCGCGTCACGATGCGCACGAGGTACGCACGCGCGTCGCGCACCTCGGCACGGTCGGCGGACGCCCAGCGGAGCCACGACTCCTGCAGCACGTCCTCGGCGTCGGCCGCCGAGCCGAGCAGCTCGTACGCGACCGTGAAGAGCAGGTTGCGGTGGGTGACGAACGGGTCGGTGGTCATCACGGTCACCCTACGCCGCGCCGCCGACGACGTCGGCCGCGGTTGACCGGCTCGCGAGCGGCGGGAGCCCGCAGGCATCCGCGAAGTGCTCGGACCGGATGCCGAGCGCGATGTTGCCGCGCGCGGTCGCGTTCATCAGGCCGACCTTCGCGCTCAATTCGACCAGCGCGGCCGGTCCGAGCTCGGCGAGCAGCGCGTCGGACAACTCGTCGGTGACCGCGACGGGCGTCTCGCACATGGCCTCGGCGTACTCCATCACCCGGCGCTCGAGCGGCGTGAAGACGGATGACTCGCGCCAACGCGGCACCTCGCGCGCCTTCGCCTCGTCGAGGCCGTGGTCGTGCGCGAGGAAGTAGTGGAAGTCGAGGCAGAAGCTGCAGCCGATGGCCGCGGCGGCGGCCATCGCGGCGTACGACGAGAGGGTCGCGTCGAGCGCGCTCCACCGCTCGGACTTGCGGCCGATGCCCATCAGGTCCATCAGCACCCGGCGGTTGTGCCACATCACGCCGACCGAGTCGGGCACGCGGCCGAGCATCCGGCGAGCGCCGAACCTCGCGAGTGCGCCGATGGGGCCGGTGAGTTCGGCGGCGGGGATGCGTGCAGTGGTCATGGCTCCTCCAAGATCTCGGAACGTGTCGACATGCAGACACCGCCGCGCATGCGCGTGTGACAGACGGGTCGGACCCGCAGCCATCCGCCCGCCGGTATCGGAGGATCGGCGTACCGTGAGCGGATGCCGCGCAATCCCGATATCCCCGATGCCTTCGACGTGATGACCGTCGTGGTCCTGCGACGCCCGCCCGACGCGCCCGACCTGCCCGAGGCGGAGCTCGACGCGCTCCAGCTCCGGCACCTCGCCTACCGGGCCGAGCTGCGACGCCAAGGGGTGCTCGTCGCGAACGGCCCGTTCGACGAGCAGAGCGACGAGTCCTATCGCGGCATGTCGGTGTTCGCGTGCGGCCCCGCCGAGGCGGCGCGGCTCTCCGACGGCGACCCGTCGGTCATCGCCGGCCGGCTCGCGTACGACGTGATGGAGTGGTGGGTCGCCGCCGGTTCGATCGCGTTCCCGCTGGCCGATCGCGCGGTCGGCGAACGCCGGTCGATGCCCGACGCCTGAGCGCTGCTCACGCCGTGGTGCCGACGAGGGCCTCCCCGAGCGGCGTGCGCTGGTGCAGCATCCGCGCGCCGTCGCGCCGGCTCGCGATGAGCCCGGCATCGCGCAGCACGGTGAGGTGATGCGACGCGGTCGAGATCGCGAGGCCCGCGTCGGCGGCGACCTGCGACGTGGTGCGGGCCTCGTGCGCCGCGAGCAGGATGCCCGCGCGAGCACCGCCGAGGAGGGCGCCGAGCGCGACGTCGCGCGCCGCGACATCCGCCGCCCATCGCTCGGTGACCCCGTCGGCCGGGTAGAAGAGCGTCGGCTGCGCGGGTGGCTCGGTGAGCACCGAGCAGCCGAGCCCGCCGAGCACCGAGGGCACGAGCACGATGCCGGAGCCGCGGCAGTCGAGCTCCTCGGAGTGGAACCCGAGCTCGACCCGCAGCGTGCCGTCGTGCCATCCGACCGTGCGGTGCAGCCCGCCGACCATGCTCGCGATGCCGTCCGTCGCGATGCGCCGGGCGCGGACGGCGATGTCGGCCCGGAGGATGCGCTCGAGCTGGGGCCACACCGGCTCGAGCAGGGCCGACCAGAGCTCCAGCCACGCGTCGGCCATCATCGCGCGCGTGCGCGGCAGGTCGTCGAGCATCCGGCGCACCGCGTCGCGCCGCGCGCCCTCGGACCGCGCGACCACCTTGCCGAGATCCACCCGCATGAGCTCGTCGGGCACGGCGCGCAGGCGAGCGGCCTCGTCGCGCGGCTCGAGGTCCCACGTGGGGGTCGTGGTCAGGAAGTCCGGGAAGTACCCGCGCTCGCGCACGAGGACGGCGAAGAGCTCGAACGCCTCGCGTGGCACCCGGTCGCGCACGCTGCGGAGCCAGCCCCACTGCAGCGGATGCTCCGCCGGACGCTGCAGCACGCGGACCGCGTGGCAGAGCTCGTGGCCCGGTGAGACGCCGAATCGGATCGCGGAGATGTCGTCGGCGGCCAGCCTGAAGTCGACGACGTTTCGATCCACATCGAAACACTAACCGCCGTCGGCTCGCCGCGCGACGCTTGCTGCACGCGCACCGAACCCCAGAGGAGACCACCATGAACGCCGCCGAGATCACCCTCGCCCCCACCATGCAGGCGCCGCCCGACGCCGGCGTCGTGCCGGCCGAGGCGCTGCGCATCGGCACGGGCCGCACCCGCCGCTTCGTCGGGCGCGAGCACGGCGCCGCCGTCTCGTACTTCTTCGTCGACAACGACCCGGGCCAGGGTCCCGGACTGCACTGGCACCCGTACCCCGAGACCTGGGTCGTGCTCGAGGGCACCGCTGAGATCACCATGGGCGAGCGCCGGATCGTCGCCCGCACCGGCGACACCGCGACCGTGCCCACCGGCGTCTGGCACCGCTTCGAGAACGTCGGCGACGGCCCGCTGCGGATGCTGTGCATCCACGCGTCCGCGGTCATCGTCCAGACCTGGGCCGATGAGGAGGACTGAGCCCCCGGGAACCCAAGGTCCGGCCGGATGTCACGGATCGCCGTGCCATCCGGTCGGAGCTGGGTGACGGGACGCGGAATCGCCGCGACCGCCCCAACGGAAGGCACCGGATCATGAAGATCGTCGTCATCGGAGGCACCGGCCTCATCGGCTCGAAGGTCGTCTCGCTGCTCGCCGAGCACGGGCACGAGGCGGTCGCCGCCTCGCCGAACTCGGGCGTCGACACCATCACGGGCGCCGGCGTCGCCGAGGCGCTCGCGGGCGCCGACGTCGTCGTGGATGTCTCGAACTCGCCCTCGTTCGCCGACGACGACGTGCTCGCGTTCTTCACGACCTCGACGCGCACGCTGCTTGCGGCCGAACGCGAAGCCGGCGTCGGGCACCACGTCGCGCTCTCGATCGTGGGCACCGACGAACTGCCCGACAGCGGCTACCTGCGGGCCAAGGTCGCGCAGGAACGACTCATCCGAGAGTCGGGCCAGCCGTACACGATCGTGCGCGCGACCCAGTTCTACGAGTTCGCCGCGCGCATCGCCGACGAGGCCACCACCGACGGCGTCGCCCGCGTCTCGACCGGCATCATGCAGCCGATGGCCGCCGTGGACGTCTCGGCCGCCGTCGCCCGCTTCGCCGAGGACGCTCCGCGCAACGCCGTCGTCGAGATCGGCGGACCCGAGCGGATCGCCATGTCGGACCTCGTCCGTCGCAGCCTCGACGCGCGCGGCGACCGCCGCGAAGTCGTCGCCGACCCGGCGGCGCCGTACTTCGGCACGCTCCTGCACGGCGACGAGCTCGCCCCGGGCGCGGGCGCGGAGCTGTCGGAGACGACGTTCGACGCGTGGCTCGCGGCGCACGCCGAGGCGGCCGCCGGCAGGTAGCCGTCTGCCGCCTGGGGCACGCCGACCGGCTCATCGCGACCCTGCGCCGGCGCCCGGCAGCAGCAGCGCCAGCAGCTGCACCCCGATCGCCGACGCGACGAAACGGTGGCGTCGATCGCTGGTGAGCAGGGCGACCCAGTCGAAGCGGCCGGCGTCCACGAGGCCGACGAAGGAGCCGTCGGCATCGTGGACGCCGTACTCGACCCGGAAGCCGCCGTAGTATGCAGACTCGGTGGCCGCGCGGACCACGTCGACATCGGAGAACGCCCGGGCGATCGCGACGGCGGTCCGCTCGCCGAGCGCGTCATGCGCCCGATCCGACCGGACCACGGCGCGCGGTGCCGAGCATCGCGCGCCATGCCGCTCGACGGCCAGCTCGAGCACCCGCCGGTGGACGCGGAGTTGCGCGATCACGGCCTCGACCTCGAAGGCATGTTCTGGGCGCGCTCGACCCGCGTCGGCGATCGCGAACAGCCGGAAGTGCCGGGTATGCCCCTCGCCCGCGGGTGCTGCCTGCATGCGGAGGACCTGGTGCACGGTGCAGAGTCGTGCATCGCGGCCCGGTGCCTCCTGCAGCCGGCGCGCCGCCTCGAGGGCGAGGACGTTGGTGGGATCGGAGACGACCTCGGTCGGACGGATGGTCGAGAGCGTCCGGTCCTGCGAGGTCGGGGCAAGGCGCGACGCGGTCCCGAGCGGTGCGACGGGTGAGAGCAGGAGGGCGTCGTAGTCCGGCGCCGCCTCGAGCGCCAACGCGTCGAGAGCGACGGAGGTGCGCTGATCCACCCCCGACGGAGCCACCGTGTCGTCCTGACGCCACTGCGCGAGCAGCTCCGCGGGCCGACGCCCGGCCGCACGCACCCGCGCGTCGGCCAGGAGGGCGCCACGACGATCGTGCGCGACCGGCGGATCCGGCTGGGAGGGAGGCGGAGGTTCGATGACCATGTCCCGATCGTGCGGCCTAGCGCCCCTCGGCGATCTCCTTGATCACGGCGAGGCGGCGGTCCCACTCGGCGCCGATCGCGTCGAGGCGGCGCGCCGTCTCGCTGAGCTGCGATCCGACCACCCGGTAGCGCACCTCGCGGCCGACGCGGAACGGCTCGACGAGGCCCACCTGCTGCAGGACGGCGAGGTGCTTCGCGATCGCCTGCCGCGTGACGGGCAGGCGCCCGGCGAGGGCCGATGCGGAGGCGTCGCCCTCGCCGAGGGCGGCCAGGATGCTCCACCGGGTCTCGTCGCCGAGCGCGGCGAACATCGGCACGAGCGTCGCGGTGGTCACGAGTGGCCCTCGGCCGCCCCGACGCCGACGCCCTCGAGCAGGTCGACGAGCTTGTCGAGCTCGGAGCCCCAGCCCTCGGCGTGCGAGGCCATGTTGGCGGCGGGATCGGAGGTGCGCTCGAAGCCGGTCTCGACGACCGTGAGCTGCGTGCCGTCGGCCAGCGGTTCGAGCGTGAAGGTGAACACGGTCGAGGTCGACTCGTCGAGCGTGTCAGGCAGGCGGCCGAGCGCGTCGTCGTTGCCCCAGCGGTACGTCACCGACCGCGGGGCGTCCATCGCCTCGACGCGGATCGGCACGGCGCCGTAGCCGGCGAAGGTCATCGTGCCCTCGGCCCCCGGGCCGCGGGCGTCGAGCTCGGTGCGGCCGAACCACGCGGAGATGTGCTCGGGTTCGGTGACGGCGGCCCAGACCCGCTCGACCGGCGCTTCGATGCGGATGGTGCGTCGCACCGTGAACGCCGCGTCGTCGACGACGGCGGGCTGGTTGTCGGTCATGGTCATGATGATCCATCCTCTCGGGCGACATCGCAACCCCTCGGTTGCGATGTGTCGATGGTCGCAGGGATCGCGCGCCTCTGCAACCCTTCAGTTGCATACTGACACCGCTCGAAGGGGTGTCGCGACCGTCGAGCGGGACTAGAGTTCGGCCATGGAACCGGAACCCGGACGGTCCGCCGCCCCGGCCGCCGAACGAGGCGGCTGGCTCTCGCGCATCCCGCTGTGGGTGCGCATCCTCGTGCCCGTGCTGGTGCTCGGCGGCCTCGCCGTCGCGCTGGTCGTGGGGCTCGTCGACGCCTCCGAGTCCGACGACCCCGAGGAGGTCGCGTCGGCCATGTGCCGAGAGGCGGCGCTGGAGGAGCTCGACTCCCCCGACCGGACGGCCGGCGACGTGTCGCAGGACTTCGAGGTGATCGAGACCGACGGCGGGTACCGCGTGCAGGGCACCGCGACCTACGAGGACGAGGACGGGGCCACGCAGAGCGGACTCGTGCGCTGCGTGGTGGCGGAGGAGGACGGCGCACTCCGGGTGCGCAGCGTCCGCTTCAAGTTCTGACCGGCCGCGAACCGACCTCGGAGGCTCGGCCGGTGACGTCGTCGAGCACAGCCTCGAGCCCGTCGGCGAGCGCCGCCAGGCGCGCGGGATCGACCCCGGCGAGTTCGCGCTCGATCGCGGGCAGGTAGACGCGTGCGGCCGCGAGGAACCGCCGCGTGCCCTCGCGCGTGAGCACGGCGTAGGCGGAGCGGCCGTCGTCGGGATGGCGTTCGCGCTCGACGAGGCCGGCGGCCACGAGCTCGTCGACCAGCCGGCTCACGCGCGTGCGGCTGAGCACGACCCGCTCGGCGAGCTGTCCCATGGTCAGCCGGCCGCCGCCCTCGCGCAGCTCGAGCAGCACGTCGTACCACGCGAGCGGCATGCCGCCGTCGCGCGCCACCGCGCGGTCGAGCCTCGGGAGCAGCGCCGCGTGCAGCCGCAGCACCGCGGCCCAGGTGCGTTCGGCGTCGGTCGTCATGGGGCGATCCTACCCGATTATGTGCGTGCGCACATATCTGTTACGATGCCCTCGTTCTGATTTATGTGCGTCCGCACACATCTACATCAGCACGGAAAGGCCGACCATGACCACGCTCCTGCACATCTCCGCCTCGCCCCGCGGCGAGGACTCGGAATCGCTCGCCATCGCCCGCACCTTCCTCGACGCGTTCCGCGCCGCCCAGCCCACGGCATCCGTCGACGAATGGGACCTGTGGGACGGCTCGCTCCCCTCGTTCGGGCCCGACGGCGCCGGGGCGAAGATGCGGATCTTCGCGGGCGAGCAGCCCGTCGGCACCCAGCAGGTCGCGTGGCACCGCGCCCGCCTCGCCTTCGAACGCTTCGCCGCCGCCGACCTGTACCTCTTCAGCCTGCCGATGTGGAACGCCGGGATCCCCTACATCGCGAAGCAGTTCATCGACGTGGTCAGCCAGCCGGGCATGGTGTTCGGCTTCGACCCCGAGGCCGGGTACACCGGACTGCTCCGCGGCCGACGCGCCGCAGTCGTCTACACCAGCGCGGTCTACGGCGACGACCGCCCGCCGGCGTTCGGCAGCGACTTCCAGCGGCCGTACTTCGAGGACTGGCTGAACTGGGCCGGCGTCACCGACGTCGACTCCGTCGCGTTCCGGCCGAACCTCGCCGTCGCCGACGCCGAGCCCGGCCGCCGCGCCGCCCACGACGAGGCGCGCCGCCTCGGGGCCGAGTTCGGGAGGAGCGCGCTGCGACGCGCGTCCTGACGCCGCATCCGCCGCGGTGCCGACGCGCGACACCCGCCGCTGCGCTGCCCGCCGTCGCGCCGTTCGTCGCGGGAATCGACCGTTCGCCGCGCCGAACGGCCGTCGACCGCGGGCGGCGGGCGGCGCGGCCGGCCTCCTCCGTAGCGTGAGCGCGTCCCGCGCAACGACGCGACCCCCAGGAGGAGACAATGACGTCGCAACCCCCGCAGCCGACCCTCGACGCCGGATCCGGCGACGACGGCACGCTCGCATCAGATCCGTCCCTGCCGCACACCGCCGTCCCCGAGGCGGAGCTCGAGCGGGAGTCCAAGTGGACGGTGCCCAAGATCCTGCTCTGGTCCGCGATCGCGCTGCTCGGCGGCGTGGCGTGGGTCATGCTCGCGCTCGTGCGCGGCGAGACCGTGAACGCGATCTGGTTCGTGTTCGCGGCCGTGTGCAGCTACCTCATCGGCTACCGCTTCTACTCCAAGGTCATCCAGCGCTACATCGCGCGACCCGACGACCGTCGCGCCACGCCCGCCGAGGTACGGGCCGACGGGAAGGACTTCGTCCCGACCGACCGTCGCGTGCTGTTCGGCCATCACTTCGCCGCGATCGCCGGCGCGGGTCCGCTCGTCGGCCCGGTGCTGGCCGCGCAGATGGGCTACCTCCCCGGCACGCTCTGGATCATCGTCGGCGTCATCCTGGCCGGCGCCGTGCAGGACTACCTCGTGCTGTTCTTCTCGATGCGCCGCGGCGGCCGCAGCATCGGCCAGATGGCCCGCGACGAGCTCGGGAGGATCGGCGGCACCGCCGCGATCGTCGCCTCGCTGCTGATCATGCTGATCATCATCGCGATCCTCGCGCTCGTCGTCGTGAACGCGCTCGGCGAGAGCCCGTGGGGCGTCTTCAGCGTCGCCATGACGATCCCGATCGCGCTGTTCATGGGCGTCTACCTCCGGTACATCCGCCCCGGTCGCATCACCGAGGTGTCGATCATCGGCTTCGTCCTGCTCATCGCCGCGATCGTCGCGGGCGGATGGGTCGCGGGCACCCCGTGGGGCGCCGAGGTGTTCCACCTCGACCGCACGGCGATCGCGTGGGGCATCATCGTCTACGGCTTCATCGCCGCGGTCCTGCCGGTGTGGCTGCTGCTCGCCCCGCGCGACTACCTGTCGACGTTCATGAAGATCGGCGTCATCGTCATGCTGGCCGGCGCGATCGTGCTCGTGCGCCCCGAGATCACGGTCCCCGCGTTCAGCGAGTTCGCGGGCGGCGAGATCGGCCCGGTCTTCTCGGGCTCGCTCTTCCCGTTCCTGTTCGTGACCATCGCGTGCGGCGCCCTCTCCGGATTCCACGCCCTGATCGCCTCGGGCACGACGCCGAAGCTCCTCGAGAAGGAGCGCCAGTCCCGGTTCATCGGCTACGGCGGCATGCTCATGGAGTCGTTCGTGGCGATCATGGCGCTCGTCGCGGCCATCTCGCTCGACCGCGGGATCTACTTCGCCATGAACTCCTCGGCGGCCGCGACCGGCGGCACCGTCGAGGGCGCGGTCGCGTTCGTCAACTCGCTCGGCTTGACCGGCGTGAACCTCACGCCCGACATGCTGACCTCGACGGCCGCCGCCGTCGGCGAGGAGTCGATCGTCTCGCGCACCGGCGGCGCACCGACGCTCGCGCTCGGCCTCGCGCACATCATGCAGCAGGCCTTCGGCGGGGCCGCGATGGCGGGCTTCTGGTACCACTTCGCGATCATGTTCGAGGCGCTCTTCATCCTGACCGCGGTCGACGCCGGCACCCGCGTCGCGCGCTTCATGCTGCAGGACTCGATCGGCAACGTGATCCCGAAGTTCAAGGACACCGCCTGGCGGCCCGGCGTCTGGATCACGACCGCGATCATGGTCGCCGGATGGGGCTACATCCTGATCCTCGGCGTCACCGACCCGCTCGGCGGCATCAACACCTTCTTCCCGCTGTTCGGCATCGCGAACCAGCTGCTCGCGGTCATCGCGCTCTCGGTCGTGCTCGCGATCGTCGCCAAGCGCGGGCGGAGCTACGTCCGCTGGCTCTGGATCGTGGCGCTGCCGCTCGCGTTCGCCGCCGTCGTGACGATCACCGCGTCGATGTTCAAGATCTTCTCGCCGGTGCCGCAGGTGGGCTACTGGGCCAACCACATCGCGTTCCGCAACGCCCTCGAGGCCGGCGAGACCTCGTTCGGCACGGCGCCCAGCGTCGAGGCGATGGAGGCGGTGGTCCGCAACACCGCGGTGCAGGGCACGCTGTCGATCGTCTTCGTCACCCTCGCGATCGTCGTGCTCATCGCCTCGGTGCGCACGACCATCGTCGCCATCCGCAACGGCGGCGGCGAGAATCACGAGGATGCCGCGGTGGCCTCCCGCCGGTTCGCGCCGGCCGGGTTGATCCCCACCAAGGCCGAGTCCGCGCTCGAGAAGGAGTGGGCCGCGCTCCCCGCCGATCGGCGTCCCGAGTCGGTGCGGCACTGATGACCGCCGGCAGCCACGGCCGCCCCGCCCGGATCCAGGTCCGGGCGGGCGCGGCCCTGCCCGCCGTCCGCCGCCTCGTCGGGGCGGTCGGATGGTACCTGCAGGAGCTCATGGGCGACACGGCGTATCGCCGCTATCTCGAGCACCACCGCGCACACCACGGCCCGGAGCATCCGCCCCTCACCGAACGCGCCTTCTGGCGCGCGAGAATGGACGATCAGGACCGCAACCCGGGGGCCCGCTGCTGCTGACGCCGCCGTGACAGGAGGGCGCATGATCGACGATGCATGGCTGCCGATCCTCGTCGGGGTCGGCATCGGCATCGCGCTGACCCTGCTCCTGCAGGTCGTGTGGCGGCTCGCGCGCGGCTCGCGCGACCTCGGCAGCGACGTCGAGCGGGCGACGTTCCGCACGCTCTCGCTCGCGTCGCGCGCGGCCGTGCACCTGCGCGGCGGGCTCGGTTCGGGCGACCCCCAGCGCGCGGCGCGCGCGCTGCGCTCGCTGCTCGGCAGCGACGCGATCGCGATCGCCGACACCGAGCGCATCCTCTCGGTCGACGGTCGGCCGGGGCTCTCGGATGCCGCGTGGCAGGTCGCGTCGAGCGTCGTCGAGTCCGGCCGCCGCCAGGTGTCCGGCGCGCCGTCGGCGCCCGCGGTCGGCGCACCGGTCGTCGTACACGGCCGCACGGTCGGCGCGATCGTCGCGTTCGCCGATCGCGTGCGGCCCCCGCTGGTGCGCGCGACGGCCGAGGTGGCGAGGTGGTGCGGGCGGCAGCTCGAGCTCGGCGAGCTCGAGACCTCGCGGGCGGCGCTCGCGGAGGCCGAACTGCGGGCATTGCGCGCGCAGATCAGCCCCCACTTCATCTACAACTCGCTCGGAGCGATCGCGTCGTACATCAGCACCGACCCCGAGCGCGCGAAGGACCTCGTGCTCGACTTCGCCGACTTCACCCGGTACTCGTTCCGCCGGCAGGGCGAGTTCACGACGCTCGCGGAGGAGCTGCGCAGCGTGCACTCCTACGTCGAGCTCGAGCGGGCGCGCTTCGAGGAGCGGCTGACGGTGACCCTGCAGGTCGAACCCGAGACGCTGGCGACGGTCATCCCATTCCTCAGCGTGCAGCCGCTCGTCGAGAACGCGGTGCGCCACGGGCTCGAACCGCGCGAGCGCGGGGGCACCATCGTGATCGGCGCGCACGACGACGGAACGCACACCGAGATCACGGTCGACGACGACGGCGTCGGCATGTCGCCCGACGAGCTCCGCGGGCTGCTCACCGCGCCGGGCCGCGCCGACCACGTCGGCCTGCGCAACGTCGACTCGCGCCTGCGGCGAATCTACGGCGACGACCACGCGCTCGTGGTCGAGACGAACCCCGGTGCGGGCACCCTCGTGCGCATGCGCATCCCCAAGTCCCAGCCCTTCCACGAGACCGAGAGGCCGAGCGGATGACGGCTCCCGCGACCATCGACGTCCTCATCGCCGACGACGAGCGCCCCGTGCTCGACGAGCTCGAGCTGCTGCTCCGGCGCGACCCGCGGGTGGGCCGCATCCTGCGCGCGTCGTCGGGGTCGGAGGCCGTGCGCCTGCTCGCGGAGCAGCCCGTTGATGCCGCGTTCCTGGACATCCACATGCCCGGCCTCTCGGGGTTCGACCTGGCGCGGGCGATGACGCGGTTCGCCCGCCCGCCGGCGATCGTGTTCGTGACGGCCGACGAGGCGGGCGCGGTCGAGGCCTTCGACGTCGCCGCGGTCGACTTCATCCTGAAGCCGATCCGCCGGGAGCGGCTCGAGCGCGCGGTCGCGCGGATCCTCACCGGCCGCGACGCGTCCGGCGATCCGGGAACGGTCGCCGACGAGCACATCCCGGTCAAGGTCGGCGACGTGATGCGCGTGGTGCACCGCAGCGACGTCCGCTGGGTCCAATCGCAGGGCGACTACGCGCGGCTGCACACCGAGACCGACAGCCACCTCGTCCGCGAGTCCATCTCCGACCTCGAGGAGCGCTGGGCGAGCGCGGGCTTCATCCGCGTGCACCGCTCGTACCTCGTCGACCGCGCCGCGATCACCACCGCACGCCTCAGCGGCGCGCACCCGGCCGTCGTCGTCGCGGGCGAGGAGATCCCCGTGAGCCGCCGTTCGGTCGGATCGGTGCGCGACGCGATCCTGCACGCGCGCGAGGACCGACGGTGAGCGAAGGCGATCGCCCGGCGCGCGAGCGCGTGACGTCGGTCGACCCGGCCGCGGCGGCGCGGCACCGCCCGCCGGTGCGTGCGGGAGCCGTGCCGGTCGGCGAGGCCGAGACGATGTTCACCCGCAGCCTCATGCGCGCGCAGGCGCGGCTCGCGCTCGCGACCGTGCTCTCGTTCGTCGTGGTCGTGGCCTGCGTGATCGTGCTGATCACGCGGGTGCCGGCGCTCGACGACGTCGTGGTCGCCGGGGTGCCCGTG
This sequence comes from Agromyces aurantiacus, assembly GCF_016907355.1. Taxonomy (NCBI): domain Bacteria; kingdom Bacillati; phylum Actinomycetota; class Actinomycetes; order Micrococcales; family Microbacteriaceae; genus Agromyces; species Agromyces aurantiacus. The sequence goes on along the minus strand of NZ_JAFBBW010000001.1, from coordinate 1,175,896 downwards.
CCGTGGCTCATCCAGGCGTACGGCTTCTTCCCGATCATCCTCGTGCACGCGCTCATCTACGCGGTGCTCGCGCGGCGCGCCGAACGCCGGTTCAACGCGCTCGTGGAGCACGAATGAACGCGTTCCTCACCGGCGCGGCGGTCGCACTCGTGCTGGCTGTGACGGCCGGCATCGGCGTGTACGGGGTGCGCGTCTCGCGCACGACGAGCGACTTCTTCGTGGCCTCGCGCACGGTCCGGCCGTGGTGGAACGCGTCGGCGATCAGCGGCGAGTACCTCTCGGCGGGCACGTTCCTCGGCCTGTCGGGGCTCGTGCTCCTCTCGGGCGCCGAGGCGTTCTGGTTCCCGATCGGCTACGCGGCCGGGTACCTGCTCGTGCTCGTGTTCGTCGCGGCGCCGCTGCGCCGGAGCGGCGCATACACGATCCCCGACTTCGTGCACGCCCGGCTCGACTCCCTCGCGGCGCGACGCATCACGAGCGTGCTCGTGCTCGTCATCGGGTGGCTGTACATCGTGCCGCAGCTGCACGGCGCCGCGCTCGCGGTGAACGTCGTCGCCGACGTCCCGCCGTGGATGGGCGCGGTCGGCGTCGCGATCGTCGTCGGGGGCTCGGTCGCCGCGGGCGGCATGCGCTCGATCACGTTCGTGCAGGCGTTCCTGTTCTGGCTGAAGTTCGGCGCGCTCGCCGTGCCCGTCGTCTTCTTCGCGATCGCGTCCGGCGGACGCGAACCCGCGATCGACCCGGCGCTCGTGTTCCCGCACGAGAGCGGGCCGGGCGGACTCGACCTCTACACGACCGCGTCGCTGCTGATCGCGCTCCTGTGCGGCACGATCGGGCTGCCGCACGTGCTCGTGCGGTTCTACACCAGCCCGACGGGCGGGTCGGCGCGGTGGACGACGGTGATCGTGATCGGCCTCATCAGCGCGTTCTACATGGTGTCGGGCACCATCGGCCTGATCGCCCGCGCGGTCGCGCCCGACCTCGCCCGGCCGGGCGTCGCCGACACCGTGGCACTGCTGCTCCCGTCGCGCCTGTTCCCGGGCATCGTCGGCGACCTGCTGACGGCGCTGGTCGTCGCGGGGGCGCTCGCGGCGTTCCTCGGCACCTCGTCGGGCCTGGTCGTCTCGCTCTCGAGCGCGGTCAGCCAGGACCTGTTCCACGGCACCGTGCGCTCGTTCCGCTGGGCGGCCCTGTTCACCACCGCCGTGCCGCTCGTGGTCGCACTCGCGACCGTGCCGCAGGGGCTGGTCAGCTCGGTCGGCAACGTGTTCGTCTTCGCCGCGTCGGCGCTGACCTCCGTCATCGTGCTCGGCATCTGGTGGCCGCGGCTCACGGCGCGCGGCGCGATCGCGTCGATGGTCGTGGGATCCACGCTGTGCGCTGCGGCGCTCATCGCCACGGCGGCGCTCGGCCCGCGCAGCGATGCCTGGGCGGCGCTGCTCGCCCAACCCGGCGCGTGGACGATCCCGGCGGCGGCACTCGCCGGCATCGTCGTCTCGCTGCTCGACCGCCGCACGCCGGCGGGCGCCGAGCGCATGCTCGGCCGCCTGCACCGTCCCGAGCTGCCGCCGGCCGGGCCTCAGACGTAAAGCTTGAACCCGACGTGCGAGGCCTCGAAGCCCAGGCGCTCGTAGAAGCGATGCGCGTCGTCGCGGCGGGCGTCGGACGTGAGCTGCACGAGGCGCGCGCCGCGCTCGCGGGCGTGGTCGAGGGCCCACCGGATCATCGCGGAGCCGACGCCGCGACCGCGGAGGTCGTCGGCGACCCGCACGGCCTCGATCTGCAGGCGCGTCGCTCCCCCGCGCGAGAGGCCGGGGATGAACGTGAGCTGCATCGTTCCGGCCGGCTCGCCGCCGTCGCGTTCGACGATCACGAGGAGCTGGGCGGGGTCGGCGTCGATCGCCTGGAACGCGCGGGCATAGCTCGCGAGGTCGGCGTCGGTGAAGCCGAACTCGGCGGCGCGCAGCGAGTCGGCCGCGATCAGCCGCACGAGCGCCTCGACGTCGTCGGGCCGGGCGCGCCGGAGCGTGAAGGCGTCGCCGGATGCGTGGAGGGTGTCGGAGATCGGGAGCGGGTCGGAGGTCACGTCCGACACTGTCTCACGCGCGGCGGCTCACCCGAGCCGCACCACGACGCTCCCGCGCTTGCGCCCGGTGTCGACGTAGCGGTGCGCGTCGACGATGCCGTCGAGCTCGACCACGCGATCGATGACCGGCCGGATGTCGCCCGCCTCCGCGAGTTCGGCGAGCCGCTGCATCCCGTCGGGCCCGACCCGATCGCCGGTCGAGGTCACGAGGATGCCGCTGCGGCGTGACCGCCAGGGCGCGGCGAGCATGTCGCCGAGGTCGGCGATCACCTGCAGCAGCGCTCCACCCGGCCGGATCAGGTGCCGCACGCGCGGGAACGGCGCCGTGCCCGCGCACTCGACGATGACGTCGTAGGCGCCCGAAGCGCCTGCGGCGAAGTCCTCCCGCTCGTGATCGACGACCCGGCTCGCGCCGTTGGCGCGAACGAGCGCGGCGTTCCGTGCGCTCGTGACGGCCGTGACGCGCGCACCACGTCGGGCGGCGAGCTGCACCGCCGCGATGCCGACCGCGCCCGACGCGCCGTTGACGAGCACCTCCGCGCCGGGCCGGAGCTCGACGCGCGCCAGGTACCGCATGGCCGTGTGGCCGCCGAACACGATCGCCGCGGCCTCCTCGAACGACAGGGTCGCCGGCTTCCGTGGGATGTCGCCGCCCTGCGGGACGGCGACGTACTCGGCGTGGCCGCCCATGCGCGAGCCCAGCATCGCGATCACCTCGTCGCCGGGCGCGAACCGCGTGACGGCGGAGCCGACCGACTCGACGACGCCCGCGACGTCCATGCCGAGCACGTGCACGCGCGGACGGAACAGGCCGATCGTCGGCGCGACCAGCAGCGACAGGCCGCGCGGGATGTCGCGGGCGCGGAGCCGGTGGTCGGCCACGCTCACCGTGGCGGCGCGCACGCGCACGAGCACCTCGTCGGCCGCGGGTTCGGGCTTCGGCACCCGGTCGACGCGGACGTGCTCAGGGCCGCCGAAGCGGTCGACGACGGCGGCCCGCATGGTGGTCGCGCGGGTGGGTGCGGATGCCGCGGTCGCGGTCTCGGAATCGGTCATGACGAACTCCCTTACGTTGTAAGCCTTACGTCGTAAGATACCTGCATCGCCCGGCGCCGTCCAGAGGCAAAGCGGGGAAGGCGAGGGAGTACCGTGGAGGACATGCCGACGAGCCGCACCGCCCAGCGCTCGCCGCTCACGCGCGATCGCGTGCTGCAGACCGCGATGGACCTCGCCGACCGCCGGGGCCTCGACGCACTCACCATGCGCGCGCTCGCCGACGAGCTCGGCGTGGAGGCGATGTCGCTCTACCACCATCTCCCCAACAAGAGCGCGATCCTCGACGGCGTCGTCGAGGTCGCGTTCGAGGAGATCGCGCGCGAGGTCGGCGATTCCGCGGCCGCCCCGGCACCCGCCGGCTGGGCGACCGCCCTGCGCGCCCGCATCCTCGGGGCACGGCGCGTGCTGCTGCGCCATCCGTGGGTGCCGGTCGTGATGGAGTCGCGCGGCAGCTTCGGGCCCGCGCAGGCCCGGTACGTCGACGGCGTGGTCGGCCTGATGCGCTCGGGCGGCCTCTCGCACGACCTCATCCACCACTCGCTGCACGCCCTCGGCAGCCGCATGTACGGGTTCGTGCAGGAGCTCGGCCCCGACGACAACGCCTCGACGCCCGGTCCCGCCGAGCTCGAGGCCATGTCGGCGCTGGCACCCCATCTGGCCGCCATGCTCGCCGAGGTCGCGCACGTCGACCCCGACTCGACGCTCGGCTGGTGCGACGACCAGGAGGAGTTCGAGTTCGGGCTCGACCTCCTGCTCGAGGGCATCGAGCGCCGGCGTCGCGCCGCGTCCGCGCCCTGACCGGGCCGGTGCGGCCGCGGCGCACGGCCGCACCGCGGTCGCCCGTTCAGGCGTGCCGGTCGGGCTCCCCGCCCTCGGGCTCGACCGCCCAGTCCGGCGGCTCGTCCGCGCCGGCCTCCTCGTCGCGCTCGGCGTCGTCGGCCGTCACCTGCACCGCGCCGGCCGCATGGTGCACCGGGGCGTAGACGGTGTACAGCTGGAGCGGCTCGTCGCCCGTGTTCTCGACGTCGTGCCACGTGCCGGCGGGCACCTGGATGCTCCAGCCGTCCGAGACATCCCGCTGGAACGAGAGGTCGTCCTTCGTGGGTCCCATCTTCACCCGGCCCCGGCCGGCGTCGAGCCGCAGGAACTGGTCGGTCTCTGGATGCGCCTCGAGGCCGATCGACTCGCCGACCGGGATCGACATGAGCGTGACCTGCAGGTACCTGCCGGTCCACGCGACGGTGCGGTAGTTCTCGTTGTCCTTCGTCGCGGCCTCGATGTCGAACGCGTTCGGCTCGGGTCCGTTGTCGGTGACATCCATGCGGGCCCCCTTCCCCTGCCGCCACGCTAGTCGCGCCGCACCCCTCGATCGAGGACCCAGGTCCCGTCCGGGCGACCGGATGGCGCGCACACGCGACACTCGGCCGGAGGACGTAGTCTCGAAGCACCGCCCCCTTCACCGAGAGGAGCCCGCCTGCCATGAGCGGCGCCACCGCATTGGACACCTCCACCGCACTCGACGTCTTCGACCGTCGCGAGTCCGAGGTGCGCGGGTACATCCGCGCCTTCCCGACCGTGTTCGACCGCGCGACCGGCTCCACGCTCGTCGACGCCGACGGGCGCGAGTACCTCGACTTCTTCGCCGGAGCGGGCGTGCTGAACTACGGCCACAACAACCCCGCCTTCACGCGCGCGCTCATCGAGTACCTCGAGCGCGACGGCATCATCCACGGCCTCGACATGGCCACCTCGGCCAAGAAGGCGTTCATCGAGGCGTTCGAGCGGCTCGTGCTCGAGCCGCGCGGTCTCGACCACAAGCTCCAGTTCACCGGTCCGACCGGCGCGAACGCCGTCGAGGCGGCGCTCAAGGTCGCCCGTCAGGCGACCGGCCGCTCGACCGTCGTCGCGTTCACCAACGCGTTCCACGGCCTGAGCATGGGCGCGCTCGCCGCGACCGGCAACAGCCACTACCGCTCGGCGGCCGGCGTCGGACTCGACGACATCGCCCGCCTGCCCTACGACGGCTACCTCGGCGCCGGCGTCGACACGCTCGACCTCTTCGAGAAGATGCTCGACGACCCGGGCTCGGGTCTCGACCTGCCCGCCGCGGTCATCGTCGAGGCCGTGCAGGGCGAGGGCGGCATCAACGTGGCGAGCGCGCCGTGGCTGCAGCGCCTGCGCGCGATCACCGCGGAACGCGGCATCCTCCTCATCCTCGACGAGATCCAGGCCGGCGTCGGCCGCACGGGCACGTTCTTCGCCTTCGAGCACGCCGGCATCGTGCCCGACATCGTGACCGTGTCGAAGTCGATCTCGGGCTCGGGCCTGCCGATGTCGCTCGTGCTGCTGCGCCCCGACGTCGATGTCTGGAAGCCCGGTGCCCACACGGGCACGTTCCGCGGCAACAACCTCGCGTTCGTCTCGGCGCGCGTCGCGCTCGAGACGTACTGGGTCGACTCGGCGTTCACCGAGGGCGTCGCCGCCAAGGGCGAGCTCCTGCGCGGCCACCTCGAGCGGATCGCCGCCGAGCACCCCGAGCTCGGCTTCGTCCCGCGTGGCCGCGGCCTGATGCAGGGGCTCGCGTGCGACGCCGACCGCACGCTCGCGGGCCGCGTCTCGAAGGAGGCGTTCCAGCGCGGGCTCGTCATCGAGACCTCGGGCGCCTTCGACGAGGTGCTGAAGTTCCTGCCGGCGCTCACCATCACCGAGGACGAGCTCGAGCGCGGTCTCGCGATCGTGCGCGAGAGCCTCGCGGCGGCCCTCGCGGCCTGAACCGCGTTTCCGCCTCCGGACACGAGGAAGGGCTCACGACCAGGACGTCGGGTCGGGTCGTGAGCCCGCTTCGCGTCGCGGTAGGGGCGATGACGAATGCAGCGATCGTAGGTCGCGGCCGCGCACGAGGAAAGACGCCGGCCGCCTGAAGCGGAGATCGTTATCCGCTCGTGTCCGAACGCCTCGCTGGCGCGTCCACGCGCGGGTGCTCGCCGAGAGCGCTCCCACGCGGGATGATGACCCCGAGACGAGGGAGGCCGCATGCCCATCGACGTGGCCCTCGCCGTCGACATCGGCGGCACGAAGGTCGACGCCGCGCTCGTCGACGCCACCGGACGGATCGTCCCGGGCAGCCGGCACCGCACCGCGAGCGGCCCCGGCCAGACCCCCGACACGTTCGCCGACGCGATCGCGACGGCCTGCGGGCGCTCGGCCTCGCACGCTGAGCGCGCCGCCGGAGCGGGGTCGCCGGAATACCGCATCGTCGGCGTCGGGGTCGGCAGCGCCGGCCCCCTCCTCGGCGGCGGCACGCGCATCTCACCGCTCAACATGCCCGGCATCCGCGACTTCCCGCTCGCCCCCGTGGTCGAGCCCTTCGCGAACGGCGGACCGGTGCGGATCGCGCTCGACGGCCGCTGCATCGCGATGGCCGAACATCGGTTCGGCGCGCTGCGCGGCGTCCGGAACGGCATCGCGATGGTCGTCTCCACCGGCATCGGCGGCGGGATCGTGCTCGACGGCCGGGTCGTGCACGGCGCGAGCGCCAACGCCGGCCATGTCGGCCAGGTCTGGGTGCGGCGGCCGGGTGCCGGCGACCCGGTCGGCGCGACCGTCGAGGCGGTCGCCGCCGGGCCGGCGACCGTGCGGTGGGCGCTCGAGCACGGATGGCGCGGGCCCGACGCTCGCGCGTTCGGCGCGCCCGGCCAGGACACGCCCGGTGAGGGCACGCCCGGCCTCGACGGCCGCGCGCTCGCCGCCGACTACCGTGCCGGCCACCCCGTCGCGCTCCGGGCCGTGCGGCGCTCGGCCGAGGCCGTCGGGCACGCGATCGCCGCGTGCGCCGCGCTGCTCGACCTCGAGGTCGTCGCGATCGGCGGCGGGTTCTCGCGCGTGGCCGACGACTACGTGCAGCTCGTCGAGGCGGCGGCGCACGCGGTGGCCGTGCTCCCGGCGGCGCGCGACCTGCGCGTCGTGCGCGCCGCGCTCGGCGACGACGCCCCGCTCGTCGGCGCAGCCGTGCAGGTGCACGAGCCGGCCGGGCGCTGAGCTCACTCGGGCGCGTTCGCGCCGCCGTCCTGGAGGAACGCCAGCACCGCGGCGACCCGACGGTGCACGCCGCTCTCGGGCAGGCGCAGCTTCGTGAAGATCGCGTTGACGTGCTTCTCGACGGTCGACGACGACAGGAACAGCGACTGCTCGATGCCCGCGTTCGTGCGGCCGCGGGCCATCTCACGCAGCACCTCGAGCTCGCGCGGCGACAGCGCCGCGAGCGGGCTCGACGCGGCCGCGCTCCGTCGCCGCACGAGCGTGTCGACGATCTGCGGGTCGATGACCGAGCCGCCGGCGCGCACCTCGCGCAGGGCGTGGACGAGGTCCTCGAGGTCGCCGATCCGGTCCTTCAGCAGGTAGCCGAGCCCCGCCGAGCCGTCGGCGAACAGCGCGAGCGCGTAGCTCTCGTCGGCGTGCTGCGACAGCACGACGACGCCCGTGTCGGGGTGCGCGGCGCGGATCTCCCGGGCGGCTTCGATGCCCTCCATGTGGTGGCCGGGCGGCATCCGGATGTCGGTGAGCACCGCGTCGGGCGAGAACCGCCGCACCGCGTCGAGCAGTTCGGCGGCGTCGCCGGTGCCCGCGACCACGTCGATCTCGCCGGAGTCCTCGAGCAGGCGCCGCACGCCCTCGCGCACGAGGTAGTTGTCCTCCGCGATGACGACGCGGAGCGTGCGCTGATCATCCATCGCGTTCCCCCACCGGCAGTTCCACGAGCACCATCGTGCCCGATGGGCGGTTCGGCGCGATCGAGATCGTGCCGCGCAGCGCGGCGACCCGGTCGCGGATGTTCGCGAGGCCGCCGTGGGAGACGCCTGCGACGCCCGGCTCGATGCCGCACCCGTCGTCGCTGATCGCGATGCGCAGGTGCCCGTCGTCACGCGCGAGCCCGACCGACGCGTGCGTCGCATGCGCGTGCTTCGCGGTGTTCGCGAGGGCCTCGCGCACCACGTAGTACGCCGTGGTCTCGACCTCCTCGGGGTAGCGTTCGGCCCGCACCGCGGCATCCGCCTCGACGTCGAGCGGGATGGGGTACCGGGCGACGCCCGACTCGACGGCCGCGACGAGCCCGTTGTCGCTGAGCACGGGCGGGTGGATGCCGCGCGCGAGCTCGCGCAGCTCGGTCAGCGTCTCGCGGGCGTGGTCCTGCAGCTCGGCGAGCTCGTCCGGTGCGAGCTCGCCTCGTTCGAGCCGGTTCCGCGCCAGGCGCAGGCCCGCGATCTGCGCGACGATGTCCTGCTGGATCCCGTCGTGCAGGTCGCGCTCGAGGCGGCGGCGCTCGTCGTCCTGCGCGGCCACGAGCCGCTCACGCGAGGCGGTCAGCTCGTCGAGCTGCTCGGCCAGCTGCGCGGTGAGGCCCACGTTCGCGACGGATGCCGCGGCCTGGCCCGCGACCGTCCGCAGCAGCGTCCGCTCCGCGTCGCCGTACTCGCCCCGGCGCCTCGGGCCGACGTCGATGCGGCCGAGCCGCTCGTCGCCCCGCACCAGGTCGCACGACAGCGCGGGCTCGCCGGCCGGACCGGAGCCGGGTCCGTCGGCGGCCCCTGCGACGCCGACGGGCGAGTCGGCGAACGCGCCGTCGGCGCCGGCCAGCCGGATGCGCACCCACGAGGCGTCCAGTCCGTCGCGCACCGCCGAGGCGAGGTGCGCGAGCAGGTCTCCCGGATCCCCCGCCTGCTCGAGGCGCGCGCCGAGCTCGCTGAGCACGCCGAACTGGCGCTCGCGGTCGCCGAACAGGGCGCGGTGCAGGCGCCGCTGCATCCATCCCCGCACCGGCAGCAGCGCGACGGCGAGCAGCGTCGTGAGCAGGATCGCGGGCACGGCCTGGAGCGGCGGCACGAGCAGCACCGCGGGCGTCGCGACCCCCGCGGCGTACACGACGGTGATGAGGAGGTTCGACGAGCGCTCGACCCGGGCGCCCCGCTCCCCCGGTCCGATGTCGAACGCGCCGTAGCGGAGGATGCCGTGGATCGCCGCGACCGGGATCGCGATCATCGATGCGTACACGGCGACCTCGACGACCGGCAGGTCGGGCAGGAACGACCACGCCGCGAAGACCAGCATCGCCGCGGCGACGGTCAGCGCCATGACCCGCGTGCGGGCCCGCACGTCGGGCGTGCCGAACACCGCCCGCGAGACGAGCACGGCGAACCCGAGCACGACCGCCGGCCACGGCTGCACGACGAGGGACGCCACCGCGGGCGCGGCCCACTCCAGCCAGGGCACGGCGAACGGGTTCGGGAAGGCCTCCCCGGTGAAGCCCAGGTACATCGGCGTCACGACGTGGGGCGTCGTGAGGAGGGTGAGCGGGCCCACGAGCACCGGGGTCCACATGAACACGACGGCGATCCGCTCCCATCGGCGCTCGGGCACGCCGTCGGGGAACGTGGCGAACACGATCAGCAGCGCCGACGTCGCCATGGCGTCGGCCGTGAGCCCGACGACGTTGAAGAGCGGGAACCACGGCTGCGTGAGGATCGCGAGGTTGTGGTTGACGAACGTCTCGTAGGCCGAGCCGACGAGCATCGCGGTCGCCCCGAGCGCGATGAGGAGCGCGATCCGCGACGCCGACACCGTGAGCAGCCACATCCCGAACACGAAGAGCGGCAGGGCGCCGAGCAGCGGCCACGCGAGGCCGTGCTCGTCGGTGACCCCGGCGTCGACGAACCCCCGCACGACGACGATGTAGGCGAGTGACGCGAGGCCGATCGGCCCGAGCGTCGCCAGGCACACCCACCGGCGGTCCAGGGTGGCCGTCGTCGTCCGGTCGGGCGCCTCAGCCAACGACGCTCCCCTCCCGCGCGATGGGCAGGTCGACCAGCACGCGTGTACCCGACGGCGCGTCGGCGCCCACGGACACCGTGCCCCGCAGGGCGGCGACCCGGTCGCGGATGTTCGCGAGGCCGCCGCGCGAGGCCTCGCGCCCGAGCGACGGATCGATGCCGCACCCGTCGTCGGAGATCGTGACGCGGAGGCGCCCGTCGCTGCGCGCGATTTCGACGGAGGCGTGCGTCGCCCCGGCGTGCTTCGCGGTGTTCGCCAGGGCCTCGCGCACGACGTAGTACGCCGTCGTCTCGACCTCCTCGGGATACCGCTCGGCCCGCACCGCGGCATCCGCCTCGACCGTCAGCGGGATGGGGAACCGCGCGACGCCCGACTCCACGGCGGCGACGAGGCCGTTGTCGCTGAGCACGGGCGGGTGGATGCCGCGGGCCAGCTCGCGCAGGTCGGTCAGCGTCGCGCGCGCCTGATCCTGCAGCGCCGTCAGCTCGCCCGGCTCGAGGTCACCGCGCGCGAGACGGTTGCGGGCCAGCCGGAGCCCTGCGATCTGGGCGACCACGTCCTGCTGGATGCCGTCGTGCAGGTCGCGCTCCAGTCGGCGCCGCTCGTCGTCCTGTGCCGCCACGATCCGCTCGCGCGACGCCGTGAGCTCGTCGAGCCGGGCGGCCAGTTGTGCCGTCAGGCGCACGTTCGCCACCGACGCCGCCGCCTGCCCGGCGACCGTGCGCAGGACCGTGCGCTCGGCGTCGCTGTACTCGCCGCGCCGGCGCGGTCCGACCTCGATGCGGCCGAGGGTCTCGTCGGCGTGCACCAGGTCGACCGACTCGACCGGATCGCCGGCCACGACGCCGGCCACGCCGGCAGGCCATGCGGACGCGTCATCCGTCGTCACCGGTCGGATGCGCACCCACGACGCGTCGAGCCCGTCGCGCACGGCCGCGGCCAGGTGGGTCAGCAGCTCGCGCGGGTCGCCCGATCGCTCGAGTCGCTCGCCGAGCTCGCTCAGCATGCCGAACTGGCGGTCCCGGTCGCCGAAGACCAGGCGCTGGATGCGTCGTTGCGTCCAGCCCCGCACCGGCAGCAGACCGACCGCCATGAGCGTGGTGAGCAGCACCGCGCCGACGACCGTGAGCGAGTCCACGAACAGCAACGCGGGCGCGGCGACCGCGATGCCGTAGAGCGCGGTGATGAGCACGGTCGAGGACCGCGCCACGAACTGCGCGCGTGCGCCCGGGGCGATGTCGAACGCGCCGTAGCGCAGGATGCCGTGCACCGCCGCGATCGGGATCGCGGCCAGGGTCACGAACACGGCCGCCTCGACGGGCGGGCTCGGCACGAACAGCCACAGCGACCAGCTGACGACGAGCCCGAGCACCACCCACGTCATGAGGCGCATCCGTGCCCTCACCTCGGGCGCACCGAAGAAGGCCCTCGCGACCAGCACCGCCATGCCGAACGCGACCGAGGGGAAGGAGTGCACGATCCACTCGACGGCGGGCGCCGCCCACGACAGCGCGGGCAGCGCGAACGGATTCGCGATCGTCTCGGCGTTCGGCTCGTGGAACTGCGGGAGGAGCAGGGTCGGCGTGACGAGCACCGACAGCGGAGCCACGACCACGGGCAGCCACACGAACCAGAGCGCGATCCGCTGCCATCGACGCTCGGGCACGCCCGTGGGGAACGTCGCGAACATGGTGATGAACGCCGCGCCCGAGACCGCGTCGACCGTCAGGCGGGCGGCGCTGAGCAGCGGGAACCAGGGTGACGACTCGAGCTCGGGCGTCGCGTTCGCGAACGTCTCGAGCGCCGCGCCGACGGCGATCGCCGTGCCCGTCCACGCGATGTACAGCGCCGCGCGCGACGTCGACACGGTGAGCAGCCAGAGGCCGAACGCGACGAGCGGGAGGATGCCGAGCAGCGGCCAGAGCACGCCCCGCGGGATGTCGTCGGACGCGAACCCGCGAGCGAGCACGACGTACGCCACCGACACCGCCCCGAGCGGTGCCAGGGCGGCGAACCACGCCCACCTTCGGAACACCCTCCCATCGTCCTCCCGCTCGCGGCCCCGCGGGAGAGGGATTCCCCCGACGTCCCTTAGCGGCTGTCCCCCATCGGCCGTGCGGCGCACCGCCACGCGGCATCCGGTCCGCTTCGTTCCGGCGCCGCGCGCCGACCGGGATGGTGAAGGGCGAGCGGATGCCGCGTGGAGGCGCCGCACGAAGGAGACGGAATCATGCGCAAGCTCTACAGCGGCCTCGCCTGGGCCATCGCGGGAGGCGTCGTCGTGCAGGCCGCCGCGATCGCCTTCGCGTTCGGCGGCATGCTGAACCTCATCGCCGAGGGCGGCGTCGTCGACAAGGCCCTGCTCGAGTCCTTCCAGGCCGCGGGCGTCGGCGAGACCGGGTTCCTCATCCACGGGCTCGTGGGCGGCGTGATCATCCCGATCGTCGCGATCGTGCTGCTCGTCGTCTCGTTCTTCGTGCGGGTGCGCGGTGCGCGGCTCTGGGCCGCGGTCACCTTCGGGCTCGTCGCCCTGCAGGCCACGATCGGCTTCTCGATCACCGACCTGCCCTACCTCGGCCTGATCCACGGCGCCAACGCGCTCGCCATCGTCGCATCGGCGGCGATCGCGGCGCTGCGCGTGCGGCGGGGTCGCCCGACCACGTCGGCCGCGCCGTCCCGGCCGGCCGAGGAGGCGAGCTCCGATGCCGTCACGGCGTGAGCTCGTGCGCCGGCTCGCGGTCGCCGTCGCGGTCGCGACCGGGCTCGGTGCGGGCGCGCTCGCGTGGAGCTCGACGCTACTCGGCGAGTACTCGGTCATGGACATGGGCGCCGGGGCGGGCGGGCACGCGGGACACGCGCAGCACGGCGCGAGCGGGACCGGCGCCGCCGCGGCATCCGGCGCCGGCGCCGCGGGCGCAGCGGTCGAGGTCACCTCGCTGACCGAGGATCCCGACCGGCCCGCCGACGTGCGGGTCGAGCTCGTCGCACGTCAGGAGTCGTTCGAGGTTCCCGGAGCCGGCCGCATCGACGGGTTCACGCTCAACGGCACGTCGCCCGGGCCCGAGATCCGCGCGCGACAGGGCGACCTCGTCGAGGTGACCCTCGTCAACGAGTCGGTGTCGGATGGCGCGACGCTCCACTGGCACGGCATCGACGTGCCGAACGCGGCCGACGGCGTCGCGGGCGTCACGCAGGACGCCGTGCCGGTCGGCGGGACGTACACGTACCGGTTCGTCGCGCGCGACGCGGGCACCTACTGGTACCACTCGCACCAGCTCTCGCACGACCAGGTCGTGCGCGGCATGCTCGGGGCGATCGTGATCGAGCCGGCGGAACCGCCGGCCCCCGGCACCGCGGCCGACGCCGAGACCACCGCGCTCCTGCACGTGTACGGCGGCGAGCACACGCTGAACGGCCGCGCCGCCGACGAGCGCGTCGACGCCGCCCCCGGCGTGACCGTGCGCGTGCGCGTGATCAACACCGACCAGGGCACCGCGGCCGTGTGGTCGGCCGCGCCGTACCGGGTGCTCGCGATCGACGGCCGCGACGTGCACGAGCCCGCCGACGTCGACGGGCAACGGCTGCTCATCCCCGCGGGCGGGCGGGCGGATGTCGCGGTGCAGGCACCGGCCGACGGCTCGCTCGCGCGACTGCACGTCGGCGGAGCGCGCAGCGTGCTGGTCGGCGCGACCGGCGCCGACGAGGCATCCGCCGATGACGCCGCGCAGCCGACGCGGACGCTCGACCTCCTGGCCTACGGACGCCCGGCGCCGCTCGGCTTCGACCCGACGCGGCCCGACCGCAGCTACGACTACGTGATCGCGCGCCGGTTCGGGATCATCGACGGCCGCCCGGGCAACTTCTGGACGATCAACGGCCGCATGTTCCCCGACGTGCCGATGTTCGAGGTGCGCGAGGGCGACGTCGTGGCGATGCGCATCGTGAACGACTCGGGCGACGTGCATCCCATGCACCTGCACGGCCACCACGTCGTGGTGCTCGCGCGCGACGGCGTCGCGGCATCCGGCAGCCCCTGGATCGTCGACTCGCTCGACGTGCATCCCGGCGAGACGTACGACATCGCGTTCGTCGCCGACAACCTCGGCATCTGGGCCGACCACTGCCACACGCTGCCGCACGCGGTCGACGGCCTCGTCGCCCACCTCATGTACGAGGGCGTGACGACGCCGTTCACGATCCACGGGGCGGCCGGCAACCAGCCGGAGTGAGCGCGGCCCGCCGTCCGGCCGTCCGGCCGTCTGGGCCCGGTCAGGCCCCCGCGACGTCGATGAGCACCTTCCCGACCGCGCCGGCCTCGACCGCGTCGTGCGCGGCCGCGGTCTCGGCGAGCGGGAACCGGTGCAGCGGCAGGCCCGCGGCCTCGCCGACCGCGAGCACGCCGTCCCGCGCGGCCTCGGTGACGGCCGCGCCGGCGGCCTCCCACGCCGCCGTGCCCATCGTGTAGATCAGCACGAACTGGTAGCGGAGGTTCAGCGAGAGGGCCCGACCGAAGTCGATGGCGAGCGGCATCCCGCCGTCGTTGCCGTAGGCCGCGATCGTCGACCGCTCGTGGGTCACCGCCTGGTCGAACTCGGCGTTCGCGCCCGCCGCGACCTCGACGACCACGTCGACGCCCTCGGGCACGATCGCACGCACCTGCTCCGCGGCGTCCGGATCGTGCCGGTTCACGACGTGATGGGCGCCGGCGGCCTCGGCGAGCGCTGCCTTCCGCGGACTGCTGACGGTCGCGATGACGTTGGCGCCCGCCCAGCGGGCGAGCTGGATCGCCGCGTGCCCGACCGCGCCGGCACCGCCCTGCACGAGCACGTTCACGCCCTCGAGAGCCCCGGGACGCAGGCGGTCGGGGCCGCCCTCTGCGACGGTGAGCGCGCGGTGCGCGGTCACCGCGGGCACGCCGAGGCTTGCACCGACGTCGAACGAGACGCCGTCGGGCAGCGGGAAGGCGCGGTCGACGAGCGTGACCGTCTGCTCCTGCGCGGTGCCCGACCCGGGTCGGCGCCACGCGGAGACGGCGAGCCACACGCGATCCCCCACGGCGAACTCGGTCACGTCGGGCCCGACGGCCTCGACGACCCCGGCGCCGTCCTGGTTCGGCACCGTCTCGGCGGCCGAGCCGGCGGAGGTGCCCGTGCCGCGACGGGCCTTCCAGTCGGTGGGGTTCACGCCCGACACCACGACCCGCACGCGGATCTCGCAGGGTCCCGGCTCGGCGACCTCGCGCTCGGACGCTTCCAGCACCGACGAGTCGCCCGGACGGCGGTACACGATCGCTCTCATGCCGAGTGCAACCCGCCGCGGCGTCCGGCGATTCCGAGCGGTGCGGTGTCGGACGCGGCGGGCAGACTGGGCGGCATGTCGATCGAGGTGCGCCCGGCGTCCGTCTTCGAGGATGTCGCGGCCGTCGTCGGCCCCAAGCGGCCCGACGCGAGCGTGTGCTGGTGCCTGAGCTACCGGCTCACGTCCTCGAAGGAGAACCTCTCGCTCCACGGGCCGGCGCGCGGCGAGCGCGTCGCGCAGCTCGTGCGCGAGACGCCGCCGCCCGGCGTGCTCGCCTACGACGGCGACGAGGTCGTGGGATGGGCCGCCGTGCACCCGCGCGCCGACACGAGCTTCGCGACGAGCCGGAGGATCCCGCACGTCGACGACCTCGACGTGTGGTCGGCGTGGTGCATCCGCGTGCGCCCCGGGCATCGGAAGCAGGGCATCGCGCACCACCTGCTGGCGGGCGCCGTCGAGTTCGCGCGCGCGAACGGCGCGCCCGCGATCGAGGGCTACCCGGTCGACAACCGCGGCGAGAAGGTCGACCTGACCATGGCCTACGTCGGCACGCGTTCGCTCTTCGAGCGGGCCGGTTTCGCGAAGGCGGCCGACACGACCTCGGTCCTCGCCGGCTTCCCGCGCGTGGTCATGCGGCTCGACCTGCGCTGACCGGCCCCGACGGCGCGATCAGGCGTTCTCGAACCGGGTCGCTCCATCGGCGTCGACGGCCGCACGCACGCGTTCGCGGTGCTCCTCGGCCATCCCCTCGAGCGCGTCGATCGGATGCCACGCGAGGTCGGTCATCTCGCCGTCGGCCGAGTGCGGCTCGCCCGAGAGCCAGGTGCATCGGAACGTCAGGTCGAGGTAGTCGGCCTGGTCGCCGTTCGGGTACGTCACCCGCGGCACCTGGTGCACCCACGCGAGCGCGTCGACGCGGATCTCGACGCCGGCCTCCTCCTCGGCCTCGCGGCGCGCGGTGAAGGCGGGCTCCTCACCGGGGTCGACGATGCCCGTGACCGGCGTGAGGGCGCCGGTGTCGGCTCGCCGGCCGAGCAGCACCTCGTCGCCCCGGAGGATCACGGCGGTCACGCCGATGAGCGGCAGCGGGGCCGTGCCGACGCGGCGGCGCAGGTCGAGCACGAACTCGGGCGTGGGCATGCGGCCACCCTAGGGCACCGCGGTGTCAACGGGTGCCCGAGCGTCGGTGGCTCGGGCCAGCATGGCGGCATGGATGTCATCGACTGGATGCTCGACGCCGATCCCGCGATCCGCTGGCAGGTGCGCCGCGACCTGCTCGACGAGCCGGAGGAGGTCGTCGGAGCCGACCGCGCCCGCGTCGCGACCGAGGGCTGGGGTGCCGAGCTCCTCGCCCTGCAGGCCGACGACGGGTACTGGAACGGCGAGGTGTACGGCGAGGACGGCGATCGGCGGAGCGTGATGTGGTCGCTCTCGTCGCTGCGCCGACTCGGCGCTCCGCCCGACGACCCCCGGGTGCGCGTGGCGGTCGACCGGGTGCGCGAGGGGGTGGTGTGGCCGTGGCTCGACGATCGCCCGTTCTTCGACGGTGAGACCGAGGAGTGCGTCAACGGCGGCGTGCTCGCGCTCGCGGCGTACTTCGGCCGGCTCGGCGAGGGCACGGACGCACTCGTGCGGCGCCTGCTCGGCGAGCAGCTGCCCGACGGCGGCTGGAACTGCGAGCCGCGCGAGGAATCCGACCGTTCGTCGTTCGACTCGACGCTGTGCGTGCTCGAGGGGCTCCTCGCGGTCGAGCGCGCCGGCACCTCCGCGGTGGCGGCCGGCGAGATCGCCGAGGCGCGCCGCCGTGGCGAGGAGTACCTGCTCGAGCGGCGCCTCTTCCGTCGCCGCTCGACGGGCGAGGTCGTGAAGAAGCGCTACCTCAACTTCGCGTTCCCGCCCTACTGGTTCTACGACGTGCTCCGGGCGCTCGAGTACTTCCGCGAGGCCGGCGGCGCGCCCGACGCGCGCCTGGCCGAGCCGCTCGAGCTGCTGCGCTCGCGCCGCGGCGACGACGGACGCTGGGTCGCAGGACGGCCGTGGCCGCGCGAGGTCTACTTCGCGCTCGACGCGCCTGACGGCGAACCGAGCCGCTGGAACACGCTGCGCGCGATGCGCGTCCTGCGGTGGGCCGATTCGTCCCCCGGTCAGGTCGGCTGAGCCGACGAACACGCGAACCGTTCGTCGCACGCGCGGCACCGCTCGTCGCACGGCGACTACCGCCGGTCGCTTGTCGTGCGCTATGGTCTGATTTCCAACCGAACGATCGGTCGGCAATACCCCGCAGCGCACCACCCCCGCGCTGGATCACCCGAGTCCCCGCATGAACAACGGAGTTCGCATGACCTCAACCATCCATGATGAAGCCGAGCGCACCGGGCGCATGCCCAAGGAGGAGCGCAAGGTCCTCGCCGGCACGCTCGTGGGCACCTCCATCGAGTGGTACGACTTCTTCATCTACGCCCAGGCCGCCGGGCTCGTCCTGGCGCCGCTCTTCTTCGCCCCGCTCGCCGAGGTGAATCCCGGCCTCGCGCAGGTGCTCTCCTTCGCGACGATCGGCATCTCGTTCCTGTTCCGCCCGCTCGGCGCGATCGTCGCCGGATGGCTCGGCGACAAGCTCGGCCGCAAGAAGATGCTGGTCTTCACGCTCATCCTGATGGGCCTGTCGACCTCGCTCATCGGCTTCCTGCCCACGTACGCCGCGATCGGGGTCGCCGCGCCGATCCTGCTGATCACCCTCCGGATCCTGCAGGGCTTCTCGGCCGGCGGCGAGTGGGGCGGCGCGGCGCTCATGGCCGTCGAGCACGCACCGAACGGCAAGCGCGGCTTCTTCGGCGCGTTCCCGCAGATCGGCGTGCCCGTGGGCATGATCCTCGCGACCTTCACGCTCTGGGTGATCACGTCCAACATGTCGCAGGAGGCCTTCCTCGAGTGGGGCTGGCGCATCCCGTTCATCCTGTCGATCGTGCTCATCGTGGTGGGCTACGTGATCCGTCGCTCGGTCGAGGAGAGCCCGGTCTTCCAGGACCTCCAGCGCCGCAAGGCGGAGTCGTCGGCGCCGCTGGGCCAGCTCTTCCGCAGCCACAAGAAGAACGTGCTGCTGACCGCGATCATCTTCATCGGCAACAACGCCGCGGGCTACCTGCTCATCGCGTTCTTCGCGACCTACGCGGTCACGGTGCTCGGCATGGACCGACCCACGGTGCTGCTCGCGACCACGCTGGCCTCGTTCGGCTGGCTCGTCTTCACGCTCTTCGGCGGCCGCATCTCCGACCGCCTCGGGCGCGTCCGGACGTTCCAGATCGGGTACGCGTTCCTCGCCCTGTGGGCCGTGCCGATGTGGTTCCTCATCGACACCGGCGACATCGTCTGGTACTTCGTCGCGCTGTTCGTCATGACGATCGGCCTCGGCCTCTCCTACGGCCCGCAGGCGGCGCTGTACGCCGAGATGTTCCCGGCGGGCGTGCGCTACTCGGGCGTCTCGATCGGGTACGCGCTCGGCGCGATCCTCGGCGGCGCGTTCGCCCCGATGATCGCCGAGGCGCTCATGCGGTCGACGGGCCAGTCGTGGACCATCGGCGTCTACATCGCGATCGCCGCGATCGTGTCGCTCGTCGGCGTCTCGCTCGTGAAGGAGACCAAGGGGGTCGACCTGCGCGACTAGTCGCCGGGTCGGGCGAGGGGGCGGATGTCGCGACATCCGCCCCCTCGTCGTTCCCCCGTCAGATGCTCGGCTCGGTCTCGTCGACCTCGCCGGAGGAACCCGCGTCGATCGCGGCGATGAGCGCCTCGACCGCCGTCACGAGGTTGTGGATCGCCTGGCGCTCCACCGAGTCCTCCGAGAGCTTCTGCGCGTCGTAGCTCGCGCCGCTCGCCGCCGCACGCGCCTGCGACAGGTAGCTCTCGATCTCCGCTCCGGCCATGACCGTCTCCCTTCACGAGTCGCGTCCATGCTGCACCCGCGCGATGGAGGTGCGTGGGACCGAATGCCCACGGCGACGCGGCCCGGGCCTTCAGGGCTACGGCGACGGCTCGACGCGCGGCTGCGCGGAGGCCTCGAGCGCCCGGATCAGCGTCCGGGAGTCCCACGGCCCGACGTGCCGGCGACCGCCGACGAAGAAGGTGGGCGTCGAGTGCAGATCCATCATCTCGGCGTCGACCTGGTCCTCCTCGACGCGGTGCAGGGCCCGAGGCGAGCGGAAGTCCTCGATGAAGCGATCCACGTCGAGGCCGATCTCGCGCGCGTAGCGGCACAGGTCGTCGGCCGTGAGGGCGTCCTGGTTCGCGAACATGATGTGCGACATGTCGAGGAAGCGGCCCTGCATCGCCGCGGCCTCGTACGCCAGCGCGGCCTCCTTGGCGTGCGAATGCACGGCCTCGAGGGGCAGGTGCCGCCACACCCAGCAGACGTCGTCGCCGAAATGCTCGATCACCGCGTCGATCGAGCCGGTCGCGCGGCTGCAGAACGGGCACTCGAAGTCGCCGTACTCGACGATCTGGTGCGGCGCATCCGGACGCCCGCGGAAGTGGTCGCGCGACGGGTCGAAGGGGCGCGCGAGCACCTTGCCGACGGCCTGAGGGGGCGTGATGCGGTCGGCGATGGTGAAGATCGCCCAGCCGAGCGCGAATGCGATGACGGATGCCGCGAGCACCCCGACGCGCGCGAGGTCCTGCGTCTCGGGGTCGGCGATCGCGAGCGTCACGATGAACAGCGAGATCGTGAAGCCGATCCCCGAGAGCGCGGCGCCGCCGGCGATGCGGGGCATGCCGAGCCCCGGCGCGAGGCGGCCGAGTCCCGTCATCCGGATCAGCAGGGTCGAGCCAGCGATGCCCACGAACTTGCCGACCACCAGGCCCGCGACGATGCCCCACGTGAGCGGCGACGCGAGCGCCGCGCCGAGGGTCTCGGCGTCGAGGTGCACGCCGGCGTTCGCGAGGGCGAACAGGGGCAGCACGAGGAACGAGATGTAGGGACCCCACGCGGCCTGCAGCCGGTCGTTGATCGAGAGCGAGTCCCGGAGGCTGCGGGTGAGCGCGGCCGCGTAGGCGGCGTTGGGCGACTCGCGGAACGCTTGCGACAACTCGGCCGAGCGCTCGACGTCGGTGCGCCGCGGGGGGAACACGGGGATGAGCAGTGCGACGGCCACGCCCGCGAGCGTGGGATGCACCCCGGCGGCGGCGATCGCGAACCACAGCGCGATCCCGAACACCGCGTACGCGAGGCCGCGCCAGGCCGGCAGGAACCGGATGAGCGCGATGACGATCATGAGCACGGCGGCGACCACGAGCGGCACGACCTGGATGCCCGTGTTGTAGAACATCGCGATGGCCAGCAGTGCACCGATGTCGTCGACGACGGCGAGCGTGAGCAGGAACGCGCGCAGTCGCGCGGGGAACTTCGGGCCGATGATCGCGAGCGCGCCGAGCAGGAACGCCGTGTCGGTCGAGATGACCACGCCCCAGGCATGCGCCTCGCCGCTCGGCCAGGCGATCGCGACGAAGATGAGCGCGGGCACGATCAGGCCGGCGACCGCGGCGATGACCGGCACGACCGCGCGGGCCCGCTCGGTGAGCTCGCCGAGGGTGAACTCGCGCTTGACCTCGAGCCCGACCACGAAGAAGAACAAGGTCATGACGGCGTCGTTGACGACGTGGTGCAGCGTCGTGGAGAGCACCAGGTCGCCGACACCGATCTCGACGGGCGTCTCCCAGAACTGCTCGTACGTGTCGCCCCACGGCGAGTTCGCCCAGAGGATCGCGAGGATCGTGAAGACGAGCAGCAGCGCGGCGGCCGCGCGGTCGCCGGTGCCGAACCGCAGGCGCGCGTGCCACGACCTGGAGGTGGTCGTCGTGTCGGGCGCTGGTGCCGGGGCTGCGGCGCTCATGGGCCAATGCTAGGGGCGGATGGCACGGCACGCGCGACGACGTCACGCCCGGATGGCGTGCCCTCGCGAAAACTTCGAGTATTCTTCACGTGTCGAAGAACGCGTTGACCCCAGCGCCCCGCGCCGGTTAGCCTTCCTCGATGCCGGGATCACCCGACCCGGCATGCCCCCCGCTCCGCGACCCACGGAGCGAACCCGACCATCCCCGATGGCCACCCACCCCCGGAAATCCCCGCCGCGACGCGCGAGCGCGCGGCCGTCGGACGCGGTCCCGAACACCCGCCCCGACCCTCACGATCGGAGATCGAGATGAACCTGCTCGAGATCGCCGAATGCCGGCACTGCGGACACGACGACACCGAGCACCTCGGTGCCTGCCGGACCGACGTCTTCGCCGGCGGCGCTTGGGCCAAGTGCGACTGCGACGGCTTCGTCACGACTGACGCGGCCTGACCGGCACTCGCATCGCGCGCCGTCGCGGCACCTCCGGGTGACCGCGGCGGCGCGCGCCTATGCGATCAGGAATCGCGCGATGAGCCCGTCGCGCAGGTCGAAGGTGAACGTGCCGGGGCCGTTGTAGCCCTCCCCCGAGACGGTGACCGTCAGCAGGTACTGGTCGGGCTTGCGCCCCGCCACGATGCCGTGCACGTCGAAGTGCGCGTTCCGGCCGATGTTGTCGGTGTCGTTCCAGCTCGCCACGCCGTCGCGCCCGTGGAACTCGCGGCCCCAGTCGTTGAGGTAGGCGTCGTCGGCGAAGGCCTCGACGAACGCCGCGGAATCGCCTCGGTTGGTGGCGTCGACGAACTGCTGGATGGCGGGTGGGATGCGCGTGTCCGTCATGCCGGTCACCCTACGCGGGCGCCGCGTCACTGTCAGCAGGCTTTGCATATATGAATCGCGCTTTCATATCGGTAAAGTGTGCGCATGGAGGATCGAGACCTCATCAGCAGCGGCGCCGCGCGCGTCGACTGGATCCGCTCCCGCATGGCGCTGCTCGCCGACGTCCGCCGCGAGTTCGCCGCATCGCAGCCCTTCGCCGGGCACCGCATCGGCATGTCGCTGCACGTCGAACCGAAGACGGCCGTGCTGGTCGAGACGCTCGCAGCCGGCGGGGCGGAACTCGTCGGCACCGGCAACTTCGGGTCCACCCAGGACGACGTGGTCGCCTACCTCAACACCCGTCCCGGCATCCGCATCATCGGGCGGCGCGCCGACCCGCTCGACCAGCACGAGCGCAACGTCGCCGCCGTGCTCGACGCCGACCCCGACATCCTCCTCGACAACGGCGGCGACCTCGTCGCGGGCATCGTGGCGCGCGGCCACGCCGACGGCATCGTGGGCGGCACCGAGGAGACCACGAGCGGGGGCGACCGGCTGCGCGGCGAGCTGCACGGCCTCGTGCCGTTCCCCGTGATCGTGATCAACGACAGCCTGCTGAAGGCGATCGGCGAGAACAAGCACGCCGTGGGCCAATCCGCCGTCGAGAGCTTCATGCGCCTGACGAACGCCATGGTGACCGGCCGTCGGTTCGTCGTCTTCGGCTACGGATGGTGCGGCCGCGGCGTCGCGCACTACCTGCGCGCGCTCGGCGCGAAGGTCGCCGTGGTCGACGTCGACGAGCTGAAGGCGTTCGAGGCCGCCCTCGACGGGTTCCGGGTCGGCACCGGCGACGACTTCGCCGAGTGGGGCGACGTGTTCATCACCGCGACGGGCCGTCCCGGCGTGCTCGGCGTCGACCTGATCGAGCGCATGCACGACGGCGCGATCCTCGGCAACATCGGCCACGTCCCGTGGGAGATCGACGTGCCGGCGTTGCGCGCGTCGGCGGTCGGGCACTCGCGGATCGTCGATGCGCTCGACCGCTTCGACCTGCCCGGCGGGCGCCACGTCGTACTCCTCGCGGAGGGCCGCATGTTCAACCTCGCCGGAGCCGAGCCGAAGGGCAACTCGCTCGAGGCGATGGACCTCGGCTTCCTGCTGCAGTCGCTCTCCCTCGAGCGCGTCGCGACGCGGGCGGCCGAGCTCGCACCCGGTCCGCAGCCGGTGCCCGACGACCTCGATCGCACGATCGCGCGCCGGATGCTGGCCACCCTGCACTCGGCGGCGTAGGCCTCGCCGTGGCCGAGACCCCCGAGTACGCCGCGCCGGCCGTCGACAAGGCGCTCGACATCCTCGAGCTGCTCGCCGACCGGCCCGGCGGCATGACCCAGCTCGACATCGCCCGCGCGATCGGGCTCTCATCGGGGCAGGTCTTCCGCCCGCTCATGCGGCTCGAACGTCGCGGCTACCTGCGGCGCGACCGGCAGACCGGGCTCTACGAGCTGTCGATGCGCCTCTTCGACCTCGCGCACCGGGCCGAGCCGCTCCGGTCGCTGGTGTCGGCGTCGGCGATCCCGATGCGGGAGCTGGCGACCTCGACCCGGCAGTCGTGCAACCTCAGCGTGCTGGACTCCGGACGGGTACGGGTGATCGCCCAGGTCGAGAGCCCCGCCGACTTCGGCTTCCGCGTGCGGGTCGGCGCGCTGTTCGACGTCGAGGGCACGCCGACGGGGCGCGTGCTCGCGGCGTTCGGGCCGCGGCCCGCCGACCGCGGTGACGACGTGTCGGCGGATGCGCGCGCCATCCGGGCCGCCGGGCATCTCGTGCAGCCGGATGCCGCGCAGCCCGGCATCACCGACGTGGTGTTCCCCGTGCTTCGCGCCGATCGTGCCGAGGCGGTCGCCGCCCTCACCGTCCCGTACGTCGCGACGAGCTACAGCGGAACCGACCTCGACGCGGTGCTCGCCGAGACCGCGGCGGCCGCCGAGGCGATCCGCGCCGGCCTCGGCGTCTGATCCCAGCGCGGCGGCGGCGTTCAGGCCGCCGGGGCCATGGGCTGCGCGGCCGGGATGGCTCCCGCGCGGTCGTCGGGAGCGAACCGTGCCAGCCGCAGGCCCGGGGTGCTGTTCGCCGCCACCATCATGCGTTCGGCGCGGACCCGGTCGATCGAGGACTCGACGCCCGGGGTGTGCCGCGCGACGATCGTCGAGTTCGGGTGGACCCAGGCCTGCATCGCGCTGCCCTCGGGATCGGTCCACGAGACGAGCAGCGGTTCATTGCGCCGGAGCTTGGAGAAGACGACGAGCGCGACGTGCGCCAGCACGTCGTCGTCGAGTTCGATGCGCATCCAGCCATCGATCTCGAGCGCGGGATGCGCCGTCTCGGGCATGTTCTCTCTGTGTTGTCGCATCGGGCCCACGGTTGCAGCATGCTCGCCAGTCGGCAATCAGAATCACACGATTCACAGGAAGGCCAGTCCCCGTTCGAGGCGCACCAGCCATCGCGCCTCACACGGCCCGCAGGAACTCGACGGCCGCCTGGCGGAAGACGCGCGAACCGGGTGCGTTGAAGTGGTGTCGGGCCGGGATCTCCACGAACGAGCCGTGGGGCGTCGCACCCGCCAGCTGGCGCGACTGCTCGAGGATCGCGTCCTCCGACCCGGTCGCGAACAGGATCTCCTGCTGCGGCGGATTCGATGGGTCGGGGTCGACATCCCCGAGCCGCATGCCCTCGGCGAGCGCGACGAGCGCGCGCAGGTCGTTGCCCGGCACGCGCTCGGCGAGCGTGCAGTAGTTCCAGGTGACCCGATCCTCGACGGGCGTGCCGTGCTCGGCGTAGGCCCTCGCCTGCTCGATCTGCAGGCGCGCCAGGGGCCGGCCGTCCGGAATGCCTCCGAGGACCGCGCGATCGACGTGATCGGGCACCTGCACCGCGACCTGCCACCCCACTCGCGCACCGAGCGAGTAGCCGAGGTAGGAGACCGAGCCGAGGAGGTACGTGTCGAGGACCGTCACGAGATCGCCGACCAGCGAGTCCATGGCGTAGGCGGACGGGTCGTGGGGCTTGTCGCTCGCGCCGTGCCCGCGCTGGTCGACACCGAGCACGCGGAAGCCGGCGCGCGTGAGGTCGCGCACCCACCCCGTCATCACCCAGTTGTCGCGGCAGCTCGAGGCGAATCCGTGCACGCACAGGACGGTCGGCGCCTCGGGGTCGCCCCACGAGTAGGTCGCAATGCGCAAGCCCTCGGCCGACATGACGAACTGCGGCGCGGGCATGTCGGTCAGGGCGGGGAACGCGGCATCCATGCGGCCATTCTGCCGCCGGTCGGCGGCACGCTTCTCCCGGGGGCGACGCGTCTGCGATGATCGAGTCATCACGCCACCTCCCCCACGAGCCGAAGGAACGCGCATGACGCTCGACCGATCGAACCCCGCCCCCACCGCCATCCGGCGCGAATCGCGCGCCTCGCTGTTCGGGGCGGCGCTCATGCTCGGCATCGGCGCCATCGTCATCGCGAGCGGCCTCGTGCTGATCGGCGCCGCGATCCTCCTCGGCGACACGGCGTTCGACCTGCCCTAGGCCCCCGAGCCGGCGTCGTCGGACGGTTCGACCCACGGCTGCTGCCGGTGCTGCTGCGCGTACTGCCGCAGGACCTCGTCGGTGTCTCGTGCGCGGCCCAGGAATCGGTCGCGCACCAAGCCGGCGAAGTCGTCGATGGCTTCCTCGAGCATCTGCCCGCTGTTGCGCACCGTCCGGTCCTCCGAACGTCGTGCGAGTCGCCCGAGGTGACGCGCATAGGGCAGCTGCGCCGCCAGCGACGCCTCGGGCTCCTGCTCGGTGAAGTAGTACGACTCGGCGTTCTGCCACAGGTCGACCCGAACCTGCGCGAGATCGGCGGTGAGCGAGTCGAGCAGGCCGCTCGAGGTCCCCGACTCCATGTTGAGCAGGTGCCCCGCCGTGTCGGCCTCGCGGACCAGGGCGATCCGCAGCGCGAGCGCGCGGCGGCGGCCCAGCCCGGGTTGCAGTTCGAGGAACCACGCGACCGCGGCCGTGAGCAGCGCGAATCCGATCAGCCCCTGGAACGGCGCGACGACACGCAGCCAGGGATCGACCGGATAGACGTCGCCGAGGCCGAGCGTGGACATGCTCACGACGGAGAAGTAGAGGGCCTCGACGATCGGCGGGTACAAGGCCGGATCGATCTCGGGGTTGTACGCGAAGCCGTCGGGCACGAACGGCAGGTAGACGAGCGCCCATCCGACGATCTGCAGCGCGGCCCACACGGTGACGATCGCCACCGCGGCGAGGGGGCCGGCGACGGTTCGGCCCCGCCGCCCGAGCCGCGACGACAGCGCCCACGTCGCGCTCGCGGCGTAGTGCGAGAATCGCCCGCGGCCGGTGGGGTGCAGCACCGTGTGGAACACCTCGTTCAGCCCGAGCGCGATGAGCGCGACGCCCGCGACGATCCAGATCCAGCTCACGCCCTCGATCCTCCCGGATGCCGCGTCACGCGCTCGCTCGGCACGGCGCCGTGTCCGTCGCTCAGCCCTGGAAGTCCTCGGGATCGACCTCCTCGAGGAACTTCTTGAACTCCTCGAGCTTCTCCTCCTCGGATTCCTCGTGGGTCTCGACCATCTCGGCCGGGATGCCGGCCTCCTCGAGCACCTCATCGGCCACGAACAGCGGCGCCCCTGTCCGCGAGGCCAGCGCGACGGAGTCGGATGGCCGCGCGTCGATCGTGTACGTGCCGGTCGGCCCGCTGATCGAGAGCTCGGCGTAGAACGTGCCGTCCTCGATGCGCGTCACCTCGACCCGCTCGATCTGCGACTCGACGGCATCGAGCAGCATCTTCATGAGGTCGTGCGACAGCGGCCGCGGCGCCTCCTCGCCCTGGATGGCGATGAGGATGGAGGTGGCCTCCTGTGCGCCGATCCAGATCGGCAGGACCCGCCCCTCGCCGGGCTCGTCGCCGAGCGGCTTCAGCAGGATGATGTGCTGCCCCGACGCGTCGAGCGCGACCCCGAGGACGCGGACCTGGACCATGACGCCTCCCGTCGGACGATGTGGCGTGTCCCTGCCAGCGTACGCCCGCCGACGTTCACGCGACCCGGTCGCCGGCATGTCCGCGGTGGCTGGCAGACTCGTGCCATGGCCGAGCAGATCGGAACCCCGGGCGGCACGCCGGAGCGCCCCGCGATCTTCTTCTCGGGGCCCGATGAGTTCCGCGCGTGGCTCGAGGCGAACCACGACAGCGCGACCGAGCTGTGGATGGGCCTGTACAAGCGGCACGTGCCCGACCGCGGGCTCACCTGGGAGCAGGCGGTGCCCGAGGCGCTGTGCTTCGGATGGATCGACTCGGTGTCGCAGCGCATCGACGACGATGCGCGGCGCCAGCGCTGGAGCCCGCGCAAGCCCGCGGGCAACTGGTCGGCGGTGAACATCGCGCTCGTCGAGCGGCTGACCACCGAGGGTCGCATGCACCCCGCGGGCCTGGCGGCCTTCGAGCGACGCCGCGACGACCGATCCCGGGTGTACTCGTTCGAGACCGCGCCGCGCGAGCTGCCGCCCGAGGCGGCCGCCCTGCTCGAGGCGAACCCCGCGGCCGCCGCCTTCTGGGGCGCCTCGACCCCGAGCTACCGCAGGGTCGTGGTCCACTGGCTGCTGTCGGCCAAGCAGGAGGCGACGCGCGAGCGGCGGCTCGAGCTGCTGATCGCCGACTGCGCGGCGGGGCGGCTGGTGCCGTTCCAGCGCTACGGCGACACCCCGAGGTGGGTCGAGCGGGCGGCCGCGGCCGCGCGGGCCGCGACGGGCGAAGAGTGAGGGCTCCTCGGCGCGGTCATCGCTCCGCGGTCACGACCACCGAGGCGAGCGCGTGCGTCGAGGGCAGCTCATGCAGCCGCTCGACACCGTCGATCGGCTGACCGACCGGTTCCGCGAGCGACGCCGCACGCGCGCTGCCGTCCGGACCGAAGCGACGAACGAGCTCGGCTCGGAGCGCCCGGCGCATCGATGCGGATCCGGTCACCCGGCCGACCGCGCTGACGCGCGCGGTCGCCGGGTCGGCGCCGACACGCGCCAGCGCGGTCGACAGCGAGTGCACGAGCTCCTGTGCGGCGCGCTCGACGATCGCTCCGGCGACCGCGTCGCCCTGCTCGGCCGCGGCGGTCACGGCGGGCGCGAAGCCCGCCACGTTGGCGACCCGGTGCGGATCGGCCTGCACCGCAAGGTAGATGTGCTCGATCGGACCGAATGCGCTGAGCGCCGCCGGAATGAGCGAGGTGCGCGGGCCGCGCCCGTCGGTCGCGCGGAGCGCCGCGGCGAGGCCGGCGCGGCCGAGCCAGTAGGCGCTTCCGTCATCTCCGAGTATGGCGCCCCAGCCGTCGACGCGCGCGACGCCCGACGGACCCACCCCGAGGACGACGACGCCGGTGCCCACGGCCGCCACGGCACCGTCCGCGTCGCCGTTCGCGCCGAGGTAGCCCGTGACGGAGTCGTGCGCGAGGATCGCCCGGCGAGCGGTCGGCGCGCGATCGAGGAGCCGGGCCGCGGCATCGCGGTCGGCACCGAAACCCGAGAGCCCCACCGCGACGGCCGTCGGCTCCAGGCCGCGGTGCGTGTCGAGGAGGTCGGCCACCTGCTCGACCGCGGACCGGTCGGGCAGCACGCCGGGGTGAGCGAGGACGCGGACGCCCGATGCGTCGCGGACCCGGACGCGAACCGATGTCTGCCCTGCATCGATCGAGAGGAGCACCCCCGCGGTCATCGAGCGACCTCCAGGCGCAGGCTCACGGTCGCGTGGGGCGCCAGCCGCAGCGAGACCCGGCGCGATCCCGTGGCAGCCACGCTGGAGTCGACCAGCTCGCCGGGTGCGGGGGACTCGTCGAGCCGCACCGGACGCGCGTCGATGCCCGGGGCGATCGTGATAGCGGCGTCCCGTGCCGCGGGCGACGGATTCGCGACGCGGAGGATGACGCCGTTCCCGTCCTCCGCCGGCTTGAGCGCACTCACGATCGCACCCTCGACCTCGATCGCCGAGCCGACCGCCGGGGCCGACACCGGGGTGCCCTCGCGCAACTGGAGCGCGATCGCGCCGGCGCGACGCGCATCCGCCGCGTCGGCGAGCGCGAATGCATCGAGCGCGTCGGAGCCGAGGAGGAAGCCCAGCCTCGCCTCGATCGGGCGGAGCAGCTGCGCCTCCGGGGCAGGAAGCTCCGGCCCGGCCCCCGTCGTTCGGGTTCGCAGGTCGAAGCGCGAGAGCCAGCCGACGCTGCGGAGCATCGTGACGGCGAGCTCGGCGTCGCCGTCGGGCCGGGCCTCGAGTCCCTGGACCTCCGAGACGTGGTCCAGGAGCAGTGCGAGGGCGCGGTCGCCCTCGCCCGCGACGACGTAGCCGTGAGCGGGATGCGTGCCGATCTCCGCCTCGCGGTTGGCCGCGTCGGGCAGCGGTCCGAGCTCGGGTCCGAACGGCCGCGCCAGGTTCGAGAAGTGCTGGCCGCTCGTCCACGCCGACGGCGTGCCGCGCACCCGGGAGTGGACCCGCAGGCGGTGGTCGAGTGCCGAGTTGACGAACCGCGCCGACCACTCGAGGCCCGGGCGTCCGTGCCAGTGCGCAAGCTCGACGGCCACGGGCGTCGCCACGGACTCGGCCGTGCGGGCGTCGCGCCCCTCATCGAGGCGGAGCGGGAGGTCGAGGGTCGCTGTCCACGAGACGACCGTTCGCACCGGCGTCCGTCGCACGCGCACGTCGCCGGCGACGGCGGTGACGATGCGGTCGTCGGCGGGTGGGTCGTAGTTGTAGGTGTCGCCGCGGTCGCCGCCGTCGACGAGCCGGGCGAGTCCGTCGTGCCGGATGCCGGCGGCATCCGTCACCGAGAACGAGCCGTCGGCGGCGATGCGGGCCTGCAGCCCATCGCCCAGGTCGACCTCCTCGTCGATCCCGGCGGGCGCGGCGGCGGTGGCGGAGCCCGCGTCGTCGAACGCGCCGAGTCGCAGGTCGTAGACGGCGAGTCCGCCCGGTGCGACGCCGGTCGCGACGAACCGCAGCCGCTGGACCCGCGCGACCACGGAGTCGGGCAGCAGGTCGAGGTCGGCCTCGAACGAGCGCCGCACGCCGAGGTCCTCGACCTCGATCGGCACCTCGGTGCCGTCCGGCGCGTTCGCGCGCACGACCGCGCGGTCGGGGGCGACGACGACCTCGACCTCGACCGGCACCTCGCGCCCGGCCGCCGCCGGCGGCACGAACACGACGACGCGCGCGGCCTCCGTCGCCGGCGCGCCGTGGACGCGAGTATCGAAGCCCCGGCGCAGCAGTGCCCGGCGCACGAGCTGGTCGGCGAGCTGCACGACCCGGTCGGTGCGGACGGAGTTCTCGCGGTGCACCTCGTCGACGCTGCAGCCGCAGATGGAGTCGTGCGGTGCGTTCTCGAGCACGAGCTCCCACGCGTGCCGGAGGTGGCCGACGCTCGATCCGTCGAGCGGCGTGGCGTCGGGGACCGGCGCCGCGGACGGGGTGGCGGGAGTGAGCTGCTCGAGTGCCAGCAGCGGTTCGACGATCCGCTCGAGCAGGCGCTCGGCGCGGGCGTTCTCCTGCTTGAGGTGCACCCGCGCGGAGAGCGTGCCCGGGAGCAGGAAGGAGCCGGGACCGCCGAGCCGGCGGAGTTCGCCGTCGACGACCGAGGGCGCGGGACGCGAGTCGCGCACCGCGGCGAAGAACGCCTCGAGCGAGGACTGCGGGAGCTCGACACGGCTGCCGACCGCGGAGGCGACCTCCGCGAGCACGCCGGTCGTGTCGCGCGGGGCCAGGTGATCGCCGCCGTTCATGAGCAGCCAGGGTCCCGCCGGGCGCCGCTCCGCCTCGCCCGCGAGGAAGGCCGCGAGTCGACCGTCGCGACCCTCGGGCGTCCAGAGCACCTCGGCCTCGTGATACCGCTGGGACACGGCGTGGACCTCGGAGCCGTCGGGCGAACGCCAGCGGAACTCGGCGAGTTCGGGCGGGGCACCGCGCCAGACGAGCGCGGTGCCGATGCCGAACCCCTGGAGGATGCGGGGCAGGTCCGCGGGGTGGCCGAAGGCATCCGGCGAGTAGCCGATGCCCGTCAGGTCGCCGATCTCGGCGCCGTGCCGACGTGCCGCGAGGAGGTTGCGCACGAGGTTCTCGCCCGACACGAGCTGGTTGTCGGCGAGCACGTGCCAGGGACCGATGGTCAACCGACCGGCGCGGACGTGCCGTCGCACCTCGTCGACGAGGTCGGGGCGGAGGTCGCCGACATCCCGCACCGTGATCGTCTGGCCGTCGAGGTGGAAGGCCTCGAGCGACCCGGAGTCGAGCTGGCGGCAGACCTGCTCGACGAGTTCCACGAGCCGAGCGCGGTACGACTCGAACGGCCGGTACCACTCGCGGTCCCAGTGCACGTGCGTGACCACGTGGCACACGGGCGTCGCCGTGCGTTCGCGGAGCTCAGACATGGAGTCGCCCCCGTTCGGCGGCGCGGCGCCCGGCATCGGCGGGGATGGCCTCCACGAACCCCGCGGTGATCGAGGCGGGGCGGGTGATGGCGCCGCCGACGACCACGGCCCACGCGCCGGCGTCGAAGGCCGCGGCGAGCTGGCCGGGCCTCTGGATGCGGCCCTCGGCGATGACCGGCACGTCGACGGCGGCGGCGAGCGCCGCCACGAGCGCCACGTCGGGTCCGCTGGCGCCGGTCGTGTCCGGCGTGTATCCCGACAGGGTGGTGCCCACGACGGTCGCGCCCGCGCGGGCCGCGGCGATGCCCTCGTCGAGCGTCGACACGTCGGCCATGACGCCGATGCCGCGCTCGGTGAGTGCGGCGATGGTCTCGTCGAGCGTGCGCCCGTCGGGCCGTTGCCGGGCGGTCGCGTCGATCGCGACGAGGTCGGCTCCGGCCTCGGCGACCTGCACCGCGTGCTCGAGCGTCGGCGTGATGTACACGCCCTCGTGCCCGACCTTCCACAGCCCGATGAGGGGCAGGTCGGTGGCGTTCCGGATGGCGCGCACGTCCTCGGGTCCTTCGCAGCGGATGCCGCCCGCGCCGCCGGCGATGGCCGACAGCGCCATCGCGGTCATGTGCGCGGAACCGTGCAGGGGCTCGCCGACGCGCGCCTGGCAGGAGACGACGAGGCGGCCGCGGAGCCGGTCGAGGAGGGACGGGATGTGGTGCATGGTCCTCATTCGGGGTCGTGGCGGGACGGCCGCGCCGTCACGCCGTGGCGTGCTTCCGGGTGCCCGAGGGCATCCGCAGCCGTCAGGATCGGGTCGGCCAGGGTGCGGGCGAGATCAGCCCAGGAGGCGCCGGCGCGTTCGGGCGGCGCCGGCGCCTCGAGGTCGAAGCGCGCCGCCAGCGTGGCGGCGGCGCGGGACAGGGCGGCGAGGGCCTCGGTGTCGGCCGGTTCGTCGGGCCGGACCTCGAGCCGGCGGAGTCGGTCGTCGTCGAGGCCGCCGTGCGCGGCGAGCAGCGAGCCCGCGACGAACGCCGCGTGGCGCGGACCGAGGTCGGTCGCCCACACGATGGGAACGCCCGCGCGCAGCAGCGCGACCTGCAGTGCGACCTGCGCGCTCGGGTCGCCGGCGATGTCCGCCGGACTCGTGCGGCGGTCGACGGCGACGGCGCCGAGCGCTCCCGCCGCCTCCCCCACGGCCCACTCGCCGTGGTGCACCCGGTAGGCCGCCGCCGCCACCTGGGTGGCGGCGAGGTTCTTCGCGCCCGCCACGAGGTTCACCGGCGCACCGTCCCGTTCGGAGACGAGCGCCCGGAGCGGCACCTGGAAGGGTGCCGTCGGCGCGTACACGCTCGAGTGCCCGCCGACGCGCGGGTGCAGGTCGGCGTGGTACCACGCGATGCCCACGGCGTCGTCGAATGCCGCGGCCCTCGCGAGGCCCGCCCTGGGGGCCAGGTCGAGCTCGGTGACGGGCCGGGCCGACGCGAGCCGACGCGACTCCCGCACGTAGGGCGTCTCGGCGAGCCCGTCGGGCGTGCCCGAGACCTCCGGTGCGAGCCGCAGCTCCGGATACCCCGTGCCGGCCTCGTCGTCGCGGGGCGCCTCGGTCCGCAACCAGTGCACGAACGCGACGGCGAGCCGCCGGGCGTCGGCACGGGTGCGCTCCGGCTCTGCGGTGAGCGGGCTGCCGTACCAGTCGTTGCCGTGCCAGTTGATGATCGCGGCATCCGGCCCACCCACCTGCCGCGGATCGCGGACCCGACGGTACGACCAGAAGGAACCCGGCGGGACCCCGTCGTCGAAGAACGGGAAGGTGTGCTCGTGATCGGCGTCGTTCGCGAGTGTGAGGCTGAAGGGCTGTGCATCGCGCAACTCGGCGTAGCCCTCCGGCGGCGCGCCGACCTCGTGCGGTCCATCGTCGCGTACGAGGGCCGCGACGATCGTGCACGACTGCTCGGCGCGCGAGTCGGGCCCGCCCGGCAGCGCGTGCGGCTCGCCGAACGCGTCCCGTCCCTCGGAGCCGACGATCCAGTCGACCCCGGCCAGCGGCAGCAGGTCGCCGGTCTCGGTCGCGTCGATCACGACGTCGCCCGCAAGGCGGAGCTCGCCCTCCGGGGTACGGAACCTGACGGCCGCGATGCGTGCGCCCAACTGCTCGACCACGATCGGCGTCGCCCCCGTCACGACGGTGAGGCGACCCGCCTCGACGGCCGGAGCGAGCATCGCGGCGAGCACGCGCTCGCCCACCAGCGGCTCGAAGCAGATCCGGCTCACCCAGCCGCCGCCGGGATTCACCACCCCGCCGTACTCGGCTCGCAGCCCATCACGGAAGGCACGATAGGACGTCGAGCACCCGGCGGTCTCGATGTGGGGATGCTCGTCCAGCGGAGCGGTGAGCTGCGCCGTCACCTGTCCGCCGAGCCGGGACTCCGGGCCCGCCATGACGGCGGTGCGCCCCGCGCGCACCACCGCCATCGCGGCCGCGATCGCGCCCAGGCCGAGGCCCGCGATCGCGACGTCCGCCCGCAGCTCGACGGCGCGCGCGGTCACGGGAGCCCCCCCGAGTCATCCGCGAGCGCGATCTCGAAGCTCCGCCCCCACGGGAAGCGGACGTGCTCCGGGCGGACGGGTCCGATCCCGAGGCCCGGGATCGAGACGAGTGCATCGCCGAGTCGACCGGCGACGAAGGCGGATGCGGCATCCGGGTCGTCGATGCGATCGTGACGGTCGACAGGCGAGCCGAGCTCGCGCCGCAGGGCCGCGCGGGCGACGCTCATGTAGCCGAAGTCCTCGATGAGCCGGAGGCGGACCAGCCGCGACGCCGCCGCCTCGTCGAACACGCCGGCGCGGCGGGCGACGACGGCCGTGACGAGGTGCGCCGCCGCGGTGCCGAGGGTGTTGCCGGCGGTGTTCCACGCCGCGTACCCGTCGAGCCGTGCGACGGCACCGGTGGCGGCCAGTTCGCGCACCAGCTTGGGGTCGGCGCCGTTCGGCTGGGCGACGTCGCCCACGGCGACCGCCGCGCCGCCGTCGAGCAGGCGGGCGACGAGCTCGGCCGTGCGACACGCGGCCACGTCGTCGGTGGTCGCGGGCGCGGCGACCGCCCAGTCGCCACGGGAGCCGTCGGGGGCGTGCACGACGAGCACGGCGTCGGCGGCGGCCGGCTCGTCGACGAGCACGCCGCCTGCGGCCTCGACCTGCGCGCGGGCGGTCGTGCCGACCGGTCCGGTCTCGTACGGCGCGACCCGGCGGAGGCCGTCGGGTTCGGCGCACGCGAGGGCGACACGGGGGCGGGTGTCGCCGGCGAGCCGGTCGACGAGCAGGCGTGCGGTGAGCACGGCGCCCGTCTCGTCGGCGCCCGGCCCGACCACGACCCGATCGCGCAGCTCGAGTCGGGCCGTCCACGCATCGAGCTCCGCCTGCGCCACGGCCGAGAGCGACCGGGTCGCCGCGTCGTCCACGCCCACGAAGAGCCGCGAGATCGTGCCGTCGGCCGCGAGCCCGACCGCCGCCAGACCGAGGGCATGCTGCCGGAGCCGTCGGCGCAGCCAGTCGGCGCGGACCTCGCCCGGCACCGGCTCCGCGCCCTCCGCGCGGTCCGCGCGGCCCGCGCGATCGCCGTCGGCCAGGCGCGCCGAGAGGGCATGCAGCGACGGTCCCCACTGGGCCCAGTACTCCGGCTCCTCGAAGGCGTCGAGAGCGTCGGGCGACCGCGGCACCACCACCGCGGCGTGGACGGGCACGTCGAGCCCGCGCAGCACCGACCACCGCGTGAGCACCTGCTCGAGCGGCTCGTCGCCGATGCGCGAGGGGATGAGGCCCCCGAATCCGAGCGCGTCGAGCGAGACCACCGCACCGTCGGCGTTCGCCGCGGCCTCCGCGAACCACGACGAGAGCAGGTCGACGTCGCCGGGGCGCCGGACCGAGGGCAGCGCCTCCGCCGGCGGCCCGTCGACCGCGGCGCCGGCGATGGCCGCGACGAGGCCGGGGAGGCGCGCGGAGACCGGCCGCTCGTCGAGCGGCACCAACACGATCCTCATGCGCGGCCCTGCGGCGTTCGCGTGGAGGGTGGAGCGGGGCGGCGCATCAGCTTCGACGCTTCACGTTGATCTGGAAGTCGTACGAGTCGCCGCGGTACACGCCCGTGGACGACTCGATGCGACGGCCGTGGGTGTCGAACACGATGCGGGCGACGAGCAGCGCCGGAGCGCCCGGCTCGGATTCGAGCAGTTCGGCCTGCTGGGCGTCGAGGCCGACGGCCCGGATCGTCTGGTGTGCACGTGCGGGCGTCGCGCCGGCGTGGTCGAAGTACTCGTACAGCGACCCGAGGAGCTCGGGGCCGAGGTTGTCGCCCGTCAGCCACTCGGGAAGCCAGAGGCTCTCGATGCACATCGGGGCGCCGTCGGCTGTACGGAGCCGCTCGATGTGCACGGCACGAGCGCCCGTGGGGATGAGCAGCTCCCGGGCGACGCGCTCGTCGGCGCGGCCGTGCTCGAGCCGCAGCACCCGCGATCCCGGCGTCATGCCGCGCTCGGAGATGTCCTCCGAGAACGAGGTCAGGTATGGGGACTTCGTCACGAGGTCCTTGTCGGCAACGAATGTGCCCGATCCCTGCACTCGGTACACCCAGCCGTGGTCGGCGAGGCGGGCCAGCGCCTGCCGGATGGTCGCCCGGCTCACGCCGAAGCGGTTGACGAGTTCGCGCTCGGGCGGCAGCGGGTCGTGCGGCGAGAGGTTCGCGATGACCTCGTCGCGCAGCCGAGCACGGATCGCGTCGGCCTTCGAGCCGGGGTCGGAGCGCACGGCGGCAGCGGGGGCGGCCGGAGCGGCCGAGGTCACCGTGGCGGGCACGCCGGCCTCCCCTGCGGGCGCCCCCGCCGCAGTCTGGTCGAATTCGATGCTCATCCCTTCACCGCCCCTTCTCCGGCGCCGCGGAAGAACCACTTCTGTGCGAGGAAGAACGCGATGATGAGCGGGATCACCGCGATCATCGTGCCGGCGGCGACGACCTTCTGATCATCGGCGAACGCGCCCGCGAGGAACTGCAGGCCCACCGTGAGCGTGTAGTTCTCCTGGCTCGTGAGCACGATCTGCGGCCACAGGAAGTCGTCCCACGCGAACATGAAGCTGAAGATGCCGACGACGGCCATCGTGCCCGTGACCGAGGGCATCGACACGCGCCAGTAGCGCTGGAACTCGGTGGCCCCGTCGAGCACGGCCGCCTCGTCGATGGCCCTGGGCAGCGACAGGAACGCCGAGCGGAACAGCAGGATCGAGAACCCCGTGACCGCCGACGGCAGGATGACGCCGAGCAGCGTGTCGACGAGGCCGAGTTGCCGGGCGGTGAGGAAGACGGAGATGAAGATCACCTCGAACGGGATCACGAGCGTCGCGAGGAACGTGAGGTAGGCGGCGGTGTTGCCGCGGAAGCGCAGCCGAGCGAGGGCGAAGCCGGCCATCGAGCCGAACAGGATGTTCGTCACGGTCGAGGCGCTCGCGACGATGAACGAGTTGCCGATGAAGGTCCACACCGGGATCACGTCGGCGACCTTCGCGAAGTTCTCGAGCGTCGGGTCGCGCGGGATCAGGTACGGCGGGTACGAGAACACGCTGTCGGCGTCGCCCTTGAGGGCGGTGCCGAGCGTGTAGAGGAACGGACCGACGAGCAGCGCGAGCACGAGGAGCAGCACGACGTAGTGGAGCGCGCGCGTGGCGACCCCGGCCGCGCCAAGCCGGCGGCGCCGCCGGAACCGGGGCTCGGTCTCGGCGCCGGCGGAGGGCATGGCGGGTGCCGCGTCGCGCGCGGCGTCCGTGGATTCGATGACGCTCATGCTTCCACGTTCTCCCTGCTGAGCTTCTGCAGCGCGACGGTCAGGCCGATCGTGAAGACGAACAGCACCAGGCTCATCGCCGCCGCGTAGCCGACCTGCCCGTCGAACCCGGATCCGACCTCGCGGATCGTGAAGACCAGTGACCGGACGGTGCCACCGGGGCCGGCCGTCGGACCGGCGATGACGAAGATCTCGGCGTACACCTTCATGGCGGCGATCGCCGACAGCACGCCCACGAGCAGCATGGTCGGCCGCACCGAGGGCACGGTCACCGACCAGAAGCGGCGGATGCCGCCGGCGCCGTCGACCTGCGCCGCCTCGTGCAGCTCGCCCGGCACGTTCGCGAGCGCGGTGAGGTAGATCACCATGTAGAAGCCGAGACCTTTCCAGACGGTGACGAGCATGCAGCTGAAGAGCAGCAGCGTGCCATCGGTGAGGAACGGCAGCGGCTCCTGCACGATGCTGAGCGTCTGGAACAGCCAGTTGACCGGGCCGCGCTCCTTGAGCAGGAAGACCCAGATCAGGCCGACGACGACCATCGAGGCGATGACCGGCGTGTAGAACGACGCCCGGAAGAAGGACATGCCGGGGATCTTCGGCTGGACCAGCATCGCCAGCAGCAGCGGCAGGACGACGAGGAGCGGCACCACGACGACCACGTAGAGCAACGTGTTGCCGGCGGAGAGCCAGAACACGTCGGAGGTGGCGAGGGCCCCGAAGTTCTCCAGACCCACGTACTGCCCGCCGGACGCCAGCCGGAAGTCGGTGAACGACAGCTGGACGGTTCGGAAGAACGGCACGACGTGGAAGATCAGCGCAACGGCGAGCGCCGGAGCCATGAGCACCCACGGGGTGAGGATCCTTCGGGGCCGCATCGCGACTACTCCCCGCCGCCGGTGATCTCGTTGGCCGCCTCGACCGCCTGGTCGAGCGCGTCCGTCGCGGAGAGCTCACCGGTGAGCGCGAGCTGGATCTTCGCGAGCACCGCGTTCTTGACCTGGTCGTCGTACTGCACGGGCGTGAGGTTCTCCGCGCGCTCAAGGCCGTTGGCCGAAAGCTTGATCGCCTTCGACAGCTCCGTGCCGTCGGAGTCGTCCTGGAAGAACGGGTCCTCCAGCGCCTCGGTGACCGAGGGCAGCACGGGGGCGACCTTCGAGAAGGCGAGCTGGTTCTCGGCGTTGGTGATGAACTTCGTGAACGCGAGCGCGGTGCCCTTGTTCTCGCTCGTCTTCGGGATCAGCAGGCCCATGACCGACATGTTGATCGGCTCGCCCTCGGCGGCGATCTGCGGGGCGACGCGGGTGTTCTCGAAGACCTGCGGCGCGTTCTGCTCGATGCCGTTGAGGAAGTTCGGGCCGGACGGGAAGACCGCGACGGTGCCTGCCTGGTAGCCCTCCTTGGCGTCGTTGAGCGTCTGGGTGACCGAGTCGGCCGGGAAGACGCCCGACTGGTACATCTCGGCGAGCATCTCGACGTGCTCGACGGCCTCGGGCGTGTTGAACGTCCACACGAGGTCCTCGTCGATCAGCGGCACGCCGATCTTGGCGAGGTCGGTGAGGAATCGGTTCTCCAAGGCGGGGTGCAGCCCGTAGTACGCTCCCGCGCCCGCCTTCGAGATCGCGGCGGCGTCCTCGTAGAGCTCCTCGAAGGTCTCGGGGGCGTCGTCGGGGTCGAGACCGGCCTTTTCGTACAGGTCGGCGTTGTACATGGTGACCTCACTGGTCAGGTACCACGGCACCCCGAAGGTCCCCTCGGTGCCCGGCACCTGGAAGCCCTTCCACGCGCCCTCGACGTACTCGGACGCCAGCTCGGGGTCGGCCTGGTCGATGTCCATGAAGACGCCCTCCCGTTCGAGCGGCTGCGCGAAGTTCGGGTTCATGTTGACGACGTCGGGGAGGTTCCCGGCCGCGGCGTCGGCGGCGAACTTCTCCTGGGCGCCCGCGAAGGGCACGTCGATCCACTCGACCTCGGTGCCGGGGTACTCGTCCTCGAAGGCGGCGATGGTGTCCTCGATGTACTTCGCGAGGTCGGGGTTCGAGCTCAGCTCGAGCGTGGCGAAGCTGATCTCGCCTTCGACGGTCGACAGCTCGTCGGCGGATGCCTCGGAGCCGGTGTCGACTCCCTCGAGGCTGCAGCCGGCGAGCGCGAGCGCGAGTCCTGAGGCGGCCGCGGCGGCGCCGAGCGCGCGTCGCGTTCGGTTCAACGTCATTGTGGGACCTTTCGATTCGGGAGCGGAAGGGTGCGTCCGACGGGCACGGTAGCAAATGGTTCGTACCACTGCAACACGGGAAGACCATCGACTCCACACACCCCCGGCGCAGCATCCGGAATTCTCGATGAATCCGACTGATCGGCTCTTGCGGCGCGCCACGCGCATGGTTAGCCTGACCAACCATTGGTCCGAACCAATCGGACCGATCCGGCACCGACGCCGACGCCGGGCCGGCAGACGACCCGAACGAAGGATCGATCGTGAATCATTCGAGACGTACGAGGCGCCTGGCGATGCTCGCCGCCTGCGCCGCCGCCGCCCTGGCCGTCGGCGGCGTGATTGCCGCGCCGGCCCTGGGCGCGGCACCCGCCGCCGCGGCCGTCGCCGCCCCCGCCACGCCGGTCGCAGGTGACGAGGTCACCGCCCCGGACGGCGCCCGCCTACCGGTCGCGGCGGTGAACCCCCCGAGCCGGCTGGCCGGCATGGTCGCGGTCTACACACCCGCCTTCGGCGCGACCACCAAGACGAACCAGTACGGCGGCGAAGCCGTGCTCCGCCCGGGCACCGACGGCACGTGGCTCGTCGAGCGCGTGTGCACCGTGCTCGCCACGTGCGCCGACCCGTCCTGGAAGCCGGGCGACAACGCGATCCCCGCCGACGGGATCGTGCTGTCGGTCTCCCCCGGCGGCACCCCCGACGTGCGCGCGTGGCTCCGCGACCACGTTCGGCCGGGAGACGCCCTCAGCATCGGCCCGGTCATCTCGCGCACCGCGACCACGACCCTCGATGCGGTCGACCCCACCGCTGAGACCAATCCCCCCGGCGTCGACGGCACGGGCGTCTGCTACCCCGGATGCCGCGGGGCAGAGCAGCTCGTGCAATACACCCCGGCATCCGGCCGGGCCACGACCGGCACCAACGACTTCGGCTTCGAGGTCACGGTGCAGGGCGGCGTCGTCACCGGCGCGGGCGGCAACGACCGCGAGATCCCGGCCGATGGCTTCGTGCTCTCCGGTCACGGCAGCCGCGGCACCTGGCTGCAGGCGAACGCGGTCGTCGGCGCGACGATCGGCATCGAAGGCTCGACGCTGAGCGCGACCGTCGACGAACGCACCGCCATCTTCGGCGCCGACCGCGCCCTCGCCGACGCGGCCGGCCGCATCGGCGCCGCCGTCGACTCCTGCCTCGCCTTCCCGGTCGACGCGGCCGGCGAGGCCGCCGACGAGTCGGCCGCGCTGCTGGCCGAGGCCCGCGCCGCGGCGGAGGCCGGCGACGCGGCATCCGCCGTCGAACTCGCGGGGTCGGCGCGCGCTGCCGCCGAACTGGCCGCGTACCGCACCGCGGAATCGCGCGTCGCCGAGGGCCGGGCGACGTGGGTCCGACCCGAGGAGACGACCCCGCAGGCCATCGAGGCGTCCCTGGACCGCATCGACGCGGCCGGGTTCAACATGATCTTCCTCGAGACGATCTACCAGGGCTACACGATCTTCCCGTCGGACGCCGCGGCCGCCGCGGGCATAGCCCCCCAGCGTCCGAGCATGGTCGGCTTCGATCCGCTCGAGGTCTGGATCGAGGGCGCACACGAGCGGGGCATCGAGGTGCACCCCTGGATCCACACCTTCTTCGTCGGCTCGGACCAGACCGGCGGCGTCGGCCCCATCCTCTCGGTGCACCCGGAGTGGGCGGCGATCCAGCGCAGGGACGTGGGGAAGGCGGGCCTGCATCCCTCGATCGCCGAACCCGGCTACTACTTCCTCGATGCGGCCGTTCCCGAGGCCCGGGCGTACGTCCAGTCGCTCCTCACGGAGCTGATGACGGAGTACGACATCGAGGGCGTGCACCTCGACTACATCCGCTACCCCGTGTCGCTCCCATGGGAGACCGCCGGCTATTCGTACAGCGACTTCTCGAGAGCGGCGTTCGCGCAGGAGCACGGCGTCGATCCGTACACGCTCACGCCCTCGTCGCCCGAGTGGAAGCTGTGGACCGACTGGCGCATCGCCAACGTCACCTCGTTCGTGGGCGAGGTCCGCGAGCTGCAGCAGCGCATCGCTCCCGATCTGGCGCTCTCGGCCGCCGTCTTCGCCGACCCGGTCGACGGGCTCGACAAGAAGTTCCAGAACTGGGGCGACTGGGTGGACCGCGGGTACGTCGACGTCCTCACCGGCATGTCGTTCGGCACCTCGGGCACCTCGGTGGCGCGCGACACGGCCGTGATGCGCGAGCGCGTCGGCGAGTCCGAGTACCTCTACACCGCCACCTACGGGCCGTTCCGCGGCTCGACCCCCGGCACCGTGCTGGAGCAGATCCGTTCCGTGAACGCGGCGGGGTCGGACGGCACGGGACTCTTCGCCTACAACCAGCTCTCGGACGAGCAGGCGGCCGCGCTGTCCGAGGGCGCACATCGCGTGGACGCCGTCGCGCCGCACCGCGATCCGGCGGGAGCCGCCTCGACGGGCATCGCGGTGATGCGCGAGTCGCTCGGGGCGGCGGTCGACGGCGACTGCCTGTCGGACGACGGCGCCGACAAGGTCGGGCATCGCCTCGACAAGGCACTCGAGGCGCTCGCAGACGGCGACCTCGACAAGGCCTCGCGCGAACTCGCCCGTGCGGAGGAGCGGATCGGCTCGCCCGAGGCGACGGGCGCCGCGGCCTGGGCGGACCGTGCCCATCGTGATCTCGCGATGTACGCCCGCTGGATCGGAACCGCCGCGTCGTCCGACTGAGCCGCATGCCTCGACGGCGGGCGGGTGCTCCGGCATCCGCTCGCCGTCGCGGATCCGGCGCGGCTCAATCCGTCGTGGCGCTGCCGGCGAGTGCGTCGGCCCGACGCACGTCGTCGGGCGGTGTGAGCGTGTGCGACGTCGACGCCGCGGCGGCGGCCGCCTCGAACTCGGCGGGCCGGCGAGTGACCTTGCGAGCGACGAGCAGCGCGAGCGCGATGCCGAGCGCGCACCAGATGCCCATCGCGATCGACGACCACGAGAAGGCATGGGCGAGGGCGACGGCATCCGACTCGCCCGCTGCCACCTGACGCGAGCCGACCCCGCTGTAGACGGACGCGACGATCGCGGTCATCACGGCGGCGCCGACGTAGCGCGCCATGTTCGAGATGCCGGATGCGGCACCGACCTCGGCGGGATCGACGCATGCCGTCGAGATCGATGAGCACGGGCCGTTCTGCAGGCTCATCCCGGCCGCGACGCCGATGAGCGGCAGGACGAACAGCGCGTAGGTCCAGTTCTCCGTCACGAACGCGAGGGCCGCGAACGAGACGGTCATGATGATGAATCCGACCGCGATGGTCGTGCGGGCCCCGATCTTGCCGACGATCGGCGTGATGAGCGGCGCGATCACCACCGCGGCGGCCGCGACGGGCAGCGTCGCGAGACCGGCCTGGAAGGCGTTCATGTCGAGCGTCGCGGGATCCTGGAAGTACAGGCTGACGACGTACATGATCGCGTTCACGGTGCCCGAGCCGAGCAGGATCGACAGCGTGGCGCCGACGAGGATCTTGTTGCGCAGTAGGGCCAGATCGAGCAGCGGGGCCTTCACGCGACGCTCGACCAGGATGAACCCCACGGCCGCGAGGATCGAGATCGCGAAGCACGAGAGCGTGGGCAGCGAGACCCAGCCCCACGCGCTGCCGTTCGTCAGCCCGAAGATGAGCGGGGCGAGGATCGCGGCGATGAGCACGGTGCCGGTCCAGTCGATCGAACGCGGTCGGTTCGGGTCGCTCGATTCCTGCACCGAGAGGAGCGTGATGGGCACGCAGGCCGCCGCGATCGCGGCGTCGATCCAGAACAGGCCCTGCCAGCCGAGCGTCGAGGCGAGCAGGCCGCCGACCAGCGGTCCGGCGGCGGCGCCGATCGCCGAGGCCGCACCCCAGAGCGTGACGGCGCGCAGCTGCGCCTTGCCCGTGTTCGACGCCGACAGCAGGCTCATGCCGCATGCGAGGATCGTGGCGCCCGCCGCACCTTGGATGCACCGGCCGGCGATCACGCCGAGACCCTCCTGCGAGAGCGCGATCAGCACGCACGAGGCGATGAACAGGAAGAGACCGCCGAGGAAGATCCTCCGGCGGCCGAACACGTCGCCGAGCGCGCCCGAGGTGACGATGACGGCCGCCCCCACGAGGGAGTAGCCGGTCACCGCCCACTGGAGGGTGTCGGTCGGCGTGCCCGTGTCCTCGGAGATGGCGGGGATCAGGATCGACACCGCCGAGGTGTTCGCATTCACCACCAGCGCCGAGACCGAGGTGGCGATGAGTGCACCGCGCGCAGAGCGCGACGCCGTCGTCGTAGTCGCAGTCGTGTCCCCCATGGGCACGTTCTTAGCACCCGGTCCGACGCCGCGACAGGGTCCTTGGCAGGACGAAGGTCCTGTGGCGGTGGATCGTGGCGGTGGATCGTGGCGGTCGACCGTGCGATCACGTGCCGGTCGCACGCGCCAGCACCGACAGGACCGCGGGTCCCGCCATGTCGACCGAGACCAGCTGCAGTCGCTCGGGTGCATCGAAGAGCCGTCTGGCTCGCGGTTGCGCGATCACGATCGGGAAGGTCAGCAGACGGTACTC
This sequence comes from Agromyces aurantiacus, assembly GCF_016907355.1. NCBI lineage: Bacteria > Bacillati > Actinomycetota > Actinomycetes > Micrococcales > Microbacteriaceae > Agromyces > Agromyces aurantiacus. Next base: position 1,131,855 of record NZ_JAFBBW010000001.1, on the reverse strand, counting down.
GTCGACGGCGCCGGCCGCCTGCAGTTCCCGGACCACGCTCGTGCTGCCGATCACGACCACGTCGCGATCGGCGGCCATCCCGGCCACGCCGTCGAGGAGCGGTTCGTCCAACCGGCCCGAGTTCGACCACGCCTCGAGGTCGAGCGAACTGCTCGACACGACCTGCTTCCGGGCTCGGTTCATCGCCGCGGCGAAGGGATCCGTGCGCGACGGCCACAGGCGGGCGAAGTGCTCCCACGTGCGGCGACCGAACAGCAGTACGCCGTCGTCGAGGGTCGGTCCGAGACGGAACTTGTCGCCGGCGATCGCCTCGGGTCCGAATCGGAACGCCCAGCCGCCGAAGGCGGTTCCACCCCGGCCGTCGGGATCCTCGACCACGCCGTCGAGGGTGATGAATTGGATGACGATGACCTTGGCCATGCGGGGCTCCCGTTCTCGAGGGACCGACACCCTGCCGGTCTCACCCGTACGTACCGCCGGGCGGACACGGATTCATCGCAGCGCGGACAAGGTTTCATCCCAGCTCAGCCGGGGCGCCGAAGAGCGCGAACACCTCCGCGGAGGCGAAGACGGTCGTCCTCGTCACGAGGCCCCGTTCGACGGTCAGGACCTGCACCGTGTGGATCATCCCGTCGAGGTACGCCACGAAGCCCGCCTCGCCGTTCGCCCAGATCGGCTCGGTTCGCCAGCGAGCGCCGCGCTCGCGATACACGCGGCGCATGAACCCGGCATAGTCCTCGCGCCCGCGGTACCAGTTCCGCATGGGCGGCATCTCGAGCACGACGTCGGCGGCGAGCAGGGCGGTGATCGCCGCGACATCCGCTCGCTGGAACGCGGTGACGTACCGGTCGACGACCGCGCGCTGCTCGGCGGGCGGCTCGGCCGCGGCCTCGGGGTCGACGCCGGCCCGGGCGAGCCGCGAACGTGCGCGCTGGAGAGCGCTGTTGACCGCTGCCGTGGTCGTCCCGAGCGATTCGGCCACGTCGGCGGCGGGCACGTCGAGGACCTCGCACAGGATGAGAGCGGCCCGCTGGCGGGCCGGCAGGAGCTGCAGGGCGGCGACGAGCGCGATGCGAAGCCGGCTCCGCTCGATCGCCTGCGCGTCGGGATCGGTGGGGAACGGCGTGAGCCATGGCACTTCCGCGGCGGGCTCGAACGGTGCATCGGGATCATCGAACGGGGGGCCGGCGCTCGAGGGCAGCGGCCTCGCTCGCCTCGATTCGAGCGCATCGAGACACACGTTCGTGGCGATTCGGTACAGCCAGGTGCGAACCGATGCGCGTGCGGGGTCGTACCGGTCGAAGGCGCGCCACGCCCGCAGCATCGTCTCCTGCACGACGTCCTCCGCATCGTGGACCGAGCCCAGCATGCGGTAGCCGTGCACGAGCAGCTCGTGCCGATGCGGTTCGACGGCTCGGGTGAATCGGGCATCCACGGCTGCCATCTTCACACCGGCTGCGCGCTTGTCGTGTCTCTCGTCACGTTCTCAGCCATTCTGCAGCTTGTGAAGCTTTAGTTGCAGTCACTGCAATTCCTTGCTTCATGAACTGAAAGGAACGCCGATGTCACTCGCACCCCCGCCCCCCGAATCACCGGTCCTCCGCGCGGCCGACCTCACGAAGAGCTATGGAACCGGGGAGAGCCGGTTCGAGGCGCTGCGCGGCGTGAGCCTCGACGTGCGGCGCGGCGAGTCCCTCGCCATCGTGGGTCGGTCGGGCTCGGGCAAGTCCACGCTCATGCACGTGCTCGCCCTGCTCGACCGGCCGACGGGCGGCCGCGTCGAGGTCGACGGCGCCGACATGGCGAGCGCGCCCCCGCGTTCCCTCAACCGGCTGCGCAACGAGCGCTTCGGGTTCGTGTTCCAGCAGTTCTTCCTCACGGCGCAGCAGTCGGTGCTCGAGAACGTCACCCTGCCGTTGCTCGTCGCCGGAGTGCCGAAGCGCGAACGCACCCGCCGCGGCATGGCCGTGCTCGAGGCACTCGACCTCGCCGACAAGGCGAGGAACCGCGCCACCGACCTGTCGGGCGGGCAGAAGCAGCGCGTCGTCATCGCCCGCGCCCTCATCAACGAGCCCGACGTCATCTTCGCCGACGAGCCCACCGGCAACCTCGACTCCGCGACGGGCCGCCGGGTGGAGGACCTCCTCTTCGGCCTGCACCGCGACCGCGGGATCACGCTGGTCGTCGTCACCCACGACGACGACCTCGCCGCCCGCTGCGACCGGCGCATCACGATCGCCGACGGTCTCATCGTCGATCGCGCGGATGCCGCGGAACCGGCCATGGCGATCGGAGGCGCCCGATGAGGACCGCCGACGTCGTGGCGACCGCCACCCGCAACGCCTTCCGCAGCAAGCTGCGCACGACCCTCACCGTCTTGAGCCTGTTCGTGGGCGCCTTCACGCTCACGCTGACCACGGCGCTCGGCGCCGGGGTGAACGACTACGTCACCACGCAGGTCGCCTCGCTCAGCACCGGCGACGTGCTGCTCGTCACGCCGGCGGCGTCCACCGACACCTCGGAGGGTCCGAACGAGTACGACCCCGAGGGGCGGCAGCAGTCGAGCCAGGCGAACCCGCTCGGCTCGGGCACGCTCCTCAACGACGACGACCTCGACGCCACGCGGGCGATCGACGGCGTCGACCGTGTCGAGCCGGTGCGCCCGATCACGGTCGACTGGATCGCGGCAGCCGGCGACGCCGACGGGAAGTTCGAGCTCGACGTGAACCCCACGTCCTCGATCGCCCGAAGCGACCTCGTCGCCGGCACGCAGCTCGACCAGGAGGCCGACGAGCCGCAGATCCTGCTCCCCGAGGACTACGTCGACGCGCTCGGCTTCGACGACGCCGAATCGGCGGTCGGCCAGACCGTGACCCTGGGCTACACGGATGCCGCGAACGCCGCCGAGACCACGGACGTCGAGATCGTCGGCATCGCCCGCACGAGCCTGCTCGCGTCCGGCGCCGGAGTGAACCAGGCCGTGACCGACCTGATCGCCGACGCCCAGGCCGCCCCCGGCCAGCCGGACGCGTACGCGGTCGCCGTGGCCTACCTCGCCGGCTCCGGCGACGGCGGCCAGGTGACCTCCTCCGACGTGACCTCGGTGAAGGCGGACCTCTCGGACGCCGATCTCGCCGGGCAGACCGTCGAGGACCAGCTCGGGGTGATCCAGACCGTCATCACGGGCATCATCGGCGTGCTCAGCGCGTTCGCGATCGTGGCCCTCATCGCGGCATCCTTCGGGATCGTGAACACGCTGCTGATGAGCGTGCAGGAACGCACCCGCGAGATCGGCCTGATGAAGGCGATGGGCATGTCGAACGGGCGCGTGTTCGGGCTGTTCAGCTTCGAGGCCGTGGTCATCGGGTTCCTCGGGGCCGCGCTGGGAGCTCTCGCCGCGATCGGCGTCGGATCGGCGATCTCGTCGGTGGCGGCGGGCACCGTGCTGGCCGACCTGCCCGGCTTGACGCTGCTGCTGTTCGAGCCGAGCACGGTCGTGGTCGTCATCCTCGTCATCATGCTGATCGCGTTCCTGTCGGGTGTGCTCCCGGCCCGGCGAGCGGCCCGACAGGATCCGATCGAGTCGCTACGGTACGAGTAGACCGAGGAGCAGATCATGTCGACCGCAGCCGCACCCCGCCGTCGCGGCGTCGCCGCGACCACCGCCGCGATCGAGAGCGCCGCGGTCGAGCTCGTGCTCGAGCACGGCTACGACGACGTGACGGTCGACATGATCTGCGCCCGCGCGGGCGTGAGCCAGCGCACGTTCTTCAACCACTTCAAGACGAAGGATGCCGCGCTGCTCGGGCCCGACGTGCCGACCATCGACGAGCGGGCCGCACGGGAGTTCATCGTCTCGGACGGCCCGCTCCTGGCCGGCGCGGTCCGGCTGGTCCGGATCGAGCCCGAGCACATCCCGACCGATCCGCAGCTGATCATGCGCCGGATCCGTGCGATCTCGGGCAATCCGATGCTGCTCGCGCGGCAGATGGAGCGCCTCACCGCCGTCGAGGGCGAACTGCGGGAGATCATCGAGCTCCGGTTGCGCCAGGATGCGCTGCGCGAGGGCGCCGGCCACGAGGAGCTCGCGGAGATCCCGGAACAGGCCGAGATCACGACGCACCTGCTGGCGGGCCTCATGCGCTACATCGGCCTGGCATGGGCTCGCGGTGCCGAGGAGGGCGCGGCGCCTCCCGACGACGCGCAGCTCGCCGCGCGGCTCGAACGGGTCATCCGCAAGCTGGGGTGAGGGGGCCGGCTCTTGCCGCCTCGAATGTGAGTGACTAACATTCTGGTTGTGACCACCACCGGCACCACCAAACGCGAGCGCACCCTCGCCCGACTGCTCGACACCGGACTCGACCTGATCGAGCGCCAGGGGTACGACCAGACCACGGTCGCCCAGATCGCCGCCGCAGCGGGCGTGACCGAGATGACCTTCTTCCGGTACTTCCCGACGAAGGAGTCGCTCCTCCTCGACGACCCGTACGACCCGATGCTGGTCGAGGGCGTCGCCCGCCAGCCGAGGAAGCTCCCGACGTTCACGCGAGCGGTCCGCGGTATCCGCGAGGCATGGCGGGCTGTGCCCGAGCCCGAGCATCCGGCCATTCGCCGGCGCGTGCGGATCGCCGCGCAGACCCCCTCGCTGCGCGCGGCGACCTGGCGTTCGACGGGCAACACCGAGCGTGCCCTCATCGCCCAGCTGGTCGAGGACGGCGCCACCGAGCACGACGCGCGGATCGCCGCCGCCGCCGTGCTGGCCGCGCTCGTCGCGGGGCTCTTCGCCTGGGCCGACGACGAGTCGACCGGCCTCGGCGCCTCGATCGAACGCGCGCTCGACGTGCTCGACGTGCCGACCGCGGCGGCGCCGAGCCGAGCGGGAGGCTCCGATGAGTGAACCGCGGATCGAACTGGTCGCCGTCCGGCGGGAATTCGCCGGCGGTGCCGGCGTGCACGGGGTCGACCTCGCGATCGCGCCGGGCGAGATCCACGCGCTCGTCGGCCTGAACGGCGCGGGGAAGACGACGCTCATGCGGCTCATGCTGGGAATGCTCCGGCCGGACTCCGGCGTGGTGCGCATCGACGGGGTCGCGCTGCCCGACCTGCCGTCCGGCGCCTGGGCGCGCGTGGGCCACCTCGTCGAGCAGGCCCTCGCCTACGGCGAGCTCGACCTCCGCACGAACCTGCGCCTCGCCGCCCGGCTGCACGGTGCCACGCGAAACGAGGCCGGCGGCCTCGCGGACGCGGCCATCGAGGAACTCGGCCTCGCACGCTACGCGCGAGTGCGCGCGCGCCGGCTCTCGCTCGGCAATCGACAGCGGATCGGGCTCGCGGCCGCGCTCCAGCACCACCCCGACCTCATCGTGCTCGACGAGCCCACCAACGCGCTCGACCCCGCCGGTGTCATCCTGCTCCGCGAGGCGATCGTCCGGCGCGCCGCGGCGGGCGCCGGCATCCTCGTCTCGAGCCACCACCTCGACGAGGTCGCCCGCATCGCCGACCGGATCAGCGTCATGAACGACGGCCGTCTGATCGGCAGCCTCGATCCCGGCGCGACCGACCTCGAGCGGGCGTTCTTCGCGCTCGTGCACGCCGACGACCTCGAGCGGAGGGCGGCATGACCGGCTTCGGGACGGCGGTCGCCGTCGAGACGCGCAAAGCCGTCGCCTCGCGGGTGCTGCCCTGGACCACGGGCATCGTGGTGGTCGCCCTCGCCGCGCTCACGACGGGACTGCTCGCCGCGGCGGCTGCCGGCGACGAGCGCGTGCTCGCACGCCTCGGACCGCTCGCCGACGCCGACGGCTGGGCCCTGCTCGTCGGCACGGCGGCGCAGATCCTCGCGGCGGGCGGCTTCGGAGCCTGCGGCATCCTCATCGCCTGGCTCTATGGTCGCGAGTTCGCGGACGGCACGGTCGCCGCGCTCTTCGCGCTGCCCGTGCGCAGGTCGACCCTCGCGCTCGGCAAGCTCGCCGTCTACCTCGCCTGGGCCGCCCTCCTCGCGGCGGCCATCACGCTCCTGCTCGCGGTCGTCGGCATCGCATCCGGGCTCGACCGCAGCGACCCGGATGGCGCGGCGGAACTCCTGCGGATCCCCGTGCTGACCCTGCTCACCGCCTTCCTCGCGGTTCCCGCGGGATGGGTCGCCAGCCTCGCCCGCAGCGTCCTCGCCGGGATCGCGACCGCGATCGTGCTCCTCATCGCCGCGCAGGTGTGCGCGGTGCTGGGGGTCGGCACGTGGTTCCCGCTCGTCGCGCCCGCGCTGTGGGCGATCGACCCGGCGAGCGTGCCGTGGCCGGCGCTGCTCGGCGTGCTCGTCGTTCCCGCCGCCTTCGGCGGGGCGATCGCCGTCACGTGGGCGCGGATGCAGCTCGACCGCTGAGAGCGCATCGCCCGAGGTCCCGATCAGCGGACCCGGGCCCGGTGATCGTCGTCACGCCCGTGGCGTGGGCAGGGCTGCCGCGGCGGCCGAGGGCAGAGGACCCAGATCGCGGCGGCGCGGGCGCGGTAGAGCCGCCACGGCGACGGGTCGCTGACCTCCTCGGCCGTGATCGGCGACCCGCCGCGCGACGGGTCGCCGGGATAGACGGTGAGCGCGCCCTGCAGCTCGTCGCCGGCGACCACCTCCGCGAGGCCCGTCGAGTACACGCCGCGCCCGTGATACGGCTCCACCGTCGAATCGAAGACCGCGAGACTCACCTCGGGATTCGCGACGATGTTGCGGGAGTGCCGCGACGTCGTCGCGGACATCCAGTAGAAGCACTCCAGCTCGTCGTCGGCCGCGAAGTACACCGGGCTGCACCACGGGCGCCCCTCCGCATCGACGGTCGCGAGCGCCAGGTAGCGGTTCGAGGCCACGAGCTGTCGGGCATGGAGCACGAGTTCCTCATCCACGCTGCACCCGGTACGCAAGATGGAGCACGCCCTCGCCTCGGATCACCACGTCCGGGTCCTCGAGCTGGAGCGGCTCGTCGAGCGCGCCGAAGAAGCGCTTGCCCGACCCGAACAGCACCGGCGCGACATCCATCGCGACCCGGTCGACGAGCCCGGCCGCCAGCATCTGGGCGCCCACGTCTCCGGCCGCGACGCCGACGTTCCGGCCACCGGCGAGTTCCCTCGCCCGCTGCACGGCCCCTGCCGGGTCGTCGACGAAGAAGTAGGACGCCTCGGGATGCCAGCCATCGGGCTTGGGCCGGTGCGAGACGACCACGACGTGCGGGATCCCCGCGGGCGGGATGCCGTCCCAGCCGTTCATCAGGTCGAAGAGGTGCCGGCCGATGATGAGGCATCCGGTCTCGGCCCAGACCGACTCGAGGTACGCCGCCGACTGGGGTGACACGGTGAACCCCGTCTCGCCCGCCGGGACGTCACCGGCGAAGTACCAGTCGAACAGGTGACCGATGCCATCCGCCTCGTCGGCGATGAACCCGTCGACCGAGACCACGTTGTGCATCACGACCTCGTTCATGATGCGTCTCCCTTCCATGTTCCGTCACCGTTCCACGCTCCCCCGCCGGTCCTCGGATGCGAAATGATTCCGACTATCCTGAATCCATGGGAGCGCAGATCCGTTTCCGATTCGGCCGCGACGACCTCCTGCGCACCCGGTTCGCCATCGCGCCGCTGATCGAGCTCTCCGCGGCGACCTATGTCCTGCGGCTGCCGTCGGAGTTCCCGGAGCACCACCGGTTCGTCGCATCGACCCTGCCCGCCCTGTCGGGGCTCGACCTCGACCTGCTCTACGCGATCAATCCGCTCGGGCGGAGGATGTGGCCGAACTTCAATGCGCCGCCCCCGGTGACGCCGCACCCCGGGATCGACGAGGAACTCGAGCGGATCGCCCGCACTCCCGCCGACGTCGTGGCGGCCGACGTCCGTCGGGCCTTCCCCGAGGGCGTCCCCGTCGACCTGCGGCGATTCGTCGACGCACCCGAAGCGGCCATCGCCGACCTGATCGGGCAGATGCGCTCGTTCTGGGACGCCGCGCTGGCACCGTGGTGGCCGCGGATGACCGGGTTCCTGGAGTCCGAGATCGCCCTGCGCGCACGTCGCCTCGTCGCGGCCGGCGGGACCTCCGCGTTCACCGCCCTCAGCCGCACGGTCTCGTGGGACGGTGAGCTCCTGACCGTCTCCCCCGTCGCGATGGACTCCCGCGAGGTCGACCTCGCCGGCCGCGGGATGATGCTCATCCCGTCCGTCTTCGCGTTCGGCGTCTGGCCGCGCGTCGATGCGCCCTGGCCCCCGGCACTCACGTACCAGCCGTCCGGCGTGGGAGACCTGTGGGACCGGGGCGATGGAGCCGATCGAGCGCTCGGCGAGCTCATCGGCCGGCGCCGTGCCCTGCTGCTCGAGCTCCTCGACCATCCGGCCTCCACTCGGGCACTCGCGGAGCGCACCGGGTGGAGCCCCGGCGGCGTCAGCACCCACCTGGGCGTCCTCCGCCGAACCGGCCTCGTCGCCCGGCGACGCAACGGGCGTGAAGTCGTCTACTCCCGCACCGACATCGGCGACGCCCTGGCCACGCGACGGTGACGGCGTGCGCTTCGACATCGCGGCGCCTCGCGTCGCCGGGGATCGCCACCGTGTCGAGCCATCCGCGCGCCCGGCTGACGTAGTGTCGGCCCGCTCGACAATGGCGACGACAGGATCCACCATGACCACCACCGCACTGACCAGCGCACACCCGACGAAGCTCCGGCGCTCCCTCGGCCTCTGGGCCATCGTCGGCCTCGGCCTCGGCTACATGACGCCCATGACGGTGTTCGACACGTTCGGCTACGTCTCGGAGGAGAGCGGCGGCGTCGTGCCGCTCGCCTATCTCTTCGCGCTCGTCGTGATGCTCTTCACCGCGATCAGCTACGGGCGGATGACGCGCGTCTACCCGTCGGCCGGCTCGGCCTACACCTACGCGTCGGAGACGATCCACCCCAACGCCGGCTTCCTCGTCGGCTGGACCGCACTGCTCGACTACCTGCTCCTGCCGCTCGTGAACGCGCTGCTCGTGCGCCAGTACCTCGAGTCGTTCTTCCCGGCGGTGCCCGGCTGGATCTGGGTCGTCGGCTACGTCGCGCTCATCACGCTGCTGAACCTCTGGAGCATCTCGTCGACGTCGCGCGTGAACGGCACGCTCGTCGTCTTCCAGGTCGTGCTCATGGCGGTCTTCGTGCTGCTCGCGTTCGGTGCGCTGCAGCAGGGCGCGGGCAACGGCACTGCGTTCAGCATCGAGCCGCTCTACCACGCCAACGTGCAGATCGCGACGGTCATCAGCGCCGCGACCATCGTGTGCTTCTCCTTCATCGGCTTCGACGCCATCACCATGTACACGGAGGAGGCGAAGGACGCGCACACCGTGCCGAAGGCGATCGTGCTCTCGCTCGTGATCGGCGGCGTGATCTTCTTCACCGCGGCGTGGTTCGCGCAGTCGCTCTTCCCGGTGACCGAGGGCTTCACCGAGGGCACGGCGCTGCCCGAGATCGCGTATTCCGTCGGCGGCATGCTCTTCCAGATCTTCTTCGTCTCGGCGGCGATCGCCGCGGCCGCGGCGTCGAGCCTCGCCTCGCACGCGAGCGTCTCGCGCATGATCTACGTGATGGGCCGCAACGGCGACGGCCCGCTCGCGCGCCGACTCTCGTACGTGCACCCGAAGTTCCGCACCCCGGCCGTCGCCGTCGTGCTCGTCGGCGTCGTGTCGCTCGGCGCGGCCGTGGCCGACCTCGACTTCGTCTTCTCGATGATCAACTTCGGCGCGCTGATCGCCTTCACGGTCGTGAACCTCGCGGTGATCCTGCACTTCGCGGTCCGCCGTCGCGAGGTGAAGACCGCGTGGCAGGTCGTGCGCAACGTCGTGCTGCCGGCCATCGGCGTGGTGCTCACCGTGGTGCTCTGGCTCAATGTGAGCGCCCAGGCGATGACCTACGGCCTCATCTGGCTCGGCATCGGGTTCGTGGCCCTCCTCGTGATGACGCGGTTCTTCCGCCGCCGCCTGCGCATGTCGCTCCAGGAGGACGAGGTCATCGCCGAGGGCGACGAGGGCGCTGACGCCCTGCTCGAGGAGGACCGGGAGCGACTGGCCGCGGGCGAGTAGCCCTGCGGGCGCGGCACCTCACAGCAGGGACGCCGCGCGCCGCAGGAGTGCGTCGGGCTCGGCGGACCACCGGTCGGTGATCCGCCGCGCCCGCACCGCGTCGGCGCCCTCGAGGCGGTCGAGCAGGGGGCGCACGACGTCGAGCGCGAGCGGATCGACGAGTTCGGGCACGCGCGCGCCCCGGAGGAAGCCCTCGAGCCGCGTGAGGTCGCGGCCGACGAGCATCCCGACGTGCCGTTGCAGCAGGACGATCGCCGCGAGCCGCCGCTCGAACACGGGCTCCGACCACAGTTCGGCGGCGAGCGCCGTGACCTCGTCGTGGGTCGGGCCCGGATGGCGCCGGCCGGCGTCGCGCACGGTCCCGCGGATCGCGCCCACCGAGGCGCCGTAGAACCGCAGGCCGCCGCCGATCCGCTCGGCGTCGTCCGCGGCGCGGAACTCGGAGCCCTCGGCGCGGAGCGTGCGGTCGATGAAGTCGGCGGCGGGCGTCGGCACTCCTCGATTCTCCGCCACCGCCGTCGGCCGGGAGACCGCTCAGCGCCGCGGCGTCCAGCCGGGCGGCAGCGGACCGGGGACGTCGGCGCGTTCGAGGTCGGCCTGCGCCGACCATCCCTGCGCGGCATCCGTCGCATCGAAGCCGCCGCGCGCGACCCGGAACCCGACGTCCTCGTGATGCATGCGCGGCGCCCCGCCGCGCCGGGTCGAGGCGCGCACGCTCCACGCGTCATCCGCGAAGCCGCCCCCGCGGAACACGCGGTAGTCGTCGTATCGGGCGGGGTCGAGCAGGTCCCAGCACCACTCCCAGACGTTGCCGAGCGTGTCGAACAGGCCGTTGAGGTTCGGCAGCCTGCCGCCGACGGGCTGCGGGGTGCGCACGCCGTCGGCGCTCGTCCAGGCGATCTCGGCGAGCGGCCCGTAGTGGGGGCCGGTCGACCCCGCGCGGCACGCGAACTCCCATTCGGCCTCGGTCGGCAGGCGGTACCCGTCGTCGTCGACGTGCCAGGTGACGTCCTCGCCGTCGAAGGTGTACGCCGGGTCGAGCCCCTCCCATTCCGAGGCGGCGTTGCAGAAGCGGATGGCGCGCAGCCAGCTCACCTCGGTCGCCGGGCGTCGCGGGTGGGTCGCCGTCTCCCCCAGCAGCTCGCCGAGCTGCGCCTGCGTCACCGGGTACACGCCGATCTCGAACGGCTCGAGCTCGACGCTCCAGCGCACCTTCCGGCGGGCGTCGTGGAGCGTGACCGTCCCACCCTCGATGCGGGCCAGTTCGAGGTCGTCCATCCCTACAGCCCGACGCCGCGCGAACGGAGGTCGTCGGCGAACGCCCGGCGCAGGTCGTCGTCGACCTCGAGGTCGGCGGCGGCGATCGAGTCGAGCACCGATTCGACGCGGGTCGAGCCGATGACGGGCCAGGCCCCGGGCATCGCGTCGAGCATGGCGGCGAGCGCGGCCCGATGCACCGAGACGCCGCGGGCCCGCGCCAGCGCGGCGACGCGCGGCACGTGGGTCGCGAGCGGGTCGGCCTTGGGGCCGCCGAACGGCGCGTACGCGAGGAAGGGGATGCCGGCGTCGACGCAGTACCGGTACTCGGTGGCGCGGTCGATCCCGAGCGCGAAGCGGTTCTCCACGGCGTCGAGCTCGTTGATCGCACGGGCCTGGTCGAGCTGCTCGATCGTCGCGTTCGAGAGGCCGATCGCCTCGACCACGCCCTCGTCGCGGAGCGCGGCGAGCTCGCGCACCGGGGCGTCGAGGTCGTCGACGCGGTCGGCGCGGTGCAGCAGCAGGAGCGAGGGCGGGGCGCCCAGCACCTCGCGACTGCGCAGCGCGTCGGCGCGCACGCGCTCGGCGCTCGCGTCGGAATCCCACGCCTTCCGGCCGAGGCGGAAGTGGCCGGCCTTCGTGATGATCGGGATGCCGGGCGACTGCTCCCGCGCCGCCTGCGCGATCCGCTCCCCCGCCGCGTCGTCGTCGACTGTGGCGTACGCTCGCGCGGTGTCGATCGCGAGCACGCCGGCATCGACGGCGGCGTGCACGACGTCGAGCGCGTGGTCGATCGTCGCGTTCTCCTTGAGCACGAGCGAGGCGATGCCGAGCACGACGCCCGGGCCGGGCAGCTCGAACGACATCAGCGTGCGCTCCGGATGCCGCGGCGCGACCGGCGCGATGTCGTCCCCATGCTCCGAGGGTAGAGGGCGATTCCCCGCCGTGTCGCCCCCGGCGCGCTCAGCCGAGCGATGCCGCGTACTCGTTCGCGACGCGAGCCACCTCGTCGACGTAGTCGTCGTCGTGGTTGTACGAGAACACGGCCGCGCGCCATCCTTCGGCGCTCGTCATCGGACCCGACGCGCACAGGTAGAGCGCCGTGGCGTGCGCGGCATCGTCGATCTGGTTGGGGTCGGCGACGCCGTCGCCGTTGGCGTCGATGCCCCATCGCTCCCACGTCGAGGGGATGAACTGCATCGGCCCGACCGCGCGATCCCAGGTGGTGTCGCCGTCGAGCGCCCCGTCGTCGGTGTCGCTGATCGCCGCGAAGCCGTCGCCGTCGAGCGCCGGGCCGAGGATGGCGGGCGTCGCGACGCCGTTCGCATCGAGCGCCGAGCCGCCGTGGGAGCCGTGCCCGGACTCGATCGCGCCGATCGCGGCGATCGTGGTCCAGTCGATGCCGCACTCGGGCTCGGCCTGGGCGATCGAGACGTGCGCGAGCGCGTACGCCGAGAGCGCACGTGCGGGGATGCCCGTCGCCGCGGCGGTCCGCGAGAGCCAGTCCTCCTCGACCTCGGGCTGCGGCTGGGCCTCCGGCTCGGGCGGCGGTGCGGGTTCCACGAGCGGCGCGACCTCCGATCCGGTCACTGCGGTGGGATCCTCCGTCGCCGCGGCGCCGCCCGTCGTGTCGGCTCCGTCGGCGGCGGACGTGCTGACCGGCGGCAGCCCGACCCCCTGCCCTCGCGCCGACGCCGCGGCGGCGGCGAAGCCGCCGGGCTTCACGGCGACCCCGACCGCGGTGACGGCGAAGATCGCCCCGATGATCAGGCCCACGACCGCGGCGACGAGCCCGACGTAGCCGGCGACCTGGAGCGCGATCTGCCGCCCCGACGCTCGCCCGGTCCGGCGACGCAGCGGGTCGCCGTACGAGTCGTCATCCCAGGTCATCGTCTGTGGCTCCATTCGGGCGTCGGCCCGTCGATCCAGCCTAACCGCGTCGCCCATACCGCGCTCCCGGCGCGGCCAGACGTCCCGCGCTGCGGCGATCGGATTCCCGATGGCCGGGATCGCGGTGCTGGTTGCGCCGCGACCACGCGCCATCCGTACGGTCGAATCGATCATCGGACGAGAAGCGACTGAGGAGGATTCGATGACCGAGAAGCGCGTGCTGCTGGTGCTGACCAGCAACGACGACCTGGGCGGCATCCGGAAGACCGGGTACTACGTCGGCGAGGCCGCGCATCCGTGGAGGGAGTTCACGGAGGCGGGGTTCCGGGTCGACGTCGCGTCGATCGCCGGCGGCGTGCCGCCGCAGGACGGCCGCGACGAATCCGACGAGGTCCAGAACGCGTTCTTCGCCGATCCGTCGATCGCCGCGCAGCTCGCCGACACCCCGAAGCTCGCCGACGTCGACGCGTCGGCCTACGACGCGGTGCTGTTCGTGGGCGGCCACGGCACCATGTGGGACTTCCCGGGCGACCCCGCCGTCGATGCGGTCGGCCGCACCGTGTACGAGCGCGGCGGCGTGGTCTCGGCCGTGTGCCATGGTCCGTCCGCCCTCGTCGGCATCACGCTCGCCGACGGCACCCCGCTCGTGTCCGGCAAGCGCGTCGCGGCGTTCACGAACGCCGAGGAGGCGGCGGTCGAGCTGACCGACGTCGTGCCGTTCCTGCTCGCCGACGCGCTCGAGGCCAAGGGCGCGACCCACGTGCCCGGCGCGGACTTCACCGAGCAGGTCGTCGTCGACGAGCGCCTGGTCACCGGGCAGAACCCGCAGTCCGCCACCCGAGTCGGCCGCGAGATCGTCGCGCTGCTCTCGGCCTGACCCGGCCCCGGCCCCGCCGCGACCCGCCGGGTCGCGGCGGGCCGATCCGCACACCACGAGGAGGACCCATGACCTACGTCTGCACCGTCCGCTGGGTCGCACGTGACGGCGAGGCCGCCACGGTGCGCGAGCTGCTCCGCGAGCTGGTCGCCGCGAGCCGCGCCGAGCCCGGCAACCTGTCGTACCGGGCCGCGGAGTCGATCGACGCCCCCGGCACGTTCCGGCTCTTCGAGGCCTACGTCGACGAGGCCTCGTTCCAGGCGCACGCGGCATCCGAGCACTTCGCCCGGCTGGCACTGCACGGCGCCGTGCCGCTGCTCGCGCACCGCGAGCGCGAGTTCGGCATCGCGATCGAACCGTGACGGATGCCGCGGGGCGGGCTCAGTCGCGCAGCATCGCCTGGAGCCGCTCGGCGACGGCCTCCGCCGCGGGAGCCGCCCCGGGGCGCGAGCGTCGCCGGGCGAGGTAGAGCGTGTTGATCGGCGGCTCGGCGGGCCGCACCGGATCGACGAGCCGGCCCGCCTGCAGGTAGGGGTCGGCGAGGTAGGTCGGCAGCACGGTCATGCCGACGCCGCCGGCGGCGAGCTCGGCCAGCACGCGGAGGTCGGGCACCGTCGCCAGGACCCGCAGCGCCGAGGGTCGCCGGTCGAACACCGAGCGCCAGTAGCGGCGGATGATGGGCAGCTGCTCGCCGTACGCGACGACCGGCACCGCGTCGGGGTCGGCGCGGAACGCGTCGACGAGCGCGGGCGGGACGGCGAGCACGAACTGCTCGTCGACGAGCGGCGCGAACTCGACGCCGCGGATCCGCGGCTGCACGGTGCTCAGCACGAGGTCGAGCTCCGAGGCCTCGAGCGCGGACAGCAGGTCGGAGGTCTCGCCGAACCGCACGCGAACGTCGAGGTCTGGACCCGCCCACTCGGCCAACCTCGGCAGCACCGTGGTGGACAGGAACTCGGCGGGCCCGCCGAGGAAGACCGTGTGCTCGGACGCCGTGCGCCCGGTCGCGTCGGCGACGGCGTCGACCGCGGCGTCCACGGGGCCGCCCACCCTGGCGAGCAGCGCGCGACCGCGGGTGGTGAGCGTGACGCCACGGGAGGAGCGGTCGAAGACCCGGTACCCGAGGTCGCGTTCGAGCGCCTGCAACTGCGCGGACACCGTGGACTGGGTCAGGCCCAGCTCGTCGGCGCCGCCGGTCACCGATCCGACGCGCGCGACGGCGACGAAGGCGGCGAGGGCGTCGAGCGAGACGGAGCGCATCAGCCTGGCACCGGTCGGCTCATGGCGCCGGCGACCCGCGGGAAACGGCGCTCGACGTGGGCTCGGAGCGAGGTGCCGTCGTCGACCTCGAGCCATTCGTGAAGCGCGCCGGTGAAGAGGGCGAAGCCGATCGCGGCGAGGATCTCGGCATCCTCGCGCTCGAACCCGCGCTCGCGCAGCGCGTCGGCGGCGACACGCTGCCAGCGGGCCTGCTTCGCGAGTTCGCGCCCGGCCAGTCCGACATCCTGCTCGATGATGCGCTGGCGCAGCTGCAGCCGGGGCCGGTCGGGCTCGAACCGGTCGGCGAGCTCGCCGAGCGCGGCCCGCATCATCGCGCCGGCGTCGGCGGCGTCGCGCGGGCGGCCGATCGACGAGACGAGCTCGGGCAGCAGTTCGTCGTCATCGGCGAAGAGCACCTCGTCCTTGTCGCGGAAGTGGCGGAAGAAGGTGCGCGAGGTCGCGCCGGCCCTGGTCGCGATCTGCTCGACGGTCGTGCCCGAGTAGCCCTGTTCGACGAACAGCCCGAACGCGGCGTCGACGAGTCGCGTGCGGGTGTGCTCGGGCCAGCGTGGCATGCACGAATCCTACCCTTGTGTCACATTGTGACATCAGCGTAGTCGTGCCGCTATGACACACTCTGACATCACTTCCCCCACCGTCCTCCTCACCGGCCCCACGAGCGGCATCGGCGCCGGCATGCTCGGCCACCTGGTGCGACATCCGTCGCGCCCGACGCTCGTGCTGATCGGCCGTGATCGCGAGCGGCTGGATGCCGCGGCACGACGTGCCCGCGACGCCGGCCTGGTCGCGCACCCGCTGCGCGCCGACCTCGCCGACCTCACCGACGTCTCCCGCGCGCTCGACGACGTGGGCGACCTCGTGCGCTCCGGGCGGGTCGGCCGGCTCGACGCGGCGATCCTCAACGCGGGCGCCCAGTTCACCGATCGGCGTCGCCGCGGCGCGCAGGGATGGGAGCTCGCCTTCACGGTGAACGTCATCGCGCAGCACCTCCTGCTGCGCGGCATCCGGCCCCTGCTCGCCGACCACGGTCACGCGGTGCTGCTCGGCTCGTCGACGCACCGCGGCCGGCGAGCGTCGTTCAACCTCGTGCCCGATCCGGTCTGGCAGCCGCCCGCCGCACTCGCGACGCCGATGCCGGAACCCACCGGTGGGGAGCGGTTCCGCGACGAGCGGGAGCACGGCGGAACCGCCTACGCCACGAGCAAGCTCGCGCTCGTGACCCTCTCCCATCCGTGGGCACGTCGGCTCGCCGACGACGGCCACCGACTCAACACCTACGACCCCGGCCTCGTCGCGGGCACGGGACTCGGGCGCGACATGCCCGGCTACATGTACTGGGTGTGGCGCTGGATGATGCCCGCGATGAGCGTGCTGCCCGGCGCGACCACGCCCGGGCGCACGAGCCGGCACGCCGTCGAGCTCGCACTCGGCGATGCGCACCCCGGGCTGCACGGCGGCTACGTGGAGATCGGGCGCGTGACGCAGGCCGCACCGAGCACGCGACTCGAGACGCGCCAGGCCGAGCTGTGGTCGTGGCTCGAGCAGGCGACGGCGCCCTACCTCCCGGCGTGGCTTCGCGACGGGGCCGCGGCGTGATCGTCGTCTCCCTGACGCTCAACGTGCTCGTGCCCGTGCTCGCGTCGATGCGCAGGGAGCGCGGCTGGGTCGTCGCGGCGTACGGCGATCGAACCCCTGCGCGCGACATCCTGTTCGCGATCTACGCGGCCATCCTCCTCGCCAGCGTCGCGCTGCTCGCCGGGTGGCTGATCGGCGCCGATCGCGCGTTCGTCGAGTCGGCCGCGATCGGCCTGCTCGGGATCCAGGTCGTCTACAAGGTGGGCACGGCGATCACCGTCGAGGACGCACGGCGGAACCCCGTCGTGCTCAGCAACCTCGGCATCGCCGTGGTGCACGGCGCGACGATCGTGACGCTGCTCGCGCCTTGACCTGCGACCGCGTGGGCGGGCGCGGACGTCAGTCGACGGGCGTCGCGCGCACCGGCGGCTGGTCGGGCTCCGGGTAGAGCACCACGCCGCCGTCGACGGCGACGCGCACGGGGCATCCCGGCACGAACCGGGCCGCCTCGTGCAGCGGCACGCGGTGGCTCACCTCGACGGGGAACTCCGTGGCGCCGAGCCGCAGCTTCAGTTCGGCCGACGCGCCCGTACGGCGCACGTCGACCACGGTCGCGTTGCCCTCGGAGTCGGCCGGCTCGAGGCGGAGCTGCTCGGGGCGGAGCATGGCGCACACGCGCTCGGCACCGCCGCTGCGGTCGTGGCGCACCGCGAGGCATCCGAATGCGCAGTCGGCGAGCGCGGCACCCGCCGACTTCGCGGGAACGACGACCACGTCGCCCAGGAACTCGGCGACCCCCGCATCGACGGGTGCGTCGAACACCGCGGCCGGGTCGCCGGCCTGCACGAGGCGGCCACCCGCGAGCACGCCGACCTGCTGCCCGAACGAGAGGGCCTCCTCCTGGTCGTGCGTGACGAGCACGGCCGTGACGCCGCTTCGCTCGAGGACCTCGATGACCGCACGGCGGGTCTGGGCGCGCAGGCCCGTGTCGAGCGCGCTGAACGGCTCGTCGAGCAGGATCACCTTCGGCCGCAGGGCGAGGGCGCGCGCGAGCGCGACGCGCTGCTGCTGTCCGCCGGAGAGCTCGTGCGGCATGCGGTCGGCGAGCGCCGGATCGAGCGAGGCGAGCTCCATGAGCTCGGCGACGCGCGCGGGCCTCCGCTCGGCGCGCGGCAGCCCGAAGGCGATATTGCGGGCCACCGAGAGGTGCGGGAACAGCGCGCCGTCCTGCGCGACATAGCCGATGCCGCGGCGGTGCGCGGGCACGGAGGTCGCGGGGCCCGCGAGCTCGCGACCGTCGAGCGAGATCGTGCCCGAGTCGGGTCGCTCGAAGCCCGCGACCAGGCGGAGCAGCGTGCTCTTGCCGCTGCCCGATGAGCCCACGAGGGCGAGCCGGGTGCCGTCGGGCACCTCGAGGCTCACGTCGCGCAGCACCTCCGTGCTGCCGAACGACTTCGAGACGCCGCTGAGGCGAAGGGTCATCGGAGGCTCCGTCCGGTGGCGTTGGCGAACATGAGGGCGACCGCGGGCACCGAGAGCAGCACGAGCAGCACGGCGTACGGCGCGGCGGCCGGGTAGTCGAGGGAGGATGCCGCGGTCCAGAAGCTCGTCGCGACGGTCCGGGTGCCGGTGGGCGCGAGCAGCAGGGTCGCGGTGAGCTCGTTGGCGGCGCCGAGCGCCACGAGCGCGCCGCCCGCCGCGACCGACGGCATCAGCAGGGGCGCGGTCACCCGCAGGCGCGCGGCCCACGGCGGCACGCTGAGGGAGCGCGCGGCCTCCTCGAGCGACTCGGGCACCTGCGCGAGCCCGGCGCGCAGGGGCACCAGCGCACGCGGCAGGAAGATGATCACGTACGCGACGATGACCGTGAACGCCGTCTGGTAGAGCGCGGGCGCCAAGGCGAGCGTGGTCGCGACGAGCGCGAGCGCGACGATGATCGCCGGCAGGCTGCTTGCGAGGTAGGCCGACCCCTCGAGCAGTCGCGAGATGCGGCTCGGGTAGCGGACCGCGAGCCAGGCGAATGGCAGGGCGACGAGGATCGCGCACACCGCGCCGCCGATCGACAGCCCGAGCGTCTGGACGGTCGCCGGCGCGAGCCCGCCGAGGTCGGTCGCGTCGGCGCGGAACAGCCAGCGCACGACGCTCGCGAGCGGGACGACGATCGAGGCCGTGACGAGGGCGATCGCCCCGACGGTCGTCAGCACCCGGAGCCGGCCGAGCTCGAGACGCGCCGGCGGGTGCGGCGTGCCGCTGCCGATGCGGGCGTAGCGCGCGCGACCCCGCGCGAGCGACTCGAGGCCGAGCAGGACCAGGCAGAGCACCGCGAGCACGAGGCCGAGGGCCGCCGCGTTCGGCCCCGCGAAGGTGGCCTGGTAGGCGGTGACGATCGCGGTCGTGAACGTGTCGAAGCGCAGGAACGCGAACGCGCCGTACTCGGCGAGCAGGTGCAGGCCGACGACGAGCGCGCCGCCGAGGATCGCCAGGCGCAGCTGCGGCAGCACGACGCGGGCGAAGACGGCCCACGACCCCATGCCGAGCGCCCGTGCGGACTCCTCGAGCGCTGGATCCAGCCCGCGGATCGCCGCGAGCGCGGGCAGGTACGCGAGCGGGAAGTACGCGAGCACCGACACGAGTACGCCGCCCCAGAGTCCGCTGATCGAAGGGATGGCGCTCGCCCAGCCGTAGCTCGCGACGAACGCGGGGATCGCGAGCGGCGCCGCGAACGCGACCGCGAACGTGCGGCGGCCGGGCAGCGCGGTGCGCTCGACGAGCCACGCGCCGCCCACGCCGAGCACGACGGTCGCGGGCACGCCGATCACGACGAGCAGCACGGTGTTGACGAGCAGTTCGCCGACCTTCGGCCGGAAGACGAGCGCCGAGAGCTCGGCCCATCCCATCGCGACCGCGGCCTGCACGACGTACCCGATCGGCACGAGTGCGCCGACGGCGAGCACCGCGACGAGTGCGACCAGTCCCGCCGGCGGTCGACGCCCGTGCGTCTCGACCGCCGGTGAACGGGTCGCGGTGGTGGTCAGAGCAGTCCGGCTTCCGTCATGAGCTGGATGACCTCGGGTCCGTTGAGGGTCGACGGGTCGATGACCGGCGCGTCGAGGCTGTCGAGCGGCGGGAGCTCGGCCTTCGCGGGCACGCCCGAGCCGACGGGGTACTCGAAGCTGTAGCCCTCGCCGAGGATCTTCTGGCCCTGCTCGCCCGCGATGAACGCGAGGAACTGCTGGGCCTCGTCGGGGTGCGGCGCGTTCTCCAGCACGCCGCCGCCCGACACGCTCACGAACGCGCCCGGGTCCTGGTTGCCGAAGTAGTGCAGCTTCGTGTTGCCGCTGTCCTCGGCCGCCGCATCCTGGTCGCGGTACCAGTAGTAGTGGTAGATGACGCCGACCGGGACCTCGCCGGCGTTGACGGCCTTCATCGTCACGATGTTGTTGCGGTAGTCGGTGGCGTTCTCGGCCATGCCCTCGAGCCAGTCGCGCGTGGCCTCCTCGCCCTGCGTGGCGAGCACGGCCGACACGATCGCCTGGAAGTCGGCCTTCGCCGGGGCGGCGCCCCAGCGGCCCTTCCACTCGGGCTTCGCGAGGTCCATGAGCGACGCGGGCAGGTCGTCTTCGGAGATGAGGTCGGGGTTGTAGACGAGCACGGTCGAGCGCGCGGCGATGCCGGTCCACTCGCCCGACGCCGGACGGTACTGCTCGGGCACGAGCGCGAGCGTCGTCTCGTCGACGGGCGCGAGCAGGCCGGCCTGCTCGACGAGCGACATCGCCGGCGAGTTCTCGGTGAGGAACACGTCGGCCTTCGACGCCGCACCCTCCTGCACGAGCTGGTTGCCGAGCTCGCTGTCGTCGCCGTTGCGGAGCACGACGTCGATGCCGGTCTCCTCGGTGAACGCGTCGGCCCACTCCTGGGTGAGCTCCTCGTGCTGCGCGTTGTAGACGACGAGCGCGTCGGGGTCGGCCGCGGGCTCGCCGGATCCGCCAGCGGCGCAGCCGGCGAGCAGGAGGGCCGAGGCGGCAACGGCGGCGGGCAGGAACAGCGCGCGGCGCAGGCGTGAACTCATCGAAGACGGGACCTTCCAGTCCGAGCGGGGAGGTAAGGCTATCCTAAAGCACTTCGGATGCCGCGCACGCCGCGTGACCGTGCAGGCGAACGAGCGCCCCGGGCCGGCTCACCGCGGCAGCGGGTTCGGGCCCGTCGCCGTGACGATCCGCTGCGGGACCCAGCCCTCGACGTGGTGGATGCCGTCGAACGTGCCGCCCTGCAGCTCGATCACCTCGCGCAACGAGCGGCGGTGGAACTTCACGTGCGTGAAGTCCTCGAACAGGATGTAGTACGGCTCGTTCCACTCGTTCTGGAACTGCTGGCCCGTGAGCACCGCGCGGTGGGTGCGGGAGAACGCGTCGACCTCCTCGCCGACGACCACCCCGAAGTGCTCCATGCCCATCTTGTAGACGCGCTGATGGACGGGCGGGATGAGCTCGATGAGCGGGATGCGCTTGCCGTCCAGGACCTCGAGCGGCTCGGCGAGCAGGATCATCGACATCGGCCGCCCGTTCCAGACGCCCTCGGCATTGGCGGTGGCGTGGCGTTCGAGCAGGGTCCGCACGTGCACGTACTGGTCCCATTCCGGAAGTCGGAACGCGAGGTGGCCGAGCTCGTACGGCGCGATGTCGATGCCCCGGGCGAGCAGCCGGTCGCGCTGCTGCTCGGTGAACGCGCGGTAGTCGCCGAGGATGTCGCCGACCGGATCGGCCGTCGCCGTGGTCATGTGCCCAGTATGGAGCGCCGTGGCGCGAGCGGCTACCACGTGACCGTGACGATCGTCCCCTCTCCCGGCGTCGAGTCGATGCGCAGCGTGCCGGGGAGGTCCTTCGCCCGCGTGCGCATGCTCACGAGCCCGTAGCCGCCGGCCCCGCCGCTGGCGTGCACCGCGAAGCCCGCGCCGTCGTCCTCGATCGTGAGGCGCTGCGTGTCGCCGAGCTGCGAGAGGCGCACGCAGATGGTGCGCGCACCCCCGTGCCGGACCGCGTTGACCACCGCCTCGCGCACGATCCGCATGAGGGCGTGCCGCTGGTCGGCGTCCGCGATGATCGAGTCGTCGACATCCACCTGGAAGTCGACGTCGTACCGTTCGGCGAGCTCGCGCGCCGCGCGGTGCAGCACGAACCCGAGCGGCTCGTCGTCGAGGCTGCCGAGGGAATTCACCGCGGCCCGCGCCTCGTCGAGCGCGCGCACCGCGGCATCCGTGATCTCGCCCTTCGTCGGGGTGTCCTCCGGCAGCATCGACGACGCCACCCGGATGTAGGTGAGCTCCTGGAGCAGTCCGTCGTGCAGCTCGCGGGCCAGGCGGCGGCGGTCTTCGATCACCGCCACGTGGGCCTGCGCGCCCCAGTAGACCCGGAGCTCGCGCAGGCCGCCGACGAGCAGCAGGGCGTAGCCCGCGGTGCGCAGGAGGTCGCCCGTGTAGAGCCAATCGGTGTAGAGCGTCGGATAGAGGAGGTAGTTCACTCGCGCGAAGCCCGCGACGGCGCTGGCCGGCGCGAGCCATCGCAGCAGTTCGTCGTTGCTGCGTGCGGCCTGCCTCGTCACGATCAGCGACGCGATCAGGAAGCAGGCGGCCGACAGGGCGAGACCGGCCAGCAGCAGCGGGTGGCCGGCGAAGCTCCGATCGAAGACCTCGGCGGCCCGGTCGGGCGGCACGGCGACGGGCAGCGAGTCGTCCAGAGCCCAGAGCACGGCGCCGACGACGAGGATCAGCAGCACCGGCGCGGCGACGGACCAGTACCGCAGCCGGCCCGGTCCCGGCCGATCGCCGACGAGCGCGGCGACGAGGATGAGCACCGCGCCGATCACGCGGAGCGCGAGCGGGAGCCACACATTGAGCCGGCCGTCCCGGATCCCCATGACCTCCTCGATCACGGTGGTGACGACCAGCCCGGCGAGGCCGAAGATCACGAGCGCGACGCAGAGGAGCCAGTCCTGCAGCCGGTGGCGCCGGGCGAAGCGATTGTGCAGCAGGTAGGCCACGAGCAGCGCGATGCACATGTCGACGGCGTCGAGCGCGAGATGCAGCGAGGGATTGGCGTGGGCGAGCTCGGTCGCCGGGCTCGCGATCACCGACAGCGTGACGAGGATGCACGCGACCCAGGTCACCGCGGTGAGCGCAGGCCATGACCTCGGGGAGCGACGTGGGGCCGGGGCAGCACCGGACGACGGGTCGGCGCGGTCGGCGCGGCCGGCACGCGCGGCACCGGAGGCGCGCGACGGCTGCGGCGCGGACGTCTCGACGTCGTCTGCCACGAACGCACCCCCCGGTTCGCTCGGCCGCGGCGTCGCGGCCGCGGTTCAGGCCGAGTCTACTGCCGAGCCTCGGGCCGGGCGTCGCGGTGCTCGCGCCTCCCGCCGTCCGGTGCCGCCGCCGGCGCGAGCCGCATGGTCTCCCCCGCGCGCGCGGCGAACGCCGTGGCGGTCGCGGCGATGGTGCGCTGCATGACCTCGACCGCGCCGGTCGGCGCGACATCCGCCGGTCTCGCGAGGCTGATGGTGCGGGTGAGCGTCGGCGTCTCGAGCCGCACCGAACGCAGGCCCGGGCGGTCGATGAGGACCATCGCCGGCACGATCGCGACGCCGAGCCCGCGCTCGACGAAGCGCAGCACCGCGTCCATCTCGGCGCCCTCGAGCACGGCCTGCGGGGTCAGGCCGGCGGCGCGGAACGCGGCATCCGTCGCGGCCCGCAGGTCGTAGGTCGAGCTGAAGACGATCTGCGGCAGGCGCGCGACCTCGGCGAGCCCGAGGCTGTCGCTCCCGGCGACCGGCGGCGCGGCCGCGGATGACACGACCACGAGCTCCTCGACGAGCAGCGGCGTCACGGTGAACCGCGCGGCGGTCGCGGCATCCGTCGTGGTGACGAGCGCGAGGTCGAGCTCGCCGCCCGCGAGTTCGTCGAGGAGTCGCCGCGAGCCCTGTTCGGAGAGGTGCAGCTCGATGCCCGGATGGTCGGCGTGGAACGCGCTCAGCACCTCGGCGACGAGGCTGATGCAGAGGGTCGGCGTCGCGCCGAGCCGCACCCGGCCGCGTTCGAGTCCGGCGAGCTCGGCGAGTTCGCGCCGGACGGATTCGGCGTCGGCGAGCATGCGGCGCGCGAGCGGCAGGAGCGACTCCCCGGCGACGGTCAGCGTGCTGCCACCGCGAGCCCGGTGGAAGAGCTCGGCGCCGAGGTCGTGCTCGAGCGCGGCGATCTGACGGCTCAAGGAGGGCTGGGCGAGGTAGAGCTCCTCGGCGGCGCGCGTGAAGTTGCCGAACCGCGCCACCTCGACGAAGGACCGCAGCTGCTCGAGGTTCACATCCATAGCGTACGCGCATCGCCTCTACGTTGAAGATGCATTGGACGCATTCGAACCGCAAACCTACCGTGGAGCGCATGAGTACTGCAGAGCGCCAGATCTCCACCACCGTCCTCGTGATCGGCACGGGCGGCTCAGGCCTGCGCGCCGCGATCGAGCTCGCCGAAGCGGGCGTCGACGTGCTCGCACTCGGCAAGCGCGCGAAGTCCGACGCGCACACTTCCCTCGCGGCCGGCGGCATCAACGCCGCGCTCGCGACCATGGACCCCGACGACAGCTGGCAGCAGCACGCGGCCGACACGCTGAAGGAGAGCTACCTGCTCGCCAACCCGCACACGGTCGAGATCGTGACGAAGAACGCGGCCCGCGGCATCCAGGACCTCGAGCGCTACGGCATGCCGTTCGCCCGCGAGGAGGACGGCCGCATCTCGCAGCGCTTCTTCGGCGCGCACACCTACCGCCGCACCGCGTTCGCGGGCGACTACACGGGCCTCGAGATCCAGCGCACGCTCGTCAACCGGGCCGCGCAGCTCGGCGTGCCGATTCTCGACACGGTCTACGTCACGCGCCTCCTCGTCAACGACGACGGCGCCGTCTTCGGCGCGTACGGCTTCGACCTCGAGGACGGCACGCGCTACCTGATCCACGCCGACGCGGTGATCCTCGCCGCCGGCGGGCACAACCGCATCTGGCGTCGCACCTCCTCGCGGCGCGACGAGAACACGGGCGACTCGTGGCGGCTCGCCGTCGAGGCGGGCGGGCGCGTGCGCGACCCCGAGCTCGTGCAGTTCCACCCGTCGGGCATCCTCGAGCCCGAGAACGCGGCCGGCACCCTCATCAGCGAGGCGGCCCGCGGCGAGGGCGGCATCCTCACGAACGGCCTCGGCGAGCGCTTCATGGCGAAGTACGACCCCGAGCGCATGGAGCTCTCGACGCGCGACCGCGTCGCCCTCGCGGCCTACACCGAGATCAAGGAGGGCCGCGGCACCCCCAACGGCGGTGTCTGGCTGGATGTCTCGCACCTGCCCCGGGAGACGATCATGCAGCGCCTCCCCCGCGTGTACCAGACCATGCTCGAGCTCCAGATGCTCGACATCACGAAGGAGCCGATCGAGATCGCGCCGACCGCGCACTACTCGATGGGCG
This sequence comes from Agromyces aurantiacus, assembly GCF_016907355.1. Taxonomy (NCBI): domain Bacteria; kingdom Bacillati; phylum Actinomycetota; class Actinomycetes; order Micrococcales; family Microbacteriaceae; genus Agromyces; species Agromyces aurantiacus. The sequence continues at coordinate 1,106,396 of NZ_JAFBBW010000001.1, read as the reverse complement.
GAGTCTGGGTGCGCCCCGACGACCACGGCACGGATGTGCCGGGGCTGTACGCGATCGGCGAGGCCTCCTCGGGCCTGCACGGCGCGAACCGGCTCGGCGGCAACTCGCTCATCGAGCTGCTCGTCTTCGGGCGCATCGTGGGGCAGGCCGCAGCGGACTACTCGGCGGGCCTCGCCGCCCAGACGCGATCGGCGTCGGCGGTGCAGGCGGCGCGCGCCGAGATCGACGACCTGCTGGCGGCCGACGGCCCCGAGAACGTGCGCGCCCTGCAGCGCGCCATCCGGAACACCATGACCGAGCACGCCGGCGTCGTGCGCGACGAACAGGGCCTCCTGACGGGCCTCGCCGAGCTCGACGCGATCGAGGAGCGCATGCGGAATGTGGGCGTGCACCCCGACCTCGCCGGCTACCAGGACCTCGCGCACGCGTTCGACCTGAAGTCGGCCGCGCTCGCGGCGCGCGCCACCCTCGAGGCCGCGCTCGAACGGCGCGAGACCCGCGGATGCCACAACCGCTCCGACTTCCCCGAGACGGATGCTGCGCTCCAGGTCAACCTCGTCTGGTCACCCTCGACGGGCGTCACGCGCGAGGCCATCCCGCCGATCCCCGAGGAGATCACGGCGCTCATGGACCGCGAGGTGTCGACGGCGGGCAAGCTGCTCGAGTAGTCCGGCGGACGCGCGCACGCCACCCTGTCCCCGATTCGGAGGACTCGCCCCCTTTCGCCCGCCTCGCTAGCGTGTGTGACAGGAGCCCGCGATCGCGAGATTGGGGAAGCATGCACCGCCGGGGAAACGGGAATGCGCCGCACGACGTGCAGCCGCCGACGTCCCGGCGGCCCGACGAAGACCAGCATTGCGGCGCCCGTGACTCGGCCGGCGCTCGCGCCGCCGAGATCGATGAACTCTCCCGGCGCGCGTTGACGGCCGAGCAGAACCTGCTCGCGTACGTCGACGAGCTCGAGGCCGAGGTTCGGCGATTGCGCCGACGGCTCGACCGCAGCGCGCGTGTGCGAAGCGGCGGGTGGCTCGGCCTGTTCTGGCGCGAGCGCCCCCGCGGGGCCTGGAGCCCCGCAGGGTCGGACCAGTAGGGCGCGACTGCGGCTGCGGCCCGGCGGCGGCCTCAGGGGGCGCGTCCCACGTCGCGCCAGGCCGCGCCGTCCAACGCCGCCGTCGCCGCGCGCCGTCCCTCCTCGATGAGGCGCAGCACGTCGGTCGTCCGCCATTGGGCCATCCGCTCCATCTCCGGCTGGATGAGCACAACGGAGGGATCGCGCACGAGCTCGGCCGTGCGCGTCGCCGTGCGCATCATGCGGACGCTCTCCCACTTCGCGTGCAGCCGCACGACGATGACCCGGTCGGCTCCGAGCGCGCGGGCAGCGGCGAACGGGACGTTGTCGACGATGCCGCCGTCGGCGAGCAGCGCGCCGCGGTGCGGCACCGGCGGAAGCAGCCCGGGAACGGCGATGGTCGCGCGGAGAGCGCGGCTCAGCGGTCCTTCGTCGATGACGACGGCGCGACGGGTGCGAAGGTCCGTCGCCACCGCGGCGAAACGGCGCGGCAGGTCCTCGATCAACGGGTCGCTGCCGAGCGCACGGCGCACCTCCTGCTCGAGCACGCCGGAGTCCAGCAGTCCCCATCTCGGGCGCCTCGACCAGGTGGCGATGCTCCGCCACCGGAACTCGCGTGTCGCCCGCTCGATCGTCTCGGGATCGAGTCCGGCGGCGTACGCGGCGGCGACGAGCGCACCGGAACTGGTGCCGGTGGCGATCTCGGGTCGGAGCCCGCGCTCGGCCAGGACCTGGAGCACCCCGACGTGCGCGGCGCCGAACACTCCCCCTCCGCCGAGCGTCAGTCCGAGCGAGCGGTCGTCGCTCGCCCGGCCACCACTCTCATCGGGCGACGGCCTCGTGCCCGCGGACGACGCCATGCTGACCCCCTCGCCGGTGCCAGCGAAGCACGGCCGCTCGAGTCGAGCGCGGGGCGAAGGTCCCGCCCATATGCTTTCCCGGTGCCTTCCTTCGACCGTCCGGAACCGGCCCTGCCCGTCACCGGCGTGACCCCGTCCGGCATCGCATTCGATCATGCCGCCGCATCCGGCGTTCCCGTCGTGCTCATCCACGCGGGCATCGCCGATCGGCGCATGTGGGATCCGCAGTGGGCGCAGCTCACGACGACGCGCTCGGCCGTGCGGCTCGACCTGCGCGGCTTCGGCGAGTCGACGGCCGAGCCGGATGGCGCGTGGTCGCACGTCACCGACGTGCTCGAGACGCTGCGGCGCCTCGGCATCGACCGCTGCCACCTCGTGGGTGCGTCGTTCGGATCGGGCGTCGCCGTCGAGGTCGCGCTCAGCGCGCCCGAGCTCGTCGAGTCGCTGCTCCTGTGCCCGCCCGGCGGCAGCCTGCTCGCCGAGCTGACCCCCGACCTGCGGGCCTTCTTCGACGCCGAGCGCGACGCCCTCGCGCGCGACGATCTCGACGCGGCGGTCGAGGCGAACGTCGACGCCTGGGTGGTCGGGCCGCGGCGAGACGCGAGCGAGGTCGACCCCGACGTCGTCGCGGCGGTGCGGGTGATGCAGCGCCGCGCGTTCGACATCGCGGCATCGTGGCAGTCCGACGCCGATCCCGACGAGCTCGATCCGCCTGCGCTCGAGCGTCTGCCCGGGATCGCCGCTCGCACGCTGGTGATCGTCGGCGGCCACGACCTCGAGACGACGGATGACGCGGCGTCGCGTGTCGTCGACGGCATCGCCGGCGCGCGGCGCATCGACTGGCCGGATGTCGCGCACCTCCCGTCGCTCGAGCGACCTCAGGCGTTCCTCGACGTCCTGCTCGACTGGACCGCGCCCCCGGCCGCGCGCCGCACCGCCTGAGCGGTCGATCGAGCGGCGATTCGGGCGTCGAACGCGATCGTCAGGGCATTGAGTTGTGCACAATTCAATCGTGTGCAATGATTTTGCCATGGCCGTGACCGACGAGATGGTGTGCTTCTCGCTGTACGCCGCCTCGCGGGCGACGACGCAGCTCTACCGCACCCTGCTCGAGCGGTGGGGCCTCACCTATCCGCAGTACCTCGTGCTCGTCGCCCTGTGGCGCGAGGGCGAGCAGACGGTCACCTCGCTCGGCGACCTGCTGCAGCTCGACTCAGGCACGCTGTCGCCGCTGCTGCGCCGCATGGAGCAGTCCGGGCTCGTCACACGGGCCCGCAGCGCACAGGACGAGCGCGTGGTCACGCTCGCCCTCGGCGAGCGCGGCACCGCCCTCCGCGGTGAACTCGCGCACCTGCCCTCGCGCATCGCCGAGGCGGCCGGCGTGCGCGACGCCGATGCGGAGTCGCTGATCCGCACGCTGCAGGAGATCACGTCGTCGATGCACGCGGCAGCGGCATCCGCCCACGAACCGCGCAGCGGCTCCGCGGCCCGGGCGTCGGCGTCACCCGGCGCACGGTAGCGCTCCGCGGCGCGCCCGGCCCCCGCGCCGGCGCCCGCACGTCCCATCGAACCCCAGACGAAAGGAACCGCCTCATGCGCGCCCTCACCCACTCCGCCTTCGGCGACCCGGCCTCGGTGCTCGAGGTCGGCGACCGCCCGCTGCCCGAGCCGGGCCCCGGCCAGGTGCGCGTGCGCACCCTGCTCGCGACGATCCACAACCACGACCTGCTGACCGTGAGCGGCGACTACGGCTTCACGCCCGAGCTGCCCGCGCCGGCGGGCACCGAGGCGGTCGGCATCGTCGACGCGCTCGGCGCCGAGGTGGCGAACCTCGCAGTCGGCCAGCGCGTCGTCAGCGGCGGCACCTTCGGCGTGTGGGCCGAGTACTTCGTCGCCGACGCCGCCGGGCTCATCCCGGTGCCCGACGGCGTGCCCGACGAGGCGGCCGCGCAGCTCGTCGCCATGCCGTTCAGCGCCGTCAGCCTCATGCACTCGCTCGACCTCGAGGCGGGCGACTGGCTCGTGCAGAACGCGGCGAACGGCGCCGTCGGCCGCATGGTCGCGCAGATCGGCGCGGCCCGCGGCATCAACGTCGTCGGGCTCGTCCGCCGAGCCGAGGGCGTCGACGAGCTCCGCGAGGCGGGCATCGCGAACATCGTCGCGACCGACGACGACGGATGGCGCGACGAGGTCGCCGCCATCACCGGCGGGGCCCCGATCGTCGCCGGCGTCGACTCGGTGGGCGGCACGTCCGCGGGCGAGGTGCTCTCGCTCCTCGCCGAGAACGGCACGCTCGTCGTGTTCGGCGCGATGGCGTCGCCGGTGATGCAGCTCGCCTCATCCGACGTCATCTTCAAGCAGCTGACGGTGAAGGGCTTCTGGGGCAGCCGCGTCAGCCGCGACATGGATGGCGCCACGCGCGCGATGCTCTTCGGGCAGCTCATGCAGCACATCCGATCGGGCGAGCTCACCCTGCCGGTCGCGGGCGTCTACTCGTTCGACGAGATCGGCGACGCGGTGGCCGCGAGTCGCACCCCGGGTCGCGCAGGCAAGGTGCTGCTGCGGCCGTAGTTCCGCCGCGGGACGTGCTGTGGACCGCGCGCGGCCCGCCCCCGCTCCGCCCGTACGATGAGCGGATGTCGCTCTTCGATCACCTGGGACTCTCCGTCGACGACCTGCCCCGCGCCATCGCGCAGTTCGACCCGGTCATGCAGGCGCTCGGCTGCACCCGGCAGGACGCCGACAACGGCGTGTCCTGGTACAAGGGCCAGGAGGAGCTGATCCTCTTCCCCGCCCGCGAACCCGGCAGCGGCCCGCACCGGCACGGCCGTGTCGGATGGCAGCACCTTGCGTTCGCCGTCGACTCGCGCGACGAGGTCGACCGCCTGCACGCGATCGCGCTCGCTGCGGGCTGGACGGCGGTCAGCGGGCCGAAGCCGTTCCCGCGCTTCAACGACCGGTACTACGCGTCGTTCGTCGAGGACGACAACGGCATCCGCTTCGAGTTCATGTACAACCCGCCGCGGGATGCCGCTGCCGCCTGAGCGCGCGGACGCTAGGCGATCCCGCCGCCGTCGACGACGAGCGCCGAGCCCGTGACGTAGCTCGACTCGTCGCTCGCGAGCCAGACCACGGCCGCGGCGATCTCGCGCGGGTCCCCCATCCGCCGCAGCGGCCGGTCGGCGGCCTCGGCGAGGAAGGCGGCGGTGTCCTCGCCGAGCTGCTGGGCCTCGTCGCGGAGCATGCCGGTGTTCACGTCGCCGGGGTTCACCGAGTTCACGCGGATGCCCTGCGGGCCGTGGTCGATCGCGAGCGCACGCGTCATGTTGACGACCGCGCCCTTGGAGGCGCAGTACGAGATCGCTCGACCTCCGCCCTTCAGGCCCCATCCGGAACCGGTGTTGACGATCGAGCCGCCGCCCGCGGCGGCCATGATCGGCACGACGTGCTTGCACATGAGGAAGATGGAGCGCACGTTCACGCCGAACACGCGGTCCCACTCCTCGGCCGTGGTCTCGACGGCGGTCGTTCGGCGGATGATGCCGGCGTTGTTGAAGACGACGTCCACGCCGCCGAACTCGGCCACCGTGGTCGCGACGACGCGTTCGATGTCGGCCCCGCTCGACACGTCGGCCTGGATGGCGATCGCCCGGAAGCCCGCGTCGCGGATCTCGGCGGCGACCGCGGCGGCGGCCTCGCCGTCCAGGTCGACGACCGCGACCTCGGCTCCCTCCGCCGCGAGGGCCATGGCGGTGGCGCGGCCGATGCCGCCCGCCCCGCCGGTGACGATGGCCTTCTTCTGCTCAAGCCGCATGGTCTGCCGCTCCTTCGTTCTCTGGTGCATGGACTGGGTAGATGCTGATGGTGGATGGGCCGGTGACCACGCGCACGAAGCCGGCGAGCCGGGCATCGACGCTGGCGTCGCCGGTGTCGACGAGGAGCGGGCGCCCCTCGAGGTCGATCAGTTTCTGCTCGGGGGCGACCACCAGCAGCGGGTCGTCGCCGAGCGCCTCGACGACGCGCGCCGAGAGCTGCTGGTTGCCGCGGCCGAGCAGGAAGCCCTGGCCGCCGATGATGGAGACGACCGCCTGCGCCGGCCCGCGGCCGATCTCGTCGAGCAACTCCTGCTCGGACGCGCCGGCGACGAGGACCCGGCCGTCGAGCACGACGTCGACGCCGAGCGGGGTCGCCTCGACGCCGAGTTCTCGGGCGACGTCGGCCATCGTGCCGCCCGGCCCGAGCAGGTACCGCACGCCGGGCCGCATCCGAGCGACCGCCCCGCGCGCGGCGAGGCGCACGGCCGCACGCTCGTCGGCCGGCGTCGCGGCCTTGCGCGCCTGCGTGCGCCCCGCCCGGTAGGGCACCCGGACGGTCGCGTACAGCCGCGGCTCGACTCGGGCCCGCCGCAACTGCGCCTCGTCGACATCGAGCACCTCGCGTTCGACCGTCGGGAGGCCGCGTTCGTCGAGCCAGGCGGCGGCGAGCGCGCCGGCCGCGCTCGGGCCGATCGCGAACACCGGGGAGTACATCTTGACCCCGGCGGGGATACCGAGCGCGACCGCCGTCGGCGGCAGGCCGGCCGCGACATCCCGTGCCGTGCCGTCGCCGCCGGCGAACAGCAGCAGCTCGACGCCCACGTCGGCCAGAGCGCGGGCGGCCGCCGTGGTGTCCGACGGCGAGGTGGGGGTGCGCGGGTGCCAGACGACGATGGGCTCGAGCCCGGCGGCGCGGACCGCGTCCGCGCCCATGGGGCCGGCTGCGGTCACGATCCGCTCATCGGGCCGGGCGGATGCCACGACGGCGAGCGCGGTGGCGGCGCGCTCGGCCGCCCGCGGCCGCGCGCCCCGTTCACCGGCGCGGCGCTGCACGTCGGTCCCGTCGCTTCCGGCGAGGCCGGCCGGGCCGCCGATGCCCGCGACGGGGTTCACGATGAGCCCGATCACGTCATGCCCCGACGGCCTGCGGGTACTTGCGCCGGTACGCCCGCCAGGTGACGGCCCAGCGCTCGGGGTCGTCGAGGTCGTCGTGGTGGGTGTGGTGCACGGTCTGGTGGTGCGGCGCGGTGCGCACGACCTCGGGCGTCTCGCGCGCCTCGCGGGCGATCTCGGCCAGCACGTCGGCGTATTCGTCGAGCTCGGCCTTCGAGTACGACTCGGTCGGCTCGAGCGTGAACGGCTGGGGCACGACGTAGGGGTGATGGCTCGTCCAGTAGTGCATGCCGAAGTCGCTGGCGCGGATGCCGATCTCCTCCGAGGTGATGCCGGTCTCCTCGAAGAGCTCCTGCCATGAGTAGCGCACCTGCTCGATGCGCCGGCGGCCGGTCGCGTAGGGCGCGGAGGCGCCGGGGATCTCGAGGATCCGCTTCATCAGGTAGTTGTTGTTCAGCACCGCGGTCTCGGCGACGGCGCGCAGGCCCTCGGCGCCGAGCGCCATCATCCAGGCGTACGCGCGCACGATGTTCGGCACGACGCCGTGGAACGGCCCGATCGCCCCGATCGACTGCGGCCCGGCCTCGCGCACCTCGTAGCGGTCGCCCTCCCGCACGACGCGGGGGCCGGGCAGGAACGGCGCGAGTGCCGCGCTCACGGCGTTGGCGCCCGTGCCGGGCCCGCCGGAACCGTGCGGGGTGCCGAAGGTCTTGTGCACGTTGAAGTGGCAGACGTCGAAGCCCGCGTCGCGCGCCCGGGTGATGCCGAGGATGCCGTTCGCATTGGCCTGGTCGTACGAGGCGAGCGCGCCGACGGCGTGCGCCGCGTCGACCCACTCCCGGATCGCGGGGTTGTAGATGCCCGTGTCCTCGGGGTTGGTGACCATGATCGCCGCAGTCCGCGGCGAGAGCGCGCGCTTCAGCGCCGCGAGGTCGGGGTAGCCGTCGGCGTCGGGGTGGAGCGTGATCACGTCGTACCCGGCCGCCTTCGCGGCGGCGGCGTTCGACGGGTGGCTGAAGATCGTCGTGATGACCTCGCGGCGCTGCTCGCCGTCGCCGTTCGCCTCGTGGTACGCGCGGATCATGGCGATGTTCGCCCAGATCGCGGCCGAGCCGCCCTGCGTGTGGAGCGACACCTCGTCCATGCCCGAGATCTCGGCGAGCATGCGCTCGGTGCGCCAGATGATCTCGAGCGCGCCCTGCGCGTCGGCCGGGTCCTGCAGCGGATGCATCGCCGAGAGCTTCGGGGTCGCGATGAGCCGCTCGTTGACCTTGGGCGCGTACTTCATGGTGCACGTGCCCTGCCCGACGTCGACGTTGAAGTCGGCGCCGAGGTTCTCCTGCGAGAGCCGCAGGTAGTGCTTGAGCACGCGCATCTGGCCCATCTCGGGCAGGGCGGGCGCGGCCTGCCGGGCGAGCCCGTCGGGGAGGGCGGCGACCACGTCGCCGACGGCGTCGCGCACGCCGGGTTCGATCGAGGTGACGAGGACGCCGCGCTCGCCCGGTGTCGAGAGCTCGAAGATGACGGGTTCGTCCCAGCGCGCCTGGTGGAAGCGTCGGTGGGCGGGCTTCGGGGCGATGGGCAGGCTCATGCGCGGTGCTCCTCGGGTTCGGCGATGGGGTCGAGCGTGGATGCGGCCTCGGCGGCGGATGCCGCGACGAGACCGGTGACGGCGGCGGCGAGCCGGTCGATGTCGGCCTGCGAGGTCGTCTCGGTGACGCACACGACGAGCTCGTGCTCGCCGGCTGGCACGCCGGGCTCGATGCCCTCGGCGCGCAGCGCCGTGACGATGCCTGAGGCCGTGAGGCCGGCCCCGGCGACGTCGATCGCGAACTCGCGCAGGTGCACCGCGCGGTCGGTGAGGCGGATGCCGGGGATGGCGCCGAGCGCGCGCTGCGCGTAGGCGGTGCGGGCGAGCAGCACCTCGCCGAGCTCGCGCATGCCCTGCGGTCCCATGAGGGCGAGGTGCACGCCGGCGGCGATGCCCCAGAGCGCGGCCGCGGTGCCGACCCACTCCTTCCCCTCCTCGCGGTGCGCGAACGAGGTGCGGTCGTAGGCCACGTCGCCGAACCCGACCTCGCCGGGCACGTCGGTCGTGGCGAGCCCGAACAGCCGCGAGGGCATCTCCATGACGAAGCGCGGGTCGTCGTGCACGGCGATGAAGCCGCCGTGCGCGCCGCCGTACCACTGGTGCAACCCCAGCGACTGGATGTCGCCGCAGACGATGTCGGCGCCCTGCTCGGCCGGCGGCGTCAGCACGCCGTACCCGACCGGGTCGGTGCCGACGACGAGGATCGCGCCGACGGCGTGCGCGGCGTCGGCGAGGGCCTGCAACCGGTGCTCGACGGCGCCCGTGCGGCTCGGGGTCTCGACCCAGATCGCGGCGACGTCGTCGCCGAGTCGCGCGACGATGGCCGCGACATCCGCCGTGCCCTCGACGGGGTCGACGAACTCGAGGTCGAGGTGCACGCGCACGTAGTCGCGGACCTTCGAGAGCTTCGCGGGCAGCACGTCGCTCGCGACGAGCACGCGGCGCCGGCCGGTGATGCGCCCGGCCATCGCCAGGCCGGTCGCGGTCGCCTGGAACCCGTCGTAGGTCGGCACGTTCACGACGTCCATCGAGAGCAGCTCGCCCATGAGCGACTGGTACTGCCAGAGCGCCTGGAAGCGACCGTGGTCCTCGTAGGGCTCGCCGGCGTAGGCGGTGAGGAACTCGCTGCGGCCGATGACCTCGTCGACGACCGCGGGCACGTGGTGGTGGTAGGTGCCCTGCCCGAGGAAGCTCAGCCGTTCGGTCGTCGGCACGTTCCTCGCGAGCAGCCCGGAGACGTGGCGGGCGAGGTCCTGCTCGGCGACGAGCGGTTCGGGCAGGTCGAGGTCACGGCCGAGCCGGAGGTCGGCGGGCACGTCGGCGTAGAAGTCCTCGACGGATGCCGCGCCCACGGTGTCGAGCATCTCGGCGCGCACGTCGGGCGCGGTGTTCGGGATGTACGGATGGACGAACGGTCGGTTCATGGGTGGTGCCTCACTCGGTGGTCTGGGACAGGGTGATGAACGGGGGCTCGCTCGCGCGCGGCGAGGCGAGGACGGCGACGCCGAGGGGCGGGACGACCAGCTGCGCTCCGACGACCCGGTCGGCCAGCAGGTCGGTCGCGCCCTCGGGCGCGTCGACCGTGAGCTCGCGCGGGCCGTGATTCAGCACGAACGTGTAGTCGGTGCGGTCGTCGGCGCGCGTGACGGCCTCGAGATGCGGGTCGGTGCGGTCGCGGGCGGGGAGGCCGGCGTCGGCGAGGGCGCGCCGCATGACGGCGACGAGGCCGTCGGCGGCGAGCACGCTCCCGACGTACCAGGCGGTGCCTGTGCCGTGCGCGCGGCGCGTGATCGCGGGCCGCCCGTCGAGCACGCCGCCGGCGAACCGGGCGACGACGGATGCCTCGGCGCCGGCCTCGATCCACTCGGTCCAGACGGGCGCCTCGTGGCGGTCCCCGTCGAGGTCGATCCGCCCGGCCGCGCCGTCGGCCACCGGCCACGGCTCGTCCACCTCGACGCCGAGCAGCGTGCGCAGCGGCCCGGGCGCGCCCCTCGGATGCACCTTCTCGGTGGGGTCGACGACGCCCGAGAACGGGCCGACGACCACGGTGCCGCCCTCAGCGGCGTACGCCGCGAGCGCCGCCGCCTGCGCGGCATCCGTCACGTAGAGGTTCGGCACGACGACGAGGTCGTACCCGTCGAACGGGCCGATCGCTCGCACGGTGTCGACGGGGTGGCCCAGCGCGTGCAGCGCGGCGTGCCAGTCGCGCGCCTGCTGCAGCCAGCCCAGGCGCTGCGACGGGAGCGACTCGGTCGCGCTCGAGGCCCACCACGAGTCCCAGTCGACGACGAGCGCGACGCGGCTGCGCACGCGGGTGCCGCGGACCGCCGCGAGCCGCTGGAGTTCGCGGCCGAGCGCGGCTGTCTCGCGGAACGTGCGGGACGACTCGCCGCGGTGCCCGAGCATCGCCGAGTGGAACTTCTCCTGGCCGTAGCGGGCCTGCCGCCACTGGAAGAACATCGCCCCGTCGGAGCCGTGCGCGACGGCTTGCAGGCTGTCGAGGCGCATCCGGCCGGGCGCCTTCGGCACGTTGACGTCGCGCCAGCTCACGGCGCTCGCGGCCTGCTCGAGCAGCAGCCACGGCTGGCCGCCCTTCAGCGAGCGCATGAGCCCGTAGTTCAGGGCGGCCGGCACGTGGGCGAGCGGGTCGGCCGGGTCGGGGTAGGCGTCATCGGTGACGAGGTCCTCGTGCTCGGCGAAGCGCCAGTAGTCGAGCTCGCGGAAGAGGCTCATGAAGTTCGTCGTGACGGGCAGCTCGGGCGTGACCTCGCGGAGCACGTCGACCTCGACGCGGAAGAGCTCGAGCAGTGCGTCCGAGCTGAAGCGCTCGAAGTCGAGCAGCTGGGTCGGGTTGATCGGGCCGGTCGCCCGGCGGGGCGGCTCGACCTGCTCCCACGCGGTGTAGCGCTGGCCCCACACGTTGACGCCCCAGGCCTCGTTGAGCCCCTCGAGGTCGCCGTAGCGGGCCTCGAGCCAGCGCCGGAAGTGCGCCGCCGACTCGGGGCACCAGCACCGGGCGACGTGGTCGCCGTACTCGTTGGAGACGTGCCAGAGCACGACCGCGGGGTGCTGTCCGTAGCGCTCGGCCATCGCGCGCGCCATCCGCGCCACGTGCTCGCGCCAGACGGGCGAGCTCGGGCAGTATGCCTGGCGCGACCCGAACTCGAGCCGGCGGCCGTCGGCATCCCACGGCAGCATCTCGGGGTGCGCGCGCACGAGCCACGCGGGCGGCGTGGCGGTCGCGGTCGCGAGGTCGATGCGGATGCCGCCGGCCCACAGGACCTCGATGACCCGGTCGAGCCACTCCCACTCGTACACGCCTGGGGCGGTCTCGAGCTGCGGCCACGAGAACACGGGCAGGCTCACGAGGTTCACCCCGGCCTCCTGCATCAGGCGCACGTCCTCGTGCCAGACCGCCTCGGGCCACTGGTCGGGGTTGTAGTCGCCGCCGTAGGCGAGGGCATCGAGGCGGATGCGGCGCGGCGTCGCGTCGGTCACGCGGGTCCTCTCGGGTCGGATGTCTGTACAGGTCGTTCTGCGCACTGTATTCTGTATACAGACACGCTAAGCCGCAAGTCGACGAGGGTCAAGCCCTAGGCTTACGGCGTCGGCTCGACCGGCTGGAGGATGGATGGCGATCGAACGCAAGAACCTGCGTTCGCAGGTGCGCGACGAGTTGCTCGCGCGCATGCGCGCCGGGCAGGTGCGCCCGGGTGAGGGCATCAACGAGGTGCAGCTCGCCGCCGAGCTCGGCGTCAGCCGCACGCCGCTGCGCGAGGCGCTCATCGCCCTCGAGAGCGAGGGGCAGATCACGAGCGAGAACGGCAAGGGCTTCCGCTTCGTGCCGCTCTCCGCCACGGAGTTCGAGGAGCTCGCCCCGGTCATGGCCGCGCTGGAGACCCTCGCCCTCGAGCTGACCCCCCGCGACGAGCTGACGGCCATCGGCCGTCGGCTCGAGGAGCTCAGCGCGGAGTTCCAGCAGGAGGTCGTCGAGCACGCACTCGTCGTCACGAAGGACGACGAGTGGCACGCCATCATGCTCTCCGCGTGTCCGAACCGCCGGCTGCTCGAGGTCATCGAGAGCACGCGCGGCGCCTTCCACCGGTACGAGTCGCTGCTCGTGCCCAACGACGTGATGGTCGAGCGCGTCGCCGCCGAGCATGCCGAGATCGCCCGGCACCTCGCACAGGGCGACGTGGCGGCGGCATCCATCGCGTTGAAGGCGAACTGGATGAACGGCATGCGACGCATCGTCGAGAACGCCTCGAGCGCGTACTTCACCGCCTGACGAGGCGTCACCCCTTGACCGCTCCCCCGAGCAGGCCCGTCACGAACTGCCGCTGGAAGACCAGGAACAGCAGCATCAGCGGGAGCGTCGCGAGCAGCGACCCGAGCATGAGCCCCGAGTAGTCGACGCGCGAGAGCCCGATCATCGTGTTGAGGGCCACGGGCACCGTGTAGTTCGACTCGGTGTTCAGCATGAGCAACGGCCAGATGAACGCGTTCCACTGGCTGATGAACGTGTAGATGATGAGCGCCGCGACCTGCGGGCGGGCCACCGGCAGCACGATCCGGTAGAACGTGCGGAGCTCGTCGGCGCCGTCGATGCGCGCGGCCTCGACGAGCGAGACCGGGAAGTCCAGGAACGCCTGGCGCATGAGGAAGATGCCGAACGCGTTCGCGAGGAACGGCAGGATCACGGCCTGGTAGGTGTCGATCCATCCGGCGCTGGCCATCATCTGGAACAGCGGCACGAGCAGCACCTGCATCGGGATCATCATCGTCACGAGCACGATGCCGAGCAGCACCCCGCGACCGCGGAACCGATAGGTCGCGAGGCCGTAGCCGCACATGACGCTCACGATCGAGCTGAAGACCGTATAGATCACCGCGATGAGCGCGCTGTTCAGCATCACGCGCCCGAACTGCACCGACTCCTCGAGGCGCGCGAGGTTCGCCCACAGTTCGCCGCCCGGCAGCACCGGCAGCGGCGTCGCGAAGAGGTCGGCCGTGGTGTGGGTCGAGGCGATGACCATCCACGCGAAGGGCAGCACCGAGACCACGGCGGCGACGGCGAGCGCCAGGTAGACCGGCGACCGCAGCACGGCACGGCGCACTCGGGATGCCGGCGCGACGGCGCGCGATGAGGCGATCGTCTCGCGGACCGCGGGCCGGATGGGTGCGACGGTCATGGCTTCTCCCTCATGAGTCGGAACTGCACGAACGCGATGACCGCGGTGATCCCCACGAGCAGCCACGCGATCGCCGAGGCGTAGCCGAAGTCGAACTGCCGGAAGCCGACCTTGTAGAGGTAGAGCACCGGCGTGAGCGTGGCATCGTTCGGGCCGCCCTCGGTGAGGATCCAGTTCTCGTCGAAGAGCTGCAGGGCCCCGATGGTCGACGTGACGGTTGTGAAGATCAGCACGGGACGCAGCTGCGGGAGCACGACCCTCGTGAAGGTCTGCCAGCGCCCCGCACCGTCGATTCGGGCGGCCTCGTAGAGCTCGGCCGGGATCGACTGGAGTCCAGCGAGGATGATCACCATGTTGTAGCCGGTCCAGCGCCACGTGATGGCCGCGATGAGCGCGACGCGCGCCCACCACTCGTTGTTCAGCCAGTCGACCGGCGCGATGCCGACCAGGCCGATGAGCTGGTTGATCGCGCCGCCGTCGGTCGCGAGCATGACCCGGAACACGACCGCGTACGCGACGAGCGTGGTGACCGCGGGGAGGAAGACCAGCAGCCGGAATCCCCCGCGGAACCGCAGCCACGCCTGGTTCAGCAGGTAGGCGAGCCCGACCGCGAGGCCGATCATGAGCGGCACCTGCACCACGAGGATCATCCCGGCGTTCGCGAGGCTCTTGCCCACGAGCGGGTCCTCGAACAGTCGCGCGTACTGCTCGAGCCCGACCCAGGTGGTGACGCCGCCGGCGGTCGCGTGCAGGCTCTGCCACAGCGAGGTCGCGAGCGGGTAGGCGAAGAAGACGACGAGCAGCACCGCGGCCGGAAGCGAGAACCACGCCCCCGGGCGCTGGAGCCTGCGCCCCAGCGCCCGCCGGCGTGTCGTCTCGGCTCCGCCTCGCTCGCGCAGCACGAGTGAGGTGGAGGCCACGGCTACTCGGCGATCTCGCGGCCGGTCGCGGTGGCGATCTGCTCCGCGGCATCCTGCAGCACGGTCGCCGGGTCGGCGCCGTTCAGCACGGCGGCGACGACCGCGTTCGCGACGATGTCGCTCGCCTCGGCGTTGTCGGTCGTGAAGGTGATGCTCGGGATCTGCGCGGTCTGCTCCGCGAAGAGCTCGTACACGGGCTGGCCGCCGAAGTACTCCTGCGACGCCGAGAAGTACTCGTCCTCGAGCGCGGGCAGGTAGGAGGGGAACAGGCCCTCCTCGGCCATCATCGACGCCTGGTGGTCGGCGTCGGCGAGCGCGTACTCGATGAACGCGGCAGCCAGGTCGGGGTTCTCGGCCTGCGCCGGGATGGCGAGCCCGGAGCCGCCCGAGTTCGAGGTGCGCACGCCGCCCTCCTCGAAGGCCGGCAGCTCGGTCACGCCGTAGGTGCCGGCGAGCTCGGGCGCATCGCCGAGCAGGGTGCCGATCCACCAGACCGCCTCGGGCGTGACGGCGGAGTCGCCGTTCTTCGCCGAGGTGACGCGGCCATCCCATCCCTTCACGTTCTTCAGCAGCCCACGCTCGTTCATGGTCTTCAGGAGCGTGAGGGCCTCGACCGCCTCCGGCGAGGCGACCGTGATGTCGCCCCGCTCGTCGAAGAGCCCCTGGCCCTGCTGCTGGAGCAGCATCTGGAAGCCGCCGCCGGTCGCGACGTCGAGCGAGAGCAGCGTGTGGCCGGTCTCGGCCTTGATCCGCTCGCCGGCCTCGATCAGGTCGTCCCAGGTCTCGAGCGAGGCCGGGTCCACGCCGGCCGCCTCGAAGTAGTCGGCGCGGTAGAAGAGGCCGACCGTGCCCGAGTCCCACGGCACGACCTCGAGCGCCCCGTCGGCGTCGCTGTGCGCCGACCACTTGAACGGGTCGAACTCCGCCTCGTGCTCGGCGAAGACGGGGGTGAGGTCGACGAGCCCGGTCGGGAACTCCGCGATGTAGCCGGGCGCGCGGTCGGTCTCGATGGTGACGACGTCGGGCAGTCCACTGCCCGCCTGCAGGCCGACGGAGAGCTTGTCGTAGGCGTTGTCGTAGCCGACGTCGACGACCTCGATCGACGTGCCGGGGTGCTCGGCCTCGAACTCGTCGGCGAGGCGCGAGAGCGCGGTCGCCGCGACATCCCACGACCAGACGGTGATCTCGCCGGTCGGCGTCGCGTCGGGGTCGAGCTCGACGGGTGCGGCGGCGCCCGTGCCGCCCATCGCGCACCCCGAGAGCAGGGCGAGCGCGGCGGCGGGGGCGAGCAGGGTGAGGCGTTTCATGTGACTCCTTTGTCGGAAGGGGGATGCGTCGGCGGGGCGCCGATGCGGATGCGGATCGCTCAGTCGTGCGAGAGGGCGACCGCGAGGTCGAGGAACAGTGCTGCGGACCATCCGAAGGCGGTGGTCGCGGTCGCGGCCCGTTCGCCGGTGTTCGGTTCGAAGTACTCATGCGGCCCGCCGGCGTGGATGACGAGCTCGACCGTGCGCTCGGCGAGCCGGCGCGCACGCTCGCCGTGGCCGGAGCGCTCGAGGCCCTCGGCGACGAGCGCGTTGGTGTTGACCCAGACCGGGCCGCGCCACATCCGCTGCGGGTCGTGGTCGGGGTCGCCGACGGCCACGGTCGGGATCGGCCAAGGCGTGGCGAACCGGCGCGGGTCGTCGAGTGCGGTGATGAGGCGGTCGACGATGGCCTCGGGCAGGCCGCCGGTGAGCAGCGGCATGAGGCCGACGATCGTGTCGCTGTCGACGGGCTCGCCCGCGGCGAGCGACCGGAATCGTCCGCGGGGCTCGTCCCAGAGGGTGAGCAGGCGCTCGAGCGTCCGCTGCGCGCGCTCGCGATGCGCGGATGCCGCGGCCGCGCGATCCGCCTCGGGGCCCCGGCCGGCGATGGCGCCCGTGCCCCACCGCTCGACGAGCGCGGCGAGCTCGAGGTCCTGCCGCACGAGGTAGGCCGCGAGGTCGGGCGTCGTCGTCGGCAGCGGGCCGTCGAACACCGGGCTGTCGTCGAGGCCCGACGAGTAGGGGTGCCCGTACTCGGGCAGGCCGTCGCCGTCGAGGTCGGATCGGGCGAACCACCAGTCCTGCGAGCGGCGGATGGTGGCGATCATGCGGCGCGCCCAGTCGGCGATCTGGGCGTCGTCGCCGCGGGCGCGGTCGGCCTCGAGCACCTTGCGAAGCGCCCAGGCCGCGAGCGGCGGCTTGGTCAGCGGCACGGGCGCCGACGGGTCGGCGACGGCCGAACCGGCGCGGCGGAGCGTCTCGCGGTCGGCGGCGGGCAGGTCGTCGCTGCTTGCGAGGATGCCCGCCTCGTGCACCACGTCCGGCAGCTGCCCCTCGGGGGTCGGGAACCGCAGGGCCAGGTCGAGCTGCTCGCGTGCGAGCTCGGGGTCGCCGTGGCGCAGGCCGACGGCGATGAAGTACGCGTCCCACTGCCAGAGGCCGACGTAGCCGATCTTCGACGGCACGACGGCGCGCGCGTCGCCGAGGTGCGGCAGCTCGACCACGTTGGCGCCGAGCACCCACCAGCAGAACGCGGCCATGTCCTCCAGGTCGGGCCGCACCGCCGGGCAGTTCGCGAACCAGTCGAGCCAGACCCGGCGGGTCGCCTCGAGGTGCTCGTCGTGGCGGTCCGATCGCGCGAACTCGACCTCGCGCGACGCGTCGAGGCTGAACACGACGGATGCCGCGTGCCGCCCGCCGATCCGGAGCTCCTCCGCCTCCTCGCCGGCCCGCCCGGTCCAGCGCACGACGGCGACACCGCCGGCCGGCACACCCACCGACCACGCCGTCGTGCCCGCGAAGGTGAGCGTCGCCCCGCCGCCGAACTCGATGACGTGCGGCAGCACGCGCGTGATCGGCAGGGGCGCCCCGGCGGCGTCGCACACCTCGAGCGCGTCGAGCGCAACGCACTCGGCGAGCGAGCGCTCGTACTCCGACGTGTGCACGCGCAGCCGGTCGCCCTCGCGCAGCATGAGGATCCGCGAGCGCGGCAGCGTGAACGGGGCCCGCACGAGGTCGAGGTGCGCGCCCGCGCGTGCGGCGGCGGATGCGGCATCCGCTCGCCCCACGACGCGGCGCGCGGCGACCGAGGTGACGCTCATCGCCCGCCCAGCCCCGAGGCGGCCATGCTGTTCAGGATTCGCCGCTGCCCGATCACGAACGCCACGAGCATCGGGATCGTGGCGAGCGCCGACGCCGCCATGACGAGCCCGTAGTCGACCGAGCCGAACTGGCCGCGGAAGCTCGCGAGCAGCAGCGGCACCGTGAACAGGTCGGGCGAGTTCAGCAGCACGAGCGGGAACAGGAAGCTGTTCCACACGTCGAGCGCGACGATGATACCGAGCGCACCGAGACCGGGCTTGAGGTTCGGCAGGATGATCGTCCAGAACGTGCGCCAGCGACCCGCGCCGTCGACGAGCGCGGCCTCCTCGAGCTCCTTCGGCAGGCTGAGCACGAACTGGCGCATGAGGAACACCGCGAAGGGGTTCACGAGCATCGCCGGCACGATGAGCGAGAGGTGGGAGTCGACCCATCCGAACTTCGCCATCAGCAGGTAGAACGGGATCAGCGTGACCTGCTTCGGGATCATCTGGGTCGCGAGGAACACGATGAACAGCACCCGGCTACCCCGGAAGCGGATGCGGGCGAACGCGTAGCCCGCCATCGACGCGGTGAGCAGCGTGCCCACGACCGCGAGCACGCAGATGTAGATGCTGTTCAGGTACGCCTGCCCGAACGGCACGGCGTTCCACGCGTCGACGTACTTGTCGAGCGTCCACGGGTCGGGCCAGAAGCTCAGCGGATCCTGGAGCAGCTGCGGGAGCGTCTTGAACGAGGTCAGCAGCATCCAGACGAACGGGAAGACCATCGCGAAGCCCGCGACGGCGAGGGCCGCGTGGATGAGGATGCGTCCGAGCGAGCGGCGGGTGCGGTCCCGTCCGGGGCGGCCGACGCGGCCGGCGCGCTCGGCGTCGACGCGCTCGACGTCGGGTTCGCCGACGAGCGGCGGGATCAGGTCTGCGGCGGTCATGCGGCGTCGTCCTCGTAGTGCACGAACTTCTTCTGCGCGCCGAACTGGATCGCGGTGATGACGAGGGTCAGCAGCAGCAGGATCACGGAGGCGGCACTGGAGGGCCCGAACTCGAACCGCCCGAAGCCCAGGTCGTAGATGTGGTAGACGATCGTGCGCGTCGCGTTGTCGGGCCCCGCGTTCGCGGTGAGCACGAACACCGTGTCGAAGGTCTGCAGCGACGAGATGAACGCGACGATCGACGAGAAGAACACGATCGGCGAGAGCAGCGGCAGTCGGATGCTGCGGAACAGCCGCCACGCGCCTGCGCCGTCGATGCGCGCGGCCTCGATGACCGACGGCGAGATGTTCTGCAGCCCGGCGAGGAAGATGATCACGTTGAGGCCGAGCGACGACCAGATCGACACGATGCACACCGCGAGGAGGGCGAGGCTCGGGTCGTTGAGCCAGTCCGGCGGGGCGACGCCGAACACGCTCGCGATCGCGGTGCTGAGCACCCCGTCGGCGCGGAAGAGCTGCTGCCAGATCATGGCCACGGCGACGGTGCTCGTGACCACGGGGGCGAAGAACAGGATCAGGTAGAGCGTGCGCGTGCGCAGCCGCTCGAGCGCCACGGCGACGACGACCGCGAGGCCGAGGCCGACGGGCACCGTGATCAGCGCGATCAGGAGCGTGTTGACGATCGACTTCAGGAGCAGCTCGTCCTGGAGCTGCGCCGCGAAGTTGTCGAAGCCGACCCACTCGAGCGCGGTGAGCCCGTTCCACGACGCGAACGCGAGCACGAGGCTCGCGGCGAACGGCAGCAGCACGAAGACGGCCATGCCCACGAGCTGGGGCGCGACGAAGACGTAGCCCCACCGGCGGTCGCGGCGGCGCCAGGCGGCCTCGCGGCGGGGGCCGGTCGCGCCGCGCCGCGAGGCGCCGGACTCGGCAGTCGCGGGCGCGGCGGGCTGCGTTGCGGGCGCGGGCGGCGCGACGGGAGTCCCCGTCGCGCCGCCCGTCGTGATCGCCATGGGTCGACTCACTCCCCCGACTGCTCGGCGACGAGGTCGGCCACGGCGTCGAGCGTCGCCTGCGCGTCGGCCTTGCCCTCGTAGAGCTCGAGGAACAGCGCGCTGATGTCGCCCGACAGGCCGGGCACGCGCGCCTCGGCGGGGTGGTTCGCGAAGCCGATGTCGCGCATGTCGAGGAAGCTCTGCGCGTGCGCCGGGTAGCCGTCCTCGAGCACCACGTCGTCCGCGCCCGAGATGGACGGCACGGCGTTGCCGCCGCCCTGGAGGCGGAAGGTCTGCCCCTCGGCCGAGAGGAACTCGGTCCAGAAGGTGAACGCGGCATCCGTCGCCTCGGTGCGGCCGTTGATGGCGAGGTACGACGCGGCCACCCCCGTGGGGGCCTCGGCGCCGTCGGGCGTGGGCCAGCGGACGATGTCGTAGTCGTCCTCGACGCCGGCGCTCGTCAGCGTGCCGATCGTGTAGCGGCCCTGCACGAAGAATCCCGCGCCGTGCGTGACGAAGACGCTGTCGGCTCCCGCACCCTCGGGCATGGTGTCGGCGACGACGAACGTGCCGTCCTGGAACTCCTCGCCGAGCGTCGTCACCGCGTCGACGGTGGCGGGGTCGGTGTTGCCGACGAACGTGCCGTCCTCGTCGTAGGCCGTGCCGCCCTGCGCCGAGATCCAGCTGTAGTGCGTGGCCCAGTAGTTCCAGAACATCGAGCCGATGAGGCCGGCCTTCGCGAGCTGGTCGTTCATCTCGAGGTACTTCTCGGTCGTCCACTCGCCCTGCTCGGCGAGGGTGGCCGGGTCCTCGGTGATGCCCGCCGCCTTCAGCGCCGCCTTGTCGTACCAGAGCACGTCGGGGTTCGAGTCGTTGGGGGCGGCGTAGTACTCGCCGTCGCGCTCCGCGACGCCGAACAGGCCCGGGAAGAAGTCGTCCGGCTTGGTCTGGCTCTCGTCCGACTCCATCAGGTCGCGGAGCGGGAGGAGCACGTCGGCGTCGACGAACTGCCCGAGCATGTCGTCGCCGATGTAGAAGACGTCGGGTGCGGTGCCGCTCGTGAGCTGCGCGAGGAGCTTGGAGTGGTAGTCGCCGTAGCTCGCCACCGGCTGCAGCTCGACCGTGATGTCGGGGTGGCGCTCCATGAAGTCCGTGTTGAACTCCTCGAAGCGGGTCAGCTCCTCGGGCGTGCCCCACGTGGACCAGACCACGGTGTCCTCGTCGGATGCGCCGCCGCCTCCCCCGCTGCACGCCGCCAGGCCGATCGTCATCGCACTGATCGCGCCGGCTGCGAGCAGACGCCTCGTCATTGAGTTCGCACGGCGCATCGCGCCCCACCTCTTCCGTCGTTGGTCGTTCGCCGGCGTGTCCGGCACTCAGTATTTTGTATACAGAACGCAGGAACGTCAAGCCCGACCTTTGGTGAGCGCACGATACGGTCGTCGAGTGCCTCGTCCCTCACACCTGGCCCCCGCGGCGGCCGCCGTGCTGCTCTTGGCCGGGTGCGCCGCCTCCCCGTCCGCCGATCTGCCCGCGACCATCGCGCCCGAGGACCCCGCGCCCGCGGCGCACGCGGTTGCGGTCGCGCCCGGCGAGCCGCCGCCGTTCGCGTTCGGCGGCGACTGCAACGCCATGGTCACCGAGGCCGAGATCGACGAACTCGTCGGGGCCGACGTGATCCGGATCGACCCCGAGACCGGCGGGAGCGTCTCGCCCGTCGACGTGCTGGGCGGGATCACGTGCGGATGGGGCGGCGGCGACTACGCCTTCTCAGCCGTGCTCACCGTCATCCCCGCCGGTGGACTCGAGGACCAGATCGCCGAGTTCTCGTATCCGGGCGGGCTCACCTGCTGGGGGCAGGATGCCGCTGGCACGGGAGGCGCGTGCTACTTCGGGCGGGTCACCGCGGGATATTGGCTGGGCGGACTCCTGCAGGTCGAGGACGGATCCGGCCTCCTCCCCGCCGACGGCATCGATGCGGTCGCGGCACTGGTCGAGCAGCGAGCGAGCGAGTACCCGTCCACGCCGGTCGAACTGCCCGCCGGCACGTGGCATCCGCTCGACTGCACGGCGCTGGCCGACGCACTGGCCGACGAGACGTCGACGGATGCCCCGGGGGCCACGACTGGCCAGACCTCGGGCGGCTACCTCGGACCCATCCCGCTGGGCGCCGAGGCGGCCGTGGGCTTCGCGCGCTGCACCTGGTCGGATCCACCCGGCTTCACCACGGATCTCACGCCGGGTGGAGGCTGGGCCATGGCCCGCCTGACCGACGCGGCGCCGATCGAGGTCGAGGGCGCGTCCGCGGCGGTGCTGCAAGAGCATCCCGGCGGCCTCGATCGCATCATCGCGACGGATGGCGTGAACCTCGCGCAGGTGACGGTGCCCGAGTCATCCGCTCCCGCTGAGGCGGCCGCGTTCCTCGCCCTCGTCATGCGCGTCGCCGGCTGACGGTCACTCGTCAGCGCGCCTGATCCGCCTGGACGCGGACCAGGTCGGCCAGGGCCCGCTCGTCCCGGATCGGGCTCGACCGGGGGTAGCTCGTCGTGAGGAAGTGCTGCGCGAAGGGGAAGCACGCCGCCGAGAAGGGCGACTCGGCCAGGAACTCGGCGCCGAACGTGTTCCGCTCGACGACGACCGAGTCCATCGGCAGGTGCAGCGCCCGGCTCATCTCGCCGGGGTCGAACACCAGGCCGAACGGCTCCGAACCCTCGTGGGCGAGCCGTCCGCCGTAGTCGACCGACAGGTTGCCCTCGACCCACAGTCGCTGGTCGAGCGATCGCATGGCGGCGTCCTCGAGGCGCGCGGTGAGTACCAGGTCGTTCGGACGTTCGCGGCTTCGGATGTCGACGATCACCTCGCCGGCGTGCGACGTCGTGACGATCGCGCGATCCGTCGTCGCAGGGGAGAACCCCTGGCCGGGGTCGTAGTTGATGGTGTTGGACTCGACGTCGCAGATCACCCACGTGAGCATCCCGGTCCGCAGGTTCTCCGCGATCAGGTAGAGCTCGACGCGAGCACCCCAGAAGACCGAGGCATGGACGTTGAACGCGCCGAGGATCGCACAGGTGCGCTGCGTCTCGCCCTCGAACATCGAGGTCGCGAGCAGGCGATAGCCGGGCGGGAGCAACCGGCTCGCGGCGGCCTCGTCGCGGATCTCGTACGCCAGGAAGGTGCAGTACGGCTCCACGACGAACCCCATGTACTCGGGGCCGCGGGCCTTCGACACGATCCAGCGCTGCACCCGCAGCGGCAGCCGCGCGAGCATCTCGGCTCGTCCGTACAGCCCGGCGACGGCCCTCGGCGAGACCGAGTCCTCGGTGCTGCCGATGAACCGTCGCAACTCCGACGGGGCGATCCGCGATTCCATGCTGCAACGCTAGGTGCCGGCGATCGACCGCGAATCGTCCGGATGATTGACGCTCGGCGCGCGCACCGCACTCAGGAAGTGCGCCGTGCGGCGAGGCGCGCGACGAGGGCGCGGCGGGCGCGATGCAGCCACGGCATGATCCCGTAGATCACGATGGGCACCGCGATCGTCGAGAGGGCGAGCGTGCGGAGCACGGTGGGCATGCCGTCGAGCACAGGCCCGAGGATCAGGTTGAGGGCGGTGAGGGTCGGGAAGACCGCGATCCAGATCATCAGGGCCAGCTGATGGGTGGTGGGAGGCGGCAACGGCCGCGACGTGGCCGTCGTGGTGGATTCGGTAGCGGGCATGGGTGTTCTCCTCGTTCTGCGGTGGGGTCGATGGGGGGTGTGATGGGGCGACGGAAGGACCGTCAGCGGGCGGATCGCGCCGCGAGCGCCTGCTCGACGTCCTCGTCGACGAGTTCGGCGTTGAGGGCGATCGCGGCGGCCGAGCCCTGGCCTGCCGCGGTGATCACCTGGGCCCTGGGGTCGGCGGCGTTGCCCGCGACCCGGACCCCGGGTACGGACGTGCGGCCGGTGGGATCGTGCTCGACCCAGCCGTGCTCGTCGGTCCGGCAGCCGAGCCGGGTCAGCAGGGCGCTGTTCGGGATGAATCGTGGCCGGACGAAGACGGCGTCGCGGGCGATCACGGTGCCATCCGCCAGTTCGACGCCGCGGAGACGGTCGTCTCGCACGACCAGCCCGGCGACCGCGCCCTCGACGATGCGGATGTCGCGGGCGGCGAGCCGCGCGCGCTGCTCGTCGCTCACGGTCTCCGTGTGCGAGAAGAGGGTGAGATCCTCCGACCACTGCCGGATGAGCAGCGCGTGCTGCACGGCGTCGGCATCACCCCCGAGCACTCCCAGCCACCGGTGGCGGACTTCGTGGCCGTGGCAGTACGGGCAGTGGAGCACGTCACGACCCCACCGCTCGCGGATGCCGGGGAGGTCGGGCACGTGGTCGGTCAGTCCGGTCGCGACGAGGAGCTTCCGAGCCGCCAGGTCGCGGCCGCTGGCGAGCCGCACGCGGAAGCCGGGTGTCTCGGCGGCCTCGGCACCGGTCACGGTGTCGTCGATCAGCACGCCGCCGTAGTGCTCGACCTCCTGCCGCCCGGCGGCGATCAGTTCGCGCGGCGGCGTGCCGTCGCGCGAGAGGAACCCGTGCATGGCCTGGGCCGGTGCGTTGCGGGGCGTGCCCGCATCGACGACGGCGACCGCGCGTTGCGCGCGGAGCAGGACGAGCGCGGCGGTCAGGCCGGCGGCGCCTCCGCCGATGATCACGACATCGAATCGACTCATAGTGCCACCATGGATGCCTCCGTTCAGTGCAGCAACTTCTGTTGCCGTTTCCGGGACGCGCGCGGTGGAATGGGTGAATGGATGACACGACGCCCATCGAGGCGGCCCTGGACGCCGTCGGTCCGCGGCTCAAGCGCCTGCGATCCCAGCGCGGGCTGACGCTCAGCGAGCTCTCCGAGACGACCGGCATCTCCAAGAGCACGCTGTCGCGCCTCGAGACGGGTCAGCGCCGGCCGAGCCTGGAACTGCTGCTCCCCCTCGCCCAGGCATATCGCGTCCCGCTCGACGAACTGGTCGGTGCACCGGAGGTCGGCGACCCTCGGGTGCGGTTGAAGCCGCGCCGGGTGCACGGCCGCACGGTCATCCCGTTGACGCCGAACCCCGGCGGCGTGCAGGCGTGGAAGATCCTCATCCCCGCCGGCCAGAGCCGGCCCGAGCCCAAGAGCCACGAGGGCTACGAGTGGCTCTACGTGCTCTCCGGGCGGATGCGGCTCATCCTCGGCGAGCACGACCTGGTGATGGGCGCGGGCGAGGTGGCCGAGTTCGACACCCGGCTGCCGCATTGGTTCGGCAGCGCCGACGGCACGCCGGCCGAGGTGCTCAGCCTCTTCGGACGTCAGGGCGAGAGCGTGCACGTCCGCGCCAAGTCGGAGCCGCGCCGGCGCGCCGACCACGGCTGAACGCGGCCGGCGCGCGCACCTGCCCTCGCCTCAGGCGCGTTCGACCGGCAGCCACAGCTCGGTGGTCGCGGTGCTGAAGTCGGCGGCACGGTCGAGCACGGCCACGATCGACGGGCCCGGCCGGAGCCGCCACGGGTTCGACGGGAACCAGTCGGCGGCGGTCGCCGCCCAGGTCGCCTGGAGCGCCGCCGGGTACGGCCCGGAGGCGCGGAACACCGCCCACGTGCCCGCGGCGACGTCGATCACGTCGAGGTCGTCGGGCACCGGCGTCCCGTCGGCGACGGCGACGCCGTGCAGGTAAGTGAGTTCGGTGCCCTCGGCGGAATCCGGATCGACGTCGTCGGTCACCTGCAGGATGCCCGTCGGTTCGGTGTCCCCGAGTACCTTCAGCCGAAGGTGCTCGGCTTCCGGCAGCGAGGCGATGTGCGCTTGGATGTGCGGGTTGGGTCCGTCATGGATGAGCGGCACGCGCGCGGCGTGCCCGACGAGTCGGAAGCCGGGTCGATCGGCGATGCGAGTGTCCATGGGCGTGTTCCCTTCGATCGTCAGGCGGAACCTGAGTTGTGGTTGGCTGCGAAGGGGACCACCGTCTCGGCGCACGTCGCCGGGGCCGACGCCGTGCACCGAGCGGAACGCCCGGGCGAAGGCCTCGGCCGAGCCGTACCCGGACCGCACGGCGACGTCGAGCAGTTCGCGGCCCGCGATCACTTCCGACGCTGCGACGGTCATGCGTCGTCGTCGGATGTACTCCGACAACGGCATGCCGGCCAGCGACGAGAACATCCGGCGCAGGTGGTACTCCGTCGTGCCGGCGTCGGCCGCCAGAGCCGCGATGTCGATCTCCTCGGTGAGGTGCGACTCGATGTGCTCGACGAGTCCGTTCAATGCCCCGATCACGGTGACCCCCCTTTCGACCTCCAGCCTGCTCGTCGCGCAGCGCGCGCACCCGACTATCGTGGTCCGATTCGGTCGGTTGGCGCACCGGGCCGTCCGCGCCATCCGTGGAATGCCCCGCCGCGCCCAGCGTTGAAGCCCCATATGAAGCGCATCGGTTTCCTCTCGTTCGGCCACTGGTCGGACTCCCCCGGCTCGCAGACGCGATCGGCGTCGGATGTGCTGCTGCAGTCGATCGACCTGGCGGTCGCGGCCGAGGAGGTCGGTGCCGACGGCGCCTACTTCCGCGTGCACCACTACGCGAACCAGCTCGCGAGCCCGTTCCCCCTGCTCGCGGCGGCGGGTGCGAAGACGAGTCGCATCGAGCTCGGCACGGGCGTGATCGACATGCGCTACGAGAACCCGATGTACATGGCCGAGGATGCCGCCGCCGCCGACCTCATCGCGGGCGGCCGCCTGCAGCTGGGCGTCTCGCGTGGTTCACCCGAGTCGGTCATCGAGGGCTACCGCTACTTCGGCTACGAGGCCCCCGAGGGGTCGACGATGGCGGATGTCGCGCGCGACAACACCACGGTGTTCCTGAAGGTCATCGACGGCGCACGGTTCGCCGAGCCGAACCCGCGCCCGATGTTCCCGAACCCGCACCCGGGGCCGCTCGGCATCCAGCCGCAGTCGCCCGGCCTGCGCGACCGCATCTGGTGGGGCGCGGGTTCCGACGCGACCGCCGTGTGGGCGGCCGAGCAGGGCATGAACCTCATGAGTTCGACGCTCAAGGAGGATGAGTCGGGCGAGCCCTTCCACGTGCAGCAGCGCAAGCAGATCGAGGCGTTCCGCGCGGCCTGGGCCGAGGCGGGGCATGAGCGCGAGCCGCGCGTCTCGGTGAGCCGCTCGATCTTCGCGATCGTCAATGACCTGGACCGCCGGTACTTCGTCGGCGGCGGCGACCGCTCCGACCAGTTCGGCGTGATCGACGACTTCCGTGCGGTGTTCGGCCGCAGCTACGCCGCCGAACCCGATGTCCTCATCGAGCAGCTGCGCGAGGACGAGGCGATCGCGGCCGCCGACACCCTCCTGCTCACCGTGCCCAACCAGCTGGGCGTCGACTACAACGCGCACGTGCTCGAGTCGATCCTGACGCATGTGGCGCCGGGGCTCGGGTGGCGATAGAGCGCACCCGCGCCATCCGCTGACCTGCTCCGCAGACGCTGCCGGACGTCGCACACCTCCCGGCGCTCGAACGACCCGAGGCCGTCCTCGACCTCCTGCTCGACTGGACCGCACCCTGAGCTGCGGCTGATCGGACCCGACGACCAGGGCGACGGCGGCTCGAACCGCCCCGCGTCGCGCGGGCGACACCGGGGACGCCGGCGGGCCGCGCGAGTCCTGACTCGCGCGGCCCGCCGCGTTCCGTCGCCGGAGCGACCCCTATCGCACCGGCCGCAGGAATCGCAGGACCGATCCGGTCGGCTCCGCGATCAGCGGCCCGAGCGCCGCGTTGAACACCGCGCCGTGAGGTTGCCCGAGGTGCGCTTCGAACGCCTCGGTGTCGCGGTACGACTCGACGACGACGAAGCGTCGCCCGTCGGGGGCGGGTGCGGCCGCCTCCTCCGCCACCGGCGGTGGGGCGGTCACGGCGTAGGAGTCGAACACGAGGCATCCTGGCTCGGCTCGAACTGCGACCGCCAGGTCCGCGAGCAGCGCCTCGACCTCGTCCTCGTGACCGGGCAGCGCCGTGAACTCGGCGACGAGCTCGACCGTCCCGCCCTCCGTGGCGTCCCTCATCCCTTGCTCGCTCCCGTCATGATCGCCACCGCATCGGTCATGGTGTGCGACTGCGGCGTGATCGTCGCCGCACGCTTGCCGAGGCGCTGCACGTGGATGCGGTCGGCCACCTCGAACACGTGCGGCATGTTGTGCGAGATGAGGATGACCGGGATGCCACGGTCGCGCAGGCTCATGATGAGCTCGAGCACCTGGTTCGACTCGCGCACGCCGAGCGCCGCGGTGGGCTCGTCGAGCACGACGACCTTCGAGCCGAACGCCGCCGCGCGGGCGACGGCGACGGCCTGCCGCTGGCCGCCCGACAGGTTCTCGACGGCGACCGTGACATCCTGCAAGGTCGAGATCCCGAGCGAGGTGAGTTCGCGCTTCGCGCTCTCCCGCATGCCCTTCTGGTCGACGAGGCGGAAGACCGAGCCGAGCACGCCCTTCTTGCGGATCTCGCGACCGAGGTAGAGATTCGATGCCACGTCGAGGGCCGGCGAGACCGCGAGGTTCTGGTAGACGGTCTCGATGCCGGCGGCGCGCGCGTCCTGCGGGCGCTTGAAGTGCACCTCGCGGCCATCCAGCCAGATCTGGCCCTCGTCGGGGATCTCCGCGCCGGTCAGGCACTTGATGAGGGTCGACTTGCCGGCGCCGTTGTCGCCGATCACGGCGAGCACCTCGCCCGGGTAGAGCTCGAGGCTCACCCCGTCGAGACCCACCACCCGACCGAACGTCTTGACCAGTCGGCGTGCGCGGAGGATCGGCTCGCGGCCGTCCTCGTTCGCCGCAACCTCTGCGGATGTCTCGTTCACGGTCCGATCGGCGTTCATGCGCGTACCTTCCTGATCCACTGGTCGACGGAGACCGCCACGACGATGAGGACGCCGACCGCGAAGGTCTGCCAGAGCACGTCGAGTCCGGCGAGGGCGAGGCCGTTGCGGAAGACGCCGACGATGAGGGCGCCGAGCAGCGTGCCCCACACGGTTCCGCGTCCGCCGAAGAGGCTGGTGCCACCGATCACGACGGCGGTGATCGAGTCGAGGTTGAGGTCGGCGCCCGCGTTCGGGGACGCCGCGTTCGAGCGGCCGATCTGAATCCAGGCGCCGATCGCGATGATCGCACCCGCCGCGAGGTAGACGCTCATGAGCACCCGGTTCACGCTGATGCCCGCCAGGCGCGCCGACTCGCGATCATCGCCGACCGCGTAGACGTGGCGTCCCCACGCCGTCTTGTGCAGGACGTAGGACATGACGACGTAGAGCAGCAGCATCATGATCACGCCGACCGAGATGTTGACGCCGAAGAGCGGGAAGGTCGCGCCGGTCCAGGTGAGCAGTTCGGGCATCTCGCCTCCCCGGACGGTGGCGCCGCCCGAGTAGAGCAGGGTGAGGGCGAGGAAGATGTTGAGCGTGCCGAGCGTGACGATGAAGGGCGGCAGTTTCAGACGCGTCACGAGTGCGCCGTTGAGCGCGCCGGCGGCCATGCCGACGACCAGACCGAGGAAGAGGCCGAGGACGGCGGGGAGGCCCATCTGCACCGTGGTCTGCGCGATCACCATCGAGCTCAGCACCATGACGGCGCCGACCGACAGGTCGATTCCCGCCGTGAGGATGATGAGCGTCTGGGCGACGGCGATGGTGCCGACGACGGCGACCTGCTGGGTGATGAGCGAGAGGTTCGTCGGGTTGAGGAATCGATCGTTGAGCAGGCCGAACACGATCACCGCGACGACGAGCACGATGGCCGGGCTGATGGCCGGGTGCCGGTGCAGCGTGTTGCGTATGCGGCTGAGCGGGGTGGTGCGGTCGAGGAATTCCTCGGCCAGGTCGAGCGCCGATGTCGACGGCTCGGTCGTGTGCTGAGTCACGTTGGCTCCGTTCCGAGAGTGCGAGAGGTGGCGGATGCTGCGCGCGGGGCGCGCGGTCGGGCGGATCGGCTGCCAAGGCATCCGTCGCCCGACCGCGCGCTCACGCGGCCGTCGGAATCAGCCCCAGCAGATGTCGCCGGCCTCGGCGGTGTCGATCGACTCGACGCCGTCCTGCGGGTCGTCGGTGACGAGCGCGACGCCCGTGTTGTAGAAGTCGAGCCCCTCGCTGACCTCGGGGGTCTCACCGGTGGTGACGAGGTCGTAGACGGCCTGGACGCCGAGCTCCGCCATCTTCAGCGGGTACTGCTGGCTCGTCGCCCCGATGATGCCCTCGGTCACCGCGTCGACGCCCGCGCAGCCGCCGTCGACCGAGACGACGATGAGCCCGTCGGTGCTGCCCGCGGCCTTGAACGCCTCGTAGGCGCCGTAAGCGGCCGGCTCGTTGATGGTGTAGACGACGTTGATGTCCGGGTTCTTCGACAGCAGCGTCTCGGCGGCGGAGCGACCGCCATCCTCGGCACCCTGCGAGGCCTCGTTGCCGACGATCTCGTAGTCGCCGCCGGAGTAGGTTCCGGTCGACTCCTCGTCTCCGTTCTTCGTCTCGTCCGCGAGGTCGATGCCCATACCGTCGAGGAAGCCCTGGTCGCGGGCGACGTCGACGGAGACGACCTTGTCGTCGAAGAGGTCGATCATGGCGATCGTCGCCTTCTCGCCGTCGAGCTTCGCCGCGGCCCACTTCCCGATCTCCTGGCCGGCCAGGTAATTGTCGGTGGCGAACGTGATGTCGACCGACTCGGGGTCGGACGGGGGCGTGTCCAGCGCGATGACGTAGAGGCCGGCGTCGCGGGCCTTGACGAGGGCGTCCTCGACCGCGGGGCCGTTCGGCGTGATCAGGATGCCGGCGTCGCCGCGCGAGATCGCGTTCTCGATGGCCTGGATCTGCGAGTCCTCATCGCCGTCCTCGGAGCCCGCCGCGAGCGTCAGCTCGACGCCCAACTCGTCGGCGATGTCCTCGGCGCCCTGCTGCATGGCGACGAAGAACGGGTTCGTATCGGTCTTGGTGATGAGCGAGACGCTGATGGTCTCGTCGCCGCTCGCGCCCTGGGCGGAACCGCCCGACGAGGCGCAGCCGGTGAATGCGAGCGCGGCGGTCGCGGTGATGGAACCGGCGACGAGCAGTCGGCGGCCGAGCGCGCCGGAGCGTGCGTGATTCATCGGTGAATCTCCTCCTGGTGTGGGGGCATCGATGCCCGTTTGACAACGATGTCACGGTAGGTCTAGCGGATCGCGATGTGTATAGTCAAGTCCGACCCCCGCATTGGAGACCGAAACGTGACACCGTTGTCAAACAGTGGTCCGGCCGCTGAACCCGCCCGCGCGCGACCCACGATGCGCCATGTCGCAGCCCTCGCCGGCGTGGGCATCAAGACGGTTTCGCGCGTCATCAACGGCGAACCGAACGTCTCTGCGGCGACCACCGCGAAGGTGCTCGCCGCGGCGCGCACTCTCGACTACGAACCCGACCTGCAGGCCGGGAACCTGCGCCGGGCCGATGGTCGGTCGCGGACGCTGGGCCTGCTCGTGAGCAGCGTCGACAACCCGTTCGCCGGCTCGATGCATCGTGCGATCGAGGACGCCGCGCTCGAGCGCGGCGTGGCCGTCTTCGCCTCGAGCCTCGACGACGACCCCGACCGGGAGCAGCAGGCGGTGTCGACGTTCCTCCGGCGCCGAGTGGACGGACTCATCCTGACAACGGTGTCGGAGAGCCAGGCGTACCTCGCGCCCGAGTTGCGCCGTGGCACCCCCGTCGTCTTCGTCGACCGCGAGCCGGCCGGAATCACCTCCGACAGCGTGGTCAGCGACAACGCCGCGGGCGCGAGCGCGGCGACCCGGCACCTGCTCGAACGGGGCCATCGCCGGATCGCGTACCTCGGCGATCGTCCGAACATCCGCACGGCGCAGGAGCGCCGTCGTGGCTTCTTCGACGAACTCGGCGCGGCCGGCGTTCCGACCCGCGGCATCCCCGTCATCGAAGGGCTGCACGATGCCGAGTCCGCCCGGCACGCGACCCTCGACCTGTTCCGCGGCGACGAACTCCCCACGGCGGTGTTCTCGAGCCAGAACCTGGTGACCATCGGCGTCATCCGCGCGCTCCGCGAGCTCGGTCGCCACCGCGACACCGCACTGGTCGGATTCGACGACGTGCCGCTCGGTGACCTGCTGGATCCGGGCATCACCGTCATCGCCCAGGCACCGCAGGACATCGGCCGCATCGCAGCCGAACGGATCTTCGCTCGGCTCGACGGCGACACCTCGCCGGCGACGCGCACGGTCGTACCGACCCGACTGATCGAGCGCGGGTCCGGCGAGATCACGCCCCGACCGGAAGGATGACATGACCAGCTCCACCCCCCGCACTGCTCGAATCGCCGTCATCGGCGACGCGCTCATCGACGAACTGCGCGACCCGAGCGGCTCTCGGGAGTTCGTCGGCGGTGCCGCACTGAACGTCGCGGTCGGTCTGGCGCTGCTGGGGCAGCACGCCACGCTGATCGCCATGCTCGGAGACGACGAACCCGCGGACCGGATCCGCACGTTCCTCCACGAGTTCGGCGTCCGGCTCATCGAGAGCCCGTCCGCCCTGGGCACATCGCGAGCCGTCTCCGATCGGTCCGAGGGCGGCGAGCCCCGATACGAGTTCAACGAGGCGGCACGCCACCGGCGCATCGAGTTCGGCGGCGACGTGCGCTCCGCCATCGACGAGGCCGACCTCGTCGTGGTCAGCTGCTATCCGTTCGACGATGACGGGCAGGTCGACGCCCTGCTCGACGCCGTCGGCGACTCGGAGCGGCGACTCATCGTCGACGGCAACCCGCGCGCGGGCATGCTGCGCGATCGCGCTCGTTTCCTCGCGAACTTCGAGCGAGCGGCGGCCCGTTCGCTGCTGGTCAAGGCGGGTGATGAGGACGCCGACCTCCTCGCGGGGGAGGCGCTCGACGACTTCGTCGGCCGGTTCCGTGGCGACCCCCACCCGATCGTGCTCTCGACGGCGGGGCGCGACGGCGCCACGATCATCGATGGCGAGGCGAGCCTGCACGCCGACATCGTCGACCTTCCCGGCCCGGTCATCGACACGATGGGCGCCGGAGACGCGACGCTGTCGGCGGTCGTCCGACGCCTGGCCCGGGACGGCGTGCCCGGAACGGCAGTCGAGTGGGCGTCAGTGCTCGACGAGGCCATGGGTATCGCGGCGGCGACCGTCCGGCATGACGGTGCACTGCTCCGGTCGCCGGGCACGGCGGAGATCGTTCCGAGCTGACGAGCCGGAGCGGCCGCCGCGGACCCGTGCGCGGTGGCCGTCGTCCGTCGCGCCTGGTCGCCACCGCCGGATCGGGCCGACCCTGCCCGAATCGGCCCCCGACTCGGCTCGGTTCGAGCCTGGTCGGCTCGCGGTCCCCGACCCCCTTGATTTGTCCGCCGGACAATGCGTAGCGTCGCCTCCGATTCCTGACAACGATGTCACGTATCGGACGTGACACGCGCAATGAAGGGCGAACCAGTCGATGACGACGGTATCAAGATGGAAGCCGCTCGCGATCGCCGCCGCGATCGCGAGCGCGACGGCACTCGGGGGCCTCCCGCCCGCGACGGCGGCGTCGGTCGATCCAGCCGACGAGCAGTACCGCCCGTACCTGCACTTCTCCCCCGAGCAGAACTGGATGAACGACCCGAACGGCCTCGTGTACCACGACGGCACCTGGCACCTGTTCTTCCAGCACAACCCCGAGGGCACCAGGTGGGGCAATATGAGCTGGGGCCACGCGACGAGCCCGGACCTCGTGCACTGGGAGGAGCAGCCGCTCGCGATCCCGCAGACCTTCGATGATGGCGGCGTCGCCATCGAGGACATCTTCTCCGGCTCCGTGGTGGTCGACGAGGGGAACACGAGCGGCTTCGGCACGGCCGACGACCCGGCTATGGTCGCGATCTACACCAGCGCCTACACGCCCGCGCACCCCACGCACGCCGGCATCCAGGCCCAGTCCCTGGCGTACAGCACCGATGACGGGCAGACCTGGACGAAGTATGCCGCCAACCCCGTGCTCGACCGTGGGTCGGCCAATTTCCGAGACCCGAAGGTGATCCGGTACACCGATCCCGCAAGCGGCGAGTCGTACTGGGTGATGGTCGCCGTCGAGGCGACGCAGTACAAGGTCGTGCTCTACCGGAGCGACGATCTCAAGACCTGGACGCACCTCAGCGACTTCGGTCCCGCGAACGCGACCGGCGGGATCTGGGAGTGCCCCGACCTGTTCCAGATGGCGGTCGACGGCGACCCGACGAACCTCAGGTGGGTGCTGGTCGTGAACCTCAACCCGGGATCGGTCGCGGGCGGTTCCGGCGGGCAATACTTCGTCGGTGACTTCGACGGGACGACCTTCACGTCGGAGAGCACGGTGACGGACGATGCGCTGCCGCCCGGCGACGTGTTCGCCTCGTTCGACGACGGATCGTGGGGCGACTGGGTCGTGGGCAACGAACCGGGCAACTGGAAGGACGGACCGTGGGGCCTTCAGCCCGCGTCGGGCACGCTTCCAGGACAGAACCCCGTCACGGGCTTCGTCGGCGCCGGGCTCGTCAACGGGTTCAACGACGGTGACTGGCCGGTGGGCACCCTCGAGTCGCCCGGCTTCACCATCGATCAGGACCACGTGAACCTGCTCGTCGGCGGCGGTGGCCACCCGCACGCCGACGACACGCAGCTCGGCAATGAGCCCCCGTCGGGCCGCCTCCTCTTCGACGGCTTCGAGTTCGCCGACGGCACGAACCTCGCCGACACGGGGTGGGAGATCACCGGCGACTTCGCCACCGAGGCCTGGCGCAACCCGTCCACCGCGGGCGGCGACTACTACCTCGGGCAGAAGCGCCTGAACACCTGGGAGGGCGGCCCGAAGGGCGACGCCAACGTCGGCGACCTCACGTCGCCGACGTTCGCGATCGAGGCCGGCGAGGACCACCTCTCGTTCCTCCTCGGCGGCGGCAAGCGGACCGACGGGTCGCTCGAGGTCCGGCTGCTCGTCGACGGCGAGGTCGTGCGCACGGCCACCGGCCCCGAGGCCGGGCAGCTGAACTGGCGCTCGTGGGACGTCTCGGAGTTCGCGGGGAGCGAGGCTCGCTTCCAGGTGCACGACGGCGCGACCGGCGGCTGGGGCCACCTCACCGTCGACCACCTGGTGCTGGGCGGCGAGCCCGCCCTGGCCCGCTCCGACGAGACGTCGGTGAACCTCGTGGTCGACGGCGAGATCGTCCGCACGGCCACCGGGCGCAACAGCGAGAACCTCGACTGGGTGAGCTGGGACGTCTCGGAGTACGTCGGGCAGGAGGCATCCGTCAGGCTCATCGACAACAACCGGTTCGGATGGGGGCACATCCTCGTCGACCAGGTGATGTTCTCGGACGAGGCGGCGGCACCGCGCATCGAGGGGTACGACTGGCTCGACTGGGGCCGGGACTACTACGCGACCGTCTCGTTCTCGGGCGCGCCCGACGGCCGGCGGGTGATGCTCGGCTGGATGAACAACTGGGACTACGCGAACGACATCCCGACCGGATCGTGGCGCAGCGCGATGGCGCTCCCCCGCGACGTCGAGCTCGTGTCGACCGAGCGTGGCCCCCGCCTCACCCAGCGGGTCGTGCCCGAGTTCGCGCAGCTCGAGCGGCCGGATGTCGCCTACTCGGATTCCGAACGGCCGATCTCGACCGGTGAGGAGACCCTGCCGATCGAGGGCGATGTGCTGCGCATCGAGGCGGTCATCGACCCGCGCGACGCCGACTCGTTCGGCCTCAGCGTGCTCGGCGATGACACCTCCGGCACGCGGATCGGGTGGGACGCCGGGACGGAGCGACTCTTCGTCGACCGTCGGGACTCCGGCAACACCGACTTCCACCCCGCCTTCGCCTCCATCGAGGATGCTCCGGTCGTCCTGGACGACGGTCGACTCGCGCTGACCGTGTACGTCGACCGGTCCTCGGTCGAGGTGTTCGCCGACGGCGGCCGAACCACGA
This sequence comes from Agromyces aurantiacus, assembly GCF_016907355.1. Classification (NCBI taxonomy): domain Bacteria; kingdom Bacillati; phylum Actinomycetota; class Actinomycetes; order Micrococcales; family Microbacteriaceae; genus Agromyces; species Agromyces aurantiacus. The sequence goes on along the minus strand of NZ_JAFBBW010000001.1, from coordinate 1,070,808 downwards.
TCACCGACCAGGTGTTCCCGAACGCGGGAGCCGACGCGATCCGCCTCTGGTCGGAGGGCGGTGAGGCGTGGCTCGAATCGCTCGAGGTGACGCCGATGCACGGCGCGATGTACCGCGAGGCCGGACGCGACGGCGCGGCGTCGCCCCCGCCGCCCGCCGAGATCACGGCGCTCACCGGCCCGCGCAAGGGCCCGGACGCCGACGGCGACTTCGAGGTCAAGGTGAAGGTCGGACGCGGCGAGCCGACGACGGTCGTTCGACTCCTCGAGGACGGCCGGGTGATCGACCGCGTCCACCGATCCGCCGCCGACGAGCGCACCTTCTCGTTCGCGATCTCCGGCGCCTCGGCGGGCGAGCACCGCTATACGATCGAGCTCGAGAACTCGGCCGGGACGACGGACGGGGGTGAGCTCCTCGTCCGCGTCGCCGGCTGAGCGACGCGACGGGCGGCGATGCTGAGCGTCGCCCGCGTGCGCCGATGAAGACGGATGCCCCGGGGCTGGCCGGCCCCGGGGCATCCTCATGTCGAAGGCGCCCTACTGGAGGACGCCGCCCTTGTTGACGTCGAGGTTGGCGGGGATGTCGGCCCAGCCGCCCAAGCCGCCATCACCGTAGGAGTAGTCCACCGCCGACGAGACGCCGTCCAGGTCGATCTTCACGGTGGGCCCGAGGGTCCCGCCGCGCACGAAGTCGTCGTGGGTGCCGATGGTGTCGATGAACGACTGCACCAGGCCGCCGGGCATCACGTAGTGCGAGTACGCCTGGAAGTGACCCGGGTGCTGGTTGTAGTCGGGAGCGAAGGGCTGTCCGCCGGCGAAGTTCAGGTTCGTCGGGTTGCCCAGCGCGAGGCCCGAGCCCCAGTTCAGGGGCTGGAAGTCGCTCCGGATGCCGTCGCCGACGAACCCGTAGACCCCCTCGGGGCCGTCGAGGCCCGCGGCGAACGTGCCCCGGTGGCTGATCGTGAACAGGTAGTACTTGCCGTCCTGGATCACGAACTGCGGCCGCTCGGTCTGGTCGGTGACGCAGTTCGCCGAGAGGATCGGCGGCAGGAACTCCCACTCCGTGAGTTCCTTGTTCTTCGCCTTCGCCAGGCCGATGTTGCCGATCTGGTAGGTCGCGCCGGAGGCGTTCACCTCGTCGACCGTCTCCGCGTAGGGGTCGCCCTCGCGGTAGCCGAGGTCCTCGGCCGTGCAGCGGGCGCCGTCGCGGTCCATCGCCGAGTTGCCCTCGAAGACCATGTAGGTCTCACCGGGGTGCGCCGGGTCCTCGAACGTGAACGGGTCGCGGAAGTTGAAGAACTCGTTCTGCTCACCGGTCTGGTAGTACGTGCCGTCCGCCTGCAGGAGGTCGGTCACCGTGTCGAACCCGGTGAAGAACACGCCCTTGGCCTTGTTGACGTGGACCTTGCCCACGCTGAGCGCGATGCGCGGGTCGTACGGCTTGATGTTGGTGCCGTCGGGGTTCCGGTAGAACGCGACATCCGTGAAGAACAGCTTGATCTCGCCGCCCTTGAACACGCGCGCCGATCCCGACCACTGGGTCTGGTGGGAGTACGACTGGTCGGGGAAGATCGTCCCCGTCACTCCCTCGTCGAACACGAGCCCGCCGTAGGTCCAGCCGCCGTTCTCGGGCCGCTCGTCGGCCGGGATGCCCGCGGGGCGGGAGAAGTAGCCGATCTTCGCGTACTGATGGCGCTCGTCGAAGCCGAGGCTCCGGTCCGCGACGAGCGAGAAGATGATCTCCTGTCCGTCGACGCTGTACTGGTTGCCGGCCTCGTCGGTCAGGGGCCAGGTGTCCCAGACCCAGACCTCGCCGTTCGACATGTCCGGGAAGTCCTGCGGGATGGTCGGCATGGTCACCGACTCGGGCATCGAGTTCTCCCGGGAGCCCGCGTCCGGGTCTGAGATGCGCTTCAGTTGCATCGCGTCGGCCCTGGTCCAGCGCGAGGTGAAGTCACCCTCGGGGTCGAACGCCTCCTGGGTGTGGATGGTCGGCTCGGCGCCGGGTTGCAGGGCGGTCTCGGCGACCGCGGCGGGGGCACCCGCCAGCAGTGCGCCGGCGATCACGCCGGCCGCGGTGAGCCCCCCGATGATCGGGCGCGTGATGCGCCGCGTGGTTGTTGCCATGATTCGTGCCTTTCGTAGGGTGAACGGTCGACCGCGGCCCTCCGCGGGCATCGGCCCGGGTCCCCCGGGTCGCGGTCGGCGGTGACGGTGGACGGGGTCGCCCACCGCATCCCGTCGACGGTTCGGTGCCGTCGATCGGATCCGATCCGGTCCGGCGTCAGCCGTCCGGTCGGGAGTCGTGGTCCGGCTCGACGGCTCGGGCTCGGGCTCGCGCCGAGGCGAGATCGGTCGCCGCCATCCGGACGGTGCTGGTGCGTGCAGCGCCGTCGGCCGCCGTGCCCGGGCGTCCGGGCAGGCGCGGCGAATCGTTGCGCGTGGTCTTCACGTTCTTCGCTTTCGGTCCGGGATCGTGCCGATCCGCGGCGGTCAGGATTGAGCGAATCCTCGAGAACGTGGCGTCTGTGCTCCCCCGACACAGGAACCTATGCGCAGACTGACAACGATGTCAAGCGTTGCTCCTGATCGAGTACGACGGCTGTCCATGCACGGAATTCCCCGATCCGCCAGCATTCGCGGATGAGCGCGCTTCCACGGCGGCGCTCGAGATCGCACGGTTTGCAAATCGATTTGTATCCGGCTAGCGTTGCCGGCGATTCCTCGAGTGGCGCTTGCGCTCCCTCCCCGAACACACGACATGCGACGGCGCCACCGGTCCCGACGGACGGCCCCGCATGCGGGACCCGGAGCCGGTGGTCGCCGATTCCACGGAGGATCATGAACCGGACAACACCACCCGAGCCTCGGCGCGGGCGAGACGATCGCAGCGGCACGCAGCGTTCGCGTCGGAAGGCGATCATTCCGTGGCTCGCCGCGGGGCTCGTCATCGCGGGCCTGGTCTCGGCAGCCCTGATCGTGCAGGCGAACGGCGGCGCGCCATCCGAGCCGGCACCGACAGCGACCGAACCGGGTCCGGATGCCGACGTCGCCTATACGAGGCCGTCCGACTGGTCGGCGTACCGGCCCGCGGTGCACCTGACCCCCGCCGAACGATGGATGAACGATCCGCAGCGTCCGTTCTGGCTGGACGGGCGTTGGCACTACTACTACCTCTACAACCCCGACTATCCCGACGCGAACGGCACCGAGTGGTACCACGCGACCTCGACCGACCTCGTGCACTGGCGCGAGGAGGGCATCGCGATCGAGAAGTACGAGAACGGCCTCGGCGACATCCTGACCGGCAGCGCCGTCGTCGACACCGACGACTCCGCCGGCTTCGGCGCCGGCGCCGTGATCGCCCTGGTCACCCAGCAGCTCGACGGCGTCCAGCGCCAATCCCTCTTCGTGTCGACCGACGGCGGGTACCGATTCGAGTCGTACGAGGGCAACCCGGTCATGGAGAACCCCGGCGCGGAGCACTGGCGCGATCCGAAGGTCGACTGGGACGACGAGCGAGGCGAGTGGCGGATGGTGCTCGCTGAGGGGCACAAGCTCGGCTTCTACACCTCGCCGGACCTGAGGTCATGGACGTACCGCTCGGGCTTCGAGCGCGACGACCTCGGGATCCTCGAGTGCCCCGACCTCTTCGAGATGTCGGTCGACGGCGACCCGTCGACCACGCGCTGGGTGCTGGCCGCAGGCGTGAACGGGGAACTGTACGGGATGACGACCGGCACCGCCTACTGGATCGGCGACTGGGACGGGCGGTCGTTCACGCCGGACTCCGACGAACCGCAGTGGCTCGACCGGGGCTCCGACTTCTACGCCGCCGTCACGTGGGACGACCCTCGCCTCGGCGAACGCGACCGCCTCGCCTCACGCCTGGCGATCGGCTGGCTCAACAACTGGTCGTACGCGAGCGACCTCCCGACCGACGGTTGGAGCGGCGGCGCCGACTCGGTGGTGCGCGAGCTGCGCCTCGTCGATGAGGGCGAGCGGATGTCGCTGCGGTCGACGCCAGTCGACTCGCTCGATGCCCTGGAGGGCGACCCTCAGGTCCTCGACTCGGCGATCGCCACCCCGGAGGGAGACCTCCTGCTGCCCCAGCCGACGTCCGACGCCTACCGGTTGCGCGTCACCCTCGCCCCGGACCCGGCCGACCCGGCGGACGAGGTGCGGTTCCGGGTACTCGAGGGCGGGGGCCGATTCGCGACCGTCGGGGTGGACTTCGCCTCGGGCACCGCGTTCGTCGCCCGCGACGCCGACGCGGCGGCATCCGCCATGCCCGACGCCTACCGCGAGGTGCGCACCGCACCGGCGACGCCCTCGGCCGACGGAACCGTCGCGCTCGACCTCATCGTCGACGCCTCGTCGGTCGAGGTGTTCGTGAACGGCGGAGAGTCCGCGCTGTCGAGCCTCGCGTTCGGGATGCCCCACGCGAACGCGCTCACGGTCGAGTCCGTCTCCGGCGCGACGCGTATCGACCGGTTCGAACTCGCGCCCCTCGCGGTCGCACCCGTCGAGCGGGCAGGATGACGCCCTCCGACCGTGAGGTCAGGGCGATCCGACCGAGCCTCGCTCGATGAGCTCGCATTCGAGCAGCACCGGATCGGCGGCGGGGGCCGTGCGATCCTCGATGAGCCCGAGCAGTGTCGCCATGCCCCACCGGCCCATCTCGCGGTGCGGCAGCGCCACCGTGGTCAGGCCCGGGTCGAGGGCCGCAGCGACGAGGTCGAGGTCGTCGACGCCGATCACCGAGAGGTCTCCGGGGATGTCCAGGCCGAGCGCGGCGGCCACCTGGTAGACGCCCATCGCCATCTGGTCGTTGAAGCAGAAGACCGCCGTCGGCCGATCGCCCGGCGGCCGGTCGAGGAGCCGACGACCCGCCGCCCTGCCTCCCGCGGCGTCCGAGGTCGACTCGGCGACGAGTGCCGCCTTCGGATCCAGTCCCGCCCGCTCGAGCGCGAGTCCGAAGCCGGCGGCGCGACCGCGCGTCGCGGGCGAGTCGTCGACCGTCGTCGCCGCGGCGATGCGTCGATGGCCCGCGGCGAGCAGTCGTTCCACTGCCGTGACGGCCACCCCCACCTCGTCGGGTGCGATGGCCGGCACCCGCCAGCCGGGCTCGGGGACGGCGTCGACGAGGACCGATGGGACCCCGGCGAGATCGCGCGGTTCAGCGACCACCTGGTGGAACATGCGGGCGAGCAGGATGCCGTCGACGCGCTGGTCGACGAAGGACCGGAGCAGCCTCGACTCGTGCTGGTCGTCGCCACCGGAGTCGGCGACGACGAGCAGGAGCCCGTGCTCACGGGCGACCTCCTGCGCGCCCTCGATGATGCGGCCGGCGAAGGGCGTCGTCGCGATGCGGTCGCTCGCGAGGCCGATCACGCCGGTGCGCCGGAGTCGCAGTCCACGTGCCACGCGGTTGGGCGCGTACCCCAGCACGGCCGCCGCCTGGAGCACGCGCTCACGGGTCTCGGGCGCCACGGTCCGGGTGCCGGAGAACGCGTGCGACACCGTCGTCGGCGACACGCCCGCGGCTCGCGCGACGGCCGCGATGCCCGGTCTGGGTCGCGCAAGGTCGCGGTCGTCTCCGGATCCGCTCAGCGTCCGACCTCCTGCTCCGTCCGGCTTCCCTCCCGACGGTAGATCATGGCGGGCCGTGGCACGAGTCCGACGGCGCCGAACGACCGCGTGCGTCAGCCGCGACGGTGCGGCAGCAACGGGAACACGCCGAGCGTTCCCGTGGAGGCGCTGACCTCCAGCGCCTCACCGGTCGGTCGGAGCGTCCCAGCGAACAGGCCCGCCGGAGACGAGAGCTCGAGCACGGGACCGTCGATGAGGATCCGGAGCCGATCCGAAGCGGGCACGGCCCACTCGTCGTCGCCGATCGTCACGATCACGGATCCGGCAGCGCGGACGATCCGGAGCAGGCGATCCGAGCCGCACGAGACGCTCAGGTCGCCGACGGCGGCATCCCATTCGACGTCGGCGGCGAGGCCTTCAACGCGGCCGTCGACGGCGGGGTCGCCCCGGTGAGCGGCCACATCCGGGTGAGGCGACGCCACGAGGGCGCCGTTCGAAGCCGACAGCCGGTAGGGCACGCTGTGCGAGCCGGCCCATCCCGCGGACTCGTCGGCGATGCCGCGGATCCAGAACGACAGGCACGGCCGGCCCTGCGCGTCGAAGAAGAGCGATGGGGCGTAGTAGCCGTCCCCGTGGGTCAGCCGACCCCAGTCGACCACGACGAACTCCCCGTTCCGGAGCGCACCGGTCGCGTAGCCGGCGTAATGGAGGACGTCGGCATCCCACACCGACGAGACCATGACGTCGATTCCGTCGACGTCGACGAACTGGGGGCACTCCCACAGCGCACCCATCCAGACCGGGTCGCGTTCGGCGGTCGAGCGCGACAGGACCACGCCCTCGTAGGTCCAGGCGCGGAGGTCCGGCGACGTCCAGGACAGGGCGAACGCAGTCCCGTCCCGATGGGCGGCCCCGACGAACATCCGCCAACCGGATTCCTCGCGGCGGACGAACGGGTCGCGGAACGCGATCAGGTCGAGCTCGCTCGGCGCCTCCACGACGACGTCGCCCTTGCGCCACTCCCGCCAGTCGGGGTCGACCGGATGCGCCGAGCGGATCCGACCGATCCCGAATTCCGGAACGCTCGTCGCCGTGTAGAAGGCCACCGGGTCCTCGCCGTCGACGACGAGGCAGCCGGTCCAGATGCCGTCGTCGCCGTCGCCGGGCGCGATCGCCACCGAGGTCTCGGACAGCGACAGGAGGTCGGAGCCGATGGCGTGGCCCCAGTGGCAGTTCGGCGCCCACGTCGTGCGATCGGGCACGAACTGGAAGAACGCGTGGTACTGCCCGTCGCGATAGGTGATCCCGTGGGGATCGTTGATCCACCCGCTCCGGGCGGTGAAGTGGAAGTTCGGTCTCATTCTCGGGCTCACGTCGTGTGGGGCGGCGGATTCGGTGGCACGCGATCGCGTTGCCGGAGCCCTCATCTGCGATTCGGGCATGCAGCGCTCAGACCGACGACCGGATCACGGGCGGGCACGCGACGGCGAGCCTGCCGCCGTCCGGCACCGGGTCCAGGCCGAGCAGCAGGCGAACCCCGAGCACGCCGAGCTCGTAGTGCGGAAGCGCGACGGTCGTGAGCGGAGGGCGCAGGTGGGCCGCGATGACCTCCTGGTTGTCGAAGCCGACGACCGCGACATCCGAGGGGATCGAGAGGCCCCGCTCGCGCAGGCCGTCGTAGAGCCCCATGGCCACGCGGTCGTTGTGGCAGAAGACGGCGGTCGCGCCCGCGGCCACGACGGCGTCGGTCACGTCGTAGCCGCCCTCCTGCTCCGGGCGCGCGTCGAAGACGAGCGCTTCGTCGAAGGGAATGCCCGCAGCGTCCAGCGCCTCACGGTACCCCTGGAGCCGACCGTCATGCGCGGGAGACGGCGTGGTCGTGTTGACGATGGCGATACGCCGATGGCCGGCGTCGAGCAGCAGCCGAGTCGCCGAACGCCCTCCCTCCACCTCATCGGGCACGACGGCGGGCGCCTCGCCCGCTTCGGAGAAGCAGTCCACCAGCACCACGTCGGTCTCGAGCAGTGCCCGAGGAATCTCGGCGGCCCGGTGGTACCAGGTCGAGTAGAGGATGCCGCGGACCTTGTGTTCGAGCATCATCCCGATCGCCTCGTCCTCGGCGGCGCGGTTCCCCTCGGTGTTCGCGACGAGCAGCACGTAGCCGTGCTTCCACGCCTCGTCTTGGGCGCCATGGATGATCTGGCCCGCGAACGGGGTCGTCGCGATCGCGTCCGCGACCAGGCCGATGAACTTCGAGCTGCCGCTCACCAGGTTCTTCGCGAGCGCATTCGGGCGGTAGCCGAGCTCGTCGATCGCCTTCCGCACCCGCTCACGAGCGGCCTCGCCGATGCGCGCGTTGCGATTGTCGTTGACCACGTGCGAGACGGTCGCCACCGAGACGCCGGCGGCCTTCGCGACATCCCGCATGGTCACCGGATGCGACGAACGGCCGTTCTCGGCGCTCACCGGCCGCCTCGCCTTCGGGTTCGCATCCGTCATCCCTTCGTGGCCCCGCTCTCCAGACCGTAGATCATCGCCTTGTTCAACACGAGGAAGACGAGCAGCAACGGCGTGATCGTGATGCACACGGCGGCGAACGTGGCGGTCCAGTCGACGTTGCCCATCGCGCCGATGTAGTTCTGCAAACCCAGCGGGATGGTCTTGAGGTCGTCGGAGAGCACGAACGTGTTGGCGAAGATGAAGTCGTTCCAGATGAAGATGCTGTTCACGAGCACGACGGTGACGATGGTGTTCACCGAGAGCGGGAACGTGATCTGCCCGAAGATCCGATACGGTCCAGCCCCGTCGATCGAGGCCGCCTCGTAGGTCTCGCGCGGGATGTACTCGTAGAACGACGAGAACAGGTAGATCGACATCGGCAGCGAGAACGCCGCCAGCGGGATGATCATCGACTGGTAGGTGTCGAGCAGGTCGACCGACGAGTAGTCGATGAACAGCGGCACGAGGGCGATCTGGACGGGCACGATGATGCCGATGAGGAACAGCCCGCGCACGAAGCGGCTGAGTCGGAACCCGAGCACCTGCAGTGCGTAGGCCGCCATCATCCCGAGCAGCACGATGAGCAGGTTGGCTCCGAGGGTCACGATCAGGCTGTTCACGATGTTGAGCCCGAGGTTTCCGGTCGCGAACGCGCGAGCGTAGTTGTCGAAGGTGATCTCGCTCGGCAGCGCGAAGGGGTTGCCGCTCGCGAAGTCCTGTTCGGTGCGGATGCTGGTGATGAAGAGCCAGGCGAGGGGGTAGACCTGCACGATCACGATCAGCCAGATCACGACGCTCGCGAGCGTGCGATGCACGTTGAGCCGCTGCCTGCGACGAGGTGACATGTGCCCGGTCGGAGCCGGCGCAGGCGCCCGCTCGGGAGTCGGGGCGAGAGCCGTGGCGGTCATGCGTCGGCCTTCCGTCGGAGCAGGAGGATGATGAGCCCGACCGCGATGAGGCACTCGACGACGATGAACACCGAGATGGTGCTCGCGTACCCGTAGTCGGTGTGCGTGAATGCGGTCTTGTACATGTAGGTGGTCAGCAGCTCCGACGCCTGTCCTGGGCCGCCATTGGTGAGCAGGTACGGGATGTCGAAGCCGCGCAGCGCATACGTGGTCGCCATGATCGTGGTCGTGATCCAGACCGGCCGGATGTAGGGGAACCGGATCCTGGTGAACACCTGCCACCAGTTCGCCCCGTCGAGACGCGCGGCCTCCTCGAGCTCCTGCGGCACCGCGAGCAGGGCGGCGTAGATGATGAGCATGTACAGCCCGGTGAACCGCCATCCCTCGGGGATGGAGACCGCGGCGAGGACGGTGTCGACGTTCGACAGCCACGCCTGCTGCAGCCCTTCGAGGCCGACCCAGGCGAGCAGCTGGTTGAGCAGCCCGACGGGCTCGAGCGAGTAGATCCGCTGGAACAGGAACGCGATCGCAACGGTCGAGATGACCGCGGGAAGCAGGTAGAGCGTCTTGACGACCTCGCGGCCGCGGCGGAGCGAGATGAGCAGGCTGGCGACGACGAGTGCGCCGCCGAGCTGCAGCACGAGGCAGATCGCGAGGTAGCCGAGGGAGTTGAAGAACGCCGTCCAGAACACGTCGTCGCCGACGAACATGCGGGCGTAGTTGTCGAACCCGACGAAGCGGAGCGAGGTGATGCCGTCCCAGCTGAAGAAGCTGAGGAACAACGACTGCAGGATCGGCAGCAGCACGGCCACGCCGTAGAGCAGCAGGGGCGGGATCAGGAAGACGAGGACCGAGGTCTTCGACCGGCTGGGGAGCATCGAGGTGCTCATGATGACCTCTCGGATGGGGCGGGCGGCGGAGCGGGTTGGGGGGTCATGGTGGGGGCCGCACGCGGCAGCCCCCACCATGCGGATCACTCGAAGGCAGCGGGGCCGTTCTCGGCGATCGTGGCGTCCATCGTCTCGATGAACTCGTCGGGGGCGGTCTCGCCCTGCACCAGCAGGGTCAACTCCTGCTGCAGGCGGGTGTTCGACGTGGGATCGAGCTGCGTGTCCCACGGCATCGCGATCTTCTCGCCGACATCGTCGGCCTGCCGCACGGCCCGCTCGTAGAGGGGCGTAGCGTTGTCGGGGATCGTGGTCTCGACGTTCGACGTGGGCGACAGCGCGCCGGTCGCCGCGTACACCTCGGGGTAGCGCTCGAGCGCGAACGCGAGGAAGTCGCGCACGAGCGGATCGAACGTCTTCGCGTTGATCGCCATGCCGATGCCGGACGGGGTCACGTACTCGTTCGCGGCGGTGACGGCATCAGGGGTCAGCGGAAGCGTGAAGTAGTCGACGTCGTCGCGGACGCCCGCATCGAGGTTCTCGGTGGCGAGGTTCGCGAGCTCCCACGTGCCGATGTTGTACACGGCCGCCTTGCCCGACGTGAACAGGGCCTGGGCGTCGGCGTACCCGGTCGAGGAGAACCCCTCGGCGAAGCATCCGGCCTCGCCCAGGGAATGCAGCCATTCGACTGCGGCCTCGCCGTCGGGGTCGGCGAACTTCGCATCGCCCTTCTTCAGCTGCTGCACGTACTCGGGCCCTGCAGTGCGGAACGGGTGGTAGGCCATGTACCGCTCCAGCGGCCACTGGTCCTGGCCGTCGAGCGCGATCGGCGTGACGCCGGCGGCTCGCAGTGCCTCGCACATCGCGGGGAAATCGTCGAGCGATGTCGGCACCTCGACGCCGGCCTGGTCGAAGAGGGCTCTGTTGTACCAGAAGAACTCGAGCTGGAACTCGAACGGCACCATGTAGAGCGAGCCGTCGTCGAACCGCTGGTAGTTCAGCGCCGCCGGGCGGTAATCGTCATACAGGTCGAGGTCCTTCAGCAGCGCCTCGGCGTCGATCATGCGGCCCTGGTCGGCGAGCTTCTTCGCGAACGGCGTCGCGTCGGTGTCGAAGAGCTCGGGCAGCTTGTTCGCTGCGGCGAGGGTCTCGTACTTCTGGATGTACGAGGGCCGGTCGGGCGTGGTGATCAGGTTCAGCGAGAAGCCGGGATGCTTCTCGGCGTACTCGTCGGCGATCTGCTGCATGGCGGTGATCACGCCGCCATCGGCCGGGCGGGAGAGCAGCCACGAGATCTCGCGCGGTTGGATCTCGCCGTCGGGATCGATATCGCCGGTCGCGGTGGCGGCGCCGCCCGCGCAGCCGCTCAGCACGAGGGCGACGGATGCCGCGGCGGCGACCGCCGCAGCCCTGATGCGGTTGTGCTTCATGTCGTTCATCTCCATTGATTGAAGCCGGAATGCGGGGAATCGTGTTCAGTTGTCGGTGGTGCGGTGTCGGGGGTGCGTCGTTCAGGTTGTCGCCGATGCCGCGACGAGCGCCGCGGCTCCGGTCTCGTCGGGCGCGGACTCCGCGTCGGGGCGAGTGCCGATGCGGCATCCCGTCACCACCGCGGCGCCCTCGCCGACGAACAGTCCCAGCCGACCTGCAGGGCGGTCGTACAGCCGGGTGCTGAGGGTGACCCGGCCGTCGAGCACGGCCACGCAGAGGTCGCCGTCGACCACGACCTCGAGCGTGTGCTCGCCGGGCGGAAGGTGGCACGGCCGCTCGAGTTCGATGACGTACGGGACGTCGCCCGAGACCTCCCACTGGCCGTCTCCGGTGCGCGGCCGCGGCCAGCGGTCGAACACCATCCGGTGGCGCTTGGGCTCGAGGCGGATCACGTAGCCCTCGTCGCCGTCTGCGCTCGATCGCAACAGCACTCCGCACTCGGTGGTGCCGGCGGCGATATCGAAGGTGACGGCGGCGTGGAACGCGCTCGGCAGCTCCTCGCGCGACACCACGGCGCGGTAGCCGTCGTGCGCGCGCAGTTCGATCGGCGTGCCGCCGATGGCGGCGGGCGGCAGCTCGTCTTCGTCGGCTTCGTCGAATCCGATCGACTGCATCTCGGTGAAGCTCGCGGTGAGCTCGGCCGGGAACCCGAACGCGAGCGTGCCGTCGGGGTTCTGCCGCGCCTCGAGCACCGAGAGCGTGCCGGCCCACAGCCACGGGCCGTCGTCGCGGGCTCCGTCGCGGCTCGCGATCCAGCCGAAGAAGAACCGGCGCCCGTCGCGTTCGGCCGACTTCGCGGCGTAGTACGCACGGCCATCGAGGGAATCGTGCTCGGGGACCCGCCACGGCCCGTGGAGGCTGCGTGCCATCCGGTACCTCGTGGTGAACGACTCCGAGAACTCGGAGTAGACGAGGTACCACCAGTCGCCCCACTGGAACACCTCGGGACACTCGTGGGTGATGTAGCGTCGCGGGTCCCAGAACGGCTCGACGGGCTGCCACGAGGCGAGGTCGTGCGAGACGCACTGCGCGATCACGCCGCGGCGTCGCTCGGGGCCGCCGACGTGGCGCGCGGCGATGAGCATGCGCCAGAGGCCGGCCTCCTCGTCGCGGAAGACGAAGGGATCTCGCCAGTCGGCCGTCTCGTACCGGATCGACGCACCGAAGGTGTGCTCCGGATGGCGCTGCCACGTCGCCATGCCGTCGACGCTGGTCGCGTGCATGACCAGCTGGAGCGGCAGGCCGTCGTCGCCGAGGCGGCGCGGGTTCTGCCCCGTGTAGAAGAGGTGGTGCACGCCGTCGGCATCGCGGACGATGCTGCCGGTGTAGGCGTTGAAGTCGGATGCGTCGTCGTCGCCGGCCGCGAGCGCGACGCCCCGGTCGTCGAATCGCACGAGATCGGTCGTGGTGATGAGGTTCCACGGAGTGCCCGGCTTCGGGGTGCGGCGAACCTCGTGCAGGTAGAAGAGGTGGAAGACGCCGTCTTCCTGCCACGGGATGACGTCGCCGACCCATGCGTCGGTCGGGCGGAAGAAGACGGGCTCAGTCATCGGCGGTGATGTCCTTTGGTTAAGCGTTTGAGCAGGACGATAACACGGCCTGAGCACCTTGGTCAATCGTTTGATCAAACGGCAGCCCGACACGATGCAGGGGTGCCCGCGGGTCACCGCCCGGCCGCGTCCTCGCGCCGCCGGGTCGAGCCTCGCTCGTGGTACACGAGGTCGAACGTCTCGACGATGGTCCCTCCCGGCTCCGAACCGGCCACCGACTCCACCCCCGGCGCCGTCCCGTCGAGCAGCGACACCAGCAACTGTCCGGCGCGGAGTCCGGCTTCGCGGGGCCGCAGGTCGAGTGCGCTGATGGGCGGCTGCACGATCGGCATCGTGGCGCCGTCGACGTAGGAGACGATCTGGAGGTCGTCCGGCACCGTGCGACCGAGTTCCTGCACAGCCGAGAGGATGCCGACGCCCAGTCCGTCGGGCACGCAGACGATGGCATCCACGTCGCGCCGGGCCGCGATGAGCCCATCGACGACCTGGCGCAGCTCGGATGCGGCGGGGATGCCGGCGAGCGGAAGGATCGAGAGGCCCACCGCGCGCTCCGCCGACCAGGCGGCGGCGGCCTCGCGCACGGCCTGCACCCACATCTGGTCGATGTCGGGGATGAGGACCACGATCGAGGCGGCGCCGCCCTCGCGCAGCCGATCGAGGAGCAGTCGGGTCGCGGCGGCATGGTCGGCCGTCACCGAGGCGGTCGGTTCCGGCATCCCCGGCGGCACGAGTTCCGAGGTGACGACCGGCTTCCCGAGAGCGAGGATGGCCCGGGCGAGCTCGTCGTGACCGTCGACGTCGGCCATCACGAAGCCGTCGACGTGCAGGCCGGGCGCCTTGTCTGGCGGGAAGTCGCCGGGGATGAGCGAGACCGTGAGCTCGCGGTCGTTGGTCGCCTCGACCACGCCGAAGGTGAAGTTCATGTAGTAGTCCATGAAGCGAAGGCCCTGCGGCAGCCAGAGGCCGATCGAGCCGGCGCGCGCGCGACGGAGGTTCCTCGCCCCGCTGTTCGTGGTGAAGTTCAGCTCCGCGGCCGCCGCGGCGACCCGAGCGCGCGTCTCCGCCGAGACGCGACCGACGCCCGAGAGCGCCCGCGAGGCGGTTCCCCTCGAGACACCGGAGCGGTCGGCGACATCCTGCAGCGTCGGCGGGCGTGTGGCGACCATCGGATGCCTCCCCTCCCCGGACGATCCTAACGATCGACCGAGCGACTCGGGACATATTTGCACAATCGATTGCGCATCCGACGGAAATGAGACAGACTCTGCTCACGTCACCCCCGTCGCCGCATCGCTCGGGCACGGGTCAGCATTCAACGAAGGAGTTGCTCGTGACCCTCGATTCGACCCTCCTCGACGAGACACCCAAGACCGGCACGCTGAAGAGCGCGGCGCTCGGAACGTGGGGCGTCGTCTTCCTCGTGGTCTCGGCGGCGGCACCCCTCAGCGTGCTCGCCGGCATCGGCCCCCTCGCGGTGCTGATCGGCGGCGTCTCGGCGCCGCTCGTCTACGCGATCGCCGGCGTGGTCCTCGCCGTCTTCTCGATCGGCTTCCTCTTCACCGCCCGCAACCTCAAGCCCATGGGCGGCTTCTACACGTACATCGCCGTCGGGCTCGGCAAGGTCGTCGGTCTGGCAGCCGGGTTCCTCGCGTGGGTGTCGTACAACCTCCTGCAGATCGGGCTCTGGGGCCTCTTCGGGGTGATGGCCGAGGGCATGCTCGCCCAGGTCTTCGGGATCCAGCTGCCCTGGTGGGTGCTCGCCGTGGTCGGTGCGGCGCTCGTGTTCGGTCTCGCCGCCGCGGGCGTGGATGTCGGCGCGCGCGTGCTCGGCGTCCTCCTCGTGCTCGAGACCGCCCTCCTGTTGGTCCTCGCCGCCGCCATCCTGAGCCAGCGCGGCGGCGACCTCGGGTTCGCGACGTTCGCTCCGGAGAACATCTTCACGCCGAGCATGTTCGCGATCCTCGGGTTCGGCTTCGCCGCGTTCATGGGCTTCGAGTCCACCGTGCTCTACCGCAACGAGACGCGCGACCCGGTCCGTTCCATCCCGCGCGCGACGTACATCGCCGTGGCGTTCCTGGCGCTCTTCTACACCGGCACGCTGTGGCTCGTCATCCAGGCCTTCGGCGACGCGCAGGCGCAGGGGGTGATCGCCGAGGACCCGGCCGCGTTCTTCTTCATCGCCATGGGGCAGTACGTGGGCGACTGGGGCGTCGCGGTCATGTTCATCCTGATCGTCTCGAGCATCTTCGCCGGGCAGCTCGCCTTCCACAACGCGATCAACCGGTACAGCTTCGCGCTGTCGCGCGACGGCATCCTGCCCGCCTTCTTCAACCGCACCAACCGATTCGGTGCGCCGTGGGTCGCGGGGCTGCTGCAGAGCGTGGTCGCCGTCGCCGTCGTCCTCGCCTTCGGCGTCGCCGGGCTCGACCCACTGACGCAGCTCGTCATCTGGGTCAACTCGCCCGGCGTCTACGGCATCATCACGCTGCAGCTGCTCGCGTCGGTCGCCGTCCTGGTCTTCATCCTCCGGAACCGGCACCTCGAGCGGAAGTGGTACGTGCTCCCGGCGGCGATCTTCTCGATCGTGGCGATGACCGTGCTCCTGGCGATCCTCGTGTCGACGATCGACTTCCTCACCGCGGCGGGCCCGGCGATCAACGCCGTCATCCTGGCCGTCGTGCCGCTGGTGCTGATTGCGGGCGGCGTGTACGCGCTCGTGCTCCGCTCGAGCCGTCCCGAGCTGTACGCCCGCATCGGCGGAGCGGAGGTCGAGGCACGATGAGCACTCGCACGAGCGCCGAGACCGTGGTCTTCGGCGGCCGCGTCATCACCATGGCCGACCAGGACCTCGCCCCGACGGATGCCACGGGCGTCGCGGTCGCCGACGGCAGGATCCTCGCCATCGGCGGGCGCGCCGACCTCGAGCCGCTCATCGACGACGCCACCACGGTGATCGAACTGCCGGGCGCGGCGATCCTCCCGGGCTTCGTCGACAGCCACATCCACCCCGTGTTCGGCCTCGGCCTCACGCGCGGCGCCGACCTGAATGGATGCCGCACCCTCGCCGACGTCGAGCACCGCCTGCGCGCCGAGCTCGAGCACCTGGGCGACGGCGACTGGCTGCTCGGCTGGGGGCTCGACCCGAACGCGTTCGAGGGCGGCGAGGTCACCAACCGCGTGCTCGACGAGGTCGCCCCGGGCCGCCCGGCGTTCATCCGGCTGTTCGACGCGCACGCCGCGCTGGCCTCGAGCCGGGCCCTCGAGATCGCCGGATGCCGCGGCGACGAGCGGTTCACGGACGGCTCCCGCGTCGTCACCGATGCCGACGGCCGGCCGACCGGGTACCTCCTCGAACTGCAGGCGATGGCGATCGTCCAGCCGTTCGTCCCGGAGCTCTCGTTCGACCAGCGCGTCGACCGGCTCCATGACGTGCTCCTGCGGATGGCCCGCGCCGGCTTCACCGCCGGGCAGGTGCAGGACCTGGCGCCCGACACGATCGAGCTCCTCCGGGCGATCGAGCAGACCCGCGACCTGCCCATCCGACTGCGGATGTCGCCGTGGTTCGAACCCGGCACCGCCGTCGAGGAGGTCGACCGGCTCGCACGCCTGCAGGGAACGCGCGGGCGTCGCTGGGTCGTCGAGGGCGTGAAGATGATGATCGACGGCACGATCGACAACGGCACGGCCTGGCTGCACGAGCCCGACTGCCTCGGCGAGTCGACCAAGTCGCTCTGGCTCGACCCGGAGCAGTACCGCGAGGCGCTCACCGAGCTCGACCGCCGCGGCATCCCGACGACCACCCACGCTATCGGCGATGCGGGCATCGAGTTCGTGGTGCGCGCGATCGCCGGCCTGCCGCACCGGAACGCGACCCACCGGGTCGAGCACATCGAGACGATGACGGATGCCGCGCTCGAGCTCTTCGCGTCATCCGGCATCACGGCCAGCATGCAGCCGACGCACTGCACCTTGTTCACGCGCGCCGACGGCACCGACCACTGGTCGAAGCGGCTCGGCGAGGAGCGGGCGGCGCGCGGCTTCCGCACCGGCGACCTGGTCCGTGCGGGCGTGCCGCTGGCCCTGGGCTCCGACTGGCCGATCGCGCCGAGCGACGCAGTCGGCATCCTCGCCGACGCCCGGCTGCGACGCCCGCACGACGACCCGGCGGCAAGGCCGGTCCATCCGGAGCAGGCCCTCGACGCGGTGGATGCGCTGCGCGGCTTCACCACCCACCCGTACACGACCATCGGGCAGCGCGGCGGTGTGCTCGAGGTCGGCGCCGTCGCCGACCTCACCGTCCTCGACGCCGACCCGCTCACCGTCGAGGCCGACGAGCTCGGGCGCGCGCGGGTGCTCCTGACGCTCGTCGACGGCCGGGTCGTCACGGATGCCGCGGTGCCGGCGCAGCCCGAGCCGGCGCGCCGGTAGACGCCGACCGTTCCCACCACTCAGACCGGGCGCTCGGCCCGACCACGAAGGAGTCGTACTCGTGCGCATCGTCATCGCCGGCGCCGGCATCGGCGGCCTCGCGGCCGCCCTGAGCCTCGAGGCGGCCGGCTTCCGCGACATCCGCATCTTCGAACGCGCCGACCGCATCCGCGGGCTGGGCGTCGGCATCAACCTGCTGCCGCACGCCGTGCGCGAGCTCACGGAACTCGGGCTGGCCGAGCGCGTCGGCGCGCTCGGCGTCGCGCCGTCCACGCTCACCTACTTCACGCGGCACGGGCAGCGGATCTGGAGCGAACCGCGCGGTCTCGCGGCGGGCTACCGGTGGCCGCAGCTCTCGGTGCACCGGGGCCGCCTGCAGCTGGCGCTGCTCGAGGCGGTCGAGGAACGCCTGGGCGACGTGGTCCACCTCGGTCACCGTCTCGTCGGCATCGACGATGCCGAGGGTACGACCGCGACGGCGACCTTCGCGACGGCGGAGGGCACGACCGACGTCGAGGCCGACGTCGTCATCGGCGCCGACGGCATCCACTCGGCGCTGCGCGCGCTGCGGTACCCGGATGACGGCGACCCGGTGTGGAGCGGCCTGACGCTGTGGCGCGGCACCGCCGTGATCGACCCGTACCTCGACGGTCGCACCATGGTCATGGCCGGCGATGGCGAGCAGAAGTTCGTCGCGTATCCGCTCGAGAATCCGGGGCCCGGCGGCCGCCAGCGCGTGAACTTCATCGCCGAGCGCCGCGGGGTGGGCAGCCCCGACGTCGACTGGAACCGGTCGGTCGACCCGGCGCCGATCGTCGACCTGTTCCGCGAGTGGCGCTTCGACTGGCTCGACATCCCCGCGACGATCGCCGCCTCCGACGAGATCCTGGAGTACCCGATGGTCGACCGCGACGCGCTGCCGCGCTGGACCTTCGGACGCACCACCCTGCTCGGCGACGCGGCCCATGCGATGTACCCGAACGGCTCGAACGGCGGCTCGCAGGCGATCCTCGACGCACGGACCCTCGCGTACCAGCTCGCGACCGCGCCGTCGCCGGAGGCGGCGCTCGAGGAGTACGACCGGATCCGTCGCCCCGCCACCGAGGCACTGCTCGCGCTGACTCGTCGGACCGGACCGGAACGCGTGATGCAGCTCGCCCGCGAACGGGCACCGCACGGGTTCGACGACATCCACGACGTCATCCCGCAATCGGAGCTCGAGCAGATCGCCGCCGAGTACAAGGCCGCGGCGGGGTTCCACCCTGACTCGCTGAACGCCCGGTCGTCG
Source organism: Agromyces aurantiacus (assembly GCF_016907355.1). Lineage (NCBI taxonomy): Bacteria > Bacillati > Actinomycetota > Actinomycetes > Micrococcales > Microbacteriaceae > Agromyces > Agromyces aurantiacus. The sequence continues at coordinate 1,052,166 of NZ_JAFBBW010000001.1, read as the reverse complement.
CTCACCGTCGCCCTCGAGTCCCGATGACTGGAGTCCCGATGACCCACGCACCCACCGTCCCGGCCCTGGAGCACGCCTTCGACGTGGTCGTGCGCCTCGGCCCGCTCGCCGACCACGGCCGGACGCGCGCCGGCCACCGGCGCATCATCCCCATCCTCGGCGGGCAGGTCTCCAACGGCCTCGACGCCGAGCTCCTCCCCGGTGGGGCCGACTGGCAGCTCGTCCGCGACGACGGCGCGATCGAGGTCGACGGTCGCTACAGCGCGCGCACCCCCGGCGGCGACCTGCTCTACCTCCAGGTGCGCGGCCTCCGCACCGGGCCGCCGGAGGTGCTGGCCGGTCTGCTGCGCGGCGACGACATCCCACCCGACCGCTACTACTTCCGCACCGTGATCACCATCGAGACGGATGCCGCGGCGCTGGCGCATCTCGAGCACGCGGTGTTCATCGCCTCCTGCGTCCGCGACGCCGACGCGGTGCGGTACGCGGCCTACCGGGTGACCTGAGGCACGGCGTCCACCCGGGCGTGTCGCTATCCCGACCGGACGGCGCGCTCGATCAGCGCCCGCACCTCGGGCAGTCGGCCTCGGAGATCGTCCTGCGTCGTCGCTTGCGCGCGGCACGTCCGATGGCGAGTACCGACCCCGCCGCGCGAGGATGGCTCCATGTCGACCCCGCTCGAAGACCTCGCGACCAAGGCCTACCTGTTCGGCTTCCCCCTCGTGTTCAACCTCGACCAGGTGGAGCGCTACGTGACGACCGGGGTCGGCAAGAACGCGGCGGCGCCGTGGAACCGCTTCAGCCACGCCCGCGCGCTCGCGGGCCCCGAGGACACGTTCGTCACGATCAACAACGACACCGTGTACTCGATGGCGCAGCTCGATCTCGGCGTCGGCCCGGTGCGGCTCGAGGTGCCCGACACCGCGGGCCGGTACTCCGTGCTGCAGTTCGTGTCGGCGTGGACCGACAACTTCGCGTACATCGGGCATCGGGCGACCGGCACGGATGCCGCGACGTACCTGCTGGTCCCGCCCGGCTGGGCCGGCCAGGCGGCCCCCGGTGAGACCGTCGTGCGCGTCCCCACGCGCGTCGCGTCGATCGTCGGTCGCTGGGCGGTCGCCGGCGACGACGACCTGCCCGCGGTGCATGCGCTGCAGGATGCGACGACCCTGACCCCCATCGGCTCGGCCGCCGCCGAGGGCCTCCCCTCGAGCGAGGCGACGGGGCTCAGCGAGGCGCTGCGATTCTTCGACCGGCTGCGGCTGTGGAGCCAGGCGTTCCCGCCGGCCCCGCGCGATGCCGACACGTTCGCCGCGTTCGCCCCGCTCGGCCTCACGACGACCGGCGCCACTCCCTACGGCCGAGACCCCGAGCTGGATGCCGCGCTGGAGGCGGGCTACGCCAAGGGCAAGGACCTGCTCGAGACCATCGTCGCGTCGGGCGGCGGCAACGAGGTCGTGAACGGCTGGAGCCTCGCGTACCACACGTTCGACTACAACCTCGACTTCTTCGAGGTGGGCTCGCTCGACGACCCGGCGTTCAAGATCGCCGACCCCGAGCGGCGCATCGTGCAGCGCGCGGGCGCCGCCCTCGCTGGGCTGTGGGGCAACCAGGCGTTCGAGGCCGCCTACATCGCGACGTACGTCGACGACCGCGGCGACGCGCTCACCGGCGAGCACACGTACACGCTCACCCTGAGCCCGCCGCCCCCGGTGGGCGCGTTCTGGTCGCTCACGATGTACGACGTGCCCGACTACTACCTCGTCGCCAACCCGATCGACCGCTACTCGATCGGCGACCGCACCCCCGGCATCCGCTACGAGGACGACGGCTCGCTCGTCATCACCATCTCCCACACGGAGCCCGCCGACGCGAAGGCCCGCGCCAACTGGCTGCCCGCGCCCGCCGGCGAGTTCCGCCCGGTGCTGCGCATGTACGAGCCCGCCGCCGCCATCCTCGACCAGACCTACCTGGTGCCCGCCATCACGCGCGTCTGACTGCGGCGCCCCCTGGGTCGCCTCTTCAGCGAGACGGATGTCGCTTCGCCGCGTCATCCGCACCGGCGCTGGGGTGGGGCAATCCGCCGTGCCGGCAGGCGCAGCAGCACCACGCCGACGATCGCGAACCACGCCCACAGCAGGGGCCCGTAGACCGCGTAGATCGCCGGCATCGCGAATCGCAGCGCCTCCCCGGCCAGGCCGAGCGCGCCGGTGACGACCCCGAGCCATCCCACCCAGTGCGGCAGTCCACCCCGCACCATGGCCAGCGAGATCAGCAGGATACCGAGCGGTGTCACCACACCGGCGATGCTCGGCGTGTTGTTCTCGGCCACCAACGCCTCGGCGGCCGCACTGAACGTCGCCTGCTCGGCGGGGCTCGCCGCGGTGAAGCGGTCGCTGAGGAAGACCAGCGAGAGGGTCCCTTGGCTCGTGACCGGGACGGCGAGCAGCGCGATGAAGGATGCGCCGCCCACCGTGAGCCCGAGCACCGACATCACCGGGCTGGACGTGAAGAGAGCGACGAACAGACCGACGAACACCACCAGCCCGAACAGCGCCGGCACGAGCCACAGGACCTGCAGGACGATGTACGAGACCGTGTGCTCGGCGATGAACCGAAGCGTCGCCTCCCCGCCCGAGATGGGCGGCGGCGCCACGGCGTAGATCGTCAGCGCCGTGATGCCGCACAGCACGAACAGCAGGCCGGCGACTCCCGCGGTCCGGTAGAGCGGGTTCCACGAGGCCCCCGTCGGGTCGAGCACCGAAGCCATCCCGCGACCCTACGCGCGAGCGCCGCCGTGCTCACGGGCCGAACGTCCCTCACGCGACGAGTCTCGATCCCGGTCGATTCGTCAGCTGGAGCCGACCGCGCGTTCGATGAGCGCTCGCACCTCCGGCACGAGCTCGTCGACCGGCCCCTCGACCGGCAGCCCCGGCGCGACCGCGTTGATCGGCACGACCGCGACGGCGGATGCCGCGGCGCCGGCCGCCGCGCGCCATCCGCTGATCTGCTCCGCCGACGCGACGTACACGATGCGCCCGAGCCCGACCCACGCGTGCGCCGCCGAGCACATCGGGCAGTGCTCCCCCGACGTGTACACGGTCGCCGCGGCCCGCTCGTCGTCGGTCAGGTTCGCCGCCGCCCAGCGCGCGATCTCGAACTCCGGATGCCGCGTGGCATCCCCCGCCGTCACCTCGCGGTTGCGGTCCTCGAACCGCACGGTGCCGGATGCGTCGACGAGCACCGACCCGAACGGGCCGTCGCCCGCGTCGAGCGCGTCGCGCGCGAGCTCGACCGCCCGGCGCAGGTGGACGAGGTCGGCCTCGGAGATCGTCATGCGTCCACGCTAGGCGCGTGCGCGCGCCGATGGCACCCCTTCGCCCCGCCGCTCGCGAAACCAGATATTGAACTTCTCGGTTCAGTGATCTACACTGAACCGCATGGTTCAACATGAGGTGCTCGACCGGGCGTTCGCCGCCCTCGCCGACACCACCCGACGCGACATCCTGGTGCGGCTCGGCGACGGGCCCGCCACGATCAGCGAACTGGCCGAGTCCGCGGGGATGACCCTCACCGGCATCCGCAAGCACGTCGACGTGCTCGTCGACGCGGGGCTCGCCACCACCGAGAAGGTCGGACGCACCCGGCAGTGCCGGCTGGGCGCCGAGCGATTGGACGACGCCATGGCGTGGATCTCGTACTACCAGCGCCTCTGGGAGCGCCGTCTCGACGGTCTCGAGGCCTACTTCACCCTCCGCGACGGCACGCGGAACGACACCGGACAGGACGGAACACCATGACCGAGCACACGGCCGACACCACCACCGAGACCCTCGAGCTGCGCGCCTCGCGCACGCTCCCCGCGACGCCCGAGGAGGTCTTCGACGCCTACACCGACGCCGAGAAGCAGAAGATCTGGTTCTCGATCCTCGACGAGGAGCCGGGCGTCGTCGAGATCGAGGTCGACCTGCGCGTCGGCGGCCGGCAGGTCGCCGTGTGGGGGCCCGACCGCGACACGCTCTTCCGCGAGGAGCAGGTCTTCCTCGAGATCGACCGTCCGCACCGGCTCGTGACCGAGTCGACGGGCAGCGACCCGAGCGGCGAGACCATGACCACGCACGTCGTCGTCACCTTCGAGCCCGTCGAGGGCGGCACGCTCACGAGCGTCGTGCAGTCGGGCTTCCCGACGCCCGAGATCCGCGACTTCTTCGCGTCGCAGGCCTGGGTCGGCGCGTTCGACCGCATCGAGGCGTACCTCCGGCGTCGCTGACGCCCCACGGGTCCACCACGGCCGCAGCGGCAGGTCACCCTCGCCGCTGCGGTCGTCGGGCTTCACCGCGAGCACGCCATGACCGCGAAAGCGGGCGTAGCCTCGGAAGGTGACCGAGCAGCAGCCGTTCGACGTCGTCCAGCAGCATGACGGGTGGGAGGTGCGCCGCTATCCGTCGCACGTCGTGGCCGAGACCGTGGTGCGGGGCGTGCCGTTCGAGGATGCCGGCAATCGGGCCTTCCGCCTGCTCGCCGGCTACATCGGCGGTCAGAACGCCGCCCGCCGTTCGATCGAGATGACGGCGCCGGTGGTGCAGTCGCCGGAGAAGATCGCGATGACGGCGCCCGTGCTGCAGGAGCGGACCGGTGAGGGGCATGTCGTGGCCTTCGTGCTGCCGGCGGGGATCACCGAGGCCGAGGCGCCGATCCCCACTCGGCCCGAAGTGAGGTTGCGGACGGTGCCGGAGCAGTTGGTGGCCGTACTCCGGTTCAGCGGTCGCTGGACGCGGGAGTCGTGGGAGCGGCACCGCGACGAACTGCTCGCCAAGGTGAGCTCCGCAGGGCTCACGGTCCGCGGCGAACCGCGTTTCGCGCGCTTCAACCCGCCCTTCACCCCCTGGTTCCTGCGCCACAACGAGGTGCAGGTAGAGGTGGAACCCGCCGCCTGATCCGGTCACTGACCGGAAACGGCGCGCGCACGGGCAGTCCCGTGCGCACGCCGTCTCCTCCTCGCGCAGCAGCTGGACTACTGCTGGATGAAGGCGAGGATGTCGGCGTTGAGGACGTCCGCGTGGGTGGTGAGCATCCCGTGCGGGAAGCCCTCGTAGATCTTGAGGGTCGAGTTGCTGAGGAGCTCGTGCTGCTTGAGAGCGGCCTCCTTGTACGGGACGATCTGGTCATCGTCGCCCTGGAGGACGAGGACGGGCACCGAGATCGCCTCGAGGTCCTCGGTCTGGTCGGTCTCCGAGAATGCCTTGATGCCCTCGTAGTGCGCGAGGGCGCTGCCCATCATGCCCTGACGCCACCAGTTGGCGACGACGGGCTCCGATACGGTCGCACCCTCGCGGTTGAAGCCGTAGAACGGGCCCGACGCGACGGCCTGGAAGAAGTCGGCTCGGTTGGCGGCCAGCGCGCTGCGGAACCCGTCGAAGACCGTGATGGGCAGCCCTCCGGGGTTCGCGTCGGTCTGGACCATGAGCGGGGGAACCGCCGCGACGAGCACGGCCTTGGCGACGCGCCCTTGGGGTTCGCCGTGTTTCGCGACGTACCGGGCGACCTGGCCGCCGCCGGTCGAGTGGCCGACGTGGATCGCGTTGCGCAGGTCCAGGTGCTCCACGACGGCGGACGCATCGCTCGCGTAATGGTCCATGTCGTGGCCGGTGCTGATCTGCGACGAACGGCCGTGACCGCGACGGTCGCTGGCGATGACGCGGTACCCCTTTCCGAGGAAGTAGAGCATCTGGGCGTCCCAGTCGTCCGAGGACAGGGGCCACCCGTGGTGGAACATGATGGGCTGGGCGTCGCGGTCGCCCCAGTCCTTGAAGTAGATCTCCGCACCGTCGTCCGTGGTCACAAAGGGCATGACCGACCTCCAGTTCCCTCTTCAGCCGGGGCTCTGCCCGGCCATCTTGCGTTGGATGCTGCGCCAGGTCGGCGAGGCATGTTCGACGCAACGGTTGCGGGTCCCGATCCTTCCCGCGCCTCCGCACGTCGCGCCCGTGGCGCCGTCTTCGATTGCCAACGGGTACTCGATTTCTGCAGGTGACCACCATCTCCGATCGAAGGACGCGCCGCTACCCCTGAGTAGAGACTTCACCCCGACGTCTCCACGGATTCAGCGACGACTCATGACGCGAATCGGCGTCAGTCCGGTTCCGGACGCCCTACGCCTACGCCGTCCACCACGGCCGCAGCGGCAGGTCGCCCATTCCCCCGCGGTCGTCCGGCTTCACCGCCAGCACCTGGTGCAACTGGATGCCGCCGCGCTCGAACTGGAGCCGCGAGCCGGCCATGTAGAGCCCCCACACCTTCGCGGTCGGCAGGCCGACCTCGTCGACCGCCTCGTCCCAGTGCTCGACGAGGTTGGCGCACCAGTCGCGAAGGGTGAGCGCGTAGTGCGGGCGCAGGTTCTCCTCGTGCAGCACCTCGAGGCCGGCATCCTGCGCTTCGGTGATGATGCGCCCGGACCCGGTGAGCTCGCCGTCGGGGAAGACGTAGCGGTCGATGAACCCGTGCGTCGAGGGCTCGGACGTGTTGTCGGGCCGGGTGATGCAGTGGTTGAGCAGCAGCCCGCCGGTGCGCAGCCGCGACTGCAGGAAGCGGAAGTACTTCGCGTAGTTGCGCACCCCGATGTGCTCGAGCAGCCCGATCGACGACACGGCGTCGAATCCGGTGTCGCGGATGTCGCGGTAGTCGCCGTGGCGCACCTCGGCGAGCTCGCCCAGGCCCTCCTCGGCGATGGCGCCCTGCGCCCACGTGGCCTGCTCCTCCGACAGCGTGACGCCGACGACCCGGATGCCGCGCCGCGCCGCGTAGCGCACCATGCCGCCCCACCCGCAGCCCACGTCGAGCAGCCGGTCGCCGGGCGCCAGCCGAAGCTTCTCGAAGACGAGCCGGTACTTGTTCTCCTGGGCTTCGTCGAGGGATGCGTCGGGGCGCGGGTAGCACGCGCACGTGTAGGTCATCGACGGTCCGAGCACCCACTCGTAGAAGGCGTTCGAGACGTCGTAGTGGTGGTGGATGGCTTCGGCGTCCCGCGCCTTGCTGTGCCGGCGGCCCGTGGCGACCCGGCGCCACCGGGGCGGCGCCTCCCCCGGCGGCGGCGCGATCGGCCGCAGGTGCTCGACGCCGATCGAACGGAGGATCTGCGCGATCGCCCGTGGCGGCGGCATCCGGAACACCAGTTCGTCGGCGAGCGCGCGGAGCAGTTCGTAGGGGTCGCCCGGGTGCACGCCGTGGATCTCGAGGTCGCCGGCGATGTAGGCGCGCGCGAGGCCGAGATCGCCGCGACCGGTGGCGAGGTAGGTCGTGCCGCGCGGGGTCTTCAGCTCGATGCCGAGCGGGGCGTCGGGCGGGCCCGCCGAGCTGCCGTCGTACGCGGTGAACCGCAGCGGGAGCTGCCCGCCGGCGACGAGCTCCAGGATCTCGGCGAGGGTGAGCTTGCCCGAGGCATCCGGCTTCGGCGTGGCATCCGCCGTCGCGGCATCCGCCGTCGTCGCCGACCCGGGCCCGCGCTCCTTGGACGTCGTCATCGTCGTTGCACCGCCTTCGCGTAGAGGTCGAGGAGCCGTGAGTCGGGGTCGTACCGCCGCTTCGCGGCGCGGTAGGCATCGCCGCCGTAGAGCGCGTCGAACTCGTCGCGCGGGTAGTAGGCGTCGGAGTACAGCGACTTGTGCCCGTCGAGCTCGCCGACCTTGCGCTCGATGAGGCGGTTCGTCGCGCCCTCGGTCGCGCCGACCGGCACGGTCGACCAGAAGCCGACGTTGACATACGTGCGGTGCGGCTCGAGCGGGTACAGCGGCCAGTCGGTGTCGTCGCGCGGTCGCAGCGGGCACAGCCAGATCGGCTCGATCGGCACCTCGACGAGGAACCAGCCGAGGAACTCCGCGGTCCGCTCGATCGGGATCTCGACGTCCTGGATCACGCGCTCGCGCGGCGGCCGGCCGCGCAACCGTTCGATGCGGTTTCCGATGTCGTACCGCCGTTCGAGCTTCATGAGCTTCCAGTACGCGCTGCTGCGCCGGTAGCGCCGCGGCCAAAGCCGGCGGACGAGCGGATGCTGCGCGCCGAATGCCTGCGAGCACCAGAACCAGTCGGTGTCCCACCGCCACAGGTAGTCGTGGATCGTGAGCCGGTCGTGCGTCGCGCCATCCGCATGCTGGATGGAGCGGTAGAAGATGCGCTGGCCGGTGTAGTCGCTGGTCGGGCCGGATGCCGCGGTCTGCACGCCCACGCAGAGGTAGCTCTCGTCGGCGCTGAAGACGACCCCGTCGAGGTAGTCGACGCGCGTGCCGTCGTCGAGGGCGCCGGTCTCGACGATGCGGTCCATCGTGTCGATGAGGTCGCCGAGGTCGTGGAACCGCAGGTGCGTGAGCGCGACGAACGGCTGCACCGGCTCCAGCTCGATGCGCAGCCGCACGGCGTAGCCGAGCGTGCCGTACGAGTTCGGGAACGCGTGGAACAGGTCGGCGTGCACCGTCGGCGACGCGGTCACGACCTCGCCGGCGCCGGTGAGGATGTCGAGCTCGAGCACCGACTCGTGCGGCAGCCCGTTGCGGAACGACGTCGACTCGATCCCGAGCCCGGTCACCGCGCCGCCGAGCGTGATGGTCTTCAGTTGCGGCACGACCAGAGGCGCCAACCCGTGGGGAAGTGTCGCCGCGACGAGATCCTCGTACGTGCACATGCCGGCCACGTCGGCCGTCCGTGACTCCGCGTCGACCGCGATGACCTGCGTCAGCCCCGACGTGTCCAGGCCCCGCGCCTCGACCCGGTCGCGCGACCGGAATAGGTTCGACGTCGGCTTCGCCAGCCGCACCGTCGCCGCGGCCGGCAGGGCCCGGTAGCTCTCCAGCAGGCGCTCGACGCCGTCGGCGTGAGCGGCCCGTGCGTCAATCGCGTCGGTCGCAGGAGCGGACACACCCTCACGGTAGTCCGCGGGAGCCGCTCTCCACAGAGGCAATCCGACGACGGACGTACAGGGTCTGAATCGCTTGAGCTCGGCGCCAGAAGAGGCCCCGGCGCGTGAGGCGCTCGACTTCATCAGGCGTGATTCATCTGCGTTGGTTCAGGTGCGGCTCGACTCTTCCAGGAGTCGAGGAGCAGCCGTGCGGGCTCAAGTCGACGGCGCCCTCGACTGGCTTGAGCACCTCGGGCGCGAGTTCATCGATTGATATTTGCGACACACAACCCGGCCGCAAGGCCCCTGATCGGCGAGACCGCTGCGACGTATGTCGTAGCGCCGAGCGCCTCGCGACGTCCAGAGATCGACTCAACAGCCGCGTCCGCAGCTCGACCACGTAGCGCCGCAGACCCCCAAAATGGGTCACAGAACCCGCGGCCCGTCGCTGATTGCATGGGTCCTATGACCCGACGACGCAGGAACCTACTTTAGGAATGGCTAAAGTTGTGCGAGAGTTGCTCGTAGGCACCGACGACGACTACTACATCGTCGAGTGCGCCGTCAGGGCGGACGGTAGCACGTCTCCGGTATCGGAGGCCCTGGCCCGATTGAGAAAGGGTGAGTGGCGACTCGATGAAGACCATGTGGAAGGAGATCCGTGGCCGGACGAACGACAGCCCGATGACTACTTCAAACTCTTGGCCCATCTCAAGCACTTCGTCCAGCACGGTGAGCCTCTCTACCGCCGGGCGATGAACTACTTGGTTGATGGCGTGTGGGAGTGGAAGATCGGCTCCAAGCGGATACCGATGTTCGACACCGATGACGAGGGCAACTACGAGCCCAAGGCGCCGATCTCTCATATCGACGATGCCCCGAAGGGCGCAAGGTACTGGGAGATCCCAGACTTCGACTACACCATCCGGCTTACGCACATGTTTCCCAAGACCGGGCCGAAGGCGCCGCCCGAAGAGATCCAGTTGGCCAAGACAATCCGTGAGGAGGACGTTGAACATGACCGACCTGCCAGCCCGGAGGGCTAGGACCCATCGACCGTCCCGCGGAACTAGCCAGAGGCCGCTGCTGGACGCTATCGAGGATGATCCGCAGCTTGCTGTGGAGCTAGCAGCGGCAGAGCTTCCCATCCAAATGCATGCTCTCTTGCATTGCGCGCTCGATGCGCGGCCTGACCTGTCCCGTCGTGACATCGCCGCGCGACTCCGAGTCACCGAGGGCCGCGTTTCACAGATCTTGAACGGCGAGGATGACCTGCGCGCAAGTACCTTCGCCAGGTACTTCCGAGCACTCGGATATCGACTCATCACTCGACTAGTCCCCACTGACCCGGATGCACCCCAAATCCAAGTCGCCAACAGAGCCAAGCGCGAGTACCACGACGTCTATGTGTCGTACGCCGCGGGCCACGACGGTGCGGACGCCGCTTACACCTTCGTGCGCGCTGGCTACGAAATTGACGAGAGTCGGGGGCGAGTACGCCTCGGCACGGGCCAGGTGGCAATCGAGCTGCACGGCTGGTCGGGCGAATGGACCGCACGCCTCAGCGCACAAGAGAAGGCTCTAGATGCTTGACGACCTTACGTTCGAAGTCGTTGACGTGACTCCGATCGAGCGATCATGGAGGCGCAACCTCGAGGTGGACGCGTCGAATGTGCTCCTAGCCCGGATCGATTACGAACTCTCAAGCAGCTCTTACACTGTCGACGCACCGACGATCATCATCGAGACGGCCTACCGCTTTGCCGCCTACCTTCCAGGGGAGACCGACGGGGAGGTCGGCGCTGAGGCGGGAGTCGTCACCTCGAGGATGGCGGTCCGCATTGAGGCGAGTCGTCCGTTGACCCAAGAAGACGCGAGCTCAGGCGCCCTTGATCCTGCGCAGCCACTTGCCAACGCCGCGGCGCATCATTACCACCGGCTTGATGTCGCGAGCATGACCTTGGATGCCGGTCTGCCGAAGTACGATCTACCCTTCGAGTTCGGCGCCGTTGTCGCCTTGGCGGCCGAGGACGCGGGTGAGCGCAACAGGCGTCGTCGACAGCACGAGCGCGCATCGATGCCATGAATGTCCCGTCGGATGGTCATCGATAGGGATCTCTCTTCGCGGTACTCGACGTGGGCTTGAGCACCGTGCAGTAGGGCCGAACCATGCAACCCCCTGAGCAAGGCGAAAGATACTGCATTCACCGCCCACGGTCAGGTGGCTACACTCCTTCCAGGTCACGCATCGCGCGGAGGCGTGCGAACTTTGCCGCCGCCCTCAAGTTGCTCCTTCAGGCAGGATCCGGGTCTCATTCAGCCGCCGGCGTGGCGATTACCTACTGGTGTGAGCCAAGCGGGGCCATTCTTTGACATGTCGGCCCATTGTCACGTACGGCGTGCGATGAATCGACCCCGCGGCCCGCAACTACTAAGCATCAGGCCCAGGTAGCGTCCAACTTCCGTACTGAAGGTAAAACGCAAGAAATGGATCCGCAACGTTCACTCGGTCATCCTTGTAGGCGAAGGCGGCGTCACTCGTGCCACGGCCTTTGCGTGCGATCTCAGCCATGTGACCCAACGCGCTTGTCAGCTGCTGATTCTTGGGCACTTCGCTGAAGAACTTCTCAAGCTCCTTCGACAGAACCGTGTAGTGGTACTCCAGCCTAGGGCTCAACGACTTCACGCCGAGCAGAATCGCTCCATAGCTGTCAGTCCTGCGACCATCCTTCAACGGCCGGTTGACGCGCTCCTGTCCTCGAGTAGGAGGCCCTTGCTTGAGCTTCTCGAATATTCCGGGAACATGACGGTCCGCGACCGTCCGGAAGAATACCGGCCAAGAACTTGGCGGCGACAGCGGGAGCGTGGAGAGATTCGATTCGTAGATGTTGTTTGCCCATACGAGATCTTGGCAGAGCTGCTGCATGATGAACGGGGCGCCTAGACTCGCCTCGGCCAGTTTGTTGCCCAGGCCATCCGCGTCGATGAGATTCAACACTCGGAAGCCGTCCACTGCGATCTCGGCGAGTTCTTGAACCTCCCACGGCTCCACCCGTACACCCCATACCCGGCCGTTCATGTCGGGACTATCTCGCACCGGATCGAACGCCACGTGCGGAACTGCAATGAGAATTACATGCGTCGCGAGGATCAGTTCCTTGACTACGAGCGTCACTTGCTTGCGCAGACCCTCATCCTCGATGTAATGAAAGTCATCGATGACAATTGGCACTGGTGTATGCGCAAGATACTCAAGAACGGTGCTCGCCGCCGACCTGACGTGACGCCCAGCAATTGCCTCATTCTTGTCGAATGTCGGGCGAGCCCCGACTTTCGCCTGTAGAAACTCAGGAATGCCAACGGTCACGCTGCCTTCGAGGGCAACACCCGAACCCTCAGACTCAGACCTACTCACCTCGGTATATGCATCAAGCTGATCGACAATTGCTGACCATACGTCCTCGATCGTCCTTAGCCGATTCCCACTGATCCAGACTGCAAACGACCGAGGCAGCATGTGTTCAACAAGAACCGTCTTCCCAGACTTACTTGGGCCTGATATCACCAAACACTTGCCACGCTGGCGCAAATACGACGTAATCTCGGATTCCAGATGTGTGCCGCTGCGCGGATTGTATGTATGCGCAGGGTAGTTTCCGGCTACGAAGACGTCGGAAACGTCGATGGGCTCAAACTTCTTTCGCATGCTTACGGATGAATCCTCAAAAGTCCCAGTCCTCGTCCTCCGTCACGACCGCCTTGCCGATGACGTACGACGAGCCCGACCCCGAGAAGAAGTCGTGGTTCTCGTCGGCGTTCGGGGAGAGGGCCGCGAGGATCGCGGGGTTCACGTCGGTGACGGTCTTCGGGAACATCGGCTCGTAGCCGAGGTTCATGAGGGCCTTGTTGGCGTTGTAGTGCAGGAACTTCTTGACGTCCTCGGTGAGGCCGAGGCTGTCGTAGAGGCTCTGCGTGTAGAGGGCCTCGTTGTCGTAGAGCTCGTAGAGCAGCGAGAACGTGTAGTCCTTGATTTCGTCGCGCGTGGCCTGGTCGACGAGCTCGAGCCCGCGCTGGAACTTGTAGCCGATGTAGTAGCCGTGCACCGCCTCGTCACGGATGATGAGGCGGATCAGGTCGGCCGTGTTCGTGAGCTTCGCCCGTGAAGACCAGTGCATCGGCAGGTAGAAGCCCGAGTAGAAGAGGAAGCTCTCGAGCAGCGTCGAGGCGACCTTGCGCTTCAGGGGCTCGTCGCCACGGTAGTACTCCATGACGATCGAGGCCTTCTTCTGCAGGTGCTCGTTCTCGACCGACCAGCGGAAGGCGTCGTCGATGTCCTTCGTCGAGCACAGCGTCGAGAAGATCGACGAGTAGCTCTTCGCGTGCACCGACTCCATGAACGCGATGTTCGTGTACACCGCCTCCTCGTGCGGGGTCAGCGCGTCGGGGATGAGCGAGACTGCCCCGACGGTGCCCTGGATGGTGTCGAGGAGCGTCAGGCCCGTGAACACCCGCATCGTGGTCTGCTGCTCGTCGGGCGTCAGCGTGTTCCACGACTGCACGTCGTTCGACAGCGGCACCTTCTCGGGCAGCCAGAAGTTGCCGACCAGGCGGTTCCAGACCTCGAGGTCCTTGTCGTCCTGGATGCGGTTCCAGTTGATCGCGTTGACGTGGTCGACCAGCTTCACCTTGGTGTGGTGCGCCGGGTCGTTGGTCGCCGCGTTGACCGGGTCGGTGAGAGTCATCCGTTCAGTCCTCTTCTTGAGACATCCGATTGTGAGAAATGCTCACTACAGCGTGCAGCTGACGCACATGTCCAGCTCGGTGCCCTCGAGGGCCTGCTGCCGCAGCCGGATGTAGTAGATCGTCTTGATGCCCTTCTTCCACGCGTAGATCTGGGCCTTGTTGATGTCGCGGGTCGTCGCGGTGTCCTTGAAGAACAGCGTGAGCGAGAGGCCCTGATCGACGTGCTGCGTGGCCGCGGCGTACGTGTCGATGACCTTCTCGTAGCCGATCTCGTACGCGTCCTCGTAGTACTCGAGGTTGTCGTTCGTCATGAACGGCGCCGGGTAGTAGACGCGGCCGAGCTTGCCTTCCTTGCGGATCTCGATCTTCGCCGCGATCGGGTGGATCGACGACGTCGAGTTGTTGATGTACGAGATCGAGCCGGTCGGCGGCACCGCCTGCAGGTTCTGGTTGTAGATGCCGTGCTCCATGACGGAGGCCTTCAGCTCCTGCCAGTCGTGCTGCGTCGGGATGTGCACGCCGGCGTCGGCGAAGAGCTCGATCACGCGGGGGGTCTGCGGCACCCACGCGGCATCGGTGTACTTGTCGAAGAACTCGCCCGACGCGTACTTGGAGTCCTTGAAGCCGTCGAACGTCTCGCCGCGCTCGATCGCGATCTGGTTCGACGCCCGCAGGGCGTGGAAGAGCACCGTGTAGAAGTAGATGTTCGTGAAGTCGACGCCCTCTTCGCTTCCGTAGTGGATGCGCTCGCGGGCGAGGTAGCCGTGCAGGTTCATCTGGCCGAGGCCGATGGCGTGCGACTTGTCGTTGCCGTCTTCGACCGAACGCACCGACGAGATGTGCGACATGTTCGACACCGCGGTCAGGCCCCGGATGGCGGTCTCCACCGTCTTGCCGAGGTCGGGCGAATCCATCGCCAGCGCGATGTTCAGCGAGCCCAGGTTGCAGGAGATGTCCTTGCCGATCTGGTTGTAGCTGAGGTCCTCGTTGTAGGTCGTCGGCGTGTTGACCTGCAGGATCTCGGAGCACAGGTTCGACATGTTGATCCGGCCCTTGATCGGGTTGGCCTTGTTCACCGTGTCCTCGAACACGATGTACGGGTAGCCCGACTCGAACTGGATCTCGGCGATCGTCTGGAAGAACTCGCGCGCGTTGATCTTCGTCTTCTTGATGCGCGGGTCGTCGACCATGGCGCGGTAGTTCTCGGTGATCGGCACGTCGCCGAACGGCTTGCCGTAGACGCGCTCGACGTCGTACGGCGAGAACAGGTACATGTCCTCGTTGTTCTTCGCGAGCTCGAACGTGATATCGGGCACGACGACCCCGAGCGAGAGCGTCTTGATGCGGATCTTCTCGTCGGCGTTCTCGCGCTTGGTGTCGAGGAACCGCATGATGTCGGGGTGGTGCGCCGAGAGGTACACCGCACCGGCGCCCTGGCGTGCGCCGAGCTGGTTGGCGTAGCTGAACGAGTCCTCGAGCAGCTTCATGACCGGGATGATGCCGCTCGACTGGTTCTCGATCTGCTTGATCGGCGCGCCGGCCTCGCGGATGTTGCTGAGCAGCAGCGCCACGCCGCCGCCGCGCTTCGACAGCTGCAGCGACGAGTTGATGCCCCGCGAGATCGACTCCATGTTGTCCTCGATGCGGAGCAGGAAGCACGAGACGAGCTCGCCACGCTGCGCCTTGCCCGTGTTGAGGAACGTCGGCGTCGCCGGCTGGAAGCGGCCGGCGATGATCTCCTCGACGAGGTCGATCGCGAGCTGCTCGTCGCCCTGCGCGAGGCCGAGCGCGGTCATCACCACCCGGTCTTCGAAGCGCTCGAGGTACCGCTTGCCGTCGAACGTCTTCAGCGTGTAGCTCGTGTAGTACTTGAACGCGCCGAGGAACGTCTCGAAGCGGAACTTCTTCGAGTACGCCAGGTCGTTGAGCTTCTGGATGAACTCGAACGAGTACTGGTCGAGCACCGCCTTCTCGTAGTACTGCTTCTCGACGAGGTAGTCGAGGCGCTCCTTGAGGGAGTGGAAGAAGACCGTGTTCTGGTTGACGTGCTGCAGGAAGTACTCGCGCGCGGCCTCCTTGTCCTTCTCGAACTGGATCTTGCCGTCGGCGCCGTACAGGTTGAGCATCGCATTCAGCGAGTGGTAGTCCATCCCGCTGCTGCTCGAGCGCGGCGCGTCGATGAGCGCTACGCCACTGTCGTTGCCGGATGCTGCTGCGTTGACCAAAATGCGTCCAATCCCTCGTCGACGGCGCGAACGTCGTCGGGTGTTCCGAATACTTCGAAGCGATACAGGTGCGGCACGTGGCACTTCGCGGCGACGATGTCGCCGGCGAGGCCGTAGGCCGCACCGAAGTTGGTGTTGCCGGCGGCGATGACGCCGCGGATGAGCGCGCGATTGCGCGGGTCGTTCAGGAACCTGATGACCTGCTTCGGCACGGCGCCCTTGCCGTCGCCTCCGCCGTAGGTCGGCACCACGAGCACGAAGGGCTCGTCGGCGACGAGGGCGGCATCCTTCGCGTGGAGCGGGATGCGCGCCGCCGGCCGCCCGAGCTTCTCGATGAAGCGCGCGGTGTTGCCCGACACGCTCGAGAAGTAGATCAGGTTCGTCATTGCTGCTCCAGGTTGTGCATCACGACCCCCCGGTCGCTGCTCCCGGGAGCGTTACGCGAGCCGAGAGGCCAGCTCGTCGATCTTGTCGGGGCGGAAGCCCGACCAGTGGTCCTCGTCGGTGATGACGACCGGGGCCTGCAGGTACCCGAGCTCCTTGACCGCGGCGAGCGCCTGCTCGTCCTGCGAGAGGTCGAGCACCTCGTACTCGATGCCCTTGCTGTCGAGGGCGCGGTACGTCGCGTTGCACTGCACGCAGGAAGGCTTGGTGTAGACCGTGACCGTCATCTCTGAGACCCCTCTTCTCTGGCTCCTGGAGGAGCCGATTCCCCCGGTGTTGCTGGTGTCCTTCAATACTACATCTTGTGTCTGGCGAACTGAACAGCCACAAGATGCTGTAGTTACATTCGTGTAGTTTTCCACCGCGTTCTCCACCGTTCATCCCCAGCCCGAAGACCCCCTGACCGGCGGATTTCCGCGGTTCGGGTCGACGTTCTCCACAGGCCCGCTCATCCGAGCGGATTCACCCTGTGAACGGATGTCGGGCGTGTCGCGGCGTGTCGCGCCATCCCGACATCTGGGCCCCCTCGCCCAGTCGACCCCAACATGTGGTGTTGTCCGATGACATGCTCGCACCACCCACCGACATTCCCGCGCGGCGGCACGGCGCGTCGCGGGGGGTGCGATCCAGCCCGCCCGGCCCTGTCGGATCCGCGCCCACGCGGGTAGCGTGGCCCGCGGACCGAACCCCCGCAGACCGAACCTGCGAAGGAGGACCGCATGGCCCCGTCCCACACCGTCATCTCGCGCGACGGCACGTCGATCGCCTACGACCGGGAGGGCGAGGGACCGCCCGTCATCCTGATCGGCGGGGCATTCCAGTTCCGCGCGTTCGACCCCGCGACCAAGCAGCTCGCGAAGCTGCTCGCCGCGCGCGGGTACTCGGTGATCAACTACGACCGGCGCGGCCGCGGCGAGAGCGGCCACGAGGCCACCATGACGCTCGCCGACAACATCGCCGACCTCTGGGCGATCGTGACCGAGCTCGAACGTATGGGCGACGCCCCGACCGGGGTCGCGCTCTTCGGCAACTCATCCGGCGGCTCGATCGCGCTGGCCGCGGCGGCGGCCGGGCTGCCCGTGAACGCGCTCGTGATGTTCGAGGTGCCGCTCGGCGTCGAGCAGGGCACGGATGGCGCGGAGTTCCTCGCGGGCCTGCGCGACCGCATCGCCGGCGACGACCCCGATGCGGTCGTCGAGTACTACATGAAGGACATGCCGGCCGAATGGCTCGAGCAGGCCAAGACGAGTCCGTCGTGGCCGCTCATGGTGCGCATCGGCCCGAGCCTCGAGGCCGACGCCGAATCGCTCGCCTGGGCGCAGTCCGCCCCGCACGCCGAGCTGCTCGGCCGCATCCAGGCGCCCACGCTCGTGCTCGTCGGCGAGGAGACGCTCGACGTGATGACCCGGTCGGCCGATGCGATGGTCGCGGCCATGCCGGCTGCCGAGCAGCGCGCCATCCCGGCGGCGCAGCATCAGTGGCAGCCCGAGGTCATGGCCGCGACCATCGCGGAGTTCCTCGACGAGCGCGTCGAGCGCTGACGAGGGCGACGCCGGTTACGCCGCCTGGGAGAGCTCACCCGCCTCGCGCACCGTGCGCAGCGCGGCAGCCCACGGCACGAGCTGGTCGAGCTGCGCGGCGAGCATGCCCGCGTGGTAGCCGGCGGGCGTGAAGGTGCGGTAGTTCTCGAAGTCGGTCATGAGCGAGAACGAGACCTGCTGGCGCACGTCGGCGACCTGCAGCTCGCCGAGGATGAGCCGAAGGTGCTCGGCCGCGCGGGTGCCGCCGACCGAGCCGTAGCTGACGAGCCCCGCGGCCTTGTTGTTCCACTCGCCGTAGACGAAGTCGAGCGCGTTCTTCAGCGCGCCCGAGGTGGAGTGGTTGTACTCGGGGGTGACGAAGATGTAGCCGTCGAACGAGTCGACCTTCTCGGCCCACTCCTTGGTGTGCGGCTGCGCGTACTGGCCCATCGCGGGCGGAAGCGGCTCGTCGAGGTGCGGCAGCGCGAAGTCGACGAGGTCGACGAGCTCGAACTCGGCGTCGGTGCGCTGCTGGGCCTGCTCGAGCACCCATCGCGCCACCTGGTCGCCCACGCGACCGGGGCGGGTGCTGCCGATGATGATGCCGATCTTGACTGCGGACATGTGCGGTCCCCTTTCGAAGTCTTTGGTTGACACGTCATCATAAATGAACAAGATGACGTATCAACTACATTCCCGATAGGCTGGGCGCATGTCCGCGACCGAGGTCTCCGAAGTCGACGACGCCGAGTGGGCGCTCTTCGACGGCTTCGTGGCGATGCACGCCGAGCTCGGCCGCGAGCTCGACCGTCGCCTCCAGCGCGACGCCGGCATCTCGCAGGCCGATTACGCCGTGCTGCTCGCGCTGTTCAAGGCACCCGAACGCCGGCTGCGGCCGGGCACGATCGGCGAGCACATCGGGTGGGAGAAGAGCCGCGTCTCGCACCAGCTCACGCGCATGGCGAGCCGCGGACTCGTCGAGCGGGTCGACTGCGACACCGACGGGCGCGGCTCGCTCGTCGTGCTCACGCGCGACGGGCGCCGCGCACTGCTCCGCGCGGTGCGTGATCACGCGCTCGCGATCCGCGCGCTGTTCCTCGACGTGCTCGAGCCCGAGGAGAAGCAGGCGATCGCGGATGCCTCGGCGCGCGTGCGGGCGCGTGTCGCGGCGGCGCGCGAGGGCTGACCGCACGCGGGGCATCGCCCGCCGACGCGGCGACGCGCGGGGCCTGACCGCGCGGGGCGCCGCCCGCCGGCGCGGCGACGCCCGCGGTGAGCGGATGGCTCAGCCGCCCGTCGCGCGGGGCTCGCCGTCCCGAGCGAGGCGCGCCCGACCCGCCCCGCTCGGCGACCCATCGCGCACGCCGCACCGCCACAACCCCGGAGATCACCACGGGACCGGAGCATATGTGGCCCGACCGACCGGTGGCGGGGCGATCTCCGGAGGTGCGGAGAGGGTGAGGTGCCCGTGACCACCTCAGCCGGTCAGGCGCGACCCGACCAGCCGGTTGCCGTGACCGGCTCAGCCGGTGACGGCCGCGCGGTCGCGCGACGGCGCGGCGGTGCTCGTGCGCACCACGAGATCCGGCACGCGCGGCACGGGCATCCGGTCGTCATCGCCGAGCACCGCGAGTACGCCCGCCATCGCATCCCGACCGAGCGCGTCGAAGTCCTGGCGCACGGTCGTGAGCGGCGGCGCGAAGAACGCCGCCTCGGGGATGTCATCGAAGCCCACGATGCTCACGTCGCCCGGCACCGACAAACCCGCCTCGGCGAGCGCGTGCATCACGCCGAGCGCCATCTGGTCGTTCGAGACGAAGATCGCGGTCATGTCGCGGTCGGCGGCGAGCGCGCGCCCGTGCACGTAGCCGCTGCCCGGCGACCAGTCGCCGACGAGCGGCTCGCGCGCCGCGAGGCCGTGCTCGCCGAGTGCGGCGGCCCAGCCGCGCACGCGCTCCGCGGCATCCATCGCGTTGGTGGGCCCTGAGACGTGCCGGATCTCGCGATGCCCGAGCCCGATGAGGTGCTCGACCGCCAGCCGCGCCCCCGCGTACTGGTCGAGCCAGACGCGATGCAGCGCGCCGCGCTCCTCGGAGGCCACGGCCACGACCGGCACGCCGAGCTCGATGCCGTCGAGCGCGTCGAGCGCGGCCCGCTGCGCGGCGATGAGCACGATCGCCTCGACGTTCTGGCGCACGAGGAGCTCGGCCGTCGAGCGCATGCTCGCGGCATCCGTCTCGAGCATGCTCGCCGTGATCACGGCGTACCGGGCGTCGCGCGCGGCCTCGTTGAAGTGCAGCGCCGTCGACGAGGGCCCGTAGTCGGGCGCCCCCGTGACGATGAGCCCGAGCGTGCGCGTGCGTCGCGTCACGAGCGCGCGAGCCGCGGGCGACGGCACGTAGCGCAGCTGCTTGATCGCCTGCTCGACACGCGCGCGGGTCGCGGGCCGCACGTTGGGCAGGTCGTTGAGCACGCGCGACACGGTCTGGTGCGACACACCGGCGAGCCGGGCCACGTCGAAGATCGTCGCGGCCCGGGCCCTGTCGTCGTGATCGCTCACCGGCTGCCTGGCTCCCTGCCCCGCGCCCGCGGCGCGCTCGTCATCTCGATTATCCCGCCCGACCCGCCCCGGGCGGGGAGGCGAATGGCCCGCTCCGACACGGGACCGGGCCACGCGCCATCCGCTCGCTCATCGCCGCCGCGCCGTCAGCACCTTCTGCAGGATGATGAAGACCAGCAGCAGCGCGCCGATGAAGATCTTCGTCCACCACGACGACAGGGTGCCTTCGAACGTGATGATCGTCTGGATCACGCCGAGCACGAGCACGCCGAGCACCGAGCCGAGCACGAACCCGTATCCGCCGGTCAGCAGCGTGCCGCCGATCACGACCGCGGCGATCGCGTCGAGTTCGGTGCCGATCGCCGTGAGCGGGTAGCCCGACAGCGTGTAGAAGGTGAACAGCACGCCCGCGAGGCCCGAGCAGAAGCCCGAGATGACGTACACGAGCACCTTGGTGCGGGCGACCGGCAGGCCCATGAGCAGGCCAGAGGTCTCGCCGCCGCCGATCGCGTAGACGGTGCGGCCGAAGCGCGTGGCGTGCAGCACCCAGACGGCGATCGCGACGACGACGAGCGCGATGATCACGCTCGGCGTGATCGACATGCCGCCGCCGAGCGGGATGCGCGAGACCGCGAGCTGCACGAACGTCGGGTCGGTGATCGAGATCGACGACTGGCTGATCACGTAGCAGAGGCCGCGCGCGAGGAACATCGCCGCGAGCGTCGCGATGAACGGCTGCACCTTGAACACGTGGATCATGAGGCCGACGAGCAGCCCCAGCACACTCGTGAGCACCAGGATCAGCGGGATCACCGCGGCCGGCGACCATCCCGTCTGCAGCAGGCTCGCGGCGATCATGCCCGACAGCGCGACGACCGCGCCGACCGACAGGTCGATGCCGCCCGTGAGGATCACGAACGTCATGCCGACCGCGAGCACGATGAGGTAGGCGTTGTCGACGAACAGGTTGAGGAACACCTGCCCCGAGAAGAACCCGCGGTACCGGATGCCGCCGACGACGAAGACGGCGACGAACAGGATGGCGGTGACCGTCACGGGCCCGTACTTGGGGCTCGTGAGCAGCGCGCCGGCGGCGCGGGCCGCGCGGGCGAGGGGGTTGCCGGATGGCGCGGGGCCGGAGCCGGCCGGACCGCGCGGCGTGCGCGGCGCGCGGCGAGCGGGCGCTCGGTCGGCGCCTGGTGAGGTGCGCCCGGGGGCGTCGAGCAGCTCGGTCATGATGCGGCGAGCCCCTTCCCGGCTCGGACGGCGAGGCGCCTGCGGAATCCGCTGAACGCCTCGGCCGTGGTGGGCGATTGGAGCAGGCACACGACGGTCACGACCGCGGCCTTGAACACCATGGTCGCGATCGGCGGGATGCCGACCGTGTACACCGTGGTCACGAGGGTCTGGATGACGAGGGCTCCGACGAGCGTGCCGAGCAGCGAGTAGCGACCGCCGGCGAGCGACGTGCCGCCGATCACGACGGCCAGGATCGCGTCGAGCTCGATGAACAGGCCCGTGTTGTTCGCATCCGCCGCCGCGGTGTTCGCCGTGAGGATGAGGCCCGCGATCGCCGCGCACAGTGCGCAGAACGTGTAGACCGCGAACAGCAGCCCGCGCGCCCGCACGCCCGCCTGGCGGCTCGCCTCGGGGTTGATGCCGACCGACTCGATGAACATGCCGAGCGCGGTGCGCCGTGTGATGAGCGCGGCGAGCCCGAACACGACGGCCGCGATGATCACGGCGACCGGCACGCCGAGCCAGAAGCCCGAGCCGAGGAACTTGAACGGCGGGCTGTTCACCGTCAGGATCTGCCCCTCGGTGATGAGCATCGCGACGCCGCGGCCGGCGGTCATGAGGATCAGCGTCGCGATGATCGGCTGGATGCCGAGCACCGCGACGAGGAACCCGTTCCACACGCCGAGCACGAGCGAGATGACGAGCGCGACCGCCACCGCGACGGCGACCGTCGCGAGGTTCCCGGGTTCGGGCGACCCGAGGATGATCGAGCACGCGACCGCGCCCGCGATGGCCGCCACGGCCCCGACCGACAGGTCGATGCCGCGCGTGGCGATGACGAGCGTCATCCCGACCGCGATGATCAGCGTCGGCGCGCCATTGCGCAGGATGTCGATCAGGCTCCCGAACAGCTGCCCGTCGCGCACGGTGATCGTGAAGAAGCCGGGGAACGCGACCAGGTTGATCGCGAAGAGCACGAGCAGCATCACGACCGGCCAGAACAGCCGGCTCGAGGCGATCTTGGCGAGGGCGGTCATCGCGGGCCTCCTTCGGTGTGGTCGGGGTGGGTGGTGGCGGTGCCGGACGGCGCGGGCGCGCCGGTGACCGATGGCGCTGGCGCGCCGGCCGCGACGGCGACGGGTGCAGCCGCGCCATCCGCCTGGAGCTCCTCCAGCGCCTCGTCGTCGGACGCGACGCGCCCGTCGGCGATCAGCGCGAGCAGCGAGTCGACCGTGAGCCCGTCGTTCTCGAGGTCGGCGACGACGTGCCGGTCGCGCAGCACGACGACGCGGTGGCTGAGCCTCAGCACCTCCTCGAGCTCGGCCGAGATGAACAGCACGCTCATGCCGTTCTCGGCGAGGTTGAAGACGAGCTTCTGGATCTCGGCCTTCGCCCCGATGTCGATGCCGCGCGTGGGCTCGTCGAGGATCAGCAGGCGGGGTGCGATCGCGAGCCACCGGGCGAGCAGCACCTTCTGCTGGTTGCCGCCCGAGAGGTTGCGCACGAGCGCGTCGGGGTTGCCGGGTCGGATGTTGAGGGCCTGGATGTAGCTCTGGGCGAGCTCGTCCTGCTTCTTCTTCGGGATGGGGCGGGCCCAGCCGCGGTCGGCCTGCAGGGCGAGCACGATGTTGTCGCGGACGGTCAGGTCGCCGACGATGCCCTCGTCGCGGCGATTCTCGCTCGAGAACGCGATGCGCTTCGAGATCGCCTGCCGCGGCGTGCGAAGCTTCACGGACTCGCCGCTCACGGTCAGCTCGCCCATGTCGGCGCGGTCGATGCCGCCGAGCAGGCGCGCGAACTCGGTCCGGCCCGAGCCGAGCAGGCCCGCGAGGCCGACGACCTCGCCGGCCGCGATCGGCAGGTCGGCCGGGTTGATCGCGCCGCGCCGCCCGAGCTGCGACGCCGAGACGAAGGTCGCGGCATCCGACTCGCCGACGGCCACCGTGTGGACGCGCTGCTCGAGCTCGTCGAGCGCGGTGAGCTCCTTGCCGATCATCTTCTGCACGAGGTCGATGCGCAGCAGCTCGTCGACGAGGTACTCCCCCACGAGCGTGCCGTTGCGCAGCACCGTGAGGCGGTCGCAGATCTCGTAGACCTGGTCGAGGAAGTGCGAGACGAACAGGATGGCGACGCGCTGGTCCTTGAGCGAGCGGATGACGCGGAACAGCTCGGCGACCTCGTCGGCGTCGAGCGACGAGGTCGGCTCGTCCAGGATCAGGACCTTGGCGTTGACGTCGATCGCGCGCGCGATCGCGATGAGCTGCTGCACCGCGAGCGAGTGGTCGCCGAGCAGCGAGCCGGGGTCGATGTCGAGGTTGAGGCCCGCGAGCAGCTCGGCCGACCGGCGGCGCATCGCGCGCCAGTCGATGCCGCCGAAGCGCCGCGGCTCGCGGCCGAGCATGATGTTCTCGGCGACGGACAGGTTCGGCAGGAGGTTGACCTCCTGGTAGACCGTGGAGATGCCCGCGGCCTGGGCCTGCGCCGGCCCGCTGAACGAGACCTGCTCGCCCGCGAGCGTGATCGTGCCGGCGTCGATGCCGTACACGCCGGTCAGGGCCTTGATCAGGGTCGACTTGCCGGCGCCGTTCTCGCCCATGAGCGAGTGCACCTCGCCGGGGAACATGCGGAAGTCGACGCCGTCGAGCGCCTTCACGCCCGGGAAGCCGATCGAGATGCCGCGCATCTCGACGACCGGGGTCGCGGTGGACTGGGTCACGATGCTCTCCAAGTTCGTGTCTGTGAGGGTTGGTGAGCCGCGAAGCGGCGTCTCGACACCCGGAATCGCGGGCCGAGGCGTCGCGGCGCGACATCCTCGACCCGCGACCGCGGATCAGTACTGCCGGTCGGGCAGCGCCTCGATGGCCTGCTCCTGCGTGAAGGTGGTCTCCTCGGTGATGATGCGCTTCTCGGGCGTCTCACCGTCGTTGATCTGCTTCACGATGTCGATCAGCTGCTTGCCGAGCAGCGGCGAGCACTCGACGATGAAGTTGATCTTGCCGTCGGCGAGGGCCTGCATGCCGTCGTGGACCGCGTCGACCGTGACGATCTTGATGTCCTTGCCGGGAACGAGGCCGGCGGCCTCGATCGCCTCGATCGCGCCGAGACCCATGTCGTCGTTGTGCGCGTAGATGAGGTCGACGTCGGGATTCGACTTGAGCAGCGCCTCGGTGACCTGCTTGCCGCCCGCGCGGGTGAAGTCGCCGGTCTGGCTCGCGACCACCTCGAGGTTCGGGTTCTCGGCGATGACGTCGGCGAAGCCCTCGGCGCGGTCGATCGCCGGGGCGGCGCCCGTCGTGCCCTCGAGCTGGATGATCTGCACCGGCTCGGTCGCATCGGCGTACTCGTCGAGCACCCACTGGCCGGCCTTCTTCCCCTCCTCGACGAAGTCGGAGCCGAGGAAGCTGACGTAGAGCGAGTCGTCCTTCGAGTCGACGGCGCGGTCGGTCAGCACCACGGGGATGCCGGCGGCCTTCGCCTCGTTCAGGACCGCGTCCCATCCGGTCTCGACGACCGGGGAGAACGCGATCACGTCGACCTGCTGCTGGATGTACGAGCGGATCGCCTTGATCTGGTTCTCCTGCTTCTGCTGCGCGTCGGAGAACTTGAGCTCGATCCCCGCGTCCTCGAAGGCGGCCTGGATGTCCTTGGTGTTGGCGGTGCGCCATCCCGACTCGGCGCCGACCTGGGCGAAGCCGACGACGAGCTCGTCGAGCGGCTTGGGGCCCTCGGCCGCGGCGTTGCCACCGCTGGCGCATCCGGAGAGGGCGAGGAGCATCGCGCCGGCGGCGGCGATGCCGATGAGCTGCTTCTTCATCAGCTGGAACCTCCTTGTTCACTGGCCGGCGGCTGGGCTGCTGCGGAGTCTCGGTGCGCCGGGCGGCCAGTCCGTTCGGGCCGCAGTCGAGATGTTAGCGCTCACAAGTGAGCGCTCACAAGTGCGAGTTCCATCCCGATCGAAACTCGGGCCCGTTCCCGGTCCGAACGGGCGCCGAACACCGGCGCCCACGGATGTGAGCGCTCATCTGGATCGGCGCCGACCCGTCGTGCGCAGCACGCCGGAGCCGCGTCGTTGACACCGCCCGCCTTCGAGAGGACCGTGGGTGGTGAACCTACGCGGTGGGGAGGGGGCCCCCCGACATGGCCGATTCCGTTTCGTCGCGCCGTCGTGCGATCGCGACCACGGTGCTGCTCGCGCTCGCGACGCTCGGCAGCACGTTCACCGCGGCAGCCGTGGCGCAGCCCGCGACGCCCGACCTCACCCTCGACCCCGCGCAGGGGCCGCGCGGCACCGTGGTCACGGCCGTCGCGGCGGGCTTCGACGACTGCCCCTTCGTCGGGAGCGACGACGTCGGCCTCTCCGAGGTGGCCTTCTCGTGGGACGGCGACGGGACGTCGATCGAGTTCGGGACGGCCGTGATCTCAGCAGGGACTGCGACGACCTCCTTCGTGGTGCCGGCGGAGACGGGTCCGGGGACGCACGCGGTGTTCGCTCGCTGCACGGGCGACGCCGCCATCGCCGCCGAGAGGGACTTCGAGGTGACGCCGTCGACCTCCGACATGACAGTGGTCCCCGATCTCGTCGGCCTCACCGTCGAGCAGGCGGTTCCCATCCTCGAAGAGGCCCGGCTCGTGCTGGGAGAGGCGTCGGGCGATGGTGACCGCGTGCGCTCCCAGGATCCGCCTCCCGGCGATGAGGCGATCACGGGATCGCCGGTCGACGTCGTCCTCGGTGTCGCGTTCGCCGAGGTCCCCGACCTCACCGGGCTCACGCTGGCCGAGGCACGGGATGCCCTCGCGAGCGCGCAGCTGACGGTCGGCGAGGTCTCGGGAACGGGCGATCAGGTCGGCGACCAGTCCCCCGCCTCTCGCAGCCAAGTGCCCGTCGGGACACCGGTGGACCTGACCATGCAGCAGGTTCCGCCGCCGACCGTCGTCGTGCCGAACCTCGTCGGCATGTCGAAGCAGGATGCGATCGCGGCCCTGGATCCCCTCGGGCTGCGGCTCGTCCTCTCCGGCTCGTCCGAGGGGGACCTCATCGAGGGCCAGGACCCCGCGCCCGGCACCACCGTGCCGCGGGGCTCCGATGTCACCGTGATCACGACCGCCGCGCCATCCGTCTCGATCGCGTTCCTGATCGCGACCGCGGTCGCCCTCCTCCTGGCGATCGCCGCACTGGCGACCATGCTGCTTCGGGGCCGCCACCGCGCGGCGCAACGCAGGTGGGTGGCCGAGCACGTGCGTGCGCGGCCCGTGACGCCCGTCCGGGTGGGCAGCGAGATCGTCGAGACGCCCGGCGAGCACGACGCCATCCGCCACGTCGTGCGCATCGAACCGCATCCCGGCGAGCACCGGCACGAATTCGAGGAGGTCCGACGATGACCACGACGGCACCAGCGACCGAGGAGCACCTCACCGTGCTCGACTTCCTCGGCGACGAGGGGCGTGCCCACCTCACCGCCGACGCGATCACGGCGGCGCTGGTCGCGACCGATCGCGACGCGACCGGCACCACCGGCGTCGAACGCCTCTCGACGACCGCCCGGGGCGCCGCGTACCGGCAAGTGGGCGCTGCCGCCGCGCGCCTGCTCGACTTCGACCTCGTCGACGGCGTCGTCGCCGGGTGGCTGAAGTACAAGGCGCTCCTCGACGCCGGACGACGGACCCTCGGCTCGACCTCGCGCGAGGTCGTCGAGCTCGCCTCGCACCGAGTCACCTCGACGTACAAGCCCGTCGTCGACGTCTACATCGACGACGTCCGGGTCGGGAGCGTCGAGTTCCAGCTGAGCCTGGTGTTCCAGATCACCGGGTGCGCAGCGGACGTGGCGGACGGCGACCTCGTCGCGGTGGAGGGCGGCGACGTCACGGTCACCGGCACGCTGGCGGTGCGGGGGAAGACGCTCGCCACGAAGAGCCGGAAGCTCGACGCGCATCTCGCGCTGAACCTGCGGCGCCCGGTCCACCTGACGCCCCGGCCGTCGTGACGGGCCCCGGCCCCCGTGACGTGAACAGGTCAGCCCTTCGCCGATTTTGCCGCGGCCTTCGCGGCCTGCTTCGTCGCGCGCACCTTGGCGAGCGACTCGGCGTCGGTGATGTCGGCGACCGACGCGAAGCAGCCGTCCTCGCCGTAGTGCCCGACGGCCTCGCGCCATCCGGCCGCCTGCAGGCCCAGCTGCTTGCCGAGCAGTGCGAGGAAGATCTTCGCCTTCTGGTCACCGAAGCCGGGCAGGGCCTTCAACCGCTTCAGCACGGTGGCGCCGTCGGGGTCGCCCTGCGTCCAGATCGCCGACGCGTCGCCGCCCCAGTCGTCGACGACCGCGTGGGCGAGCGCCTGCACGCGCCCGGCCATCGACCCCGGGTAGCGGTGCACGGCGGGGGTCTGCTTGAACACCTCGACGAGCCGATCGGGGTCGTACCCGGCGATCTGCTGCGGATCGATCGAGCCGACGCGCTGCTCGATCTTCAGCGGGCCGGCGAACGCCGTCTCCATCGCGACCTGCTGGTCGAGGAGCATGCCCGTGAGCAGCGCGAACGAATCGGTGCTGAGCAGCTCGTCGGCCGCGGCATCCCCGGTGATGTTGAGCGTGGTCATGTGCTCCATCCTCGCACCGGGGGTGCCACCCGGCGCGGTGAAGGAGAATTCGCGCGACGCGCCGGCGCCGTTGGGCGCGCGGCGCGGCGGGCTGAAGGAGATTCCGCGCGACACGCCGGTGCCGCTCGGCGCGTCGCGCGCGACATCCGACGACTCGCCGTGGATCAGAGCGCGAATGGTGCGCATTCCGGACAGAAATTGACCGCAAGCCGCGCGACACTGGGGGAATACCACCGAACAGGGAGACCCACCATGGACTGGAAGATCGAGCTCATCCACGTGCCCGTCAGCGACGTCGACCGCGCCAAGGAGTTCTACGTCGAGAAGCTCGGCTTCAACGCCGACCACGACCAGCGCGTGAACGAGAACTTGCGCTTCGTGCAGTTGACCCCGCCCGGATCGGCCTGCTCGATCGCGATCGGCGAGGGGCTCGGCGCGACGCTCGAGCCGGGTTCGCTCGACGTGATCCAGGTCGTGATCCCCGACGCCGACGCCGTGCTCGCCGACCTGCGCGCCAAGGGCGTCGAGTGCGAGGGCATCGACGAGCAGGCGTGGGGCCGCTTCATCACGCTGCGCGATCCCGACGGCAACCGCTGGACGCTGCAGCAGCTGCCCGCCTGGTCGGCGCAGTGAGACGAGGGGCGGATGTCGCGGACACGCGCGCGTTCGGCGTGTCCTGGCATCCGCCCCGGCGAGACGCCCGAGGCTCGATCGGTGTTTGCGAGCCGAATGCAGGATGAGACGCGCCAGACCCGCTCGAGCGGGGTCATCGCGCCGCTCATCCTTCGATCTCGATGGCGCAGGAGGCCGCGCGCGGGCGCTCTGCAGGTCGGGAGGCGTGTCGCGCGGCGTGTCGGGCGCGCGTGAGCCCGACACGCCGACTGGGCACCTGCGTTGCGCAGGTGACAGCGCGGCGGGCGGACGGCGCGGGCGACCGGATGCCGCGCGCGCGAGCCGCGCGCGCGAGCCGCGCGCGGGCGCGCGGGCGTCAGCCGCGCGGCGTGCCCGTGCTCGCGCGCACCACGAGCTCGGGCACGCGCGCCGTCCGATCGGGCGCCGACGCCTCGTCGCGCAGCACGTCGACCACCGTCGCCATGATGTCGCGCCCGAGCGTGTCGAAGTCCTGCCGCATGGTCGTGAGCGCGGGCGTGAAGAACGCCGCCTCGGGGATGTCGTCGAAGCCGACGACGCTCAGGTCGTCGGGCACGCGAACCCCGGCGGCATGGCACGCCGAGAGCAGGCCGAGCGACATCTGGTCGTTGCCGACGAACACGGCGGTGGCCCATCCGTCGTCGAGCAGTCGTCGGCCGGCGGCGTGGCCGGATGCCGCGAGCCAGTCCCCCGCGAGCGGCTCGCGCTGCTCGAGGCCGTGCGCCGCGAGCGCGCCAGCGAACCCGCGGCGGCGCTCCGCGGCATCCATCGAGTCGGCCGGGCCTGCGACGTGCGCGATGCGCCGGTGGCCCAGCCCGATGAGGTGCTCGGTCGCGAGGTGCGCCCCCGCGGCCTGGTCGAACGAGACGCGGTGCAACCCGGGCCCGCCCTCGGAGGCGACGGCGACGAGCGGCACGCCCGCGTCGATGCCGCGCAACACATCGACGCCCTCGCGCTCGCCCGAGATGAGCACGATGGCTTCGACGCGCTGCAGCACGAGCCGGTGTACGGCCTGGGTGAGCGCGTCGGCGTCGAGCGCGCGCATGCTCGCCTGGCTCACGGCGTAGCCGGCCTCGCGCGCGGCCTCGTTGAAGCCGAGCGCCGCGCTCGAGGGTCCGTAGTCGGGTCGGCCGGCCTGGATCAGGCCGATCGAGCCCGACCGGCGGCGCGCCATCGCGCGCGCGGTCGGCGACGGCGCGTAATTGAGCTCGGCCATGGCCTGCCGCACGCGCTCGCGCGTCGCCGCGGCGACGCCGGGCAGGTCGTTGAGCACCCGCGAAACGGTCTGGTGCGAGACGCCGGCGTGCTTGGCCACGTCGAACATGGTCGGCACGCCGGCGCCGGCATCGGGTGCGACCGGCGCGGGGGCCGGATCGCGCCCTGGTCCGGACGCCGCGCGTGGCCGGGCCTCCACCGCCCGGCTCGCCGCATCCGCACCGCTCACGCGTTCCTCCCTCAGAGGCCCTGCGCCAGTCGGTAGTAGGCCTGGTTCCACCGTACTTCGCGCTCGAAGCCGCGCTGCGTCGTCTCCTCGTCGATGACCAGGAGCTCCACGCGCGCCATCTCGGCGAAGTCGCGGAACACCTCGACGCCGACGGCGGTCGACATCACGGTGTGGTGCGCGGCGCCCGCCGTGAGCCACGCGGCGGCCGAGGTCTGGAAGTCGGGCGCGGGCTTCCAGATCGCGCGGCCGACGGGCAGCTTCGGCAGCGGCTCACGCGGCGCGACGTTCTCGACGACGTTGGCGGTCAGGCGGAAGCGGTCGCGAAGGTCGGACATGGCCACGACCACGGCCGGACCGGGGTCGGCGGTGAAGACCAGCCGCACCGGGTCCTCCTTGCCGCCGATGCCGAGGGGGTGGATCTCGAGCGACGGCTTCGCGGTCGTGATCGACGGCGCGACCTCGAGCATGTGCGCGCCGAGGATCAGCTCGTCGCCGGGCGTGAGGTCGTAGGTGTAGTCCTCCATGAGGGTTGCACCGCCGGGCAGCCCGGCGCCCATGACATTCGCGATGCGCACGAGGATCGCCGTCTTCCAGTCGCCCTCGGCGCCGAAGCCGTAGCCCTCGGCCTGCAGTCGCTGCACGGCGAGGCCCGGCAGCTGCCGCAGCGCTCCGAGGTCCTCGAACGACGTGGTGAACGCGCCGAAGCCGCCCTCCTCGAGGAACGAGCGCAGCCCGAGCTCGATGGCGGCGCCGTAGCGCAGCGAGTCGTGCCGCTCCCCGCCCCGGCGCAGGGACGGCACGACGTCGTAGAGGTCCTCGTACTCCTGCACGAGCAGGTCGATCTCGGCGTCGGATGCCGCGTGCACCGCGTCGGCGAGCTCATTCACGCCCCACGTGTTGACCTGCACGCCGAACCGCAACTCGGCCTCGGTCTTGTCGCCCTCGGTGACCGCGACGTAGCGCATGTTGTCGCCGAAGCGCGCGAGCTTGAGGTCGCGGGATGCCGCGAGGCCGGCGGCCGCACGCTGCCAGGTGCCGAGCTCGCGCTGCACGCGCGGGTCGGAGGCGTGCCCGACGATCGTCTTGCGCGGCACGCCGAGTCGGGTCTGGATGTACCCGAACTCGCGGTCGCCGTGCGCGGCCTGGTTGAGGTTCATGAAGTCGAAGTCGATGTCGCCCCACGGCAGTTCGACGTTGGCCTGCGTGTGCAGGTGCGCGAGCGGCTTCTGCAGCGCGTCGAGCCCGGCGATCCACATCTTGGCGGGGCTGAACGTGTGCATCCACGCGATGAGGCCGATGACGTTCGGTGCGGCGTTCGCCTCGAGCATGATGCGCTTGATCGCGGCCGAGTCGGTGAGCACCGGCTGCCAGACGATCTTGACGGGCACGTCCGATGCGGCGTCGAGCGCCTCGGCGATCGTGCGCGACTGCTCGGCGACCTGTCGGAGCGTCTCGGGTCCGTACAGGTGCTGGCTCCCGGTGAGGAACCAGACCTCGGAGCCGTCGAGCGACGTGGTGAGCGGGGTGCGGGTCATGTGCGGATCCTTACTTCTGCGGTGTGGTCTGCGCGTACCGTGCGGGGTGCGGTCCGCGGGGTCGGTCTCCTCGAGTGGGCGATCCTGGCTGTGTCGGATGTCGCAACGCCGCCAAGTTCGCCCACTCGCGTCAGAGGGCGTCGACGGCGGCCGCCTCGGCGGCGAGTCCGGCGCGGTAGCGGTCGAGGTACGCCGAGAAGCCGGCGACGTCGTCGGGATCGGGCTGCACGGTCTCGACGGCGGCGTGCTCGAAGACGTGCCGGTCGAGGAAGGTGCCGAGGTCGGTACCGGCCGGAGCCGAGAGGTAGGCCGCGAGTACCGCCATGCCCCACGCCCCGCCCTCGGAGGCGGTCTCGCCGACCGCGACGGGTGCGTCGAGCGCGCCGGCGAGCAGCCTCTGCGCGACCCCGGCCGTGCGGAAGATGCCGCCGTGGGCGAACATCCGGTCGAGCTCGACGCCCTCCGCGTCGAGCACGCGCATGCCGAGCGCGAGCGTGCCGAACACGCCGTACAGCTGCGCTCGCATGAGGTTCGCGAGCGTGAGCCGGCTGTCGGGCGTGCGGACGACCATGGGCCGCCCCTCGGGGAGCCCGGCGATCGGCTCGCCGGCCAGGTGGTTGTAGGCCAGCAGGCCGCCGGCGTCGTGCTCGCCCGCGAGCGCCTCGCGGAACAGCGCCTCGAACACGCCGTCGGCGTCGACGGTGGCGCCGACGGCCGTGGCGAAGCGCCCGAACACCCCCGCCCAGGCCGCGAGCTCGCTCGCGCCGTTGTTGCAGTGCACCATCGCGACGGGGTCGCCCGCGGGCGTGGTGACCAAGTCGAGTTCGTGGTGCGCGTGCGAGAGCGGACGCTCGAGCACGACCATCGCGAAGATGCTCGTGCCGGCGCTGACGTTCCCGGTGCGCGGGGCGACCGCGTTCGTCGCGACCATGCCCGTGCCGGCGTCTCCCTCGGGCGGGCAGAACGGGATGCCGGCGCGCAGCGCGCCCGACGGATCGAGGAGCGCCGCGCCATCCGTCGTCAGCCCGCCGGCGCGCTCGCCGGCCCGCAGCACGTCGGGCAGCAGGTCGGCGACGCGCAGATGGGGAGCCCGCTCGGCGACGAGCCCGTCGAACACCCCGGTCAGGCGGGCGTCGTAGTCGTGCGCGGCCGAGTCGATCGGGAACATGCCCGAGGCATCGCCGACGCCGAGCACGCGACGTCCCGTGAGCTTCCAGTGCACGTACCCGGCGAGGGTCGTGAACGAGCGGATGTCGGGGACGTGCGCCTCCTCGTCGAGCACCGCCTGGTACAGGTGGGCGATCGACCAGCGCAGCGGGATGTTGAGTCCGAACGCCTCGCTCAGCTCGGCGGCCGCGGGGCCGGTCGAGGTGTTCCGCCACGTGCGGAACGGCACGAGCAGCTCGCCGACCTCGCCGAACGCGAGGTAGCCGTGCATCATCGCCGAGACGCCGATCGCGCCGAACGTCTCGGGCACGACGTCGTGGCGGCGGCGCACGTCGGCGACGAGGTCGGCGTAGGCCGCCTGCAGGCCCGACCAGATGTCCTCCTCGGAGTAGGTCCAGACCCGGTCGACGAACCGGTTCTCCCATTCGTGGCTGCCCGTGGCGAGCACCTGCGTCGGGTCGACGCCGACCAGGCACGCCTTGATGCGCGTCGAGCCGAACTCGATGCCGAGCGACGTGCGCCCCTCGCGGATCGCCGCGCGCGCGGCATCCGTCGTGTTCCCGGTGTCGCTCATCGGCGAGCGTCCTCCCCTGGTTCGTTAGCGCTAACAACAGGAAATGTTAGCGCTAACGAAGCCGACACGCCAGCCCAGGGCGTGAACGCGACGAGGGGCGGATGCCGCAGCATCCGCCCCTCGTTCGACTCGAGTCGCGCGCCTACTGGCCGCCCGACCGCCGCTTGTTGTACACGTCGAACGCGACCGCGAGCAGCAGCACCAGGCCCTTCACGGCCTGCTGCCACTCGATGCCGATGCCCATGATCGACATGCCGTTGTTCAGCACGCCGATGATCAGGCCACCGATGATCGCGCCGCCGATCGTGCCGACGCCGCCCTGCACGGCCGCGCCGCCGATGAACGCCGCCGAGATCGCCTCGAGCTCGAAGCCGTCACCGGCCTTCGGGCCGGCGAGGTTCAGGCGGGCCGTGAAGATGAGCCCGGCGAGCGCCGCCAGGAAGCCCATGTTCACGAACAGCCAGAAGTCGACCCGGCGGGTTTTGATGCCCGACAGCTCGGCCGCGTGGCGGTTGCCGCCGATCGCGTAGATGTGACGACCGAACACCGTGCGGTTCATGATGACGCTGTACACGAGCACCAGCACGCCCAGGATGATCAGCGTGACCGGGATGCCCTTGTACGTCGCGAGCGCGTAGGTGAAGAACCCGATCGCCGCCGAGATCAGCACGAGCTTGACGATGAACCACGCCATGGGCTCGACGTCCTGGCCGTACTTCTGGCGACCGCGTCGCGTGCGCAGCTGCTGCACGATGAGGATGACGATCGCCAGGGCACCGACGCCGAGGGTCAGCACGTCGAGGTCGGAGTCGCCCGTCAGGGCCGTGGTGAAGCCGTTGCCGAGCGCGCGGTACTCGGTGGGGAA
This sequence comes from Agromyces aurantiacus, assembly GCF_016907355.1. Taxonomy (NCBI): domain Bacteria; kingdom Bacillati; phylum Actinomycetota; class Actinomycetes; order Micrococcales; family Microbacteriaceae; genus Agromyces; species Agromyces aurantiacus. The sequence continues at coordinate 1,017,723 of NZ_JAFBBW010000001.1, read as the reverse complement.
CGAGCCGATGTTCGCGTTGCCCAGCACCACGAGCGCGAGCCCGCGGAAGATGAGCATGCCCGCCAGCGTCACGATGAACGCCGGGATGCCGACGTAGGCGATCCACCAGCCCTGCCAGACGCCCACCAGCGCGCCGATGCCGAGCGAGAGCAGCACCGCGAGCCACCACGGCAGGCCCCATTGCACGGCGAAGACGCCGGAACATGCGCCGACGAAGGCCGCGACCGAGCCGACCGACAGGTCGATGTGTCCCGCGATGATGACCATCACCATGCCGATCGCGAGCACGAGGATATACCCGTTCTGCACGACCAGGTTGGAGATGTTCTGCGGGCGAAGCAGGATGCCGTCGGTGAGGATCGCGAACAGCACGACCACGAGCACGAGGGCGATGAAGATGCCGTTGCGGCCGAGGTCGCTGAGCACGTGGGTCAGGCGCTCGGTGAACTTGTTGTCGACGGGATTGACGTTGCTGCCCGCCGCGTGCGATTCCTCGAGGGTGGGGGGATTCGGATTCGACATGATGTCTCCTGAAGTGATCCGTCAGCCGCGGGCTAGCGGGGCTTTTCCATGGTCATGAGCTTGAGCATCGACTCGGGCGTGGCCTGCTCGATCGGGAGCTCGCCGGTGATGCGACCCTCCGAGAGGGCGTACACGCGGTCGCAGATGCCGAGCAGCTCGGGCAGCTCGGAGGAGATCACGATGATCCCCTTCCCCTGCGCGGCGAGCTTGTTGATGATCGTGTAGATCTCGTACTTCGCGCCGACGTCGATGCCGCGGGTCGGCTCGTCGAGGATCAGCACCTCGGGGTCGGAGTAGATCCACTTCGACAGCACGACCTTCTGCTGGTTGCCGCCCGAGAGCTTGCCGGTCTTCACCAGGACGTTCGGCGCCTTGATGTTCATCGACTTGCGGTACTCGTTGGCGACCGCGTACTCCTCGTTGTCGTGCACGAGGCCGAACTTCTCGAGCTTCTTCAGCGACGCCATCGAGATGTTCCGCTTGATGTCCTCGATGAGGTTCAGGCCGAACGTCTTGCGGTCCTCGGTCGCGTACGCGATGCCGTGGTCGATCGCCTCGGCGACCGTGCGGGTCTTGATCTCCTTGCCGCGCAGGAAGACCTTGCCCGAGATCTTCGAGCCGTACGAGTGGCCGAAGAGGCTCATCGCGAACTCGGTGCGCCCGGCCCCCATGAGCCCCGCGATGCCCACGATCTCGCCGGCGCGCACGTGCAGGTTCACGTGGTCGACGACGACGCGCGAGGTGTCCTGCGGGTGGTGCGCCGTCCAGTCCTCGACGCGGAGCAGCTCCTCGCCGATGTTGGGCGTGTGGTCGGGGTAGCGGTGCTCGAGGTCGCGGCCCACCATGTCCTTGATGATGCGGTCCTCGGTCACCTCCTGCTTGGCGATCGTCTCGATCGTCTTGCCGTCGCGGATGACCGTGACCGTGTCGGCGACCTTCTTGATCTCGTTGAGCTTGTGGCTGATGATGATCGACGTGATCCCCTGCCCCTTGAGGTGCAGGATCAGGTCGAGCAGGTGGTCGGAGTCCTCGTCGTTGAGCGCCGCGGTGGGCTCGTCGAGGATCAGGAGCTTGACCTGCTTGGACAGGGCCTTGGCGATCTCGACGAGCTGCTGCTTGCCGACGCCGATGTCCATGATCTTCGTGGTCGGGTTCTCCTTCAGCCCCACGCGGGCGAGGAGCTTGCCGGCCTCGAAGTTGGTCTTGTTCCAGTCGATGAGGCCGCCGGCGCCCTTCTGCTCGTTATTGAGGAAGATGTTCTCGGCGATCGACAGGTACGGGCTGAGCGCGAGCTCCTGGTGGATGATCACGATGCCCTTGGCCTCGGAATCGGTGAGGTCCTTGAACTCGACGACCTCGTTCTCGAAGACGATGTCGCCGTCGTAGGTGCCGTGCGGGTAGACGCCCGAGAGCACCTTCATGAGCGTCGATTTGCCGGCGCCGTTCTCGCCGCAGATGGCGTGCACCTCGCCGCGCTCGACCGCGAGGTTGACGTTCGAGAGGGCCTTCACGCCGGGGAACGTCTTGGTGATGCCGCGCATCTCGAGAATCTTGGTGGTCATCCTTGCTCCTGCTCCATTGCCGGTGCGCCGTCCGGTGCGACGGATGCCGCGGCCGGGACCTGAGGCGAGGGTACTCCCGCCTCAGGTCCCGACACGCGGGATCGCATCATCCGATTCGGCTCAGCGGCGAATCAGCCGTTGATTTCCTCTTCGGTCCAGTAGCCGCTGTCGACGAGGACCTCGGTGATGTTGTCCTTGACGACGATCTGCGACTCGAGGAGGTACGAGGGCACGACCTTCACGCCGTTGTCGTAGTCCTCGGTGTTGTTGACCTCGGGCTCCTCGCCGTTCAGCAGCGCGGTGGCCATGTCCACGGCCACGGCCGCGAGCTCGCGGGTGTCCTTGAAGATGGTCGAGTACTGCTCACCGGAGTTGATCGCCTTCACCGAGTCGAGCTCGGCGTCCTGGCCGGAGATGATCGGCCACTCGTCGCCGACCGTGTAGCCGGCGTCGGTGAGGGCCGAGATGATGCCGCGCGAGAGGCCGTCGTAGGGCGAGAGCACCGCGTTGACCTTCGAGCCGTCGGAGTACGTCGAGGTGAGGATGTCCTCCATGCGGCTCTGCGCGACCTCGCCGTCCCAACGGAGGATGGCGGCCTGCTCGAAGTCGGTCTGGCCCGACTTCACGACGAGCGTGCCGTCGTCGATGAGCGGCTGGAGCGTGTCCATCGCGCCGTTCCAGAAGAACGTGGCGTTGTTGTCGTCGGGCGAACCGGCGAACAGCTCGATGTTGAACGGACCCTTGGGCGCGTCGGATGCCGCGTTGCCCTCGAGGTCGGTCAGGCCGAGGCCCGCGAGGATCGAGGTGGCCTGCTGGACGCCGACCTTGTAGTTGTCGAACGACGCGTAGTAGTCGACGTTCTCGGAGTCGCGGATGAGGCGGTCGTAGGCGATGACGGGGATGTCGGCGTCGGCCGCGCTCTGCAGCACCTCCGACAGCGTCGTGCCGTCGATCGAGGCGATGATCAGCGCCTCGGCGCCCTTCGTGATCATGTTCTCGATCTGCGAGACCTGGGTGGGGATGTCGTCCTCGGCGTACTGGAGGTCGACCTTGAAGCCCTCGTCCTCGAGCTGCTTCTTGACGGCGTCGCCGTCCTGGATCCAGCGCTCGGAGCTCTTGGTGGGCATCGCGACGCCGATCAGGCCGCCGTCGCCCTCTCCTCCGCCGCCGCCGCTGTTGCCCGAGCACGCGGCGAGCGCGAGCATCGAACCGGCCGCCAGCGTGGCGAGGAGCACCTTCTTCGTGCTGTTCACGGTGTGTCCTTTCACTGTGTGGTCATGGACGTCGTCGTCTTGGTGACGTTGGGAGAGGCCGGCCTCGTCCATGACGACCGACTTCCCTGCGGCATCCGTTCGGGACCTCGGATGCCGCAAGCTCTGTTCAGTTGGGGGCGGGTCTGCGGGAGTCGATGGACTGTCCGTAGACGTTCTGGTACCGGTCGTACAACCGGTCGATCGCCTCCTGCGCGATCGGGATCAACGGGCCGGCCTCGCGGGCCAGGTGCACCGTGCGGGCCACGTCCTCGACCATGACCGCGGCCTTGACCGCGTCCTTGGCGTTCGCGCCGATCGTGAACGGACCGTGGTTCTGCATCAGCACCGCCCGCGACCGATGCCCCGTGAGGGTCTCCACGATGCCGCGGCCGATCGAGTCATCGCCGATGATCGCGAACGGGCCGATCGGGATCGGGCCGCCGAACTCGTCGGCCATCGCCGTGATCACGCACGGGATCTCCTCGCCGCGCGCGGCCCACGCCGTCGCGTACGTCGAGTGCGTGTGCACGACCCCGCCCACCTCGGGCATGTTCCGGTACACGTACGCGTGCGCCGCGGTGTCCGACGACGGAGCCCGCTCGCTGCCCGGCGTGCCCGGGATCACGGCGCCGTCCAGGTCGCACAGGATCATGTTCTCGGGCGCCAGCTCGTCATAGCTCACGCCCGAGGGCTTGATCACGAACAGGTCCGCACCCGGCACCCGGCCCGACACGTTGCCGCCCGTCCAGACGACGAGGCCGTACCGCGTCAACTCGCCGTGCAGACGGGCGACATCGGCACGCACACGCGCGATCGCGACCTCGATCTGCGGGCCGAAGCTGGTCACGCGGACTCCCTCGTCGAATGGTGCGGCCGTCGGAACGGCGGTGATGTCGTGTTCCAGGTGACGGCTGATGTGACCGTTCACATGGCGAGTCACATGTTAGCCACATGGTGCGCGAGGGTGTCAACCGAGCGAAGGTCACGGAACGGTAACGGGCCTGCCGAGTCCCCGCCGGCCCGCGCAGGGCCGGCCTCAGAACGCCGGCGCGCCGACCGACCCGCGCACGATCAGCTCGGGCTCGATCGTGCCGCGGTACTCAGGCGCCGACGGGTCGAGGTCGCCCAGCAGCAGCGCGACGCACCGACGGCCGAGCTCGGCGAAGTCCTGCCGCACGGTGGTCAGCGGCGGCCAGAAGTGCGCGGCCTCGGGGATGTCGTCGAAGCCGACGATCGAGACGTCGCGCGGGATGTCGAGCCCCGCGTCGCGCACGGCGTGCATGACCCCGAGCGCCATCTGGTCGTTCGAGCAGAAGATCGCCGTGAAGTCGCGGACCGTGAGCAGCTCGCGCCCCGCGTAGTAGCCGAAGTCGGCGGTCCAGTCGCCGAGGATCGGCGCGGTCGTGGGCACGTCCTGTGCGCCCATCTCGTCGAGGAAGCCGCGCATCCGGGCCTCGGCCTCGATCCAGTCCTGCGGGCCCGCGAGGTGGTAGATCATCCGGTGGCCGCGCTGGATCAGGTGCCGCGTGGCGAGGCGGGCCCCGGCGATCTGGTCGACCGAGAGCGCGTGCTGGGGATCGCGGCCCGTCGACTGGAGCGAGACGTACGGCACGTCGATCGAGAGCTGCGCGAGCGTGTCGAACACGCGCACCTGGGGCGCGATGACCACGAGCCCCTCGATGCCTTGGGCGGCGAGGTGCGCCAGCCCGTCGGCGATCGAGCCCGCGTCGCTCGACTCGATGTTCGCCGTGCTGACCCAGTACCCCGCCTCGCGCGCCGCCGACTCGATCGCGGCGATGCTCGAGGCCGGCCCGTAGTGCGTGCCCGAGGCCGACAGGATGCCGATCGTGCGCGACCGGCTGGTCACGAGCGCGCGCGCCGCGCGGTTGGGCTTGTACTGCAGCTCGGCCATGACGTCGAGCACGCGCTGCTTGGTCTCGGGGCGGATGCTGGGATGGTGGTTCAGCACGCGCGACACGGTCTGGTGCGAGACACCGGCCAGGCGCGCGACGTCCCGGATGCTCGGCGCGCGCGTCCGCGCCGGCTCCTGCGTCTGCTCGGGCATCGAGACCTCGATCATCTCGGCATGTTCACGGTCACACATGCCATCGCGACCATTATGCACACTTCACGGCGGAATGTGACCGTCACAATGTGACCGTCACATGCGCGGACGGACGCGCGACGCGAGCAGCACGCCGACGATCGCGATGGCGGCCGTCACGAGGAACTCGGCGGCGAACGCCTCCGGCCCGAGCACGCTCGCGACCAGGGCCGTGATCGCGAGCGCGATCGCCGAGCCGAGCGCCTCGCCGATGTTCAGGGCCGCGCTGTTGAACCCCTGCGACTCCTGACGCGACTGCTCGAGCACCGACACCGAGAACCTCGGGTACATGAACCCCATCGCCGCACCCGAGAGCGTCCACGCCGCGAACGCGACCAGCGGGGGGAGCGAGAACGCCGCCACCGCGAGGACCGCCAGCAGCGAGACCGCGAGCAGCGCCGCCCCGATGCGCACGGCATCGGCGTGCGACACGCGCTCCCCCAGGCGGCCCTGCAGCCACGACGCGGCAGCCCACGATATCCCGGCCCCGGTCAGCACCGCGCCCGCGAGGCTCGCCGAGAACTCGTACCGCTCCATCAGCAGGTAGGGCAGGTAGATCTCGCTGCCGAAGAACGCCCCTGCCACGATGGCGCGCATGAGCACGGTCGCCGGCATCCCGCGCGCAGCCCGCACCGTGCCCGGCGGCACGAGCGGGCGCACGGCGAGGATCGCCACGCCGATCGCCGCCGCGGCCGTGAGCCAGCGCCACGGCTCGGGCAGCTCCTTCGCGAGCCCGAGCGCGAGGGCCGCGGCCGCGGCCACGACCGCCCACGCGATCCGCGTGCCGCTCCAGGCGACCGCGGGGTCGCCCTGCACGCGGTCGAGCACGCGCAGCAGCGGCACGAGCATCATCGCGCCAGCGGGCACCACGAGTGCGATGACCCCGAGGAACACCCACCGCCAGTCGAGGCGCTCGGCGATGAATCCCGCGACGGCGGGGCCGATGATCGACGGGATCACCCACGCCGCGGCGAAGCCCGCGAACACCCGCGCGCGCACGGCGGCCGGGTACACCCGGGCCACGATGACGTAGAGCGGCACGGTCACGGCCGCGCCGCCCAGGCCGTGCACGAAGCGGCCGAGCACCAGGATCGGCATGTTCGGCGCGAGGCCGGCGATCACGAGCCCGCTCACGAAGAGCGCGGCGGCGGCGAGCAGCGGCGGCAACGGCCCCGAGCGGTCGCTCCAGTTGCCCGCGATGACCATGCCGACCACGCCGGCCGCGAGCGGCACCGAGAAGGCGACGGCGTAGAGCGACCGGCCGTCGAGGTCGGCCGCGACGATCGGCATCACGGTCGTCACCGCGAGCGCCTCGAACGCGGCCAGGAAGATCAGCGAGAACATGCCGATCGAGAGCCACCGCCACGGCCTCGCGAGCGGGCCGCCGACCGCGGCATCGGGCTCGGATGGCGCGGAGGCGGTGCGGTCGGTCACCCGATCGAGCCTACGTCGCGCGCGCGACATCCGCCGGGGTCTTCACCGCCGCCGAACGGACGGAACCCGACCCGGACCGGTCGGCTGCTAGAGCTCCTCGTGCACGTCGGGGTCGGCGCCCCAGAGCCGCCCGCGCTCGAGCCCGGTGATCGCGTCGACCTCGGCCGCGTCGAGCTCGAGGTCGAACACGTCGAGGTTCTGGCGGCGCCGCTCGGCGTCGGCCGACTTGGGGATGGGCACCGAACCGAGCGCGAGGTGCCACGCGAGCACGACCTGCGCGGGCGTCGCGCCGTGGCGGGCCGCGATCTCGACGATCACCGGCTCGGCCAGCAGCTCGCTGCGCTTGGCCAGGGGGCTCCAGCTCTCGGTGCGGATCGAGTGCTCGAGGTGGTACGCCCGCAGCTCGGCCTGCGGGAAGTACGGGTGCAGCTCGACCTGGTTCACGACGGGCATGAGGCCGGTCTCGGCCACGAGCCGATCGAGCATCGCGGGCGTGAAGTTCGACACGCCGATGGAGCGGACGACGCCGCGCTCCTTCAGCTTGATCATCGAGCGCCAGCTGTCGACGTAGCGGTCCCGTCGCGGGTTCGGCCAGTGGATGAGGTAGAGGTCGACCCAGTCCAGGTCGAGGCGCCGGCGCGACTGCTCGAAGCTCGCGAGGGTCTCCTCCGTGCCGTGGTGCCGGCCGGGCAGCTTGGTCGTGACGAACAGGTCGCTGCGGTCGACCTCGGAACGGCGGATGGCCTCGGCCACCACCTCTTCATTGCCGTAGTTGTAGGCGGTGTCGAGCAGCCGGTAGCCGTCGTGGATGGCCGAGACGATGGCCTCCACGCCGCTCTGGTCGTTCAACCCGTACGTGCCCAGCCCGATCGCGGGGATCGTGTTGCCGTCGGCGAGCGCGTACGCATGGGCGGTCATGCGACCATCCTCACCCGGAATCGCCCGCGCATGCCAGCCGCGACGCGCGATCCGGAGGGGTTCGTCAGGTGAGCGGATGGCGCGGGGCCGACGCGCGCAGGGTCGGGCCGCTGCGCGTCGCCGACCCCGGCCCGACCTCAGCCGACCTCAGCCGACCTCAGCCGATCTCGAGCGCGGCTGCCTCGGGCGCCTCGACGCGGGCCCGGAGACCCGTGAACAGCCCGGCCGCCCACACGCCGAGGGCGACCGCGATGCCGCCCGCGACGGCGGTCACCGCGCCGAGCGGGAGGAGCAACGCGAAGACGAGGGCCGAGAGCGCGATGGTCACGGCCGCGCCGAGGGCGTCGGCGACGGTCATCGCCGAGCTGATGAAGCCCTGGTTCTCGGCGCTCGAGGACTGGAGCCCGATGACGGTCGTGCGCGGGTACATGATCCCCATGCCCGCGCCGGCGAGCGACCACGTAAGCATGAACGCGACGGGCGGCAGCCCGAGGATCGTCGCGACGAGCGACCCGGCGATCGCGACGCCGAGCAGCGCGAGCCCGATGCGCAGGCACGCCTCGTGGCTCAGGCGCTCGGGGTTCCGGCCCTGCACCTGCGACGCGATCGCCCAGGCGACCCCGCTCAGCGTGAGCACGAGTCCGGCCATGGCGGTGCTCAACCGGTACGGCTCGCCCGTGAGGAGCAGCGGCAGGTAGACCTGCGCGCCGAAGAACGCGCCTGAGAGCGTGGCGCGCGTGAGCACCGTCGCGGGCAGCCCCGGCACGGCGCGAAGCGTGCCGCGCGGCACCATCGGGCGCACGGCGACCGCGATCACCACGACGGCGGCGAGCGGCACCATCCAGCCCGCCCACCCGGATGCCTCGGTCGAGAGGTTGAGCACGAGCACCGCGACGCCGGCGAGCGTCGCCCACGCGATGCGCGAGACGCGCCACGGCGGGCGCTGCGCCGGGACCTCCACGCGCATGCGGCGCAGGCTCGGCACGACCATCGCGAGCGCCGGCACGACGAGCCCGACGACGCCGAGGAACACCCACTGCCACCCCACGCCGTCGGCCACGACACCCGAGATGAACGGGCCGACGAGCGAGGGCACGACCCACGCGGCCGCGAACCCGGCGAACAGGCTCGGCTGCAGCGCCGCCGGGATGACCCGCGCGACGATCACGTACAGCGCGACCGTGAGCCCGCCGCCGCCGAGGCCGTGCACGAGCCGTCCGATGACGAGCTGCCACATGCCGGTCGCGGTGCCCGCGATGAGCAGCCCGGCGACGAACAGCGCGACCGAGGCGAAGAGGGCGAGGCGCGGGCAGCCGCGGTCGGCGGCGTTGCCCGCGACGATCATGCCGATCACGCTGACCGCGAGGGGCCCGGCGAAGGCGAGCGCGTAGAGCGCCTGCCCGTCGAGCTCGGCGGCGACGGCCGGCATGACGGCCGTCACAGCCATCGACTCGAACGCCGCGAGGAACACGAGGGCGCACATGCCGATGCTGATCCAGCGGTGGGCGGGGTCGAGCACGCGCGCTCGTGGCGGCGCCGGGATCGCGCCGGTGGCGCTCGCTTCGTCGACGGTCATGCGCTCGACCGTACGGCCTCAACTAAGGTTGAGGTCAAATCCGAGGCAGAGGGGGCCGGATGCCGCAGCTCGAACCCGCGGGCCACGCGATGATCAGCGTGGGCGAGTTGTCGGCCCGCAGCGGCGTCGCGATCTCGACCCTGCACTTCTACGAGCGCGAGGGGCTGCTCGGGTCGGAACGCGACGAACGCAACCACCGGCGCTACCGCCGCGACGCGCTGCGCCGCGTCACGTTCATCCGCGTCGCCCAGCGCGTCGGCATCCCGCTCGCCGAGATCCGCGACGCGCTCGCCTCGCTGCCCGCGGGCCGCACGCCCACCAAGGCCGACTGGTCGCGGCTCTCCCGACGCTGGCGCGCGGCCCTCGACGCCCGCATCGCCGACCTCGAGCACCTGCGCGACGACCTCGACGGCTGCATCGGCTGCGGCTGCCTGAGCCTGCGGAACTGCCGCCTGCGCAACCCCGACGACGCGCTCGGCGCGACCGGCACGGGCCCCCGGGTGTGGGAGGGCTGAGCGCCGCTCCGGCCGGGGGAATCGTACGGGGCTCACACGTCGACGGGCAGCTCGGCGAACGCGCGCACCGGGAACGTGCCGAACCGCTCGACCTTGGGCGGCACCGCGGTGAACCGCGCCCCGCGCGCCGGCACCCGGTCGAGGCCGGTGAGGTGCTCCACCACGTGGATGCCGGCCGCGAGCAGGATCGAGTGCGCCGGGCGGGTCCCGGTCCCCTCGGTGTCGTCGATGTTCAGCGCGTCGATGCCCACGAGCGCCACGCCCGCGTCGGCGAGGTGCCGCGCGCCCGCCTCGCTGAGGAAGGGTGAGCCGTGGGCGTAGGCCGGCGTGCCGAAGTGCCGGCTCCAGCCGGTGTGCAGCAGCACGGCCGCGTCGGCGAGCTCACGCTCGAAGAACACCTCGGCGGGGATGCCGCGCTCCGACGCATCCGCGAGGTGGAAGACCTCGGCGGGCAGGCCGACGAGCGTCGCGAGCTCGAGGCTCGCCAGGTCGCCGCCGTGCTCGTAGCGGTGGAACGGGCTGTCGAGGTAGGTCCCGGTGTTGCCCGCCATCGTGATGAGGTCGATCTCGAACTCGGTGCCCGGGGCGTAGTGCTCGCGCGACGCCTCGCGGGTGAGGTGCGGCACGATGGTCGGCGCGGGGATGCCGGGGTAGGTCACGAGCCCGTCCCGGATGGGATGGCTGAGGTCGACCAGTTCACCGCGAGCCGCGGCGGCACGGGCGGGCGCGGCATCCGCGGCCCCCGCGCGCTCTGCGAGCGCGATGCCGGACTCCGCGACACCGCGCGAGCCCTTGTGCGGCTCGGCGACGACGTCGAGGTTCGAGAACTCGACGCTGCCGACGAGCGCGAGCCCCAGGTGCCGCACGAGGAGCCGGGCGAGTTCACCCTCGCCGAGATCGCGCGACGGCACGTCCAGTCGGAACCCCTCGGCCCGAAGGCCCCCGCCGTTCACGAAGCGGATGTTTGCGTCGAAGACGGCGCGGTACTCGGTCAACTCGGCTCCTCAGTGATCTCGGCGGCGGGGGATCCTGCTGCGGAACGGCGTTCGCGTCGGCTCGCGCGCGCCCGCTTGACGATCGTGACCGCCACGGATGCCACGGCAAGCACGATGGGCACCACGAGGTTCTGCCACGCGAGCACGAGCAGCCCCGCCGTGAGCACGGTCGCGACGACCGCGAGCCACCACCCGAACGACCAGCGCCGCAGCAGCAGCGTCGCCGCGAGCATGCCGGCGGCGTAGATCGCCACCATGTTGCTCGTGTGGATCAGGATGAAGCCCGTGAGGTCGAGCTCGTTCATGAGCATCAGGCCGAAGTACAGGGTGATCAGCGCGCCGGTGAGCGCGAGCGCGCGACGCGGCACCTCGCCGTCGGCGGCGCCCTTCGCGAGGAATCGCGGCAGGTCGCCGTCGCGTCCGAGCGCAGCACCCAGCTTGCCGAACGCGGGCAGGTAGGCGTTCACGACGCCGACCGTGACGATCGCGGCGACGATCGCCACGAGCACCGAGCCGATGCCGGGCGCGGTCGTCTCGACGAGATCGAGCAGCGGCACCTGGCTCTCGCCGGCGCGATCGCCGAGCACGGCGACCGTCGCGAACTGCAGTGCGAGGTACCCCGCGCCGACGACCACGATCGCGATGCCGGTGGCCAGCGGGATGGTGCGCTTCGGGTCGCGGAACTCCCCCGCGATGTGCGTGCCGACCTCCCAGCCCGCGAACGCCCACACGAAGAGGCTGATCGCGACGCCGACCCCGGCCCATCCGTTCGGCAGGAAGGGCGTGAAGTTCGACGGGTCGGCCGCGGGGAAGGTCACGGCGACCACGCCGACGACGACCGCGAGCAGCAGGCCCGTGAGCGCGAACTGCACCCAGCCGGCGACGCGCACGCCGAACCAGTTGGCGACGAACGGCGGGAGGAACACCGCGAAGCCGATCACCGGGACCGCCGACCGGTCGACCCCGAGCACGGCGACGACGTACTCGCCGCCGAGGATCGCGACGACGGGCGCGCCCACGCACACGCCGAAGAAGAACCAGTACCCCGTCATGCGCGCCGCGGTCGGCCCGAGCGCGCGGCGCACGTAGCTCGCGACGCCGCCGGGGTCGGGGAACCGCGAGGCCAGCGCCGCGAACGTGCCCGCGAGCGGGATCGAGAGCACGAGCACGGCCCCGACCGCGAGGATCGACGCGGGCCCGGCCTTCTGAGCGGCGAGCCCTGGCAGCACCAGGATCCCCGTGCCGAGCACGCTCGCGATGTACAGGGCCGTGCCCTGCACGAGCCCGAGGCCGCCGTGCCGCCGGGTCGTGGCGTCGGCGGATGGCGCGGCATCCAGGGTTCGCGAACTCACCAGATCATGGTGCCGGATGTCGCGTGCCGCGCGCGCTGGCAGACCTGACTGTCTTGCGCAACATCCTGCCAGTACGGCCGGCGGGGATCACGGCGCCCGAACCTGCGACACCGCCGCCTCCCGATCGAGGAACGTCGCCAGGTCGCCGATCGAGCTCATGAGCGGCGCGGGCACCACCACGAGCGTGTTCTTGTCGACGCCGACCTCGACGAGCGTCTGCAGGGTGCGCAACTGCAGGGCGAGCGGATGCGACATCATCGTGTCGGACGCCTCGCCGAGCCGCGTCGCGGCGAGCGCCTCGCCCTCGGCCGCGATGATCTTCGCGCGCTTCTCCCGCTCGGCCTCGGCCTGCTTGGCCATCGCCCGCTTCATCGAGTCGGGCAGCAGGATGTCCTTCAGCTCGACGAGCGTCACCTCGACGCCCCAGTCGGCGGTGATCACGTCGAGGATCTCGCGGATGTTGGCGTTCAGGGCCGCGGTCTCGGACAGCGTCTCGTCGAGGTGGTGCTGGCCGATCACCTTGCGCAACGTGGTCTGCGCGATCTGGTCGATCGCCGACTGCACGTTCTCGATCGCGATCACCGACTTCACCGCGTCGGTCACCCGGTAGTACGCGACCGCCGAGACGCCCACGCTCACGTTGTCCTTCGTGATGATGCCCTGCGACTGGATCGGCAGCGTGACGATGCGCAGCGACACCTTCGTCATCACGTCGACGAAGGGGATGATGAGGCGGATGCCGGGCTCCCGCACACCGTGCAGCCGGCCGAAGCGCAGCACCACCCCGCGCTCGTACTGCTTCACGACCTTGATCGACATGATCAGCAGCACGATCGCGAGCACCCCGACGATGATCAGGGTCACGATGAGTCCCGTCGACATCGGAACCACCTCCCGGGGCGCCGGCGACGGCGCCGTGCGCCTGCTCCCATTCTCCCACCGCTGTGCGCGTCGAGGCGGCTCGCCCCGGTCCTCATGCTTCGGCGCGGACCGAACCGATCAGCGCGTATCGTCGTCCGGTGATTCCTTCCCTCCAGACCGGCGCAGCTCCCGAAACCCACCTCTTCACGGCGATCGAGCCGAGCATCCTCTACTTCGGCACACCGGTCGTCCTGATCACGACCACCAATCCGGACGGGGCGCCCAACCTCGCGCCGATCTCCTCGGCATGGGCGCTCGGCCACACGCTCGTGCTCGGGCTCGGATCGGACGGACAGACCGTCGCGAATCTCCGCGAGCGGCCCGAGCTCGTCGTGAACGTGCCGTCACCGGGAATGTGGGAGCAGGTCGAGCGGCTCGCACCGCTGACCGGTCGTTCTCCGGTGCCGGCGTCCAAGCCTCACGGAATGCGGTTCGAGGCGGACAAGTTCGCGGCGGCCGGCGTGACGTCCATGCCATCGGCGACGGTCGCTCCGCCCCGGGTGGCGGAATGCCCGCTCCAGCTGGAAGGCTCCGCGATCAGCATCACTCCCGGCCAGGCGGGCGGGTTCGTGATCGTCGAAGTCGCCGTGAGCATGGTTCACGCAGCGACCGACATCGTCGTACCCGGAACGAACCACATCGACCCGGCGACATGGAGTCCGCTGATCTACAACTTCCGCCACTACTTCGGGCTCAGCGACCAGCTCGGCCACTCCTACCGTTCCGACACCCCGACCACCACGCGAAAGTGAGACCGCCCGGGTCGGTGGATGGGTCAGAGCCGCCCGAGCGCCTGGTCGATGTCGGCGAGCAGGTCCGCGACATCCTCGATGCCGACCGAGAGGCGGACGATCGACTCGGGCACCTCGGCCTCGGTGCCCTTGACCGACGCGTGCGTCATCTCGGAGGGGTAGTTCACGAGCGACTCGACGCCGCCGAGCGACTCCGCGAGGGTGAACAGCTCGGTCGACTCGGCGAACCGCCGCGCGGCCTCGCCGCCGCCGGCGAGGTCGATCGAGACCATGCCGCCGAAGCCCGACATCTGCCGGGCCGCGAGCTCGTGCCCCGGGTGCGACTCGAGCCCCGGGTAGAGCACGCGCGCGACGCCGGGGTGCTCGGTCAGTCGCTGCGCGATCGCGAGCGCGTTGCGGCTGTGGCGCTCCATCCGCACGCCGAGGGTCTTGATGCCGCGGCTGGTGAGGAACGCGTCGAACGGCGACGAGACCGCGCCGGCCGCGAACTGCGTGAAGCCGACCTGTTCGGCGAGTTCCTCACGCCCGGGCGCGAAGACGAGCGCGCCGCCCACCACGTCGGAGTGCCCGCCCAGGTACTTCGTGGTCGAGTGCACGACCACGCTCGCGCCGAGCGCGATCGGCTGCTGCAGCGCGGGCGACGCGAAGGTGTTGTCGACCACGACCAGCACGCCGGCCTCGTCGCCGAGCTCGGCCAGCGCCGCGACATCCGAGATCTTCATCAACGGGTTGGAGGGCGTCTCGACCCACAGCACCTTGGTCGTGCCGAGCTCGATCGCCTCGCGCACGGCGTCGAGGTCGCTCGTGTCGACCGTCGTGTGCCGCACGCCCCAGGCGCCGAAGACGCGACGGATGAGCCGGTGCGTGCCGCCGTACACGTCGTTGCCGATGACGACGTGGTCGCCGGGCTGCAGCACGGTGCGCAGCAGCGCATCCTCGGCCGCGAGGCCCGACGCGAACGACAGGCCCCGGATGCCGCCCTCGAGCGCCGCGAGCTGGGTCTCGAGCGCGGTGCGCGTGGGGTTGCCGCCGCGCGAGTACTCGTAGCCGCCGCGCAGGGTGCCGATGGCGTCCTGCGCGTAGGTCGAGGTGACGTGGATCGGCGGGATGACGTCGCCGGTCGTCGGGTCGGGGTCCTGCCCGGCGTGGATGGCGCGGGTGTCGAAGCGCGCGTCGTGCTGCATCGAGGTGCCTTTCAGGAGGAGAGGTAGGTGAGCAGGTCGGCGCGCGTGATCACGCCGAGCGCCTTGCCGCCGTCGGTGACGAGCATCGCGGAGGCCTCGCCGAACGCCGTGCGCGCCGCGGCGACGGGCTCGTTCGCGCCGATGAGCGGCAGCGGCTCGCCCACCACGGTCGAGACCTCGTCGGTGAGCTTGGCCCGGCCGGAGAACACCTGCTCGAGCAGCTGCTCCTCGTGCAGCGCGCCCACGACCTCGCCGAGCACGACGGGCGGATCGGCCGAGAGCACGACGAGCTGCGAGACGCCGGTCTCGGTCATGCGGTCGATCGCCTCGCGCACGGTGTCGTTCGGGTGCACGTACACGAGCGGCGCCGTGCGGTCGGCCTTCGCGTCGAGGAGGTTGCGCACCGTGTGCCCGGTCGGCGCGTTGCCGAAGCCGTACGCGCGCAGCCACTTGTCGTTGAAGATCTTGCCGAGGTAGCCGCGCCCGGAGTCGGGCAGGAGCACGACGAACACGTCGTCGGACGTGACATCCGGCCGCGAGGCGGCCTTCAGCGCGGCGACGACGGCCATGCCGCTCGAGCCGCCGACGAGGATGCCCTCCTCGCGGGCGAGCCGCCGGGTCATCGCGAACGACTCGGCGTCGGAGACCGCGATGATCTCGTGCGGCACCGCGGGGTCGTAGGCGGTCGGCCAGAAGTCCTCGCCCACGCCCTCGACGAAGTAGGGCCGGCCCGTGCCGCCCGAGTAGACCGAGCCCTCGGGGTCGGCGCCGATGATGCGCACGCGATCGCCCGACACCTCGCGCAGGTACCGTCCCGTGCCCGTGATGGTGCCGCCCGTGCCGACGCCCGCGACGAAGTGCGTGATCTTCCCGTCGGTGTCGCGCCAGATCTCGGGGCCGGTCGTCTCGTAGTGCGAGCGCGGCCCGTTGGGGTTGGAGTACTGGTCGGGCTTGAACGCGCCGGGGATCTCGCGCGCGAGCCGGTCGGAGACGCCGTAGTACGACTCGGGGCTGTCGGGCGCGACCGCGGTCGGCGTCACGACCACCTCTGCGCCGTACGCCTTCAGCACGTTGCGCTTGTCCTCGCTGACCTTGTCGGGGCAGACGAAGATGCAGTGGTACCCGCGCTGCTGCGCGACGAGCGCGAGTCCGACGCCCGTGTTGCCCGAGGTCGGCTCCACGATCGTGCCGCCGGGCTTGAGCTTGCCCTCGCGCTCCGCCGCATCGATGATGCGCGCCGCGATGCGGTCCTTCGACGAGCCGCCCGGGTTCAGGTACTCGAGCTTGACGAGCACGGTGGCCGGGGTCAGCCCCTCGGTCACGCGATTGAGCTTGACGAGCGGCGTGTTGCCGACCAGTTCGGTGATGTCGTGTGCGTACTTCATGCCGGTGTCTTCATCCTCTGGTGGAGTGCGTCGGAGCGGCGCCCGGAACGGCGCGCGACGCAGGGGGAAGGGGTCGCCTGCCTAGCGACGACAACACCGAGGCGAGAAGCTCACGCGGCAAGCCTAGCGGGTGACGGATGCCGCGTGGCGGGCGCTGCCTGCGCGTCGTGGCGTTCTCCCAGTCCGATGCGTTTGGATGGACCGAGTCCCCCGTCGCCAGGAAGGCCCCGCACGTGACCACGCCCCCGCCCGGACAGAAGCCGACCGTCAAGCAGCAGCGCGCGATCGAGCGCGAACGCAAGCTCGAGGAGTTCAAGAAGCGCGAGGCGCGGATGCGTCGCAACCGCCGCATCGCGATCTGGAGCTCGGTCGGGGTCGGCGTCGCCATCGTCGCGCTCGTCGTGACCTCGATCGTGCTCACGCCGCGACCTGCGACCTACAGCGCCGGCGGAACGGGCGCGTCGGTCGAGGGCGTCGAGACCTTCGAGAACGTCTCCGAGCACGTGGAGGGCGCCGTCGACTACCCGCAGACCCCGCCCGCGGGCGGCCGGCACAACCCGGCGTGGCTGAACTGCGGCGTGTACGAGGAGCCGGTGCCGAACGAGAACGCCGTGCACTCGCTCGAGCACGGCGCGGTCTGGGTCACCTACGACCCCGAGGCGCTCACCGACGACGAGGTGTCGACGCTCAGGTCGAAGCTGCCGTCGACCTACGTGATCCTCTCCCCCTTCGAGGGCCTGCCCGCGCCCATCGTGCTGAGCGGATGGAACTCCCAGCTGCAGGTCGACGACGCCGGCGACGAGCGCATCGCCGCGTTCCTCGAGGAGTACTGGCTGAGCCAGGACGTGCCCGAGCCCGGCGCCGCGTGCACGGGCGCGATCGACGGCCCGGGCAAGGTGGCGTGACGCGCCCCGCCCGCTGGGCGATCGTGCTCGCGGCCGGCGTGGCGCTGCTGGCCGTGGGCGCGATCGCGTTCTCGATCGGGCGGCTGTCGACGCTCGGCGACCCGACCCCGACCGACGCGAGCGTCGAGGCCGGGTTCGCGCGCGACATGCAGGTGCACCACCATCAGGGCGTCGAGCTCGCGATGATCGTGCGCGACGCGACCGACGACCCCGACGTGCGCCTGCTCGCCTACGACATCGCCACGACCCAGGCGCAGCAGGCCGGTCAGATGTACGGCTGGCTCGCCGAGTGGGGGCTGCCGCAGTTCGGTTCGGAGCCGTCCATGGCCTGGATGACCGGGCCGGCCGAGGGCGGCGGCGGGCACGACGGCCACGGGGCGGGCGTCGGCGAGGCCGACGCGTCGGGTCACGCGCCCGGCGAGCCGATGCCCGGGCTCGCGACGCCCGCGCAGGTCGAGGAGCTGCGCTCGCTCGACGGCGTCGAGGCCGAGCGCCGGTTCCTCGAGCTCATGATCGCGCACCACGCCGGTGCGGTCGAGATGGCCGAGGCCGCGCTCGACCGGTCCGACTACCCGGTCGTCGTGTCGCTCGCCGAGTCGATCGTCTCGAGCCAGCAGTCCGAGATCGCGCTCATGGAGGACATGCTCGCCGAGCGCTCGTGAGCGCGTCGCAGGTCGCGGGCCACGAGTTCCGGGTCGCGCCTCGCGTCAGCGGAAGTACTCGGGCCGGCTGACAGCCGTCTCCGTGACGAACATCACGCCCGATCCCGCGTCAAGCACCGGCCGGAGCCCCGCGACGATGGTCGCGGCGCGCTCGGCGGGCACGACCGTGATGAGCAGCGTGAGCGCGTCGCGATCGTTGAACAGCATGCGCCCGCCGTGGGCGCCGTGATGGCCGACCCCGGACACGCCGCCGAGCGAGGTGTACCCGGTCGCGCCGACCGACCGCATGAGCGCGGCGACGGCGTCGACTTCGGTGGTGGGGATGACGAGCTCGATCTTCGTCATCGGCGTCAGGCCTTCGATGTTCATCGACGTTCCTCCATGGGCTGAGCGGTGCGGTTCGGGGATGCGGCTCGGGCGTCGGCAGGGTCGCGGTCGGCCGAGCGAGCGGATGCGCCCGGCTCGCCGATGCCGTCGCGCGACCAGCCGAGCGGGCCGTAACGGAGCCAGGGATCCGACGCGTGCTCGCGAGCCCGCAACGCGATCCACTCGCCGTCCAGCAGGCCGCGCACGAGGCTCGACCGGTCGACGATCGCGCAGATCCGGCCGATCGGGGCCTGCACGAACACCTGCAGTCGCACGGGGTCGTGCACGGCGCTGCGTCCGACGCCCACGGACTGCCACGGCAGGCCCGTGCGCAGGTCGCCGCCGTACCCGGCCTGCACCGCGACGTCGCCGACCACGTTGACGAGGGGCTTCGGTCCGGCGCCCCAGCGATCGGGCTCGACCGTCGAGGCGAGGTACTGGGCGTTGATCCACTGGGCCACGATCATCGGCGCCGTGAGGATGGTCTCGAGGGCCGCGCCATCCGGATCGGCCTCGGGGTCGTAGCTGTGCAGGAAGGCCCGGCGACCGAGGTCGAGCCCCCTGGTCTCGCGCCGCGGCGCGACCACGAGGGCCGCGTTTCCCGCGAGCCCCCACTCCGGGTACGACTCGGACCAGTCGGCGGCACGCCGGTCGGCGTCGGCCTGCAGGACGTCGGCACCGCCGGCCGGAGCGCCCGGCAGTGCCGCGAGGCGCTCGCGGACCGAGCGGGCACGCGCCCCGGCGAGCAGCGCCTCGAGCTCGGCGAGGTCAGCGAGGTGCGACCCGGGCACCGACCACGGCTCGCACACCTCGACCCGGTCGCTCACGGTCTCGTGCTCGACCGCCACGAACACGGTGTCCTCGGGGATGCGGATGCCGCGACCCGCGAGGCCGGCGCGCGTCCCGGGGTCGTTCAGCAGCGCGGCGGCCGCGCGCGCGTTCGGCCCGCCGCGATGCCCGCCGCACGCTCCGCAGTGCAGCGCCGAGGCGAACGGGTTGTTGACCGTGTCGGCGCCGTGGCCCGCGAGGAGCACGACGCGCGCGAACCCGTCGACGAGGCCCATCATCCGAAGGGCCGCCTCGGCGTAGGCGACGCGCTCGTCCACGGCGAAGACCGCGTCGGCATCGACGCGCGTGGCCGGCCGCGCCGACCGAGCGCGCCAGGCATCGGCGACGCGCGCCCACCCGAGCGGAGCGCCGGTGCGCAGCGCGGCCCCGACGCCCATGGCCCACCCTGCGGTCTCGGCGAGCGCGTACGGGGCGAGCGTCGAGTTCTTGGCGCGCGAGACGACGCCGGCAGCCGCGGCGCCCGCGCGCAGCCGAGCCGTGTAGCGCGCGGCGCCCGCGGTGTCGGCCGCGCGCTCGCCGACGTCGCGGCGCGGCGCGAGCAGCACCGGGCATGCGGCGGTCGGGTCGCTGCCGTCGAGGTCGTGCCAGCGCATCGGCACCGCGAAGAACCCGGCGAACCCGAGGGTCTCGACGCCGCGTCCTCGACCATCCGCCTCGTGCTCGAGGGCGCGGCGCAGCCCCTCGGATCGAGGGTCGATGCAGAAGACCGCCTGCGCGAGCGCACGCTCCGACGCCGACGCGGGCGCACCGGCGTCGGACTCCTGCCGGGCGCGCGTCCGCGGGGGTGCGAGCCGCCGCGCGGCACTGCGGTCGAGCGCCTCCTGCCAGATGAGCACGCGTTCCTCGGGTCGCACGAGGCCGAGCACCCGGCCGACGGTCGCGCGCGCCGTCGCATCCTCCTCGGGGAGGCCGAGCCGGCGGAGCACCGCGTCGACCCGGGACTGCTCGGGCCGGGGCGACGACGGCGCGGCGACCGCCGCACCCGGATCGACGACCACGCCCGGTCGCACGAGGAGCCGCTCGTACGTGACCCTCACCGCGATGAGGTCGACGAGGTCGATGCCGCGCCCCGCCTCGGCGGCGTCGGCGACGTGCCCCGCGAGCCCGGGTAGCGCGGCGATCTCGGCGCGGAGGAAGCGATCGGCGTCGTCGCCGAGCAGCCGCCAGTGCGCGAGCGCGTCGGCGACGGCATCCTCGGGGTCGGCACCGAGCGATCGGATGCCGCGGCGAACGTGGCGCGGCACCATCGGGTCGCGCGAGGCGAGCCTGCGCCACCCCGGCCAGAAGGCCTCGTCGCGCCACGGCGACCACGCGACGTGCTCGGCCCCGAGGTACGCCGTGGTCCAGCGCAGGACCAGGTCGTCGACGCGGGCCGCCGTGCGCGGCGCCGCGAGCGCGGACGGCGTGTGCATCGTGCGCTCCGGCCCACCGGCGACGGGGGCGTCGAGGAGGTCGGCGAGCAGGATGTCGGCGACGGCGAGCCCGTGCCGTCCGGGGCTCGGCGACCGACGCGACCGGTCGCGCGCCTCCGAGACGTGCCGTTCGAGGGCCGCGCGCAGGTCGTCCGCGGTGATCTCGCCGGCGGCGTGGCGGCATCGGAACCCGGCCTCGTCGAGGGTCAGGCGCGTCCCGTGCTCCCGGGCCGCCCGTTCCGCGGCCTCGTCGAACGTCCACCGTTCGTAGCCCGCGAGCGGGTTCCGGGCGATGAACGCGGTGAGCGGGCGATGCGGCGCGACGACGCGGTCGGCGGCCGCGATCATGCCGCGGATGACGGCGGCGCGTCCCTCGCGGGTGTCGCCCGGTGCACCGGGTCCGCGGGTCTCGGTCGGACGGCGGTGGTCGTTCATGCGCGGCTCCCGTATTCGGAGGGGACGGTGGCGGACAGGCCCGGATCGGACCGCCGGGCCGGGATGGGTGGCCGCGCCCAGCCGAGCGCGAAGGCGTAGGCGGTGTCGGCGAGGGCGCCGCGCCCTCGGGCGAGGAGGGCCACGAGGCCCAGGGCCAGCGCGAGCGCGGGCACGAGCAGCCACGTCACCGCCCCGGGTCCGGCGTCGAGTCGGAGCCAGACGTCGAACGCGTGCGCGACGAGCACGTACGCGACGCCCACCCCGGCGGCGGCGACCGCCAGGAGGGAGGCACGACCTCCGCCGGCGGACGATGCGCCGAGCGCGGCGGCCGCCGCCACCCCGACGGCGAGCGCGGTGAAGAGCAGCATCGCCGCCGAGGCGGTCGAGAGTCCACCCGTCTGCACGGCGGCGACCACGGGCGCGAGGGCCGTGAGCACGATCGCGGCCGGCCGGCCGAGACGGCGCCACGCACCCGTCGAGGTCGCCGGCGCAGGCGATCGACCCGTGGCGTGCGCGGATGCGACGGTGCCGGAGCCGAGGAAGGATGCGGCCTTGAACAGGCCGTGCGCCATGACGTGGAAGAGTGCCAAGGCCCACGCGCCGATGGCGCAGGCCACGAGCATGAACCCCATCTGGGCGGCGGTCGAGTGCACGAGTCGGCCCTTCACGTCGGGCCGCGTGAGCATCGCGGCGCCGGCGACGACCACGGTGAGCGCGCCGCACGCCCCGACGATCACGCCGGCGACGGGGCTCGGCAGGTCGGAGGTGCGCAGGAGGAGCACGGCGCCCGCATTCACGAAGCCCGCGTGCAGCAGCGCCGAGACCGGGGTCGGCGCCGCGAGCGACGCGGGCAGCCAGCCGTGGAAGGGGATGGAGGCGGCGCGCGAGAGTGCGGCGAGCGCGACGCCCGTGCCGGCGATCGCGGCCGTCGCGGGCGTCACGCCGCCGAGCGCCGAGAGGCCGAGGTCGCCTCGATCGAGCTGGACGGCCGCCACCGCGAGCCACAGGCCGGCGTCGCCGACGAGGAGCGCGGCCGCCGCCCGGCGACGTGCGACCCGCGCCTGCTCCCAGCGGCCGGCGTGGCCGAGGAGGAGTATCACGGTCACGGTACCCGCGGTCCAGGCGGCGGCGATCGCGAGCAGGTCGAGCGCCGACGCCGCCGCCCCCGACGCGGCGGCGAGCCAGGCCGCGAGCGCCGCGAAGCGCCCCGCGGCCGGATCGCCGCGCAGGTTGCCGCGCCCGAACGCCTGCACCAGCAGTGCGACGCCGAGGACGAAGGCGAGCAGCACGGGGCCGACCCGATCGCCGCCGCGGATCGCGGCGTCGACCACCGCGGCGGTCGCGAGGGCGAACGCGACGACCGATCCGCCGACGGCGAGGCCGATCGCCCGGGGCGGCCGGCGGAGCGCGATCGTCGCGGCCGCCGCGACGACGGCCTGGACCGCGATGGCGGCGAGCACGAGTTCAGACATGCGATGCAAATTACCGGTTTTACACTTCGCCTGTCAAATGATTCGTGTAATCTGATTCTGGTTATCGGGTTCCGGTACGATGAAGCCATGAGCACGTGGACGTTCCTCACCAATCACGGTCATGTGCTCATCTGCCTCGCCCGCGATCCCGAGATCCGCGTCCGCGAGGTCGCCGAGGCCGTCGGCATCACCGAACGCACGGCGCAGGGCATCATCGCCGACCTCGTCGAGGCCGGCTACGTGCAGCGCGAGAAGGACGGCCGCCGCAACCGCTACCGCACCGTCGTCGAACTGCCGATGCGGCACCCGGTCGAATCCGACCACCGCGTCGGCGAACTGCTCGAGACGCTGGCCGCGACCGCCGGCGACCAGTGGCGCGCACCCGCGGGCGCCGAGCGCACAGGGGCGTGACCGCCGGCGCTACCGCGTCGCCACCTCCGGGCGCTCCGCCTGCTGCCGGTAGAGCGACGCGTAGACCCCGCCGGCCTCGATGAGCTCGGCGTGCGTGCCGCGCTCGGCGATCCGGCCGGCGACGATCACGAAGATGACGTCGGCCGCGACGACCGTCGACAGCCGGTGCGCGATCGCGATCGTCGTTCGACCGCGCGACGCGTCGTCGAGCGCCGCCTGCACGACGCGCTCGCTGATCGTGTCGAGCGCGCTCGTCGCCTCGTCGAGCACGAGCACCGCCGGATCCTTCAGCAGCACGCGCGCGATCGCGATGCGCTGCTTCTCGCCGCCGGACAGGCGGTAGCCCCGCTCGCCCACGACGGTGTCGTAGCCCTCGGGGAACGACGCGATGGTCTCGTGGATGTTCGCGGCGCGCGCGGCGGCCTCGAGCTCGGCGTCCGTGGCATCCGGCTTGGCGTACCTGAGGTTCTCGGCGATCGACGCGTGGAAGAGGTAGGTCTCCTGGCTCACGATGCCGATGTGCGACATGAGCGACTCCTGCGAGAGGTCGCGCACGTCGACGCCGGCGAAGCGCACCGTGCCGCTCGAGGCCTCGTACAGGCGCGGCACGAGGTAGGAGACCGTGGTCTTGCCCGCGCCGCTCGGTCCGACGAAGGCGGCGAACTGGCCCGGCTCGATCGTGAACGACACGTCGTCGAGCGTCGGCCGCTGGTCGGCGTCGGCGTCGGGGTACCGGAACGAGACGTGGTCGAACTCGACCCGGCCGAGCGACGGCTCGCCCGCGGCATCCGCACCCGCCGGCACCTCGCGCGCGTCGGGGCCGTCGGTGATCGCCGGCTTCAGGTCGAGGTACTCGAAGATGCGCGCGAACAGCGCGCTCGAGGTCTGCAGGTCGAGGGCGACGCGCATGAGGCCCATGAGCGGGAACAGCAGGCGCGCCTGCACCGTGGTGAACGCCACGATCGTGCCCGCCGTGATGCCCGACACGCCGCCGGTGATGAGCCAGCCCGACACGAGGTACACGATCGCCGGGATCGACGACATGAAGATCGAGACCATCGCGAAGAACCACTGCCCCGACATCTGCTGGCGCACCTGGAGCGAGATCTGGTTGCGGTTCTCGTCGGCGTAGCGCTCGATCTCGCTCTTCTGCCGCGTGAAGCTCTTCGAGAGCAGGATGCCGCTGACCGACAGCGTCTCCTGCGTGATCGCGGTCATCTCCGAGAGCGACTCCTGCGTCTTCGCCGCGATGCGCGCCCGCACCTGGCCCACGCGCCGCTGCGCGATCACCATGAACGGCATCAGGACGAGCGCGATCAGGGTCAGCTGCCAGTTGAGCAGCAGCATCGCCACGAACGCCGAGATGACGGTGACCGTGTTGCCGAGCACGCTCGACACGGTGTTGGTGAGCACGGACGCCACGCCGCCCACGTCGTTCTGGAGGCGCGACTGGATGACGCCGGTCTTGGTGCGCGTGAAGAAGCTGAGCTCCATCGACTGCAAGTGGCTGAACAGCCGGACGCGCATCGCGCCCATGACCCGGTTGCCGATGGTCGCCGTGAGGAACGTCTGCCACACGCCGAGGAGCGCCGAGACGACGAACACGGCGATCATCGCGCCGACGATCCAGCTGAGGGCGGTCAGGTTCGGCTCGCCGATGTCGCCCGAGCCGTCGGTCGGGAACAGCGCGTCGTCGAACGCGCGCTGGGTGAGCAGGGGCGGGATGACGCTCAGCGCCGCCCCGACCAGCACGAGCACCACGACCACCGTGAGCGCCGCCCGATGCGGCCGGAACAGCTCGGCGATGCGGCGCAGCAGGTGCGGGATCTTCGGCGCCTCGGCGTTCTCTGCGCGCTGCGCGGCCTCGTCGGCGCTGGAGATCCGGCCGCGCATGCCCCCGCCGCGAGCCACGGCGGGCCGCGCGCCGGGCGGCCCCATCCCGCCCCCGTGCATGCTCATGCATTCACCCTACGTGCGCCCTCCGGCACCGCCGCCGGCCCGGACTCCCCGAACGAGGGGTGTTCGCCGAGAGCGTGCCGGGGATACGGTGATCGCAGCTCACGTCCCCGCGCGAGGGAGTCGCCCATGCCCCGCACCATCCGCACCGCCGGCCCGAGCCGCTCGACCGGCACCGCGCACCGGTGGCGCATCACGCTCGCCGGCCTCGTCGCCGCCGCGCTGGCCGCCGTCGGGATCGCGCTCGCGGCGCCCGCGTCGGCCGAGGAGCTGCCGCCCACCGAGTCCTCGATCGAGGTCACCGTCACCGACTGCGCCACCTACGGCGGCCTCGGATCGATCCACTACGTCGTGCGCGATCCGTTCGTCTTCTACCAGGACTTCGTGACGATCATCGACGGCACGGGCGCGTTCGTGCACGAGGCGACGTACGTCGACGACACCGAGTTCGAGGCCGACGTCCCGCTTGCTCCGGGCGCATACACCGTGATCTACACGGTCGAACGGGAGACCGGTGGGGCGAACATCGACTCGCGGGAGGTCACGGTCGGGGCGTGCCCCGACCTCGATGTCGCCGTGACGCCCGTCAGCTGCAGCCTCGGTCGCGACGGCATCGTGTCCGTCACCTTCTCCGGACTCATCCCGGGCGAGGTCTACGGTTACGAGGTGCTGGGCGGCGGCACCTCGTCCGCGGGTCCGCTCGTCGCCGACTCGGAGACCGTGACGCGCGAGTTCGACCGGCTGCCGCCGGGCAACTACTACGCCTACGCGCAGTGGCTGCCTCCCGAGGGCGAGGAGTCGTCCACGCCCATGTACGACTGGCGCGCGTTCGCCGTCGAACCCTGCCAGCCGGCCCTCGACGTGACGGTGACCGAGTGCACGGTCGCGGGCGGTGACGGGACGCTCCACGTCGCCATCGGCGACCTCCTGGCCGACGTGGTCTACACCGTCGACGTCGTGCGCGCCGGCTCGGCGACGGTGCTGGAGACGCACACCGTGACGGCCGATGCGTCCGGTCAGGCGAGCCTCGATCTCTCGCTGGCCCCGGGAGCGACCTACACCGTGACCGTCACGGGCTCGTGGACCGCGCCGCCCTACGAGGAGCCGCCCTTCATCGGCGGCGGCGATTTCGTGCCGCTCGGAACGGTCGCACTCACGGCGAGCAGTGACGCCGCACTCGCGCCCTGCCCGGTGGCACCCGCGACGCCGGCGACGCTCGCCGCGAGCGGAGCCGACGTGGCCGGCCTCGGAGGGGCAGCGCTGCTGCTCGTCGGGATCGGCGCCGCGATCCTCGTGTCCCGGCGCGGAGCGCGCCGACCGAACTGACGTCGGTCACCCCCGCCGGCGCGACCACCGCGCATCGGCGCCCCGAACGGGGGGCATTGGCGGAAGGCGCCATGGCCATAGGTTGAAAG
This sequence comes from Agromyces aurantiacus, assembly GCF_016907355.1. NCBI lineage: Bacteria > Bacillati > Actinomycetota > Actinomycetes > Micrococcales > Microbacteriaceae > Agromyces > Agromyces aurantiacus. Next base: position 991,367 of record NZ_JAFBBW010000001.1, on the reverse strand, counting down.
ACGCTCGGATTCCCCGCGCCCGAACGGAGTGCTCCATGCCTCGTCCCACGACCCGACCGACCTCCACCGTGGCGCGTTGGCGTGCCGGGCTCGCGGCGGCGCTCACCGGGGCGCTGGCGGTGATCGGCGCCGTCGCGGGAGTCGCCGCGCCGGCCGCGGCCAAGAATGCGCCCCTCGAGGTCATGGCGATCGTCGGGTGCAGCACCGGCGACGACGGCACCGGTGCGCTGCGCATCACTCCCTCGGCCGACGCGAACTACGTCTGGTCGGTGACCGGCGAGGAGTACTCGGCAGGCGGCACGGTCGCCGGCTCCGCGTTCATCGACGTGGAGGTCGCGCTGAACGGCCTCGCGCCCGGCCCCTACCACGCTGTCGTCGAAGAGGAGGGCAACGGCGGGGTGCCAGACCCGCACTCGTTCGCCGAGGCGGACTTCACGGTCGAGGCCTGCATCCCCGACCTCGGCGTCGCGATCACCGGCGCGACCTGCAGCACCGGCGACGACGCGGTGATGACGCTCGAGCTCTCGGGCCTCGTCGTGGGCACCGAGTACCGCTGGTGGGTCGCCGGCTTCAGCGGCAGCCTCCTCGCCGACGCCGCCACCGCGCAGATCCCGCTGTCGAGCGGCACGCCGCCGGGCAACTACCTCGCGTACGCGGAGACGGTCGACGACTCGCCCGTGTACGACTGGATCGCGTTCGCGATCGAACCCTGCCAGCCGACGGTCGAACTCGCGGTCACGCAGTGCTCCGTCGCCGGCGGCACCGGCACGGTCGACGTCTCGCTGGCCCACCTCGTGCATGGCGTCGCGTACACGGTCACCGGTCCGGACGGCAGCACGCAGCAGGCCACCGCGCAGCCGTCGGGCGTCACGACGCTGACGTTCCCGTCCATCGCGGCCGGCACGACCGCGACTGTGAGCGTGACCGGCACCTGGACCGTCGACGAGCCGTACGAGGAGCCGCCGTACATCGGCGGCGGGAACTTCGTGCCGCTCGATACCGTGGTGCTCGCCGGCAGCGCCGACGCCGCGCTCACCCCGTGCCCCGCCCCGCCCAGCGCGCCCTCGAAGCCGGCCGCGCTGGCCGAGAGCGGGCCGGGCGACGTGACCGGTGCGGCAACCGTCGCGCTGCTGCTCATGGCGATGGGCGGCTCGGTCGTCCTCTCCCGCCGGGGAGTGCGCCGGCCCGAGTGAGCCGACGACGCGTCCACCGTCGTCGCGACGGCGCGGCGCGACATCCGTCAACCCCCGCTCACCCGGCGATCACCCGGGCGTAGACTGCGGCCACGCACGTCGACCACGAAACGGGGGTGGCGATGGTCGAGGCGACGGATGCCGCGGGGGCGGTGACCTGGCGCGAGATCGTGCGCCTGAGCCCGGCCGAGCTGCGAGAACGCGTGCGCGGCGTGCCGGGCGACTGGTCGCGCGACCCGGCCGCACTGCTCGCCCTGGCCGCGGGATACCGCTCCCCCGGCGCCGCGAACCCGTACGCCTCGCAACCATACGTCGACGCGGCCGAGGAGCTCCTCCTCGAGAACGGCGACCACCGGGACGACGCACTGCGAGTGCTCGCGCCGGTGCTCCGGGCGTCCGCCCTCCGCGGGCTCGGGCGGTTCACGGCGTCGCTCGACCAGCTCGCGCGCGCCGAGGCACTGCTGTCCGCGAGCACGGTGCCCCTCCCCGGACGCGCGGAACTCGAGGCGTGCATCTCGCTCGAGGCCGGCCTCAGCCTCCTCCTGGCCGGACGGCTCGCGGACGCACGGCGCGCGCTCCTCCGGGCGCTCTACGTCGCCGAGGCCCGCACGCCGCCCGCGGTGCTCAGCGAGGCCGGCGGCGGGATCGCGTTGATCGACCTCCGCCTCGGCAGCCTGCGCAGCGCCGACATGCACGTGGATGCCGCGCTGCGGGCGGCCTCGGAGGCCGACCCCTCGCACGGGCTCGGCACGGCGCTCGCGCGGCTCGCCGAGGCGGCGCTCGCGATCGAGCGCGACGAGCTCGACGGACTCGAGCGTCGGCTGCGCGCACTGGCCGCCGACACCGCCGGAACGGAGTACGCCCCGCTCGCCCTCGCCGAGCTCGCCGCGATGCGGGAGGACGGCGACGAGGTGGACGACCTGCTCCAGGAGCTCCAACTCGTCGTCAGCGAATGGGAGGCGCCGAACCTGGCCGCGATGCTGCACGACGACCAGCGCATCGCCACGCTCGTCCAGCGTCGCGAGGCCGTCGCTGCTCGCGCCGAGATCGCCCGTCTCGCGCCCGATCCGGCGCACTCCCAATGCCCTGCCGCCTGGTCCGCACGCGTCGCGATCGACGCCGGCGAGTCCACGCATGCGATCGACCTCACCGCCCGATGCCTGGCCATGGGCGACGCGCACGCGCCGCGCACGACGACGCTCGCGCTCCTCGTGACCGCGGCCGCGCACGCCGACCTCGGCGACGCGAGCACCGCGGAGGACCTCTTCGACCACGCGGTCACCCTCGCCGCCACCGGCGGTTCGATCCGGCCCTTCGGCGTGCTGCGGCGACACGAGCTCGCGATGCTCCTCGAGCGCCGGCGTGCACGTCACCGCCCCGACCCCGCGGACCGGCTCATCTCGGCGGTCGAAGCCCGCTACCCCACCGCCGACGCCCCGAGGCCCGAGACGCTCAGCGCCCGTGAGCGGGTGGTGCTGTCCCGCCTGATCGAGGGCGACACCCACCAGCGCATTGCCTTCGACCTCTCGGTCTCGCCGAACACCGTCAAGACCCAGGTGCGCAGCATCTATCGCAAGCTCGGCGTCACCACGCGCGACGGGGCGGTTCAGCGGGCTCGCCACCTGGGCCTGATCGACTGATGAAGCGGGACGCCCCTCCGACGGGGGTGATCGTCCGATGTTTCGCCCGAGGTTCACCCTACGCTCACCATGGGCTGACCTTCCCGCTCACCCGGCGGCGAGTGCTTGCATCGACCTGTACGGCCACCCGATGCCGTGCGCGGGCGGATCCCGACATCCGCTCGCCGTCATCGCCCGATGGGGGGAACCAGGTGAACACGAGGATCCGCGGCGCGCTGCGCCGTGCGGGACGGCCGCATGGGCCGCATCCCGAAGACGACGCGACGACCGTGCGGCGGAGCTGGCGCACCACGCTCGCCGCCACGGCCGTCGCCGCGCTCGCGCTGGCCGGCGTGACGGCGATCGCCGGTCCGGCCGCCGCCGAGGAGGTCGCGGATCCCGCGGCCGTCCAGAGCACCCAGCCGGCACAGGACCAGGCCACCGACCCCACGACGCCCGCCGAGCAGCCGGTCGCCGAGGAGCCCGCCGCCGAACCGTCGACACCGGTCGAGGAGCCGGCCGCCGAGGTGCCGGCGGAGCAACCCGCCGACGCACCGGCGGAGGCCGCGCCGCCTGCAGACCCGCCGGCAGAGGAGGCCGCGCCGCCCGCCGAGGAAGCCGAGGTGCCCGCCGAGGCCGCCGAGGTCGCGACGGATGCCCCGAAGGCCGCCGCCGCGAAGGACGTGCAGACGCAGCTCGTGCCGCCCGGCGAGGAGCCGGTCGACAAGGTCACGCTCTGCCACCGCACCGGGTCGTACTCGAACCCGTACGTGGTGATCACGCCCGCCGCGAACTCGGTGGTCGGCGGCCAGCCGTCGGCCGTCGGCCACGGCGAGGAACACATGGGCCCGATCTTCTACCCGGAGATCCCGAAGCACACCGAGTGGGGCGACATCGTTCCGTCGTTCTACTACGAGGAAGACGGCCAGGTGCAGTTCTTCCCCGGCCTGAATTGGGACTCCGAGGGTCAGCTGGTCTACGAGAACGACTGCATGATCGAGATCCCGACCCCCGAGGTCGAGCTCGAGTACGAGACCTGCGTGTACTACACGCCGCCGTTCCTCACCGTGTACCTGTACGGCCTGATGGAGAACCTCGACTACCGTCTGACGGTCGAGAACCAGGACGGCGTGGTCGACGTGCAGATGATCAGCGACACCGAGGGCGACACGTCCTTCACCTGGGATCCGATCCCGGGTGGCGACTACACGGTCACGCTCGAGCAGTCGTTCAGCGGAGGCGAATGGGAGGTCGTCGACGAGCAGATGTTCACCGTCGAAGACTGCCCCGTGCTCGACGTGACGGCGACGGGGAAGGGATGCATCACGGGCCAGAACGGTGAAGGTCTCGTCAGCATCTCGGGCATGATCGTCGACGAGGACTACGACTGGACCCTCACCGGTCCGGGCGCGCCGGTGTCCGACACGCTCACCGCTCCGTCGGAGTCGCTGGACGTGCCGTTCGGCAACCTGCCGCCGGGCGACTACGAGTTCATGATCACGTGGACCGGCGACGACTCGATCACGGCGTCCGCCGCGTTCACGGTCGAGCCGTGCCCGCCGGCACCGCCGAAGCCGCCGGCACCGCCGGCACCGCACGTCCCGTCCGCACCGACCGGCCTGGCCGAGACGGGCGCCGCGGGGACGGGCGGCCTGCTGACCGCGGCGATGATCCTGCTGGGCCTCGGTGGCGCAGCGCTCGTCGCCCGCCGGATCCGCACGGCGCTGGCGCGCGCCGAGGAGTGACCTGAGCGCCGAGTGGCGGGCGTCCCTTCCGGGACGCCCGCCACTCCCCTGCACCGCGCTCGCCGAGGCGGCGTGATCGCCGGCGCAACGCAGGTCGCCGCTCGGCGTGTCGACGCAGCAGGAGGCGTGTCGCCGTGGCGACACGCCTCCGCACCTGCGTTCGGCAGCCGGCGTCAGCCCTTGGTCGACCCCGCCAACAGCCCGCGCACGAAGTAGCGCTGCAGGCTGAAGAACACGATCAGCGGGATGACGATCGAGATGAACGCGGCCGCCGTCAGGAGCTGCCAGTCCTGGCCTCGCGTGCCCGTGAGCTCGGCCAATCGTTGGGTGAGCGGCGCGACATCCTGCGTGCCGCCCGAGAAGATCAGCGCGACGAGCAGGTCGTTCCACACCCAGATGAACTGGAAGATCGCGAAGGACGCGATCGCCGGCACGGCGAGCGGCAGCACGATCCGGAAGAAGATCTGGCTGTGCGTCGCGCCGTCGACGCGCGCGGCCTCGATCACGTCGGACGGGATCTCCGAGATGAAGTTGTGCAGCAGGAAGATCGCGAGCGGGAGCGCGAAGATCGAGTGCGCCAACCACACGGGCAGGTAGTTCTGCTCGGGGATGATCGGGATGATGTCGTGCAGCCACGCCTGCATCGGCCGCAGCACGGTCGAGAAGATCTGCAGCAGCGGCACGAGCGCCATCTGCAGCGGGATGATCTGGAGCGCGAACACGAGGATGAACAGCGCGTTGACGCCCTTGAACCGGATCCACGCGAACGCGTACGCGGCCATCGACGCGAAGACGAGCGGGATGATGGTCGCGACGAGCGCGATCGCCACCGAGTTGACGATGTAGGCGCCGAGCTGGGGCGACGACGCCGACGTCGAGAACAGCACGTCGCGGTAGTTGTCGAGCGTGAGGCCCCAGTTCGAGAAGATCGTCCACCACCCGGTGGTGCGGATGAGCTCCGCGGGCCGGAACGACGAGATGAACAGGCCGAACGTGGGGATGGTCCAGAGCACCGCGATGATCAGCGACGCGATCGTGGCCGTGCGCGAGGTCAGGCGCTTCTTCACGCGCGCGGTCTTCGGCTGCTCCTGCTCCGCCCGCTCGCTCGCCTCGGCGGCTTCGAGCGACCCGAGGTCCTTGCCGACCGGGAGGTCGGCGGGTGCGACGCTGCTCATCGGATCTCCCTCTGCTTCCTGAGGATGTTCACGTTGTAGAGGACGATCGGCAGCACGAGGATGAAGAGCACGAGCGCGAGCGCCGAACCCCGTCCGACCTCGCTCGCTCGGAACGCCTGCGTGTACATCTCGTTCGCCACGATGCTGGTGTTGAAGTTTCCGGCGGTCATCGTCCGGACGATGTCGAACACCTTCAGCGTGGCGATCGAGATGGTGGTGAGCACCACGACGAGGGCGCCGCGGATGCCCGGCACGGTGACGTTCATGAACCGCTGCCACGCGTTCGTGCCGTCGAGCTGGGCCGCCTCGATCTGCTCGGTCGGGATGCCCTTGATGGCGGCGCTGAGCACGACCATCGCGAAGCCCGTCTGCACCCAGATCATGACGACGATCAGCAGGACCGTGTTGATCGGGTCGGTCTGGAGCCACTGCACCGGCTCGCCGCCGAACGCGACGACGATCGCGTTGAGCAGGCCGATCTGCTCGCGGTCGCCGGAGCGGTACTCGTAGACGAACTTCCAGATGACGCCGGCGCCCACGAACGAGATGGCGATCGGCATGAACAGCACGGCCTTGTAGATGCGCTCACCGCGCGAGCGATCGATGAAGACCGCGTAGGCGAGCCCGACCGCGGTCGCGAACGTCGGCACCAGCAGCACCCAGATCACCGTGTTGATGAGCGTGCGGATGGCGGTCGGCTGCGTGAACATCCAGACGAAGTTGTCGAAGCTCCACGCCCCGGAACTGTCCTGGAAGGCGAGGATGCTCGTGCGGATGGCCGGATAGATCAGGCCGATGGAGATGAAGAGCAGCGCGGGGAGCAGGAAGCCCGCCAGCTGCCAGTAGTCGCGCCCCTTCTTGGGCGCCCTGTCGATGAAGAAGATGAGGAGGCCCACGACCGCCGCGAAGATCGCGAGGCCCATCACCACCTGCAGGATCTTGCCGAGGAGATCGGCGGTCGTCATCGTGCCTCCCGGGTTCGTCGTTGAAACGGGGTTCGCCGAGGGGTGGGGCTCAGGAGCCCCACCCCTCGATCATGCCGCCGGCCGGGACGAATCCGGAAGCGGCACTCTGATGATCAGTTCGAGGGCCAGCTGGCCTCGATGGTGTCGAGGACCTTCTGCGTGTCCTCGCCGCTGATCCAGGAGACGATGCCCTTCCAGAAGGAGTCGGCGCCCACGGCACCGGGCATCAGGTCGGAACCGTCGAAGCGGAACGTCGTCTCGGGGTCCTGGAGGATCTCGATGGACTGCACGAGCAGCTCGCTCGACGCGTTCTGCGGGTCGACGCCCGTGTTCGCGCTGATCACGCCGCCCAGGCTCACCCGGTTGTTGGCCCAGGTGTCGCTCGAGAGGTACGTGCGCACGGCCTCGACCTCTTCCGCGTCGCGGAACGCGACCGGGAACTCGCCGCCACCGGTGACCGACAGCGGGTCGTCGGCGTTCACCGGCGGGGTCAGGAACGCGAACACGGTGCCGTCGGAGGCCACGGTGTTCTCGTCGCCGCCCTCGGGGTTCCAGAAGGTCTCGTAGAACGAGGCCTGGTGGTGCAGCGAGCACTCGCCGTCGAGGATGGGCAGGCCGCCCGTCTGGAACGCCTCGGTGATCTGCGTCGACACGTCGCCGATGCCGCCGTTGACCATGTCGTCGTTCTTCAGGTACTCGCCGACCGCGTCGAACGCCTCAGCGACCTTCGGGTCGTTGAACGGGATCTCGTGCGTGACCCACTGGTCGTACACGTCGGGGCCATGCAGGCGGAGCATCCAGTCCTCGATCCAGTCGGTGCCGGGCCATCCGGTGGCCTCACCCGACTCGAGTCCGACGCACCAGGGCTTGTGGTCGCCCTCGTCGGCGATCTGCTGCGACAGCGCGGTCAGCTCGTCGAGGGTCTTGGGGATCTCGTACCCCTTCTCCTCGAACTCGGACGGCGAGTACCAGACGTAGCCCTTGATGCTCGCCATGAGCGGGGCTGCGTAGAACGTGCCGTCGTAGGTGCCGTAGTTCTTCCAGTCCTCGCTCCACCACTTGTCGACGTTGTCCTCGACGCCCTGGGAGGCGGGGATGAGCCAACCGCCCGCCGCGAGCCGGCCGAGGAGGCCGGGCTGCGGGACGATGCCGATGTCGGGCGCGTTGCCGCCCTCGGCCAGCACCGCGATCTGGGCCTCGAACTCGCTCGAGCCCTGGTAGTCGATCTCGATGCCGGTGCAGGTCTCGAAGTCGGACCACGATTCGACGAGACGGTCGGCCTCGAGGTCCTGGATGGTGCCGCCGATCGTGACGCTGGCGCCGTCGAACGTGCCGTACTCCTCGTACGGTCCGCAGTCGACGTCGCCCGCTTCCTGGTCTGCGATGTCGCCGGTGCACGCCGTGAGCGTCAGTCCGACCGCGGCCGCCGCCACGACGGGGGCAACCCATCGGCGATGCCGTGAGAGTCTCATGTCTTCTCCTCGTTGAGTGCGGTGCAGGGCGGAACCGGGAACCGGTTCCAGCGACCACGCTAGGACACGAGGCGCTTCCTCACAAGGTTCCCCGGGTCACGGTTCGGCCACCGCCGCGCGCCCCCGGAACGGCGGGGCGAGAGCGCTCTCGATCGCGGGAACCGTGCGAATGCATGAATGGGGAAACGGTTCCACATTCGACTCCCGGAGCACTACACTCTGCACCGAGCGGCCCGACGAGGGGAGGCACCATGGCGGCCATCGGCGACGTCGCCCGCCTCGCGGGGGTGTCGAAGGCCACTGCCTCGCGCGCCCTGTCGGGCGGCGGCTACGTCGCCGAGGAGACCCGTCGGCGCGTCGAGGCGGCGGCCAACGAGATCGGCTACATCGCCTCGCCCGACGCCGCCAGCCTGGTCACGGGCCGCACCAAGAACGTCGGGGTGATCATTCCGTTCGTGAACCGCTGGTTCTTCGGAGAGGTGCTCGAGGGCGTCGAGCGGGCACTGCTCGGCGCGGGATACGACCTCACCCTCTACAACCTGCCGGAGGGCGGGCCCGAGCGCTCGCGCGTGTTCGACTTCTTCCTCGCCCGCAAGCGCGTCGACGCCGTCATCGCGATCGGTGTCGACCTCGACGAGGGTGAGACGATCTCGCTCGCCCGGCGCGAGAAGCCGCTCGTCGCGCTCGGCGGCAGCGGCCGGGTCGACGCGCGGCTCTCGATCGACGACCGCGCCGTGGGGCAGCTCGCGACGGAGCATCTGCTGCACCTGGGCCATACGCGGATCGCCCACCTCGCCGGCCTCGGCGCGGCCGAGCGACCCGAGAGCGTGCAGGGGCACCGGCTGGAGGGATTCCGTGACGCGATGGCGGCGGCGGGGATTCCGGCCGAGCACCGCAACGTCGTGCTCGAGGCCGAGATGGACCTGCCCGGCGGGTACACCGGGGCGCTGCAGCTGCTCGGCCACCCCGGCGCGAGGCCGACGGCGGTGTTCGCGGCCTCCGATGAGATGGCGATCGGCGCCATCCGCGCGGCCGAGCGCCTCGGCATCGGCGTGCCCGAGGAGCTCTCCGTGATCGGCGTCGACGGGCACGCCTACGCCGAGATGTTCGAGCTCACCACTGTCGAGCAGTACCCCGGCGAGCAGGGGCGCGCGGCGGTGGAGGCCGTGATGGCGCTGCTGCTCGGCGGCGAGGAGCCCTTGCCCGACTCGGGCGCGCCGCTGCCGACGCGACTGGTCGTTCGCGCGACCACGAGCGCGCCGCGCTGAACCGCGCGACGACGGCATCGCGGGCGGATGGCGCCGCAGGCAGTGGCCCGGCCCGGCGAGCGGATGCCTCAGGCCGCGTCGCCGACCGTCACCGTTTCCGCCTCCACGACCGCCGGCTCCGGCGCGTGCGCATCGACGCGCCGGAGCGCGCGTCGCCCCGCCACCACGATCACGAGCGCCACGAGGATGGCTCCGGCCGCCGCGTAGTACGGCGACGCCGGCGAGATCAGCCGCGCGAGCTCGGCCGCGGCGGGCGGCGCGAGCGCCCCGCCCAGGAAGCGCACGGCCGAGTAGGCGCTCGAGGCGACCGAGCGCTGCAGGTCGGTGGCCTCCATCACGCACTCGGTGAGCACCGTGTTGAGCACGCCGAGCACGAGGCCGCCGGCCACGATGCACACGACGAGCGCGGCGGGATCGTCGAGGACGAGTCCCGCGACGGCGAGGTCGACCGCGAGCAGCGGCAGGGCGACCTGGAGCACGCGCGTGCGCGGCATCCGTGCCGTGAGGATCGGTGCCACGAACACCGAGGTGATCGCGAGGGCGACGCCCCACCCGAAGAAGGTCAGCCCGAGCCCGATCGCGTCGAAGCCCAGCGGGAACGGCGAGTACGCCAGCAGCACGAAGAAGCCGATGTTGTAGAACAGCGCGGCGGCGGCGAGCACGGCGAGCGCCGGCTCGCGGAGGGCGCGGATCGGCGCGGAGAGCCGCAGCGGCGTGCGCGGGCGCGACGCAGCATCCGGCTCGTCCTTCAGGAAGACGAGGATCGCGACGAACCCGATCGCCATGAGCACCGCGGTGCCGAAGAAGGGGCCGCGCCAGCTCACGTGGCCGAGCAGGCCGCCGAGCAGCGGTCCGATGGCGATGCCGAGCCCGAGCGCGGCCTCGTAGAGGATGATCGCCGCGCCCGACCCGCCCGACGCGGCGCCCACGATGGTCGCGAGCGCGGTCGAGATGAAGAGCGCGTTGCCGAGGCCCCATCCGGCACGGAAGCCGATGACCTGCTCGACGCTCTGCGAGAGCCCGGCCGCCGTCGCGAACAGCACGATGAGCCCGAGGCCGATGACGAGCGTGCGCTTGGGGCCGATTCGGCTGGAGACCCAGCTCGTGCCGAGCATCGCGAGGCCCGTGACGAGCAGGTAGCTCGTGAACAGCAGCTCGGTCTGCGTCGGCGTGGCCTGGAGGCTCTCGGCGATCGCGGGCAGGATCGGGTCGACGAGGCCGATGCCCATGAACGCGATGACGCACGCGAACGCGACGGCCCACACCGCGGTGGGCTGGCGCAGGATCGAACCGGATGCCGCGTGGCCGGCCGCCCGGGTCACGCGACGGCTCCGGCGTGCGCGTCGGCTTCGGCGTCGGCGCGCTCGAGGCGCTCGCGGATCACGTCGGCGGCACGGGCGAGCGCCGCGACGTCGTCGGCTGCGAGGTCGGCGAATCGCGGGGCGAGCGCGTGCGCGAGCTCGCGGCGCCATCCGGCCAGGGCCTCGAGCCCGCGCGGGTCGGCGGAGATGAGCCAGGCGCGGGCGTCGTCGCGGTCCGCGATGCGGCGCACCCAGCCGCGGTCGTCGAGCGCGTGGATGAGCTTGGTCATCGTGGGCTGGCTGACGCGACTGGCGCGGGCGAGCTCGCCGAGGCGCAGCGGCCCGTGGTCGCGCAGCACGCTGAGCGTGCGCCAGACGGCGGGCGACTCGGCGCTGCCCGTGCTCGTCGCGGCGAGGCGAGTGAGGCGGTGGCTCAGCGAGATGAGGTCGCCGATGAGGTCTTCGAGCGGTTCGGATGTCACTCGCAGAAGTATATAGCTTGTCTATGCATCTCTCCCGCCGAGCACGACCGAGCCCGCAGACGACGGATGCCCCGTGCCGAGCGAATCGGCACGGGGCATCCGTGTGTTCAGGTGACGCGGGTCACCTCAAGCTGCGGCGCTCGGGTGAGCGCGCGACATTACTTGAGGGTGACGGTCGCGCCGGCCTCCTCGAGGGCGGCCTTCGCCTTGTCGGCGGTCTCCTTGTTCGCGCCCTCGAGCACGGCCTTGGGAGCACCGTCGACGACGGCCTTGGCCTCGCCGAGGCCGAGCGAGGTGAGCTCGCGGACGACCTTGATGACCTGGATCTTCTTGTCGCCGGCAGCCTCGAGGACGACGTCGAAGGAGTCCTTCTCCTCGACCTCTTCGGCAGCGGCACCGGCGCCACCGGCGGCCGGGGCGGCAACCGCGACGGGCGCGGCGGCGGTGACCTCGAAGGTCTCCTCGAACGCCTTGACGAACTCCGAGAGCTCGATGAGGGTCAGGCCCTTGAACTGCTCGAGCAGCTCCTCAGTGGACAGCTTCGCCATGATTTTCTCCTTAGATGTGTTGGTTACTCACCGCTTGAGAGGCTCGCGCCTACGCAGCGGACTCCTGCTTCTCACGCAGCGCGTCGACCGTGCGAACGGCCTTCGACAGCGGTGCGTTGAACAGATATGCGGCTCCGAACAGCGAGGCCTTGAAGGCGCCGGCGAGCTTCGCCAGCAGCACTTCGCGGGACTCGAGGTCGGCGAGCTTGCCTACCTCTTCGGCGGTCAGGGGCTTGCCATCGAAATAGCCGCCCTTGACCACGAGGAGGGGGTTCGCCTTGGCGAAGTCACGCAGCGACTTCGCGACGGCGACCGGGTCGCCGTGCACGAACGCGATCGCCGACGGGCCCTTGAGCTCGTCGTCGAACGAGGAGATCCCGGCGTTGTTGGCCGCGATCTTCGTCAGCGTGTTCTTCACCACGGCGTAGCTCGCGTCCCCACTGATGGACTTGCGCAGCTCCTTGAGCTTCGCAACAGTGAGGCCGCGGTATTCGGTCAGCAGAACGGCGGTCGAGCTCTCGAACAGGTTCGTGAGTTCGGCAACCGAGGCTTCCTTGTTCGCCATGGCCACTCCTTGTGAATTCAACGTGCATCGCGGAGGCGGTGCACGGCCTGGGAGCGCTGGAAACTCGTGAGCGTCGAGCGAAAAGAAAAGAGCTCCGGCGCAGTTGCGCGGAGCTCGGCCCGAATCGATCGGGAAGTCTTCGTCACACCTGCGCGGGCACTTGCATTCGCAAGACTTCGGTCGCGAACCTTTCGGCGCACGACAACCAGCGGTCTTCGGCTCCGTCAAGGGTAACGGATGGCGCGAGCGCCGCCAAATCGCGGCCGTGACGGGCGGCGCGCGGGCGCGCCATCCGCTCTCAGCGCCAAGGGAATAGTTGACCATAGTCCAGCAGTTACGTATAGTTGACACTCGTCAACGATCTTCAGGAGTTCCATGGCCAACGCCTCGCGCACCCGCGCACCCAAGCAAGCGGCGCCCGCCGCGCTCTCCGACAACGGCATGACCCATCGCGAGGTCCTCACCGCGCTCTCGGGCCTGCTGCTCGGCATGTTCGTGTCGATGCTCGCCTCGACCGTCGTCGGCACCTCGCTGCCGCTCATCATCTCCGACCTCCAGGGCGACCAGTCCGCCTTCACGTGGGTCGTGACGGCGACCCTGCTCGCGACCACCGTCTCGACTCCGATCTGGGGCAAGCTCGCCGACCTCTTCAACCGCAAGCTGCTCCTCCAGCTCGCGCTCGTCATCTTCGTGGTCGCGTCGGCCGTCGCCGGCTTCTCGCAGGACACCGGCACCCTCATCACGATGCGCGTGTTCCAGGGCATCGGCGCGGGCGGCCTCGCCGCGCTCAGCCAGATCGTCATGGCCGACATCATCAGCCCGCGTGAGCGCGGCAAGTACGCCGGCCTCTTCGGCGCGGTCATGGCCGTCGCGACGGTCGGCGGCCCGCTGCTCGGCGGCGTGATCACCGACACGCTCGGTTGGCGCTGGAACTTCTTCGTGGGCCTGCCCATCGCGGTCGTCGCGCTCGTGCTCCTGCAGCGCACGCTGCACCTGCCCACCCGTCCGAAGACCAAGGTCTCGATCGACTACGTGGGCATCGTGCTCATCTCGGCCGGGGTCTCGCTCCTGCTGCTCTGGGTCACCTTCGCCGGCAAGGACTTCGACTGGATCTCCGTCCCGAGCCTGCTCATGGTGGGTGGCGCGGTCCTGCTGCTCGCGATCGCGATCGTCGTCGAGCTCCGCGTGACGGAGCCGGTGATCCCGCTCGGCCTCTTCACGAACCGCACGTTCACCCTCGCGGTGATCGCGTCGATCTCGGTCGGCGTCGCGATGTTCGGCACTGCGGTGTTCCTCAGCCAGTACATGCAGCTCGCGCGCGGCGCGACCCCGACCGAGTCCGGCCTGCTCACCATCCCGATGATGGCCGGCGTGCTGGTCTCCTCGACCGTGATCGGCGCGCTCGTCAGCCGCCGCGGCAAGTGGAAGGGCTTCATGGTCACGGGCAGCGTCCTGATGATCGCCGGCAGCCTGCTCCTGTCGCGCCTGCACTACGACACGCCGTTCTGGTACGTGGGCATCTCGATGTTCGTGCTCGGCGCCGGCGTCGGCATGCTCATGCAGAACCTCGTGCTCGTCGTGCAGAACACCGCCGAGGTGAAGAACCTGGGCGTCGCCACGAGCGCGGTCACGTTCTTCCGCAGCCTCGGCGGCACGGTCGGCGTCGCCGTCATGGGCTCGATCCTCGGCACCGTCGTGGCCGACTCCATCAAGGAGGGCATCGGCGGGCTCCCGCCCGAGCAGCAGCTCGAGGCCGCTCAGACGCTCGGCGGCGGCACCATCCCCCAGATCAGCCAGCTCCCCGACTTCCTGCGCGTGATCGTCGAGTCGGCGTACGGCACCGGCGTCGGCAGCGTGTTCCTCGCCGCCGTGCCGCTCGCGATGGTGACGCTCGTCGCGGTCGCCTTCCTGCCCAACATCGGCCTGGGCACGCAGAACGCCATCCAGCGCGCGAAGGCCGAGACGCCGGATGCCGCGGCGGCGGCCCGCGCGGAGCGGCACGCCGAGCACGTGCGCGAGCTCGAGGACGCCGAGGATGCCGTGATCGACACGGCCGCGGCATCCGTCGCCCTGCGCCCCGTCGGCCTCGTGCACGACGCCGCGACCGGCTCGATCGAGGTGCCCGAGCCCGCGGGGCGCGGCGGCGGCGCCGGACCCGCCGGGAACTAGGATCGCCGCATGACCGCCAGCGTCGCGCCCGCCCTGCGCACGGCCACCGACGACGAGATCGCCTCGGTCGAGGAGCAGCTCCGGCTGCTCTTCGTCCGGGTGCGGGCCGTCTGGAAGGAGGCCGCGGCCGCCGTCCACCCCGACCTGCAGCCGGTGGGCTACAAGATCCTCTCCGCCCTCGTGCGCCGCGGACCGATGCATGCTGGCGCGATCGCCGACGCGCTCGAGATCGACAAGAGCGTCGTGAGCCGGCAGGTCAAGCACCTCGAGCAGCTCGGGCTGGCGAGCGTCATCAGCGACCCGAACGACGGGCGCGCGCGGGTCGTGCAGCCGACCGAGCAGGCGATCGAGAGCGTCGGGCAGAAGGGCTCGCGCATGCAGCGGCAGCTCTACGCCAAGCTGCGCGACTGGTCGGCCGAGGACGTCGAGCGGCTCGCGCGGCTGCTCGGGCGCCTGACCGACGAGGTCGTGCTCGCCGGCGACACCGCACCGGAGGACGGCGCGCCCGCGCACTGAGCGCCCGCGCCGCCGCCTGCGCACCGGGGCGCGCCCCGAGCGCCCCGGTGCGTCGCCGAGAGTATGCCGAACGCACCGTTCCGCGAGTGGATCGGTGCGTTCGGCATACTCTCGCGGGCACGGATGGCGCGGCGGGCGCGGCTCAGGCGGGCAGGTCGACCGTGAACTCGGTGCGGCCCGGCTCGCTCTCGACGCCGACGGTGCCATGGTGCGCCTCGACCACTGCGTTCACGATCGCGAGCCCGAGGCCCGTGCTGCCCGCGCGGCGGGAGCGCGACGCGTCGCCGCGCGCGAACCGTTCGAACATCGTCGCCCGCACCGCGGGGTCGATGCCGGGCCCGTCGTCGGCGACCGTCACGCGGGCGCGCGGCCCCGTGCCATCCGTCGCCGCCAGCTGCTGCAGCCGCACGACGACCTTCGTGCCCTCGGGCGTGTGCACGCGCGCGTTCGCGAGCAGGTTCGCGACGACCTGGTGCAGCCGCGACCGGTCGCCCGTGATCATCACGTCGCCGTCCGGCACGGCCACGCGCCAGTCGTGCTCGGGGCCCGCGACCTGGGCGTCGCCCACCGCGTCGACGACGAGCTGCCGGAGGTCGACCCGGTCGCGGCGGAGCTCCCGGCCCTCGTCGAGCCGGGCGAGCAGGAGGAGGTCCTCCACGAGCTCGGTCATGCGCAGCGACTCCGACTCGATGCGGCCGAGCGCGTGCACGACGTCGGCCGGCAGCTCGCCGCCGTGCAGGCGCGTGAGCTCCGAGTAACCGCGGATCGACGCAAGCGGCGTGCGCAGCTCGTGGCTCGCGTCGGCGACGAACCGGCGCACCTTGCGCTCCGACTGCTCGCGCGCCGAGAGGGAGGTGGAGACGTGCCCGAGCATGCGATTGAAGGCCGTCGCGAGCCGGCCCACCTCGGTGCGCTCGTCGTCGACGGGCACCCGGTCGGGCAGCTCGACGTCGCCGCGCGCGAGGGGCAGCTCGGAGACGAGGGTCGCGGTCTCGGTCACCCGGTCGAGGGGCTGCAGCGCTCGGCGCACCGTGACCGCGCCGAGCGCCAGCGCGCCGGCGAGCCCGGCGAGCGCGACGACGGCGATCGTGATCGCGAGCTGCGTGGTGGTGGCGTTCACCTCGGCGAGCGGGAAGGCCACGACGAAGGAGTACCCGCCGTTCGTGGGAGCGGCGATGGCCCGGTACTCACCGAGCTCGTCGAGCTCGACCGTGACTGGCTTGCGGTCGGTGGGGATCGACGCGATGGTCGCGCCGGCCGCCTCGGACAGCTCGTCGATGTCGCCCTCGCGGTCGAGCGTGCCCGAGTAGAGGACGGCGCGATCGGTGACGAGTGCCGCGATCGCGCCGAGCGGCTGGCCCGGCAGGCGCAGGAGCACGTCGGCGCCCTCGGGTGGGATCGGCAGCGGGCCGCCCGGGTCGTCGAGCGCGCGACCGGCGCGGTCGATGGTCTGCTCGAGCTGCGCGTCGAGGCGCGCGACGAGTTGGTTGTGCAGGACGGCGACGCTCACGAGCCCCACGACCGCGCTGACGAGCACGACGAGCGACGCGATCACGATGAGCAGCCGGCGGCGCAGCGTCATGGGCGCGCGACGGCGCGGCGGAGCGGCAGCCGGCGGCGAAGCCGCCGGCCGTGCCGCGGAATCGGGGACCCGGCCGGCGGTCGCGTCGGCCTGGGCCTGTCGCGAGGCGGCGGCGTGGCCGGGATCGCCGGGTCGCGTCATCCGGCGGCCTTGAGCATGTAGCCCGCTCCGCGGACCGTGTGGATCATGGGCTCCCGGCCCGCATCGATCTTCTTGCGCAGGTAGGAGATGTAGAGCTCGACGACCGACTCCTTGCCGCCGAAGTCGTAGTTCCACACGCGGTCGAGGATCTGCGCCTTCGAGAGCACGCGGCGCGGGTTGCGCATGAGGAAGCGCAGCAGCTCGAACTCGGTGGCGGTCAGCTCGATGGGCGTGCCGTCGCGCTCGACCTCGTACGAGTCCTCGTCGAGCGAGAGGTCGCCGACGCGCAGCACCGGGTCCTTCGCCTGCGCGAGCGTCAGGGTCGAGCGGCGGATGAGGCCGCGCAGCCGCGCGACGACCTCCTCGAGGCTGAACGGCTTGGTGACGTAGTCGTCGCCGCCGGCCGTGAGCCCGGCGATGCGGTCGTCCAGGGAGTCCTTCGCGGTGAGGAAGAGCACGGGCGTCTCGGCGCCGTCGGCGCGCACGCGCTGGAGCACCTCGAGCCCGTCGATGTCGGGCAGCATGATGTCGAGCACGATCGCATCCGGGCGGAACTCGCGTGCCACGCGCACCGCGCCGAACCCGTCGGAGGCCGTCCGCACCTCCCAGCCCTCGTAGCGCAGGGCCATCTTGAGCAGGTCGGTCAGCGAGTTCTCGTCGTCGACGACGAGCACCCGGACGGCACTGCCGTCGGCCTTGGCGATCTGCGGGCGCTGCGCGGTGCCGGTGCCGGCTCCGGGAAGACTGGTCATGGTTCCGAGTATGCGCTCGGCCCTGTGAGTTTCCTATGGACTGGTCGGATGCCCGCTGTGTCCCGGCAATGACGACGATCCCCGGCCGCTCATACCGGAGGCATAGCTCCGGCACCGCGCAGCCACAGCGCGGCTTCCTAGCGTCCTGGTCGAGCCCATCACCCGGTGGGCGCCCGCAGACCCCGAGGACCCCGCATGTTCTTCACCTACCTCCGCCGCGAGCTGGCCGGACGCCGCAGGCAGACCGCGATCGTCGCCGTCGGCATGGCGCTCGCCATCGCACTCGTCATGATCGTGAACGCCGTCTCGACCGGCGTGCGAGACGCCCAGGCCGCCGTGCTCGAATCCGTGTACGGCGTCGGAACCGACCTCACCGTCTCCCAGGCGCCCGCCGCGCCGGGCGAGGGCGAGGGCGGCCCCGGCGTCCGGTTCGAATTCGGGCAGGACGACGGCGCCACCGCCGAGGACGGCACGACCACCGAGCTCAGCAACTCGCGCCTGACGGCCGGGCCCGGCTCGTCGACCTTCGACGCCTCGGCCCTCGAGACGGTGCGGGGCGTCGACGGTGTGGCCGCGGCATCCGCGACCCTCAGCCTGAACAACGTCACCTTCGACGGTGAGCTCCCGGCCCCGCCGACCGACGAGGGCGGCGCGACGGATGGCGCGACCGGCGACACCACGATGCCCGCGCCCGGTGAGGGCGACACCGGCGGGCGCAGCTTCGGCGGCGGCGCGTTCGACGTGTCGAGCACGACCGTCACCGGCGTCGACCCGGCCGCGGACGCGGTCGGCCCGCTCAGCGCGGTGGAACTCGTCGAGGGCCGCGGCCTCGACGCCGGCGACGCCGGACAGGACGTCGTCGTGCTCGACGAGACGTACGCGACGAGCGAGGGCCTCGCCGTGGGCGACACCGTCGACCTCGGCGGGACGGGGTTCGAGGTGGTCGGCATCGTCGCCTCGACGTCGGCCGACGCGACGACCGCGTCGAACGCCTACATCCCGCTCGACGTCGCCCAGGCCCTCTCGGGCCTCGAGGGGCAGGTCTCCGACATCTCCGTGCAGGCCGAGTCGGCCGAGGTCATCTCCGCAGTGAAGAACGATCTCGAGGCGGCGCTGCCCGACCAGCAGGTGAGCACCCAGGAGGACCTCGCGGCCTCGGTCTCGGGCTCGCTCGGGAGCGCCAGCCAGCTCATCACGAGCCTCGGACTGTGGCTCTCGGTCGCGGTGCTCGCCGCCGCGTTCCTCATCGCGATCCTGTTCACCATCCAGGGCGTCACCCGTCGCACGCGCGAGTTCGGCACGCTCAAGGCGATCGGCTGGTCGAATCGCCGCATCACCGGCCAGGTCGCGGGCGAGTCGCTCGTGCAGGGTCTCATCGGCGGCGCCGCCGGCCTCGTGCTCGGCTTCGCGGGCATCGCGATCGTCAACGCGATCGCGCCGACCCTCGCGACCACGTCGACGCCGGATGCCGCGGCGGCGGCCGGCCCGATGGGTGGCGGGTTCGCCGGCGGCGGCGCGCCTTTCGACACCGCGCAGTCGACCGAGGTCGTGCTCAGCGCGCCGGTGACCGTCTCGGTGGTCGCCCTCGCGGTCGGGCTCGCGGTGCTCGGCGGCCTCCTCGCCGGCGCGATCGGCGGATGGCGCGCCAGCCGGTTGCGCCCCGCTGAGGCGTTGCGCAGCGTCGCGTGACGGATGCCGCGCCATCCGCTCGCCCCCACCCCGACTTGCACGACGGAAGGAACGACCCCATGTACACCCTCGAGAACGTCTCGAAGACCTACCACCAGAAGGAGCGCACGATCACCGCGCTCGACGACGTGAGCCTCACCATCCCGACGGGGCAGCTCGTCGCCATCCAGGGCCCGACGGGCGGCGGCAAGTCGACGCTGCTGCAGATGCTCGGCGCGCTCGACCGGCCCACCTCGGGTCGCGTCTCGCTCGGCGAGGCAGAGCTGTCCGCCATGCCCGACTCGAAGCTCGGCGGCATCCGCGCGGCCCAGATCGGCTTCGTGTTCCAGGGCTTCAACCTCATCCCGACGCTCACCGCGCAGGAGAACGTCGAGACGGCGCTCGAGCCCCTGGGCGTGGCCGCCGAGGAACGCCGCCGGCGCGCGACCGCCGCGCTCGAGTCGGTCGGCCTCGGCGACCGCGCGCACCACGTTCCGAGCGAGCTCTCGGGCGGGCAGCAGCAGCGCGTCGCGATCGCGCGAGCGCTCGTGAAGGAGCCCGAGGTGCTCCTCGCGGACGAGCCGACCGGCAACCTCGACGAGCAGACCCGTGACGAGATCATGGACCTCCTCGAGGGACTCTGGCGCGATCGCGGGCTCACCCTGGTGATCGTCACCCACGACTCCGCGGTCGCGACGCGCGCGGAGCGGCGGCTGCACCTCACGCACGGATCGGTGACCGAGCGGGCGTAGCCGCGGGCGGATGTCGCGGCCGATCTCCCTTCGGCCCGCGACATCCGCTCACCCTTCAGGGCCGTGCGCGGGCGACGTAGACTCGCCCCGACGGCACACCCCCGGAGGGACCATGGAGCTCGCGGCATCGACGGCGGCCGACGCGCCCGCGGGCGATCGGTACCTGCTGCTCGCCGACATCTCGGGCTTCACGTCGTTCCTCGCGAGCGTCGAGGAGGCGCACGGCGTCGACTTCAGCGAGGGGATCCCGATCGCCTATTCGCTGCTCGCCGAGCTGCTCGACAGTGTGACGACGGGCCTGTCGCCCGAGTTCGCGCTCGTCAAGCTCGAGGGCGACGCGGTGTTCGCGTGCGCGGCGGCTGCCTCGCTCGACGGCGAGGGCGCTGGCGTGCTCGATCGCATCGCGACGATGTACGCGGGCTTCCTCGCGGCCCGCACTCGCGCGACGCCCGGGCCCGAGCACGTGTGCACCGCGTGCCCCAATGTGGCCTACCTCGACCTCAAAGTGATCCTGCACCGCGGGGTCTGCGTGCGGCAGAGCGTCGGCGGCGGCAGCGACCTGCTCGGCCCCGCGGTCACGGTCGCGCACCGGCTGCTGAAGAACGGCATCCGCGATCGGATCGGCTACCGGCCCTACCTCTTCGTGACGGATGCCGCGGCGACGGGACTCGGCGTCACCGGCGTCGGGCTCGCCCACCAGGAGCAGTACCCGGACGCCGCCGAGGTGCGCGGGTCGATCCTCGACCTGCGCGCGCCCCTCGCGCCACTGGCTCCGGTCGCGTAGCGCGGCCTTCCGTCGGACGGGCCGGGCTGCACCCGTTCAGGAGAGTGTTTCCAGCCCGCTCGTTTGAGCCTGGCCTCATATGAGGCCGCATCGACATCAGGGTCGCCGACCATGGCGAATCCACCCACCCTCATCAAGCCCGCCTCATATGAGGCCGCGTCGACATCAGGGTCGCCGACCATGGCGAATCGAACCGACCTCGTCAAATGAGGCCCCACTCATCTGAGCCTCGCCTCAAATGAGGCCGCGCGACGTCAGGGGTCGGCCTCGGCGAATCGAACCGACGCGCGTGAAGCTCGCCTCAAATGAGGCCTGGCTCAAATGAGGCCTGGCGCATTGAGGCGGGCCTCACATGAGGCCGGGTTGAGCTGGCGGGTGACCTCGGCGCCGAGATGGACCCCCCTCGTCGTCAGCATGGCCTCATATGAGGCGCGGCTCAGATGAGCCACTTGGACGGCATCGCCGGACGGTGACGGACGGTGACCGACGGCCCCGGCGAGCGCCGCGCCACGCGCCGCGGCCGATCAGCGCGAGAGGACCGGGGGGAGGCCGGGATCCGGCGGGAGTGCGCCGGCGATGCCGGACGCCGGGAGCAGCACGACCGCCGCGGCGAGCACGACGAGGTTCACCACCACCGACGCCCAGAACGCGCGACGGAACGAGCGCTTGCGGGTCTTGTGCCGGAACAACTGCTGCGCGGCGACCGCGCCCGGCCACCCGCCGATGAGGCCCAGGAGCAGCAGCGTCTGCTCCGAGATGCGCGCCCCACCGCGCCGCGCGGCCGACTTGTCGAGGCCGTACGCGACGAAGGCGACGAGGCTCGCCGCGAGGACCCACGCGGGCAGCCACCAGGTCAGGTCGAGGACGAGCAGCCCGCTCGCCAGCGCGACCACGAACAGCGCCAGCACCGTCCAGCTGAGCGCGGCGGGAAGCGGCGGCGAGAGGTCGCGATCCGGGCGCGCCGGGCGAGCGGGACCACCCCGTCGCGGCGGCACCGAAGTCGGGCGCGGGCGCACGCGAGGGGCGGGGTCGGGACGCATACCGCCGATCGTACGGCGACCGGCGGCATGCGCCATCCGTCGCCCTACTGGTTCGAGAACGCGGCGTCGAACGACGCGGTCGGGCGCGGCCAGATGAGCGAGCGCACGAACTCGAGCGCCTGCGGGCCGCCGTGCAGGCGGTCCATGCCCGCGTCCTCCCACTCGACCGAGATCGGGCCCGTGTAGCCGATCGCGTCGAGCGCGCGGAACGCGTCCTCCCACGGCACGTCGCCGTGCCCGGTCGAGACGAAGTCCCAGCCGCGACGCGGGTCGCCCCACGGCAGGTGGGAGCCGAGGATGCCCGAGCGGCTGTTCGCCGTGCGGATCCGGGTGTCCTTGCAGTCCACGTGGTAGATCCGGTCCTGGAAGTCCCAGATGAAGCCGACCGGGTCGACGCCCTGCCACATCATGTGCGACGGGTCCCAGTTGAACCCGAACGCCGGGCGGCGGTCGATCGCCTCGAGGGTGCGGACGCTGGTCCAGTGGTCGTACGCGATCTCCGAGGGGTGCACCTCGTGCGCGAAGCGCACGCCCTCGTCGTCGAACACGTCGAGGATGGGGTTCCACCGGTTCGCGAAGTCCTCGTACCCGGCGTCGATGACCGACGCGGGCACGGGCGGGAACATCGCGACGTACTGCCAGATCTTCGACCCCGTGAACCCGACGACCGTGTCGACGCCGAGCTTGCGCGCGACGCGCGCGGTGCGCTTGAGGTCCTCGGCCGCACGCTGCCGCACGCCCTCGGCGTCGCCGTCGCCCCACGTGTACGGGCGCACGATCGCCTGGTGGCGGAAGTCGATCGGGTCGTCGCACACGGCCTGGCCGGTGAGGTGGTTCGAGATCGCGTAGACCTTCAGGTCGTAGCGCTTCAGCAGCTCCAGCTTCTCCTTCAGGTAGCCGGGCTCCTCATCGGCGAGCTTGGTGTCGAGGTGGTCGCCGCCGACGCCGATCTCGAGGCCGTCGTAGCCCCACTCCGAGGCCAGGCGGGCGACCTCCTCGAAGGGCAGGTCGGCCCACTGGCCGGTGAAGAGGGTGACGGGATGCGTCGTGGCGGGCGTGTCGGTCATGCTCGGATCCTTTCGTGGGGGTCGGATGGCGCGGCGGTCTCGGCGAGGCCCTGCCACCGCAGCACGAGGTCGCGGACCTCGGTCGCGTGCACGCGGTCGCCGGCGCCGTCGAGGAAGCGCGGGTCGGAGGCGAGGAGGAGCGGGGTGTCGGCGGCGGAGTCGGGCAGTCGACCGTGCGTGCCGCGCACGCACGACGGGTCGAGCGGCACCGTGCTCATGGCGTACCGCAGCCCGAGCTTCTTGCGCACCAGGTTGCCCGCCGCCTTCGCCTTCGCGAGCCGGTCTGCCGGGTCGAAGAAGAGCTCGGCGGGGTCGTAGCCGGGCTTGCGGTGGATATCGACGCCGCGAGCGTACTCGGGCGCGCGGTCGTCGTCGAGCCAGAAGTAGTAGGTGAACCAGGCGCCCGGCGCGGCGACCGCGACCAGCTCGCCCGAACGCGCGTGGTCGAGCCCGTACCGCGCCTGGTCCTCGCGGTCGAGGACCTCGTCGACGCCCTCGAGGTCGCGGAGGATCGCGGCGACGCGCGGTACGTCGGCCGGATCGGCGACGTACACGTGCGCGACCTGGTGGTCGGCCACCGCGAACGCGCGCGAGGTCCACGGGTCGAGCTGCTCGCGTCCGTCCTGCACGTACACCTCGAGCAGGCCCTCACGGCGCAGCGCCCGGTTGACGTCGACCGGTCGGTCGGCGCGCGCGATGCCGTACTCGGCGAGGGCGACCACGGTCACGTCCTGCGCCTCGGCCTGGTCGAGGAGCGGCGCCATCGCGGCGTCGAGCTCGGCGGCGGCGCGCGCGCCCTCGGGTGAGTCCGGCCCGAAGCGTTGGTGGTCGTAGTCGAGGTGCGGCAGGTAGGCCATCGTGAGGTCGGGCGTGCCGGGTCCGGCGAGCACGCGCCGGGTCGCATCGACGATCCACTGCGTCGAGCGGATCGACGCGGTCGGCCCCCAGTACTGGAACAGCGGGAACTCGCCGAGCTCCTCGCACAGCTCGTCGTGCAGGCGCGGCGGCCGCGCGTAGAAGTCGGGCGACTTGCGGCCGTCGGCGTGGTAGATCGGTCGCGGCGTGACCGTGAGGTCGGTCGTCGCGCCCATCGCGTACCACCAGCCGAGGTTCGCGCTCGAGTAGTCGCCGCCGCGCCGTCGGCGGGCGGTCTCCCACAGCTTCTCGCCGCGAACCAGCCGGTTGTGCTGGCGCCACAGCAGCACGTCGCCGAGGCCGCGGAAGTACCATCCGTTGCCCACGATGCCATGGCTCGAGGGCATGGCGCCCGTGAGCACCGACGACTGCACCGAGCACGTGACGGCGGGCAGCACGGTGCCGAGCTCGGCCCGGGCGCCGGCGCGCGCCATCCGGTTCAGCCGCGGCATGTGCCGCAGGGCGTCGGCGGTCAGGCCGACGACGTCGAGGAGGAGCACCTTCGCGGTCATGCCGGCTGCTCCTGGCGCTCGAGCAGCTCGGCCTGCGCCCAGCGCAGCTCGGCGGCGATGCCGTCGACGAGGTCGACCGGACCGCCGGGCAGCACGGACCAGGTGTAGGTCTCGACGTCGACGTGGAGCTGGTCGACCGGCTGCACCTCCCGCACGGCGGCGAGCGCAGCGCGCAGCACGTCGGTCGTCGACGAGAGCGGCGCCTCGGGTTCGAGGTGCAGCGGCACGTGGAAGTGCACCCGCCACGGCGCGGCCGCCGGCAGGTCGTCGAGCGCCTCGGGCAGGTCGTCGACCCGGATGACGCCGGCCGACGCGTGCTCGCGGACCTGGTGCAGGTACCGGTCCTCGGCGTAGGCCTCGACGGCACGGCGGGCATCGGCATCGCCCGGGCGCTCGACGTGCAGCGCGGCCGACGCCTGCACCTTCACGACCCGGATGCCGGCGTCCGCGATGCCCGCGACCGCCGCCGCCGGATCGGCGAACGACACCGCGAGGTGGCACGTATCGAGGCACACCCCGAGGTGATCGAGGTCGAGCCGGTCGCGGTGCGACGCGAGCCAGGCGACCACGTCGTCGACGTCGTCGAGCACGCAGCCCGGCTCGGGCTCGACGGCGAGGCGGATGACGCGCCCCGTCTCCGCCCGGATCGCGCGCAGTTCGGCGCCGAGCGCCGCCAGCGCGTCGGTCGCGGCACGGTCCTTCGCGTCGTCCCACCCGACGCGCCAGCCCAGCGGCAGCGTCGAGATGCTGCCCTCGGCGCCGGGCGGCAGCAGCGCGGCGAGCACGCGTGCCGCGTCGACCGTGAACTCGAGGCGGGCGGGGTCGGTCCAGTCGGGCCGGTAGACGTCGAGCTTGACGACCTCGGCATGGAAGGCCTCGTGCGGGAACGCGTTGAGGGTGCGCACCTCGAGGCCGTTGCGCTCGAGCGCCGCCCGCAGCCGCCCGAGCGCGTCGGGCTCGGCGGCCAGGCGTGCGGCCAGCGGCGCCGGCAGCCACAGGCCGACGCCGAGCACGTCGAGACCCGCGGCGACCCGGGCCGGGCCCGCGTATGCGTCGAGCTGGCGGATGACGCCGTCGAGGTCCTCGGCGGGGTGCACGTTGGTGCAGTACGAGAGGTGCATCAGCGCGCCGCCCCCTCGGGCACGGCCGGCGCCGCGACATCCGCCACGCCTCGCAGGATCGAGTTGCCCGAGAACGTGTCGTGCTCGCCCGCGAGGTGGAACCCCGGCAGCGGCGTCAGGTCGAGCCGGCCGCTCTGCGCGAAGAAGTCGACCGGGTTGCGCCAGAGCACGGCATCGACGTCGTCGGCCGTGAGGCCCGCGTCGAGCATGGCCGCGCCGGTCTTCGCGGTGAGCAGCGGGTCGGACCGGCCCCAGTCGGCGGCCGAGTTCACCAGCACGCGCTCGGTCCCGTAGCGCTGCAGCAGCGCGACCATGCGGTGCGGGTCCATCTTGGTGTCGGGGTAGATCGAGAAGCCCATCCAGCTGCCGCTCTCGCGGACCATCTCGATCGTGACCTCGTTGAGGTGGTCGAGCACGACCAACTCCGGCGCGATCCCGGAGTGGGCGATCACCTCGAGCGTGCGGCGCGTGCCGTGCTTCTTGTCGCGGTGCGGCGTGTGCACGATCACGGGCAGTCGGTGCTCGATCGCGAGCGCGAGGTGCGCCTCGAGCACCTCGTCCTCCTCGGGCGTCATCGAGTCGTAGCCGGTCTCGCCGATCGCGACGACCGACTCGCGTCGCAGGAACCGCGGCAGCTCGGCCAGGACCTCGCGGCAGCGCGGGTCGTTGGCCTCCTTCGGATTCAGCGCGAGCGCGCAATGGTGGCGGATCCCGAACTGCGAGGCCCGGAAGCGCTCCCACCCGGTCAGCGCGTCGAAGTAGTCGACGTACGAGCCGACGTTCGTGCGCGGCTGGCCGAGCCAGAACGACGGCTCGACGAGCGCGCGCACGCCGGCGGCGTACATGGCCTCGTAGTCGTCGGTCGTGCGCGAGGTCATGTGGATGTGCGGGTCGAAGATGCGCATCAGCGGGCTTCCTCTCGTCGGGCGCGGTTCTCGGGCAGCAGCGCCCGCAGGTCGTCCGGGATGGCGCGGCCCGCGGCCTCGCGCTCCTCGGCCAGGTCCTCGGCCATGCGGGCGAGCTCGTCGTCGGCTCGGTCGTCGAGCCGGGCGACGACGGAGAGCGGCACGGCCATGAAGACGAGCTTCACGACGCCGTGCCGCCAGTCGTGGTCGCCGAGGTGCCGGCCGGCGAACGCCCCCATGGCGGTGGCCACGAGCCTCGGGTCGTTGGCCCGCAGGGCGTCGCGGACGATGGCGAGCCCGACGGCGCGCAGCGGCTCGTCGACGGGATCGGACTCGCCCAGCGCGTTCAGCTCCTCGAGCACGCGGCGGCGCTCCTCGGTGTCGCCGTCGCGGTAGCGCTCCTCGATGTGCCAGGCGCCGATGCGCCCGGTGCCCCTGCGCTGCGTCATGCGCTCACCCGATCCTCTCGAAGACGTCGTGCAGTCGTGCGATGCTCTCCTCGGCGATCCGCGGCGCCGCGTGCGAGTGGCGCGGCAGCTCGATCGCAGCGACCCCGTCGTAGCCGAGCTCGGCCAGCGTGCGGAACGCAAGCTCGAGGTCGAGGCGGCCGGTGCCGAGTTCGAGGTGCTCGTGCGCGTGCGGCAGCATGTCGTCGACCTGCACGTTCACGAGCAGGTCGCCCGCCGCGCGTAGTGCGCCCTCGACGCCGTCGGGCTCGACGACGACGCAGTGACCGAGGTCGACGGTGAGGCCGAGCTCGGGCGGGTCGCCCAGCTCGGCGCGCACGCGCAGCGCGTCGGCCACGGTCTCGACGAGCATGCCCGGCTCGGGCTCGAGCCCGAGCCGCACGGCGTGCCGGCGGGCGGCGGCCACGACGGGACCGAGGTTCGCGAGGAGACGGCGCCACGCGACCTCCGCGTCGACGCCATCGGGCCGCACCCCAGACCAGAACGACACGCACTCCGCGTCGAGCACCTCGGCGATCTCGATCGCGCGCACCAGGAACGCCACGCGCCGCGCGGCCTCGGCGTCGTCGTCGAGCAGGTTGGGGCGGTGCCTGCGCACCGGGTCGAGGACGTACCTGGCGCCGGTCTCGACGACGACGAGGAGACCGCGTCGCTCGAGGTCGGCGCGGAGGTGGATGGCGCGGTCGAGCCATCCGTCGGCGAACGGCTCGAAGTGCGGGTGGCCGAGCGTGAGCGCCACGGCCTCGTACCCGTGCCGCTGGAGGACGTCGAGGGCATCGTCGAGCGGATGGTCGGCGAACCCGTTCGTGCCGTAGCCGAGTCGTGGCCGGGCGATCGTCGGGGCCGCGCTCACGTGACATCACGCCCCTTCACGGCGCCGCGGCGCGCGAGCAGCACGGCGACCGCGTCGATCGCGAGCAGCACGAGCGCGTCGACGGGGCGGCCGACTCGCGCGGTCAGGGCGGCCTGCAGCGGGATCATCGCGACGATGCCGCGTCGGGTCGCGGTGCGCACGACCGCAGCGTCGGGCGAGGAGACCGCCCCCGCCTGCGCGCGGAGGGTGGGCGCCGCGAACCGCACGGCCGCGACCGCCGAGACGAGCCCCGCGGCCGACCGCTCGGGTCGCACCGCCGCGGCGGCCGCGACGACCGTCACGGCTGCCGCGGCCCCCGCGACCGCCGGGCTCGTGCCGTGCACCTCGCCTCGCGCCAGCGCCGTGACGCTCGCGGTGTGCCCCGCCATGACGAGCGCGGGGCGCACCGCGTCGGTCGCGCGCTCGCGCCCGGCGCCGAGCAGCACGTCGAGACCGCGGCAGGCCCCCATCACGATCGGGCCCGCCCAGCCGCGCTTGGCGGCGAGGTCGTAGCTCCAGACGGAGGCCGCGAGCGGGACGGCGACCGCGAGCGAGGTCCGCCCGCCGGTCAGGCCCGCGACCGCGATGCCCGCGGCGGTCAGCGCACCGGCGACGCCGAACGCGGCGCGCCGCGAGATCCGTCCGGAGGGGATGGGACGCTCGGGCCGCTCGACGCGATCGAGCTCGGCGTCGGCGGCGTCGTTGAGCGCCATCCCGCCCCAGTACAGGAGCACGGATGCCACGGGCAGGCCGAGCCGCGGCAGCAGGCCGGTCCGGCCCGCGGCGGCCATGCCGGCCGTCGCGTCGCCGAGCACGGTGAGCCCGGCCGGCGCCCGCACGAGCTGGAGGAAGGTCGAGGCGCCCACGGTCAGGCCACCTGCGCCGAGGCCCTCCGGACCGCGGTCTGGAGCGCCCACGAGACCAGCTCGTCGGCCTGGCGCGCGAAGGCGTGCTCGTCGCTGCCCCACGGGTCCTTGAAGAAGTAGCCGAGCTCGGGGATCGGGCCCGACAGTCCGGCCTCGTCGGCGAGCGAGAGCAGGCGTGCGAGGTCGATCACGAGCGGCGCCGCGAGCGTCGAGTCGTAGGCGGTCCAGGTCGTCTGCAGCGTGATGCGCGTGTCGAGGAATCCCTCGGCGTGGACGTGGTCCCACGCGGTCTTCACGTCGCCGAGGTCGGGCACGTTGTCGATGTGCAGCGGCGTGACCACGTCGTGGCCGAGCAGGTCGTGCAGGCCGCGGTTCTTGGAGGCGAGCTTGGACTCGACCGCGGCGGGGTCGGCGAGCGTGGCGCCGTCGCCGCCGCCGAGCAGGTTCGCGCCGGCCCACGAGAGCACGCGCATGCCGCGCGAGGAGAACATCGGGGCGAGGACGGTGCGCAGCAGCGTCTCGCCGGTCTTGCCGTCCTGTCCCGCGATGGGCACGCGCGCCTCGGCCGCGACGCCGTGCAGGGCGGGGATGCCCAGGGAGATCGACGGCGTGAAGCAGACGTACGGCGAGCCGGCCCCGACGGCGGCGAGCGCCGAGAGCGTGCTCGAGGGCAGGAGCTCGACCCCCTCCTGCGCCAGGGCGTGCTCGAGCAACTCGCGGTCGTGGAACTCGGGTCGGTCCGCGGGGAGCGGCTCGGTCGACGCGACGTCGATCACGACGACCCGGCGCAGGCCGTGCCGGTCGCGAAACGAGCGGATGTCGTCGGCGCGCAGCTCGATCTCGCGACGCTGCGATCCGCGCGGGGAGCGCGGGACGAGCCGGATCTCGGCGTCGACCGCCTCGAGCCGCCGCGCCACGGCCTCGACCGTCGCGGCGGGGATCATGCCGCCGGCCGCCAGCCGGCGCGCGCGTTCGAGCAGCGGCGTGGGGTCGACGTCGTGACCGCCGACCACGAGGTCGTCGAACCCGACGAGGGGCACGTCGTCGAACGCCGCCGCGGCGGTGACGAGCCCGACCGGGCGCACCACGCCCTCGGCCAGCCCGGCGATGCCGATCGTGGCGGTCGTCGCGACGCTGCCGCGCGCGCCGATGAACCAGATTCCCGTACGACCCTCGTTCATCGTTGAACCACTCCGTTCCGTGTGCCCCGTTGCGCCGGTGCGGGCCCGTGCGGGCCTGCCGATCCGACGCTAGCGGAGGTTGCATTTCCGGTCAATCAGAAGTCGCGCAGATCATGCGTAAACTTGCGCACTGGTTGGATTAAGTCAGGACTCGCGCGCCGGCACGCCGCGCGCGACCACCCCGAGGTACGCGGCGAGGTCGGCCGGCACGGCGGGCGGATCGAGGGCGGCGACCGCCTCGGCCGCATGACGCACGATCAGTGCGCGATGCCGCTCGAGCGCGCCGGACTCCCGCATGATCCGACGGACGCGATCGACCCCCTCCTCGGAGACATCCGCTCGGCCGACCTCGCGCTCGAGCACCGCGCGATCCGCCGGAGAGGCGAGCCGCAGCGCGAGCTGGAGCAGGCGCGTGCGCTTGCCGCCGCGCACGTCGGAGCTCGTCGACTTGCCCGTGCGGTCCGGATCGCCGAAGACCGCGAGCTCGTCGTCCCGCAGCTGGTAGGCGATCCCGAGGTTGCGTCCGTACTCCGCGAGCGCGTCGAGCACCTCGGAGCCCGCCCGGCCGGAGGCGACGGCACCGAGCCGCAGCGGCAGGATCACGCTGTAGCCGGCGGTCTTCAGCTCGGCGATCCGCACGGGCCGCGCCGCGGAGGGGGCGACCTGCTCGCTGCGCACGTCCATCAGCTCGCCCGCGATCGCCGCGTCGAGCGCCGACAGCACCTCCAGGGCGAGGGCGGTCCGGATCCCGGTCGGAACGGGCGCGGTCACGACGGCGCGCAGGCTCGCCCCGATGGCCAGGTCGCCCGCCAGCAGCGCGGCGGCATCCGCCTGCCGGTCGGCGACCTCGCCGGGCGCCCCCGCGGCGACCCACGCCGCCCGGACGCTGCCCGCCACATTCGGCCGGCCGTGCCGGCGGTCGTCGCCGTCGATGAGGTCGTCGTGGACGCACAGGCCCACGTGCAGCAGCTGCACGGCCGATCCGAGCGCGTCGCACACCCCGGGGTCGTCGCCGCCCATCCCGAGGTAGGCGGCGATCGCCAGCCTCGCCCGGAGCTGCTTGCCGCCCTCCTGCGCGGCGAGGAGCCCGATCAGCTCGCGCGCCTCGGGATCCCGCGCCGCCGCCGACGAGGCGAGCGCCGTCCACGCCTCGGCGACCGCGTGCGATGTCCCGGCCACGGCTCGCCGCACCCGCTCGGCGAGCCCGGTCGAGGCGGAGCCGGTCGCGCCGACCGGCTGGCGGTCCGCGGGCTCGAGTCCGACGCGCACCTGCTCACGCAACGGCATGGGCTCACTCCTCCCCGCCCACGGCATCCTCGCCGGGGCCGAACGGCGCGGCGCGACTCAGGCGGTCGCGCCGGCGACGCCCACCCACGCGCCATCCGTGCCCGAGCTGTGCTCGACCGCGTCGAGCACGCGCTGCACGTGCAGCCCGTCGGTGAACGACGGACGCGGCGCCGTCCCGGCGGCGATCGCGTCCACGAAGTCCTTCGCCTGGTTGGCGAAGCCGTGCTCGTAGCCGAGCATGTGCCCGGCGGGCCACCAGGCGGCGACCCACGGGTGCTCGGGCTCGGTCACGATGATCCGCTTGAAGCCCTGCTCCTCCGAGGCGTCCCGCGCGTCGTAGAGCTCGAGGGCGTTGAGGTCCTCGAGGTCGAACGCGATGGCGCCGTGCGAGCCCGACACCTCGACGCGCAGCGAGTTCTTGCGTCCCGTCGCCATGCGCGACGCCTCGAACGTGCCGAGGGCGCCCGACGCGAACCGGCCGCGGAACAGCGCGACGTCGTCGACGGTCACGTCGCCGTACTCGGCATCCGCGCCTCCGGAGGCGGCGCCCGCGATCGCCCCGGCGGTCGGGCCGGCGGGACGCGGGCGGCGGCGGACGAACGTCTCGAGCACACCCGACACCTCGCTGAGGCGAAGGCCGGTCATGTACTCCGCGAGGTCCACCGCGTGGGCGCCGATGTCGCCGAGCGCGCCGGAACCGGCACGCTCCTTCTCGAGCCGCCAGGTCATGGGCGCCGCGGGGTCGACGAGCCAGTCCTGCAGGTACGACGCGCGGACGTGGCGGATCTCGCCGATGCGGCCGTCCGCGATGAGGCGGCGCGCGAACGCGGTGGCCGGCACGCGACGGTAGGTGAACCCCAGCATCGAGCGGATGCCGCGGCCGGCGGCGACCTCGGCCGCCCGGGTCATGGCCTCGGCCTCGTGCGTCGAATTGGCCAGGGGCTTCTCGCACAGCACGTGCTTTCCGGCCTCGAGCGCCGCGATGGCGATCTCGGCGTGGCTGTCGCCGGGCGTCACGATGTCGACGACGTCGATGTCGTCGCGCTCGACGACCTCGCGCCAGTCGCTCGAGGACTCGCGCCATCCCCACTTCTCGGCGGCCTGGGCGGCGCGCGCCGGATCTCGCCCGACCAGCACGTCCATGGTCGGCTGCAGCGCGAGGTCGAAGAACCTCGGCGCCACGCGCCATCCCTGCGAATGGGCCGCCCCCATGAAGCCGTTGCCCACCATCGCGACGCGGAGTCGTTCAGCCATGCGGATCGAAGCCGCCTTCCTGTGTGTAGGGGAGGCCGGGCGCCACGCGGGACGCCCGGCCTCTGGTGTTCGGATCAGGACTCGAACGCGAACTCGATGAACTCGTCGACGTTGTCCTTCGTGACGACCGGCGCGTCGAGCACGATGCGGTTCGGCACGCTCGGCGTGTAGAGGTCGCTCATGGTCTTGCCCTGCGCGATGAGTCGGGCCAGCGCGATGCCGTCGGCCGCCTGGGTGGACGGGTAGATGACGGTCGCCTCGAGCACCGAGTCGCCCGACTGGATCGCGCGCATCGCATTGGCGCTGCCCGCGCCGCCGACCATGAAGAACTCGTCGCGACCCGCGGCTTCGATGGCCGCGAGCACGCCGACGCCCTGGTCGTCGTCGTGGTTCCAGATGGCGTCGATCTCGGGCGCCGCCGAGAGCAGCTGCGAGGTCACCGCCTCACCGCCCTGGATGGTGAAGTCGGCCGCGACGCGGTTGCTGACCTCGAGGCCGCAGTCCGACAGGGCGTCGGCGAAGCCGCGCGAGCGGTCCTGCGTGAGCGGGAGGGAGTCGATGCCGGCGATCTCGGCGACCACCGCATCCTCCTGGCCCTCGAGGCGCTCGCAGATGTACGTGCCGGCCGACACGCCCATGCCGTAGTTGTCGCCGAGGATCGTGGTGCGGGCCGCGAACGGGCTCGAGAACTCGCGGTCGACGTTGATCACCGGGATGCCGGCCTCCATGGCCTTGGTCGCGGCCTCGGTCAGCGCCGCACCGTCGGTGGGCAGCAGCACGATGGCGTCGACGCCCTCGTTGATGAAGGTCTCGACCTGGCTGATCTGGAGGTTGGCGTCGTTGGTGCCCTCGGCGACGCGCAGCTCGACGTCGTCGTAGGTCTCCGCCGCGGCCTGCGCCGCGGAGTTGATCGCACCCAGCCAGCCGTGGTCGGCGGCCGGGCCGGAGAAGCCGATGACGACGGTGTCGCCCGAGGCGGCGTTCTCCTCGGCGGAGTTCTGGTTCTCGGCGACGCTCGACTCGGCGCCGCCGGCGGTGCAGCCCGCGAGCAGGCCGGCGACCGCGAGCGAGGCTCCGGCGATGACGATGGCGCGGCCCCGCGAGGTGGTGCGCTTGACGCTCATTGTTGTTGTCCTCTCGTTGGATGTGACGCAGCGCCGTCAGGCGGACCTGATCCACCCGAGTGCAACCACACCCGACCGTGTCCACGCTGACGTTCCGCCAACGTAGCAGAAGATCCCCGTCGGTGCGCAACTTATGTTTGTGATCCGTCAAAAGCCCGGATGGCCCGCAGGGGCGCGGCTGGGACGGTGCAGGGACTCGCCGAAGAGGCGGAAGGTCCGGGGTGTTGCGCCGAGTACTTCTGCCGTTATGATTCCCAAGTGATCAAAGACGACCAATCTCCGGCATTACTCCGAATGAGCGGGATCTCCAAGAGCTTCGCGGGCGTGCAGGCGCTCTCCGGCGTCGACCTCGAGATCGCCGCCGGCGAGGTGCACTGCATCCTCGGCCAGAACGGCGCCGGGAAGTCCACGCTGATCAAGACCCTCGCCGGGGCGCACTCGCCCGACGCGGGGACCATCCTCTGGAACGGCGAGGAGGTCACGCTCTCCTCGCCGCAGGATGCGATCGGGCTCGGAATCGCGACGATGTACCAGGAACTCGACGTGGTCGAGGGCCTCACGATCGCCGAGAACATCTTCCTCGGCCACGAGCTCGCGGTGGGGGGCTTCCTGCGCACCGGCGAGGCGAACGCCCGCGCCCGTGAGCTGCTGCGGCGACTCGGTCACGGCAACCTCGCACCGAACCGCGAGGTGGGCTCGCTGAGCGCCGCGAACCAGCAGATCGTGAGCATGGCACGCGCGCTCAGCCACGACACCAAGCTCATCATCATGGACGAGCCGTCGGCCGTGCTCGACAGCGAGGAGGTCAAGAACCTCTTCCGCGTCGTCCGCGAGCTCACGGCCGCGGGCATCGCCGTCGTCTACATCACGCATCGCCTCGAGGAGATCCGCGAGATCGGCGACCGCATCACCGTGCTGAAGGACGGGCGCAGCACCGCCAACGGCCTGCCGGTCGCCGACACCCCGACGCCCGAGCTGATCCGGCTGATGACCGGGCGCGCCGTCGCCAACGTCTTCCCGCCCGCCACGCCGGTCGACCCATCGGCGCCCGTCAAGCTCGAGGTCGAGGGGCTCAGCCTCGACGGCGTGTTCCACGACGTCAGCTTCAGCGTCCGCGCCGGCGAGATCGTCGGGCTCGCGGGCCTCGTCGGCTCGGGCCGCTCCGAGATCCTGGAGACCGTGTACGGCGCGCGGCGGGCGACGTCGGGCTCCGTGCGGGTCGACGGTCGCGAGCTCTCGCGAGGCTCCGTGCGCCAGGCGGTTCGGGCCGGCATCGGCCTCTCGCCCGAGGAGCGCAAGAGCCAGGGCCTGCTGCTCGACGAGCCGATCTACCAGAACGTCACCCTCGCCTCGTTCGCCCGGTACGCGCGGGGCGGGTTCGTCAACGAGCGCGCCGAGCGCCGCGTGGCCCAGGAGCAGATCTCCGCGCTGCAGCTGCGCCCGGCCGACCCCGATCGCCCAGCGCGCACGCTCTCGGGCGGCAACCAGCAGAAGATCCTGCTGGCCCGCTGGCTCGTCAACCGGACCTCCGTGCTCCTGCTCGACGAGCCCACCCGTGGCGTGGATGTGGGCGCCCGCGCCGAGATCTACGCGCTGATCCGCAGGCTCGCGGCCGACGGCGACGCGGTCGTCATCGTCTCGAGCGAGATCGAGGAGGTGCTCGGCCTGGCCGACACCGTCCTCGTGGTCGCGGAGGGGCGCGTGCTGACGACCGTCAAGGCAGACCAGATCGACGAGCACCGCGTGCTCGACCTCATCATGGAAGGAACCGCCGCGTGAGCGAGCAGCAGACCATCTCCCCCGCCGAGACCCCGGCGGATCCGTCCCCCTCCCGCGAACGCCGCGTCTCGGCCCGCTCGATCCTCAGCGGTTCCGTGGGCCGCAACCTCGGGCTCGTCCTGGCGCTCGCCGCGCTGTTCGTCGTCGGCGCGATCACCGCCGGCGACCGGTTCACGAACATCGACAACATCCTCGTGATCATCCGCTTCGCTTCGATCATCGGCGTGATCTCGATCGGCATGACGTTCGTGATCATCGGCGGCGGTATCGACCTGTCGGTCGGCTCGGTCATGGGGCTGGCCTCGGTGGTCGCGACGCTCTCGGCCGTGCAGGCCGCCGCCGAGAGCTCGACCTGGGTCGTGATGGTGTTCGCCGCGCTCGCGGTGGGGCTGGCCGCCGGCTTCATCAACGGGTTCGTGATCGCGTACGGCAAGGTCGTGGCGTTCATGGCGACGCTCGCGATGCTCGTCGCGGCGCGCGGACTCGCCGAGATCCTCGCCAACCGCACCACGCAGGTCGTCCGCGTGCCCGAGTTCATCGAGTTCCTCAACCTCGACCTGCTCGGCATCGACATGCTCATCTGGATCTTCGTGATCGTCGCCGCCGCCGGCTGGATCCTGCTGAACCGCACGACGTTCGGCCGCCGCACGATCGCGATCGGCGGCAACCCCGAGGCGGCCCGCCTGGCCGGTCTCTCGGTGCGCCGCCACACCATCTACCTGTACGCGCTCGCGGGCCTCACGGCCGGCATCGCCGCCGTGATGATCCTCGGCCGCACGACGGCGGGCACCTCGACGCACGGCACGCTCTACGAGCTCGACGCGATCGCCGCGGTGGTCGTCGGCGGCACGCTCCTCGCGGGCGGTCGCGGCACGATCACGGGCACCGTGTTCGGCGTCCTCATCTTCGCCACGCTCACGAACGTATTCACGCAGAACAACCTCTCGACATCGGTGCAGGCCGTCGCGAAGGGCGTGATCATCGTGATCGCCGTGCTCCTGCAGCAGCGCTTCTCCGGCTCGACTCCCCGCGGTCGGTGACCCCTCCTTCTGGGGCGCTGCCGGCCGGGCGATGCATGCGAAGCCATGCGAGTTATGACATGGGCTATGGGAGAATCAACGGATGGCTGACGTAAGTGCGGGAGGGCCCCGCCACCACGTGAACGCGCTGGGTTCGACGGCGATGAGCGACCTGTTCCAGATCCTGCGCGACGGCCATCCGCGAACACGCAGCGAGCTCGCGGCGATCACCGGGCTCGCGCGGACCACGGTCGCGATGCGGATCGACGCGCTCACCGACCTCGGCCTCGTGGGCCCGGTCGGCGAGGCCGCGTCGACCGGCGGGCGGCCCTCGTCGCTCTTCGCCATCACCGCGAGCGGGCGCTACGTCATCGGCGTCGACATCGGCGCGTCGCACGTCCGTGTCGCGCTCAGCGACATCACCGGCCGCATCCTCGAGGAGA
Source organism: Agromyces aurantiacus (assembly GCF_016907355.1). Classification (NCBI taxonomy): domain Bacteria; kingdom Bacillati; phylum Actinomycetota; class Actinomycetes; order Micrococcales; family Microbacteriaceae; genus Agromyces; species Agromyces aurantiacus. Next base: position 954,837 of record NZ_JAFBBW010000001.1, on the reverse strand, counting down.
CCAACTCGGTGATCGCGGTCTCCGAGGGCCCCCGTGTCGTGCTCGACACCGCGATCGCGGCCGCACGCGAGCTCATCGAGCGCGCCGGGCGGTCCACGCGCGACCTCCTCGCGATCGGCATCGGCGTGCCCGGTCCGGTCGAGTTCAGCACGGGCCGTCCGATCAACCCGCCGATCATGCCGGGGTGGGACCGCTTCGACATCGCGGGCTGGGTCCGCCAGGAGCTCGACGTCCCCGTGCTGGTCGACAACGACGTGAACATCATGGCCCTCGGCGAGCGCGAGCACGCCTGGCCCGACGTCGACCACCTCCTCTTCGTCAAGATCGCGACGGGCATCGGCGCCGGCGTGATCTCGGGCGGGTTCCTCCAGCGCGGCGCGCAGGGCACCGCGGGCGACATCGGCCACGTCTACGTCTCGCGCGGCGCCGAGATCGCGTGCAACTGCGGCAACTTCGGATGCCTCGAGGCCCTCGCCTCGGGCAGCGCGATCGCGCGCGCGCTGACCGCCGCGGGGATGCCCGCCGAGAACTCCCGCGACGTCGTCGACCTGGTCAAGAACGGCAACGTCAACGCGATCCAGGCGGTGCGCCAGGCGGGCCGCGACGTGGGCGAGGTGCTCACCACGTGCGTGAGCCTGATGAACCCGTCGGTCATCGTGCTGGGCGGCGCGATGGCCGAGGCGGGCGAGCACCTCATCGCGGGGGTGCGCGAGGTCGTCTACCGGCGCTCCATGCCGCTCGCGACCGAGGCGCTGCACATCACGCTGTCCCAGACCGGGGCCGACGCCGCGGTGCTCGGCGCGACCATGCTCGCGATCCACCACTCGCTCTCCCCCGCGAACATCGAGGCGATGATCGCCGCGTCGTCCGCGGGCCTCATGCGCGCGGTGAAGTAGGCCGCCGCGCGCCGCGATCGCCTGTCGCCCATGCGGGGGGTCTCCGCGACAGCCCGACGGGAGTATCCTCAACGCCGAGGTTGCGACCGCTCGACGCACCCGAAAGTCGAGCGAGACCCGGCGCCCGCGGTGGCGAACGTGCAGGGCCCTCCGAGCCTCGCCGCAGCCCGATCGATCGAGGCGAGACCATGCGCTGGCCGATCACCACCGCCGCCGTGCTGGCGGCGCTCATCACCGTCCAATCCGCGCCCATCGCCGTGGCGTCGACGCCGCAGCCGGACGCGCCCGGCGATTCACGCGTGGAGCCGCCGGGGCGGCCCGACGATACCCCGTCGCACCCAGGCCCGCCGGAACGCCGCAGCACCGTCCTCGAGGATCAGCGGGCACCGTCATCGTCGGACCGATCGCTCGCCCCGGGAATGCAGGCCGCACCGGCGGACAACCGCGTGGTGGGGTCGATCGTCGCCGCCGGTGGGGGCGACGTGGTGAGCGGCTCCGCCCTGGCCGCGCTGGCATCGGTATCCGATCGCGCGGCGAGTCGCGATGCCGGCGCCGACCGCTACGCGACCGCAGTGGACCTGTCGACCACGCACTTCCCGGACGGTGCGACCGACGTCTGGCTCGCCACCGGCGAGAACTTCCCCGACGGCATCACCGCCTCCGCCATCGCCGGGGCGCGGGCCGGGCCGGTGCTGCTCACCCGCACGTCGACGCTCCCGTCTAATGTCTCCGCCGAACTCATCCGTCTTCACCCGGCCAACGTGTGGGTCACGGGCGGGACCGGGGCCGTCACCGAGGGCGTCGTCGCCGCCGTGCGGCAGGCGCTGCCGGGCGCCGAGGTGGTCCGCCTTGCCGGAGCGGACCGATACGGAACCGCCGCCGCCCTTGCACAGACCTTCGTCGCCTCCGCCGATTCGGTGTTCGTCGCATCCGGACTGAACTTCCCCGACGCCCTGTCCACCGGTCCGGCGGCCGCCGACGGCTCGGCCCCGATCCTGCTCGTCAGCACGTCCGGCGTGCCGTCCGCGACCGCAGCCCAGCTTCGCCGGCTCCGGCCGGCGACCGTGTACGCGGTCGGCGGCACCGGAGTGGTGGCCGACTCGGTCCTCTCGTCGATCCGCTCCATCACGGGCGGACAGACCGTTCGGGTCGCGGGCGCCGATCGCTTCGCGACCGCGGCAGCCGTCTCGGATCGGTTCTTCGAGCCGACCACCGCGAGCATCCTCGTGGCGAACGCGTTCTCGTTCGCCGACGGAATCGCGGCCGGTGCGGTCGCCGGCCTGCTCGCGAGTCCGCTGCTGCTCGCCGACGCGCACGCGACGCCCCCGCGCGTGACCGTCGACGCGTCGCGGCGCGTCTCATGGTGGCTGCCCGCCTCAGGGCGGGTGATCCGCTACACGCTCGTCACACACCCCGACGACGAGTTCGCGGCATGGTCGGTGCTCGGCGATCGGGACCCGCGGCGATACGACGTCGTCGTCGTGCTCACGACCGGCGAGTCGACGTCGTACTGCAATGGCGAGCCGGTGGACAACCCCTGGATGTCGCAGCAGTTCCTGCCGCAGCCGCAGCCGACCGGGGAGCAGTACTCCGATCGGTGCAAGAAGCACCGGATGGACAGCTGGAACGTGTTCATGGAGAGCGCGGGGTTCACCGGCACGTCCGCGCCGGAGACGTTGACCGCCCATCCGCAGGCATTCGGGGGGCGCGCGATTCCCGTGCCGCTGCGTCGCGACGCGACGGGCCAGGTCATCGAAGCAGCGTCGTACCAGCTGGCCGTCGGCCCGGTTCACGCGGTCGTCGCGTTCGACATGGGTGCGCTGACGAGCGACGAGGTGCTCTGGGCGATCCTGACCGCACGTGAGCTCGCCGTGCGATTCCCGACGCAGGTCGAGGGCGACATCGTCGCTGCGGGGTTCTACAACGACGGGCCCACCGGATACCGCGACATCCATCCCGACCACGACGCCGTCTACACGCTGCTCGGCACCGTCGACCTCGGCCTGCCGGGGAGCCAGTACCAGACCGTGGGACACGCGCAGGCCGCGCGTGCGTTCGGCGCGACCGTCTCCGGGTACTGCGGGATGATGTGCCACCCCGCGGCTCCGAGCCCGTTCCGCGGCCCGATGGGCCGCTTCCAGTACGCGTACGGGTGGCTTGCGAACGGGTACTGGCCACCTGGCGAGGCCGACCAGCCGGCGGGCTTCTCGCACTACCAGTCCTTCAGCAAGTGGTTCTGAAGTAGCGCGCCGCGCGTCCGCCGTGCCCCGCGGGAGGCGGAGGTCGGCGGTACCGTGGTCGGGTGACCGACACCCCGTTCGCGCTGTTCGACCTCGAGTCGGTCGCGCCCCGCGTCGCGTCGGCGCTGCGCGAGCCCGTCCACCCGCACGAGCGTCGCGTCGTCGCCGACGCGGGCGACCGCGTGGCGTGGTTGCGGGCCCGGGCACGGGGCGTCACGGCGACGGATGCCGCCAAGCTCGCGTCCGAGGCGTCCGTGCGCGCCGCGGCGAACGAGAAGCTGTACGGCACGCGCGGCCGCGGCTTCGGCGGCAGCCGGTACACCGACCACGGCCGCACCCGCGAACCGGTCATCGCGGACTGGGTGCGCCGCGAGCACGGCATCGCGCCATCGAGCCTGCTCTTCCACGCCGAGCGCGACCGGCGGCACCTCGCGACGCCCGACGGGTTGCGGGTCGCCGGCGGCGCGGTCGAGCTGTGCGAGATCAAGACCACCTCGAAGCCGTGGCGCGGCATCCCGCGCGGCTACCTGCGGCAGGTGTGGTGGCAGCAGTACGTGCTCGGCGCCGAGCGCACGCTCGTGGTGTGGGAGCAGCACGACGGCTTCGTGCCCGTCGGCGAACCCCAGTGCCGGTGGGTCGAGCGGGACGAGAACCAGGTCGCCCGGCTCGTGCGCCTCGCCGACCTCCTGCTCGAGGCGATCCGCCCGCAGCCCGGCGCGCCCGAGCCGGCGGGCTTCCGCGAGTCGCCCGACCGCGCCTTCTACCGCCCGGGGCCGCTCGCGTGAGCTTCGTGCTCCTGCACGGGCTCGGCGCCGACCGCGGCCAGCCGCTCGGCCTGTTCGGGCCCGTGCTCGAGCGGCTCGGGGTGCCCGCCGCCGGGATCGTGGCACCCGACGTGCGCGCCCACGGCGCCTCCACGCTCGTCGGCGACCCGGCGGACTTCGCGATCGACCGGATCGCTCGCGAGGTCGCGGCGGAGGCCGGCGTGATGCTCGCCGGCGGGGGCGCCGGCACCGCGGCATCCGCGTCGAACGCCCCGGCCGCGCGGCCGCTGACGCTCATCGGCATCTCGATGGGCGCGGCGCTCGCGCTGCGGATCTGCCTGCTGAGGCTCCTGCCCGTCGAGCGCGCGGTGTTCGTGCGGCCCGCGTTCGGCGACCGCTCGCTGCCGCCCAACCTGCGCCCGTTCCCCGTGATCGGCGAGCTGCTGCGCGAGCTCGGCGCCGTCGACGGCGCGGAGCGCTTCCGGCACACCGAGCCCTACCTGCGTGTGGCGCACGAGTCGCCCGCGGGCGGGCGCGGCCTCCTCGCCCAGTTCAGGGCCCCGGATGCCGCGCGGCGCGCGGTCCGGCTCGTCGAGATCCCGCGCAACCGCGCCTTCGCGCGCGAGGCAGAGCTCGGCGACCTCGCGAGCCGCGGCATCCGCACGCTCGTGGTCGGCGCGCCGCGCGACCCCGTGCATCCGTTCGCGCTCGCGGAGCGCTGGGCGGGAGCCCTCGGGTCGCCGCTCGAGCGCGTCCCGGCCCGCGACGACGGGCAGGCCGCACAGGATGCCGCGATGCGCTCGCTCGTGGGCGATTGGCTCAGCCGGCGGTGAGCGTGTCGTCGACGGGTTCGATGACCGCGGCCGTCGCGGACGCGTCGTGCGGCCACGGCGTGCGGCTGAGCGCGAGGATCCCGGCGCCGACCAGGAGGATGAACGCGGCGATCGCGATGACGTAGACCGCGACGCCGCCGTAGCTCGCCTCCTGCGCGGGGTTCAGGAACGGGTAGGGGTACCAGCCGATGAGCACGCCGCGCACGAGGGTGTAGGCCACCCAGACCAGCGGGAAGATCGCGATCGTCCAGAGCCGCTCCCACGGGATGCGGTGCCGGCCCGGCGCGAGGACCCAGTCGGCGACCAGGTAGAGCGGCGCCCACACGTGCAGGATCTCGTTCGACCACGGCAACGTCGTGGCCTGGTCGAGCGAGATCCCGCGCAGCAGCAGGTTGTAGACGACGAACGTGGTCGACATGTACGTGACCGCGCACGCGCGCACGAGGTTGAACCATTCCGGGTCGTCGGGCCGGGTGAACGCGATCCAGGCGCCCGCGAGCATGACGAGCGCCGCGAGCGCGTTCGAGAGGATCGTGAAGAAGCTGAAGAAGTTCACGACGAAGGCGGCCCGGTCGGGGACCATCGACCACGCCACCGCGAACTGGCCCGCGATCGCCACGACGATCGCCGCGGCCGCACCGACCCGAAGCACCCCGAACAGCACTCGCATCGACTCCCCCTCGACTCCCCCGGTGCTCGCAGCCTAACCTGCCCCAGAATGGACCCACGGGAGGCGATCGGATGGCGGAGACGATGCGGGCACTGGTGATCGACGCGGCGGGCGAGGGCGCCGGGCTGCGGGTGGCCGAGGTCGCGCGGCCGATGCGGGTCTCCGACGAGGTGCTCGTCCGGGTGGTGGCCGCGGGCGTGAACCCGATCGACCTGAAGACCAAGCTCGGGAAGGGCGTCGCGGCCGCGATCCCGTCGTTCCCGGCGGTGCTCGGCAACGACTTCGCGGGCGTCGTCGAGGAGGTGCCGTACGCCGCGCATCCGCTGCAGCCGGGCGACCGGGTGTACGGGATGGCGCGTCCGCCGCGCCAGCCGGGCAGCTACGCGGAGTTCGTGAGCGTGTCGTCGATGAGCGTCGCGCCCATGCCGGTCGCGACCGGATTCGTCGACGCCGCGGGCGTGCCGTGCGCGGCGCTCACCGCGTGGGGCGCGGTGGTCGACGTGGCTCGGGCCCACGACGGGCAGCGGATGCTGATCCACGCCGGATCCGGCGGGGTCGGGCACTTCGCGGTGCAGCTCGCGAGCTACTTCGGCGCGCACGTGACGGCGACCGGGTCGGCGCGGAACGCCGAGTTCCTCGCCTCGCTCGGCGCGCACCGCGTGATCGACTACGCGTCCGAGCGCTTCGAGGAGGTCGCGGGCGAACAGGACGTCGTGATCGACCTGGTCGGCAACGTGGTCGACGACACGGCCACCCGCTCACTGCGCGTGCTGCGCCGCGGCGGGCTCATCGTGAACGTGCCGACGCGGTCGTGGCCGACGATGGCGGAGGAGTCCGAGGCAGCGGGGGTTCGCGCGACGGGCTATTCGGTGTCGCCCGATGCGCGCACCCTGGCGGTGATCTCGCGGCTCATCGACGACGGCTCGCTGCGCGTGCACGTCGACGCGGAGTTCCCGTTCGAGGAGGGCGAGGCCGCGCACCGCCGGCTCGGCGAGGGGCACGTGCGCGGCAAGCTCGTGCTGCGCGTCGCGCCCGACCCCGCCTGATCGGGACGATTCGCGCTGCAGGCGCCTCCGCCCGGGCGATCTCCTCGCGACGGCTCACGGCGTCGGCGCACGACCGCCGGCGAGGAGCGACGTGCCGAGCTCGCTGCGCAGGTAGAGCACGCTCCGCCCGTATCGGGTGCTGACGAGCAGGCCGGCGTCGCGCAGCGCGCGCAGATGCTGGTTCACGGCGCTCGGCGTCACACCCAATCGCACGCCGAGCTCGGTCGAGGAGGCGGGGTCGCCGAGCGCGGCGAGCAGCGAGGCGCGCGTCGGCCCGAGGATGCCGGCGACCGCGGCGGGGTTCGCGACGCGTTCGGCCTCCCACAGGGCGCCCTGCCCGCGCGCGGGGTACATGACCATGGGCGGGCCGTCGCCGACGGGCGCGGACGCGCGCCGCGTGAACATGGTCGGCATGAGCGTGAGCCCCGTGCCGTCGATGCGCTGCGTGCGATCGGCCGGGTCCCGCAGCCGCACCGACAGGATGTCGCCGTCGTAGTCGATGGTCGCCGAGAGGCCGTTGAGCATCGCCCCGAGGCCGTGCTGCGCGATCTGCCGCCCGCGGTGCACGACGTCGGCCTCGAGCACGGCGCGCATCCGGGGCCAGTAGGCGGCGAAGCTCGCCGCCCAGAGCTCCTCGAGCGCGGCGACGACCCGGCGCACGGCCGCGCGCGGCGGCCCCGCGAGCACGTCGGGAACGCGGCCGTGCACCGCGACGAGGTCGCGGCGGAACACCTCGGCGGGCAGCTCGCGGAGCCGGGCGAGTTCGTCGTCGAGGCGCGTGAGCGGCGAGTCCGGGCGGGGGTTCAGGAAGTCGGGCGTCCACATCCGCTCGTCGATCAGCGCGTCGAGCACCTCGTGGTCGAGATGGGTGCGCGCCGACTCGGTGCGGCTCACCCAGGGCAGCTGGAGCGGGAAGGACGCGGGGTGGCGGATGGCGCGCAGCGAGAGGCCGAGCTCGCTCAGCGGCGAGATGCCGAAGCGCACGGCCGCGACATCCTGCTCTTCCAGCACGTAGCGCAACATGTAGCAGAACGCTACATCGATTCCACCGCAGGCGCCGTGCTGGCAGAACGGAGGGGTGACCGTCGCCCCCCACCGCACTCCGCTCGTGTCCCGGATCCTCGCCCCGCTCGCCGACCCCGTGCTCCGCGTGCTCGTCATCGCGACCCTCATCGCCCGGGTCGGCCGCGGGATCTTCCTCACCGTCACGGTGCTGTACTTCACCTTCGTGGTCGGGCTCGACGCCCAGCAGGTCGCGCTGGTGCTCACCCTCGCCAGCGCGGCCGGCGTGCTGTCGGCGTTCGCGGGCGGGTGGCTCGCCGACCGGCTCAGCGCCAGGCGGCTGCTGGTCTCCCTCACGATCGCCGAGGGCATCGGACTCATCGCGTACGTCCTGGTCGGCGACCTGGCCACCGCGATCGTCATCGCCGTGAGCGTCGGCGCCCTCGAGCAGGCGTCGAACGCATCCCGGAGCGCGATCATCGCACGCGCCTTCACCGGCGAACGCCGCGTGGGCGCGCGGGCCGTGCTGCGCACCGTCACCAACATCTCGATCGCGGCGGGATCGGGGATCGGCGCCCTCGCGCTCGCGCTCGGCACCCCCGAGGCGTACCGCGCGACGATCGTCGCCGCCGGGCTGGCGTCGCTCGTCGCCGTGACCCAGCTCGTCCGACTCCCCCGCACGGTCGACGCGCCGGCGCCGCGCGCGGCCGAGCCGGTCACGACCGCGACCGGCTCGACCGACGTGCGCGCCTCCGCGCGGGCGGAACGGATCGCGCTGCGCGCCCACTCGCCCTGGCGCGACCCCCGCTACCTGCTGCTGACGCTGCTCAGCGCCGTGTTCGGCATGCAGTTCGCCGTCACGAACATCGGCGTGCCGTTATGGGTCGCGCACTCCACCGAGGCGCCGGAGACCGTCGTCGCGGCGGTGCTCATCCTGAACACCGTGGTCGTGGTGCTGTTCCAGGTCCCCCTCTCGCGCGGCACGCACGACCTGCGGGTCGCCGGGCGCGTCTCGGCGATCGCCGCGTGGCTGATGGCCGGAGCGTGCGTCGTGTATGCGCTGGCCGCCGGCCTGACGGCCTGGGCCGCCGTCGTGGTCGTGCTCCTCGCCGCGCTCGCGCACGCGTTCGCCGAGGTGCTCTCGCAGGCCGGCGGATGGGGGCTCAGCTTCGAGCTCGCCGACCCCGTCCGCGCGGGGACGTACCAGGGGGTGTTCGGGATGGGCTACTCGATCGGCGCGCTGTGCGCCCCGCTCGTGGTCGCCGCCACCGCGCTCGAGCACGGGCTCGCCGGCTGGGTCGCGCTCGGCGCGATCTTCCTCGCGTCGGGGCTCGGCACCTGGGCGCTCGCGCGCGCGTCCGCGCGCCGGGCCGCCGATCCGCAGCCGATGCCCAGCCTCGGCGTCGGATCGGTCGGCTAGCGTGACGGCATGAGCGCGCCGTCCGTCGTCTGGTTCCGCGACGACCTGCGGGTGGGCGACCATCCCGCGCTGCACGCGGCGGTCGAGCGCGGCGAGCCCATCGTCGCGGTGTACGTGCTCGATGAGGAGTCGACCGGCATCCGCCCGCTCGGCGGCGCGGCCCGGTGGTGGCTGCACCACTCGCTCGCCTCGCTCGCCGACGACCTGCGCGAGCGGGGCGTGCGGCTCGTTCTCCGTCGCGGCGAGGCGGGCCGCGTCATCCGCTCGCTCGTCGACGAGGTCGGCGCCGGCGCCGTCTACTGGAACCGGCGGTACGGCGGCGCCGAGCGCGAGATCGACACCGCGCTGAAGGCCGGGCTGCGCGATGCGGGCCTCGAGGTCGAGAGCTTCGCCGGGTCGCTGCTGTTCGAGCCGTGGACGATCCGCACGGGCTCGGGCACCCCGTTCTCGGTGTTCACGCCGTTCTGGAAGGCGTGCCTCGCGGCCGACGAGCCGCGGCGCCCGCTGCCCGCGCCCTCCGAGCTCGACGGGGTCGGCGGGCCGTCGGGGCGCGGCGGTCCGGCGAGCGACGACCTCGACGACTGGGGCCTGCTGCCCACGGCGCCCGATTGGGCGGGCGGGCTCCGCGAGACCTGGGAGCCGGGCGAAGCGGCGGCGCACCGGCGCCTGCGCGAGTTCCTGCGCGACGACCTGGTCGACTACGCGACGGGCCGCGACCGCATGGACCGGCAGGTCACGAGCCGGCTCTCGCCGCGCCTGCGCTGGGGCGAGTTGAGCCCGCACCAGGTGTGGCACGCCACCCGCGAGCACGCGGCCGGCACCGAGGGCGCGCGCAAGTTCCTCTCCGAGGTCGGATGGCGCGAGTTCGCGTGGCACGTCCTGTTCCACTTCCCCGACCTCGCGACGAAGAACTGGCGGGCCGAGTTCGACGCGTTCCCCTGGCCGCACCTGCACCCGTCCGCGCTCACCGCGTGGGAGCGCGGCCGTACGGGCGTTCCCGTGGTCGACGCGGGCATGCGCGAGCTCTGGCACAGCGGCGTGCTGCACAACCGCGTGCGCATGATCGCGGCGTCGTTCCTGACCAAGAACCTGCTCATCGACTGGCGCCGGGGCGAGCAGTGGTTCTGGGACACGCTCGTCGACGCCGACCACGCGTCGAACCCGTTCGGCTGGCAGTGGGTCGCCGGGTCGGGCGCCGACGCGGCGCCGTATTTCCGCGTGTTCAACCCCGAGCTGCAGCGCGAGAAGTTCGACCCCGACGGCGAGTACGTGCGCCGGTGGGTGCCCGAGTACGGCACCGACGACTATCCCGAGCCGATCGTCGACCTGAAGGCGACGCGCGACGCGGCGCTCGCGGCCTACGAACGGGTCAAGGCGTCGCGGTAGCCGCCGCCGTCAGGGCAGCGGCCGCGCGAGCACGAGGTCGTGCTCCCAGCGATCGCCGAGGCGGAAGCGCTTCGTGCCGACGCGCGCGAACCCGTGCTTCTCGTAGAACCGGATGGCGCGCGCGTTCTCCTCGTTCACGCCGAGCCACACGATCGGCATGCCCTCGCGGCTCGCCTCGGCGAGGGTCGCGCGCATGAGCTCGCCCGCGACGCCCTGCCCGTGCGCCGCCGGGTGCGCGTACATCTTGCTGAGCTCGATCGCGGGCCGTGCTGAGACGGCGGCCGCGGCATCGGCGTCGGCAGGCTCGCCGCCCTCGGTGCGCACGAGCATCGACCAGCCGACGAGGCCCGCGGTGCCGTCGAGCTCGCCGCGCCAGTGCGGCGCGTGCGCGTCGTCGGCGACCGCGACGAGCAGCGTGCGGTCGGGGTCGACGAGGTACTCGGCGAACCGGTCGCGCGTGAGGTGCCGGGCGATGAAGTCCGAGATCGACTCGGCGGTGGTCGACGGGGGGCACGCGAGCGGGAACGTCACCGCGGCGAGCGCGGCGAGCGCCGCGGCATCCGAGTCGGCGGCGGGGCGGATGTGCACGGTCACTCCGGCACCCTATCCCGCTGCGCGGAGCCGCTCGACGCGCGGCGACGCGCCGTGAGAGGGTGACGTCAGGGCACGGGCGGGGACGCCCGGCCGGCGGAGGGGGTCCGGATGTCAGGAGTGCTGGCGGCATCGGTCGACGGCAGGTCGTTCACGACGAGCGCGGGCGAGGGCGCGCCGACGGGCACGCTCGTGCGTCTCGAGACGCCGGAGGGCGCGTGGCTCGGGCTCATCGAGGCGGTCTCGCCGGATGGCGCCGAGGTCGGGCGCGTGCTCGGGGTGCTCGACGGCGACGGCGGGTTGGACCAGCGCTCGGATGCGCCGTTCCGCGACGCGCACGTGCGGCCGGCCGACGCGGCATCCGTCGACGCCCTCCACCGCGCGTCGCGCGCGACGCTCGACATCGGCACGATGCTCGCCTCGCCGGGGCCGGCGAAGCTCATCGGGTCGCGGTTCAACCGGCACACGTTCTGGTGCGGACAGTCGGGCTCGGGCAAGACCTACGCGCTCGGCGTCGTGCTCGAGCAGGTGCTCGCGCACACCGCGCTGCCGATCGTGGTGTTCGACCCGAACTCCGACTTCGTGCGGCTCGGCGAGCTGCGCGAGGGCGTGACCGGCGAGGATGCGGCGGCGCTGGCCTCGCGCGACATCCGCGTGCTGCGCCCGAACGGGCCCGACCCGCTGCTCGTGCACTTCCGGTCGCTGCCGATCGAGGCGAAGGCCGCGATCCTGCGGCTCGACCCCGTCGCCGACGCACGCGAGTTCAACACGCTGCTGCATTCCGACGAGGTCGCGACGGCGCTCGACAAGGACTCGCTGCTCGGCGAGCTGCGGGCGTCGGAGGATCCGGGGCGGCAGGCGCTCGCGACCCGCATCGACAACCTGGGCATGCTCGACTGGGAGCTCTGGGCCGGCGAGCGCACGCCGGTGACCGACATCATCGCCGGACGGCCGGATGCCACGGTGCTCGACCTCGGCGGCTTCTCGACGCCCGACCAGCACCTCTCGGTCGCGATCTCCGTGCTCGACGACCTGTGGGCGCGGCGCGCCGAGCGCCGGCCGGTGCTGCTCGTGATCGACGAGGCGCACAACCTCTGCTCGCCCGACCTGGTCACGCCGCTCGCGGTCGCGGTGCGCGAGCGGATCATCCAGATCGCCGCCGAGGGCCGCAAGTACGGCCTGTGGCTGCTGCTGTCGACGCAACGGCCCTCGAAGATCCATCCGGGGATCATCTCGCAGTGCGACAACCTGGCCGTCATGAAGATGAGCTCGCCCGGCGACCTCGCGCAGCTCGGGTCGTACTTCGGCGTCGCACCCGCGGGGCTGCTCGCGATGTCGCCGTGGTTCCGGCAGGGCGAGGCGCTGTTCGCGGGCGGGTTCGTGCCCGCGCCGACGCTCGTGAAGATGGGCACGCGGCTCACGCCCGAGGGCGGCAGCGACGTGGGCGTGCCCATGCGCTGAACTCAGGCGACCGGGGCGAGCTCCTTGCGGAACCAGAGGTCGGCATAGAACTCGTCGTTGAACGGCGGCACCTCGCCGTAGCCGGCGGCCCGGTACATCGCGATGGCCTCGGTGAGGCTCGCGTTCGTCTCGAGCGTCGCGGCGACGCAGCCGTGCTCGCGGGCGAGCGATTCGAGCGCGGCGAGCAGGCACCCGCCCACCCCGAGACCGCGCACGTCGTCGGCGACCCACATGCGCTTGAGGTACCCGGTGCCGTCGGACTCGAACAGCACGCCGCCGCAGCCGATCGCGCGCCCGTGCAGGCGCGCGAGCAGGAACGCGCCGTGCGGCTGGGCGAACTCGTCGGTGCCCGGGTGCAGGCTCTGCCCGACGTCGAACCCGCCGGGGAAGCGGCGGGCGAGCTCGGCGTAGTAGGCCGCGAGGCACGCGCGGGCGTCGGGCGACGCGGCATCCGCCCGCTCGATCTCGACCTGGCCGGCTTCGAGGAGCCGGGTGACGGTCGCCATCGCCTCGACGAGACGGTCGCGGCGAGCCGGCGGCAGCGGGTCGAGCATGGATGCCGCGAGCTCATCGCTCGCCGCATCGAGCCGGCGCCGCTCCTCGCGGCCCGCGTGCGTGAGCGTCGCGCGCCGCACGCGCGCGTCGGACGCCGCCCCGCCGACGGCGACGAGCCCCTCGGCCTCGAGGGCGCGGAGCAACCTGCTGAGGTAGCCGGAGTCGAGGCCGAGCCGGGCGCGCAGCTCGCGCACGTCGGCGCCGTGCTCGCCGATCTCCCACAGCAGGCGCGAGGCGCCGAGCGAACGGCCCCGAGCCAGGTAGGTCTCCTGCAGCGCGCCGACGCGCTCGGTCACGGTGCGGTTGAAGCCCCGCACGATCGCGAGGGGGTCGGTCCCGACATCCGATGCCATCCTCTGACTCTAGTCAGCGATCCGGGCGCGTCAAGGGCGCGAACGACGAAGCGGATGCCGCGGGGCGTGGCCCGCGGCATCCGCTCGCTTCATCGCTTCCCGGCGATGCCTACAGGAACCGGGCGTACGCCCCGACCGTGAGGAAGGTGGGGAACTCCGGCTCGAGCGCGACCGACCGGAACACCGAGATGGCGTCGTCGAAGCGGTCGCCCTCGAAGCGCGGCAGGTCGGCCACCGCGGCCGCCATGATGCGCACGATCGAGGTCTGGTCGATGCGCGTGCCCTCGGCGGTGACGGTGTTGTCGTGCAGCCACTGCCACACCTGCGAGCGCGAGATCTCCGCGGTCGCGGCGTCCTCCATGAGGTTGTCGATCGCCGCCGCGCCGGTGCCGCGCAGCCACGACTCGATGTACCGGATGGCGATCGAGATGTTGTCGTAGACACCGGCCTCCGTGACCTCGCCGCCGATCGACGGGATGTCGAGCAGCTGCGCCGCGGTCACGTGCACGTCGTCGCGCAGGCGATCGACCTGGTTCGGCCGGTCGCCCAGCACCGCGTCGAACTCGGCGCGGGCCGTCGCGATGAGGTCGGGGTGCGCGACCCACGTGCCGTCGAAGCCGTCGCCCGCTTCGCGGCGCTTGTCGGCCGACACCGCGGCGAGCGCGCGCTCGGTCACCTCGGGGTCGCGGCGGTTCGGGATGAACGCGCTCATGCCGCCGATCGCGTGCGCGCCGCGCTTGTGGCAGGTCTGCACGAGCAGCTCGGTGTACGCCCGCATGAACGGCACCGTCATGGTGATCGACTTGCGGTCGGGCATGACCCAGCGGCGACCGCGCGAGCGGAACGTCTTCACGATCGAGAAGATGTAGTCCCAGCGGCCGGCGTTCAGGCCCGCGCAGTGGTCGCGCAGCTCGTACAGGATCTCGTCCATCTGGAACGCGGCCTGGATCGTCTCGATGAGCACCGTCGCACGGATGGTGCCGTGCGCGATGCCGACGTACTCCTCGGCGAACGTGAAGATGTCGTTCCACAGCTTCGCCTCGCGGTGCGACTCGAGCTTCGGCAGGTAGAAGTACGGTCCGCGGCCGGCCGCGATGAGGGCCTTCGCGTTGTGGAAGAAGTACAGGCCGAAGTCGACGAGCGAGCCCGAGGCGTGCATGGCGCGCCCGGCGCGGTCGTGGAACTTCAGGTGCTTCTCGACCAAGTGCCAGCCGCGCGGACGGAACACGATCGTCGGGGTCTCCGTCGCGGTGACCCGGTACTCCTTGCCCTCGGGGCTCGTGTACTCGAGGTTCCCGCGCAGGAAGTCGAACAGGCTCAGCTGCCCCTCGACGACGTTCGACCAGGTCGGGCTCGTGGCGTCCTCGTGGTCGGCGAGCCACACCTTCGCACCGGAGTTGAGCGCGTTGATGGCCATCTTCCGGTCGGTCGGGCCGGTGATCTCGACGCGGCGGTCCTCGAGGCCCGGGCCGGCGCCCGCGACGCGCCACGACGGGTCGTTCCGGATCCACTCGGTCTCGGGCAGGAACTTCGGGTCGCGGCCGTTCGCGGCGTCGACGCGGGTCTGCAGCCGGATGGCGAGCAGCTCGTGCCGCGTGTGCGCGAACCGGTCGTGCAGCGCGGCGAGGAACTCGAGCGCCTCGGGCGTGAGGATCTCCTCGTAGCGCTCGCCGTACGGCGCGGTGACCTCGAGCTGCGGCTGGACCGCCTGGAAGGCGGGCGCGGTGCGCGCCGGCTTCGGCTCGGAGGTGGTCGGTCGGTCGATGGTGATGGTCATGGTCTCGTCTCCTTCGTCTCGTGAGGGTTGAGGCTCTCGAAACCCGGTCGCGGTGCCGGGTTTCGAGACGGCCGCGAGCGGCCTCCTCAACCCGCAGAGCGGGTCAGTGCTGGAACTGCTCTTCCTCGGTCGATCCGACGAGGGCGAGGGTCGCGCTGTTCGGGTTCAGCGCCGTGGCGATCTGGTCGAAGTAGCCGGTGCCGACCTCGCGCTGGTGGCGCGTGGCGGTGTAGCCGTCGGCCTCGGAGGCGAACTCGGCCTCCTGGAGCTCGACGTACGCCGACATGTGGCGCTCGTTGTAGTCCTTGGCGAGCGTGAACATGCCGTGGTTCAGGGAGTGGAAGCCCGCGAGCGTGATGAACTGGAACGCGTAGCCCATCGAGGCGAGCTCGCGCTGGAACTTCGCGATCTGGTCGTCGTCGAGGTGGCGCTTCCAGTTGAAGCTCGGCGAGCAGTTGTACGAGAGGCGCTTGCCCGGGAACTTGGCGTGCACGGCCTCGGCGAATCGGCGGGCGAGCTCGAGGTCGGGCTCGGCCGACTCGACCCACAGCAGGTCGGCGTACTCGGCGTAGGCGAGGCCGCGGGCGATGACCGGCTCGATGCCGTTCTGCACGTTGTAGAAGCCCTCGGCGGTGCGCTCGCCGGTCACGAACGGGCGGTCGCGCTCGTCGTGGTCGCTCGTGAGCAGGGTCGCGGCGAGCGCGTCGGTGCGGGCGATGATGATCGACGGCACGCCGGCGACATCCGCCGCCATGCGGGCTGCGTTGATCGTGCGGATGTGCTGGCCGGTGGGCACGAGCACCTTGCCTCCCATGTGGCCGCACTTCTTCTCGCTCGCGAGCTGGTCCTCCCAGTGCACGCCCGCCGCGCCGGCCTCGATCATCTGGTGCATGAGCTCGTAGGCGTTGAGCGGGCCGCCGAAGCCGGCCTCGGCGTCGGCGACGATGGGCGCCATCCAGTCGCGGTCGTCGGTGCCCTGCTCGACCTGCCCGGCCCGGAGCAGCGCGTTGTTGATGCGGCGCACGACGGCCGGGACCGAGTTGGCGGGGTAGAGCGACTGGTCGGGGTAGGTCTGGCCGCTGAGGTTGGCGTCGGCGGCGACCTGCCAGCCCGAGAGGTAGATGGCCTTGAGGCCCGCGCGCACCTGCTGCACGGCCTGGTTGCCGGTGAGGGCGCCGAGCGCGGCCGACCACTCCGGGTCCTCCATGCGCTCGAACGCGGTGCCGGTGTTCTTCTGGATGTCCTCCCACAGCTTCTCGGCACCGCGGCGGGCGAGCGTGCGCTCCTCGCGCACCGGGCCGCGGAGGGCGATGACGTCCTCGGCGGTGTAGTCGCGCTTCACGCCCTCCCAGCGGGGGTCGGCGTCCCACTCGAGCTGCAGCTCGGCGGCGGTCTGGGTCTGGTCGCCGGGGCGGTTCTCGGTGCTCATCGTCGTGCTCCTTCGGTGCGGTTGGATGTCTCGTGCGTCCCCGTCGATCGGGGTCCGCCGTGGTCCGTGGCATCCATGCTGCGGGCCGCGCGACCGGTCCGAGCGCCGATCCGGGGGGTGAACTTCCGCCGTTCTTCTGCACCGCGGAACTCCCCGCGTCGCCGTGGCCGGATTCGGCCGGCGCCGGGGAGAATGGGGGCGTGACCCACGACGGCGAGGGCGACGCCGGAGCACGACGCGAGCGCGTCCGCGCTCGGGCCCGCGAGCGGCGTGACCGCGCGAAGCGGCTCGGCCTGGCCGGGCTCGCCCTCTTCGTGGGCGGACCGGTGCTCGGGTTCGGCATCGTCGTGGCGGGCGTCGTGTTCGCGATCCTCGAGTCCTCCGGCTGGCCGCTCGTGCTCCTCGGCGGGATCCTTCTCGGGCTCGCGCTCCACCGAATCGGGCTGGCGATGCTGCTCTCCGCCGAGGCGACGCGCGAGCCCGAGACGCCGACGGAAGCGGAACCGCCGGCGCCAGCATCGCCGCGCGCCGCACCGGCCTCGGACCATCCGGCGATCGGTGATACCTTGTAGCTCTAGGTACCTGCCACTACGAGGTATATCGGGAGCGGACATGCGCATCGGAAAGGACCTGGTGGCCGCGGCGGCCACGCCGGTGGTGCTCGGCATCCTCGCCGAGCAGGAGTCCTACGGCTACGCGATCCTGCAGAAGGTGACCGAGCTCTCAGGGGGTGAGCTCGAATGGAGCGACGGCATGCTCTACCCGCTCCTGCATCGGCTCGAGCGGGCCGGCCACGTCGAATCGGAATGGCGCACGTCGGCCAGCGGCCGCCCACGCAAGCACTATCGGCTGAGCGCGCAGGGTGCCGCGATGCTGGCCGAGCAGCATCGCCAGTGGACCGTCGTCGGCGACGTGCTCGACAAGCTCTGGTCGGCGCCAGGCCCCGGACCTTCCGGCGTCGCGCCGGCTGGAGCGTGAGCGGCATGGGCATCGACGATCGACCTGACCTCGACGTGCTGGTGAGGTCATGGCGGCGATGGCTGGAGCGACGCGAGGCACTCGACGCGCACGACCTCGACGAGCTCGAGAGCCACCTCCTCGACCGGGTCGACGAGTTGCGCGCGGTCGGACTCCACGACGACGAAGCCTTCCTCGTCGCGGTGAAGCGCCTCGGCGCGGTCGACGAGCTCTCGCGCGAGTACGCGCGCGTGCACTCGGAACGGCTCTGGACGCAGCTCGTGCTCGGCGACGGGGACGGCAGTGCGTCGGGCGCGGCATCCGCACCCCCGGGTGCCGCACGCGCGCCCCTCCCCTTCGCGCGCCGAGCCCACGGTCTCGCCGTCGCGCTCGGGCTCGGCGTGGGCGCGGGACTCGCCGTGAAGGTCGCCGACCTGCTCACCGCCGAACCGACGTTCTTCATCCGGAACGCCGCGCTGCTCGTGCTGCCGTTCCTCGTCGCATGGTTCGCGTGGAAGCACCGACCGCCGGCCGGGGCACTCGCCATCGTCGCCGGCGCGTTCGCCCTCGCGGGGGTGGCCCTGAACGCCTATCCGTTCGCAGCCGGCGCCGGCACCCAGCTGTTCGCGAGCGAGCCGTCGATGACGGAACTGCTCGCAGCCGTCCACGCCGTCGTCGCCCTGTGGCTCGTCAGCGGCATCGCCTACGCCGCCGGCGCCTGGCGGAGCGACGCGGCGCGCATGGACTTCGTGCGCTTCAGCGGCGAGTGGGCCGTCTACTACCTGCTCATCGCCCTCGGCGGCGGCGCGCTCTCGATGCTCACCGTGGCCGTGTTCGGCTCGATCGGGGTCGACGTCATGACGTTCGTCGCCGACTGGGTGCTCCCGTGCGGCGCAGCGGGCGCCGTGCTCGTCGCGGCGTGGCTGGTCGAAGCCAAGCAGCGCGCGATCGAGAACATCGCACCGGTGCTCACCAAGGTGTTCACGCCGATCTTCGCGCTCATGATGCTCGCGCTCATCGTCGCCGCGCTCCTGCAGTGGAACCTCGTCGACGCGAGCCGCGACCTGCTCATCGCGTTCGACCTCGTGCTCGTCGTCGTGCTCGGGCTCCTGGTGTACGCCTACTCGGCGCGCGACCCGCTCCTGCCGCCGGGATGGTTCGACCGTCTCCAGTTCGTGATGCTCGCGAGCGCGCTCGTCGTCGATCTCGTCGTGCTCGTCGCGATGATCGCGCGCATCGGCGAATTCGGCCCGAGCGCGAACAAGGCCGCCTCGCTCGGGCTCAACCTCATCCTGCTGGCGAACCTCGCGTGGGCGGCGTGGCTCCACCTCGGGTTCCTGCGCCGGCGGAACGCCTTCGATCGCCTCGAGCGGTGGCAGACGGCATATCTGCCGGTGTACGTCGGCTGGTCCGCGATCGTCGTGATCGTGTTCCCGCCGCTGTTCGGCTTCGCCTGACGCGCATCAGGCATCGTCGCGCCCGGAGAAGCGCCGGCGCGGGCCGCATCCGGCGGCCCTACACCCCCGAGGGAGGCACGCGGGTTACCGGCGCGTGACCATCGGCCGGACGGTCTGTCAGGGGAACGAGCCCCGCGCGATGGTTCGTCCGGTTCTCCCGTCCGCCGTTGCACACGCGGCCAATAGGCCGATTGAATGGCCGGACGCGACGTGGCGGGCAGGCGAACCGGGAGGTGCCAGGAGTGACGACGGCGACCGAGGCGAGGTCCTCAGCGACAGGCGAGCGCGACGCGGCGCCGGGCTCGGTCGAGCTCGACCGCGTGGTCAAGCGGTACGGCGAGGCGACCGCCGTCGACGGCGTGAGCCTGTCGATCGAACCCGGCGAGTTCATCTCGCTGCTCGGCCCGTCGGGCTGCGGCAAGACCACCACCCTCCGCATGATCGCGGGCTTCGAGCAGCCGGATGCCGGCGACATCCGCATCTCGGGTCGCTCCGTGCTCGGCGCTCCCCCGTACCGCCGCGACGTGAACACCGTCTTCCAGGCCTACGCGCTGTTCCCGCACATGTCGGTCGCCGAGAACGTCGCCTACGGCCTCCAGCAGCGTCGCACGCCGAAGGCCGAGGTGCGCGAACGGGTCTCGCAGGCGCTCGACCTCGTGCAGATGCGACGCTTCGCCGACCGCAAGCCCACGCAGCTCTCGGGCGGCCAGCAGCAGCGCGTCGCGCTCGCGCGGGCCCTCGTCAACCGCCCGGCCGTGCTGCTGCTCGACGAGCCGCTCGGTGCGCTCGACCGGCAGCTGCGCGAGGAGATGCAGCTCGAGCTGAAGTTGCTGCAGTCGCGGCTCGGCATCACGTTCGTGTTCGTCACGCACGACCAGGGCGAGGCGCTCTCGATGAGCGACCGCATCGCGATCATGCGCGACGGGCGGATCGAGCAGCTCGCCGACGCCGACACCGTCTATGCCCGGCCCGCGTCGGCGTACGTCGCCGCGTTCGTCGGCCAGCAGAACTTCTTCCGCGGCACGGCGACCGAGGGCGGGTCGGGGGTGGCGTCGGCGCACGCGCTCGTGCGCGGCGTCCGGCCGGCCGGACCGGACGGGGCGGCGCCGACGGCGCTCGCCGACGGCGCTCCCGCGCAGGCGGCCGTGCGGCCCGAGTCCGTGCGCATCGACGCCGAGGCCGGCGCATCCGCCGCGCCAGCCGACGGCGCCAACCTCGCGCGCGGCACGCTGCTCGGCGTCGCCCACCTCGGCGAGACGATGCAGTACCTCGTGCGCCTCGGCGACGACCAGAGCCTTATCGCGCGCCGACCCACCCCCGAGGCGCCGTCGCTCGCGGTCGGCGACGCCGTGCGCTGCACCTGGAGCCCCGAGAGCGTGCTCGTCTTCCCCGCCGACGGCGCCGCCGACGCGGGCGGCTACGTCGCCCCGCCCACCGAGTGACCCCGCACCCGCCATCCCCCACCAGCCAGAGGAGACCCGCATGAGCCAGCCGCGCACCCCTGTCCGCATCCTCGCCTCGAGCGCCGCCGCCCGGGCGATCTCCGCCGAGCTCAGCCGCCGCCGCTTCCTCGCGGCCGCCGCCGCAGCCGGCGCCACGAGCCTGCTCGCCGCGTGCTCGCCCGGCGGCGCCGCCTCGAACGCCCCGAAGGCGACCGGCGGCGAGCTCGAGGACAGCCTGTCGATCTACACGTGGGGCGACTACGACGCGCCCGACGTGCTCGAGGCCTTCACCGCCGACCTCGGCCCGACCATCCAGATGGACTCGTTCGGCTCGAACGAGGAGCTCATCTCCAAGCTCGTCGCCGCGAAGGGCAGCTCGGGCTACGACATCGTCGTGCCGACCGGCGTGTTCATCCCCCAGATGATCGAGAACGGACTGCTCTCGAAGCTCAACAAGGACCTGATCCCCAACCTGCAGCACGTCGACGACGCCTACCTCGGCCGCGCCTGGGACCCCGCGAACGACTACTCGATCTGCAAGGCGTGGGGCACCACGGGCTTCGTGTACGACACGACCGTGATCACGCGCGAGCTCTCGACCTGGGCCGACTTCCTCGACGCCGCGCAGAACGAGGCGAGCGGGAAGACCAGCGTGCTCGACGACCCGGGCGACCTCACGGGCATCTACTTCTGGGCCAACGGCATCGACTGGAACACGACCGACGAGGCCGAGCTCGCCGCCGCCGAGGACTACGTCGTGAACACGCTCGCCCCGCACATCTCGGCGTTCGACTCCTACCCCGGCGGGGCGGCGATCCCGGAGGCCACGCACGTGCTCATGCAGGCGTGGAACGGCGACGCGCGCATCGGCATGCTCGAGGGCGGCGAGCCCGAACGGTGGAAGTGGGTCTTCCCCGGCCCCGAGACCGAGATCTGGATGGACAACTGGGCGATCGCCGCGGGTGCCCCGCACCCCGAGGCCGCGCACGCCTTCATCGACTACGTGCTCAGCCCCGAGAACTCGCTCGCCGAGCTCGACTACATCGGGTACCACACGGGCGGCAAGGACATCGAGCAGGCCGCGGCCGACGCGGGCCTGCCGATGCTCGACCTCGTGTTCTTCACGCCCGAGCAGCTCGAGACGATGCGCGAGGGCGAGGTCAACGAGGCCCAGCAGGTCCGCGTCGACATCTGGAACAAGGCGAAGGCCGCGGCGGGGGCGTAGTGTCGGGGATCCGCATGCCGCGCTCCGCCCTCGCGATCCCCGCCTGGGCGTGGCTGGTGGTCTTCTTCGTCGCCCCCGTGGCGATGGTCGTGTACTTCAGCTTCGGCTACAAGCCGGGCATCTTCGGCACGCACGCGACCGACGTGCTCTCGTTCGACCGGTACGCCGAGGCGCTGTCGCCGACGTTCTTCCAGACCTTCACGAACACGCTGTGGGTCGGCATCACGGGAACCCTGCTGTGCCTGGTCATCGGCCTGCCGGTGGCGTACTGGATGGCGGTGAAGGTGCCGGCCTCGCGGCGGGGCGTGCTGCTCGCCCTCGTGATGGTGCCGTTCTGGACCAACTTCCTGGTCCGCACGATCGGCTGGCAGGTGATCCTCGCCCCCGAGGGCTGGCTCTCGTCGCTGCTGCAGGGCGTCGGCCTGACGGACGGCCCGCTCGAGCTGCTCTACACGCGGCCTGCGGTGCTCATCGGCGTGGTGTACAACTACCTGCCGCTCATGATCCTGCCGCTCTACGTCGCGTTCGACCGGGTCGGCGGGCCGCTGCGCGAGGCGTCGAAGGACCTCGGCGCGGGGCGCGTGCGCACGTTCCTGCGCGTCACGCTGCCGCTCGCCCGGCCCGGCGTGATCGCGGGGGTCCTGCTCGTCTTCATTCCGCTCATGGGCGACTACATCACGGCGACCGTGCTCGGCGGCGCGCGCGGCAATATGGTCGGCCAGCTCGTCGCGAGCCAGTTCCAGACCGCGCAGAACTGGGCGCTCGGCTCGGCGATGGCCGTGCTGCTGATCCTCGTGATCATGCTGAGCGTCGCCGTCGGCGGCGCGATCGTGTGGCTGGTGTCGCTGCCGTTCCGGATGCGCAACCGGCTCGTGCTCGGCGACGCGCCCGCACCGTCGCCCGCACCGGCGCCGGCCGAGGCGTCCGCCCGTTCCCCCGAGGAGGTGGCCGCGTGAAGCAGCGGTCCTGGTCGGATGTCGCGCTCACCGTGTGGGGCGTCGCGGTCTTCGCCTTCCTGTTCCTGCCCATCGCGGTGATCATCATGTCCTCGTTCAACACGGGGCGCCTGCTCGTCGCGTGGGACGGCTTCGGCTTCGACGCGTTCACGGCACTCGTCGCCAAGCCCGCGATCCGCGACGCGGTGCTCGTCTCGATCCAGACCGGGCTGATCGCCGCGGTGCTCGCGACGCTGCTCGGCACCCTCGCGGGCATCGCGATGGCGCGGCATCCGGGTCGCTGGGCCCTGTGGTTCATCGGCCTGCTGCTGCTCGTCTCGGTCACGCCCGAGATCGTCGACGCGGTCGCGCTGCTGCCCTGGCTCGTGTTCCTCGGCCAGGACCTCGGCCTCGCGATCTTCAGCGACGGCATCGTGCGGCTCGTGATCGGGCACTCGCTGTTCTCGATCGCGGTGGTGTCGTACATCGTGCGGGCGCGGCTGGTCGGGCTCGAGGGGCAGCTCGAGGAGGCGTCGGCCGATCTCTATGCGAAGCCGCTCACGACGTTCCGCCGCGTGACGCTGCCGCTCGCGATGCCGGCGGTGCTCGCGGGCTTCCTGCTCTCGTTCACGCTGAGCCTCGACAACACGGTCATCGCCGCCTTCGTCCAGGTCTCGGGCACCACGCCGTGGCCGGTCTACGTGCTGAGCGCGCTCCGATCGGGCCTGCGCCCCGAGATCGCCGCGGTCTCGACGATCATGCTCCTGCTCACGCTCGTCGCCCTCGCGCTCGTGGCGGTCGTGCTGCGTCGGGCGGGCGACTCCGCCACGCAGATCGCCCGCACCATGACCGGCAACTAGGAGGATCTCCATGACCCACGCCGACCTCGTCTTCACGGGTGGACCCGTGTTCACCGCCGACACGGTGCGCTCGCGCGCCGAGGCCGTCGCCGTGCGCGGCGGGCGCATCGTCGCGGTGGGCGCCGACCACGACGTGCGCGACCTCATCGGGCCGTCGACCGAGGTGGTCGACCTCGCCGGGCGCCTGCTCGTGCCCGGCTTCCAGGACGCGCACGTGCACCCGGTCTGGGGCGGCCTCGACCTCATGCGCTGCGACCTCTCGGAGCTGTCGACCGAGGCCGAGTACCTGGAGCGCATCGCGGCCTACTCGGCCGGGCACCCCGACCAGCAGTGGGTGCTCGGCGGCGGATGGTCCATGTCGGCCTTCCCCGGCGGTACGCCGACGGCCGCGGCCCTCGACCGGGTCGTGCCCGACCGGCCGGCCTTCCTGCCCAACCGCGACGGCCACGGCGCGTGGGTCAACTCGGCCGCGCTCCGACTCGCGGGCATCGACCGCGACACCCCCGACCCCGCCGACGGACGCATCGAGCGCGACGCCGACGGCACGCCGACCGGCACGCTGCACGAGGGCGCGATGACGCTCGTCAACCGGCACCTGCCCGAGACGAGCCTCGAGACGCTGACCGAGGCGCTGCTGCTCGGCCAGCGGTACCTGCACTCGTTCGGCATCACCGCGTGGCAGGACGCGATCGTCGGCAGCTACGGCGACGCGGGCGATCCCGGCCCCGCGTACCTCGCGGCCGCGGCATCCGGCCGGCTCACCGCGCGGGTGGTCGGCGCGCTCTGGTGGGACCGCACCGCGGGGCTCGAGCAGATCCCGTCGCTCGTCGAACGGCGCGAGCGCTACCGCGGCGGCCGGTTCGCGGCGACGAGCATCAAGATCATGCAGGACGGCGTGGCCGAGAACTTCACGGCGTCGATGCTCGAGCCGTACTGCGACGGCCATGGGCACTTCACCGACAACTCCGGGATCTCGTTCGTCGATCCGGCGGTGCTGAACCCCGCCGCGGTCGAGCTCGACCGGCTCGGCTTCCAGCTGCACTTCCACGCGATCGGCGACCGCGCCGTGCGCGAATGCCTCGACGCGGTCGAGCACGCCATCGCCGCGAACGGGCGGGGCGGCAACCGCCACCACGTCGCGCACATCCAGGTCGTGCACCCCGAGGACGTGCCGCGGTTCCGCGAGCTCGGGGTCGCCGCCAACATGCAGTCGCTCTGGGCGGCGCTCGAGCCGCAGATGGTCGAGCTCACGCTGCCGTTCCTCGGCGAGCCGCGCAGCGCATGGCAGTACCCGTTCGGCGACCTGCTGCGCTCCGGCGCGGTGCTCGCCGCGGGCAGCGACTGGTCGGTCTCGACGCCCGACCCGATGGCGGCGATCCACGTCGCCGTCAACCGGACGGCCGCACCCGGGTACGAGGAGGGCGAGTACGACGCCTTCCTGCCCGAGCAGGCGATCGACCTGGGCACGTCGCTCACCGCCTACACGGCGGGCTCCGCGTGGGTCAACCACCTCGACGAGGTCACCGGCACGATCACGCCGGGCAAGTACGCCGACCTCGCCGTGCTCGACCGCGACCCGTTCGCCCGCCCGGCCGAGGAGATCGGCGCGACGCGCGTGCTGCAGACCTTCGTGGAGGGCGAGCGCGTGCACGCGGCGCACGACGCCTGAGCTGCCGTTCGCGGCCGCGCCCGGACAGGGAGCGACCCGGTGCCCGCCGTTCGGGTCGGCGGCGCACCGGGTCGGTTTCGATGCGGCTCAGTAGCCGTACTGCGGCGAGTGGCTCTGCTGCGCGGCGTCCTTGACGTCGGCCGCCGCCACCTGACCCTCGGTCTTGACGTTCTCGACCGCCTCGCCCGCACGGTCCTTGACTGAGCCGACGGCGTCCTGCGCCTCGGGCTTGAGGTGCGCCGCGGCATCCTGCGCCACGTTCTTCACCTCGTCGACGAGCGGCGCCGCCGCGTCCTTCGCCTTCTCGGCGAGGTCGCGCTCGGGGCGCGAGGCCGGGATCAGCGACGAGACGAGCCACGCCGCGCCGAAGACGATCAGGCCGGCGGCGATGGGGTTCCCCCGCGTCGCCGACGCCACGCGCTGCGGCGCCTCGCCGACGGCTGCCTCACCGGCGGAGTGCATGGCGTCGCCGGTCGAATCGGCCAGGTCGGAGGCGCTGCCCATCACGCGGTCCTTCGCGCGACGGAACACGCCCTTGACCTTCTCGGTCTGGCGGTGCACCGCCTTGCCGGGGTTCACCTTGTCGGCGAGGGCGTCGACGTCCTGGCCGAGCTCCACTCGCGTCCGCTCGATGTCGGAACGAATGGCATTGGGATCGGTAGTCATCGGTTCTCCTCATTCCTCTTCAACGTGTCCGGGATCTCCTTGAGGGTGTCGATCGTCCGGGGCATGCCCTGGACCCGATCGAACTCGCGCTTGCCGATGGAGTACAGGACGGCGGCGATGATGCCCCAGATGATCGCGACGATCACGGCCGACCAGCCCAGGTTGTCGATCAGGGCGCCGAGCCCCCACCACAGCGCGACCGACAGGAACAGCAGCGTGAACCATCCGGACACGCCCGCCCCGCCGTAGAAGCCCGCGCCCTTGCCCGCGCGCTTCGCGGACTGGGTGGCTTCGGCCTTGGCCAGCTCCACCTCCTGCCGCATGAGCGTCGACATGTCGCGCGTCACCTCGGCGACCAGGTCGCCCAGCGAGGTCGTCGCGGCCTTCTGCTCGGACGGCGTGGGCAGGTCCACGGCCGGGGCGGATGTCGCTCCGGCGACATGCGCGCCCGACGACCGCGGGTCGACCCCTCCGATGTGCGCGCCGCTCATCACGGGGCTCCCGTCACGTCACCCCGGCCGGTGCCCTCGCCGGGAAACGGCTCGGTGTACGGGGGCTCGGTGCCCGTGACGCCGGTCGGCTCGGCCGCCCAGGTCGTGTCGGGCTCGGCGACGTGCGCGCCGGTGCTCCCGGCGGCTCCGGTGCCGTAGGCATCGCCTGTGCCGGTGTAGGCCCCGTCGGTGCCCGCATACGTGCCGGTGGTGCCCGGGTAGACGCCGCCGGTGGTCGCGTACGCGGCCGACGTGTCGGGCAGCTGGGCCGGGTACGCGGTGGTGTCGGCCGTGCCGGTCAGGCGCCGTCCGCTCGTCGACGACGAGTCGCTCGGGGTCGCCAGCGACCGCGTCAGGCGGCCGATCACGATGCCCGCACCCGCGGCGATCGCGAGGAAGACCCCCGGACGACGGCGGGCGTAGCGCTTGACCTCCTCGAGGAGGTCCTGCGGCTCGCGCTGGTCGAGCCAGGTCGCGACGGAGTCGGCGCGCGCTCCCACGGTCTCGACGAGGTCGCGCGCCATCCCGGACCGGCCGGACGTCGCGGCCATCTCCGAGAACTGCGACCCGACGTCGCGGATGCCACCGGCGGCGCGGTGCTGCTGCGTCGAGGCCTGCGAGCGAACCTCGCTGCCGACGCTGTCGACCAGGCGGCGCGCCTGGTACTTGGCCTCGGACGCGACGGAGCGCGCCTCCTGCTTCGCGGTGTCGGCGACCCGGTGGCCGGCCGCACCCGCTTCCTGCTTGAGATCGGGAGTTCCGGTCCCTGCGGTGTTCACCATGTTCGCCCCTTTCCTCTCCGAGACCGGGCCACGCGCACGGTCTCGACGGCGGATTGTGCATGGCCACGCTAGGTGGGCGGTTCTCGGGTCCCAAGGGTCTTGCACCGGCTCGGTCGGGGGCGTATAACGCGCGTGCGCTGCGGCCGCGCGAGGCCCGTCGTCCGCCTGCCGCTACACACCTCTCCGGCGAGATGCAACCGGGTGCCGGGCGTCGGGGCGACTCGGTAGGTTCGCCGTGCACGAGAGCCGCGCGCCCGGACCGCCCGCGGCAGGAGGGAGACGTGCATGCCCGTCCAGTACGGCTACAAGCTCGCCGCCGAGGCGTTCGGCCCGGTGGAGCTCGTGCGCCAGGCGCGACTGGCCGAGGAGGCCGGCTTCGACTTCGTCGAGATCAGCGATCACTTCCACCCCTGGCTCGACTCGCAGGGCCACTCGCCGTTCGCCTGGTCGGTGCTGGGGGCGATCGCGGCGTCGACCGAGCGCATCGGACTGGCCACGGGCGTGACGTGCCCGACCGTTCGGTACCACCCGGCGATCATCGCGCAGGCCGCGGCCACGCTCGCGATCCTCAGCGAGGGGCGGTTCACGCTCGGCCTCGGCTCGGGCGAACGGCTCAACGAGCACGTCGTCGGCGCGGGCTACCCGCACGTCTCCGACCGGCAGCGCATGCTGCGCGAGGCGATCGAGATCATCCGGCTGCTCTGGTCGGGCGGGTACCACTCGTACGACGGCGAGTACCTGACCCTGGAGGATGCCCGGATCTTCGACCTGCCCGATGAGCCGCCCCTCATCGCGGTGGCCGCGGGCGGGCCGGATGCCGCGGGGCTGGCCGCCGAGCTCGGCGACGCCATGTTCGGCACCGACCCGGATCGTGCGCTCGTCGAGGCGTACTGGGCGCGCAGCGGCGACGGGCCGCGCTACGGCGAGGCGGCCATCGCGTGGGCTCCCGACGCCGATGCGGCGGCGCGCGCCGCGCACGAGACCGCCCGCTGGTCGCTGCTCGGCTGGAAGGTCATGAGCGAGCTGCCGAACCCGGCGAACTTCGAGGAGGCCTCGGTGTTCGTCCGGCTCGACGACGTCCGCGACCAGCTCTCGTGCGGGCCCGACCTCGCCGCGCACGTGGAGTCGGTGCGCGCCTACGAGCAGGCCGGCTACGACCGCATCGCGATCATGAACCTCGGCCCCGACCCCGACGGGTTCTTCGGCTTCTTCACCGACGAGCTCAGGCCCGCGCTGGTCGCGGGCTGAGCCGGGCGACGGCTCACCCCGCCGCGCAGGCGGTCTGCAGCTCGACGATCGCGGCCGTGAACTCGGAGAGGTCGGCCTGGATGCCGTCGTAGTCGGCGCCGGACGGATCCTCGGCCGCGTCGCGGACGATCCCGAAGTAGGTGCGGGTCGCGTCGGCGGCCTTCTCGGCGTACGGCCGGATCTCGTCGTTCGTGATCGCGTCGGTCGCGTCGAGGATCGCGGATTCGGCCGCATCGATCGTCGCGAGCGCCGCCTCCGGGTCGTTGACGAGGTCGTCCTGGATGTTGCTCGCGTCGACCTGGCCGAGTTCCTGCATGCCGGCGGCGAGCGTGTCGCAGGCCTGCGCGACCGTCTGCCCTTCGGCGCCCCCGGCATCGGGGGCGGAGGTGGTGGAGTCGGTGCTCCCGGGGCCGCCGCTCGAGGCGGGCGGCGCCACGGGCAGGCCGGCGCACCCCGCGAGGGCGAGGGCGAGCAGGGGCACGGCGAGGGCCGCGGCGGGCCGGATGGTGCGTCGTCGGGTCGTCACGTTCGGGTCCTCCGTTCGCGCGCACGAGGCGCGGTGCTGGTCACTCTGGCACATCCGCGCGGTGCCGTGAACGCCCTTGCGCTCGACCGGGCCCGACCTCCGCACGCGCGAACGGGGCCGTGAGGTCGACGGCTCGTCGCCTCACGGCCCCGGCGCGGTGCGGGTCAGGCGGCCGTTCGCTCGGCGGACCGGGCGAGCTCGTCGAGCACGCTGCGGTGTTCGGGGGTCCAGCCGAGCGCCCGGGCCGCGGCGCCGCTCGCCGCCTGGTCGAGGAGCAGCGCGTCGGCGAAGGCGGCGCCGAACCGGTCGTGCGAGGCCGCCGCGGTCTCGGGGACCACGCCGGCGGGGCCCGCGACCGACTCGACGATCGCCCGCACGGTGGTCGGCGAGCCGTCCGAGGCGATCACGCGGCCGAGCGGACCGTCGTGCTCGAGCACCGCGAGGTAGAGCCGGGCGAGGTCGTCGACGTGCACGAGCGTCCAATGCTGGCTCCCGTCGCCCACCAGCCGGATGGCGCCGTCGGGCGTCCGCGGGCCGTCGGCGATCATCGGCACGATGCCGCGGCCGCGCCCGTAGACGACGCCGGGCACGATGACGCGGGCGTCGACGGATGACGCGAGCAGTCGCTCCTCGATGGGCACGCGCCACGCGACGAGCTCCGGCGGGTCCAGCGGGTGGTCCTCGGTGAGATCCTCGCCCTCGCCGTACACCCAGACGCCGCTCGTGAGCACGACCCGGCGCCCGTCGGCGAAGGCGCCGATGGCCGCGTCGACCACCGCGGCGTTGAGCGCGTCGGCGCCGTCGGCCGGTGCGGCGGTGTGCACCAGGGCGTCGACGTCGGCGAGTGCGGCGGCGACGGCCGCGGCGTCGCTCAGGTCGACCCGCGCCGGCGTGGCGCCGCGCCGGGCGACGTCCTCCGCGGCGTCGGCGCTGCGCACGACGGCCCGCACCTCGTGTCCCGCACCGACGAGCACGTCGAGCACGGCCGATCCGATGAATCCGGTTCCCCCGGTCAGTAGCGTTCTCATGGAGAATACGGTATGGATTGGATACCGGTAACTTCAACGGAACTTCCCTCGAGGGAACCGGGCGGCGACGACCGGGCCCGCGCCGGACTGCGGCACGAGCGCCCGGCGGCGGAATCGAGGAGGACCCCATGGCGAGCACCAGCCCCGCGCAGATCGAGCGCCACCGCTCCCCTGGCGCAGCCCCGCTCGACGGGCCGTGCGAGGTCGGCGACCTCGACGTGCTCGACCCCGACTGCCCGAGCCGGATCGTCTTCGGCCGCATCGGCGAGCGCTGGTCGATGTTCGTGATCCTCGCACTGGCCGGCGGCACCCTGCGGTTCACTCAGCTGCGCGCGAAGGTCGGCGTCGTCACACCCAAGGTGCTGACCGAGACCCTCCGGGCGCTCGAGGCCGACGGCCTCGTCGAGCGCCGGGCCTACCAGGACTCGCCGCCTCGCGTGGAGTACTCGCTGACCCCGCTGGGCCGCTCACTGCTCGAGCCCATCCATGCGATGCGCACGTGGGCGGAGGCCCACGTGCCCGAGGTGCTCGAGTCGCGCGAACGTCACTCGGCAGCCGCCGACGAGGCAGTGCTCGCCGTCACCCGCTGAGCCGGTGTCGCGGTATTCTTGCGATTCTTCGCGCGTGCGAGCGCGAGAACGGAGCGAAATCCGGCCAGCGTCACCTCGTTCGCAGAACTTACTCGATTCTTCGGTTTGCGACGTCGGCCCGCTCATGTGAGCATGAGGCATGGTCACCGCCGATCGCGCCCGTTCCACGGCCCTCGCCGCCGCCTTCGCGCAGGCGCCTGAACCCGCGCCCGACGAGGTCGACGCGCTCACCCTCGGCCGCCGCATCCGCGACCGTCGCCTCGCCGCCGGGCTCACGCTCGGCGAACTCGCGGCCGCGATCGACCGCGCGCCGAGCCAGGTCTCGGCGATCGAGAACGGCAAGCGCGAGCCTCGGCTGTCGATGCTCCGCACGATCGCCCTCGCGCTCGGCACGACCGCCGACGAGCTGCTCAGACCCGACCCGCCCTCGGAGCGCGCGGCGCTCGAGATCGCCGTCGAGCGCGCGCAACGCGGGCCGGTGTTCGCGGCGCTCGGGCTCGAGCCGTTCCGCGTGGCGAAGACCATGAGCGACCAGACGCTGCAGACGATCCTCGCGCTGCACCACGAGATCGACCGGCTGCACCGCGAGCGAGCGGCGACGCCCGAGGAGGCGCGCCGGGCCAACGCCCAGCTGCGGGCCGAGATGCGCGCCCGCGACAACTTCTACCCCGAGCTCGAGGCGAAGGCGGCCGAGCTGCTCGAGGCCGTCGGCCACAGCGGCGGCCCGGTCTCGCACCAGCTCGTCGCCGACATGGCCAGCCACCTCGGCTACTCGCTGCACTACGTCGGCGACCTGCCGCACTCGACGCGCTCGGTCACCGACAAGCGCCACGGCCGCATCTACCTGCCGACGCAGCAGTCGCCGTCGCGCGACTCGCGCTCGCCGATCCTCCAGGCGCTCGCGAGCCACCTGCTCGGCCACGAGGAGCCGGCCAACTACGGCGACTTCCTGCGCCAGCGCATCGAGACGAACTACCTCACGGCCGCGATCCTGCTGCCCGAGCAGGCTGCGGTGCGCTACCTCTCCGAGGCCAAGAACCTGCGACGCATCTCGATGGAGGAGCTCCGCGACCACTTCGCGGTCTCGTACGAGACGGCCGCGCACCGGTTCACGAACCTCGCGACCGCGCGCCTCGACATCCCCGTGCACTTCATGAAGGTGCACGAGTCGGGCACCATCATCAAGGCGTACGAGAACGACTCGGTGCGCTTCCCGTCCGACGCGCTCGGCGCGGTCGAGGGCACCACGGTGTGCCGCAACTGGACGGCGCGCACCGTGTTCGACGTCGAGGACCGCTTCAGCCCCTGGTACCAGTACACCGACACGACGTCGGGCACGTTCTGGTGCACCTCGCGCATCGAGAAGGCCAAGGAGGGCGAGTACTCGGTCTCGGTGGGCGTGCCGTTCGAGCACGTCAAGTGGTTCCGCGGCCGTGAGACACCGCATCGCGCGGTGTCGCGGTGCCCCGACGAGTCGTGCTGCCGGCGCGCGCCCTCCGAGCTCGCCGAGCGCTGGGCGGATGCGTCGTGGCCCGCGGCGCGCACGCCGACCTCGCTGCTCGCGGCGCTGCCGACCGGCACGTTCCCCGGCGTGGACCAGACCGAGGTGTACCAGTTCCTCGAGGCGCACGCGCCTCGGGGATGACCGGCACCGTCTCGAGGCGCACGCGCCTCGGGGATGACCGGCACCGTCTCGACGCGCCCGCGCCGCGAGGATGACCGGCACCGTCTCGACGCGCACGCGCCGCGAGGATGACCGGCAGCCCCGGCGTCAGCCGAGCCGGTAGCCGCGTACCGCGTGCACCGCGAACGACTCGGGGTAGGCGGCGACGGCGGGCGGCTCGGGCGGGAACGCGAAGACGTCGAGCATGAGCTGCATGGGGTACTGCGGCGACTGGGCGACGCGCTTCGCGACGATGCCGTCGATCGAGAACACGACCTCGTCGGGTCGCCAGTCGACGGCGTAGCGGTGGGGCTCTCGCACGTCGCCCGCGAACGGCACGCGCTCGAACTCGTCGGTGATCGACGCGTCGCGGAACGGGTGCACGCCCATGCCGACGAGCGCGCTGCCGTCGGGGCGGATGTCGCGCCCGAACACCTCGAACACGCAGATCTCGGCCGATTGCTCCGGCTCCTCCTCGAGGCCGATCATCCAGAGCGCGGCCATCGCGTGCTCGTCGATGCCGTCGATCGCCGCGACGACCTCGATGCGCCCGAAGTGCGGCGTGTAGAGGCGCCGGTCGCCCTGGGCCTCGCGCACCACGAGCCCCTCGCGGAACGGGTGCTGGCCGGCATCCGACCCGACCGGACCGGAGCGCACGGCGGTCTGCAGGTTCGACACCCGGGTCTGGCCGTCGTACTCGACCGACCACGGGGGCTGGTCGGCGTCGACGCGCAGGCGCAGCACCCCGTCGCCCACGTCGTAGCGCGCGCGGGTGCGCTCGCGGCTCGACCACTGCGGCAGGTAGTACGGCAGCCACTGGCGCAGGTCGAGCTCGGGGCCGGAGAAGTCGGCGTCGAACTCGAGCAGGTCGGGCACGGGCGGGGGCACGGGCGGGGCGGGCGGCATGTCGACGATCCTGCCGAAGCCCTCCGACACCCGGCCCACCTCCCCGGCGCAGTGCAGGTGCGGAGCGCGCGTCGCCCGCGACATCCGGCCGCCGTGGGCGCGACCCGCGCTCCGCACCTGCGTTGCGCGGGGCGGCTTATTGTCCACGCGTGCAATACGTGGCATGATGGTGGCACCGACCGACTTGGAGTGATCCCGCGATGGGAACGACCGTCTACGAGCGCCGCCGCCCCGCGGCATCCGTCATCGACCACAGCCTCGCCCCCACCCGGCAGTCCGTGTTCTGGATCGAGGACCTGGCCGACGACGCCAGGCGCCCCCGCGCCCGCCTCGAGGGCGCGCGCGTCGCCGACCTCGCGATCGTCGGCGGCGGGTACACCGGACTCTGGACGGCCGTGCTCGCCAAGCGCGCCGACCCCGACCTCCGCGTCGTGCTCCTGGAGGCCCGCCAGGTCGGCTGGGCAGCCTCGGGCCGCAACGGCGGATTCTGCGAGGCGAGCCTCACCCACGGCCGCGAGAACGGCCTCGCGCGCTGGCCCGACGAGATCGACGAGCTCGACCGCCTGGGCCTCGCCAACCTCGACGCGATCGAGGCGAGCGAGGCCGAGTACGGCATGCGCTTCGACTTCGAGCGCAACGGCTCGCTCGACGTGGCGGTCGAGCCGCACCAGGTCGAGTGGCTGCACGAGGCCGCCGCCGATGCCGCCTCGCGCGGCGACGGCACGGTCCGGCTGCTCGACGAGCACCAGCTGCGAGAGCAGGTCGACTCGCCCGCCTACCTGGGCGCGATCTGGAACACGCGCACGAGCGCCATCCTGCACCCGGCGAAGCTCGCCGCCGAGCTCGCGCGCGTCGCCGAGGAGGCGGGGGTCGAGATCCTCGAGCACTCCCCCGTGAAGCGGCTCGAGACGCACGGGTCGACCGGCACCGTGCAGCTGATCACCGAGCACGGCCGCGTCGACGCCGAGCGGGCGGTCCTGGCCACGAACGTCTTCCCATCGCTGCTGACCCGCAACCGGCTCATGACCGTACCGGTCTACGACTACGTGCTGATGACGGAGCCGCTGACCGCCGAGCAGCAGGCCTCGATCGGCTGGGCGAACCGCCAGGGCATCGGCGACCTGGCCAACCAGTTCCACTACTCGCGCATGACGCGCGACGGGCGGATCCTCTACGGCGGCTATGACGCGATCTACCACTACGGCGGGCGCGTCCGGGAGGAGTACGAACGCCGCCC
Organism: Agromyces aurantiacus; assembly: GCF_016907355.1. Classification (NCBI taxonomy): domain Bacteria; kingdom Bacillati; phylum Actinomycetota; class Actinomycetes; order Micrococcales; family Microbacteriaceae; genus Agromyces; species Agromyces aurantiacus. Next base: position 920,732 of record NZ_JAFBBW010000001.1, on the reverse strand, counting down.
CGAGAGCTTCCGCACGCTCGCGAGCCACTTCTTCACGACGTACCCGCAGCTCGAGGGGCTGACCTTCACCCACCGGTGGGCGGGCGCGATCGACACCTCGACGCAGTTCACTGCATTCACGGGGCTCGCGCGCGAGGGCCGCGTGGCCTACGCCTCGGGCTTCACCGGGCTCGGCGTCGCCTCGACGCGGTTCATGGCCGAGACGATGCTCGACCTGCTCGCGGGCCGCGAGACCGAGCGGACGCGCCTGAAGATGGTGCGCACGCGCCCGCTGCCCTTCCCGCCCGAGCCCGCGGCATCCCTCGGCATCAACGCCACGCGCTGGTCGCTCGACCGCGCCGACCACAACGGAGGACGACGCAACATGCTGCTGAAGACCCTCGACGCCCTCGGCCTCGGGTTCGACTCGTGACCGGCGGCGACGGCCTGCCCGCGCGGCTCGCGGCCGGCGCGGTGACGGATGCCGCGACGCTCGCGCTCGCGCCCGAGCCTGTGCCGTCCGACCAGGTCGTGTCGGGCGCGCCCAGCACGGGGCACGCCGAGCTCGACCTCGCCGGCGGGCGCGCGGTCGGGGTGTGGGAGATGTCCCCCGGCGCCATGCGCGACACCGAGGCCGACGAGGTGTTCGTCGTGCTCGCCGGGCGGGCGACGGTCGAGTTCGTCGACCCCGCCCTGCCGGCGATCGAGCTCGTGCCCGGGTCGCTCGTGCGCCTCGACGCGGGAATGCGGACCGTGTGGATCGTGCACGAGACGCTGCGCAAGGTGTACGTGGCGCCGTAGCCGCGCGCCGCGGCATCCGTTGCCCCTCAGGCCGACAGCTCGACGTCGCGATCGGCGGGGACCGTGATCGCGGCCACCCGCTCGAGCTTCGGGTGCAGTTCGTCGCCGTGCTCGACGACACCGGTGTGCCAGGTCAGTCGCAGGCCGTCGGGCGCGTCGTGCAGCAGCGCGAGGTTGTTGTCGAACCACGGGCCCTTCACCGTGTGCCACTCGAACGGCGCGTCGGGCACCTTGACCGAACGGGCCGCCGCGGCCCCGACCGGCGTGGCCACGCCGTACGACATCACGACCGCGAACCACCGCAGGAACCGCGGCAGCGGGTTGCGCACGGGCGAGCACACGGCCTGGAGGATCCGTCCACCCCGGTCGCGCTCGACCTCGGCGAGGTAGGAGTAGTGCACGTCGCCCGAGAGGAACAGCACGTTCTGCGGCGCGGGGCCGCGCGCGCCGTCGGCGAGCTCGGCAATCATGCGCGCGACCGCCTGGAACGTGTGCTGCCACGCCGCCCAGTGCTCGAGGTCGACGGCCTGGCGCAGCCGCTCGCCGATCCGCGCGGCGGTGCGCCCCCAGGCGCCCTGCGAGATCGCCTCGTCCCACGCCTCGACGTGGTGCAGCCCCATCGGCAGCAGGAACGGCAGCGACGTCGCGATGAGCACCTGGCGGAACCCGCCCTGCAGCTGCGCGTCGAACCAGTCGAGCTCCACGCGATCGAGCAGGGCGCGGTCGTCGGGCTCGAGCTGGCGGGCCGCGCGCGAGTCGACCACGATCAGCCGCACGTCGTCGAAGTCGCGCGCGTAGCTCCACCGCACGCTCGTCGGCTCGCGGTCGCTCCGCTCGGCGAACGCGTCGAGCGCCTCGGTGAGGTCGAGCTCGCCCTCGCCGCCCTCGCGGTCGTGCGCGACCACGCGCTGCCACAGCTCGTCGTCGGCGCGCTCGCGCGGCGAGAGGTTGCCGAGGTGCTGGTACACCCAGTACGAGCCGAGGCCCGCGATGATGCGGCCGTGCCACCACGACGTCGCCTCCATCTTCCGCTTCCAGTCGCGCGAGGCGTTCCAGTCGTCGCGCACGTCGTGGTCGTCGAAGATCATCGCGGTCGGCACGGTCGAGAGCAGCCAGCGGTTGGCGCCGTCCGACCACGCGAGCTGGTAGAGGTGCGCGTACTCCTCGAAGTCCTTCAGTTCCTTGCCCGGCGGCTCGCGGATGTCGCGGCGGCTGCGGATGAAGTCCTGCATCTGCTTCGACGTGAGGTCGGCATACACCTGGTCGCCGAGGAAGAGGAGCAGGTCGGGGCGCTCCTCCGCGCCGGCCGCCATCGCGAGCGCGAAGGCGCGCATCGCGTCGACGCCGTGCGTGCGGTTGCCGTGCGAGTCGTGCGGCACGCTCGTCCGGCACGACCCGTATGCGAGCCGCAACCGGCGGCCGGGCGTGCGCGTGGCGATCACCGGCGCCGGGTACTCGGCGCCGTCGCGCGGGTCGGGTTCGGGCCAGGCGGGCACGCCGTCGATCTCGAGCGCGTAGGGCAGCTCACTCGCGGGCTCGAGCCCGTCCACCTCGACGAGCGCGTAGTGGTGGCCGTGCGCGGCGAACGTCCTGGCGCTCCACGACCGACCGCCCGCGCGCACGACCACGGTCGCGGCCTCGCGCGTCTCGACCCAGATGCTCGCGGACGTCTCGTCGACGTGCCGCAGCATCGGGCCGAGGAGGAGCGGCGATGCGGCCATGAAGCCGTTCTACCGTGTCGGCGGGCGCGGTGCCACGGGTTGTCAGGCGACGGAGCTCGCCGAGTCGCCGTTCGCGGCGACGTCGGCGGCCGGGCCGGCGGCCGTGCCCGTGTCCGGCGCGCCGACCGGGGTGATGCGGAACGTGCGCAGGAAGTGCTCGAGCGTCGCCGACTCGCCCGAGAGGATCGAGACGTCGCGCGCCCCGAGCCGCCCGGCGAGGAGGTCCCGGAACTCGCCGGGCGAGAGGGCGAGCTCGAGCGACGCCTCGAACGCGGGCTCGGGTGCCGCCCGGCGGGGCTGCGCCACCGCGCCCTCTCCGATCGCCACGACCTCGAGCGTGCCACCCACGACGACGGCGGCGACGGATGCCGCGGCCACGTGCAGCACGTACTCGGTCGGGGGCGTGCCGGTCGCGGCATCCGCCCGGAATGCGGCGCGCAGCGCGGTGATCACGCCCTCGCGCGTCACCAGCTCGCCTTCGGCGGGATCGCCGAGCGCCGACCACCCCCACCGCTCGAGCGCGAGCACGACAGGCGCGAGCTCGCGGCCGAACGCGGTCAGCTCGTAGCCGCCGCGCACGGTCGGCACGCGTCGCACGACGCCCCACTCCTGCAGCTCGCGCAGCCGGTCGGCGAGGATGTTCGTCGGGATGCGCGGCAGCGCGGCCTTGAGGTCGCCGTACCGCCGCGCGCCGACGAGCAGGTCGCGGACGATGAGCAATGCCCACCGCTCCCCGACCCGCTCGATCGCGCGGGCCACGCCGTCGTACTGGCCGAAGCCGCGCGCGGCGCGCGTCGCCATGCGGGTGCCCGGCCGATCAGGCCGTGCCGGGCTGGCCGGCGCCCTGCTGCGCCATGTAGGCCTCGGGGCCCATCTCGGCCGCCGCGGGCTCCATGAACAGGAACCCGAGGATGTTGCCGTCGGGGTCCTCCAGGTCGCGCGAGTACATGAAGCCGTAGTCCTGCGCATCGCGCGGCTCGGTCCCGCCGGCGGCGAGCCCCTTGGCGAGCACCTCGTCGACCTCGTCGCGGGAGTCGCGGGTGAACGCGATGCTCGTCTGGGCCTGGGTCTTCGGGTCGACGATCTGCTTGTCGGTGAAGGTGCCGAGGTACTCGCGCGTGAGCACCATGAAGTAGATGTTCTCGTCGAGGACGACGCACGCGGCGTTCTCGTCGGTGAAGGCCGGGTTGATGCGGAAGCCGAGCGCCTCGTAGAACGCCTTGGACCGGTCGAGGTCGGTCGTCGGCAGGTTCACGAAGATGCTGGTGGTCATGATGTCCTCCGGTGGTGATGAGCGGATGATCCGTGATGCGCCCAGCTTGCTCTTTGCAAGTGCACTTGTCAATAGCAAGTTAGAGGAGATCGGCGGCGGGCGACTCAGCGCCCGCCGCTGCGGCGCACGAGCAGCGCGAGGTGCAACGCCGTGAGCGTCTCGCCGTCGTCGAGGTCGGCTCCGAGCAGGTCGCCGATGAGCGCGAGCCGCTGGTAGAACACCGACCGCGACAGGTGGCTCGCCTGCGCGGCCGCCGTGCGGTTGCCCGGATGCGCGAGCATCGCGCCGAGCACGTCGAGCAGGTCGCCGCCGCGCGCGAGGTCGTACTCGATGAGCGGTGCGAGCATCCGCTCGCCCAGCTCCTGCAGCCGGTGGTCGTCGCGCAACGAGGTGACCAGGCGCACCAGCGGGCGATCCTGCGAGCGGCGCACCAGCACCCCTCGCGACGGGCGCGCCGGCGGAGTGCGCGCGAGGTCGAGGGCCTCCTGCACCGAGACGAGCAGTCCGTCGAGGTCGTGCGCCATCGAGCCGATCGCGAGCGCGACGCCCGCGCCGTCCGCGGTCGCGCCGACGCCCGCCCCGGCGCCCGCCCCGGCCGCGATCGACGCCGCGAAGCCCTCCGCCGCCGCGTCGTCGAACCGGGTGCCGGCCGGCAGCGACAGGAGCGCGATGCGCGCGGATGCCGGAGCCTCCCCCGACGACGGGCGCCCCTCGAGCGCCCGCCCGCCGAGGCGACGCGCCGCGTCGTCGGCCGCGCCCTCGCGGGTGCGCCCGGTCGCGACCAACCCGTACAGGTCGGTCCCCGTGAGCTCGAGCCCTGCCGCGGCGAGCCGCGCCGCCGCACCGCCCGCACTGCCGAAGCGGCCCGTGAGCAGGTGCTCGACGAGGCGCTGCCGGCCGATGCGGGCCCACGTGTCATCCTCGCCGTCGGCCAGGCGCCCCAGCGCGAGCGCGATCGCCCCCTGCTCGAGCACGCTCGTGCGGCCGGCCGGATGCGCCGGCCCCGGCAGCGCGATCAGGTGACCCCAGCGGATGCCGCGCGCCTCGACCGGCACGATGAGCCACCGGTCGGCGCCGGCCGCTCCCAGCGCGGCCCGACGGTGGGCGTCGCGCGAGCGCAGCTGCCATCCGCCGAGCACCTCCTCCTCGGCGTCGGGCGGCAGGTCGGCGGCGACCACCTCGTGCGCGAGGTTCTCGAGCACGACCGGCGCGCCCAGCGTCTGTGCGAGCTGCTGCACGATGTGATCGGCGGGCGCGCCGCGCAGGGCGAGTGCCGTGAACCGCTCGCGCACCTCGTCGCGCGCGTGCAGCGCGACGGTCTGCTCGGAGATGATGCGCCGGTGCACGGCCTCGGTGAGCGCGACGAACTTCACCTCGCGATGCAGCGCGGCGAGCGCGAGCCCGTGATCGGTCGCGGCCCGCACGACGACGGCGGGCACGTAGCGGTAGTGCGAGCCGAGCTCGAGCACGAGCCCCGCGATGCCGGCCTCGACGAGCGCGCCGATGAACGCCCGCAGCTCGTCGGGCTCGGCAGGCCAGCCCGAGCCGGTCGAGAGCAGCAGCTCGCCGCCGTTCAGGAGCCGGGCGACGCCCGCACTGTCCGAGACGTGCAGCCATCGCACGCGGGCATCGAGCGCCGCGCCGCCCACGAGCACCTCGGGCACGCCCCCCGCGACCGCGTCGAGCGCGAGGATCTCGCGCACGGTCGGAAGGCCGGCATCCGCGGCCGACGTCGCCGTCAGTTCAGCCGGACGATCCGTCCGGTTCGACTCGTCTTCGCGACGGTATGGCATCGGTTCGGCCTCTCCACCTCTGTCAGACTGGGGAAACGCCAGCCTAGACGACACCGGTCGATCTGTCCGATCCCGGCGTCCGGCGGCACCGCATCCCCACCGAAGGACTGATATGAGCCTCACCGAGCCCGCCACCTCGCCCGCCGAGACCGTCGATGTGCCGCAGATCGGGCACTGGATCGACGGCGCACTGAGCGCGTCGGCCTCCGGACGCACCGCGCCCGTCTACAACCCCGCGACCGGCGCGGTCCAGGCCGAGGTCGCCCTGGCCGACCAGGCCGAGATCGACCAGGCGATCGCCTCCGCCCAGCGCGGATTCGAGGTCTGGAGCGGCTACTCGATCGCGAAGCGCCAGGGCGTGCTCTTCGCGTTCCGCGAGCTGCTGAACGCCCGCAAGGGCGAGCTCGCCGCGATCATCACCGCCGAGCACGGCAAGGTGCTCTCCGACGCGATGGGCGAGATCCTCCGCGGCCAGGAGGTCGTCGAGCTCGCGACCGGATTCCCGCACCTGGTCAAGGGCGCGTTCTCCGAGAACGCCTCGTCGGGCATCGACGTGTACTCGATCAAGCAGCCGCTCGGCGTCGTCGGCGTCATCAGCCCGTTCAACTTCCCGGCGATGGTGCCGATGTGGTTCTTCCCCATCGCGATCGCCGCGGGCAACGCGGTCGTGCTGAAGCCGTCCGAGAAGGACCCGTCGGCCGCGCTCTGGCTCGCCCAGCTCTGGACGGAGGCAGGCCTGCCCGACGGCGTGTTCACCGTGCTCCAGGGCGACAAGCTCGCCGTCGACGGCCTCCTCACCTCGCCGGTCGTGCAGTCGATCTCGTTCGTCGGCTCGACCCCGATCGCCCAGTACATCTACGAGACCGCGTCCAAGCACGGCAAGCGCGTCCAGGCCCTCGGCGGCGCGAAGAACCACATGCTCGTCCTGCCCGACGCCGACCTCGACCTCGTCGCCGACTCGGCCGTCAACGCCGGCTACGGCGCGGCCGGCGAGCGCTGCATGGCGATCTCGGTCGTGCTCGCCGTCGAGCCCGTCGCCGACGAGCTCGTCGCGAAGATCTCCGAGCGCATCGCCAAGCTGAAGATCGGCAACGGCGCGGGCGTCGACGCCGGTGACGGCACGCACCGTGAGCCCGACATGGGCCCGCTCATCACCGACGTGCACCGCGACAAGGTCGCCTCGTACGTCGACATCGCCGAGGCCGACGGCGCGACCGTCGTGGTCGACGGCCGCGGCTTCACGGTCGACGGCCACGAGGACGGCTTCTTCTTCGGCCCGACCCTGCTCGACCACGTGCCCACCACGAGCCGCGCCTACACCGAGGAGATCTTCGGGCCGGTGCTCTCGGTCGTGCGCGTCGCCTCGTACGACGAGGGCCTCGAGCTCATCAACTCGGGCGAGTTCGGCAACGGCACCGCGATCTTCACCAACGACGGCGGGGCCGCGCGGCGCTTCCAGAACGAGGTGCAGGTCGGCATGATCGGCGTGAACGTGCCGATCCCTGTGCCGGTCGCCTACCACTCGTTCGGCGGCTGGAAGAAGTCGCTGTTCGGCGACAGCAAGGCCTACGGCGTGCACGGCTTCGACTTCTTCACGCGCGAGAAGGCCGTCACGAGCCGCTGGCTCGACCCGGCTGCGCACGGCGGCATCAACCTCGGCTTCCCCCAGAACCACTGACCCACTGACTCCTCCGCCGAGGTGACGCGAACCGTCGACGGTTCCGGATGGAACGACCGTTCGTCACCTCACCGGTCGAAAGGACTTCGCATGACCGACACGCTCATCCCCGAAGCGACGACGGATGCCGCGATCGCGGCGTCGTACGTCGACCGGCACGGCACGCGCCATCCGCTGCCCGACGCCGCTGCCGAGGCGCAGGTGCGCGCCGACGACCGCGCCCACGTGTTCCACTCCTGGAGCGCGCAGGCCCTCATCGACCCGCTGCCCGTCGCCGCGGGCGAGGGCTCGACCTTCTGGGACTACCAGGGCAACGCGTACCTCGACTTCTCGAGCCAGCTCGTGAACCTCAACCTCGGCCACCAGCACCCCGACCTCGTCGCCGCCATCCAGCAGCAGGCGGGTCGCCTCGCGACCATCCAGCCGGCGCTCGCGAACGACGTGCGCGGCGAGCTCGCGCGCCGCATCGCCGAGGTGGCCCCCGGCGACCTCGACACGGTGTTCTTCACCAACGGCGGCGCCGACGCCAACGAGCACGCGGTGCGGATGGCGCGCGCCGTCACGGGCCGGCGCAAGGTGCTCTCGATGTACCGCAGCTACCACGGCGGCACCGCGACCGCGATCTCGCTCACGGGCGACCCGCGCCGCTGGGCGAACGAGCCGAGCGACGGCAGCGTCGTGCACTTCCTCGGGCCGTACCCGTACCGCTCGTCGTTCCACGCGTCGAGCGAGGCGGAGGAGACCGAGCGCGCCCTCGCGCACCTGGAGCAGGTCATCACGCTCGAGGGCGCGAACACCGTGGCCGCCATCATCATCGAGACGGTCGTCGGCACCAACGGCGTGCTCGTGCCGCCGCCCGGCTACCTCGAGGGCGTGCGCCGCATCGCCGACAAGTTCGGCATCGTCTACATCGCCGACGAGGTCATGGTCGGCTTCGGCCGCGTCGGCGAGTGGTTCGCCGTGAACCACTTCGGCGTGACGCCCGATCTCATCACCTTCGCGAAGGGCGTGAACTCGGGCTACGTGCCGCTCGGCGGCGTCGTGATCTCGCAGCGCATCGCGTCGCACTTCGACACCGTGCCGTTCGCGGGCGGGCTCACGTACTCGGGGCACCCGCTCGCTTGCGCCGCGGGCGTGGCGACGTTCGAGGTGTTCGAGCGCGACGGCATCCTCGAGCGCGTCCGCGACCTCGGGTCGCGCGTCGTCGAGCCGCGCCTGCGCGAGATCGCGGAGCGGCATCCGTCGGTCGGCGAGGTGCGCGGACTCGGCCTGTTCTGGGCGATCGAGCTCGTGCGCGACCGCGAGACGCGCGAGCCGCTCGTGCCGTTCAACGCGTCGGGGGCGGATGCCGCGCCGATGGCGAAGGTCGCGGCCGCGTGCAAGCAGGCCGGCCTCTGGCCGTTCGTGCACTTCAACCGGATGCACGTCGCCCCGCCGCTCGTCATCACGGAGGACGAGCTCGTGCGCGGCCTCGACATCATCGACGCGGCGCTCGAGATCGCCGACGCCGAGCTCGCCTGACGCCGCCGCATCCGCTCTGCACCGACTGCCGCCCGCCCGACCCTCGCATCGGGCGGGCGGCGTCCGTTTCCGCGGAGATACGATCCGGCGCGCCGGTGGCCTCGGGCATTCGGCGGCGAGCCGGATCGTATCTCCGCTGAATGGAACAACCCTGCAGTCCCGCGGCCGGCTCCGGCCCCGTCGAGCGCGAGCGGCTAGCCTGAGGCACATGGACGCACGGGGGCCCGCCGGGGGGATGCCGCGACGCGCGTTCCTCGCCGCGGCGCTCGGCAGCGTCGCGGCGGCCTCGCTCGCGGGGTGCACCGACGGCGGCGCCCCGCCGTCGCCGACCCCCAGCCCCACGCCGACGGGCGCGGCGACCCCGACCCCCACGGCCTCCCCCGGCGGCGTGCCGCGCCCCGTCGCCTTCCAGCGCTCGCGGTGGAGCGCCGACCCCTTCATGCGGGGCGCGTTCAGCTTCGACTCGGTCGGCGCGACGCCCGACCTCAGGCGGGCGCTCGGCGAGCCCGTCGAGGGTCGTCTCGTCATCGCCGGCGAGGCCACCTCGCCGGATGCGCCCGGAACCGTGCACGGCGCGTACGCCGAAGGCCTGCGCGCAGCGCGAGCGATCGCCGACCTCGCCGACGAGGGCGATCGGATCGCCGTGATCGGCGCGGGCATCGCCGGCCTCGCCGCCGCGCGCACGCTCGCCGACGAGGGCTTCGAGGTGGTCGTGATCGAGGCGGGCGAGCACCTCGGCGGACGCCTTCGCTCGGTGGAGGATCGAGACTTCGGCGCGCCGGTCGAGCTCGGCAGTCCGTTCGTGTCCGATGGGGGCGTCATGCGATCCGTGCTCGCCGACAGCGGGGTCGCGACGCGGCCGTTCACGCCGCGGCTCGGGTCGCGGACCCCTGAGGGCGTCGCCGTCGCGTCCTCCGACGCCGGATGGGCCGTCATCGCCGAGGCCCAGGCGTGGGCGGCGTCGCACTCGACCGACACGCCCCTCTCCACCGCGCTCGTGCGCTCGGGCGCCGTGCCGGTCTCCGACGAGCCCGGGCCCGACGCGCTCAGCGAGCGCGACTGGTTCGTGAACGCGCTCACGACGGGCGTCGAGCCGACGACGGGCGCGTCGGCGACGCGGGTCTCGGCGCAGCGGTTCGACCCCGCGCTCGTGTGGCACCCGACGGACCAGGTCACGAGCGGGTGGACGGCCCTCATCGAGGACCTCGGGAACGGCCTCGACATCGCCGGGTCGAGCGCGGTCACCGATATCGCCGTGGACGCGGACGGGGTCAGCCTCCGCCTCGACTCGGGCGAGTCGCTGCGCACGCACCGGCTCATCGTCACCGCGTCGATCGGGGTGCTGCGCACCGACACGGTCACGTTCGACCCGCCGCTGCCGCTGCTGCACCAGCGGGCGATCTCGACGATCGCGATGGGCGCGCTCGACCTCGTGTGGCTGCGATTCGACGAGGCCTTCTGGCGGTCGGCGACGGATGCCCCGGGCACGCCGCCGCCGGTCTCGGAGGCGCCGAACGTGCTCACCCTCGTGGGCGCCACGCCGACCGTGGCGGCGTGGCTCGACCTCGGGGCCGACCCGCGGCGCCCGGTGCTCGTCGGGATGCTCGCCGCCGAGCACGCCCGCCGCATCGCCGAGCTCGACGACGACGCGGCCCTCGAGGTCGTGCTCGAGGCACTGGAGCCCTTCGCGACGGTCGCCTGACGCGGCGCGGGGCGCGCCGGCGCGCTAGCCGGAGTGCGGGACCGCCCGCATGCGAGCGGCCCGCGCCGCGAGCCCCCGGTGCACCGCGACGAGTCCCGCCGTGATCGCGACGAAGATGAGCAGCACGAGCACGCAGTACGCGGCGACGCCCGCGTAGCCGCCGACCTGCGAGGCGTCGAGGAAGAAGTACGGGTACCAGCCGAGGTCGGCCCCGCGCAGCAGCGTGTACACGAGCCAGAGCGACGGGAGCACGAGCACGAGGCCGACCGTCGCCCACGGCACGGGCGGGTTCACGGCGATGACGGCGTCGACCGTCCAGGCCACGAGGGCGAGCAGCGGGACGACGAAGTGCAGCACCGTATCCGACCACGGCACCTCGAGCCGGTAGTCGCGCGTCGACGCCTGGAGGGCGATGAGCCCGAACACGATGCCCGACACGAGCAGGTACGCGGTCACCATGGTGCGGAACGCGCCGAGCAGGGGCGGGTCGACGGGTCGCAGCAGTGCGTACCACGCGGCCACCAGCAGCGTCGCGACCGCGAGCATGGCCGAGAGGACGGTGAAGTAGCTGAAGAAGTTGACCGACGCGAACAGCGGGAATTCGAGCACGTACTGGTAGTTGCCGATGAGCGCGACGACCTCGACGACCGCGATCGCGAGGCGGAAGACCCCGAGCGCTCGGCGCGCGGTCGTCGCGCCGTCGCGGCGCGACGGCCCCGCGGCATCCGAGCTCGTCACCCGTGCGGCGGAGCCGGTGACGGTCGCGGGCATGCCACCACGCTAGCCGCCCGGGCTGCGCCGACGCCGAGTCAGGCGTCCATGCCGAACCAGCGCGCGCGTCGGGCGGCGCCGAACTCCGCCTTGTCGCCCGCGAACGCGGCGGACGGACCGACGAGATCCGCCCTCGGACCGCCGGGCGCGCCGAAGTCGACCTCGACCCGGCCGACCTCATCGGCGCCGAACTCGACGAAGCAGGTTCCGGCGCCGCCGCGTTCGAGCTCGCCCTCGCCCCGCACCCGGCGCACGATCGCCGAGGCCACCACGCGCGCGGCGGCCTCGGCGAGCGTGCCGGCCTTGGGGACGCCCGCCTCGACGCAGTCGCCGATGGCGTACACGCCGGGGAAGCGGGTCTCGGAGGTGGCGGGGTCGACCGCCACCCACCCGTCCGTGGTGAGGCCGGCCCCGACGAGCACGTCGGGTACGCGGTGGACGGGGATGCCGATGAACAGGTCGTACGGCTCGTCGTGGTCGGCGAGATGCGCGACGCGGGCGCCGGGGTCGATCCCGTGCACGCGATGCCGACTCGTGTACCGGATCCCGCGGTCGGCCATGGCCTGCTCGAGCGCCTGGGACACCGACCTCGACACCGGGATCGGCGAGGGCTGCGGGCTCACGACACGGATAGAGCTCGCCTCCCGGATGCCGCGGGCGACGAGCAGCTCGTGCAGCAGCAGCGCGCCCTCGTACGGCGCGGGCGGGCACTTGAACGGGATCGAGAGCACCGCGAGCATGATGCGTCCGCCGTCGAAGGCCGCGAGCTCGTCGCGCAGCCGGGCGGCGCCCTCCACCGTGTAGTACTCGAAGCCGCCCTCGGCGAACCCCGGCGTCGCCGCCGGGTCGTAGCCCGCGCCGAGCGCGATCACGAGCACGTCGGGGTCGTAGCCCGCGGCATCCGTCACCACCCGGCGCGTCGCCGGATCGATCTCGAGCACCCGCTCCCGCCGGAACTCGACACCCGGCTTGGAGAACCGCGCGTACGGCAGGCGGATCTCGTCGGGCGTCGCCCGGCCCATGAGCACGTCGAGCTTGGAGTAGCCGAAGAAGAACGTCTCCGACTGGTCGACGAGCGTCACCTCGACCTCGCCCTGAAGGCGTTCCGAGAGGAGCGTCGCGAGCTCGAGCCCGCCGAAGCCCGCGCCGAGGATGAGCACGTTCGTCGCCATGCCCCCATGGTCCGCCCACGTGGGGACGCCGCGCCGGGACCGAGGTCCCGGCGGCGACGCCGCTCAGTCGAGCGGCCGGAGGATCCGGTCGAGGAAACGCCGTGTGCGCTCCTCGCGCGGCTCGGTGAAGATCTGCGCCGGCGCACCGCGCTCGACGATGACCCCGCCGTCCATGAAGAGCACCTCATGGGCGGCCTGGCGGGCGAACGCGAGCTCGTGCGTGACGACCACCATGGTCCAGCCCTCGTCGGCGAGCTCCTTGATCACGTGCAGCACCTCGCCGACCAGCTCGGGGTCGAGCGCGCTCGTGGGCTCGTCGAAGAGGAGCAGGTCGGGCTTCAGCGCGAGCGCGCGCACGATGCCGACGCGCTGCTGCTGGCCGCCCGAGAGCTCGAACGGGTACGCGTCGCGCTTCTCGGCGAGGCCGACGCGCTCGAGCAGCGCCTCGGCGGCCGCGATCGCCTCGGGCCTCGGCACGCGCTGCACGCGGATCGGACCCTCGACCACGTTCTCGAGCACGGTCATGTGCGGGAACAGGTTGTGTTGCTGGAACACCATCGCCGAGCGGTCGCGCATCGCGATGCGGTCGGCCTTCGCGACGGGACGCGAGAAGTCGATGGCGGGCCCGCCGTCGAACTCGAGCGCACCGCCGTCCGGCGTCTCGAGCCCGTTGAGCGAGCGCAGCACGGTCGTCTTGCCCGACCCGCTCGGGCCGATCAGGGTGACCACCTCGCCGCGCCGCACCGAGAAGTCGACGCCGCGCAGCACCTCGTTCGAGCCGAACGACTTGCGGATGCCGCGTGCCGAGAGCAGCACCGCGGCATCCGCCGAGCCGGTGCCCTGCGGGGCGAGCGGGTCGCCGTGCACCGGCGGGCGGGGCGGGTCAGTGGGCGACATAGCGGTCCAGCCTCTTCTCGAGTCTCGCCTGCGCGCCCGACAGCACGAGGCAGAACAGCCAGTAGATCAACGCCGCCTCGAGGTAGAGCAGCATGAACTCCTGGCTGAACGCCGCGATCTGCTGCGCGACGCGGAACAGTTCGGTCACCAGGATCAGCGACGCGAGCGACGTGTCCTTCACGAGCGAGATGAACGTGTTCGACAGCGGCGGCACCGACACCCGGGCGGCCTGCGGCAGGATGACGCGGCGCAGCGCGGTCGCACGCGACATCCCGATCGTGTAGGCCGCCTCCCACTGGCCCTTCGGGACCGACAGGATCGCGGCGCGGATGATCTCGGCGGCGTACCCGCCGACGTTCAGCGAGAACGCCGCGATCGCGCTCGGCCACGGGTCGATCACCAGCCCGATCGCCGGCAGGCCGTAGAAGATCACGAAGAGCTGCACGAGCAGCGGCGTGCCGCGGATCACCGAGACGTAGAACCGGGCGATGTTCGCGAGCACCGGATTGCTCGACAGCCGCATGAGCGCGACCCCGAGCGCGAGCACGAGTCCGATCGCGAACGACGCGACGGCGAGCGGGATGGTGCCCGTGAGGCCCCCGAGGACGATGGGTCCCAACGACTCGAGGAACAGCTGCAGGCTCTCGTTCACCGGCTCACGTCCTTCCGGGCCTCACGGATGCCGCGTGCGCGACCCCTGGGCCCCATCGTGCCATCCGTGCCGGGCGTTCCCGTCCGGCGGGCGACGCCCGGCACGAACGGGAGCGCTCGGGCGAGCCGGCCTACTCGGAGACGTCCTGGCCGAAGTACTTCTCGCCGATCTCGGCGAGCACGCCCTCGTCCTTCAGCTCGGCGAGCGCCTCGTCGACGGCGTCGACGAGCGCCGGCTTCTTCTTCGTGAAGGCCAGTGCGCTCAACGAGGTGTCGTCGGTCTCGGCGGCGACCTCGATCGCGGCATCCGGCGTGGCCTTCACGTAGTCGAGGAAGGTGAGCTGGTCGTTGATGGTCGCGTCGACGCGGCCCTGCTGCAGCAGCGCGACGGCCTGGGCCCAGCCCTCGACCGACTCGACCTGCGCGCCCGACTCGGTGGCGAGCTCGTACCAGTTGCTCGTGAGCGACTGCGCCGTGGTCTTGCCCTCGAGGTCGTCGAACGACGAGATCGACGAGTCGCCCTCGTTCACGACGATGACGCCGCGCGACACGGTGTAGGGCTCGCTGAAGAGGTACTGCTCCTCGCGCTCGGGCGTGATCGAGACCTGGTTCGCGATGACGTCGAAGCGGCCCGCGTCGAGGCCCGCGAAGATCGCATCCCACTGCGTCTCCTGGAACGCGATGTCGAGGCCGAGCTTGTCGGCGACCGCCTCGGCCACCTCGACGTCGTAGCCGACGAGGTCGCCGGAGCCCTCGTCGTGGTAGCTGAACGGCCGGTAGGTGCCCTCGGTCGCGACGGTGAGGGTGCCGGCCTTCACGAGCCCGTACGCGTCGCCGGCGCCCTCCGCGTCGCCGGCTCCGGAGCCGCCGTCGCCGCTCGAGCACGCGGCGAGCGCCAGGACGGCGGCGGATGCGGCGGCGAGGCCGAGGAGGGTGCGGGTGCGGGCGAGAGGCATGCGGATGCTCCGTTCGTGACGTTCGTGGGCGGCTCGGCGTCGTGGGCCGAGCGCCGCGGCGGCGGAGCCGCGGCGCGACAGTCCATCACGCCGGCGGCCACGAGGTGAAACCGGATGACGCCCCGTTTCCATTCCCGATCGGACGGAATCGACGGTGCGGGCGGCGGGACCGAAGTCCCGGACGGCGCCGGTGCGATGGCGTTCGATGACGGAGACCCCCGCTCGCACGCCCCGCACGCGGAGGGGAAGGGAGCGCCATGTCCGAGCACCACGACGCCGACGATCGCGCGCGGAGGGCGACGCTGCCGCTCCCCGACCGCGCGAGCGCACGGTACACGGCGTACGAGGCGACGGATCCCGCCGCGGCGGACGACCCGATCCGCCCGCTGCGACCGCCGGCCGGGGCGCCGAACGTGCTGCTCGTGCTGCTCGACGACATCGGCTTCGGTGCCGCCGCGACGTTCGGCGGGCCGGTGTCGACGCCGACCGCCGACCGACTCGCCGAGCGCGGGCTGCGCTACACGCGATTCCACACGACCGCGCTGTGCGCGCCGACGCGCGCCGCCCTGCTCACGGGGCGCAACCACCACGCGGTCGGCATGGGCGCGGTCACCGAGCTGGCGACGGCGGCCGCGGGGTACTCGTCGGTCCGGCCGCGCTCGGCCGCGCCGTTGGCGGAGGTCCTGCGCCTGAACGGCTACTCGACGGCGCAGTTCGGCAAGTGCCACGAGGTGCCCGTCTGGGAGGCGAGCGCCGTCGGCCCCTTCGACGCGTGGCCGACGGGCGGCGGCGGGATGGAGCACTTCTACGGCTTCATCGGCGGCGAGACGAACCAGTACTACCCGTCGCTCTACCTCGGCACGACGCCGGTCGAGCCGCCGCGCACGCCCGAGGAGGGCTACCACCTCACCGAGGACCTGGCCGACCACGCGGTCGACTGGCTGCGCGCGCAGCATTCGCTCGCGTCGGACCGCCCGTTCTTCCTCTACTTCGCGCCGGGCGCGACGCACGCCCCGCACCACGTGCCGCCGGGTTGGGCCGAGCGCTACGCCGGCGCGTTCGACGACGGCTGGGACGCGCTGCGCGAGCGCACGTTCGCGCGCCAGAAGGAACTCGGCGTGATCCCCGCCGATGCCGAGCTCACGGCGCGCCCGGCCGAGATCCCCGCGTGGGACGACATGCCCGCAGAGCTGAAGCCCGTGCTCGCGCGGCAGATGGAGATCTTCGCCGGGTTCCTCGAGCACACCGACCACCACGTCGGCCGCCTGGTCGACACGCTCGAGGAACTGGGCATCCTCGAGGACACGCTCG
The DNA here is from genome assembly GCF_016907355.1 of Agromyces aurantiacus. NCBI lineage: Bacteria > Bacillati > Actinomycetota > Actinomycetes > Micrococcales > Microbacteriaceae > Agromyces > Agromyces aurantiacus. The sequence continues at coordinate 904,506 of NZ_JAFBBW010000001.1, read as the reverse complement.
TCTTCTACCTCATCGGCGACAACGGCGCGTCGGCCGAGGGCACGATCAACGGCAGCTTCAACGAGTCGTTCGTCTTCAACGGCGCCGCGCACCTCGAGACGCCGGAGTTCATGGCCTCGAAGATCGACGAGTTCGGCGGACCCACGGCGTACAACCACTACGCGGTGGGCTGGGCACACGCGACCGTCACGCCGTATCAGTGGACCAAGCAGGTCGCCTCGCACTGGGGCGGCACGCGCAACGCGATGATCGCCCATTGGCCGCGCGGCATCGACGCGGCGGGTCGCCGCGACCAGTTCACGCACGTCGTCGACATCGCGCCGACGGTGCTCGAGCTCGCCGGGCTGCCGGTGCCCCGGTCGGTGAACGGCATCGAGCAGATGCCGCTGCACGGCACGAGCCTCGCACCGACGTTCGCCCACGCCGACGCGCCCGAGTCGCACGACCTGCAGTACTTCGAGTGCTTCGTGAACCGCGGCGTCTACCACCGCGGGTGGACCGCCGTGACCCGCCACAGCACGCCGTGGATCGTCGAGCCGCTGCCCGCGATCGACGACGACGTGTGGGAGCTCTACGGCCCCGACGACTGGACGCAGTCGCGCGACCTCGCGGCCGAGCATCCGGAGAAGCTGAGGGAGCTGCAGCGGCTCTTCCTGATCGAGGCGGTCAAGTACGGCGTGCTGCCGCTCGACGACCGGCGCATCGAGCGGTTCAACCCCGACCTCGCGGGCCGGCCGACGCTCATCGCCGGGACCACGCAGCGGCTGTTCGCCGGCATGGGGCGCCTGCCCGAGAACTGCGTGCTCAACGTCAAGAACCGCTCGTTCGCGATCACGGCCGCGGTCGACGTGCCGTCCGGCGGCGCCGAGGGCGTGGTCATCGCGCAGGGCGGCGCATTCGGCGGATGGAGCCTCTACCTGCTCGGCGGCCGGCCCGCGTTCTGCTACAACCTGTTCGGCCTCACGCGCGTGAAGGTGTTCTGCGCCGAACCGGTGCCCGAGGGCGTGCACGAACTGCGCGTCGAGTTCGCGTACGACGGCGGCGGGCTCGGTCGCGGCGGAGCGCTCCGGCTCGAGGTCGACGGCACGTCGGTCGGCGAGGGCCGGCTCGAGCAGACGGTGCCGATGATCTTCTCGGGCGACGAGACGACCGACATCGGCGAGGACCTCGCCTCGCCGGTGAGCGACGACTACCCCGCGGGCGGGAACGCCTTCACCGGCCGGATCGCGTGGGTGCAGATCGACCTCGGCGACGACGCGCTCGCCCAGGACCACCTGATCACGGCGGAGGACCGGCTGCGCATCGCCATGGGCCGGCACTGATCGCCGCCCCGTCCAGTGCGGTATGCCGCGCGCGGCATACCGCACTCGCGCCCCTGCCCGCAAGCGGCGGCGGCCGCTGCCACCGGATGGCTATGCTGGCGCCGTCGAGGGACCGGATCCCTCGTCGCGGTGACCCCACACCAACCGAAGGAACCCCATGATCACTCTGTCCTGGCTCCTCCTCATCGCCCTCGCCGCCGGCGTGCTCGGCCTCGTCGACGGCATCTGGCGCCTGCGGGCGCGCGGCGGCTCGACCGTGGTCGGCATCATCGAGATCGTCGTCGCGGGCCTCTTCCTGCTCTCGCTGTTCCTGCCCGGCATCCCGTTCGGCTCGCTCGTGCTCGGCGTCGCGCTGGCCATCGTGCTCGCGGTGGCCATGTTCGCCGGCGGACGCACCGGACGCACGCTCACAATCATCGCGCTCGTGCTGACCGTGATCTGGCTCGTGCTCGTGAACAAGTGGATCATCATCCCGGGCCTGAACTGACCCGGGATCAGCACACGGTCGGAGGCCGGCGCCGCCCAGGGCGCCGGCCTTCAGCGCGTCCGGGCGCCGGCGCGTCCGAGCGACCGGGCTCAGTCCTCGAGTCCGAGCTCGCGCCGCGCGTCGCCGACGCCCTCGACCTCGAGCGTCCACCCGGGTCGCACGAACCACGACGGCTCGAGCCGGAATCGCACATCGACCGACATCCGACCTGGGCGCGTCTCGATGCGGCCGAATCCGTTCTCGCGGTACCCGAGCTTGCGCGTCACGCCCTGCGACGAGCCGTTCCAGTCGGCCGCGCTCGTCTCGGCGACCTCGGCGCCGAGGTGGTCGAAGGCGAACGCGAGCACCGCGGCGCGCATCTCGGTGCCGAGGCCCCGGCCGTGCATGGGCCCGGCGAGCCAGGAGCCGGTCGAGATCGTCCGCCGCGTCGGGAAGCGGTGGCCGCGCACGTCCTGCAGGCCGATCGCCCGGCCCTCGTGCCGGATGGCGAACAGCAGCGTCCAGTCGTCGGGCGTGCACTCGGCGCGCTGCCGCCAGACGTGCTGCGCGATGCCGCGGGCCTGCTCGGCGGGCTCGGCGTCGGTCCAGGGCGTCGCGAACGGCATCACGGCCGGGTCGTGGATGCCGGCGAGCGCCGCGTCGGCGAGCTGCCCGAGGTCCTCGTCGCGCGCGAGGCGCAGTTCGAGCCGGGGCGTGCGCAGTCGCAGGCGGAAGAGGGGCCAGACGTCCTCGAGGTCCATCGCACGACCCTATCGGCGTGGGCCGCCTCCACTTTCTTCCGCGCCGGCCCCGCGTCCGCGAGAGTATGCCGAACCACGCCGTCGCCCCCGGAACGGCGATGTTCGGCATACCCTCGCGGCGATGGCCGCGCCGGGAGCCGGCGAGGCGCGGTCAGAAGGCGTTCAGGCCCGTCAGGGCGCGGCCGATGATGAGCTGGTGCACCTCGTCGGTGCCCTCGTAGGTGCGCACCGACTCGAGGTTCGCGGCGTGCCGCATCACGGGGAACTCGTTCGTGATGCCGTCGCCGGCGAGGATGGCGCGCGCCTCGTGCGCGATCTTCAGCGCCTCGCGCACCGAGTTGAGCTTGCCGACCGAGATCTGAGCGGGCGTGAGCGCACCGCGCTCCTTCAGTCGACCGAGGTGCAGTGCGAGCAGCACGCCCTTCTCGACCTCGACGAGCATGTCGGCGAGCTTGGCCTGGATGAGCTGGTTCGCGCCGATCGGCTTGCCGAACACCTCGCGCGTGATCGAACGATCGAGCGCCGACTCGAGGCATGAGCGCGCGGCGCCCATCGCGCCCCACACGATGCCGTAGCGGGCCTCGTTGAGGCACCCGAACGGACCGGAGAGCCCGCGCGCGCCCGGCAGGATCGCGTCGGCGGGCAGGCGCACGCCCTCGAAGGTCACGTCGCACTGCACCGAGGCGCGCATCGAGAGCTTGCCGTCGATGGGCGTCGCGGTGAATCCCGTCGTCGAGGTCGGCACGAGGAACCCGCGCACGACGCCGGCGTCCTCCCCCGCGTCATCCGACACCTTCGCCCACACGACCGCGACATCGGCGAGCGACGCCAGCCCGATCCAGCGCTTCGCACCGTCGATGACCCACTCGTCGCCCTCGCGGCGCGCGACCGTGGTCATCGCGGCGGGGTCGCTGCCGCCCTGGGGCTCGGTGAGCGCGAAGCATCCGATGAGCTCGCCCTTCGCCATGCCCGGCAGCCAGCGCTGCTTCTGCTCCTCCGAGCCGTACTTGTGGATGGCGCTCATCGCGAGCGAACCCTGCACCGACACGAAGGTGCGCCAGCCCGAGTCGGCCGCCTCGAGCTCGAGGCACACGAGCCCGTATGCGACGGCGCCGGCCCCGGCGCATCCGTACCCCGTCAGGTGCATGCCGAGGAAGCCGAGCTCGCCCGCCTCGCGCACGAGCTCGCGGCGGAAGCGCTTGTCCTCGAAGTCCTGCTCGATGATCGGCGCGATGCGCTGCTGCGCGAAGCGGCGCGCGCGGTCGCGCCACTCGAGCTCCTCGTCGGTGAGGAGCGCGTCGAGGTCGAAGACGGCGTCGATGCGGGGCGCGGTGACGTCGACGGTCGCGGTGTCGGTGGCGGTCATGGTGGGTCCTTTCGCGGAGTTCTGGGTCTCGATGCGCGCTTCGCGTCACTCGACCAGCGGGGCGGGAAGCCAGTCGGCGCCGTCGTGCTCGCCGAGTGCGGGCGGCGCGGTGCGGTACTGGGGCGGGGTCGCCGCGAGCCCGATGGGGTTCGCGACCGAGCGGTGGGATGCCGCGGCATCCGCCGTCGCGACCTCGGCGACGGGCGCGAGGCCGAGCCCCTCGGCGAAGTCGATCGCCTCGGCCACGTCGTTGACGAGCCCGGCCGGCACGCCCGCGTCTGTGAGCTCGTCGACCCACTGCCGGGCGGATGCCGCGGCGAGCGCCTGCTCGAGCTCAGCGCGCAGCTCGTCGCGGTGCGCGACCCGATCGGTGTTCGTCGCGTATCGCGCGTCATCGGCGAGCGCGGGGGCGCCGAGCACCCGCGCGAGCGCGCGGAACTGCCTGTCGTTGCCGACCGCGATCACGAGGTCGCGGTCGGCCGCGCGGAACACCGCGTACGGCGCGATGCTCGGGTGCTGGTTGCCGAGCCGGCGGGGCGGCACGCCCGTCGCGAGCGTCGACGAGGCCTGGTTGGTGAGCGCCGAGAGCAGGCTCTGCAGGAGGGTCACCTCGACGAGCTGCCCCTCGCCCGTGCGATCCCGTTCGCGCAGCGCGAGCAGGATGCCGGCGAGCGCGTTCTGCCCGGTGAGGACGTCGACGAGCGCGACGCCGACCTTGGTCGGGTCGCCGTCGGGGTCGCCCGTGATGCTCATGAGCCCGCCGACCGCCTGCACGAGCAGGTCGTACCCGGCGAGCGCGGCCCCCTCGCCGGTGCCGAAGCCCGTGATCGAGCAGTAGACGACGCCGGGATTCCGGGCACGCACGCGGTCGTAGTCCAGCCCGAACCGGGCCATGACGCCGGGGCGGAAGTTCTCGATGACGACGTCGGCGGATGCCGCGAGCCGGCGCGCCTCGGCGAGCCCCGCGTCATCCGTCAGGTCGAGCACGACCGACCGCTTGTTGCGGTTCACGCCGCCGAAGTACGTCGAGCGTCCGGCCGCGTCGACGGGCGGCAGCCACTGGCGCGTGTCGTCGCCGGCGGGCGACTCGACCTTGATCACGTCGGCGCCGAAGTCGGCGAGCAGCATGGTCGCGTAGGGCCCGGCGAGGACGCGCGAGAAGTCGGCCACGCGCACGCCGGCGAGCGGTCCGGTGGGTCCCTCGGGCATCGCGTCCGCCTTCGCGTGGGGCGACCGTCGTCGGTCGCGGGTGAATTCCTCCTATATTGAATGATTTTTCCGCGCGGCGCCACTCCGGCCGGTTCCGCTCGACTAGCCTGAGTCGCATGGAGACGAGGGTGGGTCCGGGCGCGCGCGAAGCCGTGTTCGCCCAGCTCGCCGACGCCGGCCGCGCCGAGCAGGTCGCCCAGCGCCTCACCGACGGCATCGTGCTCGGCGTGCTGCACCCCGGCGAGCGGCTCCCGAGCGAGCCCGAGCTCGCCCGACGCTTCGGCGTCGCGCTCATCACCGTGCGCGAGGGACTCGGCATCCTCCGCGAGGCCGGACTCGTCGAGACCCGCCGCGGCCGCGACGGCGGCAGCTTCGTCGCGCACGACGAGGGCGGGCATCGCTCGCTGCTCACGACCCGGCTGCGCGCGCTCGCCCAGGTCGAGCTCAGCGACATGGCCGTGTACTTCGGCGCGATCCTCGCGGGCGCCGCCGAGCGCGCCGCCGAGCGCGCGGCCGAGGGCGACGGCGAGCGGCTGGCCGCGTGGCTCGCGGCGGCCGACTTCGGCACCGCGGCATCCGCCCGCACGAACCAGGGCGGGTTCTTCCTCGAGGTCGCGGTGCTCAGCCAGTCGGCTCGGCTCGTCCGCGAGCAGATCCGCCTGCAGGCCGAGTTCGGGCCGCTGCTGCTGCTCGGGCTCGACGACGAGGGCGCACGCGTCGAGGTCGTCGCGCGCGATCGCGCGATCGTCCGCGCGGTCGCCGCCCACCGGCCGGCGAAGGCGCGCGATGCCGCCGGAGCCCTCGTGCGGGGACTCTCCGAGCGCCTGCTCGCCGCGAAGGCCCGCATCGAACGGGGAGGTGCGCTCGATGAGCCGGTCAGCGCGTGAGGTCGCGGCGAGCGTGGCCGGCGTCTTCACGTCGGTGTTCGACCAGCTCGCCGCATGGCGGGCCCCCATCGAGCAACTCATCGCCGCCTCGCCCGAGGTGCGCCCCGCCGACCTCGACACGGCGGTCGCCGACCTCGTGATCCCGCGCCTGGTCGAGGCCGACCCGCTGCTCGTGGGCGCGGGCTTCATCGCCGACGGCGAGATCGTGCGCGGCCGCGACGTGCACTTCGCGTGGTGGCTCGGCCCGCTCGAGGCCAACCCCGTGCTCGGTTCGACGACCGAGCCCACGCGGCTCGACCTCACGACGCGCGGCTACACCGAGTACCTGCGCGACTTCCGCGCGCTCGAGTGGTACCGCATCCCGGCCACGACGCGGCACGCGCACGTGACCGGCCCCTACGTCGACCACCTGTGCACGTGCGACTACATCCTCACGCTCACGATGCCCGTGCATGCGGCCGGCGGCCCGGCCGGCGACGCCCGCATGGTCGGGGTCGTGGGGGCGGATGTCGCGGTGCGCCGCCTCGAGCACGAGTTGCTCGCCGCGTTCCTCGACGTGCCCGAGCCGCTCGCGCTCGTCAACGACGACGGCCGGGTCGTCGTGTCGACCGAGCCGACGCTGCAGGTCGGACAGCTCGCGCTCGCGTGGGAGCACGCCGAGCCGTGTCCCGGCACGCCGTTCCGGGTGCTCGTGCGGCCCGCGGCATCCGCCTCGAAATAAATCATTCGTTGATATATCTTTGACTGACGAGCGTATGCACCGCGGCAGACGACCCTTCGACCGGCTCGGGGACCGATGGCGCGATGCACCGAGAAGGAGAACCCCATGAGCTATGCCGTGACCAACCCTGCGACCGGTGAGGTCCTGAAGACCTACCCGACGATCACCGACGCCGAGCTCGAGGCGGCCATCGCCTCGGCCGCCGAGGCGCACCGCACCTGGGCCAAGTCGACCACCGTCGAGGAGCGCGCCGCGCTCATACGCCGCGTCGGCGAACTGCACGTCGAGCGCCGCCAGGAGCTCGCCGAGATCATCGTGCGCGAGATGGGCAAGCCCATCGAGCAGGCCCTCGCCGAGGCCGACTTCGCGGGCGACATCTACACCTACTACGCCGACCACTCGGCCGAGTTCCTGAAGGACGAGCCGGTGCACCTGCTCGCGGGCGAGGGCAGCGCCGTCATCCGCCGCAGCTCGCTCGGCGTGCTGCTCGGTGTCATGCCCTGGAACTTCCCGTACTACCAGGTCGCGCGCTTCGCCGGCCCGAACCTCATCATCGGCAACACGATCCTGCTCAAGCACGCCGAGCAGTGCCCCGAATCGGCCGCCGCGATCGCGCAGATCTTCGCCGACGCGGGCTTCCCCGAGGGCGCGTACGTGAACATCTACGCCTCGCACCAGCAGATCGAGACCGTCATCGCCGACCCGCGCGTGCAGGGCGTCTCGCTCACGGGCTCCGAGCGCGCGGGCGCCGCGGTCGCCGAGATCGCGGGCCGTCACCTCAAGAAGGTCGTGCTCGAGCTCGGCGGCTCCGACCCCTTCATCCTGCTCTCGACCGACGACCTCGACTCGGCCGTGCAGAACGCGGTCGACGCGCGCCTCGACAACAGCGGCCAGTCGTGCAACGCGGCCAAGCGCTTCATCGTGATCGACGAGCTCTACGAGCCGTTCCTCGAGAAGTTCACCGCCAAGATCGCCGAGGTCGAGGCCAGCGACCCGACCTCGTCCGACTCGGCGCTCGGGCCGCTGTCGTCGCTCCGCGCGGCCGAGGGCCTCGAGGAGCAGGTCACGCGCGCGGTCGAGCACGGCGCGAAGCTCGTGCACGGCGGCACGCGCGACGGCGCGTTCTTCCAGACCACGGTGCTGACGGATGTGTCGAGCGACAACCCCGCCTCGAAGGAGGAGTTCTTCGGCCCGGTCGCGCAGGTCTACCGCGCCAAGGACGAGGCCGAGGCGGTCGCGATCGCCAACGACATCCCCTTCGGCCTCGGCTCGTACGTGTACACGACCGACCCCGAGCAGGCCGACCGCGTCGCGAACGCGATCGAGGCGGGCATGGTCTTCGTGAACCTCGTGCTCGCGGATGGCGCGGAACTGCCCTTCGGCGGCATCAAGCGCTCCGGCTCGGGCCGCGAGCTGGGCCGCTTCGGCGCCGACGAGTTCGTCAACAAGAAGATGATCCGCATCGGCTGACGCCGTCGCATCCGCTCGACGCGCCCCGGACCCCCACGGCTCCGGGGCGCGTCGTCGTTCCCCCGATCGGCACGCCCCGTTCACGCATCCCTCACCGGGCGATCACCGTGGCGCGGGATCGTCGTCGTCGGCCCCACCGCAGCGTGGCGCCGCACTCCCACACCGACGATCGGAGATCGACCGAGATGCGTATTCGCACCATCGCAGGCGCCGCCGTGTGCGCGACCGCCTTCGCCCTCGTCCCGGCCGGCGCGGCCACCGCCGCCGACGGCCCCATCGGGTTCGAGCCCATCGCCGGCACCGCGTACGACGTCGCCGCCGCCGACTGGACCGAACCGTTCGTGATCCCCCAGGGCTTCACGCAGCAGCGCGTCGTCGACGAGACGCAGCTCGACGTCTACGCGGGCGCCGACGACCTCACCGACATGAACACCGTGAACGAGACCGGCCCGCAGGCCGGCCGCTTCCTCTACCGCACGCACGAGGTCGGCGCCAACGGCGCGCTCTCGGTGGTCGACCTGAAGACCGGCGAGGCGAAGGTCCTGGTGCAGCGCGAGGACTGGCGCCGCCTGGACGGCCTGCGCTGGACCCCGTGGGGCACGCTGCTCTTCGCCGAGGAGACCGCGGGCGGCCGGCTCTTCGAGGCGTTCCTCGACCCGAGCGACCCGACGGTGGTCACGCGCGTCGAGCAGCGCTCCGAGGCGGGCATCCTCCGCCACGAGGGCATCGAGGCGCTCGCCGACGGCACGGTGTTCGTGATCGACGAGCTGAACGGCGGCTCGATCTACAAGTTCGAGCCCACGCGCCGCGGCGACCTGTCCGACGGGCAGCTCTACGCACTCAAGCTCACGGGCCTCAGCGACGCCCAGCAGAAGTGGAGCTCGTCGACCTATGACGAGAAGGTGGGCGCCTTCGAGTGGGTCGCCCTCGACACGGACCAGGTCGTCGTCGACGCGGATGCCGCGGCCAACGCCGTCGCCGCGACCGAGTTCGGCCGCCCGGAGGACGTCGAAGTCATCGGCCGCACCCTCTACGTGGCCAACACCTCGGAGGACCGGGTGGTCGCGATCGACCTCGCGTCGCAGCAGCTCTCGTCGTTCGTCGAGGCCGGGCTCAACGTGCCGGTCGAGGACGCGGGTGCGAAGGTGACGGGGCTCAACAGCCCGGACAACCTCGCGCAGGGCCCCGACGGCCGGCTCTGGATCGTCGAGGACAACTACCTCTCGGACGTCTTCGCCGCCGGCCTGGACGCCGACGGCGACGGCGCGGCCGACACGGTCGAGCACTTCGCGTCGCTGCGCGACACCGACGCCGAGATCTCGGGCATCTACTTCGGCAAGGACCCGAAGACGCTGTTCCTGAACATCCAGCACCCCGAGAAGGCGCTCGCCGACGGCACCTGGACCATCTCGAAGCGCTGAGTCCCCGCACCTCGACGACGGCCCGTCCCGGCTTCGCGGCCGGGGCGGGCCGTCGCCCATCGAGCTCGGGAGGAGAGCGGGTCACAAAATCATTTGGTGCTATAGCTTTAGCGCCGGAGGTATGGCAAGCTGGCGCAACCGGCGTCTGGGGTGGGCGGACGCGATCAATGAAGATCATCGAAAGGCCAGCATGTCCGAACCCGTGAAGCCCGCCGACCTCGGCGACGGCGAGCACCTCAAGGTCCTCGGCTACGAGGACTCGTTCAACCGCTCCATGAGCCTGTGGGCGAACTTCGCCCTCGGCTTCACCTACCTCTCCCCGCTCGTCGGCGTCTACTCGCTGTTCGCGCTCGCGCTCACCGTGGGCGGCCCGCCGTCGATCTGGTGGATCGTCATCGTCGGCGCGGGACAGCTGCTCGTGTCGCTCGTGTTCGGCGAGGTCGTCTCGCAGTACCCGATCCACGGCGGCATCTATCCGTGGGCGCGACGCCTCTGGGGTCGCCGGTACGCGTGGATGGCGGCATGGGTCTACATCTGGGCCATGATCGTCACGATCACCGCGGTCGCCGAGTACGGCTCGGGCTTCGCTGCCAGCCTCTTCGGCGTCGAGCACACGGCCGACACCACGCTCTGGATCACGCTCGGCCTGCTCCTGATCGCGCTCCTGATCAACCTGTCGGGCACGAAGTGGCTCGCGCGCGTCGCGCGCATCGGCCTCGCCGCCGAGCTCATCGGCGTCATCGGGCTCGGGCTGTACCTCCTGATCTTCCAGCGCAAGCAGGAGTTCAGCGTGTTCTTCGACACCATGGGGGTCGAGGGCGACGGCAGCTACCTGACCGCGTTCATGGGCGCGGCGCTCGCCGGCCTCTTCCTCTTCTACGGCTTCGAGGCCTGCGGCGACGTCGCCGAGGAGGTCGAGAACCCGGCTCGCCGCATCCCGCGCGCGATGATGCTGACCATCCTCGTCGGCGGCGTCTCGGCGCTCTTCTCGTTCGGCGGCTACGTGCTCGCGGCCCCCGACCTCGCGGCGATCGTCGCCGGCGAGGACGCCGACCCGATCCCCGCGATCCTCGAGGCCACGCTCGGGCCGGTCGGCGCGAAGCTCTTCCTCGTCGTCGCGATCACCGCCTTCCTCTCGTGCGTGCTGAGCCTGCAGGCCGCCGCGAGCCGCCTGCTGTTCTCCTTCGCGCGCGACGGCATGATCCCGGGCCACCGCTGGCTGTCGAAGGTCACCGAGGGCAGCAAGGTGCCCGCGAACGCGCTCATCGTCGCGTGCACCGTGCCCGCGCTCATCGCGATCCTGGTCTGGCTGAACGCCGACCTGCTCTACCCGGTGACGGCCTTCGCGGTGCTCGGCATCTACGTCGCCTTCCAGATGGTCGTGCTCGCCTCGCTGCGCCAGCGCGTCAAGGGATGGAAGCCCGCGGGGCCGTTCTCGCTCGGCCGCTGGGGCGTCATCGTCAACGTCGTCGCGCTCGCCTACGGCGTGTTCGCGATGATCCTGCTCGCGACGCCCGGCACGTCGGGCGACCCCGTCACCGACTGGATCGTCCTCATCGGCCTCGGCGTCGTGCTCGGGACCGGGCTGATCTACCTGTTCGCCGCCCGACCGGACCGCCTCTCCGACGCACCGGCCGGCGACGCGATCGAGGTGGCCGAGGCCCTTCGCTCGCACCCGTCGCGCACGGGGGCGACCGCCACGATCAAGTAGGCGGCCCGCACGCGACGGCGCAGCCCGGGACCTCAGGCGTCCCGGCGCGTGCGCCGTCGTCGTGTTCGGGGGTCCTCCCGCTGCCGCGGCGCCGTTGCTCGACGCACAGCACGAGCAGGATGGCGCAGGAGACGAGGTAGAACGCGTGCAGCGCCCAGACCGGCCCGACCGGCAGGCTGAACACATACCAGGAGTACGCGAGATTCGCGGCGTTGATCATGGCCACGCTCGACAGGCTGTACGACGAGACATCCCGCGTGCGCAGCGCCTTGCGCAGCATCGGCAGGTTGCTGACCGCGAAGACCACGGTCGAGGCCGTGCCGGCGATCAATGGGATGTCCATGACCGAAACGGTAGGCGCCGTATCCGTCTACCGCGTCGGGCGGACGCCCCATCTTCGTGCGGGCAGCGGAATGGGTCATCCTGTGCAGACGACCCGCGCTGCACGGCTCAGACGAGCCCGTTCTCGTAGGCGTACGCCGTCGCTGCGGCCCGCGTCGAGAGGCCGAGCTTGCCGAAGATGTTGGCGAGGTGGCGTGCAACGGTCTTCTCGCTGAGGGAGAGCCGCTCGCCGACCGCGCGGTTGGTCAGACCGGTCGACACGAGCTGCAGCACCTCGAGCTCCCGCGCCGTGAGCGAGCCCGCGCGGCGAGCGCCGACGACCCGATCGAGTTCGGCGAGCGCCGGGTCGGCTCCGAGCCCGAGGAACACACGCCGCGCCCGATCGAACTCGGCGTGCGCGGCCGGCGCGTCGCCGAGCGCAACCAGGGCGCGCCCGGCGAGCGTCCGGCTCCGCGCCGCCTCGTACGGCGCGTCGAGCTCGCGCCATACCTCCTCGGCTTGACGTGCCGAACGGAGGGCGCGCTCCCCTGAGCCTTCGGCCAGCCGCACTTGGGACTCGGCGAACGCGATCGAGGCGGCGCACATCGCCGTCGGCTCCGGACCACCGAGGGTTCGCAGTTCCTCCAGCGCCCGCTGCGCGGCGGTGAGGTCGCCTCCGGCGACTTCGACCTCGACCACGGCGGGCAGCAGATGGCGGAGCGTGAAGGGGTCCGCGGCGGCCGCGGCCGCGCGGATCTGCGCCGCAGCCTGCTCGAGCCGGCCCTCCGCCAGCAGCAGCCGTGCGCGCCCCGGCTGCGGGTTCCATGAGGTCTCGGCGGCCCTCTGGTATGAGCGCGCAGCGGAGTGGTTCGCCCCGCGGAGCCGCTGCAGCTCGGCGTGGACGTAGGGTGCGCTGAACCCCGACCGGTAGTCACCGGCGCGCAGGCGCGCGAGGGCCAGTTCGGACTCGGCGCCGGCCTCGGGCCAGGCGCCGCGGAGCGTGAGGAGAGCGGCCCGCAGCGCGTGGCGCTGGCCCGTGTAGGCCACCAGGTCGGGCTGCGCGAGGCACCACTCGTCGAGTACGGCGGTCCACTCCACCGCTCGCGCCAGGTCGAACCCGAAGTACGCATCCCAGATCACCGTGCACAGGATGATGCCGCTCGGGATCGGCGACACCGCGCCGCTCGACACCTCGGCCACCGCCGCGTCGAAGCACGCGAAACCCTCGGTGTCGTGGCCGAGGGGCAGGAGGGACTTGCCGCGCCCGAACCATGCGAGCGCCGCGAGGTCGTGGTCCTGGAGACGCTCCGCCATGGCGCCGAGCTCGCGGAACCGCTGCTCGGCGCCGAGTGCGTCCCCGCTGGCCAGTTGCGCCACGGCCGGTGCCACCTGGACCAGCCCGATGACGGGGCTCGCGCCCGTGATCCCCCGTGCGAGCCGCGCCCCTCGCGGCATCCACTCGAAGTTCGCGGTGAGCTCTCCGAGCTCGATCTGGAACAGTGCGAGCCAGGCCGCGGTGCGAGCCGCCCCCTCGGCATCACGCACTTCGAGCCACGCCGCGTGCGCCCGCGTCAGCGCGTTCACGGCCGCCTCTCCCTCACCCTGGAGGAACGCGACCGTGGCGAGGAGTTCGAGGTCGGTCGGCTCCAGGTCCTCCGTCGCATCGGCGCGGGACAACGCCTCGTACGCGTCGGTCCAGCGGCGCTGCCGGGCCGCGGCACGGCCCGAGTCGAGCGCCCGTGGCTCGGTCATGTCGCCGCCTCCGGCCGGGGTCACGCGATCACCGATCGGATGCCGCGTCGATCTCGTCGCGGCGAAGGGCCACGATCCGGTCCACCAGGCCGTCGGGCAGCGGCCGCTCGGCCGTGAAGCGGATGGTCCCCTTCGACCACGAGTACCCGTCGAGCGCCTCGGACACCGCCGACACCACCGCCGGGCTGAAGGGGTACAGCCCGATGTGTCCCTTGGCCTGCATGACCGCCAGCAGCGGACGCTCGCGGTACCGGAGCGCCGGCATGCCGTAGCTCACGCCTTCGACCGCGTCGGGCACGAGCGCGAGCGCCGCGCGCTGCACCTCCGCCATCGCCGAGCGGTCGGGCTCCTCGATGCCCGCGATGTAGTCGGTCATCTCCCCCATGCGCGTCATCGTACGCTCGGGCGGCGCGCCGCGGCATCCGTGCGCCGGCCGCCCGCGCGGTCTACCCTCGTGACGTGGGGGTCTCGTGATCCGGCAGCGCGTCATCGTGCACGGCCGCGTTCAGGCGGTCGGGTTCCGGTACAGCGCGCGCGTCGAGGCCCAGCGGCTCGGGGTCGCCGGATGGATCCGCAACCGCTCCGACGGCGCGGTCGAGGCCGAGATCGAGGGCGACGCGCCCTCGGTCGACGCGATGCTGTCGTGGTTCGACGAGGGCCCGCCCGGCGCCGACGTCACCTCCATCAGCACCGCCGACCTGCACCCGACCGGCGAGCAGGGCTTCCGGATCACCGGGTGAGGGCACCCCGGCATCCGCGACACCGACGCACGAGAGGAGACGCGACATGGGCGACCCCTGGGGCGACGACCCGGCCGACGAGGACGAGGAGCAGTGGCGCGAGCGCGTCGTCAACGACGCGGTCGCCGGCGAGCACGTGCCGACCGACGAGGAGCTCGACCTCGAGGCGCTCGAGCGCGAGGGCCTCGACGAGGTCGACGAGGACCTGGACGAGGACGAGGACGACGAGGACCTCGACGAGGTCTGACCGGGAACGACGAGGACGGAGCGAGTGATGGCGGATGGCGACGTGGAGACCGTGTCGAAGCGCGGGCAGTGGGTGAACCGCGTGATCGGCGAGCCCGAGCGCTCGCAGAGCTACCGGACGAAACAGGAGGCGATCGACGCCGGGCGCGAGCTCGCGGCCACGCTCGGCACGCGGCACGTGGTGCTCGAGTCCGACGAGACGGGGGTCATCACCGACGAGGACGAGGTTCTCGAGGTCGACCGCGACGCCGATTCGCCCGTCGACCCGGCCGATCCGGGCGACGGCACGGTGCCCGAGCGCTGAGCGCCGCTCCTCGCGCCGCGTCGATCAGCCGTCGAACGGTGCGATCTCGAGCCCGCCCACCGCGATCGACTGCGGCCCGGTGAAGCCCTGCTCGAACACCGTCGCGAACGACAGCGTCGCGACGGTGCCCGCGTCGGGCAGGTGACCCGTGAACACGATCGTGCCGCGACGCAGCTGCCCCGGCGGGATCGTGTCGCTCCACGAGCTGCGGAAGCCGTCGGCCACGAGGGTCGTGCCGTCCTCGGCACTGAGCGTCGCGTTGCCGTAGAGCGGCAGCGTGATCGTGTTCGCCAGGCCGTTGCGCACCGTGAGCTCGACCCGCGTGAAGTCCGCGGTGTGCTCCACCCGCTCGACGGTGGTCACGACGCCGCTCGAGTCGACGACCACGGGCGCGTTCTGCAGCCGGTCGACGCCCACCTGGTTGCCCGTGATGAAGCCGCTGACGGTGGCGACGGCATAGGTCACGAGCACGCCGCCGCCGCCGATCACCAGGACCGCGACGAGGAGCCCGACGGCGACGCTCACGCCGCCGCGACGCCGTGGCGGCGGCACGACGCCGGTGGGGGCCGTCGCGCCCGGCGGAGGTCCCGCCGCGACGCCCGGCGCCGGCACTGGAACCCCGCCCGGCGGTGCCGGCCCCGGTTCCGGCGGCCGGGTCATGGCGTCCTTCATCAGCGCCACCAGCGCGGCCACCATGCCGGTGAGCGGTGCGGCGAGCCACGTCCCGATGCCGGTCCAATCGGTCGCGAACTGGATGGCGACGCCCGCGCCGACGATGATGAGGTTCGCGAGGCCGCCCACCAGCACGACCCTGCCGACCCGGACGCGCCCCAGCCGGCGCGGTGCCGGCGCCGCCGGGACGGGCGTCGAGGGCGTGGGCGCGGCTCCCGGCGAGCGCGTCGACACCGGCACGGGCGAGACGACGGCCGAGGCACGGGCCCCCTCGAGCGTGAACGCCGCGAGACCCACCTGCACCGTGTCGCCTGGGTGCAGCTCGATCTCGTCGTGCGCCGGACGGCCGTTGACCCACGTGCCGTTGGTGGAGCCGAGGTCGCGGATGGTCACCGTGTCGGCCGCACGTATGAGCAGCGCGTGGTGGCGACTGACCCCCTCGTCGTCGAACGCGAGTTCCGACATTGCGTCTCGACCGACCGTGGTCTCGCCGGCTTCCAGCGGGACGCGCTCGCCGGCTCGCCGGCCCTCGACGACGACGAGGGTCGGCGCGATCTCTCCGAGCTCCGGCGACATCCTCCCGTCCTGCCCGCATGCCGCGACGGTGCCGCGACCCTGGCAGCAGGGTACGCCCGCGGGCGGGCCCACGACCACGGGGCGGGCACTGAACCGGTGGGAACGACGAGGGGCCCGCCGGCGAACCGGCGGGCCCCTCGTGACGAGTCAGGCGACTCAGATGGCGTTGACGTCCAGCGGGATGCCCGGGCCGAACGTGGTCGACACGGCGCCCTTCTGGATGTAGCGGCCCTTGGCGCTCGACGGCTTGAGACGCACGACCTCCTCGAGCGCGGCCTTGAGGTTCTCGTCGAGCTGGTCCTGCGAGAACGAGGCCTTGCCGACGACGAAGTGCACGTTGGCGTGCTTGTCGACGCGGAACTCGATCTTGCCGCCCTTGATCTCCTCGACGGCCTTCGCCGGGTTCGGGGTCACGGTGCCGGTCTTGGGGTTCGGCATGAGGCCGCGCGGGCCGAGGACCTTGCCGAGACGGCCGACCTGGCCCATGAGCTCGGGCGTGGCGACGGCCGCGTCGAACGCGGTGTAGCCGCCCGCGACCTTCTCGATGAGCTCGGCGCCGCCGACCTCGTCGGCGCCGGCCGCGATCGCGGCCTCGGCGGCCGGGCCGGTCGCGAACACGATGACGCGAGCGGTCTTGCCGGTGCCGTGCGGGAGGATGACGGTGCCGCGCACCATCTGGTCGGCCTTGCGGGGGTCGACGCCGAGCTTCAGCGCGACCTCGACCGTGGAGTCGAACTTCGCCGAGCCGGTCTCCTTCGCGAGCGCGACGGCGTCGCTCGGGGTGTAGTACTTGCCGGCCTCGATCTTCTCGGCCGCGGCCCGGTAGGCCTTGGACTTCTGTGCCATGTTGGTTCTCCTTGCGAGAGTGTGGTCATCGCGCCTGGCGGGCGCTGCCACGAATGGGAGTTCTGTGGTGACGGATGCCGCGTGGCATCCGTCTCAGGTCTCGAGACGCGCCGGCGGAGCGGCGCGACTCGACGACCGAGGGCCTTATTCGACCGTGATGCCCATCGAGCGAGCGGTGCCCGCGATGATCTTCGACGCGGCGTCGATGTCGTTGGCGTTGAGGTCGACCATCTTCGACTCGGCGATCTCGCGGACCTGGGCCTGCGTGATCTTGCCCACCTTGGTGGTGTGCGGGACGCCCGAGCCCTTGGCGACGCCGGCGGCCTTCTTGATCAGCTCGGCGGCGGGCGGCGTCTTGAGGACGAACGTGAACGAGCGGTCCTCGTAGACGGTGATCTCGACCGGGATGACGTTGCCGCGCTGGGCCTCGGTCGCGGCGTTGTACGCCTTGCAGAACTCCATGATGTTGACGCCGTGCTGACCCAGCGCCGGGCCGATCGGCGGGGCGGGGTTGGCGGCGCCGGCCTTGATCTGAAGCTTGATCAGACCAGTGACCTTCTTCTTCGGTGCCATGATTTCTCTCTTCCTGTTCGAACGCCCGGCCTGGGCCGGGGCACTCTCCCGCAGGTCCCGGCGGATCCGGGTTGCGGTGGTCTGTGTGTGCGGAACGCAGCACAACCCTGCGATGATACCGGAGGGTCGCTGCGCGGATGCTGTGTTCGGTCTAGAGCTTGGTGACCTGGTCGAAGCTGAGCTCGACCGGGGTCTCGCGCTCGAACAGCGAGACCAGCAC
This sequence comes from Agromyces aurantiacus, assembly GCF_016907355.1. Taxonomy (NCBI): domain Bacteria; kingdom Bacillati; phylum Actinomycetota; class Actinomycetes; order Micrococcales; family Microbacteriaceae; genus Agromyces; species Agromyces aurantiacus. The sequence continues at coordinate 886,922 of NZ_JAFBBW010000001.1, read as the reverse complement.
GGTGAGCTTGCCGCTCTCGGGCTTGATCTCGTTGATCGTGCCGGGCAGGCCCGCGAACGAGCCGTCCTTGATGGTGATGGTCTCGCCGATCTCGAAGTCGACCTCGGCGGGCACCTGGCGGGCGGCACCGCCGGCGGCGGCGCCCTTCGCGCCCTTCGCCGGGGCGACCTCGGTGAGGTCGACCAGCGGCTTGAGCATGTTGAATGCCTCTTCGAAGCGCAGCGGCGTGGGGTTGTGCGCGTTGCCGACGAAGCCGGTGACCCCCGGGGTGTGGCGGATGACCGACCAGCTCTCCTCGTTGAGGTCCATGCGGACCAGCACGTAGCCGGGCACGCGGACGCGCGTGACCATCTTGCGCTGGCCGTTCTTGATCTCGACGACGTCCTCCATCGGCACCTCGACCTGGTGGATGAAGTCGGCCATCGCCATGGTCTCGCGGCGCTGCTCGATGTTCGCCTTCACACGGCGCTCGAACCCCGCGTAGGAGTGGACGACGTACCACTTGCCCGGGAGGAAGCGCAGCTCGTTGCGGAACGCCTCGTACGGGTCGTGCTCCTCGTCCTCCTCGACGACCGCCTCGAAGGCGGCCTCGGCCTCCTCGACGGAGTCGATGTCGAGCGCGTCGTCGACGACGGCGTCGGCCTCGGGGTCGGATGCCTCGGCGAGCGAGTCGAGCACGGCGTCGAGGTCGATCTCGGTGCCCTCGTCGTCGACGATGTGGACGGCGCGGTGCTCGGCCGGCTCGACCGAGTCCTCGTCGCGCTCCTGGGTGGCGCCCTCCTGGGCCTCCTCGACCTCGGACGACTGCTCAGCGGCGGTGGCCCAGTCGACGTCCTCGCGCTCGTTCCTCGTCACTGTGTTCCAATCCTTTGCTTGCCGAACCGGCGGAATCCGCGCGGCGGGTACGGGCCGACGGCCCGATCAGACCCCCGGCGTTCCGAAGACGTACAGGACCGCAAGTCCGAAGACCTGGTCGAGCGCCCAGACGATCGCCATCATGATCACCACGAAGACCAGCACCACCGTCGTGAAGCTGAAGAGCTCCTTGCGGGTGGGCGTGACGACCTTCTTCAGCTCGCCGATGACCTGCCGGATGAACAGGGCGATCCTGGCGAAGGGGTTGCGCCGTGCCGCGCGCTCGCGCTTGGCATTGGCGACGACGTCCTCGCTGGGCTCGTCGAGTACTTTCCGGGCCACCTCGTACACCTTTCATGGGCCGGCCATCGCCGGCCGGCTCGCAGGGCGGACAGGACTCGAACCTGCAACCTGCGGTTTTGGAGACCGCTGCTCTACCAATTGAGCCACCGCCCTATGCGACCCGACGGAGCCGGATCACAGGGTCGAAGCCTGCCGGAACGACGCGCTCCCGAGCGATTCAAACCGTTCGAGGGCGCGATCGATCTTGGCTGACTTCAACAACCTCACCAAGTGTATGCGACGCCGGATGGTCCGCCAAACCGGCCCCGCGGGCGGGGCTTCGCCGGGCGATCGCGACGAGCACGGCGCCCGCGAGCGCCATGCCGAGGCCCGCGGCGGCGATCCACCAGGGCGTCTCCGCCGGGATCCCGAGGTAGACCGTGATGCCGAGGATGCGCGACAGGCCCCACGGCAGGAGCGCCATCTGGTCGTTCCAGGCCGTGAGCGCGCGCTCCAGCCCGATGACCCCCACCAGGGCCGCGACGGCGGCGAGGGCGATGCCCGCGGCGAGCAGGAGGACCCCGGCGGCCCGTCGGCCCCCGAGCGGGGCGGCCAGCGCCCACGCGCCGGCGACGAGCACCCAGGCGAAGAGGGCGAACGCGATCGCGGTGTAGAGCGAGCGCGCCGCGGGGTCCGTCCAGAAGCCGAACCAGTACCCGCCGGGCCCCGTCGGCACGAGCACGGCGCTGAGGAGCGCGACGCGCAGCAGCGCCGCCCCGCCGACCGCGGCGGCGACGGCCGGCCACGGCGCACGCACCAGCCTGGTCACGATGGCCAGCACGAGCGCGAAGACCGCCCAGGCGCCGAGCGTCGCGACGAGGTGCGCCGGCGCCGCGAACCAGGTCAGGATGGCGCGGCTGAGCACGAGCCCCGCGGCGGGCACGGCGAGGAGCAGGGCCCGATCGGCGCGACCCAGTTCCGCAGTCGCCTCGGCGGCGCGCCACGGTTGCGTCGAGGCGATCCACGTGGCCCGCGCCGCGCGGGCGGCGGGCCACCGCGCGACACGTGGCGACCGGGCCGCGACGCCGAACGCGATCCAGGCCAGCACAGCGGCGAGCAGGACCCCCGACGCGAACGCCATCGCCGGGTCGCGCTCGGCGCGATCCAGCCCGAGGCGCGCGGCCGTCAGGTTGTAGGCGGGCAGGTAGGGGTCGCCGGCGTAGGCCGCCTCGTGCGACGCGGCGCTCTCGACGAAGGCCGCGCGCGCGGCATCCCAGGCCGCCCGAGCGTCGGCGGAGCGCGTGTCGTGCCACTCGGCGCCGTGCAGCACCATGGCGCGGTAGTCGGCGAGCATGTGCAGCGTCGACGCCTCGTAATCGAGGGTGTCCAGGAACGCGCGGTGCCGCGCCGCGTCCTTCCACGTCGCCGGGTCGGTCGCCGCGATGGACGCGCGCATGCGCTCGACCGCCTCGACGGCCTGCTGTCCGCCGGCGATCGCCTCGTCGAGCCGGTCGCGCGAGATCTCGTAGATGACGTCGAGCGAGGCGCTGTCGCCGGTGAGGATGTCCCACTCGAAGATCCACATCATGGGCGGCGGTTCGAGCCCGATCGCGTACACGCGGCGGTCGGCGAAGGGCGCGATGTAGAGGCCGTCGGTGATCGCCTCGCGCGACGAGGCCATCGCCTCGGCGATCGCACGAACCGTCCCCGGGTCGTCCGAGAACCAGCGCCGCGCCCAGTCGGCGGTCACGCTCGCGGGGTCGGTGCCGGGGTCGCGCGCGAGGCGCACGGCGAGCTCGGTGTTCAGCTCGGCGAGCTGCCAGAGCCCCGCCTTCAGTTCGAGCGAGAGCGGCCCCGCGCGCCAGGGCCCGCCGTCCTGCGTCCAGGTCCAGATGCCCTCGATGCGCGGGTTCGCGGCGAGCAGCCGGTCGAGCGCTCCCGCGTAGAGCGGGCCGAGGTCGTTGGGGAAGGCGCCGAAGTTCTCGAACTCGCGGCGGCTCTGGAACTCGATGATGCGGCGCTGGTCGCCGATCTCGAGGGTGTCGTTGATCGGCAGGTGACTGTAGAAATCGCCCAGCGTGTACTTGGTCGACACGATCAGCCGGTCCGAGTCGATGCCGTCGAGCACAGCGTGGTACGAGTCGCGGTTGGTGTGCATGTCGCCCACGGCGCCGACGCCGACGCTCCACGTGCGGAAGATGAGCTCGCGCTCCGACCGCTCGGCCTGGGCCAGGAGGGTCGTCAGCATGGCGCGGACGGCATCGACGGTCGTGACGGCGAGCTCGCTTCGGTAGTCCCACTCGGGCAGGTCGTAGACCTGGCCCGCCTCGCCGATGCGGATGAGCACGCCGTCGAGGTACGGCATCTCGCGGTAGAGCTCGTCGAACCCCGCCGAGTACACCTCCCAGAACGCCGGATCCTCGGTCGCGAGGCCCCCGAAGCGGTCGTGGAGGTACTGCTCGAGCGGCGTCGTGAGCACCAGCATGTCGGTGCGGAGGAACACCTCGAGTCCCGCGTCGTGCGCCGACTTCCACATCGGCCCGAAGGCGTCTCGCATCGCGAGGGCCCGGGCGACGTGCTCATCGTCGAGCTGGTACACCTCGCTGCCGTCGCCGACATCCGAGAAGGTCAGGTACTCGAGCAGGCCCGGCACGGTCACGGCGTTGTAGCCCTCGGCGAGGAGGTGCGCCACGTACGCGTCGAACTCGTCGCGCGCGACGGCGAGGGCGTCCTCGTCGATGTAGGGCGCCTCGGGCAGGATGACGTCCTCGAACGCCCGCGAGTTGTGCGAGTAGTCGTCGCCGGCGGCCCACGCCTGCTCGTCGACGGCCACGCCGACGGCGCCGAGGTCCGCCATCCGGAATCCCAGCCTGGGCGCGACCGTCTCGCCGAGGCGGTCGGCGATCGATCGGCCGTCCCGCACCGCGGCCGCGAGGTCGTGCACGGCCAGGGCGGCGCCGGTCTCGCCGGGGGCGACGATGCGGAGCGCGTCCGGCGTGCCCTCGAGCCGATACGACTCGTCCTCGGGGGCGGCCCCGGCCTCGACGGTGAGGGTGGCCGTGCCCGAGGTGCCGGCGGCATCGGCGACCGCGTCGTCGAGTTCGGCCAGGGCCGCTGCGATGCGGGGCCGGTCGGGTGCGGCGATCCCGCTGAACCGAGGTGGCAGGACGGTGGGCGCCGCCTCCGCGACTGCCGCAGATTCGGCCGGGATCTCCGCCGCCTCTGAACGGATGCCGAGCGCATCCGTGAGCACGGCGGCCAGGCCCGCCCCCAGGGCGAGCAGGACCAGGACAGCGACCCCGACACGCAGGGCCTGCCGGGGGCGCGTCATCACGGGGCGCAGGCTAGCACGAGTGGGACGATCGTCCCACTTCTCGCACGGGACGAATGTCCCATCCGACCCCTCGCGCCCGGCGGTACCGTGACGCGAGAGCGGCACGGGCGTCGCCGACCGGCGACGGGCCCGCTCCGGAAGGGAGCAACACGACATGAGCGACGTCCGTGTCACCGGCTGGGTCGGCTGGGGCTGGTTCGCCGGCACCATCCTCATCATCGCCGGCGCCATCGATGCGATCTACGGCCTCATCGCGATCCTGCAACCCGGGAGCGCGTACTTCGTGGTCACGAGCGGCACGCTGTTCCTGTTCGACGTGGCGGGCTGGGGCTGGTGGCACCTGCTCATCGGCGTCCTGCTGATCCTCGTGGGGTTGGCGCTGTTCACCGGCGCGACGTGGGCGCGCGTGGTCGCCGTCATCCTCGCCTCGCTCAACGCGGTGGGCCACATCTTCCTGCTGCCCTCGCAGCCGTGGTGGTCGCTCATCGTGATCGCGCTCGACATCTTCGTGATCTACGCACTGACGGTGCACGGCAAGGAGCTCGCGGTCAGGGAGGCCTGACCCGCAGAGGCGCGCCCGTGGGGGCGGGCGCCGGCGCCGCGGCCTGGGGAACCGCCGCGGCGCCCTTCTGCGCCCCGGCGGCGGCGGCGGCCGGCCCGATCAGCGCCCGAGGAGCTGCCGGACGGTGGCCTCGGGGTCGGGCGAGGCGAGCACCGCGACGCCCATGCGCAGCATCACGACGACGTGCACGACGTTCAGGTTCGTTCCCGTGGACTCGCGTGCGGCGATGCCCGCGCGTTCCCAGACGAGGACGCACTCGAGGGCGAGCTGGAGGAGCATGGCGCCGGGCTGCTGGCCGCGGACGCGGACCATCCCGAGTGCGAACCCGCCGAGCGCCGCGAGGTCGTCGGGCAACCGGTCGATCCGCTGCTCCGGCAGCGGCGACGCCGCCAGCGGCGCGAACGCCTGCCGGAACAACGCCGTGGCCAGCTCGATCGGATCGGCGTTCCAGAGCCCCTCGGGGCCGTCGTACGGAGCCGTCGTGGTCGACATGGCGCCAGTGTAGGAGCCCGGCGCGGGGCGGCCCGGTCGCCGCGCACGCGTCGCGATCGCGCGGGCCCGCTGACAGGCGGCGGCCGCGCATCCTAGGCTGGGAGTCGTGACCGATCAGCGCCGTCTCTCCGCCCGAATCTCCGCCATCGCCGAGTCCGCGACCCTGAAGGTCGATGCGAAGGCGAAGGCCCTCCAGGCCGAGGGTCGGCCGGTGATCTCGTACGCGGCGGGCGAGCCCGACTTCCCGACGCCCGCGCACATCGTCGAGGCGGCGCTCGAGGCCGTGCGCGACCCGAAGAACCACCGGTACACGCCCGCCGCGGGCCTGCCCGAGCTGCGCGAGGCCGTCGCGGCGAAGACGCTGCGCGACTCCGGCCTGGAGGTCGGCGCGGGCCAGGTCGTCGTCACCAACGGCGGCAAGCAGGCCGTCTACCAGGCGTTCCAGGTGCTGCTCGACGACGGCGACGAGGTGCTGGTGCCCACGCCGTACTGGACCACCTACCCCGAGGCGATCAAGCTCGCCGGCGGTCGTCAGGTCGACGTGTTCGCGGGCAGCCACCAGGGCTACCTGGTCACGGTCGAGCAGCTCGAGGCGGCTCGCACCGAGCGCACGCGCGCGCTGCTGTTCGTGTCGCCGTCGAACCCGACGGGCGCCGTGTACCCGCCCGAGCAGGTGAAGGCGATCGGCGAGTGGGCGCTCGAGCACGGCATCTGGGTGATCTCCGACGAGATCTACCAGAACCTCACGTACGCCGAGGACGAGTCCGCGACCCCGCCGCGGGCGCTGTCGATCGTCGAGGCGGTCCCCGGCCTCGCCGACCAGGCGATCCTCGTGAACGGCGTGGCGAAGACCTATGCGATGACCGGATGGCGCCTCGGCTGGATGGTCGGCCCCGCCGACGTCATGAAGGGCGCCGCGAACCTGCAGTCGCACCTCACCTCCAACGTCTCGAACATCTCGCAGCGTGCCGCGATCGCGGCGCTCACCGGCCCGCAGGATGCGGTCGAGGAGATGCGACGCGCGTTCGACCGGCGCCGGCGCACGATCGTCGCCGAGCTGTCGAAGATCGAGGGCCTGACCGTGCCCGTCCCGCAGGGGGCGTTCTACGTGTACCCGGATGTCTCGGGGCTGCTCGGTCGCGAGTGGGGCGGCGTGACGCCCACGACCTCGCTCGAGCTCGCCGACCTGATCCTCGAGCGAGCAGAGGTCGCGGCGGTGCCCGGCGAGGCGTTCGGGCCGAGCGGGTTCCTGCGCTTCAGCTACGCGCTCGGCGACGCGCCGCTGCTCGAGGGCGTGCAGCGCCTGCAGCGCCTCTTCGCCTGAGCGGGCGCCGCCGATGATCGACCGCGCGTCGCGCCTGGTACCCGAACCGCGCAGCAGCGCCGACGTCATCGGCGAGCATTCGCAGTTCCGCCTCGACCTCGAGCGGATCCGGTTCTCGCCGTACTTCTCGCGGCTCTCGGCGGTGACCCAGGTGATCGCCCAGCCCGGCGCCGGGCCGCTCATCCACAACCGCCTCACGCACTCGATCAAGGTCACGGCCGTCGCTCGTGCCATCGCCGTGTCGCTCACCGACGCCGCCTCGCCGTACCGTGCGTTCGCGCTCGCGCACGGCTGCGACGCGGTGGTCGTGCAGGCGGCGGCGAGCGCGCACGACCTCGGGCACCCGCCCTTCGGCCACCTCGGCGAGCGCGTGCTCGACCGGCTCGCGCGCGAGACGCTCGGCCTGCCCGACGGGTTCGAGGGCAACGCGCAGAGCTACCGGATCATCACCGCGCTCGACGTGAGCGAGATGGCCCCGCGCGGCCTCAACCTCACCGCCGCGGTGCGCACGGCGGTCGCGAAGTACCCGTGGACGCGCTTCCTCGACGTCGACGCGCTCGGCGATGGCCCGTTGCCGCGCGGCCTCCGGCGCACGGCCGACGGCGTCGACGTGCCGAAGTACTCGGCGTACGGCATCGACGCGGCCGACCTCGACGAGGCCCGCCGAGGCCTCCCGCCGCTGCGCCAGTCGCTCGAGTGCTCGATCATGGACGTCGCCGACGACATCGCGTACTCGATCCACGACGTCGACGACTTCCACCGGGCCGGCCTGCTCAGCCAGGGCGCGGTGGCACGCGAGTTCCGCGGCTGGATGGAGTCGTGCGTGCGGCTCGCAGGTCTCGCCGCCGACGAGCTGGTCGGGCGCACGGCGCCGCCGGGCAGCGCGCTCGAGGCGCTCCGGCGCAAGCTCAATGCGAGCGACCCGTGGATCGCCGACGACGAGACGTTCCGCGCCGCCGTGGGCGTCGTCGCCGACGACCTCGTCGACGGCCTGCTCGCGAGCCCCTTCGACGGCTCCATCGCCTCGGAGCGGGCCCTGTCGTCATTCACGAACCGGTGGATCACCCACCTGCAGTCGTCGGTCGTGCCCGCGCCCGAGGGCGTGGTCCGCGCCGGACTCGTGACGCTCGACGGGCCGGCGTGGCACGAGGTCGAGATCCTCAAGTTCGTGCACCGGCACTTCATCCTCGACCGCTCCGACATCGTGATGTACCAGCGCGGTCTCAGCCGCGTGCTCACGCGGGCGGTGAAGGGCCTGACCGCGTGGATCCGCGACGAGGACGATCGCGACCGCGTGCCGCAGCGGCTGAAGGAGCTCGTGGAGATCGCGACCGACGCCTACGCGCGGCTGCGCGAGTCGGCGCCCGACGGGGTGCCGGTGCCCGAGGCATCCGCGGTCGGCTCGCTCGGCGTCGGCCGAGGGGTGATCGACTACGTCGCCTCGCTCTCCGACGACCAGGCGCTCGCGGTCTCGGAGGCGATCGACGGCCGGCCCGACCGGCTCTGGGACATCGGCCAGAACCTGTAGCTACTTCGCCGAGGTCAGCGCCGCGCGCGCCGCGGTCGTGATGCCGTCGGCGATCGCGTCGAGGAGCGGCGACCCGAGGTTCCACTGCTGCCAGTGCAGCGGCACGTCGACGGGCGGGCCGCCGAGCGCCACGAGCTGGCCGCGCTCGAGTTCGGCGGCGGACTGGAAGCCGGGCAGCAGCCCCCATCCGAGCCCGAGCTTGATCGCGGTGGCGAAGTCGTTCGACGCGGGCACGTAGTGCCGCGGCGGCTCCGCGGCATCCGCCCCGATGCGCCGCAGGTACTCGGCCTGCAGGTCGTCGCGCCGGTCGAAGTCGACCCGCGGCGCGGCGGCGAGTGCGCCCGCGAGCGCCGCGGCGTCCACCCCATCGGGGCACCACCGGGCGACCCAGCCCGGCGTGGCCACGGCGGTGTAGCGCATGACCCCGAGCGGGCGCACGAGGCAGCCCGCGACGGGCGTCGCCTGCGAGGTGACGGCGCCCATCACGGCGCCCGACTCGAGCAGGCCCGCGGTGAAGTCCTGGTCGTCGCGGTGCAGGTCGAACACGACGGAGTGCCGCTCGGCGATGCGCGCGAGCGCGGGCAGGAACCAGGTGGCGAGCGAGTCGGCGTTGACGGCGAGGGGCACGGTCGTGGGGCGGGCGGATGTCGCGTCGCCGCCGCCGAACGCGGCGAGCGCGTCGTGCTCGAGCAGGGCGAGCTGGCGCGCGAGCCGCACGACGGCCGCGCCGGCGTCGGTGACGCGCACGGGCTTGGAGCGCACGACGAGGACGCGCCCGAGCCGCAGCTCGAGTTGCTTGACGCGTTGCGAGACCGCCGAGGGCGTGATGCCCAGGTCGGCCGCCGCCGCCTCGAACGTGCCGGCGTCGAGCACCGTCGCAAGGGTTCGGGCCAGGTCGAGCGGAATCTGCATGAAGTGATGCTAATGCTGATGAAGAATCCTGAGCTGGTTTTCATTGAGCCCGGAACCTAGCCTCGAGGCATGGACTTCTCCGCGCTCCTCGCCGGCCTGGGCCTGGGCTTCTCGCTCATCGTCGCCATCGGCGCGCAGAACGTGTTCGTGCTGCGACAGGGCATCCGCCGCGAGCACGTGCTCATCGTCGCGGCGATCTGCACGGCATCCGACGCGGCCCTCATCCTCGCCGGCGTCGGCGGCATGGGCGCGGCGCTCAACGCGGCGCCCTGGCTGGTCGGCGTCGCGCGATGGGCGGGTGCCGCGTTCCTCGTCGGCTACGCGTTCCTCGCCGCACGCCGCGCGCTGCGCGGATCGGAGTCGGGGCTCGCCGTGTCCTCCGAGGATCAGCAGACCGGCGGTGCACCGGGCGGGGCGGGGAGGGGTGGGGGCGCCTCCTCCCCCGCCACCGGGGTCCTCACCCGACCGGCCGTGATCCCGGTCGTGCTCACCTGCCTCGCCCTGACCTGGCTGAATCCGCACGTCTACCTCGACACCGTCGTGCTGCTCGGATCGGTCGGCGCGACGCACGGCGACCAGCGCTGGGTCTTCGCGGCCGGCGCGATCCTCGCGAGCGCGGTGTGGTTCTTCTCGCTCGCGTACGGCGCGAGGCTGCTCGGCCGGGTGCTCGCGAGCCCGCGCTCGTGGCGCATCCTCGACGGCGTCATCGCGGTCGTGATGCTCGCGATCGCGGTCTCGCTCGTGCTGCCCGCCTGAGCCGTGCTAGCGTGTCGGGCATCGTGAGCACCACCACCTGTCGCTGCTGTCGCCGCTAGGCGGTCGTCTCCCCGACGACCCCAGGGCGCGATTCCTCCGCGCCGCCGACCGCAGCCCCCGTGCTCACGCCGCATCCGACGCGTCCGCGTCAGCTCCGCGGCATCCGCTCTCGAGGCACACGTCTCGAACCGGATGTCACGCAGCCGACGTCGAAGGATGCCGGGGCCGCCTCACCGTCGGCGCACCATCCCGGCACCTCGAAAGGACCAGCACATGTCCGGCATCCCCGTCCTCGACCTCTCCCTCCTCAACGGCACGCCCGAGCAGCAGGCGCGCTTCCGCGACGACCTGCGTCGCGCGACCCACGAGGTGGGCTTCTTCTCGCTCATCGGCCACGGCGTGCCCGCCGAGCTCATCGACCGTGCCTACGACGTCGCGCGCGCGTTCTTCGCGCTGCCCGAATCGCACAAGCTCGCGATCGAGAACGTGACGAGCCCGCACTTCCGCGGCTACACGCGCATGGGCGGCGAGCGCACCCTCGGCCGCGTCGACATCCGCGAGCAGATCGACCTCGGCGCCGAGCGCCCGGCGGTGGCGATGACCGCCGACACGCCCGACTACTGGATCCTGCAGGGCCCGAACCTCTGGCCCGCCGCGCTGCCCGAGCTGCGCGAGGTCGCCGAGGAGTGGATCGCCCGCCTCGACGAGGTCGCCACGCGGCTGCTGCGCGCCTGGGCCGAGGCGCTCGGCGCGTCATCCGACGCCTTCGACGCGGCGTTCGCCACGCCCTCGCCGTACATGAAGATCGCCCGGTACCCCGGCGTCGAGGCCGAGCAGCCCGCGCAGGGCGTCGGAGCCCACAAGGACCTCGGGGTGCTCACGCTGCTCTCGGTCGAGGAGGGCAAGGCGGGCCTGCAGGTCGAGAAGGACGGCGAGTGGATCGACGTGACCCCGCCCGCCGGCGCGTTCGTCGTGAACATCGGCGAGCTGCTCGAGATCGCGACGGGCGGCTACCTCAAGGCCACGCTGCACCGCGTGGTCTCGCCCGCGCCGGGCACCGAGCGCATCTCGATCCCCTACTTCCACGGGCCGTCGCTCGACGCGACCATCCCGACCATCGAGCTGCCGCCGGCGCTCGCGGCCGAGGCCCGCGGCGTCACCGAGGACCCCGCGAACCCGCTGCACGCGGTCTTCGGCGAGAACTGGCTGAAGAGCCGCCTGCGGGCCCACCCGAACGTGGTCGAGGCGCAGCACCCGCACCTCCTCGTCGGCGCCTGAGGCATTCCGGGATCGGTGTCGAAACCGGGTTCCCTCGTTCGTCGTACCTGCGTAGCGTGACCGAGAGAGAGGATTCCGCCATGGAGTACGCACTGTTCTACGCCGAGGGCGCCGATGCCCTGCCGTACGTGCCCGAGCAGGACAACGTCGGCGAATGGGTCGACGAGGTCGAGGCCCGCGGGGTGTCCGAGTACGGCGAGCGGCTGCGGCCCGAGCAGGATGCCACGACCGTCCGCGTGCGCGGCGGCGAGGTGCTCGTGGTCGACGGCCCGTTCACCGAGTCGAAGGAGTCGATCGGCGGCTTCGACGTGATCGAGGCGAGCGACCTCGACGAGGCGATCGAGGTCGCGTCGAAGCATCCGGTCGCCTCATTCGGGCGGGTCGAGATCCGCCCGTTCGTCCGCTGGCCCGACGCCGAGCCGGGCTCGCGCGTCGTTCCCGCGGGCTTCGCCGACCGTTCCGCGGCCGGGAGCCGCTACCTCATGCTCGTCGTCGCCGAACCGGGCGGCGAGCGCGGCGCCGTCGATGGCAGCACGCCCGAGGACGACGACCCCGAGGCGTGGGTGCGCGAGATGGACGGCCGCGGCGTGCGGCAGTTCGGCGAGGTGCTCCGCCCGCCGGCCGACGCCACGTTCGTCCAGCGCCGCCACGGCGAGGTGCTCGTGACCGACGGCGGGTTCGCCGAGGCCAAGGAGTGGGTGGCCGGCTTCGACCTCATCGAGGTGCGCGACCTGGCCGAGGCGATCGAGGTCGCGGCGAAGCATCCGATGGCCCGGGGCGGGGCGATCGAGCTGCGCCCGCTCTGGCCGTTCGACGTGCACGAGGACCCCCTCGTGCGGGAGGCGCGCGAGGGGGCCGACCGGTTCCGTCGCCTCGAGCCGCCCGCCGCCGAGGCGCTCGCCGGGGCCGCGCTCTGACCGACGCACCCGGTTCGGACGAGGCGCCGGGCGCCGGCGGGCCCGCCCCGCTCGCGCCCGGCGTCTCGGCCGCCCTGCGCGACGCGTACCGCTCCGAGTGGGCGCGCGTCGTCGCGACGCTCATCCGCGTCACCGGCGACTGGGATGTCGCGGAGGAGGCCGCCGCGGGCGCCTTCGAACGGGCCGCGCAGGCGTGGCCCCGCGACGGCGTGCCGCGCACCCCCGGCGCGTGGCTCACGACCGCCGCGCGGAACCTCGCGCTCGACCGGCTTCGCCGGCGCGGCGTCGAACGCGGCAAGGTCCTGGAGTGGATGGCGATGCAGGAGCTCGAGGGGCACGGCGACGGGCCGCCCGACCCGGCGGACGTCGTGGCCGAGCCGTCGCCCGAGTGGGACGACCGGCTGCGCCTCGTCTTCACGTGCGCGCACCCCGCGCTGCCGATGGAATCGCGCGTCGCGCTCACGCTGCGCACCGTCGGAGGCCTGGAGACCGGCGAGATCGCGCGCGCGTTCCTCGTGCCCGAGCCCACCATGGGGCAGCGCATCTCGCGCGCGAAGCGCAAGATCCGGAACGCGGCCATCCCGTACCGGGTGCCCACGCCCGACCTGCTGCCCGAGCGGCTCGACGGCGTGCTCGCCGTGCTCTACCTCATCGCGAACGAGGGGTACCTCGCCTCGCACGGCGACGCGCTGCAGCGGCTCGACCTCGCGGCCGAGGCGATCCGGCTCACCCGGCTCGTGGTGGCGCTGCTCCCCGATGCCGACGAGGCGCGCGCGCTCCTCGCGATGATGCTGCTGCAGCACGCGCGCTCGGCGGCCCGCGTCGACGCCGCCGGCGACCTCGTGCCGCTGCCCGAGCAGGACCGCTCGCGCTGGGACGCCGCGGAGATCGCCGAGGGGCTCGCGCTGCTCGACGGGGGCACCGCAGGCGCCGGGGATGCACCGCCCGGGCCGTACCGCCTGCAGGCCGAGATCCAGGCGGCGCACGCCGTCGCGCGCTCGGCCGACGAGACCGACTGGGCCGCGATCGCCGCCCGCTACGACGCGCTCGCGATGCTCGCCGACTCGCCGTTCGTCGCCCTCAACCGCGCGATCGCGCGCGGCCTCGCGTTCGGTGCGCGGCACGGGCTCGACGATCTCGCGCTGCTCGAGGCATCCGGACGCCTCGAGGGCTACCACCTGCTGCCCGCCGCGCAGGCCGACCTGCTCCGCCGCCTGGGCGAGGCGGATGCCGCGGCCGCGCGCTACCGCGACGCGATCGCCCTGGCGCCCACCGCGCCCGAGCGCCGCTTCCTCGAGCGCCGCCTCGCCGAGCTCGGGCCCACCCACCCCGCCGACTGATCGCGGCGCCGCCGCCCGCCGCCGCGCCGCCCCCGCCCCGCCCCGCCCGCCCGCGCCGGCCGCCGGCGTCCATTCCTGCGGATATACGATCCGCCACCCCGGTGCCGGCACGACTTCGTCGGCGCGGCGGATCGTATATCCGCGGATCTGGACCGAAGCGTGCAGGGTCCGGCCGCTGACGCGGGACAAGCGGAGCAGGGAGCGTGCGGCGGGGCTGCCCGGGCATCCACCGGTCGGTGGAGGGCAAGATCGACCGGCCCACGGCTGCCGTCCGGCGCGCAGCCACGGCAGGCTCGGAGGCATGGACCACACCACCTCCGAAGAGGGCCCCGCGATCCGCGTCCGCGGCCTCCGCAAGGACTACGGCGGCACCACCGCGGTCGACGGGATCGACCTCGACATCCCGCGCGGCGAGACGTTCGCGCTGCTCGGCCCGAACGGGGCGGGCAAGTCGACCACGATCGAGATCCTCGAGGGCTATCGCCTGCGCACGGCGGGCGAGGTCCGCGTGCTCGGCGAGGATCCGGCGCGTGGCGGGCTCGACTGGAAGGCACGGCTCGGCATCGTGCTGCAGTCGGCGACCGAGCCCGGGCAGTACACCGTGCGCGAGCAGCTCGCCCATTTCGCGCGCCTCTACCCCGACCCGCGTGACGTCGACGAGGTGATCGCCGCCGTCGGCCTCGAGGCGACGGCGCGCACGCGCATCTCGAAGCTCTCCGGCGGGCAGCGTCGCCGTGTGGATGTCGCCCTGGGGATCATCGGCAGGCCCGAGCTGCTGTTCCTCGACGAGCCGACCACGGGCTTCGACCCCGAGGCGCGCCGCGAGTTCTGGCGGCTCATCCGCTCGCTCAAGGACGAGGGCACGACGATCCTGCTCACGACGCACTACCTCGACGAGGCGGCGCAGCTCGGCGACCGTGCCGGAGTCATCCTCGGCGGGCGCCTCGTCGACGTCGCGCCGATCGACGAGCTCGGCGGCGCCGGGGCGCGCGTGCCGCTCGTGCGCTGGCGGGACCCCGACGGCACGCCGCGCGAGCTGCGCGCCGAGCGGCCGGCCGAGCTCGTGGCCTCGATCGCGCGATCGCTCGACGGCGAGCCCGAGGGGCTCGAGGTCATCCGTCCGAGCCTCGAGGACATCTACCTGGACCTGGTGGGCGCGGCGGCGGCCGACGCCCGTGACGAGGAGGGGGCGCTCGCATGAGCACCATCGAGACGACCGCGGCCGGCTCGCGCCGCGACATCCGGGCCGTCGACGGCGGGGGCCCGCGGGGCACGGCCAAGCGGCCCGGCCGACCGGCCGTCGGCGCCGCGCGCATCGGCCACGAGGTGCGCGGCTACTTCCGCTCGGCCGACACCGTGTTCTTCACGTTCCTGTTCCCGCTCATCATGCTCGGCATCTTCACGGCCGCCTTCAGCTCGGCCGGCGAGATCCAGCCGGGGCCCGACGCCGAGGCGATCTCGGTCGGCGCGTACTACCTGCCCGGCATGCTCGCGGCGGGCCTGCTGCTCTCGGGCGTGCAGAACCTCGCGGTCGACATCGCGACCGAGCGATCCGACGGCACGCTCAAGCGCCTCGGCGGAACGCCGCTCTCGCCGGTGTCCTACTTCATCGGCAAGCTCGGGCAGGTGTTCGTGACGGGCGCGCTGCAGGCCGCGCTGCTGCTGCTCGCGGCGGGCACGGTCTTCGGCATCGCGCTGCCGACCGAGCCCGAGGCGTGGCTGACGTTCGCGTGGGTGTTCGTGCTCGGCATCACCACGTCGGCCCTGCTCGGCATCGCGCTCTCGGCGCTGCCGCGCTCGGGCAAGTCGGCGAGCGCCGTGGTCGTGCCGATCATGCTCGTGCTCCAGTTCATCTCGGGCGTGTACCTCCAGTTCAGCGCGCTGCCGGAGTGGATGCAGAACCTCGCGAGCCTCTTCCCCCTCAAGTGGATGGCGCAGGGCATGCGCGCCGCATTCCTGCCCGACGACTTCGCCGTGCTCGAGCAGCACGAGTCGTGGGACCTCGGCTGGGTGGCCGTCGCGCTCGCGGCCTGGCTCGTCGTCGGCCTCGTGGCCAGCCGGCTCACGTTCCGCTGGATCCGGCGCGACGCCTGAGGACTGTGGGAGTCTGACGGCATGCAGAACGTGCGGTGGTGGGATGCCGCGGCGATCACGGTCACCGCCGTGATCGTCGCCCTCTCGCTCATCGAGCCGCCCTACGGGCCGCGCGATGTCGGCACGTGGATCGTCGCCGGCACCTTCCTGCTGGTGCACCTGGCCTGGGGCCGCCGGTGCGTGCCCGAGGTCGCCGCCGGCCCGCACCTGGCGATCTCCATCGCCTACGCGGTCCTGCTCGCGGTCGGCACGACCTTCGATCCGACGTTCTCGATCATGCAGGCGTTCCTGTACCCGTTCGTGTGGTCGACCGCCCCGTCGGTGCGCAGCGCGATCGTCGCCAACGTGCTCGTCGCGATCGCCATCGTCGTCGGCTACACCGCGCGGTTCGGCCTCGAGGGGTTCGCCACGGGCGCGGCCGTGGCCACCCTCTCCGTCGTGTTCAGCATCGCGCTGGGCCTCTGGATCACCCGGATCGCCGAGTACGGCGAGGAGCGCGCGCGATTGCTGGCCGACCTGCAGGCCGCCCAGGGGCAGCTCGCCGCGATGCACCGCGACGCGGGCGTCGTCGACGAGCGCGCACGGCTCGCCCGCGAGATCCACGACACGATCGCGCAGAGCCTGACCGGGCTCGTGATGGTGGCCCAGCGCACGTCGCGGCGGCTCGCGCCGGTCGAGGGCGAGGCCGCGGCATCCGCTGGCGACGACGTCGAGCTCATGGAGCAGATGGCGCGCGATGCGCTCACGGAGGCGCGCGGGCTCGTGGCGTCGCTCGCGCCCGTCGACCCCGACACGGGGCTCGCCGAGGCGCTGCGCCGCCTCTCGGCGGGGTTCGAGCGCGAGACGGGCGTGCGCGTCACGGTGACAGCGGACGTCTCGGGACTCGATCGCGAGCTCGAGGTGGTGCTGCTGCGCTGCGCGCAGGAGGCGCTCGCGAACGTGCGCAAGCACGCGCGCGCCACGACGGCCGAGGTCGAGGTGGCGCGGCTCGACGGCGAGGTCGTGCTCGAGGTGCGCGACGACGGCGACGGTCCGGGTCCGGGCGTGGCCGGCGACCGCGGCTTCGGCCTCGCCGGCATGCGGGACCGGGTCGCGCTCGTCGGCGGGCGCGTGGCGTTCGGGCCGGGCGATGCGGGCGGCGCCGTGCTGCGGGTGCTCGTCCCCCTCGCCGGGGGCGCGGACGACGCGGCCGAAGCGGCGGGCACGACGACGGGAGTGGAGGCATGATCCCCATCCGCGTGCTGGTCGCCGACGACCACCCGATCGTGCGCGCGGGCATCGTGGGGCTGCTCGACGCCGAACCGGGCATCCAGGTGGTGGGCGAGGCGGTCGACGGCGCCGACGCCGTCGCCCTCGCGGCCGAGCTGCGACCCGACCTCGTGCTCATGGACCTGCGCATGCCCGTGCTCGACGGCGCGGCCGCGACCGAGCGCATCCTCGCCGCAGCGGGCCCGGGAGTCCGACCCACGCGCGTGCTCGTGCTCACCACCTACGAGACCGACGACCACATCCTCGCCGCGATCGAGGCGGGCGCGAGCGGGTACCTGCTGAAGGCCGCGCCGCAGGAGGAGATCCTCGCGGGCATCCGCTCGGTCGTCGCGGGCGAGACCGTGCTCGCGCCGTCGATCGCCGCGAAGCTCGTGCGCCGCGTGCGCGCCGACGCGACCGCGCCGACGCCGCCCTCGCTGTCGCCGCGCGAGCTCGAGGTGCTGCGCCACGTGGCCCACGGCCGCTCGAACCCCGAGATCGCCCGGATGCTGCACATCGGCGAGGCGACCGTGAAGACGCACCTCATCCACGTCTTCGAGAAGCTCGAGGTGAACGACCGCACGCGCGCGGTGACCCGGGCCATGGAGTTCGGGCTCCTGGCCGGCCCGGGCTCCGAGTAGCCGACGGGCGCACGCCGCCTGCCCCGTGCCCGGGCCGGCGGGCCGTACGCTGGGCGGATGGGCATGGTCACGGGCGTGCGGGTCGCGGCACGGCGTGCGCGCCTGCTGCCCGCGTGGGTGAAGCGAGCGGATGGCGCGGCCGCGCGCCGCATCAACGCCCGCCACACCCATCCGCACGTCGACCGGTTCTGGTCGCGGCTCACCGGCTTCGCCGACAAGGGCGTGCTGTGGTTCACCGCGGCGGGCGTGCTCGCGGCCGTCGGCCGTCCGCGCGCGGCGGCCCGCGGCATCCTGTCGCTCGTCGCCGCGAGCGCGCTGACGAACCTCATCGCCAAGCGCGTCTTCGGGGGCGACCGCCCCACGCTCGAGGACGTGCCCATCGGGCGACGGCTCCCCGTGCAGCCGTCGAGCCGCACGTTCCCCTCGGGGCACTCGGCGAGCGCGGCCGCGTTCACGACGGGCGTCGCGCTGGAGTCGCCGCGGGTCGGCGCCGCACTCGCACCGGTCGCGCTGGGCGTCGCGTACTCGCGACTGCACACGGGCGCGCACTGGCTCTCCGACGTGGTCGGCGGGCTCGCGCTGGGCGTCGGCGTCGCGGCCGCCGGCGCGGCGATCATCCGCCCGCGTCCCGGTCCGCCCCCGCCGCCGGTGCCGCCGGGTGCCGACCGCGAACTGCCCGCCTCGCCCGACGGCGACGGCGTGTTCGTCGTCGTCAACCGGTCGGCGGGCACGAGCGTCGTGCGCGCCGACCCCCTGGATGTGCTCGCCGAGCGACTGCCGAAGGCTGAGCTGCGCGTGCTCGAGCCCGGCGAGGACCCCGGCGAGGCCGTGCGCGCGGCGCTCGCGCGGCCCACGCCGCCGCGCATCGTCGGAGTCTGCGGCGGCGACGGCTCGGTGGCGTGCGTCGCCGACGACGCGCGGCGCGCGGGCGTGCCCCTGATGGTCGTGCCGGCGGGCACGTTCAACCACTTCGCGCGCACCGCGGGCGTGCCGTCCGTCGACGCCGCGGTCGACGCGGTGCAGCGCGGCGAGGGCGTGCGGGTGGATGTCGCCGAGCTGACGTTCGGCGAGCACGAGCCGATCACGGTCACGAACGTCGCGTCGGTCGGGGTCTACCCCGACTTCGTGGCCGAGCGCGAACGCCTGCAGCACCGGCTCGGCAACAAGTGGCTCTCGGCGATCATCGCCGCGGAACGGGTGCTGCGCCGCTCCGACCCCGTCACGGTCGTGGTCGACGGACGGCGGGCGCAGGTGTGGACGCTCTTCGTCGGCGTCGGCCGCAACGACCGCGACCTGCCCGCGCCGCTGCAGCGGCGCACGCTCGACGACGGCCTGCTCGACGTGCGCGCGCTGCACGCCGGCTCGCGCACGGGCGCGGTCGCCTCGCTCGCGTTCGGGCACCGCACCGCCGCCGTGCTGCGTGCGCTGCGGCTCATCCCCGAGCGGGTCGAGGCCTTCACCGCCACCGAGCTCACGGTCGACGTGCGGCCCCGGCACGGGCAGCCGCCGGGCTTCGCGCACGACGGCGAGGTCGCGCTCGACGAGCCCGCCGCGGCCTCCGCGCACCTCTCGGCGCCCGGCTACCGCACCACGATCCGGGTCGTGCCGGGCGCGCTCGACGTGTACCGGCCCGCGGTCCGCGCGGCCGCGTCGGAACGCGCCGCTTAGATCTCGACGCCGACGAGCACCGGTTCGGGGTGCAGCAGGATGCCGAACTCGGCCTGCACCCTGCCCTGCACGAAGCGGGCGAGCTGCGCCACCTCCTCGGCCATCGCACCGCCGCGGTTGGTGAGCGCGAGCGTGTGCTTGGTCGAGATCGAGGCCCGCGACCCGGGCAGCGCGAACCCGCGGCGGATGCCGCTGTGCTCGATGAGCCACGCGGCCGAGAGCTTCACGAGCGGCGGCGGCGCCGAGGCATCCGCCGCCTGCTCGCCGACCCGCTCGAGTTCGGCCTGGTGGGCGAGGAACGCGTCGAGCGGCGACTCGGCCGCGAGTTCGGCGAGCGGGGTGACCTCGTCGGGTTCCTCGGGCTCGACGTACCAGCGGGGCGCGTCGGCGGGCAGCGTGCGCGCGACGCGCTCGGGGACGATCGGGTTCGTGAAGAACGAGCCCGCACTCACCGAATCGGGGTCGTCGGGATCGAGCACCATGCCCTTGCCGGCGCGCAGGGCGAGCACGGCCTCGCGCACGCGCGCGAGCGGCACGCGGTCGCCGAGCTGCACGCCGAGCGCCGTGGCGAGCTGCGCGTAGGCGACGGGCGTGCCGAGCGCCTCGCCGAGCACCTCGCGCTCGGCGGTCGTGTCGTGCAGCACGAACTCGACCGCGACGACGACGCCCGTCAGGCCCTGCTTCAGGACCGACGTGCGGTAGCCGAGCTCGAGTTCGTCGGCCGACATCCAGCCGGGCTCGGGCTCGCCCTCGCCGAGGAACTCGATGCCGACGAGCGCGCTCTGCAGCTCCTGCCCGTAGGCGCCGATGTTCTGGACGGGTGACGCGCCGACCGAGCCGGGGATGCCCGAGAGCGCCTCGAGGCCCGCGTAGCCGTGCTCGACGGTGTACGCGACGAGGTCGTCCCAGTTCTCGCCGGCCTGCACGCGCACGAGGACGGTGCCCTCCTCGTCGCCCGGGCGCACCTCGATGCCGTGGGTCGCGATGCGGATGACGGTGCCGGGGAATCCCGCGTCGCCGACGAGCAGGTTCGACCCGCCGCCGACGACCATCCACGGCTCGCCCGACTCGTCGGCCTCGACGACGAGGTCGACGAGCTCGTCGCGCGTGGTCGCCGTGACGAGCCGGCCGATCGGGCCGCCGACGCGCAGGGTGGTGAGGTCGGCGAAGCGGAGGTCGTGTTCCTCTCGCGGATCGGCCGATGCCGGGGTTCCGGACCCGCTCATCTAGGCGAGCACCACCCGCACCTGCGCCTTGCCGAGCACGGTCGCGCCCTCGAAGCTCACGGTCAGGTCGATGCGCGCCGCGCGCGCCTCGGCGTCGAGCTGACCGACCTTCGCGACGACCGTGACGTCGGCTCCGGCCTCGGGGTCGACGACGACCGGGCGCGTGAAGCGCGTCTGGTAGTCGACGACGCGAGCCGGGTGGCCCGCCCAGTCGACCACGGGCTGCACCGCGAGGCCCATGGTGAGCATGCCGTGTGCGAGCACGCCCGGCAGGCCGACCGAGGCCGCGACGTCGTCGCGGTAGTGGATCGGGTTGAAGTCGCCCGAGGCGCCGGCGTAGCGCACGAGCGCGTCGCGCGTCAGGTGGAACTCGCGCTCGGCGACCACGTCGCCGACGGCGAGCGCGTCGAAGTCGGGGGCGGCGCTGGGGGCCATCACTCGTCTCCTCGCACGACGAGGGTGGAGATCGCGGTCACGACGTGCTCGCCCGCGGCATCCGTGATCACCGACTCGGCGGTGACCATCGAGTGCGCGCCGAGCGTCTTGACGCTCGAGACCGTGAGGGTCGCGGTCAGCTCGTCGCCCGCGACGATGGGGCGCGACGAGGTGAAGCGCTGGTCGCCGTGCACGACGCGCGTGAAGTCGATGCCGGCGTCGGGCTCGGCGAGCAGCTGCGCGAGCGTGTGCTCCTGCACGACCACCGCGAAGGTCGGCGGCGCGACGACGTCGGCGTGGCCCGCGGCGCGCGCGGCCTCGACGTCGAGGTTGATCGGGTTCGTCGCGAACACGGCGCGCGCGAACTCGCGCACCTTCTCGCGACCCACGAGGTACGGCTGGGTGGGCGCGAACACGCGGCCCTGCAGCTCGGGGTTCACTGGCACCGTGCCAGTCTACGCAGCGGCCGCGCGGCGGGTCGGCGCAGCCGCGGGCCGCGCGAGTGGATGCCGTTCGCACCGTTCGAGCGCGCCGGCGGTGCATTCGGCATCCACTCGCCGCGGATGCGGGCGTCGGCTCAGCGCTTGCCGCCGCCGAGCAGGCCGCCGAGCAGGTCGCCGAGGCCGCCGAGCATGCCGCCGCCCGCACCGGCACCGCCGCCCGCAGCGCCGCCGCCCCCGAGGCCGCCGAGCAGCCCGCCGAGGAGGTCGCCGATGCCGCCGCCGCCCGCGGGCGCCTCCGCCTGGGCGGATCCACCGCCCTGGCTGCGCTTGGCGAACTGGCTCGCGAGGAAGCTCAGCACGATCGGCGCGAGGATCGGCAGCAGCTTCTGGATGAGCCCCGGCTCGGTGCCGCCGGTCGAGCCCAGCTTCTGCACGACCTGGTCGGTGTTCGCGCCGAAGACGTTGTGCACGATCTTGCCGCCGTCGTCCTCGTCGACCTCGTCGAGGTTCACGCCGCCCTCGAACAGCTGCGGCGAGTGGTGCTGCACGGCGCGCTCGAGCGATGCGGCGCCCGCGGCATCCTGCGCGTTGGCGCCCATGCCGCCGAGCAGCGCCGGCAGGGCCTCGTCGACCGCCCGGCGGGCTGTGGGCTCGTCGACGCCGAGCCTCGCGGCCAGGTCGGAGATCGGGATGTTGGCGATGATGTCGTCGTACGCGGCCATGCGGCTCCCCCTTCGCGCCCGCCGTCGGGCGCTCCACGCTTCACGCTACTGCCCACCCCCTGCTCGCGGCACCCCGCCGACGCCCGCGCTCGCGCATCGAGCGGTCGGGGATGCGCGTCCCGTGCGCCATTCGCGACCTCTCGACCAAGCTCTCCGCGAGATTCAAGCTTGACTTATATAAGTCGCCACTGAATGATGGAGTCGTGCACGCGCTCGACATCCTCGGCGATCCGGTCCGGCGCCGGATCGTGGAACTGCTCGCCGACGGCGAACTGCCGGCCGGCGAGATCGGGCGCGTCGTGCAGCGCGAGTTCGGCATCAGCCAGCCGGCGGTGTCGCAGCACCTGCGCGTGCTGCGAGAGTCCGGCTTCGCCTCGGTGCGCGCCGAGGGCACGCGACGGCTCTACGCGCTCGACCCCGGGCCGATCCGCGAGGCCGCCGAGTGGTTCGGGCCGTTCGAGCGGTTCTGGCGGCCGCGCCTGGATGCGCTCGGCACCGAACTCGCGCGGTCGGCGCGCGCACGTCGGCTCGCGACATCCGCTTCACCCGAGAAGGAGGACTGACATGGACACGCAGGCCCAGATCGACGCGGTCGACCGCGCCCTGACGACCGGCGAGCGCGAGGGCGCACCCGCGCATGTGCAGACGATCGCCCAGACCTACCGCGCGCCCATCGAGGACGTGTGGGACGCGATGACCACGCTCGAGCGCATCCCGCGATGGTTCCTCCCGGTCAGCGGCGACCTGCGACTCGGCGGCCGGTATGCGATCGAAGGCAACGCGAGCGGCACGGTCGAATCTTGCGACGCCCCGAACTCGTTCGGCGTCACCTGGGAGTTCGGCGGCGGCATCACGTGGCTGACGGTGCGACTGAGCCCGGTCGATGCCGAGCACACGCGCGTCGAGCTCGAGCACGTGGCCCTCGCCGACGACGTCGGCGCCGAGATGTGGGAGCAGTTCGGCCCGGGCGCCACCGGCGTCGGGTGGGACAGCGCCCTGCTCGGCCTCGCGCAGCACCTCACGACGCGCGAGGTGCGGCCCGACAACTCGGCCGAATGGCTGCAGACCGACGAGGGCGTGCACTTCCTCCGGCTGAGCGCCGACCGGTGGGCCGACGCGCACATCGCGAGCGGGGCGGATGCCGCGGCCGCGCGTCGCGCCGCCGACACGACGTTCGCGGCCTACACCGGAGCGCCCGCCGCGCCCGGTGCCGACTGACCCGCCGCAGCCGGCGCGACCGGACCCGGCCGCGACGCGGAACCGCCCCGCCGGGTGTCGCCGGCGGGGCGGTTCGCGGTCGCGCCGGCCCGCGCGGTGAGCAGCGGGGCCGGTCGCGGGCTCAGTCGGCCGCGTCGCGCGAGAGCCGCTCGCCGCGGAAGAACGCCGGCCGCGCGACGCGCTGCCAGACCATGATGACGACGCCGATGCCGAGGATCGCCACCCCGAGGATGAACACGAGGCCGACGCCGCCGATGTTCGAACCCGATCCGTAGCTCGGGTCCATGCTGTCGACGAGCGTGGTCACGAACAGCACGCTCAGGATGAGGCCGCCGACGAGCGGGGCGACGAGGCGGAAGAACACGTTCCGCGCACTCGCGAACCACGTCCGGCGGAAGTACCACACCGCCGCGAACGCGGTCAGCCCGTAGTAGAAGCAGATCATGATGCCGAGCGTCGTGATCGTGTCCCAGAGCACGTCCTCGCTCACGAATCGCATGATCGCGTAGAACGCGGCGGCGACGACCGCCGAGACCACGGTCGCGTGGCCGGGAGTGAAGAAGCGCGGGCTCACCCGGGCGAACCGCTCGGGCAGGGCGCCGTAGTGACCCATCGCGAGCAGCGTGCGCGCGGGCGACACGAACGTCGACTGCAGGGAGGCCGCCGAGCTCGAGAGCACCGCGAGCGACATGAGGATCGCGAGCGGACCGAGGATGGGTCCCGCGAGATGGAAGAACGCGTTCTCCTGGATGTCGGGGTTGCCGAGGCCGACGCCCTCGGAGCCGATCCCGGCGAAGGCGAGCGCGGCCATCGCCACGAACAGGTAGATCGCGACGACGATCGTGACGGTCAGCGTGGCGGCGCGACCGGGCGTCGTGTGCGAGCCCTTCGTCTCCTCGTTCATCGTGAGCGTCACGTCCCAGCCCCAGAAGACGAACAGCGACACCGAGAGCCCCGCGGCGACGGCCGTGAACGAACCCACCTCGAGCGGGTTGAACCAGCTCAGCTCGACCTGGGTCGCGTCGAACGCGGTGCCGTTCGCGACGTGCCAGAACGCGGCGATGCCGAACCCGATCATGACGAGCAGCTGGAACCCGACGAGCCAGTACTGCACCTTCTGCGTCGTCTGCATGTCGCGGTACGAGATGAGCGTCGCCCCGGCGATGAACACGAGACAGGTGGCGACGTTCACGAACGGGTTGCCGACGAGCTCGGCGAGATCCGGGTTGTTGAACGCCTGCGCGAGCGCGAGGTAGAAGAACTCCACCGCGATGCCCGCGAGGTTCGAGAGCACCACCACCGTCGCGGCGATCAGGCCCCATCCGGCCATCCAGCCCGTCCACGGGCCGAAGGCCCGCGTCGCCCAGGTGAACGAGGTGCCCGAATCGGGCATCGCGCTGTTGAGCTCGCGGTACCCGAACGCGACGAGCAGCATCGGGATGAATCCGAGCAGGAAGATCGCCGGCAGCTGCAGGCCCACCTCGGCGACCGTCGGACCGAGCGAGCCGGTCAGGGTGTAGGCCGGGGCGATGCACGAGATGCCGATGACGATCGCACCGATCAGCCCGACCGAACCCGCGGAGAGGCCCTTCTTCGAGAGGCCGCCGACGGTGGCGCTCGCGGCGGTCAGCGGCGCGTCGAGGAACTCCTGCGGTTCGATCGGCGCGTGCGGCGCCGTGTGCGGAGGATGCGGGTGCGGCTCAGGCGAGTGCGTCATGGCGTGGTCTTTCGTGGTTCGCTCGGCACCACGATGAGCGGTACCGGGAGTTCGCGGAGCATCTTCGATGCCGTCGAACCGAGGAAGAGTCGGCTGGGCGCGGCGAGCCGGCTCGAGCCGACGAGGGCGACCTCGCCGTCGTGCCACTCGAGGGCGCGCACCGACTCCTCGATGGTGTCGCCCGTGGCGACGACCGCCGTGGCCTCGATGCCGGCGGGCAGCGCCGCCCTGGCGTCCTCGAGCACCTGCTGGGCGCCGACGACGCTCGTCAGCTCGACGAGCGAGGTGTCGACGCCCGCGGGCAGGTCGACCGGGACGAGCGACAGCAGCCGAAGCGGCGCGCGCGTGGCGCCGGCGAGTCGGACGGATGCCTCGAGCACCGGGCCCGGGGCGCTGCCGACGGCCGCGGTGATCCGGGTGACGCCCTGCGCGATCGGGACCTCTCGGCTTCCGACGGGAGCGATCACGACCGGGAGGTCGGCCGAGTGCAGCAGTTCGTTCGCGACCGAGCCGATGCGGGTGCGCCCGAACAGGCCGCCGCGCGCGGCGCCGACGACGATGAGGGAGGCGTCGAACTCGTGCGCCGCGGCGAGGAGCCCCTGGGCGAACGACTCGGCGTACCTGATGTGCAGCGACGTCGGCACGCCGGCGCCGAGCGTCGCGGAGGCCTCGGCGAGCCACTCCTGCGAGCGCTCCTTGACGTGCCGCTCGTAGCCCGGGTCGCGCGGCACGACGCCGCCGCGGGCCTCGATCGGCAGCACCATGACGACCTCGACGAGCGCGTCGGTCGCCGCGGCGATGCGGCCGCCGAGGGCGAGCGCATCGGCGCCGCCCTCGGAGGCGGTGTAGCCGACGAGCACGCGGCGATCGGCACCGGCCGAGCTCACGCCCGCGCCTCGAGGACCTGCGACGCGACGAGTCGACCCATGCGGATGGCGCCGTCGACGTGCTGGTAGCCCTTCCCGGCCATGTCGGAGCACGCGAAGCTGATCGGCCCGACGGGCGTGCGCAGGTCGGCGCCGTAGCGCGCGAGGCCGCCCATGTCGAAGCTCGCGGCGTAGGCGCCGCGCGTCCACTCCTCCGAGCCCCAGTCGCTCTCGTAGTAGACGATCGGGTTCTTCGCCTCGTCGCCGTAGTAGTGCGAGAGCGACTCGAGGATGCGCGCCTTGCGCTCCTCGGCGCTCAGGCGGAAGACCTCGTCGGCGGCCTCGTCGGAGACGAAGCCGACGAGCGTGCCGCGGGTGTCGCCGTGGTTGGTGTTGTCGTAGGCCTCGTGCGAGAGCTCGTAGGGGCTGAACGCGGTGCCCGAGAGGCCCTGCTCGCGCCAGAACGGCGTCTCGTAGACGGCGTGCACCTTGATGACGAAGCCCATCGAGATGTGCTGGTGCATCTGGTGCTGCAGGCGGGGCAGCGGCGGCTCGTAGGAGATGCGGTTGATCAGCACGGGGGCGAGCGCGAGGATGACGCGCTGGGCGTGCACCTCGAGCGTGTCGGTCACGACGGTCACGCCCGACTCGGGGTCCTCGGGGTTCCAGCGCACGGTGCGCACCGGCTGGCCGAGCCTCACGGCGTCGCCGAGGCGCTCGGCGAGGCGGATCGGCACCTGCTGGAGGCCGCCGACGACGCGCTTGTCGAGGATGAAGTCGGCATCGACGAGGTTCGAGAACGAGCCCGCCGACGCCGCCATGAGCAGGGCCTGCAGCGCCGAGAACGCGTGGGTCGGCTTGGTGAGCATCGCCCCGGCGATGAACATGCCGATGTTGAGCTTCGCCTCCTCGTCGTCGGTCTGCGTGCCGAGCCACTCGGCGAACGAGATCTCGTCGAGCTCCTTGGCCCGCGGGTGCGCCCACGGCTGCTCGGGGTCGATCTCGGCGACGAGTTCGTCGAGCTTCTCGATGAGGCCGACGATCTCGCCCTCGGTCTTCGCCGGCACGGGGAAGATCTCGCCCTCGAAGAGCCGTCGCTCGCCCGTCTCGCTGATGTAGACGTTCCGGCCCTCGCGGTACCGCTCGTAGGTCTCGAGGCCGAGCTCGTCGAGCGTCTCGATGAGCGCGTCCTGGTCGGGCGAGACCCACTGGCCGCCGACCTCGAGCATCGCGCCGTCGATGACGTCGGTGTGCAGGCGGCCGCCGACGCGGTCGCGGGCCTCGAGCACGACGACGTCGCGACCCGCCTTCACGAGCTCGGTCGCGGCCGTGAGGCCCGCGGCGCCTGCGCCGACGATGACGACGTCGGTCTCGATGCGTTCCATGGTGGTGTTCTGCTTTCTGTGCACGCCGGTGGTCGAGCAGGCCCGGAGGGCCGTACCGAGATCTCGGTACGCGGCGTCGCCGCTACTCGACCACCAGCACGATCCGGCCCTTACGCCGGGATCAGGGTGTACTTCGTGTCGAGGAATTCGTGGATGCCCTCGAAGCCGCCCTCGCGGCCGATGCCCGACTGCTTGACGCCGCCGAAGGGCGCCGCCGCGTTGGAGACGAGGCCCGTGTTCAGGCCCATCATGCCGGTGTCGAGGCGGTCGATCATGCGGTGACCGCGGGCGAGGTCCTGCGTGAACACGTAGGAGATGAGGCCGTACTCGGTCGAGTTCGCGAGGCGCACGGCCTCGTCCTCGTCGGCGAACGTCGTGATGCCGAGCACCGGTCCGAAGATCTCCTCGCGGAGCAGGCGCGCGTCGGCCGAGACGTCGCCGAGCACGGTCGGCGCGTAGAACGAGCCGGTGCCGTCGATCGCCGAGCCGCCCGCGAGCACCTTCGCGCCCTTGGACACCGCGTCCTGCACGAGCTCGTCGGTCGAGGCGACCGCGTCGTCGTCGATGAGCGGGCCGATGTTGACGCCGTCCTCGGTGCCGCGGCCGACGCGCATGGCCGAGACGCGCTCGGTGACGCGGCGAGCGAACTCGGCCGCGACCGACTCGTGCACGATGAAGCGGTTCGCGGCCGTGCACGCCTGGCCGATGTTGCGGAACTTCGCGACGAGCGCGCCCTCCACGGCCTTGTCGAGGTCGGCGTCCTCGAAGACGACGAACGGCGCATTGCCGCCGAGCTCCATCGACGTGCGCAGGATGCCCTGGGCCGACTGCTCGATGAGCTTGCGGCCGACCTCGGTCGAGCCCGTGAACGAGAGCTTGCGCAGGCGCGGGTCGGCGATGATCGGGCCCGAGACCTTCGACGAGCTCGTGGTGGTGACCACGTTCACGACGCCCTTGGGCAGCCCGACCTCCTCGAGCAGCTGCACGAACGCGACGGTCGTGAGCGGCGTGAGCGCGGCGGGCTTGACGACCACCGTGCAGCCCGCGGCGAGCGCCGGCGCGATCTTGCGGGTGGCCATCGCGAGGGGGAAGTTCCACGGGGTGATGAAGTACGACGGGCCCACCGGGCGCTGCGCGACCACGATGCGGCCGGTGCCCTCGGGGTTCCAGCCGTAGCGGCCCGTGATGCGCACGGCCTCCTCGCTGAACCAGCGGAGGAACTCGCCGCCGTAGTTCACCTCGCCGCGCGCCTCGGCGAGCGGCTTGCCCATCTCGAGCGTCATGAGCAGGGCGAAGTCCTCACGGCGCTCCACGAGCAGGTCGAACGCGCGGCGGAGGATCTCGCCGCGCTCGCGCGGAGCGGTCTTCGCCCACGCGTCCTGCGCGGCGACGGCCGCGTCGAGCGCGCGCATGCCGTCGGCCGCCGAGGCGTCGGCGATCTCCTTGAGCACCTCGCCCGTCGAGGGGTCGCGCACCTCGAAGGTCTTCCCGCCCTCGGCGGCGACCCATTCGCCGCCGATGTAGAGGCCGTCGGCGACGCGGTCGAGGAGGGCGGATTCCTGCGTTGCAGTGGTCATGCTGGGATGTCCGTTCCGTATCGGGCGCGGGTCTCGCGCGATCAGGGGTAGAGGCCGCGGAGGCGGTGCGCCTCGGCGACGCGTTCGACGGC
Organism: Agromyces aurantiacus; assembly: GCF_016907355.1. Classification (NCBI taxonomy): domain Bacteria; kingdom Bacillati; phylum Actinomycetota; class Actinomycetes; order Micrococcales; family Microbacteriaceae; genus Agromyces; species Agromyces aurantiacus. The sequence continues at coordinate 858,010 of NZ_JAFBBW010000001.1, read as the reverse complement.
GAGCGCCGTGGCGGCGGTGCGGAGCGAGAGGTCGCGGGCCTCGGCATAGCCGAGCACGTGACGCCAGGCGTTCAGCATCCGCTCCTCCAGTCTGCTCTCGACCTCGTCGGCACGCCACCAGTAGGCCTGGTTGGCCTGCACCCACTCGAAGTACGAGACGATGACGCCGCCGGCGTTCGCGAGGATGTCGGGCACGACGAGGGCGCCGCGCTCCCGGAGGATCGCGTCGGCCGCGGGCGTCGTGGGGCCGTTGGCGCCCTCGACGATCACGCGGGCCTTCACGGCCCCGGCATTGCCCTCGTTGAGCACGCCTTCGACGGCGGCCGGCACGAGCAGGTCGACGTCCTGCGTGAGCACGGCATCGCGGTCGAGCTCGTCGGCGCCGGCGAAGCCGACGACCGATCCGGTGGCCTTCACGTGGTCGGAGAGCGCCTCGATGTCGAGGCCGCCGTCGTTGCGCACCGCGCCGTACTGGTCGCTGACGGCCGTCACCTTCACGCCCGCCTCGGCGAGGAACCGCGCGGCATCCGCACCGACCTTGCCGAAGCCCTGCACGGCCGCCGACGACCGCGCCGGCTCGAGGCCCGCGTGACGCAGCGCCGCGAGGGCGATGTGCGTGACGCCGCGGCTGGTCGCCGACGCGCGGCCGAGCGATCCGCCGAGCGAGATGGGCTTGCCGGTGACGATGCCGGGCACCGTGTAGCCCGAGTTCACCGAGTAGGTGTCCATGATCCACGCCATTGTGCGCTCGTCGGTGCCGATGTCGGGCGCGGGGATGTCGCGCTCCGGCCCGATGATCGGCAGGATCTCGCTCGTGTACCGACGGGTCACGCGCTCGAGCTCGGCCTGCGAGTGCTCGCGCGGGTCGATCGCGAGGCCGCCCTTCGCGCCGCCGTACGGCACGTCGAGCAGGGCGCACTTCCACGTCATCCACATCGCGAGCGCGCGCACCTCGTCGAGGTTCACGTTCGGCGCGTAGCGCAGGCCGCCCTTGGCGGGGCCGCGCGAGAAGTTGTGCTGCACGCGGTAGCCGAGGTACAGGCGGCTCTCGCCCGAGTCCATGCGCAGCGGCACGGCCACGCTGAGCTCGCGGCGCGGGGTCGCGAGCATCTGGTGGAGGCCGTCGCCGTAGCCGAGCAGCGCCACGGCCTCGGCGAGCTGGGCGCGCGCGTCGGCCAGCGGGGTCGGCTCGGCGTGGGCCGGTCGAGGAGCGGATGCCGCGGCATCCACGGGCGACGTCGTCGGCGCCGTCACGGGGTTCATGCGTTCCGCAGCCCTTCCGCGAGGACCTCGAGGCCCTCGACGAGCAGCTCGTCGCTGATGGTCAGCGGCGGCAGGAACCGGATCACGTTGCCGTAGGTGCCGCACGTGAGCACGAGCACGCCGTGCTCGGCCGCGTAGGCGGCGAGCTTGCCGGTGAGGGCCGCGTCGGGCGCGCCGGTGGCGGGGTCGACCAGCTCGATCGCGACCATGGCGCCGCGGCCGCGGACGTCGCCGATGCGCGCGTCGGCCGTTCGGAGCGCGTTGAGGCGGCCGATCAGGACGGAGCCGATCTGGCGGGCCCGCTCGATGAGGCCGTCCTGCTGGTAGGACTCGATCGCGGCGAGCGCCGCGGCGCAGGCGATCGGGCTGCCCGCGTAGGTGCCGCCGAGGCCGCCGGCCATGGCGGAGTCCATGATCTCGGCGCGCCCGGTGACGCCCGAGAGCGGCAGGCCGCCCGCGATGCCCTTCGCGGTCACGATGAGGTCGGGCACGATGCCCTCGTGCTCGCTCGCGAACCAGTGGCCGGTGCGGCCGAAGCCGGTCTGCACCTCGTCGGCGATGAAGACGACGTCGTTCTCGTTCGCCCACGCCACGAGCGCGGCGAGGAAGCCGGGCGCGGGCACGATGAAGCCGCCCTCGCCCTGGATGGGCTCGATGATGATCGCGGCGAGGTTCTCGGCGCCGATCTGCTTCTCGATCTGGGTGATCGCGCGGGCCGCGGCCTCGGCGCCCGAGAGGCCGCCGTCGCGGAAGGGGTAGCTGAGGGGCGCGCGGTACACCTCGGGCGCGAACGGGCCGAAGCCGTTCTTGTACGGGATGTTCTTGGCGGTGAGGCCCATCGTGAGGTTCGTGCGGCCGTGGTAGGCGTGGTCGAACGCGACGACCGCCATCTTCTTCGTGTAGTGGCGCGCGATCTTGACGGCGTTCTCGACGGCCTCGGCACCGGAGTTGAACAGCGCGGAGCGCTTCTCGTGGTCGCCGGGGGTGAGCTCGTTGAGCTTCTCGGCGACGGCGACGTACGAGTCGTACGGGGCGACGGTGAAGCACGTGTGCGTGAAGGCGTTCAGCTGCGCGGTGACCGCCTCGACGACGCGCGGGTTCGAGTTGCCGACGCCGGTCACGGCGATGCCCGAGCCGAGGTCGATGATCGAGTTGCCGTCGGCGTCGACGATGACGCCGCCGCCCGCCGCGACGACCGAGACGGGGATGGTGGTGCCGACGCCCTTGGCGACGGCCTGCGCCTTGCGGGCCATGAGCTCCTGCGAGCGGGGGCCGGGGATGCTGGTGACGAGGCGGCGCTCCTGCGGGAGGGCGGGGCCGCCGACGGCGGTGGCCGTGGGTTCGACGAGGGTCATGGGTTGCTCCGATGCGGTGACGACGGTGGCGGTGTCAGGCGATGGTAGGCAGGGCCGAGGGGATGTCGCGCCCTCCCCGATGTACACTCATGGCACCTCTACTCGACGTCGCGTACATCCAGGAGTGTCCCGTGAAGCCCACCGTGCGAACCCTGCTCGATCGGGACGACCTCGCGCTCACCCTGCGCACCGACGAGGCCGTGCTGCCCGAGGGCGCGCTCGACGCGCCCGTGCCCTGGGTGCACAGCTCCGACCTCGCCGATCCGGCGCCGTTCCTCGAGCCCGGCCAGGTGCTGCTGACCACCGGCACGCAGTTCGGCGCCGACACCGAGCACGACGACCCTGCCGGGTTCGACGCGTACGTCGCGCGCCTGCGCGAAGCGGGCATCGCCGCGCTCGGCTTCGGCACCGAGGTCATCCGGTCCACTCCCGAGCTCCTCGTCGACGCGTGCGCGCGTCACGGGCTGCCCCTCATCGAGGTGCCCTACCGCGTGCCGTTCATCCGCATCGCCCGCACGATCGCCGACCTCAACGCCGCGGATGCGAACGCGCGGCAGGCGTGGGCCCTGCAGGCGCAGCGCGCGATCTCGCTCGCCGCGCTGCGACCCGACGGGCTCGGCGCGACGCTCACCGAGCTCAGCCACCGGCTGGGCACGTGGGTCGGCCTGGTGGATGCCGCGGGCGCCCTCGACCGGGAGGCGCCGGTCGGCGGGCTCGGCCAGCCGGCGCTCGGCGAGGTCGTCGGCGAGGCGCGCTCGATGCTGCGCCGCGGGCAGCGTGCGAGCCGCACGCTCGAAGCGGGCGATTCGGTCGGCCGGCCGCAGCGGATGACGCTGCAGACGCTCGGCGCGGGCGGCGCCCTGCGCGGCGTGCTCGTGATCGGCGAATCCCCTGAACTCGACGCCGCGGGACGCGAGGTCGTGAACGCGGTCATCGCGCTCGCGGGGCTCGCGCTCGAGCAGAATCGCGACCTCGACCGGGCGCGCGGCCACCTGCGCTCGGGCCTGCTGCGCTCGATGCTCGCCGGCGACGTCGAGCTCGCCGCGGGCGTCTCCGCCGAGATGTGGGGGCCGCTGCCGCACGACCCGGTCCGCGTCGCGGTCGCCGACCTGCCCACCGAGCACGTCGACCGGATGGCGGAATTCCTCGAGCTCCGGGTGGACGAGAAGGACGGCCGCCTCTTCTTCGGGCGCGACGGCGAGACGGTCGTCGTGGTCGCCGAGGACGCCGACACGCGCGTGGCCGACGAGCTCGCGGCCGAGTTCGACGTGCCGGTCGGCGTGTCCGACGCGGCATCCGTCACCGAGCTCGCCCGGCTGCACGAGCAGGCGACGCGCGCGCTCGAGCGCGCGCGGGAGACCGGCGCGGGCGTGACGTGGTTCGACGACATCAGCCGCCAGGGCGTGCTCGCGTTCCTGGCCCGCACCGACGCGCGCGCGGTGGCGCGCGCCACGCTCGAGCCGCTCATCGACTACGACCGCGAGAACGGCACGGGCCTGCTGGAGACCACGCGCACGTGGCTCGAGCACGGCGGCCAGTTCGACGCGACCGCGCAGGAGCTCGGCGTGCACCGGCACACGGTCCGCAGCCGGATCGCGCTCGCCGAGAAGCTGCTCGGCCGCGACCTGTCGGGGTTCCACGCGCGCGCCGACCTCTGGGCGGCCCTGCTCGCCACGGAGTGACGGAGGACCTTCCCGTCGTCACGCGCCCGGCGTACCGTGGGAGCCAGGATGCGGCGACGAGGAGGTTCGCGATGCAGGCGACGGTCGGCGATCGACTGGTGATCCACGGCAAGGCGGTGGGCAGCGGGGAACGCCACGGGGAGGTCCTCGAGGTCCGCGGCGCCGACGGCGGCCCGCCGTACATGGTCCGCTTCGACGACGGGCACGAGGCCCTGCTCTACCCCGGCAGCGACTGCGAGCTCGAGCACGTGCACAAGCACTCGGCGCACTAGCGCGTTCGCCGGGCCGCCGGCCTGGGGCCGCCTCCCGGGATCCGTCGTTCGGATGGCGCACGATAGCGTGGAGCGCATGTTCTCCTCGTACGTGGCGATCGGCGACAGCTTCACCGAGGGCGTCGGAGACGAGCTGCCCGACGGCAGCGTGCGCGGCTGGGCCGACTTCGTGGCGCTCGGGATGGCGCGCGCCGCGGCGCCGGAACCCGTGCGCTACGCCAACCTCGCGATCCGCGGCCGCAAGCTCGGCCCGATCATCGACGAGCAGCTCGAGGCGGCGATCGCGCTCGGCCCCGAGGTGATCAGCTTCAACGGCGGCGGCAACGACATGCTGCGCCCGCGCATGCCCGAGGAGCTCGTCGCGGCACGCTTCCGCCAGGCGGTCCAGCGCATCCGCGACGAGGGCATCCACGTGCTCATGCTGAGCGGCGCGAACCCGACCGACCACCTCCCGCTCGGGCGCGTGTTCGACGCGAGGGGCGTCCGGCTCACGCGTGCGCTGTACGACCTCGCGTCGCTGCCCGGCGTGACGTTCGTCGACAACTTCGCCGACCGCGGGCTGCGCGACATCCGGTACTGGTCGCCCGACAAGCTGCACCTCAACTCGCTCGGGCACGCGCGCGTCGCCTCGAACGTGCTCACCGCGCTCGGGCTGCCCGTGCCCGAGGAGTGGGGCGTCGCGGAGGTCGCCGCCGCCCCGCCGGGCCCCCGGAGCCGCAACACCGCGGTGTACTACCGCGAGTACGTGCTCCCGTGGATCGGCCGACGCCTCACCGGCCGATCGTCGGGCGACGGCCGCAGCGCGAAGCGCCCCGCGCTCGAACCGGTCGCCCTCGACGCGTAGGCGGGCGGGCCGCGCGCGTCCGGCGCCGCCACTCACGGTGTGGTGCCACCGGCGCGCCGCTCGGCCGCTGCCGCCCCCGCGTCGCTGCGCCCGGAGATGTCGTCCGGATGGCTCATGTCAGCGCGGCCTCATATGAGGCCTCGCTCACATGGCCCGCCGCCTGACGCCGACAACCCACGCCACCTGTCAACGGCGCCTCACATGAGGCCGCCTTCACACGAGCCCGCCATCGCACGTCCGCAGTGCCCGGCATGTGTCGATGCGGCCTCATATGAGGCCTGGCTCACGGAGGCGGGTCGCTCCACCACAGCACATGCGCGCTCATGTCCACGCGGCCTCAAATGAGGCCTGACTCACGGAGGCGGGTCGCTCCACCACAGCACATGCGCGCTCATGTCCACGCGGCCTCATATGAGGCCACGTTGATTTGAGCGAGAGAGATACCATCGCGGCGCGGGGCGGGCGGGCGAAAGCGGCGCCGTCGCGCGAACGGCAAGGGCAGCGCAGCCGTGCAGTCGCGCGACCTGCCAGCGTCGACCGGACGGGCCGGCGAGGTGGTCCGGCGGCCGGCGCCCGACCGCCGGCGGCAACCCTCAGTCGGCGAGCACGCCCGCGACGAACGCGCGCGTACGACGCGCCAGTCCGTCGATGCGCGACCACGCCTGCGAGCCGCTGCGGACCTCGGCCGGGGCGAGCGGCGCGTGCAGGCGAACGTTCTCCTGGCACGACAGGTCGCTGCACAGGTAGGTGCCGACCGTGTCGCCGTTGCGGCCCGCCTCGCCGGCCCGGCGCGCGGAGAACATCGTGACTTGGTTCGCGGGCTGCTGCGTGTGGCAGAGGTTGCACATGCCGGCGCGGAACCGCGACGACGGCGGATCGGCCGCGCGCAGCACGACCCCGACGGGCTCGTCGTCGATGAGCGTGACGAGGTAGCCGCGGCGGCTCGCCCTGCGGTCGCGCCAGGCGAGCGCGTCGACGTGCTCCCAGTCGACCAGCAGGTACTCGAGCGGCAGTTCGAGCTCCTCGAGCTCGCGATCGGTCGCGTTCACGAACGACGACCGGAGCTCGTCTTCACTGATGGGACGCATCCGACCCCCCTTCGACCCGAACCAGTGTAGGCGCGTCCCCGGGAAGCACCACCCGACCACCGATCGCGGCGGCGAGCGGCCGCGTCAGGCGAACGAGGGCCGCGGACGGTCGTCGATGCGCGGGCACCAGCCCGCGGACGTGCGGTCGTACTCGTGCCCGGGACCGTGCGCGAGGAGCCGGCCGAGCGCCTCCACGAACCGGTCCACGTCGTCCGCCGTCGATCCGGCGCCGAGGCTCGCGCGCAGCCCGTTGGCGCGGGTCGCGACGCGATCGAAGAACGGGTGCGCGCAGAAGCGGCCCGCGCGCACCGAGATGCCGTGCTCCGCCGCGAGCGCCGCGGCCACGAGGCCGACCGAACCCCGCTCGAGCTCGATCGTCGCGATGGCGAGGCGGTCGTCGGCGTCGTCGAAGCCCCGGATGACGCGCACGCCCGTCACCCGGGCGAGCCCGGCGTGCAATCGCGCCGTCAGCGCCTCCTCGTGCTCGCGACGGGCCGGCTCGCCGAGCCGCTCGAGCTCGGCCAGGGCCCGCGCGAGCGCAGCGATGCCGAGCACGTTCGGGGTGCCGGCCTCGTGGCGTTCGGGGCCCGACTTCCACTCGGCGCCGTCGATGCGCACCGACTCGACCGCACCGCCGCCGGCGAGGTGCGCGGGCGCGGCGTCCAGCCAGTCCGCCCGCCCGACGAGCGCGCCGGCGCCGTACGGCGCGTAGGCCTTGTGCCCGGAGAAGGCGAGGTAGTCGACGCCGGATGCCGCGAGGTCGATGCGGCGGTGCGGCAGCAGCTGCGCGGCATCCACCGCCAGGCGGGCGCCGTGCTCGTGCGCGAGCTTCGCGATCGTAGCGACGGGCAGCACCTCGCCGGTCACGTTGGAGGCGCCGGTGACCGACACGAGCGCCGCGGGGCGACGGCGCAGCTCCGCGGCGAGCGCATCGAGCGTGGCGGCGATCGTCGACTCCGCGACGACCACGCGGCGCCCGCGGCGCAGCCACGGCAGGAGGTTCGCGTGGTGCTCGATGTCGAGCACGACCGTCTCGCCGGGCACCGCACCCGCGAGGAGGTTGAGCGCATCGGTGGTGTTGCGCGTGAACACGACCGCGTCGTCGAGTCGCGCACCCACGTGACGGGCGACGGCGACCCGCGCGTCGTCGACGAGCGCGGTCGCGGCCTGCGACGCGTAGCCGGTGCCGCGATGCACGCTCGCGTAGTAGGGCAGCACCCGGGCGACGTGCGCACTCACCGCCGAGAACGCGGGGGCGGATGCCGCGACGTCGAGGTTGACGTGACGCACGCGGCGCCCGCCGAGCACGGGCACCTCGAGGCCGGCGTCGTCGAGCTCGGCCAGCGGCATCGCGCCGGCGCGCACGGCGGTCGCGGTCGCGGTGCTGGTCATGGCGCCTCCTCGGACGGGGTGCGGACGAGGCTACGGACGCGCGCCGCCGCGCCTCAAGGGGCGCCCGTCACCGTGCGTCACGTCGGGAAACGCGAAGAAACATGCAAGCCCCTCCGCGGCATCCGCCCCGGCCGTACGATTGGTGCATCCGGCGCCATCGCGCCCCTTCCCGACGACCCCGGAGCACCCCACCACGTGACGACGAACGAGCCCGACCTCCTGCCCGACGACCGCACGCCTGCGACCGGCGACGCGTTCCGCCGCCGTGTCCCCGACCCCGACCGCGGGTTGCAGCTGAGCGACGTCCCGGAGCTGGTCCTCGTCTCACCGCACACGCCGCACGCGCGCTTCGACCGCGACGACCTCGTCGTGCCCAAGGGCCAGTACGCGCTCGCCAACGGGCACGCGACCCCGCAGGAGTCGATGGTCGAGGACCTGCTCGCCGTCGCATCCGCCCTCGACGACGCCGGCGTCGACTACCTGCTGGTCCGCCGCGACGGCGGTCGCCCCGTCATCGCCGTCGACCGCACCGACCGCAAGCGCGTCGTGCGCACGCTCGCGCGGGCGTTCGCGACCGAACCGTTCTACTCCGCGACCCTCGAGCCCGCGAAGGCGGCCGCAGCGCCGCACGTGCTCGTCGCCGACGGCATGCTCTCGACGCACCGCAAGCCGCGCGCCGTGCGGCTCTACCGCCCGCGCATCGAACCCGTCGGGCGCCTGCGGTACGGCCCGGAGTCGGCGGTGCAGCTGGAGTTCTGGCGCTTCGGCGACGACGTCATCGAGGCACCGTGCGAGAACGCGCTCATGCGAAGGACCCTGCCGCGCGCCGAGGCGGTCGAGGAGACCGTGCACCTGCACGGTCGCGACTGGCGAACCCTCGAGCACATGTGGGCGCCGCTCGCGAGCGACATCGACTTCGAGATCGACATGGTCTTCTCGTGGGTCGACGGCTCCGACACCGAGTTCCTCCGCGAGCGGGCGCGGCGCATGCAGACCTACGTGGTCGGCGAGGGCGACGAGTCCGAGGCGCGCTACCGGCAGATCGACGAGCTGAAGTACGCGCTGCGCTCGGTGCACCTCTTCGCCCCGTGGGTGCGCCGCATCTTCATCTGCACCGACTCTCCGGCGCCGACGTGGCTGGCGAAGCATCCCAAGGTCACGATCGTTCGCAGCGAGGAGATGTTCGCCGACGTCTCGGTGCTGCCCACCTACAACTCGCACGCCATCGAGGCGCAGCTCCACCGCATCGACGGGCTCGCCGAGCACTTCCTCTACTCCAACGACGACATGTTCTTCGGCCGTCCGCTCTCGCCCGACCTGTTCTTCTCCCCCGGCGGAGTGACGAAGTTCGTCGAGGCGACCACGCGCATCGGCCTCGGTGAGACGCACTCCGGGCGATCGGGCTTCGAGAACGCGGCGCGCGTGAATCGACGGCTGCTGCGCGAGCGGTTCGGCAAGGTCACCACGCGTCACCTCGAGCACTGCGCCGCACCGCTTCGTAAGAGCGTCATGGCCGAGCTCGAGGCCGCGTTCCCGGAGGAGTTCCGCCGCACGGCCGCGAGCCGGTTCCGGTCGGCGACCGACATCTCGGTCACCAACTCGCTGTACCACTACTACGCGCTGCTCACCGGACGCGCGGTGGTGCAGACCGATGCGAAGGTCAAGTACGTCGAGACGACGCTCAAGCGCGCGCTGCCGGCGATGAAGCGGCTGCTGAAGCGGCGCGACATGGACATGTTCTGCCTCAACGACGGCAGCTTCCCCGAGATCTCGGTCGAGGAGCGCACCACGGCGGTCATCGACTTCCTCGAGCGGTACTTCCCGTTCCCCGCACCCTGGGAGAAGGGCGCGACGGATGCCGACGCGCTCGTCTCGCGGACCGGCGACGTGCCCTCGCTCGACGAGCTGCGGCGCGCGGCCGCCGACCTCACGGCGTAGCCGCCGGCACCGACCCCGACACTGCTGCTGGTCGAGCGGCCTCAGGCGAGCACGCGGATGGGCTCGGTGAACGGCGGTTCCACCGCGCGCACGAACATGGGGGCCGCGGCATCCGGGATCACGATGCCGTCCGCCGCGAGGCGGCGCGCCGACTCGTCCGCGTCGATCCAGTCGAGCGCGGCGTGCGCGCCGAGCGGCACGACCGAGTGCAGCACGGTCTCGGGGTACACGTGCACGAGGTTGAAGGCCCGTGCCCCGTCGCGACCGCGCGTGCCGCCCACCGGCACCATGAGGTCCTGGGTGTAGCAGCTGGCCGAGGCCACCGAGACGGGCACGCCCGCGAACGTCGCGGTCGACGAGTAGTGGAGGTGGCCGCCGATGATCGAGCGGATGTCGCTTCCCGCGACGACCTCGGCGAGCGCGGACTGGTCGCGCAGCTCGACGGACACCGCGAGGTCGAGCACGCTCGGCACGGGCGGGTGGTGCATCGCGAGGATCGTGCCGTCGGGCGCTGGGATCGAGAGCTCCTCAGCCAGCCAGTCGAGCTGGTCGCCGGTCAGCTCGCCGTGGTGGTGTCCGGGCACCGACGTGTCGATCGTGATGATCCGCAGGCCGTTGACGTCGTAGACGCGGTCGACGGGCCTCTGGCCGCCGACCAGGTCGCCGAACAGCCCCCGCCGGAACGCGTCGCGGTCGTCGTGGTTCCCCATGACCCAGATCACGTCGGCGCCGAGGCGCTCCGCGGCGGGCTCGACGATGCGACGCAGCAGGTCGTACGCCTCCGGCTCGCCACGGTCGGCGAGGTCGCCCGTGAAGACGATCGCCTCGGGCCGTCCGCCGGACGCCTCGAACTGCTCGAACAGCTCGCGCAGGTGGTCCTCGGATGCGACGCGGTCGTAGAGCCGGCGGCCGCCGCCGAGCAGGTGCGTGTCGCTGATGTGCAGGAGGAAGTGCGACGGCCGCGGGTACTCGGCCCTCCGGATGTTCACGAATGCTCCGCTCGTTCGACTGCTACGGATCGTCCGGGTGTGGTCGAACCTAGCGCAGCATGCGGAGCCGAACGCGCAGTGAACGCGGGATGTGACGAAGCTGAATGCCGCGCGTGGCCCACGTTCGGGGGCCGCTGTCAAGGCCCTCCCACTCGATCGATCGCTCGTCGAGACTCGGTTGCGAGGTGGTCGTCACCTCCAGGCAGGCCGGTCGGCGAGCTGAAGACCGTTCCCGTCCCCCGGGAGCCTTCGCCGCCGGCCTGCCGCCACCTCGGCGTCCGGCGGCACGCTGTCGCACAGGCACCCGCCGAGCCGGCACTCGCCACGCAGCCACTCGCCACGGCAGTGCGTGGCCGGGGGCCGGGCTCAGCCCTTCGGCTTGTCGGGGCGGTTGGTCGCGCCGGGCGGGTCGGGCCGGCCGTTGGTGTCGTCGGTGGGCGTGGTGGTCGGCTCGACCGGGTCGGTCGTGGGTTCGGGATCGACGATCGGGGGTTCCGGCGCGACCTCGGTGGGCGTCGGCGTCGGCGTGGGCGTCGGCGTCGGCGTGGGACCCGTCGGGACCGGGCTCGGCATCGTGAAGCCGGATCCGGGCTGGGGCCTGGTCGCGCTGTCGGCGGGCGCGCCGCCTCCGGCGACGGCAGGCGGCCCCTGCGAGATGAGCGCGACCGTGCCCGTGAACGCGAGCGAGGAAACCAGAAGCGCACCGCCCACGAGCACGAGCATCCGATGCTCCGAGACCCACGGCAGGACAGGGCCCGCGCGGAACGCGGCGAACGCCTCGGCCGCCCGTGCGCGCGCCGTGACGAGGCCCGCGCGACCCGCGGTGAGCGCGGCCGCCGTCGCGGATGCGACCACGTCGAGGGGTCCGGCCGGCTCGGGCGGGGGCGCCGCGCGGCGGCCTCGCCGCCTGCCCGCCTCCTCCGCTCGGGGGTTCTCCATGCCGTTTCACCGTCTCGTCAGTCGTCAGTCCGCCGGAGTAGCCTACCTTCCCGTCGCCCGCGGCGCCTCCCGAACGGGGGACATCGCCGAGGGGGCTTGACACCGCGCGCCGCAGGCGGTCAAGGGGCCTTTCGGCCCGGCGCTGCCGGGCGTCCACCGCCTACCGTCGAGACGACCCGGGAGGTGGGGCATGCGGCCGATCGAGGTGCACGACCTGCGGAAGGCATACGGTCAGGTCCGCGCCGTCGACGGCATCTCGTTCGAGATCGACCGGGGCGAGGTCGTCGCACTGCTCGGCCCCAACGGGGCGGGAAAGACGACGGTCGTCGAGATCATCGAGGGCCACCGCACGGCCGATTCCGGCACGGTGCGCGTGCTCGGCCACGACCCGGCGCGCCGCGAACGGGCACTGCGCGAGCGCATCGGGATCGTGCTGCAGGAGGCGGGGTTCGACGAGGACGCGACGGTCGCGGAACTGGTTCGCCTCCACCGCGACCTCTACCCGCGGCGGCTCGACGCCGCAGCCGTGATCGAGCTGGTCGGGCTCACCGCGAAGCGCTCGGCACGCGTGCGCACGCTCTCGGGCGGTCAGCGACGCCGGCTCGACCTCGCGCTCGGGCTCGTGGGCGATCCCGAGGTGCTCTTCCTCGACGAGCCCACGGTCGGCTTCGACCCCGAGGCGCGACGCCAGGCCTGGTCGATCGTGCGGGACCTGCGTGCGACGGGCACGACGATCCTGCTCACCACGCACTACCTCGACGAGGCGCAGCACCTCGCCGACCGGGTGGCGGTCGTCGTGGCGGGCCGCCTGGTGGCGCTCGGCCCGCCCGCGGAGCTCGCGGCGCGCGGGCGCTCGACGGTCATCGAGTTCCGCTCGGCCGAGGGCGCCGACGTCACGACGCTGCCCGACGCGCTGGGGGACGGCGCGAGGGTCGAGCGCGACGGCGCGGGATGGCGCGTGACCACGGAAGACACGACGCGCGCGCTGCACGCGATGACGGGCTGGTCGATCGAGCACCGGGTCCCGCTCGACGCGATCGAGGTGCGCCGGCCGACGCTCGAGGACGCCTACCTCACGCTCGTCGGGGAGCGCGCCGTGCATGCCGGGGCCGATGAGGCGGTACCGACGTGACGCTGCCCCCTGAGGCATCCGCCCGCGGGACGGGCATCCCCCTCGACGACGCAGGCCGTGCGGGTTCGCTCGATCTCCTCGTGCATCGCAGCGCGCACGTGTTCAGGTCGCTGTGGCGCGCGCGCACCGCGTTCGTGTTCACGTTCGGCCTGCCCCTCGTGTGGCTCGTGCTCATCGGCATCCTCGCCGGCAATGAGGTGATCGACCCGTCGACCGGCCTGCGGGTCATGCAGTACGCCACGCCGACCGCGCTCGCGATGGGCTGCCTGTTCGCGACGCTGCCCTCGATCGCGATCGGCGTCGCCGAGGACCGCGAACGGCTCGTGCTCAAGCGCCTGCGCGGCACGCCGTTGCCGGGGTGGGCGTACGTCGCGGGGCAGCTGGTCGCGGTCACCGTGCTCGGCGCCGCCGCGGTCGCGGTGGTGCTCGCCGTGGCCGTCGTCGCGTATCGCGTGACCGTGCCGGCCGACGCCGTCCTGCCCCTCATCGTGACCGTCCTCGCGGGGCTCGCCTCGTTCAGCGCACTCGGCATCGCGATCGCGTCGCTCGCGCCGTCGGCCCGCGCGACCGAGGCCCTCACGGTCGGCGCGGCCGTCGTGCTCTCCTTCATCTCGGGCGTGTTCGTCATCGGCGGCGCGCTGCCGCAGTGGCTGGACGACCTGGCGTGGATGCTCCCGCTCAAGCCCCTGGTCGACTCGCTGCAGGAACTGTTCGACCCGTTCGACGACGCTCCCGTGTGGAACGTCCGCAACCTCGCGATCATCACCGCGTGGGGCGCCGCGGGGGCCATCGTCGCCGCGCTGGCCTTCCGCTGGGAGCCCCGTCTGCGCTCGCGACGCCGCGGCGCGGACAGCGCGGATGCCGCGTCGGTTCTCGTCCATCCCGCGACCGCTCGCGCTCCCCTCGGTGCGCCGGCGCCCCGCGAGCGCCGACCTCCGACCTCCGCCTCGCGTACCGCCGGCCAGTTCGCGGCCGCACTCCGCTCGACCGTTCGGCGTCCGGGCGACCTCTTCTTCGCGGTGGCGATCCCGGTCGCGCTGCTCTGGCTGCTCGTCACGCTGCAGGGCGGCGGCGAGCGCGACGGCGTCCCGATCGTCACGTCGACGGCGGCCGCGATGTGCGCCTGGGGCGTGGGCGTCGTCGCGTTCATGAACACCGCCGACTGGGTGGCGCGTGCCTCGGAGCGAGGCCTGCTCACGCGGCTGCGCGGGACGCCGCTCTCGACCGCCGAGATCGGCGCGGGCCGCACGCTGGCCGCGCTCGTCGTCGGCTGGGCGATCGCTGCGACGCTGCTCGTGGTCGGCGCGCTCGCGTTCGACCTGCGCACGACCGCGGCGGGCGTGGCGCTCGGCGCGGGCGTGATCGCGCTCGGCGTGACGGCACTGGCCGCCTGCGGGCTGCTCCTCGCGACGGCGGTGCCCGACGCGCGTGCGGCGGGCGCCGTCGCACTCATGATCCTGTTCGTCATGGCGTTCTTCTCCGACGTCTTCGTCGTCGGCGGGCCCGATTGGATGCGCGCGATCGGGAACCTCTTCCCCCTCGCCCACGTGCGGGTGGGCCTGCTCGAGGCGTGGCGGCCCGACGGCCCCGTGGTCGCCTGGTGGTCGCTCGCGATCCTCGCGGCGTGGGCGGTCGGGGCCGCCGGAGCCACCTGGCTCCTGGTCAGGCTGCGCGGTGCGGCGTGGTCGGCGACCGCACCGCGCCGAGCGCGTCGGGTCGTCGAGAGCGCGGCGACGGCGCGCGGCGACCTCAGTCGCGCGCGGCGCCGATGAGCCGCTCGAGCCATCCGGTCGCGGTGACCTCGGGGCTGTCCTCGCCGAACTCGAGCGCGTGCGCGCGCATGCGCTCGCGCCCCGCGGTGAGGTGCGCGACGGCGTGCGGATGGCGCAGTTCGGCGCCGGGCACGTGCCGCAGCACGGCGAGCGCCAGCGAGTACCGGTCGAGCCCGTTCATGCGGAGCATGTCGAACGGCGTCGTCGTGGTGCCGCGCTCGCGGAACCCGTGCACGTGGAAGCCGCCGTGGTTCGGCTGCCGGTACGCGAGCTGGTGGATCAGCGACGGGTACCCGTGGAACGCGAAGACGACGGGCGCGGCATCGGTGAACACCGCCGAGAACTCGTCGGCCGGGAGCCCGTGCGGGTGCTCGTCGGGCGAGCGGAGCCGCATGAGGTCGACCACGTTGACGACGCGCACGCGCAGCTCGGGCACGGCCTCGCGGAGCAGGTCGACCGCGGCGAGCGCCTCGAGCGTGGGCACGTCGCCGGCGGCCGCGACCACCGCGTCCGGCTCGCGGCCCTCGACTTCGGTGCCCGCCCACTCCCACACGCCGAGCCCGCGCTCGGCGTGCGCCCGGGCGGCCTCGAAGGAGAGATAGGACGGCTCGGGCTGCTTGCCCGCGACGATCACGTTGACGTGGTCGCGCGAGGCCAGGCAGTGCTCGGCGACCGCGAGGAGGGTGTTCGCGTCGGGCGGGAGGTAGACGCGCACGACCCCGGGCCCCTTGTTCACGACGAGGTTCAGGAACCCCGGGTCCTGGTGCGAGAAGCCGTTGTGGTCCTGCCGCCACACGTGCGAGCTCAGCAGGTAGTTCAGCGACGAGACCGAGCGACGCCACGGCACCTCGTCGGCGACCTCGAGCCACTTCGCGTGCTGGTTGAACATGGCGTCGACGATGTGGATGAAGGCCTCGTACGAGGCGAGCAGGCCGTGCCGCCCCGTCAGGAGGTAGCCCTCGAGCAGCCCCTGGAGCAGGTTCTCGCTCAGCACCTCGATCACGCGGCCGGTGCGGCCGAGGCGGATGTCGACGGGCAGCCGCGCGGGCATCCACTGCGTCGAGGTGACCTCCCACACCGCGTCGAGCCGGTTCGAGGCGGTCTCGTCGGGGCCGAACAGCCGGAAGTCGCGCGGGTTGGCGCGCATCACGTCGGCGAGCCACCGGCCGAGCACGCGGGTGGACTCGACGGTGGCGCCCGGCGCGACGCGGTGGGCCGCGGCATCCGGAAGCACCGGGTCGCGCCGCAGCTCGCCGCCGTTCGCGGCCGGCGTCGCGCTCATCCGCGCCGCCCCGCGAGGTCGGTGTGCATCGAGCTCGGGCACCGGGGCGCCGGTGGCGGTGAAGAGTTCCTCCGGCCGGTACGAGCGCATCCACTCCTCGAGCAGCCGCAGGCGGGCGGGGTCCTCGCGGACGCGCTCGAGCGGCACCTGGTGCGCGCGCCAGGTGCCCTCGATCGGAACCCCGTCGACCTCGCGCGGTCCCGTCCACCCCTTCGGGGTGCGCAGCACGATCATCGGCCACGCGGGCTGCGGCCCGTCGGGGTCGCCCGCGTGCTCGGCCCGGATGCCGTCGATGCGGTCGAGCGCGTCGTCGAGCGCGCTCGCGAACGCCTCGTGCACCGTCATCGGGTCGACGCCCACCTCGCCCTCGACGATCGTCGGCGTGTACCCGTACCCGCGGAACAGCTCGATCAGCTGCGATTCCGGCAGGCGCGCGAGGATCGTCGGATTCGCGATCTTCCAGCCGTTGAGGTTGAGGATCGGCAGCACCGAGCCGTCGGTGGTGGGGTTGAGGAACGCGTTCAAGTGCCAGCTCGCGGCCAGCGTGCCCGTCTCCGCCTCGCCGTCGCCCACCACGCACGCGACCACCCGTTCGGGCGCGTCGAGCGCCGCGCCGTAGGCATGCGCGAGCGAGTAGCCGAGCTCGCCGCCCTCGTGGATCGATCCCGGCGTCTGCGGCGCCGCGTGCGAGGGCACGCCGCCCGGCGTCGAGAACTGCCGGAACAGCGCGGTCATGCCGGCCTCGTCGAGGGTCACCGCCGGATACCGCTCGCTGTAGGTGCCCTCGAGCCACGCGTTCGCGAGCATCGCCGGCCCGCCGTGCCCGGGCCCGGCGACGAACAGCGCCTGCAGTCCGCGCTCGCAGATCGCGCGGTTGAGGTGCGCCCACACGAGGTTCAGCGCCGGCGCGGTGCCCCAGTGCCCGAGCAGCCTCGGCTTGATGTGGCCGGGTTCGAGCGGATGGCGCAGCAGCGCGTTGTCACGCAGGTAGATCTGCCCCGCGCTGAGGTAGTCGGCCGCGCGCCACCACCGGTCGACGGCGGCGAGCTCGTGCGTCACGCCGCGGTCCACCCCGCTGCCTCGCCCTCGGCCGTGGCGTTGGGCACCACGATGACCGGTCCGGCGAGGTTCATGAGCAGGTCGGTGTTGGTCCGGCCCAGCGGCAGGAAGCCCTCATCGAGCACCCGGCGCCCGGTGACGGTCAGCACCGCGCGTCGCGAGATGCCGATGAGCGCGCCGGAGGCCGGATCCGACGTGGCGCGCACCTCGATCGACAGGCCGGGGTGCACGGCCGACGCGATCGCCGCCGCCCGCTCGCCGATGTTCGAGCGCGCGGGGTCGCCGTCGGCGGCCCGGACCAGGACGAGCGGCTCCCCCAGCCGGCTCGCCTCGTCCGCGGCGAAGCGGACCGCGTCGTCGCTGTCCGCTCCGTCGGCCACCCCGACGGCGACCCCGCTTCGCCCCCGCCATGAGGTGACCGGGACCACCGCGCTGGGGACGGTGGACACTGCCGCCAGCTGCAGGCTCCGGGACCCCAGGGCATGCCCGTGGAAGTAGCCGACCTTGTGCGTCCCTACCGCGACCAGGTCGGCGTCGCGCGCCGCCTCGGCGAGCGCGAGCATCGGACTCCCCACGGAGATCACGCTGCGGAACTCAGTGCCCGCACCGAGGTCGCGCGCGAACGCGAGTTCGCGTTCCGCTCGCTCCTCGGCGGTGCTGCGCAGTTCAGCGAGCGCCGAGCCGCCGACGGACCCCCATCCGTCGTCGACCACCATGACGAGGGTGACGTCGTCGCGCGTGCTGCGCGCCCGATCGACCGCCCAGGTGAGCGCGGCCCGGCTCGCCACGCTGCCATCGGCTCCCACCAAGATCGTCATGGAGCAAGCATCCGGTGCGAGCCGTCCGAGTGCGGGGCCTTTGGTCCCTCGCACCCCCACGACACGCCGGGTGGTACAGTGCAGCCAAGCCTGTGATGAGGGGGAGACATCACTCATTCGTCGCCGCTGTCGTTCCCCGAGGGGCCGCGCGTCGAACTCGACCGAGCCCTGCGGGATCTCGTCGAGCGCGCCGACGAGGTCATGCGCACGCAGGGCCGACTCCGCGCCCTCCTCGGTGCGACCCAGGCCGTCGTCGAGCAGATCGAGCTCTCCGAGGTGCTGCGCCGGATCGTCGAGGCCGCCGTCGAACTCGTCGACGCCCAGTACGGCGCGCTCGGCGTGCTCGCACCCCAGGGCGGGCTCGAGGAGTTCATCCACGTCGGCATGCCCGACGACGCCGTGCACCGGATCGGCCACCTGCCCGAGGGGCACGGGCTGCTGGGCGCCCTGATCGATCACCCCGACCCGATCAGGCTCGAACGGATCGCCGACGACAGCCGATCGGTCGGGTTCCCCGAGGGGCACCCCCCGATGAGCAGCTTCCTCGGCGTGCCCGTGCGCGTGCGCGACGAGGTGTTCGGCAACCTCTACCTCACCAATCGACGGCACGGGGAGTTCTCCGACGAGGACATCGAGCTGACCTCCGCGCTCGCGGCGGCCGCCGGCGTGGCGATCGACAATGCGCGCCGGTTCACCGAGGCGCGCATGCGCGAGGCGTGGGCCGCGGCATCCGCCCAGGTCGTCTCGACCCTGCTCACGACGTCCGACACGGAGGGCACGGCGGCGTTGATGGCCGACGAGCTCGCGGTGCGCGGCGCGGCCGACCGCATCGCGGTGCTCGTTCCCGACGAGGAGGACCCGCACACGCTGCGCGTGCGCGAAGCGCGCGGCCTCGACGCCGACCGCATCGCCGGTGCGGCCGTGCCGTTCGACCGCACCCTCGCGGCGGTCGTGCTCGAGGGCGGCGACACCCGCGCCACGCCGGGCGGCCGTACCGACGGCCTCGCCGATGCGCTCGCACTCGAGGACTCCGGGCACTTCGGTCCCGTGCTGTTCACGGCGATCCGACGGGCCGGCGTGCCGCGCGCGGTCATCGCGGCCGGGCGCCGACCGGGGATGCCGCACTTCACGCCCGCCGAGATGCGCATCGCCGAGGACTTCGCCGAGCGCGCATCGCTCGCGCACGAACTCGCCGGAGCCCGCGAGGCCCAGCAGCGGTCGGTGCTGCTGGAGGATCGGGCGCGGATCGCGCGCGACCTGCACGACCACGTGGTGCAGCAGCTCTACGGCGCCGGACTCGACCTGCAGGCGGTCGCCGCGACATCCGAGGGCCCCGGAATCAGCCGGATCGAGTCGGCCGTCGCCGCGATCGACGACGCGATCGCGCAGGTGCGGACCATCGTGTTCGCGCTGACCCCGCGCGCCGACGGCACGCCCACACTGCGGCACCGGGTGCTCGACCTGGCCGCTTCGGCGTCGAGCCGACTGCCGCAGCCCGTGTCGGTCGCGTTCAGCGGACCCGTCGACCTCGTCGCCGACGGACGACTCGCCGACGAGCTCACCGCGTCGGTCCGCGAGCTCCTGTCGAACGTGGTGAAGCACTCCGGGGCGGCCTCCGTCCAGTTGAGCGTGCTCGCCCTCGACGGCACGGTGACCGCGGTCGTCATCGACGACGGCCACGGCATCGGCGTGACCGCACGACGCAGCGGGCTGGAGAACCTGCGGGTCCGGGCCGAACGGCTCGGGGGCAGCTTCGATGTCGACACCGGGCCGCGCGGCACCCACGCGCGCTGGTCCGTCCCCTCAGTACCCGCCCCGAAGGAGTGAACTCCCCCATGACCCGCGTCTTCCTCGTCGACGACCACGAGATCGTGCGCCGCGGCGTCGCCGAGCTTCTCGAGCGCGAACCCGACATCGAGGTGGTCGGCGAGGCCGGCACCGTCGCGCAGGCGCTCGCGCGCATCCAGGCGACCGACCCCGACGTCGCCCTCCTCGACATGCGACTTCCGGACGGCGACGGCATCGACCTGTGCCGCGAACTGCGGTCGCGCCATCCGGAGCTCGCCTGCCTCATCCTCACCGCGTACGACGACGACGCCGCCGCGATGTCAGCCGTGCTCGCCGGCGCGTCGGGCTACGTGCTGAAGAACGTGCGCGGCACGACCATCGTCGAGGACGTGCGCGCGGTCGCGAAGGGCCGCTCCCTGATCGACCGCTCGCTGACGGCGAAGGTCGCCGAGCAGGCGAAGCGCGAGGACCACGACGACCCCCGGTTCACCGCGCTCAACCTGCGCGAGCGGCAGGTGCTCGCGCTCATCGCCGACGGGCTCACCAACCGGCAGATCGGCGAGAAGCTCGGCCTGGCCGAGAAGACCGTCAAGAACTACGTGTCGGGGCTGCTCTCCAAGCTCGGGTTCGAGCGGCGCACTCAGGCGGCGATCTACCAGCTGGAGCGCCGCAACGGCGAGGCCGTCTGACCCCGACTCCGGTCGGCGAGACCGAAGGTCCGCCGCACTGGTCGAGGAAGCCGTCTCGAGATCCTCCGCGCCCATCGGGAATGATCCCGGCCCGAGACCCGTTCCATCCGGTATAGTTGTATCTACAAGTAATGACGGGAGAACCGGAATGGACGAGCGCATCCTCAACCCCGCGACCTCGATGGGTGCGGTCACGTTGCGCGTCGGCGACCTCGAGGGCATGTCGGCGTACTACTCGAACGCCTTCGCGATGGAGCCGCTCGAGGAGCAGAGCCGCGGCCCCGAGGTGCATCGCGTGCTCGGCCGGGGGACCACCCCGCTCGTCCGCCTGATCCACACGCCGGGCCTGCCCGGCGTCGACCCGCGCCAGTCTGGCCTCTTCCACACGGCGTTCCTCTTCGACGACAAGGCGAGCCTCGCGGCGACCGTCCTGCGCGCCGCCCAGGACCCGCGCAGCCGTTTCGTCGGATCGAGCGACCACCTCGTGAGCGAGGCCTTCTACTTCACCGACCCCGAGGGCAACGGCGTCGAGCTCTACACCGACCGCGACCGAAGCACCTGGATCCACGACGGCGAGCAGATCCGCATGGCCACCATCCACCTCGACCCGAACGAGTACCTCCGGCAGCACCTGACCCAGGCGGCGGTCGACGCCGGCCCCGCGCTCGTGGGCAGGGTCGGCCACGTGCACCTGCAGGTCGGCGACCTCGCCGCGGCGAGCGCGTTCTACGTCGACGCGCTCGGCTTCGAGACCACGCAGGCCGGGTACCCCGGCGCCGTGTTCGCGTCGGCCGGCGGGTACCACCACCACGTCGCGATGAACACGTGGAACAGCCGCGGCTCGGGTCCGCGCGCCGCGAGCCTCGGGCTCGGCGACGTCTCGGTGACGGTCCCCGGGCGCGACGACCTCGACGCGCTCACGACGCGGCTGCGGGCACGCGACCTGCAGTACGCCGACACCGGCCGCGCGGTGACGGTCGCCGACCCGTGGGGCACGCAGGTCACGGTCGCCCTTCCCGACCTCACGACCGAGGAGCTGCTCGCGCGATGACCCTCGTCGACCTGCGCTCGACCGACTTCCGGGCGACGGATGCGACGCCGCCCGCCGCGGTCGCCCTGCTGCTGCACGGCTTCGGCTCGAACGAACGCGACCTCGCCGGGCTCATGCCGATGCTCGGCCTGCCGCTGCCGTGGGCGTCGCTGCGGGCCCCGCTCCCGGCCGGCCCCGGCGCGGCCTGGTTCCAGATCACGACGCCGGGCAGCCCCGACGCGGCCCCGGTCGAGGCCGCGACCGCGTCGATCTGGGCCTGGATCGACGAGCACCTGGATGCCGCGACCCGCGTCATCCCGATCGGCTTCTCGCAGGGCGGCCTCATGGCCACGCAGCTGCTGCGGACCCGCCCCGAGCGCGTGCTCGCGCCCGTCGTGCTCGGCGGCTTCGTGCTCGGCGAACCGCAGCCGGCCGACGCCGAGCTCGCGACATCCCGGCCGCCCGTGTTCTGGGGCCGCGGCGCCGAGGACCGCGTGATCGCCCCGCACGCGATCGCCCGCACGAGCGAGTGGCTTCCCGCCCACTCGACGCTCGTCGAGCGCGTCTACCCCGGCCTCGCGCACGGCATCAGCGCCGACGAGCTCGCCGACGTCCGCGCCTTCCTCCAGACCCACCTCCCGCCGGTCGAGTAGCTCGCGCCACCCTCCTCACCGCCGAGCGCCGCCGAGCGCGTGTATTTCCGGCCAGCGCGGGTGCGAACGCGATTGCGCTCGACGGAAGTACACGCGCTCGCGGCACGGAGGGCGCGCCGGCGTCGGGGGTGCGGCGTAGGCTGCGGACGTGAGAGCGGATGGCGCGGCCTGTACCGCGATCGACGAGCGCGGCCCGTGCGGCGCGCCCGCCGACCTGCGTGCGCCGCTCTCGCTGTGCACGACGCACCTGCTCGCGGCGTACGACTGGGTCGCGCGCGAGGAGGGCGTGACCGACGTGCTCCCGGGCGCGTGCCTCGTGTGCGGCTCGCGCGTCGGCGTGCGACATCCGTCGGGCTGGGTGTGCGCGGTGTGCGAGTGGCGGCTCGGCGACGTGCCCGACGTCGACGTCGCCCCGCCACGCGTCGACGTCGTGTACTACGTCCGCTATCGCGAACGCGTCAAGATCGGCACGTCCTCGAACCCGCGGCAGCGGCTGGCGGTGATCCCGCACGACGAGGTGCTCGCATTCGAGCGCGGCGGCCGCACGCTCGAGCAGCGCCGGCACGCCGAGTTCGCGGCATCGCGCTGGGAGGGTTCGGAATGGTTCCGGCTCGACGAGCCGGTCATCCGGCACATCGCCGAGCTCGCCGCCGGCGTCGAGAACCCGTGGGACCGCTTCGAGCGCTGGCGCAGCGAGGAGCTCGCGCGCCGCGCCTGACGCCCGAGCCGTCCCTCGCGTCCTGCCCGCTTCGGCGCACCCGTCCACCTCAGCGCACCCCACGCGCCCGGCACCACCCCACCGAACCCGGCGAGAGTATGCCGAACGTCGGCGAGCGCGGCGCATGCACGTCGATCGACATACTCTCGCCGAGCCGGATGGCGCGGCCGACAGCGCGGCGCCAGCCGCGCCACGAGCCACAGACGGCGGCGGCGCCGCGGCGGATCAGCGCTTGGGGTGGCGCGGTTTCCGGTACGGCGTGTCGTCGTCGCGCGGCGCGCGGTCGGCGCGCTCGTCGTCGTCGCGGCGACGCGGTGAACGCTCGTCGCCGTACTCGCGCGGGCGGCGGGCCGGGCGGCGGTCGTCGTCCCACGACCGGCGGCGCGGCCGCCCCGAGTCGGGCTGCAGCTCGATGAGCTGGCCCGAGATGCGCGTTCCGGCGAGCCGGTCGAACACGTCCTGCGGCAGGTCGGCGGGCAGCTCGACGAGCGAGAAGTCCGACTTGATCTGGATGGCGCCGAAGTCGTCGCGCTGCAGGCCGCCCTCGTTCGCGAGGGCGCCGACGATCTGGCGCGGCTGCACGCGCTGGCGCTTGCCGACCGAGATGCGGTACTGCGCCATGGGCCCCGCGTTCGGGCGCCGGCGACGCTCTGGGCGCTCGCCGCGCTCACCGCGGTCACCGCGGTCGGCCCGGCCGCCGCCGTCGCGATCCCGGTCCCGGTCGAACCGATCGCGCACGGGCCGCTCGGGCTCGGGCTCGAGCAGCAGCGGCGACTCGCCCTGCGCGACCACCGCGAGCGCGGCCGCGACATCCGTCTCGGGCACGTCGTGGTGGCGCACGTAATGGGCGATGATGTCGCGGAAGCCGTCGATGCGCTCGGACTGACCAAGCGCCGCGGTGATGCGGTCGTCGAAGCGCGCGAGGCGGGTCACGTTGACCTCGTCGACGCTCGGCAGCTGCATCTGCGTCATGGGCTGCTTCGTGGCCTTCTCGATGCGCGCGAGCAGGCCGCGCTCGCGCGGGGTCACGAAGCTGATCGCGTCGCCCGTGCGTCCGGCGCGACCCGTGCGGCCGATGCGGTGCACGTACGGCTCGCTGTCGGTCGGGATGTCGAAGTTGACGACATGGCTGATGCGGTCGACGTCGAGGCCGCGCGCCGCGACATCCGTCGCCACCAGGATGTCGAGCTTGCCGCTCTTGAGCTGCTCGACCGTGCGCTCGCGCTGCGCCTGCGCGATGTCGCCGTTGATCGCGGCGGCCTCGTAGCCGCGCGCGCGGAGCTTCTCGGCGAGTTCCTCGGTGACGTTCTTCGTGCGGACGAAGATGATCATGCCCTCGAAGTTCTCGACCTCGAGGATGCGCGTGAGCGCGTCGACCTTCTGCGCGTACGAGACGACGAGGTAGCGCTGGGTGATGTTCGCGGAGGTCTGGGTCTTCGCCTTGACCGTGATCTCCTCCGGGTCGTGCAGGTACTGCTGCGACATCCGACGGATCGAGGCGGGCATGGTCGCCGAGAACAGCGCGACCTGCTTGGTGTCGGGGGTGTCGGCGAGGATCGTCTCGACGTCCTCGGCGAAGCCCATCTTGAGCATCTCGTCGGCCTCGTCGAGCACGAGGTACTTGAGCTCCGAGAGGTCGAGCGTGCCCTTGTCGAGGTGGTCCATGATGCGGCCGGGCGTGCCCACGATGATGTGCACGCCGCGGCGCAGCGCCGACAGCTGCACGCCGTAGCCCTGCCCGCCGTAGACGGGGAGGATGTGCACGTTCTTCAGGTGCGCGGCGTACCGCTCGAACGCCTCGCAGACCTGCAGCGCGAGCTCGCGGGTGGGCGCCAGGACGAGCGCCTGCGGGGTCTTCTGCGAGACGTCGAGGCGCGCGAGGATCGGGAGCGCGAACGCGGCCGTCTTGCCGGTGCCGGTCTGCGCGAGGCCGACCACGTCGCGGCCCGCGAGCAGGGTCGGGATGGTCGCCGCCTGGATGGCGGAGGGCGTCTCGTAGCCCACATCGTCGAGGGCCTTGAGGACCGGGCCCTCGAGCCCGAGGTCGGCGAACGTCGTGCGAGGGGGCTCGGCGGGAGCCTCGGCCTCGACGGGAGCATCGACGGAAGTCACGCTTCAGGGTAGTCCGCCTGCCTGTGAAGGTGCGGATGGCGCGGAGCACGGCCCCCGAGGGGCGCCAAGTGTGCGCCATCCGTCGCCCGATCGCAAGGGGTTGGACGTGCCATCCGGGCTTCGGAACAGTGGATGGCTCGTGACCGCACCCGAGAGAAGGAGGAAGACATGCTGACCCTCACCGATACGGCGAGCACCGTCGTGAAGGAGATCGTCGACCGCAGCGGCGCGCCTGCCGGGTCCGGCCTCCGCATCGACACCGAGAGCGATTCGCGGACCGAGTTCGCGGTCGAGATCGCCCCGGCGCCGAAGGAGCGCGACGCGATCGTCGAGCAGGCGGGGGCGCGCGTCTACCTCGCCGAGGATGCCGCGCAGGCGCTCGACGACAAGACGCTGGACGCCCACCTGGACGAGGACGGACGCGTCGCGTTCGATATCCTCCCCCAGCGCAGCTGACCAGCCCGAGACGGCGGCTCGGTGACCTGTCCCCGGGTCGTCGCCTGCTGGACGGACGTGGCGGCGCCCCGGGTTCCGGCCCGGGGCGCCGGCCCGTGCACCGGTCGGGCCCACCGGCCCCCGCCCCCCGGCCCCCTGGCCTCCGGCCCACTGACCCCTCGGTCCGTCGGTCAGGTCCAGGAGCGGATGCCGCGGGCCGTCCAGTACGCGGCCGGCTCCTCGGCGAGGGCGGCGAGCGCCGAGGCATCCGTCGCCGGGCCGCGTGAGGCCAGGTTGGACTCGAGCTGGCTCGGCGTGACCGCGCCGGAGAGCACGGCGTCGACCCACGGCTGCGCGCGGGCGGCGCCGATCGCGAACGCGTCGAGCGACTGACCGTCGGCCGCGGCGAGCCTCGCGGCCTCCGCGACCCGCTCCACCGGGTCGCCCGCGGACGTGAGCCGCCCGTTCGCGACGGCCTCCTTGACGACGACGAACCAGCCGGCAACGTGGGCGCGCGCGAGCGCCGGCCCGGCCGACGGTTCGAGCAGGTTCCACGTCGCCTGCACGACCGTGAACGGCGAGTCGGCGAGCGAGCGCGCCGCATCGAGCGCGTCGCCCTGCGCAGGCCCGCTCGTCGAGATGCCCACGCGCACCCCGGATGCCGCGAGCTCGCGCAGCGCATCGAGCAGCGCGGCGTCGGCCAGCGCCGAGCTGTCGGGCGTGAGCGAGTGCACGAGGTATAAATCGGGCGCGCCGCCGAGCGCGGCGAGCGTCTCGGGCCACTGCCGGCGGAACATCGCGAGCGAGTGCTCCTTGCGCTCGTGCACGTCGGCGTCCATGCGCCACTCGCCCACGTAGTCGTAGCCCCACTTCGACTCGATCGTGAGGGCGTCACGGCGGGCGGGGTCGGCGGCGAGCCACGACCCGAGGAACTCCTCGGCGCGCCCGTACGAACGAGCGGCGTCGATGAAGCGGATGCCGCGGTCCCACGCCGCGTCGAGCATCGTGTGAGCACGCCACCGCATCGCCGGAACGCTCCGGTCGGCGCCGAGCGCGGCGTCCCGCCCCTCGGTGATGTACGCGGGCCGGCCGAGCGCGGCGAGGCCGAGTCCGAGCGGGGCGAGGGTCGTACCATCCGTCACCCTCGCGAGCCTACGCGGGAGCCCGGCCGGCCCGACTTCGACGTAGTGTAGAAATCATGGCTCGCACCGCACTCGCGCTCCGGCTGCTGCTTCCGGCGTTCCTCATCGGCGCCATCACGGCGATCTCGTTCCTCGAGGCGCCGCTGAAGTTCCAGGCGCCGGGCATCACCATCCCGCTCGGGCTCGGCATCGGCCGGCTGGTGTTCACGGCCCTGAACGTCCTGACCGGCGTCGTGCTCGCGGCGCTCACGCTCGTGAGCCTGCGCCCGCGGGCCGGGCGCCCGTCGCTCGTGCTGCTCGGCGGCGTCTGGCTCGTCTACCTCGTCGAGGTCGCGATCATCCGCCCGGTGCTCAACCGGCGCAGCGACCTCGTGATCGCGGGTTCGGAGGCGCCCGGCACCGACTGGGCGCACTACGCCTACATCGCGGCGGATGTCGCGGTGCTCGCGCTCCTCGTCGCACTGATCGTCGTGACCGTGCGCGAGGTCGTGCCGGCGCGTGCCGCCGACGCGCCGGAGCGCGTCGCGGCCTGACGCCGTCAGTACAGGTCGAGTTCGCGCCCCGCGCGCTCGACCTCGCGCATGCGGGCGGATGCCGCGTCGCCGAGCCGCTCCGAGCACTCGGCGATCACGGCTTCGACGAGCGCGAGCACCGGGGTCATCGCGTCGAACGCCGACGGCGAACCGGTCTCGCTCGGGAGCACCACGTCGGCCTCGCTCGAGATCGGCGAGAGCCAGGCATCCGTGAACAGCAGGACCGACGCGCGTCGCGCCTTCGCCGCCGCGGCGAGCCGGCGCGTCGGCTCCTCGTACCGGCGGTAGTCGAAGAGCACGAGCACGTCGCCGCGGCGAAGGTCGGCGATGGCCTCGACGCGGCCGGCGTCGTGCTCGGGCAGCGAGGCGACTCCGGGTCGGATCAGCTGGAGGTGCTGGGCGAGGAAGCGCGCCAGCAGCCCCGAGAACCGGCCGCCGCCGACGAGCACCCGGCTGCGCGGCGCGCACAGCAGCTCGACCGCCCGCTCGAACTCGTCGGGCGCGAGCGCGCCGAAGGTGCGCTCGAGGGTCTCGCGGGTGATCGACGCGGCCCGCGCGAGCCCGGATGCCTCGCCCGCATCGGGCTCGCCGTGGCGGCGGTCGTACAGCTCGATGGGCGACGCGGAGCGCTCGTCGAGGTCGTCGCGCAGGGCCTGCTGGAAGTCGGGGAAGCCGCGGTAGCCGAGCCGGTTGGCGAACCGCAGCACCGTGGGCCCGCTCACGCCGGCGCGCGCCGCGAGCTTCGCGACGGTCTCGAAGCCGGCCGAGGGGTACGACGAGAGCAGCACCCGCGCGACCTTCCGCTCGGCCGGGCTGCACTCGGCCATGCCACGCCGGATCGCCTCCGCCATCGGAATGGATGCCTCAGCCGCGCTCATCACCGCCTCCTCCGCACTCACCGTACCGACTCGCCCTCCGCGATGGCGACGACGAGCCCGGCGAGGAGCGCGACCCGATCGGGCGCGCCGGCGAGGTCGAGCCACTCGTCGACGCCGTGGTCGCCGCCGCCGACGGGCCCGAGCCCGTCGAGCGTGGGCACGCCGAGGGCCGC
The DNA here is from genome assembly GCF_016907355.1 of Agromyces aurantiacus. Classification (NCBI taxonomy): domain Bacteria; kingdom Bacillati; phylum Actinomycetota; class Actinomycetes; order Micrococcales; family Microbacteriaceae; genus Agromyces; species Agromyces aurantiacus. The sequence goes on along the minus strand of NZ_JAFBBW010000001.1, from coordinate 830,034 downwards.
GACGAAGTTCGCGTCGGACGCACCGCCGGTGGCCGCGACCTCGAACCCGAGCCCGAGGCGGGCGCCGGTGCGCCGCGCGATCGCCGCGAGCCGGTCGGTGGCATCGCGCTCGAGGGGCGGGCAGACGTCGAGGCGCGTCACGCCGATCCGGGCGCCGTCGACGAACGGATGGCGCGCCCGCTCGTCGATCGCGTCGAGCGCCCCGACCAGCTCGGCGAGGCCGTCGGCGCGCACCTCGAGGTGCAGCTCCGCCGACTCGGGCACGATGTTCGGCCGCGAGCCGGATGCCACCCGGCCGACGTTCACGGTGAGGCCCGGCCGCGAGCCCGACAGGGACTGCACGTCGAGCAGGAACCGGGCCGCCTCGACCGCGGCGTTGATGCCGCGCTCGGGCTCGACGCCCGAGTGCGCCGCTCGCCCGTGGATGCTCACGAGCACGTCGGCCACGCCCTTGCGGGCGCCGACGAGGTCGCCGTTCTCGCGTGCGCACTCCAGGCACAGCGCGGCATCGGCGCCGCGCGCCGCATCGGCCAGCAGTTCGCGGCTCGCCGGTGAGCCGACCTCCTCGTCGGGCGTGAGGACGAGCACGAGCTCGCCGTACCCGTCGTATCCGACGGCGTCGAGCACGCGCGCGGCCGACAGCCCGGCCGCGATGCCGGCGCCGTCGTCGCACACACCCGGCCCGTAGGCGCGGTCGCCCTCGACGCGGAACGGGCGCTCGGCCGCGGTCCCGACGGGGAACACGGTGTCCATGTGCGCGAACAGCACCACCCGCGACGCCCCGCTGCCCCGGCGGCGACCGATCACGACCGGACCGTACCGCCGACCGTCGCGCAGCGGCGTCGGCAGGGTCTCCACGTCGAAGCCGTCGCCGACGAGCGCGGCCGCCGCCCAGGCAGCGACGCGCTCGACGCCCTCGGCGTCGTGCGAACCCGAGTCGATGCCGACGAGGTGCGCGAGGTCGTCGCGGAAGCGGTGATCGAGCGCGTGCGCGGTGCGGCGGAGCTCGTCGGCGCTCGGTGCCGCGCGCGCGGCGACATCCGCTCGACCGGTTCGGCTCGGCACCGGCGGCGTGGTGACGGCGTCCGCCACCTCAGAGCACCTTCGAGAGGAACGCGCGGGTCCGCTCCTCGCGCGGGTCGCCCAGCACCTGCGCGGGCGCGCCCGACTCGACCACGACCCCGCCGTCCATGAACACGGCCACGTCGCCGACCTCGCGCGCGAAGCCGATCTCGTGCGTGACCACGATCATCGTCATGCCGGACTCGGCGAGTCCGCGCATGACGTCGAGCACGTCGCCGACGAGCTCGGGGTCGAGGGCCGACGTGGGCTCGTCGAAGAGCATGACCTCGGGCTCCATCGCGAGCGCGCGCGCGATGGCGACGCGCTGCTGCTGGCCGCCCGAGAGCTGCGCCGGGTACGAGCCCGCCTTGTCGGCGAGGCCCACCTGGTCGAGCAGCCGCATCGCCTGCTCCTTGGCCGCCGATCGCGACCGGCCGGCGACCTGCGTGGGCGCCTCGATCACGTTCTCGAGCGCGGTCTGGTGCGGGAAGAGGTTGAAGCGCTGGAACACCATGCCGACCTTGCGGCGTTGCGCAGCGACCTCCTTCTCGCGGAGCTCGTACAGCCGGCCGTTGCGCTCGCGGTAGCCGACGGTCTCGCCGGCGACGCGGATCATGCCGGCGTCGATCTGCTCGAGGTGGTTGATGCAGCGCAGGAACGTCGACTTGCCCGAGCCCGACGGACCGAGGAGGCACACGACCTGGCCGCGCTCGACCGACATCGTGATGCCCTTGAGCACCTCGAGGTTGCCGAACCGCTTGTGCACCTCGACGGCCTCGACCATGGGGCGCTCGGCGGTCGCGCCGAACGGGGCGGCCTGGGGGACGGTGGCGGTCATGAGGCCGACTCCTTCTTCGCGTCGCGCTTCCCGCGGGCGGGCAGCGAGATGCTCTGCGTGAACGTCGACACGCGCGAGCTGATCGTGGGCCGGGCCGCGTTGAACCCGCGGCCGTACCGGCGCTCGAGCCACATCTGCGGGATCGAGAGGATCGAGGTGAGCGCGAGGTACCAGATCGCCGCGACCAGGAGCAGCGGGATGATCAGGTAGTTCTGCGTGTACGCCTCTTTGATGTTCGACATGAGGTCGTCGCCGGCGACCACTGCGACCAGCGACGTGCTCTTCAGCATGGTGATGGTCTCGTTGCCCATCGGCGGGATGATCACGCGCATCGCCTGGGGCAGCACGATCCGGCGGAGGGTCTTCGCGGGCGACATGCCGAGCGAGTGCGCGGCCTCGGTCTGGCCGGGGTCGACCGACTGGATGCCGGCGCGCACGATCTCGGCCGCGTAGGCCATCTCGTTGAGACCCAGCGCGAGCAGCGCGGCGACGGTGGCGGGGATGAGCTGGCTCGTCTCGAACGACCAGAACTCCACCGACGTGAACGGGATGCCGACGACGATCTTGGGGATGAACGCGCCGATGAAACCCCAGAAGATGAGCTGCAGCAGCAGCGGCGTACCGCGGAACACCCAGATGAAGAGCATCGCCGCGACCGAGAGCACGGGGTTCGGCGAGAGGCGCATCACCGCGACGACGATGCCGCCGAAGACGCCCATGATCATGGCCGCCACGGTCAGCCAGATGGTCACGATCACGCCGTTGAGGGTGAGCGGCTTGAACAGGTACTCGCCGACGACATCGAGCCTGAGGTTCGGGTTCTGCAGGATCGAGTACAGCGACCCGATCCCGATGGCCAGCACGAGGACGGCGGCGATCCAGCGCCCCGGGTGGCGGACGGGCACGGCCTCGATGGGGCCCGGGCGGGCGGCGCCCGAAGGACCCGAGGGCCCTGCGGGCGCCGCCGTGGCTGACGGCTGCGTTGCGGTCATGGGTGGTGCGTTTCCGTTCGGTCGGGCGCGCGAGGCCTACTTGGCCTCGGCGGCGCCGTTGATCGTGGCCTCGTCGATGCCGATGCCGGTGACGCCGTACTCGTCGAGGATGGCCTCGTAGGTGCCGTCGTCGATGAGCGACTGCAGCGCGGCCTGGATCGCCTTCGCGAACTCCTCGTTCTCCTTCAGCACGCCGATGCCGTTGAGCGTGGCCTCGTAACCGTTGGGGGCCTCGGGGTCCTCGACGACTTCGAAGGTGCCGCCGTCGTTCGCGGTCTTCGCGACGTAGCCGGCGCTCGGCTTGGTGAGGAGGGACGCGACGGCCTTGCCGCTCGTGATCGCGAGCTGGGCGTCGGCGTCGGACGGGAACTCGGAGAGCTTGATCGGGTCGAGGCCCTCGGCCTCGCACTCGCCCTGCCACACGCCGGTGGCGAGGTCGACCTGGTTCGTCGCGGCCTGCACCGCGACCTCCTTGCCACACAGGTCGAGGTAGTTCTCGATGCCCTCGGGGTTGCCGGCCTCGACGAGGATGCCGGTGCCCGACGCCGAGTAGTCGATGAACGTGAGCACGTCCATGCGCTCCTCGGAGGAGGTGAGCGCGGCCATGACGACGTCATACTTGGCGGCTTGGAGGCCCGGGATGAGGCCGTCGAACTCCTGCTGGCTGAACTCGAAGTCGACGCCGAGCTTGGCGCCGATGGCGCGGCCGAGGTCGACGTCGACGCCGGTGAGCTCGTCGGAGCCCTCCTCGACGAACATCTCGAACGGCGCGTACGGGGCGTTCGTCGCGACCTCGACGGAGCCGGCCTCGGCGATCTCCTCGGGGAGGAGCTCGGCGGCGGCCTCGTCGACCGTGATGGTGACGCCGGCGATCTCGAGGCCGTCGGAGGCGGCGGCGCTGTCGTCGCCCCCGGTGCTCGTGCCGGTGCACCCCGCGAGGAGGAGCGCGCCGGAGAGGGACGCGGCGACGATCGCCGTGCGGGTGGCGGGAGTGGGGATCTTCATGGGGTTCCTTCTGATCGCTGCGATGGGATCGGTGCAGGACCGAGTATGTAACATCCGTTCCGAAATGACCAGAGTTTTATCTGTTTGTAATGAACGGAGGGCGCGTCGCAGGTCTCTGTCATCTTCGCACGGCGCGCAATCCGGCCTCTTCCGCGCTGACGTATCGTGCATTAGCATCTGGCTCGCCAGAGTCTTTTCTGTAACGCACATTCCAAGGAGGCGATCGTGCGAACTCTCCCCGCAGCCCTGACGGCCTGCACCGCAGCCACACTCATCCTCACCGCCACGCCGGCGGTCGCGGCTCCCGCGTCCACCGAGCCCACGCCCCACGCGGTGCTCATCGGCGGCAACCTCGCCGAGAACGCCGAGATCCTGCAGACGATCGTCGACCTCGCCGACCCGGATGGCGCGGGGCCCGAGAAGGCGCGCATCGCGATCGTGACGGCGGCTGCCCGCTCCGCGCGCACCGAGGCGCAGGCCACCGACCCGAGCCTGAACAACGCGGCCGCCAACGGCCTCTACTACTCCGACCTCTTCGCGCAGTACGGCGCCGAGACCTACGCCGTGCCCATCGACGACCGCGTCGACTACGAGGGCGACGCCTACCGCCCCGACCGCGCCGACGACCCCGAGGTCGTCGCAGAACTCGCCGACGCGACCGGCGTCTTCTTCGGCGGCGGGGACCAGATGCGCTACGTGCGCACCCTGCTCGACTGCGAGCCGGCCGCCGAGGAGGCGTTCACCTCGTGCACCGACACGCCGGTGCTCACCGCGCTGCGCGCGGCCGCCGACCGCGGCGTGGTCTCGGGCGTGAGCGCCGGCCTCACCATCCAGCAGGGCGCCGACATGATCACGGGCGGCGAGTCGTACGAGGCGTGGCGCGACGGCGCGACGCCGGGCTACCTCGAGGACCCGGCCGAGCTCGGCTACGTGCCCTACGGCGGCTTCGGCTTCGTCGAGGGCGTGCAGATCGACAGCCACTTCACGACGTGGGGCCGGCAGGGTCGCGCCGTCAAGCTCGGCCTCGAGACCGGGCACGACCTCGTGCTCGGCGTCGACGAGACCACCGCCGTGGTGCTCGACCGCACGACGGGCGTCGGGCGCGTGATCGGCGAGCACGGCGCATCGCTGCTCGACCTCAGCAGCGCACGGGAGGCGGACGGCGGCGTGACCGGTGTGCGCTGGACCTACCTGACCGCGGGCGACGGCGTGAACCTGCGCCGTGGCCTCGGGACCGCCGCCGACGGGTCGGCCGCCCTGCGACCGACCGGTGCGCCGGTCGCCGAGCGCGCTGACGTCTGGGACTCGCTCGCCGGCGAGGGCGGCGAGTACTCGCTGCGCGACCTCGCTCGCGACGCCGTGGCGTCGAGCGCACGGACTGCGGCCGGCACGAGCCTCGAGACCGACCCGCAGTTCCGCACGACCCTCGTGCGCCAGTCGTCGACCCGGGCGTGGACGACGCCGGCCGGCCAGGTGTCGTTCGCGGGGCTCGAGATGCGGATCGAACGTCTCGGCTGATCCCTGCCGCGTCGAACGCGAACGCCTCCAGCCGCCCGGCCGGGGGCGTTCGCGCATTCAGCTCGCGGCCGCCGGCTCCGTCTCCTCGGCCGGCCGGTGCTCGATGTCGTCGACCCGCCCGCGCGGCATCGCCACGGCGCCGCCGATCGTCGCGATCGCGGCGATCACCACGCCGACGAACACGGCCGTCGAGGCGGCCTGGATCGCGTCGGCCGAGTGAGCGCCGAGGCCCGAGCGTGCGATCACGCCGTTGGCGACGGCGCCGAAGACGGCGACGCCGACGGCGCTGCCCATCGACCGCAGGAACATGTTCGCGCCCGTCACGACGCCCCGCTCCTCCCACGGCACCGAGGACTGCGCCGCGATGAGCGTCGGCGAGGCGACGAGGCCGAGCCCGAGGCCGATCACGAAGCACGCGATCGCCGTCGTGATCGGGTTCGGCACCATCGACGCGGCGACGAGCCCGACTGCACCGGCCACGGCGAAGGCGAGCCCGACGAAGGCCGTGTTGCGGAAGCCGATGCGCAGGTAGAGGCGCCCGGACTGCGAGGCCGAGATCGGCCAGCCGAGGGTGAGGGCCGCGACCGCGAGGCCCGAGACGATCGGGCTCGCTCCGGCCGACACCTCGAGGAAGGTCGGCACGTACGAGGTCAGCCCGATGAGCACCGCTCCGACGCCGAGCGAGATGAGCGAGGTCGTGACGATGAGCCGGCGCGAGAACACCCAGAGCGGCAGCACGGGCTCGGCGGCCCGACGCTCGATGAGGATGAACGCGACGAGGAGCAGGCCCGCGAGCGCGAACGCGCCGAGGCTCTGCCACGAGTTCCACGCCCACGCCTGCCCGCCCTCGAGCACCGCGAGGATGAGGAGCGTGGCCCCGACGGTGAGCACCGCGGCGCCCGCGAGGTCGATGCGGTGCGACTTCCGCTCCACGTTCTCGTGATAGCTCCGGATCAGCATCCACGCCGCGAGGATGCTCAGCGGGATGTTGACGAAGAAGATCCAGCGCCACGAGAGGAACTCGGCGAAGAGTCCGCCGAGCGAGGGCCCGATGACGGATGACGCGGCCCACACGCTCGCGATGTACCCCTGCACGCGCGCCCGCTCCCGCACGGTGTAGATGTCGCCCGTGATGGTGATCGAGACCGGGAGCACGGCGCCCGCGCCGAGGCCCTGGATCGCGCGGAAGACGATGAGCGAGGTCATGTCCCACGCGAAGCCCGCGAGGATCGAGCCGACCAAGAACGCGCCGATGCCGACGAGGATGATGGGCTTCCGGCCGACCGTGTCGGCGAGCTTCGAGTAGACCGGCACCGAGACGGCCTGCGCGAGCAGGTAGATTGAGAACAGCCACGGGAACTGCGCGAACCCGCCGATGTCGGCCACGATCGACGGCACGGCCGTCGCGAGGATGGTGGCCTCGATCGCCACGAGCCCGGTGCACAGCATCAGGGCCATCAGCACCGGCCCGCGTTCCGAGCGCAATCCCACCGCGGTCTGCTCGGTCACGCGTCCTCCTCGCCGGACCGCCCTTCGAAGCGGGCGCCCCTTCAGAGCCAACGCGCTCGCGCGTCAGGCATTCCCGCCCGGCTTCCGCGCGGACTCAGCGCCCTCGGCCACCTACGTCCACGCGTCGGCGACGCGGATGCCGCTCCGATACGCGAGCTCGCCGCGAGGTCAGGCGAAGCGCATCACCGCTTGCGCGACCTGACGCGCGACGCGAACTCCTCATCGAGGTCGAGCGGGGTGGTCTGGTCGACTGCCCCGAGCTTGTCGAATTCGGGCCGGAACTCCTCGATGAGCTCGTTGGCCGAGATCGCGTCGAGCGTATCGGGGCCGATCGCTTCGAGGTACCCGCGCACGATGTCGAGCTCGGCGGGCAGCATCGCGTCGCTGCCATCGTTGTCCCGCATGCGCTGGAGCAGCCTGAGGTGATACGGGGTGCCGATGTGCGTCCGGCGCCCGGTGACGGTGGACTGCGCCCAGATCCCCTGGTTGACCAACGGAATGATGGAGAACATCGGGTACTCCTTCTCCTTGACGTTGCTGGCTGCGGCCACGCTCGCATTGGGACGGCCCCCGGCGTAGTTCGTCGCCCAGCCGAGGTAGGTCGCCCGGGGAGCCTTCGCCTGCGTGTAGTGGTCGACCGAGGCGAACCCGATGGCGTCCCCGAGGTCCTCCGACACCGACGCGTTGGCCATGAAGAGCTTCCCGCCGCCCTGCGTCATCCCGACACCGACGTGGCCGTTGTCGATGCCCGCGATGTCCCAGAAATGGAACGCCAGCGGCGGGGCCGCAGCCGCGTCGAGGTTCAGCGTGCCGGAGCCGTTGGCGGCCCGTCGGGCGCTGCTGATATCCGAGACCGGCTGCTGCGCCCACTGGAATTCACGATCGATGTACCGGAAGACCAGGGACCCGCACTTCTGATCCCAGGTCTCCTGCGTCCCGTCGTTGTTGACGAATCTCGGAAAACGTCGCGCGAACGCCCGCGCATGCTCCTCCGGAGTCATGTCCGATACCCCCATGTGCGGTATCCCACGAAGTCGCGCAGGGCTCGCACGTGCGGATTGTAGATCTCGATGCCCGCCGTCCGTGAGGCCCGAACAGGGGGCATTCGCGCATCGGGTCGGACGCCCTCGTCGCGCACTGGCGCGCGCCTGATTGCCGGATGCCACAACCGCGGCGCCGCTCCGGCCGACCCGCGTCGTCGATGGCGACGAATGTCGGAGCAGGCCCCGAGACCCGGGTCTACCCTCCCAACATGACTGATTTCCGTCCGCCCGTCGCCGACCTCGCATATGCACTGAAGCATGTCGTGGGCTACGACCAGGTCGCCGAGCTCCCGGGCTTCGAACACGCCGACTTCGACACGGTCACCGAGATCCTGGAGGAGGTGGGCAGCTTCATGGCCGAAGCGGTCGCTCCCACCAACCGGGCCGGCGACCTCGAGGGCGCCCGCCTGAACGCCGACGGCACCGTGACCACGCCCACGGGCTTCGTCGAGGCCTACTCCGCGTACGTCGACGCGGGCTGGGGGTCGGTCCCCCTGCCCGAGGAGTTCGGCGGCGGCGGATTCCCGCGCACCGTCGGCCTCGCCATCCAGGAGCTCATGATGGAGGCCAACATGGCCTTCTCCCTCGCTCCCCTGCTCACGCAGGGCGCGATCGAGGCGCTCCTGCACTACGGGAGCGACGAGCAGAAGCAGGCCTGGCTCCCGAAGATGGTGACCGGCGAGTGGGCCGGCACGATGAACCTCACCGAGCCGCACGCCGGCTCCGACGTGGGCGCGCTGACGACGAGGGCCGTCAAGCGGCCCGACGGCACCTACGGCATCACCGGCCAGAAGATCTACATCACGTTCGGCGACCACGACCTGAGCCGGCAGATCGTGCACCTCGTCCTCGCCCGCACGCCCGACGCGCCCGCCGGCACCAAGGGCATCTCGTGCTTCATCGTGCCCAAGTACCTCATGAACGACGACGGCACGCTCGGCGAGCGCAACGGCGTGCACACGCTCGGCGTCGAGCACAAGATGGGCATCCACGGCTCGCCCACCTGCGTGCTCTCGTACGAGGACGCCACGGGCTACCTCATCGGCGAGGAGAACATGGGCATGCGCATCATGTTCGTGATGATGAACAGCGCGCGGCTCTCGGTGGGCACGCAGGGCCTCGCGGTGGCCGAGCGTGCGTACCAGCAGTCGCTCGAGTACGCGACGGAGCGCATCCAGGGTCGCGCGATCGGCGCCACCCAGGACTCGCCCATCATCGACTTCCCCGACGTTCGCCGCATGCTGGTGACGCAGAAGGCGTACATCGCCGCGCTGCGCCGCATGATGCTGCTGAACGCCGTCTACGTCGACATCTCCACCCACCACCCCGATGCCGCGACCCGCGCTCGCGCCGACGAGATCGTGGGCCTGCTCACCCCGATCTGCAAGGCGTTCGGCACCGACCTCGGCAACGAGCTCACGTCGCTCGCGCTGCAGATCCACGGCGGCATGGGCTTCATCGAGGAGACCGGCGCCGCCCAGCACTACCGCGACGTGCGCATCGCCGCGATCTACGAGGGCACCAATGGCATCCAGGCGGCCGACCTCGTGGGCCGCAAGCTCGGCGTGCGCGGCGGCGCGTCGTTCCTCGAGTTCATCGGCACCATGCGCGAGCTCGACGGGGAGCTGGCGGCCGCGGGCGACGAGTTCGCGTCGATCCGCACCCAGCTCGCGTCGGGGCTCGACGTGCTCGAGCAGACGACCGGGTGGATGCTGCGCACCGGCGCCGCCGACCCGAACTCGGTGCTCGCGGGCTCCAGCCCGTACCTGCGCATCTGGGGGCTCGTCGTCGGCGGCTGGCTGCTCGCGAAGTCGGCGCTCGCCGCACGCGACCTCGACGGCGATGCCATCGCCGAGTCGCAGTTGCCGCTGGCCCGCTTCTACGCCGAGCAGCTGCTGCCCGCGGCATCCGGTCTCGTCGGCGCCGCCACAGGCGGATCGCGCGACCTGTTCGCGCTCGACGCCGACGCGCTCGGCGACGTGACACGGCGGCCGGCGCGCGTCTGACCTGCACCGACACCGAGGGGATCGCGCCGATCGGCGCGACCCCCTCGGTCGTCCTCCCGCGCGCTCAGCGACGGTGACGGGATCGGCCGGCGACGATCGTCTCCACGACCCGCGTCTCCAGGAGCGAGCGCGGACCGCCCTCGAACGGATCGGCATCCAGCACCACCACGTCGGCCGCGAAGCCCGGCGCGATCCGGCCGCGCCAGTCGCCGTCGCCGACGGATGCCGCGGCATCGCGCGTCGCGTGGCCGAGCGCGCGGTCCAGGGGCAGGGCGTACTGCGGATGCGTCGCCGGCACCGACGGATCGAGCGCCGACGCGCGCGTCGATGCGACGTACAGGTTCGCCAGGGCGGCGTGCGGCGCGGTCGGCGCGTCGGTGGAGAAGGCGAGAAGCGCCCCCGCCTCCTCGTACTCGGGCCACGGGAACGCGCGCTCGACACGGTGGTCGCCCAGCATCTCGGCCCAGTTCGCGAAGATCGCCGGGTCGGCGTGCACCGGTTGCATCGACGCGGTCACGCCGAGTCGCGCCATCCGCTCGGCCGTACCGGGCGCGGCGTACTCGAGGTGCTCGATGCGGTGCCGCCGTTCGCGCTCGCCGTTCACGTCGATCGCGTGCTCGATGGCGGCGAGCGCGAGGTCGACCGCGAAGTCGCCGATCGCGTGCTGCGCGACCTGCAACCCGGCCGCGTCGGCGGCGGCGACCACGGGTTCGAGCCGTTCGCGCGGCCAGATCGGGTCGGCGTTCGTGCCGTCGGCGTACGGATGGCGCAGGGCGGCGGTGCACGCGTCGATCGTGCCGTCGAGGATGAGCTTGATGCCCACCACGCGCAGCCAGGGCGTCGACTCCGCGCCGGCGAGCTCGGCCGCACGGGCGACCTGGGCGAGGTTCGCGGCGTCGTCGCCGGTGTTGGTGATGAGCCAGTGCGCCGCGACGCGAATGGGCAGTTCCCCGCCGCGACGAACCCGAGCGCGCTCGAACGCAGCGAGGCCGTGCTCGTCGAAGGCCATGTCGACGACGCCGGTGACGCCGCTGGCGAGGTAGGCGTCGATCGCGCGCTCGACGTCCGCATCGCGGGCATCGTCGGTCGTCGCCGCGTCGCGCTGCGCCCACGCGTACTGCACCGCCGCCGTCTCGTAGAGCAACCCGGTCGCCTCGCCGTGCTCGTCGCGTGCGATCGAACCGCCGATCGGGTCGGCCGTGTCGCGCGTGATCCCGAGCTCGGCGAGCGCGGCGGAGTTGACCCAGCAGGAGTGGTAGTCGTTCGCGTCGAGGTAGACCGGGATGTCGGGCACGGCGGCGTCGATCATCGCGGCCGTCGGCGCGCCGCCGGGCACCGAGTCGAAGAGCCAGCCGCGTCCGCGGAGCACGACCGCGTCGGGGTTCTCCTCGCGCGCGCGGCGGAGCCGGGCCTGGATCTCGTCGAGGGAACGGGCATCCGTCAGTGGAACCTGCCCGAGCGCGGCCCCCATCATGAGCAGGTGCGTGTGCGCGTCGGTGATGCCGGGCAGCACCAGCCGGCCCTGCAGGTCGACCGTCGCGTCGGCATCCGGTGCCTGGTCGCGGTCGCCCACGAAGACGATGGTGTCGTCGCGAACCGCGAACGACTCCGCCCAGGCGCGGTGCGGGTCGGGATCGGCGGTGAAGACGCGTGCGTTGGCGTACAGGGTGATCACGGGCGGCCCTCCTTGCCGAGCGGCGTGCGCAGGAGGACTGCGTAGAGCACGCCCGCGACGAGCATGCCGACCGGCACGGAGAGGTCGATGTAGCCGGTCGCCTCGGCGATCGGCCCGGCCCACACGCTGGTCGCGAGGCAGAGCGCCGTCGTGAGGCCGCCCGCGAGCAGGGCGACGAGGCCCGGAATGCTCCATCCGCCCGTGTACCAGTAGCGTCCGCCGGGGTGGTCGTCGAACAGTTCCACCCCGTCGTAGGCGTACCGGCGCAGGAGCACGTCGACGACGAAGACGGCCATCGCGGGCCCCGACACGATGACGAGGAACTGGAGCATGAGGTTCGCGGCCTCGAGGAGGCTCGACGACAGCACGAGATGGATGGTCAGCGCGGTGCCGACCACGCCGACGATGATCGCGGCCGGGATGCGACGGAGCCGGAACCCGATGGCCTGGAGGGCCATGCTCGAGGTGTAGGTGGTCATCGCGTTCAGCGCGATCGTGTTGATCACGACGCCGATGACGAGGACGGGACCGAGCCAGGCGGGCAGCAGGTCGAGCAGGGCGACATCCAGCCCCGCCTCGAACGCCGCGCCGTTCAGCCCGGTCGCGAGCAGCACGCCGACGGTCGTGAACACGATGAACGGGATGGCGCCGCCGAGTCCGGTCGCGAGGGCGATGTGCGACGGCTTGGTCGACCGCGGGAGGTAGCGCGCGATGTCGGGGCTGTTGATGAACGAGAGCGGGGTCGATGCGAGGATCGTGAAGCCGATGGTGAGCGACGACCAGAGCGCTGCCCCGGTGAGCGGCTCCGGCGCGGCGTACTGCCAGTCGACGGCCGGCAGGATGAAGCCGGCGACCGCGAGGAAGATCACGAACAGGGCCGCGGCCATGTAGGAGTACGCCCGCACGATGAGCCCGTGACCGAAGATGGCGACGAGGATCGTGATCGTCGCGACCACGACCGTCACGCCGATGGGCACCCAGACGGGGTCGTCGATTCCCAGCCGTCGCAGCAGGTCGGCTCCCATGAACGATGACGCGAGCCAGGTCAGCGACAGGAACACGGCCCCGATGAACCAGCCGACGAACGCCACGAACAGCTTGTTGCCGAGGATGCCGTACATCGCTCGTGTCACCACGGACCCCGAGGTGCCTGACGCCGGCCCGCTGCCCGCGATGAGGCCCGGGAAGACCCACAGCAGGGACGACGCGACGATCACCGCGATCGCCTGCCAGACCTCGAGTCCGAGCAGGATGAGGGTGGCGCCGATGGTCAGGTTGAGGATGCTGACGTTGGGGGCGGCCCACACGAAGAACAGGTCGCGGGCTCTGCCGTGGCGCTCGGAGTCGCCGATGAGTTCGATGCCACGAGTCTCGGGTCGGGACGGCGCGTCGATGAAGTCGTCGAGCGGCGGCTCGATCTGGGGCGGGGTCTGGGTCACTGGCGTGCCTTTCCGGGAGCGTCATTGCTATTGGTCACATGCCCAATGGACTATTGGTCAGTCATTCAATAGGCTTGGAGCCGTGACGTCAAGTCCTGCAGCAGCGCGAACCCGGAAGCGCCCCGAGGAGCGGCGGGAGGAGATCGTGTCGCAGGCGGCGGCGATCGCACTCGAGAGCGGCCTCGAACGCATCACCCTGAGGGCGGTCGCCGACCGGCTCGGCGTGCGCCCCGGCCTCATCACCCACTACTTCCCCGCGGCAGAGGACCTCGTGATCGAGGCGTTCGTCCGGGCGGCGGTCCGCGAGCGCGAGCAGTTCTTCCCGACGTCCGGCGAGCCCCTCGAGCGGGTGGCGCACTTCATCGCCCATGTCGAGAGCGGTGCGTCGACGCCGCTCGCCCGGCTGTGGTTGAACGCGCGCCATCTGGCCCGCTTCAGCCCGGCGCTCGACGCCGCGCTGCAGGAGCAGGACGCCCTCGACCGGGCGCGCCTCATCGAGATCATCGGGGACGGGATGCGAACCGGCCGGTTCCCCATCGAGGATGCCGAGACCGCCTGCATCCGCATCCTCATCGCCGTCGACGGTTCCGGCTCGTACGTCAACAGCGCGCCGGCTGCCGTGCACCCGGCGCAGCAGCACGTCGTCGCCGACATGACGGACTGGGCGCTCGGGCTCGCGGGCGGCACCCTGCGCGCCGCCGTTGCGGCGCGGCTCGCGGGGACGGCCGACGTAGTCTGAGCATGGTCCGGTGAGAACGCGCTGCGCATCAAGGGAGAGCGACAGATGAGACCGCTTCGATACTCGATCAACGTCACGCTCGACGGCTGCGTCCATCACGAGGCGGGCGTCGCGCCCGACGAGGAGTCGATGCGCTTCTGGACGACCGAGCTGGAACGTGCCGATGCCCTGCTCTACGGCCGCACGACCTACGAGATGATGGAGTCGGCGTGGCGGCGGCCGGCCTCGGGGACGTGGCCCGACTGGATGCGCGAGTGGGAGATCCCCTTCGCCGAGCGTATCGACCAGACGAGGAAGTACGTCGTGTCGAGCTCGCTGGGCGCGGTCGACTGGAATGCCGAACTCGTGCAGGGCGATCTGGAGCGCGAGGTCCGTCGGCTCAAGCAGGAACCGGGCGGGGCCCTGCTGGCGGGTGGCGTGACGCTCCCCCTGGCGCTGGCCGATCTGGGCCTCATCGACGAGTACGTGTTCGTGGTGCAGCCGGTCCTCGCCGGGCACGGGCCGACGCTGTTCGCCGGGCTCCGCGAGCGCATCCGGCTCCAGCTCACGGATCGCCACGAGTTCCGGTCGGGGGCGGTCGCCCTGCGATACCGGCCTGCGCGAGTCACAGCCTGATGCGATCACCTTCGGCCCCTCTGGGAGGAAGCCGCGATGCATGAGATCCTCTCGTTCCCTGAGCAGCTGCGCCTGATCGACGAACGGTCGGCCGCCTTCCGGGCTGCGGTCGCCGCGGCACCCAGCCTCGACCTCCGGATGCCGACCCATCCCGAGCGGACGCTGTTCGACCACGTGCAGCACGTCGGCATGGGGCGCCGCAAGGCGGCCGCCGTCGTCGCCGCGGGGCCCGCGGACGCTCCGCCGGATGAGTCGGTGTGGCGAGGCGGCACGGGCGCGCCCCGGGAGCGCGAGGCGCTCCTGGCCTGGTGGGATGAGTCCATCGAGCACCTGGCGGGCGTGCTGCGCGAGGCAGGTGCGGATCGTGGGTGCTGGACGTGGTGGGCGGACTCCCCGTCGCCGCAGACCTCCGGGGCCTGGGCGCGGCGCCAGCTCCACGAGATCGCGGTGCACACCTACGACGTCCAGCTCGCCGGTGGCGCCCCACAGCCGATTCCGGAGGAGATCGCCCTCGACGGCTTCGACGACTGCCAGTTCACCCTCTGCGCGACGACGGTCGCGTGGCCGCACGATCCCGCGATCGTCGAGTACCACGCCACCGAGGGCCGCTCCTGGCGCCTGAAACTGTCCCACGACGGTGCACAGGTCGCCCGCCTCACGCCCGCTGCCGGCGACCCCGACACGACCGACGCTTCCGCCCGCGGCACGGCCGGCGACCTCGTGCTGTTCTTCTACGGCCGCATCCCACTGGACTCACTGACGTTCGACGGCGACCGGCGCATCTTCGATCAGCTCGCCGTGTGGGACCCGTCCGCGTGACGATCGACGACGTGCGACCTCACGCGTCGGCCGCCCGAGCCAGGTCGAGCGTCAGTGGGTCGTCAGCCTGCGGGAGCAGCGCAGCGTTGGCGCGCTCGAACGCCTTGAGCGCGCCCTCGTTCCAGCCGTCCTCGAACCGGGCGGAGAACCCGTCGGGGAAGATCTCCTCCGCATCGCGCAGGACCCCGTCGAAGATGGATGCCGCGACCTGAGCCGGTGCGGTCTTCGGAATGGCCAGGTCGCGCGTCATGTCGGTGTCGATCGGTCCGGAGAGCACGGCGTGCACCCGCACCCCGCGCCTCGCGAACAGCGCCCGCTGCGCCTGCGACAGCGAGAAGAGCGCGGCCTTCGAGATCGAGTACGACGGCATCACCGGGAGGTTGGCGAGCGCCGCGAGCGATCCGACGTTCACGACCGCTCCGCCACGGGCGGCGAGCGCGCGAGCGAGGGCGTTCGTCAGGGTGAGGGGGCCCAGCACATTCGCCGTGAGGTGCTCGCTCAGCACCCGGCCATCGGTGAGGTCGTCGTAGCCGCCCATGGCGGCATTGTTGATCAGGAGGTCCAGGACGGGGACCTGTGCGGCCGCGTGCTCGATCGAGAGCGGGTCGGCGACGTCGAGCAGGAGCGGCGTCACGCGCGGATCGGCGTGCTCGAAGGGCGTGCGCACGCCGGCGTACACGCGGGCAGCGCCCCGGTCGAGGGCCTCCTCGAGGAGCGCGCGGCCCAGTCCGCGGCGCGCGCCGGTGATCAGGATGGTGCGGGCGTCGAGCGAGTGGTCGGTGGTCATGATGGTCCTCCTTCGCCGGCGGCGGTTGCGCGGTTCGCAACCCCGGCCGTCATCGATACCGACGCGCGGACCGGCCGCAACTGGTCGCGCGTCAGACGACCAGTTCGACGCCTGCCCGGTGTCCACACGAGAGAAGGGCTTGCGACGCCTCACGAAGGGGGGCGCGTCAACGCCTTGGAGTTCGCACATGGTAGGCAGGTGGCAGGATGACGGACCGATTGCTGCAGGCAGCGCTCGCGGGCGACCGCGGGGCGTTCGACCAGCTCGCCGAACCGCACCGGCGCGAGCTGCTGGTGCACTGCTATCGCATGCTCGGCTCGGTGCAGGATGCCGAGGACGCCGTGCAGGACACGCTGCTCAACGCGTGGCTCGGCCTGCCGGGGTTCGAGGGCCGTTCGTCCGTGCGCACGTGGCTCTACCGCATCGCCACCAACCGGTGCCTCAACCTGCTGCGCTCCGGACGGAGGGTCCTGCACGATTCCGAGGACCCGGCGTCACCGCCGACTGCTTACGGCGAGGTGGTGTGGCTGCAGCCGTATCCCGATTCGATGCTCGAGGGCATCCCCGACGATGCTCCCGGTCCCGAGGCCCGCTATGAGTCGCGCGAGGCGGTCTCGCTGGCGTTCACGCGCGCCCTGCAACTGCTGCCTCCGTCGCAGCGAGCGGCGCTCCTCATGCGCGACGTGCTCGGTTACCCGGCAGCCGAGGCCGCCGAGTTGCTCGGGGTCACGGTCGACGCCCTGAACGGCTCGCTCAAGCGTGCCCGCGCTGCCCTCGCCGCGGGCGAGGTACGCGGCCGGCCGGGCGATCCCGACCCGGAGCTGCTCGAACGCTTCGTGGCCGCCTTCACCTCCGGCGATGTCGACGGCCTCGTCGCATTGATGACCGACAACGTCTGGGTGCGGATGCCGCCGCTCCCGTTCGAGTTCCATGGAACGGACGCCGCGGCATCCTTCTTCGACACCGTCGCCGCACACCAGCGCACGATCGAGCGGATGGTGCCGACGGCCGCGAACCGTCAGCCGGCCTGGGGGGAGTACGTGCGCGACCCGGTCACGGGCGGCCTCCACCTCGTCGGCGTGCTCGTGATCGGGGTGTCGGATGGGAAGGTCGACGACATCACGCATTTCGAGACCTCGGTCGCGGGCTGGATGGGCCTGCCGCGGACGCTCGATTCGTGATCGTCGGACGCGAGCGACGAGGCACAACGTTGCTGCCGTCGAGACGACGTCGAAATGCCGAATCGATCGATGATGATCTGCGGTAGCGAGGGCGGGACTCGAACCCGCGACACCACGATTATGAGCCGTGTGCTCTAACCACCTGAGCTACCCCGCCGCGAGGCTTCCCCGGCATAGCCGGAGGAACCAGAGCCCCGAGTCAGGATTGAACTGACGACCCCTTCCTTACCATGGAAGTGCTCTACCACTGAGCTATCGGGGCGTGCACCGCTCTCGCGGCAACCACACGAGGATATCACCGCCGGGCGCGTGCATGAAATCGGGCGTCAGAAGCCCGTGGCCACTCCCGCCGACGTTCCCGCGACGGCGATGATCGTCACCAGGAAGGCGATGTACGCCGCGATTCCGAGCACCCAGAGCACGGTCAGCACGTACCCCGAGATGAGGCCGGTGAGCGCGGCACCGTCGCCCTGCTCGCCGCGCTGGCGGATCTGCCGGCGCGCGATGTGCCCGCACACGATCGCGGGGATCGACGTCAGCAGGCCGAAGAACAAGCCGCCGAGGCCGAGGCCGAACGCGACCCACGCGAGCGCGTTCTGGGGTCGTGCCGCAGGCGGCGCCCAGTAGCCGGTGGGGGCGGCGGTGTAGGGGGCGGTCGGGGCGTACGCGGCGGTCGGGGCGTAGGCGGCCGGAGAAGCCGCCGAGGCGACCGGAGCACCGTACGGAGTCTCAAGTGCCGCCTCGGCGGCGGGCGACGTCGACCACGGACCCGAAGCGGGCGGGGCCGGCGGGGCGGGCGGAGCCGGCGGAGCAGGCGGAACGGGCGCCGCCGCATCGGGCGTGGGCGCGGACGGCGTGACCGGAACGTCGCTGGTCACGGCCGGCGCGACCGGCGCATCAGCAGCAGCGGGCGGCGCGGGCGCGTCGGCGGGAACGGGCGGGGGCACAACGGCAGGGGTGTCCACGGGACTCCATCGGGTCGGGGGTGCGGGGGCGGGGTCGAGCGTCATGCTATCGGGCGCGGGAGGCCGACGGGGAGATACCCGCCGGGTCTCACCACGCCGGGGTGTCGACGCCGGGCAGGCGCCACGCGGCGAAGGCCGCGCCATCCGTCGCGAGCGTGACAGCGCCGTCGGATGCCGCGAGCCCGGCGTCGCCGAACACGCGCGCCGCGACATCCGCATCGGGCAGTGCCGCCGCATCGAACGCGACCGTCGCCGCCGCACGCGCGGCGAGCACGAGCACGCACTCCGAGGCGGATTCGCGCACGAACGCGACCGCGTCATCCGACACTGCGAGCCAGCGGATGCCGCCCGTGGCGAGCACGGGGTGCGCGCGGCGCAGCGCCACGAGCGAGCGGTAGGTCTCGAGCACGGGCGCGACCGCGGCATCCGCCTCGCTCCCCCACGGCATCGGCGTGCGCGACGCCTCGCCGTCGACGCCGGTGAGCCCGAACTCGTCGCCCGACCAGATGACGGGGATGCCCGGCAGCGTCGCCGCGAGGCCGAAGGCGACGGACACGGTGCCGGGGCGCGCGTGCATCGCGAAGCGCGGGGTGTCGTGCGTGTCGAGCGCGTTCATCGTCGCGAGGCGCGTGCGCCACGGGAAGCCCGCCGTGAAGCGCGTGTGCGCGGCGTGGAACTCGCGGCCCGTGTAGGCCGGCACGCGGCCGAGCGCGAACCCGATGCCGCCACCCGCGGGCGCGCCCTCCTCCTGCAGCCAGCTCCACACCGGGCGCGTGAACGGCGTGTACGTCATCGCGCCGTGCCACGCGTCGCCCTGGAAGTCGCCGCCGGCGTCGTTCGTCGACTCGGCGAGCAGGATGGTGTCGGGGTTCACGTCGAGCATCGTGCGGCGGATGGTCTGGCGCACCTCGGCGTTGAGGTCTTCCCCGCCGAGCCGCCCGGTCATGTTCGCGACGTCGATCCGCCAGCCGTCGAGGTGGAACGGCGCGCGGAGGTACCGCGCGACGATCGAGTCGGGCCCCTCGATGAAGCGGCGGCGCAGCTCGAGCGAGCGCCAGTTGAACTTCGGCAGCGTCGGCACGCCGAGCCACGACTCGTAACCGTGGCCGCGCTCGGCGCCGGGCTCGTGGAAGAAGTAGAACTCGCGCTCGGGCGCGGCCGGATCGGCGGATGCCGCGCGGAACCAGTCGTGCGCATGACCCGAGTGGTTCGAGGTCAGGTCGCCGATGACCCGGATGCCGCGGGCGTGCGCCGCCTCGACGAGCCGCACGAGCGCGTCGTCGCCGCCGAGCAGGTCGTCGACCGCGTCGAAGTTCGACGCGTCGTAGCGGTGGTTCGACCGGCCCGCGAAGACCGGCGTGAGGTAGAGCAGGTCGACGCCGAGGCCGACGAGGTGGTCGAGCCTCTCGCGCACCCCGTCGAGGTCGCCGCCGTAGACCTGGTGCGAGCGGCCGGGCGGCAGCGGATCGACCGGGTCGCCCCACGCCGCCGGGATCGCCCAGTCGGGCAGCTCACGGTCGTCGGCCGCGGCCGACCGTGCGAACCGGTCGGGGAACACCTGGTACATGACGCTCGACGCCGCCCACTCCGGCGCCGGGTCGTGCGCGACGAGCCGGAAGTCGTCGTCGTCGCGCGGCTCGATGCTCGACAGGCCGAGCTGGCTCAGCCAGTGCTGCCGGCCGTCGGCGCCGACGAGCAGCCACCGGTAGTGGTGCACAGGGTTCTCGACCTCGACGGGCGCCTCCCACCACACCCAGCCGTCGGCCTCGCCGAGCAGGGTCGCGCGGCTGAAGTGCGGCTCGCGGTTCGGGTTCGACCGGGTGCCGACCCACGCGAGCGGGCCGAACGCGGCGGGCACGCGCAGGCGCACCCGCACGGTGTCGCCGAGGGCCGGCGACGGGTCGGAGACGTGCAGGGGCGAGCCGTCGTGGTGCGGCGAGAGCATGGCGGGCCTCTCATGGCGGATGCCGCGCGCGGGGCCTCCGCGCGCGGCATCCGTTCTTCGTCGTTCTGGGTTACTTCACCGCGCCGGCGGAGAGCCCGCCGACGATGTACTTCTGCAGGTAGAGGAACAGCAGCACCACGGGCAGCGCCGCGATCACGGCACCGGCCGAGAAGGCCGCCCAGTCGGCATAGCGCGGGTTCGACACGAGCTTCACGAGGCCGACCGCGAGCGTCTGCTTCTCGGTGTCGATGAGGATCACCGACGCGACCACGTACTCGTTCACCGTGAAGATGAACGACAGCAGCGCGACGACCGCGAGGATCGGCGCGACCAGGCGCAGGATGATCGTGAAGAAGATTCGCGCATGGCCGGCGCCGTCGATCTTCGCGGCCTCGTCGATCGACGCGGGGATCGTGTTGAAGTACCCGTACATGAGGTACGTGTTCACGCCGAGCGCGCCGCCGAGGTAGACCATGATCAGTCCGATGTGCGTGTTCAGGCCGATCGCGGGGAACCAGTCGCTGATCGCCGTCATCACGAGGAAGATCGCGACGACGGCCAGCATCTGCGGGAACATCTGGATCACGACGATCGACACGAGGCCGAAACGGCGTCCGGTGAAGCGCATGCGCGAGAACGCGTACGCCGCGAGCGACCCGAGGAACACCGTGAGGATCGCCGTGATGCCGGCGATGATGAGGGTGTTCGCGAACCACGTGGTGAACGGCACGTCCGGGTTCGTGAGGATCCGCGCGTACGCGTCGAAGCCGATCTGGGAGAAGAGCGCGTTCGACCCGGTCAGCGTGCCCTTCGGGTTCAGCGACGACGAGATCACGAACACGATCGGGAACAGCGCGAACGCCACGACGACGATGCCGACGAGGTGGCGCCATCCGGTCGCCTTGAACCAGCGCCCGAACGAGAAAGGCCGCTTCTCGGGGGCCTCGCGCTGGAGCTCGGGGTCGCCGCCGGTGCGGGCCGCGGCGCGCTGCTCGCGCAGCTCGGCCTGGAGGAGTCCGGCCTGCGTGCCGGGAACGGGCTGCTGCTCGGTCATCAGTTGATCTCCTCGAGCGACTTGGTGCGGCGGAACGCGATGATCGAGATCGTCGCGACCACGATGAAGATGATGACCGAGTACGCGGCCGCGAGCCCGTAGTCGCGGTTCTGGCCTGTGAAGGCCACCTTGTAGACCATCGAGATCAGGATGTCGGTGAAGCCGACCGGGATCGGCGCATCGGTGTCGCGCGGCCCGCCGTTGGTCAACATGTAGATCACGTTGAAGTTGTTGAAGTTGAACGCGAACGACGCGATGAGCAGCGGCGCCACGCTCACCAGCAGCAGCGGGAGCTTGATCAGCCGGAACGTCTGCCACGGCGAGGCGCCGTCGACGGTCGCGGCCTCGTTCACGTCCTCGGGGATCGACTGGAGCGCGCCCGTGCAGACGAGGAACATGTACGGGAAGCCGAGCCAGAGGTTCACGATGAGCACGGAGATCTTCGCGACCGTCGGGTCGGTGAGCCATGGCACGCTCGCGCCGCCGAGGAGCACCTGGTTGATGAAGCCGAAGCTCTCGTTCATCATGCCCGCCCAGACGAGGGCCGACAGGAACGACGGGATCGCGTAGGGCAGGATCATCGCGATGCGGTAGAAGCGGCGGCCTCGCATGCGCATGTCGTTGAAGACGAGCGCGAGGAACAGGCCCAGGAAGAACGTCGACGCGACCGAGATGAGCGCGAACGCGAACGTCCAGAGCGTCACGTAGATCAGCGGGCCGGCCAGCCGGCTGTCGGTCACCGCGCGCACGAAGTTGTCGAACCCGACCGTGATCTGCCATCCGGGCCGCAGCTCCTCGCCGTCCTCGGCGACGAAGGCGCCCGTGCCCTGGTCGGTGTAGACCGTGCCGCTGGTCAGGTCGGTCATGGTGCCCGCGGCCTCGTCGTACTCGAGCGTCGAGGTGTAGAGGTAGCCGTTCGAGCCGTCGGGCGTGCGGATGGCGCCGTCGTTCGGATCGTCGGAGAACGGCACCGCGAGCTCCGTGATCTCGTCGGTGCGCGCGATGACGTCCTGGAAGCTGAGGGAGGTCCAGCCGTCGACCGCGACGGCCTTGCCGTTCTCGAGCTCGGCGCCCTGCACCTCCTGCAGCGGCTGCTCGTTCGTGCCGACGCTGACCTCGCCGTCGGGATCGGTGACGAGCAGGCCGAGGGTCCCGAGCTGGTCGACGACGGTGACGCCGTAGGTGGGCGAGTCGGGCACCCGCTCGAGGGACGCGGCCATCAGCGAGCTGACCGCCTGCTCCTTCGAGCCGTTGTGACCGGTCCCGTAGTTGGTGAAGGCGATGTAGCCGGTGTACACGACCACGAACACCTGGAAGAGCACGAGGAAGATGACGCCCGGCGTGAGGTACTTGGCCGGGAGCTTCCGCCGTGAGAAGTAGATCCAGTTGACGATCGCCGTGACGACCGCCACGACGCCGAGGACGATCCAGTCCTGCTGCAGCGCGAGGATGAAGATCGCGTAGAGCGCGATCGCGTCGACGATGCCGATGAGCACCATCTTGATCAGGATGGTGCGGAGACCGCCGGATGCGGCATCCGCGATCGATGCCGCCCGTCGCTGCCGCTTCGTGGGCGGCGGCACGGACTCGGCCGTGACGTCCTCGTCAGTCGTGATGCTCATCTGCTCGCTCTTCTCGTGGCGCGGTACTGGGAACGCGACGGCTCCGGGCCGGATGCGGTGAGGCATCCGGCCCGGAGCGTGTCAGCGTCAGCCGGCGTCGATCGCCGCCTGGACGTCGGTGGCGAGCTTGTTCCAGGTCGCGGTCGGGTCCTCGCCGTTGATGATGGCGGCCTCCGCGATGCCCCAGTACTGCCACACCGAACCCATGGCCGGGATGGCCGGCATCGGGACGGCGTCGGCACCGACGGCCGCGAAGCCCTCGATGATCGGGTCGCTCGAGGCGGACTCGGCCGCGGCCGAGAGCGCGGGCAGGATGTTGCCGGCCTTGAACAGGTCGAGCTGCACGTCCTCGGTGCCGATGTAGTTCACGAGGAAGTCGTTCGCGGCGACCTTGTTCTTCGACTCGGACGAGATGAAGAAGCCCTTCACGCCGGCGAACGGCGAGGCGACGTCACCGGTCGGGCTCGGGACCGGGTCGATCGCGACGTTGACGCCGCCGTCGACCGCAGCGCCCACGTTCCACGGGCCGGTCAGCCAGAACGCGGCCTTGCCGTCGAGGAAGGACTGCTTCGCGATGTCACCGTCGATGTCGGTGTTGAAGACGCCGGTGCCGGTCTTGCCCTGGCTGCCGAGCCACTTCGCGAACTCGACGCCGCCCTCGTTGCCGAGCTGCAGGTCGGTGGGGTCGTAGCCCTCGTCGTTGGTGCCGAACACCGGGGCTCCGTACGCCGTCTGGAACGGGTACAGGTGGTAGGGGTTGCCCTCGGCGCCCTGCTCGACCACGAACGGCTGGTCGAGGCCGGCGGCCTTGCCCTTGGCGATCATGTCGTCGAAGCTCGTCGCGGCCTCGGGGACGAGGTCGGCGTTGCGCAGCACGGCGATGTTCTCGACCGCGTAGGGGAGCATGTAGACGGTGCCCTCGTAGGTCGAGGCGTTGATCGCCACGTCGAGGTAGTCGCCGGCGGAGTCGCCGAGCTCGAGCGGCGCGACGACGCCGTTGGTCGAGAGCTCGCCCAGCCAGTCGTGCGCGCCCATCGTGATGTCGGGGCCCTTGCCCGTCGGGACCTGCTGGATGAAGTCGTCCTTGATGGTGGCGTTGTCCTTGCCGACCAGCTTGACCTCGACGCCGGTCTCCTCGGTGTAGGCCTCGGCTGCGCCCTTCAGCGCGTCGACGCGCTCGGCGTCGACCCAGACCGTGAGCGTGCCGCCCTCGCCGGCGGCGCCGTTGTCGCCCTCGCTGTTGCCGCCCGCGCAGCTCGCGAGGCCGAGCGTCGCGACCACGGCGACAGCGCCGGCCGCGAGGAGGCTCTTGGTGTTCACCCGCATTGGTGTGTGCCCTTCTCAGTGTGCGTGAGACCGGCGCCTTCGCCTGGTGTGGGACGCTGCCCTGTTCCGTTGATGGGAACCGCGCACCGTGCTCGAAAGGCCGTTCTTCCGTGTGGATGTGCCCGCAAGTCGATTGCAAGCGGTTTCAGGTATACCCTCTTCACGTCGAGTTGACAACTCGGCGTTATCCGATCGATACCGGATCCTCAGGATCACGGGGGTTGCTCGGATCTGCAAACGCTTCCAGATTGGCCTAGGGTTTCCGCATGACTACCGAATGGTGGCGCACCGCCGCGATCTACCAGATCTACCCCCGCTCCTTCGCCGATGCGAACGGCGACGGCATGGGCGATCTCGCCGGCATCCGGTCGCGCCTGACCGACCTCGCCGACCTCGGAGTCGACGCGATCTGGCTCTCGCCGTTCTACACGTCGCCCCAGAAGGACGCCGGCTACGACGTCGCCGACTACTGCGACGTCGACCCCCGGTTCGGCACGCTCGCCGACTTCGACGACATGCTCGCCGAAGCCCACCGGCTCGGACTCAAGGTCATCGTCGACCTCGTGCCGAACCACTCGAGCGACCAGCACGCCTGGTTCCAGCAGGCGCTCGCGGCCGCGCCCGGCAGCGCCGAGCGCGCGCGGTACATCTTCCGCGAGGGCCGCGGCCCCGGCGGCGACGAGCCGCCCAACAACTGGGAGTCCGTGTTCGGCGGGTCGATGTGGACCCGCACCACCGACCCCGACGGCACCCCCGGGCAGTGGTACCTGCATATCTTCGACAGCTCGCAGCCCGACTTCGACTGGACCAACGAGGAGGTCCGCGAGGAGTTTCGCCGCGTCCTGCGCTTCTGGCTCGACCGCGGCGTCGACGGCTTCCGCGTCGACGTGGCCCACGGCATGATCAAGGCCGACGGCCTGCCCGACTGGACCCCGCCCGCCGAGGGCGGCAGCATGGGCGGTGCGAGCCACGCGCTCATCGAGGAGGGCGTGCCGCTCGAGCCCGAGATCCACGACCAGGGCGACGGCGCCCCCTTCTGGGGCCAGGACGGCGTGCACGAGATCTACCGCGACTGGCGCGCGCTGCTCGACGAGTACCCCGGCGAGCGCATCCTCGCCGCCGAGGCCTGGGTCGACCCGCTCCCCCGCGTCGCCAAGTGGGTGCGCCCCGACGAGATGCACCAGGCGTTCAACTTCGCCTACCTCGAGACGCCGTGGGATGCCGCGGCCCTCCGCCGCGTCATCGACGCGTCGATCGAGGCGTTCGGCGCCGTCGGCGCCCCCTCGACCTGGGTGCTCTCCAACCACGACGTGGTGCGGCACGCCTCGCGCCTCGCGCTGACCACCGAGAACCTGCAGGGCCACGGCATCGGCCCGAAGACGCCCGGCCTGCCCGACCCCGTGGTCGGCCTGCGTCGCGCGCGCGCCGCGACCGCGCTCATGCTCGCGCTGCCCGGTTCGGCCTACGTCTACCAGGGCGAGGAGCTCGGCCTGCCCGAGGCGATCGACCTGCCCGACGACGCCCGCCAGGACCCGACCTGGTTCCGCACCAACGGCGAGCGGTACGGGCGCGACGGATGCCGCGTGCCCCTCCCGTGGGAGGCCGACTGCCCCTCGTACGGCTTCGGGCCGACGGATGCCGCATGGCTGCCGCAGCCCGCGTCGTGGGCGGAGTTCGCGCGCGACCGCCAGCGCGGGGTCGCGGGCTCCACGCTCGAGCTGTACCGCGCCGCGCTGCGCGGCCGTCGTTCGCACGCACTCGCCACCGGCGCGGTCGAGTGGGTCGAGCCCTCGGGCGCCGACGGCGTGCTCGCGTTCCGCAACGGCGACGTGCTCGTCGTCGCGAACACGGGCTCCTCCGACGTGCCGCTCCCCGAGGGCGAGGTGCTGCTCGCGAGCGCCGAGCTCGCCGACGGCGTGCTGCCCGCCGACACGACGGCCTGGCTGCGCGCGTAGCGCGCGGCGGGGCGCCGAGCCTCCTCCCTCACCCCGACGCGCGCGAGTTCGCAGGATGACGCGAGCCAGACGCACTCCACGGGACCCTGACGCGTGTCATCCTGCGAACCCACCCACCGGATGCCGCCACCCACCCGCCGAACGCAGGATGACGCTCGCCACACCCGCTCCACGGGACCCCTGACGCGTGTCATCCTGCGTTCGCGTCCGACGGGCATCGCTCACTCCGTGAGATGGTGCCGGGCGATCGAGCGACCGTCGAGCGGCTCGTGGCGCGCGGACCGCCCGCCCCAGCGATGCTCGCGGCGCGCGATGAGCGCGAGGACGCCCTCGCGAACCGTCTCCCACTCGCGCATCACCATGTCGTAGCTCAGGCGCAGCACCAGGTACCCGCGCATGACGAGCTCGAAGTCGCGACGGCGGTCGCGCTCGAACTCGACGCCGGTGTGGAACCCCTTGCCGTCGATCTCGATCACCAGCCGGTCGCCGACCACGACGTCGACCCGTCCGACGCCCGCGATCCAGACCTGCGTGCGATGAGCGACCCGGCGCCCGCGCAGGAGCAGCCGAACGATCGTCTCGGTCCCCGATTGGCAGCCGGAATCCGCGTCGTCGACGAGCGAGCGCCGCGTCGGCCCGAGGAGCGATCGCAGCTCGGCCAGGCCCGCCGGCTCGAGCACGCGAAGCGAGAGCGCCGAGTCGATGGCGATCTGCGCGTCGAGCCGCGGTGCGCACATCGCGAGCTCGGCGAGGGCGATCGGCAGCGGGTCTCGAGCGCCGACGATCCCGCTCACGGTCCGGTAGTGCACGCACACGTCGTGGCTGCGGCGGTCGAGCGCGACCCGACCGCCGCCTGCCGCGGGCGCGTCGGGCGCCCACAGCCGTCCAGCGGTTCGCGGAACCCGAACATGCAGGGCCGTGTCGGGCCGGAGCCAGAGCCCTTCGAGTCGTGCGACCGACGTCGCCGTGAGGCTGCCACCCACCCGGACGGCCCGGACCACTTCGGCCGGCGCATCCGGCACCGCGAACCATCGTTGGCGCACCCGCACGATGGCTCCCGCGTCGATCGCGGCGCCGACGTCGCCACGCGCGACGCCCAGTGCGTCGAGGTGCGGATACGACAGCGCGCCGCCGTGCGTGCGCACGTGCGTCGCCACCTCTGCCGGTCGGACTCCCATGCGAGCAGTGTGCCGCGCCCGGTGATCGTGCTCCGGCGCCTGTGGAGAACGAGGTCGCGCGGCGCCATCCGGGTGCGGCCGTATCGAGGGCCGAATGAAGGATGAGACGCCTCAGCACCCCGAAAGGAGCGTCGTCGCCCGTCTCATCCTGCGAACGCTGCCCAGCGGCCCGCGGTGGCGGGGGTCAGTTGGTGTTGGCGTAGAGCCACTCGAGCGGATCGACCCAGTACCCGTCGACACCGCCGATGCGGATCTCGAAGTGCAGGTGCGGGCCGGTCGACATACCCGTGTTGCCCGTGGTGCCGACCACGTCGGCCACCTTGACCGTGTCGCCCACCTCGAAGCGGCGCGAGCCGTACTCCATGTGCGCGTAGACGCTCGTGACGACCTCGCCGTCGATGACGTGGTCGATCATCATGACGACACCGAGCGATCCTCCGTCGTCGGTCGAAACCGAGACGGTGCCGTCGGCGATCGCCTGGATCTCGGCGCCGAGGCCGGGATTGAAGTCCTGACCGTGGTGGTCCATCGAGCAGCCGGCGCAGTTGCGGTACCCGAAGTGGTCGCCGATGTGCACGCCGACCGCGAACGGCCACTGGATGGTGCCGAGCGGGTTGTTCGTGAAGGTCGCCTCGGGGCGGATGCCGGCTGCCCGCGCGTACTCCTCGAGCGTCTGGTGCTCGTAGTCCTGCCGGTCGACCGAGGCGGCGAGCGTGCCGCCCGCGATGTCGACGCGCTGACCGTCGACGGTGGTGCCCGCGGCGTTGCTGAGGGCGAGCGCCTGGACGTCCTCGGGCGAGAGCAGCGAGAGGGAGGGAACGGAGGTCGCGATCGCAAGCATCGCGGCGAAGCCCATCGCGACCGTGCTGACGATGCGGGTCGTCACCGCGCGGCGCACCGACCGCCGCGGTGCGGGCTTCGAGACGGATGCCGCGCCGCCGGCCGGGCGCTCGACGGAGGATCGGCGCGGGCCCGACGTCGCCGCCGCGGCATCCGCTCGTCGCGCGGAGCGATCGGCGCCCGGCCCACGCCGGACGGGCGAGGTTCGCGAGGCCGCGGAGGCGTCGACGGCGACGTCGCGGAACTCCAGGCCGGCGCGAGCCGCGCCCTCGCCGCCGGTCGCAGCGGCGAACATCGCGGCGAAGTCGTCGGCCGAGTCGGCGCGGAGATCGCGCCCCATCCCGGCCGAGGGGTCGGCCTCGAGGCGCAGTCGCGCCCGGCCGTCGGAGGCGTCGTCGGAGCGGACGATCTCGGCCGCGCGACGGTCGGCGGCGGGGCCGGCCGGAGCCGGGCGCCGCTCATCGAGGCGCGGCGACGGCCCGGCGGCCGGGACGGCGCCGGGCGGGACGGCGGCGGCCGACGCCCCCGCGGCGGGTCGGAGCTGATCGCGCGTCGGGAACCGGTCGGCCTGTGGCCTCGCGGCGCCGGGAATTGGGGCTGCGGGCTGATCGGGGTGTCGGCGCTGGCCGGAGTGCGGCGACTGGTCGGCGCGGGTCCGCTGGTCGGGGTGCGGCGACTGGTCCTGGTCGGACTGCGGCGACCGGTCGGCACGTGCGCGCTGGTCGAAGTGCGGCGTCTGCTCGGCACGGGCGCGCTGGTCGGGGTGCGGCGACCAGTCGGCACGAGCACGCTGGTCGGGGTGCGCGCGCTCGTGGGGGTGCGGATACTCGCCGGGCCGCTGGGCAGCGCGCATCTGCCCCGGACCGATCCCGCCGGCGCGGTCGGGATGGGAGTCGAGGACCTGCCGACCTGAGGCGGCCGACTGGGTCGGGCGGCCGAGGTCGTCGGTGCGGGCGCGCTGGGCCGGGTGACCGTACTGCTCGGCCGGAGCTGCCGGAGCTGTTCGGCCCTGGCGACCGTGCTGCTCAGGTCGGGCCGCGGTCGCCGACTGCGACGGACGGTCGTTCGGCACGGCGCCCGGCCGGGCGGGCTGCGCGTACCGGTCGGAACCCGGCTGGCCCGGACGCTCGTACTGCTCGGGTCGGGCCGACCGACCGGGAACGCCGTAGGCCTCGGCACCGCCCGGCTGGACCGGACGACCGACCTCACCCGTACGCGTCGGCTGAGCGGGACGGCCCGGATGGACCGGACGACCGTACTCGTCGAGCCCGGGCTGCCGGCCGGGATACGCCGGGCGCTCCCCTGCAGGCGGCCGCGCCTGCGACGACGACGGCGCGGACTCGCGCGCGTCGTGGGTCGCGGGATCGGGGCGGCGCTGCGGTGTCCATTCGTGCTGGGGTGCGAATCCGGTTGCGGCGGGAGCTGCCGCAGCGGCTGCGGCCCCCGGCGACGGCGCGGGGCCGGCGGCCCGGCGGCCGGATCGCGGCGCCTCGGCGGGCGCGGGGGCACCCGCCGACCAGGCGGGCCCGGAGGCCCCTCCCGACCAGGCCGGCGCGGCCGGCGCGCCGGCGGGCGGCGCCGCAGGCGCCGGTTGCGGGTCGCGGCGGAGGCGGCGTGCGGCGGGCTGCGCCTCCGGGGCCGGTGGTGCGGCGGGCGACGGAGCCGAGGCTCGGCCCGGAGCGACGGCGGGGTGGGTCGTGTGCGTCGGCGCCGCCTCGCGGCGATCACGCGGACGCAGCGGCCCCGTGCCATCCGTTCGCCCGCCCTGCGAGGAGCCCGGTGCGGACGGGTACGAGCCGAACGGCGCTCCCCCGGAAACAGCGGCGGCCGAACCCTGGCCGACCCTGGGGTCGACCGGCTCGGCCGGTGAAGTGGCGGTGCGGTCCCGCATTTCGCGACGCGTCAACGGACGTTCCGACCGCACGCGGTCGTGAGTGCCTGGCGCTGAATGGTCGGGCACGAGGGGGGACTCGGGCACGTGGGGGACTTTCGCTCGGGTTGGGCGGGGCTCGGGTTGATCGCTCGGCTCGTGGCCGAGGTCACGGATCGATAAAGCGTAACCGGTCGATGGCGTCTTCGCCACGTCGAAACGGCGCTCCGCGACATCCGTCAGCCGGCGGCGGCCCCCGCCTCGACGACCAGTGCCAGCAGCTCGTCGTACACCGACGGCCCGCCCGCGACGAGGAGGTCGGCGCTCTCGGGCGCACCGCCCGCGCCGCCGACCCGACCGCCCGCCTCGCGCACGATGAGCGCTCCGGCGGCGTGGTCCCACGGGTTGAGCCCGCGCTCGTAGAAGCCGTCGAGCCGGCCGGCCGCGATGGCACTGAGGTCGAGTGCGGCCGAGCCGATGCGGCGGATGTCGCGCACGCGCGGCAGCACCTGGAGCAGCACCTCGGCCTGCGTCCGGCGCCGCTCGGCCGCGTACCCGAACCCGGTGCCGATCAGCGCCTTCGGCAGCTCCACGTCGTCGTTCACGCGCAGCTCGCGCGCGCCGAGCCGTGCGCCGCCGCCGCGCGCGGCCTCGAACACCTCGCCCGTCACGGGGTTCACGACGACGCCCGCGAGCGCGTGCCAGTGCAGCGGGTCGGGCGGCCCGTCGACCACCGCGATGCTCACCGCCCAGGCCGGGATGTCGTACAGCAGGTTCACCGTGCCGTCGACGGGATCGACCACCCAGTTCAGGCCGGACGTGCCGACGTGCGTCTCGTCCTCCTCGCCGAAGATGCCGTCGTCGGGGCGCGCGTCGAGGAGCATCGCGCGGATGCGCGCCTCGGTCTCGCGGTCGACGGCGGTGACCACGTCGACCGGCGACGACTTCGTCGCCTCGACGGCGATGCCCCGGCGGCGCTCCTCGAGCGCGGTCTCCCCGACCGTCGTCGCGATGCGGCGGGCGATGTCGAGCAGGGCGGATGCCGCGTGGTCGGTCATGCTCCCACGCTAGCCGCGCTGGGTGCCGCCGCGCAGTCGCATGACGGCGCCCGCGACATCCGGCTCCCGCGCCATCCGGCTCCCGGGACATCCGGCTCCCGCGACATCCGGCAAGGCGCCGCGTACCGGCCCCGGAAACGACGGAAGCCCCGGTGGGAACCGGGGCTTCGGCGCGTGGCGAGTGAGGGATTCGAACCCCCGAAGGCTATGCCAGCTGATTTACAGTCAGATCCCTTTGGCCGCTTGGGTAACTCGCCGTACACCCGACCACGTTCCTCACGCGACCGGGGGCCACACAAGGATACCCATGCGGGGGCGTCGCGAGAAATCGAGGGCCGGGCGGATGCCGCGGGGCCGGTCGGTCGCCGGTCAGAGCCGCTCGATCGGCTGCGTGTCGTTGGGTCCGAGCCGTTCCGGCACGGTCTCGCCCGTGCCGTCGTCGTCGAACGGGTCGCCGATCACGACCGCCGGGGCGGGCGCGGGCACCGGGGGCGGCGGCGGGAGGAGCGGCTGGGTGTTGTTCGGCCCGGAGTTCAGCGGACGCACCGGGCCGCGGAGGCCCGCGCGCGCGATGACACGCTGGATCGTGAGGTCGCGCTCGTTCGGGGCGCCGACGTACCGGATCTCCTTCAGGCCCTGCGTCTGCGCCGCCGACTCGAAGATGAAGTGGCCGAAGCCGAAGATGCGGCCGAGGATCGGCCGGTGCACCGAGATGTCGAGGATTCGCGCGAGGGGCATCGTCGCGATGTTCTGCGTGAGGATGCCGTGCACGCGGAACACGCGCATGTTCGTGATGACGAACCGATCCATCTGCGCCTGCAGGATGCGCCAGAGCCCGTGCCCGGCGAGGGCCGCGGCGCCGAGCGCGGGCAGCCACCACGCCTGCGGGGGCACGTAGAACGCGAGCACCAGCACGAGGATCGCCGCGATGAGCTCGAGCACCGGCTTGACGATCGCGGCCCAGTGCTTGGCCACCTCGTCGACGATCACCTCGCCCTCGTCGACGATGAGGTGCCGCTCGACGCGGGGGTCGAACATGCTGCCCCGTCGTGGGGTGAAGAGGCCCCGCCTCGGTCGCCGGGGGGTCCCGGCGTCGATCATGCGCTGGCCAGCGACGTGAAGAACCGGCCGACGGCCTCGACGCCGCCCCAGACGGCGGCGACGGCGCCCTGCACCGCGTTGGCGGCGTCCTCCGGTCGGGTGACCAGGTAGAAGAGGGCGAACAGCGCCACGAGCGCCAGGAGGATCCGCTTGACCCACTTCACGTGTTCGTTCCTCTCGTCGCTCGTTCCGCGGGCAAGCCACGCCCCCGAAGACCGGCCCTTGACTGTGCCTTTCCTACCCCAGAACGCGGGCCGCAGCAAACCGCCACTCCGTGCGGCGATAGGATCGAACGTCGCGCTGCCGCATCCCGGGCGGCCCCACGACGGGCGCGACGAGCGAGGGAACATGGTCGGCATCGAAGAGGTGGCCAAGCTCGCGGGGGTGTCCACCGCGACGGTGTCGCGCGCGCTCAGCGGCCGCGGCCACGTCTCCCCCGGCTCCAAGGCCAAGGTCGAGGAGGCCGCCGCGCACCTCGGGTACGTCGTCTCGTCGAACGCGTCGAGCCTCGCATCGGGCCGCACCCGGAACATCGGCGTGGTCATCCCGTTCCTCAACCGCTGGTTCTTCTCCTCGGTGCTCGAGGGCGCCCAGCGGGCGCTGCTGCGGCACGGGTACGACCTGACGCTCTACAACCTCTCGGGCGACGGGCGCGAGCGGGCGAGCGTGTTCGAGCACTTCCTCCTGCGCCAGCGCGTCGACGCGGTGATCGCCGTCTCCCTCGAGCTGACGCCGCACGAGGTCGAGCGGCTGCACGACCTCGGCAAGCCGCTGGTCGGCGTCGGCGGCCCGATCCCGGGCGTGCGCACGCTCACGATCGACGACGTCGCGGTCGCGCGCCTCGCGACCGAGCACCTCATCGGGCTCGGGCACCGCCGCATCGGGCACATCGGCGGCGACCTCGCGTTCGACCTCGACTTCCACCTGCCCACGAACCGCCGGCTCGGCTACGAGGCGGCGCTGCGCGATGCGGGCATCGAGCCCGACGCGCGCCTCTTCGCGCCCGCCGACTTCACCATCGCGGGCGGGTACCACGCCGCGAAGCAGCTGCTCGGCGCACCGCACGACCGGCCGACGGCGATCTTCGCGGCATCCGACGAGATGGCGATCGGATGCATCCTCGCCGCACGCGACCTCGGCATGGTCGTGCCGCGCGACGTCTCGATCATCGGCGTCGACGACTACGACCTCTCCGAGTTCTTCGGGCTCTCGACGGTGGCGCAGTTCCCGCGGGGCCAGGGCGAGAAGGCGGTCGAGATCCTCATGGAGCAGCTCGAGCCGGGCCCGGATGCCGCGCCGCCCGCGTCGACGCCGTTGCCGTTCGAGCTCCGCG
This sequence comes from Agromyces aurantiacus, assembly GCF_016907355.1. Taxonomy (NCBI): domain Bacteria; kingdom Bacillati; phylum Actinomycetota; class Actinomycetes; order Micrococcales; family Microbacteriaceae; genus Agromyces; species Agromyces aurantiacus. The sequence continues at coordinate 796,559 of NZ_JAFBBW010000001.1, read as the reverse complement.
TGCGTTCCAGCACGGCTCGCCCGCCCGAGTAGCGCGGCGCCGCGCCGCCCGCTCCGGCGCGCGCCGCGGCCATCCGCGCCGCCCGCGCCGGCGCGCGCCGCGCCATCCCGCCCCGGCCCGCCCCATCCAGCCCCGGCCCGCCCCATCCAGCCCCATCCGAATCCCGAGTTTGTGCGGGTGCACCCGCACAAAGGCGGGACTCGGCAACACCGGCCGCGGTGACACCTCGCCGCCCATGCCGAATCCCGGGTTGCTGCGGGTGCACCCGCACCAAGGCGGGACTCGGCAACACCGGCCCCCGCGACACGCGCCGACACCCTCCCGAGTCCCGGGTTGCTGCGGGTGCACCCGCACAAAGGCGGGACTCGGGCGGCCGTGGGCAGGTGCGAGCGCGCGGCGCTCGCGCGGGAGGTGCCCCTGGTCAGGCGGGCAGGCGCAGGCGCGCGAGCGCGCCCTGGATCGCGACCGCCGCCGCGCCGCGGGCCCACGAGTCGAAGCCGGCGTCGTCGACGTGCACGACGACGGGGGTCGCCTCTGGGTCGCGGTCCAGGGCGAGCGACGCGAGCGCGGTCTCACCGGCGACCTCCCACAGCGCCACGCCCTCGCCAGAGAGCACGATCGTGTCGACCATGGCGAGGTTGGCGATGTACGCCATCATCCGGCCGAGCGCGCGCCCCGCGGCATCCGTCACCGATCGGGCGAGCGGATGGCCCGACGCGGCCAGCTCGAGCACCTCGTCGTAGCGCACCTCGCGGCCCAGCGCGATGCCGAGCTGCGCGCAGATGCTGGGGATCGACAGCATCGCGCTCGCGCAACCGCGATGCCCGTCGGCGCAGAGCGGACCGCTGGGGTCGAGCGGCAGGTGCCCGCCGAGGCCGAGACCGGTGTCGCGCGTGGTGACCACCCGGTCGTGCATGACGAGTCCGTAGCCGACGCCGGCGCCGACGGTGACGACTGCGAAGGCGTCGGTGCCTCGTGCGGGGCCGAACCACTGCTCGGCGACGGTGAGCGCGGTCACGTCGTTCTCGAGGTCGACGGGCACGCCGAGCCGCGCCTCGAGCAGGTCGGCGAGAGCGACGTCGCGCCATCCGAGGAACGGCGCGCGCGTCACGACGCGCTGGTCGGCGACGTTGCCGCCGATGCTGACACCCACGCCGGCCAACTCGCCGTCGGCGAGGTCGGCAGCTGCGCCGAGCTCGTGCACGAGCGCCACGACCGCGTCGACGACCGAGGCGACCTCATGGTCGCGGAGCGTGCGCTCGGCGTCGGCGAGCTGGCTCGCGCGGAGGTCGGTGAGCGCGGCGTGGGCCGTGTCGCCCGTGAGCTTCACGCCGACGAACCGCCCGGCGTCGACCCGGACATCGAGGGGCTTGGCCGGCCGGCCCGCTCCCGCAGGCGCGGCCTCGGCCGTCTCGACGAACAGGCCGCGTTCGAGGAACGGCTTGCTGAGGCGGGTGAGGCTCGCGGGCGAGAGGCCGAGTCGTCGCCCGAGTTCGGCACGCGAGACCGGCCCGTGGATGAGGACGAGCCGTGCGAGGTCGCGCGCACTGTCGCTCATCTCGGCGTCGGCGGTCGTCATCGGCCCTCCCCTCGCGGCGATTCGTTTCATTGTGGCACGAATTCCGAGGCCACTTCAGTCCAGGTCGCGCGCGATCCCGTCTGATCACTGGGGTTGACACCGCAATAATTTTCATCGTAGAAAGAATGCATGCAACGCCGCACCGAGCTCGCCTACCTCCGCAACGGAGGCACCAGCGTCGTCCTCGACGCCCGCCACGCCGCCCTCCCCGTCATCGTCGCGTGGGGGCCCGACCTCGGTGATCTCGGGCCCGACGACCTCGCGGCGCTCGGCCTCGGCGCCCGGCCGCAGCGCGTCTCCGGCGGCCTCGACCAGCCGGCACGCCTCACCGTCATCCCGCAGGAGTCGGGCGGATGGCTCGGCACGCCGGGGCTCGCGGGACACCGCGCGGGCCGCGACTTCTCCACCAAGCTCGTCACCGAGTCCATCGAGGTCGACGGCCCCTCGGCCGTGATCACCGCGACGGATGCCGCGGCCCGCCTCGCGGCGACGATCGAACTGCACGTGACCGACGCGGGCCTGCTCCGCCAGCGCATCACGCTCGAGAACCGTTCCGCCGAGCCGTACGAGCTCGTCGCGCTCGCGCCCACGTTCCCGCTGCCCCGAGACGTCGACGAGTTGCTCGACACGACCGGGCGACACCTCCGCGAGCGCAGCCCGCAGCGGCACGCGTTCACCATCGGCTCGCACGTGCGCGACAGCCGACGCGGCCGGCCCGGCGCCGACGCGAGCCTGCTCCTCGCCGCCGGCCGAGCCGGCTTCGGCTTCGAACGCGGCCTCGTCTACGCCGTGCACACCGCCTGGAGCGGCAACCACCGCCTGCTCGCCGAGCGCACCCCGACCGCCGACGCCTTCCTCAGTGCGGGCGAACTGCTCGCGCCGGGCGAGATCCGGCTGGCGGAGGGCGAGTCGTACACGACGCCCTGGGCGATCGGCTCGTGGGGCGACGGACTGAACGAGCTGTCGAAGCGATTCCACGACGAGCTGCGCGCCCGGCCGCAGCATCCGCAGCGCCCCCGGCCGGTCACGCTCAACACGTGGGAGGCCGTGTACTTCGACCACGACCTCGACACGCTCACCGCCCTCGCCGAACGCGCGGCGCGGGTCGGCGTCGAGCGCTTCGTGCTCGACGACGGATGGTTCCGCGGCCGCCGCGACGACACCTCGGGCCTGGGCGACTGGTTCGTCGACGCCGACGTGTGGCCCGAGGGCCTCGGTCCGATCATCGAGCGCGTCCGCGGCCTGGGCATGGAGTTCGGCCTCTGGGTCGAGCCCGAGATGGTCAACCTCGACAGCGACCTGGCCCGCGAGCACCCCGACTGGATCCTGCGCGGCCGCGACGAACTGCCCGTCGAGGCGCGGCAGCAGCACGTGCTCGACCTCGCCCACCCCGACGCCCGGCAGTACCTGCTCGACCGGCTCGACGCGCTGCTCGCCGAGTACGACATCGCCTACCTGAAGTGGGACCACAACCGCGACCTGCTCGAGGCGGGCGCCGCCGACACCGGACGGCCGCGCGTGCACGAGAACGTCGCCGCGCTGTACCGCCTGCTCGCCGCGCTCAAGCGCCGCCACCCCGGCCTCGAGATCGAGTCGTGCGCCTCGGGCGGCGCTCGCGTCGACCTCGGGATCCTCGAGCACACCGACCGCATCTGGACCTCCGACACGCTCGACCCGATCGAGCGGCTGCAGATCCAGCGCTACACCGGCCTGCTCGTGCCCACCGAGATCATGGGCGCGCACCTGACCAGCCCCGAGGTGCACTCGACCGGCCGCTCGGTCTCGCTCGACCTCAGCGCCGGCATCGCGCTGTTCGGCCACTTCGGCATCGAGTGGAACCTCACCGACCTCGACGACGCCGGGCTCGACGCCGTCGCGAGTTGGGTCGCACGGCACAAGGCCCACCGCGCGCTCATCCACTCCGGCGCCCTCGTGCACGGCGACACACCGGATGCCACGACCGACGTCCGCGGCGTGGTCGCGCGCGACGCGGCATCCGCCCTCTTCACGTTCACGCAGGTCTCGACCAGCGTGACCTACCCGCCCGGCCGGTTCACCCTGCCGGGACTCGCCCCCGACCGCCGGTACACCGTGCGGATCGTCGCGGGCAGCGTCGCCGACGGCCCCGGCCAGTCGTCGCTGCCCTGGGTCGAGCAGCCGATCACGCTGACCGGTCGCCAGCTCGGCACGGTGGGCCTGCAGGCCCCCGTGCTCTTCCCAGCCCAGCTCGTGCTGCTCGAGCTCACCGCACCGCCGACCGAGTAACCGAGCCCCGACGGTCGAGGAGCGCGCAGCGCGTCCCGAGACCCGCACCCCCGGTGTCGAGACGCCGGATCCGCCGGGTCCGCCGGATCCTCGACGACCGGACATTCCGTCGTCCCCTCGACCGCGCAAGGAGGCGCATCATGACGTTCCATCCCACCCGCTCGCAGCCGCCCCGGAGGCGGCGCGCGCGACGACGCACGGCGCTCGCCGCGGCATCCGTCGCCGTCGCCGTCGCGGGCCTCGTCCTCTCGGGCTGCGCCGGCTCGGGCGGCGACGGCCGCGTGAAGCTCGACTTCTTCCAGTTCAAGGGCGAGGCGCTCGAGGACTTCGACCGGATCATCGCCGACTTCGAGGCCGAGAACCCCGACATCGACGTGGTGCAGAACCAGGTCGCCGACGCCGACACGCTGATCCGCACGCTGCTCGTGAAGGACCGCACGCCCGACGTCATCACCCTGAACGCGAACGGCAACTTCGGCCGGCTCGCGCAGGCGGGCGTGTTCTACGACTTCTCCGACGAGCCCGTGCTCGACACGATCAATCCCGCGGTGCAGGAGATCCTCGCCGACCTCGGCACCTACCCCGACGAGGTGAACGGGCTCGGGTACGTCAACAACGCCAACGGCATCATCTACAACGAGGACATCTTCGAGGAGCAGGGCCTCGAGGTGCCGGAGACGTGGGACGAGCTGATCGAGGTCTGCGAGAAACTCGAGGCGGCGGGCATCACGCCGTTCTACGGCACCCTCGCCGACTCGTGGACCGGCCTGCCGTCGTTCAACGCGCTCGGCGCGTACCCCGCGCAGGGCGACTTCTTCGACCGGATGCGCGAGCAGGGCGCCGACACGGGCCCCGACTCGGCGGTCTCGTTCTCGAAGGACTTCGCCGAGGCGATGGACCAGCAGTACGAACTCTTCTCGTACACGCAGGACGGCTACCGCGGCAAGACCTACGACGACGGCAACGCCGCCTTCGCGAACGGCGAGGTCGCCATGCTCATGCAGGGCATCTGGGCGGTCAGCCCGATCAAGGCGGTGAACCCCGACATCCGCGCCGGGATCTTCCCCTACCCCGCGACCGACGACCCCGACGACCGGCTGCTCGTCTCGGGCGTCGACGTCGTGGTGACCATGGGCAAGCACGGGCCGCACCAGGAGGAGGCGCTGCGCTTCATCGAGTACCTCTTCCAGAAGGACGTCATCGAGGAGTTCGCCGCGTCGCAGAACATGGTCCCCTCGGTCGAGGGCGCGGAGCTCAGCGACGACCCCGCGATCCAGTCGGTCGCGCCGTGGTTCGACGAGGGCCGGATCACCGGCTTCATCGACCACCAGATCCCGCCGAGCATCCCGCTCGCAGCGATCGACCAGGAGTTCCTGTTCACCGGCGACGCGGACGCCGCGCTCGCCACCCTCGACCGCGAGTGGAGCAAGGTCGCCGCTCGCACCATCCCAGTGACGGGAGAGTGACCATGACCACGTTGACCCAAGCGGTGCGCACGTCCTCGACGGGCGGCACCAAGCGCCGGCGCGCCGCGCGCGTGCGCGTCGAGGCCCGGCGCGCGCCATCCGCCTACTACTGGATGGTGTGGCCCGCGGTGATCGCCTTCGCGGCGTTCCACACGCTCCCGGTGCTCATCGGCGTCTTCTTCAGCTTCACCAACTACGCGGGCTACGGCGCGTGGAACTTCGTCGGTTTCGCCAACTACGTCAACCTGTTCCGCGACGACCGAGTGCTCGCCGCCTACGGCTTCTCGTTCCTGTTCGCGATCGTGGCGACGATCCTCACGAACGTGCTCTCGCTCGCGATCGCGCTCGGGCTCAACGCGAAGATCAGGGCGCGCAACTTCTGGCGCGGCGTCTACTTCGTGCCGTACGTGCTCGCGATCCTGGTGATCGGCTACGTGTTCCAGTTCTTCTTCTCGAACTCGCTGCCGAAGATCCTGTCGGGCATCCCGATCTTCCGCGACAACATCCTCACCAACCCCGATTGGGCGTGGACGGCGATCGTCGGGCTCGCGGTGTGGCAGGCCTGCGCGTTCTCGATCATCATCTACCTCTCGGGGCTGCAGACGATCCCCGCCGAGCTCTATGAGGCGGCCTCGCTCGACGGCGCCCGCGCCGGGCGGCAGTTCTGGTCGATCACGTTCCCGCTCATCAGCGCGTTCTTCACCATCAACATCGTGCTGAGCCTCAAGGGGTTCCTCCAGGTGTTCGACCCGATCGTCGCTCTCACGAACGGCGGCCCCGGCACGTCGACGGAATCGGTCACGCTGCTGATCTTCCGCGGCGGGTTCTCGGGCGGCGAGTTCGCCTACCAGACGGCCAACGCGGTGGTCTTCTTCATCGTCATCACGGTCGTCTCGCTCTTCCAGTTCCGGGTCCTTCAGCGCAGAGAGGCCGATTTCTGATGACGACCGCAACGAGCACCCCGGTGCAGGCCGAGGAGGCCCTGCCCGCCATCCCGGCTCGGAGACGCCGCACCTCGGACGACGACGACACCCGCCGCACCAACTGGTGGGCGACCGCCCTCATCGCGGTCTGCTCGCTGACGATCCTCGTCCCGCTCTACCTCGCGGTCGTGGTCGCGCTCAAGACTCCCGATCAGTTGGTGTCGGGCACGGGCTTCGAGTGGCCGAACCCGGTGAACTGGTCGAACTTCGCCGAGGCATGGCAGCGGACGAACTTCCCGCAGGCGCTCATGAACACCGCGATCATCACGGTCGGCTCGGTCGTGTTCACGCTGCTGACCAGCTCGGTCGTCGCGTACGCCTTGGCCCGCAACATCCACCGGCCGTTCTTCAAGGGCGTGTTCTTCTACCTGCTCGCGGCCCTGTTCATCCCGTTCCCGATCATCATGCTGCCGCTCGTGAAACAGACGGCGATCCTCGGGCTCGACAACCAGGCGGGCATGATCGTGCTCTACACGATCTACGGTCTGTCGCTGAACATCTTCATCTACACCGCCTACATCCGCTCGATCCCGATCGAGCTCGAGGAGGCCGCACGGGTCGACGGCGCGAGCACCTGGCGCGTGTTCTGGCAGGTGATCTTCCCGCTGCTGACCCCGATGAACGCGACCGTCGGGATCCTCACGTGCGTGTGGGCGTGGAACGACTTCATCATGCCGCTCGTCGTGCTGACCGATCCCGCCGCGCGAACGCTGCCACTCGCCCAGTACGTGTTCCAGGGACAGTTCAACACCGACTACACCGTCGCGTTCGCGTCGTACCTCATGGCGATGGCGCCGCTGCTCATCGTCTACATCTTCAGTCAGCGCTGGGTCATCTCCGGCGTGACGCGAGGCTCCATCAAGTAACCTGCACGGATGTCGCGGGGCGCTCCGGCGCCCCGCGGCATCCGCTCGACCCCACCACCCCACTCGAGAGGAACCCGATCGCATGACCGACGCCCAGCCGTCGACGCTCGACACCGGCACCGTGCTCGCCGCCGACCCCGACTGGTGGCGCCAGGCCGCCGTCTACCAGATCTATCCGCGCAGCTTCGCGGATGCGAACGGCGACGGCATCGGCGACCTCAAGGGGATCACCTCGCGCGTGCCGTACCTCGTCGAGCTCGGGGTCGACGCGGTGTGGCTCTCGCCGTTCTACCCGTCGGCGCTGGCCGACGGCGGGTACGACGTCGACGACTACCGCGACGTCGACCCGAAGCTCGGCACGCTCGCCGACTTCGACGAGATGATCGCGGCGCTGCACGCCGCCGGCATCCGGCTCATCGCCGACATCGTGCCGAACCACTCCTCCAACCGGCACGAGTGGTTCCGCGAGGCGCTGGCGTCGCCGAAGGGCTCCGCGGCCCGCGACCGCTACATCTTCCGCGACGGCGAGGGTTCGGACGGCACGCAGCCGCCGAGCGACTGGCAGTCGATCTTCGGCGGCTCGGCGTGGGAGCCCGTGGGCGAGGGGCAGTTCTACCTGCACCTCTTCGCGCCCGAGCAGCCCGACCTCAACTGGGCGAATCGCGAGGTGCGGGACGACTTCCTGCGCACGCTGCGCTTCTGGTCCGACCGCGGCGTCGACGGATTCCGCGTCGACGTGGCGCACGCGCTCGCGAAGGACCTCACCTACCCCTTGCGGTCGCACGCCGAGCTCGAGGCGACGAAGCTCGCCGAGGACGGCTCGCACCCGCTGTGGGACCGCGAGGAGCTCGACGAGATCTACGCCGAGTGGCGCGCCGTGTTCGACGAGTACGACCCGCCGCGCATCGCGGTCGCCGAGGCCTGGGTCGCCCCGACGCGCCGGCACCGGTACGCGGCGCCGACGAGCCTGGGCCAGGCGTTCAACTTCGACCTGCTGCGCGCGAACTTCGACGCGGCCGAGTTCCACGAGATCGTCGACCGCAACATGACGTTCGCCGGCGAGACGGGCTCGTCGAACACGTGGGTGTTCTCCAACCACGACGTCGTGCGGCACGCGACCCGCTACGGCCTGCCCGAGGACGACAGCAACGAGGGCGACGTGGGCAAGCAGTGGCTGCTGCGCGGCGGCTCCCCCGCCGAGGTCGACGAGGCGCTCGGCCTGCGTCGCGCGCGCGCCGCGACCCTGTTCCTGCTGGGCCTGCCCGGCAGCGCCTACCTCTACCAGGGCGAGGAGCTCGGCCTGCCCGAGGTCGGCGAGATCCCGGATGCGTCGCGCCAGGACCCCACGTTCTTCCGCAACGCGGGCGTCGAGGTCGGGCGTGACGGATGCCGCGTGCCGCTGCCGTGGGTCGCCGACGCGCCGTCGTTCGGGTTCGGGCCCACCGCGGCCTCCCACCTGCCGCAGCCGTCGTGGTTCGCGCGGTACGCGGTCGACGTCGAGGCGGCCGACCCCGACTCGACGCTCTCGATGTACCGCCGCGCGCTCGCGCTGCGGCACGAGCTGCATGGCGAGGAGAAGCTCGCGTGGGTGACGCTCGACGAGCCCACGGTGCTCGCGTTCCAGCGCCCGGGCGGATGGACCGTGGTGACGAACTTCGGCTCGTCATCCTTCGCGCTGCCCGACGGCCTCGGCGGCATGGAGGTGCTGCTCGCGAGCGCACCGCTCGATGCGGCGGCGCCCGGGATCGTGGTGCCGCCGGCCACTACGGTGTGGACGCGCTGACCCGGTGAGGTCCCGGGCGCGCCCGGGTCGCGGGTGCCCGGGTCGCGGGTGCCCGGGTCGCGGGTGCCGGGGTCGCTGGTCGCGTACCGGCCCGTCCGGCCCCGGCGGGCTGGGTCAACTTGCCCCGCGCAGATCGCGCAGCACCGCGCGCGCGACCCGATCCCCCGACACGAGCGCGCCCTGGATCGACGCGGTGTCACGGTGGTCGCCGGCGACGTACCGGCCCGGCCCGATGCGGGCCGGGCTGGTCGTGCGCAGCGGGGGCGGCTGCGCCGGCAACGCGTGCGGGAGGTCGTCGCGGCGCAGCAGCGCCCAGGCCGCGGCATCCGCTCCCCAGATCTCGGCGAGCTGCCGGCGCACGTCGGCCTCGGTCGGCGCGGTCGCGCCATCCATCGCCCGAGGAAGCAGGCACGTGGCCTCGACGAGGTGACGGCCCGGCGGCGCGTACGACGGCGCGGTGCGCGACATGACCACCGTGTTGACCACAGGCCCGCGATGCCGGCCGTCGACGCTCAGCAGAGCGGATGTCGCGGGCGCGTCATCCGCGGCGAACCACCAGGTCTGCAATCCCTTCGTCTCCGGCGCGGGCACGTCGACGAGGTCGGCGACCGCCTCCGGGCCGACGGCGACCACGACGGCACGCGCGCCGAGCGCGTCGCTCTGCGCGACGTCCACCTCGACGCCGGTGCGGTCGGCTCGGCCGCGCAGTCGACGGACGCGGCGGCCGAGCCGGATCTCGGCGCCGGCCGCCCGTGCCGCCTCGGCGAGCTGGACCGGAAGGGCGGCGATGCCGCGCTCCGGCACGCCCGGCGATCCGAGCGCGAACATGCGCACGAGCAGCCGCGCGAAGCTGTCGGAGGTCGCGCCATCGCCATCGGCGAGCACGCCGGCGAGGAACGGCTCGAGCACCTCGGTGCGCAGTGGTCCGCGGAGCCCGACCCGGTCCCATCCCTCGCGCAGCGTGCGGTCGGGGCCCGCGATGACGGCTCGCGGCCGCGCCAGCACCGGCACCGCCCAGCGCGCGAGCGCCACCACGTCGCTCGGGCGCACCAGCCCGCTCGCGAGCATCGACGGGATGCGACCGGGATGCCGGCGCGGATCGACGAGCTCGACCACGCCGCCGTCGCGCCGCACGCGAACACCGACCGGGAACCGCCGCAGGCCGAGGGCGTCGACATCCACCCATCGGCGGACGGCCGGGTAGGCGGGATTCAGGACCTGGAACCCGCGGTCCAGCAGGAAGCCGTCGACCTCATCGGTGCGCTGACGGCCGCCGACCACGGGCTCGGCCTCGAGCACGACGACGTGGTGTCCGGCCTCGGCGAGGCGGACGGCGCAGCGGAGGCCGGCGAGTCCCGCGCCCACGACGATCACGTCGGCGTCGCCGTCGTGCGGCATGCGGGCCTCCTCGCCGTCGGTTGCTCGCGATCGTTCCGGGGCCGCGCCGGGCGCGGCGGTAGGTCCATGATGCCCGAGGGCACCGACGCCGGACCCCGCCGAGCAGCCGACGAGTGCGCGATTTCGCCCGCGCACGGGGGTCGTGCCCCGACCACGGTGTCGACCATACGATGGGCCGGTGCGCCGCTCGCAGACCCGCCTCCGCCTCCTCGGACCTCTCGCCCTCAGCGCCTGCCTCGCCCTCTCCGGCTGCGTCGCCGGGGCGCCGGCGACCGGCGCCGACAGCACGCCACCCGCCACCACCGACGGCGGCACCTCGGGCGACGCCGAGCTCCTCCGACTCATCCGCCCGTCCTTCCTGGCCCCGACCGATCGCGTGGCCGTGGCCGTGATCGACGACGATGGGGTGCGGACCGCGTTCATCGACGCCGACCACTCGACGACCTTCGAGATCGGCTCGATCACGAAGCCGTTCACGGGCGAGCTGCTCGCCCTGGCGATCGAACGCGGCGAGGTCCGGGCCGACGACCCCGTCGGGCGGTACCTCGACCTCGGCGACGCGCCCGTGGCATCCGTGACCCTGCGCGACCTGGCCGCGCACCGCGGCGGCATCCCGACGTTCCCGACCGACCCGGAGTGGGTCGAACGCGTGAGCGCAGCCATCGAGTCGGGCGAGGACGGCATCGACGAGACGGTCGACGAGATGCTCGCCGAAGCCCGCGGCGTCGAGGTCGCGCCGGGCCGGGGCTTCTCGTACAGCAACATGGGAGCCGCGCTCGTGGGGCAGGCGCTCGCGGCCGCCGCCGGAACCGACTACCGGTCGCTCGTCACCGAGCGGCTGCTCGAGCCGCTCGGCCTCGACGGCGCGAGCCTGCCGCTCACCGGCGAAGAGGTGCCGGCCTCGCACGCGGGCGGCTTCGCGGAGGACGGCGACGCGGTCGCGCCCTCGTCGCTCGCCGCGTACGCGCCGGCCGGCGGCATCGACGCGACGATCGACGACCTCGCGGTCTTCGCGCAGGCCGTGCTCGACGGACCGCTCACGGGCAGCGCGGCGCAATCCGACCTCATCGAGGTGGGCGACGGGTCGCGCATCGGCTACTTCTGGAACGTCCGCGACGACGGCGAGCATCGGATCGTCTCGCACAACGGCATGACCCTCGGGTTCGCGAGCGTGCTGCTCATCGACACGACCGACGGCACCGCCGCGATCGTGCTGTCGAACCGCCAGGCGTCGGTCGACGACGTGGGCGCGACGCTGCTCGCGCACCTCGGATGAGGGCGCGGGTCGAGGCACGCGAGCGGCCCCGAGCCATCCGATCGCCCGCTCGCTAGACTGGCGCGCATGGCAGATTCGACGTTCGACATCGTCAGCAAGGTCGACAAGATGGAGGCCGACAACGCGGTCAACCAGGCCCGCAAGGAGATCGAGCAGCGCTACGACTTCAAGGGCGTCGGCGCGTCGGTCGAGTGGTCGGGCGAGAAGATCCTGCTGAAGGCGTCGTCCGAGGAGCGGGTCAAGGCCGTGCTCGACGTCGTGCAGTCGAAGTTCATCAAGCGCGGCATCTCGCTGAAGTCGCTCGACGCGGGCGAGCCCTACGCGTCGGGCAAGGAGTTCCGCCTCGAGGTGGGCCTCAAGAACGGCATCGACCAGGAGCACGCCAAGAAGATCGGCAAGCTCATCCGCGACGAGGCGCCCAAGACGGTGAAGTCGCAGATCCAGGGCGATGAGCTGCGCGTGTCGTCGAAGAGCCGCGACGACCTGCAGGAGACCATCCGGCTGCTGAAGGCCGCCGACCTCGACGTCGACCTGCAGTTCGTCAACTTCCGCTAGGGCCGTCGCGCGCTGGAGCGACCGTGTGGCGCGAGAGCGCGTGCAGGCGGTGACTCCAGCGCCATCCGGTGCTCATCGCCTGCGACGCGACGCCGACGAGGGCCGCGCGGCGGGTTCACGTGCGTCTCCCACCAGCCTGCGCGGCACGCCGACGCGCGGCACGCCCAGGCGATCGAGCCGCCGCACGAGTGGCGTCTTCGCAATGGCGTCCGCCCAATCCCAGCGGTCGAACGCGACGACCTGCCGGCGGATGGCGTTCTCGCGATCCTTCTCCGCGATGACCGCCTCGACCCCATCGCCGCCTCCGGAACGATACTTGCCGCGGCCGTCGGCCTCGGCGGCGATCCCGAGTTCGCGCCATCCGAAGTCGAGGTGGGCCGTCGTGCCCAACTCGGGCAGGCGCAGTGGCACCTGCAACTGCGGAGCGGAGAATCCCGCCTCGAGCATGACCAATCGGCTCACCGACTCGAGCGGGGTCTGCGCCCCGTCGGCGACGAGCTCGAGCACCGCCTCCACGCGGCTGCTGCCGGGATACGGGAGCAGCCGTCGGTGTTCCTTGCACAGACGTTCGATCGTGGTGCGCGGCGGAGCCGGCCGGGTGCGCGAGCGGAACAGCGCGGCATCCGTCGCGACCACCGCCGCGCCGATGGTCGCATGTCGCGCGATCTGGATCAGGGTGAACGAGCCCGTCCACCTCCTCGACGTCGGGTCGGTAGCTGCCCGCGATGGCCACGATCCCCGGGCGCCGACTGCCCGTGGACGTCCGCGACATGACGTAGACATCGTCGGGCCAACGGCCGAACACCGGGAGCCCGAACACCACCGCCGCCGAGAAGCTCGTGAACACCGGCGCGGCGATGGTGAGCGACGCGGCGCGCACGGCCGTCGCGTACCGGTCGCGGTCGCGCTGCCAGAACGGGTGGGCGGACTCGGCCGGCGCGACCCGCGCGTAGACGGCGCGACGCACGCGCCGCACGCGGCCGTCGATCTCGGCGGCGCGCAGTGCGGGGCGCAGGCCCAGCGAACGGACGTCGTCGAAGCGGATGAGCCCGTGGTCGTCGGCGGGCAGTTCGTCGAGCATCCGGCCATGCTGCCGTCGGACGGCCGCGGCGGAGCCTCCCCCGTCGCCGGTACCCTCCGCCCCGCGGCCACACCCGCTTGGGGAGGACGGGTGGCCGCCCAGGCCCGCGCGTGCCTGAGCTTCCGGATGGCGCGTGAGCGCACGTCGACCGCGGTTCCCGCGCCACCCGTGCGCTCCCGCGCGCGCCGGTCAGTCGTGCCGCGGCGCGTAGCCCCCGAGCCAGCGGCTGATCGCGGCGTAGGCGGCCGCCCGCGCCGGCTCGCGCGAGAGGAAGACGTCGTGCAGCGCTCCGTCGAGGCGCGAGATCGCGACCTCGGGTCCGAGCTTGAGCGACTGGCGCGCGATGTCGTCGACGACGAGCACGATGTCGGAGGTCAGCATCGCGTCATCCCACCGCGGCAGCAGCGCCGAACGGGCCGAGAGCAGCGTGAGCACGGGCACCCCCACGTCGATGCCCGCCGCGACGGTGGCGTGCCCCGCGAGGATGGCGGTCAGCCACGCCGGATGCACCGGGAAGCCGCGGTCGGGTCGCCAGGCGTGGTCGTACTCCCACTCGCCGTCGAGTTCCTTCGCGACCGAGCGCGCGTAGAACCCGAGGTCGACGTTGGGCAGCGAGCGCATCGGGTTGACCCGTGCGCCGAACTCGATCACGGGCGAGATCGCCTGACGCCCGATCCCCCGGAGCTGGAACTCCAGCCACGGGCTGTTGAGGATGAGCGCGGCGGCCCGGCCTGGGTTGCGCGCCGCCCACAGGCTGAACACGAGCCCGCCGGTCGAGTGGCCGAGGAGGATCAGCGGCCGGGTGGGCCGGGCCACGTCCTCGGCCTCGGCCTCGGGCGCCTCGTGCTCCCGCACGATCGCCGCCAGCGCCGCCTCGATGTCTTCGTCGTAGGCCCGCAGGTCGGTGACGTACCCGGGCGTCTGCCACTCGCGCAGGCTGCGCCCGTACTTGCGCAGCTCGAGCGCGTAGAACCTCGCCCCCGCGTCGGCCCAGAACCGGGCGAGCTCGGGGTTGAAGAAGTAGTCGCTCCATCCGTGCACGTACAGCACGTCGCATCCGGACGCCGCGGGCGGCGGTGTCGGCGCGGACTCAGGTTCCCACGGCCAGCGCCACCGGCGCCGCGGCCGCGCCTCCTCGGCGGGTGGCCTGTACCGCACGAGCGTCGCGACGACCTCGCCCTCATCGTCGGGCTCGAGCGGCAGCGTCAGCTGCTCGAAGCCCTCGCCGAGCACGTCGGGTCGCCAGTCCACGTCGCCTCCTGCGCATCCGTCGGCGGCTGGCATCACGCCGAGGTTCTGGCGCTCAGCCGAATGTCTTGATGATGCCGACCACCGCAGGATAGAGCAGCACGATGAAGAGCACGGGCAGGATCGCGAACACCAGCGGGAACACCACCTTGATCGGCACCTTCATAGCCGACTCCTCGGCGCGCTGCCGGCGTTTGATGCGCATCTCCGCCGCTTGGACGCGAAGCACATCGGCGATCGCGATTCCGTAGCGGTCTGCCTGCTGGACTGCCCGGACGAACCGCTTCAAGTCGGTGCAGTCCGTCCTGACAAGCAACGCAGAATACGCGTCGCTTCTCGATCGTCCGATGCTCATGTCCTGCAATGTGCGGATGAGCTCTTCGGACAAGGGGCCTCGGCCGCCTTGCGCAGCCTTCGCCATTGCGGCCTCGAAGCCCAGGCCGGCCTCGACCGCGATCGTCATCTGGTCCAAGGTGTCGGGCAACGCCAGCAGGATGGCCTTCTGCCTGTCATCAGCACGACTGCTGAGCATGATCTCCGGCGCGAGGAGGATGAGCAGTCCGAAGGCGATTCCGGCGATACGAATCACCAGCGAGGATGAGGTGAATACGGCTCCCAGGATGATCAGGACAGCGACGATGGTGACGATGAGCCGGATCAGGAGGAATCCGCCCACGGTCCAGGTGCCCGCCCGACCCGCATAGATGATCTTGCGTTGCACCCAACCGGTGTAGCCGGTGGGCATGACCGCGGCGAGGGTCTCGGAGAAGCTCGCCCGTTCGACGCGCTTGCGTTCGAGCTCGTTCGCGGGAGCGACCGCCGCCACGACGTCGGCTTTCGCCGGGATCGTCGTGAACACGATGAAGACCAGGGCGCCGATGGAGATGGCGACAGCGCCGATGGAGATATATGCGATCCACGTTCCGGTCATCTAGAACTTCACCCTGACTGCGAACAGCATCCAGACCGTACCTATCGCCATGAGCACGACGGCCGTCGCCATCGCGATCCAGCCGAAGATGTTCTCGAAGAACGGCGCGAGGTACGCCGGCTGCAGGAGCAGGACGCCGAGGAACACGCCGATCGGCAGTGCGATCAGGATGATTGCGGAGAGGCGCCCCTCAGCGCTCAGCGCCTTGACCTGTCGCCGGATCTGGTTGCGCTCACGGATCGTGGCCGCGGTGCGCTGGAGGGTCTCCGACAGGTTGCCACCGGTCTCGCGATTGATATCGATCGCTTGGGCGGCCCAATTGAAGTCGTCGGAACGCATCCGGAAGGCGGTGCTCGCAAGCGCATCGCCCAAGTCGCGGCCGATCCTCGTCTCGTTGACGATGCGCGAGAACTCCTCGGTGGTGGGCGGGTCGGCGTACCGCGCCACGGAATCCAGTGCCTGGGTCAGCCCATGACCCGCTCGGAGGTTCCCCGATACGAGCTGGAGCGTGTCATCCAACTGGTCGGCGAACGCAGCCCGACGTCGGCTTGTGCGAATTGTGAGGTACAAGCTCACGAACAGCGGAGCCAGCGCCGCGAACACGACGGCCCACAGCACCGCCCACCACGATCCGAAGCCGATGAGCACCCCCAGCACCGCGAGGACTGCTGCGAGGGAGAAGGTCACGAGCACCATGCCCGACGGCGAGGTCTTCACACCGGCCAGTTCGAGTCGCTCCTCGTTGAACATCCCACGGTTCCGCTGGGCCATCGCCGTGTCGATGACCGCCACCGTCTTGTCGGTCGCGCGCGACAGCGCAGACACGTACTCCTCGCCCGGCGCAAGGCGTCGCTCGATCGCCACTCGCTTCGGCGGAGGGAAGAGGACGAGGAGGACGAGCGCGAGGAGCGCCAGCAGGACGAACGCGACACCGATTGCGAGAAGCTGAATCATCCGATCTCCCCGATGCCGTAGCCGCGTGGCTGGTACCGGAAGATGGTGGCCGGAACGGCGATCCCCAGTTCCTCGAAGCGATCCACGAATCGCGGACGCACACCGGTCGGGATGGCATGCCCACGGAACCGGCCATCGGAGTCGACACCTGCAGCGAAGTCGAACGAGTAGGCGTCCTGCAGCGTGATGATCTCGCCCTCCATGCCCTGCACCTCGGTGACGCTGACCACCCTGCGCGTGCCGTCGCGGAGGCGGGAGATCTGGACCACGACGTCGATCGCCGATGCGATCTGCTCGCGGATCGCTCGAAGCGGCAGATCCATCCCGGCCATGAGCACCAGCGTCTCGAGGCGCGCAAGGGCGTCACGAGGAGAATTGGCGTGAATCGTCGAGATCGAGCCCTCATGACCGGTGTTCATCGCCTGGAGCATGTCGAGGCTCTCACCACCACGCACCTCGCCGATGACGATGCGATCGGGACGCATGCGCAGCGAATTCCGAACCAGATCGCGGATCGTGATCTCGCCTCGGCCTTCGATGTTCGCTGGGCGCGACTCCAATCGAACGACGTGCTCCTGCTGAAGCTGGAGCTCGACGGCATCCTCGATGGTGATGATTCGCTCGTCGTTCGGGATGAAGGCCGACAACACGTTGAGCAACGTGGTCTTACCGGTGCCGGTACCGCCCGACACGAGAATGTTGAGCTTGGCGCGCACGGCTGCATCGAGGAGCGTCGCCATCTCACGCGTGAGCGTATCGAACCCGATGAGATCCTCGACCTTGTACGGAGTGCGAGAGAACTTTCGAATGGTCAGCGATGAGCCGTCCACCGCCAGCGGCGGGATGATCGCATTCACGCGCGAGCCGTCGGCGAGTCGGGCGTCGACGAGCGGCGAGGACTCGTCGATGCGACGACCAACACGCGAGACGATGCGCTCGATCACGCGACGGAGCTGCGGCTCGCCGGTGAACTTGCTCCGCGACTCGTACAGCCGACCGTTGCGCTCGACGAAGATCTGGTCGAACCGGTTGACCATGATCTCCGAGATGGCCGGATCGTCGAGCAACGGCTCGAGCGGGCCGAACCCGAGCACGTCGGCTCCGATCTCGGTGATGAGCCTGTTGCGCTCAGCGGTGGTGAGGGCGACCTGCTCCGCTTCCACGATGAAGCTCAGTTCTTCCCGCGCCAACGCGTGGAGTCGGTCCTCGGTGAGCGTCGGATCGTTCAGGCGGGTTCCGATGCGGCGGAAGAGCTCCTCCGCCGCGCGCTCCTTGAGATCGGTGAGCGGATCGGCGGCATGCGGCTCGGGCATTTCGCCCGCAAGCGCAGACCAGGTGCTGGTGTGCTCCTCCGACTCGGCGGCGGCCGGCGTCTCAACAGCGCCATCCTCCGACAGGCGGGCGTCGCTCTCGGGCGCCGCCGACTCGCCATCGGATGGGGCAGGGAGCAACGGGTCGGTCGCGTCGAGCGGCGGCACCTGCTCGGGGTACTCGACGCCGGCGCTTCGGTGTGCGCCTCGCGCACGTTCGAGTCGATCGCTCAGGCTCATTGGGCCGCCCTCGCTTTCCTGTGGATTCGCTTGCGGGTGGGTACTGCCTCGGGTTCGATGCGCTGGACCACCGCGCGGATTGCTCTCGCCGCCGGGTCGCGAACGTCGTGGTGAATGAGCGGCACACCGGCGTTCGAGGCGTGGATGACCCCGAGTGAGCGCGGCACTTCGACGTCGACCGGCGCCCCGAGGATGCGCTCGGCGTCCTTCGGAAGAATGCCAGTGCTCTTCTCGACGAAGTTGAGCACGACGTGTCGATTGCCCGGCACCATGCCCAACGCGACCAGCAGTTCGAACTCCTTGCGCAGTGCGCGCAAGCTGGGAACGGTCATGTTCGTCAGGAAGACACCGTCGGTGGCCTGCTCGAGCGAGACGAGAGTGTGCTCGCCCAAGCCCGGCGTGGTGTCGACGACGACATACCTGAACATGGTCGCGAGGCGACGGAGAAGCTGTGCGAGCGCGTCGGGCGGGATCTGATCCGCCAACTCGGGGGAGGGCGGCGCGGCGACAACGAAGAAGTCATCGTCGTGACGGGTGAGGAGCGCCTTCATGGCGACCTCGTCGTTTCCTACCCCGACGACGTCCGCCAGCGAGTATTGCGGCCGGAGATCGAGGGCGTTCGCAATATCTCCGAACTGGACGTCAGCGTCGACGAGGACCACCGAATTCGGGTGGATCTCTGCCAATCCCGCCGAGAGGTTCACCGCGGTGGTCGTCTTCCCTTGTCCGCCCTTGGGGGCGGCGACGACGATGATCTCCGACCTCACGCCCTCGGCGATCGGCGGCAGCACCCATTCCTGCTCGGCAGACTCGACCGCATCGGACGACTCAGCGGCTGGTGTCTCCTCGACGGCCGTTTCCGCGCTCTCGGCCTCGACGCGCTCAACGTCGGGGGCACCGCTCGGGTCTGGAGCGAACCCCGGAGTGAGGAGCTCGAACACTCTGGCGACATCGTCGCCCCGGGCCTCGGCCGCCAGATCGTCGTCGGAAACCGGAGGAAGCCTGCCCGACGTGGTCAGCCAGTCGTCGAGTCGCGCAAGAAGGCTTTCCGTCGTCGAGTCGGAAGCTTCCGGGCTCAGGACGGCGTGGATCTCCATGCCATCGACCCAGTCCTCCAGGTCCGATCGCTGCTCGCGCACCACGATCAGTCCGATCCCGGCGTACTTCTCCCCCAAGAGCGCCGTCAGCGCCTTCGTCTCCTCGTAGCTCAGCAGAGGACCCAGCAACGCGATCCTCGGCGCCCGCTCGACCTGGCCGACCACCGAATCCGGTCCGAAGGTGACGTACTCACCGGGGACGGTCTGCAGCCGCCCGCGCAGCAGCCGTCGGAGACGCGACTCGTACTCCGCGCTCCGACTGACCAGCAGGTACCGGGTCACTGGAAGATGTTCTCTCCGCTGCGATTCGTGGATCCGTTGGTGTCGACACCCTCGGGCTGCAGCGTCAGCCAGATTCCGCCGTTGTTGTCCTCCTGCTGCTCGGCGCCGTAGGCAAGCTTCTCCGCCTGCGAAGCGGTGACCGCGAGCGTGACGAGGAATGCACTCACCTCGCGGTTCTCGTCGGCGGAATCGCCGCTCGTGAGCGTTCGACCTGCCGTGACCCGGGTCACGAGCACGCCGTTGTAGATGAACTGGCTCTGCGCCGTCTGGTCGTTGGCGGCAATGCTTCTAGTGTTCGTGGAAAGCACGATGCCCACGGAGTCGCCCGGCCGTACTTCACCACCGACCACTCGTTCCACTGGGAGTGCGAGAGTGATCTCCTGATACCCATCCGGGATCACAACCTCACCGTCGGCCGCCAGGTCCTCCGGCGATGAGAAACGGGCCTGAAGGAGTTGCTCACCCGGCAGGAGTTCGGCGTTCGTGACTAGTCCTTTGAGATCGGCGAGGTCGGTGACGATGTCGGGCTGGATGGCAATCGCGGGAAGCTCGTCCACTTCGATGAAGTCTTGAACTGCCTCGCCTGCCGTTCCCTTGGGAACCGCCTCTTTCACGACGAAGACCTGCTGGAACTCCGCTCCTTCAGCGGCACGCTTATCGGCGCTCTGAACGTAGAGGAAGAGAGCGAACCCGCCGCCCACGGCGAGAAGGATCGCAACGATCGCACCGATGATCCTGATCACCTAGAGACGCCTTTCTGTAGGGAGTTCGGCGTACCGCCGGAGGTTGGTCGTTTCAGCTTCAGGGAAGGATCTGGCGAACGATGGCTGCGCCGTTCACGACGCCGTCGCCCAATTCGAACGCGTCGTCGATCGACACGAACTTCATGAAGTAGCCCTGAATCCCCCGGCAGCTACCGGTGCAACTCGGAGCACCCGGGTCGGTGTAGGCATTACCACCGCTGAGCTTGAAGCCGGTGATCTTGAATGCCGCGAATTGCTGGATGTGGAACTCCACGTTCGAACCACTGCCCCGGAAGTCGTCATAAATGGGGATGAACACGGTGTCGCCGTGCGCTCTGAGCTCGGCGAGGTAGGCGTCGCTGCATCCAGTGCCTGACGTGCTGTTACCCGGCTTACTCATCACCCATGGGTTCGTCACATCGATCTCGATCGAGCAGTCGATCGAGGGAAGCCAGCCGAATCCTCCCGGAGCGAATGCTCCGGGACAGTTCCTCCGAGTACCGGTGTTGTACTGGACGAGGATCTTGGTCGGGTTTGCGACGCCCTCCTGAGGAGGGTGATCGGCGAACTCGCAGTACCCGATCGCCAGCGCAAGCGTTGTTCCGCGCACCGGCTGACCCCACTCGGCGGCGCCGACCGCCTTTACAACTGTCGAATCGCCAATGCCGGGAATCATCGATGCAAGAGGGTGGCGAACGCCGATGTCTTCCGTATTCGTGGTGACGGTTACCGTGTTCGCTGCCGTGTCCACTGCGACGGACTCGACATCCTCGGTACCGTCACTCGAGTCGTTGGCGCCGGCAATGTCCGTTGGGTTCGCGGAAAGACAGGAGGTCGCCGCCTCATCCTTGGCGCATGCGATCGCGACCTTCAACGCGGCAGCGTCAGCGCCGTTCTGGAGCTCAGCCTTCTCAGCGTAAAGGGCTCCGACATCGACTGCTATACCTCCGAATCCGAGCAACGGAATCAGCAGCAAACCAAACGTGACCGCCGTAGCCCCGCGATCGGATCGCAGTCGTCGAATCAGCCGCCGCATGGCGTGGCCGCCTTTCCCTGGAGGGTGAGGGAGGGGCCGAACGCCCCGGTGAGCAGAGTGGTTGTGTAGGTGACCGTCACGGACATCACCGCACCCGAGGCGCAGGTTCCGGGGCTAAAGCCGAAATTGCCGCCCGACAAAGCGGGATTGAGCGAGGGAGCTGAATCGATACCTGCGTCGACAGCCGTACCTGCATCATTGGCGATCGCCATCACACGGGCAGCCGACCTGGCGGCGTTCGAAAGCGAGATTTGAACGTTGTACAGTCTGCTGAACTCCATGACCCCGAGCACCAGCAGCAGGAGGGCTGGGATGATCAGAGCGAACTCCACTGCGGAAGCGCCTCGGTCGCCACGCCTGAGACCCATCTCCACTCCCTCACGCCGAGAACGGCGATGCGGACCCCGGCGTCACCGGGGTCCGCTCCGCTTAACTTGCTACTGGCCGAGCTCGGTGGCGACGTCGCCGAACATGCCGTTCAGGGCCAGCGCGAGAGCGCCGAGGCCGACGACGATGCCAAGAGCGACGATCGCGATGATGAGGCCGTACTCGGCCGCGTTCCCGGCCTCCTCCTCGCGGAGCTGAGCGAGACGGGCCTGAGCCTTCGTGTAGAGCTTGAGCATGGGAGACACCCTTCGGGTATGGAACGAAAGTAGGGGTGCCGCCCACGGGCGCAAGCGGCCAGTGAACGTTATCGGCGGAACAGAATCCACGGCCACGCCCCACTTCGGGGTCCCCTCGCATTGGGGTCACGCTGGGGGACAGACGTGATCAGAACGTGATGAATGCGCTGCTATGGTTCGCACTTCCGGGGGACAGCAGTCCTCCAACAGGGGGACACGGCGTTTCCCGCGCCGGGAGCCTGGAACCGGCCCCCGTTCTGGGGGTCAGGCTCCGAGCACGAGAATGACTGCGACGGCACCCGCCAGCATCGACGGACCGAACGGGATCGACCCCTTCAGCGTCACGCGTCGCAGCGCGAGGGCGACGAGCCCGACGAGCCCGCCGACCACGAACCCGGCCATCAGCCCGACGAGCCACACGCTCCAGCCGAACCATCCGAGCACCAGTCCCAGCGGCGCCGCGAACTTCACGTCGCCCATGCCCATGCCCGCCGGCGCGATCAGCGCGAGCACGAAGTAGAACGCGAACATCGCCGCACCCCCGGCGAGCGCCCAGAGCAGGCGCATCCACTCCCCCGTGAGCGCTGAGGCGAGCACGAGCAGCACCGCGACCGCGGCGAGCGTCGGGAGGATCACCGCGTTCGGAAGCCGGTGCTCGGTGAGGTCGACGATCGAGAGGACCACCCCCGTCGCGACGACCGCGAGCAGCGCCGGCAGCACGGGGTCGAGGCCGAATCGCCACGTCACGGCGCCGAAGCCCGCCGCGGTCGCGGCGGCCGACCACGCGCGCAGGCGGCGCAGTGACATCCGCTCGTCAGCTGGAGTGCGGATGTTGCGGTCGGCCCAGTCGGCGAGGGGCCACCAGCCGAGCACGGCGCCGACGATCGCTGCGCCCAGGGTGAGGAGGACGGGGGCGAGGGGCATGGTGGGGAGCATATCGGCCGGGCACGCGACGACAGGCCCGTCGGGCTCGGTACCAGCGGAGCGCTGCGCGCGACGCGGACCCGGCGTAGGCTCCCCGCGAAGGCAGTGACAGGGGGATGACATGGATGACGTGCAGTCGACCTACGACGCCGTGGCGAACGAACTGCTCGAGGATGCCGATTTCGACGTGGATGCCACGCCTGACGGGCTGCTCGTCAAGGGCAGGCTGTTCGCGTTCCTCGACGGTGGCCAGCTCGTGGTCGACCTGCCGGCGGGGCGGTCGTCGGACCTGCAGCAGCGCGGCATCGTCGAACCGTTCCACTCGACGCGAGGCGGCGACAGCCGCACGTGGGTGCGTGTCGCCGATCGCGAGCTCTGGTCGGAACTCGCGCGCGAAGCGCACGAGTTCGTCGGCGAGCCGCCGGTCGGACGCGAGTCCTGACTCCGACGCCAGGACATCGCACCGAGGGGCGTCAACCCGACGTTCGGAACTACACCTCGCCGCGCGAGATCGAGACCATCTCGTCGCGGGGCACGACCTTGATGCGCGCGCGCTCCTCGGCGGCGCCGAGCGCCTGCTCGTGCTCGTCGAGGCGGTGCCATCCGTCGAGGTCGGTCCAGCGGATGCCGCGGGACTCGAGCAGCTCCACGACCGACTCCTCGGAGGGCGACTCGGGCCGCCACCAGTTGCCGAGGTCGTTGATGACGTGCTTGATCGTCTCCATCGCGTCGGACTTGGTGTGGCCGATGAGGCCGACGGGGCCGCGCTTGATCCAGCCGGTGCAGTAGACGCCGTACATCTGGCGCGACTTGCCCGACTCCTTGTCGCGGATCAGCACCTGGCCCTCGTGGTTCGGGATGACGCCGAGCCGCTTGTCGAACGGGATGCCGGGCAGCGGCGAGCCGTAGTAGCCGACGGCGCGGTAGAGCGCCTGCACCGGGATCTCGCGGATCTCGCCGGTGCCCACGACCCCGCCCTCGCCGTCGGGCGCGGTGCGCTCCCAGCGGAACGCGGCGACCTGGCCGTGCTCGTCGCCGACGACCTCGACGGGCTTGGCGAAGAAGTGCAGGTGCAGCCGGCGCGACGCCGACCCCACCTCACGCTGCCGCCACTGCTGCAGCACCTTGTCGATGACGAGCACCTGCTTGTTGCCGGCGACGGCGGCGCGTGCCGCGTCGTCGTAGTCGAAGTCCTCGTCGTGGACGATCATGTCGACGTCGCGCAGCTCGCCGAGCTCGCGCAGTTCGAGCGGCGTGAACTTCACCGAGGTCGGGCCGCGGCGGCCGAACACGTGCACGTCGGTGACGGGCGAGCGTTGCAGCCCCTCGTACACGTTCGCGGGGATCTCGGTGGGCAGCAGGTCCTCGGGGTGCTTCGCGAGGATCCGCGAGACGTCGAGCGCGACGTTGCCGTTGCCGATGACTGCGACCGACTGCGCCTCGAGCGGCCACTCGCGCGGGTAGTCGGGGTGGCCGTCGTACCAGCTGACGAAGTCGGCGGCGCCGTACGAACCCTCGAGGTCGATGCCGGGGATGTTCAGCGAGGCGTCGCGCACGGCGCCGGTCGCGAAGATGACGGCGTTGTAGTGGCGCTTCAGGTCGTCGAGCGTGAGGTCCTCGCCGAACCGCACGTTGCCGAAGATGCGGATGTCACCGCGATCGAGCACCTCGCGCAGCGCGGTGATGATGCCCTTGATGCGCGGATGGTCGGGCGCGACGCCGTAGCGGACGAGGCCGTATGGCGCAGGCAGGTGGTCGAACAGGTCGATCGAGACGTCGAAGTGGCGCTCGGACTTCAGCAGGATGTCGGCGGCGTAGATGCCGGCGGGGCCGGCCCCAATGATGGCCAGGCGCAACTTGTTCCTCGTCACCGGTGGTGTCCTCCTGTCGTCATCGCCTCAGCTCGACCGTTCGACGATCGTGTCGGCGAACCGCGTCAGCGCCTTCTTCACGCTGCCCTCGGGCACGGGCGCGAGCGCGGCCACGGCGTCGCGCGCCCAGCGGTGCGCCTCGGCGAGCGTGGACCGCGTCGCCTCGTGCTCGCGGAGCTCGGCCACGATCGCGTCGATGGTCGCGCGCGAGGGCACGATGCGCGAGGCGAGCGTGTTGGTGTCGAGCGGATCGCCGGCGTCGGCGGCCGGAGTCGGGAGCACGTCGCGGCGGATCCGCTCGAGCAGGTCGGCCGACGCGGCATCCGTCTTCGCGAGTTCCTCGAGACGCAGCAGCGGCAGCGTGACGACGCCCGCACGCAGGTCGGTGCCCGGGACCTTGCCGGTCTCCTCGGGCTGCGGCGACAGGTCGATGACGTCGTCGATGAGCTGGAACGCGACGCCGATCCGCTCGCCGAACGCGACGATGGGCGCCTCGAGCGCGGGGTCGGCGTTGGAGAACACGATGCCCGACTGCGCTGCCGCCGCGATGAGCGAGCCGGTCTTGTCGGCGAGTACCTGGATGTAGTGGTCGATCGGGTCCTCGTCGGCGTCGGGCCCGACGGTCTCGTTGAGCTGGCCGAGCACGAGCCGCTCGAAGGTGTCGGCCTGCATGCGGATGGCGCGCTCCCCCAGCTTGGCCATGAGCTGGCTCGCGCGCGCGAACAGCAGGTCGCCGGTGAGGATCGCGACCGAGTTGCCCCACACGGTCTGCGCGCTCGGCACGCCGCGGCGCCGCTCCGACTCGTCCATGACGTCGTCGTGGTAGAGCGAGCCGAGGTGCGTGATCTCGATGGCCATCGCGGCGGTGATCACGTCGTCGGTGATGCCGTCGCCGAGCTGCGAGGTGAGCAGGGTCAGCATGGGTCGCACCCGCTTGCCGCCGGCCTCGAGCAGGTAGCGGCCCGCGACATCCGCGATCTTGTCGGCGAAGTGGACCTCGTCGACCAGGCCCGACTCAACGCGCTCGAGCCCGTCGTCGATCGCCCGGGCCATCGCCCGGTCGGCCGAGGACGCGAACACGCGCTCGCTGAGGCCGAGGTTGGCGGCGAGCGTCGACCCACGGCGGACGACCGGATGGCTCGGATTCACAGCGCCAAGCCTACCGAGAGCGAGCCGAGCGGATGCTGCGAGCTTGTCGAATGCGCGCCCGCCGACGCTACTCGGCGTCGAGCGGCTTGCGCGCCCGGTGCAGCGCGACGATGCCGGCCGTGAGGTTGCGCCACGCGACCTCCGTCCACCCGGCCTCGCGGATCCAGGCGGCGAGCGTGCGCTGGTCGGGCCAAGCATTGATCGACTCGTTGAGGTACTCGTACGCGTCGTCGTTCGAGCTCGAGAGCCTGACCAGCGGCGGCATCACGACGCGCTGGTAGAAGTCGTAGCCGGCACGCACCACCCGGGTCGGCGGGTGCGAGAACTCGCACACCACGAGACGTCCGCCGGGCTTGGTGACGCGCAGGAACTCGCGCAGCGCCTGCTTGGGGTCCTTCACGTTCCGCAGGCCGAACGAGATCGTGACGGCGTCGAACTCCGCGTCGCCGAAGGGCAGCGCCATGGCGTCGGCCTCGACGAACACGAGGTTCGGCACGGTCGCCTGCCGGCGTCGCCCGACCTCGATCATGCCCGGCGAGAAGTCGGCCGCGACGATGCTGGCACCCGACTTCGCGAGGCTCGCGCTGGAGGTTCCCGTCCCGGCGGCGACGTCGAGCACGCGCTCGCCCGGCTTCGCGCCGACCGCTCGCGTGGTGGCGGCGCGCCACAGCGCGGCATTGCCGACCGAGAGCACCGTGTTGGTGCGGTCGTAGCGCGCGGCGACCCGGTCGAACATCGCCGAGACGTCACGGGGGTCCTTGCCGAGGTCAGCGCGCGTCATGCTGCCAGTCTAGGTTTCGGCGCCTGATCGCCGCCGGTGAACCCGGATGCCACCTGCCGGAACCCTGTGAGATTCCATGCAATGGGATGGATCCGCTCGGAGAGCGCGTTGGCTGCTGGTGACGGATGCGGCGCACCCTGCCGCCGCGCGAACGGAGGAAACGGCATGAAGGCCATCTGGAACGGCACGGTCATCGCAGAGTCCGACGACACGGTCGTCGTCGAGGGCAACCACTACTTCCCGCGCGACGCGATCCGGCCCGAGTTCTTCGCCGACAGCGACAACCGCAGCGTGTGCCACTGGAAGGGCACCGCGAGCTACTTCCACGTCGAGGTCGACGGGCAGCGCAACCCGAACGCCGCCTGGTACTACCCCCAGCCGTCGGCCGCGGCCGAGGAGATCCGCGACCGCGTCGCGTTCTGGCGCGGGGTCGACGTCGTCCCGGCGTGAGCCGTGCGCGGCGGCGCCCGTGCGCCCCGGCGTAGGCTGATGGGGTGACGCGAACGGAAGCCGCGGCGCCGCCGGCCGCCGACACGAAGCTGCGCGTCCGGACCGTTCCGGTCGATGAGACGGCGCCGCTCGTGCCGCGCCTGGACCCGCGGCATCCGCTGCTCTGGATGCGCCGCGGCGAGGGCATGATCGGCCTGGGCGAGGTGCTGCGCATCGAGACCGCCGGACCCGACCGCATCGAGCGGGCGGCCGACGGATGGCGTCGCCTCGCCGCCGCGGCCGACGTCGACGACCGCGTGGGGCTGCCGGGCAGCGGCCTCGTCGCGTTCGGCGCGATCACGTTCGCCGACGAGTCCGCCGCGACGAGCGTGCTCGTGGTGCCCGAGATCGTGCTCGGCCGTCGCGACGGTCGTGCCTGGGTCACGCGGATCGAACTCGTCGACGCGTCATCCGCCCGCCCCGCCGCGCCGGTCGAGCTGCCCGAGCCGGCGCCCAAGCGCGACGTGCCGCGCGTACGGTTCGAGCCCGGTGCGCTGCCACCCGAGTCGTACATGAGCGCCGTCGAGGAGGCCGTCGGTCGCATCGACGCCGGCCTGTTCGAGAAGGTCGTGCTCGCCCGCGAGATCGTCGGCACCCTCAGCGAGGATGCGGGCCTGCGCGCGGCCCTCGCCAAGCTCGCCGACGACTACCCCGACACGTGGGTGTTCGCGGTCGACGGCCTCATCGGCGCGAGCCCCGAGACGCTCGTGCGCGTCGACCACGGCACGGTCTCGGCGCGCGTGCTGGCCGGCACGGCCTCGCGCGGTCGCGACGCGGCATCCGATCGCCTGCAGGCCACGCGCCTCGCGAGCTCGCACAAGGACCTCGCCGAGCACGCGCTCGCCGTCGAGAGCGCCGTCGCCACGCTCGCGCCGCACACCGCGCGCCTCGACGCGAGCCCCGAGCCGTTCACGCTCCAGCTGCCCAACCTCTGGCACCTCGCGACCGACCTCAAGGGCACGCTCGGCGACGGCTCGAGCTCGCTCGACCTGGTCGCCGCCGTGCACCCCACGGCCGCCGTCGCGGGCACGCCGCGGGAAGTCGCGCTGTGCGCGATCGCCGAGCTCGAGGGCTTCGACCGCGGCCGTTACGCCGGGCCGGTCGGCTGGATCGACGCCGACGGCGACGGCGAGTGGGCGATCGCGCTGCGCTGCGCGCAGGTGACTCCGGATGGCACGGTGCGGGCATATGCCGGTTGCGGCATCGTGCACGATTCGGCTCCCGCGAGCGAGCTCGCCGAGACCGACATGAAGTTCCGGCCGATCGTCGAGGCGTTCGGGGCGCCGCCCCCCTCGCCGCCGATCCCGTAGGCCCCGCCGAACGTCGCCGGCGGGCGCTCAGCTCACCATCAGCCGCTGCTTCTGCTCCTCGACGTCGAAGTCGGCGACCGGCCAGTCGAGCCGCATCGCCTCGAGCGCCTCGATGAGCAGGTGCTGCACCGCGAGCCGCGCGTACCACTTGCGGTCGGCGGGCACCACGTACCAGGGCGCGTGCGGGGTCGTGGTGCGGTCGAAGACGACCTGGTACGCCTCGCGGTACCGGGGCGCGAGCATGCGCTCGTCGATGTCGCCGGGGCTGAACTTCCAGTGCTTGTCGCGCCGCTTGAGTCGCTTGAGCAGCCGTTGCTTCTGCTCGTCCATCGAGATGTGCAGCATGACCTTGATGATGGTCGTGCCGGATGCCGCGAGCTCGGCCTCGAACTCGTTGATCGCGTCGTAGCGCCGCTCGATCTCCTCGGGCGGCGCGAGCTCGCGCACCTTCGCGATGAGCACGTCCTCGTAGTGCGAGCGGTCGAACACCCCGACCATGCCCCCACCCGGCAGCTCCTTGCGGATGCGCCAGAGGAAGTCGTGCTCGAGCTCCTCCTCGGTGGGCTGCTTGAACGCCGCGTACTGCACGCCCTGCGGGTTGACCGCGCTCATCACGTGCTTGACGATGCCGCCCTTGCCGGCCGTGTCCATCGCCTGCAGCACGAGCAGGATGCGACGCGGGTCGTCGCCCATCTGGTTGCCCGCGAAGAGCATCTCCTGCTGCTCCGCGAAGATCGCGGCGCCCTCGGCGAGCGACGTCTCGGCCTCTTTCTTGCCGCCGGCGAACCCCGGCGTCCCGCGCGGTTCGACCTCCTCGAGCCGGAATCCCTGCCTGACCCGCAGCACTTCGGACGGATCGGTCGCCCAGTACGTTTCGAGACCCACGTCACTCCCCTCGTCGCGGCGTCGGCCGCCGCTGGACTTCATCTTGGGCGCCCGACGGATGCCGCGGCAAGGGGTGGCGCTCACCATCACGTCCACGTGCGCAATGCAGGTGCGGAGCGCGTGTCGCTGCCGCGGGCTCGGCGCGTCGCGCGACGCGCCGGGCGCGCACCTGCATTGCGCGGGCGGGTGCGGCGCCGCCCCGGGTGGCTCAGCGCGAGAGGGGGACCTCGAGCAGGGTGGGGCCGGTGACGGCGGTGCCGAGCGCCTCGTCGAGCTCGCCGCGCGTCGCGGCGCGGCGGTACTCCCATCCGTAGGCGGCGGCGAGGGCTGCGAGGTCCACGTGCTGGGGCGTGAACTGCACGCGGTCGAAGGCGTCGGATGGCGCGGACGCCGCGACCTCGAGCGCGTCGAAGATCGTGCCGCCGCCGTCGTTGCCGACGATCACGAGCACGCGCGGGCGCGCCTCGCCCTCGCCGATGAGGAGCGAGCCGACATCGTGCAGCAGCGTGAGGTCGCCGATGAGCGCGCGGGTCGTGCCACGCGCCGAGGGCGCTGATGCCACGCCGTCCGCGGACGAGGCGGCGGCCGCGGCGCCCGAATCGCTCGCCGTATCGGCCGCGGGTGCGGCGGCCGATGCACCGGGCGCCGGCGACTGGCTCGCGATCGCGATGCCGATCGCGGTCGCGACGGTACCGTCGATGCCGGCGAGCCCGCGGTTGGCGTGCGCCGGGATGCGGCGGCCGGACACCGCCCGGTCGGCATCGCGGATGAGGCGCGAGGCGCCGAACACGAGCCGGTCGTGCGGCCACGTCGCAGCCCAGACGGCTTCGACGAGCATGCGCCGGTCGACCGGCGTGCGGATGCGCGCCAGCTGGTCGCGCAGGTACTCGCGCTGCGCCGCGAAGTCGGACACGTGCCCGGTCTCGTCGACGCCGCTGCGCAGCGGCGCGCCATCCGTCGGGCCCTCGCCGGCAGCCTCGTCGAGCAGCATGCGGCTCGCGCGCACCCACCGCCCGGTCCAGGCGCGTTCCTCGGCGTCGGGCTCGTGCGGCTCGGCCGCGACCGCGCGCTCGAACCGGTCGACGGCATGCCCGGGGTTGAACCATTCGATGCCGGATGGCGCGACCGCGATGACCTCGACGCCCTCGCGCTGCACGAGTGCGGGCACCTCGCGCGAGAGCGTGGGATGCCCGAACACGATCGCGCGCTCGACGTGATCGCCGAACCCGGGCTCACGCAGGAGCTCGCGGTACGCGACCACGAGGTTCGGGCCGAAGCGCGCGCCGCTCGTCACCTCGGCGAGCAGGGGCCAGCCCGCGGTGCGGGCGAGTTCCTCGGCCGCGGGCCCGGCTCCGGCGCCCGCGATGACGATCGTGCGCGATCCGTGTGCCAGGTGCGCGACGGGGACGTCGGTCGCTGCGGCGGCGGCCTCGCGCGCCGCGGGGGCCCGGGCATCCGCTCGGGGCACATCGGCGGGGTCGAGCTCGGCAGCCGACGACAGCGGCTCGCGGAGCTGCAGGTTGAGGTGCACGGGTCCGGGTCCGGGGTGCGGGATGAGGCGGCCCTCGTCGTCGATGCCGAGCGCCGCGCGCACGGCCTCGCGTGCCAGGCGCGCCGCGGCATCCGCCTCGCCCACCCGCCCCTCGGGCGGCGGCACGTCGCGCTCGAGGCGCACGGCGCCCGCGAAGATGCCGGGCTGCATCGTCGTCTGGTTGGACCGGATGCCGCGCAGGTCGGCCGGCCGGTCGGCCGTCGCGAGGATCATCGGGACGCCCGCGTGGTGCGCCTCGAGCACGGCCGGGTGCAGGTTCGCGACCGCGGTGCCCGACGTGGTCACGACCACGGCCGGACGGCCGGACTCGACCGCGAGGCCCAGCGCGAGGAACCCCGCACCCCGCTCGTCGATGCGCACGTGCAACCGGACGGCGCCGACCCGCTCGAGCTCGGCCGCGGCGAGCGCGAGCGCCTGGGAGCGGGAACCGGGCGCGACGACGACGTCGGTCACGCCGGCGCGGACGAGCTCGGAGAGCAGCGCGAACGACGACGCGGTCGCGGGGCTCGCGACCGCGGGGGCCTCACGCATTCGGCCGGCCCGACGGGCCCGGCTCTCCCGGAGTGTCGGTGCCGCCCTCGTTGCGACGGCGGTCGCTGCCGAGCGCGTCGTCGGGGCGGGCCCGCGACGGGGGCGTGTCGTCGTCGAGCTCGGCGAGCTCCTGCTCGAGGCGTCGGATCCGCTCCTGGTGCTCGGCGTCGACGCGCAGGCGCCGCAGGAACTCGGGATCGTCGTCGGGCGCGGCGGAGTGCGGGAAGACGCGGCCGACGCGGACGGCACGACCGCGGCCCACGAGGAACCAGAGCAGCCCGCCGATGATCGGCACCACGAGGATGACGACGATCCACCAGCCGCGCGGCAGACCGCGGATGCGGGAGCGGTCGAAGAGTGCGCAATCGACCGCCGCGTAGATCGTGAAGACCACGGCGGCGACGCCGAGGATCACCCAGAGGCGGACCATGCACCGATCCTACGCGCGCTGCGTCACAGTCGGCTGGGAGCGACCACCCAGACTCCGGCGCCTACACTGATCGCGTGAAGTCCGTCCCCGTCTGGCTCCGCTACACGCTGCTGCGCGTGCTGCTGTTCGTCGCGCCGCTCGTCGTGCTGCTGGTCGCGGGCGTCACCCCGTGGATCTCGGTCCTCGTCGCCGCCCTCTTCGGGTTCAGCGCGTCGCTGCTGTTCCTGCGCCGTCAGCGCGAGCAGTTCGCGAGCGACCTGTACGCGGCCCGCCACCGCGAGACGCCCGTCGTCCGCGAGGACGACGAGGTCGAGGATGCCGCGGTCGACGCGTCGGAGCACCGGCCGGCCGAATAGACGGCGCGGCGCGGCATCCGATCGCCCGCCCTCATCTCTTGGCCAGCGGGAGCGTCGTTCGAGCAGGCTCATGTGAGCGTTGCCTCATATGAGGCCGTGTCGACACGACGCATCTGGAAGGCGACGCACCATGCCGACGCGACGCCGGAGGCCCGACCCGTCAGAGGGCGAAGGCGAGCCCCAGCCCCACGCCGAAGGCGAGCGCCGTGAGGCTCGCGAGCTGGAGCGCCGTGATGAGCTCGCGCGGCGTGCGCGACCACCCGACGATGATGCATGCCGGGATCGCGGCGAGCAGGGCGAAGAGGACCAGCCAGGCGGGCGGGTACAGGAACGCCCAGAACACCACGACCGCGAACGGCGCCAGCATGAAGACCGCGAAGAGGATGCGCGACCAGAGCGGTCCGACGCGCACCGAGAGCGTGCGCTTGCCCGCGGCGCGGTCCTGGTCGAGGTCGCGCAGGTTGTTCGCCATGAGCACCGCGCAGGCGATGAGCCCGACGCCCGCGCCGCCGGTCCACGCCTCGAGGTTCACGGTGAGCGCCTGCACGTAGGCGGAACCGGCGGTCGCGACGATGCCGAAGAAGACGAAGACGAACAGCTCGCCGAGGCCGGCGTAACCGTATGGCCGCTTCCCACCCGTGTAGAACCAGGCGGCGACGATCGCGGCCGCGCCGACGGCGAGCAACCACCACTGCTGCGTGATGACGACGAGCGCGAGGCCAGCGACCGCCGCGATGCCGAAGAAGGTCAGCGCGACCGCGAGCACGCGCCTGGGCGGCACGAGGCCCGACCCGGTCAGGCGCGCGGGCCCGACCCGGTGGGCGTCGGTGCCGCGGATGCCGTCGGAGTAGTCGTTCGC
Organism: Agromyces aurantiacus; assembly: GCF_016907355.1. Lineage (NCBI taxonomy): Bacteria > Bacillati > Actinomycetota > Actinomycetes > Micrococcales > Microbacteriaceae > Agromyces > Agromyces aurantiacus. The sequence continues at coordinate 763,706 of NZ_JAFBBW010000001.1, read as the reverse complement.
GTAGTTCACGCCGATCTGCAGCGCGAGCGCGACGGTCAGGGCCAGCGCGAAGCGCCACGGATGGAACGGCTCGTCGAGGTACGAGGCCGCGACGACGCCGGCGCCCGTGCCGAGCGCGACGGGGGCGATCGCGAGCGGCAGTGTGCGCAGGCGCGCGCCGCCCACCCAGTCGCGCCAGGTGATCGGGCCGCGGTGCGCGACGGGCGCGGCGGCGGCCCTGGCGGGATTGCCCGAACGGCCGTTCGTGCGCGAGCGCGACTTCGCGGCGGGCTTGGCGGGCGGGGTCATGCGCTGGGGTCTCGGGCGGGCCACGGGTCACATCGTATTGCGGACGGGCCCGATCGCACCTCGGCGCCCGCTCGGCAGTCCCTATGGATCCGCCATGCGTCCCCGCGGTCCGCTGGGTCGGACGGCCCGCTCAGCGCACGTCCTTGATGGCATCGAGATAGCGCGCGACCACCTCGAGCTCGTCGACCGTGAAGCGTTCGTGCACGCGCGCCATGCCATCGACGATTCCGGCGTAGGGGTCGCCCTCCCCGCCGCGGCCCGTGCCGGGGAGCGCGCCGGGCCGGAGCTGCACGACGACCCGACGACGATCGGCCGGATCGGCCGAGCGAACGATGAGGCCCTGCTTCTCGAGGCGGTCAAGCACGCGCGTCGTGGTGCTCGTCGGCAGCTCCGTCACCCGGCTGATCTCCCCGGCCGTCATCGGGGCGCCGTGGCGGGCGATGAAGCCGAGCGCCTGGAGATCGACGACGTTCAGCCCGATCGAGCGCGCGATGCGCTCGTTCGTCATGACGGACGACGCGATCACGAGCTGCAGCAGCCCCATGATGCGCTCGGTCACCTCGGCCCTGGTTGACATCGGAGCGTCGACCTCCTATCGTTCCCACTATGGGAATGTTTCAGATCGGGACTATCCCATGCTGAAACGATCACCACCCACGTTACGGAAGGACGACGAGGATGACCACCGCACCACGCCGAGGCCTCGCCATCGGCATCCTCCTGTTCGCCGCGTTCATGGACCTGCTCGACGTGACCATCGTGCAGGTCGCGCTGCCGTCGATCGGCGCCGACCTCGACGCATCCGAGGCACAGCTCGAATGGATCGTCAGCGGCTACATGCTCGCGTTCGCGATGGGGCTCATCACCGGCGGCCGCCTCGGCGACCTGTACGGGCGGCGCCGCGTGTTCCTCATCGGCATCACCGGGTTCACGCTCGCGTCGGCATCCGCCGCGCTGGCCTGGTCGGGCGACGTGCTCGTGCTCACGCGCATCGCGCAGGGGCTCTTCGCCGCGCTCATGGTGCCGCAGCTGCTCGCGTCCGTGCAGGCGCTGTTCTCGCCCCGCGAGCGCGCGCCGATGTACGGGCTCATCGGCGGCGTCAGCGGCCTCGCCGCGGTGCTCGGGCCCGTGCTCGGCGGATGGCTCATCGACGCCGACCTCTGGGGGCTCGGCTGGCGCACGGTGTTCCTCCTCAACGTTCCGATCGGCGTCGTGATCGTCGCGCTCGCCTCGCGGTTCGTCCCCGAGACCCGCTCGCCCCGGCCCATGCGCCTCGACCTGGCCGGCGTCGCGCTCCTCAGCGCGGTCGTGCTCGCGTTCATGGTGCCGCTCGTGGAGGGCCGGTCCCTCGGCTGGCCGGCGTGGCTCTGGTGGCCGGTGGGCGCGGGCGTCGCGCTGCTCGCCGTCTTCGTGCGGCACGAGCGCGCGCGGATGCGCCGCGACGGCTCCGCGCTCCTGCCCATGCCGCTCTTCGCCGACCGCGGGTTCTCGGCGGGCATCGTGACGCAGGCCGCGTTCCAGGGTTCGCTCAACGCCTTCACGCTGCCGTTCATCATCTACCTGCAGGTCGGCCTCGGCTTCGACGCGCTGACCGCGGGCCTGAACCTCCTGGCCTTCAGCCTCGGCGCGATGGTCGGCACCGGCCTCGTCATCCCGCTCGTCGCCCGCGTGGGCAAGCTGCTCGTCACCGCCGGCGCCGTGCTGCTCGGCGCGGGCGTCCTCTGGGTGTTCGCCGTCGTCGCGCAGACGGGGGCGGACTTCACCGGATGGGCCGCCGTCTGGCCCATGCTGCTCGCGGGCGTCGGCCTCGCGCTGCTGGTCATCCCCTTGGTCGACGTGTCGCTCGCGACGGTCCCGGTCGCCGACGCCGGCGCGGCGTCGGGTGCCTACAGCACCTTCCAGCAGCTGGGTGCGGCGGCCGGCGTCGCGGTGTCGACCACCGTCTTCTTCGCGGTCGTCGGAGACGACTGGGCGCGCGAGCACGTGCTCACGGCGCTCGGCGCGTCGGTCGGGGTATCGGTCGGCGGCTTCGCCCTCGCCGCGGTCGCGAGCCTGCTCCTGCCGAGCCGAGGCCGGGTGCGGGCGCACCTCGAGGAGGCGCGCCGTCTGGCGGAGGCCGACGCCGAGGCCGACACCCGGGCCGACGCGGGGGCGCCGATCGCGTGAGGCTACTCGGCCCCGTCGCCGCGGAGCCTCGCCTCGAGGGCGCGGCGGTCGGGCTTGCCCGATGACAGCCGCGGCAGCGCGTCGACCAGTTCGAGGCGCGAGGGCCGCGCGGCCGGCCCGAGCCCGGCGCGATCCGTCGCGGCGACCAGGGCCGCGAGCGCGTCGGATGCCGCGGCCGCGGCCGTGCGCGTCGCGACCACGGCCGCGCGCTCGCCCCACTCGCGATCGGGCACCCCGACCACGACCGCCTCGCCGAACCCGGGAACGCCGTGGACCGCACGCTCGACCTCGGCGAGCACGACCTTGACCCCGCCCGAGATGATGACGTCGTCGGCCCGACCAGTGATGCGGAGCACGCCGTGCTCGTCGACCGAGCCGAGGTCGCCCGTGCGGTACCAGCGCGTGCCGTCCGCGTCGGTCGGGAACGCGGCGGCCGTGCGCTCCGGGTCGTCGAGGTAGCCGTCGGCGAGCATCGGGCCGCCGAGCTCGATGAGGCCGTCGGCCTCGCGCACGCGCACGCCCGGCAGCGGGCGCCCGTCGTACACGCAGCCGCCCGCAGTCTCGCTCGACCCGTACGTGCGCACGACCCGCGCGCCGAACGCGGTCGCCCGCTCGACGAGGGCGGGATCGACGCGCTGGCCGCCGACCAGGATCGCCGCGTAGAAGGCCAGCGTTCGGGCGAGGTGCCCCGACGGCTCCGCTTCGGCGGCCTCCACGATGCGGGCGAGCTGCACGGGCACGAGCGACGTGTAGCGCGGCAGGGCGTCGCGCGTGCGCATCACCTGCATGGTCGCCGCCGCGAATGCGTCGGGCGTGAACGAGCCGTCGGACATCGCGACCACGGGAGGCCCGGCCACGATCGACCGGACCAGCACCTGAACGCCTGCGATGTAGTGAGCCGGCACGGCGAGCACCCACCGGCCGTGGCCGCCCAGCGCGGTCGCCGTCGCCTCAGCGCTCGCGCGGAGGGCCGCCGCGGAGAGCAGCACGCGCTTGGGCGAGGCCGTCGAACCGGAGGTCTCGACGACGACCGCGACACCGTCGTCGACGTGCCCGATCTCGACCGAGGCCTCGTGACCGCCCGAGGGCGGGACGGGCCAGATCGCCGGGCCGTCGGCGAGCGCGTCGGCGAGCCGCTCGCGGAGCGCCGCGACATCCGCCGTCGACACCTGCAGGAGCGGTTTCATCTCACCGGCCCTCGGGCGCGGTAACCGGCTCAGTCAGTAGTGCCACGGGAACGCACCCCAGTCGGGCTCGCGCTTCTCGAGGAACGCATCACGTCCCTCGACCGCCTCGTCGGTGCCGTACGCGAGCCGGGTCGCCTCGCCCGCGAAGACCTGCTGGCCCACGAGCCCGTCGTCGACCGCGTTGAACGCGAACTTCAGCATGCGGATCGCGGTCGGCGACTTCGTGAGGATCGTGCGCGCCATCGCGATCGCCTCGCGCTCGAGGTCGGCGTGCGGCACGACGCGGTTCACCGCGCCCATCTCGTACGCCCGCTCGGCCGAGTACTCCTCCGCGAGGAAGAACACCTCGCGCGCGAACTTCTGGCCGACCTGGCGCGCCATGTACGCGCTGCCGTAGCCGGCGTCGAAGCTGCCGACGTCGGCATCCGTCTGCTTGAACCGGCCGTGCTCGCGGCTCGCGATCGTGAGGTCGCAGACCACGTGCAGCGAGTGGCCGCCGCCGGCCGCCCAGCCCGGCACCACCGCGATCACGACCTTCGGCATGAACCGGATCAGCCGCTGCACCTCGAGGATGTGCAGGCGCCCGACGGCCGCGTGGCCGTGTCGCTCACCCTCGACCAGGCCCGTCTCGGCGTCGGAGTACTTGTACCCGTCGCGCCCCCGGATGCGCTGGTCGCCGCCCGAGCAGAACGCCCAGCCGCCGTCCTTGGGGCTCGGCCCGTTGCCGGTGAGCAGCACCACCCCGATGCGGGGGTTCGTGCGGGCATCCTCGAGGGCGCGGTAGAGCTCGTCGACCGAGTGCGGACGGAAGGCGTTGCGCACCTCGGGCCGGTCGAAGGCGATGCGCGCGATGCGCCCGTCGGTCGAGTGGTGGTAGGTGATGTCGGTGAAACCGCCTCCGCCGGTGACGGATGCCGCGGCATCCGTCCACTCGCCCGGATCGAACAGTTCCGACACCTCGCCTGCCATGCCGTCCAGCCTATTCCCGGCACTCCCCGACCGGCCGCCCACCGGGAAAACGCGAACCGCGCTTCGCGCGCGTGTCCGACCGCGGTGTCCGTCATCTCGCGCACTGGCTAGCGTGGAGGCCGAGGGTGCCGAGGCGGCGGACGAGGAGCAGGAGCATGACCGGGATGAGGACGCGAACGCTGGGCCGGACCGGCCTCACCGTGACGGAGCTGTGCTTCGGCACCAGCCCGCTCGGCATCCCCGAGCTCTACGGACCCGTCGACGAGCAGCGCGCGGTCGAGACGGTGCTCGCCGTCCTCGACAGTCCGATCCGCTTCATCGACACGTCGAACAACTACGGCGGGCACGGCGAGAGCGAGCAGCGCATCGGGGCGGCGCTGCGGGCCGCGGGCGGGCTGCCCGCCGACGTGCTGCTCGCGACGAAGGTGGACCCCCTGCACGGCAGCGACGACTTCTCCGGGCGGCGGGTGCGCGAGTCGTACGCCGAGAGCCTCGAGCGGCTCGGCGTCGACCGCGTGCCGCTGCTGCACCTGCACGACGCGGAGCGCATCGGCGTGGACGCCGCACTCGCTCCCGACGGCCCGGTCGCGGCGCTGCGTGCGCTGAAGTCCGAGGGCGCCGTCGACTGGATCGGCCTCGCCGGCGGCACGCTCTCGGTCGCGCGACCGCTCATGGAGACGGGCGTGTTCGACGTCGTCCTTACCCACAACCGCTTCACGCTGCTCGACCGGTCGGCCGACGAGCTGATCCACCGTGCGACCGAGATCGGGCTCGGCGTGCTGAACGCGGCGCCGTACGGCGGCGGTCTGCTCGCGAAGGGCCCCGCCGCGACCACCAGGTACGCGTACGGCGAGCGGCCCGACATGCACGCCGCCGCCGAGCGGATGGCGGCGGCGTGCGCCGAGTTCGACGTGCCGCTCGCGGCGGCCGCGCTGCAGTTCTCGACGCGCGATCCGCGCATCCACTCGACGATCATCGGCATGTCGACGCCGGCGCGCATCGCGCAGACGTTGGAGTCGCACGCGACGCCGATCCCCGAGGCGCTCTGGGACCGGCTCGAGGAGCTCGTGCCGGCGCGGGAGAGCTGGATCGGAGAGAAGTAGCCGGGTTTCGAGCGAGGCCGGTGGCAGACTCGGAGGATGAGCGACGTCGCGCCGAGCCTCCCGCCCCTGCACGACCTGCTCGCGACCGCCCGGGTCGTCGCACTCCCCCTCGTCACCCGCTTCCGTGGGATCGACGTGCGCGAGGCCCTGCTCCTCGAAGGCCCGGAGGGGTGGACCGAGTTCGCGCCGTTCGCCGAGTACCCCGACGACGAGGCCGCGACCTGGCTCGCCGCCGCGGTCGACTTCGGATGGCGCCCGACGCCGCCGAGGGCGCGCGACCGCGTGCTCGTGAACGCGACCGTGCCGTCGGTCGACCCCGACGCGGTGCCGTCGGTGCTCGAGCGCTTCCCCGGCTGCCGGACCGCGAAGGTCAAGGTCGCGGCATCCGACCAGACCCTCGCACAGGATGTCGCGCGGGTCCGCGCCGTCCGCGAGGCGATGGGTCCCGAGGGTCGCATCCGCGTCGACGCGAACGCCGGGTGGAACCTCGACGAGGCCGAGCACGCGATCCACGCGCTCGCGCCGTTCGACCTCGAGTACGTCGAGCAGCCGTGCGCGACCGTGGAGGAGCTCGCCGAGATCCGACGTCGCACGACGTACATGGGCATCCCGATCGCGGCGGACGAGAGCGTGCGCCGAGCCGACGACCCCCTCGCGGTCGCCGCAGCGGGCGCCGCCGACCTGCTCGTGATCAAGGCGGCGCCGCTCGGCGGCATCCGCCGCGCCCTCGACATCGTGGACCGCGCAGGCCTGCCGGTCGTGGTCTCGAGCGCCCTCGACACGAGCGTCGGCCTCGCGATGGGCGCGTTCCTCGCGGCATCCGTGCCCGGCCTCGACTACGACTGCGGCCTCGGCACGGCGTCGCTGCTGGCGGCGGATGTCACGCGCGACCCGCTGCTCCCACGCGATGGGGGGATCGACGTGCGTCGCGTCGACCCCGATCCCGCCCTGCTCGCTCGCTGCGCCGCCGACGAGGAGCGCACCGCCTGGTGGCTCGCGCGACTCGAGCGCTGCCACGCGGTGCTCGCCGCGCGCGCCGACGCGGGCTGACCACGTACCGGGCGGCCCGCCCACGGGGCGATACCGACCCTCGAGCCACGCGCGACGCCAGGCGAGGCCCCTCGCCCCCGACTGACGGACCGAGACGCCATCCGGATGGCTCATCTGAACGCAGCCTCAAATGAGGCGCCGCCGACATGAGCGACCCGAACGGCCACGCACCACGCAGCATCGAGGCAACCGATATCAACGCAGCCTCACATGAGGCCGCACTGAGATGAGCCATCGGGACGAGATCACCCCGCGAAGAGCCCCGGGCGAGACCAGCCCCGCACGAGACGCGCCAGCCCCCGGACGGGGGCGATCGCACGCCGGAAACCGTGGATGATCAGGGACTGCACCGATGACCGCTTCGGGGCGACGCGCGACGGTGGAGATCGTGCGCCGGAGATCCGGCGCCCGATCGAACGACACGGAGGAACCGCACATGCCCAGAAGGACCCTGACCAGCATCGGCGCGGGCGTCGCGCTCGCCGCCGCCGGCGTGCTCGCCTCTGGCGCCGCCGCCTACGCCCACGAGTGCTACAACGCCGACCGCTCCGAGCAGGGCAACGCCGGCGCGTCGCACTCGCAGGCGTGGTGGACGCTCGACGTCGCGGCGGCGCTCACCGAGGAGCTGTCGCCAGACGACGCCGAGTGCGTGCTCGAGGCCTACGAGGCGACGGGAGCGCCCACGAGCTTCACCATCATGGTGAAGGGCGCCGTCGGGCAGGACGGGACGATCGCGTCGAAGAACCCGCACGAGGAGAAGGCGTCCGACGGCAGCGGCATCGACGAGATCTTCGCGAACTACGGCGCGGAGATCGTCGGCAGCTACGAGGCCTGCGGCCTGGGTTTCTGAGCCCACCCGCAGGGAGCGGTCCGGGCGGAGCGGCGCACACCCGCTCCGCCCGGACCGTTCAGGCGGCTCCGCGCTCGGCGCGGATCACCAGAGCACCAGCATCGCCGGCACCGACTCGGAGTCGGCGAACCCGTCGCCCCCGCCGAACGAGACCTGGATCCAGTGCACCCCGGCGCCGAGCTTCGGCAGCTTGACGCTGAACCCGCCCTTGTCCTTCGACTCGACCGGCTCGGTCGCCACGACCTGGCCGTCGACCAGGACCGACACGGTGCCCACCGGACGCGAGCCGTCGAGCGCGGTGACCTGCCCGCTGACCTTGACCGTGCTGCCGGCCTTCGCGATCGCCTTGCTGGGCGCGGCGAGCGTGACCGTCGCCACGCCGTCGGGCTCCTGCTCGTCGACCAGGACCGCCGCGGTGCGCGCCGGGATCGTGAGCGTGCCGGACGCGGCATCCCACGACGTGCCCTTCACGACCTCGTCGGCGCCGCCGGCCTGCACCGCGTTCAGCGCGAAGTCGCGCCCGGCGAGCCCGTCGACCTGCTCGGTGATCGCCTCGGGCGAGGCGTTGAACACCACCATGGCGCCCTCGAGCTCCTCATCGACGTCGTCGCCGACGAGGTCGTCGATGAGCATCACGATGAGGCCGTCCGTGGCATCCGGGCCGCTGTTCGGGAACGACACCTTCTGCTCGATGAGCTCGGCCGAGCCCAGCTGCATCAGGTCGACCGACGAGCGCACGCGCAGCAGGTCGAGCGCGGATGCCTCGGCCGCGGCGATGTCGGCCGCACCGGGCTTGAGCGCCGGATCCGCCAGCAGCGGCTCCATGAACGACCACTTGTCGGCGTTGTCGGCCGCCATCGGCAGACCCGACCCGAAGGTCGACTCCTGGCCGGTCCAGTCGATCCGGTTGAACCAGTCGCCCGAGTTGTAGCTGTTGCGGTCGAGCGACTTCGAACGCAGCAGCTCGGTGCCGGCGTGCCAGAACGAGGGCGTCTGCGAGAACGTCACGGTCGCGAGCGACAGCGTGTTCATGCGGATGCGGTCGGCCATCGACGTGTCGGTCGGCAGCTTCAGGACACCGAGGTCGTACAGCGTCTCGTTGTCGTGCGCGTCGACGTAGTTGATGACCTCGTCGGGCTGGTCGGCGTAGCCGGCGGGTGCGCCGTTGTAGTCGACCTCGGCGCCGGTCTTCACGACGCCGTCGTATCCGGTGAACTGGAAGTCGCGCAGGTTGCCCGCGAGGCCCACCTTCACCAGGTCGGTCTGCTGGCCGAGGTTGCGCGTGCCCTCCCGGACGGGCGTGCCGTTCGGGTCGCCCGCGAGGCCCGTGCCGAAGCCCTGGTCGAAGATCGAGTCGCCGACCACCGGGCTGCCGCCGTGCACGCCGTCGCGAAGCCGGTCGTTGAACGTGCCGATCCCCGTTCCGCCGAGCTGGCCCTGCGTGGCCTGCTCGAACCGGGCGTTGTTCGCGACCTCGCCGAAGTTCCATCCCTCGCCGTAGAGGTAGACCTTCGAGCCGTCGACGCCGTCCTCCTCGAGCGTGAGCTCGTCGAGCGCGGCCCGCACCGCGAGCATGTTCTCCTTCGAGTGGTGGCCCATCAGGTCGAAGCGGAACCCGTCGACCTTGTACTCCTTGGCCCAGAGCACGACCGAGTCGACCATGAGCTTCTCGGCGACGGCGTTCTCGGTGGCCACGTTCTGGCAGCACGTCGAGGTCTCGACGGCGCCGAGCGCGTTGAGCCGCTGGTAGTAGCCGGGCACGACCCGGTCGAGCACCGACTTCCCGCCCTGACCCGACTCGGCGGTGTGGTTGTACACCTCGTCGAGCACGACCTGCAGGCCCGTGGCGTGCAGCGCGCCGACCATCTCGCGGAACTCCTCGACGCGCGACGCGCCATCCGGATCCACCGCGTAGGAGCCCTCGGGCGCCTGGAAGTGGAACGGGTCGTAGCCCCAGTTGAAGCCGTCGAGGTCGCGGATGGCGTTGATGCACGCCTGCTGCTCGGGCGAGGCCGGTCCGAACGACGCGAGGTCGCAGTCGGGCGTGGCCTGCTCGGAGCGCCGCTCCTCGATCGTCGCGATGTCGAACGTCGGCAGGAGGTGCACCGTGTTGATGCCCGCCTCGGCGAGCTCGCGCAGCTGCGCGGCGCCCGCGCTGTCGCGCGTGAACGCACGGTACGTGCCGCGTTCCTCCTCGGGGACCGTCTCGTCGGTGATCGAGAAGTCGCGCACGTGCAGCTCGTAGATGGCGCGGTCGACCGCGCGCTCCACGACCGGCGCGGGCGTCTCGGCCCACTGCTCGGGGGCGATCGACGGGTCGTCGAGGTCGACGACGACCGTGCGCGCCGAGTTCACCGTGAGCGCCTGCGAGTACGGGTCGGTCACCGAGTTCGTCTCGATCGCGCCCGTGGAGGGGGCGAAGACCTCGACGAGCCAGCGGTACTCGCTGCCCGCGTCGACCGCGTCATCCGTCACCGACCAGGCACCGGATGCCGCGTCGAACGTCGCGGGCAGCACCTGCGGGTCGCCCGTGGTGCCCGCGTCCCAGAGCTGGAGCGACACCGAGCGCGCGGTCGGCGCCCACACCGCGAGGGTGGCCCGGTCGCCGCTCCACGAGGTGCCGAGCGTGGTGGAGGCCACGCCGTCGGCGTAGAGGTCGTCGAGCACGCCGGGCAGCTGCACGCCGGTGAACGCCGTGAGCGTGTCGCCGTCGCGCTGGGCGACCTGGAGCTCCTCGGTGACGAGCGAGGCGATCGCCGCGCGGTCGAGGCCGACCGGGCGCAGGGCGACGTAGCCCGCGAGGTGCGGGTAGGTCGCAGCGAGCGCGTCGCCGATGCCGGCGGGGTCGAACTCGAGCGCGATCGGGTCGCCGCCGCCCGTCACGGCGCCGTCGGCGACCGCGAGCCCGGCGTCGGCCGAGTGTTCGAGCGTGAAGGTCAGGTCGCCCGCCTGCGCGCCGCCGAGCAGCGACTGCGGCCACGCGAGCGTGTCGGCGTCGAGCCAGTACGCGCGCTGCGCGCCCGTGCCGGCCAGCGGCGGGTCGGCCACCTCGATGTCGAGCACGTGCGTCGCGAGCGTGTACCGGAAGGTCACGAGCTTGCCCTCGGTCGCGCTGAACGAGTAGTTCGCCCCGCCGGGTGCGCCGCCGACGCCGTAGTTCTCGTCCCACGAGAGGCCGTGCGCGACCTTCACCTCGTAGTTGCCGGTGGGCAGCTGGTCGGTCGCGAACTCGTACACGCCGTCCTTGTCGCCGTCCTGCGCGAACGTGACCATGCAGTCGGGCGCCCAGTCGCCGGGGCAGCCGAGCTCGGACTGCAGGTTGCCCGGCAGCGTGACGATGGGGCCCTCGGCGGTCGAGGAGAACACCTTGGTGCGCGGGTCCCAGTAGAACGTGACGGGCGTCGTGCCATCCGTCGTGTAGGTGGCGTTCGGGCCGTCCTGCACGCCGTTCGCGCCGTAGTTCAGCGCCCACGACCCGTTGAGCGCGACCTTGTACTCGTAGGTGCCGGCCGGGATCTGGAAGGTGCCGGCGTAGATGCCGTCGGCGCGCTTGGTGAGCTTCGCGGCCTCGCAGCCCGGGGCCCAGTCGCCCGCGCAGCCCATCTCGGAGTTGTGGTTGCCGGGCACCGTCACGAGGGCGATCTCGGGCTCGGGCTCCTCCTCGACGACGAGGTTCACGGCATTGCCGACCGACGCGTAGCTCGACGCGGCCGCGCGGTGGCCCGCGGCATCCGTCGAGATCGCGCGGTACTCGACGAGCGTGCCGTTCGCGAGGCCCGCCGTGTCGTGGAAGACGCGCGGCGTCGTGTCCTCGGCGGTGCCGAGCGCGTGCCACTCGTCGGAGCCGGCGACGCGCCACGCGAAGCTCGTCTCCTGCCACGTCGAGTCGGCGACGTCCGCCGAGACCGGGGTGACCCCCTTCACGCCGGCGCCCGCAGCGGGGACGTCGACCGTGATCGCCGCGGCCGCCTCGGGAGCGGTCACCTGCCGGTCGGCCTGCAGCACGACCGCGCCGAGCGCCGGCACGCTCACCGAGAGCACGCCCTCGGCGTTCGCGGCGACCCCGGGGCCGTCGGTGCCGTACAGGGGCGAGAACACGCCATCCGCGGTCAGCGTGGGCACGTCGACCGTCTTCGCCTCGGCCGCGTTGTTCACGGCCACGAGGTACTCGACCTTCTCGTCGCGGTCGACGCGGCTGAACGTGTAGACGCCCGCGCCATCCGTCACGTACCGCTCGATCTGCGCACCCTGGTCGAGCGCGGGGTGTGCGTCGCGCAGTGCCGCGAGCGCCGCGATGTGCTGGTAGAGGGGCGCGTCCGTGCCGTAGCGGTCGACGCTGCCCGCGTTCTCGCCGGTGACGAGCGGCTGGTTCGCGTACTCGCCGACCTGCGTCGCGAAGAGCGTCTGGCGGGCGTCCTTGTCGCCGCCGGTGCCCGCGAAGCCCTGCTCGTCGCCGTAGTAGACGACCGGCTGGCCGCGCGTGAGGTACATGAGCTCGTGCGCGAGCTCGTCACGCTGCAGGGCGTCGCCCGTCGAGGCGAGGAAGTAGCCGACGCGGCCCATGTCGTGGTTGCCGAGGAAGGTCGGCAGGGCCGTCGCCGACGAGTCGGGGGTCGTGTAGTAGTCGTCGCCGGCGAAGAGCGACTGCAGGTTCTTCGCGCTGTTGCCCGACGCGTACGAGACGGCCTGCGACTGGAAGGTGAAGTCGAGCACCGAGTTCATGTCGGTCTTGCGCACGTACGGCGAGAGCTTGACCGGGTCGGCGTCGTAGACCTCGCCGAACATGAAGAAGTCGGGCTTGCCCTGCGCGTGGGCGTAGTCGAGCACGGCGGTCGACCACTGCTCCCAGAACTCGAAGTTCACGTGCTTGGCGGTGTCGATGCGGAAGCCGTCGATGCCGAGGTCGACCCACGTCTTGTAGACGTCGATGAACCCGTTCACCACGGTCGGGTGCTCGGTCATGAGGTCGTCGAGGCCGACGAAGTCGCCGTAGGTGACCGACTCGCCCGACCAGGTCGAGTCGCCGCGGTTGTGGTACAGCGTGGGGTCGTTCAGCCACGCCGGGACCTTGAGGTCGGCGTCCTCGGGGGCGACGACGGGCGTGTAGGGGAAGCTCGTCGCCGGGTCGAGCGCCGGGAACGCCGGGTCGCCGTCGGCGTAGTCGGCCGGGTCGAACGCGGTGCCCGAGGCATCCGTGTAGGGGCTCGTCGCCTGGTCGATGTACGAGTACTGCTGCTCCTCGTAGTCGATGACGTCGGCCGTGTGGTTAGTGATGATGTCGAAGTAGATCTTGATGCCCTTGGCGTGCGCCTCGGCGATGAGGGCCTCCAGCTCGGCGTTGGTGCCGAGGTGCGGGTCGATCTGCGTGAAGTCGGTGATCCAGTAGCCGTGGTAGCCGGCGCTCGCGTTCGCGGCCTCGCCCTGAACCGGGCGGTTCTTGAAGCTCGGCGTCAGCCAGATCGCGGTGGTGCCGAGCCCGTCGATGTAGTCGAGCCGGTCGCGCAGGCCCTGGATGTCGCCGCCCTGGTAGAAGCCCTTGTCGGTCGGGTCGAACCCGGTGACCATGCGGTCGCCCTCGAGGCCGCCCTGGTCGTTGGCGGGGTCGCCGTTCGCGAAGCGGTCGGTCATGACGAAGTAGAAGTTCTCGTCGCTGCCCGGCTGGCGGGCAGGCGCGGCCACGAGGCCGCCGTCAGCCGCGTCGTCATAGGCGCCGCGCGTGTCGAGCAGCTCGAGCCCGACGCGCTTCTGGGCGTCGTCGAACACGACGCGCACGCGGGTGTCGCCCGCGACGGTGAGCGGGATGTTGTCGCCGCCGCCGTTCAGGCCCCACGAGGCATCCCACGAGTCGTTCGCGGCGACCTTGTACTCCCAGGAGCCCGCGGGCACCGTGAACTCCGCGGCGTAGACGCCGGCGGTGTCGGTCGGGAGCAGGTGCGTGGCCTCGCACGCGGGCTGCCAGTCCTCCGAACAGCCCAGCTCGGACTGCAGCGAGCCGACCAGGGCGAACGTGTCGCCCTCGGCGGATGCCGCTCCCATCGTGGGGACCAGGGCGATGACGGATGCCGCGACCGCGCCCGTCAGTCCCGCTGCCAACCACCTTCGAACGCGCGCGCGTTGCGTCATCCTTGACTCCCGATTCCCGGCACGACGACGTGCCACCGACATTGGGTGCGACGCTATCGCGCGAGGCCGCGTTAATGCAAGCGCTTGCAACATTGCGGCGCCGAACTCTTGCGCGGTTCCCGACCCGTCCCTATCTTGGGGGGCAGTCGTCGTCGTGACGCGGCTGCCGCAGCGACGCGGCAGTGGCGCGGGCTTCCGGGGTTCCCGGCCTGGAACCGCAGATCTGCAAAGGAATCCGCTCCATGACAGGCCTGAATGCCGCCGGGACCGACCGCGGCACCCCGCTCCGCAAGCGTTTACGAGCACTCGTCGGAATCGCCGTCGCGTCGCTCGCCGCCACCATTCTCGTCGCGGGTCCGACCGTGCCGGCCGATCCCGCCGAGGCCGCCGCGCCTGGCCCCAAGGACGTCACCGCCGTGCTCTTCGAGTACACGTGGAACGCCATCGCGCGCGAGTGCACCGAGAACCTCGGCCCCGCCGGCTACGGCTACGTGCAGACCTCGCCGCCGCAGGAGCACGTGCAGGGCCCCCAGTGGTGGATCCACTACCAGCCCGTGAGCTACCGGGTCGAGTCCAGGCTCGGCACGCGCGCCGAGTTCAAGGCCATGGTCGACACCTGCCACGCCGCGGGCGTGAAGGTCATCGCCGACGCCGTGATCAACCACATGAGCGGCGACAGCGACGGCGGCGTCGGCTGGGCGGGCTCGGCGTACCAGCACTACGACTACCCCGGGACCTACCAGTCGCAGGACTTCCACTCGTGCCGCCGAGACATCGCGAACTACCAGGACCGGTGGGAGGTGCAGGAGTGCAACCTCGTCAATCTCGCCGACCTGAACACCGGATCGTCGTACGTCCAGGGCCGCATCGCCGCCTACCTCAACGACCTGGTCTCGCTCGGCGTCGACGGGTTCCGGATCGACGCGGTCAAGCACATCGCGGCCACCGACATGCAGGGCATCCTCTCCCGGGTCAACGACCGCGCGCGCATGTACGTCGTGCAGGAGGTCATCCGCGCGAACGAGCCGATCCAGCCCGAGGAGTACACGAGTCTTGGCGACATCCACGAGTTCGCGTTCGCCCGCAAGCTCAAGGAGGCGTTCGGCGGCCGGACGCTGAACTGGCTGATCAGCGGCAGCGGCATCGGCCCGACCTGGTCGGGCTTCCTGCCGAACGCCAACGCCGCGGTCTTCGTCGACAACCACGACACCGAGCGCAACGGCGAGACGCTGAACTACAAGGACGGCGCGGCCTACGACCTCGCGCAGGTGTTCACATTGGCGTGGAACTACGGCTCGCCCTCCGTCCACTCCGGCTACGCGTTCTCGAACACGGACGCCGGTCCGGCGCTCGCCGGAAACGGCGAGGTCGTCGACGCCGTCTGCGGGCAGAACGGATGGACCTGCACGCACGCCCGGACCGCCATCGAGAACATGGTGGGCTTCCGCACGGCCACGTACGGCACGGCGATCACGGACAAGTGGGACAACGGCTCGTCGGCGATCGCCTTCGGTCGGGCCGACAAGGGCTTCGTCGCCATCAACCGCGGCACCGCGGCGATCGACCGCACCTGGCAGACCTCGCTCCCCGCCGGGCAGTACTGCAACGTCATCGCCGGGCTGCCGACGGCGAGCGGATGCAGCGCCGGCGGCGTCATCACGGTCGACTCGAGCGGTCGCTTCACCGCCTCCGTCGGCGCCGACACGGCGCTGGCCCTTCACGCGGGGGCGAAGGCGGGCGGATCGGGCACGACCCCGCCGCCGTCGGGCTCGACCATGACGGTGTACTACGCGTCGACCAAGGGCTGGACGAACCACTACGTGCACTACCGCGTGGGCTCCGGCACGTGGACCACGGTGCCGGGTGCGCAGATGGGCGCGGCCTGCACGGGCTGGGTGTCGAAGATCATCGACCTCGGCTCGGCGACGGGCATCACCGCGGCGTTCAACAACGGCTCGGGCTCCTGGGACAACAACGGCGGGGCCGACTACGCCCTGGCCGGCCCCGTCGCCGCGGTGAACAACGGGGTGGTCTCGTCGACGAACCCGTGCGCCGCGCAACCGACCACGACGACCGTCTACTACGCCACCGGATGGAGCACCGCGAACATCCACTACCAGGTGGGCTCGGGCTCGTGGACGGCCGTGCCGGGCGTCGCGATGGCGAACGCCTGCGCGGGCTGGAAGGTCAGGACGATCGACCTCGGCGGTGCGACCGGCGTCACCGCCGCGTTCAACAACGGCTCGGGCTCGTGGGACAACAACGGCGGCAAGGACTACGCGATCGGGGCGGGCGTGATGAAGGTGCAGAACGGCACCGTCTCCGCCGGCAACCCGTGTAGCTGAGAGACCTCACGGCTGCCGGGGCTTCCGGCGCCGTGAGCCGGGAAGGGGCGGCATCGGCGCGCGAGTCGCGCCGATGCCGCCCTGCATCTCCGTCCGCCTCCGGACCGCTGACTCGATCGAGCGGCTCAGATGAGCCGACCGACCGCCACGGTGCGGAAGTTCTCGGTGCGGAGCGAGTCGGCCTCCTGCTGGAGGCGGTGGACCTCCCGAGGGTCCAGGTCCTCGAGGAAGTGCGACCGGCCACGCGCGACCCCGGCGGAGATGCGTCGGAGCATGCGCCCGGGAAGGGTCCAGCGCCGGATGCCGCGAGTGGACGGTGCGGGGGCGAGAGCTGCGGAGTTCATGGTGAGGTCTTTCCGTGGATGCGGATGGTGGATCGTGTGTGCGGTGATGAGTCCCGTCGGCGGACCGGCGTCGGACACGGAGGTCAGCGAGGCAGGGTCGGCGTGCGGCGATAGCCGTCGCGGCGGAACTGCACGGATGCGCCGGCGACCGCCGCGGCCGCGAGCAGTCCCAGCAGGATCATGGTGGCGAGCATCTCGTCCCTCCTCTCCGTCTCGATCTTCGAAGGCCCGATCGGGCTCATCTCTGTTCTACGGAAGAGGGGCATCGGCGCTCGTCGGGGACGGCTACCGAGATCACCCGGGGCGGCTACCGAGATCGGCGGCTCATGGCCGCGGCTCGTCGGTAGGAGGGGACGGCGATCGGCCGGGACGGCACGGAACGGGCGAGGCGTCAGCCGGCCTGCTCGAGGATGTCCGGCGCCATCCGTGCCGCCTCGCCGCGCGTGGACACCCCGAGCTTCGCGAGGACGGCGGCCACGTGCGTGTCGACCGTGCGCACCGACAGGACGAGCCGATCGGCGATCTCGGCGTTCGTGCGCCCCTCGGCGACGAGCCGCAGCACCTCGACCTGCCTCGCCGTGAGGCCGGCCGGGTTGGCACGAGTGAGCGTCGACGGCCCACGCGGGATGGCGCGCACGCCCCGCTCGCGCAGCGTCGCCCGAACCGCGCGCGCGAGCGGTGCCGCCTCGATGCGGTCGAGGATCGCCAGCGCCGCCATGAGGTCCGACTCATCGGGGCTCTCGGCGAGCGCGGCCGCCTCCTGGTAGGGCGCGCCGGCCTCATGCCAGAGGTCGGCGGCGCGGCGCCATTCGCCACGGGCCTGCACGGCGAAGGGGTGCTCGTCGTCGGCGGCGACCGGGACCTCGTCCCCGGCGCGACGCAGGAGGGAGGCGAGCTCGGCGCGAAGCGATCGCGCGTCGAGTCGATCGGCCTCGTCGAACATGGGCCGTGCCACGGCCCGGGCGGCCGCGAGGTCGCCCCGGAGCAGCGCCGCCTCGGCGCGAGCCGCGTCCACCGGTCCTCGCCGCTGGAGCTCGCCCAGCTCGTCCGCGAGCCGCCGGGCCTCGTCGAGCAGGTCGTCCCCGCCGCCGTCACCGCGCCGCACCGCCACGGTGCCGGCGACGGTGAGCGCCACGCATCGGGCGTGCGGCGCGGCGATCTCGCGGTCGAGCGTGTGCAGCGCGTCGTCCCAGCGGGCCCGGGCGAGGTCGAGCCGCGCCTGCTCCATCTGCTGGTAGGTGACGAAGCCGATGAACTCGGCCCGTTCCGAGATCTCGAGGGCGCGCGCGAGGTGATGCTCCGCGAGGTCGAGCCGGTACTGGTCGAGCAGTCCCCATACGAGGTTGACCGACGCGCGGGCGGCGTTCTCGATGTCGTCCACCGCCAGAGCGACCTCGATCGCCTCGACGAGCTCGCCCATGCCGTCGTCGTCGGCGAGGAACATGAGCGCCGTGCCGTGGTTGTTCAAGGCGTGCGAGAGCACGCCGGCCGCGCCGGTCTCGCGGGCGATGTCGATCGCTCGGCCCGAGAGCTCGAGGGCGCGCGGCGTGTCGTGTGCGAGGAGGGCGAGCTGCGCCTCATTGCTCAGCGCCATCGCGTAGAGGCTCGGGTCACCCGCGTCGACGAGCACCGCGGATGCCTCGGCGGCCGCGGCCTCGGCCTCGGCCCGATTCCCGGCGAACCACTGGAACCGCGACATCCAGCGCAGGCTCGCGCCGAGTCGATGCGCGTCGCCGAGGTCGCGGCGCAACGCGATCGCCTCGGATTGTGGAGCCAGCGCCTCCCCCGCGAAGCCGACGGTGTAGGCCTCGATGGCGTACTCCTCGAGCAGGTCGGCGCGCTCCGCGGGCGAGTAGCGGCCGGCGTGGTCGCGGACCACGCGGAAGTGCGCCGCCGCTTGGCGGTGCGCGCCCGATGCCGCGGCATCCCGTGCCGCCCGAGGCGCCCATTCGACGACGACGTCGACCTCGCCCGCCGCGAGCGCGTGATGCACGAGTCTCGCGGAGTCGACGCCGCCGGTCTCGAGGAGCGCAGCGAGCACCCGACGCTCGAGTTCGATCCGGCGCGACGCCGGGAGCCCGTCGACCACGGCGCGCCGCGTCAGCTCGTGGCGGAACCGCACGCCGTCGGGCTGGACCACGAGCAGGCCGCCCTCCTCCGCAGCCCGGAGCGCGCCGGTCCCGCCGGGCACGAGCCGACCGAGCAGGTCGAGGTCGACCGCCGACGGCACGACGGCCAGCTGTTCGACGTGCTCCTGGCTCGCGGGATCGAGCCGCCGGAGCCGACCGGTCACCGCGTCCACGACCGTCGGCGGCACGCCCGCCTCGTCGGCCGACGCGACGAGCTCGCTCACGAAGTACGGGTTCCCCTCGGTGAGCGCCGCCACGCGGTCGACGTCGAGCCCGCTGCCCGCGGTGAGTTCGCCGATCGCCGCGGGCGAGAGGCGCCGCGGCGCGATGCGGTCGACCTGGTCGCCGTGCCCGAGGTCGCCGAGCAGGCGACTCAGCGGGTGATCGCGTTCGAGCTCGTCGCGGTAGGTGATCACGAGCGCGGCGGGAAGGTGCTCGATCCGCCGGGCGAGGAAACGCAGCGCGTCGAGCGTCGCCTCATCCGCCCACTGCGCATCCTCGACGACGAGCACCGTCGCGGGTGCGCCTGACAGCTCGTCGCGGAGGGCCTCGAAGACCTCCTCGCGATCGCCCGATCGCAGTGCCTGACCGAGTCGGGGCCCGACCTCCGCCGCGAGGTCGCGGAGCGGCCCGAGCGGGCGCGGGGTCGACATCGCGTCGCACGAACCGAGGAGGACGCGCACACCTGCCGGCGGGTCGGCGCGGAGCGCGTGCACGAGCGTCGACTTGCCGATCCCGGCCTCGCCGAGCAGCAGCACCACTCGACCGCGCCCGCGGGCCGCATCGCGCGCCGCGGATCGCAGCGCGTCGAGCTCGCGATCGCGTTCGAGGAGGGCCCGCCCCATGCAGTGATCGTGCCCGCGCGTCGCGGAGATCGCAACCGTGCAGGCCCGGAGCCGCGGGCGCCCGGGGCCGCTTCTGCCCCCGGATGCACCGAATCCCGAGTTCACGCGAGTCCACCCGCACCAACCCGGGACCCGGCACCGCACACACCCCGACCACCTCAACCCCGGACCACCCGACCCCCGGGGCACCGAATCCCGAGTTCGCGCGGGTCCACCCACACCAACCCGGGACTCGAGACCGCACACCCCGACCACCTCACCCCTTGGATGCATCGAATCCCGAGTTCGCCCGAGTCCACCCGCACCAACCCGGGACTCGGGAACGTACACCCGAGCACCCACCCCTTGGATGCATCGAATCCCGAGTTCGCGCGAGTCCACCCGCACCAACCCGGGACTCGAGCACACATGCCCCAGCCGCTCCCTCGCTCGCATGCGCCGAGTCCCGGGTTTACGCGGATCCGCCCGCAACAACCCGGGACTCGAGACCGCGCGCGCCCGGAGCCGTGGGCGGCGCCGGGCGCTCAGGGGACGAGGAGGACCTTCGCGTCGGCCTCGCGGCGCGCGAGCACGCGGTGCGCGCCGGCGGCGTCCTCGAGCGCGAACCGGTGCGACACGCGCGGCCGCAGGCGGCCGGCGGCGACATCCGCCGACACGGCGTCGAACGCGGCCCGGCGCTCGGCCGCGGTGTCGAGGTAGTGGCTCGCGGCGACCCAGTGGAGCGCGAGCGAGCCCGCGACCCCGCCGCCGGTGATGCCGGAGAGGCGCGCCGGGTCGAACGGCGCGACGGGCCCGCCCGACTGGCCGTAGAGCACGAGGACCCCGCCTCGGGCGACGGCGGCGAGGCTCGCGTCGAACGTCGGCCCCCCGTTGGCGTCGTACACGAGGTCGGCGCCGCGGCCGCCGGTGAGCGCACGCACGCGCTCGGGGAGCGACTCGTCGAGCACGAGGACGTCCCGGGCGCCCACCTGCCGCGCGGCCTCCGCGCGCCCGGGTGAGGAGACGACACCGATCACCCGCGCCCCGGCGGCCGCCGCGAGCGCGACGATCGCTCCGCCGGTCGACCCCGCCGCGGCATGCACGAGCACCGTGTGCTCGGGCCCCACCCGCTCGGCCACGCGCGTGAGCACGTGCGCCGTGGTGCCCGCCATCGCGACGGCCGCCGCGGTCGCGGCATCCATCTCGTCGGGCAGGCGGGCGACGAAGCGCTCGGGCACCGCCGTGAGCTCGGCGTACGCCCCCGCGAGGTGCCCGAAGTGCACGACCGACCCCCCGACCAGCGACGGGTCGACGCCCGCGCCGACCGCGACGACCTCACCGGCGGCCTCGGTCCCCGGCACGAGCGGCAGTCCGACCGGGTACGGCGCACCCTCCCGATGCTGGAGGTCGACGAAGTTCACGCCGATGGCGCGGTTGCGCACGAGCACCTCGCCGGGCGCGGGAACCGGATCGGGTCGGTTGCGCAGGCGCAGCACCTCGGGCCCGCCATGGGCCTCGATCACGATCGCGCGCATGCTGCCGTCCTCGGCGTGGTGCGGATCAGAGCCCGGAGTAGGCGTGCAGTCCCTTGAAGAAGAGGTTCACCACGGTGAAGTTGAACAGCACCGCCGAGAACCCGATGATCGCGAGCCACGCCGAGCGCGTGCCGCGCCATCCGCGCGTCGCCCGCGCGTGGATGTAGCCGGCGTAGACCACCCAGATGATGAAGGTCCACACCTCCTTGGTGTCCCAGCCCCAGTAGCGGCCCCAGGCCTTCTCGGCCCAGATGGCGCCGGCCATGAGCGTGAAGGTCCAGAGGATGAAGCCCACGATGTTGACCCGATAGGCGAGGTTCTCGAGCGAGATCGAGTCGGGCAGCGTCGCGAGGAACGACTTCTTCACGGCGTCGGCCGTGGCGGCGAGCGCCTCGCGGCGGGCCTGCATGAGCTGCACGACCGAGAGCGCGAAGCCGAGGGCGAAGAACCCGACCGCCGACGTCGCGACGAACACGTGGATCACGAGCCACACCGACTGCAGGGCCGGCGGCAGCGGCACGACGCTCACGTAGAAGTTGACGGTCGCGACGCCGAGCAGCACGAGCACGAGCCCGGTCACGAATGTGCCGAGGAACCGCAGGTCGGTCTTCACGACGAGCAGCACGAGGAGGTAGACGGTCGTGATCACGAGCGTGCCGGTCAGCGCGAACTCGTACATGTTCGCCCACGGCACCCGGCCCGCGGCGAGGCCGCGCAGCACGTCGGCGCCGAGGTGCAGCACCCAGGCGATCACGGTCATCGCGACCGCGACCCGCAGTACGGGCGACCGGCCGTAGGCGACCGCGTTCGCGGATGTCGCGGCGTCGCCCTTCGACGCACGGCCGCGCCCGGCGACTCCCGTGCCATCGCGCGGTGCCGCCGCGCCCGGCCCACCGGTCGCCGACGCCGCGGAGGCGGCCGCGCCCTGCAGCACCGCGACCCGCTCGGTCGAGGCGGCCGCGGACCCGGTCGTGCTCGCGACGTCCGCCGCCGCGGCCGACACCGCCGACCGCTTCGCGAGGTCGATCGAGTACGCGATGAACGCGATCGCGTACACGGCCATGGCCGAGTAGACCGCGATGATGGAGATCTCGTCGAGCGTCACTGTTCTACCTTACGTCGAAGAACCGTCAGTTCTGCGGGCTGTCGGGCCGCCCGCCCGCATGGGCGTCGGCGAACTCCTCCACCGCGCGCTCGAGGCCGGGGTCGTCACCGCGCGCGAGGCCGGCGTACTCGAGCACCGTCGTGCCGTCCGGTCGCCGCACGGCCTTCACCCACATGCGCCGGCGCGGGATGAACAGCGAGAGCAGCAGGCCGCCGATGATGAGCGCCGCGAACACGAGCACCCACCCCTGCGAGGGGTCGTGGTGCACGTCGAACGACGCGAAGCGGGGCACGCTCTGCGAGAAGTCGTCGGCCGCGGCATCCGGGGTCGCGGTCTCGAACGCGACCGTGCCGAGGCCGTTCGGCAGGTCCGCCGACTCTCCGGGCATGAGCTCGATGGACTCGACGCCGGTCTGGCCGCCGGTGAGCTGCTCCATTCCGCTCGTGTCGAGCTGGTACACCGAGCGCGGCGTGCCCTCATTTATCCCGAGGTCGCCCGCGTAGACGTTGAGCGTGAGCACGGGGTAGACGAGGTCGGGGTAGCTCGAGGCGAAGGCGCCCGACGAGAGCGTGGTCTGCGTCGGGTAGAAGAAGCCGACCATGCCGAGCTGCTCCCCGAGGCCGTCGGGCACCTTGACGACGCCGATCGAGGTGAGGTTCGCGTCCTGCGGGAGGAACGGGACCGAATCGGTGAACACGACGTTCCCGTCGGGGTCGCGCACCGTGATCGTCGGCGCGTAGCCGTTACCGAGCAGGTACAGGTCGGTGCCGTACTCGTACAGCGGCTCGTTCACCTTGACCTGGCGGGCGGCCTCGCCGTCGGCGCCGTCGATCGTGACCCGGGCCGTGAAGTCGATGGGCTGGCCGAGCGCGTCGCGGTTCGCGGTCTCGTAGACCGCGTCGAGCTCGTCGAGCGTGAGCCGGTAGGGCTCGAGACTGCCGTCGTCGAAGAAGCGGCCGGGGTTGAACGAGTCGTACGCCGCGAGCGTGTTGACGAAGGACTGCCCCTCGACGATCACGCGCTGGCCCGAGAACCCGAAGCCGCCGCCGATCGCGACCGCGACGAGGACGCCGACGAGGGCCGTGTGGAAGATCAGGTTGCCGGTCTCGCGCAGGTAGCCGCGTTCACCCGAGACGGATGGCCCGGCGCGCAGCTCGTAGCGCTCGACCCGGTAGCCCGCCTTCTTCAGCGCCGCCGCGGCGCGCTCGATCGCGGACTCCGCCGTCTCGGCGTCGCCGTCCGCGTCGGTCGGGACCAGCGCGCGCTCGGTGTACGCGGGCAGTCGCGAGAGCCGCGCCGGGGTCTTCGGCGGGCGGGCGCGCAGCGCCTCGAAGTGGTGCTTGGTGCGCGGGATGATGCAGCCGATGAGCGAGACGAACAGCAGCAGGTAGATCGCGGAGAACCACACCGACGTGTACACGTCGAACATCTGGAACGAGTCGAGCACCGGCGCGAGGTCGGGGTTGTCGGCGAAGTACTGCGTGACGCCGTTCGGGTCGCTCGAGCGCTGCGGCACGAGCGACCCCGGCACGGCCGCGATGGCGAGCAGCAGCAGGAGCAGCAGCGCCGTGCGCATGCTCGTGAGCTGGCGCCATCCGAACCGCAGCCACTCGACGGGGCCCAGCTTCGGCCGGGTCACCGAGGTCGCCGCACCGCCCTCGCCCGCGACGGCCGCGTCGTCGGTGGCGGCCGGGTCGGCGACGGCCGTCCCGTCGTCGTAGTCGGACGGCCGCAGCGGGTCGACGCCGCCGTCGCGTGCGGACGCGCCATCCGCTCGCCCGCCTTCGGGCCGCGCCTCAGATCGCGGGGATGAAACCACTGATCACCGCCTGCAACTCGTACATCCAGATGGTCCAGAGACCCGACACCATGAGCAGCCCGATCGCGATCAGCAGCCCGCCGCCGATGAGGTTCACCGCGCGGATGTGGCGGCGCACGAACGCGAGCGCGTTCGCCGCCCACCCGAACCCGAACGCGACGAGCAGGAACGGGATGCCGAGCCCGATGCAGTACGCCAGGCCGAGCAGCGCGCCCCGGCCCGCCGAGCCCGCGTCGGCGCTCAGCGTGAGCACCACGGCGAGCGTCGGGCCGATGCACGGCGTCCACCCGAGCCCGAACACGACGCCGAGCAGCGGTGCGCCCGCGAGCCCCGTCGCGGGTCGCCACGACGGCTTGAACGTGCGCTGGAGGAACGTGAACTGGCCGACGAAGACGAGGCCGAGGGCGATGAGCAGCACGCCCGCGACGCGCACGATCACGTCGGAGTACCGCGCGAGCCACGCGCCGAGCGCACCGAACGTCGTCGTGAAGACCAGGAACACGAGCGTGAAGCCCGCGATGAACAGCAGCACCCCGAGCAGGAGCCGGCGGCGGGCGCGGCGCTGCTCGGCGGCCTCGGCGCTCGCGTCGGCGAACCCGCCGAGGTACCCGAGGTAGCCGGGCACGAGGGGCAGCACGCACGGCGAGAGGAACGACACGAGTCCGGCGGCGATCGCGATCGGCACCGCGGCGAGCAGCTGCCCGCTGAAGACGATCTGGGTGGGGTCCATGTGCGCCGTGCCCGCTACGACTGCTCGGCGATGAGGTCGCGCACGATGGTCTCGAGGATCGACGCGTCCTTCAGCTGGCCGAGGATGCGCGCGGCGACGCGGCCCTCGCCGTCGAGCACGAGCGTCGTGGGCACCGCGGCGGGCGGCACGTCACCCGCGAAGGCGTACTGCACGGCGCCGTCGTTCGCGTCGACGATCGACGGGTAGGTGATGCCGAAGCTCTCCTCGAAGGATGCCGCGGTCGCGGCCTGGTCGCGCACGTTCACGCCGACGAAGCTCGCGCCCTCGCCGTCGAACTCCTCGTGCACCTGCTGCAGCAGCGGCGCCTCCGCGCGGCACGGCGCGCAGCCCGCGTACCAGAAGTTCACGACCGCGACCTGGCCGGCCAGGTCGGCCGAGTCGAACGCGTCGCCCTCGATCGTCTCGCCCTCGAACGCGACCGGCTCGCCCCGCTGGTCGGCGGGGAACTCGGCGATCGTGCCGTCGCCGGCGATGTAGCCCTTGCCGCTGCCCTCGCGATACTGCTCGGCGAGCGGGTCGCTCGAGCAGCCGGCCAGCACCAGCACGGCTGCCGCAGCGAGCGCGAACACGCCGGCGGACCTGCGCATGCCCATCACACCGCCCCCACGTCGGTCGCGTTCGCGGCGAGCGACGCCGCCGGGTCGCGGTAGCCGACCTCGACGAAGCGGCCGTTGCGCCGCTCGAAGCTCGTGATGCTCGACAGCGCGCACCGCCGGCGACGCGGGTCGTGCGCGAGCGACCGGCCGGTGACGCGGCGGTGCGCCATCCAGATCGGCAGCTGATGGCTGACCATGACGACGTCGCCCTCGTCGACGGAGTCGGCGGCGTCGTGCATCGCGTGGAGCATGCGGTCGGCGATGTCGCGGAACGGCTCGCCCCAGCTCGGCTCCCACGGGTTCACGAGGAAGGTCCAGTTGCGCACGTCCCGGAGCGCGGAGTCGCGTCCCGACATCCGCTTGCCCTCGAAGCGGTTGGTCGGCTCGATGATGCGGTCGTCGAGTCGCACCTCGAGCTCGAAGGCCTCGGCGATCGGCTCGGCCGACTGCTGCGTGCGCTGGAGCGGCGAGGACACGAGCGCGGCGACGTGCCGCTTGCGGCCGACGAGGTCGCGCGCGGCGCTCGCGGCCATGGCGCGGCCGAGGTCGCTCAGGCCGAACCCGGGGAGACGACCGTAGAGCACGCCCTGCGGGTTGAAGACCTCGCCGTGGCGCACGAGATGGATCTGCTCGGCCGGCACGCCCTCCAGTCTACGAAGCGGTTCCCTATGAAAGCGCCGAGCGTCCGCGCACGCGCGCCATCCGCTCACACGGTTCTTCTCGAGTGGGCGATCCTGGTCGCCCCGTGACGTGGGAACCCGCCAACATCGACCACTCGAGCCCGCGATGGCGAGCGGATGGCGCATCCCGGGCCGGTCGGGCCGGGAAACGCCGCCCGGTAGGATGATCCGTCGTGAACACGCGCACGCTCGTCAAGGACCTCGCCGCACTGCCCGACGGCCCCGTCACCGTCGCCGGATGGGTCGAGACCGTCCGCGATCAGAAGAAGGTGCAGTTCATCATCCTGCGCGACGAGTCCGGCGCCGTGCAGCTCGTGAACCCGGCCGTGCGCGAGCTCGACCCCGAGGGCGTCAGCGTCGGGGCAGCCGAGGCGCTCGCGCTCACGGAGCAGATCTCGGCGCTCGGACACGGCACGTTCATCGAGGTCTCGGGTGACCTCAAGCATGACGAGCGCGTGAAGCTCGGCGGCCTCGAGGTCAAGATCGCGACGCTCGAGGTGGTCACCGAGGCGCTCGAGACGCCGATCGCCGCCGACTCGAGCCTCGACAAGCGCATGGACTGGCGCTTCCTCGACCTGCGCCACCCGAAGCAGAACCTCATCTTCCGCGTGCAGACCACCTTCCTGCACGCCCTCCGCAGCTACTGGGTCGAGCGCGACTGGGTCGAGATCCAGACGCCCAAGCTCATGGCGTCGGCCTCCGAGTCGCGCGCCGAGCTGTTCGAGCTCGGCTACTTCGAGGGCAAGGCGTACCTCGCGCAGAGCCCGCAGTTCTTCAAGCAGATGGCGCAGCCGGCCGGTCTCGGCCGCGTGTTCGAGGTCGGCCCGGCCTTCCGCGCCGACCCGTCGTTCACGTCGCGCCACGCGACCGAGTTCACCTCGATCGACGCCGAGATGAGCTGGGTCGAGTCGCACGAGGACGTCATGAAGATGCACGAGGAGGTCCTCGTCGCCGGCTTCACCGCCGTGAAGGAGAAGCACGGGGCCGAGATCCTCGAGCTGTTCGGCGTCGAGATCACGGTGCCGACGACGCCGTTCCCGCGCATCCCGCTCGCCGAGGCGAAGGAGATCGTCGCGTCGCGCGGCTACGTCGTGCCGCGCGCCGACGCCGACATGGACCCCGAGGGCGAGCGCCAGATCTCGCAGTACGTCAAGGAGGAGCTCGGGCACGAGTTCGTGTTCCTCACCGACTACGCCTCGAGCATCCGGCCGTTCTACCACATGCGCCACGAGGACGACCCGACGCTCACGAACTCGTACGACCTCATCTTCAACGGAGTCGAGATCTCGACGGGCGCACAGCGCGAGCACCGCATCGACGTGCTGATCGAGCAGGCGAAGGAGAAGGGGCTCGAGCCCGAGGAGCTCGAGTTCTACCTCGACTTCTTCCGCTACGGCGTGCCGCCGCACGGCGGCTTCGGCATGGGCCTCGCGCGCGTGCTCATGCTCATGCTGCACGAGCACTCGATCCGCGAGACCACCTACCTCTTCCGCGGCCCCACGCGCCTGCTGCCGTAGTCCGGCCTCCGGCTCCGCCGTAGGCCCGGCTTCCGTCTCGACGCCGCCGAGCTGACGCGGATCGCCGATCCCCGGCGGGCGGGCTGCGATTCGCGTCGTCTCACCGCGGCGCGAGCGGGCGGCGCGGGCGAGGGAGCAGACTGTGGCGTGTGGATGCGCTGCTGCTGTCGTTCGCGCTCGTGCTGCTCGCCGCGATCCTGATCTCGGGGCTCGCGCACCGCACGGTGCTCTCGACGACCGTGCTGTTCCTCGTCGCCGGGTTCCTGCTCGGCAGCGGGATGCTCGACGTGATCGTGCTCGACGCGACCGACCCGACCGTGGTCACGGTCTCCTCGCTCGCGCTCTTCGTCGTGCTGTTCACCGACGGGCAGGAGTTCGGCCTCCGCGAGCTGCGCGCGGCGTGGCGCCTGCCGGGCCGGGCGCTGCTGCTCGGCATGCCGATCACGTTCGTCATCACGACCGTCCTCGGGGTGTGGATGCTCGGCCTCAGCTGGCTCGAGGCGGCGCTGGTCGCGGCGGTGCTCGCGCCGACCGACCCGGTGTTCGCCTCCGCGATCGTCGGCCGCGGCGAGATCCCGTACCGGGTCCGGCACCTGCTCGGCGTGGAGTCGGGGCTCAACGACGGGCTCGCACTGCCCGTCGTGCTCATCCTGATCGCCACGGTCGGCGGCCCGGACGCGGAGCCGTGGGTGCTCGCGGGCGAGCTGCTGCTGGGTATCGCGGTCGGCGTGGTCGTGCCGCTCGCGGTGTCGTGGCTGGTGCGCCGGCCGGCGTTCACGCGAACCCCGCTCTACGCGTCGCTGACGCCGATCGCGATCGCGCTCATCGTGCTCGGCGTCTGCACGATGACGCAGGCGAACCTCTACCTCGCCGCGTACGCCGCGGGCATGACGATCGCGACAGCCGCGCCCGAGATGCGCGACGCGTTCCACCAGCTCGGCGGCCAGGTGTCGGAGCTCGCGAAGCTCCTCGCGGTCCTGATGTTCGGGGCCCTCATCACGCCGTCGCTGCTCGCCGATGTGCCGTGGACGGGCTACGTGTTCGGCCTGCTCCTCATGCTCGTCGCGCGGCCCGTCGCGGTCGAGCTCTCGCTCATCGGCAGCCGCCTGCCCTGGGAGGAGCGCGCGACCGCCGCCTGGTTCGGGCCCAAGGGGTTCGCCTCGGTGCTCTACGGCCTGCTCGTGCTGCAGAGCGGTGCGCCGGGGGCGGAGTTCCTGTTCCACGTCATCGTCGTCGCGATCACGCTGTCGATCTTCGCGCACTCCTCGACCGACGTGCCGATCGCGGCATGGTTCGCCAGGCGCGAGGAGGCCGACCGCCGCGCGCACGCGACCTGGATCGACACCCCCGAGCCGAAGGGCCGCGGCATCCGCCCGCCTCACTCAGAGGGCTGAGCCGCTGCCGCCTCCTCGCGGGCCGCAGCGCCGGCGCGCAGCACCTCGTCGAGCGGCGAGACGTCGATGCGCTCGAGGTCGCGCACCGCGGGACCCTCGATGCGGTGCCCGCGGTGGTCGAAGCGCGACGCGTGCAGCGGGCAGTCCCAGGTCGCCTCGGCCTCGTTCCACTGCAGCACCCCGCCGAGGTGCGTGCATACCGCCGACACCTCGCAGGTCTCGCCGGCGACCCGCGACACCCCCACTGGCCGGGCCCCGCGGCGGCGGACCACGCCCTGCCCCTCCGCCGGCGCCGGCGCGAACTCGGCCTCGGGCGAGCGCCAGGCGCCGATCCAGCCGCGTGCCGCCGCGACGCCCGTCGCGGCGCCGGCCCCGACGCCGCGCGCGAGATCGGCGGGCATGGTGAGGCGCGTGCCGATGACGCGCGCCCAGTCGGGGCGGCGGGCGCCGAGGATCTCGTGCGTGATCCGGATGGCGGCGGACGCGCCGTTGGTCAGGCCCCACTTCGCGTACCCCGTCGCGAACCACACGCGGCCGCGGCCGCGCGGCATGCGGCCGACGAACGGCACCTCGTTGAACGACCGGTAGTCCTGCGCCGCCCAGTGCTCGGGGTCGTCGGCGTGGGGCCACCAGGCGCGGGTCCACGCCACCAGCTCGTCGAGCAGCCGCCCGGTGTGCGGCTCCCGTCCGGTGGCGTGGTCGCCGCCGCCCACGATCAGGCGGCTACGCCCGCCCCAATCGGCCGAGCGGATGCTGCGGCTCGGCGAGTCGACGGAGAGGTAGAGCCCGTCGGGCATGTCGGCCGGCGGAGCGAACGACACCAGCATCGAACGGTGCCCGCCCGTCTTCGCCCAGTAGAGGCCGCGATCGAGGATCGGAGCGCCGGTCGCGATCACGACGTCGCGGCCGACGAACTCGCCCCGGCTCGTCCGCACGCGGACCGGGTCCGCGGCACGCACGCCGAGGACGCGCACTCCGGTCTCGATCCGGCCGCCGCCGGCGACGACGAGGTCGGCGAGCCCGCGCATGAGCTCCGCGGGATCGAGCGCGAGCTGGCCGTCGAGCGCGGCCGCACCGGCGAGCGGGAACGGCACGGCGTCGTCGACGTCGTCCACCCGCCGGACGGGCAGACCCACCTCACGGCCCGCGCGCACCTCGGCATCGACGGCGTCCAGCCCCTCGGCCGACTGCGCGTAGCTGTAGGCGGTCGCCTCGCGCACGGCCACTCCCGCGCGCTCGCACGCGCGGCGCAGCCACTGCTGGCCGGCGCGGTTCGCATCGACGTACGCGCGCACGAGGCGGGCCGGGTGGTGTTGCCGGATCGTCGAGATCCGGTTCCCCTGCAGCAGGCTCGCCTTGCCGGTGTTGCGCCCGCTCGCGAGGGCGCCCGGAACATCCTGTTCGAGCACGATGACCCGCCGCCCGGCGTCGAGCAGCATCACCGCGGTCGCGAGTCCGGTGATGCCGGCTCCGACGATGATCACGTCGGCGGGTTCAGCGGCGGACTGGTCGGGATGGGACGCGTCGCGAGTCGTCGTCATGCCCCCAAGTCAACGCCCGCGGCATCCGAGATGCACCCCCTTGAGGGATGGGGCGCGGCGGGCTACGCCTTCGCCAGCAGGGCGGTCTTCAGCCGCACGGGGTCGATACGCCAGTAGGCGTGCACCTCGCCGTCGACCAGCAGCACCGGGATCTCCTCGGCGTAGCGTGCACGCAGCGCCTCGTCGTCGAGGATGGACAGCTCGTCGAGCGTGGTCGCCGGGGCTCCGGGCGTGCCCGCGAGCTCCTCGCGCACGCACTGCACGACTTCCCGCGCGTCGTCGCACAGGTGGCATCCGGGCTTGCCGATGAGGGTCAGGCGGATGTCGCGGACGCTCATGCCGTCAGGATACGCGCGCCCGGGCAGCGAAAAGCGCCAGGCCTTGCGGCCTGACGCCCTGCCAGTGGTCGGGATGCGACTACTTCTTGTTGCGACGCTGGTGGCGCGTCTTGCGAAGCAGCTTGCGGTGCTTCTTCTTCGCCATGCGCTTGCGACGCTTCTTGATGACGGAACCCACGAAAACCTCACAAAGATCCGGGTCGGCCGCGCGTGCCGCAGCCGTGGGGCGAACAGCCCCGCGGTAGTCTAGCCCATTCGTCAGCGCGGCGCCCGCGGCATCCGATACCGTCGAGGGATGCCACGACCCGAACTCGTGATCAGGACCACCCGCGAAGACGACTGGGCCGCCGTCCGTGACCTGCGCCTCGAGATGCTGCGCGACACCCCGATCGCGTTCGGCGACACGCTGGAGCGCGCCCTCACGTACGACGAGGCCGAGTGGCGCACGCGCGCCCGCCGAGGCGAGTCGTCGCAGCAGACCGTGGTCGTCGCCATCCGCGACGACGAGTGGGTCGGCACCATGGCC
This sequence comes from Agromyces aurantiacus, assembly GCF_016907355.1. Lineage (NCBI taxonomy): Bacteria > Bacillati > Actinomycetota > Actinomycetes > Micrococcales > Microbacteriaceae > Agromyces > Agromyces aurantiacus. Next base: position 732,526 of record NZ_JAFBBW010000001.1, on the reverse strand, counting down.
TGCTACGTGCCCGATCTCGCGACCGGGCCCATGCTCGTCGGCGTCTACGTGGCGCCCGGGCACCGCGGCGAGGAGGCCGGCATCACGCGAGCGCTGCTCGCCGAGATCGAGTGCTGGGCGGCCGAGCGCAGCGACACGCTGCGCCTCGAGGTGCACGAGGACAACCCGCGCGCCCGACGGTTCTACGAGAAGCTCGGCTTCACCTACACCGGCGCGAGCCGGCCCTACGAGCTCGAGCCGGGCGGACTCGAGCTCGAGATGGCCAAGCGCGTGCGCTGACGACCGCGCGTGCGCCGACTACCGGCGCTTGCGCTGCGCGACGACCGCGGTGACCTGGTGCGCCGTGTCGGCGAACGCCTTGCCGAGCGCCGACGCGAACGCGCGCTGCTCCTCGTTGAGCCCCTCGGCGGCACCCGCATCGGCGCCCGCGAGCGTGATGGCGTCGGTCGCCGCATCCGTCGAGACGAAGGGGATCAGCCAGTCCTCGAGCCGCTCGAGCGGCGCGCGGTCGAGGCGGTAGTAGCGGTGCTGGCCCTCCTCGCGCACGGCGACGAGGCCCGACTCGCGGAGCACCTTGAGGTGCTTGGACACCGTGGGCTGGCTGACGCCGAGTGCCGTGACGATCTCGCCGACGCTGATCTCACCGCCCGACTCGGGAACGGTCGTCTCGCGGTCGAGGAGGACGCCGAGGATGTCTCGCCGGGTCGGATCCGCCACCACGTCGAAGATGTCCGCCATGGCTCAAGGGTAGTCAGTCGGGGCGATGAGCGGGGAGTACGATGACTCACGCGTCGAGCGAGGGAGGGCGGATGGCCGCGCAACCCGTGGGCCGCCGGGGAATGGCCCGGCGCTCATGGCTCGGCGGTGTCCGCGATGCGATCGACGCGCTCGTGCGCAGCTCGCCGTCGCGCTTCGCGATCATCGTGTTCGCGAGCCTCATCCTCATCACCACGCTGCTGCTGTCGCTGCCGATCGCGCGAGCGGGCGCCGGCACGGGCGGCACCCCGCTGTACGACGCGTTCTTCACCGCGACGTCCGCGATCTGCGTCACGGGGCTCACGACGGTCGACATGGCCACGCACTGGTCGCCGTTCGGCAACGCGGTGATCTTCATCGGCATGAACGTCGGCGGCATGGGCGTGCTGACGCTCGCCTCGATCCTCGGCCTCGTGATCTCGCGCCGGCTGGGCCTGCGCGCGAAGCTCATCGCGGCGAGCGACACGAACCCGTCGCGCGTGCACGCCGGCCCGGTCTCCGAGCGGCAGGCGGTGCGGCTCGGCGAGGTCGGCGGGCTGCTCGCGACCGTCGCGATCAGCACGCTGTCGATCGAGGCGGTCATCATGCTCGGGATGATCCCGAGCGTGCTCGCCGCGGGCTACGACGTCGGCACGAGCGTCTGGTACTCGGCCTACTACTCGGTCAGCGCGTTCACGAACACGGGCTTCGCGCCGAACCCGCTCGGCCCGGTCGAGTTCTTCGACGACTACTGGTTCCAGTCGCTGCTCATGCTCGACGTGTTCCTCGGCAGCCTCGGCTTCCCGGTGATCTACGCGCTGTTGCGCACCTGGCGGATGCCGCGGCGCTGGAGCGTGCACGTGAAGCTCACGCTCACCACCACGGCGATCCTGTGGGTGGCCGGCGCCCTCACGTTCCTCGTGCTCGAGTACGACAACCCGAAGACCTACGGCGCGTTCGGCTTCGGCAAGACGTTGTACGAAGCCTTCTTCATGTCGACGATGACCCGCTCGGGCGGCTTCGCGACGATCGACATGCACGACCTGTACGGCTCGAGCCTGCTCGTGACCGACATGCTCATGTTCGTCGGCGGCGGCTCGGCGTCGACCGCGGGCGGCATCAAGGTCACCACGCTCGCGGTGCTGTTCCTCGCCGCGTACGCGGAGGCGCGCGGGGCGCCCGCGATGGAGGCGTTCGGGCGGCGCATCCCCCGCGACATCCTGCGCCTGGCCGTCAGCGTCGTGCTGTGGGGCGCGACGATCGTCGCGGTGTCGACCGTCGTCATCACGCAGATGACGAAGGCGCCGCTCGACTTCGTGCTGTTCGACGTCATCTCGGCGTTCGCGACGTGCGGCCTGTCGACCGGCCTCACGGAGGCGTTGCCGCCCGAGGGCAAGTACGTCATGGCCGTGACCATGTTCATGGGTCGCGTCGGCACCGTCACGCTCGCGGCGGCCCTCGCGGCCGCGCAGAAGCGCCAGCTGTTCAGGAGACCGGAAGAGAGGCCCATCGTTGGTTGACCGCATCAAGCACGACGCCCCAGTGCTCGTCATCGGGCTCGGCCGGTTCGGGGCGGCCACGGCCGGCCAGCTCGACCGCCTCGGACGCGAGGTGCTCGCCGTCGACGACGACGAGGCGCTCGTGCAGAAGTGGGCCGAGCGCGTCACGCACGCCGTGGTCGCCGACGCGCGCTCGCTCGACGCGCTCAAGCAGATCGGCGCGCAGGAGTTCTCGATCGCGGTGTGCGCGGTCGGCTCGTCGGTCGAGGCGTCGGTGCTCATCACCGCGAACCTCGTCGACCTGAAGATCCCGCAGATCTGGGCGAAGGCGATCTCGTCGAGCCACGGCAAGATCCTCGAGCGCATCGGCGCGAACCACGTGATCTACCCCGAGCGCGAGGCCGGCGAGCGCACCGCGCACCTCGTGTCGGGCCGCATGATCGACTTCATCGAGTTCGACGACGACTTCGCGCTCGTGAAGATGTACCCGCCGAAGCCGATCCGCGGCAAGAACCTCGCCGAGTCGGGCGTGCGCACGCGGCACAACGTCACGGTCGTCGGCGTGAAGAGCCCCGGCAAGCCGTTCACCTACGCGACGGAGAAGACGGTCGTGTCGACCCACGACCTCATCATCGTGTCGGGCACCGAGAGCGACATCGAGAAGTTCGCCGCGCTCGAGTAGCGGATGCCGCGCGGCCGGCAGGCCCCGCGCGACGGGCGTCGCGCGACTCAGGCCGCGGCGCCCGCCACCGTGGACACGACGGTCGCGGCCACGCCGATCCCGATGAGGATCACCGAGAGCAGGCCGAGCAGGCGCGGCACGGGCGAGTCGGCCTCGAACCGGAGCCGGTCGGGCGTGCGCCGCCGATAGTACGCGGGCTGCGCCTCGTCATCGCGCAGGTGGTGGTGCTCGTCGGGCTCGAGCACGCGCTCGTGGAACTCGCCCTCGGCGAACCAGCGCACGCGCGTGCCGCCCGCGCCGTCGACGACGACCGCGTCGGTGGGCTCCCACGTGCCGTCGGCCATGCGCGCGAACGCGAACGCGAGCAGGCACAGCCCGCCGCCGGCGAGCGTGATCCACGCGACGACTTCGGCCACCAGCGCGATCACGTCGAGCGAACCCATGACGCGAGCGTACCCGCGGCGAGCGCCGCGGATGACACGCGCCAGTGCCGTTGGTCCCACCGGCGTGATCGGCGCGGGCGTAGCATCCGGCGCATGACCAGCGTGATCAGCACCCGCGGCCTCGAGAAGCGCTTCGGGCGGACCGTCGCGCTCGACGGCCTCGACCTCGAGGTGCGCCCCGGCGAGATCCACGGCTTCCTCGGGCCCAACGGCGCGGGCAAGTCCACGACGCTGCGCATCCTGCTCGGGCTGGCACGCGCCGACGGCGGCACGGTCGAGCTGTTCGGCCGCGACCCGTGGGCCGACGCCGCCGACCTCCACCGACGGCTGGCGTACGTTCCCGGCGACGTGACCCTCTGGCCGAACCTCACCGGCGGCGAGGCGATCGACCTCATCTCGCGGCTGCGCGGCGGCACGGCCGACCGCGCCGCGTACGCCGAGCGCAAGGCGCGCCTGATCGAGGCGTTCCAGTTCGACCCGCGCGTGAGGGGCCGGGCGTACTCGAAGGGCAACCGGCAGAAGGTCGCGCTCATCGCCGCGTTCGCGACCCCGGCCGAACTGTACCTGCTCGACGAACCGACGAGCGGGCTCGACCCGCTCATGGAGGTCGTCTTCAACCGCGAGATCGACCGGATCGCGAAGGAGGGCGCGACGGTGCTGCTCTCGAGCCACATCCTGTCGGAGGTCGAGGAGCTCTGCGACCGCGTGAGCATCATCCGCGCGGGCCGGCTGGTGGAGTCGGGCACACTCGCCGAGCTGCGGCACCTCACGCGCTCGACCGTCGCGTTCGTGCACGTGCCGGGCCAGGAGGGCGCGATCGCGGCGATCGACGGCGTGCACGACCTGGTGGCCGACAACGGCCGCGTGCGCTTCACGGTCGACAGCGACCGGATGGCCGGCATGCTGCCCGAGCTCGGCCGGCTCGGCGTGCAGGGCCTCACGGTGATGCCGCCCTCGCTCGAGGAGCTCTTCCTCCGGCACTACGGCGACGACCCGGCGCTCCTGACGGCGGAGGCGCGCGCGTGAACCTGCTCGGCGTGCTGCTGCGGCAGCGGCTGCGCCGCGACCGGGTGCAGCTGGCGCTGTGGATCGTGGGCACGGCGGCGCTCGCGGTCATGGCGACGACCGCGGTGAGGGACACGTTCGGCGAGCTCGCCGAACGCGAGGGCATCCTGCGGCTGACGAGCGTCGCGCCGGCGATCCTCGTGTTCCGCGGCACCCCCAACGGGGCCGAACAGGGCCCGTTCGCGTTCTTCCTCATGTTCGCGTTCCTCGCGCTGCTCGCCGGGCTCATGAGCACGTTCCTCGCCGTGCGGCACACGCGCGGCGACGAGGAGACGGGGCGCGCCGAGCTCGTCGCGTCGACGCCCGCGTCGCGCCTGCTGCCGACCGCGGCGACCGTCCTGCACGGCGTGATCGCGAACGTCGTGCTCGGCCTCGGGGTGGCGATCGCCTTCTGGGCGAGCGGCCTCGACGCGACCGGGGCGTTCGTCGCGGGCGCGGCGGTCGCCGCGTGCGGGGTCGCGTTCCTCGCGATCGGGCTCGTCTTCGCGCAGCTGTTCCGCACGTCGCGGGCCGCGAACGGCGCGGGCGTCGCGGCGGTGGTCGCGGCGTACTTCGTCCGCGGCATCGGCGACGCGGCCGGCGAGCCGTCCGCCGACGGGCTGCATCGCACGCCGATGTGGATCAGCTGGCTCTCGCCGATCGGATGGGGACAGCGCACGAACGCGTTCGCCGAGAACGACCTCGCGCCGCTGCTCCTCTCGATCGGGTTCGCGGCCGTGCTCGTGGCGCTCGTGTTCGTGTTCCAGTCGGCGCGCGACAGCGGCGCGAGCGTGCTGCCCGGACTGCGCGGGCGCGACCACGCCGGGCCGGTGCTGTCGGGCTCGCTCGGACTCGCCTGGAAGCTCAGCATCGGCGCCGTCGTGTCGTGGGCCGCGGGTGCCGCGGTGATGGGCGCGCTCGCGACCTCGCTCACCCAGCTCGTCGACCGGCTCGGCTCCGACGTGCCCGACGTCGCGGTGCGCCTGCGGCAGATGGCCGGGGCGGATGCGACGCTCGAGCAGGCGCTGACCACGACGTTCTTCAGCGTGATCGGCATCCTCGCGTCGGCGTGCGCGCTGCAGCTCGTGATCCGCGCCCGCCAGGAGGAGGCGCACGGCACCGCCGAGGCGGTGCTCGCGACCCCGGTGCCGCGGCAGCGCTGGCTCGGCGAGTACGGCGCGGTCGCGCTCATCGGCGTCGTGATCGTGATCGCCGTGTCGATGCTCGCCGCGTTCGCGGGCGCGCAGCCGGCCGACGACCCGGCGGGCATGGCGCAGGATGCCGCGGAGGCGGCGATCGCGCAGCTGCCCGCGGTGCTCGTCTTCCTGGGCATCGGCATGCTGCTGTTCGTGCTCGTGCCGCGCGTGATGATCGGGGCCGCGTGGGCGGTGCTCACGCTCGCCGCGTTCCTCGGGGTCTTCGGCGAGCTGCTCGGCCTGCCCGACTGGATGCACGACCTGTCGCCCTTCGCGCACTCGCCCGTGCCGATCGGCGACGAGGTCGACTGGACCGGCGGGATCTGGATGATCGGCATCGGCGTGGCCGCGATCGCGGTGTCCATCGTGCTCATGCGCCGGCGGGAGCTCGCCGCCGGCGGCTGATCGTGCGCCGGCGTCTGCATCGCGTGAGGACCAAGTCCCTCGGCGTTAGGGATCCGTGAGGACCCGCGCCCGCGACATCCGCCGGGTGTTGCATCGAATCGCAGCGCACCGCTGCCCGCCGGCCGCGAACGGGGCCGCGGAACCGCATCCACTGGAGTCATCGTGCTCGACCTCGTGTACGTCGCCGTCATCGGCCTGACGTTCCTCATCGTCGGCCTCATCGCGAAGGGGGTCGAGAAGCTGTGATCGTCTTCGAGCTGCTCGCCGCCGCCCTGGGCCTCGCCGCCGTCGCGTACCTCGTGTACGCCCTGATCCGGCCCGAGAGGTTCTAGGTGGAGGTCTTCCTGGCCGTCCTGCAGGCGGCCACCCTCGTCCTGATCCTCGCCCTGCTCTCCCGACCGCTCGGCGACTGGATGGCGCGGATCTACACGTCCGACCGCGACTGGCGCTCGGAGCGCGTCGTGTACCGGCTCGTGGGCGTCGACTCGTCGTCGGAGCAGTCCTGGCCCGCGTACCTGCGCGGCGTGCTCGCGTTCAGCCTCGTCGGCGTGCTGCTGCTGTACGCGCTGCAGCGCATCCAGGCGGTGCTGCCGTACGCCCTGGGGCTTCCCGCCGTGCCCGAGGGGCTGTCGTTCAACACCGCGGCGTCGTTCGTCACGAACACGAACTGGCAGTCGTACTCTCCCGAGCTCACGATGGGCTACACGGTCCAGTTCGCCGGGCTCGCGGTGCAGAACTTCGTCTCCGCCGCGGTCGGGATCGCGGTGGCGATCGCGCTCGTCCGCGGGTTCGCCCGCCGTCGTGCGGGCACCATCGGCAACTTCTGGGTCGACCTCGTGCGCGGCGCGTTCCGGCTCCTGCTCCCGGGTGCGTTCATCGCCGCGATCGTGCTCCTGGTCGGTGGCGTGATCCAGAACGTCAACGGCTTCACCGAGATCACGACGCTCGCCGGGAGCACGCAGGTGATCCCCGGCGGACCGGTCGCCTCGCAGGAGGCGATCAAGGAGCTCGGCACCAACGGCGGCGGGTTCTTCAACGCCAACTCCGCGCATCCGTTCGAGAACCCCAGCGCGTGGACGAGCCTGTTCGAGATCGTGCTGCTGCTCGCCATCCCGTTCTCGCTGCCGCGCACGTTCGGGCGGATGGTCGGCTCGAACCGACAGGGGTACGCGATCCTCGCAGCCATGGCGTCGCTCTTCGTCGTCTCGCTCGTCGCGTTGAGCGCCCTGGAGTGGGCCGGTCACGGCACCGCACCGGAGCTCGCCGGTGCGGCGATGGAGGGCAAGGAGCAGCGGTTCGGAATCCTGGGGTCGACGCTGTTCGCGGCCAGCACGACGCTCACGTCCACCGGCGCCGTGAACTCCATGCACGACTCCTATACCGCGCTCGGCGGGATGATCCCGATGCTGAACATGATGCTCGGCGAGGTCGCCCCCGGCGGCGTCGGATCGGGCCTCTACGGCATGCTCGTGCTCGCGGTCATCGCGGTGTTCATCGCCGGCCTCCTCGTGGGCCGCACGCCCGAGTACCTCGGCAAGAAGATCGGTCCGCGGGAGATCAAGCTCGCGAGCCTCTACATCCTCGTCACGCCGACCCTCGTGCTCGCCGGCACGGCCCTGAGCTTCGCGATCCCCGGCGTCCGCCAGGACGTCGAGGACGTCTCGATCTGGAACCCGGGCGTCCACGGCATGTCGGAGGTGCTCTACGGGTTCACGAGCGCTGCGAACAACAACGGATCGGCATTCGCCGGCCTCACCGCGAACACCCCGTGGTTGAACACCGCGCTCGGCGTCGCGATGCTGCTCGGGCGCTTCGTGCCGATCGTGCTGGTGCTGGCCCTCGCCGGCAGCCTCGCCGCGCAGGACAAGGTTCCAGCGACCTCGGGCACCCTGCCGACGCACCGACCGCAGTTCGTCGGCCTCCTCGCCGGCGTGACGGTCCTCGTGACCGCCCTCACCTATTTCCCCGTTCTCACGCTGGGTCCACTGGCGGAAGGGCTGAGTTGATCCATGTCCACCATCACCGTTCCCAGCCCGTCGGGCGCACCGATCGAGGAGCACGCGCCGCACCGGCATCCGAAGCCGAAGGCCCCGTTCGGGCCGCGGCAGCTCCTCGCCGCCCTGCCCGGCGCCCTGCGCAAGCTCGATCCCCGCGAGATGTGGCGCAACCCCGTCATGTTCATCGTCGAGATCGGCGCGGCACTGACCACCGCGATCGCGATCGCCGAGCCGTTCCTCGGCGGCCCCGAGGCATCCGGCGGCACCGAGGTGCCCGAGAGCTTCACGTGGGCGATCGCGGGCTGGCTCTGGGCCACCGTCATCTTCGCCAACCTCGCGGAGTCGGTCGCCGAGGGCCGCGGCAAGGCGCAGGCCGAGACGCTCCGGAAGACGCGCACGACGACCGTCGCGCACGTCGTGCGGGACTACGACGCGACGGGCGACCCGGCCGCCGAGCGAGCCCTGCTGGCGGATGTCGCGAGCGCCGACCTGCGGCTCGGCGACGTCGTCGTGGTGTCGGCGGGCGACCTCATCCCCGGCGACGGCGACATCGTGCAGGGCATCGCGTCGGTCGACGAGTCGGCGATCACCGGCGAGTCCGCGCCGGTCGTGCGCGAGTCGGGCGGCGACCGCAGCGCGGTGACCGGCGGAACCCGCGTGCTCTCCGACCGCATCGTGGTGCGCATCACCTCGAAGCCCGGCGAGACCTTCGTCGACCGCATGATCGCGCTCGTCGAGGGGGCGGCCCGGCAGCGCACGCCGAACGAGATCGCGCTGAACATCCTGCTCGCGAGCCTGTCGATCGTCTTCGTCGTCGTCGTCCTGACGCTGAACCCCATCGCGTCGTACGCGGCGTCGCCCGCCAGCGTCCCGGTGCTCATCGCGCTGCTCGTCTGCCTCATCCCCACGACGATCGGCGGCCTGCTCTCGGCCATCGGCATCGCCGGCATGGATCGCTTGGTGCAGCAGAACGTGCTCGCCATGTCGGGCCGCGCGGTCGAGGCCGCGGGCGACGTCACGACCCTGCTGCTCGACAAGACCGGCACCATCACCTACGGCAACCGGCGGGCGAGCGAGTTCGTCGCGCTCGACGGCGTCGACGAGGCGGAACTGGTCCGTGCGGCGGCCCTCGCGTCGCTCGCCGACCCCACGCCGGAGGGCAGCTCGATCGTCGACCTCGCGGCGAGCCGCGGCATCCGCTTCGATGCCGCGCCGGCCGGCGAGGTCGTGCCCTTCACCGCGCAGACCCGGATGTCGGGCCTCGACCTCGCGGACGGCACCGTCGTCCGCAAGGGCGCCGGCTCGACCGTGACCGCGTGGGTCGCCGAGCGCGCCCGCATCCCGTCGAGCGTGGAGGACGAGCTCCGCAAGCGCGTCGACGCCATCTCGACCGACGGCGGCACGCCGCTCGTCGTCGCGATCGCGGACGCCGGCGGCGCGCCCCGAGTGCTCGGCGTCGTCCACCTCAAGGACATCGTGAAGGAGGGCCTCGTCGACCGGTTCGCCGAACTTCGCGCCATGGGCATCCGCACGGTGATGATCACGGGCGACAACCCGCTGACCGCGAAGGCGATCGCCGCCGAGGCCGGCGTCGACGACTACCTCGCCGAGGCCACGCCCGAGGACAAGCTCGCGTTGATCCGCCGCGAGCAGGAGGGCGGAAGCCTCGTGGCGATGACCGGCGACGGCACGAACGACGCGCCCGCGCTCGCGCAGGCCGACGTCGGCGTGGCGATGAACACGGGCACGTCGGCTGCGAAGGAGGCCGGCAACATGGTCGACCTCGACTCCGACCCGACCAAGCTCATCGACATCGTCCGGATCGGCAAGCAGCTGCTCATCACGCGGGGGGCGCTCACGACCTTCTCGATCGCGAACGACGTCGCGAAGTACTTCGCGATCATCCCGGCGATGTTCGCGGGGGTCTTCCCCGGCCTCGCGGCCCTCAACGTCATGCAACTGAGCTCGCCGGCCTCGGCGGTGCTCTCCGCGATCATCTTCAACGCGATCATCATCGTCATCCTGATCCCGCTCGCCCTGCGCGGCGTCGCCTACCGTCCGCTCGGCGCGACGGCCATCCTGAACCGCAACCTGCTGGTCTACGGCCTCGGCGGCATCATCGCCCCGTTCGTCGGCATCAAGCTGATCGACCTCGCCGTCGGCCTGATCCCGGGGTTCTGATGTCTGCCCTCCGCGCCACTTCCCCGCGCAGCGCGCCACGCTCACCGGCGCAACGGACGCCGAACCGGCGCAGCGCACGTCACCCGAACGGAGAACGCACCACATGACCTCCACACGCCAGACGGTCCGCACCCACTGGGTCGCGCTCCGCGCCCTGCTCGTCTTCACGGCCGTGCTCGGCCTGGCCTATCCGCTCACGATCACCGTCATCGCGCAGATCGGGCTGCCCGCGCAGGCCAACGGCTCGCTCGTGCGGAACGCCGACGGCGACGTCGTCGGCTCCGCCCTCATGGGGCAGTCGTTCACGGATGCCTCGGGGGCGCCGCTGCCCGAGTGGTTCCAGTCGCGACCGTCGGCGGCGGGCGACGGCTACGACGGCGGGGCATCGAGCGGGAGCAACTTCGGGCCCGAGAACGAGGACCTCATCGCCGCGATCGAGGAGCGCAAGGCCGCGGCCGCCGAGCTCGAGGGCGTCGACGAGAACGACGTGCCCGCCGACGCCGTCACGGCGTCGGCCTCCGGCCTCGACCCGCACATCAGCCCCGAGTACGCTCTGCTCCAGGTCGGCCGGGTCGCCGACGCCCGCGGACTCGACGAGGCGGACGTCCGGGCACTCGTCGAGGACCACATCCAGGCGCCCGACCTCGGGTACCTCGGCGCGCCCACGGTCAACGTCCTCGCACTGAACCTCGCGCTGGCCGAGATGGGAGACTGACGCTATGAGACGGGGGCGGCTTCGAGTGCTCCTCGGCGCCGCTCCGGGCGTCGGAAAGACCTACGCCATGCTCGAGGAGGGTCGACGCCTCCGCGACGAGGGCCGCGACGTCGTCGTCGGCTTCGTCGAGACGCACGGCCGCGCCGCGACGGCCGCGATGGTCGACGGGCTGGAGGTCGTGCCGCGTCGCACCGAGACCCACCGCGGGCTCCGCCTCGAGGAGATGGACCTCGACGCCGTGCTCGCCCGCACGCCCGAGATCGCGCTGGTCGACGAGCTCGCCCACACCAACGCGCCCGGCGGCCGCCACGAGAAGCGCTGGCAGGACGTCGACGAGCTCCTCGGCGCCGGCATCGACGTCATCTCGACGGTCAACACCCAGCACATCGAGTCGCTCGGCGACGTCGTGTACGAGATCACCGGAGCCCAGCAGCGCGAGACCATCCCCGACGCCGTGCTGCGCGACGCCGACCAGATCGAGGTCGTCGACCTCGCCCCGCAGGCGCTCCGCGATCGCCTCGCCACCGGGCTCGTCTACCCCGCCGAGCGGATCGACGCGGCGCTGTCCAACTACTTCCGCCTCGGCAACCTCACGGCGCTTCGCGAGATCGCACTGCTCTGGCTCGCCGACGAGGTCGACCAGGCGCTCAAGGCCTACCGCGCCGAACACGGCATCGACCGCAAGTGGGAGGCGCGCGAACGCGTCGTCGTCGCCCTGACGGGCGGACCCGAGGGCGAGACGCTGCTGCGTCGCGGGGCGCGGATCGCGGCCCGCTCGTCGGGGGGCGTGCTCCTCGCGGTGCACGTGACCAACCCGGACGGGCTGCGGGCGCGGCATCCGGAGGCCCTCGACCGCCAGCGGGCCCTGGTCGAGCAGCTCGGCGGCACGTTCCACCAGGTCGTCGGCGAGGACGTTCCGCGGGCGCTGGTCGACTTCGCGAAGGGCGCGGATGCCACGCAGCTGGTGCTCGGCGTCAGTCGCCGTTCCCGGCTGGCCGCGGCGTTCACGGGCCCCGGCATCGGCGCGACGGTCATCCGCGAGTCGGGTGACATCGATGTGCACATCGTGACGCACGCCGCCGCGGGATCGGACTTCTCGCTGCCGCGCCTCGGCGGCGCCCTGAGCCGGCAGCGGCTCATCGCCGGCTTCGCGCTCGCGCTGATCGCGGGCCCGCTGCTGAGCTGGCTGCTGTCGAGCCTGCACACCGACGCGTCGATCACGAGCGACGTGCTCGCCTACCAGCTCCTCGTCATCATCGTCGCACTCGTCGGCGGCATCTGGCCCGGGCTGTTCGCCGCCGTGCTCTCCGGCCTGACGCTGAACTTCCTGTTCATCGAACCGCTGTACACGCTCACGATCGCCGAGCCCCGGCAGTTCCTCGCGCTCGTCTTCTACGTGCTCAACGCCCTCCTCGTGAGCTACGTCGTCGACCAGGCGGCGCGCCGCACGCGCGAGGCCCGCCGGGCCGCCGCGGAGTCGCAGCTGCTCGCCACGATCGCCGGGAGCGTCCTGCGCGGCGAGGACGCGCTGCAGGCCATGGTCACGCGGACCAGGGAGGCGTTCAACCTCACCGGCGTGCGCCTCCTCGTCGACGACCAGCCGCTCGTGACCGACGGCGAGCCCGCCGCTCCCGATCGGGTCACGACGCTCCCCATCGGTGCGCACGGCGTCCTCGAACTGCACGGACCCGACCTCGCCGCATCCGAGCGCCGCCTGCTCCAGGTGATCGCGACCCAGCTCGACGCCGCGCTCGAGCACGGCGCCCTCACGACCGCCGCCGAGGCCGCCGACGAGCTCGCCGAAGCCGACAAGGTGCGCTCGGCCCTGCTCGCGGCGGTCGGGCACGACCTTCGCCGCCCGCTGACGTCGGCCTCGGCGGCGATCAGCGCGCTGCGATCACCCGACCTCGCCATCCCTCCCGCGCAGCGCGTGGAACTGCTCGACACCGCCGCCGAGAGCCTCGAGTCGCTCGCGGCCCTCGTCACGAACCTGCTCGACGTGAGCCGGCTGCAGGCCGGCGCGCTCGCCGTGACCCTCGCACCGACCGACGTCGCCGACGTCGTGTTCCCCGCGCTCGACGAGCTCGGGCTCGGTCCGGGCGACATCGAGCTCGACCTCGCCGACGACACCCTCCCCGTGCTCGCGGATGCGGGCCTGCTGCAGCGCGTCGTCGTGAACCTGCTCGCGAACGCCGTGCGGCATTCCCCCGACGGCGAGCGCGTACGGCTGTCGGCGAGCTCGTTCCGCGGGCGGACCGAACTCCGCATCGCCGATCGCGGTCCGGGCATCCCTGCGGAGCGTCGCGATCAGGTGTTCACGCCGTTCCAGCGGCTCGGCGACACCGACAACGAGACGGGCCTCGGGCTCGGACTCGCGCTGTCGAAGGGGTTCGCCGAGGGCATGGACGGCACCCTCGAGGCCGAGGACACGCCCGGCGGCGGCCTGACCATGGTCGTCACGCTCCCGATCGCCGAGGAGGCGTCGTGAGGATCCTCGTCGCCGACGACGACGCGCAGCTGCAGCGGGCGTTGCGCATCACCCTCGGCTCACGCGGGTACGAGGTGCTCGCCGCACGCGACGGCGCCGAGGCGATCGACCTCGCGGCGAACGCGCACCCCGACCTGATCCTCCTCGACCTCGGCATGCCGAACGTCGACGGCATGGACGTCATCCGGGCCGTGCGCGCGTGGTCGAAGGTCCCGATCGTGGTGCTGTCGGGCCGCACCGACTCGGCCGAGAAGGTCGAGGCGCTCGACGCCGGCGCCGACGACTACGTGACGAAGCCCTTCGCGATGGACGAGCTGCTCGCCCGGATCCGCGCCCGCGCCCGCGCGACATCCGATGAACCGGGCGACGACGCCGCTGCGACCCGCATCGGCGATCTCGCCGTCGACCTCGCCGCGAAGACCGTCCGTCGAGCCGACGGCAGCACCGCGGTGCGCCTGACCCCGACGGAGTGGCGCCTGCTCGAGCTCTTCCTCCGGAATCCCGGCAAGCTGCTCACCCGCCAGATGCTGCTCTCGGACGTATGGGGCCCGTACCACGCCAACGACGCCGGCTACCTACGCCTGTACGTCGCCCAGCTGCGGCGCAAGCTCGAGCCCGTGCCATCCGAGCCACGCCACTTCCTCAACGAGCCGGGACTCGGCTACCGCTTCGAGCCGTAGCCTTGACGGGTGCAGTGCCCGTACTTCGACGCGGGGCGATGCCGGTCGTGCTCGCTCATGGGCCGGCCGTACCCGCAGCAGCTCGCCGACAAGCAGGCGCACGCCGAGGAGCTGCTCGCGCCGTACGACGTTCCCGCCTGGCTGCCGCCCGTCGCGAGCGGGGAGCGCGACTACCGCAACAAGGCGAAGATGGTCGTCGGCGGCACCGTCGACGCGCCGACGATCGGCATCCTCGACGCCGACGGGTACGGGGTCGACCTGCAGGCGTGCGGCATCTGCTCACCGGGGCACCGCGCCGCGTTCCCCGTGCTGGCCCGGTTCATCACGCTCGCGCGGATCGCGCCGTACGACGTGGGCGCCCGGCGCGGCGAGCTGAAGCACCTCATCGTGACCGAGTCGCCCGACGGCGAGCTCATGGTCCGGTTCGTGCTGCGCTCGACCGAGCCGCTGGCGCGCATGCGGAAGCACCTGCCGACACTCCTCGCCGAGCTGCCGCAGGCACGCGTCGTCACGGGGAACCTGCTGCCCGAGCACAAGGCCGTGCTCGAGGGCGCCGAGGAGGTCGTGCTCACCGACGCCGACACGCTGCCCATGCGGCTCAACGACGTGACGATGCACCTGCGCCCGCAGAGCTTCTTCCAGACGAACACCGCGATCGCGGAGGCGCTGTACGCCGAGGCGCGCGCGTGGATCCGCGAGCTCGCGCCCGAGGAGGCTTGGGACCTCTACTCGGGCGTCGGCGGCTTCGCGCTGCACCTCGCCGACCCCGACGGCCGCACCGACGTGACGGGCATCGAGACGAGCGTCGAGGCGGTCGCGAGCGCCGAGCTGAGCCGAACGGATGCCGCGCTCTCACGCGTGCGCTTCGCCGCCGGCGACGCGACCTCGTTCGCGCTCGCCGCGACATCCGCCCCCGACCTCGTGGTCGTGAACCCGCCCCGGCGCGGCATCGGCGCCGAGCTCGCGGGCTGGCTCGAGCGGTCGGATGCCGCGCACGTGCTCTACTCGTCGTGCAACGTCGCCTCGCTCGCGAAGGACCTCGCGGCGATGCCGTCGCTGCGACCCGTGAAGGCGCGCGTGTTCGACATGTTCCCGCAGACCACGCACTTCGAGGTCATGGTGCTGCTCGAGCGCACCGGTTAGGCGCCGGCGGCGAGCTCCCGCGCGCGGGCGAGCGCCGCGTCGGTCGCGCGGTCGAACAGCGCCGCGAGGTCGGCCTCCTGCAGCACGGCGATCGCGCGCTCGGTCGTGCCCTTCGGGCTCGTGACCCGGCGTCGCAGCTCGGCCGGGTCGTCGGCGGATGCCGCGAGCAGCTCGCTCGCGCCCCGGAACGTGCCCTGCACCATGGTCGCGGCCTGTTCGGGCGTGAAGCCCTTCGCGATCGCGGTCTTCGTGAACTCCTCGATGAGCAGGAACACGTACGCGGGGCCGGAGCCCGAGATCGTCGAGAGCGCGTCGAGCTGCGACTCGGGCACGACGAGCACCTCGCCGACCGTCTCGAACAGCGACGCCACGAGTGCGAGGTCCTCCTCGCTCGAGCGCGTGCCCGCCGAGACCCCGGTCACCGCGCGCCCCACGACCGCGGGCGTGTTCGGCATCGTGCGGATCACCGACACGTGCGAGGGCAGGTGCGCCTCGAACGTCGCGACCGTGACGCCCGCGGCGACGCTCACCACGACCGCGCCCGGCTCGAGCGCGTCGGCGATCTCGTCGAGCAGGTCGGGCACCATCGCGGGCTTGACCGCGACGACGACGAGCTTCGCGCCGGCGACCGCGCGACGGTTGGCCGCGGCATCCGCCTCGGTCGCGTACGCCGTGACGCGCGGTTCGTCGTCGAACTCGGCCGCGCGCACGGCGCTGCGGTTGGTGGCCCGGATGCCGCCGGCCACCGTCACGTGCGGCTGGAGCAGCCCGGCCAGGATCGCGCGGGCCATGGATCCGGCGCCGAGGAAGGCGATGGCGGGCAGCTCGATCGGCCGGTCAGCCGGCTGGCGGGAGGTCATGGCGACCATCCTAGGATTGGCGCATGAGCGCATCCGGCGGCACGAAGGCGATCCTGGCGGCATTCCTCGCGAACACAGGCATCGCCCTGACGAAGTTCATCGCGTGGCTCGTCTCCGGGTCGGCGTCGATGCTCGCCGAGGCGGTGCACTCGGTCGCCGACGCGGGCAACCAGCTGCTGCTGTTCGTGGGCGGCCGCCGCGCGAAGAAGGACGCCGACCGTTCGCATCCGTTCGGCTACGGCCGCGAGCGCTACGTGTACGCCTTCGTCGTCTCGATCATCCTGTTCTCGGTCGGCGGCCTGTTCTCGATCTACGAGGGCGTCGACAAGATCCAGCACCCCCATGAGCTCGAGAACGTGTGGGTGCCGATCGTCGTGCTCGTCATCGCGATCGCGCTCGAGTCGTTCTCGCTGCGCACCGCCGTGAAGGAGTCGAACCAGATCCGCGGCACGCAGACCTGGGTCCAGTTCGTGCGCCGGGCGAAGGCGCCCGAACTCCCGGTGGTCCTGCTCGAGGATGTCGCCGCGCTCCTCGGCCTCGTGTTCGCCCTGTTCGGCGTGGGGCTCACGGCCATCACGGGCAACACGATCTTCGATGCGATCGGCACCCTGATGATCGGCACGCTGCTGATCGTCGTCGCGATCATCCTCGGCATGGAGACGAAGAGCCTGCTCGTCGGCGAAGGCGCCACCGAGGGCGACCTGGGCCGGATCGAGACGGCGATCCTCGCGGGTCCCGAGGCCGAGCGCATCATCCACATGAAGACCCTCTATCTCGGGCCCGACGAGCTCATGGTCGCGGCGAAGCTCGGCTTCCACGGCGGCGAGAGCCTGGCCGAGGTGTCGACGGCGATCAACGTGATCGAGCAGCGCATCCGCACCGCTGTGCCCGCCGCGCGCGTGATCTACCTCGAACCCGACGTCTACGTCGATCCGAACGAGCAGGCACCGCCGACCGACGCGATCGTGATCAAGGGGCTCGAATGACGGATGTCGCGGCTGGCCGCCGCCCAACCGCGCTCGTCCTCCGCCACGACTCGGCCATCGGCCTCGGCAACCTCGGTCCGGTGCTCGAGGAGCACGGCTACGAGGTCGTGACGGTCGACGCCCCGCGCGCCGACGTCACGGCGATCGACGCGCTCGCGCCCGACGTCCTCGTGGTGCTCGGCGGCGACGAGGCTGCGTACGAGGCCGACGTCTACCCGTACGTCGGCCACGAGATCGAGCTGCTCCGCAAGCGGATCGCGGCGGAGGCGCCGGTGTTCGGCGTGTGCCTCGGCGCGCAGCTGCTCGCCGCCGCGCTCGGCGCGCGCGTCTACAAGGGTCCGCGGAAGGAGGTCGGCTGGCTCGGCGTCGACGTGACCGACGCCGGCGGGGCGTCGCCGGTGCGCCACGCCCGCGGCATCCGCTTCGTGCAGTGGCACGGCGACACGTTCGACCTGCCCGAGGGCGTCGAGCGGCTCGCCTCGTCGCCCGAGTACGCCAACCAGGCGTTCCGCCGCGGCGACTGGATGCTCGCGGTGCAGTTCCATCCCGAGGTGACCCCCGCGATCCACGAGGACTGGCTTGCGGCCTGGGGCGACGAGCTGCCCGAGTACGACCTCACGGTCGAGCGCATGCGCGAGCTGCAGACGTCGTGCGGGCCCGACGCCGAGGCGGCGTCGCGCGCGATCATCGGCGAGTTCCTCGACGGGCTCGCGGCGCGGCGTCTGCCGACTCGCCTCGCCGGCTGATCGCGACGCGGCGGCCGACGCACGTCACGCGAGCGGCCGACGCACGCCGCGCGAGCGGCCGACGTTTCCAGTTCCGTCATTTCAACGCAGCCTCAAATGAGGCCAGGTCGACACCAGCCCACCGGAAACGCCGCCAAACCGGGGAGCGGGACCAGCGTCAAATCAACGCCGCCTCAAATGAGGCCCGACTGGCACGGGCTCGCCGGAAACGCCGCCACGCCGGGAGCGGGACCAGCGTCACGTCAACGCAGCCTCATATGAGGCCAGGTCGACACGAGCCGCCGGAAACGCTGCGCCGCGGCGAAGCAGCTGGCACGGGCTCGCCGGAAACGCCGCCAAGCCGGGAACGGGACCAGCGTCAGGTCAACGCCGCCTCATGTGAGGCCCGGCCGATATGGGACGCGCGACGACTCAGTCCGCGACCGGACGGCGGGCCGGATCGGCGAAGAAGTCGAGCAGCAGCCTCGAGGCGGCGTCGGCCTCGACGCCCGCGTAGACCTCGACGCGGTGGTTCAGCCGCCGGTCGCGGAGCACGTCGTAGAGCGATCCGGCCGCGCCGGCCTTCTCGTCCCACGCGCCGAAGACGACGGTGGGGATGCGCGCCGCGACGATCGCGCCCGCGCACATCACGCACGGCTCGAGCGTGACGACGAGCGTGCAGTCGGTCAGGTGCCGGTCGCCGGTCGCGCGCGCGGCGTCGCGGATCGCGATGAGCTCGGCGTGCGCGGTCGGGTCCTCGTGCAGTTCGCGCTCGTTGCGTCCGGTCGCGATGACCTGCCCGTCGCGTACGACGACCGCGCCGACGGGCACATCGCCGGTGGCGAGGGCGGCGGATGCCTCGGCGAGCGCGAGCCGCATCCAGGCCGTGTGCTCGGGCAGCTGCACCGGCATCCGCTCGCTCCTTCTCGCGGGCGCGACCCCCGCAACTAGACTCGAGCCTATGCGAGTCCACGTTGCCGACCACCCGCTCATCACCCACAAGCTGACGGTGCTGCGCGACGTGAACACCCCGTCGCCCGTGTTCCGCTCGCTCGTGCAGGAGCTGATGACGCTGCTCGCCTACGAGGGCACGCGCGACGTGAGGGTCGAGCCCGTCGACATCGTGACGCCCGTGGCACCCACCACGGGCGTTCGCATCGCCGACCCCAAGCCGCTGATCGTGCCGATCCTGCGCGCCGGGCTCGGCATGCTCGACGGCATGGTCACCCTCCTGCCGAGCGCCGAGGTGGGCTTCCTCGGCATGGCCCGCAATGAGGAGACCCTCGAGCCGACGACCTACGCCGAGCGCCTGCCCGACGACCTCAGCGGCCGGCAGTGCTTCGTGCTCGACCCGATGCTCGCGACCGGCGGATCGCTGACCGCGGCGATCGAGTTCCTGCTCGCGCGCGGCGCGACGGATGTCACGGCGATCTGCATCCTCGCGGCCCCCGAGGGGCTGAAGGCCGTCGAGGAGGCGCTGCACGGCCGCGAGGTCTCGATCGTGCTCGGCGCGGTCGACGAGCGCCTCAACGAGAACGGCTACATCGTGCCCGGCCTCGGCGATGCCGGCGACCGGTTGTACGGCACGGTCTAAGGCGCTGGCCCGCGGGCCATCGCGCGTTTCCAGCGCATGACCGCTCGCTCACGTCGAAGGATCTTCGCCGTGAGACACGCCGTGCGGCGTTTGGAATTGCAGAATTCGAGGAATTGATCCTGCGTCGAAGGATCTTCTTCACCATGCCCGGTTTCGACGGGACCTCCCCGACGCGGCCCGTTGCTCGCGCACCGCGTGCGACGTCATGCGCCGTCACGCGATCGTCACGGTTTGACACATCCTCGAACCTGGGTTTGACTTTCGCTCATGACTGACACCGCACGCATCCTGACCACCCGCGAGGTGAACGGGATCGCCGACATCATGATGTCGGCGCGTGCGTCCATGTGTTGTCGAATGTGCCGCTGACCAGCGAACCCTCCGCCGAGTCACGCGACTGATCCGATCCCGATCGTCGCGGCTCCATCGAACCCGACGTCCGTCCCGGGTTCCCCGGCCGTCATCGGCCTTCGCTCTCGACCCCGATCGGGGTCGTCGACGCACTCCAGCACAAGGAACCGCCATGTCTCTCGCTCTCGCTCCCGCTCGTCCGACCCACCCCAGCGTCCGTCCGGCGCACCCGGCCGCGTACGCGCCCCACGCCCCGCGCGCCGCGGCGCCCATCGCGGCTCCGGCCGGGGCGGCGCCCGCCTCCCCGGCGCCGGCGCCGGCACCGGCGCAGCCGCGTGTCCGCGCCGTGCCCGAGGGAACCGAGGCCCGCGGCTTCGTGCTCTACGTCGGCCTCGACGAGGCCAAGGCCGCCGCCGACGGCACCACGCTGCACCGCCTCGTGGAGGCCATCCGCAACCTGACCGCCGAGCTGGCCCCGTCGGCCGAGACCTACGCCGCCGTGGCGCTGGCCCCCGAAGGCGCCGGCGGTCGCGACGTCGACGTCGTGCGCCTCGCGCTCCAGGACCCGACCGCCCTCGCCAAGCAGCGCGAGTCGCAGGGCGGACTCCGCGAGGACGCCGACCGGCACCCCGACGGCGTCATCATCGACATCTCGCGCAAGCGCGTGCTGCTCGACGGCGAGGCCGCGGGCCTGACCTACAAGGAGTTCGAGCTGCTCCAGTACCTCGTGCTCCGCGAGGGTCGCACCATCGACCGCCACGAGCTCATCGACGGGCTGTGGGCCGGTGACGACGAGGTGCCGAACGAGCGCACGATCGACGTGCACGTGCGCCGCCTGCGCGCCAAGCTCGCGCACTACCAGGACATCGTCCGCACGGTGCGGGGCGTCGGCTACCGCTTCGACCGCCACGCCGACGTCTCGATCCGCCAGGCGTCGACGCCGAGCCCCGACGTCTTCTGATCCGATCCGTCGCGGCGGCGCGCCTCACGCGCCGATCGCGAACGGCAGGAAGTTCAGCACGATCGCCAGCGTGACGACGACGGCGCCGAGCACGGCCGCGACCACCCCGCTGCCGTGTCCGCGCCGCGCCGCGCGGATGCCGAGCACGATCGCGGCGACCGGGGGCGCGATGAGCACAGCGATCGAGACGAGCCCGATCGGCAGCACGATGGCCGTGGGCGGCCGCACGGTGCTGCCCTCGTCGACGCCCGCCAGCGCGAGCATCGCGCCGCCGACGAGGGTCGCGACCACGTAGGCCACGGGCACGAGGGCGATGCAGACCCAGGCCCAGATGACCGCGATCCGCCCCCGGTCCCGTTGCGTTCCCTGCGATGTCGACATGGGCACCTCCCGGACCCAAGCATCGCGCCGCTCGCCGCCGGCAGGCCGGGCCGGAGGTCCCGCCCAATCACGTCGGTTCGCGCCGGCGCGGCGGGGCTCGTCGCCGGCTCGCTCGGGGGCGACGGGGGTCGCGACATCCGCCCGTCTCGGCCAGCATGGGATGACGCTCCCGAGGAGGCCCGCATGACGACGACGCCGATCGTGCTCGAGCTGCCGTTCCGGGGTCGCTGGCTCGCGCGCAACAGCCCGGCCCGCCGGGTGCCGAGCCACGGTACGCACGCACTCGGCACGACCTACGCGATCGACTTCATCGCGGTCGACGAGCGCGGCCGGTCCGCGCCGGCCGGCTGGCGGAGCCTGCTCGCCGTCGAACGGCCCGAGGCGTTCGTCGGCTTCGGGCAGCCGATCCTCGCACCCGTCGCCGGCACGGTCGTCGCCGTGCACGACGGCGAGGAGGATCACGAGGCGCGGCGCTCCCAGCTCGCGCTCGTCGGCTACATGCTCGGGCAGGCCGGCCGCGTGCGCCGGGGTCCGGCCGCCATTGCGGGGAACCACGTGGTACTCGCCCTGGGGCCGGAGGGACCGTACGTCGCACTGGTGCACCTGCGCCGCGGTTCGGTCCGCGTCGCGGTCGGCGACGTGGTCTCGGCAGGCGAGCAGCTCGGCGAGTGCGGCAATTCGGGCAACAGCACGCAGCCGCACGTGCACGTGCAGGCGGCGGACTCGATTGACTGGTCGCGGGCGCGCGGGCTGCCGATCGCCTTCCGCTTCCGTCGGCACGGCGACGACGGGCAGGTCGTCGTGGGCCTTCCCGCGGAATCCGAGGTCGTCGAGGACGTCGCGGCTCCCGCGTGAGGGCCGAGCGGATGGCGCGGGCGGGCGGCGCTCAGGAAATTCCCCCGCATTCGGGGCACACGGATCTAGCGCCTGTTACCGATCCGTTATATATTCGTCGTGCACCGGTTGTTTGCTGTGGCGGCCGGTGCGGAATGTGATTGCAGGACACTCTTGGTGCAAGGGCGAGGGCCGGTCGTCAGCCTCTACGACCGGCCCTCAACCGTTCCCGGGCACGGGCCCGAGGAGCCTGCGAGCGCGGCGCCCGGCATCGAGGGCTCCCCGGACGTCGGCCGTGTTGCCTATTGTTGGACACGTCCGCGGCGCGTGGTCGCCGCCGCATCCGATGAAGGG
This sequence comes from Agromyces aurantiacus, assembly GCF_016907355.1. Taxonomy (NCBI): domain Bacteria; kingdom Bacillati; phylum Actinomycetota; class Actinomycetes; order Micrococcales; family Microbacteriaceae; genus Agromyces; species Agromyces aurantiacus. The sequence goes on along the minus strand of NZ_JAFBBW010000001.1, from coordinate 710,272 downwards.
AGCACGCGTGGCTGATCGCGCGACCGCCGTGGCCGCTTGGGAGGCGTTGTTCCGCGCCCAGGTCTCGATCATGCGCAGCCTCTCGGCGCAGTTCCCCACCGAGCTCATGTCGCTCAACGAGTACGACGTGCTGTTCAACATCTCGCGCGCGCCCGGCCGCCGCCTTCGCCTGAAGGACCTCAACCGCCACGTCCTCATCTCGCAGCCGAGCGTGAGCCGGCTCGTCGACCGGCTCGTCGCGCGCGGCCTGGTGCAGAAGACCGACGACCCGCTCGACGGTCGCGGCACGATCGTGCAGCTCACGCCCAAGGGCTTCGAGGAGTTCCGTCGCGCGGCGATCCACCACATGCACGCGATCACCGATCGCGTCGGCACCGCGCTCGACGACGACGAACTGCACCAGCTCATCGACCTGTGCGACCGGCTCCGCACGGCGCAGGAGCATCCGGCCGGCTGATGCGCACGCCGGGAGGCCGAGCGAACGACCTGGTGGGAGGATCGGCATAGGGGTCGTCGACCCCGTCCGGGAGGCGCCATGCGCGATTGGTCTCGATTCGAGTTCCCCGAGAGCGTTCCCGGCCCGACGCCGCCGGGGCCCGGAAGCCCGCTCGCCGGATGGCTGCTCGAGCGGACCGTGCAGCCGGCGGGCCCCGAGACCCCGGAGGCCCACGCCGAGCAGCACGCGTGGTGGAAGGTCATGTGCCTGACCGGCGTGGACTACTTCTCCACGCTCTCGTACCTGCCCTCGATCGCGATCGTCACCGCCGGCTCGGTCGCCCCGCTCGCCACGCTGCTGATCGTGGTCCTCACGCTCCTCGGCATGCTGCCGATGTACCGGCAGGTCGCCGTCGAGAGCCCGCACGGGCAGGGCTCGGTGGCCATGCTCGAACGGCTGCTGCCCTTCTGGCGCGGCAAGATCTTCGTGCTCGTGCTGCTCGGCTTCGTCGCGACGTCGTGGATCATCACGATCACCCTCTCCTCGGCCGATGCGACCGTGCACCTCATCGAGAACCCCTTCGCGCCCGAAGCGCTCGATGGCCTGGCGGTGCCGATCACGATCCTGCTCCTGCTCGTGCTCGGCGGCGTGTTCCTCATGGGCTTCACCGAGGCGGTCAACGTCGCCATCCCGCTCGTCGCGGTGTTCCTGGCGCTCAACGCGCTCGTCATCGGCGCCGGGCTCGTCGCGATCGTCGAGCACCCGCTCACCATCACCGACTGGTGGGACGCGCTCACCCGCGGCGGCGACGTGCTCACCGGCGTCCTGGTGCCGGCGGTGATCGCGTTCCCCCTGCTCGTGCTGGGGCTGTCGGGCTTCGAGACCGGCGTGAGCATGATGCCGCTCGTGGCCGCCTCGGGCGGGACGCCCGAGCGCCGGCTCGCGTCGCGCATCCGCAACACGAAGCGACTGCTGACGACCGCGGCGCTGATCATGAGCGCGTTCCTCATCACGAGCAGCCTCGTGACGACGCTGCTCATCCCCGCTGACGCCTTCGAGCCGGGCGGCGAGGCGAACGGCCGTGCGCTCTCCTACCTCGCGCATGCGTTCTTCGGCGACGCCGTCGGCACGGCGTACGACCTCAGCAGCATCCTCATCCTGTGGTTCGCGGGGGCCTCGGCGATGGCGGGCCTCATCAACATCGTCCCGCGCTACCTACCCGGCTACGGCATGGCGCCCGACTGGAGCCGCGCCGTGCGTCCGGTCGTGATCGTGTACACGACGATCAGCATCCTCATCACGATCGCCTTCCGGGCGGATGTCGACGCCCAGGCCGGCGCGTACGCGACGGGGATCCTCGCGATGATGGCCTCGGCCGCGGTGGCCGTGCTCATCTCGGCGATCCGGCGCCGCCACACGGCCGGGGCGATCGGCTTCGGCGTGCTCACCGGGATCCTCGCGTACGCCCTCTTCGACAACGTCACGGAGAAGCCGGACGGGATCGCGATCTCGCTCATGTTCATCCTGGGGATCGTCGTGGTCTCACTCGTCTCGCGCGTGACGCGCACGACCGAGATCCGTGCCGATCGCATCGAGTTCGACGAGACCGCCCGCCGGTTCATCACGGACTCGTTGGTCTACGACGGACGGCTGAACATCGTGGCGAACCGGCCCGGCGTCGGCGACGCCGCCGAGTACGAGGAGAAGGAGCGCGCGCAGCGCCTGCTCAACCCGGTGCCCGGCAAGGCCGACGTGCTCTTCCTCGAGGTGGCCGTCATCGATCCGTCCGACTTCCGCGAGGTCCTCCACGTGCGGGGCGTCGAGGTCGACGGGCATCGCATCCTGCGGGCGGGTAGCCCGGCGGCACCCAACGCCATCGCCGCCATCCTCCTCGCGATGCGCGACGCGACCGGCGTCATCCCGCACGCGCATTTCGAGTGGGCCGAGGGCAACCCCATCGTGCACATGTTCCGCTACATCCTGCTCGGGCGCGGCGACACCGCCCCGGTCGTGCGCGAGATCATCCGCGAGGCGGAGGACGACCCGGCCAAGCGGCCGATGGTCCACGTGGGCGGCTGATCCGCGTGCCGTCCGGCGGCGCGCCATCCGCCCGGATATGACGGTGGGGCGGGAACCCTACCTCCCGCCCCACCGCGGCCTCACAGGAGGCCCTCCCCGCCGAGCGACCCGAACTGAGCTCGGCGAGCCAACCTCCCGAGCGACCGTGCTGGGACAAATCGGTCGCGACCACCGGACGTGCGGCAAGTGTCGGGTCGGGCACCCGACTCGGGGTATTGAGGAATCGTATCGCTCTGCATGGATCGGGCGCAGCGCCCCAGAGCGGGGGCCAGCATCCGGACCGAGTGGTCCGGATGCCGGCCTCAGGCGTGCTCGGGCCGGTGCTCGGGCCAGTCCACCGACTCCTCGTAGCCGGGGTGCGTCTTCAGGTACGCGGCGATGAACGGGCACCGCGGCACGATGCGATCGCCTCGCGCGACCGCATCGTCGAGCACGTGCCGTGCGAGGCGGCTGCCGAACCCGCGCCCTTCGAAGGCGGGATCGACGATCGTGTGGATGAACACGATCCGTCCCGGACGCTCACGGAACTCGACATACCCCGCGAGGTCGTCGCCCACGAAGAGCTCGTAGCGGTGCTCCTCATCGACGCGGTCGATCCGCACCCCGTCGTCGGTCACGACTCGACCGGCTGCACGCCGCCCTCGCCCACGCCCGAGCCGCCCGGCTGCTGGCCGCCGGAGGTCACGGAGTGCGATGCCTCGGGCACCTGGACGGTGCGAGCGCTGTCGGCCGTCTCGACCGAGATCTTGCGGGGCTTCGCCTTCTCGCTCACCGGGATGGTGATGCTCAGCACGCCGTTGTCGTAGCTCGCCGAGATGCGCTCGGTGTCGATGCCCTGGCCGAGGCTCAGCTGGCGCAGGAACGATGCGGCCTCGCGCTCGCGCGTGATCCACGTGACGCCCTCGCCCGAGGGGAGCGTGCGCTCCGCGCGGATGGTGAGCAGCTGCCCGTCGACGTCGATGTCGACCGAGCCCGGGTCGATGCCCGGGAGGTCGGCGGTCAGCACGTAGTGGTCGCCGTCGCGGTACAGGTCCATCGGCATCCGGCGCGGCCCTCGGCGCGTGGTGTCGAAGAGCGCGGACGCGAGGCGGTCGAGGTCGCGGAATGGGTCGTTGGTGGCCATGATCTCTCCTTCCATCGCTTCGAAGTTGAGTCTGATCGACTCAGGCTTCGCTTCGATGATACGAGTTGAGCCGATGCGACTCAACTTCTCCTGTTCAGGATGAACGCGCGAGCGCGGGCACCATTCCGGAACGGGGTCCGCCCAGCGCGAACGCGGAGACCGGCACGGTCGCCGGACGCGACGGCGGGCGCCGCCCGGCGGCCTCGTGCGTCATCGTCGGATGCGTCGTCACCACGAGCGCGATGAGCCAGACGAAGACGAGTGCGAACGCGACCACCTCGAAGACCGTCAGCGACGCGAGACCGAGCCGGTCGTAGACGATCCAGGCCCCGACTTCGGCGAGCAGCGCCGCCCAGGATGTCGCGACGAGCCGCCGCGGCATCCGCCGCACCACCCACGGCGTCAGCGAGGCCAGCAGGAAGAACGACGCCCCGGCCGCGCTCGCGAAGACGTTGTGCAGCACCTCGTCGGCGTTGATCGGCACGATCCCCACACCGGCGAGCGAGAGCCCGATCACGGCAATGAGCACGCGAACCATCGGCACGGCCCCGCGCCGGGCCGCGTACTCCGACCGGGCGAGACCGCTCGCGAGCCGGCCGGCCATGGCCGCCATGGCTCCGCCGGAGAGGATGAGCGCGAGGTTGAAGCAGGCGGCGGCGAAATCACCCGAGGTGCCGAGCGTGCTGAAGTTGCGGGCCCACCATTCGCCGGTCGAGGTCAGGCTCATGCTCGCCAGGCAGCCCGCGGCGAGCAGCATCGCGACCATGTTGAACGAGCGGTATGCCGACTGGTGGTGCGCGCGGCGATGGACGGTTCCGGTGACGGCGCCGAGCGTGCCCGCGAACAGGGCGCACGCCGTCAGGTGCCCGCCGGGCAGGGGCTCGAAGGCCTCGGCGGCGGCCCCCACGGCGAGCGCGGCGATCGTCGACCAGACCGCGGCGTTCGCGATCGCACCGAGCCCGGGACTCGCCCAGACGATGCGGCAGCGCGCGCCGGGCCGGCGGCCCGCAGGAGCCGATGCCACCGCGAGCGCCGCCAGCAGCAGCGCGGCGACGAGCACCGCGACGAGCACGCAGAGCGGATCGAACACGAGATGCAGGCCGTCGGCCCCGTGCGAGTGACCGGCCCCGTGGGAGAGGTGGACCAGGTGGACCAATTCGCTCGCCACGGCCACGGCGACCGCGCTCGCGATCGCGATCATCGCCGCAAGGAGGGCAGCATGACGGACGATCGGCGCCGGGCCGATCGCTGCGGCTCGCACACCCCTCATAGCCGAACTCTCGATCGCGGGAATCAGACCGTCTCGAGCCTATCCGCATGCCGAGCGGCAGTCACGTGCCGGCGACGCGGCCGGGCGGCGATGCATGGGCGATTCACAGGCAGGATGCCCCGATCGGACCCGACTTCGGGCAGGCTGGGCGCATGGCACGACTGGGAACCGACGCCGACGTCGACCTCGCCCGGATCAGCTCGGCATCCCCCGCAGCGTCCGAGGGAGCGGATGAGCACTTCGCCCGCCGCCTCCGGGCCCACTTCCCCACCCTGCACGGGCTGTTCCGGCGCCTCTACGGCGACCGTTCGGACGCACTGGACCAGCTCGAGGGCGTCATCGCCGACGCCGCCCGATCGTGGGCTGCCCGCCCGGACGACCTGAAGGCCGCCGACGCGCGCCGCGAGGCGGACTCGACCTGGTACCTGTCGAACCGCATGCTCGGCGGGGTCTGCTACGTCGACCGGTACGCGGGCGACCTCGCGGGCCTGCGCGCGCGCATCCCGGAGTTCGTCGAGCTCGGGCTCACCTACCTGCACCTGATGCCGCTCTTCGCGGTGCCCGAGGGCAACTCCGACGGCGGCTACGCGGTCTCGAGCTACCGGGCCGTGGCGCCCCACCTCGGCACGATCGACGAGCTGCGCGACCTCGCCGCCGAGCTGCGCGGGCACGGTATCTCGCTCGTGCTCGACTTCATCTTCAACCACACCGCATCCGACCACGAGTGGGCCCGGCGCGCCGTGGCCGGCGACCCCGGCTACGAGGACTTCTACCTGCTCTTCCCCGACCGCACGATGCCCGACGCGTACGAGCGGACGGTCCGCGAGATCTTCCCCGACGACCATCCCGGCTCGTTCGTGCAACTGCCCGACGGCCGCTGGATCTGGGCGACCTTCCACACGTTCCAGTGGGACCTGAACTACGCCAACCCGGCGGTGTTCCGCGCGATGGCCGGCGAGATGCTCTTCCTTGCCAACCTCGGCGTCGACGTGCTGCGCATGGACGCGGTCGCCTTCATCTGGAAGCGCCTCGGCACGCCGTGCGAGTCGCTGCCCGAGGCGCACCTGCTGCTGCAGGCGTTCAACGCCGTGCTGCGCATCGCCGCGCCGTCCCTGCTCTTCAAGTCGGAGGCGATCGTGCACCCCGACGAAGTGGCGGAGTACATCTCCCTCGGCGAGTGCCAGCTCTCGTACAACCCCCTGCAGATGGCGCTCACGTGGGAGGCGCTCGCGACGCGCGACCCGCGGATGCTCCGGCAGGCGCTCGAGCGCCGGCACGCGCTGCCCGAGGGATGCACGTGGGTGAACTACGTCCGCGGGCACGACGACATCGGCTGGACCTTCGCCGACGAGGACGCGGCCGAGTTCGGCATCGACGGGTTCGACCACCGGCGATTCCTCAACGCGTTCTACGTGAACCGGTTCCCGGGCAGCTTCGCGCGCGGCGTGCCCTTCCAGGAGAACCCCCGCACGGGCGATGCGCGGGTCGCGGGCACGACGGCGTCGCTCGCGGGCATCGAGGCGGGCGATCCGCACGGCGTCGACCGGGTGCTGCTCGCGCACGCGATCGCGCTGTCGACCGGGGGCATCCCGCTCGTCTACCTCGGCGACGAGGTCGCGCAGCTCAACGACTACTCGTACGTCGACGACCCGGCCACGGCCGACGACAGCCGGTGGGTGAACCGCCCGCGCTTCCCCGCCGAGGCGTACGCGCGACGGCACGACCCCTCGACGCCGGCCGGCGCGGTGTACCGCGGACTCACGCGGCTCATCCGCGTGCGGCGCGAGGCCCCCGAGCTCGCGGGCGGCCGGCTGCTCGACTTCGACGCGAAGCACCCCACGGTGCTCGCGTACCAGCGGCCGGGGTCGGATGTCGCGACCGACGAGGCCACCACGGTGCTCTGCCTCGCGAACGTCGGCGACGCGCCCGCGACCATCGACGCGCTCACCCTCTCGGGCTTCGCCCCCGACGCGCACGAGCTCATCACCGACCGACGCGTGTCGCTGGAACGCGGCCTCGTGCTCGAGCCCTGCCACGTCGCGTGGCTGCGCGTTCGCCCGGCGGACGAGCCGCCACGGTTCTGAGTCGGTTGCCGGATCGGCGGGACGGACGCGACCGGAAACGACGAAGGCGGCTCGCTGCTGCGAACCGCCTTCTTCCGCGCGCCCGGAGGGACTCGAACCCCCAACCTTCTGATCCGTAGTCAGATGCTCTATCCATTGAGCTACGGGCGCATGGGATGTCGCCTGCGCGAACCTCGCTGATCAGGCAACCCCGTTACTCTAACCCACGCGTCGCCACGGCGCCAATCGAGCGTCGCGGGGGCGGTCGTCAAGCCCTTCGCCCCTCGACGCGCGGCGGGAGTACGTTCCAGACATGAGAGTCGTGTTCACCACGTGGTTGGTCGGCATCTTCGCCGGCCTGGCCTACATGTTCGCTGTCGTGATCAGCGGGAGATAGCCATGCGCGTCCGTCAGCACCTGCTCAGCATCTTCTTCGGCGTCATCTTCCTCATCGCCCTCGCGCTGCAGTCGGTCGCGGGCCTCCTCGTCACCAACCAGGAGAACGCGACGCATGGTGAGCCGGCCCTCACCTGGGTGCAGTTCGTGACGTCCTCCGACTTCGTCGTGGACGTCGCGGAGAACTGGCAGTCGGAGTACCTCCAGTTCTTCCTCTTCATCCTCGCGACGATCTGGCTGGTCCAGAAGGGTTCGCCCGAGTCCAAGCAGCCGGGCGAGGAGGGCGTGGGCTCCGACCGCGAGCAGCTCGTCGGCCGCTACGCGCGCGCGGATTCCCCGGCGTGGGCCCGGGCCGGCGGGTGGCGGACGTGGGTGTACAGCAACTCGCTCCTGCTGACGATGGGCACGATCTTCCTGCTGTCCTGGCTCGCGCAGGCGCTTGCGGGGCAGGTCGTCTACAACCAGGAGCAGTCGATGCACGGCCAGGCGCCGATCGATCTCGCGCAGTACCTCGCCAACCCGGATTTCTGGAACCGGACCCTGCAGAACTGGCAGTCGGAGTTCCTCGCCGTGGGCAGCATGGTCGCGCTGTCGATCATCCTGCGCCAGCGCGGCTCGAGCGAGTCCAAGCCCGTCGGCACACCCCACGAGGCGACCTCGGTCGAGGGGTAGCGCGAGCCGGGCCCGGAGGTCGCGGGGCGGCGACTCGACGTGAGATCGCCGGCCCCGCGGCATCCGCTCGTCGCTAGCCCTTCAACCCCGTCGACGCGACGCCGTCGATGATGTGCCGTTGGGCGAGGAAGAACACGATGATGAGCGGCACCGTCGTGATGACGCTCGCCGTCACGATGATCTCCCAGTGCCATTCGCCCCCGAAGCCGAACGCGTCGACGAGCGACTTCAGCCCGCGCGGGATCGTGAACGTGTCGGAGTCGCGCAGGTAGATGAGGGCCCTCATCAGGTCGGTCCACACCGCCTGCACCTCGAAGACCATCACGACGGCCAGCGCCGGACCCGTCAGCGGGAGCGCGATGCGCCAGAACACGCCCCACTGGCTCGCGCCGTCGATGCGCGCGGCCTCGAACAGGTCGCGCGGCAGGCCGAGGAAGAACTGGCGCAGCAGGAAGATGTAGAACGCGCTGCCGAAGAGGTTGCCGGCCCACAGGGGGGTGAGCGTGCCCACCTGCCCGAGGGCGTTCCAGATGAGGAACGTCGGGATCATGGTGACCGCGCCGGGCAGCATCATGGTCGCGAGCACGAGCCCGAAGAGGAACCCGCGGCCGCGGAAGCGGAAGTACGCGAATCCCCACGCGACCATCGCGCTCGAGATGGTCACGGTGACCGCGGCGAGCACCGTGACGATGGCGGTGTTCAGCAGCCACAGCCCGAGCGGCGCCTCGTTCCAGACCTGCACGTAGTTGTCCCACGTGAAGGTCTGCGGGATCAGCCGGTTGTCGAACACGTCGCTGCGGGGCTTGAACGACGCGCTCACGAGCCACACGAACGGGTAGAGGAACACGATGCCGATGAGGCTCAGCGCGATCCACGCGATCACCGTGCCGGTGCGCCGGCGAGCGCGCGCCCGGCCGCGCGGCCCGGCGGGAGCCGGACGCGCGGGTTCCGGACCCGTGATCGGAGCGGGGCGGGCGGCCTGCGACTCGGCGGCCGCGACCCGGATGTCGGTGCTCATCGGTCCCCCTCGTAGTAGACGAGCCGGCGCGACACGACCAGCTGGATGGCCGTGATGATCATGATCACCACGAACAGCAGCCACGCCATGGCCGACGCGTAGCCCATGTGCAGGTACTCGAACGCCTGCTGGAACAGGTAGATGACGTAGAACAGCGCGGCATCGTTGCTGTACGTGGTGTTGCCCGCGCCGAAGAACGCCGTGTAGGCCTCGTCGAAGGTCTGCAGGCCGGCGATCGTGTTCACCACGATGATGAAGAAGAGCGCCGGGCTGATCATCGGCAGCGTCACGCTGAACGACTGCCGCCAGAAGCCCGCGCCGTCCAGCTGCGCCGACTCGTAGAGCTCCTTCGGCACGTTGCGCAGCGCCGCGAGCAGGATGATCACCGAGGCGCCGACCGTCCACAGCGACATGAAGACGAGACCCGGCTTCACCCACGCCGGGTCGGTCGTCCACGACGGCCCGTCGATGCCGAAGAATCCGAGCACGCCGTTCACGAGGCCGTTCTGGCCGTTGAAGAGCAGCAGGAACAACACGCCGACGGCGACGGGCGGGGTCATCTTCGGGAGGAAGAACACCGTGCGGTAGAAGCCGGACGCCCGGCCCGCCCGGTCGAGCAGCAGGGCCAGGGCGAGCGACACGACGACGTAGAGGGGCACCTGCAGGAGCGTGAAGATCGCGGTGTTGCCGAGCGCGAGGAGCAGCTTCTCGTCGGACGCGAGATCGACGTAGTTCTGGATCCCGATGAATTCGGGATTGTTGATCACGTCGTAGTCGGTGAGCGAGAGGTAGGCGCTGTAGATCATCGGCCACGCGGTGAACACGAGGAACCCGACGATCCACGGGCTCAGGAACAGCAGCGCGGAGAAGAGGTTCCGCCGGTGCGCCCGTCGGCGGCCGCGCTCGCGGCCGACCGCGGCCGGCGCCGCCCCGGAGGGCGGGCCGGCCTGTGCGGCGGGTTCCGGCTCGGAGCCGGTCGCCGGACGGGTCGCGGTGGACACCGCTCAGCCCTCCAGCTCGGCCCAGCCGTCATCGAGCGCCTTCTGCGCGGTCTCCTGCGCCTTGGCGAGCGCCTCGGCCGGGTCGGCGCCGCTCGTGAGCACGCTGTTGACCGCCTCGAACATGGCGTCCTCGAACTCGGCGTCGGCCGGGTTGGCGGGCAGCGAGAAGGTGTGGTCGTTCGCCTCGTACATCGCGGCCACGCCGGAGGCCCACGGCTCCTCGTCGGCCGTGGTCATGCCCTTGATCTCCTCGTCGGCGACCGTGTTGCCGGTGAGGATGCCCGTGAAGGGCAGCCCGGCGTCGTTGCGCGCCGACAGGCGGGCGTCGGCGGCGGCTCGCCAGGCGTCGACCGAGGTCATGGCGCGGGCCCAGCGGCACGCGGCCTCGGGGTTGTCGCTGCCCGACGGGATCGCCCACGCGCTGCCGGTCGCGTACGCGATCGGGTCGCCGTCGGTCGTGCGGACCGTGTCGAAGGCCATGGGCGCGTCGGGCGACACCTCGTTCAGCACGTTGAGGTACCACTGCTCCATCGGCATCGCGCCGAGCGTGTTCGTGGCGAACTGGTTGCCGGCGCCGAAGAAGTCGGCCGCGTCGCGCGTGGCCTTGATGGCCGGGAAACCGCCCTGCTCCTCGTAGATGCCCGCCGCCCACTCGAGTGACGACACGGCCTCCTCGGAGTCGAGCTGCGCCGTTCGGCCGTCGTCGCTGATGAGCGACCCGCCGGCCGCCGCGACCCACAGCGCGAGGAACTCGGGCAGCTTGCTGTCGACGCCGATGACCTTCACGTTGTCGCCGTCGCGCTGCACGAGCTTCGCGGCCGCATCGGTCATCGCCGTGCGGTCGGAGCCGTTCACGTCGTCGATCGTCACGCCGGCGCCGTCCAGCAACTGCTGGTCCGCCATCGTGAGCTGCACGCTGTTGAACTCGGGAATGCCGTAGACCGTGCCGTCGAGGGTGACCTGGTCGAGCGCCGACTCCACGAAGTCGCCCGTCTCGATGCCCTCGCCGTCGATGCAGTCCTCGAGCGGGATGATGGCGCCGCGCGCGGCGAGCGAGCCGATCTGGTCGCGATCGGCGTACAGCAGCGACGGCGGCTCGCCCGACGCGACCGACGAGAGGAACTGCTGGATGTCGAGGTCGCCCTTGATGAGCTTGACGTCGACGTCGCCGAGTTCGGTCTCGGCCAGGTCCATTCGCGCGGTCGCAACCTCGTCCTCGCCGCCGAATCCCATGATCGTGAGCGTGCCCGAGAGCTTCGCATCGGGGTCGTACTTCGCGTTGGTGTCGTTCGACTGTCCGCCCGTTCCGACGGCGCATCCGCCGAGCATGAGCCCGGCCGCGGCCGTGAGCGCGGCGGCGCCGAGCGCACGATGACCGATTCGCATGTTGGCATCCCCGTTCGTCTGTCCCGTCCCCCGGACCCGGCAACCGTACGGTGGCGGGCACCGGGCCAGAAGGGGATTGACAGAAGCGCTTCTCCGGCGAAGCGCTCCTCCCCCGTTCGGGGGTGGCCGCGGAATGTGTGCGCTCGTGCACACGCGAGTCTTCGCCGAGGCAGCCGGGGCACTAGCATTCCCGCATGGGCAAGCTCATCTACAACTCCTCGAACCGCGAGATCGAGATCGAGGACCGTACGCTCGCGCACCTGCGCGTGGCCATCATCAACAAGCTGCGCCGCTCCGAGAGCTTCGCCATGACCTGGGAGCACGGCATCGAGCACGGGAGTGGCCGGACCACGCTGTGGCTGCACGAGTCGATCCCGCTCCAGTTCGTCTTCAGCGGCAACCGGCCGCCCAAGCTCAACCGGCTCTGGATCGAGCAGATGCTGCTCTCGGCCAACAGCACGTCGGGCCTGCAGTACGTGCCCGAGCCCACCGAGGACGAGCCCTTCGAAGTGGAGTGATCCCGAGGCCGGGGCCTCGGTGAGCGTCAGTCGACGAACTCGGTCTGCGTGCGGATGTAGTCGCGGTCGGCCGCACCGAGCCGTTCGGGCGCGGGCGCGTCGGTGAGGGTGCCGATCTCCTCGCGTACGGCGTCGTCGAGCGGCGCCGCCGGGTCGGCGAGGATCGCGTGCTTCGCGCGGATCGACAGTCGCGGCCACCACCGCTCGGCATCCGTCGTCAGTTCTCCCATGGCGCACCTCCGATGACGCTCGGTCTCTCCGTGCCTCCGTCGTACCAGCCGCCTCTGGGGCCTGCAACCCCCTCGATTCCCCGGCGCGGGCGTGCCTACCGTGGCCGCGGGCGCGCATCCGGCGCGTCCGGAAACGGAGGATCAACATGAGCACGACCGTCACCGCGGATACCGAGGTGGACGTGCCGGTCCGCACGGCCTACGACCAGTGGACCCAGTTCGAGTCGTTCCCCCACTTCATGAACGGCGTCGAGTCGGTCCGTCAGCTCGACGACACGTCGACCCACTGGATCGTCTCGATCGCGGGCGTCACGCGCGAGTTCGACGCGGATGTCTCCGACCAGGTGCCCGACGACCACGTCGCGTGGCGCAGCACCACCGCCGAGGTGCACCACCGCGGCCGCGTCGACTTCCGTCCGGTGTCGGCCGACCGCACCCGCGTCGACCTCACGATCGAGTGGGAGCCCGAGGGCTTCGTCGAGAAGGCCGGCGCCGCACTGCAGCTCGACGACGCGCAGGTCAAGCGCGACCTGCACCGGTTCAAGGAGTTCATCGAGGAGCGCCGGGCCGAGACCGGCGCGTGGCGCGGCGAGGTCCACGGCGCGCAGGAGACGGCTCCCGGCGGCACCGGGCTGCCCGGCACCGCGACCACCGGCACCGCCGGCACGGTGAACCCGCCCATGAGCGAGGGCGTCGTCGGATCCGACCCCGACCTGCGGGCCTAGGCCCGACTCCGCGCTACGGCGCGGGCTCCTCGGCACCGGGTCCGGTCGCGAGCGGTTCGACGGTCGCGATCGGCCCGGTGTCGAGCTGTTCGGGGACCAGGAGGATGCCGCCCGTCGAGTTCGCCGAGCGCATGAGCTCCTCGACCCAGGCCCGGCTGAGCTCGGTCGGCTCGGGCTCGTCGAACACGAAGCGCAGCGGGATGTTCGGGTGGAGCCAGAGCGTGCTCCGCCCGCTCGGCTGGTCGTCCGCGTGCTTCCACGAGACCGTGAACGACTCGCCGCGCCGGAGCTTGGTGATGATCGCGACCTTGAGGTGCGCCAAGGCGCGATCCTCGATGCCGATCGGCGTGGCGGCGTCGCCATAGAACATCGTGCCCATGCACCCGACGATACCCCTGCTCGGGGGTCATGGGCGCGCCGGACGTCGGACCACGCCACGGCGGGCGGCACCCAGAGGGTGCCGCCCGCCGTGGAGTGGGAGCAGATGCCGTCAGACGGCCTTCTTCCCGCCGAGGTAGCGCACCAGGAACACGATGACGGCCAGGACCGCGAGCACGAGGCCCACCCACAGCAGGAACTGCAGCGACTGGACGGCGCCACCGGTGATGAGGAGCACGATGGCGGCGACGGCGATGATGGCGATGAGGATGTTCATGATCTCTCCTTCGGGTACCCGTCGGGTGGACGGTGTGCGGGCACGCCGGGTCGACGCACCCTCCGAGGCAGCCTGTCGGCCTCGTGCAGACGACGGTAGGGGTGTCGGATGACGAGCGGCGAGGGGTTGACCCCCGTTCGAGGGGGATGCTACGGCAGGCGAGTCGCGCCCCATGTCGGACCGCTCAACCCTCGCTGTCAATCCCGTCGACCGCATCGACTCCCGCACCTAGCGTGGAAGCCGGACACGACCATCCGGACGACCCACGCGAGGGGGACCACGTGACCGACCACCTGACCGACCCGACCACCAAGCACCCCGCCGAGCCGTTCCCACGGCAGGAGCAGGAGCCGCCCGGCCTCACCCCGGCGATGAGTCCGCAACCCGACCACGGCGAGCACAGCTACCGAGGGCACGGTCGGCTCGCCGGCCGCCGGGCCCTCATCACCGGCGGCGACTCCGGCATCGGACGTGCGGTCGCGATCGCGTTCGCGCGCGAGGGCGCCGACGTCGCGATCGCCTACCTGCCCGCCGAGCAGTCCGACGCCGAGGAGACCGCGCGCTGGATCGAGGACGCGGGCCGCCGCGCCGAGCTGCTGCCGGGCGACCTGCTCGACGAGGCGTTCTGCGCCGGCCTGGTCGATCGCACGTGCGACGCGTTCGGCGGCATCGACCTGCTCGTCCTCAACGCCGCGCACCAGCGCGACCGTGGCGGCATCGACGAGATCCCGACCGAGGACTTCGACGCCGTCATGCGCACCAACCTCTATGCGACGGTGTTCCTCGCGCGGGCGGCGGTGCCCCGGATGGCGGCGGGATCGTCGATCATCACGACGTCGTCGATCCAGGGCTTCGACCCGTCGTCGCGACTGGTCGACTACGCCATGACCAAGGCCGCCCTCGTGGCGTTCACCAAGGCGCTCGCCGAGGAGCTCGGGCCCCGCGGCATCCGGGTCAATTCGGTCGCGCCCGGCCCGATCTGGACGCCGCTGATCCCCTCGACCGGCTGGCCCGACAAGCTGCCCAAGTTCGGGCAGGACACCCCGCTCGGGCGGGCCGGACAGCCCGCCGAGCTCGCGGGCGCCTACGTGTACCTCGCCTCCGACGACGCCTCGTACACGTCGGGCGCGATCCTCCCGGTGACGGGTGGCAAGCCGCTCTGATGCGGCGATGATGGAGAAGCGGAAGGAGCAGGCCATGCCGGCGAATCGACGCGGACAGTCCTCCCTGAATGACCCGGAGCTCTACGAGAAGCTCCGCGATCAGGGCGATTCGAAGGAGAAGGCCGCCAGGATCTCGAACGCGGCCGCGGCTCGCGGTCGCAGCGCGGTCGGCCGCAGGGGCGGCACGTCGGGCGACTACGACGACTGGACCGTCCCCCAGCTGAAGAAGCGGGCGAAGGAACTGGGCCTGCACGGCTACAGCGGCAAGCGCAAGGGCGAGCTGATCAGCGCCCTGCGCAACCACTGAGGGGCGTCGGATGCCGCGGCTGCGACGCGTCGAGCCCTACGCGTCGCCCGGCATCACGCGACATCGTCGCGGCCGCGGCTTCACGTACCGTCACGCCGACGGCTCGCCCGTCGATCGCGTGGACCGCCGCCGGATCGAGGACCTCGCGATCCCGCCCGCCTGGGAGGACGTGTGGATCGCCGAGGCGCCCAATGCCCACATCCTGGCCGTGGGCGTCGACGCCGCCGGACGCCGCCAGTACCTCTACCACCCGGTCTGGCGGGAGAAGCAGGACCTCGAGAAGTTCCTCCGGATGACGGCGCTCGCCGAAGCGCTGCCCGGCGCCCGGCGCAGCGTGCGGCGCGACCTCGATCTCGAGGGGCTCGCGCGCGAACGCGTGCTCGCGGCGGCGTTCCGCACCCTCGACCTCGGGGCGATCCGGATCGGATCGGAGGAATCCCTGGCCACGGCGCGCAGCCGCGGGCTCACGACGCTGCTCGTGCGCAACGCCCGGCTCGAGGGTGCCGACGCCGTGCGACTCCGGTTCCGCGCCAAGGGCGGCATCGCGCAGGACCTCGTGCTGGCCGACCCGGCGCTGGCGGGATTCGTGCGCGGCATGGAAGGACGCTCACCCGCCTCGCGGCTGTACGCGCACGAGTTCGGCCGGCGCCTGCGGCCGCTCGGTCCGGTCGACGTCAACGAGGACATCCGCGCACGCACGGGCGGCGACTTCACCGCGAAGGACTTCCGCACGCTCCGCGGCACGGTGGCCGCGGCGGACCGGCTCGCCGAGCTGGGCACCGCGACCACCAAGCGCGCCCGCGACGCCTCCGTGCGCGAGGCGATCGTGCACGCGAGCGAGGTACTGGGCAACACGCCGGCCATCGCGAAGGCGAGCTACGTCGACCCCCGCGTCATCGAGGCCTACGAGCACGGTCGCCTCGTGGCCCTGCGCGGCGGCCGCGAGACCGCCCTGCTGCAGCTGCTGGTCGACGACGTGGACGACGCCGGCGGGTGATCCCCGGGTCGGCGACGCCGATCGCGGAGAACGCACATCCGACACGCAGGCACCGCCCGTAGGCTAGCGACATCTGCAACGGGCGGTCGCCCGTGAACCACCGGCTGGGAAGTCGACGACGACGACGGGCCGGACCATCACGACCATATCTTCCGCCGTACCTGCGCGACTCGGCGCGGTACGCACCACCACTCCGCGCGGCGATCGGCCGGGCATCACGCAGAGCTACACGGCGCTCTCCCAGGTCATCAAGGAGAGCGGGCTGCTGCGACGCACGCCCTGGTTCTACGGCCTCCTGATCGGCGGGCTCTCGCTCGCGCTCGGCGGTGCGATCACGGGATTCGTGCTCCTCGGCGACTCCTGGTTCCAGCTGCTCATCGCGGCCGCGTTCGGGATCATCTTCACCCAGTTCGCGTTCTTCGCGCACGAGGCGTCGCATCGGGCCGTCCTGGCCTCGGGCAAGGCGAACGACCGCGTCGGACGGCTCGTCGCGACCGCGATCGTGGGGATCAGCTACCAGTGGTGGATGACCAAGCACACGCGCCACCACGCGAATCCGAACCGGATCGGCAAGGACCCCGACATCGAGTTCGACACGATCTCGTTCACCGAGGAGTCCGCCGCGCGCCAGCGGGGCGTCCTCGCGTGGATCACCCGGCGGCAGGGATGGCTGTTCTTCCCGCTCCTCCTCCTCGAGGGCGTCAACCTGCACGTCACCTCCATCCGCTCGTTGTTCGAGCGCCGGGCCGTCCCCGGCCGCGCGCTCGAGCTCAGCACCATCGCGCTGCGCATCGGCGTCTACGTCGCGATCGTGTTCTGGGTGCTCCCCCTCGGCATGGCGTTCGCGTTCCTCGGCGTGCAGCTGGCCGTCTTCGGCGTGTACATGGGCGCGTCGTTCGCCCCCAACCACAAGGGCATGCCGATCGTGCCGGCCGACGCGAAGCTCGACTTCCTCAGCAAGCAGGTGCTCACGAGCCGCAACATCACCGGCCGCTGGACGAGCCCGCTGATGGGCGGGCTCAACCACCAGGTCGAGCACCACCTGTTCCCGAGCATGCCGCGCCCGCACCTCGGCCGTGCCCGCGAGATCGTGCGGGAGCACTGCCGGTCGCTCGGGATCCCGTACACCGAGACCACGCTGGTCGAGTCGTACCGGATCGTGATCGGCTACCTCAACCGCGTGGGGCTCGCGGCGCGCGACCCCTTCGACTGCCCTGCGGCCGGCGAGTTCCGCCGGCGCTGACGGCGGTCGACGGGAGGGCGGCTCCGGCTAGGCCGCCTCGACCGGCTTGGGCCCGGGGCGCTGCGCCTCGAGCTCGTGCAGGTCGATGACGATGCCGCCGCCGGAGTTCGCCGAGCGCATGAGCTCCTCGATCCACTCCCGGCTGAGCTCGGGCGCCACCTCCTCCTGGAAGACGAATCGCAGGGGGATGGCGGGGTGCAGCCACAGCGAGCTGCGCCCGCGGGGCTCGCCGGCGCCGTGGCGCCACGAGAACATGAAGCTCTCGCCGCGGCGGAGCTTCGTGGTGATCGCGATCTTCAGGTGCGCGAGCGCCCGGTCGTCGATCTCGACCGGGGTACCCGAGTCGCCGTAGTAGAGAGTGCCCACGCGCGGCACCCTACCCCCTGATGGGGGGCGTCGAACACCCCGGAAAGACGAATCCTCGCGTTCTCTCTCGCGAATCGAGAAGTTCAGCCGATATCGGATACGCGAACGATCTCAGCTCTCCAGGACGACATCCTCCGGGCGCTTGTCGGGCCGCAGCCCACGCCACCGCGGATGGCGCGCGACGCCCGTGCGCGTCCACTCGCCGAACTCCATCTCGCCGACCAGTTCGGGCCTCGCCCAGACCGCATCGCGGACATCCGTGGCCGGCACGTCCAGGAACGGCGGCTCCGGTTGCGCGAGCTCGTCGAGGCGGGCGATGAGCCGTTCGGCGTCGCGCTCGCGCAGGCCCGACCCCACCCGGCCGACGTAGCGCAGGCCGCCCTCCTCGGGAATGCCGACGAGCAGGGAGCGGATGCGGCCCTCCCTGCCCCCGACGCCCTTGCGGTAGCCGCCGATGACGACCTCCTGGGTACGGGACAGCTTCAGCTTCACCCAGTCGTCGGAACGCACGCCGGGCCTGTAGCGGGATCGGCGGCGCTTGGCGACGAGCCCTTCGAGCCCGAGGCGCCGGGCCTCCTCGAGCGCGGCGTCGACGTCGCCCTCGGCGAGCGGCGGCACGTCGACCGGCACGCCGTCCCGTCGACGGAACAGCCGCTCGAGGCGCTCGCGCCGCCGGGTGTAGGGCTCGTCCATCGTCGACACGCCGGCGATCTCGAGCACGTCGAAGAGGTGCAGGACGACCGGCACCGCCTTCGCGGCGGCCGCGATCTCGCGGGGCCGGGTGAGGTTCATCCGCTGCTGGAGGAGGCCGAAGTCGGGACGGCCCCGTTCGTCGAGCGCGACCACCTCGCCGTCGACGAGTGCATCGCCCCGCAGCACGCGGGCGACCCCGGCCAGGTCGGGGTAGGTCGCGGTCTGGTCGATGCCCTTCCTGCTGACCAGTCGCACGGCGCCGTCGTCGACGCGGGCGAGGAGGCGGATGCCGTCCCACTTCCACTCCAGCGCCCAGTCGTCGCCGTCGACCAGTCCGGCCGCGCCGGGCACCGCGAGCATCGGCGAGAGGTCGATGGGCTCCGCGACCGACGCGGCCGTGGCGCGCGCGGCCCACGGCGGCTCCTCAGGCGCCACCTCGGCCGCCGTCGGCGGAGCCGGCGTCGGGGCCGGCGGCGCGGCCGGTGCGGGCGGCGCCTCGTGGGACCGCGCCTCCTGCTGCTCCTTCATCCGGTGCAGCAGCCACTGGCTCTTCTCGCCCTCGCCCTGCGTGCGGATCAGCGCGAGGCGCACCCGGCCGAGCGGGCCGCCGGGACGTCCGGTGAGCGTGAAGATCACCTCGTCGTCGCGCCACTTCTCCGACTGGTACGTGCCCGTGTCCCACACTGTCATGCTGCCGGCGCCATACTGCCCGGCCGGGATGGTGCCCTCGAAGACGAGGTACTCCATGGGATGGTCCTCGGTCTGCACCGCGAGGTTGTTCCGATCGGCGCTCTCGGGCACGCCCTTCGGCACCGCCCAGCTCTTTAGCACGCCGTCGCGCTCGAGGCGCAGGTCGTAGTGCAGGCGCCGGGCATGGTGCTCCTGGATCACGAAGCGGGGTGCGCCCTCGCCCGCGGCACCCCACGGCGACGACGGCATCGGCTCGGGCGTGGCGCCGGACTCGCGCATCGAGAGGTAGGTCGCGAGCGGACCCGATCCCGCCGCCGCGGCCCCGAGCGGCGCGATCGGATCGAGCCCGCCGGCGACGCGTGCGAGCACCTCGTGGGCCTCGAGGTGGCGGAGGTCCGGGTCGTCGAGCTCCTCCCAGGTGCGCGGCGCCGCGACGGTCGGGGTCGGTCGCCCGCGCAGCGAGTACGGCGCGATGGTGGTCTTGTTCGCGTTGTTCTGGCTCCAGTCGATGAGCACGCGACTCGCGCGCAACGACTTCCGCATGCTCGACACGATGAGGTCGGGATGATCGGCCTCGAGCGCTCGGGCCAGCTCGCGCGCGACATCCGACACCTGCTGGGAGGTCTGCGCACCGTCGAGCGCGGCGTAGAGGTGGATGCCCTTGCTGCCGCTCGTGACCGGGAACGCCTCGAGGCCCATCCCGTCGAGGATCGCGCGCACCAGCCGAGCGACCTCCGCGCACTCCGCGAGCCCCATGCCCGGACCGGGGTCGAGGTCGAGCACCATGCGGTCGGGGGTGCCGGGTGCGCCGTCGGGCCGGAAGCGCCACTGCGGCACGTGCACCTCGAGCGACGCCTGCTGCGCGAGCCAGACCAGGGTCGCCCGATCGTCGGCGATCGGGTAGGTCTTCGGCCCGTCGCTGTGCTGGATGACGCCGCTGCGCACCCAGTCGGGCGCGTGCTCGGCGAGGTTCTTCTCGAAGAACACCTGCCCCGGCGCATCCGCGGTGCCGACGCCCTCGACCCAGCGCTTGCGCGTCACCGGGCGGCCGGTGACGAGGGGCACCATGACCGGGGCGATCTCGGCGTAGTAGGCGATGACCTCGCCCTTGGTCATGCCGGTCTCGGGGTACATGACCTTGTCGAGGTTCGTCAGCCGCATCCGGCGGCCGTCGACCTCCACGAGCTGGCGCGCGCCCTCGGCCACGCCACCATCCTGCCCGATCCCGCGCGGATCGCCGCAGGGGTGGACGGCGCGGTGGTCAGGCGCTGCTCATTCGCCGCGCACGTCGGGAAGCTCCTCGGCCTGCCCGTGCGCCACCTTCGCGATGGCGTCGGCCGCGCGCACGAGCGAGAGGTGCGAGAGCGCCTGCGGCGTGTTGCCCATGTGCGCGCCGCTGGCCGGGTCGACCTCCTCGCTGAGGAGCCCGACGTCGTTGACGAACCCGTTCAGGCGCCGCATGAGCGCCCTCGCGTCCTCGAGCCGCCCCGACGCCGCATACTGCTCGACGAGCCAGAAGGAGCAGGCGAGGAACGGGTTCTCATTCCCGGGCAACCCGTCGACGTCCGTCTCGGTGCGGTACCGAAGGAGCAGGCCGTCGCGCAGGAGTTCGCGCTCGATCGCGGCCACCGTGCCCAGCATGCGCGGATCGTCCGCCTCGATGAAGCCGATCTGCGGGAGCACCAGCAAAGCGGCATCCGTCCCCGCCCCGCCGTAGTACTGCGTGAAGGTGTTCCGCGCGGCGTCGAAGCCGTGGTGCAGGATGTCGTCACGCACCAGGTCGCGGTGCCGCCGCCATTCCTCGACCGGCCCCGCGAGCCCGAACTCCTCAACGCCGCGGATGCCCCGGTCGAACGCGGCCCACACCATGGCCTTCGAGTGCGTGAAGTGCCGGTCCGGGCCGCGGATCTCCCAGATGCCGCGGTCGGGGCGCTCCCAGGCGCTGCCGAGGAAGTCCAGCAGCGCGATCTGCAGCGGCCACGAGAACTCGGTCTCGCGGAGCCCGGCCCGCCGCGCCGCATGCAGCGCGACCATGACCTCGCCGTACACGTCCCACTGCACCTGGGTGTAGGCGGCGTTGCCCGTGCGCACCGGCGCGGAGCCCGCGTACCCCGGAAGGTGGCCGAGTTCGATCTCGGGGAGCCGGCGCGCTCCCTCGACGTCGTACATGATCTGGATGCCCGACGGGTCGCCGGCGATCGCGCGCAGCAGCCAGCGCCGCCACTTCTCCGCCTCCTCGCGATAGCCGTGGTCGACGAGCACCTCGATGGTCAGGGCGGCGTCGCGCAGCCAGACGTAGCGGTAGTCCCAGTTGCGCGAACCGCCGAGCTCCTCGGGCAGGCTGGTGGTCGCCGCCGCGACGACGCCACCCGTCTCGTCGTGCGTCAGGCCGCGCAGCACGAGCAGCGAGCGCTGCACCTCGCGGTCGTACGGCGACGGAGGCTCGCTCCGCGACGCCCAGTCCTGCCACCAGTCGATGGTCCACTCCAGGATGCCCGGCAGGTCGATGGGCGACGGCGGCTCGTGATGGGAGGCGTATCGGGTGAGCCCGACGTGGGCGACCTCGCCGGGACCCACGGCGAACTCGGCGACGTGCGCGCCGTCCTCGGCGTGGTGCCGCACACCGCGGATGACGACCGCGTCGGGCCCGGCGACGGCGAGCAGGGCCGGCCCGCCGGGCTCGTCGATCCGCCGCACCCAGGGCCGCAGCGCGCCGTAGTCGAACCGCAGCCGGATGATGTCGCGGAACTCCATGGCCCCCGAGAGACCGCGGACCACCCTGACGAGGTTGCTGCGCCCGTCGCGGAACGGCATGAAGTCGATCACCTCCGCCTCCGCGTCGCCGTCCCGCCAGACCGTGCGCAGCACGAACGTGCCCGGGACGTACTCGCGGGTCGGCGTCGCCGTCCGCGATGTCGGACGCAGCGTCCAGTGCCCGGCCTCTGGACCGCCGAGCAGCGCCGCGAACATCGAGGGCGAGTCGTAGCGCGGCAGGCAGAGCCAGTCGATGCTCCCCTCGCGCGAGACGAGCGCGCCCGAGGCGCCGTCGGCGATGAGCGCGTAGTCCCTGATCGGCGTCGGACCGTCCATCGTCCGACGATGAGCGCCGCCGCAGGGCGCTGTCAACCCCACCGGTGACTCGCGGCGCCCGGCGACCGGCGGGCCTACGTTGGGGAGCGGGCGCGCCCGTGCGCGACCCGCGCAGCTGGAGGGAGATCCTCATGACGGCGTCGACGACACTGCTGATCCTCGGGGCGGACGGCGACCTCACGGAACGGCTCCTGCTGCCCGGGCTGGGCACGCTGCTCGCCGCGCACGACGTGGACCTCGAGGTCATCGGCTCCGGGCTGCGCGACCTCGATGCCGGCGGATGGCTCGACCGCGTGTCGACCGCGCTGGACCCGGTGCCGGCGGACCGTCGCGAACGGGTCCTCGCGACCACGCGCTACCTCCGCGCCGATGCGACCGATCCCGAGGCGCTCGGCGACCTCCTCGCCGAGTGCCGCGGCGTGCCGGTCGTGTACTTCGCGCTCCCGCCGGCCGTCACCGCCCGGGTGTGCCTCGCGCTCGCGGGCATCCCGATCCCGGAGGGCCTGCGGCTGGCGCTCGAGAAGCCGTTCGGCACCGACCGCGAGAGCGCGCACCGACTCAACGAGCTCCTGGCCCGCATCGTGCCGGAGCGGCAGATCTACCGCATCGACCACTTCCTCGGCCGCGCCACCGTGCTGAACATCCTCGGCACGCGCTTCGCGAACCTGCTGATCGAGCCCGTCTGGAACCGGCACGCCATCGAGCGGGTCGAGCTGATCTACGACGAGACGCTCGGGCTCGAGGGTCGCGCGGGCTACTACGACCGCGCGGGCGCGCTCGTCGACATGATCCAGAGCCACCTGCTGGCCGTGCTCGCGCTCGTCGCGATGGAACCGATCGACCGGGTCGACGAGGTCGTGCTGCGCGACGCCATCGCGGACGTGCTCCGCGACACCGCCGTGCGGCATGACGACCGCGGCGAGGTCGGCCGGCGCGCGAGGTACACGGCCGGCGAGATCGACGGCCGCGCGCTGCCGGCCTACGCCGACGAGCCCGGCGTCGACCCGGGCCGCGAGACCGAGACGCTCGCCCAGGTGGTGGTCGAGGTCGACGACGAGCGCTGGCGCGGCGTGCCGTTCGTGCTCCGCTCGGGCAAGGGGCTCGGCCGCGCTCGGAAGGTCGCCCGTGCGGTGTTCCGCGCCGCCGCGCCCATCGCCGGACTCGAGGGCCGGCCGCGCTCCGACTGGATCGAACTCGACCTCAGCTCGGGCGAGGTGCTCATCGGCCTCACCATGAACGGCGGCGGCGACCCCTTCGTGCTCGAGCAGACCACGCTCGTCGCGAAGCAGGTCCCCGGCGCGCTGCTGCCCTACGGCGAGGTGCTCAAGGGCATCCTCGGCGACGACCCGACGCTCTCGATGCGCGGCGACGTCGTCGAGGAGTGCTGGCGGATCGTCGAGCCCGTGCTCGCGGCCTGGCGGGCGGGGCGAGTGCCGCTCGAGGAGTACCCGGCCGGCTCCGACGGCCCGTCGGGCTGGTAGCCCGAGCCGCAAGGGCTATCGCTCCCGCCGGTCGCGGGTGTGTACTGGGGAGATGCGAGCCGTCTGGAAAGGGGCGGTCACATTCGGCCTGGTCAATGTGCCCGTCAAGCTGTACAGCGCCACCGAGGACCACGACGTGTCCCTGCACCAGGTCCACGACGCGGACGGCGGGCGCATCCGCTACCAGCGCGTGTGCGAGATCGACGGCGAGGTCGTGCCGTACCAGCACATCGACAAGGCGTACGACGACGGCGAGCGCACCGTGATCATCACCGACGAGGACCTGAAGTCGCTGCCGGTCGAGCGCAGCCGCGAGATCGAGGTCGTCGAGTTCGTGCCGACCGAGCAGGTCGACCCCATCCGCTTCGACAAGAGCTACTACCTCGAGCCCGACTCGGCGTCGAACAAGGCGTACGTGCTGCTGCGCGAGGCGCTCGAGTCCACCGAGCGCACCGCGATCGTGCGGATGTCGCTGCGACAGAAGACCCGGCTGGCCGCGCTGCGCGTCTACGAGGACGTGCTGATGGTGCAGACCCTCCTCTGGAACGACGAGGTCCGCGAGGCGAAGTTCCCCTCGCTCGAGGAGCGCGTGCGGATCAGCGACAAGGAGCTCGAACTCTCGAAGCAGCTCATCGAGAGCCTGTCGAGCGACTTCGATCCCGACGAGTTCGTCGACGAGTACCAGCAGGAGCTGCGCACCCTCATCCAGGCGAAGCTCGAGCAGGGCGACGCCATCGACACGGCGGCCACGTTCGGCGAGCAGCCCGAGAAGGAGGAGGGCGGCGAGGTCATCGACCTGATGGAGGCGCTGCGGCAGTCGATCGCGGCCAAGCGCGGCGGAGGGGAGAAGCCCGCGGCCCGCTCGGGCTCGAAGGCGGCCGCGAAGCCCGCCGCGTCGAAGCCGGCGACGTCGAAGCCGGCGTCGAAGTCGGGCTCCAAGGCCTCGGCCTCCTCGGATGGCGCGGCCAAGCCGGCCGCGCGCCGAACGACGAAGAAGAAGGCCGGCTGACCGGCGCGTCAACCCCGGTGCGCCCGGCGGCCCGCGCTCGTAGCGTGTCCGCATGAGCGACAACGACGACATCCTCTCCCGGTTCGCCGCCGGCGAGGGCGAACAGGGACCGCCCGCGCCCGATCGCCCGCATGACCTTCCGCGCCCGAACGACGACATCCCGGGCGCGAACACCGACACCGGCGACACGCGCACGAGCCCCGGCAGCGAGACGGAGACCGCGGCGAAGCAGGCCGACCCCATCCCGGATCGCGTCGCCGAGGACGTCGATGCGGATGCGGTCCGCGCCGTGCCCGGCACCGGCGGCCCCGACGACGCGGGCGACGTCGACGTCGATCCCGACGAGTTGAACCTCCCCGGCCGCAGCTGACCCGGTTCATTCCTGCGGATATACGATCGGGCGCGCCGCGGTTCCGGCCCGGTCGCCGGGGTGGCGGATCGTATATCCGCAGGAATGGACGCGCGATCGGCGTTCCCGGCGGAGGAGAGCGGGTCAGGCGCCGGCGGGCAGCTTCTCCAGGGCGCCGATCGCCCAGGCGTAGTGCCCGCCGAGGCACTCGTGCACGGGCTCGGCGAGCGTCGCGCCGCCGAGCCACGCCTTGCCCTCGTCGAAGATCGCCCGGTCGTCGAGCGCGTCGATGCGGGCGAGCGCCGCATCGTGGCTCGCTCGCAGGCGCTCACGGGCGGCGGCGAGCTCGCCGTCGCCGCGGTACCGGTCGCGGAGGTCGCGGTTGAGCCGGTCGAGGTCGCGCCAGGTGTACCCGTCGGCGGGGTACGCGGGTGCGCGCCCGGCGGCGTCGGCCTCGAGCCAGCCGAGCAGCAGCATGTGCCAGGCGTGGAGGTGGTTGAGCACGTCGACCACGTCGCGGTCGCGCGGGGCGGGCTCGGCGCCATCCGACACCGGTTCATGCGGTGTCGCGGATGACACGGCCCGCCCGGCCTCGTGCGCCCTCGCGAGCCAGTGGTCGATCGCGTCCTCGAGCTGGTCGAAGCGCTCCTCGGCCTGGCGGACGAGGTCGGCGCGGTCGTTCGGGATGCTCACGCGTCCACCATACGAGCCGCGGCGGATGGCGCGATCCGCCGGACGGCCACGATCGCCGCGGACTCCCCCGGCACCACGAGCATGCCGTCGGCCGGCACGATCTCGGTCGTCGCAGGTCCGGTCGTCAGCAGGACCCGAGCCGGGCCGTCGAATCGCGCCTCCCAGGGCACGAGGCCGAGGTTCGCGAGCACCACGACGCGCTCGGACGCCTCGGGGTCGCCGCGCTCCATCCGGAACCGCTTCGCCGCGTCATCCGCCCACGCGGTCGTGTGCGCGAAAGCCGGGTCGGTGAGCTCGGGTCGGGCACGGCGCACGGCGAGGAGCCGCCGGTGCAGGTCGAGCAGACGTGCGTGCGGGCCGTCCGCCTGCGCCGGCTCGTCCCAGTCGAGCTTCGAACGACGGAAGGTCTCCGGGTCCTGCGGGTCGGGCACGATCGAGCGGTCCCACCCCATGCGCGCGAACTCGGCGATGCGGCCCTCCGCCGTGGCGCGGCCGAGCTCGGGCTCCGGATGCGACGTGAAGAACTGCCACGGCGTCGACGCGCCCCACTCCTCGCCCATGAACAGCATCGGCGTGAAGGGGCTCGTGAGGTTCAGCACCGCCGCGACCGCGAGGCGAGACTCGGAGAGGGTCTGCGAGATGCGGTCGCCAGCGGCACGGTTGCCGACCTGGTCGTGGTCCTGCGTGAACGTCACGAGCCGCCAGGTCGGCACGGCCGGGTCGATCGGGCGGCCGTGCTCGCGCCCCCGGAACGAGGAGAACGTGCCGTCATGGAAGAACCCGCCCGACGTGGTCTTCGCGAGCGCGTCGAGCGGCGCGAAGTCGGCGTAGTACCCGGTGGTCTCGCCCGTCAGCGCCACGTGCATCGCGTGGTGGTGGTCGTCGCTCCACTGGGCGGTCAGTCCGTACCCGCCGACCTCGCGCGGCATGACGAGGGTCGGATCGTTGAGGTCGGACTCGGCGATGAGCGAGAGGGGCCGGCCGAGGTGCGCCGAGAGCGCGTCGGCGTGCTCGGCCAGCTCGCGCAGGATGTGGCGCTCCGACGTGTCGCGCAATGCGTGCACCGCGTCGAGCCGCAGTCCGTCGACGTGGAAGTCGCGCAGCCACATCATCGCGTTCTCGACGAGGTACCGTCGCACCTCGGGCTCGTCGAGGTTCACCGACTCGCCCCACGTGTTCCGCTCGGCCGCGCGGAGGTAGGGCCCGAACCGCGGAAGGTAGTTGCCGCTCGGCCCGAGGTGGTTGTGGACGACGTCCTGGATCACGGCGAGGCCGCGCGCGTGGCACGCGTCGACGAAGCGCTGGTACGCGGCGGGCCCGCCGTACGCCTCGTGCACGGCGTACCAGAGGACGCCGTCGTAGCCCCAGTTGTGCGTGCCGTTGAAGGCGTTGACGGGCAGCAGCTCGACGAGGTCGATGCCGAGATCGACCAGGTGGTCGAGCCGGTCGATCGCCGAGTCGAGCGTGCCGCCGGGCGTGAAGGTGCCCACGTGCAGTTCGTAGAGCACGCCGCCCGCGAGCTGGCGGCCGGTCCAGGCGCCGTCGGCCCACTGATGCGCGCCGACGTCGAACGCCGCGCTCGCCTCGTGCACGCCGCGCGGCTGGCGCCGCGACCGCGGGTCGGGGAGTGCGCGCTCGTCGTCGTCGAGCACGAACCCGTATTCGTCGCCCGGCTCGAGCTCGATGTCGGCGCGCCACCAGCCGTCGGCGCCGCGGTCCATCGCGGCATCCGCGTGCCGCGGCCGGCGCAGCACGACGCGAGCGGGGCGGGGCGCCCACACCTCGACGGTCATCGGGTCTGCTCCACGTCGGCCGGCACGAGCAGCGCGACCGGGTAGGCCGCGAGCAGGTCCGCGAGCGCCACGGCCCCGCCGTCGTGCCGCCGGCCGGTCAGCACGTCGACGACCGGTTCCCGCCGGTGCAGCACCGCGGTGCCGCCCCACGCGGCGGGCGGGGCGGATGCCGCGGGCTCGGCGCCCGCACGCGCGGCGAGCCCGATCGGCAGGCGCGTCGCGACCGTCACGGCGCCGCCGCGATCGAACGCGATCGCGTGCGACGCGGCCTCGCCCACGACCTCGAGCGGGCGGTACCGCGTGAACCACTCGGGCCGGTCGCGCCGCAACCGCAGCGCGCGCGAGGTCACGAGCAGCTTCGCCGCCGCGCGCGCGTCGACGGGCGGCAGGACGCCGTGCGCGACCCCCGCGTCGAGCTCGCCCAGCATGCGCCGCCGCAGGTCGAAGTCGACCGGGCGACGGTTGTCGGGATCGACGAGGCTCGTCTCCCACAGCTCGCTGCCCTGGTACACGTCGGGCACGCCCGGCATCGTCAGCTGCAGCAGCTTCGCGGCGAGCGAGTTCGACCAGCCCGCCGGCGCGAGCCAGCCCACGAACGTCTCGAGCCGATCGCGCACCTCGGGCACGTCGAAGGCCCGGTCGACCACGTCGTGCATGCGCCGCTCGAAGCCGTCGTCGGGCGCCGTCCAGCGGGTCGAGACGGATGCCTCGCGCGCGGCCTTCTCGGCGTAGGCGTGCACGCGCTCGCGGCTGAGCGGCCAGGCGCCGACGATCGCCTGCCACAGCAGCGCGTCGAACGGCCCGTCGCCCGTCGACCCTGCGCTCGCGCGCAGCGCCTCGAGCTCGAGCGACCACCGCCCGGGTGCCTCCGCGAGCGCGTCGAGGCGCGCGCGCACGTCCTCGCCGCGCTTGGTGTCGTGCGTCGAGAGCGTCGTCATCGAGTGCGGCCACTCGGCGAGGCGACGCTCCTGCCGGTCGTGGAACCGCTCGACCGTGATCGCGAACTCCGACGGGTCGCCGCCGACCTCGGTGAGCGATCCCAGGCGCGTCCACCGGTAGAACGCGGTGTCCTCCACGCCCTTGGCCATGACCATGCCGCTCGTCTGCTGGAACCGCACGGCGACCGGCTGCGAGGGGTCGGCGAGCACGGGCACGAGCGCGTCGACCGCCGCCGCGAGGTCGGGGCGGTGGACTCGCGCCATCCGGGCCGCCGCCTCGAGGTGCTCACGACCCGCCGGCAGGTACGACCGGTAGACGGGGAAGCACGCGAGCAGCTCGGCGAGCGCGTCGGCAGTGCTCTCGGGCCGCGGCTCTGGCACGAGCCGTTCGAGCCGGAGCACCTCGCTGCGCAGGATCCCGTCGGCGATCCCGCGCTTGGTGCCGTGGATCAGCTCGTCCCAGTCGGCCGGGCCGTCGATGCCGGTCTCGGCGCGCAGGCGCGCGTCGAGCGCGTCGAGCGCGGCCTCGCCGTCGGGGTCGACGAGCACCCGGTCGACGTCGGCGAGCGCGTCGTAGCCGGTCGTGCCGTCGGTGCGCCAGTGCGCGGGCAGCGTCTCGTCGCCCTCGAGGATCTTCTCGACGAGGAGGTACACGCCGCCCGTGGCCTCGGTGAGCCGGTCCAGGTAGGCGCCGGGCGCGGCGAGACCGTCGGGATGGTCGACGCGCAGTCCGTCGGCGAGGCCGTCGCGCACCCAGCGCACGATCTCGGAGTGCGTCGCCTCGAAGACGGCCGGGTCCTCCACCCGGACGCCGGCCAGCTCATTGACCGCGAAGAAGCGCCGGTAGTTCAGCTCGGCGTCCGCCCGGGTCCAGTGCACGAGCTCGTAGTGCTGGCGGGCGTGAACCGTCGCGGCGTCGGCGCCGTCGTCGGCCGAGCCGGGTGCGAGCGGGAACCGGTGCTCGAAGTAGCGCAGCTCGCCGTGCTCGACGCGCAGGTCGCCCGCGGCGGCCGCCTCCTCCACCGTGCCGCCGAGCACCGGGATCCGCACCCGGCCGCCCGTGAACGCCCAGTCGACGTCGAACGCGCCGGCGTGCGGGGAATCGCGGCCGAACCGCAGCAGGCTCCACCACCACGGGTTCTGCGCGGCATCCGCCACCCCGACGTGGTTCGGCACGATGTCGACCAGGATGCCGCGGCCGCGACGGTGCGCGGCATCCGCCACCGCGTCGAGGCCCGCCGCGCCGCCGCGCGCCTCGTCGACCTCGTCATGGCCGACGACGTCGTAGCCGTGGTCGGACCCGGCCCGCGCGGGCAGGATCGGCGACAGGTACACCCAGTCGACGCCGAGCGCGTCGAGGTAGTCGACGGCCGCCGCGGCATCGTGCAGGTCGAACGCGGGACGGATCTGCAGCCGGTAGGTCGACCGCGGCTCGCGTCGCGGCGCGCGGGTCACGCGCCCGCCTCGGACTTCGGCGGCGGTGCTTCCTCACGGCTCGCGGCGACCATCGCCGACAGCGACGCCGCGACCGAGTGGTCGACCTCCTCGGGCGTCGGGTCGTGCTGGCAGAGCACCACGAGCGAGCGCTGCTCGAGCGGGATGGTGCCGCCCGGCTGGATCGGGTCGCTGTCGGCGCGCTTCCCGGCGGTGTCGATGACCACCTCCCACTCGGGCGAGTACTCGTGCATGGGCAGCGTGAACTCGACCGTGTCGTCGTGCGCGTTGAACAGCACCACGAAGTGACGGTCCACGATCCGCTCGCCCCGCCGGTCGCGCTCGCGGATGCCCTCGCCGTTGAGGAACACCCCGATGGCCTTGCCGAAGCCGGCATCCCAGTCCTCCGGCTCCATGATCGACCCGTCGGGCCGCAGCCAGACGATGTCGGGCACGGGGTCGCCCTCGCCGCGACGCACCGGGCGTCCGTCGAAGAACCGGCTGCGCCGGAACGTCGGATGCTCGGCCCGCAGCTTCGCGACCGCCGCGGTGAACTCGACGAGCGGATGGTCGGCGCGCTCCCAGTCGATCCAGCTGAGTTCGGAGTCCTGCGCGTAGACGTTGTTGTTGCCCTGCTGCGTGCGCCCGAGCTCGTCGCCGTGCGAGAGCATCGGCACGCCCTGCGAGAGCAGCAGCGTCGTGATGAAGTTGCGCTGCTGCCGGGCGCGGAGCGTCAGGATGTCGGGATCGTCCGTCGGACCCTCGACGCCGAGGTTGTACGAGCGGTTGTGCGATTCGCCGTCGTTGTTGTCCTCGCCGTTGGCCTCGTTGTGCTTCTCGTTGTACGAGACGAGATCGCGCAGCGTGAACCCGTCGTGCGCGGTGACGAAGTTGATGGAGGCCACGGGGCGCCGCCCGGAGTGCTCGTACAGGTCGGCCGAGCCCGTGAACCGCGACGCGAACTCGCCGAGGGTCGCCGGCTCGCCGCGCCAGAAGTCGCGCACGGTGTCGCGGTACTTGCCGTTCCACTCGGTCCACTGCGGCGGGAAGTTGCCCACCTGGTAGCCGCCGGGGCCCACGTCCCACGGCTCCGCGATGAGCTTGACCTGCGAGACCACGGGATCCTGCTGGACGAGCTCGAAGAACGCCGCCAGCCGGTTCACCTCGTAGAACTCGCGCGCGAGCGTCGACGCGAGGTCGAAGCGGAACCCGTCGACGTGCATGTCGATGACCCAGTAGCGCAGCGAGTCCATGATGAGCTGCAGCGCGTGCGGATGGCCGACGTTCAGCGAGTTGCCCGTCCCCGTGTAGTCCATGTAGTACTGCGGGTCGTCGTCGACGAGGCGGTAGTACGCCGCATTGTCGATGCCGCGCATCGAGAGCGTCGGGCCGAGGTGGTTGCCCTCGGCGGTGTGGTTGTAGACGACGTCCAGGATCACCTCGATGCCCGCCGCGTGCAGCGACTTGACCATCGCCTTGAACTCCTGCACCTGCTCGCCGCGCTGCCCGGTCGAGGCGTAGGCGTTGTGCGGCGCGAGGAACGCGATGGTGTTGTACCCCCAGTAGTTCGACAGCCCCTTCTCCTGCAGGGTGCCGTCGTTGACGAACTGGTGCACGGGCATGAGCTCGATCGCGGTCACGCCGAGCTTGACGAGGTGGTCGATCACCGCCGGATGGCCGACCGCGGCGTACGTGCCGCGGATCTCGTCGGGCACGCCCGGGAGGGTCTCGGTGAGCCCCTTCACGTGCGCCTCGTAGATGAAGGACGAGGCGTACGGCCGGCGCGGGTGGCGGTCGCCGGACCAGTCGAAGAACGGGTTCGTGACGACGCCGAGCATCATGCTGCCCGCCGAGTCGTCGTCGTTGCGTCCGTCGGGCTCGCCGAACGGGTAGCCGAAGAGCGACTGGTTCCACTCGAGCGCGCCGTCGACCGCCTTCGCGTAGGGGTCGAGCAGCAGCTTGTTCGGGTTGCAGCGCAGGCCCTGCTCGGGGTCGTACGGCCCGTGCACCCGGTACCCGTAGCGCTGCCCCGGCTGCACCTGCGGAAGATACGCGTGCCAGATGAAGGCGTCGACCTCGATCAGTTCGACGCGCGTCTCGACGCGCTCGTCGTCGAACAGACAGAGTTCCACGCGCTCGGCGACCTCGCTGAAGAGCGCGAAGTTGGTGCCGTTCCCGTCGAACGTCGCGCCGAGCGGATAGGTCGAGCCGGGCCAAGTGTGCATTCGTCGTCCCCCAACGGTCAGCCTGCAGGCCATCGTAGGGGGCGCGCCACGTGCGTGCCGCCGGTTGACAGCGAACCGGCGGCGGAACGACGACGGCCGGAGCACGAACATGTCGCGCTCCGGCCGCTCGGGCGTCGCCGCCCGGGATCTTCGTTACTTCTCGTCGCCGGCGCAGACCGAGCTGACCTCGGAGGAGGCCTCCTGCACGGCGGTCTGCTGCTCGGCCATCGCCTCGGGGTCCTGCTCGACGACCGTCGCCTCGGGGTCGTCCTCGGACGGACCCTCGGTGAGACCCGACGCGTACTCGGAGACGCCCTCCAGCGTGGCCTTGAAGTCCTCCACCGCGGACGTCAGGTCGTCGTCGTCGCCCGCATCCTCAGCGGCGGCGTCGACGCGCGACTTGGCATCCTCGAGGTAGGTCTGGAGCTCGTCGACCGAGGCCGGGGCGGCGAGGGTGTTCTGGACGCCGTTGGAGACGTCGCGCACCTCGGTGGCGACCGTGGTGCAGCTGTCGGCTGCCGGCGCGGCGGTGTCCCCGCCGTCTCCGGCCGCACAACCCGACAGCGCGAGCGCACCGGCGAAGACCAGTGCGGCGGGCATGGCGAAACGTCGCATTCGCAACTCCTCTGTTCTCGTGAAACAGGTAGAGCCTACTCAGCGGCACCGACAGGGAAACGCCCCTTGACGTGCAGATCCTGCCGAAAACCCCTCGCACGAGGGCCACGGCGCCGAAGGTTCCGCCGAGACGCCGAAGGCCGCGATCACTCGCGGCCTTCATCGAGCGGAGACGGCGGGATTTGAACCCGCGGTCCCCTTACGGGGACTCCACCTTAGCAGGGTGGTGCACTCGACCGGACTATGCGACGTCTCCTCGTGAACGCCCGAAGGCGAACGCGACTGCCATCATAACCGGCAACCGCCGGAAACACGATTCGGCAGGGACCCGGCCGGACGACCTACTGGTCGTCGAGCGAGCGGCCCGCCGAGCAGCGGGTCTCGGCTGCGGTCTGGCCCGTGACGTCGCTCGGGAGCGCCTGCTCCGTGGGCGCGGGCGCCTCCGTCGCGGGTGCCTCCGTCGCCGGCGCCTCCTCCGTCGGCGTCTCCTCGACCGGCTCCGCGGGCGCGGCGGTCGGGTCGCCGGCCGACGCGAACGACGCATCCTGGTTCGCGGCGGCGTCGAACGCGACCGGGAGGTCCTGCTGCAGGGCGAGGTTGATGACCTCGGCCGACTCGGTGGGCACCACGGCGCTGTAGTCCGCCTCGTAGGCGGTCGGGTACTGGATGAACGCGATCTTGGAGAGGTCGGTGTCCTTCAGCGCCTTCGCGATCGAGACCAGGCGCATCGGGTCCGTGAGACTGTCGGACAGCTGCATGTTCGCGAGCGCGGCCTTGGCGATGCCGTAGAGCTTGACCGGGTCGGAGTAGGTGCCCTCGCTCTGCATCTTCCGGGCGAGGGACGAGAGGAACACCTGCTGGTTCGAGATGCGCCCGAGGTCGGAGCCGTCGCCCACGCCGTGCCGGGTGCGGAGGAACTGGAGGGCCGCCATGCCCGAGAGGGTGTGGGTGCCGGCATCCAGGAAGGTGCCGGTGTACTCGTCCTCGATGGGTTCGGCGACGCAGACGTCGACGCCGCCGATCGCCTCGGAGAGGCCGGCCACACCGAGGAACTGCACGGTGCCGGCGAACGGGATGGTGACGCCCGTGAGCTGCTCGACGGTCTTCACGACGCACGGCATGCCGCCCCACGAGAGCACGGAGTTGATCTTCACGCCGTAGAGCTCGTCGAGCTGCGAACCGGGATTGGCCGGATCGTCGCACGCGGGCACGTCGACGACCATGTCGCGCGGGAAGCTGACGACCGAGGCATGCGAGTGGTCCTCCGCCACGTGCATGAGCATCGTGACATCGTTGAGGACCGACGTCTCCTCGTTCGGATCGCCGAAGGCCATGCCCTGCCCCTGGCGGCTGTCGCTGCCGACCACGAGCAGGTTGACGCCGCCCTCGATCGCCCCCACGTCGGGCACGCCCGCGAGCACGTCCTCGTTGCCGAGCGTCACGCTGGGCTTCGCCGTCGCAGCCAGGTCGAACACCGCGTACGCCGCGACGGCCGTGCCCGACGCGAACACGACGGCGACCGCTCCGGCGACGATCTTCCCGACGGTCGACCAGACGCCGTTGCTGCGGAGTCGCCCGTGACGGGCCGTGGGCGGCGTGTCGGCGGACTGCGTGGTCGGCGGCGTCGATCGGCTCACTCGGGCGGCTCCTCTCGTCGGTCGGTCGCGGTGGCGCGGAGGGCGTGGGATTCGAACCCACGAGGCATTGCTGCCCACTGGTTTTCAAGACCAGCTCCATCGGCCGCTCGGACAGCCCTCCTCACCCGCACGACGGCGCTCCGCGGTGGTCGCGGCGCGTCATCGGGCTGGGCAGGCCCCGATTCTAGCCGAAGCGCATTCCAGACAGACTTCCACGTCGAGCCTGAAAAGGCGCTGTGCCGGATGCCGCGACGCCTGGGTCGCCGGGCCGCCGGGCACCGGCCGCGGGGCTTGGACCCGGGCCCCGGGTTCAGCCGTCGTTGGCGGTCGAGCAGCGGACCTCGTCCGCCGTCTGCCCCGTGATATCCCCGGGCAGCGCCTCGACCGTGCCGGGGCCGGCGCTCGCGGACGGCGCCGGCGTGGCTGCGCCGGACGGCGCCGTCGCGGCATCCGTCTGGACCGGCGCCTCGGTCGCATCCGGATCCGCCGTGCCGTAGGACGCCTGCGAGGTCGCCGCGGGGTCGATCCCCACCGGGACGTCGCGCTGGAGCGCCGAGGCCACGGCCGCACCCGATTCGGCGGGCAGCACCGCACTGAAGTCGTCGGTGTAGTACGTGGGGTACTGGATGAACGCGATGCGGTCGAGGTCGATCGCCTGCATGGCACGGGCGATCGAGACGAGGCGAGCGGGGTCCTGGAGTCCCTTGGACAGGGTCATGTTGGCCAGGACGGCCTTCGCGATCGAGTACAGCTTCACGGGATCGCCGAGCGTGCCCTGGGACTGGAGGGTCCGCGCGAGCGAGGCGAGGAAGGTCTGCTGGTTCGAGATGCGGCCGAGGTCG
The DNA here is from genome assembly GCF_016907355.1 of Agromyces aurantiacus. Lineage (NCBI taxonomy): Bacteria > Bacillati > Actinomycetota > Actinomycetes > Micrococcales > Microbacteriaceae > Agromyces > Agromyces aurantiacus. The sequence goes on along the minus strand of NZ_JAFBBW010000001.1, from coordinate 675,135 downwards.
CTGCCGTCGCCGACACCGTGGCGCGTCCGGAGGAAGGCGAGCGCCTGGTAGCCGTGGATCGTGTGCCGGCCTGCGTCGAGCTGCAGCCCCGACCACGGGTCGTCGATCGGGTCGACGAGGCAGACCTCGACCCCGCCGACGGCCTCCGACAGGGCCGCGACGCCGTCGAACTCGACGATCCCGCCGACCGGGATCTTCACGCCGAGCATCTGCTCGATCGTCGCCGCGACGCAGTTCAGTCCACCGTCGTGGAGGATCGTGTTGAGCTTGACCCCGTACCGTTCCGAGAACCCGTCGCCGGAGGGATCGTCCGGGTCGGGACACGCCGGCACGTCGACGAGCATGTCGCGCGGGAAGCTGACGACCTCGACGTGCGAGTGGTCCTCGGCAATGTGCAGGAGCATCGTGACGTCGTTCAGCACGCCGGCCTCCTCCTCCGGATCACCGAACGCGCCGCTCTGCGGCCGTTTGTCGCTTCCGACCAGCAGGAAGTTCAGTCCGCCCTCCATCGCCCCGATGTCGGGGACCGAGTCGAGGATCTTCTCGCTCTCGAGCTCGACCGCGGGCTTGATCTCGCGCACCACGTCGACCACGGCGAACGACGCGACGGCGGTGGCGCTGACCGCCACGACCGCGGCGGCGGTTCCGAGCGCCTTGGCGACCACGCGCCCCGTCCCGTGCCGCGCCAGGCGGCCGTGGCGCGCCGGCGGACGCGTCGCCTCCGTGAGCACGGGCGCGGCGACCGGGCCCGTCGAGGGCGCGGGGGGCACCAGCAGCAGCGGCTCGGCGAGCGGACCCTCGGTGGACGCGCCCAGCTCGACGGCCTCCTCGACGGCGCGGTCGTGGGGAGCGCCCCCGCCCTCCGGCGGCGCCTCGCCCCTCGGTTCCGAATCGGACTCGCTCACGCCCCTCCCCCGAGCGCGATCCTACTCGCGGAACCCCCCGATCAGGCGGGACATCCCGACCTGCGGGTCAGGGCAGCGAGTCGAGCACCGCCGCGAGCCCGGCCTCGTCGATCGTGCCGGCGCGCTCGCGCGCCGCCGCGATCACCTCGTCGGGCGCCTGCCCCATGGCGACGGCGCGGCCGGCGGCGCGCGCCCAGTGGAACATCTCGATGTCGTTGCGGCCGTCGCCGACGGCCAGCACGCGGTGCAGCGGCACGTCGAGCCATCCGCGAACGCGTTCCAGGGCGGTCGCCTTGTTCACGCCGTCGGGCGCGATGTCGAGCCAGGCGGTCCAGCCGATCGCATAGCTGACGTGGTTCAGCCCCATCTCGTCGACGATCGCGAAGAACTCGTCGAGCTCGTGGTCGACCGAGGTCGCGACGACGCGGATGGCGCGCTGGCCCAGCATCTCGTCGAACTCGACCTTGCGGGCGCGCTCGAGGTTCCAGTCGGTCATGCCCTCGGTGAAGAGGCGGTAGCCGTCGGCGAGCTCGACCAGGAATCGCCCGCTCGGCAGCGCCTCGCGGATCTGCCGGAGCACGGGCGTCGCGTCGAAGGTCTCGACGTGGGCCTGCGCCCATCCCTCGGCCGACGCGGGGTCGCGGCGCATGGTCATCGCACCGTTCGCGCACACGACGTACTCGGGCTCGAGCTCGAGGTGCTCGAGGACGGGCCGCGTGGTCGACCAGGACCGCCCGGTCGCGAGCGTCACGAGGTGCCCGCGAGCGACGGCGGAGGACACGGCGTCGACCACGCGAGGATCGATCGACTCGTCCTCGTGCATGATCGTGCCGTCGACGTCGAGGGCGACGAACCAGCGATCGGTCATCGCGCGACGGGGCGGAACACCTCGAGGCCGCCCAGGTAGCCCCGCAGTGCGTCCGGGACCACCACGGAGCCGTCGGCCTGCTGGTGGGTCTCGAGGATCGCGACGATCCAGCGGGTGGTGGCCAGGGTGCCGTTGAGCGTCGCGACGGGCGCGGTCTTCCCGCTCTCGATGCGGTGGCGGATGTCGAGGCGGCGCGCCTGGAACGTCGTGCAGTTCGAGGTCGACGTGAGCTCGCGGTACGCCTGCTGGGTCGGCACCCAGGCCTCGACGTCGTACTTGCGCGCGGCGCTCGAGCCGAGGTCGCCCGCGGCCACGTCGATCACGCGGTACGCGAGGCCGAGCGCTTGCAGCATCTCCTCCTGCCAGCCGAGCAGCCGTTCGTGCTCGACCTCGGCGTCGGCGGGATCGACGTAGCTGAACATCTCGAGCTTGTCGAACTGGTGCACGCGGATGATGCCGCGCGTGTCCTTGCCGTGGCTGCCGGCCTCGCGCCGGTAGCAGGTCGACCAGCCCGCGTAGCGGATCGGACCCGCCGACAGGTCGAGGATCTCGTCGGCGTGGTACCCGGCGAGCGCGACCTCACTCGTGCCGGTGAGGTAGAGGTCGTCGGCGGGCAGGTGGTAGACCTCCTCGGCGTGCGCGCCGAGGAATCCGGTGCCCTGCATGACCTCGGGCCGCACGAGCGTGGGCGTGATCAGCGGCGTGAATCCATTGGCGACGGCCTTGTCGAGGCCCATGTTCATGAGGGCGAGCTGCAGGCGCGCGCCGACGCCCTTGAGGAAGTGGAACCGGGCGCCCGAGACCTTCGCGCCGCGCGCCATGTCGATGGCGTCGAGCAGTTCGCCGATCTCGAGGTGGTCGCGCGGTTCGAAGCCGAACGCCGGGATCTCGCCGACCTCGCGGAGGATGTCGAAGTCGTCCTCGCCGCCGGCCGGCACGCCCTCGATCACGACGTTGCCGATGCGCTGGACCGCGGCGCGGAACGCCTCCTCGGCGGCCGCGGCCTCCGCGTTGGCCTGCTTGACCTTCGCGGCGAGCTCCTGCGCCTGCGCGACGAGCGCGGCCTTCTCCTCCTTGGGCGCCGTGGCGACCTGCTTGCCGAACGCGTTCTGCTCGGCCCGCAGGGACTCGAACGCGGCGATCGCCGCGCGCCGTGCGGCATCCGCGGCCACCGCCTCGTCGACGACGGCGGGAGACTCGCCGCGCGCCTCCTGCGAGCGCTTGACCAGGTCGGGGTTCTCGCGGAGCAGCACGGGGTCGATCACCCGAGCAAGTCTAGGGCGTGTCCTCTGCGGCGGGCCCGGCACGGAACCGCGCCCGTGCGCAACCCGGCGTCCTCGGAGGGCCGATGCCCTAGATTCGACCCATGAGCGACGGGGGCAACGAGGAGCGGACGGATGCCGGGCGCGGCGAGAAGCGCGCAGCGGTCATCTTCAATCCGGTGAAGCAGGGCGTCGACGAGGTCCGCACGGCCGTCGGCCGGCTCGAGTCGGCGCACGGCTTCGGGCCTACGCTGTGGATCGAGACGACCGAGGAGGACCCGGGCACCGGGCAGGCACGCGAGGCCGTCCAGGCGAAGGTCGACCTCATCATCGCGGCGGGCGGCGACGGCACGGTCCGCGCGGTGGCCGAGGGCCTCGAGGATGCCGAGATCCCCGTCGGGCTCGTCCCACTCGGCACGGGCAACCTGTTCGCGCGGAACCTCGACATCCCCGTGAGCGACATCCCGGCGGCGGTGTCGCTCGCCTTCACGGGCGTCGACCGCAAGGTCGACGTGCTCCGCGCGCGCGTCCGACGCCCCGACGGCACGACCGAGACCGAGGTGTCGCTCGTGATGAGCGGCATCGGCTTCGATGCGGCGATGATTGCGAACACCGACCCCGACCTGAAGAAGCGGGTCGGATGGCTCGCCTACGTCGACGCGGGCATCCGCGCCATCCCGAACTCGGCGCCCTTCCGCGTGGCGCATCGCATGGACGACGGCCGCACGCACCGCTCGCGCGTCGCGAGCGTGCTCGTGGCGAACCTCGGCTACCTGCCGGGCAACATCGAGCTCATCCCCGACGCGGCCATCGACGACGGGCGCCTCGACGTCGTGCGGTTGCAGCCGCGGAACTTCTGGGGCTGGCTCATGGTGTGGCGCAAGGTCGCGTGGGAGAACCGGGTGCTGCGCAAGAGCGCGCTCGGCCGGCAGCTCATCGACCTGACCGGCGGCAACAAGCGACGCGAGGTGGTCTACTCGAGCGGCCGCTCGATCGACGTCGTGATCGACGGCGGCGAGCCGCAGGAGTTCGAGATCGACGGCGAGGAGCGCGGCACGATCACCGCGGCGCGCTTCGTGATCGATCCGAAGGCGCTCACCGTGCGAGTGGCGAAGCCGCCGAAGCCCAAGCCCGCCGATGAGCCCGCCACGGGCGACCCGAAGGAGGTCGTCGAGGAGCAGGGCTAGTCGACGCCGGCCCCTCCGCGCATCGCGGCGAGCCTGGCGCCGATCACGAGCGGCAGCCCGATGAGGGCTCCGACGATGCCGAGCGTCGCGGCGCCCGACACCAGGTTGGGCACGACGGCCATGAGGTACATCGTGCGCTGGTCGTCGAGGCTGGTCCCCTGCATCCCGAACTGCGCGTCGACCTGCCACGACACCATGATCGACAGCGTCACGACCCCCGCGACCAGGAAGATCCCCAGGACGAGCACGCTCGGCGAGAGCACGGCGCGCGCCGCAGTCATGCGTCGCCTCCGACCGGGCCGTCCGCCGATCCGGACGGCGCTCGACGCCGCAGCAGCCGGGCCCGCCGCAGGCCGTCGGCGACGAGGAGGATCACGGCGCCCGCGACGCCCGCCATGAGCGCGGCCGGGCCCGCCAGATAGGCGAACATGCGGGCGGCCTCCTCGCTGCGCACGCCCGAGGGCGGCCCGAACGGGTCCTGGGAGACGATCGTCCAGACCGACCAGGCGCCCACCGCGAGCGCGAGCCCGGCCGCGGCCCACGCGATGCCGAAGGCCACGCGCATGATGCGATCGGCATCGCCCCCCTCGTCCGCGGCGGGTGCGGGGTCGGATCCCGACGCACCAGCGGCCTCCCGCGTGGGTGCGGATGCCATGCCGGCCGCGGGCGGTTCGACACCGTGGGCCGGCGACACGACCGCCACGGGGTCGGACGGCGACGGCGAGGCTGCCGGCGCGTGCTCGGGATCGTCCCGCGCGACACGCGGGCCGCTTCGATCGGGGTCGCGGTGTGGCGGGAGCGGGTCTCGCTCGGGCGCTCCCGCGTCATCCGCCGGCTCCCCCGTCCAGCCCCGCTGGTACCGCGCGTCGTAGCGTGGATCGAACTCCGGCCCCGTCGCCGTCCCCGCCATGCTCAGTCCTCCCCGGGCTCACCGCTCAGGATGCCGCGCAGCCAGTCGCGCGCCTCGATGAAGATGTCGTCCTCGTACTTCGAGTGGTACTGGGCCTCGCGGCGATCGGCGCGCGGGTAGGAGCCGAGGAAGATGACCTTGGGGCTGAACCGCCGCAGGCCGAGCAGGGCGTCGGCGACGCGTTCGTCCTCGACGTGCCCCTCGAGGTCGACCACGAACCGGTACCGGCCCATCTCGTCGCCGATCGGGCGCGACTGCAGCAGCGACATGTTCACGCCGCGGGTCGAGAACTGCTCGAGCATCGCGAGCAGCGACCCGGGCTCGTCGTCGGGCAGCTCGACGATGAGGCTCGTCTTGTCGGCGCCGGTGCGGCCGGGGATGCGCCGCGACCGGCTGACGAGCACGAAGCGGGTCATCGCCTTCGGGTTGTCGCCGATCCCCTCGGCGAGCACGTCGACGTCGAGGTGGTCGACGATGCCGGGCGGGGCCACCGCGGCATCGGCCAGGCCGTTCTCGAACAGCGACGCCGCAGCCTGCACGTTGCTCGTGGCGGGCAGGTGCGCGTGGTCGGGCAGCTGGCGCTCGAGCCACGCGCGCGATTGCGCGTAGGCCACCGGGTGCGCGTTCACGACGCGCACCTCGTCGAGACGCGTGCCCGGCCGCGCGACGAGCACGAAGTTGACGGGCACGAGGTACTCGCCGACGATCCGCAGCCCGGGCACCGTGGCGAGCGCGTCCTGCGTGGCCGAGACGCCGCCGTCGACCGAGTTCTCGATGGCGATCATCGCCGCGGTCGAGCGGCCCTCGACGACGTCGGCGAGCGCCTCCCCCACGTTGTTCACGCTGCGCCAGTGCTTGCCGGCCGCCTCGGGCACCTGCTTCAGCGCGGCCTCGGTGAACGTGCCGGCGGGCCCGAGGTACGAGTAGGTCTCGTCGGGTCGTGGCGCGGCGGCATCCGTCATGCCGCCAGCCTACGGCGCGAGCTCACCGTGTTTCCCGGAAGCGCGCACGGTCCGGCGAGGCAGAATCGCATGCAGGGGGTGCCCGCATGACCGAGACGACGGATGCCGCGACCCGGCGCCGCACGGTGCCGACCGACGAGGAGCGCCGCGTGGCCCTTCGCCGCATGAAGCGGCTCGCGACGAGCCTGCTGCTCGTGGCGGCCGCCGTGTTCGCGGTCGCGTTCCCGCTGCAGGACGAGATCGCGTGGATGGGCTTCGTGCGCGCCGCGGCCGAGGGCGCGATGGTCGGCGCGCTCGCGGACTGGTTCGCGGTGACGGCGCTGTTCCGCCATCCGATGGGGCTCCCGATCCCCCACACGGCGATCATCCCCCGTCGGAAGGACGAGATCGGCGCCGCGCTCGGCGCGTTCGTCGAGGACGAGTTCCTCTCCGACGCGGTGGTCGGCGACAAGCTGCGCTCGATGGGCGTCGCCCGGCGCCTCGGCGAGTGGCTGCGCGAGCCCGCCAACGCCGAGCGCGTCACGCACGAGGTCTCGGTGGCGGGGCGCGGCATCCTCACCCTGCTGGCCGACGAGGACGTCGCGACGGTGATCGAACAGCTCGCACGGCGGCACCTGCTCCAACCCGAGTGGGGTCCCGCGATCGGGCGCGTCGGTGCGCGCCTCGTCGCGGCCGACCAGCAGCGCGCCGCGGTCGACGCCGTGCTCGAGCGCGCCGAGTCGTGGCTGGCCGACCACCCCGAGTCGTTCGGCAGCATGGTCTCGAGCCGGCTGCCGAGGTGGGTGCCGGGCTTCGTCGGCGGACTCGTCGACGACCGCGCGTACCGCGAGGTGCTCGCGTTCGCCCGCGCGGTGCGCGAGGATCCGCACCATCCGCTGCGCGAGGCCATCGACCAGTGGCTCGCCGAGCTCGCCGACGACCTGCAGCACGACCCCGGGATGATCGCCCGGGTCGAGAAGCTCAAGGCCGACCTCGCCGACAGCCCGCGGCTGCGCGAGTTCGCGGGCGAGGTCTGGGACTCCGTGAAGGTCTCGCTCGCCGCGTCGCTCGAGGATCCGGCCAGCGAGCTGCGCGCGGGCCTGCGGTCGGGCCTCGTCGAGGTGGGTGCGCGCCTCGCGACCGACCCCGAACTCGCCGCCAAGGTCGACCTGTGGGTGACGGATGCCGCGGCCTACGTCGTCGGCAAGTACCGCCATGAGATCGCGGGCGTGATCACCGAGACCGTCGAGCGGTGGGACCCCAGCGAGACCACCGAGAAGATCGAGCTGCAGGTCGGGCGCGACCTCCAGTACATCCGCATCAACGGCACGGTCGTGGGCGCACTCGCGGGCCTCGCGATCCACGCGATCGCGACCGCGGTGCAGTCGCTCGCCTGATCGTCACGGGGGTGTCGTCCGGCTCGGCGGAGGGGCAGACTGGGGGGATGCACGAGCGAGCGGGCACCCCGGCGACCGAATCCGACCTGATCGACGTGGAGGCCCTGCTCCGGGCGTACTACGACCTGCATCCGGATGTCTCGATCCCCGAGCAGCGCGTGGTGTTCGGCACGTCGGGCCACCGGGGCTCGTCGCTGAACACGGCGTTCAACGAGGACCACATCCTGGCCATCACGCAGGCGATCGTCGAGTACCGCACGAGCCAGGGCATCACGGGCCCGCTGTTCATCGGCGCCGACACGCACGCGCTGAGCGGCCCGGCGCAGACCACGGCGCTCGACGTGCTCGTCGCGAACGGCGTGCGCGTGCTCGCCGACGAGTACGACGACTACGTGCCGACGCCGGCGCTCAGCCACGCCATCCTGAAGTGGAACAACGACCCCGCGAAGCGTGCCGAGGGGCAGGCCGACGGCATCGTCGTGACGCCCAGCCACAACCCGCCGCAGGACGGCGGGTTCAAGTACAACCCGCCGCACGGCGGCCCGGCCGACTCCGACGCGACGAGCTGGATCGCGAACCGCGCCAACGAGCTCATCGCCGACGGACTGCGCGGCGTGAACCAGGCCGAGCCGTCGGCGGTCGAGACGTACGACTTCCGCGGCTCGTACGTCGAGGACCTCGCGCAGATCATCGACTTCGACGCGATCAAGCGCAGCGGCATCCGGATCGGCGCCGACCCGCTCGGCGGCGCGTCGGTCGGCTACTGGGGCGCCATCCGCGACCGGTACGGCATCGACCTCGAGGTCGTGAATGAGAAGGTCGACACGCGCTGGGCGTTCATGACCCTCGACTGGGACGGCAAGATCCGGATGGACCCGTCGAGCCCCAACGCGATGGCCTCGGTACTCGCGAACCGCGACCGCTTCGACATCCTCACGGGCAACGACGCCGACGCCGACCGGCACGGCATCGTGACGCCCGACGGCGGCCTGATGAACTCGAACCACTACCTCGCGGTCGCGATCGAGTACCTGTACACGCACCGGCCCGACTGGCCGGCGGATGCCGCGATCGGCAAGACCCTCGTGTCGAGCTCGATGATCGACCGCGTCGCCGAGTCGCTCGGCCGGAAGCTCGTCGAGGTCCCGGTCGGGTTCAAGTGGTTCGTGCCCGGCCTCATCGACGGCTCGGTCGCGTTCGGCGGCGAGGAGAGCGCGGGCGCGTCGTTCCTCCGCAAGGACGGCACGGTGTGGACCACCGACAAGGACGGCATCCTGCTCTGCCTGCTCGCGTCCGAGATCCGCGCGGTCACCGGGAAGAGCCCGTCGCAGCTGTACGCCGAGCTCGTCGCGCGCTTCGGCGACCCCGCCTACGAGCGCACGGATGCCGCGGCCTCCGCCGCCCAGAAGGCCGCACTCGGCAAGCTCGACGGCGACGCGATCGCGGCGACCGAGCTCGCGGGCGAGCCGATCGTCGCGAAGCTGTCGTCGGCGCCCGGCAACGGCGCGGCGGTGGGCGGCGTGAAGGTCGCGACCGAGCACGCGTGGTTCGCGGCGCGACCGAGCGGCACCGAGGACGTCTACAAGATCTACGCCGAGTCGTTCAAGGGCCCGGAGCACCTCGCGGAGGTGCAGGCCGAGGCCAAGCGGATCGTCGACGCGGCGCTCGCGTCGGCGTAGGGCTCGCGGCCCGCGGGCGGCGCGCGGCGACGGGCGACCGCGCCGTCAGCTCGCGCGCTCGGCCGCCTCGGGCTGCTCGGCGAGCGCCTCGAACGCGACCTCCGGACCGGGACGAGCCGCCTGGCGCGCCGCGAGCGCGTCGAGCCGGTCGCGCGCCTCGCGGTCGAGGTCGAGCACGCGCGCGAGCGCGTCGGCGAGGTCGCCCGCCGCGGCGGCGTTCGGGTCGAGCGCGACCCCCATGCCGCTGCGCTCGATGGCCGCGGCGCCCGCGAACTGGTCGGTCGAGAACGGGAGCACGACCAGCGGGACGCCGCATCCGAGCGCTTCGGTCACCGAGTTGTTGCCGCCGTGCGTGACGGCGGCCGAGGCTGCGCGCAACAACCGCACCTGCGGCAGGTACGGGCGCACGAGCCAGTCCCCCGGCAGCTCGCCGAGCTCGCCCGGATCGGCGGAGCCGGTCGCGATCGCGGCCCGCAGGCCGAGCGAGCGCAGCGCGTCCGCGACACGGCGGAGCACGTCGGCGCGGACCGAGAGGAAGCTGCCGAAGCTCACGTAGACGAACCGCCCGGCGGTCTCGCTCCAGTCCGCGATCTCCCGGTCCTCGGGCTCCTCGCGGAGGGCCGAGCCGAGGAACCGGTGGGGCGGCAGGAGCGGGCCGCGCGCCGGGTCGGCGAGCTCGGACGGCGAGTTGTACAGCACGAGCGGCCCGTGCTCGGCGAACGCGTCGGCGGTCGTCGGGAACGCCGGGTCGAGCTCGCGCGCGGCCCGGTTCCACTCGTCCGCGAACCGGTTCGAGACGCGTTCGCACAGGGCGCGCAGGTCGGCGAGTTCGTCGGGGTCGGGCCGGACGGCGCTGGGCCACTCGGGCGGCAGGCCGTACACCTCGTCACCGACGGGCAGCGCGCTCGGATGGCCCAGCACCACGTCGCCGTAGGGCACGCCCGCCGTGGCGAGCCCGAGCCTCGCGTTGAACGCGAGGTGGTCGACGAGCACCTCGTCGGGGCGCACCTCCTCGACGATCCGCTGGGTCGCCCGCGCCGACTGCACGGGCTCCCACATGAGGTCGGTCAGCCGCTCGGCGGCCTGGTAGCGCAGCGTGGGCACGGCGCCCTCGCGCGTGGCCGCGAAGAACCCGCGCAGCGACGCGCCCTCGTCGACGGGCTGGTCCTCGGCGCGGATCACACCCGGGTTCGACCCGCGCCCGAGCCGCAGCTCGCGCCGCTCGAGCCCGAACGCGTCGACGATGCCCGCGGTCGCCGGACCGGACGCCACCACGACGCGCTCGCCGCGGTCGCGCCACGCGGTCGCGAGCGTCGCGAGCGGCAGCAGGTGCGACGCGTAGTCGGGGCTGATCACGAGCAGCGTCATCGCGTCGCCTCCGCGGTGAGGCCGAACAGGACGGCCTCGTCGCGTGCGACGCCGCGGTACACCCCGGCGAGCGAGCGCGCCATCCGCTGGATCGTGAAGTTCTCGCGCACCATCGCCCGCGAGCGCTCGGCCCTCGCGTCATCGCGCTCGGCTCCCGCGGTCGCGAGCGCGGCATCGAGCGCGTCGGCGAGCCGGTCGGGCTCCCACGTCGCCGTGAGCAGGCCGGTCACGCCGTGCTCGACGTAGGTCGCCGGACCGCCGCCGTCGGGCGCGACGACGAACAGTCCGGTCGCCATGGCCTCCAGGAGGGCGAGCCCGAACTCCTCCTTGAGGCTGGCGCAGGCGTACACGCCGCCGGGCGCGGCGAGCCCCGGCACACCCAGCCGCGCGGCCGCGAACCAGCGCGCGGTCACGTCGTTCGGGCGGTGCCCGGGCAGCAGCAGCCCGGCCGCGGCGCGATCGCCGGGTGGGACCGCGGTGTCGATGCGGTCGAGCTGCTCGCGTTCGTCGGCCGTGGGCCGCGCGAGGTCGCCGCCGATGACGAGCAGGTTCGCGCGCTCGGCGAGCGGGCCGCCCGCCCACGCCTCGACGAGTGCCGCCATGCCCTTCACGCGGTGCAGCCGGCCAGCGGTCAGGATGAGCGGCAGGCCGCGGCGCTCCGGCGCGAGGCCCTCGAGCAGCCGGCGAAGCTCGGCGAGCGCCGGCCCGGGCTCGCCGCCGTCGGCGTGCGCCGACGCCTCGGCCAGCGCCGCATCGACCGTGACGAGGTCGACGCCCTCGGGCACGATGGTGTGCCGCTCGGCGTGCGCGTCGAGGTCGATCCCGACCAGTCGACGCAGGTCCTCGCGGAGATGCGGACGCGGGAACAGCACGGTGTGCGCGGCATCCGCCGCGAGCCGCTGCACGAGGCGCGTGCGGAACCAGTAGTGCTCGGCGTGGTCGGCGTCGCCGAACCGCTCGCGCGTGAGCCGGCCCGCGCGGTCCATCGACTCGATGACCGCGTGCGGGTCCGGGGCGACCGTGAACACCACCGGGATCCCGAGCTCGCGCGCGACCTCCGACGCGGCGAGGGTGCCCACGTCGGCCATCCGGAGGTGCACGAGGTCGACCCCGCCCGCGGCGCGCAGCACGCGACGGATGCCGCGGCGCGTCGAGACGCGCAGCGGCCACGCCGAGGCGGCCGGCACCGGCTCGGCCGGCATCGGGACGCGCGCATACGCGTGGCCGCCGTCGCCGCCCTCGGCCTCGAGCGCGAGCAGGTCGGCCGTGGCCTCGGCCACGGATCCGCGTGAGAGCGTGACGACGCGGCCGACGCCGCCATCGCGGTCGCCGGCGAGCGCGTCGCCGAGGCGCACGAGGAGGGTCGCGATGCCCCCGTTGTCGCCCGCGCCCGCGGAGCTCAGCTCAGGATCGATGTCGGCGTGGAGGAACAGCTGCGCGATCGTGCATCCGCCGGTGCCCAGGACGACCTCTCGACGGGGCGAGGCGCGGTCGACGAGCGCGAGGCGCGCGGCGTCCGCGAGCGCTCCCTCGGACGAGGCGAGCGCGTGCAGGAGCTCGCTCGACCCGTCGTCGGGCGAGCGGTCGCCGAGCGCGGCGACGGCCGCGAGGCGCACGGCGTCGGGTTCGTCCCGGTCGGCGGCGAGGCGCGCGAGCGCCCGGTCGGCGACCGGGTCGTGGATGAGCCCGAGCGTCTCGGCGAGCCGGCCGCGGGCCTCCGGGTCGACGATGCCGAGCAGCGCGCCCTCGACGCCCACGAGCAGCGCCTCGGGCACGGCCTCGCTCCAGTGCTGGAGCGTGCGCTGGGCGAGCATGCCCGAGAAGCCGCCCTCGGCGACCATCCCGAGCAGCCGCCCCATCGCGTCGAACCTCGGCAGGCCGGCGCCCAGCGCCCAGGCGGCGTGCTCGCGCACGAACGCGCGGTCGTCGGAGAGCAGCGCGGCGAGCAGGCGCCCGGCCTCGCGATCGACCAGGCCGCTCAGCGCATGCACGGCCGCGATCGCGGTGAGCTGGTCGTCGCCGTGCACGGCGCCGGCGAGCACCCGGATGGTGCGCACGCCGGTGTCGCGTCCGGCCTCGAACGCGAGGTCGTCGGCCAACCGCATCGCATCGATGACGGTCGGTGCCTGCCGTACGGCGTCGAGCGTGGTCTGAACCCCCATGTCGGCTCCCCCGGTCGTCGCGTGGGGCCGCCGGACGGGTCACCGACGGCGGCTCATGCGCTCAGGATGCTACTGGGAAAGGTTGGGCGTTCCTCCGGGCTCGGTGGCAGTTCGCTGGGAGCGGCCCGCGTGCGGGTCAGCGCAGGGAGAAGTGCGTGACGGTTCCGCCGCCCGAGGCGAGGGCCTCGTCGACGTCCCAGTAGTCGATGTCCTTGGTGTGCCCGCCGACCCAGACGCGCGTGCCCTGGTCGGTGTGCTCGACGCGCGTGACGATCGCGGTGTGGTCGCGGTCGCCCGAGCCGTCCCAGTCGAACTGGGCGAGGTCGCCGACCTTGACCTGGTCGCGGTGGGCGTCGGTCAGCTCGGTAGCGCGCGCCGGCTGCGTACGCAGGTAGTCGCGCAGCGCGGTCGAGCTGGACCACGCGGGCGACATCCGCCCCGTGCCGGCGTCGTAGTACCAGGCGCCGTCCATGCTCCAGCCGCGCGCGACGAGCGACTGGCTCGCGAAGTTGGCGCAGTCCACGCCGCCGAGCACCGGATAGGCCGCGGAGTTGTACGACGACCAGTGCGCGAGCACGTACGCCACCTGCGCGTCGATGCCGGGGTCGCTCGTGTAGGCGATGGTCAGGGGCGCGCCCGTCGTCCCGATCGCATCGGCGACGCCCGCCTGCGCCACGGCCGTGGGCCCCATGAGCTCGGCTGCGGCGGTCGCCGGTGCGGACGGCACCGAGGCGGCGTCGACGACGACGGGGTTGCCCGCCTCGTCGGTGAGCTCGACCTCGGCGTCGCCGCGCACCGCGTCGTCGACCGCGGGGACGGCGAACGTGATCGCCTCCGCGGTCGCCTCGACGACCCGGGCGGGCTCGCCGGCGACCGTCACGGCCGCGACCTGGTCGAGGTTGCGGCCCTCGACGGTGACCTCGGTGCCGCCCGTGAACGGCGCCTCCCCGGTGGACGGGCCGCCGGTGACGACGGGACGCACGGCGTCGATCTCAGAGGCGAGCACGTCGCCCTCGGGGTCGCCGGAGGCCGCAGCCCGGATCGCGTCGTCGCGCGCGCCGGACGCGGCCGCCGCGGCGTCGCGGTCGGCGCCGGCGACGGTGACGCCGGTCACGAGCGTCCCGCCGAGCATTGCGGCGGCGCAGCCGACGAGGATGGCCCGGCGGACGCCGCTCGACGGGCGCCGGTTGCCGATGCGGTCGGCACGGTGGCGGGGGTGCGGAGTGGGCGACGAGGCGTCGCGCACGACAGCCGGCGCCGGGGGCAGCTCGGCAGGTCGGGCGGTGTCCGCGGGCCCGGCGAGGTCGCCCTCGGGCTCGGCTGCGGGCGCGAGCGGGTCCTCGTGGCGCGGGATGGGCAGCGCGGTCGACCGCCTCCGGAGGGGACGCTCGGGCGCGTCGGGCAGGTCGAGGTCCGCGAGGACGGCGGCGACCGCCGACGATCGGCCGTCGCGGACGCCCACGGACTCGCCGGGCACGTCGGGCAGGGAGCGGTCGAAGGCGCGCACGGCGTCGGGGTCGGGTGCGCGGAAGGTCGAACGGCGGAAGGAGGGCAGGAGGGAGTTCTTGGGGTGTCTGGGCACGTCAGGGGTGTGGGGGTCGGCCGGATGTCGGCATTTCGGGGGACACGACAGCCCACCACGCCTGCTTGTGAGGATCCCTCGCGGGTGCTGGGAGGACGGTGAACGCCCGTCCACCCAGCCGGGCCGGGATCAGGCGGTCGGGCGGACTCCGGCGCGCGCGACCATCACGCCGGCCACGACGAGCGGCACGAGCACGAGGATGGCGATGACGTTGACGCCGGCGAAGCCCGCGAGTCCGAGCACGAGCCCCGAGAACGCGGCCGACGTGGCGGCCGCGATGTTCATCGCGGCATCCGTCGCGCCCTGCAGCGGCACGCGCATCGAGGCCGGCACGGTCGTCGTCAGCAGCGTCGACCCGCCGATGAGGCCCGCCGACCAGCCGAGGCCGAGCAGCCCGAGCGCGAGCGGGATGATCGCCATCGAGTCGCCCGCGACGATGCCGAGGACGGTCGCCGTCAGCAGGATGCCGCCCCCGATCGCGATCACGCGCGTGGCGCCGATCCGGTCGGCGAGCCATCCCATGAGGGGGCTCGCGCCGTACATCCCGAGGATGTGGATGCTGATCACCACGCCCACCAGTGCGACCGGCAGCCCATGGCCCGTCATGTGCACGGGCGTCATGACCATCACGCCGACCATGACCGTGTGCGAGCACACGATCGCGAGGATCGCGAGGCGCGAGCGACGATCGGCGAACGCCGCCGTGAACGCCGCCCATGAGCCGATCCGCGCATCCGAGGCGGCGCCGCCCGAGTCGGCCTCGAGGTGGCCGGCGCGAGGCAGGCGGAGCGCCGTGGCGGCGATCAGCGTCGCCACGGCGAACACGGCGCCCGAGAGCACGAAGGGGCCGACGAGTGCGGGCAGGCCGATCGCCCGCCCCAGTTCGTCGCCGGTCGAGGAGAGCAGGGGCCCCGCGACAGAGCCGATGGTCGTCGCCCAGAGCACGAGCGACATCGACCGGGCCTCGAATCCGGGCGCCGCGACCTCGGTCGCGGCGAACCGCGCCTGCAGGCCCGCGGCCGCGCCGGCGCCGAACGCGGCCAGGCCGAGGAAGACCAGCGGGATCCATCCGCTCGCGGCGGCCGTCACCACGAGCACGGCCCCGGCCGCCGAGCACGCGTAGCCGGTCGCGAGCGCGACGTGGCGCCCGGACCGCACCGCGAGACGCGCGAGCGGCACGGCCGCGATCGCCGCACCGAGCACGCTCGACGACTGCGACAGCCCGCCCATCGCCTCGACGCCCGTGAGGTCGGTGACCAGGATCGCGGCGAGCGCCATGCCGGTCGCGACACCCACCCCGGCCAGCAGCTGGTTGAGGATCAGCAGGCCGAGCTGCAGCCGGCCGCCCCGGCGAGGCGCGCGCGGCGGCGCCATCCGCTCGGCCCGGGTCGTCTCATCGCTCACCGCGGCAGCCTACGCCGCACCGGCGACACCCGCAGCTACCCGTAGGTCGGGGCCGCCGGCAGCCCGAAGAACTCCTCGAGCGTGGTCACGCCGGTCCGGTGCATCTCCTCCGCGAGGTCGACGCCGACGTACCGGAAGTGCCACGGCTCGAACTGGTACCCGGTGACCGCCTGCTTGTCGGCCGGGTAGCGCAGGATGAAGCCGAACCGGTGCGCGTTGTCGCGGAGCCACTGCCCCTCGGGGGTGTCCGCGAAGCACACGTCGAGCGAGCACGTGCCCGACTCCGGTCCGATGTCGATGACGAGCCCCGTCTGGTGCTCGCTGTATCCCGGCCGCGCCGTGAGCTCGTCGTCGCCGTCGTAGATGTTCTGCTGCGCCGCGTACGAGCGGTAGGCGCTGTTCGACGCGAGCGAGAGGCCCGCCTCGCTCCTCGCGGCGGCGAACATGGCGACGACGGCGTCCGAGGCCTCGGCGCGCAGCAGCGGGTCCCACGTGTGCGGCACGGGCACCGACACGAGGTCGGGCGGCTCGAAGTCCATGGGCTGCAGAGGACGCAGTTTGTCGACGACGACCCAGATGCTCATCGGGTCGTCGATCGAGTGGGCGGTCGTGTCGAAGGTCGCGACCGGCGTCGGCGTGGGCGTGGCGACGGGCGACGGGCGGTGCGGGGTCGGCGTGGCGGAGGGCGTCGGCGATGCGGATGCCGCGGGGCTCGGGTCGTCGCCGGCCGTGGCGAACAGCACGGCCGTCGTCGCGGCACCGGCGATGACGACCGCGGCCACGATCGCGCCGGCGATGAGCCGGTTCCGGCGGACGCGTGCGGAGACGGGCTGACCCGGGGCCATCACGCGGCCAGGCGCCAGTAGTACACCGACCCTCCGGGATGCTCCTCGGTGATCGCGACGTCGACGTCGCGGTAGTCGCTGTCGAGCGTGTGCCCGGCGAAGTAGATCTTCACGCCCTCGTCGGAGCGCTCGATGCGCGTCACGACGCCGGTGTGGTCGCGGTCGCCCGAGTCGTCCCAGTCGAACTGGACGAGGTCGCCGAGCTGGACCTGGTCGCGCTCGCCGTCGTCGAGCTCGGTCGCGAGGTCGGGCCGGGTCTCGAGCCAGTCGCGCAGCGCGGTCGAGCTGCGCCATGATGCCGACGAGGTGTAGGGGTCGCCGCCGTGATGCCAGGCGGCCGACTGCGTCCAGCCGCGCACCACGAGCGATTGGCTCGCGAAGTTCACGCAGTCGTTCTTCTCGAGCACGCCCCACTCCTCGTCGTTGTAGTCCGACCAGTATTCGAGCACATACTCGACCTGTGCGACGACACGGGGGTCGGTCGCCACGTCGACCTGGACCCCGTCGCTCGCGTCGCGTGCGGGGACGTCGCTGCTGGGAGCATCCTCGGGCGTCTCGGAGGGGTCCGACCGCTCGCCTCGCGCGTCCGGGGTCACGGTGCCGATCGACGCCTGCGGCGGCAGCGGCGGGATGCCCGCGCACCCGGTCGCGCCGACCGCGATGGCGGCGGCGATCCCGGCGAGGAGGAGAGGTCGTGGCACCCGATGACGGTACGGGCCGCGCCTCCGAGGACGCCGGGAGCACGCCCTCCGTTTCATCCGCGTCCGCCCCATGGAACCTGCGCGGGATGGGGGCGACGCGCCGCGGTGACGCGGAATGTGAGAGCGCTCTCTTGACAGAACCACAGGCGAGTGCCTAGCATCGGGAACCGCATCGTGAGAGCGCTCTCACAGGAGACGACGCGCCCTCTCGAGCGCCCCTGTAATCCCATCCACGCACACAAGGGAGTGACCGTGAATCTTTCACGACGCACCAAGGCGTTCGCGGCGGTCGCCGGCGCCGCCTCATTCGCCCTCATCGCCACCGGCTGCGCCGCGGGCGAGGACGCCGGCTCCGACGGCGGCCCGGTCGAGCTGACCATCGCCACGTTCAACGACTTCGGCTACACCGACGAGCTCCTCCAGGAGTACATGGACGAGAACCCGAACGTCACGATCGTCCACAACAAGGCCGCGACCTCCAACGACGCTCGCGCCAACTACTTCCAGAAGCTCGGCAAGACCGGCCTCGCCGACATCGAGGCGATCGAGGTCGACTGGCTGCCCGAGGTCATGCAGTACTCCGACCTGCTCGCCGAGGTGCCCGCCGACGTGAAGGACCGCTGGCTCGACTGGAAGGTCGACGCCGCCACCGACGCCGACGGCCGGCTCATCGGCTACGGCACCGACATCGGCCCCGAGGGCGTCTGCTACCGCTCGGACCTGTTCGCCGCGGCCGGCCTCCCGACCGACCGCGAGGAGGTCGCGAAGCTCCTCGAGGGCGACTGGGCCAAGTACTTCGAGGTCGGCGCCGACTACACGGCCAAGACCGGCAAGGCCTTCTTCGACTCGGCCGGCGGCACCTACCAGGGCATGATCAACCAGGTCGAGGCCGCCTACGAGGACCCGGAGTCCGGTGAGATCATCGCGACCGAGAACGGCGAGGTCGAGGACCTCTACAACCAGGTCCTCGACGCCAGCGCCACGCAGTCGGCGCACCTCGGCCAGTGGAGCGACGACTGGTTCGCGGGCCTGTCGAACGGCGCCTACGCCACCATGCTCTGCCCGGGCTGGATGCTCGGGGTGATCTCGGGCAACGCGCCCGACGTCACCGGCTGGGACATCGCCAACGTCTTCCCGAACGGCGGCGGCAACTGGGGCGGCTCGTACCTGACCGTCCCCGCGAACGGTGAGAACGTCGAGGAGGCGCAGAAGCTCGCCGACTGGCTGACCGCGCCCGAGCAGCAGATCAAGGCGTTCGTGAACGCGGGCACCTTCCCGAGCCAGACCGACGCCTACGAGGACGCCGCGCTGACCGACTTCACGAACGAGTACTTCAACAACGCGCCCGTCGGCCAGATCCTCACGGACCGCGCCAACGCCGTCACCGTCGCACCGTTCAAGGGCGAGTACTACTTCCAGATCAACGACGCGATGCAGCAGGCGCTGACCCGCGTCGAGGACGGGACGCAGGACAAGCAGGCCTCGTGGGACCAGTGGGTCTCCGAGGTGAACGCGATCGGCTGAGCCCCCTGGGCTGACCGCCTCGCCGGGCGGACCGGGTCCCACCCGGTCCGCCCGGCCCCCACCAGCTCGGAACGTTAGGACTCACCGTGACCTCGACCGCAACGGCGCCCTCCCCCGCGCCCGACACGCTGCCGGAGGCGCCCGCCCGCCGGTCGCGCGAGCCCCGGCGCGTCGGCTTCGGGCACCGGCTCAGCCGGTGGGACCTGAAGCTCTCGCCGTACCTCTACATCTCCCCCTTCTTCATCCTCTTCCTCGTCACCGGCCTGTTCCCGATCGCCTACACTGCGGTGATCTCGTTCATGGACTGGGACCTCGTGCGCAACACGGGCACGTTCATCGGCTTCGACCAGTACGCCTACGTGCTCTCGCAGCCGAAGTTCTGGATCGCGCTGCGCAACACCTTCAGCATCTTCCTGCTCTCGAGCGTGCCGCAGCTGCTGCTCGCGATCTTCATCGCCGCCATGCTCGACCAGAACATCCGCGCGAAGACGTTCTGGCGCATGGGCGTCCTGCTGCCGTACGTCATGGCGCCCGTCGCGGTCGCGCTGATCTTCAGCAACATGTTCGGCGACCAGTACGGCCTCGTG
Organism: Agromyces aurantiacus; assembly: GCF_016907355.1. Lineage (NCBI taxonomy): Bacteria > Bacillati > Actinomycetota > Actinomycetes > Micrococcales > Microbacteriaceae > Agromyces > Agromyces aurantiacus. Next base: position 655,813 of record NZ_JAFBBW010000001.1, on the reverse strand, counting down.
AACACCTTCCTCACGGGCCTGGGCCTGCCGGCCGTGCCCTGGCACAGCAACGCGTTCGCGAGCCACCTCGCCATCGCGACCATGGTCAACTTCCGGTGGACGGGCTACAACACGCTCATCCTCCTCGCCGCGATGCAGGCGATCCCGCGCGACTACTACGAGGCCGCGGCGATCGACGGCGCGGGCCGGTTCCGGCAGTTCTTCTCGATCACGGTCCCGAGCCTCCGGCCCACCCTCATCTTCGTGATCATCACCTCGACCATCGGCGGCCTGCAGATCTTCGACGAGCCCCGCATGTACGACCAGTTCGGCGTCGGCGGCGCGAACTCCCAGTGGCTGACGATCACGCTCTACCTGTACGACATCGGCTGGGGGCAGTGGAACTTCGGCCGTGCCGCCGCGCTCGCGTGGATCCTGTTCCTCATCATCCTCGCGATCGGCGTCCTCAACCTGCTCGTCACGCGCCGCCTGGTGCGCGACGAGGGCAGCCGCACCGACCTCACGCCCCGGCAGCGCCGGGCCGCCGCTCGCGCCGCGCGCGCCGAGCTCGCGACCGCGCGCACAGCGACGGAGCCCGCCACCACGACGACGGAGGCAACCCGATGAGCGCCCCCACTCCCACCACTGCCGTCGCCCTCGGCGAGCACGCGACCCTCACGTCGGCCATCACGACCCGGCCCGATCGCCGTGGGCGCCGGCCGCGGGTGATCCGCGGCTCGCGGCCCGGATGGTTCGTCTACGCCTCGCTCGGGGTCGTGCTCGCCTCGGCGCTCTTCCCCTTCTACTGGTCGTTCCTGATCGGCTCGGGCGACGCCGCGACGATCCGCGACCAGAACCTCTCGTGGATCCCCGGCGGGAACTTCCTCTCCAATGCGGCCGCGGTCATCAACGACCCCGCCGTGAACTTCTGGCGGGCGCTCTGGAACTCGATCTTCAGCTCGGCGCTCATCGCGGCATCCGTCGTCTTCTTCTCGACGCTCGCGGGCTGGGCATTCGCGAAGCTGCGGTTCCGCGGGTCGAAGTGGCTGCTCGTGTTCGTCGTCGCGACGATGGCCGTGCCGACGCAGCTCGGCGTCGTGCCGCTGTACATCCTCTTCTCGGACCTGGGCTGGACGGGCAACATCGGCGCGATCATCGTGCCGGCGCTCACGAGTGCCTTCGGGGTGTTCTGGATGACGCAGTACCTCCAGCAGTCGGTGCCCGACGAGCTGATCGAGGCCGCACGGGTCGACGGCGCGAGCTCGTTCCGCACGTTCCTCACGGTCGGCCTGCCCGCGGCGCGCCCCGCGGCGGCGATGCTCGGACTGTTCACGTTCGTGTCGGCCTGGAACAACTTCTTCTGGCCGTTCATCGTGCTCGACCGCAACGACCCGACCCTGCCGGTGGCGCTCTCGCTGCTGCAGTCCAACTACTTCGTCGACTACTCGATCGTCCTCGCGGGCGTGCTGCTGTCGACGATCCCCCTCCTCCTGCTGTTCGCCTTCGCGGGCAAGCAGCTCGTCTCAGGAATCATGCAAGGAGCCGTCAAGGGATGACCATCACGCACCCCGCACCCGAACCCACTGCCGCCGCCGTCCGGCGGTTCCCCGACGGCTTCCTGCTCGGCGCCGCCGCAGCCGCCTACCAGATCGAGGGCGCCGCGAACGAGGACGGCCGCACCGACTCGATCTGGGACGCGTTCAGCCGCGTGCCCGGCGCGGTCATCAACGCCGACAACGGGGATGTCGCGTGCGACCACTACCACCGCTACCGCGACGACGTCGCCCTCATGCGCGAGCTCGGACTGAACTCCTACCGGTTCTCGACCTCGTGGGCGCGCGTGCGGCCCGACGGCGGCGAGGTGAACCCGAAGGGCGTCGACTTCTACTCGCGCCTGGTCGACGAGCTGCTCGGGGCCGGGATCGTGCCGTGGCTGACGCTCTACCACTGGGACCTGCCGCAGGCCCTCGAGGAGCGGGGCGGCTGGGCCGACCGCGACACCGCGTTCCGGTTCCGCGACTACGCGCTCACCATGCACGACGCGCTCGGCGACCGCGTGAAGGTCTGGACCACGCTCAATGAGCCGTGGTGCTCGTCGTTCCTCTCCTACACGGCGGGCGCGCACGCCCCGGGGCGCCAGGACGTCGCGGCGGGCCTGGCGGCAGCGCACCACCTCATGCTCGGCCACGGCCTGGCCGTGCAGGCGCTCCGCGATCGCGACGCGTCGCTCGAGCTCGGCATCACGCTGAACCTCACCAACGCCAAGCCCGTCGACCCGACCCGACCCGGCGACCTCGACGCGGCGCGCCGCATCGACGGCCAGTTCAACCGGGTCTTCCTCGACCCGATCTTCCGCGGGCACTACGCGGGCGACCTGCTGGCGGATGTCGGGCACCTCGGCCTGCGCGATGCGATCAAGCCGGGCGACCTCGAGATCATCTCGACCCCGATCGACGCCCTCGGCGTGAACTACTACCACGGCGAGTTCGTCAGCGACCTCCCGCCCGCGCAGCCGCACGGCGGCGAAGCGCCGACCGAGCGGCCCACCCGGTCGCCGTTCCCGGCCGCCGACGGCGTGCACTTCCACTCGCAGGGCCTCCCGCAGACCGTCATGGGCTGGGAGGTCGAGCCCGACGGGCTGCGCGAGCTGCTCGGCCGCGTGCACCGGGAGTACACGGGTCCGGCGGGCGTGCGCCTGTTCGTGACCGAGAACGGCGCGGCGTACGACGACGAGGTGTCGGCGGACGGCGCCATCCACGACGCCGAGCGCACCGAGTTCCTGCTCGGCCACCTGGGCGCGATCCTCGACGCGATCGACGAGGGCACGCCCGTGCACGGGTACTTCTACTGGTCGATCCTCGACAACTTCGAGTGGGCGTGGGGGTACGACAAGCGGTTCGGCATCGTCCGGGTCGACTACGACACGCAGGAGCGCACGATCAAGGACAGCGGGCTGGCGTACCAGCGCGTCATCCGCGACCGCGCCCTGCCCGCGGCATCCGCCAGCTGACCTCGCCCGATGACCCGACGCCCCCGGCTCCGCCCGCCCCATGCCGCTCGCAAATAGACTGACGAGCATGCAGGGGGCGATCGGGTCCGGGGCGCGGCCGTCGGCGCCGACCCTCGAGATGGTGGCGCGCGAGGCGAACGTGTCCCGCGCGACCGTCAGCCGCGTCGTGAACGGGTCGCCGAAGGTCTCCGCCGAGGTCGTGCGCGCGGTCAACGCGGCGATCGCGAAGCTCAACTACGTGCCCAATCGCGCGGCGCGCTCGCTCGCGAGCCGCACGTCGGGGGCGATCGCGCTCGTGGTGCCCGAGGACACGACGAGGTTCTTCGGCGACCCGTACTTCGCCGCGATCGTGCAGGGCATCACGCGCCGGCTCGACACGAGCGAATACCTGCTCAACCTGCTGCTGTCCACGAGCGATCCCACGCGCAAGACGCTGCGCTACCTGCGCTCGGGGGTCGTCGACGGCGCGCTCGTCGTGTCGCACCACGAGGGCGACCACTCGCTGCACGAGGCCGCGCACGAGATGCCCATGGTGTTCGGCGGCCGCCCGCCGAACATCGGCGACGACGACATCTTCGTCGACGTCGACAACCTCGAGGGCGGCATGACCGCGACCGAGCGCCTCCTCGCGATCGGCCGTCGCCGCATCGGCACGATCACGGGCCCGCTCGACATGCCCGCCGCGGTCGACCGCCTCGCCGGCTTCCGCCGCGCGATGGCGACCGCGGGGCTCCGCGACGACGCCGTCGAGACCGCCGACTTCTCGGTCTCCGGAGCGGTCGACGCGACGCGCCGCCTGCTCGATCGCGTGCCCGACCTCGACGGCGTCTTCGTCGCGAGCGACCTGATGGCGACCGGCACGCTCGCGGTGCTGCGCGAGCGCGGCCGGTCCGTGCCGCGCGACATCGCCGTGGTCGGGTACGACGACAGCCCCGCGGCGACCTCCTCGGCGATCCCGCTCACGACCGTGCACCAGCCCTCGGAGCAGATGGGCTACATGATGGCCGACCTGCTGCTGCGGCTGCTCTCCGGAGAGCAGGTGCCGCACCGCAACATCATGCCGACCTACCTCGTGCGCCGTTCCTCCGCCTAGGCCGCCGGGCGCGGGAGGACCGCAGCCGGCCGGCGACACGCCCGTCCACCGGGCACTCAGGCGGCGCCCACGCGCCTCGGAGGTCGCGGTCCTAGCCTGAGGCCGTATGGTGCAGCAGGTCGCGCGCCGGGACGCGTCGGTCGACGTGGTCCGGATCCTCGCGATCGTGGCCGTGGTGGCGGGTCACGTGTGGTTCGAGCCTGCCGTGCGGCTCGCGACGTACACGTGGCACGTGCCGGTCTTCTTCGTCCTGAGCGGCTACCTCAGCTCCGGCCGGCCCGCGCGGCTCGGCTCCGTCCTCGGGCGACGCGCGCGCTCCCTCCTGGTGCCGTACGCGGCCTGGCTGCTCATCCTCGGGCTCGCGCTGGGCGCCGTCGACCAGCCGCTCCGGCTGCTCGCGGGCGGCACCGCGCTGCCGCGCGGATTCACCGCATTCTGGTTCGTGACCGCGTTCTTCGTCGCCGTCGCGGGGGCGGCCGTGCTCGATCGGATGCCGCTCGCAGGGCAATGGGGCGTGGCCCTCCTGCTGCTCGCCGCGGGCGGGATCGCCGGACGAGCCCTCGCGGATGTGCCCCTCGATGCGGCGGTAGGCCTGGCCTGCGTCGTGTTCGTCGTCGCCGGGCGTACGCTCCGCGCCGTCCGCGATCACCTCGCGCGCCCCGTGCGCACCGGCGCGGCGATGCTCGCCCTCGCGGCGGTGCTCATCGCGTCGGGCGCGTCGGCGCCGCTCGACCTGAAGCAGGGCGACTTCGGCACGCCCGTCGTGAGCGTCGTCTCGGCGATCCTCGTGTCGTGCGGGCTCATCCTCGTCGCGCGCGGCGCCGTCGACCGCGCGCTCTCGCGGCTCGGCGATCGCGCCGCCGAGCGGACCGGCGCGCTCGTGTCGCGGCTGGCGCTCTGCGGCTTCGCCGTCGTACTCACGCACGCCGCCGTCCTGCTCGTCATGCGGCGTCTCGAGGCCGCGCCGTGGCTCGCGTTCGCGGTCGCGCTCGTGGTGACGTGGTCGGCGGCGATGGTGCTGCTCGTCACGCCGCTCGCGCCGATCCTGTGCGGCGTGCCGCGGCAGCGCGCGTCGGCCGGGAACGCGCCGGACCCCAAGGGCGAACGGCTCGCGTCAGGCCTCGAAGCGCACGCCCGCGGCATCCGCGAACCGGCGGCGCATGACCTCGATCGCGTCGGCGTGCTCGTCGACGAGCACGAAGCGGCGCCCGAGCCCGCGGGCCACCGCGCCGGTCGTGCCTGACCCCGCGAACGCGTCGAGCACCCAATCGCCCGGTCGGCTGGACGCCTGCACGATCCGCCGCAGCACGCCCTCGGGTTTCTGCGTCGGGTAGCCCGTCTTCTCGCGGCCGGTCGGCGACACGATCGTGTGCCACCACACGTCGGTCGGCAGCTTGCCGCGCTCGACCTTCTCGGGCGTGACGAGGCCCGGCGCCATGTACGGCTCGCGGTCGACGGCCTCGGAGTCGAAGAAGTACGCCTCGGGGTCCTTGACGTACACGAGGATCGTGTCGTGCTTGGTCGGCCAGCGCCGCTTCGTCTTGCCGCCGTAGTCGTACGCCCAGATGAGCTCGTTGAGGAAGCACTCGCGGCCGAACAGCGCGTCGAGCAGCACCTTCGCGTAGTGCGCCTCGCGGTAGTCCAGGTGCAGGTAGAGCGTGCCGTCGTCGGCGAGGAGCCGCCACGCCTCCGCGAGCCGCGGCTCGAGGAAGCCCCAGTAGTCGTCGAACCGGTCGTCGTAGCGGAGCAGGTCGCCGCGGATGCGCTCGTACTGCCGGCCGCCGAAGCCCGTGATCGTGCCGGCGCCCGACCGGCCGCGCGTGCCCGCGTCCCCGGCGGTGCCCTCGAATGGCACGGGGCCCGCGTCATCCGCCCCGCCCTGCCGCACGTGCCGGGTGGCCTGGCGCGCCTGGCTGCGCCCCGTGTTGAAGGGCGGGTCGAGGTAGACGAGCGTGAAGCGACCGTCGGGAAGCGTCGGCAGCACGTCGAGGTTGTCGGCGTGGATGACGCGGTCGGGTTCGTCGGCGGCCACCGGTCAAGTCTGCCAGCGGATGCCGCGTCGGCCCGTGCGGCGCGACCGGCCGAAGGTCCCGCGCTCGCCGTCTCCGTCGCCGTACCCTGTCGCACGGGTGGAGGCACGCGACGCGGACGGGACGGGACCATGCGCGCACTGGTGGTGTACGAGACGATCTGGGGCAACACGGGCGAGCTCGCGGCGGCGGTGGCCGAGGGGCTCCGCGCCGGCGCCGGCGTCGACGAGGTCGACCTCGTCGAGGCGGCCGACGCGCCCGCGGCGATCGACCCCGAGGTGGACCTGCTCGTCGTCGGCGGCCCGACGCACGCGTTCTCGATGACGACCGGCTCGACCCGGGAGTCGGCCCGTCAGCAGGGCGCGACGCGCATCCCGGCCCGCGGGATCCGCGAGTGGCTCGAGCAGCTCGCGCCGCCGGCCTCGGCGGTCGCCGTCGCCACGTTCGACACTCGGACGGTCGCGCCGCGGCTGCCCGGGTCGGCGGCGAAGAAGGCGCTCAAGCGGCTCGTCGCGAAGGGGTTCCGCCCCGTCGACCGGCCCGCGACGTTCGGGGTGCACGGGTACTCCGGGCCGATCGCCGACGGCGAGCTCGAGCGGGCGCGCGCCTGGGGCGCGACGCTCATCGACGCGTAGCGGCGCATCGCGCGGCGGCGCATCGCGCGGCGGCGGGTCATCCGGCGGCGCGGCGCCCGCGGGCTGCCGTCGCGCGGCTCAGCGGTCGACGTCGAGCCGGATGCGGCCGCGGAACCGGTCGGGGTCGTCGTCGGCCGCGTCGGCCGCCGCGAAGGCGATGCCCTTGTCGCCGTCGCCGGGGACGGGCGCCGGCACCGGCAGGCGGGCCTGGCGGTCGACCTCGACCTGCGCCTCGTACTTGCGCGGCGCGAAGACCTCGTCGCCGATCATCATGACCGCGGCGCCCGACGGCTTGCCGCGCTTGGTCTTGTCGGACAGGTCGATCCACCCGAGGCGCACCGCGAGCGCGCCGAGCGCGATCACCGCGCCTCCGATGAGGAGGATCATCCACCAGTCCACCCGGCGATTCTAGACGGACCGACGTCGGCTCACGTTCAGGGCTTCCCCAGCGACCGCCCCGCGCCCCTCGCCGGTTCATTTCAGCGGATATACGATCCGCCACCCCGTCATCTCGGCCCTTCCAGCGGCGCGCCGGATCGTATATCCGCCGTTCTGGACGAGACAGGGCGAGGGGGCCGGGCCCGCGAGGCGCGGGTCAGGGCACGCGGTTCAGCCAGTCGGGCGTCGCGAACTTCGAGGCGACGAGCGCCTCGGCCTCGGCGAGCTCGTCGGGCGTCACCTCGCCCGGCGTCGCACCGTACAGGTCGGCGAACGTCTCCTTGAGCCGCTCGATGACCTCGGCGCGAGGGAGGCCCGTCTGCGAGCGCAGCGGGTCGACGCGCTTGGCCGCCGACGCGATGCCCTTGTCGCTGATCTTCTCGCGGCCGATGCGCAGCACCTCGAGCATCTTCGCGTTATCGAGGTCGTACGCCATCGTCACGTGATGCAGCACTCCGCCCGAGCCGAGGCGCTTCTGCGCGGCGCCGCCGATCTTGCCGGCCGGGCTCGCGATGTCGTTGAGCGGCTGGTACGTCGCGTCGATCCCGAGCGAGCGCAGCCCCTGCAGCACCCAGTCGTCGAGGAACGCGTACGAGTCGGCGAAGCTCATGCCCTGCACGAGCTCGGCCGGCACGTAGAGCGAGTACGTGACGACGTTGCCCTTCTCCATCATCATCGCGCCGCCGCCCGAGATGCGCCGCACGACGTCGAAGCCGTAGCGGGCCGCGCCATCCGGGTCGACCTCGTTCTTGACCGACTGGAACGAGCCGATGACGACGGCCGACTCCTCCCACTCCCAGAAGCGCAGCGTGGGCTTGCGGCGACCCTCGCCGACGCGCGTCGCGAGCACCTCGTCGAGCGCGAGGTGGAGGCGGGGCGGCACGGCGGGGTCGTGCACGATCTCCCACTCGTAGTCGGCCCAGGTCGTGGCATCGGTCAGCGCCCGGCGCACGGCGACGGCCACCGCCTCGGCCGAGAAGCCGAGCATGACGGCGTCGGCGCGGAGCCCCTTGGTGATCGCCGCGGCGATCTGCTTGGCGTCGGATGCCGCGGGCAGGCCCTCGATCGCCGCGTTGATGTCGTCGAGCGCCTCGTCGGGTTCGAGGAAGAAGTCGCCCGCGACGCGCACGTTGCGGATGGCGCCGCCTTCGACGTCGAAGTCGACGACCACGAGCTTGCCGCCGGGGACCTTGTACTCACCGTGCATGGACCCCAGCCTACGGATGCGGCGCGGCGTAGGCTCGGCCCAGTGGTGCCCCGCCCCGCCGGACGACCGGCTCGCGGGCACGACGAGACCACGGGGGTGCGCGATGACCACGCTGTTCCTGGCACGCCACGGCGAGACCGTCTGGCACGCCGAGCACCGCTACGCCGGCTCGTCCGACGTCGCGCTCACCGACCACGGACTCGTGCAGGCCGACGAGCTCGGCGCGTGGGCGCCGCGCGCACGCCTGTCGGCGATCGTGGCATCGCCGCTGCAGCGGGCTCGGCTCACGGCGAAGCCGGCGGCGGATGCCACGGGGCTCGACGTGCGCATCGAGCCCCGCCTCGTGGAGATCGACTTCGGGTCGGGCGAGGGGCTCACTCCCGCCGAGCTCGACGAGCGGATGCCGGCCGAGTGGCTGGCCTTCCAGCGCCATCCGGCCCGCCAGCCGATGCCCGCGGGCGAGTCGGGCGTGGAGGGCGCCGCTCGCGCGCTGCCGGCGCTGCTCGAGCTCGTCGACGAGTTCCCGCACGGCCGAGTGCTCGTGGTCACGCACGCGACCCTCATGCGGCTCGTGCTCTGCGAACTGCTCGGCATCGATCCCGACCGCTACCGCGACCTGCTCCCCGCCGTCGAGAACTGCGCGCTGACCGAGGTGCGCTTCGAGGAGCTCGAGGGGCGCCGGCAGGCCCGGCTGCTCGGGTTCAACGTGCCGCCGCGGGCGTACTGACCGGCGCGGGCATCCGGCTCAGTCGACCGCGAACCGCTCGTCGAGCCAGCGCACGAGGTCGGACCGGACCTCCTCGCGGTTGGTCTCGTTGAAGACCTCGTGCCGGGCTCCCGGGTAGACCACGAGGGTCACGTCGGCGAGGCCCGAGCGACGCGCGTACGCGTTCGCGAGCTTGACCGCGCTCTGCTCGCCGCCCAGCGTGTCGTCGGAGCCGACCATGATGAGCAGCGGCAGCTCGGCGGGCAGGTTCCTCGCGGGGCGGCCGAGGAGCCGCGCCGACTCGATCAGCCCGAACAACTGCTGCAGCGGCACCGCGGTCGTGTACGGATCCTTCGCGAACGCCTCGGCCACGGCGGGGTCGCGCGAGAGCCACTCGAGCCCCGTCGTGCCGAGGTGCTTGTGGCGGCGATTGAGGTCGCCGGAGTCCATGTGGGGAGGCAACCGGTACGCGGTGCCGGTGAGCACGACCGCGTCGTAGTCCTCGGCGAACCGGTTCACGATGATCTGCGCCATGAGCGATCCCCACGAGTGGCCGAGCAGCACGAGCGGCACGCTCTCGCCCTCGGTCGCGCGGATGACGCGGGTGAACCGGTGCACGTCGTCGATGGCGGCGCGCAGGCCGCCCGGCCCGAGCCGTCCCATCCGGTCGAGGTTCCCGCCGTGCTGCTCGAACCCGGTCTGGCCGTGGCCGCGGTGGTCGTCGGCCCAGACCGAGTAGCCCGCCTCGTTGAGCGCGGCGACGAGCTCGCCGTACCGTCCGATGTGCTCGCCGACGCCGTGCACGAGCTGCACGACCGCGGTCGGCTCCGGCACGCGCCAGTGCTCGTAGTGGATGCGCACCCCGTGCGGGTCGGTGAACGTCGGCATGCGCTCATCCTGTCACCCAGCGGGACGACGCCGGACCGCACGCGCCCTCCACCGCGCACGGACTTCTCCTCGCCTCATCCCCGCGAGCGCGTGTACATCCGACCATCGTGTTCGGGCAAGCAATTGCGCTCGTCGGATGTGCACGCGCTCGGGGGCCGAGCAGTGCGCGCCACGCGACATCCGCTCAGGCCTCGCGGGTCACCTCGACCGAGACGAAGAGCTCGGATGCGCCGGGGCCCGCGTACACCCCGCGCAGCGGCGGCACGTCGCCGTAATCGCGGCCGCGGCCCACGAGCACGTGCAGCTCGCCGACCTCGGCGAGGTTGGTCGGGTCGTAGCCGCGCCACGAGCCGGCGAACCACTCGACCCACGCGTGCGACTCGCCCGTGACGGTCACGCCGACCGGGGCCTCGCGATCGGGATGGAGGTAGCCCGACGCGTACCGTGCGGGGATGCCGACCGAGCGCAGCGCCCCGATCGCGAGGTGCGCCATGTCCTGGCACACGCCCTTGCGCTCGGCCCACGCCTCGCGGGCCGTCGAGTTCACGCCCGTGACGCCCGTGACGTACTCGACCGCGTCGCCGATCGCGCGCGAGATCTCGAGCGCGGTCTCGCCGACGGGCATCCCCTCGGCGGCGATCTCCGCGGCGAGCGCGGCGACCTCGGGCGGCGGCTGCGTGGCATCCGTCTGGGTGGTGAACTCGACGAACGGCACGCTCGAGGTGCGGATGGCGGCGAGCTCGGCCCAGGTCGGCTCCGGTCGGCGGCCGGGCAGCGGGCGCACCTCGACGACGCTCGTCGCGGTGACCGAGAGCTCGCGGTGCGGGGTCAGCACCTCGAACGTCGACACGCGCGTGCCCCAGTAGTCGAGGTAGGCGTGCTGCGTCGCACCCGGACGGATGTCGAGCGCGGCGTGCAGCACGAACTGCTCGCCACCCGAGTGCGGCAGCATGCGCGCCTCGTTGTACGACGCCGTCGCGGGCTCGGCGTAGTCGAACCCGGTGCGATGCACGATGCGCAGGCGGCTCACGAGACCTCCCCGATCCAGACGGGCACGACGCTCGCCGGGAAGTAGCGGTGGCGGATCGCGTCGCTCGCCGCCGAGACGACCTCCTGCACGTGCTCCATATGGCCCGCGACATCGTGGAGGATCTCGGCGATCGGCCGGTACTCGAGCTCGGAGCGGATCTGGCCGAGCAGCCGCTGCGCCTGGTCGGTCACGCCGACCCGGCCCGCGCGGGGGTCGATCTCGCGCAGCGACTCCTCGGCGCGGATGACGCTCGAGATGATCGAGCGCGGGAACAGCCGGTCGAGCAGCAGGAACTCGGCCGCCGACTGCGTCGACGGGACGCCGCGGTAGCTGCGCAGGTACGCCTCGTACCCGCCGCAGCTGCGGAGGATGGTGGTCCAGCTCGGGCCGCTCGCCTCGGTGAGCGACCGCGTGGCCAGCAGGCGCGCGGTCATGTCGGCGCGTTCGATCGCGCGGCCGAGGTTGAAGAAGTGCCACGCCTCGTCGCGGCTCGTCGCCGAGTCGACGACGCCGAGCGCGAGCGCCGCACGATCGCGCACCCAGCGGAAGAACTCGTGGGTCTTGTCGGATGCCACGTACCGCGGCATGCGCGCGTTCGTGTGATTGAGGGCCTCCCACAGCTCGGTCGACACGATCTCGCGCGCCCGGCGGGCGTTCTCGCGCGCGGCGGTGATCGAGTGCGCGATCGAGGCCGGATGGGACGGGTCGACCGCGAGCAGCGCGATCACGTCGTGGCGGCCGAGCGGGCCGTCGCCGCGCGGCTCGCTGCCCATCACCGAGAGCAGCGCCCGGCAGGCGGTGTCCTCGTCGATCCACGGGTCCTCGAGGAGGAGCTGCAGGTGCACGTCGAGGATGCGCGCGGTGCCGTCGCTGCGCTCGATGTAGCGGCCGATCCAGAAGAGCGACTCGGCGATGCGGCTCAGCATCAGCGCACCTCCTCGTCGGTGGTGGTCGAGGAGCCGACGGAGTCGGCGTCTCGAGACCCGTCGTGGGACAGGGTCTCGAGACGGGCGCTGCGCGCCCTCCTCGACCCGCGCATCCGTCGTTGCTGCTGCTGTTGCTGCTGTTGGCGCACGGGCGCGTCCTCGTCCTGCGGCGACGACTCCGGGCGGTGGCCGCGGTGCGGAGCCACCTGCTCGGCCTCGACGACGGGCGTGGACGCGGTCGGCGTCACGGCCGGCGTCGCCGTCGCGGCCGACGTCGCCTGGTCGGCGACCACTCCCCCGACCCCGCCCGGCCGGCGCGCGGGCACGAGCCCCACGATGGGACCCGTCACGTTCGCGTCATCCAGCACCCAGGTGTCCTTCGACCCGCCGCCCTGGCTGGAGTTCACGACGAGCTGGCCCTCGGGCAGGGCGACCCGGGTGAGCCCGCCCGGCAGCACCCACACGTCGGTCCCGTCGTTGACCGCGAACGGGCGCAGGTCGGCGTGCCGCGGGCGCATGCCGTCCTCGACCAGCGTCGGGATGGTCGAGAGCTGCACGACGGGCTGGGCGATCCAGCCGCGCGGGTCCTTGCGCAGGCGCCCGCGCAGTTCCGCGAGCGTCGACCGCGAGGCATCCGGCCCCACCACCAGGCCCTTGCCGCCCGACCCGTCGACGGGCTTCACGACGAGCTCGTCGAGGCGGTCGAGCACCTCGGCGAGCGCCTCGGGCTCCTCGAGCCGCCACGTGTCGACGTTCGGCAGGATCGGCTCCTCCCCGAGGTAGTAGCGGATGAGGTCGGGCACGTACGTGTAGACGAGCTTGTCGTCGGCGACGCCGTTGCCGACCGCGTTCGCGATCGTGACGTGCCCGAGGCGGGCCGCGAGCATGAGGCCCGGCGCGCCGAGCACCGAGTCGGGCCGGAACTGCTGCGGATCGAGGAACTCGTCGTCGACTCGGCGGTAGACGACGTCGACGCGGGTCGGCCCGGCCGTCGTGCGCATCCACACGCGGCCGCCCGAGCAGAACAGGTCGCGGCCCTCGACGAGCTCGACGCCCATGAGTCGGGCGAGCAGCGTGTGCTCGTAGTACGCCGAGTTGTGGACGCCGGGCGTGAGCACCACGACGGTCGGGTCGTCCACGCCCTCGGGCGCGCTCGCGCGCAGCGCCTGCAGCAGCCGGTTCGGGTAGTCGCCGACGGGGCGCACGCGCATCGAGGTGAACAGCTCGGGCAGCGTCTGGGCCATGACCCGGCGGTTGGAGATCACGTAGCTCACGCCGCTCGGCACGCGCACGTTGTCCTCGAGCACGCGCCAGGCGCCGACCTCGTCGCGGATGACGTCGATGCCCGCGACGTGGATGCGCACGCCGTTCGCGCTCACGATGCCGGCCGCCTGGCGGTGGAAGTGCGTGGACGAGCTGATCAGCGCGGCCGGGATGACGCCGTCGCGCACCGCGGCCTGCGGTCCGTACACGTCGCCGAGGAACCGTTCGAGCGCGCGGACGCGCTGCGCGACGCCCGCCTCGACGACGTTCCACTCGGACGACGAGATGACGCGCGGGACGGCGTCGAGCGGGAACGGCCGCTCCTCCCCCGCGAAGTCGAAGGTGACGCCCTGCGCGAGGTACGAGCTCGCGAGCGCGTCGGTCCGGCCCCGCAGCTCGTCCTGCGTCATGCGCGCGAGGGCCGGGTAGAGCTCGCGGTACGGCTCGCGCACGGCTCTCGCTCCGGTGGGGAACATCTCGTCCCACGGGCGCGCGCTGGTGCGCCGACGCGATCGGGTCGCCGCGTATCCGTCGAAGAGGCTGCCCATGCCGAGAGCGTTCCAGCCGGGCGTTTCGGAGGTGTTTCGCTCGCGCGGCGGGCGGATGTCGGGCGGCGGCGGCCGCGGTCGGGCCGCCGTCGCTCTGCAGGCGTGCGCTCGGCGTGCCTCGCGGAGCGCGGCGATCCACGCCGCGCGACACGACTCCGCACCGGCACGGCGCGGGCGGCCGAGCCATCCGGAATCATTAGCCACACTAATTTGTTATGCTAACTACATGACCGACACCCTCGCTCCGGCACCCGCTCGCGCGCGGCGGGCCACGCTCGCCGAGCAGAGCACCGAACTGCGACTCTCGGTCATGCGGCTCGCTCGCCGCATGCGGCAGGAACGTGCCGACACCGAGCTCAGCGCGACCCAGTACGCCGCGCTCGCGTGGACGGCGAGCGAGGGCCCGCTGACCCCCGGCCGGCTCGCCGAGCTCGAGCGGGTCACCCCGCCCTCGATGAACCGCACCGTGAACTGCCTCGTCGAGTCGGGACTGCTCGTGCGCGAGGGCTCCCCCGACGACGGCCGCAAGATCCTGCTGCACGCGACCCCCGCGGGCCACGAGATCGTCCGCGAGACCCGACGCCGACGCGACGCCTGGCTCGCCAAGCGACTCGCGACCCTCACCCCCGACGAGCGGAACACCATCGCCGCCGCAACCGACATCCTCAGGAGGCTCACCGACCAGTGAAGGCCATGTTCCGCTCCCTCGCGTCGGTCGACTACCGCATCTGGTTCGTCGGCGCGCTCATCTCCAACATCGGCGCCTGGATGCAGGCCACGGCCCAGAGCTGGGTCGTGCTCACCGAGCTGACCGACAACGACGCCTTCGCCGTGGGCATCACCATGGCGCTCCAGTTCGCGCCGCAGCTGCTGCTCGTGCCCGTCACCGGGCTCATCGCCGACCGCTTCGAGCGCCGCAAGGTCCTCATGATCACGCAGTCGGCCATGATGCTGCTCGGCCTCGCGCTCGGCGCCCTGCTGATCCTCGGCCACGCCGAGCTCTGGCACCTCTACCTCTTCGCGACCCTGTTCGGCATCGCCAACGCGATCGACGTGCCGGCCCGTCAGACCTTCGTCGCCGACCTCGTGTCGTCGTCGAACATGTCGAACGCGGTCGCGCTGAACTCGGCCTCCTTCAACGCCGCACGCATGATCGGCCCGGCGCTCGCAGGCCTGCTCATCGTGCTGGTCGGCACCGGCTGGGTCTTCGTCATCAACGCCGTCACGTTCGTCGCGGTGCTCGTCGCCCTCGCGAAGCTGCGCGGATCGAAGCTGCGCCGCGTGCCGCGGGCCCCCCGTGAGCGCGGCGCGTTCGCCGCGGGCTTCCGCTATGCGGCCGGCCGGCCCGACCTCGTCGTCGTCTTCGTCATGGTGTTCCTCATCGGCGCCTTCGGCATGAACTTCCCGATCTTCTCCTCGACCATGGCCGTCGAGTTCGGCCGCGGCGCGGGCGAGTACGGCCTGCTGTCGTCGATCCTCGCGATCGGCTCGCTCACGGGCGCGCTGCTCGCGGCCAAGCGCGAGCGGGCCCGCATCCGCGTGATCATCGCCGCCGTGGCCTTCTTCGGCGTCGCCGCGACGGTCGCGGCGCTCATGCCGACGTACTGGCTCTTCGCGGCGTCGACCGTGTTCATCGGCTTCACGATCGTCACCATGCTCACCACGGCCAACGGGTACGTGCAGACCACGACCGACCCGCTGCTGCGCGGGCGCGTCATGGCGATCTACATGGCGATCCTCGCGGGCGGCACGCCCATCGGCGCGCCGATCGTGGGCGCGGTCGCGAACGCGTGGGGCCCGCGCTGGGCGCTCGGCGTCGCCGCCGCCGCGGCGGCCGTCGCCGCGCTCGTCGGCCTCGGCTGGCTCATCGTCGGTCGCGGCCTTCGGGTGGTGCGCCATCCGGTCGACGGGCGGATGCCGCGGCTCACGCTCGCCTACGCCGAGGCGCCGACCGCGGCGATCGCCGTGCCGGTCACGCGCCCGGTCGACGTGGTCGAGCGCACCGCGCCGGTCCGCGGCATCGAGCGCACCGCGCCGGTCGACGTCGTCCGGCGCACCGCGCCGCACGCCGGCGCGAAGGACCGCCCGGGCGGCCCACCCCGCGCCACGCCGTGCCCGCCGGCGCCCGCGACATCCGGCACCTGATCGCCTCACCCGCGCCAGGCGCTCGAGTCGCCACTTCCGCCGGGAATCGAGCACGGACACCCGGCGCAAGTGGCAACTCGATCAGGAGCGCCGGGGGTCCTGAAGCGAACCCGCGGACAGCATTCGACGAACGGACCCATCCCTCCGATTTCTCGGGTCGACCCCTTGACTTCCGACTTCCCCCCGAACGAGGGTGGACGGACCGGCGGTGCGGCACCAGCGCCCGCCGGCATCATCCGGCCGGGTCCACCAGGCCCGGAACCACTGCAGAGTCGCAGGGAGAAACCGTGAAGAGAACCAGCAGGACGGCCGTGGGCGTCGTGGCGGTCACCGCCGCGATCACCATGGCCACGACCACCGCCAACGCCGCCGTGCCCACCGACACGACGGCCTTGCGCGACGCCGTGACCGCCGACGCGATCATGGGTCATCTCGATGACCTCCAGGGGATCGCCGACGCCAACGACGGGACGCGCGCGAGCGGCACGTCGGGCTACGACGCATCCATCGACTACATCGAGAGCGCGCTCCTCGGCGCGGGCTACGAGGTGACGAGGCAGGACTTCACGTTCAACTCGTTCCGCGAGCTGTCGGCGCCCGAGTTCGAGCAGCTCTCGCCGAACCCGACGACCTATGTTCCGGGCGTGGACTTCTTCACGGCCGAGTACTCGGGCAGCGGCGACGTGACGGCACCGCTCGAGGCCGTCGACCTGGTCCTGCCTCCGGGCGCGACCGCGAGCACGTCGAACAGCGGGTGCGAGGCATCCGACTTCGACGGCTTCACCGCCGGGAACATCGCACTCGTGCAGCGCGGCACGTGCGACTTCGCGGTGAAGGCCGCGAACGCGTACGACGCCGGCGCGGTCGGCGTGATCATCTTCAACGAGGGCCAGGAGGGCCGCACCGAGACGCTCAACGCGACGCTCGGCGACCAGTTCAGCGACGACCTCCCGGTCGTCGGGACGTCGTTCGAGATCGGCAACGACCTCGCCACGCTCCTCGAGTCGGGCGAGGTGGTCGTCCACCTCAAGACCGACACGCTCATCGAGCTCGATGTCCCGACGTCGAACCTCATCGCCGAGACGCCGACCGGTCGCGACGACCGCGTCGTGATGGCCGGTTCGCACCTCGACTCGGTGCCCGACGGCCCGGGCATCGAGGACAACGGCACCGGCTCGGCGACGCTGCTCGAGACCGCGCTGCAGATGGCCGACCTGGGCATCGAGCCGCGGAACACCGTGCGCTTCGCGTGGTGGGGCGCCGAGGAGGCCGGCCTCGTCGGCTCGCAGTTCTACGTCGATTCGCTCTCGAAGTCGGAGGTGAAGGACATCCAGCTGTACCTCAACTTCGACATGATCGGCTCGCCGAACTACGCGCGCTTCATCTACGACGGCGACGGCGGCGCGTTCGGCATCACGGGCCCCAACGGCAGCGCGCACATCGAGCGCACCTTCGAGGAGTACTTCGCCTCGCAGGGCCTGGCCTCGGAGCCCACCGCGTTCGACGGACGGTCGGACTACGACGCGTTCATCAGCGCCGGGATCCCGGCCGGCGGCCTGTTCACGGGTGCCGAGGACGCCAAGACGGCCGACCAGGTCGACCTCTACGGCGGGCTCGCGACGTTCGACGGTGAGCCGGTGTCGTACGACCCGTGCTACCACCAGCCGTGCGACAGCATGGACCCGATCGGCGACGGCGCCGACGCCGGCCTGTACGAGGCGCTCAACGCCGCGTACGGCGGCGCGCTCGAGTACGAGGGCGTCATCACCAACATCAACACGACGGCGCTCGAGGAGATGGCCGACGCGGCCGCGCACGCGATCCTCACCTACGCCATGTCGACGAGCTCGGTGAACGGCACGGGCAAGGCCTCGCCGGTCGCGGGCTCGAACGCGGGCGACCGCCTGGGCTCGCACTTCCGGCGCTGACACGCTGAATCGCCGAACGGACCGGCCTCCCGAGCATCCCGCTCGGGAGGCCGGTCCGCGCGGGCCAGGACGCGAGCGCGGCTCGCGGCTCGCGGCTCGCGCCGGAATCCCGCCGCACCGGGTCCGGCGCGGCTACCGTACCGCTACGCCCTACCGTGACCGACGAGACGAGACGCCGTGGAATCCGCTGAGACCCGACCCGCCGACGCCGCATCCGATGCCCGTCCCGACCGCCACGACGCGACGGCGGCCGGGCCCTTGACGCCGCCACGACCCATCCCCTGGTGGGCCTACCTGCTCATCGGCGTGGGCTCGGCGCTGATCGGCCTGCTGCCCTGGATCGTCACGGGCATGCGGCTGCCGCTGCAGAACCTCTGGGCGACGCAGACGCTGCCGCAAGACATGCCGATCGCGCTGCTGCCCTTCAGCCAGTACATGCTGACCCTGATCGTCGCCATCATGGTGACGGGCGCGACGATCGCCGGCATCGTCGTGCGCGCGACCCGCGCACGGCGCCCGAGGTCCGGGGTCGCCGCGGCGCTCGCAGGCCTGCTGGCCGTGCAGGTCGTCGCCGTCGTCCAGTCCGCGGTCCTGGTGGAGGCGGGCCTCGAGGAGCGCTCCGAGTCGACGCTGTACCTGGCGGCGCTCGTCGCGATCGCGACGCTGTCGGTGCTCGTCGGCGTGCTCGTCATGCTGCTCGTGGCATCGGCGCCCAAAGCCGGTGCGGTCGTGGGGCTGAGCATCGCCGCGGTCGCCTCGGTGTCGTGGTTCACCGGCCTGATCGCCCCGCGCGGCCTCGTCCCGACGACCGACCTGTCGTGGGCGCTGAGCCTGGTGCGATGGATCCCGCCCGTCATCGTCGGCGCGGCGATCGCGTGGGCGGGGCTGCGGACCGTCGGCCGGGTGCTCGCGGCGCTTTTCGGGCTCGTGCTCCTGTGGGTCGCTCCGGCGCTCGTCACGGGGGTCTCGAACGCCGCGGGGAGCCGGGTGCTCGCCAAGGACCCGCAGCTCATGATCGAGTACGCGGTGGACGTCTTCGGGATGGCACTGACCATGCCGAGCCTCGTCGTGCCGCCACTCGTGGTGGCCGTCGTGGTCGCGGTCGCCGGGCTCGTCGGCCGCGCGATCGTGCGCCGGGCGCGGAACGCGGAGGGATCGCAGCCGCCGGGGCAGGACGCTCCCGGAGCCGGATCGGCCTAGCGGCCCGCGGCTCCCGCGGCGCTGCGCGGCGTCGACTCGCGCACGACGAGCTCGGGCTGGAACTGCACCTGCTCGGGTACGAACTCGTCGCCCTGGCGCGCCTCGCGCAGCAGCAGGTCGACCGCGGTGTACCCGATCAGCCACGCCGGCTGCCGGATGGAGGAGAGCGGCACGACCGCCGCCTGCGCGAAGTCGATGTCGTCGTAGCCGATGAGCGCGATGTCGTCGGGCACTCGCGCGTCGCCGAGCATCACGAGCGCCTGCAGCACCCCCATGGCGAGCAGGTCGTTCGCGGCGAACACCGCGTCAGGGCGCTCCTCCGGCGCGCGGCTGCGGATGCGCTCGCCGGCCGCGCGGCCCTCGAGCACCGTGGTGGACTCGGTCTCGATGACCTCGAGCGTCACGCCGGGCGTCTCGGCCGCGGCGCGGCGGGCGCCCTCCAGTCGATCGGCGACCTGCCGGATGCTCGTGGGCCCGCCCACGAACGCGATGCGCCGGCGACCCGACTCGATCAGGTGCCGCACGGCCTGCCCGCCGCCCACGACGTCGTCGACCGCGACCGACGAGAAGCTGCGGTCGGCGGCCTCGCGGTCGACGAGCACGACCGGCACGCCGCGGGCTCGAAGCCGTTCGAGGCGAGGCAGGTCGTCGGCCAGCGGCGAGACGAGCACGCCGTGCACGCGCTGCTCCTCGAACAGGTCGAGGTAGGCGCGCTCGCGGTCGGGGTTGTCGTCGCTGTTGCCGAGCAGGATCGTCAGGCCGTCCTCGGCCGCGCGGTCCTCGGCGCCGCGCGCGACATCCGTGAAGAACGGGTTGCGCACGTCGAGCACGACGAGGCCGATCGAGCGACTCCGACCGGCGCGCAGCTGCCGCGCGGCGTCGTTGCGCACGAAGCCGAGCTCGTCGATGGCGGCGAGCACCCGGGCGACGGTCTCGGGCGAGACCTTGTCGGGGCGGTTCAGCACGTTCGACACGGTGCCGACCGACACGGATGCCGCGGCCGCGACGTCGCGCACGCTGATCGCCATCTCGACTCCCTCCCGTCGGAGTCTACGAGTCGCCGGCGAACGTTCGCCGGGAAATCGCCTTCCCGTTGCGAACCGCCGTTCCGTGTCGTATGCTTTGAAACGATTCACGACGAACGGAGAGCTCGACGATGAGCACAGGCACGACGCAGCGGGTCTGCTTCCAGCTGCAGGTCGACCCCGGGCGCCTCGACGACTACCGCGAGCGGCACGCCGCTGTGTGGCCCGACATGCTCCGCGCCATCGAGGCATCCGGCCGGCGCAACTACTCGCTCTTCCTCCGCCAGGACGGCCTGCTCATCGGCTACTACGAGGTCGACGACGACGAGGCCGCGCAGGTCGCACTCGCGAACGACCCGCGCACCGCACCCTGGGAGGCCGAGATGGCGGGGTTCTTCGTCTCGCTCGACGGCGACCGACCCGACCAGGGCGCCCCGCGCCTTCCCGAGGTGTTCCACCTCGAAGACCAGCTCGCGGCGCTCGGCGCCGACCACGCGACATCCGGCACCACCCGCACAGAAAGCAGCGACCAGTGAGCACCATTCCACAGACCGTCCTCGACCAGCTCGAGCTGCAGTCGATCGAGCTCCCCAGCTGGGCGTTCGGCAACTCGGGCACCCGCTTCAAGGTGTTCGCAACGCCGGGCACCCCGCGCGACCCGTACGAGAAGATCGCGGATGCCGCGCAGGTGCACCAGTACACCGCGCTCGCGCCGACCGTCGCGCTGCACATCCCGTGGGACAAGGTCGACTCCTACGACGACCTGCGCACGCACGCCGAGGACCTGGGCGTCTCGCTCGGCACGATCAACTCGAACACCTTCCAGGACGACGACTACAAGTTCGGCGCCCTCACCCACGAGGATCCGGCGGTACGCCGCAAGGCCATCGACCACCACTTCGAGTGCATCGACATCATGCACGCGACCGGCAGCCGCGACCTGAAGATCTGGCTCGCCGAGGGCTCGAACTACCCGGGCCAGGCCGACCTGCGCGGCCGCCAGGACCGCCTGCACGAGTCGCTCGCCGAGATCTACGCGCGCCTCGGCGACGAGCAGCGCCTCGTGCTCGAGTACAAGTTCTTCGAGCCGGCGTTCTACCACACCGACGTGCCCGACTGGGGCACGAGCTACGCGCAGGTCGCGGCGCTCGGGGACAGGGCGATGGTCTGCCTCGACACGGGCCACCACGCGCCCGGCACGAACATCGAGTTCATCGTCATGCAGCTGCTGCGCCTCGGCAAGCTCGGCTCGTTCGACTTCAACTCGCGCTTCTACGCCGACGACGACCTCATCGTGGGTGCGGCCGACCCGTTCCAGCTGTTCCGCATCGTGTTCGAGGTCGCGCGCGGCGGCGGCCTGAACCATCCGGATGTCGCGTTCATGCTCGACCAGTGCCACAACGTCGAGGACAAGATCCCGGGCCAGATCCGCTCGGTGCTGAACGTGCAGGAGATGACCGCGCGGGCGCTGCTCGTCGACACCGACGCGCTGCGCGCCGCGCAGGTCTCGGGCGACGTGCTCGAGGCGAACCGCATCTTCATGGACGCGTTCTACACCGACGTCCGCCCCGCCCTCGCGCAGTGGCGCGAGTCGCGCGGCCTGCCCGCCGACCCGATGGCGGCGTTCGCGGCATCCGGGTACCTGCAGCGGATCGCCGAGGAACGCGTCGGCGGCGTGCAGGCCGGCTGGGGCGCGTAACCCCCTCTCGAGTGGGCGATCCTGGCGGCCTCAGCCCCCGGGACCTCGCCAGGATCGCCCACTCGCGTGTCACACGATTCCACCGAGACGATCGAGAAAGGCGAGCGGATGACGCAGCAGGCGCCGTACGGCGCGGCCGACGGCCTGGTCCGGGTGTACCCGGCGGATGCCGCGGCCGCACGGCCCACGGCCGGGCTCGTCTGGGCGCACGGCGGCGGGTTCGCCGCGGGCGACCTCGACATGCCCGAGGCCGACTGGGTCGCCCGTGCCTTCGCCGCGCGAGGCCTCACCGTCGTCTCGATCGACTACCGGCTCGCCGTCGACGCCGCAGGGCGCTACCCGGCCGGGTCCGACGACGTGCTCGCGGCCTGGCGCTGGGCCCTCGCGAACGCCGACGAGCTCGGCGTCGACCCGTCGCGCCTGCTCGCCGGCGGCGCGAGCGCCGGCGCCAACCTCGTGACCGGCACCGTGCTCCGACTGCTCGGCCATCCCACCCACTCCGACTCCGCCGGCGGGGCGCCTGCGCCCGGCGCGACACCCGAGGCCGCGCCGGAGACGCGCGCCCCGTCGGCGGCCCTCACTCCCCCGCCTGCTGCCGGTCCCGCGCCGTCCGGACCGCTTCCGGCCGGCGTGTTCATCGCCTACCCCACGCTGCTCGCGGTGCAACCGGCGCCGGATGCCGCGCTGCGGGCGCTGCTCGACGCGAACCCGGTCGCCGATCGCTTCGGACCCGACGTCGTGCGCGCCATGTACGAGAACTACCTCGGCGGCCCGGTCGACGGTGCGCCGCTGCCCGCTGTGCCGGGCCTCGCGGCGCCCGCCGACCTCAGCGGCTTCCCGCCCGTGCTCATGGTCAACGGCGAGGCCGACGAGCTGCGGGTCTCGGGTGAGGCGTTCGCGGCGACGCTCGCCGCGGCATCCGTGCCCGTCGAGGTCGTGACCGAACCCGGCACCGAGCACGGGCACCTGAACCGCCCGAGCGAGCCCGCGGCATCCGTCACCGTCGACCGGGTCGTGCGCTGGGCCGCCGACCTCGAGACGAGCGCTGCGCGTACACCCCCTTCACGAGTGGGCGATCTTGGCGGTCCGGCGATCGCCGACAGCGCCAAGATCGCCCACTCGAGAACCCAGACCACCCTCCGCACCACCGAAGGACTCACCCCATGACCAACCAGGCTCCTGCCGACCTCATCGCGCGGTCGAACCGCCTCGGCGCCGAGCCGAAGAACACGAACTACGCGGGCGGGAACACGTCCGCGAAGGGCACCGACGTCGACCCGGTCACGGGCGAGCCCGTCGAGCTGCTGTGGGTCAAGGGCTCCGGCGGCGACCTCGGTACGTTGAAGGAGGCCGGGCTCGCGGTGCTCCGCCTCGACCGGATGCGCGCGCTCGTGGACGTCTACCCCGGCGTCGACCGCGAGGACGAGATGGTCGCCGCGTTCGACTACTGCCTGCACGGCAAGGGCGGTGCCGCGCCCTCGATCGACACCGCCATGCACGGCCTCGTCGACGCCGCGCACGTCGACCACCTGCACCCCGACAGCGGGATCGCGATCGCGACCGCGGCCGACGGCGAGCAGCTCACCGCGAGGATCTTCGGCGAGAAGGTCGTCTGGGTGCCGTGGCGGCGCCCCGGCTTCCAGCTCGGGCTCGACATCGCCGAGATCAAGGCCGCCAACCCTGCCGCGATCGGCTGCATCCTCGGCGGTCACGGCATCACCGCGTGGGGCGACACGTCGGAGGAGTCGGAGCGGAACTCGCTCTGGATCATCGACACCGCCGCCGCGTACATCGCCGAGCACGGCAAGGCCGACCCGTTCGGCGGCGTCCGCGCCGGCTTCGAGGCGCTGCCCGAGGCCGAGCGGCACGCGCGCGCCGCGGCGCTCGCCCCCACCATCCGGGGCCTCGCCTCGACCGACAAGCCGATGGTCGGCCACTACACCGACTCCGACGTCGTGCTCGACTTCCTCGCGTCCGTGCGGGCGCCCGAGCTCGCGGCGCTCGGCACCAGCTGCCCCGACCACTTCCTGCGCACCAAGGTCAAGCCGATGATCCTCGACCTGCCGGCGACGGCGACGCTCGAGGAGCAGCTCGCGCGCCTGCAGGAGCTGCACGAGGCGTACCGCGCCGACTACCAGGCGTACTACGACGCGCACGCGACCGCCGACTCCCCTGCGATCCGCGGCGCCGACCCGCTGATCGTGCTCGTCCCAGGCGTGGGCATGTTCAGCTACGGCGCGAACAAGCAGACCGCGCGCGTGGCCGGCGAGTTCTACGTCAACGCGATCAACGTGATGCGCGGCGCCGAGGCGCTCTCGACCTACACCCCGATCTCCGACGCCGAGAAGTTCCGCATCGAGTACTGGGCGCTCGAGGAGGCGAAGCTCCAGCGGATGCCGAAGCCGAAGACCCACCAGGGCCGCATCGCGTTCGTGACCGGCGCGGCATCCGGGATCGGCAAGGCCATCGCGACCCGCCTGGCGGCCGAGGGCGCGTGCGTGGTCGTCGCCGACCTCGACCTCGAGAAGGCCCAAGCCGCCGCGGCCGAGCTGGGTGGCACGGATGTCGCGATCGGCGTCGCCGCGAACGTCGCCGACGCCAACGGGGTGCAGGCCGCGATCGACGCGACCGTGCTCGCGTTCGGCGGCATCGACCTCGTCGTGAACAACGCCGGGCTCTCGCTGTCGAAGCCGCTGCTCGAGACCACCGAGCAGGACTGGGACCTCCAGCACGACGTCATGGCGAAGGGCTCGTTCCTCGTCGCCAAGGCCGCCGCCAAGGCGCTCATCGAGCAGAAGATGGGCGGCGACGTGATCTACATCTCGTCGAAGAACTCGGTGTTCGCCGGCCCGAACAACATCGCCTACTCGGCGACCAAGGCCGACCAGGCCCATCAAGTGCGTCTGCTCGCCGTCGAGCTGGGCGAGCACGGCGTGCGCGTGAACGGCATCAACCCCGACGGCGTGGTGCGCGGCTCGGGCATCTTCGCCGCCGGCTGGGGCGCGAACCGCGCCGCGACCTACGGAGTCAAGGAGGAGGACCTGGGCCAGTTCTACGCGAACCGCACCATCCTCAAGCGCGAGGTCGTGCCCGAGAACGTCGCCGACGCGGTGTACGTGCTCACGGGCCCCGAGCTCAGCCGCACCACGGGCCTGCACATCCCGGTCGACTCCGGCGTCGCCGCCGCGTTCCTGCGATGAGCGGGCTGGCGCGCCGTCGCGTTGCCGGTTCCGCCGGGTTCGACGCGGGAGAACCCGGCAGAAGTGGCAACTCACGGGGCTGGGTGGCCTGGCCGCGCGCGTCCGCTCGCGCCCGCGTTGCCGGTTCCGCCGGGTTCGACGCCGGAGAACCCGGCAGAAGTGGCAACTCGCGGGAACGGGTGGCCTGATGGGCGCGAGCAACGGCGCCGGCGCGGTGGCCGCGGTCGACCTCGGCGCGACGAGCGGACGGGTGATCCTCGGGCACGTCGACCAGGCGGCGGGCACGCTCGCGCTCGAGCACGTCGCGCGGTTCCCGAACGGGCCCGTGCGGCTCGCGTCGGGCCTGCACTGGGACTTCACCGGGCTCTACCGCGATCTCACGCGCGGGCTCGCCGACGCGTTCCGTCGCGAGCCCGGCGTCGCGTCGGTCGGCGTCGACTCGTGGGCCGTCGACTACGGGCTGCTGCGCGGCGACCGCCTCCTCGGCGAGCCGTTCCACTACCGCGACGCCCGCAACGAGGCCGCGGTCGAGGCCGTGCACGCGAGGGTGCCGTTCGAGGAGCTCTACCGACGCAACGGCCTGCAGTTCCTGCCCTTCAACACCGTGTACCAGCTCGCGGCCGAGCAGGCCGGCGGATGGCTCGATCTCGCCGACTCGCTGCTGCTGGTCCCCGACCTCATCGGGTTCCTGCTCACGGGCGCGAAGGTCGCCGAGCGCACGAACGCGTCGACGACGGGGCTCGTCGCGGTGGACACGGGCGAGTGGGACGACGACCTGATCGAGACGCTCGGCCTCCCGCCATCCGTCTTCGCGCCCCTCCTCGACCCCGGCGACGCGCTCGGCGGCCTGCGGGCGGATGTCGCGGCCGAGCTCGGCGCCCCGACGGGCGTGCAGGTCGTCGCGGTCGGCTCGCACGACACCGCGTCGGCCGTCGTCGCGGTGCCGATGCGGGCCGAGTCGGCCGCGTACATCTCGTGCGGCACGTGGGGCCTCGTGGGCGTCGAGCTCGAGCATCCGGTGACGACGGATGCCGCGCGCGAGGCGAACTTCACGAACGAGGGCGGGGTCGACGGCCGGGTGCGGTTCCTGCACAACGTCATGGGGCTCTGGCTCCTGTCGGAGTCGGTGCGCTGGTGGGAGCGGGACGGCGAGGCGATCGACCTGCCCGCGCTGCTCGCGGCCGCGGCATCCGTCACCGACCCCGTCGCCGTGTTCGACGCGAACGACCCGCGCTTCCTCGCGCCCGGCGACCTGCCGGGCCGCATCGCCGAGTGGTGCCGCGAGCACGACGCGCCGGTGCCGCAGACGCGGGCCGAGTTCGCGCGCTCGATCGTCGAGAGCCTCGCCGAGGCGTTCGCGCAGACCGTGCGCACCGCGTCGGTGCGCTCGGGCGTGGATGTCGAGACCATCCACGTCGTCGGCGGCGGCGCGCTCAACGAGCTGCTGTGCCGGCGCACGGCCGACCGCTCGGGCCTGCCGGTGCTCGCCGGACCGGTCGAGGCGACCGCGATCGGCAACGTGCTCGTGCAGGCGCGCGCGCAGGGCCTCGTCGCGGGCGACCTCGAGTCGCTGCGCGCACTCGTCGCACGGGCGTTCCCGCCCGTGCGCTACGAGCCGTCGGGCCGCTGAGCGGGACCGGGGACGCGTCAGTGCCCGTGTGCGAGCTGCTGCAGCAGCACCACCGCGAGGCCGAGCGCGACGAGCGCGCCGAGCGCGATGAGCTGCTTCCACCACGCCACTCGCGTGCGGCGCACGGCCACGTACCCGATGAGGCCCAGCGTCACGAGGTAAACGATCGACGCGGCGCGCAGCGCGCCCTCGAGGCCGAACACCCCGAACGCGGCGAGCGCGAGCAGGATCAGCGGCACGCCCGCCGAGGCGATGGCCGAGCCCGCGATGCGGAGCATCCGGCCGAGCTCGTCGCGGTCGGGGAACGCGGCGTGCACGGCCAGGTGCGCGATCACGTCGGCCACGAAGCCGGCCGCGGTGATCGCGACGATGCCGACGAGCAGGGTGACGGCGGCGCGCGGCGCGCTCACGTGCTCGACGTTGGAGTGCTGCACGAGCACGATCGCGAGGCCCGTGAAGGTCGCGTAGACGCGTTCCTTCAGGGCCTCGGCGCGCTCGTCGACGGGGCGGTCGTGGCGGTGACGACGCACGCCGCGGCGCCCGGCGCGGCTCCCGGCGTGCTCGGCTGCGGCGGCCTCGTCCATGCGCGTCACCGTACCAGCGCGGCCCGGCCGCGCGACATCCGCTCTGGAAGGATCGAGGCATGACCGGAACCCGACCCCTCCTCGTGACCGTGCCCGGCGCGACCCTGCGTCGCGCGCTGGAGCAGACGCCCGGCGGTGTGCCCGAGGACGTCGAACTCGTCGAGTGGGATCTCGCGGGCCCGCCGCCGGCCGCGACCGCCGGCCGCCGCATCGACATCGTCGTGCCGCCGTACATGGGCGCCGCCGACCGGCTCGGCGCGCTCGCGGGCCTCGAGGTCGGGCTCGTGCAGTCGCAGTCGATCGGCTACGACGACATCCCGGATGCACTGCCGCCGGGGCACGTGTTCGCGAACGCGGCGTCGGTGCACGAGACCTCGACCGCCGAGCTCGCGGTCGGCCTCGCGATCGCGGCGCAGCGCGGCCTGCCCGACTTCGTGCGTGCGGCGGCGGAGGGGCGCTGGGCGCCCGCGCGCCACGCGAGCCTCGCCGACCGGCGCGTGCTGCTCCTCGGCTACGGCGGCGTCGGCCGCGCGATCGAGGCGCGGCTCGCCCCGTTCGAGGTCGAGCTGACCCGCGTCGCCCGCCGGGCCCGCGACGACGAACACGGGCACGTGCACGGCATCGACGAGCTCGCGGAGCTGCTGCCCCGGGCCGAGATCGTGATCGTGGTCGTGCCCCTCGACCAGTCGACCACGCGCCTGGTCGACGCGGGATTCCTCGCGGCGCTGCCCGACGGCGCGCTGGTCGTGAACGTCGCCCGCGGCCCGGTCGCCGACACCGACGCGATCCTCGCCGAGGCGCGCTCGGGCCGGCTGCGCTTCGCGCTCGACGTCACCGACCCCGAGCCGCTGCCCGAGGGCCATCCGCTGTTCGCGCTGCCGAACGTGCTCGTCTTACCGCACGTCGGCGGCGCCACGACCGCGATGATGCCGCGCATGGCGCGGCTGCTGCGCGAGCAGATCGTGCGGATGTCGCGCGGCGACGCGCCGCGCAACGTCGTGCTGCGCACCTGACCCGCTGCGCAGGGGTCACCTCGCGACATCCGCGCCGCGCCGCAGTCGAACGGATGTCGCGAAACGACCCCCTCGCGACGGGAACGCACCACCCCAGCGACCAGAGAGGAACTCCCCGATGCCGCAGTTCGACCACGCGTTCGACTGGGTCCGCCGCCACGTCGAGCAGGGCCCCCTGCCGACCGCCGTGCTCGGCGTCGCGACGGCCGACGGGGTCGCCGCGCTCGACGCGTTCGGCGCGGCCTCCGTCGACGACCACTATCCGCTGTTCTCGATCACGAAGCCGATCGTCGGGCTCGCCGCCCTGCACCTGGTCGAGCAGGGCCGGCTCACGCCCGACACGCCGCTGACCCGCGCCATCCCGTCGTTCGGCGCCGGCCGCGACGACGTCGTGCGGCTGCGCCACCTCGCGAGCCACACCTCGGGCATCGTCGAGCCGCCCCTCGACACGCCCCGGGGCCTGCGGCCATCGCTGCTCGCGCCCGGCCGCGACTTCGCGGCGGGCACCGCCTCGCGCTACTCGACGATCGCGTTCGAGGGCATCGCCGCGCTCATCGAGGACGCCTCGGGCGCGCCCTGGGAGCGGGCGGTCGCGCAGGTCGGCGAACGAGCGGATGCCGCGGGCCTCACCTTCGACGCCGACGCCTCGCCGCACGCGCCGGTCGAGGCCGCCGAGCAGGGCCTGGACTGGCCGCGGTTCGCGTCGCTGCGCCATCCGGGCGCCGGGCTGTTCGCGCGCGCCGCGGACCTGCTCGCGGTCGGCAGCGCGCTGCTGCGCGACGACGGATCGCTCGTCGCCCGCGTGACGAGCGAGGCGATGCGCCGCCCGATCACGGCGGGGCTGCCGAAACTCGAACCGTATCCCGAGTCGCGCGGGCAGGACTGGGGCTTCACGTGGAACCTGCGCCACTCCGCGCCGGGCCTGCTCGCCCGCGACACATACGGCCACGGCGGCTGGGCCGGTACCGAGTTCTGGATCACCCCGTCGCTCGGCGTCTGCTTCGTGCTGCTCACGAACGTCGGCGGCGGCGTCGGCCGCCTCGGCATCGACGGCGACGAACTGCACAACGCGGTGGCCGCGGCCGCCTGACCGCTGATCCGTCGAACCTGTCGGCGTCGGCGGCGCGGTCAGACCAGGCCGGTGTACTGGTGCCAGGCCGGCCCGGGGTCCGGCG
Source organism: Agromyces aurantiacus (assembly GCF_016907355.1). Classification (NCBI taxonomy): domain Bacteria; kingdom Bacillati; phylum Actinomycetota; class Actinomycetes; order Micrococcales; family Microbacteriaceae; genus Agromyces; species Agromyces aurantiacus. The sequence continues at coordinate 626,461 of NZ_JAFBBW010000001.1, read as the reverse complement.
CGTCATCCCGCGTCACGCTGGCCTGGATGAGTCCGTAGGGGCGGTCGTCGGCGTGGTACACCTCGCCGTGGTTGGTCAGGCCGAAGCGCCCGAGGTCGTAGAGGAAGTGGTGCTTGTTCGGGGCCGACAGCCGGATCTCCACGATCGCCTCGTGCGCCTCGAGCACGGCCCGGCCCATCTCGTAGAGCGTCTGCTGGAGCGCGAGCGAGTGCACGAGCGCGAAGCGGTCGACGAGGATGGAGCGCACGCCGGCGTAGAGCTCGTCCCAGGCGACCTGCGTCGTGCCGAATCGCCACCTCGCCGTGAGCGAGGTCGCCATCACGCGATCGGTGGTCGGCTCGAGGATCGTGAACTCGTCCTCGTAGAAGCCGCGGAACTCGGAGCCGGTCGACTTCAGGATGACGAGGTCCTTGAGCCCGCCCGTGACCCACGCGCGCTGCGCGTCGCCGCGGCCCTCGACCGTGACCGACGCGGTGCGGACCTCCTGCCCGTTCCGAACCCAGGTGTGGTCGTGCTCGACCCCGTCGACGACCGCGCGGGTCCACGCGAAGTCCTCGATCTCGATCCGCGCGCCCGTGACGGGCGACACCTCGTCGACGAAGTGGCGGGCCAGCGCGAGCCCGTACTCCTCGATCGAGTCCCGGCCGAGCCGCTTCGCGAACGCATACGCCGTCTGCTTCTGGGTGTCGGTGGGCAGCACGTTCGCCTGGTCGCCGACGAGATGCGCGGCGGCGAAGTCGCCGCGCAGCGCCGTCGAGACGTTGACGTCGCGGATCTCATGGCGCGGCGCGTCGCGGACGATCCGCACGATGCGGTTCTCGGCCTTCCCGTACTGGTGGTCCCCGAGGATGATCGCCATCCGCTGCTCCTTCCGATCGCCGTCGCGCCGCCTGTCCGCCGGCCTCAGCTGCCCCGGTACGTCGAGTAGGCGTACGGACTGAGCAGCAGCGGCACGTGGTAGTGCTCGGACGCGTCGGCGAGCTCGAAGACGATCACGACCTCGGGGTAGAACGTCGGCCGATCCCCGAAGTAGGCGCGCGTGTCGAAGACCACGCGGTACACGCCCGCCGCGAGCGCCTCGGGGCCGAGCTGCGACGCGCGGCCGTCGTCGTCGGTGGTGGCGGCGGCGATCTCGGCCCAGTCCTCGTCGGCGAGGCGGTCGAGCCGGACCGGCACGCCCACCGCCGGCCGACCGAGCGCGGCGTCGAGCACGTGCGTCGTGACGTGGCTGCGCGCGCTCATGCCGCGGCCCCGATCGGCGCATGCGCGTCGGCGAACGTCTGCTCGAGGCGCAGCCGGGCGATCTCGCGGAGCTGCTCGCCGACCGCCACGAGCTCGCGCTCCTCGTCGAGCTCGAGGCGCCGCGAGAGCTCGGCGAGGATCTCGGCGCGCGAGCGGCCGGCGGCGCGGATCAGGAAGACGCGGCCGAACCGGGACTCGTACGCCCGGTTGCCGGCCGCGACGGCGGCGGCGAGCGCGGCGTCGTCGGCGTCGGCCGACGACTGCTCCGCGCGCGAGAACTGCGCGGCCGGGCCGTCTCCGGCGGGTCGCTCGCCGATGCGCGGGTGTGCGCCCAGCGCCTCGTCGATCTCGGCGCGGGAGAGCGGGGTCGCCGCCGCGGACGCCGCCGCGAGGAGCTCGTCGAGCGAGCCGTAGGGCGCGCCATCCACCACCTCGTCGACCCACCGCTCGACATGCAGGCACGCGCGGAGCTGTTCGCGGAACCGCTCGCCCGCCAGGGTGCCGTCGCCCAACTGCGGCTCCTCCCCCGCCGCAGCGGTGCGGCGTGCGTCCATGCTGCCATGCCGGACCGCCCGGGACCATGCCGGTGCGGCGCCTGTCGCCCGGTGCCGCGCGCGGCCTACGATCGAGGGGAACCCCGACGGAAGGTCGACATGGCCGCAACGGCAGAACCCCGGGTCGCGCTCTACTTCGACTTCGACAACATCGTGATCTCGCGCTACGACCAGCTCCACGGCGAGGGCGCGTACCGCAAGGACACGAGCCGCACCAAGGTCGTGCAGCCGAACACGCAGGCGTGGAAGCGGCTGCAGCAGGCGACGGTCGACATCGATGCGGTGCTCGACTTCGCCGCGACGTTCGGCACGATCGCGATCGCGCGCGCGTACGCCGACTGGTCCACGCCGGTGAACGCGAGCTACCGCAACCAGCTCATCGACCGCGCGGTCGACCTCGTGCAGCTCTTCCCGCTGTCGGCGACGAAGAACGGCGCCGACATCCGCCTCTCGGTCGACGCCATCGAGGACCTGTTCCTCATCGAGAACCTCTCGCACATCGTGATCGTGGCGGGCGACTCCGACTACGTGGCACTCGCCCAGAAGACCAAGAAGCTCGGACGGTACGTGGTCGGCATCGGCGTGGCCGGCGGCACGAGCCGGGCACTGACGGCCGCATGCGACGAGTACGCCGACTACGACGCCCTGCTGGCGACGGATGCCGCGGTGCGCGACGACGAGGACGAGGTCGCGCAGCGCGGCTCCGACTCGAAGGCATCGAACGGTACGCCCGAGGCGGCTGCGCCGCAGGCGGCCCCCGCGCGTCGCCGACGCGCATCGTCGAAGACCGTGACGGAGGTCGCCGCAGCCGAGGCCGAGAGCGGGGCCCCGGCGTCGAAGGAGGCCTCGGCTCCCCCGAGCTCACCACGAGCCGTGCAGTTCGTCGCCCCCGACGAGTCGGGCGCCGTCAGCGACGCCGCGGCCGGCACGACGCGCAATCCCGGCCGCCTGCTCCTCAAGGCGCTCGAGCTGCTGCGCGCGAAGAACGACCAGGAGTGGCAGGACTCGAGCGCGGTCAAGAACCAGATGCTGCGCATGGACCCGTCGTTCCAGGAGCGCCGGCTCGGCTTCCCGACGTTCACCGACTTCCTCAAGTCGCGCGGCGGCGTGGTCGAGCTCGATGAGACGCCCGGCAACAACCGCGTGCGCATCCGTCCGAAGAAGGCCTGACCCGCGCCGCCGGGACCGACGGCCGAGCCGCGAGCGAGCCGCTCAGCGCTCCGAGTCGGGCTTGCCGCCCGGCCCGTAGATGATGATCGCCGCGATCGGGATGATCAGGAACCACAGCCACGACCAGGCGAAGCCGCCCGCGAAGCCGAACCAGAAGAACAGTCCGAGCGCGATGAACGGCGTGAGGGCCATGATCGTGTCGCCGACGCGACCGCCGAGCGCTCGCGACGTGCGCGCCGGAGCGGGCAGCGTGCCGGCCGACGGCGGCGGCACCATGCCGGGCCCGCCGAGGAGGGTCGGTGCGGATGCCGCGGCCGGGGCCGCATCGGGAAGGTCGGCGAAGAGCGGGGCGAGGTCGCCCCGCGTGGCCGCCGCGCGCGCCGACGCGGCGCGCTGGTCGTATTCGGCGGGCGTGAGCCGTCCTTCGATCTGAGCCTCGGAGAGTCGCGCGACCGCCTCCTCCCGCTCGGAGTTGCTCAGCCGTTCCTCGGGTCGATCAGGGTACGCGTAGCCGCTCATCCCATCAGCCTGCCCGAGCCGGTTGGCGCGGGGAAGTGACGAAAGCCCCGCATCCTGTGGTCTGACCACATCTGCTAGTGTGGTCAGACCACAGCGCGCGACGGAGGGAGCGACATGGGCGACGAGGCATCCGCCCGCTCGATCGAGCCCCGCGCCTGGGAGGCCGTGCTCGAGCACGTCGAGCGCCGGCTGCTCGACGGCGACCTCGCCCCCGGCGACCGGCTCCCCGGCGAGCGAGCGCTGGCCGCCGACCTCGGCGTCGGCCGGTCGAGCGTGCGCGAGGCGCTCCGCGTGCTCGAGGTGCTCGGCCTCATCCGCACCCACACCGGTTCGGGCCCGACGGCCGGCGCCATCATCATCGCCACTCCCGCGGGAGGCATGAGCGCACTCATGCGCCTGCAGGTCGCCGCGAACGGCTTCCCGGTCCGCGACATCGTCGAGACGCGGCTCGTGCTCGAGGCGCACGTCGCGGGCGACCTCGCCGCGGCATCCGCCCGTGCCGACCTCGCCGCGGTCGAACGACTGCTCGACGCCATGGACGACCCCTCGCTCGACCGCGCCGAGTTCCTCGCGCTCGACGCCGCGTTCCACCTCGCCCTCGCCGAGGCGTCGGGCAACCAGGTGATCACCGCGACGATGGCGGGCCTGCGCAGCGGCATCGAGGGATACGCCCTCGCCGGCAGCGCGCGCATCGCCGACTGGCGCGCGACCGCGGCCCGGCTGCGCCGCGAGCACCGCGGCATCCTCGAGGCCGTCCGCGCCGCCGATCCCGCGGCCGCGCGCGCCCGCATCAACGACCACATCGCCGGCTACTACGCCGAGATCTCGCCCGACGCCGACCGCGGCGCCGCGGCGCCGCACTGACCCCATCGCAGGAAGAGAGCCACCATGGTCCAGCGCCAGTTCCCGAACCCGCGCGAGCTCGCCGAGCTCATGCGGTTCAAGACGCCGACCCTGAACCCCACCGACCGGCGCCTCGAGAAGGCGCTCACGATCGCCGACCTGCGCGAGATCGCCAAGCGCCGCACGCCCAAGGCGCCGTTCGACTACACCGAGGGCGCCGCCGAGGGCGAGCTGTCGCTGGCCCGAGCGCGGCAGGCGTTCCAGGACGTGGAGTTCCACCCGTCGATCCTGCGCAACGTGCCGGTCGTCGACACGAGTCGCGAGGTGCTCGGCGGCCCGAGCGCGCTGCCGTTCGGCATCGCGCCGACGGGCTTCACGCGCCTCATGCAGACCGAAGGCGAGGAGGCCGGCGCCGGCGCGGCCGGCGCCGCGGGCATCCCGTTCACGCTCTCGACGCTCGGCACGACCTCGATCGAGGGCGTGAAGGCCGCGAACCCCACCGGGCGCAACTGGTTCCAGCTCTACGTCATGAAGGACCGCGAGATCTCGTACGAGCTCGCGCGCCGCGCCGCGGCCGCGGGCTTCGACACGCTGTTCTTCACGGTCGACACGCCCGTCGCGGGCGCCCGGCTGCGCGACAAGCGCAACGGCTTCTCGATCCCGCCGCAGCTCACGCTGGGGACCATCGTGAACGCGATCCCCCGCCCGGCGTGGTGGATCGACTTCCTGACCACGCCGAAGCTCGAGTTCGCGTCGCTCTCGTCGACGGGCGGCACGGTCGGCGAACTGCTCGACTCGGCCATGGACCCCACGATCTCGTTCGCCGACCTCGATGTCATCCGCGAGATCTGGCCCGGGAAGATCGTCGTGAAGGGCGTGCAGACCGTCGAGGATGCCAGGCTCCTCGCCGACACGGGCGTCGACGGCGTCGTGCTCTCGAACCACGGCGGCCGCCAGCTCGACCGCGCGCCGATCCCCTTCCACCTGCTGCCCGACGTCGTCCGCGAGGTCGGCGGCGACATGGAGGTCCACGTCGACACGGGCATCATGAACGGCGCCGACATCGTCGCGTCGATCGCCCTCGGAGCGCGGTTCACGCTCATCGGCCGGGCCTACCTCTACGGCCTCATGGCGGGCGGCCGGCGCGGCGTCGACCGCACGATCGCGATCCTGCGCGGCGAGATCGAGCGCACCATGAAGCTGCTCGAGGTCGCCACGCTCGACGAGCTCTCGCCGAAGCACGTCACCCAGCTCACGCGCCTGCAGCCCGTCGCACGCCCCGTCGCCGACGCGGCCGAGGCCGCCGCGTCGCGCCTGCCGGTCCAGCTGTGACCGCGCAGGCGCGTCGGTTCGCCCTCGGGTCGTACACGCCCGACGGCCCTGCGCCGAGCCTGCACCTCGCGGAGCGGTCGGCGTCGGGCGAGTGGCGCGTCGTCGCGTCGGCCGTCGCGTCGAACCCCTCGTTCGTCGCGCGCTCGGGCGACCTGCTGTTCGCGGTGCTCGAGGAATCGTCGGGGTCGGTCGCGAGCTTCCGCGTCGACGGCGGTCCGGATGGCGCGGGCGCGACGCTCGTGCCCGTCGCCGTCGTGCAGCACGGCGAGGCCGATCCGTGCCACGTCGTCGTCGACGCGGCATCTGGAGTGCTGCTCGTCGCGAACTACTCGGGCGGATCGGTCACGGCCGTGCCGTTCGACTCGTCGGGTGGGCTCGGCCGCCCGGTGACGCTGCCGCTGCCCCCGCGCACCGGTCCGGTCGCCGACCGCCAGGACGCGCCGCACGCCCACCAGGTCGTGCCGACCCCGTGGGGCACGCATCTCGTGAGCGACCTCGGCGGCGACGCGATCCACGAGCTCGTGGTCGAGCGGGCGACGGATGCCGCGGGGCCCACGCTGCGCATCGCGCGCACCATCGACCTGGCCCCCGGAACCGGCCCGCGCCACCTGCTCGTGCAGGCGGGCGTGCTGCACGTGATCGGCGAGCTCGACGGCCGCCTGCACACGTTCGAGCTCGACGCGGCGACCGCGCGTGCCGCGGGCACCGAGGCCGCGGTCGTCGCGCCACCGTCGGGCGGCCGCGACGACATCGTGCAGCCGTCGCACCTCGACGCGAGCCCGTCGGGTCGCCTGCTCACGGCGCTCGTCCGCGGGCGCGACACCGTGAGCGTGTTCGAGGCGGTCGACCCCGCCGCGCCGCACCTCGCCGGCGAGCACGCGATCGGCGCCGCATGGCCGCGCCACCACGCGCACCTCGACGACCGGACCCTCGTGGTCGCCGCCGAACGCGGGGGCGCGCTCGTCGAGGTCGACCTCGTCACCGGCGCCGCTCGCCGCGTGCTCGAACTCACCGCGCCGGCGTGCGTGCTGCCGCTCGACTGACCGCCGGCCCGCGGCCGACTGCGACTACCGGGAGGAGACCGCCTTGAGGGCGGTCGAGGTCATGGCGTAGCTGCCCTCCTCGATGAAGTACATGTCCCAGGTCTGGTCCTCATGGAGGATCTGGACGAAGAGCCCGATGCTCTGGGCGCTCACGTTCACGAGCCCGGTCTTGAACTTCCCGCCCGACGAGTAGTCGAAGAGCGGCCCGTTCGCCTCGTGGTCGTAGGCGTACGCGTCGGTCTCCCAGCGGCACGGGGTGCCCTCGGGCGCACATGCCGCCCATGGCGGGATCGTGTGCCCGTCCGGCGTCGTGGTCGTCGTGGCGTAGCAGGGGCTCATGCGAGACGACCCGTGGGTCACCTGGATCATCGCCTTGCGGCCCGCCGGCTGGCTCACGGTGTAGTTGTCGCTGTTCGCGTTGAGGATCACGAGATCGCCGTCCGTGAACGGCACCGGCGCCCACCCTTCGCCCGTGTCGTAGAGGAGCTCGCCCGACACGAGCCGGTCGTACGCGCCGGCGCAGCTGACCTCGCCGGAGACGTTCACCCCGCCGAGCTTGTTCACCATCACCTTCGTGACGCTGTTCCAATCGCCCTCGACCTGCGCGACCGCAGGCCCCGCGGCCGACAGGCTGCCGAGCACGAGCGCGCCCGCCGCCGCGAGCAGCCCCATGGTCTTCCTCATCGTCGTTCCTCCTCCCGACACCGGCTTCCACCGGGAAGCCGTGTCGATGCGGATTCACGGTACGTCGAGGATTCCTCTCATCATGGGACCTAGGTCCGAGTGAGGGGCGCCACCCGATCGCCGGTGCGGGCGCTCAGCCCTGGTCGATGAGCTCCAGCAGCTTCTTCGCGGCGTCGCGGATGTCGTCGTGGTCGTACTGCCCGGCCCGGCTCTCGAGCGAGACGACCGCGCAGCGGTGGACCTTGCCGAAGTCGCCGTAGGGGAAGGAGTAGGCGCCCTTCGTGTCCTCGTCCTCGTCGTCGTCGATGCCGAGGTGCCAGTGCCGGAACTCGGTCCAGCCCTCCCGCTCGATGAACCGGTTCTCGTCGTCGGCGCTCGGTGCGTGCTCGCTCCAGTCGTCGCGTTCGTCGCGCACGACCTTGCCGTCGCGGACGAGCGAGCGGGCGTGCCGCAGCGCGGTCTCGTTCAGCCTCGTGGCCATGTCACACCTGCTTCGCCTTCATGCGCCGCACGCGCTGCTTCGCGGTCTTCTTCGCCCGCTCCTGGTCGGTCGGCGTCGTGATCGATGCGAACACCGTCCGGAGCCCGCTGACCACGGCCATCTTCGACGGCTGCTTCACCTGCGCACGCTGCTGCTTGATCGTCTTCGAGCGGCTGCCCTTCTTCGGGGACCCGGTCGAGGAGGCGGTGCCGGCGGCGGTGCCGTAGCGCACGGCGACCCGCTCGAGCCGGGCGGATGACCGCCGCGCGGCGCGCTTCGCGGTCACGGGGCTGCTGCCCGCATCCTTCTTCGCCCGGTCGATGCGCTCGGCCTCGGCCTTCGCGGCGGCCTTCACCTTCGTTCGGGCGGGTTCGGGCAGCGAGGAGGCGAGCTTGCGGGTCTCCTTGCCCGCGCGCTCGGCGTCCTTCACGGCGCGCTTCGCGGCACGTCGGGCGTCTCGGTCGGTCTCGGTCTTCGGCATACGCGGTTCCTCCTACTTCTTCAGCACTCGGAGCGCCGACCCCGTGTGCGCGGCTCGCGCGCCGGTCTTCTCGCTCTCGACGATGAAGGCGGGGTCGTCGTCTGATGCGGTGAATCGCTGGCCGTCGAACGTGAAGTCGGCGGTACGGCGCTCGACGACGCGGCCTCGGGTGCGTCCCTGCGACGTCGCCCAGCTGACGCGGTCGTGCACGGCGACCATGCGGTTCCCCCTCGCATCTCGGACGGCGGCCCGGACGGGCCACTCGTTCGCGAGGCTACGCCGCGAGGCATCCGCCCCCAAGCCCCTTGACCGCGCCGCCCGGGCACGCAAGCCCGCGTGCCGGTCGACGGCACCGTGACGAAGGTCCCGCGAGGCGGTCGGGGCCGTCGTTAGCCTCGGGCGCATGGACGATTCCGTGCCGGTGCTCATCCCGTCCGGCAGGGTCTTCACCCCGGACGAGCTGATCTTCTACGCCGATCGCGACGGGCGGACCCTCGACGAGGCGATCGCCGACGCCGACCTCCTCGTCAGCTGCCCGCACTCGGGCGCGGCGATTCCCGAGGAGCTCGCCGCGTTCCTGGCGCCCCAGTTCACGCACCGGCTCCAGTACGACTTCTCCGACGTGTCGACCAGCGCGATCGTGCGGCGCTGGGCCGAGCTCGATCCGCGCGTCGTCTACGTCGAGAACCCGCATCCGCGCATCGTCCGCGATCCGAATCGAGCGCGGCCCGACGACCTGGGCGCGAAGCTCCGCGAGGCGGTCGCGCGCGTGCGAGCCGCCGGACCGTACCAGCGGGTCGACCTCACGGGGGTCGACGCCATCCGGCCGGTGACGTTCTCGTTCTTCCCGCTCCTCGTGATCCCGGACGAGGGCGAGGAGCTGGATCGGATGGTCGCGATGTTCGAGGAGGTCGCCGAACGCGGCCTCGGCGTGTACGAGCGCACGCGCGACGAGCTGCGCGAGCGCTTCGTCGCCGCCAAGTTCGCGGCCTCCCGCGCCGACGGCCGGCCGCGCCGGTTCACGACGCTCTCGTTCCACGACACCATGAACCACACGACCACGCGCGACGGAGCGGTGCGCGTCGAGCGCGACCCGAAGGACCGCCTGCCCGCGATCGTGGCGCTGTCGAACCGCGGCGACCACGACGGCGAGCCGCGCGACGTCGACCCGCCCGATCCCGTGACGATGCGCCCCGACCTCGTCCGCGAGCTCGCCGCCGCCCATCGCCTCGGGTTCGCCGCCGGGTCGGCCGACGACGTGCAGCTGAACCAGCCGTACCTCGGCAGCCAGGAGATCATCGCCTCGGGTGCCCGGTTCCGCGAGCTCGCGGGCGACGCGGATGCCGCCGGCGTCACGCTCTCGGCCGTGCAGGCCGAGTTCCTGCGTGAGTTCCTGCTCGGCGAACGGAACGCGGCCGTGCTCGCCCGACCCGGCACGGGATGGGTCGAGCCCGACCCCGACCACGTGGACCGGATCGCGCGGGCGTGCATGGCGTCGTGGGACGTGTTCCGCGAATCGGCCTGACGGACCCGACGCGGCACGCGGCGCGGCTCAGGCCATGGTGTCGAGGATCGCGACCAGCTGCTCGAACGTCGTCGCCGGGTTCACGATCGCGAAGCGCGTGTTCGGGCGGCCGGCGTGCGAGCTCGGCGTGACGAACGCGTGCTGCTCGTCGAGCAGCCGGGCCGACCAGGCGTCGTAGTCGGCCTTCGTCCAGCCGTCGCGCTCGAACACGACGACCGACAGCTGGGGCGCACGCACGAGGCGGAACCCGTCGCGGCGCTCGATCTCGCGCGCGATGTCGTGCGCGAGCCGGATCGAGGCGGTGACGGCCTCACGGTAGGTGGCCGCGCCGTGCGTGGCGAGCGAGAACCACAGCGGAAGCCCGCGGGCCCGGCGGGTGAGGTGCGCGGCATAGTCCGACGGGCTCCACTCGCTGGTCTCGGTGAGCGTGTCGAGGTACTCGGCGTGCTGGGTGTGCGCGCGGCGCCCCGCCTCGGGGTCGCGGTAGATCAGCGCGCAGGCGTCGAACGGCGCGAACAGCCACTTGTGCGGGTCGACGATCACCGAGTCCGCGCGCTCGACGCCCGCGAAGCGGTCGCGCGCGAGGGGCGAGAGCATGCCGGCGAGGCCGTAGGCGCCGTCGACGTGCAGCCAGAACTCGAACTCGTCCTTCAGGGCCGCGATCGAGGCGAGGTCGTCGACGATGCCGAAGTTCGTCGAGCCCGCGGTGGCGACGACGGCGAAGACGGATGCCCCGTGCTCCTCGAGCGCGGCGCGCACGGCGTCGCCACGGAGCATCCCGTCGTCGCCCGCCGCGACCGCGACCACGTCGACGTCCATGACGCGCGCCGCCGACGCGATCGACGAGTGCGCCTCGCCGCTGCAGACGACCTTCCATCGGGTCGGCATCTCGCCGCCGGCGAGGGTCACCTCGAGCCGCGCGTGCTCGCGCGCGGCGACGAGCGCCGAGAGGTTGCCGAGGGTGCCGCCCTGCACGAAGACGCCGCCGGCGGTGGCCGGGAGGCCGAACTCCTTCGCGAGCCAGGCCAGCACCTCGTTCTCGGCGTAGACGGCGCCCGCCCCCTCGAGCCACGAGCCGCCGTACAGGGCGCTGGCCGAGACGACGAGGTCGAACGCGATCGCGGCCTTGGTCGGCGCGGTCGGGATGAACGAGAGGTACTGCGGGTGGTCGGTCGTGATGCACGACGGCGCGAGCACGTGCTCGAACTTGGCGAGCGCCCGCTCGGCGCCGATGCCGTGCTCGTCGATGCTGCGCCCGGCGAGGCGGTCGAGCTCGAACTCGGGGATGGGCTTGTCGAGCGGCGTGTCGGTCGCGAGGATGCGGCGGCGCGAGTAGTCGAGCACGAGATCGACGAGCTCAGTGGTCTCGTCGGAGACCTCGTGCATGCGGGCGGGGCGCGCGGCGGACGCGTCGGCGGTGGTCACGGTGTTCCTCTGTTCCCTCGGGTCGATTCGGAGCCTGCACAAGTGTGCGCACGATGGAAGCGTTGCGCAAGTCGACGCCGCTTTCCGGCGGTTGTACGCAAGAATCATGCGTCTCAACCCGATCGTCGCAATAGAGCGCGGGACCGTGCTTCCACATCCCACCACGGATGGGACGAAGGCTCGACCGCTCCGGGACGTAAGGCCCTTCTGCGTGGGATTCGGCCGCGCCGAACATGAGTCCCATCGGGTCGAAGGAGCGGGCGATGTCGAGGTCGAGCATGAGGCACGCGTTCGCAGGTCGCGCCGCGGCGGTCGCCGGGCTGGCGCTGCTCTCAACGCAGCTGCTGAGCGGATGCGCGAACCTTGCCACCCAGGACCTCTGCGCGCAGTACGACGACCTCGTCGCCGCGGTCGACGACCTCCGCGAGAAGGACCCCGCGACGACGAAGGTGGACGACCTCCGCGCCGCGGCGGACGAGGTGAGCCAGGAACTCGACCAGTTCCAGGCCGTGGCCGAGGGGCGACTCGACGACGCCCTGACGCGGTTGCGGGACGAGGTCGACGCCGTGCGGCAGGCCGCGGTCGACGCCGGAGCCGACGCGAGGGAGACCGCCGCACCCCTGATCGAGGACTCGGTGCAGCGTGTCCGCGACGCCTGGTCGATCGTGCAGGGCCTCGCCGAGACGCAATGCCCGCAGTGAGCTGAGAACCGAGGCAGGAGAAGGAAATGGACGTACTGGTGTTCGTGCTCGAGGCCCTCGTGGTGGTCGGCGCAATCATCATGGGCACGAGGGCCGGTGGCGTGGGGGTCGGTCTCTGGGGCGGGTTGGGCACGTTCGTGCTCGTCTTCGTCTTCCAGGAGGCTCCGGGTTCACCGCCTGCGGCGGCCATGGCGATCATCCTCGCGGTCGTCACGGCGGCCGCGTTGATGCAGGCCGCAGGCGGCATCGACTGGATGGTCGCGGTCGCGGCCAGGGTCATCCAGCGGCATCCGAAGCAGATCACCCTCATCGCCCCGCTGACCGCATTCGCGTTCTCGGTCGGTGCGGGGACGAGCAACATCATCTACCCGTTGCTCCCGGTCATCTACGACGTCTCCTACAAGAACGGCATCCGACCCTCGAGGCCACTGTCGCTCACCGTCGTGCAGTCGGGCAGCGCCCTGGCAGCCTCGCCGGTGTCGGCGGCCATGGCCGCCATGGTGACCCTCACCGACACCGAGCCGTACAACCTCGGCCTCACCCAGATCCTCGCGATCACCATCCCCGCGTGCGTCATCGGCATCGTGGTCACCGCCCTGGTCGTCAACCGGCTGGGGAAGAACCTGGAGGACGACCCAGTGGTCCAGGCGAAGATCGCCGCGGGAGAGCTCGCGGATTGGCGCGTCGCCGAACAGACGACCACGACGGTCGACGCCGCCTCGACCGGCGAGGCCGGCGCGGTCGAGGCGAACGACGGGTCGGACACGACCGCAGGATCCGCGACGAATGCGGGCGGGACGGCCACCGCTCCGCCGGTGCTGACCTACACGAAGCGGGGTCGCAACTCCGCGCTGACCTTCTTCGCCGGAGTCGTGGCCATCGTCCTGCTCGGGCTCTTCCCCGGCCTGCGCCCATCGTTCCCGGTCGAGGGCGGCGACCCCGTGCCGATCGACATGACCACGACGATCGTCATGGTGATGTTCGTCGTCGGCGTGCTGATCCTCTTCATCGGCCGACCCGACGTGAAGATCGTTCCGGACATGTCCGTCTTCAAGGCCGGCATGATCTCGGCCATTGCGCTCTTCGGGATCGCGTGGCTCACCGCGACGTTCATCGCGGCGCACGAGGAGGTCATCGTCGACACGATCGGCAGCTGGGTCAACAATTACGTGTTCCTCTTCGCGGTCGCCGTGTTCCTGGTGGCGGCGCTCACGACCAGCCAGTCCACCGCGACGCGGACGATCGTCCCGATCGGCCTCGCGGCCGGCCTGGCACCGGGCGTCGTGACCGGCATGTGGGCCGGCGCCCTGGGCGGTGTCTACACCCTGCCGGCGAACGGCACCCAGATCGCCGCCGCGAACTTCGACCTGTCCGGCAGCACGAAGCTCGGCACGAAGCTGTTCGACCACAGCTTCTTCGTCCCGATGCTCGTGCTCTCCGTCGTCACCATCGTCGTCGGGGCGCTGATCGGGGCCCTCCTCTTCCGCTGATCGGAGGCGCTCCGGTGCGGAGCACCGTCCACTGCCAGCCCAACCCTGAATCGGAGCTGAGATGAATCACGACACCGACGCGAAGTCGCAGTCCGGCGACCTCGCCGCCAAGGCCGCCGAGCTCATGCCAGGACTGGTCGCCGACCTGGAGCGGCTCGTCGCCATCCCCTCGGTCGCCTTCCCCGGCTATCCCGAGGAACCGGTTCGGCGGATGGCGGACGTGACGCTGCGGCTGTTCCGTGAGGCGGGCTTCACCGACGCCCGCCTCATGGACGTGCCGACGGGATATCCGCCCATCTACGGGGAGATCAGGGGACCGGAGGGCTCGCCCACGGTGATGCTGTACGCCCACTACGACGTGCAGCCCGCCCCGGCCGAGCAGGGCTGGACGAGCGATCCGTGGACCGCGACGACCAAGGACGACAGCCGCATCTACGGTCGCGGCGCGTCGGACGACAAGGCCGGGCTCGTCGCCCACCTGGGCACGCTGCGGATCTTCGACGGGACGCCGCCCTGCACCGTCAAGCTCATCCTCGAGGGCATGGAGGAGACCGAGAGCAACCTCGAGGCCTTCGTCGAGGCGCACCCGGAGCTGTTCGACTGCGACCTGTTCGTCATCTGCGACATGGGCAACCTCCGGGTCGGAGAGCCCGCCTTCACGACGGCGCTGCGGGGGGATGTCGCGTGCGTGGTGACCGTGCGGACCCTCGAGCACCCGCTGCACTCCGGCGTCTTCGGCGGCCCGGCACCGGATGCCATGATGGCGCTCGCGCGCCTGCTGGCGACGCTGCACGACGACGACGGGAACGTCGCGGTCGAGGGGGTCTCGGCCGGGACATGGGAGGGGGAGGACTTCCACGCGGACGACCTGCGCGCCAGCGCCGACATCCTCGACGGAGTGCAGCTGACCGGCACGGGGCCCGTCGGGGACCGGCTCTGGGCGCACCCCTCGATCAACGCGATCGGCATCGACATGACGAGCATCGCCGGGTCGTCCAACGTGCTGATCCCGTCGGCCCGCGCGAAGATCTCGATGCGGATCGTGCCCGGCTCGGACCCGGCGACCGAGCTCGACGCGCTGGTGCGCCACCTCGAGACCCACGCGCCCTGGGGTGCCCGGGTCGAGGTGGAGCGGACGAAGGAGGCGCCGCCCTTCCTGTGCGACACGAGCGGTCCGGGCTACGCCGCGGCGCGCTGGGCCATGGAGACGGCCTTCGGCAAGCCGGTCGGCGAAGCCGGGTGCGGAGGCTCCATCCCGCTGCTCCGCACCCTCCAGCATGCCGTCCCGAATGCGGAGTTCGTGCTCTGGGGCCCTGAGGATGTCGCGCTCTCGCGCATCCACTCCTCCGACGAGAGCGTCGACCCGCAGGAGATCGAACGGCTGGTCGTCGCGCAGGCCCTGCTGCTGCAGCGGCTCGGCACCAGCGGGCCCTAGCACCTCTCCCGTCGCCGCGCCGCCGTGCTCTCGCCGCGCCGCCGTGTCGAGGGATCGCCAGCGGCGTCGACGTCGCGGTGACTTCCGCGGACGAGCGAGGGTGCCTACGATGCCGCCATGAGCCTGCCATCATCGTGGAACCTCGACGGCCGCGTCGCGATCGTCAGCGGCGCGGGCAGCTCCGCCGGCATCGGGTTCGCCGCCGCCCGGGCGCTCGGCGAACTCGGCGCCGGCATCGTGCTCACGGCCACCACCGAGCGCGTCCATGAGCGCGCCGAGGAGCTCCGACGCGAGGGCATCACGGCGACCGCCGTGATCGCGCGCCTCGACGTCGAGGAGCAGGTCGACGACCTGGCCGCCGAGCTCGCGGTCGCCGGCATCCGGCCGACCATCGTCGTGAACAACGCGGGCATGATCGCCTCGGGCGACCCCGAGATGCTGCACGGCGACGGCACGATGACCCTCGACGACTGGAACGCGCACCTCGCGATGAACCTCACGACCGCGTTCCTGCTGACCCGCGCCATGCTGCCCGGCATGCGCGAGACGGGCTGGGGCCGGGTGGTCTGCGTCTCGAGCGTGTCCGGGCCGCTCATGGCCTCGCGCGGCGACGTCGGGTATGCGACCGCGAAGGCGGGGATGCTCGGCTACGTGCGCGCGCTCGCGGTCGACGAGGCGATCTTCGGCATCACGGCCAACGCGGTCGCCCCCGGCTGGATCGCGACCGCGAGCCAGCTGCCGAGCGAGGCCGAGGAGGGCCTGCTCGTGCCGGTCGGCCGCAGCGGACGACCCGACGAGGTCGCCTCGGCGATCGCCTGGCTTGCGAGCCCGGGAGCGTCCTACGTGACCGGCCAGCTCATCCCGGTCGACGGCGGCAACGCGGTCGCCGAAGAGCGCCGCTGACGCGAGCCCAGGCGCGGGCCCGGGCTCGTCAGACGATCGTCTCGTGCCCTGGCGGCCACACGTACGGCAGGTCGGCCGGCACCTCGGCCGCGAAGTCGGAGTAGAACTCCGGATCCTTCCGCAGCAGGTTCGAACGGTGCGAGCGGTGGAACGCGTCGTCGCCGACCCACGGCGGCAGCGTGAAGTCCCGATCGCGGTACGCCGCGCCGTCGTGGTGGTCGACGTCGAGGTCGACGAGCGTCTTGGCACGGCATGTGTCGACGTGGCCCCGCCGCTCCCATTCGTCGCAGACCGCGTCCTGGTAGGCCATGAGGGCCGGGCGGAACCCGCGCCACATGCGCACGACCGGATGGTGGCGCCATCCGTAGTCGGGGATCGTCAGGGCGCGCATGACCTGCAGGGTCTCGACGCGCTGCTTGCCGAGCCGCACCGTGTCGAGCGCGGCCGCGCTGCGGTCGAACTCGGCGAACGGGAGGAACGTCTGCACCTCGGCCCCCTTCCGTGCGTGAGGACACGGTAGGGCTCGCGGCTGGGAGCCGGCTACGGGTTGCGGACCGAGCTCGACGGCCGCACTCCCGCTGACTCCGACCGACGACCTCCCGTCCGGGTGTCCCCCGAACGGGGTGCTTACCGCACGATGCGCCGCGCCAGCATGCTTGCGCCATGACGCAGTCCGGGGCGCGCTCCGAAGCCGACCATGACGATCCGACCGCACCGGCGACCAATCCGGCGGCTGCGCACGCGGCGGGCCTGGTGATCGGCCACCTGTTCGCGCACGGCGAGGCCGGCCGGACCGAGCTGGCCACGGCATCCGGACTCGGGCGCAGCGCGGCGTCCGCCCTGCTGCATCGGATGCTCGAGCGAGGTGTCCTCGTCGAGGATGACGCCGCGGAGCGCGCGCGAGGCGGCCGGCTCTCGCTGGCCGTGGCCGACCGGCTGCTCCTCACCGCCGGGATCGTCGGCGACGACGCGGTCGCCACGCTGACCGAGCTCGACGGCACCGAGGTCGCCCGCTACGAGGAACCCGCCCTCGTCGAGGACGACGAACGACCCGGTCCCGCCGCGGCGCTCGACGCGCTCGCGCAGGTCGTCGAGCGCACCATCGCCCAGGCCGCGCGCGACGAGCGCGGCATCGCGACGCTGGCCGTCGCGATCCAGGGCGCCGTCGCGGGATCGCCCGAGCTCGCGGTGCTCGACGACGCCCTCGGCCTCGAGCCCATCGACGTCGTCTCGGCGCTCCGGGCGCGGTCGGCGCGGCTCGCCGATATCGAGCCCGAGCTCGCGGCGCCGCCCACCCTGATCTCCACGCCCACCGCCGACGCCGTCGCCGAGGCCGCGCGCCGATCCGCGGCCGTGCTGCTCCACCTCACCGGTGACACGCAGGTCGCCGCCGGGATCGCGATCGGCGGGATGGCGTACCGCGGAGCGCACGGGCTCGCGGGCACGTTCGGCCACCTGCCGGTCGTGCCCGACGGCGTCCGGTGCGCGTGCGGGCAGCGCGGCTGCCTGACCACGGTCGCCTCGCCCGGTCCCATCCTCGAGCGCGCCGAACTGCGGGAGTTCGAGGTCCAGTACGGGCGCCGTGCCGCGCTCGAGGAGCTCGCGACCCGCATCGCCGCAGCCGAGGACCGGGCCCGATGGGCCTGGCTCGACGCGGCCCTCTGGATCGGGCGCGCGCTGCAGGTCGTCGTGCCGACGATCGACCCCGACGTGGTCTCGGTCGGCGGATGGTGGGCGCCCCTCGCGGGCGACATCGAAGCGGCGTTCCGCGACAACCGGCCCGCGCTGGGCGGCGGGGCGCTCGACGCCGTCCCGCGCATCGTCCCGGCCGCCACGGCCGGCTTCGCCGCCGCGACCGCTCAGGCTCGCGAACGCCTGCGCGCCTCGCTGGTCGCCGCGGCCGCCTGATCCCGGCGACGGCCGAACCGGCGCGTGAACCCCCACGCCGTCACCTGCCAGATCGCCTCGATCACGATGCCCCAGCTCATCTTCGACCGCCCGAGCTCGCGCTCGACGAACGTGATCGGCACCTCCACCACACTCAGCCCGTGCATCACGGCGTGCCACAGCATGTCGACCTGGAAGCCGTAGCCGCGCGTGTGCACATCCTCGCGGTGCAGCCGGCGCAGGCCCTCGGCCCGGAACACCCGATAGCCCCCCGTCGCGTCGCGCACCGGCAGGTCGAGCATGATCCGCGAGTACGCGCTGCCCACCCGCGAGAGCCACATGCGGTGACGGGGCCAGTTCACGACGGAACCGCCCGGCACCCACCGCGATCCGATCACGAGGTCGGGGCGGCGCCCCGCGGCATCCGGCGTCTCGAGCGCCGCGAGGAGCCGCGGCAGCTCCTCCGGCAGGTGCGAGCCGTCGGCATCGAGCTGCACCACCGGATCATGTCCCCGCTCGAGCGCCCACTCGAACGCCGAGAGGTAGGCCGCCCCGAGGCCCTCCTTGCCGCGCCGGTGCAGCACGTGCACGCTCGGGTCGACGTGCGCGAGCCCGTCGGCGAGCTCGCCCGTGCCGTCGGGCGAGTGGTCGTCGACCACCAGCACGGACGCCTCGGGCACCGCCGCGCGCACGCGCGCGACGATGGCGGGCAGGTTCTCGCGCTCGTTGTAGGTGGGGATCACCACCAGCGGCCCGGGCATCCGCCGCTCCTCACCTGTACTCGACACTGCTTGGCATCGTACAAGCCCTTGCCCGGACGTTCGCATGCTGCTGGACTGGCGGCGCATCGCACGACACGACACCCAGGGGGACGCATGCCGACCATCGAGATCGGGACCGAGAACTCGGCGCCCATCGAGCTCTACTACGAGGACCACGGCGAGGGACGGCCCGTGGTGCTGATCCACGGCTATCCGCTCGACGGCCAGTCGTGGGAGAAGCAGCAGCGCGCGCTGCTGGCCGCCGGGCACCGCGTCATCGTCTACGACCGGCGCGGCTTCGGGCGATCCGGCAAGCCCACCGTCGGCTACGACTACGACACGTTCGCGGCCGACCTGAACGCCCTTCTCGACGCGCTCCAGCTGGCCGACGTGTCGCTCGTCGGGTTCTCGATGGGCACCGGCGAGGTGGCGCGGTACCTCGGCACGTATGGCAGCGGCCGCATTGCGAAGGCGGCCTTCCTCGGCTCGCTCCAGCCGTACCTGCGGCAGACCGACGACAACCCCGGCGGCGCCGCGCCCGACTTCGACGGACTGCGCAGCCAGGCCGAGGCCGATCGGTTCGCCTGGTTCGACACGTTCTTCCAGAACTTCTACAACCTCGACGAGAACCTCGGCTCGCGGATCTCAGAGGCCGCTGTGCGCGGCAGCTGGGCGACCGCGGCGCAGGCATCGTGGTACGCCGCCTCGGCCTGCGTCGACACGTGGCTCACCGACTTCCGCGGCGACCTCGGACGCATCGACGTGCCCACGCTCATCCTGCACGGCACGGCCGACCGGATCCTGCCGATCGACGTGACCGCGCGGGCCTTCCGCACGCACCTGCCCGACGCCGAGTACATCGAGATCGAGGGGGCGCCCCACGGCCTCCTCTGGACGCACGCCGAAGAGGTCAACGCGGCGCTGCTGACCTTCCTCGCGTCGTAGGCGGGGCGCGGCCTCGGTCACGGCGGCGGGGCGGCCCGCCGCCGCGGCTCAGGCGCGGAGCGCCTCGATGAGCTGGGCCTTCGGCATGCGCGAGTAGCCGCTCACGCCGCGCTCCTTGGCCAGCGCGCGGAGCTCGGCGACCGAGCGGGTCGAGAGGTCGTCAGGGCCGGCGGATGCCGCGGCGGGAGGCGTCGCGGCGGTGGAGGTCGCCGCGGCGACCTGGGCCGACTTCGGCTTCGTTGGTGCCGGCTTCGTCTCGGCCTTCTTCGCCGTGGCCTTCTTCGCCTCGGGCTTCTTCGCCTCGGCCTTCTTCGACTCGGCCTTCTTCGCCGTGGGCTTCTTCGCCGTGGGCTTCTTCGCCGTGGGCTCCTTGGCGGGCGCATTCTTCGCCGGCACCGCCTCCGCCGCGGGCTCGGCCGTCTCGACGGCGCCGACCGCCTCCGCGGCAGCCCGTGCGGCCTCGGTCGCCTCGGCCGGGCTCGGCTCGGCGGACGACGCGGCCGTCACGGGCGACGGCACGGCCGAGGCATCCGTCGCCTTCTCACCGCGCGAGCGGAGCCGCTCGAGCGACTTCTCGAGTTCCTTCGCCCTCGCGCGGGCCGCCTCATCGGCGCGCCTGGCGAGCTCGGCCGCCTTCGCGATCGCCGCCTTCGCCGCGTCGAGCGCTGCCACCGCCGCCCGCTGTGCGCGGTCGGCCTGCTTCCGGGCCTGCTTCTCGGCCTTGTCGGCCTTGGCGGCGGCCTTGTCGGCCTTGGCGGCGGCCTTGTCGGCCTTCTCGGCGGACGTCGCGGGCTTCTGATCCTTGCGCTTCGTGCGTGCCATCGTCGGCTCTCCCGGGTCGGCTGGGTGTCCTCGTTCCCGGAATCGTAGCGGCCGACTGCCGGTCAGCGCCGCAGTTCGAGCGTGCAGCACTTCACGCCGCCGCCGCCGAGCAGCAGCTCGGAGAGGTCGACGCCGATCGGCTGGTAGCCCGCGTCGCGCAGCTGCCGCTCGAACCCGGCGGCGCGCGCCGCGATGACGACGTTGAGCCCGTCGCTGTACGAGTTGAGGCCGAGCACGGCGGCATCCTCCTCGGAGACGAGGATCGCGTCGGGGTAGCGCTCGTGCAGGACCTCGAGCGAGGGCTCGTCGAACGCGCTCGGCAGGTACGCGATGTGCTCCTGGCCGGGGCGGGAGTCGAGCACGGCGATGGCGGTGTCGAGGTGGTAGAAGCTCGGGTTCACGAGGTTCAGCGTGAGCACGTCGCGGCCGGTGATGCGGGCGAGTTCGGCGTGGCTCGACGCGTCGCTGCGGAAGCCGGTGCCGGCGAGGATCACGTCGCCGACGAGCAGGAAGTCGCCCTCGCCCTCGTTGACCTCCTCGGGCTCGCGCACGTCGAAGCCGGCGCCGCGGAACCAGTCCATGTAGGCCGGTCCCTCGGCCGCGCGCTGCTCGTGCGTGAACCGGGCGCCGTACGCGATGCCGTCGATCACGGTGCCCCCGTTGGCCGCGTAGACCATGTCGGGGAGTCCCTCGACGGGATCGATGAGGTGCACCTCGAAGCCCAGCCCGACGTACGTGTCGTGGAGGGTCTGCCACTGCGCGACCGCGAGCGCCGTGTCGGTGGGCTTCGCGGGGTCCATCCACGGGTTGATCTGGTACACCACCGTGAAATGCTCGGGGCGGCACATCAGCACGGTCTTCGGCGACGGCGTGCGGCGGGTCGCGCCGGTCCGGGTCTCGGCCTCGGTGCGGCTCTCGGTCTGCGTCTCGGTCACGGTCGACATCTCACTCCTCGTACGGTTGCGATGGGCCGAGCTCGGCGGCGAGCCGCCGGGCCGGGCCGGTGCGGGTGTCGGCGGACCAGGTCGCTCTCTCGAGCCTCGACGACGGCGTTCGGATCGCGCCGCCGTCGAGACGCCACTCCCAGTGTGGACGGAACCACGCGCGCCTTCTCGGCGTGATACGCGGGATTCGTGCGAGTTGCCGCGCCTGACGCAACAGAACAGGACTTGCGGATGGCTCGCCTGCATGTTTCCGCCGTCGGACCGGCGGACTGGGGCGCTCGAATCCTGCGCGAGCCGATGCTTGCCCGGTCGCGTCGGCTCGGGCAGGCTGGGCGCAGCCCCGGCAGCCCTACGCCGGCCGAGCGAGGAGACCCGGATGCCGAACGCCGAGCGCATCGCCGAACTCCAACGCGCCGCCTACGGCGCCGGCGCGAGCGACGCCGAACGCGCTGCTGCCGCCGACGAGCTGGCGGCGCTGCGGCGCGGTCATGCGCCCGCGTCGGCCGACGGGCCCTCGGTGGAGGGCGGCCCGAGCGGCGCCGCGGCCACCCCGGCCGCGGCAGCGGCCCCGGCGTCGGTGACCGGCACCGACGTGTTCGACGAGCTGCGCGAGCCGGCGCGCTCCCCCGACGGGCCGACTCATCCGCCCGCATCGCAGGTCGTGCGGATCGGCGTGCTCGCCGGCGCCATCGCGCTCGTGGTGGGATTCGGCGCGGGCTGGCTCTCGGGGATGCAGGCGACGACGAACCTCTCGGGTCAGTCCACCGGGTCGGCGGCCGACGACGACGTGACGTTCGAGCTCGCGGATCGGGACGATCCGGCCGCCGTGCCGATCAGCGAGATCCAGGCGACCGACGTGTTCGAGCGCGCACAGGCACCCGAGGACCTTCCCGCCTTCGTCGATCACGACCTCGACTCGGCGAGCTACCGCCGGCTGGCGACGCTGCCCGACGGGGCATCGGTGCACGCCGCGCGCAGCGCCGACGGCACCCAGCTCTGCCTCCAGGTCGAGCTCCGCGACGTCGGCGGCGCGTCGTCGTGCACCGTCGACGGCATGTTCCCGGGCACCGGGCTGTCCACCGAGAGCGCGTTCGGCGACGTGCTGCACCAGGTGACGTGGGCACCCTCGGGCGAGGTGGCGATCACCACCCGTCCCGCGAGCTGACGCCGGCTCAGGCCGCGTCGGCCCGGCGCCCGCCGTTCTTGCGGTCGCGCCACTCGAGCCAGTGCCGGACGGCCGTGTCCTCGTAGTGGGGCCCCGAGATGCCGATCGTGAACAGGCGCACGCCCGCGTCGTACAGCGCGTCGGCGTGCTCGTCGTCGAGGCCGCGGCGGTCGAGCTCGTTCGAGACCGTGATCTCCGTGACATCCCGGCCGACCTTCTCGCCCCAGCGGGCGAGCACGTCGAGCTTGTGCCGGAGGTCGCCCGGCGCCACGAACGAGTGCCAGATGTCGGCGTGCTCGGCGACGAGACGAAGGGTCTTCTGCTCGCCCTTGCCGCCGATCATGATCGGGATGTCGCGCGTCGGCGCCGGGTTCAGTTTGGCCCAGCGCGCCTTGACGCGCGGCAGCGCCTCGGCGAGGTCGTCGAGCCGCGAGCCGACGGTGCCGAACTCGTATCCGTACTCGTCGTAGTCGCGCTCGAACCATCCCGACCCGGTGCCGAAGATGAACCGGCCGGTGTCGCCGCCCTTCGCGCTGATGTGGTCGAGTGTGCGCGCCATGTCGGCCTGGAGGTCGGCGTTGCGGTACGAGTTGCAGTTCACGAGCGTGCCGAACTCGACGCGCTCGGTCTGCTCGGCCCACGCGCCGAGCATGGTCCACGCCTCGAAGTGCAGGCCGTCGCGCTCTCCCGTGAGCGGGAAGAAGTGGTCCCAGTTGAAGACGACGTCGACGCCGAGGTCCTCCATGCGGAGCACCGCGTCGCGGATCTGCGAGTAGGTCGCGTGCTGCGGCTGGAGCTGCACGCCGAGGCGCGCGGGAGCGTTGGATGCGTCGAGGGTCATGCCTCGACCCTACGCCGCGCGGCGAGCGGTTTCCGGGGGGTTGCGTCCGCCCACCGCGAACGGATGCCGCGGCGCGCGGGCCCCTGCGTCACCGCCGTGGCTCCCGCCCTCGCCCCCGGCGGGTGCACCCGCAACAACCCGGGACTCACGAACCCACACACGAGAACCACGGATGGCCCGACCCCGCGAGGGTTCCCGCACCATCGAGTCCCGACTTTCGGCGGGTGCACCCCGCAACAACCCGGGACTCGCGAACCCACACACGAAACCCACGGATGGCCCGACCCCGCGAGGATTCCCGCACCATCCCGAGTCCCGCCTCCGCGCGGGTGCACCCGCAACAACCCGGGACTCGCGAACCCTCCACGTCCTCGACGCACCCACGGAACCCACCCGCGTGCCCCGCCCACGCGAAGGCCCGCCCGCCGCCGCGGACGCGGACGACGGGCGGGCGTGCCGAACGCGGCTACCCCTGCGCGCGCTCGTCCACGGGAGTCGCCTCGGCGGGCGACTCGTCGTGCCCGACCTCCTCGCGGAGGTCGAGCATCGGCACGGGGCGGCGGAACCCGCGCGTCACGACCGCGAGCAGCACGACGCCGAGTCCGAGCCAGATGAGCCCGACGACGAACGTGCGCGGCGAGAGGCTCGTCCACAGCCACAGCGTGAGCGCGAAGCCGATGAGCGGCAGCACGAGGTTGTTCACCACGGCCCCGCCCGAGCGCTCGTGCCGGTCGAGGAAGTAGTGCTTGATGACCGTGAGGTTCACGACCGAGAACGCGATGAGCGCGCCGAAGCTGATCATCTCGACGAGCAGGCCGAGGTCGATCACGACCGCGAGCATCGAGATCGCCGACACCACGAGGATCGAGATGACCGGCGTGCGGAACCGGGCGGACAGCCGCCCGAACACCGCGTGCGGCAGCACCCGGTCCCGCCCCATCGCGTAGAGGATGCGCGCGACCGACGCCTGCGAGGTGAGGGCGGATCCCATCGCGCCCGCGATGTACGCCGCGGTGAAGAACACGGCGAGGAATTCGCCGCCGGCCGCGCCCATGACGTCGAGCGCCGCCGAGTCGACCGAGGCGAAGTCGTTCGACGGGAACACCACCTGCGAGAGGTACGACAGCAGGATGAAGATCACGCCGGCCGCGACGGTCGTGAACATGATCGCCCGCGGCACCGAGCGGGTGGGGTCCTTCGCCTCCTCCGAAAGGGTCGAGACCGCGTCGAATCCGAGGAAGGACAGGCACAGCACGGCCGCGCCGGCGAACAGCACGCCCGGGCCCTCGACGGTGCCGTCGCCGGTGAACGGCGCGAGCAGGTCGACCTGCCCGGTGCCGCCGACCGCGACGAGGCTGAGTGCCACGAAGGCGACGATGAACAGCGTCTGCACGGCGATGATCACGAAGTTGGCGCGCGCGACCGAGACGATGCCGACGACGTTCAGCACGGTGACGATCGCGATCGACGCGACGATGAACACCCACTGCGGCACGGCCGGGAAGGCGGCGTTCAGGTAGATGCCGATCACGAGGTAGTTGATCATCGGCAGGAACAGGTAGTCGAGCATGAGCGACCACCCGGCGAGGAACCCGACGCCAGGGCCGAAGCTGCGCTGCGCGTACACGTAGGCGGAGCCCGCGAAGGGGTAGGCCACCGCCATCCGCGCGTACGACCGGGCGGTGAAGAACATGGCGACGAGCGTGATGACGTAGGCGAGCGGGACGCGGCCGCCCGTGAGCTGCGTGACGATGCCATAGGTCGTGAAGACCGTGAGCGGCACCATGTAGACGAGCCCGAACAGCACGAGCGAGGGCACGCCGAGCACGCGGCGCAGGTGGGCGCCGTCGGGTCCGGATGGGGCGTGGCCGGTCGTGCCGGCGACGGTGGACTGGGACATCGGGGGTGGGTTCCTCTCAGGGGCGGAGCGCAACGCTGCGCTCGTCTCGGGCGGGGGTGTCGGGTGCTGCGGGGGTCTCGGGGGTGACAGGACGAGCATCGGATGCCGCGGGGCCGGCGAGGCACGGGACGCCCGCGAGGTAGGTCTCGCGCACTGCCACGCGGGGCAGTTCGTGCGGATCGACCTCGCGCGGGTCGCGCGCGAGCCAGGCCAGGTCGGCGCTCGCGCCCGGGACGATCCGGCCCCACGGCGCGTCGACCGAGTCGGCGAGGGCCTGGTGCGCGACCGCCGCGGTGTAGGCGGACAGTGCGGCCTCCATTGGCACGATCTCGTGCGGGGTCCAGCCGCCCGCGGGCTCGCCGTCGACGGTGCGGCGGGACGCCGCGATCGCGAGCCCGTCGCGCGGGTCGCCCGAGGAGACCGGCCAGTCCGAGCCGAAGGCGAGGACGGCGCCCGTGGAGGCCAGCGAGCGCATGCGGTACTGCCGGTCGGCCCGCTCCTGCCCGAGCCGCGGCACGGTGAGCACGGTCATCAGCGCGTCGAGCTGGGCCCAGAGCGGCTGCATGTTGGCGATCACGCCGAGCTGGGCGAAACGGGCGAGGTCGGCGTCGTCGACGAGCTGGGCGTGGGCGATGACGGGTCGTCGGTCTCGCGGGCCGTTGGCCTCGATCGCGCGCTCGATCGCGTCGAGCGCCTGGCGCACGGCCGCGTCGCCGATGGCGTGGACGTGCACTTGGAAGCCCGCGGCATCCGCAGATCGCACGGCCTCCGCGAGGCGCTCGGCGCCCCACACCGACATGCCGTGCGAGTGCAGGCCAGAGCAGTAGGGCTCGAGCAGGGCGCCGGTCTCGTTCTCGACGACGCCGTCGGCGAAGAACTTCACGGTGTGCGCGGTGAGCAGCGGCGAGCCGGATGCCTCGACCCGCCCGCGAGCGGCGAGCATGCCGGGCAGCTCGTCGGCGAACCGGCGCGGGTCGGCGTAGAACGCGAGGTTGAACCGCACGGGCAGGGCATCGGATGCTGCGGCCGCGAGATACACCTCGAGGTCGGCCGGCTCGACCCACGCGTCCTGCACCCAGGTGACGCCGCGCTCGAGGAAGTACCGTCCGGCGCGCTCGAGTGCGCGCACGCCCGTCTCGATCTCGCGCGGCGGCATGACCGCGGTGACGAGGTCGACCGCGCCCCATTCGCGGAGCGTGCCGAGCGGCGTGCCGTCCTCGCGGCGCGGGATCTCGCCGAGCTCGGGCTCGGGCGTCGCCGCGTCGATGCCGGCCAGCTCGAGGGCCTTCGAGTTGACCCACACGGTGTGGTAGTCCCAGGCACGGAGCATCACGGGGCGATCGGCGACGGCCTCGTCGAGCCAGCGCGCATCGAAGAGGCCGGCCGCGGCGAGGCTGCCGTCGTACGAGGCGCCCGTGATCCACTCGAGCTCGGGGTGCTCCTGGGCGTAGCGCCGCACCTCGGCGACGATCTCGGCGACCGAGCCGCACGCGCGCACGTTCGGCCCCTCGGCCTCGAGGCCGCCGAACATCGGGTGGGCGTGTCCGTCGCCGAACGAGGGCATGAGGAACCCGCCGTCGAGGTCGACGACGGCGTCGGCTCCGGATGCCGCGGCCTCGGCCGCCGCGCCGACCGCCTCGACCCGGCCGTCGCGTACGAGCAGGGCGCCCTCGTCGGCGCCGGCTCCCGTCCACACCGTGCCACCGTGGAAGTACGTCGTCGTCACCGAACCTCGTCCCGTCGTCGTGTCGTGTTCGCAGCGCGCCGCGTCGCGGCATCCGTTTACGAACAATGTTCGTGTTTGCGTGCGGTCACGTTACACTCCCGTTCACGGCGACGGAAGACCCCGGAGGACATTCGTGACACGCCTGAAACGCGAGCAGCTCATCAGCGCCGCACTCGACCTCGTCGACGAGGAGGGCGGCGGCGCCCTGACGATGCGCTCGCTCGCCGCGCGCGTCGACCGGCAGGTCTCGTCGCTCTACAACCACGTCGCCAGCCGAGGCGAGCTCATCGAGGCCGTGCGCGCGCGGATCGTCGAGGGCATCGACGTCTCGGCGTTCGGCGTGCACCCGTGGGACGTCGCGCTCGAGGCGTGGGCGCGCTCCTACCTCACCGCGTTCGCGGCGCACCCCAACGTGATCCCGCTGCTCGCGACCACGCCGATCCGCGACCGGTCGACGCTCGAGATGTACGAGACCGTCGTCGGCTCCCTCCTCGACGGCGGCTGGCCCACGCGCGACGCGGTCGCGGTCATGCGCACCGTCGAGGCGCACGTGCTCGGCTCGGCGCTCGACATCGTCGCGCCCGGCGACCTGCTCGCGCAGGCGTCGGTGCCGGCGGAACTCGAGTCGCTGCGCTCGGCGCTCGACCCCGAGCACGCCGACGCATCCGGCGCCGAGCGCGCGTTCCGCCTCGGACTCGACGCCGTCATGCACGGGCTGCGCGAGCGGCACGCGTCGCTCGGCCGCCACTAGAGCGCCGAGCGCCCGCGATCACGAACGTGCAACAGCACGCAGGAAAGCGGCGTCAAGCCGTACCGGCGCGCAACGAACGGTCGTACACTCGCCCCATGGACAACCTGGACCGCGCCATCCTGGACCTGCTGCGGCAGAACTCCCGCGCCGGGTACGGCGACATCGGCTCGTCGGTGGGGCTGTCCGCGTCCGCCGTGAAGCGCCGCGTCGACAAGCTCGTCGCCGACGGCGTGATCAAGGCGTTCACGATCCAGGTCGACCCTGCCGTCGACGGCATGAGCACCGAGGCGTACGTCGAGCTCTTCTGCCGCGGCACGGTCGCCCCCGACGAACTGCAGCGCATCCTGCAAGGGGTGCCCGAGGTGGTCTACGCGGGCACCGTCACGGGCAGCGCCGACGCGATCGTGCACATGCGGGCGCGCGACATCGCCTCGCTCGAGGATGCGCTCGAACGCGTGCGCATCGCCCCCAACGTCGACCACACGCGCAGCGCGATCGTGCTCTCGCGGCTGGTCAACCGCAACCGCGACTGAGCCCGGGCGAGCGGATGCGGTTCACGGTCGAGAGCGACTCGGGCACCCCGCCCTACGAGCAGCTGCGCATGCAGGTGGTCGACGCCGTGCGCGCGGGCACGCTCGCCGCGGGCGCGAAGCTGCCCACCGTGCGCGCGCTCGCCGATGAGCTCGGACTCGCGACGAACACCGTCGCGCGCGCCTACAAGGAGCTCGAGGCCGACGGCGTCGTCGAGGGCCGCGGGCGGAACGGCACGTTCGTGCGCGCGACCGGCGACCCCGTCGAGCAGGCGCTGCAGGCCGCGGCATCCGCCTACGCCGACGCGGTCGCACGGCTGGGCGCGACGACGGATTCCGCGGTGGACGCCGTCGAGCGCGCGCTCCGCGCGCGCGACTAGCTCGCAGCGGCCTCGACCGGCGCCGGGATCGGCTCCTTCGGCAGGCGGCGCACCTTCTGCCGCCGGCGCCGGCGCTCGGGGATCATCGAGCGCATCTCCTCGAGCTTGCCGAAGCACAGCATGCGGTCCTCCGCCTCGAGCACGACGCCCTTGCGCGGGTTCGGGATGACGGTCGTGCCGCGGTGCAGCGTCAGCACCGTGATGTCGCGATCCCACAGCCCCGACTCGCCGAGGGTCTTGCCGACGAGGTCGGCGGCACCGTGCACGACGAGCTCGGCGACGCCGTACCCGGTCGAGACCGTCAGCCGCTGGCGCACGTCGATCTCGGGGAACGCGACCTGGTTGGCGATGTAGTCGATGATCGCGCCCGCGACATCCAGGTTCGTCGCCGTCTCGATGCCCTGCAGGCCGGGCGACGAGTTGACCTCCATCACGAGCGGTCCCTCGTTGCCCTCGAGCATGTCGACGCCCGCGACCTTGAGGCCCATGATTTGCGCCGACCGCACGGCGGTCTGCTCGTAGTCGGCCGAGAGCTCGACCGGCTCGACGGTGCCGCCGCGGTGCACGTTCGAGCGGAACTCGTCGCCGCTCGCGACGCGCCGCATGGCCGCGACGACGCGGTCGCCGACGACGAGTGCCCGGATGTCGCGCCCGCGGCTCTCCGTGATGAAGCTCTGGATGAGCACGTTCTGCTTCGTCGAGTGCAGCGTCTCGATGATCGCCTCGGCGACCTTCACCTCGGGCGCGAGGATGACGCCGATGCCCTGCGTGCCCTCGAGCAGCTTGATCACGACCGGCGCGCCGCCGACGCGCTCGATCGCCGGGCGCAGGTCGGCGCGGTTGCGCACGAACGTCGTGGCGGGCATGCCGATGCCGTGCCGCGAGAGGATCTGCGTCGCACGCAGCTTGTCGCGCGCGTTCGTGATGCCGTTCGCGGTGTTCGGCGTGTACACGTCCATCTGCTCGAACTGCCGCACCACTGCGGTGCCGAAGTACGTGATCGAATTGCCGATGCGCGGCAGGATCGCGTCGTAGTCCGACAGCTGGCGGCCGCGGTACTGCAGGTCGGGCTCGGGGCCGGAGAGGTCGATGCCGAAGCGGAGGGTGTTCAGGACCTTGACGTCGTGGCCGCGCTGCTGCGCTGCAGTGCGGAGACGCTGGGTCGAGTAGGCCTGGGGGGCGCGCGAGAGGATCGCGAGTTTCATGGGGAAGTCCCTGCGAAGATGGTTCGGATGACAGAGCCCACCCATTCAAGCACCATCGCCGGATGGCGCGAATGGGTGCGCCTGCCCCAGGCCGAGATCGACTGGATCAAGGCCAAGCTCGACACCGGCGCGCGCTCGTCGGCGCTGCACGCGTTCGACCTCGAGGAGTTCTCGCGCGACGGCGCGGACTGGGTGCGCTTCGGCATCCACCCCTGGCAGGACACCGACCTCGACGCCGCGACCGTGGAACTGCCGGTGCACGACCGGCGCGTCATCCGCAGCTCGACCGGGCACACGCAGGAGCGGTTCGTGGTGCTCATGGACCTCGTGCTGCTCGGCCGCACGGTGAGCGCCGAGGTGACGCTCACGAACCGCGACGAGATGGGCTTCCGGATGCTCGTGGGCCGCGAGGCGCTGCGCAACGGCTTCCTCGTGGATGCAGGGCGGTCCTTCGTCGGCGGGCGCGCGCCGCGTGCCATCCGCCGCCGCAACCGCGGCCGCGCCTGACGCGCGTCGCGGACCCTCACCCGGCAGCGCTCGCGAGCGCGAGCGCCGCGGTCGACGCGGTCACGACGACCGGCGCTGCGATCAGGCCCAGCAGGGCGTACCGGCGCCACGAGATCTCGACGCCCATGGCCACGAGCCGCTGGTGCCACAGCAGCGTCGCGAGCGACGCCCACGGCGTGACGAGCGCGCCCGCGTTCACGCCGATGAGCAGGGCCATCGTGCGCACCGGGTCGTCGGCGAACGGCTCGAGCGCGAGGTACGCGGGGAGGTTGTCGGCGACGTTGGCCGAGGTCGCACCGACCGCCGCGAGCCGGAGCAGGTCGAGCGGCGCGTGGCCGGTGCCCGCGATCACGCCCAGTACCTCCGTCCATCCCGCGGCGTGCGCCGCCTCGACGGCGAGGAAGAGGCCCGAGGCGAACACCACGAGCCGCCACGGCAGCGGGGTGCGCCGCAGCGTCGCGGGCCGGCGCACCGCGAACGCGATCGCGAGCACGACGGCGGCGACCGTGGCTGGGATCCACACCTCGATGCCCGTGAGGAACGCCGGCACGAGCAGGCCGACCGTGATCGCGGCGACGAGGAAGAGCACCCGGTCCTCGGGCGGCTCGCGGCGCTCGGGCTCGAAGCGGGCCAGCAGCTCGCGTCGGCGGATGACGAGGATGATCAGGGCGGTCGCGGCGACCGCCGTCGCGGCAGGCGCCCACGAGAGCGCGAGGAACTCGACGGGATGCAGGTCCAGACGCTCCGCCGCGAGCAGGTTCGTGAGGTTCGACACCGGCAGGAGCAGCGAGCCCGTGTTCGCGATCCATACCGTGGTCAACGCGAACGGCAGCGGCGAGATGCGCGCGTGCGCGGCGAGCGAGACCACGATCGGCGTGAGGAGCACCGCGGTCGTGTCGAGCGAGAGGAAGATCGTGGAGGTGGTGGCGAGCGCGAGCACGAACAGCCACAGCGCGATCGCGCGGCCTCGCGCGAGCGCGGCGAGCGCGTGGGCGATGACGCTGAAGAGGCCCGCCTCGGCGGCGAGCTCGGCGACGACGGTCGCCGCGACCACGAACGCGAGGATGGGTGCGACCCTCGCGGCGAGGGCCGCGACCTCGTCGATGCCGAGCACCCCGGCGGCGACCGCCGCCGCACCCGCGAGGAGGAGGGCCAGTCCGAGCCACGCGATCCGCACCGGGCGAGCCTAATCGCTCGTCCGGTCGCCGGCGGTTCAGGCGGGCGCGAGCTCCGACTCCAGCCGCGCCACGTCCTCGGCCCGGCACAGCTCGGTCGCCGGAAGCATCGCCGTCGCCGAGCCCGCCGCGACGGCCGTGCGGAACGCCTCGGCGACCGGGCGCCCCTGAGCGAGCCGCAGCACGAGTCCCGCGAGGAACGCGTCGCCGGCGCCCACCGCGCTCGCGAGTTCGATCCGGGGCGTCGGCAGCCGCAGCACGCCCTCGTCCGTCACGAGCACGGCGCCCGCGCCGCCGAGCGTGAGCGCGACGACCTCGGCGCGCCCGGCCGCGACGATCGCGCGTGCGGCGTCCACCTGCTCCTCGACCCCGAGGTCGGCGTCGGCGCCGACGAGCCCCGCGAGCTCGTCGCGACTCGGCTTGATGAGGAACACGCCCTGGTCGAGCGCCGCCGCGAGCGCCGGCCCCGAGGCATCCACCACCACCCGGATGTCGTGCTCGTGCGCGATCCGCGCGAGCATCGCGTAGAAGTCCACGGGCACGCCGGGCGGCAGACTGCCGCTCGCGACGAGGAACCCGCCGACGGGCAGGTGGTCGGCCACCACCGAGAGGCACGCGCGCCACTCGGGCTCGCGCAGCGTCGGCCCCTGCAGCACGAACCGGTACTGCTCGCCCGTCGAGGTCTCGTCGACCGTGAAGCTCTCGCGCGTGGTCCCGGCGATCGTGATCACGCGGCCGATGATGCCCGCCTGCTCGAGGAACCCGCGGTACGCCTGCCCGGTCGGCCCGCCGAGCGGGTAGATCGCGACCGAGTTCCCGCCCAGGTTCCGGATGGCGCGGCTCACGTTGACGCCGCCGCCGCCCGGGTCGAACCGGCTCGGGCCGCAGCGCAGCTTGTGCTCGGGCACCACCCGGTCGACCGTGCTCGACACGTCGAGCGCCGGGTTCATGGTCAGCGTGACGATCGGCGCGTGCGCGGACATGCCCCGAGCCTACGGCGCGGACCGGCGCGCCGCCCGTCTC
Organism: Agromyces aurantiacus; assembly: GCF_016907355.1. Lineage (NCBI taxonomy): Bacteria > Bacillati > Actinomycetota > Actinomycetes > Micrococcales > Microbacteriaceae > Agromyces > Agromyces aurantiacus. Next base: position 594,071 of record NZ_JAFBBW010000001.1, on the reverse strand, counting down.
GGCCCGGCGACCGCCGACGGGCGACCGACGCGACAGCCGCCCGGCGCGACAGCCGCCCGGCGCGACAGCCGCCCGGCGCCCGGCGCCCGGCGACCGGCGACCGGCCCGACAGCCCACCGGCGGCCGGCGACCGGCGCGACTGCCGACGGGCCCGACCGGCGTTCGGCGCGACAGCCGACCGGCGACCGGCGACCGGCGACCGGCGCGACTGCCGACGGGCCCGACCGGCGTTCGGCGCGACAGCCGACCGGCGACCGGCGACCGGCGACCGGCGACCAGCGACCGTTCCCGGATGGCTCATTCGAGCCGGGCCTCAATTGAGGCGAGCCTCATATGAGCCAGCCGGAAACGGTATGCAGACGACGGCCCCCGAGGATGGACCGGCGCGCGCCGGCAGGAGTCCTAGATCACACCGTCCGAGATCGCCGTCGGGTTGCCGAAGCGGTGATTCGTGATCGACACCGCCTGCTCGTGCAGGAACGGCAGCAGCTCGACGCGCCCCGACGGCGTGACGGGGTGCGACCACACCGCGAGGTCGGGCGTCCCGCCGGTCGCCTCGGCGAGCGCCGAGGCCGAGCCGCCGACGAGGCGCACGCGGCCGGTGATCGCGCCCGTGCGTGCACGCTCGAGCCATCCGGCGTCGCCCTCGCGCACCACGCGGATCTCGCGCGCCGCCAGGATCGCGCGCACGCCCTTGGGCAGCTCGTGCGCGGTCGAGACCGTCAGGCGCGACTTCGCGAGCAGGCCCGCGGCGAGCACGCGGAGGCCGTCGGCGAGCGTCGCGTCCTCGCTCACGCGGATCGTGACCGCGGTGGGCAGGTAGCGGAACAGGTTGCGCTCGACGCCGAGGCCCGAGACGTCCTTCACCGTGCCGTACTCCTCGGCCCACGCGACCTCGTCGGAGAGCGCCGAGCGGCGCAGCACCTCGAACGACTCGTAGTCGAGCGCCGGCTGCGACGCCTCGATGAGCTCGGTCACGCGCTGCTCGAGCCCGCGCAGGTGCAGCGAGCGGCTGGGCTCGGCGTGGTCGGGCTGCCAATCGCCGAGGCCGAGCAGGTAGTTCGGTCCGCCCGCCTTCGCGCCCGCACCGACCGCCGAGCGCTTCCAGCCGCCGAAGGGCTGGCGCTGCACGATCGCGCCGGTGATGCCGCGGTTGACGTAGAGGTTGCCGGCCTCGACGGTCTCGAGCCAGGTGGCGACCTCGTCGGAGTCGAGCGAGTGCAGGCCCGCGGTGAGGCCGAAGTCCACCGCGTTCTGGAAGCGAATCGCCTCGTCGAGGTCCTTGGCGTGCATGACGCCGAGGACCGGGCCGAAGAACTCCGTGAGGTGGAAGTACGAGCCGGGCTTCACGTTCTCGCGGATGCCGGGCGACCAGAGCCGGCCGGTCGAGTCGAGCTGCCGGGGCTCGACGAGCCACTCCTCGTCGGCGCCGAGCGTCGTGAGGGCGTGCAGCAGCTTGCCGTTCGCGGGCTCGACGATCGGGCCCATCTGGCTCGACGGGTGCTCGGGCCAGCCGACGCGCAGGCTCGTCGCGGCATCCACGAGCTGGCGGCGGAAGCGCTCGGACTTCGCGACCGACCCGACGAGGATCACGAGCGAGGCGGCCGAGCACTTCTGGCCGGCGTGGCCGAACGCGCTCTTGACGACATCGGATGCCGCGAGGTCGAGGTCGGCCGACGGCGTGACGATGATGGCGTTCTTGCCGCTCGTCTCGGCGAGCAGGGGCAGGTCCCTGCGGAACGAGCGGAACAGCTCGGCCGTCTCGTAGGCCCCGGTGAGGATGACGCGGTCGACCTTCTCGTCGGAGACGAGCTTGGTGCCGAGCTCGCGCGACCCGAGGTCGACGAGCGCGAGCAGGTCCTTCGGGATCCCGGCCTCCCACAGCGCCTCGACCATGATCGCGCCCGAGCGCTGCGAGAGCTTCGCGGGCTTGATGATCACGCCCGAGCCCGCGGCGAGCGCCGCGAGCACGCCGCCCGCGGGGATCGCGACCGGGAAGTTCCACGGCGGGGTGACGACGGTGAGCTTCGAGGGCACGAAGTGCGCGCCCTGCACCCGGTCGAGCTCGCGAGCCCGCTCGGCGTAGTAGTGCGCGAAGTCGATCGCCTCGCTGATCTCGGGGTCGGCCTCGGCGATGGTCTTGCCGGTCTCGGCGGCCATGACCTCGATGAGGCGATCACGGTTCGCGGCGAGCGCGACGCCCGCGCGGTGCAGCACCGCGGCGCGCTCGTCGCCCGAGAGCGCGCCCCACTCCGTGCCGCGCGCGACGACCGCCGCCATGAGGCGCTCGAGCTCGTCGGCGGTGTCGATGCGGTTGGCCTGCAGGGTGTCGATGCCGAGCGTCGAGCCGGGCACGCGCTCGAGGATGCGACGGCCCCACTCGCGGTTCGCGGCGAGCGCGGGGTCCGTGTCGGGCTCGTTGCGGAAGCCGGGGGTCACCCCGGGGCCGACCGGAAGGGCGACGTCCTCGAGGTCGCCGTCGACGCCCGAGCCCCGTGTGATGCCGAGCACGACGCTGGTCAGCGAGCCCTCGTGCTCCTCGCCGGGGGCGGGCGCGAACGGCACCGAGGCACGTGCGCGCAGCTCGGCGGGGTCGCCCTCCGTCCACTCCGTGCGGCGGTTCTGCGTGCGGTTCGGGCGCGGCGCCGCGGCATCCGGGCCCTCGGCCTCGAGCGCGGCGAGCGAGCGCAGGTACCGGTCGCGCTCACGCTCGAACAGCGCCCGGTTCTCGGAGAGCTCGAACACGGCCGACATGAAGTTGTCCTGGCTCGCGTTCTCCTCGAGGCGGCGGATGAGGTACGCGATCGCGACGTCGAACTCCGACGGGTTGACGACCGGCGTGTAGAGCAGCAGCCGGCCCACGTCGCCGCGCACCGCCGCGGCCTGGCCGGTCGCCATGCCGAGGAGCATCTCGAACTCGACGCCGTGCTCGACGCCCCGCTCCTTCGCGGTGAGCCAGGCGTGCGCGACGTCGAAGAGGTTGTGCCCCGCGACGCCGAGCTTCACCGCGTCGATGCGCTCGGGCGTCATCGACCAGTGCAGCACGCGCTTGTAGTTGGTATCGGAGTCCTGCTTGCGGTCGTAGGTCGCGAGCGGCCAGTCGTGGATGGCGGCGTCGACGTGCTCCATGGCGAGGTTGGCGCCCTTGACGACGCGCACCTTGATGGGCGCTCCGCCCGCCGCGCGACGGCGCTGCGCCCACTCGGTGAGGTCCTGCATGGCGCCGAGCGCATCGGGCAGGTAGGTCTGCAGCACGATGCCCGCCTCGAGCTGCGCCAGCTGCGGCTGCTCGAGCACCCTCTTGAACACCGCGATCGTGAGGTCGAGGTCGCGGTACTCCTCCATGTCGAGGTTGATGAACTTGGCCCTGCCCGCTGCGGCGCCCTTCGCCGCGAGCTCGTACAGCGGCGTGAGCTTGGCGACGACCTTCTCGACGGCCTCATCGAACGACCACATCGAGAGCTGGCTGACCACGCTCGACACCTTGATCGACACGTAGTCGACGTCGTCGCGCGCGAGGAAGTCGTAGGTGCCCTTCAGGCGGCGGTCGGCCTCGTGCTCGCCGAGCACGGCCTCGCCGAGCAGGTTGAGGTTCAGCCGGTTGCCCGACTCGCGCAGCTTCGCGATCGCGGGACCGAGCTTGGCGGGCGTCGCGTCGAGCACGAGGTGCCCGACCATGGCCCGCAGGACGCGGCGCGCGATGGGGATCACGAGCCACGGGAAGGTGGGCGCCATCGCACCGCCCAGGCGGATCGCCGCCTTGAGGGGCGCGGGCAGGAACTTCGGCGTGAGCTTCGCGACCTCGGCGAGGTTGCGACCGGCGACGCCGAGGTCTTCGGGGCGCATGACGCCGTCGACGAAGCCCACGGTGAACGCGAGGCCGTTCGGATCCTTCAGCACGCCGGCGAGCCGCTGCGCCGCGGGATCGACGGGGTGGTTCGCGCTCTCGGCGAGCCACCGCTCGACGAGCGCGACCACGTGGTCGGTGCTCGGGGCGGTCTCGGGGAGCAGCTTCGATGTGGTCACGACTGCGGTGTCCTTCGTCTCTGTGGGCGCGCGTGGGTGGTGCACGCCCGGCCCTCCCAGTGTGCGCCGTGGCATCCGTTCAGTACAGCGAATGAATCCGATGCATACTGTTCATGATTCCCGAATGGTCTGAACGGATGCCGGAGACCCGCCGATGCTCGACGTACGCCGCCTGCGCCTGCTGGTCGAGCTGAGCCAGCGGGGCACGCTCTCGGCGGTCGCCGAGGCCCTCTCGTACAGCCCGTCATCGGTCTCGCAGCAGCTCAGCCAGCTCGAGAAGGAGGTCGGCGTGCCGCTGCTCGTGCAGGTCGGGCGCCGCGTGCAGCTCACGCCGCAGGCGCAGGTGCTCGTGGGCCACGCGCAGGCCGTGCTCGAACGGCTCGAAGAGGCCGAGGCGGATGTCGCGCGGTCGCTCACCACCGTCGGCGGCACGGTGCGCATCGCGGTGTTCCAGTCCGCAGCGCACGCCGTCGTGCCGCAGGCGCTCACGCTGCTCGCCGCCGAGCACCCCGACCTGCGCGTCGAGGTCACCGAGCGCGAGCCCGAACTCGCGCTGTTCGACGTGGCCGCGCGCGACTTCGACCTCGTGATCGCCGAGCAGTACCCCGGATTCTCGCGGCCGCTGCATCCCGAGCTCGACCGCGTGCCGCTCGCGCGCGACGCGATCCGGCTCGCGCTGCCGCCCGCCACGGATGGCGGAGGAGTCGCCCAACCCGGTGGTCGAGGAGGCGCGCAGCGCCGTCTCGAGACCACGCCCGCCGAGCACGCGCTCACCGCGGCATCCGACCGCCCCTGGGTGCTCGAACCCGAGGGGACCGCCTCGCGCGAGTGGGCCGAGCAGCTGTGCCGCCAGGCGGGGTTCGAGCCCGACGTGCGGTTCGAGACCGCCGACCTCATGGCGCACATCCGGCTCATCCGCTCGGGCAACGCCGTGGGCCTCCTGCCCGACCTCGTCTGGGCGGGCGAGACGCCGAGCGTGCAGCTCGTCCTGCTGCCCGGCGGACCCGACCGCGAGGTGTTCTCGTCGACACGGCGGGCCGCCGCGCGCCGTCCCGCCGTGGTCGCCGCGCGCGACGCGCTGGCCCGGGCGGCCGCGCGCAGCGGCCCGCCCGACGCGGACGCGTCGCCGCGCCATCCGCCGGCCTGACCCTGTCGCCGTTCGCGCGGAGCGCTGGCACGACCACGTGCGCGGGGCTACGCTTCGGGCATGGACGGACTTCGGGGGGCCGCCGTCATCGCCGGCATCGCGGCCGCGCTCGTGCTCGCGGGGTGCGCGGGCGAGGAGGGCGAGGCGAGCGGCGGCGACATCGATCCGACCGGCACCTGGGGCGATTCGTCGGGGGCCAACACGCCGTACCTCACGCTCGAGGAGGGCGGCGGGCTCACCGGCAGCGACGGATGCAACCGGCTGCGGGGCACGTGGTCGGTCGACGAGGCCGACCAGATCGAGTTCGAGAACGTCGCGTCGACGAAGATGGCGTGCCAGGGCGTCGACACCTGGTTGAGCGGGCTCAGCGTGGCCGAGGTGTCGGACGACACCATGACGGTGCTCGGGGCCGACGGCGCCGAGATCGGGCAGCTCCAGCGCGAGGGCTGACGGCGGGCGTTCGCGGCCCGCGCCCGGGCGCCGATCGGCCCCGTGCCGATGGGCCCCGCGCCGGTCAGGCCGGCTCGTGCATCCACGGCGTGTAGCTGACGCCGACGAGCAGGCCCTCGGGACTCATGAGCCGCGACGTCGTCTGGCCCCACGGTTCCTCGTGCGCCTCGACGAGGATCTCGAGGCCCTTGGCGCGCAGCTCCTCGACCGCCGGGGCGACGGCCTCCGGCGAGGCGACGTCGAACTCGATCCAGGCCTGCGGCACCTGCCGATCGGCGGGCCACTCGGTCGTGCCGAACGTGGCCTCGGCGGCCTGGTCGAGCGGCCAGATCGCGAACGCCTTCGCGCCCTCGACCTTCTCGGTGTGGAAGTAGCGCGGCGCGTTCTCGTGGAACGGGATGCCGAGCGCCCCCGCCCAGAAGTCGTGCGACGCGGCGTCGACGGTGCCGATCGGGCCGAACCCGGCGATGAAGGCGATGTCCATGCGCCCATTCGACCGTGCCCCGCCGACACGCGCCACTCGCCACCCGCCCCAGGTCCCGAATCCCGGGTTGCGGCGGGTGCACCCGCACGAAGCCGGGACTCGGCCCGAAGGCGCGCACCCACCACCGCCGCCCCAGGTCTCGAATCCCGGGTTGACGCGGGTGCACCCGCACAAACCCGGGACTCGCGTCAGGGCGCCGCGCACCCACCACCCCCGCCCCGGGTCCCGAATACCGAGTTGCGGCGGGTGCACCCGCACGAACCCGGGACTCGCATCAGGGCTCGCGCACCCACCACCCCCGCCCCAGGTCCCGAATACCGGGTTGACGCGGGTGCACCCGCACGAACCCGGGACTCGGCCCGAAGGCGCGCACCCACCACCCCCGCCCCAGGTCACGAATACCGAGTTGCGGCGGGTGCACCCGCACAAACCCGGGACTCGCGTCAGGGCGCCGCGCCCCCGGCCGGCGCCGCCGCGGCGAAGCGGGCGGCCTGCGCCCGCAGGAACGCCAGCAGCTCGGGCGAGCCCTCGACGCGGCATCCGACCCCCTCGGGCACCCACAGCAGCGCCGCGGCGACCGCCTGCACCGACTCGCCCTCGATGGGCCACGCCGTCGCGGCGCCGTCGGCCGTCGCCACGGCATCGCGCGCCCACCAGCCGAGCCGCGCCTGGAACTCCTCGAGGGGCAGGTCGACGACGATGCGCGCCGTCATCCCCCGGTCGCGCCAGCGCACCGCGCGCTGCACGCGCTCGAGGGCGTCCTCGTCGGAGAGCGGCCGCGGCGCGAAGCGCACGCGCGTGGGGAACACGTCGGCGATCCGGTCGAGCCGGAACGTGCGCCAGTCGTCGCGGTCGCGATCCCACGCGAGCAGGTACCAGCGCCGGCCGAGCGGCACGAGCCGGTGCGGCTCGATCGATCGGGCGGATGGCGCGCCCGAGGCATCCGTGTACCGCATGCGCACGCGCTCGCCGTCGCGGCAGCACAGCGCGAGCTGGCCGAGCAGTTCACTGTCGACGGATGGCGCGGTGGCGCCGCCCGCGCCCGAGGCGGCGGATCCGCCCGCTCCGAACCATCCGCCCGGCACCGCAGGCGTCGCGACCGCCTGCAGGGCCTCGATGCGCCGCCGCAGCGCGGGCGGCAGCACCTGCTCGATCTTGGCGAGGGCGCTGAGCGTCGTGTGCTCGGCGCCGCGGAGCCCGGCGGCCGCCTGCGATCGCAGGCCGACCGCGATCGCGACGCCCTCGTCGTCGGTGAGCAGCAGGGGCGGCAGGCCGGTTCCGGCCTCGAGGCGGTATCCGCCGGCGACGCCGCGGGTCGACTCGATCGAGTAGCCGAGTTCGCGCAGCCGCTCGACGTCGCGCCGGAGCGTCCGTTCCGACACCGCGAGCCGGTCGACGAGCTCGCGCGCCGTCCAATGCCGATGGCTCTGGAGCAGCGAGAGCAGTTCGAGCGTGCGGGTGGTGGTCGCGGCCATGTGCCGATTCTCCTCCAATTGCGGACAGGAACTGTCCGCAAGCGGCGAGAGGCTCGGGTCATGACGAACCAGATGATCACCGCACGGGGCCTCACCAAGACGTTCCGCGCGAAAGGGCACCCCGTCGAGGCGGTCCGAGACGTCGACCTGTCCGTCGAGGCCGGCGAGCTCGTGGCGTTCCTCGGACCGAACGGCGCGGGCAAGTCGACGACGCTGCGCATGCTGACGACCCTGCTGCCGCCCACGTCCGGCGAGGCGCGCGTCGCCGGCTGCGACATCCGCCTCGACCCGGCCGGCGTGCGCCGCCGCATCGGCTATGTCGGCCAGGGCGACTCCGGTGGGCACACCCAGCGCGTGCGCGACGAGCTGCATGCCCAGGGCGCGTTCTACGGCATGGGGCGTCGCGAGACCCGCGCTCGAGCCGCCGAGCTGATCGAGTCGCTCGAGCTCGGGCAGGTCGCCGGCCGACAGGTGCAGTCGCTCTCGGGCGGCCAGAAGCGGCGCCTCGACATCGCGCTCGGGCTCCTCCACCGTCCGGAGCTGCTGTTCCTCGACGAGCCGTCCACGGGACTCGATCCGCACAGCCGCGCGAACCTGTGGGAGCACATCGTCGAGCTGCGGCGCACCACCGGCACGACGATCTTCCTCACCACGCACTACCTCGACGAGGCCGACGAGCTCGCCGAGCGCGTCATGGTCATGGACCACGGACGCGTCATCGCCGACGACACCGCGCCCGCGCTCAAGCAGCAGCTCGGCGGGGACCGGGTCGCGCTCGCGTTCCGGTCGGCGGCGGATGCCGCGGCCGCGGCGTCGCGCGTCGGCGGCGAGGCGAACGGGGCGGTCGTGACCGTCACGGCGCCCCACGGCGACCGGGCGCTCCCGTGCTGGATCCGCGAGCTCGCAGAGGCGGGGCTCGAGGTGATCGCCGCGACGCACCGGGCGCCGACCCTCGACGACGTGTTCCTCGCCCTCACCGGCCGGTCGCTGCGCGAGGAGGGCGCCGCGCCCGCCGGCGCCGCGCCCGACGCCGCCGGACCCGCCGCCGCCTGACACCGATCCGAAGACGAAGGAGCAGACCCTGATGAACACCCTCACCCGCCCCGCCGCCGACACCACCCCGGGCGCGCTCGCCCCGCACGACGCGCCATCCGCCCGCCCGACGGGCTTCGTGCACGACACCGCCGCGGTGTTCGTCCGCGAGACCCGCCCGCTCGTGCGCGACCCGTTCAGCGTGGTCTTCTCGCTCGTGCAGCCGCTCGTCTTCCTCGGCCTGTTCGGTCCGCTGCTGGTCGGCGCGGCCGGCGGCGACGCGTCGGGCACGCTGCAGTGGTTCGTCCCCGGCATCCTCGTGATGGTCGCGCTGTTCGGCACGGCGTCGACCGGCGCGAACCTGCTGTTCGAGATGCAGACCGGATCGCACGAGCGCACGCTCGTGGCCCCGCTCTCGCGCGGCGCGCTGCTCGTCGGCCGCACGCTGAAGGACGTCGTGCCGCTCGTGATCCAGGGCACCATCGTCGTGCTCGTCGCCGTGCCGTTCGGGTTCCGGCTCGACGTGCCGGGCCTCGTCGCGGGCCTGATCGTGCTCGCCGTGTTCGGCGTGGGCCTCGGCGCCCTGAGCTACACGCTCGCGCTCGCGTGCCGCAACCGGGACTGGATGTTCTGGATGGTGCACCAGACGCTGCTGTTCCCGCTCATGATCCTCTCGGGCATGTTGCTCCCGCTCGATGATGGGCCCGCGTGGATGCGGTTCGCCGCTGCAGTGAACCCCCTCAGCTACCTCGTCGACGCCGAGCGCGCGCTGCTCGCGGGCGACTTCGGCGCCCCGTCGATCGTCGGCGGCGTGATCGCCGCGGCGATCACGTGCGCGATCGGGCTGGGGTTCGGCGTGCGTGCGATGCGCCGCGCGCGCTGAACGCTCGCGACACCCGCGCAACGCAGGTGCTGGCCGGCGTGTCCTCCGCGACACGCCGGCCTCCCGCGCGGCGCGCCGCGCGCGCACCTGTGTTGCGCAGCCGACCCCGTCGCGCGAGCCGCGCCATCCGCTCGTCTACGCTCGATGGATGCCCACCGAAGCGCGCCCCGCCGTCGAACCCGCCGCAGCCGAACCGGCCACCGCACCCGACCACGACGTCGTCATCGTCGGCGGCGGTCACAACGGCCTCACCGCGGCCGCCTACCTCGCCCGCGCCGGCAGGCGCGTGCTGCTGCTCGAGCGCGACGACCACGTCGGCGGCGCGGCTGTGTCGGCCCAGGCCTTCGAGGGCGTCGACGCACGCCTCAGCCGGTACTCGTACCTCGTGAGCCTGCTGCCGCAGCGCATCATCGACGACCTCGGCCTCGACGTGCGGCTCGTGCGCCGGCGCTTCTCGTCGTACACGCCCGATCCGCGCGATCCGAGCCGCGGGCTGCTGGTCGACGTCGAAGCGGATGCCGCGTCCGCGCGCGACGCGTTCGCCCGGGTCGGCGCGGCCGACGACGCCACCGCGTGGACGGCCTTCTACGCCGACACCGCGCGCCTCGCCGAGGCGCTCTTCCCGACGCTGACCGAGCCGCTGCCGACGCGCGACGAGGCCCGGGCCCTGGTCGGCGACGACGGCATCTGGGCCGAGCTCATCGAGCGCCCCCTCGGCGAGGCCATCGACGCGCGCTTCACCGACGACCTCGTGCGCGGGGTCGTCGCGACCGACGGCCTGATCGGCACCTTCACCGACCTCGACGACGAGGCGCTCGACGCGAACCGCTGCTTCCTGTACCACGTGATCGGCGGCGGCACGGGCGACTGGGACGTGCCCGTCGGCGGCATGGGCGCCGTCACGGGCGAGCTCGCGCGCGCGGCCCGCGAGGCCGGCGCGAGCCTGCGGACCGAGGCCGAGGTCGTCGCGATCGACCCCGAGACCGGCGAGGTCCGCTGGCGCGAGGCCGGCGACGAGCGGATGGCGCGGGCGCACGTCGTGCTCGCGAACGTCGCGCCGGTCGTGCTCGAGCGCCTGCTCGCGCCGTCCGCGTCGGGGCTCGAGGCCGCGGGCATCGCCACGAGCGCGGACGCCGACCCCCACGCCGCCGCGGCGGCCGGCCCCGACGCGTCGGTGGCGCCGCGCGACGAACCGCCCTTCCCGGCCGCCTCCGACGAGGTCCCCGTCGACGAGTACGCCCGCCGGCGCCTCGCGCGCCTCGGCATCCCCGAGGGCGCCCAGGTCAAGGTGAACCTGCTGCTCGACCGCCTCCCGCGGCTGCTCGACGAGTCGGTCGCGCCCGAGCAGGCGTTCGCGGGCACCTTCCACATCAACGAGCTCGGCACGCAGCTCGCGGCCGCGTTCCGGCAGGCCGCGAGCGGCGAGCTGCCCGACCCGCTCCCGTGCGAGATCTACTGCCACACGCTGAGCGACCGGTCGATCCTCGGCCCCGAGCTGGCCGACTCCGACGCGCAGACCCTCACGGTGTTCGGCCTGCACGTGCCCGACCGGCTCGTCGACCGCTACGGCAACGACGAGCTGCGCGACCTGCTGCGCGACGCGGTGCTCGCCTCGCTCGACTCCGTGCTCGCCGAGCCGATCGCCGACGTGATCGCGACCGACGGCGCCGGGAACCCGTGCGTCGAGGTCAAGACGACCCGCGACCTCGAGGAGGCGCTCGGCATGCCGGGCGGCAACATCTTCCACGGGCCGCTCTCCTGGCCCTGGGCCGAGCCCGAGGACTCGCTCGCGACGCCCGCCGAGCGGTGGGGCGTCGCCACCGCGTACCCGCGTGTGCTGCTCTGCGGCTCCGGCGCGGTCCGCGGCGGAGCGGTCAGCGGCATCGGCGGCCACAACGCCGCGATGGCCGTGCTCGAGGGCGAGCTGCCGTGAACGCGGCGGATGGCGCGGACGCGCGCCGCGCCATCCGCTCGCCCTCGCCTAGAAGACGAACATCTGCCCCAGGATGAGGATGGCGATCACGAACAGCGCCACCACGCCGCCGACGATCGCGAGCGCGCGGCTCGACAGCTTCGCGACGCCGTAGCCGACGAGCACCGGCAGCGCGAGCAGCAGCAGCGTCACGACCCACCAGAACGCCTGGTAGCCGCCCGTCGTGGCCTCGGACAGGCGCCCGGCGAACAGCTGCTGCGTGCGCGGATTGGTCGCGAACGCGAACGCCGCGCTGAGCGGCACCGCGATCAGCGCGAGCACGATGATGCCCGAGAACCACCCCCACATCGTCTGGTGACCGGAGGGCAGTCGCAGCGACTCCTCCTCGGTCGACGTGCGGCCGCCGGACTGGCGTGCGACCCTCGGCTTCGAACCCGAACTCCCCATGCGCGTCACTCTAGCCGTGCGATCGGACCGAGGTTAGCCTGAGGTCAGGACGACACGCAGGGGGGCGACGATGACCATCACTCGGGCGACCGGCCACTACGTTCGCAAGGACGACGGGCTCTACCTCCAGTTCGACCGGCTGTTCCATGCGCCGATCGAGGACGTCTGGTACTCGCTGACGAACCCGGCCGCGATGCAATCGTGGCTCGGCACCTACACCGGCATCCCCTCCACTGGCGGCGTGCGGTTCCGGATGTCGCGCGACGACGCCGAGTGGCAGAACGCGTCGGTCCTGGTGTGGGATCCGCCCCATCGCGTGCGCGCCGACATCGGCGAGGACGACTCGGCCGTGCGCGTGTTCTGCCACCTGCGCGAGGCGGGCGGCATGACGACCCTCACGCTCGGTCACCGGCTGTCGTCGGGTGCCGAGGCGGCCGTGATCGGGCCGCGCTGCGACTACTACCTCGACCGGCTCGCGGCCGTGCGCGCAGGCCGCGCGCTGCCCGAGCGGGCCGACTACGACCCCGGCCTCGTCGAGACCTACCGGCGGCTGCACGTGCCCGCGCCCGCCGCGCCGGCCACGGAAGTCGGCCGCTGACGAGCCCGACCCACCGGACGGGTGGCGGGCTCGGCGCCACGGGCGTTCCCTAGGATGGCGCCGTGAAGGCCATCGAGCGGCGCGCCCGCGAACAGCACCAGGATCGAGCGTCGGGCGCGGTGCGCGGCGACCTGATGGCCCGCCGGCCGTTCGTGTGGGCGTTCGTCGCCACCGCCGGCGTGCTCGTCGCGCTGGGCATCGCCGCGGCACTGCTCAGCCTGTCGGGCGTCGCGTTCTCGGTGTTCGCGGCGATCTTCATCACGCTCGGGCTCGACCCGCTGGTGCGCTGGTTCCAGCGCCGCGGGATGAAGCGCGGCTACGCCATCCTCACGGTCATCATCCTGTTCGTGCTCGTGATCGCGGGCATGCTCTGGCTCGTGCTGCCGCTCGTCATCGAGCAGTCGGCCGCGTTCATCAGGTCCCTGCCCCAGCTCTACGCCAACCTGCAGGACCAGGCGTGGTTCCAGGAGGCGTCCTCCGGATCCGGCGGCGTCCTCGGCACGATCTACTCGTGGTTCATCGGCATCGTCACCGACCCGAACACGTGGGCGACGCTCGGCGGCGGCGCACTGAACATCGGCATCGCGATCCTCGGCGGCATCTCGACGGGCTTCTTCGTGTTCGTGCTGACGATCTACTTCACCGCGACGCTCGACGCCTCGAAGGCCGCGGTGTACACGCTCATCGCGGCATCCCACCGCGCCCGGTTCGTCGACTACGCCGAGCGCATCATGCAGAACGTCGGTCGCTACCTCAGCGGCATGGTCGTGCTCGCGTTCTTCAACGCGGTGTACAGCCTCATCCTGCTGACACTCGTGGGCCAGCCGTTCGCGCTCGTGATCTCGGTGGCCGCGTTCTTCATCACGCTGATCCCGCTCATCGGCACGGTGCTCACGACGGCCGTGATGACGGCGCTCACGCTGTTCGTCTCGCCGACGGCCGCGCTCGTCGTGCTGATCGCGATGCTCGTCTACATGCAGGTCGAGGCGTACATCCTCACGCCGCGGGTCATGAGCAAGGCCGTGCAGGTGCCCGGCTCGATCGTGCTCATCGCGGCGCTCGCGGGCGGCACGCTGGCCGGGCTGCCCGGTGCACTCGTCGCCATCCCGGTCGCGGCGGGCATCCTGCTCATCCTCAAGGAGGTCGTCGTGCCGTGGAAGGCGCGCACCTAGGGTCGGGTCCTCGGGCGACGCCGGGCGTCAGACCGCCTCGAGCGCGGGGACCTCGGACGGTTCGAGGTCGATGACCAGCCCGCGCGCGGTGTTCGCCTCACGCGCGAGCTGCTGGAGGAGCTGGGGGTCGAGCGGTTCCGCGTCGGCGGTCTCGAAGACGAAGCGCAGGGGCACGGATGCCTCGAGCCAGATGGTCGTGCGGCCCGCGCCGGCGTCGTTCGGGCGATTCCACGAGAGGGTGAAGCTCTCGTTGCGGCGGAGCTTGGAGATCATGACGACCTTGACGTGCGCGAGGAGCTGGTCGGGCAGGTCGATCTGTTCGGTGCCGCCATAGTGCAGGGTACCCATGGCCGTTCCTTCCATCGGTCGGCCCGGCGAGACGTCCGGTTGGGGGACTCGGGGGGACGAGGTGAACGATCAGTCTAGCATTTCTCTCGCCAATTTAGATAAACTGGCGAGAAATCAGCCGAACGAGAGACCTGCTAGGGTGGCTCCGACCCGGTTCGAAGGAGGCGAGGAGCCCATGGATTCGGGAAGCTCCGATCGCTCGTCCCTCGCCGCGGCACTGCAGCGGTACATCGACGCACGCGCCGCCGCCCTGCTCGAGGCGCGTCGCGTGCTGCGGATCAACGAGCTCGATGCGCGGGCGCTCCTCTTCATCGCCGCGAACCCGGGAACCCGGCCCGGAACCCTCTCGAACTTCCTCGGCATCACCTCCGCCGGCGTCACGACGCTCATCGACCGGCTCGTCGAGCGCGGAGCCGTGCGCCGCGACGTCGATCCGGCCGACCGACGCGTGAACCGCATCACGGTCACTATCGAGCTCACCGAAGCGCCCTGGTCGGCGCTCACCCGGTTCGACGACGCGTTCACGCTCGCGGAGGGCGCGGGCGACCAGGAGGCGATCCGTCGGTTCGCGACGCTGCTCGACGGCTTCACCGAGGCCGCGGCCGGGCGGCGCGCGTAGCCCGGCCGGCGCCGCTCACGCCGAGTCGACGGCCACGTAGGCGAGCGACTTCGCCTCGAGGAACGCGCACAGCGCCGACGCCACGGCGAGCTCGCCCGCCACGTTGAGCAGTGCGGGCGCGTCCAGCACCATGGCCGACTCCCGAGGCTCCATGGTGGCCACCCAGCGGATGGCGTCCCGCACCTCGGGTTGGATCGTGATCACGGTGCTCGCGTCGGTCAGTCGCACGAGCACCAGACCCGTGTCCGCTCCCCCGGCCCCGTCCTGCTGGATCACCTTGAACTCGCCGTTGAACCGGTAGCCCAGCCCCGCGAACTCCTCGAGCCAGGCACCGATCGTTTCGAGACTGCGGAACGGCATGTCGACCCCCTCGCCTGCAGGTGCCCTCGCACCGTCCAGTATTCCGCGAGCGCGCGCTCCGCCCAAGCATCCGCGATCGAGACATCGACCCGGCGACCGTCAGGCCCAGACGGATGGCGCGGCCGCGCGCGTCGCGGGCAGCGCGACATCCGCACCCCACCGCTCGATCCACTCCGGCACACGGTCCTCGACGGGCGGTGCGCCGAACGCCTCGATGAGCTCGGGCACGGGCACCGTACCGCCGGCCTTGCGGAGGAACCGCGCGCGGATGAAGCCCTGCGCGTAGATCTCGGGCTGCCCGTCGGCGCCGGGACGCACGAACCGCTGCTCGAGGTAGACGGCCTTGTCGTCGTATCCGACGAGCCGCGACTCGATCGTGAACCGCTGCCAGAGCTCGAGCGACTTGCGGAACGTGATCGTCTCGCTCACCACGACGGGGTACCACTCCTTCGCCCGCATGATGCCGAAGACGCCATTGCGCACGAGCATGTCGAACCGCGCGACATCCATGATCGAGAAGTACACGCCGTTGTTCATGTGGCGGTTGACGTCGAGGTCGGTCGGCAGCGTGATGAATCGGGTGCGCGCGACCTCGTAGTGCTCGAGCGACGGCCGGCGCCGCGACAGGAACAGCACGTGGAACAGGGTGCGGAACAGCATGTGCATGGTCCACGACACTATGCCCGGATCGTCGTGGAAGTCTCCACATTGGTGGACGGGCACAGCGCAGGGCCGGATGGTGCGCCGCGCCGTTGTGCGCAGGCGCGAACCCGTGCCGGCTCAGGCCGCCGGCTCGCCCGACGCGTTGCCCTTCGGCGGCACGTGCCGCTCGTCGGGGCCGTTGTAGACCGAGAGCGGACGGATCAGGGCGTTCGACGCCAGCTGCTCCATCACGTGCGCCGTCCACCCGGTCACGCGGCTCGCGACGAACAGCGGCGTGAACGTCTCGGTGTCGAAGCCCATGAGGTGGTACACCGGGCCGGCCGGGTAGTCGAGGTTGGGCTTGATCCCCTTGCGCTCCGCCATGCCCTCCTCGAGCGCGACGTAGAGCTCAAGCAGGTCGGGGCGATGGTAGTGCTCGACCATGCGCTCGAGCGCGTCGCGCATCGTCGGCACGCGCGAGTCGCCGTTCTTGTACACCCGGTGCCCGAAGCCCATGATCTTGCGCTTCTCGGCGAGCGCGGCATCCAGCCAGGCGGTGGCGCGGGCGGCCGAACCCTCCCCGGTGCCGATCTCGTCGAAGGCGTGCATCACGGCCTCGTTGGCGCCGCCGTGCAGGGGACCCTTGAGCGCGCCGATCGCGCCCGTGACGGCCGAGTACAGGTCGGAGAGGGTGCTCGCGATGACCCGCGCCGTGAACGTCGACGCGTTGAAGGAGTGCTCGGCGTACAGGATCATCGACGTGTCGAACGCGTTGACGACCTCGAGTTCGGGCGCCTCGCCGAACGTCTGCCACAGGAAGTTCGCGGAGTAGCCGAGGTCGAGCCGCGGCTCGACGAACTCGAGCTCGTGCCGGCGGCGCTGGTCGTACGAGACGATCGAGGGCAGCTTGGCGAACAGCCGGATCGACTTCTCGAGGTTCGACTCGCGCGAGTCGTCGGGCGTCGCGGGGTCGCTCGCGCCGATCACGCTCACGGCAGTGCGCACCACGTCCATGGGGTGCGCGGTCAGCGGCAGCTCGTCGACGATGCGCTTGACCTCGTGGTCGAGGCCGCGATGGCGGCGCTCGAGCTCCTCGAACTCGGCCAGCTGCGCGTCATCCGGGAGCTCGCCGTGCCAGAGCAGGTAGGCGACCTCCTCGAAGGTCACGGATGCCGCGAGCTCCTGCACCGGGTAGCCGCGATAGAGCAGCGAGTTCGTCTCGGGGTTCACCTTCGAGATCGCGGTGTAGTCGACGGGCACGCCCGCCAGGCCCTTGAAGATCTGCGGTTGGAAGGCCGCATCCGGAACCGTGGTGCCCTGCGGCGTCTGGTCGCTCATCGTGCTCCTCGTGGGATTCGGCGCCCGCCCCCGCGCGAACGCACCCCCAGCCTAGAGCGAGCCGCCGCCGTCCGCGCGCGGCTGTGGACGGCGTCTGTGCCCGGTGACGACACTCGTTGCGGGTCCGGTGCCGACCGCACCCGCAACGACTGTCCAGACGGGATGCATGACGCGGGTGGGCCGTCCTCCACAAGGACGCGTCGGCCGAGAGCGTCCGTGGGACGGGCGACCTGAGGCGTCGGGGCGACACGCGAGCGCGAGCATCGTCCGATGACACGACGCGCTGAACTCCCGCCCGGGCTGCGCACCGGCGGGTTCACGGTCGACCGCGCACGGCAGGCAGGTGTCAGCGCATCGCGGCTCCGCGCCCACGACCTGCTCCAGCCCAACCGGGGAGTACGGCTGCATCACGAGCACACGCACCTGGAGCGGTGCCGAGCGGTGCTGGAGGTGCTCGATGCGCGCGTGTTCGCGACCGGCGTCACCGCGGCGGTTCTGCACGGGCTCCCCGTTCCGCTCGCGTTGCGGAATCGGCTCGAGCTCGCGATCCCGGCACCGGCGCGGGCCGTGCGTCGTCGGGGCGTCACGGCCCGGAGCCTGCGGATCGCCGAGTCCGAGCTGACCGAGTTCAGCGGCATCCGCATCACATCGATCGCGCGCACCTGGTGCGAGCTGGCCCGCACCATCTCCGTTCCCGAACTGGTCGCGGCCGGGGATGTCGCGATCCGCAGAATCGGGCTCGAGGCCCTCGAGGCAGCGGCACGGCGCCATCCGGACCGCCGGCTGCACGCTCGCCTGGCGGCGGCCCTCGCGCTGCTGGATCCTGCCTCGGAGTCGCCCAAGGAATCGGAACTTCGCGCCATCGTGGTGCTCGCGGGGCTGCCGAGCCCTCGTGCGAACGTGACGATCCGCGCGCCCGACGGCCGGTTCGTGGCCCGGGTGGATCTCCTGATCGAGGGGTTCGATGAGGTGCTGGAGTATCAGGGCGACCACCATCGCACCGACCTCGTGCAGTGGCGGCGGGATCGGACCCGCGAATCGGAGCTCGAATCGCTCGGCTATCACGTGACGGAAGTCACTCAGGCCGACCTCGAACGCCCCGAGCGGCTGATTCGTCGGCTCGAGGCCACGCTGCGGCGCAAGGGATGGTCGGCTCGTCCGATCCGGTCCCGTTGGTTCCCGATGGATCATCCGTGACGACAGTCGTTGCGGGTCGGACGCCTGCAGGACCCGCAACGACTGTCGTCACGGGGTCAGAACAGGCCGGTGGGGGGCTCCACGCCGTTCAGGGCGCCGGGCGCGGCCGTGAACGTCAGCTGGTGCAGCTCGTCGGGGCTGAGCTCGGGCAGGCGCTGCGCGACATCCAGGAACCGCTCGATCTCGGCGGGCTCGAGCACCCACTCGGCGAGCGTGCGGAACTTCTGCACGTACTGCTCGCGGCCGAAGGGGCGCGCGCCGAGCGGGTGCGCGTCCGCGACGGCGATCTCCTCGACGATCTCGCTGCCGTCGGCGAGCCGGATGACGACGCGACCGCCGAACGCCTTCTCGCCCATGTCGAGCGAGTGGTACCGGCGCGTCCACTCCGGGTCCTCGACGGTCGCGACCTTGCGCCAGAGCGCGACGGTGTCGGGCCGGTGCGCGCGCTCGGGCGCGTACGAGTCGACGTGGTGCCACGTGCCGTCCTGCAGGGCGACGGTGAAGATGTACGGGATCGAGTGGTCGAGCGTCTCGCGCGAGGCATCCGGGTCGTATTTCTGCGGGTCGTTCGCGCCCGAGCCGATGACGTTGTGCGTGTGGTGCGAGGTGTGGATCGTGATCGACTCGACGCGGTCTGGGTCGTCGAGGATCAGCGGGTAGTCGTCGTGGAGGCGGCGCGCGAGGTCGATGAGCGCCTGCGCCTGGTACTCGGCCGAGTGCTCCTTCGTGTACGAGTCGAGGATGGCGCGCTTGGCCTCGCCAGCGTCGGGCAGCGGGACCTCGTAGGTCGCCTCGGGGCCGCCGAGCAGCCAGGCGATCACGCCGTCCTCGCCCTCGTAGATGGGCACGGGGCTGGTCTCGCCGCGCATCGCGCGGTCGACGGCCTCGACCGCCATCTTCCCGGCGAACGCGGGCGCGTAGGCCTTCCACGTCGAGATCTCGCCCTTGCGCGACTGTCGCGTGGCGGTGGTCGTGTGCAGGGCCTGGCCGATGGCCTGAAAGATCGTCTCCTGGTCGAGGCCCAGGAGGGTGCCGATGCCGGCCGCCGCCGAGGGCCCGAGGTGCGCGACGTGGTCGATCTTGTGGGCATGCAGCGAGATGGCCTTCACGAGGTCCACCTGGATCTCGTACCCGGTCGCGATGCCGCGAACGAGCTCGCGCCCGGTGAGCCCGCGCGCCGCGGCGAGGTGCTGCGCCACCGCGACGATCGGCGGGATGTTGTCGCCGGGGTGCGAGTAGTCGGCCGCGAGGAACGTGTCGTGGAAGTCGAGCTCGCGCACGGCGACCCCGTTCGCCCACGCCGCCCACTCGGGCGAGGTCCGCCGCGCGGCATCCGCCCCGAAGACGGTGGCGCCGTCGCCGCCGATGGACACGGGGTGCGAGAGGGCCTGGCTGCGGGCCGCGACGACGGGCTTGCGGGCGAGCGCCGCGGCGGCGACCGCGGCGTTGTCGATCACCCGGTTGACGACCATGTCGACGACGTCGTCGTCGACCTCGACGGGGTCAGTGGCGACGGCCGCGAGCTGCCAGGCCAGCTGGCCCTCGCGCGACAGGTTCTCATCGCTCCGGTGGGTGCGCAGGTGGTGGGTCTTCACGTGGCCACGCTACCGAATGGGGTTCCGGATGTCGCGGGGCCGCCGCGACCGCGCTCCCAGCCTCGTCGGGTATCCCGCGTGAGACGATGGAGGTGATGAACCACACCGACGCCGACACCGTCGGCGGCCGCCCGGTCCGCGACATCCGCCTCGACTTCCCCGCCTTCGCGTCGACCGATGCCGCCCGCCCGACCGCCTACCTCGATTCCGCCGCGACCTCGCAGCGTCCCGCTGCCGTGCTCGACGCCGAACGCGACTACCTCGTGCACCACCTCGCCGCGGTGCACCGCGGCGCGAGCGCCGCGACGGGCGAGTCGACGAGCCTGTTCGAGGAGGCGCGCGCCGACGTCGCGCGCTTCGTCGGCGCCGGAGAGCGCGAGGTCGTGTGGGCGCAGAACGCGACCGATGCGCTGAACATGGTCGCGCTCGGCATCGCCGACGCGAGCGCCGGCATCGGCGGGGCGGATGCCGCGCGGTTCGCGCTGCAGCCGGGCGACGAGATCGTGCTGACCGAGGCCGAGCACCATGCCAACCTGCTGCCGTGGCAGCGCGTGGCGCAGCGCACGGGGGCACGGATCGTGCCCGTGCGCGTCGACGAGCACGGGTGCTGGACGATCGACGACCTCGCCGCCGTGCTCTCCGAGCGCACGCGCGTCGTGACGTTCGCCGAGGCGTCGAACGTGACCGGGCTGATCGCGCCGGTCGCCGAGATCACGGCGCTCGTGCGCGAACGCGCGAGCAGCGCGATCGTGGTGCTCGACGCGTGCCAGTCGGTGCCCCACCGCCCGGTCGACTTCGGCGCGTACGGCGTCGACTTCGCGGCGTTCTCGGCGCACAAGATGCTGGGACCGAACGGCATCGGCGTGCTCTACGGCCGCGCCGAACTGCTCGACGCACTGCCCCCCGCCCGCACGGGCGGGTCGACCATCACGAAGGTCACCCTCGAGGACGCGCACTTCCTGCCGGCGCCGCACCGCTTCGAGGCCGGCACCCAGGCGGTGTCGCAGGCGATCGGGCTCGGCGCCGCCGTGCGCTACCTCGAGCGGCTCGGCATGGCGTCGGTCGCCGCGCACGAGGAGGCCTTCGCCGAGCGCGTCATCGACGGCGTCGCCGCGATCCCGGGCGTCCGGATCGTGGGCCCGCAGCCGGGCGAGCGCCGCGCGGGGCTCGTGAGCGTCGCGGTCGACGGCGTGCACGCGCACGACGTCGGGCAGTTCCTCGACGAGGCCGGCATCGTCGTGCGGGTCGGGCACCACTGCGCCCAGCCGCTGCACCGCGCGCTCGGCATCACGGCGACGACGAGGGCGAGCGCGCACGTCTACACGACCACCGACGAGGCCGACCGGTTCGTGGCGGCGCTCGGCGAGGTGCGCGGGTTCTTCGGGCTCGCGAGGGAGGCATCCTGATGGCCGGACTCGAAGGCCTCTACCAGCAGATCATCCTCGACCACTCGAAGGAGCGCCACGGCGACGGCCCGCTCGAGGGCGCCGACGGCGAGCACCACGAGTACAACCCGACGTGCGGCGACGAGATCACGGTGCGCGTCAGGCTCGACCCCGCGCACGAGCGCATCGACGAGGTCGCCTGGCAGGGCGACGGATGCAGCATCTCGATGGCCTCGGCGTCGGTGCTCACCGACCTCGTGCAGGGGCACTCGATCGACGAGGCGCTCGAGACGGCCGAGGCGTTCCGCGCCATGCTGCGCTCGAAGGGCGAGGGCGAACCCGACGAGGACGTGCTCGGCGACGCGATCGCGTTCCACGGCGTCGCGAAGTACGTCATGCGCATCAAGTGCGCGATGCTCTCGTGGGTCGCGCTCGAGGCGGCGGTCAGGACCGCGCGCTGACGTCCCCGGCCCGCTCCGGCCAGACGGGGTCGTGCAACTGCTCGGTGAGCACGCGCGCGGCGAGCGTCGGCGGGATGTCGTCGAGGGTCGGCGGGTCCCACGTGGGGTTGCGGTCCTTGTCGATGACCTGCGCGCGGATGCCCTCGTGCAGGTCGTGCTCGCCGATGAACCAGGACACGGCGCGGAACTCCTGCTCGAGCGCGTCCTCGAGGGTCTTCAGCGTGCGCGCGCGGCGGACGGCCTCGAGCGTGATCGTCAGGGCGGTCGGCGAGAGGGTCTCGAGCTCGTCGGCGGCGGCCGCCGCGTAGGCGTGCGCCGCGGCATCCGACTGCCCCGCGACATCCGCCCGGCCCTCGCCGACGGCGCGCAACCGCTCGATGATCGCCCCGACGGTCGGCGCCGAGTAGCACGCGTCGACCCAGGGTCGCGCGGCGGCGAGCGTCGACGGCCCCGGCGTCTCGTCGAAGAGCATCACGATCTCCCACGGCGTGCCGGGGTCGGCGCGCTCCTCGAGCGCCTGCAGCAGGTGCGGGATCCGCTCGGACGGCACGAACGCGTCGGCGAAGCCCGCGTGCATGGCGTCGGCGGCGTCCATGGTGCGCGAGTTCAGCGCCAGGTGCGTGCCGAGCTCGCCGGGTGCACGGCCGAGCAGCCAGGTGCCGCCGACGTCGGGCGTGAAGCCGATGCGCGTCTCGGGCATCGCGACGCGCGAGCGCTCGGTCACGATGCGGATGGATGCGTGGCCCGCGAGGCCGATGCCGCCGCCCATCGTGATGCCGTCCATGATCGCCACGACCGGCTTCGGGTAGTGCGCGATCGCCGAGTTCAGCCGGTACTCGTCGCGGAAGAACCGCAGCGCCTCGGCGATGTGCCCCGCCGTGGTGTACCCGTACAGTTCGCGCACGTCGCCGCCCGCGCAGAAGCCGCGCTCGCCCGCGCCGTCCATCACGACCATCGAGACCTCGGGGTCGTGCCGCCACGCGTCGAAGACGGCGGTGAGCGCGCGGATCATCTCGTAGCTCAGCGCGTTCAGCGCCTGGGGGCGCTCGAGCGTGATGCGGCCGACGCCGTCGGCCACGCTCGTGGAGATGTGGTCGCTCACGCTGCAACGGTAGCGTCATCGGTTCGCGCGGCGTAGCGTCGGCGGCGGGAGGGGTTGCATGATCGAGTCCGGGTTCCCCATCGTCGAAGTGCCCGACATGGATGCCGCGATGCGGTTCTACCACGACGCGCTCGGCACCGCCGTGGTCTACCGCTACCCCGTCGAGGGCGATCCGGTCTTCGTCACGCTGCAGGCAGGAGCGTCGCAGCTCGGGCTGGGCCTGGCCGAGAACGCGACGGCCGGCGAGGGCGCCGGGATGCTGCTCTGGTTCTACCTCGACGACGTCGACCAGGCGACCGCGGCGCTCGAGGCGGCCGGGTACCTCGTGATCGAGCCGCCCGACGACTCGCCGTGGGGCGAGCGCGTCGCGATGGTCTCCGACCCGTTCGGCACGCGCGTGCGCCTCGCGACCCGGATCGACCCGCAGCCCGAGGAGGAGTAGGCGGGGCCGGCCCTGCCGCGGCGCCGCGCCGGGTCAGGCGGCATCGAGCGCGACGTACTCCACGTCGGCGCGGTGCACGAAGCCCAGCCGCCGGTAGACGGCGATCGCGCCGGCGTTGCGCGCGTACACGTGCAGGAACGGCTGCTCGCCGCGGTCGAGGATGCGCTGCGCGACCGCGGTCGACAGCGACGCGGCGAGGCCGCGCCCTCGATGCTCCGGGCGCGTGCAGACCCCGCTGAGCTCGGCGAACCCGGGCGGCCGCATGCGTTCGCCGGCCATGGCGATGAGGGTGCCGTCGGCGTCGCGGACGCCGACGAACCCCCCGAGTTCGAACGTCCGCGCCGCGAACGGGCCCGGTTCGGTCAGCGTGGCGAGCTCGAGCATGGCGGATGCGTCGGCCTCGCCCAGTTCGACGATCTCGACGCCCTCGGGCGCGGCGACGGGCACCAGCCGGTCGAGCACCATCTGCACGCCGGGGCCGCGCAGGCGCTCGACGGTGCCCGGGGGCGCGGGCGCGGGGCCGACCTGCAGCAGCGCGATCCAGCCGTGCTCGCGCGCGAGCGCGCTGAGCGCCTGGGCGCTGTCGGCATCGTCGCGGTCGGCCGCGGCGAAGGGCCCGACCAGCGGGTCGAATCGGAGCGCGAGGTCGCCGCCGACCGCGAACCTCCGCTGGCCGCCGGCCAGCGCGGCCCACGCGGGGCGATCGAGCGGATGGCGCGTCACGGCCGGCTCCCGGCGGCGCGGCGGTCGATCGGGGCCTCGTCGAGGCGGCGCTCGAGCGCGCCGACCTGGTCGAGGAACGGGCCATCGAGGCCGGCGCACGCGTCGGCGACGGCCGCGTCGATGCGCGGCCAGAGCTCGGCGCGCGCCCGCTCGACGAGCGCGGCCCCCTCGGGCGTGAGCCGGATGGTGCGGCGCCGGCGGTCGGTGTCGCCGGTGGCGATCTCGACGAGCCTGAGCCGGGCGAGGTTGGTCGCGCTGCGCGTGACGCCGGGTTGGCTGACCCCGAGGGCCGCGGCGAGTTCGCCCACGGTCGACTCGCGCCGGTCGAGCGCGGCGAGCAGCGGGAACCAGCTCGAGGGCAGGTCGACGCCCTGCGCCTGGATGAAGCGGGTCGTCTCGGCCTGCAGTCGTTCGCCGAGGCGCTTGAGGCGCGTGCCGAGCGCCAAGTGCCCGAGCGTCGCGACCACGTCGGTCGTCGCGGTGTCCTGTTCCGTCATGCATAACATGTTATATAGCGACTTATCGAATGACAAGGGCACGAGCGTAGGATCGTGACGTGGTCCCCGCATCGAACCTCTGGGCGTTCCTGCTGGCCTCGGTGGTGCTCATCGTCATCCCGGGGCCGAGCGTGCTGTTCGTCATCGGCCGATCGCTCGCACTCGGCCGCGTGGGCGGGCTGCTCAGCGTGCTCGGCAACGCGCTCGGCATGCTCCCGCTGGTCGCCGCGGTCGCGCTCGGCGTGGGCACGGTCGTCGCGCAGTCGGTGCTGCTGTTCACGGGCATCAAGATCGCGGGCGCGCTCTACCTCGTCTACCTCGGCGTGCAGGCGATCCGGCACCGAGCGGATGCCGCGGCCGCCGTCACGGGCGAGGTCGCGCCGCGCTCACCTTGGCGACTCCTCGGCGAGGGGTTCGTCGTCGGCGTCACCAACCCCAAGACGATCGCGTTCTTCGTGGCGGTGCTCCCCCAGTTCGTCGACTTCCACGCGGGCGGCATCCCGCTCCAGATGGCGACGCTCGGCACCGCGTTCGTCATCCTCGCGCTCGCGTGCGACTCGGTGTGGGCGCTCGCGGCCGGATGGGCGCGGGACTGGTTCGGGCGCTCGCCGCGGCGCGCGGCGAACCTCGCCGCCACGGGCGGCGTCATGATGATCGGGCTGGGCGGCGTGCTCGCCCTCTCGGGCAACAAGCACTAGGAGGACGGCATGGCGACGACGCAGCGGTGGAGCGATCTCAGCACGGGCCGCAAGGTCGGCACCGTGGTCGGCGCGGTCGTGCAGCTCGCGCTGGCCGCGACGGCGTGGACCGACCTGGCCAGGCGAACGGCCGACGAGGTGAACGGCCCGAAGCCCGTGTGGGCGGCCGTCATCCTCGTCAACTACGTCGGGCCGATCGCGTACTTCCTCTTCGGCCGACGCCGCCACGGCTGACCCGGGCAGCCGACCCGGTCAGTCGCGGTTCGCGGTCCCGGTGATGATGCCGCGCGCGAGCGCGTGGAAGAAGCAGCGATTGCCGAGGCCGGCCGGCGAGAGATCCGGATCCAGGTCGAGGCTCGGCGCGTCGAGCGCGTGCACCACGAAGACGTAGCGGTGCACGCCCGTGCCGCGGGGCGGCGCCGCGCCGCAGAAGCCGCGGTCGCCGTCCTCGTTGCGCAGCACCACCGCTCCGTGCGGCAGGCCCGGGGCACCGGGAGCGCCCGCGCCCGCGGGCAGGGCGGTCGTGGCGGCGGGCAGGTTCGCGACCGCCCAATGCCACCATCCCGAACCGGACGGCGCGTCGACGTCGAGGCAGGTCACGGCGAAGCCGCGCGTGCGCTCGGGGAAGCCCGACCACGACAGCTCCGGCGAGCGGTCGACGCCACCCGCGCCGGCGCTCCACTGCGGGCGCGCGAGGGGCCCGCCGTCCTCGAAGTCCTCGCTCGTCACGGTGAACGAGCCGACCGGCCGCAGCTTCTGCAACGCAGCGTAGGGATCCACGTCGAGCATGGTCGAACCTCCTCATCGGGTCGTCGGCCTCTCGCGGTCAGCCTACGTCCGCGCCTCCGGCTGGTCGAGGACGCGGTCCGCGAGTCGGCGAAGCCGCGCCGGCGCGTCGGCGAAGCGACGGCGGCGCGTCGGCGGAGCCCCGGGAGCCGGTCGAGGCATCCGCCCAGACGCCCGCCCTATGATCGCCGGGTGCCGCTCGCCAAGATCCTGCTGTTCTACGTGTTCACCCCGCTCGCCGACCCCGACGCGGTGCGGCTGTGGCAGCGCGACCTCGCCGAGTCGCTGGGCCTGCGCGGCCGCATCCTGATCTCGAAGGACGGGCTGAACGGCACCCTCGGCGGCGAGATGCGCTCCCTCAAGCGCTACGTCCGGAAGACCCGCGATTACGCGGCATTCAGGGCCATCGACTTCAAGTGGAGCGAGGGCACCGGGCTCGACGACGACGGCCGGAGCCTCGACTTCCCGAAGCTCAGCGTCAAGGTGCGCGACGAGATCGTCTCGTTCGGCGCGCCTCGCGAGCTGCGCGTCGACGCCGGCGGCGTCGTCGGCGGCGGCACCCGCCTCGACCCCGACGCGCTCCACGAGCTCGTCGCGGACCGCGGCGACGAGGTCGTCTTCCTCGACGGGCGCAACGCGCTCGAGGCGGCGATCGGGCGCTTCCGCGGCGCGATCGTGCCGCCCGTCGAGACCACGCGCGACTTCGTCGGCCTGCTCGACTCGGGCGCGTACGACCACCTCAAGGGGCGGCCCGTCGTCACGTACTGCACGGGCGGCATCCGCTGCGAGGTGCTCTCGAGCCTGATGGCGAGCCGGGGCTTCGGCGAGGTGTACCAGCTCGAGGGCGGCATCGTCCGCTACGGCGAGCGCTTCGGCGACGACGGCCTGTGGGAGGGCTCGCTCTACGTCTTCGACGGCCGCGGGTCGGTGGACTTCAGCGACCACGCCGCGGTCGTCGGCGTGTGCGAGGGCTGCGGCGGCGCGACCAACCGCACCGTGAACTGCACGGATGCCGCGTGCCGCAGCCAGCTCGTGCGCTGCGAGGCGTGCGGCCCCGCGCAGTGCGCGCGCCACGCGGCATCCGTCGCCTGAGGCGCCCCCGTCAGGCGCCCTCGTCGCGGCGCGGTCGCGCGAAGCCGCGCGTGCGGCGGGCGAACGACCGGGCCTCGCGGCTCGACAGGGCCAGCAGGATGAGGATGTCGAGCGCCACGGTGATGAACGTCGTCCGGATGGTCACCTCGGCGTCGCCCGTGACGGAGTCGATCGCGGCGATCGTGATGTTCGCCGCGGCGATGAGCATGACGGTGACGCGAGCGCCGTTGCTGCCGTACCAGATCAGCACGGTGAGCAGCAGGTCGAGCAGCAGCAGGGTGGATCCGGCGACGAGCACGACGGTGCGGCCGGCGTCGAGCGCGGCGGGCGTCGGTTGACCGGCGACGACGAAGTCGAGCTCGTTCGCGACGATCTCGTCCCACTGCACGGCCACGCCGATGAGCCACACGATCCCGACGAGCACCCGGAGCAGCACCAGCGCGGCGCCGAAGGTCGTCGCGGCCGGGCGCCGCACGCGGGCGGGCGCCGCCTCGCGCTCCGCGAGCCGTGACGGCGGCTCGAACGCCGTGCGCTTCTCGACCGGATCCGTCGCCGGGGGCGTCGGTCGCCGCGTCCCGCTCACGACGGCCCCTCGGTCGTGCGCACGGGCACGGCGGCGACATCGACGACCGGGAGGTCGCCGTCGGTCCGGATGGTGTCGCCCCCGCCGTTGCGCGAGTGGTACCCGGTGGAGAAGTCGTGCAGCACCTCGATGCGCGCCGACGGCACGGCCGCGGTGAGCGTCGCGAGGATGTGGTCGCGCTCGACGTCGATGTCGGCGTCGATCTTGTGCGTGACCTGGAGCGTGAAGAGCGAGAACCCCACGGCGCGGTCGAACGTGCCGGCGGCGAGCCAGTCCACACGGCGGCCGCCCGGCAGGAGCCAGCCGTCGGGCGTTCGCCAGAACCGCACGTGATGGCGTTTGGCCGGGTTGCCGGAGACCTCCTGCTGGTAGGCGAAGTCCTGCTGCCGGCCGAAGAGGAACAGCGGGCTCACCGGCGCCTCGTCGTAGCTCCGGCGCGAGAGCGTCGACGTGACGATCCGCCAGCCGGAGGCGAGCGTGACCTCGTCGGCGCGCGTCCACCCGGCCGCGGTCATCGCCGCGTGCAGCGCGGCCTCGGACCCGTCGAACGCGAGGTTCACCGGATCGCCGAGCAGCCCGTCGCTCGTGCGCGTGCGCCCGATGAAGTAATCGGGAACGTAGATCGTGGTGAGGATGCGATGCAGCCGGGGCAGCACCAGATAGGCCAGCACGAGCCAGAACACGACGAAGAAGAGCACGCCCAGCCATCCGAACTCGAACGACTGCGAGAGCAGCAGCCAGGCGAGCCACACCGCCGCCACGCCCGCGTACACGAAGAAGAAGCCGTCGAGCACCGTCATCAACGACAGGCGCGGCGGCCGCTCGGATGACGGGCCGCCCTCCCCGACCGCCCGCGCACCGCCGACCGCCGGCGCATCCTCGGCCGCCCGCCCCGCGGGCCGTGCCCCCTGCATGCTGGCATGCTAACCCGGGCGGGCCGGGCGATCGCGATCACTCCTCGATCGTCGCGAGCAGCGGCAGCACGCGCGACCACGGCCAGTCGACCTCGGCGTTGGAGAGCAGCACCGAGGCCCGGCGGGCGTCCGGCTCGGCGAGCAGCGCCGCCGAGAAGCCGGCCGACGAGCCCACGATGTAGACGGCGTGCCCGCGGTCCAGCGCGTAGCGCTCCCAGAAGTAGCCGATGTCGATCCGCGGCCAGCGGGTCTCGGCGGCAGGGTCGAGCGCCTCGCTGTCGGCGAACGGGCCGTCAACGACGGCGCGCGCGAGCGCGATCATGTCGTCGATCGTCACGACGAGGCCCGTCGCGGGCGAGTACGCGCCGCTCCCCCGCGAGGCGACCTTGCGACCCCACCGGTCGTGGCCCTGCGCGAGGCCCGAGGGCAGCAGGTCGGCCGATTCGACGACCACGGCGTCCTCCATGCCGATGGGTCCGAGGACTCGCTCCTCGAGCAGGTCCGCGTACCGCGTGCCGGTCGCCGCCGCGAGCGCCTGGCCGATGAGCGCCGCGTCGAAGTCGCTCACGTTGTACTCGAGCTCGGGCACCAGGTCGATCCGTGCCACGCGGCCGAGCAGCGCGTCGAGGCCGCCGCGATCAGGTGGCGCCGATGCCTCCGGGTCGGGCGTCGGGTTCTCCCACGCCCCGGGGCCGAGCGGGTCCTGCGGCAGCTCCGAGTGATGCGTCGCCAGCTGGCGCAGGGTCAGGGCCGCCGCGGGCGCATCGCCGAGGTCGAGGTACTCGCCGACCGTGTCGTCGAGCGAGACCTCGCCGCGCTCGATCGAGTCCGCCAGCAGGAGTCCCGTGAGCCCGCGCGTCGCGCTGCCGAGCTCGAAGCGCGTGGACGCGTCGGCCGAGACGAAGGCGGTCCGCACCTCGTCGCCGTCGACGACCGCCATCGCGACCTGGTCGCCCGCGTCGGTGTAGTCCTCGCGCGCGATCTCGAGGAGCTGCTCGTCGCCCGTGAGGAGCTGGTCGTACGGCGGGCCGTAGAGGCAGCCGCTCATGGCCGCGACCCCCGCGATCCCGGCGATGAGGAGCGCGAGGCGCCGATGCGCCACGCGGTGGGCGGCCATACTCCGGATGGTACCCCCGCCATGCAGCGCGGCGGCTGTGAGCCCGCACGGGCGCGAACGTGCGCCCGCGCCGCGGTCGCCTAGGCTCTGGCCATGGCCTACGACGTCGCCCGCATCCGCTCCTGGTTCCCCTCGCTCGAGGCGGGATGGGCGCAGTTCGACGCCCCCGGCGGCACGCAGACGCCCCGCCAGGTGGGCGAGGCGATCTCCGCCACGCTCACCGGCCCCCTGTCGAACCGCGGCACCGTCGGGCTCTCCGAGCAGCGCGCCGAGGAGGCCGTGCACGGTTTCCGGAACGCCATGGCCGACCTCGTGAACGGCGACCCGCGCGGCATCGTGCACGGCCGCAGCGCGACGCAGCTCGTGTACGACTTCTCCCGGAACCTCTCGCGCGACTGGCGACCGGGCGACGAGGTCGTCGTCACGCGCCTCGACCACGACTCGAACGTGCGCCCCTGGGTGCAGGCGGCCGAGCGCGCGGGCGCGACCGTGCGCTGGGCCGACTTCGACCCGCAGACGGGCGAGCTGCCCGTCGAGGCGGTCACCGGACTCGTCACCGATCGCACGCGGCTCGTGGCCGTGACGGCCGCATCCAACCTCATCGGCACCCGGCCCGACGTTCCCGCGATCGCCGAGGCTGTGCACGCGGCGGGCGCGGTGCTGTTCGTCGACGGCGTGCACGTCACGGCCCATGAGCTGCCCGACGTCCGCGCGCTCGGCGCCGACTTCTTCACTTGCTCGCCGTACAAGTTCCTCGGTCCGCACTGCGGCGTGCTCGTGGCCCGCCCCGAGTTGCTCGAGACCATCGCGCCCGACAAGCTCCTGCCGTCGACGAACGCCGTGCCCGAGCGGTTCGAGTACGGCACGCTCCCCTACGAACTGCTCGCCGGGGTGACCGCCGCGGTCGAGGTGCTCGCCGACCTCGACCCCGACGCGGATGCCGCGGCCTCGCGCCGCGACCGCCTCGCCGCGTCCTACGCGGCCCTCCACGCCCACGAGTCGGCGCTCGGCGCGCGCCTCGCCGACGGACTCGCCGAGCTTCCCGGTGCGACGGTGCGCTCGCGCGCCGCCCGGCGCACGCCGACCGTGCTGATGACGTTCGACGGGCGGGCGGCCTCGGACGTGACCCGGCACCTGGCCGCGGAGCGCGTGCTCGCGCCATCCGGCAACTTCTACGCCCTCGAGGCGTCGCGCCACCTGGGGCTCGGCGACGAGGGCGGCCTCCGCGTCGGGCTCGCACCGTACACCGACGAGGCCGACGTCGAGCGGCTGCTCGCAGGGCTCGCGTCGGCACTCGCGTGACGCATCCGAGAACGGAGGAACTCCCCCATTTCGCGGGTCGCCGTCGCGAGCACGCCGAGAATACGCTGTCCGATCGCCTCCGACGGTCCTAGTGTGGTGGCCATGACCCGAGCCGACACGGCTGCCGAACTGCGCCGCCTCCACGCCGACGACGAGCTCCTCCAGGTCGTGAACGTGTGGGACGTCGTGAGCGCCAGGGTCGTGGCCGCGCTTCCCGAGACGCGCGCCCTCGCGACCGCCAGCCAGTCCATCGCCGCGACCTTCGGGTACCCCGACGGCGAGCGGATCCCCTTCGAGCTCATGCTCGACATGGCGGGCCGCATCGCGCGCGCCGTGGACGTGCCCGTGAGCGCCGACCTCGAGGCCGGCTACGGCGACCCGGGCGAGACGATCCGCCGGGCGATCGGCGAAGGAATCGTCGGGGCCAACCTCGAGGACGAGCTGAAGCCGCTGGCCGCCTCGGTCGCCGCGGTCGAGGCCGCCGTGGCCGCCGCCGAGGCCGAGGGGGTGCCATTCGCCCTCAACGCGCGCACCGACGCCTGGCTGCGTGGGCGCGACCGTCCGCGCGAGGTGTGGGTCGCCGACGCGATCGAGCGCGGCCGCGCCTACCTCGACGCGGGCGCGACGACGGTCTTCGTCCCCGGCGACTTCGGGGAGGAGGTCGTCGCGGAACTCGTCGACGGCCTCGGCCGGCAGCGGCTCTCGCTGATCGGGCTGCCACTCGTGCCGCCGCCCGACCGCTTGCAGGCGCTCGGGGTGGCTCGGCTCTCGTACGGGCCGTACCCGCAGCGCGTCACCCTCGAGGCCCTGCAGGACCTCGCCGGCATGCTCTACTCCGGCGGCGTGCTGCCCGCCGCCATCCGCCCGCTGAACTGACGGGGCGCGCCATCGCGCCCCCTTCGTCCGACCGCGCCGCAGCACCTCGCCGAGGAGACACATGACCGAGGGCATCCCCATCGAAATCGCCGGACTGACCAAGCGGTTCGGCTCCGTCACGGCGGTCGACGACCTGACCTTCACTGTGGAGCCGGGGCGGGTCACCGGGTTCCTCGGCCCGAACGGGGCGGGCAAGACCACGACGCTGCGACTGCTGCTCGGCCTCGAGCGTCCCACAGCGGGCACCGCGACCATCGGCGACGCTCGCTACCGCGACCTGCGGCGACCGCTCGAGACCGTGGGTGCGGCGCTCGATGCGGCGTTCCACCCCGGACGCACCGCCCGGGCGCACCTCCGCGTGATGGCCGCAGCCGCCGGCATCCGCGCGCACCGCGTCGACGAGGTGCTCGAGCTGGTCGGGATGCGCGAGTTCGCGCAACGGCGCGTCGGCGGGTTCTCGCTCGGCATGCGGCAGCGACTCGCGCTCGCGACCACGCTGCTCGGCGATCCCCGCGTGCTCGTCCTCGACGAGCCCGTGAACGGCCTCGACCCCGAGGGCATCAAGTGGATCCGCGGCTTCCTGCGCGGCCTCGCGCAGGAAGGCCGCACCGTGCTCGTGAGCTCGCACCTGCTGAGCGAGGTGCAGCAGTCGGTCGACGACGTCGTGATCATCTCGCGCGGGCGCCTCGTGCGCTCGGGTTCGCTGTCCGACCTCGAGCTCGACGCCTCGCCGCGCACGGTCATCGACTCGCCCGACCGGCTCCGGCTCGCCTCGGCGCTCGACCAGGCCGGCCTCGAGTACACCGAGGGCCGCAACGGTCTCATCGTCTCCGAGTCCGATCCCGCGGTCGTCGGCCATGCGGCGTTCGTCGGGGGCGTCGAGGTGAGCGCACTGCATCGGCTGAAATCGGGGCTCGAGGAGTCGTTCCTCGCGCTCGTGAACGGGGGCGGTGAGTGATGGCATTCCTGCGTTCGCTCGGTGCGGAGTTCCTGAAGGTCCTCACGACGCGTATGTGGTGGCTGCTCGCCATCGTGCTCGTCGTGTACGTCGCGATCATGTCGGGCGGGTTCGGCGCGTTCCTCGGCTGGTCGATCGAGAATCCGGATGCCGCGGCCGCAGCGGGCGGCAACACGGCGCTGCCGCCCGGGGTCGACCTCGCACCGCTCCTCTACAGCTTCGCCTCGTCGATCGGGTACGTGTTCCCGGTGCTGCTCGGCGCGCTCGCCGTCACCTCGGAGTTCCGGCACCGGACGCTCACGACCACCTTCCTCGCCGAACCGCACCGGTCGACCGTGCTCGCGGGCAAGTTCTCCTCGCAACTCGTCGTCGGCGCGGTCTTCGGCGTGATCGGCTTCGCGACGTCGGTGGCGACCGGGGCGGCGGCCCTCGCCGCGTTCGACCTCGACACCGGCCTCGACTCGACCGACACGTGGGCGCTCGTCGGGCGCGGCGTGCTGGCCATGGCGCTGTGGGGCACGATCGGCGTCGGGCTCGGCGCACTCGTGCCCAACCAGGTCGCCGCGATCGTCATCGTGATCGCGTTCACCCAGTTCGTCGAGCCCGTGCTGCGGCTCGCGGCGTCGCTGAACGAGACGACCGCGACCATCGGCCGATTCCTGCCCGGCGCCGCGAGCGACGCACTCGTGGGCGCCTCGCTCTACAACGTCGCCTCGCTCGGAAGCACCGAGACGCTCGAGTGGTGGCAGGGCGGCCTGGTGCTGCTCGGCATCGGGGTTCTGACCACGATCATCGGCGGCGCGACCACGTGGCGGCGCGACGTGACGTGACGTCATCGAGGCGGCGGATGCGCGTAGCATCCAGCCATGAGCGTCCTCGGGATCGTCGCCGTGGTGGTCGTGGCGCTGGCCGCGCTGCTGCACATCTACATCTTCGTGCTCGAGAGCATCCGCTGGATGCAGCCGAGCACGTGGCGCATCTTCAACGTCCGCAACCGCGAGCAGGCCGAGATCCTGCGCCCGATGGCCTACAACCAGGGCTTCTACAACCTGTTCCTCGCGATCGGCGCCATCGCGGGACTCGTCCTGTTCGTCGACGGCACGCTGGTGTACGCGGCGCGGGCGCTCATCCTGTTCTGCACCGCGTCGATGACGGCGGCAGCGATCGTGCTGACGACCACGGGGCCGGGGTACCTGCGACCCGCGCTCATCCAGGGCACGCTGCCGCTCATCGGGTTCGTGCTGTTCCTGCCGTTCTGAGCCGGCCGGTCAGTCGCCGCTCGTCTCCTCCTCGGCGAACACGTCGTCGGCGACGTGATGGCCGGTGGGCACCTCGACGCGGAGCTTCTCGACGAGCTCGGCCGCCCGGTTGGTGCTCAGCACGAGCCGCGCGAACTCGCCGCCCGAGAGCTCGAGCACGACCGCCTGTCGCTTGCCCTTGACGAGCACGAAGTCGCTGCCGCCGTGGGTCTTCCAGACGCCGACCGCGGCGACCAGCGGCACCTCAGTGCCCCGGCGGCGGATGCCTCGCAGCCAGATCCACGGGTCGTCGGTGATGATGGCCGAGCGGATGTCGTCGCGCTGCACGATCACGTCGGCGCTGCGGAACGCGAGCGACTTCTCGACCGGCGTGAGGTGGACCTCGAGCCGATCGTTGTGCACGCGGAGGGTGGCCATAGGTCCCATCCTGCCCGACGTGCTCGCGGCCCGCGTCGTCGACGCTCCACAAAGGCGGGATCGGTTCCGTTGCCGGAACCTCCGATGCGCGGCTCGTCGGGCCGCCCCTCGGGCGCGCAACGCAGGAGCGGAGTGCGTGTCGGGGCGCGACGCGCCGCCCGGTTGCGCGACGCGCCGACTCTGCGCCTGCGTCGTGCAGGGGCGGCGCGGGGGGGGGGTGGCGCGGGTGTGTCGCGCCGCAGGGTGCCGCGGGGTGGCGCGGTGCGGATGGCGCGTGCGCGCGGCCGGCGACGCGTCAGGCGGCGGGCGGGCGGGCGGATGCCGCGGCGCGCGCTGCGGCCGGCAGCGCGCCGAGGATCCGCGAGACCGCCTCGTCGTCGTGGGCGGCCGTCACGAACCACGCCTCGAACACGCTCGGCGGCAGGGAGACGCCCGCGTCGAGCATCGCGTGGAAGAACGGCGCGTAGCGCCACGACTCCTGCGCGAGCACGCCCGCGTAGTCGCGCGCACCGCTCGAGACCGACTCGCCGAAGAGGAAGCTGAACAGGTTGCCGGCGTACTGCACGGCGTGCGGCACGCCCTCGGCCGAGAGCGCGGACGAGACCGCCTGCGAGATCGTCTCCGAGACCTCGTCGAGCCTGGCGTACACGGCGTCGTCGGCGAGGCGCAGCGTCGTCACGCCCGCGGTCACCGCGACCGGGTTCCCCGAGAGCGTTCCCGCCTGGTAGACGGGGCCGAGGGGCGCCAGCCGCTCCATGATCTCGGCGCGTCCGCCGAGCGCGGCGACGGGCATGCCGCCGCCGACGACCTTGCCGAAGGTGACCAGGTCGGGCGTGTACGCCGTGTCGACGTGCTCGCCACCCGCGTCGCTGCGCCCGTTCGGCGTGCTGTGCGCCCATTCACCCGGCGCAGAGGGCGCCGACGTGGCGCGCGCGTCGGCGCCGGCGGCGGACTCGAGGCCCCACCATCCGGCCTTCGAGACGCGGAAGCCCGTGAGCACCTCGTCGCTGATGACGAGCGCGCCGTGCGCGTGCGCGAGCTCGACGAGCGCGCGGTTGAAGCCGGGCAGCGGCGGGACGACGCCCATGTTCGCCGCGGCCGCCTCGGTGATCACGGCGGCGATGCGGTCGCCGTGCTCGGCGAACACCGCGCGTAGCGCATCGAGGTCGTTGTACGGCACGACGAGCGTGAGCGCGGCGACCGCGGCGGGCACGCCGGCCGAGCCCGGCAGCGCGAAGGTCGCGAGGCCCGACCCGGCCTCGGCGAGCAGGCCGTCGGAGTGGCCGTGGTAGTGGCCGGCGAACTTCACGAGCAGGTCGCGCCCGGTGAAGCCGCGGGCGAGGCGGATGGCGCTCATGGTCGCCTCGGTGCCGGTCGACACGAGTCGCAGCTTCTCGACCGGCGCGACGCGCTGCTCGATGAGCTCGGCGAGCTCGGTCTCGACGGGCGTCGACGCGCCGAACGACAGGCCGCGCGCCGCGGCATCCTGCACGGCCGCGATCACCTCGGGGTGCGCATGGCCGAGGATCGCGGGCCCCCATCCGGCGACGAGGTCGACGTACTCGCGGCCCTCGGCGTCGGTCACGTACGGGCCGCGCGCCGACACGAGGAAGCGCGGCGTGCCGCCCACCGAGCGGAACGCGCGCACGGGCGAGTTCACCCCGCCCGGGATCGCGGCCTGCGCGCGGGCGAACAGGTCGGCGTTGGTGGTCGTGGCGGTGGTCATCAGTCGATCCCCTCCCGGATCCATCCGGCGAGCTCGGTCGCCCAGTAGGTCAGCACGGCGTCGGCGCCGGCACGGCGGATGCCGCGCACGGACTCGATCACGGCGCGACGGCGATCGATCCAGCCGTGCATGGCGGCGGCCTCGATCATCGAGTACTCGCCCGAGACCTGGTACGCCCAGACAGGGACCTCGCTCGCGGCGGCGACATCCGCCAGCACGTCGAGGTACGAGCCCGCGGGCTTGACCATGACGACGTCGGCGCCCTCGTCGATGTCGATCATCGCCTCGCGCAGGCCCTCGCGGCGGTTGCCGGGGTCGAGCTGGTAGGTGCGGCGGTCGCCCTCGAGCGTCGACTCGACCGCGTCGCGGAACGGGCCGTAGAACGCCGACGCGTACTTCGCCGAGTAGGCGAGGATCGCGGTGTGCGTGAAGCCAGCGCCGTCGAGCGCGTCGCGCACCGCCGCGACCTGGCCGTCCATCATGCCCGACAGGCCCAGCAGCTGCGATCCGGATGCCGCCTGCACGAGCGCCATCTCGCGGTACCGCTCGAGCGTCGCGTCGTTGTCGACGCGGCCGAGGGCGTCGAGCACGCCGCAGTGCCCGTGGTCGGTGAACTCGTCGAGGCACAGGTCGGTCTGCACGACGAGCGCGTCGCCGACCTCGTCGGCCACGACGCGGGTCGCGATGTTCAGGATGCCGTCGGGGTCGACACCGCACGAACCGGTTGCGTCGCGGGTCTCGGGCACGCCGAAGAGCATCACGCCGCCGACGCCCGCGGCCGCGGCATCCGTCACCGCCTGCTTGACGGAGTCGAGCGAGTGCTGCACGACGCCCGGCATCGAGGCGATCGGCATCGGCTCGGACACGCCCTCGCGCACGAAGATCGGCAGCACGAGCTCGGCGGGGTCGAGGTGGGTCTCGGACACGAGGCGGCGCAGGGCCGGCGTCTCACGCAGGCGGCGCGGCCGCACGCGGGGGGCGGGTGCGGAAGTCACCCGCCAAGCCTACGCGCGCCCGGCTGGGCAGCAGGTGGGCGCGGCCTGCACGGGAGCGCCGGGGCGCGGCGCGCCTCAGACGGTCTGCGTCGCGGCCTGCACGACCGCGTCGATGAGCGACTCGGCCGAGCGCTCGGCGGCGATCACGTCGATGCGCAGGCCGAACTTCGCGGCATCCTTCTGGGTCTGGGGGCCGATCGCGGCGACGAGGGTGCGCTCGGGGACGGGGCCCAGCTGCGCCTGCACCTGCTCGGCGACGCTGCCCGACGTGACGAGAATGGCGTCGACCTTGCCGGCGCGCACGTCGTCGATGACCTTCTGCGCAACCGGCACGCCGACCGTGCGGTAGGCGACGACCGCCTCGACGTGGTGCCCGATGCGCTCGAGGCCGACCGAGAGCACCTGCTTCGCGATCGCCGAGCGGAGGGCGAGCACGCGCAGCGGCTTCTCGCCGTTCGTCGCCGCCTCCCATTCCTCGAGCAGGCCGCGGGCCGAGTTCTCCTCGGACGGGACGATGTCGGCGCGGTAGCCGGCCGCGACGAGGGCGGCCGCGGTGGTCTCGCCCACCGCGGCGACCTTCGTCGAATCCGGGATGATCGCGCCGTACGAGGAGAGCACGTCGACCGTGGTCGCGCTCGTGACCGTGACCCAGTCGAATCCGCCGGCGGCGAGCTTCGCGAGCGCCGCCTCGAGCGCGGGCTGGTCGTCGGTCGGCGCGAAGTTGATCATCGGCGCGATGATCGGCGAGGCCCCGCGGGAGCGGAGGGACGCCGCCACCGCGTCGCCCCAGGGTCCGCCGCGCGGCACGAGCACGCGCCATCCGGCGAGCGGCTTGCCTCCACCGGCTCCGGGCAGGTGGATCGCGCCGGTCATCGGTTCGAATTCGGTCACGGCGACTCCTGGGCAGGTGCGAGGTCGGCGGCGCCGTTGCCGAGGAGTTCCGCGACGACGCGCTCTGCGACGTCGCGGGCCGCGTCCGCCAGGTCGGCGGCCGAGCGGCTGTCGGGGGTGGCGGCGTGCGAACTGGTCAACGACCGCGTCCCGTCGGCACTGTACACCGTCGCCGTGAGGAACAGAAGTTCGTCCTCGACGAAGGCGGTCGCGCCGACCGGCGCCGCGCATCCCGCCTCGAGTCCGGCGAGCACGAGGCGCTCGGCGAGCACCGTGGCGCGCGTCGTGACGTGGTCGACGGCCGCGAGCCCGCGCTCGAGCGGACGGGAGGCGCGCTCGTCGCGCACCTCGAGGGCGAGCGCGCCCTGGCCCGGTGCGGTCGGCCAGTCGGCGAGCGGGAAGCGCTCGGTCGCGGCATCCGATCGGCCCAGCCGGCCGAGGCCCGCCGAGGCGAGCAGCACCGCGTCGAGTTCGCCCTGCTCCACGAAGCCGAGCCTCGTGTCGATGTTGCCGCGCACGTCGATCGCGGTCACGTCGGGTCGCGCGAGCCCGAGTTGCGCGATGCGGCGCGGCGACCCCGTGCCGATCCGCGCGCCTTCGGGCAGCTCGGCCAGCGTGAGGCCGTCGCGTGCGCACAGCGCGTCGCGCGCGTCGGCGCGCTTGGGCACGGCCCCGAGCCGGAGGCCGGGGTGTTCGGCGGTCGGCAGGTCCTTGAGCGAGTGCACGACCACGTCGCACTCGCCCGCGAGGAGGGCCTCGCGGAGGGCTGCGGCGAACACGCCGGTGCCGCCGATGGCCTGCAGCGAGGCGCGCGACGTGTCGCCCTGCGTGGTGACCGTGACGATCTCGATCTCGGCATCGGCCGCCGCGCCCAGGCGCTCGGCGATCTGGCGGGTCTGCGCGAGCGCGAGCGCGCTGCCGCGCGTGCCGACGCGGATCACGTCGCGTGCCGTCGCGGCGGGGCTCACGGCGCGATCCCCGCCAGGGCCGGCTTGAAGCCCAGCCGCGCATTCTCGCAGCACCCGGGCCGGCAGACGTCGTACCAGGGCCCGAGGTCGGTCAGGTGCGGGCGCTCGGCCGTGGGCGTGCCGTTCACGCGCTCGAGCACGAGGTCGACCAGGCCCGAGACGTACGCCGGGTGCACGCCGGGCGTCGGCACGCGGATGGCGGCGAGCCCATGCTCTTCCGCGGTCTCCATCGCCTCCTCGTCGAGGTCCCACATGACCTCCATGTGGTCGCTCACGAACCCGAGCGGCACGATCACGACCGCCTTCCGGCCGGCGGCGGGCAGCTCGGCGATCGCGTCGTTCACGTCGGGCTCGAGCCACGGCTGGGTGGGGGGCCCCGAACGGGACTGGTAGACGAGCTGCCAGGGCACCTCGGAGGCGCCGGCCTCGCGCATGACGACCTCGGCGACCGCGGTGTGCTGCGCCGCGTACGCGCCGCCCTCGCCGAACCCGCGCTCGGCGGGGCCGGACTTCGCGGCATCCGCAGTGGGGATCGAGTGCGTGGCGAACAGCACCTCGACCTGCGTGGCGCGGTCGAGTCCGGGGTGCTCCGCCTCGAGCTCGGCGAGCGCGTCGCGCACGCCCTCGATGAACGGCGTCACGAAACCGGGGTGGTCGAAGAACTGGCGCACCTTGTCGATCTGCACGACACCGGCCAGGCCGGTGTCCTCGAGCGCATCGGCGTAGTCCTCGCGGTACTGCCGGCAGCTCGAGTACGAGCTGTACGCGCTCGTCGCGATCGCGATGAGCTTGGTGAAGCCGCGCTCGCCCGCCTCGCGGAGGGCGTCGTTCATGTACGGGTCCCAGTTACGGTTGCCCCAGATGACCGGCAGGTCGACGCCGCGGCGCGCCAGCTCGGCCTCGAGCGCGGCCTTGAGCTGGCGGTTGTGCTCGTTGATCGGGCTCACGCCGCCGAAGTGGCGGTAGTGGTGCGCGACCTCCTCGAGGCGCTCGTCGGGGATGCCGCGACCGCGCGTGACGTTGCGCAGGAACGGGATCACGTCGTCCTGCCCCTCAGGGCCGCCGAAGCCCGCGAGCAGGATCGCGTCGTACGCGACCGGCTGCTCGACGTGCTCGGGCCCGGACTGGGCGGGCTCGGTCGCGCCGGCGACGACCGCGCCCGGTGCGAAGGGAGCGGATGTCGCGGTCGGGGCCTTGACCCCGCGATGCGCGGCGGCCGCCGCGGCCCGCTCGGGCGAGTCGGCGCCCACGCCGCCGAGGTTCGCCGCCGCCATTACTGGAGCACCTCCACGAGCTCGGCGGTCGAGATGCGGCGGCCCGTGTAGAAGGGCAGCTCGTCGCGCACGTGGCGGCGCGCGTCGGTCGCGCGAAGGTCGCGCATCATGTCGACGAGATCGGTGAGCTCGTCGGACTCCATCGGCAGCAGCCACTCGTAGTCGCCGAGCGAGAACGCCGACACGGTGTTCGCGACGACGCCCCGGAATGCGGCGCCCTTGCGGCCGTGCTCGGCCAGCATGCGGCCGCGCTCCTCGGGCGGCAGCAGGTACCACTCGTAGCTGCGCACGAACGGGTAGATCGTGAGCCACGACTTGGGCTCGACGCCCCGCAGGAAGCCCGGGACGTGCGCCTTGTTGAACTCGGCGTCGCGGTGCACGCCCATGGCGTTCCATGTGGGCAGGAGCGCCCGGAACAGGCGGGCGCGCCGCAGTTCGCGCAGCGCCCACTGCAGCCCCTCGGCGGTGGGACCGTGCAGCCAGAGCATCACGTCGGCGTCGGCGCGCAGGCCCGAGACGTCGTAGATGCCGCGGACCGTCACGCCCTCGTCCTGGACGAGGGTGATGACGCCGTCGAGCTCGTCGACGAAACGGGGCACGTCGCGGCCGTCGAGGTCGTCGGGCCGCGCCGGGTCCTTGCGCAGCACGGCGAAGAGCGTGTAGCCCTCGTACGACTGCTCGGCAACGGATTCGGACTGGAACACGTCGGCTGCCCCATCGGCAGCGGGGGAAGACATGGCCCTATCCTCCCCCGGCAACCTGAAAGGACAAAAAACGGGCGGATGTCGCCGTTTCGGCCGTGCGCTGCCTCACCCGAGCAGCAGCGCGGTCGAGTGCTCGAGGTGCTCGCGCAACGCGGCGGGGCCGCGCTCGGGGAGCTCCTCGAGCAGGCGGCGGTGCTCCTCGACGAGGCTCGCGACGCTGTAGTGCGGTCGCGCGTGCAGGATGAACAGCAGCAGCTCGCTGCCCAGCGCCGCGTGCGCCTCGACGATGCGCGGGCTGCCGGATGCCGCGACGAGCGCCGCGTGGAAGTCGGCGTGCAGGCGCTCGACCTCCAGCCACGCCTCGCCCGGTGCCTCGCCCGGCCGGTCGGCGCTCGGGCCGAGCGAGGCCATCGCGTCGACCGCCGCGCGGGCCGGCGCCAGGGCCTCGTCGGGCAGCGTGCCGCCGTACCGGGCGAAGGCGATCCGGACGGCCTCGACCTCGAGCGCCGCGCGCAACTGCTGGAGCGCGAGCACCTGCCGATCGTCGAAGCTCGTCACGCGCACGCCGCGGTACGGCTCCGCGATCGCGAGCCGCTCGGCGACCAGTCGCTGGAACGCCGATCGGACGGTGTGCCGCGAGACGCCGTACCGCGTGGCGGCGAGCTCCTCGCGCAGGGGCGCGTCGGGGCCGAGCGCCCCGCTCAGGATCTCGTCGCGCAGCAGCGCCGTCACGCGCTCGACCGCCGTCGTCGCCGCACCCTCGCGCGCCGTTGCGGCACGGGATGCGGCATCCGTCACCGGTTCGTCACCGATCGAGGTTGGCCCGGACGACGAGCCACACGCCCACCCCGACCGCCGCCACGACGCCGACGGCCGCGGCCATCGCCGCCCCCGGCTGCTCGTCGGCGAAGCGCTGGATGCGACGCTTCGCGCGGCCCGTCGCGCGGGCCACGCGCTTGGGCACGTTGAGCTTCTCCTCGAGGGCGTTCAGGGTGCCCGCGAGCTGGTCGCGGGCGGCGCGCGCGTTGTCGTGCGCCTGCAGTCTGGAGAGGTTGCGCTGCTGCTGCTTGTCGAGCTTCACGACCTCAGTTCCGGCCGCCATACGCACCCCTTCCGGTGATCGCGTCGATGTCCTGGCGCACGCTCTCGATCGACTCGAGGGGCTCGCTGCCGCGGCGGAAGTTCGCGAGCGCGATGCCGACGAGGATCGCGATGATCAGGAGCAGCACGCCCGACACGATGAGCGCCGCCGCCCAGCCGGGCATGACCAGCGAGAGGGCGAGGATGCCGGTCGCGATGAGCGTGCCGAGCAGGAAGATGCCGACGAACGCCGCAGCGGCGACGAGGCCCGCGCCGATGCCGAAGTGCTTGGCCTTGTAGCTGAGCTCGGCCTTGACCTGGTCGATCTCCGCGCGCACGAGCGTGGAGATCTGGTCGGGGAGTTCGCCGACGAGCGTGAAGAGCCCCCGCTCGTCGTTCAGTGGTGCAGCCATCGGGAGTCCACCTCCGAGGATCGATCGATCAGGACGACGACGACGAGCCCGCGCTCGACGACGAACCGGCGCCCGACTTCGACGCGGTCTTCGGCTTGGACGCCGCAGGCTTGGACGCCGCAGGCTTCGACGCCGCGCTCGAGCCGCCTGCGGTCGAGCCGGCCTTCGACGTGGACGACGCCGGACGCGCCGCGGACGACCGCGTGGTCGACGACGTCTGCGACTGCGTGACCTGGGCGACGAGCTTCTTGGCCCCGTCGAGCACGGTCTCGCCGACGTCGCCGGCGCGGCTCATCGCGAAGTCCTTGACGGTCTGGACGCCCTCCTGGACCTTCGGCTGGTTCCAGACGTCCTGGGCGACCTTGCGCATCTGCTCGTAGCGTTCGCGCCCGGCGCGCGTGCCGAGCACGTAGCCGACGCCGAGCCCGACGACGAAGAGGACCTTGCCCTTCATGTGCACCCCATCCCCCGCTGCGGTTCGGATGACAGCAGTCCCTCCAGCGTAGACCCCCGCAAGGCCCGCGCAAGGGGGTTGCGGGCGCTTCGGCGCGATCGTATTCCGTTCGGGCTATGCATCGTCCGCGATACGCACCGCCAGGTGCCGGATGCGTGCGGCCGCCTCGATCGCGTGCGGCACCACGGAGGCGAGCCCCGTTCCGGCGACCCACGAGCCGGTGAGCGCCAGGCCCGTGCGGCCCTCGAGGGCCGCCTCGAGGGCGCGCACGCGTTCGGGCTGGCCGACGGCCGCCTGCGAGAGGGCGTCACGCCAGGCGCTCCGGCCGCATGCCCGCACCTGCGCGACGTCGAGCGACACGCCGAGCAGCGTTGCGGCATCCCGGACCGCGAGTTCGGTCACCGCGGCGTCGTCGAGCCCCGACAGCGGGTTCGTCGCGCCCGCGCGGCCGTACGAGAGCCGCACGACCTGCCGCGGGCCGGCCGACTCGGCCAGCCACGACCACTTCGCCGACGAGTGGGTGAGCGCCTTGGCGGTCACCCCGGGCGCGTCGGCGGCGACGAGCACGCCGGTCCCGCGCGGGGCCGCCGCGAGCTCGGGCGCGTCGAGCACGAGCGTCACGAGCTCGACGGAGGCCGCGTCCGGCCAGTCCTCGGCGAGCGCCGCCTCGGGCGCGACCCCCGCGAGGAGGGCTCGCGAGACGTGCGCCGGCGTGGCGAGGATCGCGAACCGCGCGTCGACCACGACCTCGCGATCGTCCGCCCGGCCGGCGGCGCGCCAGGATGACGCGACCGCGTCGGCGTCGGACGCCCGGGCCGGGCGGGATTCGAGCCTCGTGACCCCGACGCCCGTGCGGACCTCGGCGCCGAACCGGGCGAGCTCCGCGACGAGCGCGTCGACGAGCGTGTGCATGCCGCCGCGCAGGCCGAGCACCGCACTGCCCGCCCGGCGGGCCTCGACGAGCTGCCCGACGCCCCCCGAGAGGGATCCGGCGCGCGTCATCGCCTCGTTCAGGCCGGGCGCGACCACGTCGACGTCGAGGTCGTCGGGGTCGGTCGAGTAGACGCCGGCCGAGATGGGCGTCACGAGCCGGTCGAGCACCGCCGCACCCATCCGCTGGCGCACGAGGGGACCGAGGCGCTCGGCGCGCCCGATCTTCAGGATCGGGATGATGCGGTCGAGCCAGGCGCGCCAGGCTCCGCGCCATCCGATGATCGCCCGCACGTCCTCGCCCAGCGGGTTGGCGGGGATGCCGAGCACGCCCGTGCGCGGCATCGGTGCGGCGCGGAGCTCGCCCCGCTCGCCCCAGGCCAGCCACGCGCCCGCGCGGTTCGGCGGCACGATGCGGTCCTCCAGGCCCAGGCGGCCGAGCAGCTCGGCGACCGAGCCGTTCCGGGTCGCGAAGGACTCGGCCCCGCTGTCGAGCGCGAGGCCGTCGAGGTCGATCCGGCCGACGCATCCGCCCGGCCGACCGGCCTGCTCGAGCACGACGACGCCGAGACCCAGCCGCGCGCACTCGAGCGCGGCGACGAGGCCGGCCACCCCGCCACCGACCACGACGACGTCGGCGCTGCGGTGCTCGGCGTCGGGCCCGGCGCCCGGCCCGTCCTGCGGGTCGGTCATCGCCCGGCCTCGTGCACGAGCGCCACGACCCGGGTGAGCACCTCGGGGTCGGTCTCGGGAGGCACGCCGTGGCCGAGGTTGAACACGTGCGCCGGGGCCGTGCGGCCGCGCTCGATCACGTCGCGCACGGCGACCTCGAGCACCGGCCACGGGGCGGCGAGCAGCGCGGGATCGAGGTTGCCCTGGAGCGGGACGCCCGCGCCGATGCGCTCGGCGGCCACGTCGAGGGGCACGCGATAGTCGACGCCGACGACGTCGACCCCCACGCCCTTCATGG
The DNA here is from genome assembly GCF_016907355.1 of Agromyces aurantiacus. NCBI lineage: Bacteria > Bacillati > Actinomycetota > Actinomycetes > Micrococcales > Microbacteriaceae > Agromyces > Agromyces aurantiacus. The sequence goes on along the minus strand of NZ_JAFBBW010000001.1, from coordinate 549,308 downwards.
CGCCCAGCAGTTCGCCCGTGCCGACGCCGAAGTGCACCACGGGCACCGAGTGGGATCCGGCCGCGCCGGAGGCATCCGCCGCCTCATAGGTCAGATCGTGCACGTGCGCGAGGGCCGCGGCCGACGCCGGTGCGACGTGCGCCTCGTAGTCGGCGAGCGAGAGCGCGCCCGCCCACGAGTCGAACAGCTGTGCGGCCGAGGCGCCCGCGAGCACCTGCGTGCGCAGGAACCGCCCGGTGAGCTCGGCGGTCCAGTCCATGAGGGCGCGCCATGCGCCGGGGTCCGCGTGCATGAGCGTGCGCGCCGCGAGGTGGTCCTTCGAGGGTCCGCCCTCGGCGAGGTAGGCCGCGAGCGTGAACGGCGCGCCCGCGAAGCCGATCAGCGGCGTCGAGGTCGGCGCGCCCGGCGAGGTGAGCTCCGCGAGCCCGGCGACCGTGCGCTGCACCGCCTCGGTGATCGGGCCGGCCGTCTCGTCGAGTCGGGTCGGGTCGATCGCGGTGAGCTCGGCCACGGCCGCGGCATCCGCGTAGGAGCGCCCGAAGACCGGCCCGCGGCCCGGCTGGATCTCGACGTCGACGCCGACGAGCTTCAGCGGCACGACGATGTCGCTGAAGAAGATGCCCGCGTCGACGCCGTGGCGACGCACGGGCTGCAGCGTGATCTCGGCCGCCATCGCCGGGTCGAGGCACGCGTCGAGCATTCGCGTGCCGACGCGCAGCTCCCGGTACTCCGGGAGCGACCGGCCGGCCTGGCGCATGAACCACACGGGCACGGTGTCGCTGCGCAGTCCGCGGTAGGCGCGGACCAGGCGCGAGTCGTGGGTGAGGCCGGCGGCGAGCGGATGCTGCGGGGAGAGGATCACGCGTCTCATCCTCCCGCATCGGGGCTGGGCGGGGGCTGGGGCGGCGGGGCCGGACGCGCGCGGGGCGGCGGCTCGCCCGACGGCCCGCGTGCCGCGAGCCCGTTGGCCAACCGGAGAACTGGGGTCTGGCGGGAGCGCTCCCACGCCGCTATGGTCGGACGCGTCGTGCGCTCCCGACGCACGGCGACGCGCCGTCGCGAGCCCAGCCCGGCGCGCCTCCGCCACCCACGGAGAAGCCCATCGTGCCCAGCATCGCCTCCCGGTACCGAATCACCCTCATCACGCTGGTCGCCGTCGCGGCCGCCCTGCTCGTCGCGGGCCTCGTGCTCGCCCAGTCCTCCGTCGAGCAGCTCGTGCGCGCGCTCCCCGACGTGTCCGCCGGGCCCGTGGCCGCGGCCGTCGCGGCCGCCACGGCCGTCGCGCTGCTCCTCGCGAGCCTGCGCCGCGGCGCGGCCGCCGCACGCGCGTCGGCCCGTCGCCGCGCCCTCGGCTCGGTGCACGCGGGGGCCGTGAGCTGCGGCATCCGCAACCGCGACCTCATCGCCCGGCTCGACGAGCTGAGCCGCCCCGGCGGCCGGGGCGTCGCGCTACCCGCGCGCTTCTCGATCGTGGCCGACGACGCGGGGATCTCGTTCTGGGGCGGCGGCAGCCGACCCAAGCGCGTCGCGTCCTTCCCGTGGCGCGAGGTGCGCAACATCCGCTCCGACAGCACCGTGGTCGGCGACGCGAGCGTCCCCGTCGCGGTCGTGCGCATACGGCGCGGCGGGGCGAGCATCGAGCTGCCCGTCATGCTGAGCGACCCGCGGATGGGTCGATACGCCCTCACCGAGGCGCCGTTCTTCGCGACCGTGCGTGCCTGGAAGGCGCGGCACCGCGCGGCGCTCGCGGCCGAGGGGCTCGAGCTCCCGCCGCTCACCGGCGCGATCCCCGTCATCCGGTCGGGCGCCGCCGCCTGACCCTCCCCCGGCGGGGTCGGGCCCGGTCGGAGTCGCTTTCGACCACGGGTAGAATCGTCTGGTGCTCATCTGCCTGACCGCGAGCCACAAGAACGCCGGCTTCGACATGCTCGAACGTCTCTCGGCGTCGGCTGAGCACGCCGCCCCCCGCATCCTCGACGGCCACGAGGCCGTCCAGGGCGCCGTGGTCGTGGCCACCTGCAACCGCTTCGAGGCGTACCTCGACCTCGACACCGCCGAGGGCGACTCGCCCGTCGAGGCCGTGCGCGACGCCATCCGCGCGGTCGGCGACGTCGCCTCGCTCGAGTCCGACGAACTCCGGGCGACCTTCGACTTCGTGCACGGCAACGCCGTCGCCGGCCACCTCTTCGCCGTGGCCTCCGGCCTCGAGTCCGTCGTCGTCGGCGAGGGCGAGATCGCCGGCCAGGTGCGCCGCTCGCTCGAGCGCGCCCGCGCCGAGGGAACGACCACGCCCGAACTCGAGCGGCTCTTCCAGCGGGCCTCGCAGACCTCGCGCAAGGTCAAGAACCGCACCGGCATCGGCAGCGAGGGCCGCTCGCTCGTGCGCCTCGCGCTCGAGCTCGCCGAGAGCCGCGTGACCGACTGGTCGGCCGTGCGCGTGCTGCTCGTCGGCACCGGCCGCTACGCCGGCGCGTCGCTCGCGGCGCTACGCGACCGCGGCGTCACCGACGTCGCCGTCTACTCCCCGACGGGGCGCGGCGCTCGCTTCGCTGCGAACCACGACATCGAGGCCGTGGCGTCGAACGAGTACGCCATGGCGGCCGCCGGCGCCGACCTCATCGTGACCTGCACCGTGGTCGAGCACCACGTCGTCGACCGCGGGCTGCTCGAACTCGGCCGCGCCGAGCTCGCCGCCGCCGACCGGCCGGCGCCCGTCGCCCTCCGCCCGGGCCGCGATCGCCCCGCCGACGGGACGGATGCCGCGGCCGATGCACCGCGACAGCTCGTCATCGACCTCGGCCTGCCGCGCAACGTCGACCCCGACGTCGCCGACCTCGCGGGCGTCGAGCTGCTCGACCTGGAGACCATCAAGATCCACGCGCCGCTCGAGGAGTTCGGTGCGACCGACGCCGCGCGCGAACTGGTCGAGCGCGCCGCCCGCAACTTCGGCCGCGTCGGCGAGGAGCTCGACCTCGCGCCGGCCGTCGTCGCCCTCCGGACGCACGTGTTCGACGTGCTCGACGCCGAGATCGCGCGCGCCAGGGCCCGAGGCGACGACGACGGCCGCACCGAGAAGGCGCTCCGGCACATGGCCGGCGTGCTGCTGCACACGCCCATGGTGCGCTCGCGCGAGTACGCGCGCGCCGGTGAGCAGCAGGCCTGGCTCGACGGCCTCGAGGCGATCTTCGGCATCCGCGCCGACGCCGAGGCGGCGGGCGCGATGGCGGGCGCGACGGCGACGGCGGGCGGCGAGGCGCGCCCCGGCGACCGGGGCCACGGCACCGACGACCGTGGCGACCGCGCGGGCACGACGAGGGGCGACGACCGCACCGACGCCGAGGGTCGCGCCGACCGCACCGCGATCTGACGCCCGCCTCACCGCGGGCCGCCCGGCACTGCCTCCGCACCCGCTACGCTGCGTGAGCATGCACGCCCTCCCCGACGAGGCCGCCGACGGCGGCCCTCCCGCGCTGCGCCTCCCGTTCGACATGGCCGTGCTCGAGCACCGCCCGATCCGCACCGAGCGGATGGTGCTGCGTCCGCTCGCGGCATCCGACGCCGACGACGTGTGGGAGTACCAGCGCCTACCCGAGGTGCTCCGCTTCATCCCGTGGCCGGAGCGCAACCGCACGGAGGCACGAGGGCACACCGAGCTGCGTGCCGGGATGCGCCGGCTGCAGGCGGATGGCGACGCGGTGTTCCTCGCCATGGTGCTCGCGGGCGAGCCGTCGCTGCAGGAGGTCGCGAGCGGCCGCGCCCGGCCCGACCGGGTCGTCGGCGACCTCATGGTCCGCGTCGGCAGCCTGCAGAACGCGCAGCTCGAGGTGGGCTGGGTCGTGCACCCCGGGTTCCAGGGGCGCGGCCTCGCCGCCGAGGGCGCCGCGGCGCTCCTCGACCTCGCGTTCGGGCGCTTCGCCGCGCATCGCGTGTACGCGCACCTCGACGCGCGGAACGCGGCATCCGCCCGGCTCTGCGAACGCCTCGGCATGCGACGCGAAGCGACCCTGCTCGAGGAGGAGCACGGTGAGGAGGGGTGGGAGGACACCGCGATCTACGGGATGCTCCGACGCGAGTGGCGGCGGCTTCGCGTCGGCTGACGGGTGACGCTCGCGGCCGGCCCGCGCCTCACCCGACCCGCGCCGCCTCGAGTTCCGCGGCCCTCGCCCGAATCCCGGGTTCGTGCGGATCCACCCGCAACAACCCGGGACTCGCGAGCAGGCTCTCGGGCGACGGGCGCGACGCGAGCAGGATCACCCGTGACGAACCCGACCCCTCACCCGAATCCCGGGTTCGTGCGGGTGCACCCGCACTAAACCGGGACTCGCGAGCGGGCGATCGGGTGCAGCGCGAGCGGCGAGCCGCCGCGAGGCGTCAGGCGCCGACGAGGCGCGCGCCCAAGTACGACTGCAGCTCGGCGAGCGGCACGCGCTCCTGCTGCATGGTGTCGCGGTCGCGCACGGTCACGGCCTGGTCGTCGAGCGAGTCGAAGTCGACGGTGACGCAGAACGGCGTGCCGATCTCGTCCTGGCGGCGGTAGCGGCGGCCGATCGCGCCGGCGTCGTCGAACTCGACGTTCCAGAGCTTGCGGAGGTTCGCGGCGACCTCGCGAGCGAGCGGCGACAGCCGCTCGTTGCGCGAGAGCGGCAGCACCGCGGCCTTGACGGGCGCGAGGCGCGGGTCGAGCTTCAGCACCGTGCGAGTGTCGGTGCCGCCCTTCGCGTTCGGCACCTCCTCGACGTGGTACGCGTCGACGAGGAAGGCCATGAGCGAGCGCGTGAGGCCGGCCGCGGGCTCGATCACGTACGGCGTCCACCGTTCGTTCTTCGACTGGTCGAAGAACGAGAGGTCCTTGCCGGAGTGCTTCGCGTGCGTCGACAGGTCGAAGTCGGTGCGGTTGGCGACGCCCTCGAGTTCGCCCCACTCGCCGCCGGTGAAGCCGAAGCGGTACTCGACGTCGACCGTGCGCTTGGAGTAGTGGCTGAGCTTGTCCTTCGGGTGCTCGAACAGGCGCAGGTTCTCGGGGTCGATGCCGAGGTCGACGTACCACTGGAACCGCGTGTCGATCCAGTACTGGTGCCACTCCTCATCGGTGCCGGGCTCGACGAAGAACTCCATCTCCATCTGCTCGAACTCGCGCGTGCGGAAGATGAAGTTGCCGGGCGTGATCTCGTTGCGGAACGACTTGCCGATCTGGCCGATGCCGAACGGCGGCTTCATGCGCGCGGCCTGCAGCACGTTCGCGAAGTTCACGAAGATGCCCTGCGCCGTCTCGGGGCGCAGGTAGTGCAGGCCCGACTCGTCGTCGACGACGCCGAGGAAGGTCTTCAGCAGGCCCGAGAAGGCGCGCGGCTCGGTCCACTGCCCGCGCGTGCCGCAGTTGGGGCAGACGATGTCGAGCAGGCCGTTCTCGGGCTCGCGGCCCTTCTTCTCCTCGTAGGCCTCGATGAGGTGGTCCTCGCGGAAGCGCTTGTGGCAGTGCAGGCACTCGATGAGCGGGTCGGTGAACACGGCGACGTGGCCCGACGCCTCCCACACGGGCGTCGGCAGGATCACGCTCGAGTCGAGGCCGACGACGTCGTCGCGGCCCTGCACCATCGAGCGCCACCACTGGCGCTTGATGTTCTCCTTGAGCTCGACGCCGAGGGGGCCGTAGTCCCATGCCGACCGGGATCCGCCGTAGATCTCACCCGCCTGGAAGACGAAGCCCCGGTGCTGGGCGAGGGTGATGACGGCGTCGAGACGGCTGGGTGCGGCCACGGTGGCTCCAATGGTCCAAAGCGGAGGGGGTCGGGGCGAATCGCCCGGAGTCCCGTCCATCCTACGAAATGCGCGCGGGCCCGGATGCCGCGGGCTTCGCGCCGCACGGGCGTCGCGACCATGCGCGGGGCCGCGTCGGGTGTACAACAGCCGCGGAGGGCGTCGGCTCGCGGCCGCCGCCGGAGGGGAGGGGCATGGGCGACGTCACGCGGCGCGCACTGCTGGCTGCGGCCGGCCTGGGCGCCGTCGTGGTGTTCGGCAAGTACGCCGCCGACCGAAGCGCCGCGGATGCCGCAGGCGGCAGTCAGGGCGCCCCGCAGCCCGCCGCGCCGCCGGCCCCGGCGATCGACCGCGTCGCCGTGCCGGCCGGCGAGCTCACGGCCCTCCCGCCCGAGGCCGGCAACGTCATGGCATGGACGGTCGACGACGGCACGAGCTCGGCGGTCGTGGGCGCCTACACCGCGTTCGCGGCGCGCACGGGCATCCGCCTCACCTACTTCGTCAACGGCACGTACGCCTCGTGGGACGAGCAGGCCGACGCGATCCGGCCGCTGGTGGCGAGCGGCCAGATCCAGCTCGCGAACCACACGTGGTCGCATCCGGATCTCTCGACGCTCGACGACGCGTCGATCCAGGCCGAGCTGCAGCGCAACCACGACTACCTCGCCGAGGTCTACGGCGTCGACGCGCGCCCCTACTTCCGCCCGCCCTACGGCGTGCACGACGCGCGGGTCGACGCCGCCGCGGCGGCCATCGGCTATACGGTGCCGACGCTCTGGTACGGCTCGCTCGGCGATTCGGGCGAGCTGGCCGACCAGCAGATCGTCGACCTCGCGACCGAGTGGTTCGGTGCGGGGCGCATCGTGATCGGGCACCTCAACCACGAGCCCGTCACGCGCGTGTTCGATCGGCTCGAGGCGATCCTCGAGGAGCGCGGGCTCACGACGGTCACGCTGAACGACGTCTTCACGAGCGAGCAGCATCCGTAGGGCCAGGGCGACTCCGTAGGCTGGTCGGATGCCGCGCCCGCCCGATCTGCACGTCGCCGCCATCGCGCTCGTCCGCGACCGCCGCGTGCTGATGGTCACGGCGCGGGGCCGCGAGGTGCACTACATGCCCGGCGGCAAGATCGACCCGGGCGAGACGCCGGCCCAGGCGGCGGCTCGCGAGGCGCTCGAGGAGGTCGGCATCCGGCTCGACCCGGCCCGCCTCGCCGAGGCGTTCACGGTGCGCGAGCTCGCGCACGGCCAGGCCGAGGGGCAGCACGTGCGGATGCACGTGTTCCTGGCCGAGACGGATGCCGCGCCGGCGCCCTCGGGCGAGGTCGGCGCGGTGCACTGGGTCGGCACCGCCGACGCGCACCGCTGCCCCCCGGCGGGCGTCGAGGTGCTGCGCCGGCTCGCGGCATCCGGCCTCATCGACTGACCGCCCGCCGCCTCGCCCCCGCCGCCCGCCGCCCGCCGCCCGCCGCCCGCCGCCCGCCGCCCGCCGCGAGTATGCCAAACGCACCGTTCGGCGAGCGCGGCGGTGCGTTTGGCATACTCTCGGTCGCTCGCGCGGGCGGGACTGCTCCGGCGACCCTGGCTCAGGAGGCGCGCAGGGTCGCGGGACCGCCCCGGCGACACGGGGCCCAGGCGGCGCGCGGGATCGCGAGCCGGCCCGCCCGGCGACCCCGGCTCAGGAGGCGCGCAGCGTCTCCGGCCCGAGCTCCGCGATCGAACGGTGGCCCGCGAGCGCGAGCGTGAGGTCGAGCTCGGCGAGGTGGTTGCGCACGACCTCGCGCACGCCCGCCTCGCCCGCGACCGCGAGCCCGTAGGCGTAGGGCCGCCCGATCCCGACGGCCGTCGCGCCGAGCGCGAGCGCTTTGACGGCGTCGGCGCCGCCCCGCACGCCGCTGTCGAGGATGATCGGCACCCGCCCGCCGAGGCGTTCCACGACCCCCGGCAGCGCGTCGAGCGAGGCGACCGCGCCGTCGACCTGCCGCCCGCCGTGGTTGGAGACCACGACGCCGTCGACGCCGTGGTCGAGCGCGCGGGACGCGTCAGCCGGGTGCAGAACGCCCTTGAGCAGGATCGGCAGGCTCGTCCACTCGCGCAGGCGTGCCAGGTCGGCCCACTCGAGCGCGGGGTTCGCGAACACGTCGAGGAACGTCTCGATCGCGGCCCGCGGCACCGGCGAGCGCAGTGCCGCCCGCACGCCGCCCTCGACGAGCGGGGTCCGCGCGCCCGAGCGCGCGATCGCGAGCGCCGACCTGAGCAGCGCGGGAGTGACCCTCGGCCGGGCGCCGCCGCCCCCGCCTCGGGTGAGGCGCCGCCGCACGAGGTCGGCGAACGCGGGATCGGCGGTGTACTGCGCGATGCCCTGCCCGCGCGTGAACGGCAGGAACCCGAGGTCGAGGTCGCGCACGCGCCATCCGAGCAGGTGGGTGTCGAGCGTCACCACGATGGCCTCGCACCCGGATGCCTCGGCACGGCGCACGAGCGACGCGTTCAGCTCGTCGGACGCGCTCCAGTACAGCTGGAACCAGCGGACGCCGTCGCCCATCGCCTCGGCGACCTCCTCCATGGGCCGCGAGGCCTGGTTCGAGAGCACGTAGGGCACGCCGAGCGCCGCGGCGGCGCGGCCGACCGCCACGTCGGCGTCGCGGTGCGCGAGCTCGATCACGCCGATCGGCGACAGCACGAAGGGCGTCGGCCGCCGCCGGCCGAGGAGCTCGATGGAGAGGTCGCGCTCGGCGACGTCGCGCAGCACGCGCGGCCAGATGCCCCAGCGCGCGAACGCGGCCCGGTTCGCGGCCATGGTCGCCTCGGATCCGGCGCCGCCCGCGAGGTAGGCGAAGGCCTCGGCCGGCAGCGCCTTCCGCGCCGCCGCCTCGAGGGCTGCCGGATCGACCGGGACGGCCGGGCGGGTGCCGGAGAGGCCCGCGCGGTAGATCTCGGACTGCACGGCGCGCGCCACGCCGCGGTTCGCATCGGTCATCGGCCGCCCCTTCGCGATCGGAGTGCGAGCCAGCGTACGCGCAACCCCCAGCGCGTGCCGAGCGCACGCACGGCGCCATCCGGCAGACTCGCTCCCAGGGGATCGCGACCCGAAGGGAGCCGCATGAGCCGCACACGCGAGTTCCGCCGCGGCGACGCGGTGACCGTGATCACCGAGTCGGGGCGCGACGAGGGCCCCACCTTCGTGCTCGTGCACGGCATCGGGATGGGAGACCGCTACTTCTCCGACCTCGCCGACTCGCTCGCGCGCGTCGGCCGCGTCCTCGCGCTCGACCTCCCCGGGTTCGGCGAGGCGCCCGAGCCGCGCCATCCGCAGACCATGTCGGAATCCGGCGAGTACCTCGCCGAGCTCATCGCCGCCGAGGGCCTCGACGACCCGGTCGTGCTCGTCGGGCACTCCATGGGCACGCAGATCGTCGCCGAGACCGCGGCGCAGCGTCCCGATCTCGTCGCCTCGCTCGTGCTCATCGCGCCGACCGTGAACCCGCGCGAGCGCTCGGCCGTCGTCCAGGCCATCCGGCTGCTCGAGGATCCGTCGCTGACCCGGCCCAAGGTGGTCGTGCTGGCCATCCGCATGTACCTGCAGGCGGGCCCGCGCTGGTACTTCAAGAAGCTGCACCAGATGCTCGCGCACCGCATCGAGCTCGTGCTGCCGGATGTCGCGGCCCCGACGCTCGTCGTCCGCGGCGAGCACGACCGGCTCGCGCCCCGCCCGTGGGCCGAGGAGGTCGCGCTGATCCTGCCGCACGGCCGCTACGTCGAGGTCGCGGACCGCGGGCACGAGACGATGGTCACGGCGGGGGATCGCGTCGCCGAGCTCATCGCGGCGCACGTGCGGGGCGACGAGGTGGGCCGCGTGGTCGAGCGCGTCTCGCCACCCGTCCGGTCGTCGCGCATCGAGAAGGCGTGGTGGTGGGCGGGCGACTACGTCTATGCCGGATGGCGCCAGCTCGCCATCATCGGCGAGGGGTGGAACCCGCCCGCGCGGTGGCGCACGGGCGATCCGTCGCGACCCGAGGTCGTGATGCTGCCCGGCATCTACGAGCACTGGTCGTTCCTGCGGCCGCTCGGCGACGCGGTGAACCGCGAGGGCTACCGCGTGCGCGTCGTGCACGGGCTCGGCACGAACCGGCGCGGCATCGCCGACACCGCGCGGCGGCTCGGCCGCGCCCTCGCTCGCGTGCCCGTGCCGCCGGCCGGCCGCGTGCTCGTCGCGCACAGCAAGGGAGGCCTCATCGCCAAGCACCTGCTCGTGGCCGAGGCCGACGGCGCGACGCCGTCATCCGGCCGCGGCCTGGTCGGGCTGGTCGCGATCTGCACGCCGTTCGCCGGGTCCCGGATGGCGCGCCTGCTCATCGATCCGAGCGTGCGCGCGCTGCTGCCGAGCGACGAGACCATCGTGATGCTCGGGCGGGCGTCATCCGTGAACGCCAGGATCGTGTCGGTGTTCGGCCGGTTCGACCCGCACATCCCCGACGGGAGCCTGCTCGACGGCGCGACGAACATCCGGGTTCCGGTGGCCGGCCACTTCCGGGTGCTCGGCGCGCCCGAGACGCACCGCGCGGTGCTCGAGGGCATCGAGCGGCTCACGCTCGCCGCGGTCGATGCGAGCGCGATCGAGCAGGCCGCGCCCGAGTAGGGCGTGCTGCGGCGGGCGGATGCCGCGTGGCGTGAGAGTCGCGGCATCCGCCCGTCACATCTGGTCGGACCCTCCCGGCTGGCCCGGCTGGACCGGGCCGATGCGGTACGGCCGCATCATCTCGTTGTCCTCGTGCTCGACGATGTGGCAGTGCCACACGTACTGGCCGGCGCGGTCGAACCTCGCACGCACGCGGGTCACCTGTCCCGGATAGGCGATGACGGTGTCCTTGCGCCCGGTCTCCCACGGCTCGGGCGGCGTGACGACGCCATCGGGCTGCACGGGCACGGCGACCTCGTCCCCGTCGAGCACGAGTCCCTCACGACCGACGACCTCGAACGCGACCTCGTGCACGTGCATGGGGTGCGCGTCGGCGGTCGTGTTCACGAACTCCCACACCTCGGTGGCGCCCTGGGCGGGGTTCTCGGTGACCTCGTCGGCCCATTCGCGCTCGGTCCACACGCCGTCCTCGAGCGTCCCGAGCACCGCGGAGGTCGGACCCTCGAGTTCCTCGCCCTCGTCGTCCTCGCCCTCCGCCGATCGCTCGACGAGCGCGAGCGGTCGCACGACGGACTCGGCGGGCAGCGGCATGATCTGCGGGAGGGCCAGGTGCTCGGGTGGCGTGGTCGGATCGGGCCCGACGGCGGGCACGACGCGGAACGCCAGGATCTGACCCGTCGTCGCCGGGTCCGCCATGGTGAACGCGACGCCGGGCTCACCGCCGCCGAACGGCGCGTCGGGGCCGACGTTCCCGAGCACGTGGTCGCCGAGCGGGACGGCGGCGAAGTCGACCACGAGGTCGGCGCGCTCGGCCGGCGCCAGGAGCAGGCGGTCGCCGTACGCCGCGAGGTCGACCGGAGCGGCGAGGAAGCCGCCCTCGTTGCCGATCTGCCAGGCTCGGACGCCGGGGATGCCGCTGAAGTCGAGGATCAGGAACCGCGACTGGCAGCCATTGAGGAACCGGAACCGGTAGCGACGCTGCTCGACGACCTGGAACGGCCAGGTGTTCCCGTTGGCGATGATCGTCTCGCCGAAGAACTCGGGGTTCCAGATCGGCGAGAACTCGCCGTCGGGCAGGTAGTCGGCGACGATGCCGTCGAAGAACTCGCGCGAGTCGGGGTAGAAGAGCGAGCCGTCCGGATTGAACGAGCGGTCCTGCACGGCGATCGGGATCTCGTAGTAGGTCTTGTTCGGCGGGATGCGGTCGCCCTCCTTTGGCGCGGGCCCGGGCAGGACGGCGCGGGCGCCCGTCCTGGCGTCGCGGACCGCGTCGTCACCGTCGGGGCCGCCGCGCACGAGGAAGAACCCGGCGGGCCCCGCGTACACGTTGAGCCGGGTCATGCCGAGCGTGTGGTCGTGGTACCAGAGGGTCGAGGCGCGCTGGGAGTTCGGGTACTGGAACGTCGCGAAGCCCGGCCCCCACTCGACGCCGTGGGCGGCCGCGGCCTTGGCCGCGAAGAACTCGTACCAGGTGCCCTCGGTCGCGTACCCGGCGGGGAGGTCCTTCGCGGCAGGCAGGTACCAGGCCTCGGCGTAGCCGTCGCTCTCGTCGCCGACGCCGACCGACCCGTGCACGTGCGTGACGATCGGGACCGGGCCCGTGTAGCGCCCGGGCGTCGTCTCGAAGTGGGGTCGCTCGTCTCGCCCCTCGGTGCCGCCAGGCGGATTCGCCCAGTGCAGCGTGGGGTCGACCGGCAGCAGGTGCGGCAGGGCGTTCCCGTTCGCATCGACGAGGTCGTTGATCCACTTCACCCTGACCGGCCGGTCCCACTTCGCCTCGATCGTGAGGGAGGGGGCGTTGTGGAGGAGCAGGCCCTTCTTGCCCGCCGAGGTCACGGCGCCGTACCCCCACACGGTGGTCGCGGGGTACCCGGCCGGCAGCACCTGCTGGGTGAACTGCCGCATCGAGATCTCGTACGAGTCGACGGGCTTGCCGCCGGGCACGGTGATCGTTCCGGCGCGCGGCATCACCGGCGGGATGAGGAGCGGGGTCTGGAACTTCGGGATGGCGGCCGCCGAGAGCGAGGCTCGCGGCACATGGGCGAGTGCGATCGCGCGACCGCCCGGGAGGGCGGCCCAGAGGATGAACCCCGCACCCGCGGCGCCCGCCGCCGTGATGAAGGCGCGTCGGCTGAGCAGCTGGCGCTGCGGGGTCTGGGGCTCGGGCATTCCACTCACCTGCCGGACTCGCGCGGCCGCAGAGACGGTCGGGTACACGCGAGTTTCCCTCAGGTTCCCGCCGTGGCGCGCCGCCCGGCAAGCCCCCGTTCGGGTTCCGCGCCCGGCCCGCTCAGTGCACGTACTCGAGCAGGTCGGCGCCGACCTGCCGCATGCCGTCGAGCACCGCGAGCCGCGACGCGAGCATGGTGTCGGCGAAGTACATCGACACCGCGTACGCCACGCTCGCGCGCGGGCCCCGCAGCACCCCGACCTCGCTGCGGACCCCGCCGTCGGTGCCCGTCTTGTTCATCAGCAGCAGGTTGTGGTCGGGCATGCGATGCGCGAGCGGGTCGAGCCCGAACGCGGAGGCCACCATCGAGAGGTCGGTGTTCAGTGAGAGCCACCCCACGACCCGCTGCGACACCTCGGGGCTGACGACCTCGCCCCGCGCGAGCGATGCGAACAGCCAGGTGAGCTCCTTGGCCGACCCGATCGAGAGCTGCGGCGCGTCATCGGGGCCGCGGTGGTCGCGGACCAGGTCGAGCAGCGCGGTGCGGGTCAGCCCCAGCGTCTCGGTGCGCGCACGCACGGCCTCGAGCCCGATATGGCGGATCAGCACGTTCGTGGCGAGGTTGTCGCTCGACGCGCCGACCATCGCCGCGAGGTCGGCCATGGGCAGCGACGGGGTCTGCAGGTGCTGCCAGATGCCCGAGTCGCCGACCGCGTCGCGCGGCGCGCGGTCGAGCACCGTGAACGCCTCGGGGCTCGCATGCCCGAGGCGCGAGGCGACCTCGACGAGCAGCAGCACCTTGCCGATCGACGCGGTCGGCATGACCACGTGGTCATCGACCGAGAACAGCACGCGGCCCGTCGCGAGGTCGGTCGCGCGCGCCGAGACCTGCACGCCCGCGAGGGCGAGTTCGCCGAGCGCGTCGAACCCGCGCGAGAAGTCCTCGTTCGGCTCGTCGGTACGATGGCGGCCCCGGCGGATGCTGGCGTGCCGAGCACGGCGCTCGGAATCCTGCGACGAGGTCACCACGGCGGAGTCAGCGGACTTTCGTTCGGGTCGCACGCTCCCCCACCGCGGCTGACACGGTGCGTGCGACGGGGACGGACAGGGCAGGTGCGAGGCGGCTACCAGATGCGCACGCGCTCGGCCGGGTCGAGCCAGAGCGCGTCGTCGGGAGTGACCTCGAAGCCAGTGTAGAACTCGTCGATGTTGCGGACGATCTGGTTGCACCGGAATTCGTTCGGCGAGTGCGGATCGATCGCGAGCAGGCGGATGACCTCCTCGTCGCGCCCCTTCATCTGCCAGGCCTGGGCCCACGAGAGGAAGAAGCGCTGGGCGCCGGTGAGCCCGTCGACCACGTCGTCCTCCGCGCCGTCGAGCGAGAGCCGGTACGCCTTCCACGCGATGGCGAGCCCGCCGAGGTCGCCGATGTTCTCGCCGATCGTGAGCGCGCCGTTCACGTGGTGCTCGCCGTCGGGCGACGCCTCCAGCTGGAGCGGCACGAGCGCGTCGTACTGGTCGATGAGCGCCTTCGTGCGCTCCTCGAACGCCGCGCGGTCGCCCTCCGTCCACCAGTCGGTGAGGCGCCCGTCGCCGTCGAAGCGCGATCCCTGGTCGTCGAAGCCGTGGCCGATCTCGTGCCCGATCACGGCGCCGATCGCGCCGTAGTTCGCCGCGGCGTCCCGGTCGGCGTCGAAGAACGGGAACTGCAGGATCGCGGCCGGGAACACGATCTCGTTGAAGCCCGGGTTGTAGTACGCGTTGATCGTCTGCGGCGTCATGAACCACTCGTCGCGATCGATCGGCTTGCCGATCTTGCCGAGCTGGCGCTGGAACTCGAACTCGGCCGCGGCGCGCACGTTGGCCACCAGGTCGGATGCGTCGACCGCGAGCGTCGAGTAGTCGCGCCACTTCACGGGGTAGCCGATCTTCGGCGTGAACTTCGCGAGCTTCTCGAGCGCCTTCGCGCGGGTCTCCTCGCCCATCCAGTCCAGCTCGGCGATCGACTCGCGGTAGGCCTCGACGAGGTTCGCGACGAGCTCGTCCATCGCCTCCTTCGCGGCCGGCGGGAAGTGGCGCTCGACGTAGATGCGGCCGACCGCCTCGCCCATCGCGCCCTCGACGAACGAGACGCCGCGCTTCCACCGCTCGCGCAGCTCGGGCGTGCCCGTGAGCGTGCGCCCGTAGAAGTCGAAGTTCGCCTCGACGAAGTCGCTCGACAGGTAGGCGGCGCTCGAGCGGATGACCTGCCAGGCCAGCCAGTCGCGCCACGCCGTGAGGCGGTCGCCGGTCAGCAGGCGTCCGACGCCCTCGACGAAGCTCGGCTGCCGCACGACGAGCTCGTCGAAGGCGCGCGCGGGCACGCCCATCGCGTCGCGCCACACGTCGAGGTCGACGGAGGCGGCGGCCGCGACATCCGCCCACGGCATGAGGTTGTAGGTCTTCTGGCTGTCGCGCGAGTCGACGTTGGTCCAGTGCGTCGCCGCGATCTCGGTCTCGAGGTCGAACACCCGGCGGGCGCGGGCCGCGGCATCGTCGAGCTTCGCGAGCCCGAACATGCGCTCGAGGTGGGCGAGGTACTTCTCGCGGATCGGGGCGAAGCGTTCCTCGCGGAAGTAGCTCTCGTCGGGCAGCCCGATGCCGCCCTGCTCGACGAACACGAGGTAGCGCTCGGGGTCGCCGGGGTCGTTGTCGACGAAGAGCTGCGCGAAGCCCGACACGCCCTGGCGCTCGAGCCGGCCGACGGTGTCGAGCAGCTGCTCGATCGTGCCGGGGAGCGAGGCCTCGACGAGCTGCGCCGCGATGGGCGTCGCGCCCAGCAGCTCGGCGCGCTCCTCGTTCATGAACGACGCGAACAGGTCGCCCACCTTCCGGGCCTCGGTGCCCGGCTCGGCCTGCTGCGCCTCCTCGATGATCTCGCGGACGGCCTGCTCGGCCTCCTCGAAGAGCACGATGAAGCTGCCGTAGCGCGCCTTGTCGGATGGGATCTCGGTGCGCGCGATCCACTTGCCGTTGACGTGCCGGAACAGGTCGTCCTGCGGGCGTACCTCGGGGTCGAGTTCGTCGAGGATGATGCCGGAGGGCTTCGTCGCGTCGCTCATGTCGACAGACTACGCGGCGGGGTGCCGGGAACCCGGCGAACGGATGCCGCGACGGCGCGCCTCACGGCGCTCTCGCAGCGCGGGGCATCCCTTCGGTCAGCGCAGCTGCGCGAACCCCTCGGCCTTGCGCGTGGGCCCGACGATCAGGATGGTGTCGCCCTTGCCGAGCACGGTGTCGGCGTCGGCGTTGTGCCACTCGCCGCCCGGCTTCTTGAACGCCGCGACGGTGACGCCGAACTCCTTGCGCAGGCCCGTCTGGCCGAGCGGCACGCCGAACAGGCGCTCGGGCGGCGCGGACTTCACGATCGCGTAGCCCCGTTCGATCTCGATGTAGTCGAGCGCGGCGCCGCGGACCAGGTGCGCGACCCGGCGCCCCATCTCGGCCTCGGGCCGGATGACATGGTGCACGCCGAGCTGCTCGAGGATCACCGCGTGCTGCTCGGTGACGGCCTTCGCCCAGATCATCGGGATCTTCATGCCGAGCAGCACCGAGCACGTGAGGATCGACGCGGTGATGTCGGAGCCGATCGCCACGACGGCCCGGTCGAACTCGTCGACCGCGAGCTGGCGCAGCGCCTCCGACTTCGTCGAGTCGGCGCGCACGACCTGGGTGAGCTCGCCGTTGAGCGACTGGACGATCTCCTCGTCGGCATCGATGCCGAGCACCTCGGTGCCGCCCGCGACGAGCTCGAGCGCGAGCGACTGGCCGAACCGGCCGAGGCCGATGACCACCACCGAGTCGGCCTCGGCGATGCGGCGCGACGTGTCGCTCGCGCCGCCGAACAGCGTGAACCTAGCCAATGACGGGCCTCTCCTTCGGGAGTTCGTAGAGGATGCGGCGGTTGCGCAGCGCGATCGCCGTTCCCAGGGTGAGCGGGCCGATGCGGCCGAGGAACATCAGCAGGGCCAGCACGACGTCGGCCGCGGGCGGGAGGTCGGGCGTGATGCCGGTCGAGAGGCCCACCGTGCCGAACGCCGAGACGGCCTCGAACAGCACCCGGTCCAGGCCCAGGCCCGTGAGGTGCATGAGCAGGACGGTCGCGGCCACCACCGCGCCGACCGCGATGAGCGCGACCGTGATCGCCTGGCGGTGCACCGCGCGAGAGAGCCGCTTGCCGAAGATGTTCACGGCGGCCTCGCCGCGGAGCTCGGTGAGCAGGATGAAGAACAGCACCGCGAACGTGGTCACCTTGATGCCGCCGGCGGTGCCGGCCGGGCCGCCGCCGATGAACATCAGCACGTCCATCGCGACCCAGCTCTCGTCGTGCATCATGCCGATGTCGACGCTGTTGAACCCCGCGGTGCGCGTCTGGACCGAGGCGAAGAACCCCGCGAGCAGCTTCGCGCCGGGGTCGAGCGGGCCGAACGTGCGGGGATTGTTCCACTCGACCACCGTGAGGTAGGCCCATCCGGCGACGATCAGCAGGATCGTGCCCCAGATCACGAGCTTCGTGTTCATCGACCAGTGGAGCGGGCGGCGGAACTCCTTGCGCAGCTGCATGATCACCGGGAAGCCCAGGCCCCCGAGGATGATCGCCGCGCAGATGGGCAGGCAGATGAACGGGTCGCCGACGAAGTCCATCAGGTTGTTCGTGTACAGCGCGAACCCGGCGTTGTTGAACGACGAGACGGAATGGAACAGCGCATACCACGCGGCATCCGCCGGACTGTACTCGTAGCCGAACAGGAACCGCGGGAACAGGAACGCCCACGTGGCGCCCTCGATCGCGAACGAGATCAGGACGATGCCCCGGACGAGCCCGCGCACGTCGGCGAAGCCGACGACGCTCGCCTCGGTCGCCGTGTTCAGGCGCGTGCGGACGGACATCTTGCGGGCGAGCACCAGCCCGATGAGCGAGGCGAACAGCATGATGCCCAGGCCCCCGACCTGGATCAGCAGCATGATGACGACGTGGCCCAGCGGGCTCCAGTGCAACTGCGTGTCGAGCACGGTGAGCCCGGTCACGCAGACCGCGCTCGTCGCCGTGAAGAGGGCGTCGACGAACGACGTGCCCTCGGCCTCGACGGTCATCGGCGGGAGGAGGAGCAGCAGCGTCCCGGCCAGCACGGCCGAGGCGAACCCGACCACGACGACCTGGGCGGGGTGCAGCCGGATTCCCCGTCTCAGGCGGACGAGGGGGCTCGCACCCACCGGTTCGCGTGAGGTCACTGCCGCATCCTACGCCCGGCCGCTCGGGCTCGCCGAGGGGCTCGCGCGGGGTCGGCGGGGATGGGAGGATCGAGCCATCATGAACACGATCCTGAACGTCGTCTGGCTCATCCTCGCGGGCATCTGGCTCTGGATCGGGTACATGCTCGCGGGCCTGATCATGTGCGTGCTCATCGTCACGATCCCGTGGGGCATCGCCTCGTTCCGCATCGCGAACTACTCGCTGTGGCCGTTCGGGCGCGAGGTCGTGTCCAAGCCGCGCTCGGGCGTGTTCTCGTTCCTCGGCAACGTCGTGTGGGTGCTGCTCGCCGGCTGGTGGCTCGCGCTCGAGCACCTCATCACGGGCGTCCTCATGTGCCTGACGATCATCGGCATCCCGCTCGGCATCGCGAACTTCAAGCTGATCCCGGTCTCGCTCGCGCCGCTCGGCAAGGAGATCGTCGAGTCGAGGTGAGCACCGCTCCCGTCGTCGCGCGTCGGGCCGTCGACCGCGACATCCTGCGCCTCGCCGTGCCCGCGCTCGGCGCGCTCGTCGCCGAGCCGCTGTTCCTCCTCGCCGACACCGCCATGGTGGGCCACCTGGGCGCCGCACCGCTCGCCGGGCTCGGCCTCGCGAGCGCCGTGCTGCAGACGATCATCGGCCTGATGATCTTCCTCGCCTATGCGACCACGCCCGCGGTCGCGCGGCGGCTCGGCGCGGGCGACGAGCGCGGCGCGGTCGCGTCGGGCGTCGACGGGCTCTGGCTCGCGCTCGGGCTCGGCGTGCTGCTGGCGGTGCTCGGATGGCTCGCCGCGCCGTGGCTCGTGGGCGCCTTCGGCGCGTCCGCCGACGTGACCGCCGAGGCATCCGTCTACCTCTCGATCTCGATGGCGGGGCTCCCCGCGATGCTCGTGGTGTTCGCCGCGACGGGCCTGCTGCGCGGCCTCCAGGACACGCGCACCCCGCTCTACGTCGCGGGCACCGGCTTCGCCGCGAACATCGCGCTGAACGCGCTCTTCATCTACGGGCTCGGTTGGGGCATCGCGGGGTCGGCCTTGGGCACGGTCGTCGCGCAGTGGGGCATGGTGCTCGTCTACCTCGGCGTCGTCGCGCGGCACGTCGCGCGGGTCGGCGCGAGCCCGTGGCCGCACCACGCGGGCGTGCTGCGCGGCGCGCGGTCGGGCGGGTGGCTGTTCCTGCGGACGCTGAGCCTGCGCGCGGCGCTGCTGCTCGCGACGTGGGCGGCGACGTCGCTCGGCCGCGACGAGCTCGCGGCGTATCAGGTCGCCATCACGATCTACTTCACCCTGGGCTTCGCGCTCGACGCGCTCGCGATCGCCGCGCAGGCCCTCATCGGCAAGGGGCTCGGCGCCGGCGACGTCGCGCAGGTGCGCGCCGTCCTGCGGCGGTGCGTCGAGTGGGGCATCGGCTCGGGCGCGGTCATCGGCGCCCTCGTCATCGCGATGGCGTGGGTGCTGCCCGCATTGTTCACCTCGTCGGCCGACGTGGCGGCGCTGCTCCCGCCCTCGCTCGTCGTGCTCGGACTGTCCGCGCCGCTGGGCGGGCTCGTGTTCGTGCTCGACGGCGTGCTCATCGGCGCGGGCGACGCGCGCTACCTCGCCTGGACGGGGCTCGTGAACCTCGCGGTGTTCGTGCCGCTCGCGTTCGGCGTCGTGTGGTGGGCGGATGGCGCGGGGGCCGACGTGCCCGGCGCGCTGGCGCTCGCGGCGCTGACCGCGGCGTTCGCGGTCGGCTACCTCGCGGCGCGCGCCGTGACGCTGTCGCTCCGGGCGCGCGGCGCGGCGTGGATGGTGACCGGCGCGCCTGCGTAGGCGGAGTGACCAACGGCCCGACGGTGCGCGAGCGGCTCGGCTAGCGTCGGGACGTCCGCCGGAGGAAGGAACCGCCATGTCCACCCGACGCGCCACCGTCATCCGCACCGCCGGCATGGTCGCCGCCGTCGGCTCGACCGTGCTCGCGCTCACCGCATGCGTGCCGTTCGTGAACGCCGGAGACCGCACCACGGAGGATCGCGACATCGACGACGCGAGCGAGATCGTGTTCCGCACGGCGGGCGACCTCACCGTGCGACTGGGCGATGCGCCCGCGCTCACGGTCACCGGCGGCGAGAACGTGCTGCAGCGCCTCTCCACCGAGGTGGACGGGGACCGGCTCGTCATCGAGGTCGGGCGCGGCCCCCTGATCGTGGGCGAGCAGGACCTCGACATCGACGTGACGGTGACCTCGCTCCAGTCGGTGGTCATCGAGGGGTCCGGCGACGTCTCCGCCGAGTTCGGGGACGCGAGCGAGGTCTCCCTCGACATCCGCGGCTCCGGTGAGATCGAGACCGACCGGGTCGATGCCGAGTCGGTGGACGCCTCGATCAGCGGATCCGGCTCCATCATGGTCGAGGGGCGCACCGACCGGCTCGCGGTGAACGTCAGCGGCTCCGGCGACATCGACGCCGGTGGGTTGAGCGCGCAGTCGGCCCAGATCGTGCTCTCGGGATCGGGCGGCGTGTCCGTCGACGTGTCCGACTCGCTCGACGTCACGCTCTCGGGCAGCGGGACCGTGCGCTACTCCGGCCGGCCGGAGATCCGCAGCACCATCTCCGGGTCGGGTCGGATCGAGCCCTCCTGATCGCGCGGGGGCGCCGGCGGACGCGCCGGCCGACGCTCGGGCCAGCGCTCAGGGGGCCGGGGCGGCCTCGGGCTCGGCCAACCACTCGCGCGCCGCTGCGACGAGCGCGTCGACCCCCGTGGCGAGCGTCGGCTCGATCACGGGCGCGTAGTGCGGCGAGTGGTTCGACGGCACATCGGGCAGTCGTCCGGTGCGCAGGAAGTCCTCGAACAGGGCGGGATCGGCGCCGCCGAGCACCCAGTACGCGAGCGGCGCACCGCCCGCGTCGGCGAGCACGCCGACATCCTCGCTCCCCGAGACCACGCCGGGGTCGATCACGCGCTCGTCGCCGAGCGCACGCCGCAGGGCCGCGGCCGTGCGCTCCGTCGCGGCGGCGTCGTTGACGGTCGGCGGGAACTCACCGTCCGTGATGATCTCGGGCGGCGTCGGGGCAACGGATGCCGCGGCCTCGGCGTGCACGATCCGCTCGATGGCGGCGAGCACGCGCTCGCGCACGTGCGCGTCGAAGGTGCGCACGCTGAGCCCGAGCCGGGCCTCGGACGGGATGATGTTGTTCTTCTTGCCGGCGTGCACCTGCCCCACGGATACGACGGCCGACTCGGTCGCGGCGATCTCGCGCGAGACCACGGCCTGCAGTCGCGTGATGACGGATGCCGCGAGCACGACCGGATCGACGGTGGTCTCGGGGCGCGACCCATGCCCGCCCGCACCGTGCAGCACGATCGTGAGCGAGTCGTCGCCCGCGAACGCGACACCGGGGTGGATCGCGGCGTACCCGGCCGGGAACGGCGCGACGTGCTGGCCGAGCACGACGTCGGGCCGCGGGATGCGCTCGAACAGGCCGTCGCGCGCGAGCGCGTGCGCGCCCGAGCCGAGCTCCTCGGCGGGCTGGAACACGACCGCCAGGGTGCCACGCCACCGCTCGCGCTCGGCGGCGAGTCGCTCGGCCGAGCCGACGAGGCACGTGACGTGGACATCGTGCCCGCACGCGTGCATCACGGGCACGTCGGCGCCCGCGGGGTCGATCCCGCGCCGCGTGCTCGCGTACTCGAGGCCGGTCGCCTCCTCGACGGGAAGCGCGTCCATGTCGGCGCGCAGCAGCACGGTCGGCCCGTCGCCGTTGCGGAGCACGCCGAGCACCCCCGTGCCGCCGAGCCCGGTGGTCACCTCGTACCCGAGCCCGCGCAGGTGGTCGGCGGCGATGCCCGCCGTGCGGTGCTCCTGGTAGCTCAGCTCGGGGTTGGCGTGCAGGTCGCGGTACAGCTCGGCGAGGTCGATGCCCATGTCCGCAGCCTAGGCAGTGGGTCGGCGGCGAGCCGCGTGGGATGCCGCGCGCCCGTCCAGTTCTGCGGATATACGATCGGGCGCGCCGCTGATGCCGTCCATCCGCCGGGGTGGCGGATCGTATATCCGCAGAACTGGACGTCGTGCGCGGAGCGCGCGGGCGAGAGCGCGCGGGCGAGGGCGGGCGCGGCGTCCGGGGGCGCAGCGCGCGGCGTCCGGGGGCGCAGCGCGCGGCGTCCGGGGGCGCAGCGCGCGGCGTCCGGGGCGGCAGCGCGCGGGGTCAGGCGCGCGGCCGGGCCGTGGTGTCGCCCACGTGGAGGGTGCTCGTGAAATCGGTGCCGGCGGCCGGTTCGCCCGACAGCATCCGCACGACCGCCTCGCCCGCGGCGCGGCCCTTCGCGACCGACGGCTGCACGAGCGTGGTCAGGTCGTGCTGCAGGCCGTCGACGCGGATGCCGTCGAAGCCGATCACGCTGACGTCGCCCGGCACGCTCAGGCCCAGCTCCTCGGCCGCGCGGATGACGCCGGCGGCGAGCAGGTCGGATTGCGCGATGATCGCGGTCGGGCGCGTCGCGGCATCCGCCAGCACGGCCCGGCCCGCCTCGAGCCCCTCCTCGATCGAGCTCGCGGCGGCGACCTGCGCGCGCAGGCCCGGGTAGACGTCGCGCGCGCCGCGCAACCGCTCGACGGCCGTGTCGACCGTGGCGGCCGCCTCGATCTCGGGCGTGAGCGGCCCGCGCGTGCGGCCGGGCTCGAACGGCAGCGTGACGGTCACCACGTCGGTGTGGCCCAGGCTGCGCAGGTGCTCGGCGCCGAGGCGCGTCGCCTCGCGGTTGTCGATCGTGATCTCGGGGATGCCGCCGCCGGGCGCCCCCTCGATGGCGACCATGGGGATGCCCCGGCGCTGCAGGGCCTCGACCTGGCGGAAGAACTTGGGGCTGCACCCGATGAGCACGACGGCATCGACCGGCGCGGTGTCGAGGCTGACCGGTGCGGCGGGGTCGCCGGAGTCGGTGAACAGCAGCAGGCCCGCGCCGAGCGGCGCGATGCCCTCGGTGAGCCCGTCGAGGGTCTGGATCTTGACCGGGTCGAGGAAGGCCGCGCGCACGCGCTCCTCGAGCACGACGCCCACGATGCCCGAGCGTCCCCGTCGCAGGGACCGCGCGCGGGGGTCGGGCCCGGCGTAGCCGAGCTCCGCGGCCGCGGCGAGCACGCGCTCCTTCGTGGCGTCCGACACGGGGCCGGAGCCGCTGAAGGCGAGCGACGCGGTCGACGCCGAGACGCCTGCGCGTGCGGCGACGTCGGCCAGCGTCACGCGCGAGATCGCACCGGTCTCGGGCGCGGTCGATTCGATGGTCACGATCCGATTGTACGGTCGAATCGATTCGAGCGGGCTGAGCGTGTCGTCACGAGCGCTCGGCGATCGACTTGACGGTCGCCAGCAGGGCGTCCCAGTTGCGCTGCGAGTGGGCGGCCGCCTCGGGCGTCGGATTGTTGTCCTGCGCGAGCGTCAGGACGGTCGGGCCGTCGCCCTCGAGCGTCCAGGTCATCGTGTGGTGGTTCTCCGGCACGTCCTCCTGGCCGCTCAGCGGACTGAAGTGCGTGTTCACGAGCCGGCGCGGCGGCGCGAACTCGAGCACGACGCCGTGGTCCTCGTACGACGTCCCCTCGTACTCGCCGCGCCAACGGATCGCTCCGCCGACCGCCCAGTCGGTCTCCAGCTCGGTGCCGAACATGAACTCGCGCGCGGCCGTCGGGTCGGTGATCACCGACCAGACGCGCTCGGGTGGAGCATCGATCTCGATCCGCGATGTGGCGACGTGGGTCTCGGGCATCTCGCGCCTCCTCGGTGTCGCGGGCGACGTTACGCCGCCGCGACCACCGCGTCACGCGCCTCGGCGAACGCGGCGACGCAGCGACGGATCTCGTCCTCGGTGTGCGCCGCCGACAGCTGCACGCGGATGCGCGCCTTGCCCTTCGGCACGACGGGGTACGAGAACGCCGTCACGTACACGCCGCGCTCCTGCAGCGCGTCGGCGATCCGCGCCGTGAGCGCGGCGTCGCCGAACATGACCGGCACGATCGGGTGCGAGCCGGGGAGCAGCTCGAAGCCCGCCTCGGTCATGAGCTGCCGGAACAGCGCGGCGTTCGCCACGAGCCGCTGCCGCAGATCGCCCGATTCGGTCACGAGCCGCAGCGCCTCGAGCGTGCCGGCCACGATCATCGGCGCGAGCGTGTTCGAGAACAGGTACGGCCGGGCGCGCTGGCGCAGCAGGTCGACGATCTCCTGCCGTGCGGCGACATAGCCGCCGGATGCGCCGCCGAGCGCCTTGCCGAACGTGCCGGTCGTGATGTCGACCCGGCCCTCGACGCCGCAGAGCTCGGGCGTTCCGCGGCCGTGCTCGCCGACGAACCCGACGGCGTGGGAGTCGTCGACGAAGACGAGCGCGTCGTACGCGTCGGCGAGGTCGCAGATCTCGCGCAGGGGCGCGACGTAGCCGTCCATCGAGAACACGCCGTCGGTCACGATCACGCGGCGCCGAGCGCCGGAGGCCGCCTGCAGCTGCGCCTCGAGGTCGGCCAGGTCGCGGTTCCGGTAGCGGAACCGCTGCGCCTTCGAGAGCCGGATGCCGTCGATGATCGACGCGTGGTTCAGCTCATCGGAGATGATCGCGTCATCCGCGCCGAAGAGCACCTCGAAGACGCCGCCGTTCGCGTCGAAGCACGACGAGAAGAGGATGGTGTCGTCGTAGCCGAGGAATTCGGACACCCGCCGCTCGAGTTCGAGGTGCAGCTCCTGCGTGCCGCAGATGAACCGCACGCTCGCCAGGCCGTAGCCCCACTCGTCGAGGCCGCGGTGCGCGGCGGCGACGATGCGCGGGTCGTTCGCGAGGCCGAGGTAGTTGTTCGCGCAGAAGTTGAGCACCTCGCGCCCCGCGACCTCGATCTCGGAGGACTGCGGGCCGTGGATGCCGCGCTCGCGCTTGGTGAGCCCGGCGGCCTCGATCTCGTCGAGCTCGGCCCGCAACTGCTCCTTCACCGATCCGTACATGCTCAGACCTCCGTCCAGTCGAGGATGACCTTGCCGACGCCGCCCGACGCGGCCGCGTCGAACGCGGCCCGCCACTCGTGCGCCGGGTACCGGTCGCTGATGATGGATGCCACGCGCGAGCGCAGCTCGGCGCTCGTCTGCAGCATCGCGCTCATCGAGTTCCACGTCTCGAACATCTCGCGCCCGTAGATGCCCTTCAGCGTGAGCATGTGCGTGACGACCTTGCCCCAGTCGATCGCGTACGGCTCGCTCGGCAGGCCGAGCAGCGCGATGCGCCCGCCGTGGTTCATGTTCTCGATCATCTCGGGCAGCGCCTTGGCCGATCCCGACATCTCGAAGCCGACGTCGAAGCCCTCGCGCATGCCGAGGCGCGGCTGCACGTCGCGGATGCGCTCGCGCGACACGTCGACCGTGGCATCCGCGCCCATGCGCATCGCGAGCTCGAGGCGGGCCGGGCTCACGTCGCTCGCGACGATGAACCGGGCGCCGACGTGGCGCGCGACCGCGATCGACATGAGGCCGATCGGGCCGCAGCCCGTGACGAGCACGTCCTCCCCGACGACCGAGAACGCGAGCGCGGTGTGCACGGCGTTGCCGAACGGGTCGAAGATCGCGCCGACCTCGGGGTCGACGGGCGAGTGGTGCACCCAGACGTTCTCGCCGGGGATCACGACGTACTCGGCGAACGCGCCATCGCGGTGCAGGCCCACGCCCTTGGTGCGGATGCACATCTGCCGGCGGCCCGCGCGGCAGTTGCGGCACATTCCGCACACGATGTGCCCCTCGCCCGACACCCGGTCGCCGACCGCGACGTCGTGCACGAGCTCGCCGACCTCGACGACCTCGCCGTAGAACTCGTGGCCGGGGATCAACGGCGTGCGGATCTCGGACGCGGCCCAGTCGTCCCATTGCTCGATGTGCAGGTCGGTGCCGCAGATGCCCGTGCGGAGCACGCGGATCTTGACGTCGGCGGGGCCCGTCTCGGGCTCGGGGCGATCGACGAACTCGAGTCCCGCGCCGGGCGCGGACTTGTACAGGGCCTTCATCGGCGGTGCCTTCTGCGTACGGGCGCCCGCGGGGTGGGCCGGCGCCGGGTTCCACGCACCGAGGGTCACGGCGCGCGTCGAGGTGACCCGCCCATCGTAGCCATGGCTGGCGCGGCGGATGGCGCGGGACCGGAGGTCGCCCGGACATGGACGAGGACGGCGCAGTGCAAGTTGCGTCGTCCTCGATTGGCCACATCATCACACGCCGATCGACGGGCTCGCCACCCCCCGTTTCCTGCGAGAACGCCGTGACGCCGGCTTGCACCACGGCGGGCGGCGGCGCTACTCTCGAATCGATTCGAGTCGAATCGATTCGAGCCCCATCCTTCCGACACCACCACGACGACGAGGCAGTAATGTCGCAGCACCGAGACCCCGTTGAGACGATGACCGAGCCCGAGCCGCACGCCGCGCCGACCCCCGGCGCCGCCGAGGCGCGCGCCGACGCGCGCGCCGCCGCGGCATCCGCTCGCCCCCGCCGTGAACTCGTCGCGTGGCGCAACGCGATCTTCGCGATCTTCTTCCTCTCGGGCTTCGGGCTCGCGAGCTGGGTGGCGCGCATCCCCGCGGTGCGCGATGCCGTCGGGCTGAGCACGCAGGGCGTCGGCCTCGTCATCCTCGCCGGGTCGATCGCATCCATCTTCGGTCTGATCGGCGCGCCCTGGCTCATGGCGCGGTTCGGCGCGCGCCTCGGAATGATCGGCGTGCTCGTCACGGCGGCGGCCGGGCTCGTGCTCGTCGGGCTGGGCGGGTCGGTACTGCCGAGCGTGGCGCTCGTCGCCATCGGCCTCGCGCTGTTCGGCTTCGGCAACGGCGCGGTCGACGTGATGATGAACGTCGAGGGCGCCGAGGCCGAGCGCGAGCTCGGCAAGACCGTCATGCCGCTCATGCACGCCTTCTTCAGCTTCGGCACGGTCGCCGGCGCGGCGCTCGCGGCCGCGGCATCCGCCATCGCCCTCTCGGTGTCGGTGCACCTCGGCATCATCGCGGTGTTCATCGCCGTCGGCGTCGTGATCGCGGTGCGGTTCGTGCCCGTCCGCGAGGAGCTCGGCGACGACGCGCACGCCGACGCCCCGCGCGAGGCCTGGACGGTGCGCCTCAAGCGCAGCCTCGCGGTCTGGGCCGACGTGCGGCTCCTGCTCATCGGCGTCGTCATGCTCGGCATGTCGTTCGCGGAGGGCAGCGCCAACGACTGGCTCGCGCTCGCGGTCGTCGACGGCCACGGCCTCGACGCGACGACGGGTGCCGCGATCTTCACGGTGTTCACGGTCGCGATCACGGGCGCCCGCGTACTCGGCGGCCCCGTCATCGACCGCTTCGGTCGCGTGATCGTGCTCCAGGTCATGGCCGGCATCGGCGTCGTCGGCCTCTCGCTGTTCATCTTCGCGAGCGAGCCCTGGATGCTCGTGGTCGGCACCGCCCTGTGGGGCATCGGCTGCTCGCTGGCGTTTCCGGTGGGCATGTCGGCTGCAGCCGACGTGCCCGATCGAGCGGATGCCGCGGCGCGCGTCTCCGCGGTGGCGATGATCGGCTACTGCGCGTTCCTGGTCGGCCCGCCGCTCATCGGCTTCCTCGGCGAGCACTTCGGCATCCTCAACGGTCTGCTGCTCCTGCTCGCCCTGATGGTGGTCGCCGGGCTCGCGGCGCCGGCCGCGCGCGAGCGCACCAGCCCGGCCCGCCGCGCCTGACTCGCGCGACCGGCGCCGCGCGGGGTTCGCGCGGGGTTCGCGCGGGCTCGCCCGGCCCGCGCGGTCCGGCGCAACGCAGGTGCGCCCCGGCGTGTCGCCCGCGGCACGCCGGGCGCGCCCGCGACGCGCCGCGCGTGCGCCTGCGGCGCGCGGGCGCGTCGGGACAAGGGGATGCGGCGCGCGCCATCCGTCGGCATGATGCAGGCATGAGCCAGCGCGACGACGCCACCGTGCCCGACGACGAGCCCCGCCCCGAGCACACGCGGCCGGAGGGCGTGTCGGACGCGACGATCGAGGCGCTCGGCAAGTACTCCGAGGCGCTCGAGGTGATCGAGGACGCGCGGGGCTCGCTGTACCGGTTCCACCGGCTGACGGGAAAGGCCGACCTGACGATCAGCGAGGCCGTCGAGATGTTCCGCAAGGCCGGTCACGACGAGATCGCCGACCGCATCGACCGCGAGATCATCGGCCGCAACGTGCTCGAGGGGCGGTGGACGTTCCAGCTCGTCGAGGAGTACGACGACACCTACTACGCCGCCGTGAAGGCGTCGGAGCGCGACGCGCGCGACGAACTCGTGGACGGACGCCGCCACGTCTACGAGTCCGAGATGAAGGAGCGCAACCGCACGCGCGGGTTGCGCCACCACGAGGCCAGGCCGCACGACGGCTCGGAACAGGGCTGAGGCCGGGCGCTGCGGTCGCCGCAGCCGCGGCCTGCGGGCCCGCCCGAACCCGTCCGAGGTCCGACGTAGACTCGCAGGGTGCGTCTCGTCATCGCCCGCTGCTCCGTCGACTACGCCGGCCGGCTCTCGGCGCACCTGCCGCTCGCGACGCGCCTGCTCATGGTCAAGGGCGACGGCAGCCTGCTCGTGCACTCCGACGGCGGCAGCTACAAGCCGCTGAACTGGATGAGCCCGCCCTGCACGCTCCAGGCCGCCGAACCCGACGACGACCAGCGCGCGGCGGGCGTCACCGAGGTGTGGAAGGTCACGCACGCGAAGACCGCCGACCAGCTCGTCGTGTCGATCCACGAGGTGCTGCACGACTCGGCGCACGAGCTCGGCGTCGACCCCGGGCTCGTGAAGGACGGCGTCGAGTCGCACCTGCAGAAGCTGCTGGCCGAGCAGATCGACCTCCTCGGCGAGGGGTACCGGCTCGTGCGCCGCGAGTACATGACGGCGATCGGCCCGGTCGACATCCTGGCGACGGATGCCTCGGGCCGCTCGGTCGCGGTCGAGCTCAAGCGCCGCGGCGACATCGACGGCGTCGAGCAGCTCACCCGGTACCTCGAGTTGATGAACCGCGACCCGCTGCTCGCGCCGGTCACGGGCGTGTTCGCCGCGCAGGAGATCAAGCCGCAGGCCCGCACGCTCGCCGAGGATCGCGGCATCCGGTGCGTCGTGCTCGACTACGACGCCATGAAGGGCGTCGAGAGCGGGCACGCGCGGCTGTTCTGAGCGCCCCGAGCCCCGTCAACCTGAGTGATGCTCAGATCTTCGGGGCCTAGGATGGCCCGGTGACCTCCGACCTGCCCGTTGCCACGATCGCGCCCCCGCGCACGTGGACCGCCGTGCTCTTCGACCTGGACGGCACGATCGTGGACTCGGCGAGCGAGATCATGGCCTCGCTCGCGCACATGTTCACCGAGATGGGCGTGCCGGTGCCCGACGACGAGACGCTCCGCTCGTACGTCGGTCCACCCTTGCTCGACAGCCTGCGGATGACCGCGGGGTTCACCGACGTCGACGCGTGGGAGGCGCTGAACGTCTACCGCGACCACTACGACGAGCACCTGCTGCGCTCGCCCGTCTTCCCCGGCGTCGAGGGCCTGCTCCAGCGACTGCACGCCGCGGGCCTGCCGATCGCGCTCGCGACGAGCAAGCCCGAGTCGATGGCACGGGAGGTGCTCGCGCACCACGACCTCGACCACTACTTCACGACGATCGCGGGAGCCAGCGACGACGAGGCGCGCAGCACGAAGGCCGACGTGGTCGCCGAGGCCCTGCGCCGCCTCGAGGCCCAGGGCGTCGACACGTCGGGCGCCGTGATGGTCGGCGACCGCGGCTACGACGTCTTCGGCGCGGCCGAGCACGGCGTGCCGACGATCCTCGTGGAGTGGGGCTACGGCTCGCCCGAGGAGGCCGGCGACGCGATCGGCGTGGCGCACTCGACCGACCAGCTGCGCACCCTGCTCCTGCGCTGAGTCGCAGCTGCTGCGACATCCGACGGGCCGTTCACAGCACCTCCACGCCGGATCCCTGTTTGTCGAGGATGTCTCGATAGCAACGATTCCCGCTCGCTTCCCCTCCGGAGGGTTCCCTCCGCCCCCCGTCCGGGGGCAGGATGCCGATCACGTCCGCCCACCGGCGGACGACGTTCGTGTCCGCGGTCACCGTCGCGGGCACTCGGAGGGAGAACCATGGCAGGAACCACTGCACGCGCGCGCAGGCGCGCCGTGGCGGTCATTCCCGCGCTCGCCCTCGTCGCATCCGGATTCGCGGCCACGGGCGCGACGGGGATGGCGACGGCGGCACCGCAGGGAGACGAGGTGTCGATCGACGCCTCGGAGTACTACATGAACTACGCGGCCCCGCGGGTCGAGTCGGCGTTCGGCACCGAGACCGAGCTCGACATCGACGGGTCGCGCAAGGCGACCGCGGCGGCGACCTCGGTCGTCGAGCAGTCGGCGGCGATCGACCACAAGTACGCCCAGGGCAACCCGGTGGCCGCGCGCGGCCTCGCCAAGCTCGAGGCGAAGTCGATCAAGACCGGGAAGAGCCCCAAGGCGCTCAAGCAGGCCAAGGGCACGCAGGAGGCGAAGCTCCTCACGATCCTGATCGAGTTCAACGACCAGGCGAACGACGACTTCACCGACGTGCAGGTGCCCGAGTACTGGGGCGCGTCGACCTGCAAGCCCGGCGAGGTCGTCAACGGCCCGCTGCACAACAACATCCCGAACCCCGCCGACTACGCGCTCGAGGACAACAACTCGATGTGGGTCGAGGACTTCTCCCCCGAGCACTTCGACAAGATGCTGTTCACCGACGAGGGCATCACCGAACGCGTCCGGCCCGACCTCACGGGCCCCGACGGCAAGCCCGGCATCGACATCTCGGGCTACACGATGAAGTCGATGTACGAGGAGATGTCGCACGGCGCCTACACCGTCACCGGTGAGGCGACCCCGTGGGTCACGCTCCCGCACTCCGAGGGCTGGTACGGCGCGACCACGTGCTTCCAGAACGAGGAGGGCGAGTGGGAGGCCGGCGCCTACCAGGGCATGCAGGGCCACCCCGACAACCCGCTCGGCGCGAACGCGCTGCCGATCGACGCGGTCGCGGCCCTCGCCGCGGCGCAGCCCGACTTCCCGTGGGCCGACTACGACATCGAGGACCAGGGCGACCGCGACGGCGACGGGAACTTCCTCGAGCCCGACGGCGTGATCGACCACGTCGTCCTCGTGCACGCCGGTGAGGACAAGTCCGGCGGCGGCGGGGCCGAGGGCACCTACGCCATCTGGGCGCACTCCTCGGCCGTCCCCGGCGGCGCCGACATCCCCGGCACCGGCCTCAAGCTGTCGAACTACATCGTGCAGCCCGAGGACTCGGGCGTCGGCGTGTTCGCGCACGAGTACGGCCACGACCTCGGCCTGCCCGACCTGTACGACGTCTCGGGCGCCGGCAGCTCCGACGTCGACTTCTGGGACCTCATGTCGTCGGGCTCGCACTCGGGCCCGATCTTCCAGTCGATGCCCACCCACATGGGCCTCTGGGACAAGTGGGTCCTCGGCTGGGCCGACCCCGAGGTCGTGAACCCCGGTGACGACGCCAAGACGATCAAGGTCGGCCAGACCTCGCGCCCCAAGAAGGGCACCAAGGACGGTATCAAGGTCAACCTGCCCGACAAGGTGATCACCCTCTCCGAGCCGCACAGCGGCGAGGAGATGTGGTACTCCGGCGCCGACCAGGACTGGGCCGACCTGCGCCTCACGCGCACGTTCGAGAACGTACCGGGCGACGCGAAGTTCTGGATGTGGAACGACTACGTCATCGAGGCCGACTGGGACTACGGCTTCGTCGAGGTCTCGACGAACGGCACCGACTGGAGCGAGCTGAAGGTCTACGGCGAGGACGGCGCGCTCGACTCGACCGATGACGGCTACGGCGACCCCAACAAGCGGATGGCCGACTACGGCAACAAGAAGTACGGCCTGACGGGCGACTCGCACGGCTGGGTGCACCAGTACGTCGACCTCTCGGCCTACGCCGGCCAGACCGTGCAGGTGCGCCTGCGCCTCGCCACCGACGCGGCCTACCAGGACCGCGGTTGGTTCAGCGACGACTTCTCGCTCACGAGCGGCGGCACCACCGTCTGGAGCGACGACGTCGAGAGCGGCGCGAACGGCTGGACGCCCGAGGTGACGTCGTTCGTCGACTCGACCGGCCCCGGTTGGCGGATCGACACCGGCACCTCGGTGAAGGCGCAGTACTACCTCGTCGAGTGGCGCAACTTCGACGGCTTCGACGAGGGCCTGAAGTACGGCTACAACTCCGTCTACAGCGACGGCGCCTGGAAGGTCGAGAAGGTCGCCTACAACGCGCCCGGTGCCCTCATCTGGTACCGCGACACGACGTACGGCAGCTCGAACCAGATCATCTCGAACGAGGCGGCGCTGCCGAGCTACGGCGCGAAGGGCGGTCTGCTCATCGTGGACAGCCACTTCAACCCGCTGCAGCGCACGGGCGCGGCGGCCGACGCCGACCCGACGACGCTCAACGTGATGCCCTCGCGTGCCCAGTCGTCGAACGCCGCGTTCGGCCTGACGCCGACGTACCCGTTCACCGAGTGCTTCATCCTGGAGGACCCGGAGACCGAGTACTGCACCGACCTGCCCGCCCTTCCCGCGGTGAAGACCTTCACCGACGACCAGGGCTGGGTGCCCGGCTTCGCGGTGAACCCGGCGACGGGCTCGCTGTACTACCGCGACCGCGACGCGTCGGTGGTCGTCCCGTCGGCCGGCAACGCGCCGTACTCGGTGCCGCTGTACGACCTGGCGGGCAACCCGGCGACGGACTTCTACGGCCTGGACATCGGCCTCGGTCCGTTCGGCTCCGGCAACCCGGCTGACGACGGCGTCGGACTCGGCACCGTCATCACGGTGAAGAGCGCGCTCAGCGGCAACACGGGTGCGCTGATCTCGGTGACCCCGCCGCCGGCGGGCTGATCCGACCGGCCTGACACCGGCGAGGCGCCGGCCCCCTCGGGGGTCGGCGCCTCGTCGCGTGCGGGGCGTCCGCCAGCGGGCGGGCGTCAGCGGGCGCCCGCCAGCGAGCAGACGTCAGCGGGCGGGCATCGCCGCCAGCAGTCCGTCGAGCAGCCGCTCGACCCCCCATGAGAACCGCTCGGCCGGGTCGTCGGCGAGCGTGCGGCACCGGTCGGCGAGCGGGAACGACTCGAGGTCGTCCCAGAGGGTGTCGGATGCCGCGCCCGGCGTCTCGGCCTCGGCCTGCGCCTCGGCGGTCCGGCCGGCCTCGGCCGCGTCGAACGCGACCGCCCCGAGCACGTGGATGCGCACGGCGTGCGCGGCGCGCCCTGCGGACGCGAGGTCGAGGCCGGCGCCCGTGAATGCCGCGAGCAGCTCCTCGTCGATCCGGCGCGCATTGGCGCCGTCGAGCGGCGTCGCGAGCAGGAGTCCCACGGCGCCGGGACGGTGGACCAGCAGATCGCGCAGGCCGTGGGCGACGGCCAGCACGCGGGAGCGCGCGTCGGCGGCGCCGTCCGCGGACGCGCGCGCCGTGCCATCCGCCGTCGACCCGATGGGCAGCCGGCCGAGGACCTGCTCGACCATGCCGGCGAGCAGCGCCTGCTTGTTGGGGTAGTACGTGTACATGGCGGTCGGGGTGAGGCCGAGCGCGCCCGCGACCCCCCGCACGGAGACGGCGTCGAAGCCCTTCGCCTCGAGCAGCTCGAAGGCGGCGTCGAGGATCTCACGGTGGCTGAGGCTGCGTCTGGGTCCGGGTTTCATGGGGCCTTCCGTCGGGGCGACTCGACACACCGTACAGCGTTCCGGCCGGAGTCGACGCGTGGACGGACGCGGGCGCTCGTGACACGCTGGGTGCACCGCCGTGCGGCCGGACGCCCGCCGCCCCACCGAGAGGAAGGTCGAGCGGATGCCGCAGCCCAGCGACTCCCCCGCCCGCATCACCGTCGTCGGCGACGCCCTCATCGACGAGCTGCGCGACCCCACGGGCTCGCGCGAGTTCGTCGGCGGCGCCGCGCTCAACGTCGCGGTCGGGCTCGCCCTGCTCGGTGAGGACGCCACCCTCGTGGCCATGCTCGGCGACGACGAGCCCGCGGAGCGCATCCGCGCGTTCCTCGACGACTACCGGGTCCGGCTCGTGGCGAGTCCCTCCGAGCACGGCACGTCGCGCGCCGTGTCGATCCGCACCGACGGCGAGCCCCGGTACGAGTTCAACGAGGCGGCGCAGCGTCGACGGCTGCGCTTCGACGACGCGACCCGAGCGGCGCTCGATGAGGCCGACCTCGTGGTCGTCAGCTGCTACCCCTTCGACGACGACGAGCAGGTCGACCTGCTTCTCGACGCGATCCGCGACCCCGAGCGCCGGCTCGTCGTCGACGGGAACCCGCGGTCGGGCATGCTGCACGACCGCGACCGGTTCCTCGTCAGCTTCGAGCGCGTCGCCGCACGATCACTGCTCGTCAAGGTCGGCGACGAGGATGCCGAGCTCCTGCTCGGCGCCCCCTTGGAGGAGTTCGTGCGCCGACTGCGCTCGGGCGATGCCGCCTCCGGGCCGGCCGTGCTCGCGACCGCCGGACGCCGCGGCGCGGCGCTGCACCACGCCGGGATCGACGTGCGGGCGGACATCGTGGAGCTGCCCGGCCCCGTGGTCGACACCATGGGCGCGGGCGACGCCACGCTCTCGGCGATCGTGCACCACATCGCCGTCCACGGCGTGCCCACCTCGGCGCCCGAGTGGTCCGAGGCACTCGGCGAGGCGATGACGATCGCCGCCGCAACCGTGCGGCACGAGGGTGCGCTGCTGCGCACCGGCATCGTGCCACCACGGGTCGGCAGCTGAAATCGCGCGTTCGGGGGTCTTGCGGCGCAACCGGTCGTTGGTCGTAGACTCGGCCCGACCGCTGATGGCGACATCGGCGGGTGCGCCGCACGACCGGCGTGACGCCCCCACCCCTGGAGGCGCCGGTCGACGCACCCCCGGCCCGACGCGATCCCCCAGAACCCCGACGGTGCGCCACTGGCCGGTGCACCGCCCCGACGGACGAGCGCCGCTGCGCGCTCCCGCCAGCAGGCGGACCGAGAGGAGTGGACGTGCAGGACGCCCCCGGCAGCCATCCCGCCACGACGCCGCTCCTCCTGCCGGTGATCGACTCCCCCACCGACCGGGAGCTCGTGCGGGCCGCCCGCGCCGGCGACGCGTTCGCGTTCTCGCGCCTCTGGCGCCGTCACGAGGGCGCCGCGACGACCGCGGCCTCCGCGACGCCCGGCCGTGCCGACGTCGAGCAGGTCGTCGCGGCCGCCGCCGCCCTGACGGCGCGCGCGATCCGCGCAGGCGGCGGCCCGTCCGGAGCCGCACGCCCCTACGTGCTGTCCGCGGTCCGCGAGGCGGCCGCCACGGCCGACGGCCGCGCGGCCGGACCCGTCGACGGCGACCCGGCCCTGCTCGCACCCGAGGAGTGGTACGACGAGGCGCTGCCCGCGGGCATGCGCGACGCGCGGGCCGTCGCGACGGCGTATGCGAGCCTGCCCGTCGCCGCCCAGGAGGCGCTCTGGCTCGCGGAGGTCGAGGGCCACGGCGAAGCCGAGATCGCCGCCGAGCTCGCGCTCACGCTGCCGAGCGCGGAGGGCCTGCTCGTCGAGGCGCGCACCGGCCTCGACGCCGCGTGGGCCGATGCGGTCGCGGCCACGGTTCCGGAGGATTCCGAGTGCGCCCGGGTCCTCGCCCGTCGCTCGCTCGGCGACCGGGCGACGGAGCACCTGCGCCCCAAGGTGCGGGCGCACCTCGACGCCTGCGCGACGTGCCGCGCCGCCTCGGCGGAACCCGCCGTGCTCGCACGACGCCTCATGGCGACCCTGCCCGTCCTCGTCCTCGGGGCGGCCGCCGGGACGGCCTTCCTCGACGCCGTGCGCCCGGGCTCGTCGGCGGTCGCGCTCGAGCCGGTCCCCGCCCTCGACGATCACGCGGCGGGCGCGGGGTTCCTGTTCGCCGCGTCGACCGCCGCCGCGACGACGCCGGTCACGATGCCCGCACCCGGCCCGGCCGGTCGGCGTGGATCCGCGAGCGCGGCGACGGCGGTCGGCGTCGTCCGGCTTCCGCGTCGCCGGGTTCTCGCGGTCGGCGCGGCGCTCGCGGGTGCTGCGGCCGCCGCTGCGATCGTCACCGTCATCGCGCTCAGCGCCGCGGGCCCCAGCGCGACGACGGGGTCCCTCGAGGCCTCGGGGTCTACGGATGTCGCGGAGCAGGCGCCCGGCATGCAACCGCCTGTGGTGGTGGCCTCCGAGATCCCCGGCGAACCCGACGCCGGGACCGACCCGGGCGACGATCCGGGGCCGAACGACGGCGACAGCACCCCGCCCGCCGGCTCGGAGTCCGGCGAACCGGGCACCGATGCGAGCGGACCGGTGGCCGAGCCGGCCCCCGCGCCCGGCAGTCCAGCCGAGCCGAGCCCCACCGAACCGGCACCGGGCGACGTGACCGACCCGAGCACCCCGCCGGCCGCGCCGCGGCCCCCCGAGCCCGAGCCGGTGAGCGCGCCCCAGCCCCCGACGAACGCCCCGCCGATCGAGGTGGGCTTCGGCAAGCCGACCTCCGCGGGCTGGCGCACGATGACGCTGACCGGTGCGCCGGGCGCCTCGTACACCGTGCTCAACGGCGGCGAGGTGCTGTACACCGGCGTGCTCGATGCGAACGGCACCGCCGAGCTGGCCGTTCGGGGTTCGACCGTCCGCCTCACCGTGGAGTACGGCACGCTCGCGCTCACGGCCGCGTCCACCGGGCAGTAGCCGCCGTTATCGGTGGACGCGGATGACGCGCGGACGCCACAATGGCCCCATGCGGCAGCGCCGCGGATGCGCCCGGGGGACGGAGGCGCCGAGGTGACCGGCGCCTCGTCGGGCCGCGCCATCCGAACGCCCGACCAGCGCCTGCGCGTCTTCGTCAGTTCCACGCTCCGCGAGCTGGAGGGCGAACGGCGAGCCGTGCGCGGGGCCGTCGAGGACCTGCGACTGGCGCCGGTGATGTTCGAGCTCGGCGCGCGGCCGCATCCGCCTCGCGAGCTCTACCGCGCCTACCTCGAGCAGAGCGACGTGTTCGTCGGGATCTACTGGCAGCAGTACGGCTGGGTCGCCCCCGGCGAAGAGGTCTCCGGCCTCGAGGACGAGTACCGCCTGGCCGCGGCCGAGATGCCCAAGCTCATCTACCTGAAGCAGCCCGCCGAGCCCGACGAGCGGCTCTCGGCGCTCCTCGCCCGCATCCGCGACGACGACACCGCCTCGTACAAGTCGTTCTCGACTGCCGAGGAACTGGCCGAGCTCGTCGAGGCCGACCTCGCGACGCTGCTGGCCGAGCGCTTCGACGCCTCCCGGACGGCACCGGCCGGCGCCGCGGGCCGCTCCCCCGCCGACGAGGCCGAGCCCGCACGCCTGCCCGCGCCCTACGCCGAGGCGGTCGGCCGCGACGAGGAGGTCTCGACCCTGCTGAGATGGCTCGGCGAGGACGCGCGTCGGCTCGTCACGCTCGCCGGACCCGGCGGCATCGGGAAGAGCCGGCTCGCCATCGAGGTCGCCCGCCTGGCGCAGGACCGCTTCGACCGGGTGACCTTCGTGCTGCTCGAGCACCTCACCGATCCCGACGATGTGCTGCCCGCCATCGCGCGCGAGCTCGGGGTGCGCGACGGCCGCGACGGCCCGCTCTCGGAACGCATCGGCGTCGCCCGGGCGGGTCGGCGCGACCTCATCGTGCTCGACAACTTCGAGCAGGTCCTCGACGCCGCGCCCATGCTCACCTCGCTGCTGACCGACCTCCCCGACGCGAGCTTCCTCGTGACCAGCCGGGCGCGGCTGCGCATCCGCGGCGAGCAGGTGTTCGACGTCGAGCCGCTCGGACTTCCCGCCGACGCGGGCCCGGCGACGGCGGAGTCGGTCCTCGAGGCGGCGTCCGTGCGCCTGTTCCGAGACCGCGCGCGTGAGGCCGACCCGCGCTTCGAGGTGACGTCCGAGAACGCCGAGGCGGTCGCGGGGATCTGCCGGGCGCTCGAGGGCGTGCCGCTCGCGATCGAGCTGGTCGCGGCCTGCATCCGCGCCCTGACGCCCGCGACGATGCTCGACAAGCTCGATCGCATGCTCCCGATGCTCGTGAACGCGGCGCGCGACGTGCCCGAGCGCCAGCGCACCATGCGCGCGACGATCCAGTGGAGCATCGACCTCCTCGCGCCCGAGCCGGCGGCGCTCCTCGTGCGGCTCGGCGTGTTCGCGGGCGACTTCAGCCTCGACGCGGCCGAGGCGGTGACGGCCGGCAGCCCGTGGGCCGACGACCTCCTCGCGACCCTGCTCGTGCTCGTCGACAGCAGCCTGCTGCGCCAGCACGGCGATGCGGGCGTGCCCCTGTACTCCATGCTCGGCTCGGTGCGCGAGGTCGCGGCGGCACGCTTCGAGCTGGAACCGGATGCCGCGGCCGTACGCCGCGCGCACGCCGAGCACTACGTGCGGCTCGCGGCCCGGATGGAACCGCTCCTGCGCGGTCCGACGCAGCTCGCGACCGTCATCCGGCTGGAGGCGGAGCGGGACAACCTGCGGGCCGGGTACCGACACCTCATCTCGATCGGCGACGTCGACCCCGTCGCCGACGCCGTCTGGCGGCTCCTGCTCTACTGGTGGATCCGCAACCTCCTGCCCGAGGCGAAGTCGTGGATGGAGGACGTCCTGGCCACTGTCGTCCCCCTGTCGGATCGCACGCGTGCCATCGCGATCGCGCTGTCGACCTTCGTCTCGCTGTGGCAGGCCGACACCGAGATCGACACGGCCGAGATGCACCGCAGCGTCGAGCTGTTCCACGCGTGCGGCGACGACTTCAGCGAGGCCTTCGCGCGCACCATCCTGTCGCTGGCGTACATGTCGAGCTCGCCGCCCGACCTCGATCGCGCGGAGGCGATGCAGCGTGCGACGCTCGAGCTGCCCGCGACCTGGGAGGACCCGACCTTCAGCGCCCTGTTCCAGAGCGCGCTCGGGCGCGTGCGGTTCCTCCGCGGCGACTACGCCGGCGCGCTGGAGCTGTTCGACGCCGCGCTCGACGAGACGATCCGCGCCGAGGACCTCTACGGGGAGGGCGTGACGCTGACCCAGGCGGGGTGGGCGCGGCTGGCGCTCGGGGAACCGCGGCCGGACCTGTTCGCCCGCAACCTCGAGCTCGCCATCCTGCTCGGCAGCGAGGACGGGGTCGCCTACGCGCTCGAGGGCCTCGCCGGGACGGCCGCGGCGGTCGGCGACATCGGACGCGCCGGCCTGCTGCTGGGAGCCGCGGAGACGGCGCGGGCCCGCACGGGGCTGTCCGAGCAGCAGTCGTACATCACCTACCAGCGGTTCGTGGCGGAGCTGCTCGCCTCCGACCGGGCCGGGGAGTTCCAGGCGGCGCGCGCACGCGGTCGGCGGATGCCGCGTCCGGCGGCCCTCGACCTCGCGCTCGGTCCCTCCGCCCCGGGCGACGCCACGCCGGACCCGCGTCCCGACCCTCGCCCCGCCGGGTTCCTACCATGACGCCATGACCGCCCCATCGGCCGCGTCGGCCGCCCCCGCATCCACCCGCCGACGGCTCGCCGTCGAGACCGAGGCCCTCGCCGGCGGCGGCATCGTGGCCGCCATCGCCGGCATCATCACCGCGCTGATCACGTTCGGCCAGGTCTGGCCGTTGTGGGGCGGATGGTCCGTCGGCGCGTTCGCCGCGATCAGCATCGGCGTGAGCGGGCTCGGCCTGGCCGCCGCGGGCTACTGGCGGTCGCGCAACCTGCCCGGGCAGGAGTGGCGGCGCGGCCTCCGGGCGTGGAAGGCGATCGTCGACGTGGTGACGGTCTCGGCCGTGCACGCCATCATCGCCGCGATCCTCGCAGTCGTGACGTTCGCGATGCTGCAACGCAGCTTCGAGGGGCTCGTGGTCGACGGCCTCACCGCGACCGGCGCGACCGCGGCATCCGCTGGGCTGTCCGGGTACTGGATCTACCTGTCCGTGTCGTCGATCACGACGAACCGGCTGGCGACGCTCCTGGTGTTCTTCATGGCGTCGGCCACCCTCGCGAGCATGGCGACCGCCCAGGACCCGCAGTGGTGGGAGTACCACTTCAGCCAGCTCGGCACGGCCGACGACTTCTCGAGCAGCCTCTTCAACCTCGCGCTCATCGTCGCGGGCGGCTTCGTGACGACCTTCGCGATCTACGTCCATCGCGACCTGACGACCCTCGTGCGCCAGGGCGTGCTCGCGCACGCGTGGGCGCCGCGATTCATCTCAGTCGTGTTCATCGTGATGGGCGTCATGCTCGCGGGCGTCGGGCTGTTCCCGCTGAACGTGAGCATCGCGCTGCACAACTCGTGCGCGATCGGGATGTCGCTGTCCTTCCTCGCGCTGCTGGTCACCTCGCCATGGACGCTGAAGGGCATGCCGGCCCGCTTCTTCTGGTTCTGCGCGGGCGGCGCGGTGCTCCTGCTCGGCGGCGCGCTGCTGTTCGAGCCGGTCGGGTACTACAACCTGACGGCGTTCGAGCTGCTCGCGTTCGCGACGATCTTCGGGTGGATCTCGGTGTTCATCCGCTTCGTCAACGCGCTGGCCGAGCGCGACGACGTCTCGGACGGCGGCTACTCGGTCTGACCGGCGTCGGCCTCGTCGGGCAGGCGCGGCTCCGTCGCATCCGTCTGCGCGGCGGCGAAGGCCCGGGCCCGGCGCGTGGCGAACTCGATCAGCCCCAGGAGCACGGCGACGCCCAGCACGCTGAGGACCGCCGCGACCGGGTTGCGCTCGGCCGCCTGCAGGATGGCGTTGACCGTGGCCAGCCCGAGCACGCCGTACAGCGTGGCCCACATCGCCCCGCCCACGAGGAGCGCGGGGATGTACTTCGCGAGCGGCATCCGCAGCACGCCGGCGGCGAGGTTCACCGCGGTCTGGAAGCCGACGGTGAGGAAGGACAGTGCGACGACCGGCGAGCCGAAGCGCTCGATGACGGCCTCCGCACGGGCGAGCTGCGGCGCCATCCGGCCCCGGCGCTCGAGCAGGCGCTTGACGCCGGCGCGCGAACCGCGGCCGAGCGCATAGGTTCCGCCGGCGCGCAGCAGCACGATCACGAACAGCACCGCGATCGCGGCCGGGAGCGGCCAGCCCTCGAAGATCTCCACCAGGCGCGAGTCTAGCCGCGGATCAGAACGGCCAGACGAGAGGCACGTAGAGCACGGCCACCACGAGGAACAGCACGAGCAGCGGCAACCCGAGCTTCCAGTAGTCCCCGAACCGGTAGCCCCCCGGCTCGAGCACCATGGTGTTCGCCGGGGTCGCGACCGGCGTCAGGAACGACGCAGCGCCCGAGACCGACAGCGCCATCATGAACGGCAGCACCGAGACGCCGAGGTCGCCCGCGACCACGACCGCGATCGGCGCGACGATGAGCACGGTCGCGGTGTTCGAGATCAGCTGGCCGAGCACCATGGTGAGCACGCAGATCGCGAGCAGCGCCACGTGCGGCGACGCATCGCCGACCACGTCGAGCAGGCCCGAGGCGATGAGCTCGGCCGCGCCCGTCTGCACGAACGCGGTCGAGAGCGGGATCATCCCGGCCACGAGCACCACCGTGGTCCAGGACACGCTGCGGTACGCGCGCGTGGGCGTGACCACGCGCATGAGCACCAGGGCGGATGCCGCGAGCAGCCCCGCGATCGCGGGCGGCACGATGCCCGTGGCGAGCAACACGACCATCACGGCGAGCACTGCGATGGCACGCTTCGCTCCGACACCGAGGGGCACCGACCGGCGGACGTCGGACGGGCGATCGACCACGAGCACGTCGTCGCCCTCGGTGTTGCGCTCGAGCAACTCCCACGGGCCGGAGAGCAGCAGGGTGTCGCCCGCGCGGAGGGTCGCGTCGGCGCCGCGGAGCTCCTCCCCGCCGCGATGCACCGCGAGCACGACCAGGTCGCCGCTCGGCGTCGCCATCCCGGGGAAGAGGTGCTGCCCGATGAGCTCCGAGCGCGGCGCGACGACCACCTCGGCCACCCCGCGTCGCACGCCGATGAGCTCGGTGCCCTCGGGCACCGCGTACTGCTCGCGCAGCGTGCGGGCGCGGGTCGCGAGGTCCTGCGGGAGCATCGTCGGAGCGCGTTCCGGGAGCAGCCGGCGCCCGAACACCGCGATGACGAGGATGGTGCCGATCAGCAGCGGCACGCCCACGAGGCCGAACTCGAAGAACCCGAAGGGGCGCGCGCCGGCATCGGCTGCGGCCTCGCTCACGATGATGTTGACGGGCGTGCCGGTGAGGGCGAGGAGGGATCCGGCATGCGCCGAGAAGGCCAGCGGCATGAGCATCTGCGACGGCGGGATCCCGGCGCGCGCGGCGACGACGACCACGACGGGCAGGAGCGCCGCGACCGCGCCGTTCACGCTGATCAGCGCGGTGACGGCGGCCACGAGCACGCACACGACCACCAACAGCGGCGTGCGCCGGGTGCCCGCGCGCCCGATGAGCTGCTGCCCGGCCCACGCGGTCACGCCGGTCGCATCGAGCGCCTCGCCGACCACGAAGAGCGTCGCGATGAACAGGACCGTGGGGTCGCCGAAGCCGGCGAGCGCCTGCCCGAGATCGAGCACGCCGGTCGCCCACAACGCGACCGACACCCCGATCGCCACGACCCCGAGCGGAACCCGATTCGACAGGAAGGCGACCACTGCGAGCGCGAGGATGACGAGCGTGGTCGCCACGGGGTCCATTGCCACAGGGTAGCCCCGCGGCATCCGTACGCCACGCCCCCCGTTCGGTGCTCTATCGCCGGGCCGCCCGGCGGGATACTGTCGGATCGATGCCCGGCTCCCCGCGCCGGGCCGGTTCCCGGGGGTGCACATGAGTTCCAGCCCGCAGTCGGCCGGTACGACGCAGCAGCCGGATGCCGCGGCCCCGGCCTCGTGGCTCCCGCTCATCGTCGTCGTGCTCACCCAGATCCAGGCGTCGTTCGCGGTGAACGCGCTGACCGTGTCGATGGCGGGCATCACGACCGACCTCGACACCGCCGCGTCGTCGGTCGGCATCGCGATCACGGCCGGGACGTTCTCGATGGCGGCGTTCATCCTGCTCGGGGCGAAGATCGGGGCGCGGTTCGGCACGCGGCTGGTCTTCCAGGTCGCCGTGGCGATCCACGCGGCCGCGATGGCGGGCGTCGCGCTCGCGCCCACGCCCGCGGTGCTGTTCATCGCGCAGGCCTCGTCGGGTGCGGTGATCGCGCTCATCGCGCCCGCGCTCACCGTCTTCATCGCGACGAACTACCACGGCGCGCAGCAGGCGCGCGCGATCGGGCTGCTCGCCGCGGCGATCCCCGCCG
Organism: Agromyces aurantiacus; assembly: GCF_016907355.1. Classification (NCBI taxonomy): domain Bacteria; kingdom Bacillati; phylum Actinomycetota; class Actinomycetes; order Micrococcales; family Microbacteriaceae; genus Agromyces; species Agromyces aurantiacus. Next base: position 506,181 of record NZ_JAFBBW010000001.1, on the reverse strand, counting down.
CCGGCGTGCTCGCACTCCTCATCGCCGGCCAGTTCGCGACGACGATCGGATGGCGCTGGTCGTTCTGGCTCATGGTCGCGCTCGGCGTCGTGAACCTGCTGCTCAGCTTCCGGCTGCAGCGCGTGCCGGCCCAGCCGGGCCTCACGATCGACTGGACGGGCGCCCTGCTCGCTGCGGCGTCGATCATCCTGCTGAGCTTCGGGTTCTCGGGCCTGAACAGCTGGGGTATCTGGAACGCGACCGCGCAGGCGCCGTTCGAGGTGCTCGGCATCTCGCCCGCGCCGATCCTCATCGTGCTCGGCCTCGTCGTCGGCCAGGTGTTCTTCCTCTGGCTGCGGCGGCGCGGGGCGGCGGGCGAGCCCCGGATCTTCGACCTGCGCGTGCTCGCGACCGGCGCCGAGCGGGCGGTCACCGCGTGCATGGCGACGATGCTGTTCGTCGGCACGGCCGCGAACTTCCTGATCCCGCTGTACATGCAGGTCGTGCAGGGACTCTCGGGCATCGAGACGTCGTTCTCGATCATCCCCTATACGCTGTCGATCTTCCTGTCGTCGACCTTCATCGCGATGCTCTACGGGCGCTTCACGCCGCGTGTGCTCGGCGCCGCGGGGTTCGTGGTGGTCGCCGCCGCGCTGACGCTGCTCGCCTTCACGGTGCGCGGCGACTGGGGGCAGGCGTTCGTCGTGATCGGCCTGATCCTGCTCGGTCTCGGACAGGGCTCCATCGTCGCGCTCGTGTTCAACACGCTGCTCTCGGCGGCGCCCAAGCAGCTCGCGGGCGACGTCGGCGCGTGGCGCGGGCTCGTCCACAACCTGTCGGGTTCGGTCGGCATCGCCGTCGCCACGGCGTTCGCGGTCGGCATCCTCGCCTCATCGCTCGCGACGGCCGCAGTCGAGCACCCCGAGATCGGCGACCAGCTCATCAGCGAGGTCAACTTCGACGACGCGGACTTCCTCACCAACGCGCAGTTGGAGGAGGTGCTCGCGGGTACCTCGGCCAGCGACGCGGAGGTCGCCGCGGCGATCGAGATCAACGAGGAGGCCCGGCTGCGGGCGCTGCAGATCTCGCTGCTCGGCCTGGCGCTGCTGTCGCTGCTCGCGATCGTGCCCGCGCTCCGCATGCCGAACTACCGCCAGGGCGAGCTGCCCGCGAAGCTCGAACCCGACGACGACGACCCGATCGACGAGGTCGTCGATCCCGACCGCCTGGAGGCACAGCCGTGACCCGCAGCCCGAACACGCTCATCCCCGACGAGTTCTCGCCGGCGCCCTCGCTGGCCGCCCTCGACGCGGTCGAGGTCGTCGCCGTCGACGAGTTCGGCGGCGGTTCCGGCGGCGCCGGGCTCGATGCGATCGGCGTGATCGTGCACGACGAGGGCGCGCTGCCCGAGGGGATCGGGCTCGACCGCGACGCGCTCGCGCGCGCGGGCTTCGAGTCGAAGGCGGGGCAGACCCTGCTGATCCCCCAGGCGGGGAATGCGCTCATCATCGTCGTGGGCGGCGGTCCGGCCGACGAGGTCACGGATGCCGCACTCCGCGACGCCGCCGCCGCGTTCGTCCGCGCGGTGCCGAAGGCCGCGCGCGTCGGCCTCCGGGTGCCGGGGCTCGGATCGGTCGATGCCGACGCGGTCGGACGGGTCCTCACCGAGGGCGTGCTGCTCGGGCGCTACCGGTACGACGCCCTGAAGTCCGAGCCGCGCGAGGCCCGGCTCGCCCGGGTCGAGTTCCGCATCGACGGCGCCGACCTCGCCGCGGCATCCGCCGGCATCGCGACCGGCCTCGTGACGGCGCGCGCCACGGCGATCGCCCGCGACCTGGCGAACACGCCCCCGAGCCACCTCACCGCCACCGACATGGCCGAGGTCGCCGAGATGCTCGGCGGGCGGTTCGGCTTCCACGTCGAGTCGTTCGACCGGCAGCAGCTCATCGAGCTCGGCTGCGGCGGCCTGCTCGGCGTCAACGCCGGCAGCGCCGAGGAACCGCGCATGATCGTGCTGCGCTACACGCCCGACGGCGAGCCGACCGGGCACCTGGGCGTCGTCGGCAAGGGCATCATGTACGACTCGGGCGGCATCAGCCTGAAGCCGAGCGACCCCATGCACCTGCTCATGAAAATGGACATGGGCGGCGCGGCGGCGGTGCTCGGCGCGTTCACGGCGCTCCGCGACCTCGGCACGACGGCGCGGGTGTCGGGCTGGCTCATGTGCACCGACAACATGCCGTCGGGCTCGGCGTACAAGCTCGGCGACGTGCTCACCGCGCGCGGCGGGAAGACCGTGGAGGTCAAGAACACCGACGCCGAGGGCCGCCTCGTCATGATGGACGGCCTCGTGCTCGCGACCGAGGAGGGCGTCGATGCGATCATCGACATCGCCACGCTCACCGGCGCCGCCCTTCGGGCCCTCGGCTCGCGCACGTCGGTGCTGCTCGGCACGAGCCAGCCCCTCGTCGACCGGGTGCGCGACGCCTCGCTCGCGGTCGACGAGCCCGCGTGGCAGTTCCCGCTCGAGCGGAAGTACCGCAGGCAGCTCGACTCCGACGTCGCCGACATCTCCAACCTGGGCGGTGCGGACGCCGGCGCGACGACCGCGGCGCTCTTCCTCGCGGAGTTCGTCGGCGACACCCCGTGGGCCCACCTCGACATCGCGGGCACCATGCAGTCCGACGGCGACGACGCGTGGCGCTCGAAGGGGGCGACGGGCTACGGCGCCCGCCTGCTCGCCGAGGTGGCGCGGGGGTTCACGCCCGTCTCGTGAGCGCAGCCGCCGGTCGAGGTCGCGTCGGATCCGTCGGTCACGGCTCGAGGCTGCGGGCGTGCGCCTCCATCGCGTCGGTCATGCGCCTGAGGTAGCGCAGGATGACCTGGCGCTCGGCGTTGTCGAACTCGTGGAAGACCGACCGCGAGAGGTCGCCGAGCGGCGAGAAGAACTGCACGGCGACCGCGCGGGCCTGCGGGCTGTAGTGCAGCGTGACCGAACGCCGGTCGGCCTCGGCGCGCCGGCGCTCGAGGTGCCCGGCCTGCTCGAGCTTGTCGATGAGCGCGGTCGTGGCGGCGGGCCGCAACCGGACCGCGCGGCCGAGCGCTCCGGCGGTCAGGGGTTCGCCGCGCTGCTCGGCCTGCATGACCGCCACGAGCGCCTCGAGCTCGCGCTCGGAGAGCTGCTCTGAGCGCGCGAAGGCGTCGGCGATCCGGCGGTTCTGGGTCGCGAGGCGCTGGTGCAGGGCGGTCAGCTCGTCGTAGCCGACCGCTCGCTGGGCGTTCGCTTCGGGCATACCCTCCATCTTGGCAACTCGCCTCCCGATGTGGTTCACTGCTGCCGTCAGTTTATTTCGAAAGGCGAAACGTATGAAACGCGAACGGTGGGCCGGCCTGGTCGTCATCAGCGTGGCCGTCGCGCTGATCATCGTCGACAGCACGATCGTGAACGTCGCGATCCCCGCCATCGTCGACGACCTCGGCATCACGTCGACCCAGGTGCAGTGGGTCCAGGAGAGCTACACGCTCGTCTTCGCAGCGTTCCTCCTGCTCTTCGGCGCGCTCGCCGACCGGTACGGGCGCCGTGCGGTCCTCCTGACGGGCGTCGTGGTGTTCGCCGCATCGAGCGTCGTCGCCGCGTTCGCCGACTCGGGCACCGCGCTCATCGCCGCGCGACTCGTGCAGGGCCTCGGCGGCGCAGCCATCCTGCCCACGACGCTGTCGCTCATCAATGCGACCTTCCGCGGACGCGAGCGCGGCATCGCCTTCGCGATCTGGGGCTCCACCATCGGCGGCATGGCCGCCGTGGGCCCGCTGCTCGGCGGATGGCTGACCACCGAGTTCTCGTGGCGCTGGGCGTTCGGCATCAACGTGCCGCTCGGCATCCTCATCGTGATCGGCGTCCTCGTCTTCGTCGCCGAGTCGCGCGCCGAGCGGCCGCAGCCCATCGACTGGGCCGGCGCGCTCATCTCGGTGATCGCCTCGGGCTCGATCGTGTTCGCGCTCATCGAGGGCCGCACCTACGGATGGTGGTTCACCGAGGAGGCGCCGTCGATCGGCGACTGGACCTGGCCGTACGAGATCTCCCCCATCCCCTTCGCCTTCGCGATCGGCATCGCGTTCGTGGCCCTCTTCGTCGTCCGCGCGATCACGCGCACCCGGGCCGGCAGGCCCGTGCTGCTCTCGCCCGACCTGTTCGGCATCCGCTCCTTCCGCAACGGCAACATCGCCGCCGCGATCGTGTCGCTCGGCGAGTTCGGCATCATCCTCGCCCTGCCGCTGTGGCTGCAGAACGCGCTCGGCTACACCGCGCTGCAGACGGGCTGGGTGCTCGTCGCGCTCGCGGGCGGCTCCTTCGTCGCGAGCGGCTTCGCGAGCGCGACCATCGCGCGGTTCGCGCCCGTGACCATCGTGCGCGCGGGCCTCGTCGCCGAGATCGTCGGCCTCGTCATCACCGGCCTCGTCATCTCGGTCGACACGCCATGGTGGGCGATCGTCATCGGGCTGTTCGTCTACGGCTTCGGCGTCGGGCTCGCGACCGCCCAGCTGACCAACGTCGTGCTGCGCGAGGTGCCCGTGGCACGCTCGGGCGAGGCATCCGGAACGCAGAGCACCTCCCGCCAGCTCGGCTCGGCGCTCGGCATCGCGATCCTCGGCACCCTGCTGTTCTCCACGCTCGAGGCCGACCTGCGCACGCAGCTCGGCGATGCGCCCGGCGCCGACCAGGTCGTCTCGGCCGTGGTCGACTCCGCCGGCGCCGCCATCCCGGCCATCGAGCAGCAGAGCCCCGAGGCCGCCGACGCCGCGCGCGAGTCGCTCAGCACCGCGACCGCGTACTCCGCCTATGCGGCCGCGGGCTTCCTGGGCCTCGGCCTGCTCGCGACGCTCGGCCTCGGCTCGGGCCGGCGCGAGGAGGATGCCGCGCCTGCCGCCGCGCCCGAGGCGCCGATCGCGAGCGAGGGCGAGCGCCGGGACTAGACCCCGGCGACTCCGAGCGACGAACCGCTGCGGCCGGGCGGCGCCGACGGGGTCGGGCTCCCCGACGGCGCCGCGCTCATGGGACGCGCTCCGTGGCCGCGTCCGCGGGCTCGCGGAGGGAACGGAAGAGCCGCACGAGGTACACGATCCCGCCGGCCAGGACGACCACGATGCCCGCGCGCCACAGCCACAGCAGCGACACGAGCGGCTGGTCCAGCACGGGATTGCCGACGGTTCCCGCCTCCGTCTCCGGCCCGGACACCATGGCGAGTCCGAGCGTGATCGCCCCGAGGGCCACGGTGGCGACGAGCGAGATCCAGAGCAGCTTCGGCGGTGCGACCCGCGAGAGCGCCCACACCGCCCCGATGAGCGCGATGCCGACGAGCAAGGCGATGCCGCCCTCGAGCGGGTCGATCAGGCCGAGCACGACCGCGGGCAGCGAGACGAAGGCCAGGACGATGGCGATGATGCGACGAGTTCGCACGGGCGGCTCCTCTCCGAGCGATCACCGCCAGCATCCCGCCGTCAGCCGCCCTGCGGCGGGACCATCGGCCCGCGAGGGCTCAGGCGACGGCGTCGCCGGCTCGGTCGTCCTCGGGGCGCTCGGCCACGGGTCGGTCGCCCTCGGCCCGCGCCCGGCCGTCGCCGTGCCCGCGCAGCGCCGCCTCGATCGCCGACACGATCGCCGGGTCGTCGGGTTCGACGTTCGGGCGGAAGCGCAGCACGTCGCCGTCCGGGAGCACGAGGAACTTCTCGAAGTTCCACACGACCGGTCCGGCCAGTCCGGCGCCGTCGCGGGCCCGCTTCAGTTCGGTGTACAGAGGCGCCGCCTTCCGGCCGTTGACGCGCACCCTGTCGAGGATCGGGAACGTGATGCCCCACGTGGTCGAGCAGTACTCGCTGATCGCCTCGTTCGTCGAGAGCTCCTGGAGGAACTGGTTGCTCGGGAAGCCGAGCACGGTGAAGCCACGGTCGCCGTACGTGCGCTGGAGCTCCTCGAGCTTCGCGTACTGCGGGCTGAGGCCGCAGCGCGAGGCGACGTTCACGACCAGTCGCACCTGCCCGGCCCAGTCGCCGAGCGTGCGGGTCTCACCGGTCATGGTCTGGAACGGGATCTCCTCGAGCGTCGTCACGCCGTCCACGGTATTCGCGGAGACTGGAAATGCGCTCGGGATGCCACGGCGGAACCCCCGGCCAGCTCCGTGGTCACGTGCGCGGGTCCGGATCGTCGAGTCGCCTTCACCGAATCACCCCATTCGAGGGTCACGACCCCGGTCCGGTCGGAGTAGGCCTGTGAGCGCAAGAGGTCGCGCCGATGGTCGGGCATCGGCATCGTGCTTGGGGGAGCACCATGCGAGGTATTCGCGCACTCATCGCGCCGGTCGCCGTCGTGGTCCTGGCCGCACCGATCTTCGCCGTCACCTGGGCGGCACCGGCGTTCGCAGCACCGGACGTCCAGGTCGCGGTGACCATCCAGCGGATCAAGCTCCTGGGCGGCGACGACGGCTGCGGGGATCCGGACTGGTACGTGAAGCTGAACATCGCCGGTCAGGCCTACAACAACGAGGACACGCCGTCGCAGGACGACCTGGAGGGGAATGCGGAGATCACCCCGGACTGGGAGTTCTCGCGGACCGTCGATGCCGCGACGCTCTCACCCGCCGGGCAGATCCCGATCAGCGTCGAGGTCTGGGAGGAGGACGGCGGATTCTGCTTCGACGACGACCTGTTCGACGCCTCGCAATCCGCCGGCGCGGCCGTTGCCGGGTTCGCGACCATCGCCCCGTGCGAGGCGCAGCTCGACGGCCAGACCATCGCATGCGGTGCGAGCGGGGTGTTCTCGGGCACCGATTCCGACCGCGTTGCGCTGACGATGAAGGTCGAGGTGCAACCGCCCCCGAGCGCGCCGGGCCTGCGCATCCGCTGCACGCACACCCCGGCCTGGCCCCAGGCCGGCGACACCGTCACGATCACGGCGGAAGCGCTCGATGGAGCGCTCGCGCCGATGTTCGCCGACGACCTCGAGATCTGGGTGCAGCAGGACACGACGGATGTCGCAACCCGCACACGCGTCGTCGACACCTCGAGCGTGACGACCGCGACGACCACCTTCGTGGCGACGGGCGACGCCTCGGACGACAACCGCTTCGGCTACGGGTGCGGTCTCACGAAGACCGGCACGGAGATCTTCAGCGGGTGGCGGCTCGCCACCGAGGGCGATCCGGGCACCGTGGACTTCCCGGTCGTCTACACGGGTCCGAGTTCGAGCCGACTCGACATCATGTTCATCGCCGACAGCGACACCTACCCGTTCTCCGGCTCGGCACCCGAGAACGCCGCCTTCATCGCGGACGTCGCCTCGGTGATCGCGACCTCGTACTACGGCTTCGATCCGTTCCTCGAGAACCAGGACGGCTTCAACTTCTGGATCGTGCTGAACCAGGCGAAGGCCGACGACGCGAACGACGGCGACTGCGACCACACCCTGCCCGCGCGATGGGACGAGAGCTTCGGCTGGGTGGATTCCGGGGCGATCCTGCATCGCAAGTCGCAACGCGATTGCGCCTTGCGCGGCGCTCGGATCTTCTCGAGCACCCTCGACACGACCTATCGCGGCGACGCGTTCCAGGTCGTGACCCACGAGACCGGGCACCAGCCCTTCGGCCTCGCCGACGAGTACTGCGACCAGCGCCCGGGCTCGATGAGCTCCACCTGCGACGGCGGATACTTCCAGCAGGACGTCGCGCCGAACGTGTACGAGGAGCCGGAGGACTGCGCCGACGACATCGGGGCCTTCACCGACGGGCGGACCGCGGCATCCTGCCAGGAGTTCGAGGAGGACGGCTTCTGGTTCTTCGACACCGACTGGACCATCTCCGATCCCGTGTCGAACGACATCATGGTCGACAACGCGGCAGCTCAGGGCGCCGATCTCCGCAGGTTCGACTACATCTTCGGCCAGTGCCGAGCGGCCGCGTGCTGAGGAGGCGATGACGATGCGACCCATCACGATCACCCTGACCGGCCTCGCTGCGGGATCCCTGGTGCTGGCGGCGGTGGCTATCCCGTACGCCGCGCAGTCCGACCCGGCTGACGATCCCGCCACCGCGCCGCTGCCGACCTTCGTCGACGGGGCGTCCGATCCGGCGAAGTCGGTCGTGGTCCGCGCCGACTTCGCGTCGCGCACGGAGGCGACGGTGGCGGATGCCGCCGTCTCGATCGAGCGCGCGCATTCCCACGTCGGCGATCCCCCGATCATGCATCTCGTCCTCGAGGACGGCGACGGCGGCGTCATCGACACCCTGAACGCGTGGAGTCCGCTGTGGGTGTTCACCTTCGGCGACACCGAGCGGCTCGAGGTTCAGGAAAGCGGATCGGGCAGTTTCATCGTGCCGTTCAGCCCGGAGCTCGCCGGCATGCGAGTCGTGGACGTGGCACTCGACGAGGAGGTCCTCGACGTCGACCTGACCGGGCCCATCCGCGACTTCTGCGTCGCGAATCCCGACGACCCGGACTGCCTCGAAGCCGACCTCGCAGTGACCGCGGTCTCGGCATCCGGGCCGCTTTTCACGGTCGTCGGCGACACCGCAGCCGTGTCGGTCTCGAGCACGGTCGAGAACCTCGGTCCGGATGGGCCGGTGGACGCCGAGGCGACCCGGTCGGTGACCGCGGATCCGGGACTCAGCGTGGTGCCCTCGGACCCGACGGTGACGGATGTCGCCGGGCTCGCCGTGGGGTCGCCGCGCGACCTGGATGCGGACTACGAGATCGAGTGCACCGAGCCCGGAACGCACGACGTGACGTTCCGCACCGAGATCGCGCCGGAACTCGCGACCGTCGTCGACGCCGAGGCCGCGAACGACGCGCTCGAGGAGACCTTCTCGGTCGACTGCGCCATCCCGGTGAAGATCGACGTGCAGCCGGGGTCGACCCGGAACCCCGTGAGGCTCAACGGTGGCGACCTGCCGGTCGGCGTGCTCACGACGGGTGCGGGAGAGTACGGACTGCCGTACGCGTTCGATGCGACGAAGATCGTCGTATCGACGGTGCAGTTCGGCTCCGAGACCGCGCTCCTGTCGGGAATCGGCGTGGGCGAGTCGCACGGTCGGCTCCACCCGACGGATGTCGTGGAGCCGAAGAAGGGCGACGGCGATCTTGACGCGATGCTCCACTTCGCGCCGAGGCGCGATTCGCTGCTGCCGACCGACGCCGAGGCCTGCGTGTTCGGCCGGTTCGCGGACGGCTCGGGCGGCACCGTCGCGTTCCTCGGCTGCGACGTCGTCGACGTACGGTGATCGGACTCGACGCCCGGACGGAACCGGTCAGCGGTTCTCGGGCAGGTCGCCTTCCACCGCGAGGACCCGCCGAACGACATCGGTCAGCGTGACGATGCCGAGGACCTCGGAGCCCGCTCGATCGCTTCGAGAAGCCGCTCCACGTTGGCGGGGTTGCGTGCGTGCACACCGATGACTCAACAGGACCCAGAAGTCAGGTGCGATCGATGCTCATCGCTCGACGAAGTGGCCTGGGCCTGGGCGGCCATCGAGGCCTTCGCGCAGGGGCACGCCGCGTTGCGCGTCCGGAGGCGGCCGCCGGCCCGACGGCGCGTTCAGCGGGCGACGCGGGCCAGGAACACCGCCTCAGTGCGGCTCGACGCGCCGAGCTTGCGGAGGATCGCGGAGACGTGCACGCTCGCGGTCTTGCCGCTGATGTAGAGCCGCTCGCCGATCTGGCGGTTGCTGAGGCCCTCCGCGATGAGCTCGAGCACCTGGCGCTCGCGCGCCGTGAGCTCGGAGACCGCGTCGGCGGGGTCGTCGGCGCCCGCGACGCCCGCGGTGCCGCGCGAGACGTCGCCCGACGTGGCGCCCTCGAGCCCGATGCCGGCCTGCATCGCCACGCGCGCGGCGCGGGTCTGCACCGCGGTCACCCCGCCGGCGACCGCCCCGGCGAAGGCGGACTGCAGCGCGTCGCGCGCGCCCGCGCGATCGCCGTCGGCGAGGAGCGCCTCGCCCAGTCGCAGCTGCGCGTACGGGAGCAGGAACCCGGGCGCCGTGTCGGCGGAGGCCGCGTCGACGGCCGCGCGCCACGCGGCATCCGTGCCCTGCAACTCGGCCTCGACGAACGCCGCCCAGAGCAGGTGCGTGGGCCAGAACGCGAGCCGATCGAGCACATCGCGCAGTTCGGGCTCGGCCGCGATGATCTCGGCTGCTTCGGCCTCGGACACCCGTGCCGGATCGGCCCGCACCGCGGCGATGACCCGCGAGAGCGCCCACAGCAGCGGCTCGGCGTACCCGGCGAGCGGGAGCCGCTCTTCATGGAGGACCGCGCGCCCGTCGCGCCAGGCCTGAGCGACGTCGCCCGTCGCGAGGGCGATCTCGACCGCGACCCGACTCACGCCGAGCCGGGTCTGCATCTCGACGGCCATGATCGGCGTCATGGTCGAGCGATACCCCCGGAGCAGCTCGGCCGCGCGCTCGGCGTCGCCGCGCCAGACGAGGGCCCACAGCTTCGCGCGCTGCAGGTAGACGCGGAAGGGCGCCGGGGGGTCGAGGGCGAGCCCGCGCTCGATGAGCGCATCGGCCCGCTCCCACTGGCCGAGCGCGAGGAGGGGGTCGACCGCGTTCGACGCGAGGATGACTCCCGAGCTGCGTTCGACGCCCTGCTTCCGGGCGCGCTCGAGGCCCTCCTCGGCGAGGCGCACGGCCTCGTGGTAGTCGCCGACGAGGTTGCGGAGGTCGGAGGCGTTGACCCAGTAGCGCAGCAGCGCGGACCCCTCGCCCTGGGCCAGCTCGCGCGAGCGCTCGATGTCGACGAGCGCGCGCTCGACCTCGCCGCGCGCCGCGCGGCTGACCGCCGAGATGTTCATGGCGACCGACGCGTACCGCGGGAAGTCGATGCGCTGGGCGAGCTCGAACGCCTCGTCGGCGATGCGGACGGCCTCGTCGAGGCGCGCCTCGATCATGAGCCGGCCGGCGAGGGCGGTGAGCACGGTGACGCGGAGGTCGTCGGCGTCGTCGTCGGCGGCGATCGCCTCGAGCGCCTCCTCGAGGATCGGGATCGACCCGCCCCGGCCGACACCGGCGAGGTACAGGGCCTTGTCACGCAGCAGCCGAGGGTACTGCTCGTCGTCGCGCGGGCATTCGGCGAGCGCGGCCTTGACCATCGCGAGACTGCGTTCGCCCTCGCCGGCGTGCCGGAGATGGGAGGCCGTGCGCGACATGAGCTCGATCTTGCTCATCCCGGAGATGCGCTCGGCGTCGGGCACGCTCTCCCACAGCTCGAGCGCACGTTCGCCGAGCTGCGCAGCCGACGCGTACGCGACCGCCGCGCGCGCCTCGCGCATGGCCTGGATGGTCGCGGGGAACGCGCGGATCGGATCGTGCGCGCCGAGCCAGTGGTAGGAGATCTCGGCGGCGAGACGACGCCGGCCGGCCGCGGCCTGCGCCTCGTACGCCTCGGCGTACCGCGCATGGAACCGGGCCCGCTCGCCGGGGAGCAGGTCGGCGAGGATCGCCTCGCGCACGAGCGCGTGCCGGAACGCGTAGTCGTCGCCGTCGACCTCGATCACGCCGAAGCGCACGCTCTCGCGCGCGGCGGCGTCGAGCGCCGCCTCGTCGCCCCGGTACACGGCGGAGAGCAGCGCGTGCGAGACGCGCACCCCGCCCGTGGAGAGCAGCCGCAGCAGTTCTTGCGCGGGCTCGGGCAGGCGCTCGTACCGCGCGAGCAGCAGGTCGCGCAGCGTGTCGGGCACGAAGCCCTCGTCGCGGCATCCGTCGATGCCCACGAGCTCCTCGACGAAGAACGGCACCCCGTCGCTGCGGACGAAGACGGTGTCGAGCACCTGGTCGTTCGGCGACTCGTCGACGATGAGCGAGCGGACGAGATCGCGCACCTGGTCGTGCGAGAGACGCGACAGCTCGCGGCGCTCGACCCAGCGGTCGCGCTCGGCCTCGCTGAGGAAGCCCCGCAGCGGGTGCCCGCGGGTGACATCGTCGGTGCGGTACGTGAGGAGCAGCAGCACCCGGCTCGACCCCAGCGATCGCAGCAGGAAGCGCAGGAGGGCGAGCGTGGCCGCATCGACCCAGTGCAGGTCCTCCATGACGAGCACGATCGGCTCCTCGCGGGAGAGGGTCTCGAGCAGCACGGCGATCGCCTCGTGCAGCTGGCCGCTGCCGGCGCCGCCCGGGGTGATCACGATCTCGCCCGCGACGCCGCCCTCGGATGCCGCGAGCTCGGGCAGCAGCGCGACGAGCGCCGCCCGCCCGGGGCCGACGGCCTCGAGCGCCCGCTCGGCGCCGACCTGCGCGACGAGCGCGCGCAGCGCCCCCTTGACGGGTGCGTACGGCGCCGCGACCTCGCCGAGGTCGACGCACTGGCCGAGCACGAATCGGACGTCGGGGCCGAGACCGGCGGCGAACTCGCGGACCAGCCGGCTCTTGCCGATGCCCGCCTCGCCGCCGATCACCGCGGTCGCGGGCGCGCCGGCGCGCACGCCGTCGAGCAGGCCGTCGAGCCAGGCGGATTCGGTGTCGCGGCCGATCATGGTGGGGCTCGTCGAGGAGCTGGTCACCGGAACATCGTCCCACGGACGGACGACACCGGCGCCGGACGATTCCGTCCGGCGCCGGTCGTCGACGCGTTCGGCGCTCACCGCGCGAACTGGGGCGCGTGGCCGAGTCCGCGACGGCGGCGCGCCACACGCGTGGTGCTCGAGCCGGCGGCCGCGAGGCGCTCCTCCTCGAGCCGGGCGCGCTCGGCGGCGGCACGGCGGACCGCCAGCTCGTGCTCGGCGCGCTGCACGTCGGCGTCGAGCATCCGCAGGGCGATGAAGCCGGCTGAGTGCTGCATGGTGTCCTCCTGGTCCGGGGCGATGATCCGACGATGCTCCCTAAGGCACCGCGCGCTCATCGGGCGATGTGCGTATTCCTCGTCGCCCGAGGCGGCGAGGGGACCTGAGGCGGCCGGGGCGGGATGCGGAGGTCCGGGTCGGTCCGGCCTCAGCGGGCGAGGGTCGGCGTGCGGCGGTAGCCGTCGCGACGGAACTGGATCACCGCGGCGGCGGTGGCCCACACCGAGATGAGGCCGAGCACGAGCATGGTGGCGAACATCGCGCACCTCCTTTCCTTGTCTGGTCGTCGTGCGGTCTGGTCGATGTGGCGAGCGGGCTCGCCGGCGCACCCGCGGCGGATCGGGAGATCATCGTGTCCGCCGGTCCGCGGCGCGCGGACGTTCCGCCGCGGCGCGGATGTTCCGCGGCACGCGGACGTGCAGGGCGGGTTCGGGGGCGCGGGTGCGCGAGGTTCGGTCGCTCGAGGACCTCAGGCGACGCGCGTCGGGGTCCGGCGGAAGCCGTCCTGACGCAGCTCGACGAGCGTCGCGGCGATCGCCCATCCGGCGATCAGGCCGATCACGAGCATGGTGGCGAACATCACGCACCTCCTTTCATCATCCGAGGATGTCGGAGCGCGGCGATCGCGTCGTCAGCGCGATCACCGAATCCGGGACGGGCGTGCCCTCAGGGGTCAGCCCTGAGGGCACGGGCGTGCCCCAGCGGCGTTCGAGCGGGACGACGCCGGCCCAGTTCGTGTGGTCCTCGCCGTCGTCGGGCTCCTCGGACGGTCCGCCGGAGCGCTGCTTCATGACCACGTCGTCGAGTGCGAGGCGCAGCACGCGCGTGGCGGCGACCTCCTTGCGGCGCATGCCGCGGACCTCGGCGGTGCGGCCGGGCATGAGCCGTTCCGAGAGCGCGAGCAGCGCGTCATCCGTCTCGTCGGCCGGCACCGGCTCGAGGACGCCCTGGATGGTGGCGCTGCGGTAGTTCATCGAGCTGTCGAAGAGCGACCGCGCGTAGACCAGTCCGTCGAGGGCGGTCACCGAGAAGGCGACCGGCAGCCGAGCGGATGCCGCGCGCAGGGCGAATCCGCCGCCCGTCGAGCCGTGCACCACCACGTGGCCGTCCACGCGCGCGTACCCCATCGGCACGACGACCGGGACGCCGTCGACCGCCACCGCGAGGTGGCCGACGAGCTCGGAGTCGAGCAGCTCGTGCAGCGCGAAGCGGTCGGTGGTCTGCCGGTCGGGCAGGCGGCGGATGCGACGGGCGGGGGCGGCGGGCATGGTCGAGGTCATGCTGACAGCCTGTCTCGCCCGCTGGTAGGGTGAGAAGACCAGTTCTCGCGCATCCCAGCAGTCCAGTGCGTCGGATGTCGCGACCGACCCGGGAGGTCGACGTGGACGGTCCCCTGCTCGTCATCGACCGCGACGGCGCGCGCCCGCTCGGCGCGCAGCTCGTCGAGGGGCTGCGACGCGGCATCCTCGACGGGCGTCTCAGGTCGGGCGATCCCGTGCCCTCGACGCGTGCGCTCGCGACCGAGCTCGGCGTCGCGCGCAGCTCGGTGGTCGCCGCCTACGAGCAGCTCGCCGGCGAGGGGTACCTCGACATGCGCCAGGGCGCGCCGACGCGCGTCGCACCGCTCGCGCGGGTCGAGGAGCGGGCGCGGTCCGCGTCCCCTCCGGGGGTCGAGGAGCCGGCGCGACCCGCGTCCCCTCCGCGGGTCGAGGATCCGGCGCGGCCCGCGTCCCGAGACCGGGAACGCCGCCGCGAACCGCTCGACCTGCAGCCCGGGCGCCCGTCGACCACGCGGCTCGACGAGCGCGCATGGCGCGCGGCGTGGCGTCATGCGGCCCGCCTCGCGGTCCCGGGCGACACCGAGCCCGACTTCGGCGCACCGAGGCTGCGTGCCGAGATCGCCGACCACCTGCGGCACGCGCGGGGGGTGGCCTGCTCGCCCGACGACGTGGTCGTCACTGCGGGCACCAGCGACGCGGTCGCGCTGCTCGCCTCCGCACTGCGGGTCCTCGTCGACGGCACGCCGCGGGTCGCGGTCGAGCACCCGGGGTACCCGTCGGCGCGGCGCGTACTCGAGCGGCGGGGCGCGCTGCACGCCGTGCCGGTCCCCGTGGACGACGACGGCTTCGATCTCGCGGCCCTCCGAGGCATCCGCCCCGCCCCGCACGCGGTCATGGTGACGCCGAGCCACCAGTACCCCCTCGGCGGGCGGCTTCCCGTCGCGACCCGCCTCGCGCTGCTCGACTGGGCCGAGGCCGCGGGCGCGCTCGTGGTCGAGGACGACTACGACAGCGAGTTCCGGCACGTCGGCGCGCCGCTGCCCGCCCTCGCGTCGCTCGATCGGAGCGGTCGCGCGGTGCTGGTGGGCAGCTTCTCGAAGGTGCTCACGCCGTGGTTGCGACTCGGCTACCTCGTGCTGCCCGACAACGCGGGCCTGAGGGCGGCCGTCGCCGAGGTCCGCGAGGACGAGACGTGCCCGGTGCCCGGCATCGCGCAGGAGGCGGCCGCCGAGCTGCTCGCGACCGGGGCCGTGCGACGGCATATCGCGGCCGCGCGCCGCGACTACGCGCACCGTCGACGGCTCGTGATCGACGTGCTCGACGGGATCGACGGCGCGCCGCTCAGCGGGCTCGATGGCGGACTCCACGCCGTCGTCGGCCTGCCCTCGCACGCGGCGGCCGCCCGGGTCGTCGCCCGACTCGGCGACGCCGGGGTGCTCGTGTCGCCGCTCGCCGACTACTCGGTCGTTCCGGGGGAGGGTCCGGCCGGACTCGTGCTCGGCTACGCCTCGGCGCCCGACGCTCGCCTGGCCGACGCGCTCGCGCGCGTGCGCGCGGCGATCGAGGACGAACTGGGCTCGCCGGCCTGAGCTCCCGGCCGGCCGGCATCGCCGGCTCGCATGCCGGCCCACGACGGTCTCCGAGCCGGTCATCTCCAAGCGGGCCTCATATGAGGCTGCGTTGACCTGAGCCGCGCGGACTCCATCCCGGTGCGCTCGGAGGCCGCCTCTGTACCTCGCCGCGCCGCGCCGGTAGCCTGAGCGCGTCGCGGTCCCGAACACCGCGGCATGGGGGCGGGATGCGTCATCGGCGACCCGGAACACCTGCGACCCTGCTCGCAGCCGGACTCCTCACGTTCTGCGGCGTGCTCACGTTGCTGGCCGGATGCGCGCCGCCCGAGGTGGTCGAGGCGGCGCCCGTCACCGTGACGGCGACCGTGACCGCCACCGCGACGGTGACCGTGACGCCCGAGCCGCCGCCCGCGGCCGACCCGGGGGCGGCGCCCGCGCCCGACCCGGTGCCGAACGACCCGGCGCCCGTGTACGAGTGGGGTCCCGCCGTCGACGACGGGCCGCGCACAGGCGCGACCGGCACGCCCGAGCTCGACGGGTCCGGCGAGCCCGAGCGGTACGTGATCGTGGCCGGCGACAGCTTCTTCGACGTCGCGCAGCGCTTCAACCTGCCGCAGCAGCAGCTGCTGCGCATGAACCCGCAGATCCATGACTTCGGCGAGACGGTCTACATCGGGCAGCAGGTGAACCTCGACTGGCAGAAGGTCGGCGTGGGATGAACGAGCTCGGCGGATGGCCCGCGGATGCCGCGCCCGGCCCGCACGGCGTAGCGTGGAGCCCGTGCTGACTCCCCCGGTGACCGAGAAGCGACCGACCGAACGCACCCACCACGGCGACGTGGTGATCGACCACTACGAGTGGTTGCGCGACAAGGACGACCCCGCGGTGATCGCGCATCTCGAGGAGGAGAACGCGTACACGCGCGCGAAGACCAAGCACCTCTCGCTCCTGCAGGAGCAGGTGTTCGAGGAGATCAAGCGCCGCACCAAGGAGACCGACCTCAGCGTGCCGACGCGCGAGGGCGACTGGTGGTACTACTCGCGCACGGTCGAGGGGCTGCAGTACGGCATCCACTGCCGCGTGCCCGCGCGCGGCGCCGACGACTGGGAGCCGCCCGCCATCCCCGAGGACGGCTCGCCCCTGCCGGGCGAGCAGGTCCTGCTCGACGACAACGTCGAGGCGAAGGGCCACGACTTCTACTCGCTCGGCAGCTTCGACGTCACGGTCGATGGCACGACCCTGCTGTACGGCGTCGACGTGGCCGGCGACGAGCGCTACACGATCCGCCTGCGCTCACTCGACGGATCGGGGCGGGCGTTCGACGACGAGATCCCCGGCACGTCGTCGGGCGCGATGTTCGATCCATCCGGCCGGTACGTCTTCTACTCGACCGTCGACGACGCGTGGCGGCCCGACACGGTCTGGCGGCACGAGGTCGGCACGCCGGCCTCCGACGACGTCAAGGTCTTCCACGAGCCCGACGAGCGCTTCTGGCTCGGCGTCGGCCTCACCCGCAGCCGCCGCTACCTCGTGCTCGAGGCGGGCTCGCACATCACGAGCGAGTCCTGGCTGCTCGACGCCGACGACCCGACCGGCGAGTTCCGCGTGGTCTGGCCCCGGCGCGACGGCGTCGAGTACGACGTCGAGCACGTCGTCGCCGGCGGTCGCCACCGCCTGCTCATCGTGCACAACGAGGGCGACGCGGTGAACTTCGAGCTCGTCAGCGTCGCCGCCGACGACCCGCAGGGGCCGAGGCGGATGCTGCTCCCCCACGATCCGCGCGTGCGCATCGAGGGGGCGCACGCGTTCCGCGACTTCGTCGCGCTCGAGTACCGCCGCGACGGCCTCCCGCGCGTCGCGATCGCGAAGGTTCCGGCGCATGGGCTGCCCGCCGACGCGACACCCGACGACACCCTGCACGAGCTCGCCTTCGACGAGGAGCTCGCCTCGGTGGGGGTCGGCGCGAACCCCGCGTGGGAGCAGCCGTCGCTGCGGATCGGCTACGGGAGCTTCGTCACGCCGTCGATGGTGATCGACGTCGACGTGGCATCCGGCACCCGCACCGTGCGCAAGCAGCAGCCGGTGCTCGGCGACTACCACCCCGAGCGGTACGCGCAGAAGCGCGAGTGGGCGACGGCGCCGGATGGCACGAAGGTGCCGATCTCGCTCGTCTACCGGCACGACCTGGTCACCCTCGGCGAGCCCGCGCCCACGCTGCTCTACGGCTACGGCTCGTACGAGCACGCGATCGACCCGGGCTTCGGCATCCCGCGCCTCTCGCTGCTCGACCGCGGCATGGTGTTCGCCGTCGCGCACGTGCGCGGCGGGGGCGAGATGGGCCGGCTCTGGTACGAGCACGGCAAGAAGCTGCACAAGAAGCACACCTTCACCGACTTCATCGCCGCGGCCGAGCACCTCGTCGACCACGACATCACGACCCCCGACCACCTCGTCGCGCAGGGCGGCTCGGCCGGCGGCCTGCTCATGGGCGCGGTCGCGAACCTCGCGCCGCACCTGTTCGCCGGCATCGTCGCGGAGGTGCCGTTCGTCGACCCGCTCACCTCGATCCTCGACCCGTCGCTGCCGCTCACCGTCATCGAGTGGGACGAGTGGGGCAACCCGCTCGACGACCCCGAGGTGTACGCCTACATGAAGTCGTACGCGCCCTACGAGAACGTGCACGCCGTGCAGTACCCGAAGATCCTCGCGATCACCTCGCTGAACGACACGCGCGTACTCTACGTCGAGCCCGCCAAGTGGGTCGCCCGCCTGCGCGAGGTCGGCGCCGACCCGCTGCTGAAGATCGAGATGGCGGCCGGGCACGGCGGGGTGTCGGGGCGGTACGCGGCCTGGCGCGAGCGCGCGTTCGCGAACGCCTGGATCATCGACGCGGCGGGAGCGCACCCCAGCGGCGAGTGAGCAGGCCCGCGATGGCCGGATGTCGTCGAATCGTGCCCTGATCGGGGCTCGCCCGATGTCGGCGGGCGGGAGCAGACTGGCGCGCATGTCGTTCATCACCGAACTGAGTGAACGGATGCCGCAGCGCGTGCACGCGCCCGGCTCCCCCGCATACGAGACCGGCAGCCACGTGTTCGCCGGCCAGGGCACGCCCGACGCGGTCGTGCGCCCGTCCTCCGCCGCCGAGGTGGCCGAGGCGGTGCGCGCCGCGGTCGCGGCCGGCGTGCCGATCACGGTCCGCTCCGGCGGGCACGGCTCCGACCCGGCCACGGCCGGGCTCCTCCTCGACCTCTCCGACCTCGCCGCGGTCGAGCTCGCGGGCACCGACGGGCTCGTGCACGTCGGCGCGGGCGCGAAATGGGGCGAGGTCGCGGCCGCACTCGCGCCGCACGGCCTCGGCATCACGTCGGGTGACACGGTCGACGTCGGCGTGGGCGGCCTCGCCCTCGGCGGCGGCATCGGCTGGCTCGCCCGCACGCACGGCCTCACGGTCGACCTCCTGCGCGAGGTCGAGCTCGTCACGGCCGCCGGCGACGTGCTCACCGTCAACGCCGAGTCGCACCCCGACCTCTTCTGGGCGCTGCGCGGCGGCGGCGGCAACTTCGGCGTCGCGACCCGGTTCACCTTCCAGGCCGCGCCGGTCGACGGGCTCGTCGGCGGGCACCTGCGATGGGACCAGTCCGACGTCCCCGCCGTCCTCCGCGCCTGGCGCGACGTGCTGCGCGAGGCGCCCGACGAGCTCAACGGCACGTTGCTCGTGATGCCGCCGCTCATGCCCGAGATCCCGGCCGGCCCGCAACTCGCCGTGGCGCTGCTCGGCACCGAGGCGGAACTGCGGCGGATCCTCGCGCCCATGCTCGAGCTCCCGTCGCTCGCCGACGAGTCGCTCGGCCCGGTCGCCTACGTCGACCTGCTCGAGGCCGCGCCGCCGGGCAAGCCGCCGTTCCTGATGGTCGGCGGCAACGGCTTCGTGCCCGACCTCTCCGACGAGGCGCTCGAGGCGTTCGCGCGCGCAGTCGACCGCGAGGTGCCCACCATGCTCCTGCTGCGGGCGCTCGGCGGCGCTTTCTCCCGCGTGGCGGCGGATGCCACGGCCATCGCCCAACGCGACGGGCAGGCGCTGCTCGCGGTCAACGGTATCCTGCCGGCCGAGTCGACCGAGGAGCAGATCGCGGCCGCCCGCGTCGCCGTCGACGAGGCGATCGCCTTCACGACCGGGCGCTACTCGAACTTCACGCCCGAGTTCGACGCCGACGCGATCGCCGCGATCTACCCGCCGGCCACCCTCGAGCGGCTCCGCGCGGTCAAGCGCGAGGTCGACCCGGGCGACGTGTTCCGCGCGAGCCACCACATCGCACCGTGACCCGCTGGGGCCCGCCGGCGTGCGCCCGCACCCGGCGGGCCCGCGCGCGCTTGTCGAGCGCGTCGACGGCGAAGAGGATCGGGATCGACGCGAGGGCCACCGCCCAGCCGACGAGGGGCGGGTTCGCCTGCCCGAGCAGGTCGGCGATCGGCGGCACCCACAGCAGCACGAGCGAGAACGCGGTACCGACGAGCACGGCGCCGACGAGCAGCCGGTTGCCGAACCATCCGAGCGCCCCCGGCCACTTCGTCGACGACCGGCACGCGAACGCGTTCGCCGCCTGGGCGAACACGACCGTGATGTAGGCGGCTCCCGACGCGGCGAGCAGCGCGTCGCCCGACGGGAAGGGCCCGCCCGGCTGCCATCCCGCCGCCATCATCGACAGGATGAACGCGGTCATGCTGAGCGCCGCCTCGAGCGGGCCGAGCACGCCGAACGCGCGGCGCAGCACCGTGGCGCTCATCAGCCGCCCGCTCACGGGCGGACCCTTCAGCAGGTGCTTCGCCGGCGGCTCGGCGCCGAGCGCGACCGCGGAGAGCGTGTCGGTGCCGAGGTCCAGCGCGATGATCTGCAGGACCCCGAGTGCGAGCGGGAACTGCCCGCCCGACAGCGCCCACACGACGAAGGGCGCCAGCTCGGCCACGTTGTCGGTGAGGTGGTAGGTGAGGAACCGGCGGATGTTCACGTACGCGGCGCGACCCTGCTCGATGCCCGCGACGATGCTCGAGAACGCGTCGTCGAGCAGGACCAGGTCGGCGGCCTCGCGCGCGACATCCGTGCCCGACTTCCCCATCGCGACGCCGATGTCGGCCTCGTGCAGGGCGGGAGCGTCGTTCACGCCGTCGCCCGTCATCGCGACCACGTGGCCGCGGGCGCGCAGGGCCGTGGCGATCCGCACCTTGTCCTCGGGCGAGACGCGCGCGACGACCGTGCCGTCGTGGTCGAGGATCGCCCCGAGGTGCTGCTCGTCGGACGGCAGGTCGGCGCCGACGAGCACCGGGGAGTCCGCGAACCGCAGCCCGACCTGGTCGGCGATCGCCCGGGCGGTGGCGGGATGGTCGCCCGTGATCATCGCGACGCGCACCCCTGCTTCGCGGCAGGCGCGCAGCGCCTCGACGACGTCGTCGCGCGGCGGATCCTCGAGGGCGACGAGGCCGAGCAGCCGGAGGCCGTCGCCGCACTCCTCGAGCGTCGCCGGCGTGCGGTCGCCGCGCGGCGCCGCAGCGATCGCCAGGAGCCGGAGGCCGCGCTCGGTCATCGCGTCGACGGCGGCGTGCGCCTCCGCGCCGTCGCCGCACAACGGCAGCACGGTGTCGGGCGCGCCCTTGACGATGACCTCGTCGACGCGGACCACGGCCATGCGCCGCAGGCGCGGATCGAACGGGAATCGGTGCTCGGTCGCGTGCCGGGCGCGATCCTCGTCGGTGTCGGCGCCGAGCCGGCGCGCGAGCGTGTCGAGGGCGGCCTCCATCGGATCGCCGTGCGAGCGCCAGGCCCCGTCGACGAGCGCGGCGTAGCCCGTGGAGCATCGCTCGGCCGCGAGCGCGAGGTCGCGGACGGCGCCCTCGGCGGCGGGGTCCGACCACGCGAGCACGGCCTCCGGCCCGTACCCCGCGCCGTCCACGTCGAGCGATCCCGACGGCGTCCACGCGTGCACGACGGTCATCTGGTTGCGGGTGAGCGTTCCCGTCTTGTCGGTGCAGATGAACGTCGTGGAACCGAGCGTCTCGACCGCCTCGAGGTTGCGGACGAGGATGTTGCGCTTCGCCATCCGCTCCGATCCCCAGGCGAGCGACAGCGTGACGGTGGGCAGCAGGCCCTCGGGAACCAGCGCGACCGTGACCCCGATCGCGAACACGAACGCCGCCTGGATCGGATTGCCCACGATGAGCGAGATGACGAGGAACAGCAGACCCATGCCGATCGCGATCATCGCCGTGAGACGCACGACCTGGCGGAGGCCCCGGGTGAGCGGGGTGTCGGGCTTTCCCGGCGTCGTCGAGAGCTTGGCGATGCCCGCGAGGCGCGTGTCGCGGCCGGTGGCCGTGACCCGGGCGCGGGCCTCGCCCTCGACGACGAAGGTGCCGGCGAAGAGGGGGCCCTCGACGTCGACCCCGCCGGCCACCGACTCGCCCGTGAGCATCGAGGTGTCCACGAGCAGGCCCGTCTGGCCCAGGACGGTCGCATCGGCCGGGACCCGGTCGCCGCTCTCGAGCAGGAGGACGTCGTCGACCACCACGTCGGCGGCCTCGACGACCTGCCGCCGGCCGTCGCGCCGCACGGTCACCCTCGCGGGCAGCATCTCGCGCAGCCGGTCGGCGGCGCGGTCGGCCCTCGCCTGCTGGGCGGCCGCGAAGATCGCGTTCAGCACGATGACGCCCACGATCGCGACGCTGAGCTGCGGCAGGTCGGCGAGGAACGCGAGCACCGCCGCGCCCCACAGGAGCAGCGCGAAGAAGTGCACGAGCTCCGCGAGCAGGCGGCGGACGGCGGACGGCCGCTTCGCCGCGGGCAGGACGTTCGCGCCGGATCGCGCGAGCCGGTCCGCCGCCTCCGCCGAGGTCAGCCCGATCGCGTCGATGACCGCCATGCACCCCTCCCGACCCGGCCCAGCGTAGGCAGCAGGCCGGCGGAGGCCATGGGACGTCGGTCCCGCGACGACCCCGGACGGCTCAGGCCGCAGGCACCCCGCGACGGCTCAGGCGGCGGGCGGGTCCTCGTGCAGGTCGACGTCGGCGGGGAGGAACGCCCAGCGCGTGAAGCGCACCTCGAGCCCGCCGCGCATGGGCGCGCACACGAGCGGTCCGGCGGTCGCGGCATCCGCATCGAACGGCGCGACCCGGATGGTGCGCCACTCGCCGTCGCCCGCGCGCGCCCGCAGCGTCACGGCGTCGCCGTCGACGCCCGACCGGCTGGCCCGGATCGTGACGACCTGCCCGGCCCACTCGGGCACCGGCGCGAGGGACCAGTCCGACAGCCGGTTCGTCACGACCGCGCCGACGTGCGGCACGCCGTCGTTCACCTCGATGCCGGCCTTGACCCAGTGCTCGTCGCCGACGTGCAGCATGAGCCCGGCCTGGTCGTAGAGCCCGGTCAGCGTCGACGAGTCGAACGAGACCTCGACCGCGGAATCCGTCGGCCACGGTGCGAGCAGCGCGTGCCCGTCGTCGTGCACGAACCCGTAGTGCGTGGTGCGCCAGAAGTCGCTGCCCTCGGCGGCCTCGACGACGAAGCCGTCCTCGTCGGCGCGCACCGAGACGGGGTCACGGCTCCACCGGCCCGAGTCCCACGGGTTGGCGCGCACCGCGCCCTCGGGCGTGGGTGCTGCGGCGGATGCGGCGGCGTCGGGCGTGTCGGCGTTCATGCCTCAACGCTAGCCAGTGCCGCGAGCCGGCGCTCGCGCATCGCCAGCCAGAGCGGGAACGTGAAGGCGAACGCCGTGAGCAGCGCGCCGGCGATGTAGAGCCACGCGAACCGCATGCCGATCCGGCGCGACTCGACCGCGATGAGAATGCTGCCGGCGACGGCCACCACGAGCAGGTCGGTCGTGATCGACGACACCGCGGGGCCGCTCGAGACCAGGTCGCCGAGGAAGTCGCGCTGCGCGGCGATCGCGAGCGCGTTGTACGTCCACGTGCCGACGAGGCCGACCACGGCGAGCACCAGGTAGACGATGGCGAGCGGAGTCCAATGGCGCGTCATGCGCCCAGTGTCGCAGCCGCCGCGTCAGTACTCGGGAATCGACTCGACCGCGCGCTGCGCCGCAAGCCGCGCGAGCTCGCGCGACAGGTCGTCGGCGACGACCTCCATGCGCTCGGCGCGATGGTCGGCGTAGTCGGGCTCCTCGTCGAACCGCGGCCAGCGTCGGTCGAGCTCCTGCTCGATCGCGGCGCCGAGCTCGTGCCAGGCGTCGTCGCGCGCTCGCTCGACGAGCCGTTCGATGTACTCGTCGTCGCCGCGGCGGGTCCACAGCGCCTTCGCGACCGCGGCGTGCACCTTCTCGCGCCGTCGCAGGTTCAGCAGGTCGCCGCGGTGGTAGTCGTGCTGGTGCTGCGAGCGCCCCTCGCGCCTCGCGGCCGACTCGCGCTCGGCGGCGATGTGCTCGGCGCCCTCGTCGGCCTCCTGCACGAGCTCGTAGAGCACCTCGCGGGCCATCGCCGCGGACCGCTCGTCGGAGTACGGCTCGTCGCCGCGGAGGGCACCGACGATGAGGCGGTTCTTCAGCGCCATCCGCCCGGCCGACTCGGCCATGAGCAGGCCCTCCTCGAGCATCTCGTCGAAGCTCGGGGTCTTGGGCTCGGGCAGCTTCGAGCGGTCGAACGGGGTCATCTTCACGCGCGTTCGACGCCGCTCCCACGGCAGCCGCAGCCAGCCCATGCCCACCTCCTCGAGTCGCCCCTTCGAGGGTACCGAGTGCGGGTGAACGGATGGCGGTCGAGGCCGCTGCCCGGCGACCGGGCCGCGCGGCGTCCCGGCCTCAGCCCGCGGACGGGTCGAACCCGGGCGTACACCCGTCGCGACCGACGTACTTCACGACGAGGCTGCAGTCCTTGTCGCCGTAGCCCTCGTCGATGAGCCGCGCGAACCGCTCCATCGCGAGCCGCCCGGCCGCGAGGTCGAGGCCCGCGGCGTCGCCCGCCGCGAGCGCGTACGAGAGGTCCTTCTCGGCGAGCCGGGTCGTGAACGTCGCGTCGAAGTTGCGGTTCGCCGGGCTCGTCTCGACGACGCCGGGCACCGGGTACCACGTGCGCAGCGGCCACGAGTCGCCCGACGACACGGTCGCGAGGTCGTGGAACACCTGCGGGTCGAGCCCGAGCGCCTCGGCGAGCCGGGCACCCTCCGACGAAGCCTGCAGCGAGATGAAGAGCATGAGGTTGTTCGCGAGCTTCGCCGCGACGCCCGCGGTCGGCCCGCCCACGACGAAGACGTGCCCGGCCATGGGCTGCACGAGCGCGGCCGCCTCCGAGGTCGCCTGCTCGTCGCCGCCGAGCATGAACGTGAGGGTGCCGGCGTGCGCGCCCGCGATGCCGCCCGAGACCGGCGAGTCGACGAAGCGGATGCCGCGGGCCTCGGCCGCGTCGTGGCAGGCGCGCGACGTCTCGACGTCGACCGTCGACGTGTCGAGCACGAGCGCACCCCGCCGCACGACGTCGAACACGCCCGGGTGCCCGTCGTCGCCGATGAGTACCCGGCGCGAGTGCTCGGATCGCGGGAGCGAGGTGAAGACCACGTCGGCGTCGCGCGCGGCGGCCGCGGCATCGGTCATGAGGCGCACCCCAGCGGATGCCGCGTGCTCGGCCATGCGCGGATCGACGTCGAATCCCGCGACGTCGTGCCCGGCGCCGACGAGGTGCGCGGCCATGGGCGAGCCCATGTGCCCGAGCCCGATCCATCCGATGGCGGCCATGGCGTCCTCCTCGACGTCGCATCGCGCGGCCCGACGCCGCGCCTGCTCCCACGGTACGACTCGCGCGGCGCCCGCGCACCGGGTCGCCCCGCGCGCGCCTACGGGATCGAGCTCGCGGTCGCCTCGAGGTCGGTGACCGGGCGATCGCGCTGCGTCGCGAGCGCGAGGCCCGCCGCACCGCAGACCACCGCGATCGCGACGACCTCGACGAGGGTGAACGACTCGCCGAGCACGAGCGCGCCGAAGACCGCGGCGATCACCGGCCCGAAGCTCGTGATGATCGCGTAGAGCCGCGGCGTGATGCGCCGCAGGATGTAGGTGTCGAGGCTGTACGGCAGCGCCGACGAAAGCACGCCGACGCCGAGCAGCAGGAGCAGCACGCGCGCGTCGAACGCCGACGCGTCGAACGTCAGGATCGCAGCCGGCACGAGCAGCGCGAGGCTCACGAGGCTCGCGACCGTGAGCCCCTCCAGGCCGGGCAGGCTCATGGCGACGCGTCGGGTCAGCAGGATGTATCCCGCCCACGCGGCTGCGGCCGTCAGCGCGAACACGACACCCCACGGATCCACGCCCGCGCCCTCGGCCGCGGCGCCGCCGTCGCCGGCCCACGGCCCGATGAGCAGCAGCACGCCCACCCCGGCCGCGACCGCGCACGCGACGTCGAGCAGCCGGCGCGACGTGAACAGCGCGATCGCGAGCGGTCCCAGGAACTCGATCGTCGCCGCGATCCCGAGTCCGAGGCGGTCGACCGACTCGTAGAACGAGACGTTCATCACCGCGAGCACGACGCCGAGCGCGACCGCGGCGCGCAGTCGCCGCCAGGTGAGCTCGGCGCGCCTCGGCCGGTAGAACGGCAGCACGGCGGCCGCCATGACCAGCTGGCGCACGGCCACGACGACGAACGATCCGACGATCGGGATGACGAGTCCCGCGAGCGATGATCCGAAGTTGATCGACACCTCCGTGCCGAGCTGGGTCGCGGCGCCCGCGAAGCGGCGGCGTCGCAGCGCGCCATCCGTCATCGCGCCGAGGTCGTGGGTCACCACTCGACGATACGCGGTGCGCGACTCGCCCTCGGCGACGGTTGCGTCGAGTCCCGCGCTGTGGTCGGCTGTGATCAGGGGTGCGCGCATGACGAAGCCATTCGGATGCCTGACCGATGACGAGGTGCAGCACGCGGGGCGTGTCGAGCTGCGCCGGGTGGTCGTCACGGACGACGTCGAGTCCTGGGACCTGGCGCTCTACGCGCTCGGGGGGATCGAGCCGATCGCGATCGACGCGTTCAGCCTCGACGAGCTCGACCGCATGAATCCGCCGTCGTCGCGCGACCTCGCCGACGGCGTCGCGAAGGTGGTGCTCGGATGCCACGGCCTCAAGCGCACCGAGCCGTGGGCCATGTCGCGCGACGCGACGAGCTGGTCGGCGCGCGTGGCGGTCGTGCCGGTCGCGGCGACGGCCGAGCCCGTGGATCCGCCCGTCGCGGGCGGCTGACGCCGCTCCGACGACGCGCGGTCAGCCGTCGAGCTGCTCGCGGAAGCGGGCGGGCACGGCGCCGGGCCGCGCCATCCGGCCCGCGGCGACGCTCGCCTCGGCGGCGACGAACCCGTCGGGCCGCACGAGGTAGATCCGGTCGGCGCGGAGCCGGCCGTGCGCGTCGGGCGGGAAGACGTGGTGCTCGACGCCGAGCCGGCCCGCGACGGAGGCGACGAGCGATGCCGGCGCGCCGTAGCCGTGCACCTGCCAGCGCATCGAGCGCAGCGCATCGAAGTTCGACGGGTCGCCGCTCGCGTACGGCAGCCGCTTGCCCACGACGTCGTCGCGCGCCTGCGATCGCGAGGGCGGCGTCGGCGACATCCGGTACCGGATGCGGGTCTGCGAGAGGAAGCCGAACAGCCGCGGGCCGCCGATCAGCAGCGGCAGCAGCCGGATGGCGAGCGGTCCCATCGCCGGGATGGCGCGGCCGCGGATGAAGTGGGACAGGCCCGATTCCGAGGTGACCACGCCGAACAGCCGATCGGTCGTCGCGACAAGGCGCCGCGCGACCGGGCGCCGTTCGGCCTCGTACCGGTCCAGGCGGCGCTGGGGCATGCCGCCGACGAGCACGTCGGCGAGCGCGCACGCCAGGTCGTGGGCATCCTGCAGGCCGGTATTCATGCCCTGGCCGCCGACGGGCGAGTGGATGTGGGCGGCGTCGCCGACGAGGAAGCACCGCCCGTCGCGGAACCGCGCCGCGACCCGGTGGTGCAGGCGGTACGTCGCGAACCACGTCGACGAGCGGTAGCCCACCGTGAAGCCGCGCGCGATCCGGGATCGGACGAGCGCCTCGGGCAGCTCGCCGCCCTCGGTGAGGTCGGCGTCGCGCACGACCCCGATGATGCGAGCGTGGCCGGGCTCGCCCATGGGGAACGACAGCAGCAGGTCGTCGGGCGCCATCCGGATGTTGACCCGGCCCTCGACGAGCCCGGTCGCGCCGATCGCATCCGCGACGAAGAACGTGTGCTGGTTCGTGACGCCATCGAACGGGATGCCGCGGAGCTCCCGCACCGCGGACCGCGCGCCGTCGGCGCCGACCACGTACCGTGCCTCGACGCGCACGGGCCCGTCGGGCCCCTCGAACCGCGCGACGACGGATGCCGCGTGCGGCTCGAGCCCGACGAGCCGGTGCCGCCAGCGCACGTCGCGCCCGCGCGCGGCGAGCCCGTCGACGAGGATCCGCTCGTTGCGGCTCTGCTCGAGCACGGTGATGTCGGGGAACGGCGTCGTCGACTCGCCGAACCGCACGAACGGCACCTCGCCGAGCACCCGGTGGCGGAAGCAGAGGACCGCGCCGAGCGCCACGCCGCGCTCGGCGAGCACGCGGTCGACGAGGCCGAGCTGGTCGTAGATCTCCATCGAACGGGCCTGCACGACGAGGGCGCGCGATTCGCGGGTCGGGCCGTCCTTGCCGTCGGCGATGATCGCGTCGACGCTGAGCTTCGCGAGCACGTTCGCCGCCATGAGCCCGCTCGGACCCGCCCCGACGATGAGCACGTCGGTCTGGAGGGTGGGTGCCGTCTCGGGATCGGCCATGCCTCCACCATGGCACTCCGGCGCGTCGGATGGGAGGGGGCGCGCAGCGGGCCGTGCGGTGCGAGGATACGAACGGAGCGATCCGAAGCGACCGCCGCGACGAACCACGTTCGGCGGGGCGTCCCCGCGGATTCGGAGGAGCAGCCGGCATGGCGGAGTCGACGACACCCACGACGCGCTCCGGCGCCTCGGCGGCGGAGCCGGGCGGGCCGGGCGAGGCGCCGCGCAGCGGCCGCGACGACCGCGCGACGACCGCGTGGGCCGCCGTCTCGGGCCTGATCGCCGCGGGCGCGTTCCTCGCCGCGGCCGAGCTCGCCGCGGTCTTCACCGCGCGCGACGCGAGCCCGATCCTCGCGGTCGGCGCCTTCGTGATCGACGTCGTGCCACAGCCGGTCAAGGAGTTCGCGATCGCGGCCTTCGGCTTCGCCGACAAGGCCGTGCTGCTCGGCAGCCTCGGGCTGGCGGTGCTCGTCGCGAGCGCGATCGCGGGCGTGCTCGAGCTGCGCCGCCCGCCGTGGGGCGCGGTGCTGCTCGGCGTCGCGGGCGCGCTCTCGCTCGCCGCGACGGTCACGCGCGCCGGCGCCGAGCCGCTCGCGTGGGTGCCGTCCGTCGTCGGCGCGGTGGTCGGCGTCGTGGTGCTCCGGCTGCTCGCCGACCGGCTGCGCGCCTCCGTCGGCCGGACGCGGCGCGGCTCGAGCGGTACGAGCGGCACGAGCGGCACGACCGGCACGAGCGCGGCGACCGGCACGACCGGCGACGCAGCCCCGGAAGCCGCGCGCGCCGGCTCCGTCGACCGCCGCGGGTTCTTCGTGGTCGCGGCGGTGGCCGCGGCATCCGCCCTGGTCGTCGGCGTCGGCGCGCGGATCTCGAATGCCGCGAGCGCGTCCATCGACGCCATCCGGAGCGCACTGAAGCTTCCCGCTCCCCGGCGCACGATCGCCGTGCCGCCCGGCGCCGAGCTCGACGTGCCCGGCCTCACCCCACTGATCACCCCGAACGCCGACTTCTACCGCATCGACACGGCCCTCACGGTGCCGTCGGTCGATCCGGCGTCGTGGCGCCTCGTGGTCGACGGGCTGGTCGGGCGGCGCGTCGAGCTCACGTTCGACGAGCTCGTCGCGATGGGCCTCGACGAGTACGCGGTGACGCTCACATGCGTGTCGAACGAGGTCGGGGGCGACCTGCTCGGCACCGCGGTGTGGCTCGGCGTGCCCGTGCGCGACATCCTCGCGATGGCCGAGCCCGACGCCGACGCCGACATGGTGCTCTCGCGGAGCGTGGACGGCTTCACGGCCTCGACGCCGCTCGAGGCGCTCACCGATCCCGGCCGCGACGCCATCCTCGCGGTCGGCATGAACGGCGAGCCGCTGCCGCTGGACCACGGCTTCCCGGTGCGGATGGTCGTGCCGGGCCTCTACGGCTACGTCTCGGCGACCAAGTGGCTGGCGGAGCTGAAGGTCACCACGTTCGCGGCCGACGAGGCGTATTGGACGCCGCGCGGCTACAGCGCCGAGGCGCCCATCAAGCTCTCGTCCCGCATCGACACCCCTCGGCCGGGCCGGGCCGTCCCCCCGGGCCGCACCGCCATCGCGGGCATGGCGTGGGCGCAGCACACGGGTGTCGAGCGCGTCGAGGTGCGCATCGACGACGGCCCGTGGCAGCGGGCGGAGGTCTCGACGCCGATCAACGCCGACACGTGGGTGCAGTGGGTGCTCGAATGGGATGCCGCGCCGGGCACGCACTACGTCACCGTGCGCGCCGTCGACCGCGACGGGCGCGTCCAGGTCGGCGAGCGCGCACCGGTCGCCCCCGACGGCGCGACGGGATGGCACCGCGTGCTCGTGACCGTCACCGACTGAGCGTCCGGGCCGGCGTACGCGCCGCGGCGGTCGGGGCTGCCACTGAGATCAGTGCGCGGCATCCCTGAACCTGCCTCCGGTCCCTTGCGCGCGCCGCGCCGCGGGAGTATCGAATGAGGTGACGGGCCGGGGGACGCCGGGCCCGCCACGGGCGGCGGACCGGGGGGACCGACGATGTGGACCGACGACGAGCTGATCGAGGTGATCCACGACTCCCCCGCGGCCGTCGACGACGCACTCCGCGCGATCCAGCAGGACGGCAGCGGGCCGCCGGTCGATCTCGACGCGTTCACCGCGGCGGCGGGCGTGCTCGGCACCGATCCGGGCCGGCTCGCCGTCGACGAGCTGCGCCGGCGCGACCTGCTGGCGGCGTTCGAGGCGGCGCTGCGCGCGCGCGAGGTCCGGCCGGTCACGGCGCGCGGCGCGGCGGGCGGCGCCCCGGAGGCCGCGCGCGCACCGGGAGCACGCGCCCCAGCCGAGGCGGAGGACGAGGACGAGGCCACGGCGGCGGGACGCACCGACGTCGACGCGTTCGAGCGGTTCCTCGGCCGCGCTCGCACGTTCCGGTGCCGCGTCGAGGTCGAGGACGCCTTCGCGGGCAGCGGATGCCTGGTGGGCCCGGGCCTCGTGCTGACCGCGTGGCACGTCGTGAGCCCCGACGGCCCGGGCGCCGCGCCCGCGACCGCCCCGCACGTGAAGGTCGTGCTCTCCGACGGCAGCGCGCACGACGTGCACATGCCGCCGACCTACGCCTCGCCGTGCGGCGACGCCGAGTGGAAGGACGAGGCGCCGCGCAGCGACGACGAGGTCGCGAACCGCCATGACGTCGCGCTGCTCGCGCTCGAGACGCCGGCGGCACGTCATCTCGGCTTCGCCCCGATGCCGGATGCCGCGCCCGCCGTCTCGTCGCGGTCGCGTGTCTACCTCCTCGACTTCCCATCCGGCGAGGACGGGAAGCTCGCCGACGGCACGACCTGGAAGATCCGCAACGTCACGTCGCGGCTGTACCACGATATCCAGACCGAGCACGGCTCGTCGGGCGGCGCATGCTTCGACCGCGGCTTCCGTCTGCTCGGGCTGCACCAGGGCGGCATCCGGGTCTCGCGGCGGGGGCGCGAGGTCAAGCGCGGACGCCTCGTGCCGCTGCGGCTGTTCTACGACGACGTCGCGCCGTACGTCGCCGAGGACATCGCGCCGACCGAGATCTGGCACCTCGACGGCGAGCGGACCCAGCTCGTGATCGGCCGCGACCTGTTCGCGGCCGCGGTGGCGGCGGCGGCCGAGGAGACGACGCGCGTCCGCGGCATCCGGGTCAAGCGGCGTCGCCCAGCAGACGGCGACGAGTCGGGGCTGGGCTTCTCGTACCGCATCCTCGTCGAGCTCCTCCTGCGACGCGGCGGCTCGCAGACGGTCGTCGCCGTGCCGCTCGACGAGCCGACGAGCGACCTGCTGGGCGACCTCCGGCGGCGCGTCGAGGCCGCGGGACTCCGGCTCCGAGCGCCGGGGCTCGCGGATGGCGCACCCGCGCCCGACACCCCCGCGGGGACGGCGCGGGAGCAGGCCCACCTCCTCGCCGCCGCCGTCGACGAGGCCGCCGCCGAGGCGGGTCGCACGGTGTGGTTCTTCGTCGACAACCCGTCGGTGCCGCTCTCCGAGGCGGCGCGGATCCAGCTCGAGGCCTTCGTCGCCGAGGCGCTGACGCTGCCCCGCATCCGGCTCGTGATCGCGGGCCTCGAGACCGTGCCGCTCGCGGGCCTCGAGTTCTCCAGTCCGGCGGCCGCCGACCCGGTCGGGCCGCCGGGCCTCGTGGTCGAGTACCTCGGCGGCTTCACGCGCGGCGACCTGCTCGACTGCCTGACGCGCGCGTCGGAGGACCTGACGGGCGGGTCGGACCCCCGCGGCATCGAGATGGTCGTCGACATGCTGCTCGGCGAGTTCCGGAGCTTCAACGGCGAGTACGCCGACGCCGATCTCCCCCACGTCGTCGCCGGGCTGCAGCCGTACCTCCAGTACCTCGAGCGCCAGGCGCGCCGCGTCGGCGAACGCGAGGACGACCCCCACGGGGGCGATGGACCATGACCGACCGCCGCGAACCGCCGACGCCCATGGACCCGCTCGACCGCGCGCGCGAGTTCGCGGCGCTGTCGGGACCGTTCGACCCGGTCCAGGCGCTCCGGGCCGACGGAACCGGCACGGCTGGGGGAACCGCCGCGCCCGACGCCGCGGCGGTGACGACCCTCGCGGCGGGACTGTCGCGCGACTGCGACAAGGTCATGCCGGGAAGCGGGCCCACCGGATGGCTCATGCGCGGCGTCACCCGCCGGCGCGTGCTCGACCGGCTCGCCGAGGCCGGCACGCTGGGCGACGCGGTGGCGCGGCGTCGCGCCACCGCGACCGACGACGCCACGAACGACCTGCTCGACGCGATCGAGGGACGCCCGCCGTTCACGGCCGAGGCGATCGACGCCGCGATCGATGCCGGCGACCGGGGACTGCTCGAGCGACTCGCGATCGCGCTCGGCCGAGTCGACGGGCATGCGCCGCGGGGCGCCGACCTGCCCCGGGTCAAGTCGGCGCTGACGAGGCTCGAGCTCGGATCGACCCGACACGCGCGGGCCCCCGGCACCGCGCGGCCCGACCACGAGCCGGAGCTCGAACGGGTCCTGGCCTGGCTCGACACCGCGTTCGTCGAGGGCCCGGCGCGGACCCTGTTCATCGAGGGGATGCGCGGCGCCGGCAAGTCCGCCCTGATCGAGGAGGTCGCCGCGCAGCTGCTCGTGCGCGACGACGACTGGATCGTGGTGCGCTTCGACTTCGACCGGGGGGGCCTCGACGTCCAGGACACCGTCGGCCTGACGATGGAGCTCGCCCGGCAGGTCGCGACGCAGCTGCCGGGCGCCGAGGCCGCGATCCAGCAGGCGCGGCAGCGAGCCTCGGGCGCGACGCCGGGAACCTCGCCGCTCAAGGGCGACAGCCCGGAACGCGTGCCCGAGGAACTCGGCCTCGTGCTCCAGCACGCGCTCGGCTACCCCCAGCGGCGCATCCTGATGGTGCTCGACGCACTCGAGGTGCTGCGCGCGCGCGGCGAGACCCATCCCGGGCGGCTCTTCGAGTGGCTCGACGAGCTCGCGGAGGTCACGCACGCGCCGATCGCGGTCATCGGGGCCGGGCGCGGCGACCCGCTCCACGGCCTGCACGCGCGCATCGGCGAGCGCATCGAGCTGCCCGGCGTCGACGACGCCGCCGCCGACCGCGAGCTCGAGCGGCTCGGCGTCGATCCCTCGGCACGGGACGCGGTCCGACGGATCTCGGCCGGCGACCCGCTGACGCTGCGGCTCGCGGCTCGCGTCGCGACCTCGCTCGGCACCGACGCGCTGCGTCGGGCGCACGGGCGCGGCGCGATGACGGCGACCTACCTCGTGCGCGTGCTGCTCGCGCACGTCGACGACCCCGACCTGCGGCGCATCGCGAACGCCGCGATCATCGTGCGCCGCGTCGACGCGAACGTCATCCGCGATGTGGTCGCGCCGCGCTCAGGGCTGCGAGGGGTCACGGCGGAGCGGGCCGCGGAGCTGCGGGACGGCCTCGCGAGCCTGGAGTGGCTGATGGAGCCCGACCCCGTGGCGCCCGGCGTCATCCGCCCCCGCCCCGATGTGCGCGCCGCGGTGCTGCCCCACCTCTACGAGACCGCGCCGGTCGTATCGGCTCGCATCGACCGGGCAGCGGCGACCTGGTTCGAGGAGCGCGGCGAGCCCTGGGCCGACGCGGAGGCGGCGTACCATCGCCTCCAGCTCATGCGGCGGCGACCCGAGCCGCCCGACCTGCCGGCGTCGGCCCTCGCCCGGATCGACGCGGAGGCGATCGCGGAGCTGCCGCCCGCCGCGCAGGACCTGGTGCGCTCGAGTCGCGGCAGCCGCGCACGGCTGCGCCACGCCGCGTCGGAGGCCGCCGGGGCGGCTCGGAGCACTGGCGGACCCCCGGATGCCTCGGCGGTGCGCGACCTGCGTGCCGCGAACGACCGGTCGGACTGGATCGAGGGGCAGCACCTGTACGAGCGCGCCATCGCCGGCGCGACCGTCGATCCCGGCACCACCGCGGCTCGGGTCGCGCTGACGTTCCTGTGGCGCGCGGGCCGCTGGTCCGAGGCGCGAGACCTGCTCCGGCGCTCGCGCGGTTGGCGGCCGGCGTCGCCGATCGCCGAGCAGCTCGCGCACCATCGGCTCGACACGATCTGCCGGCTCGAGATGGGCGCCGAGACCGAGTTCGAGGCAGTCGTCGACGAGCTGCGACGCGACGAGGCGTTCCGGGCGGCCGTCGCGGCGCTCGCGTCGGAGACGATGCTCGCGAGCCTCGTCGGCGCCGGGCTGCGGTTCGCGCTGCACCGCGCCGGCGTCGTGGTCGCCGCGCGGCAGGCGGGGGCCGACCCGGTCGGCACCGCCATCCGGTGGTGGACCCCCGCGACCGCCGAGCCGGACGGCACGGGCGCGGCGAGCCGGCCGCTCGGCGAGCCCCGCGAGGCACGCCCCGTCGTGCCCGCCGGATGGGACCGGATCGTCGCCCGCACCGGCCCGCTCGAGGTCGCGACGATGGATCCGGCGGCGGCGATGGCCCGCTCGGCCGCCGTGCTCACGCCGTTCGCCGACCTCGTCGACACCATGTGCCGACTGCCCGCGCACGGCGAGCTGAGCGGGTACGCCGCGGCCGTCCGTCCCCGGCTCGACGCGCTCGGCCTCCTCGCGCCATCCGGGTCACCGCCGTGGCACGACCGGATCACGACCGGCACCGCCCCCGCGCTGCGCAGCCTGACCGAACTCGGGCTGCTCGCCGAGCTCATCGGAGCCGCGGCCCACCTGCGACGCGATCGCGACCTGCGCCTGGTCGCCGTCGCCGCCGAACGGTGGCGGCGCACCGTCGCGGGCACGTGGGCGTACGGCACCGCGCCGAGGCCGCCCGGCTGGGATCGCGCGCTCGACGCCACGCTCGCCGACCGCCTGGCGGCGATCCGCGACGACGCCGACCCGGTCGCGGCCGCGCGCGCGCAGCTCGAGGCCTGGGCGCCCGAGCACGCGAGCGCCGACGAGGTGCTGCGCCTGCTGCGCGAGCGCTCGCCCGCGCGATTCGCGGCCGCGGCGCGGGCGGCGGCCGCGAACGGCCCGGCCGCCGCGGGCGTCGTGCTCGTGCGCCGCGGGCTGCCGAGCGCGTTCGTGCCGCCGGTCGCCGCGCTCATCGCGGGCGACGCCGCCGGGACGCGCCGACGGACCCCTCGACCCGACCCCTCCCCGCCCACCCGACCGCCAACCCGACCGCCCACCCGACCGGCACCCGCCGGCCCCGCAGAAGGGACGACACCATGAGCGACGAACCACGTGACGAGGAGGCCCGAACCGGGGCCGTCCGGCGCCGACTCGCCGACGCACCCGAGCTCAGGGAGGCGATCGAACAGGCCGTGAAGGCCGGTCGCCTGCCCGCCGAGATGGTCCCGCCGAGGGCCCTCGACGCGATCGACCGGGGCGGCGAGCTCGAGAGCGTGCTGCACGTCGACGCCCTCGAGGCGATCGTGCGACGCGTCGGCCGCCCGCCGCTCCTCGTGCGCAACGACGCCGTCGAGCTCGAGCCGCTGCCCGACTTCCCGGCCGGCACCGACGTGCTGATCAAGGGCGTCGAGCGGAGCGTGCGCTCGGTCGGCCGGGTCGAGTTCGTGAACCACCAGATGGCGTGGGGCGGCACGGGCTGGGTGATCCACGAGGACGGCGATTCGGCCCGGATCGTCGCGACGAACCGGCACGTCGCGAAGGTCGTGGCGCAGCGGGGCCTCGACGGCAGCGGCGTGTTCCTCCGGGCGCCGTTCACGGGCCTGCCGTACGGCGCAGAGCTCGACTTCA
Source organism: Agromyces aurantiacus (assembly GCF_016907355.1). NCBI lineage: Bacteria > Bacillati > Actinomycetota > Actinomycetes > Micrococcales > Microbacteriaceae > Agromyces > Agromyces aurantiacus. The sequence continues at coordinate 469,990 of NZ_JAFBBW010000001.1, read as the reverse complement.
AGGAGGAGGTCGGGTCGAACCCGGGCGACGCGAAGCCCATCCGGGTCGTGGCGATCACCTACCTCGCCGACGACGCGGCACCGGATGTCGCGCTGCTGCGCCTCGAGGGCGACGACCTGCCGTCGGCGCTTCCCCTCGCCGAGGCGGAGGCGCAGGCCGACCAGCTCGTCGCGCTCATCGGCTACCCCGCGTACGACTCGCGCAACGACCCCGGCGACCAGGCCAAGTACTTCCGCGACCTGTACGAGGTGAAGCGATTCGCGCCGGGGTTCGTCATGCAGGCGCTCGGCGGCGGCCGCGCGCTCACGCACGACTGCACGAGCCTCGGCGGCAACTCGGGTTCGCCGCTCATCTCCCTCGACGACGGGCGCGTGGTGGGCCTGCACTACGCGGGCCAGTACGGCATCGCCAACAGCGCGGTCGGCGTCGACACCTTGCGGCGACTCGTCGCCGGCGAACGCCCGGTGCTCGCGGCCGGCGCCGCGGTCTCGCAGGCGCAGCGCGCGGCGGATGCGACGGAGGCGGCCTCCGACGGCGTGCACGCACCCGACTTCTTCGGCGGCCGGGCCGGCTACGATCCGGCCTTCCTCGGCGACGACCTCGCCGCACCGTGGCCGGGCGCGCCCGCGGCGCTCGAGCCGGGCCTCGCCCACCCGAGCGACGAGGATCCGGGTCGCCCGTTCGAGCTGCGCTACACGCACTTCGGGGTGAAGTACCACCTGCCCCGTCGCCAGCCGCTGATCACCGCGGTGAACATCGACGGCGAGCACCCGGTGCGCATCAAGCGCGAGGGCGACCGGTGGTTCCGCGACCAGCGCATCCCGCTCGAGGCGCAGCTGGGGAAGGACGACTACGCCGACCCCGAGATCGACCGCGGCCACATGGTGCGCCGCGAGGACCCGAACTGGGATCCCGACGCGACCGGCCCGACGGATGTCACCGAGCGCGCTCGCCTCGCCAACGACGACACCTTCCACTACACGAACTCGGCACTCCAGCACTCGCGCATGAACCAGGGCAAGCAGCTCTGGCAGGGCCTGGAGAACTACATCCTCGAGAGCGCGCGCACCGAGGGGTTCAAGGCGTGCGTGTTCACCGGCCCGATCTTCCGCAACGACGATCCGCTGCTCGCGGCCGGCCTGCCCGTGCCGCAGGAGTTCTGGAAGCTCGTGATCATGCCCGCGGCCTCGGACGGCGGCGGCCAGCGCCTGCACGCGACGGCGTACCTGCTCAGCCAGGGCGAGCTGATCCGCGACCTGCTCGAGAAGCGCTCGCGCGTCGAGGGCGTCGAGGGGTTCGTGCTCGGCGCGTACCGGACGTTCCAGATCGCGATCGCCGACCTCGCCGAGGCGACCGGCATGGACCTCGCGCACTACGTGCCCTTCGACCCGCTCGGAGGAAGCCGCATCGGGACCGAGGCGATCGAGTCGGGCGAGCCGCTGTTCGTGCCGCTCGAGATGCTCGACCAGATCGTCACCTGACACCGGGCGGCGAGCGGATGGCGCGGCCCGGCCGGGCACGCGCCATCCGCCCTGTCAACGCCTCGACGGATGCGGCGTGGTCGGGAAGCATCGGGCGTGGCGCCCCACCCGGCGCCGTTGGAGGGAGTGACCATGGCCGACGACCCCGGTTTCCAGGACGCGCCGATCGAGCACGGCGCCACGGAGGCGACCCGCACCGAGCAGATCCGCGGGATCCTCGAGCAGGTCCGCGAGGACGTGCGGCTGGGACACGCGCACGACGAGGCCGAGCTGCTGCGCCAGCGGCTCAGCGAGGCCGGCATCGCCGTCGGTGAGGACGAGCTCGAGCAGTTCTCCGACCGCTGAGCCCGGGCCTCAGGCGGCCGTGGCCTCGCCCGAGCCCGCGGCGAGCCGCGCCGCGAGCCACTCGGCCTGGCGCTGCCAGTGCACGCCCTGCCCGCCCTCGTGCTCGTTGAACGCGTACTCGACGACCTCGGCCCCGACCGCGTGGTGGTTCGCCATCGCAAAGACGGTCGACGGCGGGCAGATCGGGTCCATGAGCGCGACCGAGACGAACGCCGGCGCCGTGGCGCGCTTGGCGAAGTTCACGCCGTCGAAGTACGACAGCGTGCGGAACGCGGTGGGCGCCGCATCGCGGTGCACCGAGAGGAACCGCACGATCTCGTTGTAGGGGTCGCGGTCGGTCAGGCCCACGGCCCGCTCGAACTGGCAGAGGAACGGCACGTCGGGCATCGCGCCGACGAGCCCGTCGACCAGGCCGGCCGCCGCGAGCGCGATGCCGCCGCCCTGCGATCCGCCGGCGACCGCGACGCGCGACGCGTCGACCACGTCGAGCGAGCGCACCGCGTCGATCGCGAGCACGGCGTCGGTGAACACGCGCCGGTAGTAGTACTCGGCGGGGTCGTGGATGCCGCGGGTCATGAAGCCGGGGAACGAGGGCCCCGTCCCGTGCGGGTCGGGCGTGCCGCCGCCCGTGCCCCACGCGCTGCCCTGGCCGCGCGTGTCCATGAAGAAGTACGCGTACCCGGCGGCGGCCCATCCGAGCCGCTCGTGCGGCAGGCCGCGGCCGCCGCCGTACCCGTTGAACTCGACGACCGCGGGCAGCGGACCGGTCGCGCCGGCCGGCACGAGGAACCAGCCCTTGACCGGGTCGCCCGCGTAGCCCGAGAACTCGACGTCGAACACGTCGACGAGCGCGAGCGGCGAGTCGACGCGCGTCAGCCGCGGCGGCTCGGCGAGCGCACGCGACTCGGCCAGCGTGGACGCCCAGAACTCGTCGAAGTCGTCGGGCTCGGCGACCTCGGGCCGGTAGGTCCGGAGCTCATCGGCGGGCAGGTCGAATCGCGGCACGCGCGTCTCCTCTCGTGGGGCGGCGGGTCCTCGTAGTGTGCCGCATCCCGGGGGTGCGCCGCGCGCGCGTCGTCACCATCGGTCTCATCGGGCGCCGATCGCGTCGAGCTCGTGGTGACCCTCGTTGAGGAACACGTTGATGCCGCGCACGTCGCCCAGCATGGCCGCGCACTCGGCGCTGAGCGTCGTGAGGTCGATCGCGACGGCCTCGGCACCCGTGCGCGGGTCCTGGACCCATCCGGTCTGCCCGGTCTCGCACCACGTCCACGACGAGCCGAGCTGCAGCGCCGCCTTCGCGTCGAAGCCCGTGGTCGCGGGGACGTCGAGCAGCAGCGCCGTGCGACCCGTGAGGTCGAGCGAGCCCGACGAGCTCACCCAGTCGCCGCCCGGGCCGGCGTCGACCACGAGCCGCCCGTCGCGGCCGACGGCGGTGCCGGGGTCGGACTCCCAGCTCGCGACGGCCCACCCGTCGGCACCCGACGCGAAGTCGAACAGCACCACGGGGTCGACAGGCCGCGGCACGGCGTCGAACGCGAAGAGGTATCGCGCGAACTGGTCGCGCTTGACCGGTGCGTCGACGCCGAAGCGCGTCCCCGACGCGGGGGCGATCACGCCCTGCTCGACGACCCACGCCACGGCGTCGGCGGCGCTCGAGCTCGCGGGGACGTCGGCGAAGGCCGCCGGCGCGGCGGGCTCGGGCGCGCCCGCGAGGCGCCAGAGCCGCTCGGCGAGCGCCGCGCGCGTGAGCTCGTCGGGCAGGTCGGTCTCCGCGCCCGGCAGGTACGCGCGCAGCGCCGCCTCGGCCTCGTCGGCACCCATGGCGCGGTTCGGGTGGAAGCGGCCCTTCGCGTCGCCGAGGTCGACGACCTCGTCGTGCAGCCACGCGATGGCGGCGTAGTCGGGGTCGCTGCGCGGCACGTCCGCGTACACCGGCGGCGGGGGCGTGCCCGGCACCGCGCGGAGGCCGTCGAGCACGAGCGAGCCCGAGGTCGCGCCGCCGTCGGCCGCGTTGACGTACACGTTGAACTGCGAGATCTTCGCGCGCGTGGCCTCGTCGAGGCGCCGGTCGGCGTGCGCGGTGTCCCACGGCGCGGGACGCCAGTCGGCGAACGGGATCGTGGCGAGGTACGGCTCGTCGCCCGCGAGCGACGGGTACGCCTCGAACGCGACGCCGTCGGCGATGACCTGGAGGACGAGCCGGTTGCCCGACGCATCCGGATCCACCCAGGCCTCGAAGTCCCAGAACGGCGACCAGTCGCCGGCGACCTGCCGGCCGACGCCCGTGTACGACTGGGTCGCGAACGAGTAGTCGAACCGCAGCGCCTGGTCGCCGTCGCCCACCGCCGCCCCGTCGGCCGAGCGCGCGAGCCCGATCGTGTTGGCGTTGAACTGCACGTACTCGCTGCGCAGCGCCGTGTCGTCGCCGTAGCCCTCGAAGTCGTCGACCACCCCGGCGGGCAATTCGGGCCGCGGGCCCACGACGACCGAGACCGGGACGGAGTACGCGACCGAGCCTCCCCCGACGACCTCGAGCGTCAGCGATCGCGTCGAGTTGTCGAGCTCCTCGGGCGCGAGCTCCCACGTGCCGGTCCACCAGAGTCCGCCGTCGGCGGGCGCGGTCAGCTCGACCGCGGTGCCCGCGTCGTCGACGATCAGGGTGGCGCGCTCGGCGCCCGGCACGTCGACGGTCGCGCGCAGCGTCACGGGGCTCGCCGCGACGCGCGACCCGTCGGCCGGGCTCGCGAGGTGCACGACCGGGCGCGCGGCGACGGGCTCGGTCACGCGGTCGAATGCGCCCTCGACCTCGGGGGCGAAGACGGTCATCGGGTCGTCGTGGAACGCGAGGAAGTCGGGCAGCATCTCACCGTCGACGGGCGTGTAGGGCGACGTGGTGCCGCCGAAGTTCGCCCACGTCAGCATGTAGGCCATCCGCGACGCCGCCGGGTCGCTCGTGATCGCGTCGAGGACGTCGGTGTACCACTCGAGGTTGCTGTTCGAGCCGTCGGGCTGCACACCGCCCGTGATGCCGAACTCGGTGAGGGCGCTGATCTTGCCGCGCTCGTCGGCGAGGCCCGCGACCATGCCGAGGTCGTCGACGAGCCCGGCGAGGAAGGTCGGCGAGGCCGACGCGTCGTACACGTCGAAGCCGAGCACGTCGATGAAGTCGTCGCCTGGATACGTGCGCAGGTACTGCTCGGCGCTGCCGCCGAAGCCGCCGCCGGGCGAGAACGCGTAGAGGAGGTTGTGCACGTCCTTCACGTCGCGGAGGTACTCGACCGTGAAGCGGAACAGCTCGGCGTACTCGCCCGGGCTGCCGAACGAGGCGCCCCACCAGAACCACGAGCCCGCGTTCTCGTGCCACGGCCGGAACACGATCGGGATCGCGTTCCCGTCGTCGTCGACGGCGCTGTGGGCAGTCAGCGCGACGAGGTCGAGGTAGGCGACGAGGTCGTCATGGTGCGATCCGCCCGGCAACACGGCGCGCAATGTGTCGCCGGTGGTGTCGTAGAAGCTGTCGCCCGTGACGACGTTCTCCATGTGCATGCTCAGCGTGCTGATGGCGCCGTGCGAGGTCGCCTCCCGGATGCCGTCGGCGAGCAGCAGCGCGTTCTCCTCGCGCGTGTTCTCGGGCAGCCCGGGTCGCTCGCGGCCCTCGATCGTGAGGGTGTCGAACCCGAATACGGCCGGGTAGTCGCCCGTCGCCGCGAGCACGTCGGCCGCGACCCCGTCGCGCTCCGCGAACGACTCGCCGTAGTCGGTCGCGTGCTGGTGGCCGAACAGGATCCCCTGCCCGCGGACGTCGCGGAGGTACGCGAAGAGGCTCCGCGTCTCGGGGGTGGCGTCGGCGTCGACGAGGTCGACGCTCGACGACGTGGGCTCGACCGGCGCGGCGCGCAGGGGCGACGCGGCGACCGGGGCGGAGGCGAGCGCGGTCGCCGCGAGCGTCGCGAACGCGGCGACGGTCGTGACGAGCGCGCGGCGGAGGCGTGTCGTGGTGCGATTCATCGAATCCCCTTCGTCGGGTGTGGGCTGGTGCTAGGTCGTGAGCGCGGCCGGCACGCGGGCCGAGCCCACGCGCGCGGTCGAGACGTGCGCCGCGAGCGCGCTGCCGGGTGCCACGTCGGGCAGCGCGGCGGCGCCGTCGAGCGGGTGGGCCTCCCCGATGCGCACCTCGGCCGCGGGCAGTGCCTCGAGCACGGCGTCGGCGAACGCGCGAGCGAGTCCGGCCGCCCCGAACGCGCCGCCGATGCCGCGCACCCGCGGGAGCGCGCCATCCGCCTCGCCCACGCGCCGGAGACCCGCGACGATCGAGCTCGCGAGCTCGCGCCCGCCGCGCGCGAGGATCTCGCGGGCGACCGCGTCGCCCGCGTCGGCCGCGGCCGAGACCGCGCGCGCGTACGCGGCGATCCGGCCGACCCGCTCGGGGTCGCCCTGCAGCTCGATGTAGGCGCGTTCCAGGTCGGCGAACTCCGCGCGGACGACGTCGGTCAGCGTGGTCGGCGCGCCGCGCCCGTCGTGCGCGCGCATCACGGCGTCGAGCGCGGCGCGGCCGATCCAGAAGCCGCTGCCGGCGTCGCCGACCAGGTAGCCCCAGCCGTCCACGCGGGCGACCTCGGTGCGGCCCACGGCGAGCGTGACCACGCCGGTGCCCGACGCGACGACCGCGCCGCGCTCGTCGCCGAGCGCGCCGAGGAACGCCGTGATGGAGTCGTGCGCGAGGTGCACCGCGCGCACGCCGTGCCGCGAGGCGACCGCGAGCAGGTGCGCAGCCTCGGCGTCGCCCGAGACGAGCCCCGAGACGCCGAGTCCCACGGTGTCGAACCGGCGGCCGGCGTCGAGCGCGCGCTCGAGCACGCCGGTCAGCTGCGGCAGCAGCGGCAGGTCGGTGCGGATGCCGGGCTCGGCCCACTCCCCGATCGCACCGCCGGCGACGTGGCGCACCTTGATCCCGGTCTGGCCCGCGTCGATCGCGAGTCGCCCGGCCGTCGCGCTCACGCGCCCACCCGTGCTCGGAACCCGGATGCCACGTACGCCCCGGCGGGCTTGCCGTAGACGCAGTAGTCGTCGTTCGACGCGGCATCGGCCTCGTCGTAGAGCACGGGAGGCCAGTCCCAGAGCACGAACCCGCGCATCCAGGACCGGGCGTCGCACGCGGCGAACATCGCCTCGTAGTAGCGCAGCTGCTCGGCGCCCGACGGGTCGCCGGGCCGGGCCCAGTCGTTCGGCCGGTCGGCCGAGCCGGTGCGCGAGGGGCAGCCGGCCTCCATGAAGACGAACGGCTTCCCGGATGCCGCGACGACGGCCTCGATGCGGTCGAGCTCGGCCTCCCACCGGTCGATCGGGTAGTAGCCGCTCGAGCTGATCACGTCGACCGCGTCCCACCAGCCGAGGCGGTCCTCCTGGTACTTGTCGCAGTTGTAGGTGACGAGGCCCGAGTAGACCTCGCGCACGTCGGCGACGAGCGCGCGCCAGTCGGCCTCGCGCGCGTCGGCGCGCACCATCTCGCAGCCGATGCAGAGCATCTCGCACCCCTCGGCCTCGGCGAGGCGGGCCGCGTGCAGGATGAACTCGCGGTACGACGCGAACCACTCGCCCCAGCTCGGCTCGCCGGGCACGTCCTGGTCGAAGAAGCCGATGTACGCGCGCCAGGTGCCGTCGGCCACGTTCACGACGGGCTTGAGGCAGACCCGCAGCCCGTGCGACCGGGCCTCGCGGATCGCCCACACGACCTCGTCGTCGGTGACGGTCGGCGCCTCGCGGAACGGCACCTCGGTCGACTGCGCCGTGGCCTGCACCGCGGCGTAGGCGATCGCCGTCCAGTTCACCGCGTGCTCGGCCATGCGCCGCATCGAGTCGACGGCCGCAGGGGTCGACCACGTGCCGCGCACGCCGGTCCATCCCCAGGTCATGCCCGCGACGTACGGGCCGAGTGCGTCCGAGACGGATGCCGCGTCGCGCGTCGCCGCGGGCGCGGTCACCTCGGCGCTCATCGCGCGACCAGCTCGTTCGCGGTGCGGACCACGCGCGCGCCGGCGAGCGCGGCCGCGTCGATCGGCGCGGCGTGCCGCACGTGGAACGTCGCGGACTCGCCGGGGAGCAGGGTCACGAGCCCGTCCTCGGTCGAGGCCGCGGGGTCGACCGTGTCGACGAGGAGCGCGAGGTCGCGCACGAGGGTGCGCGCGGTGACGCGCACCTCGGTGCCATCCGGGACCGCCGTGGTCTCGAGTTCGAGTTCGGCCGGTTCGAGTGCGGAATCGCGCGGCTCGGCGAAGAACCAGAGGCCCCGCTCGTCGCCCGCCGTCGCGGAGAGGAGCTCGGCCGCGACGTCGCCCGCGCGAGCAAGCTCGGCGTCGATCGGCACGGTGAGCCGGCCGCGCGCGGCGATCTCGAACGGCACGGCGTGCTCGGCGAGCACGGCGCCGTCGAAGCGCACGCGGCGCAGCGCGAGGTCGCCGGTCCAGGGCTCGTCGGTGTCGTTGCAGAGCACCGCCGCGAGCCCGTCGCCGCGCGGCTGCACGGTCACGACGCGGGGAGCGAACGCCGCGCGGATCGCGTGCCACAGCGGCTTCAGGCGCTCGTCGCCGTCGATCGCGGCCCACGACGTCACCGGCCAGCAGTCGTTGAGCTGCCACACCACGGCGCCCATCGTGTGCGGCGCCCACGAGCGGAAGTGCTCGAGCGCGAACCGCACGGCGTTCGCCTGGTTCAGCTGCATGGCCCAGTGCCACGTCTCCATGTCGCCGGGCACGCGGAAGTGCGGAAGCAGTCCGTTGGTGAGCTTGGCGTTGCCCTCCATGGCCTTCTGGTGCACGATCATGCCGGGCGACTCGGGCGTGAGCGGATTGTCGGAGACGGCACGCACGAGCGTCGACCACGCGGGCGGTCCCTGCCACCCGAACTCCGCGACGAACCGCGGCCGGTGCTCGCCGTAGGTCGTCCAGTCGCGGCGGTTCCACTGCTCCCAGAGGTGCATCGAGCCGTGGCGTTCGTCGTTGGGGTGCTCGCCGCCCGGGCTGAACGGGCTGCCGGGGGCGTACGGCACGGCGGGCGCGAGCTCCGCGACGAGTCGCGGGAGGAGGTCGTGGTAGTAGTACGCGCCCCAGGTCCGGCCGTCGAGGGCGACCTTCCAGCCCCAGTCCTCGTAGCCCCACAGGTTCTCGTTGTTGCCGGTCAGCAGCACCAGCGACGGATGCGACGACAGCCGCACGACCTGCTCGCGCGCCTCGGCCTCGATCTCGCCGCGCAGCGGCTCCTCCTCGGGGTACGCGGCGCACGCGAACAGGAAGTCCTGCCAGGTGAGCAGGCCGAGCTCGTCGCAGAGGTCGTAGAAGTCTTCGGACTCGTAGATGCCGCCGCCCCAGACGCGGACGAGGTTGAGGTTCGCGGCGACCGCCTGGCGCAGGCGCCGCTCGTACCGCGCGCGATCCACGCGCACGGGCAGCGCGTCGTCGGGGATCCAGTTCACGCCCTTCACGAAGATCGGGCGATCGTTCACGACCAGCGTGAACGGGGTGCCCTCGGCATCGGGCTCCGTGTCCCACCGCACGGTGCGGAAGCCGACGCGGCGGGTTGCGGCATCCGCCTCGCCCGCGTCGGCGCGCACGGCGAACCGCGCGTCGTACCGCGGCTGCGCGCCGTGCCCGACCGGCCACCACAGCTCCGCGCCCGGCACGTCGACGCCGACCCGGGCGCGGTCGGCGCCCTCGGGCACCTCGGCCTCGGCGCGCCGGCCGTCGATCTCGACCGACAGCACGAGGGCCGGCCCCGAGGCATCCGCCCGCTCGATCACGACCTCGGCGTCGAGTCGGCCGCCGCCGGCCTGCGGCGTCGCCGTCAGGCGCACCTCGGCGATGCGGGCGACCGACCACGACTCGAGCCGCGCCGGTCGCCAGATGCCGCTCGTGAAGGTCGCGATGCCCCAGTCCCAGCCGAAGTTGCACGCCGACTTGCGGATCGCCTCGTACGGCAGCGGGTAGGGCCGCGGCCGCGCGCCGAGCGCGAGGCTCTGCTCGTTGGCGTACGGCACCGGCGCGCGGAACGCGACCTCGAGCGTGTTCGCACCGTCGACGAGCACGTCGCGCACGTCGACGCGGAACGAGCGATGCTGGTTCGCCGACTCGAGCACCACGCGGCCGTTCAGCGTGACGCGCGCGACGGTGTCGAGCCCGTCGAACACCAGGTCGTGGCGCTCGTGCCCGTCGGGCCGCCAGTCGAAGGTCGTCGCGTACGTCCAGTCGACGCGGCCGATCCACGCGAGCAGCGCCTCGTGGTCGTCGAGGAACGGATCGGGGATCAGGCCGGCGGCCAGCAGGTCGGTGTGCACGCAGCCGGGCACCGCGGCCGGCACGACCGCCGCGGCGATCGGTTCGGGCGCAGGGCCGCCTGCGGCGCGCAGGGTCCAGCCCGCGTGGAGCTCGGTGCGGACGGGTTCGGATGTCATTACTTCACGGCTCCGGAGGTGAGGCCCTTGTAGATCCAGCGCTGCAGCAGCAGGAAGGCGATGAGGGTGGGGATGATGACGATGAGGGTGCCGGCCGAGATGATCTCCCACTGCGAGCCGAACGGGCCCTTGAAGCGGAACAGCGACGTGGAGATCAGGTCCTCCGACGGCAGGTAGAGGAAGGGGGAGTAGAACTCGTTGTAGATGGCGATGCCCTTGATGATCACGACGGTCGCGATCGCGGGCTTGAGGAGCGGCAGCACGACGCGCCAGTAGATCGTCCAGCGGTTCGCGCCGTCGATCATCGCGGCCTCGTCGAGCGAGACCGGGATCGACTGCATGAACTGGATGAACAGGTAGATCGCGATGATGTCGGTGCCCATGAAGAGCAGGATCAGCGCGGCCTTCGTGTCGTAGAGGCCGAGCCCGTTGATCACCTGGAACGTCGCCACCTGGCTCGTCACGCTCGGGATGAGCGTCGCGATCAGGAACAGCGCCATGACGAGCTTCTTGCCGCGGAACTCGAACCGGTCGAGCGCGTAGGCGGCCATGGTGCCGATGAAGATGGTGCCCGCGAGCGAGACCGCGAGCACGATCGCCGTGTTCACGAACCCCTGGAGCATCTCGCCGCTGTCGAACGCGATCGCGAAGTTCTCGAGGTTGAGCCAGTTCTCGGGCGGCGTGAGCGGCCCGGTCGCCCCGTACTCCTGCTTGGTCTTCAGGCTCGCGAAGAGCACCGTGACCAGCGGCAGCAGCGTGCACACCGCGGCGATCACGAGGCTCAGGTACTTGGCCGTCCTCGCCGAGATCGTGCGGGCGCGGATCGCCCCCAGCCGGGGGCCGGATGCAGTGGTCGTCACGTCAGGTCCACCTTCTCGTCGGGGAACAGCCGGCGCTGCAGCCAGGTGACGAGCAGCACGATGATGAGCAGCACGACCGCCATCGCCGAGGCGAGGCCGACCTGGCGGAAGTTGAACGCGGTCTGGATCGTCTGGATCACGAACGTGGACGTGCCGTTGGCGCCGCCCGTCATGATGAACGGGATCTCGAAGACGCTGAGCGACCCGGCGATCGCGAGGATGAATGACAGGCCGATGACGCGGCGGATGCCGGGGACCACGATCGCCCAGAACTGTTGCCAGCGGCTCGCGCCGTCGAGCTCGGCGGCCTCGTACAGCTCACCCGGGAGCGACTGGATCGCACCGAGGAACAGCACGAAGTTCATGCCCATGTAGCGCCACACGCTCGTGCCCGCGAGCGACCAGTTCGCGATGTCGGGGTCGCCGAGCCACTGCGGGGGGTCGGTCACGCCGAACCACGAGAGCACCGTGTCGAGCGTGCCGCCGGGCTGGAAGAGGTAGAGGAACACGAACCCGATCGCGACCCCGTTGATCAGGTACGGGAAGAACAGGATGCCGCGGAAGAGGTTCTGGAACCGCGTGCTGAAGCTGAGGATCGTCGCGAAGTACAGCGCGAGGCCCATCTGCACGAACGACGCCGCGAAGTAGTAGAGGCTGACGCCGAAGACCGAGAAGATCCGCGGGTCGGTGAAGACCTGCACGTAGTTGTCGAACCCGACGAGGTTCTTGGTCTGGTCGAGCCCGTCCCAGTCGGTGAAGCTGTAGTAGAACAGGTTCGCCGCGGGCCAGTACGTGAGCAGCAGGAGCAGCCCGACGGCCGCCGCGAGGAACAGGTACGGCGTGAGCCGCCCGGGGAACCGCCGTCGGAGACCGGCCCCGGAGGGGCGCCGCGCGGGGCGCCCCTCCGTTGCCGTGACGACGGCGACGGTGTCCGCTGCCGCGGGTCCCGATGCCGTGATCGCCATGATGGTGCCTTTCGTCGTCCTGGTCGGACGTCGCCTACTGCGCGAGCTTCTCGACCGAGGCGCCCCAGCGCTCGTTGAGCTCGGCGAAGTAGCTCTCCTTGTCGCCGTCGGCGGCGCCGCGCGCGATGTCGACGAGCTTCTGGCGGTAGATCGGGCCCCAGAGGTCGATCTGCGAGTCGTTCGAGACGTCGCTGAGCAGGCTCTCCTCGCCGGCGGGCGCGGGGTTGGTCTCCATGAGCTCGACGCCGGCCTCGTCGAACCCGGCGAGGTTCGCGGGAAGCTCCTCGGCGGCGACCGTCGAGATCATGCCCTGGTCCTGCGTGAAACCCGAGTCCTGGAGGAACCACTGGATCCACGCCCATGCCGCGGCCTTCGACTTCGAGTGCTTGCTGATGCCGAGGTTGTAGTCGCCGCCGATGACCGCGTACTGGGTGCCGTCGGCCTCCGCCGGGAACGCCATGTAGCCGATGTCATCGGCCGATGCGCCGTTCTCCTCGGCGGCGGCCTGCATCTGCGAGATGGCCCACGATCCGAGCGTCATCGCGCCGATCTTGCCGGTCGCGATGTCGACCTTCGACTGCTCCCAGTTGGTCGTGAGCGGGTCCTCCTCGGTCAGGCCTGCGGCGACCGCGTCGTAGAGCAGCGAGTCGATGGCGTAGACGTCGGTGCCCTTGGTCCACGGCGCCGGGTCCTTGGCCATGTGGATGCCGGCGTCGGGGTCGTTCGTGACCGAGCCGAGGTTGCTGAAGGCCTGCGTGAGCGGCCAGCCTTCCTTGTAGTTCGTGTAGAGCGGGATGGCGTCGGTCTCGTCCTTGATGGCCTGCAGCGCGTCGAGGAACTCCGCCTCGGTCGTCGGCAGCTCGGTCACGCCGGCCTCCTCGAAGACCCGCGTGTTGTAGAGCACGCCGTTCGCGTTGCCGCCGACGGCGAGGCCGTACTGGGTGCCCTCGTAGGAGTGGGTGTTCAGGAACCGGTAGGTGTCCTCGAAGTCCGACTTCTCGCCGAGCGGTTCGAGGAACTGCTCGAACTGGCTGGGCTGCATCGTGGGGATGCCGATGACGTCGCCGTAGTTGGTCGAGCTCAGGCGGGTCTTCATCTCGCCCTCGTAGTCGGTGATGCCCTCGACCGAGACCTTCACGTCGGGGTAGAGCTTCTCGAACTCGGCCACGTAGTCGTCGAACGTGCCGTCCTCGACGAGGTCGGTGCGCCACGTGATGACCTTGAGGTCGCCCTTCACCTCGCCGTCGATCGTGTTGTCCGCCGCGTCGGCGCCGCGGGCCGAGCATCCGCTGAGCGCGAGCCCCGCCAGGGCGAGGAGTGCGATCCCCGCCGATGCCTTCTTTGCCATGTGCTTGCTCCTTGTCAGGTTCACCCTTGAACTGGGGCCTCTCCCGCCGTGCCGGGCGGGGGGCGTGCGGTGCCCAGAGTAGGGGTCGGTCGCGGGCTCTGCAAGGGGCTGATGTCAACGCTGTCCTCGGCTGTCCAATCGGTTCACAGACTGTATAACCATGGTTTGACCAGCATTTCTCTCGCCAATATCAGAGCGGAACGCCTCATGAATGTCCCAAGAATGTCGTTCGATGGACATTGGTCGCGCCGATTGCTAAGCTGACCCCATTCGAGACGAAGGGGCCCGGATGACCGTGCAGCAGCGGGCGACGCTCGACGACGTCGCACGACTCGCCGGCGTCAGCGCCAAGACCGTCTCGCGCGTCTTCTCCAACCGCGAGGTCGTCGCGCCCGAGACCGTCGAGCGCGTGCTCGCCGCCGCGAAGCGCCTGCGGTTCCGGCCCAACTCGCTCGCGCGCAGCCTCCGCCGTGGCGGCGCGACGAACACGATCGGGTTCGTCATGGGCGAGTTCGGCAACCCGTTCTACTACAAGGTCGCCGCGGGGATCGAGCAGGAACTCGCCGCCAACGGCTACGCCCTGCTCGTCGCGACCACCGACGACACCCCCGACGGCGAGGAACGCGTGGTCGACGCGCTGCTCGCGCAGCGGGTCGGCGCCCTGCTGCTGATCCCCGTCGCCGACGACCAGTCCTACCTCGAGGGCGAGCGCCACCTCGGCACGCCCGTCATCGCGATCGACCGTCCCGCGCGCAACCTCGTCGCCGACGCGCTCGTGCTCGAGAACCGTCGCGGCGCGTACGAGGCGACCCGCCGCCTGCTCGAGCTCGGCCACCGCCGCATCGGCTACGCCTGCAACCCGGCGGCCGTGTACACCCAGGGCGAGCGCGTCGCCGGGTACCGCGCGGCGATGGCCGAGGCCGGCGTCCACGACACCGCGCGCTGGGAGCGCCTCGTCGACGACCGCACCGTCGCGCCCGAGCAGACCGTGCTCGAGTTGATCTCGGGCGACGACGCGCCCACGGCGCTCATCACGGGCAACAACCGCATGACGATCGGGGCGCTCCGGGCGCTCACGGCGCACGGCGACGCCGACGCGATGGCCCTCATCGGCTTCGACGACTTCGACACGGCCGACGTCATGGGCATCAGCGTGATCTCGTACGACCCCGTCGAGCTCGGCCGCGACGCGGCGCGGCTCGCGCTCGAGCGCATCGAGGAGCCGACCGGGTTCACGCGGCAGGTCGAGCTGCCGACCTGGCTCGTCGAACGCGGGAGCGGCGAGCGCCCGCCCGCCGAGCCCTCCCACGGGTAGGGCGCGCGGCCGCGCCATCCGGTGCAGGATGGAACCTGCCGTGACGCACGCGGCGGATGAGGAGACGGTGTGAGCGGCAAGGTGGTCATCTCGGGGCCGGCGTCATGGAACCGGATCGTGCTGCTCGAGCACCTGCCCGACCCCGTGCCCCACATGCAGTTCGCGCTCGGCGACTACGAGACCGTCGGGGGCACGTCCGCCGGCAAGGCGCTCGGGCTCGCCGCGCTCGGGCGCGAGGTCGAGCTGTTCACGCTGATGGGCCCGGATGCCGACGGCGAACGCCTGCGCGGCATCCTCGAGCGGGTTCCCGGCCTCGCGCTCCACGTCGTCGACGGCGCACGCACCGAGCGGCACCTCAACCTCATGACCCCGCACGGAGAGCGCGTCTCGCTCTACCTGTCGACCCCCGACGACGCGCCGTCGAGCGACGACGCGCGCCTCGAGGCCGAGATGGAGGGCGCGGCCGCGATCGTGCTCGACCTCTCGGAACGGTCCCGGCGGATGATCCCCGACGCGCGGGCGAGCGGGCGCCCGGTGTGGACCGACATCCACGACTACGACGGCACGGCCGAGTTCCACCGGCCGTTCATCGACGCCGCCGAGGCGATCTTCATGAACGCCGACCGCATCGGCGGCGACCCGCTGCCGTTCATGCGCCACTGCATCGACGAGGGCGCCCGGCTCGTCGTGTGCACGCTCGGCGCCGAGGGCGCCGTGGCGCTCAGCGCCCTCGACGGCGGCGGCGCGTCGGAGCACCGCGTCGACGCCGTCCCGGTCGAGGTCGTCGACACGAACGGCGCGGGCGACGCGTTCATGTCGGGCGTGCTCCACGCCACGCTTAACGGGGCCGGGATCGAGGAAGCGCTCGAACTCGGCGCCCGGCAGGCGGCATCCGTGCTCGGCACCCGGCACCTGCACGCGACGCTCGACGCCCTCGTCACGGCCGTCGAGTAGGCGCGGTCGACGCGAGCGCAGCGGGGCGCTGCGCGGCCGGGCTACTCCGGCTGCCTCCGCTGGAACGAGCGGCCGCCCACCTCGGTCACGTCGACGCGCACCCACCGGTCCTTGGGCTCGGGCGCCCACGGCGTGACGCCGAGGCCGGCGACCCGCTCGATCTCGCTGTCGCGTTCGAGCTGCCGGGCCCGGCCCTTCGCGACGACGCTGTAGGCGGCGCCCTCGTCGTGCCCGTCGACCTCGAACGCGACGTTGGCGTGGATGGTGAGCTCGAGCAGCTTCGTGCCGGGCGCGGTCCGGAACACGATCGCATGCCCGTCGGGGCCGACGTCGACCTTGTGGTTCACCGGGAAGATGTCGACCTCGCCGCCGGCCGCGGCCGCGATCCGGCCGTAGGGCGCGGCCTCGATGAGGCGCCAGCACTCCTCCTCGCTGAGTTCGCGTGTCGGCGGGCGGTCGTCGTCCTGTCCGTTCATGGGGTCCTCCTCGTTCCGGTTCGGTCGCTGGCGGGGGCGGCGCCGAGGAGCGGGTCCTCGCGCCCGCCGATCGGGACGCGCTCGGACTGGTCGGGCACGCGCACCTCCCAGCCGAGTTCGCGCTTGATGCGCGCGCGCAGGGCGTCGGCGGCGTGCGGTTCGCCGTGCGTGACGTAGGTCGCGGCGGGGGCGGATGGCGCGGCGCCGAGCCATCGCATGAGCTCGTCGGCGTCGGGGTGCGCCGACATGCTGCCGATCTCGACGACCTCGGCGCGGATCGGCACGTCCTCGCCGAAGATCCGCAGGATCCGCTCGCCCGAGGCGAGCGCGGCGCCGCGCGTGCCGCCGGCCTGGAAACCCGTCAGCACGACGGCGTTGCGGGGATCGGGTCCGTACTCCGTCAGGTGGTGCAGGATCCGCCCGCCCGTGAGCATGCCGCTCGCCGAGATGATCACCATCGGCCCACCGCGCAGGTTGAGCAGCTTCGAGTCGTCGACGGTGGTGATGCGCGTGGCGAGCCGGTACATCCGCTCGAGCTCGGCGGCGTCGAGCCGGTGCTCCTCGGGGTACCGCTCGTAGATCTCGGCGACGTCCACCGCCATCGGGCTGTTCAGGTAGATCGGCACATCGGGCAGCAGGTCGCGGTCGCGCAGCCGCGACAGGTGCAGCAGCACGGTCTCGGTGCGGCCGACCGCGAACGCGGGGATGAGCACCACGCCGCCCTTGTGGGTGACCCGGCGGATGACCTCGCCGAGCCGGTCGGCCGGGTCCTCGTCCGAGTGCAGCCGGTCGCCGTACGTCGACTCCGTCACGAGCAGGTCGCACGGTTCGAGCGGCTCGGGCGGGCGCATGAGCGGATCGGACGCGCGGCCGAGGTCGCCCGTGAAATGCAGCTGCGCGCCGTCCGTCTGCAGCCGCACCTGGGCCGCGCCGAGGATGTGCCCGGCGTGGGTGAGCCGCACGTCGACGCCCGTCGCGACCTCGCGATGCTCGTCGAAGCCGAGCTCGCGGAAGTGCGGGAGCGTCGCCCGCACGTCATCGGACGTGTAGACCGGCTCGGGTCGGGCGTGGGTCGACCAGTGGCGGGATGCCGCGTGGCGGGCCTCCTCCTCCATCAAGTACGCGCTGTCCTCGAGCATGATCCGGCAGAGCTCGATCGTGCCGGGCGACGCCCAGATGCGCCCCGCGAAGCCGTCGCGCACGAGGGCGGGAAGGTATCCCGAGTGGTCGAGGTGCGCGTGCGAGAGGACGACGGCGTCGATCGTCTCGGGGGCGACCGGGAACGGGCGCCGGTTGCGCTCGCGGAGCACCTTGTAGCCCTGGAACAGCCCGCAGTCCACGAGCACGCGCGCTCCCCCGCCGGTCTCGACGAGGTACCGCGATCCGGTGACCGTGTCGGCGGCGCCGAGGAACCGGAGGCTCGCCTGGCTCATGGCGTCACTCGACGTCGCTGACGACGATGACGGGACCCGCGGCCGTGAGCAGCAGGTCGTGGCTGACCGATCCGAGCAGGAATCGCGCCATGCCGCCCGTGGCGTGGCTGCCGACGACCACGAGGCTCGCACGCTCGCTGAGTTCGGCGAGCACGGGCGCCGGTCCGCCGCGCTCGAGGCGTCCGGTCGGTTCGGCGCCGATGGATCGCGCGTACTCGATGGCCTCATCGAGGACGTCGCGGCGCATCTCCTCCATCAGCTCGACGTCGCCGAGGTACTCGACGTACGCCGAGTTCCAGCTCGTCGGCACGACCCAGGCGTGCACCAGCTCGAGCGACTGCCCCGATCGCTGCGCCTCCTCGGAACCGACCCGGATGGCGGCCATCGACTCGGCCGACCCGTCGACACCGACGACGACCGTGGACCGCCTCGTGGCATCCCAGTCGGGCGGGATGACCGCGACGCTGCCCTGTCCGCGACGGCCCGCGAGTCGCGCGCCGAGCGTCCAGGCCGTCTCGCGCCCGTGCGCGGTGGTGCCGACGACGACCAGCGTGTCGTGGTCGAGGTGGGCGCCGAGCTCCTTGTCGGGCCGGCCGTGGAGGGTGTGCGTGGTGATGGTCCGCCCGGGGTGCTCGGCGCGCGCCTGCTGCGCGCGGTCCATGAGGTCGACGCGCGCCGCGGAGAGGTCGCCGGTCGCGCGCAGGTACTCGCTGGACTCGTTGCTGCCGGGGACGACCTGGATCAGCGCGATCGTCGCGTCGCCCCCGCGCGCGAGCGCCCAGCGCAGGGCCGCCTCGGCGTTCGGAGATCCGTCCCACCCGACCACGATCTGCGTGAACACCACGATCACCCCTTCGTCCGGCCACCCGGACGGGGGCCGTGATGCCAGCCTCGCGGAGGGGCGCATCGGGCGGTGGGCCGAAGGTCACTCGGGCGGCCCGCGCGGGTCGCGCGGGCCGTCGTTCAGAGCTCGCGGATGTAGCAGAGCATGCGGTAGTCCGTTCCGGGCTCGATGTTGCGGAAGCCGTGGCGCTCGTAGAACCGGCGGGTGTCGGCGTCGATCTCGTCGACGTTGATGTGCACCTCGTGGGCGCCGCGCGCGCGGACCCCGTCGATCGCGTGCGTGAGCAGCGCCGTGCCGATGCCCCGGTCGCGCAGGCCGGGCACGACGTAGAGCTCCTCGAGCTGGGCGAGCCGTCCGTCGTAGTACGGGGTCGGGCGAAGCGTGAGGTACGCGAACCCGGTCGGCTCGCCGGTCTCGCCTTCGGCGAGGGCGACGATCACGTCTGGCCGGTCGAGCAGGGGCCTGAAACGTCGTGCGAACGTCTCGGCGTCGGGCGTCGGGCTCTCGAACTCGACGTTGAAGTCGTACAGCAGGCGACCGACGGTGCCCGCGTCATCCGCCACGGCGTCCCTCACGGTGTTGGTTCCCGGCTCGCCCGCCATCGGCTCCTCCTTCGTGGTCAGTACCCGGTGTGGTCGACGAACGCCATGCGGGCGCCGCGGCGCGGTCGGCCGCGGAGCCCCGCGGCCATGAGCAGGCGGATGACGCGGTAGCGCTGCCCGGCCCAGGGCGCGAGCGCGTCGAGCATCTCGTCGTCGGTCATGTCACGGCCGTGCAGGGCGTGACCGACGTAGTTCGCGAGGTGGTAGTCGCCGAGCGAGACCGCGTCGGGATCGCCGAGCGCGCGCTGCGCCACCTCGGCGGCGGTCCACGCGCCGATGCCCGGGAAGTACGTCAGCCGTGCGGCGGCGTCGGCGTGCGAGAACTCGGCCGCCTCCTCGATGCGTTCGGCGGAGGCGGCGACGCGCTGGATCGTGGCGGCGCGCTTCGGGTCGACGCCGGCGCGATGCCATTCCCACACCGGGATGGCGCGCCATCCGCCCGCCGACGGTACCACCCGCATGGGTCGCGGCACCGGGCCGGGTGCTGCGGAGCCGAACTTCTGCACGAGCCGCCGCCACGACGCGTGCGCCTGCAGCGTGATGACCTTCTGCTCGAGGATGGCGGGCACGAGCGACTCCATGACGCGGGCCGTGCGGGCCACGCGCCATCCGGCGTTGCGGCGATGCGCGTCGTCGAGCACGTCGAGGCCGGTGCGGAAGCCGGTGGTGTCGTCGCGTTCGCCCAGCATCGACGGCGCGAGCGCGACGGCCGCGCCGGCACCCGGGCCCCAGGCCTCGACCCGCACGAGATCGGGCCCGCGCTGGAGGACGCGCATGGTCGCCGCGCCCTCGTCGGTCAGCGTCGTGCGCCACACCGCGCCATCCGCCGCGAGCGCGAACGTCGGGTCGCCCGGGCCGCGCCGCAGCACGCCGAGCGTCGACACGACGTGCGTCTCGTGCGGGGCGCGCCAGTCGAGCGCATCGTCGGGGGTCACCCCTCCAGTGTGCGCCCTGCCGCCGTCACGCGCGCTGCCGGTTCGCGCGCGGGTGCTCGGCGCAGTCGTTTCCGGACGGCCCTGGTCGACCCGGCGTCACGCCAGGTGTCTCGTATCCGACCTCGACTGGGCCGATGCGATCACCGGGTTGCGACACATCGTTGCGAGACTCGCCTGTCGCCGAAACTCACCTGCAGCTCGGCCGTGCACTGACGGGGTCCGAGCCTCGGTCGAGACGCCTCGAATCCCATGGGTTACGAGACAGTCACGCTGTCGCAGGTGGGGTCCCTTAGCGGGCAGGTTCATCGGGCGGGTCATCCGGGCACTGAGTCGATCGAGGCTGTGCGGCACATCTCGCCGAGGATGGCCGCCCGATGATCGACCGGCTTTCGGGCGGCCGAAGTACGTTACGGCAGTCGTTGCGGGTGTCGACTGTCGCCTACCCGCAGTAACCGTCCACACCTTCGGAAGTGGATCTGATTGGGGACCGCCTATCGGGCGGTGCCGGCCGTTGCCTGCTCTCGTGAAAGGTGCTGAATCTGGGTGGCGAGCCGACGCAGCCGCGGCCGACGCGCCGTCAACGCACACAGTGCCCGCTCGTCGACGACCGCGAATGTGATCGGCTCGGACGACACGCCGCGAAATCACGCGCCGAAAACGTCTGCCAGAACTTCTGGTGCCCGGCGCGCGTGCTCGAGACCCCTCGGGGATGCTCGCCGAAAACGACGGCGAGCCGCCTTCTCACCGCGCCCACGATAGGGGAACCGGCTCGTGTCAGCCCGACGGTATACTCGAAGTATGACTACGACGATCAAGGTGAGCGATGAACTCCGCGACCGCCTCAAGGAGCAGGCGGCGCGCGACGGACTCACCCTGGGCGCGCACCTCGCGCACCTCGCGGACGCTGAGGACCGCAGGTGGCGGCTGAGCACCTTGAAGGCGGCGGTCTCCGCATCGGCGGCCGAGCAGGCCGACTCGCACGCTCAGGAGTCGGCGGATTGGGAGCGCACCGAGCTGGCTGACGCCCAGTCGTGACCGAGGCGGAACTCGCCCCCGGCATGATCGCTTGGGCATCGCTCGAGCCGGTTCGTGATCGGGAGCAGGGTGGACACCGTCCCGTGCTGGTCATCGCCTCGGCCGGATACCTGGACGCGGTCACGACCCTCGCGATCGTGCTGCCGATCACAACCACTGATCGCGGATGGCCCAACCACGTCCGGGTCGACGGGCATATCGGTCTCGATCGGCCGTCATGGATCATGACCGAGCAACCGCGAACCCTCTCGCGTGACCGGCTCACGAAGGTCTCGGGTCAGGTATCCAGCGACTGCCTCGCAGCCGTGCGGATGTGGCTCGGCGACTTCCTCGACCTCTGAACACGTCCGGCACCCGACATGATCGGCGGCCGACACGTCGCGTTGAGGGATCGTCGGTGCGCCGCCGGCCGACCCTTGGCCGAGCGGCGCACCCTGAGGGTCGGTTCGAGTGCGGCTATGTGAACAGCTGTACCGACGCCGACATCCGGCTTATATAATGGTATATATAGAACCGAGGGAGGCGCCATGGCCGTCACATCCATCGACATCGATCCCGACGAGCTGAGGCAGGCCAAGGAGTTGGCCGGCACTTCCTCCAATCGCGAGACCGTTGACCTCGCGTTGCGCACGCTGATCGCCGTTCGCCGTCAACCGGCTGCCGTCGAGCGCATCATCGGGCGCAGGTTCGAACCCGACCAGATCGACGCGCCGACCATCGCGCCGACGGTGACGCCCACGTGACGACGTATCTCGTCGACAACAGCATCTGGCAGCGGGCCGGGACGAGCGCGGCGATCGCCGACAGGCTCAGAGCACTGTCGCCGAACCACCTCATCATCACCTGCCCTCCCCAGGTGCTCGAGTACTGCCACTCGGCGAGGGATCCCCGCGAGTACGCCGAGCTCCGAGAGGACATGGAACAGCTGCTCCCGGCGTGGGAGCACCCCGACGAGCAGGACGCCCTCGACATCCAGCAGGCACTCTGGGACAAGGGACTCATCCGCGCCGCAGCAGCATTCGACTGCCTCATCGCCGCCTATGCCGTCGTCAATGATGCCGTGATCCTGAACTCCGACCGCGACTTCGGGTACGTCGAACTCGCTACCGACGGCGGAGTCCGACAGGAGTACGTTCCAGCCTGATCGATGGCCAGGGCTGTCTTGTCCGCTACGCGTCATCCCGACGTGGAGTCCTCCGGCCCTCGACGATCCTGATGTGCGCAATGCCGACCGCGTCGGCGCGTGGTTCAGGACTGCGCGCGAGGCGCCCGAGGCGTCCGAGGCGCCCGAGGCGCCCGTCGCGGATCACCATCCGCGTCGACCCGCGCACGCCGGGATGCGCGAGGATCGAAGGACGGCCCGCGAATCGAGGAGCACGAGCATGACCGCCGAGCACGAGACATCCGCAGCGCAGGACACCGCGCACGACGAGGCGCACGACGGCCTGCACCCCGACACGCTCGCCGTGCACGTGGGCCGGCCCGCCCGCGAGCCCGACGCGCCGATGAGCACGCCCGTGCACCTCTCGTCGACCTACCACGCGGGTGGGCCGGCGGCCTACGGCCGCTACGGCAACCCGTCATGGGCGGCGTTCGAAGCGGCCCTCGGCGCCCTCGAAGGCGGAGCATGCGTCTCGTTCGCGTCGGGCATGGCCGCGATCTCGGCCGTGCTCGATCTCGTGCCCACCGGCGGCACCGTCGTCGCGCCGCGGCACTCGTACACCGGCACCATCGGGCTGCTCGACGACCTCGCCGCCACGCGCGACGCGACCGTCCGATACGTCGACGTGACCGACACGAAAGCCGTGACGGATGCCGCGGTCGGCGCCGACCTCGTCTGGATCGAGTCGCCCACCAACCCGGCCCTCGAGGTCGCCGACCTCGACGCGATCGGTCGCGCCGCGCGCGCGGCGGGTGCGCTGTTCGCGGTCGACAACACGTTCGCGACTCCGCTCCTGCAGCGCCCGCTCGAGTCGGGCGCCGACCTCGTCGTGCACTCGGCGACCAAGTCGATCTCGGGCCACAGCGACGTCATCATGGGCGCCGTGATCGCGCGCGACACTGTTCTGCGCGACCGCATCGAGGGCCGGAGGCGCCTGCACGGCGCCATCCCGGGCCCGATGGAGAGCTTCCTCGCCCTCCGCGGACTGCGCACGCTCCCCGTGCGGCTCGAGCGCGCCCAGGCGACGGCGCAGGCGCTCGTCGAACGCCTGACCGGCCACCCCGCGCTCGACGAGGTGCGCTACCCGGGCTTCGGCGCGATCATCTCGATCGTCGTCACGGGCGGGGCGGATGCCGCGGAGCGGGTCGCCGAGTCGACCCGGGTGTGGGTGCACTCGACGAGCCTCGGCGGGGTCGAGTCGCAACTCGAGCGACGCCGTCGCTGGCCGGCCGAGGCTGAGACGATCCCCGACGGGCTGCTGCGCCTCTCGGTCGGGCTCGAGCACGCGGACGACCTCGTGCGCGACCTCGACCAGGCGCTCCACGCCGCCGCGCCCCCGATCGCGGTCGACTGACGCGGACGACGCCCCGCGCGCCCGGTCAACCCCCTGCCCGCCCGTTCCGCCCGAACGTACCGTGGCGGTGAGGACGGAACGCGAGGAGGCACACCCGTGACGTTGACCGACGCTCGGACGCCAGTCGAGCACCTCGACCCCATGCGACCCATGGCGACGCCGTCGCCGCGCGGCCCGCTCAGCGCGGCGCTCATCCGGCTCATGCAGCACACCCGCCTGGCCGGGCTCGACCTCGTCGAGGCGAGCGCGACCGGAGCGCTCACCCGCACCCGCGAGGTGCTCGATGACGACGACATCCAGCTCGCGCTCTTCCTGCTCTACGAACTCCAGTACGGCGGCGTCGAAGGCGTCCCCGACGCATGGGAGTGGGAGCCTCGCCTACTCAAGGTGCGGCTCGACCTCGAGCGCGCGTTCGAGCTCGCGCTCCGGCGTACGGTGCCGCAACCGATCGCGACGCGCGGCGTGCCCGAGGCGCTCGTCGAGCTCGTCTCGCGCGACGACGCACCGGGGCTCTCGGCGTGGGTGGAGACCGACGCGACCGAGCCGCAGGTGCGCGAGATGCTCGCGTGCCGCTCGATCTCCACGCTCAAGGAGGCCGACCCGTACTCGTGGGCCATCCCGCGGCTGCACGGTCGCGCCAAGGTCGCGCTCGTCGAGATCCAGGCCGACGAGTACGGCGGCGGCCGGCCCGAGCGCCAGCACGCGGAGCTCTTCGCGGCCGCGCTGCGCGCCGCGGGCCTCGACGATCGCTACGGCGCGTACGCCGACCACGTGCCGGCGCGCGTGTACACGTCGATCAACCTCATCTCGTTCTTCGGGCTGCACCGCCGCTGGCGCGGCGCCGCCGTCGGCCATCTCGCCGCGTACGAGATGACCTCGACGCAGCCGTGCCGCGCCTACGCGCGCGGTCTGCGCCGCCTCGGCTTCGCCGACGACGTGGTCGAGTACTTCGACGAGCACGTCGAAGCCGACGCGGTGCACGAGCAGCTCGCCGCGCGCGACCTCGCCGGCGGACTCGCCGAGACGGAGCCCGGACTCGTCGACGACCTGCTCTTCGGCGCCTCGGCGTGCCTGACCGTCGACGGGCGGCTCTGGGGCGGCGTCCGCGCCGCGTTCGAGCGCGGCGAATCGGCGCTGCGGATGCCGCTGCCATGAGCCGCGCGGCCGGCGACGCGCCATCCGCGGGTCCCACCTCCATCACGGCGTGTCCCGACGGACCCCTCATCGCGCGCGGGCCCATCGAGCTCGTCGACGAGCACGGCGACCCGATCGAACGTCGCCGCCGGACGATCGCGCTCTGCCGCTGCGGCGCGTCGGCGATCCGGCCGTTCTGCGACGGCTCCCACCGCACGGTCGGCTTCCGCACCGAGCGGCCCGCGCGGACCCCGGCCGTGATCGTGCCCGAACCGATCGTCGACGA
Source organism: Agromyces aurantiacus (assembly GCF_016907355.1). Lineage (NCBI taxonomy): Bacteria > Bacillati > Actinomycetota > Actinomycetes > Micrococcales > Microbacteriaceae > Agromyces > Agromyces aurantiacus. The sequence goes on along the minus strand of NZ_JAFBBW010000001.1, from coordinate 445,015 downwards.
GGAGCCCGACGCGGCGAGCGCCTGAGCCCATTGCCGACGGCCGCGACGAGGTCAACCCCATGCAGGCCGCACGCTCGGCTGCCTACGGTGGAAGGGTGAGCGGCACCCGAGGTTCCATTCCGCGGTCGCCGGCGTTCGACGACACGCTGGCGTTCGTGCGGAGCGGCTACCTCTACGGCACCCGCCGCTTCCGCACGCTCGGCGCCGACGCCTTCGAGGCGCGGCTCGGCGGCAGGAAGGCGGTCGTCGTGCACGGCCGGGAGGCGGCATCCGTCTTCTACGAGGGCGACCGGTTCTCCCGCGAACGCGCGATGCCGACCTCCGTGCAGCACCTGCTGCAAGACGAGGGCAGCGTGCAGGCCCTCGAAGGTCTGGCGCATCACCACCGCAAGTCGATGTTCATGCGGATGCTCGACGAGCCCCACGTGCTGCGCCTCGTCGACGAGTTCGACCTCCAGTGGGCGCGCGTGCGCGCCGAGCATGCGGGCCACACCGTGCCCCTGTACGACCTCGGCAACCTCGTGCTCACGCGCGCCGCGCTCGCGTGGGCGGGCGTCCCGGCCGGCACGGTCGACGACCGCGAGCTCGCCGGGCGCCTGGCCGCGATGGTCGACGCGGCCGCGACAATCGGGGCCCCGAACTGGATCGCCCGGAGTCGACGGCGGCGAGCCGAGGCCTGGGCGGCGGCGCTGGTCGCCGACGTGCGCGCCGGCACGGTCGAGGCCGGCGAGCACACCGCCATCCGCATGATCGCCGACGGCTCGGATCACCACGGCGCGCCCCTGCCCGAGGAGGTTGCGGCGGTCGAGGTCCTCAACGTGCTGCGCCCGATCGTCGCCGTCAGCCGGTTCCTCGTCTTCGCCGTGCACGCGCTGCACACCCATCCCGCATGGGAGCCGGTGCTCGCCGAAGATGCCGCGGCCGCGACCCGGTTCGCGAACGAGGTGCGCCGGTTCTACCCGTTCTTCCCCGTCATCGCCGGCACGGCGCGGCGTGACTTCGACTGGCACGGCCGCAACTTCGAACCCGGGGAGCGCGTCATCCTCGACCTGTACGCCACGAACCACGACCCGCGGAACTGGGCGGAGCCGCGCCGGTTCCTCCCGGAGCGGTTCGAGCGTTGGGACGGCGACCCCAACACCCTCGTGCCGCAGGGCGGCGGCGACGCCGCGACCGGGCACCGCTGCCCGGGCGAGGCAGCCACGATCGCGCTCACGGCGCGATTCGCGCGCCTCGCCGCGTCGCGGCCGTTCGAGGTGCCCGAGCAGGACCTGCGCATCAGCCTCCGGCACATCCCCGCGCTGCCGATGGACCGGATGCGTGTCACGATGCGAGCTTGAGGAGGGGATGATGGGAACGCTGTACTACAGCGCCGCGCAGTACCCCATCAGGATCGACGACGTCACGCTGACGAGCCTGAGGGTCGTGATCGAGCGTCGCCTCGACGCCGGCGTGGGCCTGACGCTGTCGTGGTCGGAAGCGGGATTCGGGCGGTCGACCGTGTGGCTGCACCCGACGATCCCGCTCCGCGTGCACGTCGACGACCCCGTCGCCATCGCGCCGGATGCGGATGCGATCGACGCGATGGCGAACGAGGTGGAGCAGTCGGGCGGCATCGTGCTGCCGCCCGACGACGAGTTCTGGCTGCGCGAGCCGCCTCAGGGCACGACCGCGAGGTGATTCTCGACGTGCTCGACGTGCGGTGACGCCCACGCGGCCTCCTCGGCCTGCGCGCGCTCGAGGTACGACGAGACGAACCCCGTGAGCCGCACCGTCGTGCCGTCGGCCTGCACGTCGACGTGGTTCGCGTCGATGATCGCGTGCCGCACGAGCGCCCGGCGGATGCGCTCGGCCGTGTCGTCCGCCGACGGGCGCCGGCGCAGGGCGATGCGGCTCTCCACGGAGTGCACCCCGGGGATCCGGGCCACCGCGTGCCGGACGCTGTCGCGCTGGAAGTTGAACTCGACCTCGCCGGTCAGCACGACGTCGCGGCCGTGCACCTCGGCGCGCACCGAGTTGGGCTCCGAGCCGACCCACGCGACCTCGCGCTGCACGGCATGCGCCAGCTCGGTCTCGTCGGGCTCGCGGGAGCCCCGCACGGTCACCTCGAGGTCGTCGATCACGGTCGTGACGCCCTGCACGCGTTCGGCGGCGCGGATGGCGTCGGCGCGATCGGAGAGATCGCCCACCTCGCCGGAGAGCCGCACGGCGCCGTCGACCACCGAGACGCCGATGCCCGCGGAGTCGAGCCCGGGCGTCCACTCGAGCTCCTCCTCGACCCACCGCTGGATCTCGTCGTCCGTGTACTTTCCAGCCATCTCGGTGCCCCTCGCGCTCAGGACGTCGCGGTCTGGTCGGCGGCGCCGCCGCTGGTCGTGATCGACACCTTGCGCGGCGATGGGAGCGCCTTGTACGGCACCGTCACCTTGAGCACGCCGTTGTGGAAGTCGGCGCTCACGCTCTCCTCATCGGCCATCTCGGGCAGCTCGATGCGGCGGTAGTAGCTCATGCTGCTTTCGCGCACGACGTACTTCTTCTTGTCCTTGTCCTCGTCCTTCTCGTGCCGCTCGGCCTGGATGACGAGCGCACCCTGGTCGACGTCGACATCGATGTCGCCCTCGCCGAAGCCCGGCAGGTGGGCCTCGACCGTGAGCTTGTCGTCGCCCTCCGTGTAGATGTCGGTGATCGGCGCCGTGCGCCGCGACTGCGAGAACATCCCCTCCGGGAACAGTTGCCGCTGCAGCGCGCCCAGTTCCGCGAACGGGTCGAAGCGGATGACGTTGCGGGCCATGATCGGGCCTCCTCCGGTTCCTCGAGGTCCGCGGCAACCCCCGCCGCGGACGCCGTGACCATGCTCGCGCCGGGGCTTACGGGTCGCGAGGCCTTTGGTCCTCCGGCGCACCGGCGCGCCGCCGCCATCGGTCGCTCCGGCGCCCGAGTGACCTTCGGCCCGACGGCGCGCCCTCGCCGAGCGCGACGCTGGGCGCGACCCGACGCAGTCGCAAGGGGGTGGGGCGGATGACGCCGCAGCGCATCGCACGGGGGACCCTGCTGTTCGTGCAGGCCTTCACGGCCGTCACGGCCGTGCTGGGCGGGGCCGCGCTGGTCGCCGGTTCCGTGCTGGACTGGAGCGGAACGCCGCTGGCGATCCCGGAGGACTACCTGGCCGGGTCGCCGTTCTCGTCGTTCGTGCTCCCCGGGCTCGCGCTCGCGCTCGTCGTGGGGGGCTCGCACGCCGTCGCGTTCGTGATGGTCGCGCGACGCATGCGATGGGCGATGCTCGCGTCGGCGATCGCGGGGTTCGGGGTGCTCGTCTGGATCTTCGTGCAGATGATCTACATCCCGTTCAGCCCGTTGCAGGCGACCTACTTCGTGCTCGGGGTCGTGGAGCTCGCGGCGGTCCTGGTCCAGCTCGACGTGCTCCATCCGTGGTCGCACGCGCGGGTGCACCGGCCCGGCGCGGCGCAGCCCCCTGAAGCGGCCGACGTCGGCGGCGCGACCGCGGAGGCCGATGCCGGGACGGGGGCCGGGCGATAGCGCCGGAGCATCCCGGCCGCGCGCAACCCGTTCCGCCGCACCCGGTTCCGTGCCATGGTGAGTGCATCGGCACTCGCTGCCGGCCAGGGAATGAGGTCGTCATGACCCGATCGCCGCATCACGCGCCCTTCGCGGGGCGGCACGCCCGCGCCGGTTCGGCCTTCCTCGCCGTCGCGGTGATCCTCGCCGCGACGAGCGTCTCGGTCGGGCTCACGATCGACGGGGTCGCGTCGTCGTGGTGGCGGTCGTTGCTCACCGTGGCCACCGACGTGCTCGGGCTCGCGGCGGTGTGGGTCGCGCTGCCCCTCGGCGTGTTCCTGCTCCTGACGGCGGGCACGCCCCGCCCGGCGCGTCGCGCCGCGGCGATCGCGGCGGCGGTCGCCGCGCCGATCCTCGCCGAATGGTCGGGCGCCGCGCGTTCGCCCTTCCTCATCCTCCTGGCCCTCGCCGCCGCCGTCGGCGGCTACGCCATCGTGGTGCTGGGGCTCACCGAGCACCGGCGCGACGCCCGCCGTCCGAGCACGGTCGCGGCGGTGGCGGTCGTCCTCGGGGTGGCGAACCTCGCCGTGATCGCCCTCGGCATCCTGCACCTGCTGGTGTGGAACCCGCTCGCGCGCGTGCCAGGACTCGAGCTCGCCGAGATCTACACGGCGCTCGACGCCCGCGGGGGCATCGACGGCGGTCCGGTCCTCTGGGCCCTCGCCGCGCTGCTGGTCACCGTCGCGGCCGGGGCCTTGGCGGTCGTCGGCGGGCGCCGCGGCACCGTGACACCGCATCAGGCGGTCACGGGCGGGCTGCTGCTGATCCACGCCACGAGCTTCTTCCTCTGGTGGGCCGGATTCGGCCTCGCGCTCGAGATCGCCGACGCGTTCGGCCTCAGCGGCGGCGACGCGTCGCCGGTCGGGTCGCTGCTCGCGCTCGTCGGGGCGGGGTGCCTGGCGGCCGCGATCCTGATGCAGCTCGGACCGCCGGCGGCGGAGACGGAAGACGACGAGGACGACGAGCTCGACCGGGACGACGGGATCGACGAGGTCGACGCACTCCCGTCCGCGGTGGCCCCGGTCGCGCCGGCCGTCGCAACCTCCTAGCGTGGTGTCATGGCCGCCGCGAAGGACGATGCCGAACTCCTCGAGATCGAGGGCCACGAGGTCCGCGTGAGCCATCCGGGTCGCGTCGTCTTCGCCGAACCCGGGCTCACCAAGCTCGACCTCGTCCGCTACTACCTCGCGGTGGCCGACGGTGCGCTCCGCGGTGCGGGCGGCCGCCCGATGGTGCTCAAACGCTTCGTCAAGGGCATCGGCCAGGAGCCGTTCTTCCAGAAGCGCGTGCCCGAGAACCATCCGGAGTTCATCGACACGGCCACGCTGCACTACGCGCGCGGCACGTCGGCCGAGGAGGCCGTGATCCGGGATGCCGCGGGGCTGGCGTGGGTCGTGAACCTCGGATGCCTCGACCTCAACCCGCACCCGGTGCGCGCCGAGGACCTCGACCACCCCGACGAGCTCCGGGTCGACCTCGATCCCATGCCCGGCGTGGACTGGGCGCAGATCGTCGACGTCGCGATGATCGCGCGCGACGTGCTCGCCGACGTCGGGCTCACCGGCTGGCCGAAGACGTCGGGATCGCGCGGCATGCACCTGCTCGTGCGCATCGAGCCGCAGTGGACCTACCCCGAGGTGCGCCTGGCGGCGGAGACGCTCGCGCGCGAGGTCGAGCGCCGGGCGCCGGGGCTCGCGACCGCGCGCTGGTGGAAGGAGGAGCGCGGCGAGAGCGTGTTCGTCGACTTCAACCAGAATGCGAAGGACCGCACGGTCGCGTCGGCGTACTCGGTGCGTCCGCTGCCCGACGCCCGCGTCTCGACCCCGCTCGACTGGAGCGAGGTGCCCGTGCGGCGGCCGGAGGAGTTCACGGTCCCGACCGTGCTCGAGCGGTTCGCCGACCGGGGCGACCCGCATGCCGGGATCGACGGGTCGGCCGGCCGCCTCGACGCGCTGCTGCGACTCGCCGAGGAGCTCGGCCCCGCGGAGAAGGCGCCCCGCGGCTCGGGCGACGGCTCGGGCCGCCGGCAGTCGACGATGCCGCTCATCGAGGTCGCCCGCACGGAGACCAAGCCCGAGGCGCTCGATGCGCTCGAGCGCTGGAAGTCGGCGCATCCGACGGCCGTGGAGCACCTCTCCCCTGCCGACGTCATGGTCGACGGGATGCGGGGGTCGAGCTCCCTCTGGTACCGCGTGCGCGTCAACCTCCAGCACGTGCCCGAGGGCGAGCGGCCAGAGCAGGAAGCGCTGCTGGTGGACTACGACCCCTGGGCGGCGGTGCGCAACCGCGGGTCGTGACGTTCGAACCCCGTGCGCAGCACGACCCGCCCCTCGTCGACTCGCGCGATGTCGGCCCAGGCCGCGAGGAACAGGCCCCGGTGCACGCGGCGCAGGTAGTGCGCGATGGGCCACGGCGCGCTCACCCCGGTGCGCTCGTAGCCCCACATCGACGTGCGGCTGCGCGGGCTCACGAGCAGGCCCACGAGCCGCGGTGCGGCCAGCAGCTGGCCGGGCGCGCCGTCGATGGCGAACCGCGCGTCGACGACCGACCCGACGCGATCGCCCGCCGCGTCGACGACCTCGCTGCCGAGGAGCTCACTGAGGATCATGGCGGCCTCCAGGGATGCGTCCGATGACGTGCCGGCTCACCCAGCGCTCGACCCACGTGGCATCCACGCGATCGCCGGCGACCCCGAGCCTCAGCACCGTCCCCACATCGGACACGAGCTTCCATGGGATCCGCATGCGGCGGGACGACGGCGGGCGGCCGCCGAAGATCCGGGTTGGCAGCTCCATGCCCACGAGCAGGTCGGCGATGGTCGGCGGCGCGGCATCCGGCTCGATCGGCCGCCCGGCCTCGATGCCCGAGAGTTCGACGTCGGCGACGACCGACACGGGCACGCCGTCGCGGTCGAGGACCTGGCGGTCGAGCAGGTGCAGCTGCGCGTCGATCACGCGTCCGGCCGGTCGCGGCATCCGTTCGCTCATGCGCCCGCCCCCGTCACGATCATCAGCGGGATGGCGGCGAGCGCCGCCACGACGATGATCACGAGGTAGACCATCGCGATCGCGTTCATGCCCCGGCCGTTCACGTCCTTCCCCATGTACTCGGGGTCGTTCGCGACGAGCAGGATCGGCAGGTACGTCAGCGGGAGCGCGACCGCGGAGAAGACCACGGAGATCTCCGTGACCGCGATCGGGTCGACGCCGGTGGCGAGCACCCCGACGGCGATCAGCAGCACGACGATCATCGCGACATGGAAGCGCGCGGCCTGCGCGGGACGTCGGAACTTGCCCCACGACCAGCCGAGGTACTGCGCGAGCGTGTACCCCGTCGAGAGGGTGGTCTCGAGGGCGGCGCCGAAGGTGGCCGCGAGGATCCCGACGATCGCGAAGCTCAGCGCGAGCATGCCGCCCGCCTGGGCGACGGGCAGCACCACCTGGCTGAGCGAGGTCACCGAGATCGACTGCGGCAGCAGCACCACGGCCGCGCACCCGGCGATCGCGACCGAGAGCAGGCCGCCGAGCGGGAAGCCGACGAGCACGTTCGCTCGCGAGGTGGCGAGGTCCTTGCGGGTCCAGCGTTCCTCGATCGCGCCGGAGGAGAAGAAGAACACCTCGTACGGGGTCATCGCCGCGCCGAACAGCGCGACGGCGTAGTACCAGTACGTCGCGACCGGCTCGCTGTCGGGGATCGTCGGCGTGAGGGCCTGCGAGGCGAGCTCCCCCCAGTCGGGCGCGAGCATGAACAGCGCGACGGCGAAGACGATGAGCGTCAGGCCGAGCAGGCCGGTGACGTTCTCCAGCAGATCGAACTTCGCGCGCCAGACCACGATCCACACCCCGAAGGCCGCGACCGGGATCCACCACCCGGGTCCGACCGAGGTCGCGAGCTGGAGCGCGAGCGCGACGCCGCCGACCTCCGCGGTCACGGTGAGCAGCGTGATGAGGAACGATGCCGCGAGGTTCGCGAGCCCGGCGCGCGGCCCGAGCCGCTCGCGGATCACCTCGAAGGTGGCGCGACCGCTCACCGCGGCGACCCGGCCCGACATCTGCGCGTACACGCAGATGCCCACGACCCCGACGAGCACGACCCACACGAGGCCCAGCCCGAAGCGCGAGCCGACGACGGCGTTCGTCACGAGGTCCCCGATGTCGACGAACCCGCCGATCGCGGTGAGGATGCCGAGGGCCACGGCGAAGATGCGCGTCACGGCCGACCCTCTCGCGTGAGCGCCCGCAGCGCCTCCTCGGCGTCCGCGACGCGCTGCGCCGCGTCACCGAGGTCGCCCACGCCGCCGAGCGCGTCGGCGGCCGCGTCGAGCGACCGCACCGCGTCGTCGAGCGCGTCGAGCGCCTCGGCGCGACGCCCGGCTTCGGTCTCGTCGGCGGCGTCGAGCTGCCCGACGGTGCGGGCGGCATCGACCGCCTCGCGACGCGCGTCCTCGACGGCGGTCGTCGAGGTGGTGCGGAAGATCCGCTCGCCGGCGTCGAGGTCGAGCGCGAGCCGCGCGGTCGCCAGCGCGGCGACGGACTGGTCGACCGCATCGGTGACTTGGTCGGACGTGCTTGCGCAGCCGGTGAGGAGCAGCGCCGTCGCGATGGCGCCCGCGACGGGCGCGCACCACGGATGACGCCTGCGCTCGCCCGAGCGCCGGGCAGGCCGATCGCGGTCCAGCCTCATGATCGCGACGCTACCGCTCAGATGCGAACGGGGCGCCCGGTTGACACGGGTGGGGCAGGAGGTCGTGGCGTGACGGCGGCCGGAACAGCGCCCGGGCGTGTCGAGCGGGCTACTCGGCCGCGCCCGGCGGCCTCCCCCCGCACGCTCGCCAGACGAGGCGCGCGACGCGCTCGGGCCAGTCGTCCGGTGGAGCGATTCCCGCGAGGGCCATCGAGTACCAGGAGCCGGTGAGGAACGTGCCCGCGACGGCGAGGTCGGCGTCGGCGTCGAGCGCCCCCGAGTCGACGGCCGCGCGCAGGATCGCGCGCAGGCGCGCGCGACGGGGTGCGACGATGCGCTCGAGGTATTGCGCCCGGACGGCCGGCTCGACGTCGTCGCCGAGCATGAGCCCCGCGAGCGGCAACGCGGCCGCCTCGCCGATGCAGTGCCGGAAGTGGGCGAGCTCCGCCACGAGGTCGTCGAAGGCGTCGCCCGTGACGCTCGGCGGGTCGACCTCGGCGAGTCGCGCCACGGCGTCGACGACGAGCGCCGTCTTGTCGCGCCAGCGCCGGTAGACGGCGGGGCGCGTCGTGCCGGCGGCGGCCGCGACCGACGCGATCGAGAAGCCGGCGAACCCCTTGGCGGCGAGTTCGGCGAGCGCGGCGTCGAGCACCTCGGCGTCGATCGCGGCGTCGCGCGGGCGCCCGGGCGCAGCGGTCGTGACGGTGGTCATGCGGCCAGCTTACGTGACATGCGTGTATTGAAATAGGGCGCGTCGCACCGTACGATGTGACCAATTTCGATCCACTTCTGTAACGGAAGGTGCGGCATGCGCATCGCGATCCTCGGGCACGGCCGCGTCGGCGGCGCGCTCGCCACGCATCTGAGCCGGCTGGGCGAACAGGTCGTGATCGGCCTCGACCCCCAGCGGCGGGACACGTCGGGACCCCTCCGCGAGCGGGTTCCCGGCCTGGCCGTCGAGCCGGCGCTCACCGCCGTCGGGGGCGCCGACCTCGTCGTGCTCGCCGTCCCGTTCCGGGCCGTCGGCGAGGTGCTCGCACCGCTCCGCGACGCGCTTGTGGGCCGCACGCTGGTCGACGCCACGAACCCCGTCGGGCCGGGCTTCACGCACGCGCTCGGATCCGAGCGGTCCGCGACCGACGTGATCGCCTCGCTCGCACCCGGCGCGCAAGTGGTCAAGGCGTTCTCGATCTACGGCGCCGAGAACTTCGCGGAACCGCCCGCCCGGGCGGGCGACCTGCGCCCCGCCATGCTCATCGCCGGCGACGACGACGCGGCGAAGCACTCGGTGGCGGGGCTCATCGACCGCATGGGCTGGCGACCGGTCGACAGCGGGCCGGCCGCCCAGGCGCTGCACCTCGAGCACCTCACGCTGCTGTGGCTGCGGATGGTGCGCGGCGGGGACCGGCCGGCCACCCTCACGTGGGCGGTGCTCGGTGACTGAGATCGGCCGGCCCGTCCTCCTCCGGCGCGCGGTCATGCGCGACCACGACGTGGAGGAACGCGCGGCGACGCCCCTCGAGCTGTTCTTCGACCTGTGCTTCGTCGTCGCCGTCGCGTTCCTCGCCGCCGAGTTCCATCACGGCATCGCCGACGGCCACGCGTGGGAGGCGGCGCTCGTGTCGGCGCTCCTCTTCATCCCCATCTGGTGGGCCTGGATGAGCTACACCTGGTACGCCACGGCCTTCTCGCACGACGACCCGGTGACCCGCATCCTGACCATGGCCCAGATGGCCGGCGTGCTCGCCGTCGCGGCGGCCGTGCCCGCGGCCGCGCACGGCGACGTCGTGCCGTTCGCACTCGCGTACACCGCGATGCGCCTCCCCCTCGTCGTGTCGTGGCTGCGCAGCGCCGCAGCGGATGCCGCGCACCGGGCGTTCGCATTGACCTACGCCATCGGGACGGTCGTCGCGCAGGTGCTGTGGCTCGTCGGGGCGTTCGCGGGCGCGCCCTGGCAGTGGCCCGTGTTCGCGCTCGCCCTCGCGGTCGAGCTCGTCACGCCCGTGCTCGCGGTGCGGCGGTCTCCGGGGCCCGTGTTCCACCCGCGCCACATCGCCGAACGGTACGGCCTGTTCACGATCATCGTCCTCGGCGAGACCGTCCTCGCGATCGCCTACGGCCTGGCCGACGCGGCCGACGAGCTCTTCCTCGACCTGCCCGTCATCGTCACGACCGGTTCGGCACTCGCACTCGCCTTCGCGCTGTGGTGGCTCTACTTCGACGCGCTCGGCGGCGACCCCCTCGAGCGCAGCCGCACCGCGGCGTTCGTGTGGGGCTACGGGCACTACGTGCTGTTCGCGGCGATCGCCGCGATCGGCGCGGGGTTCCGTGCGCAGCTCGAGATCGACGCCGGGCACGGCGTTGCGGGCGCCGCCGGGGTCGCCGTGGTCGCGGCATCCGGAGCGATCTCGCTCGCGGCCATCGCCTGGCTGCGACGCGTCGCCGGCAGCGAACGGCGGGTCTGGCACCTGCTCGTCTCGGCCGCGGGATGCCTCGGGCTCGCGCTGGCCGCGCCGTGGCTGCCGACCCAGGCCACGGCCGCGGGCACCGCCGTCGTCGCCGGCGCGGCCGTCGCCGTCCACGTGCTGGTGGTCGCTCCCCGCGAGGCGGGGAGCACGACCGGGCGTCGTCACGCCGCGCGATGAGCGCCGCCGGCCGCCCGCGCGTCACCGCGGCGGGGGCGCGGCACGCCGCGCGTCGAACACCCACCAGCGGTACGCGGCGAAGCGCACGGCCGAGCCGAGCAGCAGCCCCACGACGTTGGCCGACACGTTGTCGGCGAACACCGACGTCAGCCCGAGCGCGTAGTGCGAGAACCCGAGGCACGCCAGCGCGACCAGGCTCCCCGCGAGGCTCGCGACCAGGAACTCCGCGGCCTCCCGGCCCACATCGGTGCGCCGCGCGTCCGACCGGAAGGTCCAGAACCGGCTGCCCACCCAGTTGAGCGCGATCGCCGCGAACAACGCCACGCCCTTCGCGATCATCGGCCACCCGTGCACGGCATGCGGCGCCGCGAGCAGCAGGTTGAACACGGCCACGTCGACCGTGAGGCCGATGCCGCCGACCGCGGCGAACCTCACCACCTGTCCGGTGAGGACCGGCGTCGCGACCGCCACGCGCTCGGACATCCGTCAGCCCCGCTCGAGCCGGTACACGACGGTGCGATGGATCAGCTGCCGGTCGACGACCCGGTACCCGTACGCCTCGAGCGCCGCCACGTCGTCGGGCACCGCCCCGGCCGACGGGGACGATGGCAGCTCGAGCGCCCACACCGTGGGGGCGTCGACCCCGGCGGCGAGGTCGGCCACGGGCCAGGTACGGTCCCACAGCGAGCGGCGCTCGGCGTACGGCGTGCGCAGCGCGACATCCTGCAGGCCCACGAACGCGGCGGGATACAGGTGCATCGCCAGCCGCGGACGTCGCGACGGCTTGGTCGTACGGTCGAAGACGACGGCGTCGCCGCCGCGCGCATGCGCCGAGACGTACGCGGCCACCTCGCGCAGGTCGCTGCCCCCGTCCTTCGCGTACTCGGTCCGCTGGTGGACGTACACGGGAGCAAGCAGCGCGGCCACGGCGATCGCGGCGATCACCGTCACGGCCACGCGGGACCGCGCCGTCGCGCGTGCGCGCACTCCGCCGGCGCCGCGCGCCGCCCCGACCGCTCCGGCCGCGCGCGCCACGATCGCGTCGAGCCCCGCCGCGGCGAGCATGGCGACCGCCGGCACGCAGAACGACAGGTACCGCGGGCTGTAGGTGGGTGCGACGGTGCGGTCGAGCACGAGGAGCGCCGCGGTGGGCACCACCAGCCACGCGAGCAGCGGCAGGAGCGCGTTCGTCGTCGACGCGTCATCCGCCCCGACGCCCACGCGGCGGGCGGCGGCGCCCACCGCGATCGCGCCAGCGCCGATGAGGGCCCACGCCACGATCGCGACCCAGGGCGACGCGAACCACTGCGCGACGACGACGCCCTTCGGCGTCGCGTAGTCCCGCCGGGAGAGGAAGTCGAGCTGGCGGCGCTCGGCGTAGGCGGCGACCAGGATCGGCAGCGAGAGGAGGAGCGCGGTCGCCGCGCCCACCGCGAACCGGCGCCAGGTCCCCCGCGGAACGCGCTCCGCCGCCACCGCGGCCGCGTGCACGGGCAGGAGCAGCACCAGGTAGAGGAACAGCGTCGATGCGAGCGCCATCCCGACGCCGTAGGCCGCCCACCACGCCGGCGCCGCTCGACGGCGCGCGAGCTCGACGACGAGGACCGTCAGCCACACCGCGACCGCCGCGGCCAGCGCATACGACCGGGCCTCGATCGCCATCGCCGTCGTGCGCGGCAGCACCGCGGCGGCGAGGCCCGCAGGGACTGCGAGGCGGAGGTCGATCCACCGCGCCGCGAGCACGACCGTGCCGGCCGCCAGCAGGCCGACCGCAATGGCGCTCGGCGCACGCGTCGACCACTCGCCCGCGCCGAACACGCGGATCCAGACGTGGAGCAGCGAGTAGTACAGTCCGTGCACGGCATCGATCCGCCCGAGCACGAGGCCCAGGCTCGGCCAGGAGCGCTGCGCCGACAGGACGCTCGCCGCCTCGTCGCCCCAGTACGACGGGATGCCGGCGCCCGCGTACCCGATCACGGCGGCGGCCACGCCGACCACGGTCGCGCGCGTGGCAAGTCCGACCGGCGGCAGCGTGCCGCCCAGTCGCCGCGAGGCGCCGGAGACCGGTGGGAGCCCGGCACCCGCGAGGCCCCGCCCCCGTTCGCGGACTGAGGTCATGCGCCCGATGCTGTCGGTGCGCGATCACGGCCGACTGTGAGCGCGCGGGCCCGGAGGTGAGAGTCTTCTCAGGTTCGCGAGCGACGGCTCCGCGTCGGGGCTGCGGCGGCGGTCGTAGGATCGGGCCACGGACCCGAGAAGGAGGGCCGGTGGCACGCATCCTCGTCGTCGACGACGAACCCGAGATGGCCGCACTGCTCGTGCGCGGCCTCTCGGACGAGGGCCACGACGTCGTCTCGGTCGGCGACGGCCTCGCCGCCCTCGAGTCGATGACGGCGCCCCACGACATCGCCGTGGTCGACGTGGGCCTGCCGGGCATGAGCGGATTCGAGCTCTGCCGGCGCCTGCGCGAGCTCGCACCCGATCTCGGCATCGTGCTGCTCACCGCGCGCGATGCCGTCGACGACCGCGTGCGCGGCCTCGACTCGGGCGCCGACGACTACCTGACCAAGCCGTTCGCGTTCGCCGAGCTCGCCGCCCGGATCAGGGCGCTCCGCCGTCGCGAGACCAACGGGTCGACCCGCCTCGCCGTCGGTGACCTCGAGCTCGAGCTCGCACGCCACCGGATCGCGTCGCACGCGGGCGAGCTCGGGCTGACCCCCACCGAGTTCGACCTGCTGCACCTGCTCGCGGCGCGCGCCGGGGAGGTCGTGACGCGGTCGGAGCTGCTCGAGTCGGTCTGGGGGTCGGCCGACTTCATCGACCCGAACGTGCTCGACCAGTACGTCAGCTACGTGCGACGCAAGCTCCAGCGGGTCGGGTCCGCGGCCGGAATCGACACCGTCCGCGGCGTCGGCTACCGATTCGCGGGCTCGGGGTGACCCACCCGTGTTCCGTTCGTTCCGCCGCCTGAAGATCCGCACCCGGATCACCGCCGGGAGCGTCCTCGTCGCGCTCGTGCTCACCACGATCGCCGGCGTGCTGATCTACGACCAGGTCCGTCGGATCGTGCTGCGCGGCGAGGCGTCGGTGCTGCACGCCATCGAGGCGCCGTACGCGACCGAGATCGGCGAGGGCGGCGCCGACGGCATCGACCCTCCCGGGCCGGGGCAGCTCGCCGCGGTCGTGGACCCGAACGGCGAGGTCCTCGTCGACACGCTCCCGCCGGCGCTCAGCGCCCGCCTCGACGAGCTCGTCGCCGAGGGGCACGACCTGCACACCGTCGGCGCCGGCGGCGACGACTACCTCGTCCGCACGACGGCGGTCGAGGGCGCGGCCGGCACGTGGCACGTCGTCGCCGCCCGGCACGCGGCCGTGCAGGCCGCGGTGCTCGAGCAGATCGGGCTGCTGCTCGCCGCGGCCGTGGTCCTGATCGTCGCCGGGTTCGGCGCGGGATCGTGGGTGATCGCCACCGCGGCGCTCGCGCCGGTCGAGCGACTGCGGCGCGGCGCGGCGCGGCTCGCGGACCGGCCCGGCGACCAGCTCCTGCCGGTCGGCGGCGCCGACGACGAGATCGCCGCGCTCGCCCGCGACCTGAACACCCTCATCGAGCGACTGCGCGGGTCGCTCGAGCGCGAGCGGCAGATGGTCTCGAACGCCTCGCACGAGCTGCGCACGCCGCTCGCCATCCTGCAGGCCCAGCTCGACCTCGCCCTCGCGGGCGACCCGCCCCGCGAACGCCTGATCGCCGACCTCGAGGCCGCGCGGCGCACGCTCGCGAGGCTCTCCTCGCTCGCGACCTCGCTCCTCGAGCTCTCGCGGCTCGACGCGCAGGCCGAGCCCGGCTCGGCCCGGTGGGGCGAGCTCGCCGACACCGTGGTCGAGGTGGTCGAGCGGAGCCGCCGCGCGTACGCCGCGGGCGCGACGAGCATCGACCACGAGATCGATCCTCGCGCCGACCGCGACCGCCGGGTGCCGCTGTCGCGCGCGCAGCTCGATCGGATCTGCGAGAACCTCATCGCGAACGCGGTCACCGCGGCCGGGGGGCGCGAGGTGCACGTCGACGTCGCCTGGACGATCGCCGGCGACGACGCCGAGCTCTCGGTGCGCGACGATGCAGGCGGGATGAATCCGGCGCTGGTGCCCGTCGCGTTCGAACGCTTCACGCGCGGGCCCGGCGCCCCCGAGGGCGGGTCGGGGCTCGGGCTGCCGATCGTCTCCGGCATCGCGTCCGTCGCGGGCGGACGCGTCGAGCTGCGCAACCGCCCCGACGAGGGGCTGACGGTGGTCGTCGTCGTGCCCGCGGAACCGGCCGGCGGCGAGCCGGAGAACGGCGACCGGCCACGACGCCCGTTCGCCATCGAGGGCCGGGATGGCAGCATGGGGCGATGAGCGCGAAGCGGATCCTCTTCCTCGGCGGCAGCGGCGTCATCAGCTCGGCGTGCGTCGCGCGCGCCGTCGAGGTCGGCCACGACGTGACGGTGCTGAACCGTGGCGGCTCGTCGAGCCTGCGGCCCCTGCCGGCCGACGTGCGGCAGGTCGTCGGCGACATCCGGAACCCCGACTCGGTGCGCGAGGCGCTCGGGCGCGGCACCGCCGACGCACTCGAGTTCGACGTCGTGTGCGAGTTCCTCGCGTTCACGCCCGAGCATGTGCGCACCGACCTCGAGCTCTTCGAGGGCCGGGTCGGACAGTACGTCTTCATCAGCTCGGCGTCCGCCTACCAGACCCCGCCCAGCCGCCTGCCCGTGACCGAGTCCACTCCGCTCGTGAACCCGTTCTGGCAGTACTCGCGCGACAAGATCGCCTGCGAGGACCTGCTGGTCGCCGCGGTGCGCGAGCGCGGGTTCCCGGCGACCATCGTGCGTCCCTCGCACACGTACGACCGCACGCTGCTGCCGACCCTGGGGCACTGGACCGACATCGCCCGGATGCGCGCCGGCAAGCCGGTCGTCGTCCACGGCGACGGCACGAGCCTCTGGACCATCACGCACCACGCCGACTTCGCCGTCGCGTTCGTCGGCCTCCTCGGCAACCCGATGGCCGTCGGCGACGCGTTCCACATCACGGGTGACCACGCGCCGACCTGGAACCAGATCTACGGATGGCTCGCCGAGGCCGCCGGCGTGGCGCAGCCCGAGCTCGTGCACGTGGCCTCCGAGACCATCGCGGCCGTGCACCCCGAGTGGGGCCCGGGGCTGCTCGGCGACAAGGCCCACTCCATGGTCTTCGACAACGCGAAGGTGAAGGCCCTGGAGCCCGGCTTCCGCACCACGATCACGTTCGACGAGGGCGCACGGCAGATCATCGACTTCCACGACGCCCACCCCGAGCTGCAACGGGTCGATCCCGCGGCGGACGCCGCCTTCGAGCGGATCCTCGCACTCCCGCGCGCCTGAGGGACCTCCGGCCGTTCCGCGCCCGCGCCGTCGGGGTTAGCCTGTGCAGACGCGGCGTCGCCGACCGGGCGTCCGCCGCAGTGGTGAGAGGGGATGCCATGACCAGCTTCGTCGACCCGCTCGAGGGCCCGTTCGACAAGGGCCGACTGGCCGAGGTGGAGTACGAGGACGAGCTCGAGGCCGAAGGCGTCGGCGAGGAGGACGTCGAGTACGTCATGGAGGAGGTCGCCGATCCCGACGAGGACCAGGAGGAGTTCGGCGGGCGCTAGCCGCCCTCCGGCGCGCGGCGCGCCATCCGCTCGGCCGTCTCGCCCGCGGCGGTCGCGACCAGCACGAGTGCCGCGATCGAGCCGGTCGACAGCGGGTCGAGCAGCGGCGTGCAGGCCGCGACGACCACCAGCGCGGCGATGCCCGCGAGCTGGGCGCGCATCCACCGGCGTTCGAGCACGCGCCGGAACAGCACGGTGCCGACCAGGAACAGCATCGGCCCACCGAGCACGGCGACGACAGCGGGCAGGCTCTGCTCGTGCGGATGGCCGAGCACCTCCTTGTCGCCGACGCCGAGCAGCACGATGCCGCCGATGATCACGAGGTGCACCCACGAGTAGGCGATGCGCGCCAGCCGACCGGGCGCCTCGGCCGCCTGGATCGCCTCGGAGCCGATCCGCTCGCCGTGGTCGAAGTAGATCCACCAGCACGCCGCCGCCGCGACGAACGCGCCGACCACCGCGATGACGCGGTCGGGCGAGGACTCCTCGCCCGCGAATTCGAAGCCCGTCACGAGCAGCCCCTCGCCGAGCGCGATGAGCACGAACAGCGCCGCACGCTCGGCGATGTGGGCGCCCGAGACATCCCACCGGCCGATGTCCATGCGGCCGCGGCCCGGCACGGGATAGCCGGCGATACTGCCGGTCAGCTCGAGTCCGAGCGCGGCCGCCCAGCACGGCAGCTGGGCTGGGAGGGGAAGCAGCGCCCCGACGATCCACAGGGCCGACCCGCCGAGCGCCCACACGAGCACGTTGCCGAACTCGCGTGCGACCCTCCCGTCGTGGCGCGACGTGGCCCAGACCATGAACACCGCGCGCCCGAGCTTCAGCACGACGTAGGCGAGCGCGAACGCCCACGCCCGATCGCCGAAGGCCTCGGCGATCGAGGCGCTCATCACGAATGCGGTGAAGGCGAGCGCGATCACCGCCAGCCGCACCGGCAGCTTCACCGGGTCGAGCCAGTTGGTGACCCAGGTCGTCGACACCCACGCCCACCAGAGCGCGCACACCATGATCACGCCCTCGAGCGCGCCGAGCGGCGTCTGGTTCTCGTACAGGTAGGAGCCGAGTTGCGTCAGGCCGAACACGAAGACGAGGTCGAAGAAGAGCTCGACGTACGTCACGCGCTGGGCGCGCTCGGTGCCGGTGGGTCGCAGCACGTCGGCGCGCAGTCCGAAGGCCATGCGGCCATCTTGCCGGTGTGGCGTGCCGAACGGCGGATGCCGCGGCCCGCGGCGCGGTCATCCGGTCGTTCGCGCATCACCGGCGTTTCGAGTTGAATGGAACGAGGACCGGATCGCGGATGATCCGCGCAACCCGGTTCGCTCGTGGACGACGAACGGGACGGGGTACTGGGATGACGGCGCTGCGGCGGTCCTGCACGATCGGAACGGCGGCGCTGCTCGCCCTCGGCCTCGCCGCGTGCACGTCGACCGGGCCGGCCGAGCCCGAGTCGACCAGCCCGGTCGTCCAGCTCGGCGCCCCGGGAGAGCCGAACCGCACCCTGTCGCCCGACGAGGCGTCGGGCCTCGAGGAGCCCGAGCACACCGAGGCCGACGTCGAGTTCATGCAGATGATGATCCTGCACCACGAGCAGGCGCTCACCATGACCGGATGGGTCGAGGAGCGGACGACCGATCGCGACGTGCGACTGCTCGCCGAGCGGATGCGGATCAGCCAGGAGGACGAGATGGATCTCATGGCCGCCTGGCTCCAGGAGCGCGGCACGCCGCTGCGCGACGAGCACGCCGGCCACGGTGCCCACGACATGCCGGGCATGCTCACCCAGGAACAGCTCGACCGCCTCGAGACGGCATCCGGGGAGGAGTTCGAGCGGCTCTTCCTCGAGTACATGATCCAGCACCACCAGGGCGCGCTCGAGATGGTCGCCGACCTCTGGGCGGCGGGCGGCGGCGTGGAGGCGAGCATCGGCCAGTTCGCCCGGCACGTCGAGGGCGACCAGGGCATCGAGATCACGCGCATGCAGGGCATGCTCGCCGAGCGCTCGTCCTAGTCGGCGCGGGCGGCGGGACGCGGCGGCGCGGACGCGGCGGGACGCGCGGCGGGGACGCCGAGAGGCCCCGGCGCTGCGAGGAGCGCCGGGGCCTCGTGGTCGGGGCGGGGAGGCCGCGGACGACCTCCCCGCCGATGGATCAGCGGAGGCTGGCGGCGAGGGCGGCCAGTCCCTGCACCAGGTCGGAGTCGGCCGGGAGGCCGGACTCGCTCGCGGCCGCGGTGAGCAGACCCGAGGCCGACTTGCCGGACTTCGTCGACTCGGCCTTGCCGATCAGCTTCTCGACCTTCGCGAGCTGTTCGCCCGAGAGCGTGCCCGCACGCTCTGCCTGGTCGACGTAGGAGCGCACGACGTTGTAGCTCGGCGCGTGCTCCAGCATCGTCTGCAGCTGCGCGTTGAACTCGCTCTGCTCGATCTCGCCGGCGGCCGCGATCTCGTTGGCCGACATCATGCCGCTCTCGGTGAGCGCCATGGCGTCGAAGCCGCGCGCGATCTCGCTGCCGTAGACGTTGCCGTCGTACCAGTACGTCGACCAGAACCCGGCCAGGTTGAAGGCACCCGGGATCGCCGGCCCGCGGTCGAGGTACGCGATCTCGACCGGGTTGGCCGTGTCGGTGAAGTCGAAGATCGACATGCCGCCCTGGTACCAGGCCTGCACCATGATGTCGCGGCCCGGCACCGGGATGATCGAGCCGTTGTGCGCGACGCAGTTCTGGTCGGTGCTCTGCGGGACGGGCAGCTTGTAGTAGCTGGCGAACTGGAGCTTGCCGTCGACGATGTCGAACAGCGCGTTCGCGCCCCACTCCGGCTTGTCGGTCTCGCGGCAGCGCGCACCGGTTCCGCCGCCCCACTCGTCGGTGAACACGACCTTGGTGCCGTCGTTGTTGAACGTGGCCGAGTGCCAGTACGCGAAGTTGACGTCGGCGACCGCGTCCAGCCGCACCGGGTTGACCGGGTCGGTGATGTCGAGCAGGATGCCGTTGCCCTGGCACGCGCCCGCCGCGAGCCCGATCTCGGGGAACGCGGTGATGTCGTGGCACGTGTTGGTGTTCGGGCTCGGGCTGTACGGCACGCCAGACGGGTGCAGCGGCTGCGTCGGGCCGTTCTGCAGGCCGTTGACCGCGCCGGTCTCGTAGTCCTGGAAGATCCGCGGCTGGCTCACGATCGCCGCCGTCTCGGGCGCCGCGAGCGGCACCTTGATCACGTCGATGCGCCAACGCGTCGGGTTCTCGGTGGTCGCGTCCCCAGTGCTGCATCCCGCCAACTCGAGCTCCGAGCGGATGCTCGACGTGCCCGAGTTGTAGATGTAGACGTTCTCGGGGTCGTCGGGGTCGGTCACGAGCGTGTGCGTGTGCGACCCGCGGCACGTCTGCACGCCCGGCAGCTGCACCGGGTTCGAGAGGTCGCTGATGTCGAAGATGCGCACGCCGCGGAACCGCTGCGTCACGGGGTCGGTGATGGGTGCCGAACCGCAGTCGATGCGGCCGCGGGTCTCCTCGACCGACATGAACAGCAGGTCGCCGTAGACCGACACGTCGCCCTGGCCGCCCGGACAGACGAACGACGACGCCAGCGTCGGCGCGGCCGGGTCGGAGACGTCGTAGACCTGGAAGCCGTTGTAGCTGCCGACGATCGCGTGGTCGCCCGTGAAGGCGAGGTCGGAGTTGACCTTGGCGAAGTCGTTGACCGCGCCGTCGAACGCGCCCTGCTTGGGCAGGCTCGCGAGCAGGTCGACGTTGCTCGTCGCGACCGGCGCGTCGAGGTAGCCGCCCGGGAGGTCGACGCGCGGGTCGTCCTCGGCCGATGCGGCGGTGGCCGTCATGAGCGACGTGCCGAGCAGCAGTGCTCCCGCGGCTGCGATCGCGCGCCTGCGCCATCGCACGGGTGGGTGGGAGGTTCTCATCATTGGTGCCCTCTCTTCTCGCTTGCGATGCGATCGGATGCACTCCGACGTCGAGCGGCACCTCGTCGTGTCGCCCGATGGATCGGAAACCGATCTCCGATTCAACGTACCCAGAAGAGGGGCGTTCGCGCAGCCCTCATTTCGGCCCACCGGCGTGTCGGAGGCCCGGCGTAGGCTCGTGCCATCCCGATCGGAGGGCCTCCCATGTGCGGACGCTTCGTGGTCTCCCAGCAGGCCGACGACCTCACCGCGGTCTTCGATGCCGAGAACGACTTCGCCGACTGGCAGCCGCGATACAGCCTCGCGCCGACCGACACGGTCCCGATCGTGCGCGAGCGCGCGAAGTCCGACACGGGCGAGTTCGTGCGGCGGCTCGAGCCTGCCCGATGGGACTTCCATCCGGCCTTCATGAAGGAGTCGAAGCGCCCGCAGTTCAACAGCCGCATCGAGACGGTCGCCACCAACGGGCTGTGGAAGGGCGCGTTCGCGTCGGGCCGCTGCATCGTGCCCATGCGGGGCTATTACGAGTGGACGGGCGAGCCCGGCAAGAAGCGCGCGCACTACCTGCACGGGCCCGACGACCTGCTCGCGGCCGCCGGCATCTCGACCGCGCGCAAGCTCGACGACGGCAGCTGGGAGGTCTCGACCTCGATCATCACGCGCGAGGCGCGGGATGCCTCGGGCGAGATCCACGACCGGATGCCCGTGTACCTCCCGCTCGACGCGATCGACCACTACCTCGATCCGGCCAAGCTCTCGCCCGCCGATGCGCAGGCGATGGTCGATTTCCTGCTCGCCCAGTCCGACCGCGTCGCGCCGACCATCACCGAGTACGAGGTCGATCCGCGCGTGAACAACCAGCGGCGCATCGACCCGGGCGACCCGACGCTCATCGAGCCGCTGGCCGAATCGCCCACGCTCGGCTGAGGCGCGGAGCGCTCACGCCACGGCGGCGGCATCCGGGAGCTCGTCGACCGTGAACCACACGGGGATCCCGCGCTCCCGCGCGATCGCGACGTCCTGGTCGGCGCCGCGCGACTCGCCCGGCAGGCGCAGCACGCCGTCGCAGTGCTGGAGCAGCCGGTGCGCGGTGGGGTACATGACCTGCTCGGCGAGCGGGTCGTCGAGGCCCTCGGCTCCCGCGCTCGAGAGCACGGGAAGTGCGACCCACTCGCCGATCATCGGCACGTGGCCCTTGCGGAAGATCGGCCACGCCGCCTCCTCGAGGCGGCGGAGGTTGCGGTCGAGGAGGTCGGGGTCGTCGCCGGTTCCGGATCGGTACGGGCCGGCGATGAGGATGAGTTTCGGTTCCATGGTCCGACACCATAGTATGGATAAACGCGTAACAACAAGGAGAAACGTGTGCTTACCGCGCAACGCCGTGACCTGCTGCTCGACCGACTCCACCGCGATGGGCGGATCGTCGCCCGCGAGATCGCGGCCGAACTCGGCGTGACCGAGGACATGATCCGGCGCGACCTGCGCGAACTCGCGGCCGCCGGACTCGTGCAGCGCGTGTACGGCGGGGCCCTCCCCGTCTCCCCCGCGGTGGCCGACTACACGACCCGGGCCGACGTCTCACCGGCGGGCAAGCGCCGCGTCGGCGCGGCGGCGGCGGCGCTCGTCGCGCCCGGGGCGGTCGTCGCCATCGACGGCGGCACGACCGCCCTCGCCGTCGTGCAGGCCCTGCCGCGCGACCTGCGCGCGACCGTCGTCACGCACAGCCCCACGGTCGCGGTCGCCCTCGCCGAGCACGAGGGCATCGACGTCGAGATCATCGGCGGCCGCCTGTTCCGGCACTCGATGGTCGCCTACGGCGCGACCGCCGTCGAGACGGCGTCGCACCTTCGTGCCGACCTCTTCCTCCTCGGCGTCACGGGCGTCCACGCCGAGGCGGGCCTCACGACCGGCGACCGCGAGGATGCCGCGATGAAGCGCGCCCTCGCCGCGCGAGCCGGCGACACCTACGTGCTCGCGAGCGCCGAGAAGATCGGCGCGGCGTCGGCGTTCGAGGTGCTGCCGCTCGGCGCGGTGTCGGGCGTCATCACCGACGCGGCCGACTCGCCCGCGCTCGACGCGCTCGACGCGGCGGGCGTGCCGCTGATCCGCGCCTGAGCACCGGCACGGCGCGCCATCCGCTCCCCCTGCCCGGCCCGTCTCGTTCCCGAATCCCGACTTCCCGCGGGTCGACCCGCAGCAATCCGGGACTCGCGAATCCGTCGTCGTCGTCGCAGGATCGACCCATCGGAAGGAGCGCGCATGAGCACCTGGACCCCTGACGAGCTGGCCCGCATCGGCGGCGCCGAGGAGCTGCGGGTCGCGTCGTACCGGCGCGACGGCACGTTGCGGAGGGACGTGATCATCTGGGTCGTCCGCGCGGGCGACGATCTCTACGTGAGGTCGGCCTACGGTCCCGAGAACGGATGGTACGTCCACGCGAAGCGCTCCGGCATGGGTCGCATCCGTGCCGGCGGAGTCGAGCGCGACGTCGCGTTCGTCGACGTTCCGGCCTCCGAGACCGCGACGCACGACGCGCTGGATGCCGCCTACCGCGACAAGTACCGACAGCACCCGGCGAGCGTGGTCGCCACGGTCGTCGGCCCCGACGTCGCGCGCGTGACGCTGCGGTTGGAGCCGCGGGACTGAGTCGACGCCGGCGCGCGCCCGGCCCGCGCGCTCGAGACGTCGCGCATGGACGGTGGCACCCGCCATCCGCGACCACTCGGCCGCACGCGTCCTGTGCCGCACCGGCCCCGGCGCAGCAGCGCCCGCCACGTGGTCGAAAGGTCGCGCATGGACGGTGGCACCCGCCATCCGCGACGTCTCGGCGGCACGCACCCTGCGCGCGCAGGATCGGCGCGGCGCGGCATCCGTCGTACCCTCGCAGCATGCGCTTCGGAACGCTCGACTTCACGCCCGCGCTCGACTCGCCCGCGCTGCTCGCCGCGCCGACGGCCGCGGCGCTCGGGGCGGCGGATGGCGCGGTCGCCGACGTGCTGGTCGCTGCGATCGACCCCGGCCTGGCCGACACGGCCGCGTTCTGCGAGCACTACGGCATCGCGATGGCGGACGGCGCGAACTGCGTCGTCGTGCAGGCGCGTCGCGGCGAGCGCACGTGGTACGCCACGGTGATGGTGCGTGGCTCGGACCGCGCCGACGTGAACGGGGTCGTGCGCCGCCACCTCGACGCGCGCAAGCTCTCGTTCGCGGCGATGGACGACGCCGTGTCCCTGACCGGCATGGAGTACGGCGGCATCACGCCCGTCGGGCTGCCCGTCGACTGGCCGATCCTCGTCGACGCGTCGGTCGCGTCGCACGAACGCCTGATCGTCGGCAGCGGCATCCGCGGTTCGAAGCTCCTCGTGACCGGCGCGTTCCTCGCGTCGCTGCCCGACGCCGAGGTGCTGCCGCTCGCGCTGTGAGCGGCAGTACGCGTCGGGGACCCGCGGTGACGGCGGGTCCCCGACGAGCGATCAGGCGGAGACGGCGTACTTCGCGGGGTCGGCGTCGAAGAGCGGGCCGCACGCCGCGCAGCAGAACCAGTACCGGGTGCCGTCGACGTCGCGGAACAGGCCGGCGGCCTCGGCGTCGGCCTTGGCGACCATGCTACCGGGCATGACGGGGCATTCGGCGAGGTCGGCGTCGGCGCGCAGCAGGTCGGCCGCGTGGGCGGGCTTGGCGACGTGGCCGGTGCCGCGGCCGGCGTCGGTGCTGCAGCAGTGAGCGCTCATGGTGGGTTCCTCTCGGTGGTTCGTCCCGGACGGACATGGTGCAGAAATACCCATAGGGGGTATATGGTTCGTCTTGACGATATACCCACTCGGGGTACCTTGCCAACACGGAGGTCGCCATGACGTCGGATCACGCGGTCATCATCGGAGCCGGGGCCGCCGGCCTCGCCGCGGCCGGCGAGCTCATCCGGAGCGGATGGCCCGGCCGCATCACGATCGTCGAGCCCGCCACTCCCATCAACCGGACGCTCGTGACCAAGGGCGTGCTGCCGGGCCTGCTGACCGCGACGCAGGCCGCGCGGACCGTTCCCCCCGGCGTCGACCTGGTCGACGACGAGGCGATCGCGGTGGATCCGGGACCGGTGGTGCGATTGCGTTCGGGCGTCGGCCTGGGAGCACGGCTCGTGCTCATCGCGTCCGGAAGTCGACCGCGGGGACTCGCCGCGAGCGGCCCGCTCGCGGCCGCCGACCGACTCACGACCATGCACTCGACCGCGGACGCCGAACGGGTGCGCGCACTCCTTCCCGCGGACGACCCGCGCGCCATCGTCCTCGGTGCGGGGCTCGTCGGCTCCGAGACCGCCTCGGTGCTCGCCGAGGCGGGCGTGCACGTGACGCTGGTCTCGAACTCGGTCCTGCCGATGTGCAGCAGACTGGGCCCCGAGGTGGCGTCGTCCCTCGCCGACCTGCATCGACGCGCCGTCCACACGAGGTTCGGCCGTCGCGTCGCCGACATCGCCGTCGGACCGGCGGCGATCCGGATCGAGCTCGACCGCGGCGAGCGCGTCCACGCCCACGTCGCGATCGTCGCGCACGGCACCGTGCCGATGCGGCCGCGCTTCCTCGGCGCCGCCGACGGCGCCATCGCGGTCGACGGCCGGATGCGGACCGCTGTCCCGGGCGTGTACGCGGCCGGGGGTGCGGCGGCGGTGCGAGCGGGCGCGTCGGAGGTTCGCGTGGACCACTGGGCCGACGCGGAGGCGCAGGGGCGTCATGCGGCGCGTGCCATGCTCCACGACCTGCTCGACGCGCCCGACCCAGGGGGGTACCGCTTCGACGCCACGTTCTCGAGCCGCATCCACGGCGCGACGCTCTCGGGATGGGGCGTCGCCCACCCCGGCATCCGCTGGACCCAGCCGCTGGCCGGCGTCGCCATGAGCGTCGGCGCCGTGCGGGGCGAGGTGGTGACGGCGGTAGGGATCGACGCCGGAGCGGCGGTGCGCGAGGCGGCCGTCCAGGCCTCAGCGGGGTCGGCGTCCGTCGCCGCCTGAATCCCGTCGTCGCGTCGCCGGGCGGTCAGCGCCGCGTCGCGGCCCGATCGGCCGACCGGCCCGAGGAGACCAGCTCCCGCCGCACGACCGCGGCGCTCCACCGCCCCAGCACGGCGCCCGCGACGGTGTCCGAGATGTGGTGCTGACCACGGTAGACGCGGGAGAACGCGACCCCGCTCGGGATCGCGTACCGCAGCACGGGGCCGAGCACCCCGGCGCCGCGGACTCCGTGCCGGTCGAGGAGGTCGGCGAGCGTGGTGTGGATCGCGACGGACGCCGCCGTGTGCCCCGACGGGAACGACGACGTCGCGTGCGGCGCCTCCGGTCGCCAGACGCCCGGGGGTCGCGGGCGTCCGACGAGCGCCGCGGATGCGACGAAGCAGGCGGTCTCGAGCGCCAGCGCCGCACCGGGGGCGAGGGCGCGACGGCGGTCGCGGGTGAGCCACCACGTCACGGCGCACCAGGCCGCGCCGTTCGCGATCATCTGGGGCACCCCGGAGTACCAGGAGAGGGCTCGCGTGACCCGATCGAGGCTCGGATGGGTCGCGCGCGCCTCGACCCGCGGATCGTCGCCGTGCGCGTGGCCCGCCGCGGACTGGAGCGCCCGCACCGCGCGATCCTCCCGCGGATCGTCGCCGCCGAGCAACCGGGCTGCCCGCCCGGCCACGGCGAGCACGGCGATCGCTCCGAGTCCCGGGAGGACGAACGAACGCAGGAACCGGCGCATGCCCCGCAGCCTAGTGACCGAGGGGATGCCGGGGCTGCCCATCCGGTCGGTGCGCGTTCCGCGTCGGCCGCGGCGTCCCGCGGGGCCCGGTCGGCCGGACGATACGCCGAAGGCCCGCCGAGTCGATCCCGACTCGAACGGGCCTTCCGGCGATCGCTCGCTGGTGCGCCTGCTGCAATCCCACTGCAATCGAGAAAGGGCGACGGCCCACCTCGAGAAGTTGCGGGCTCAGGCGAACGCTGGGCGGGTTCTACGGCCGGAAACGGCCACCCCTGTACGACAAGGCCCTAAGCGGCTGAGCCCGGAGACCAACGCCGGCATCGTGGCGGACTACCAAGCCGGCATGCGAGCGACCGAAATCGCCCGGAAGTATCGGATCAACGAGTGGACAGTGCATCACCGGCTGAAGCGAGCTGGAATCACCAAGCGGCCGAACTCGATGAATGAGGCTGAGATCGCACTCGCCCGCTCGCTCAGAACAGACGGCTTGTCGTACGACCGAATCGCCGAGCGGGTGGGGTTCTCGGCCTCCACGGTGCGGAACATGCTCAAGCGGGTCGGTCGAGCTTGAGGAACTCGCGCACGGCGTCAGTCAGCTCAAGCGGCGGTCCGACAAGTACCGTCAGCTCTCCTGTGTAGATCTCATTGTGGTCTCGGGCTGTGATCTCCCACGTGCCGTGCACTTCGGCATCGGCCGTGAGCGGGAGGACCAGGATGAGCTCGTCGTCATCCGAGCTGAACGTCTGACGCGGACGAAGATCGCCGACGTCGAGCGTGAGGTCGACGGACCCGCCGTTGTTCCAGTCGAGCGGCGATCGATAGGTCGACGGGAAGTTGGGCGTTGGAATGTAGTGCGGCGGGTTGATCAACCCGGGATTGAACGGCACGCGGGGGGTTGGTCCCCAACTCCGCGGTGGTGACGGAAGATCAAGGTCAAGCTCCCTGTATGAGTTCGAGCCGTCGCGCCAAACGATCCCTCGGACCGCCCCCTCGAGGTGGATCTTCACTTCGACGTCGTGGAAGAAGACCTTCGTAGCGTTCGAGACACGGATCGAGACGCCGTCGAGGGCATAGCCGGCGAGTTTGTCGGGCGCCTCGCGCCATTCCTCACGGACGCGCTCCTCCCATCGAGCGATCGAGGCGCGGTACTGCTCCTCGGTGCGAGACTCGGGATCAAATCCAAACACCCCACCGCCCAGGCCAGATCCCTTCATGATCTCCTGCATCATCGCGGCCATGTTTGGGCCGACGATGGATGCCCGCGCAGCATCAAAGACGTCGGACCGCCCCTCCTCCGGCTCCGGCTCCTGCTGTGGCAACGCCGCAAGCAACCGCTGCTTGGTCTGCGCGATGTACGCATCTGCGGTCCGGGCATCGTCAAGGCTCACCGGGTACGCCATCCCGGCGACGTCTACTTCGAAGCTGACATCGGGGGCTGCTTGGTACTTTCCGCGCTTTAGGAGGAGGTCGAGTTCCTCCGCCTTCGCCTCCCGTGTCTCGCCGTCGGCGCGAACGTAGACGCGACCGTTGTAGAGATTCTCGCCCTCCTTGCGGCACAGGAAGGGATCCTGACCGTCCTCGGGCGGATCAACGACTACCACCAAGACCTCATTGGTGGACCCGGTGATGGGCACCCGGACGACATCCCAGCGTGGGCCAGTGACGCCGAGGTACTGGCCGATCACCTTGTCGAGCTCCAGCACTTCGACCGGCGGGACACCCCGAACCTCGCCAGGCGCGACCCCGATGACCATTACGCCGTAGCCCTCGAATGCCGCACTTGCCACGCTCGGAAGTCGGTTGGCCGACCCGAGAATGAATTTCGCGATCTTGGCGACGTCGTTCTTCTGCGAGAGGTTAAGATCGCTCTTGACCTCAAGGTAGTAACGTTCGACCCGATCATCGCTCGCTGCAATGGCCGCGACGAGAGCAGAGGCTGCCTTGACGCCAAGCGGCGCACGCGTCAGGTCAACCTCTCTACTCCTGGGGCTCGGGTCGGTCGTATCCATCTGCGCCTGATTATGACAGGGGCCTCCGACACGTCAAGGTTCTCGGTTGCGGCGCTGGGCTTGAGCGACCGTCCCGAGAAGAGACCTGCAGGAGTTGAACCCCTGTCACGGGGCGGGGACGCATATCAAGATGTCGGAAACGAATCGCCGAGGATGATCTTCCATAGCCGTTTGGCCTCAATGTTGTCACCACGCGTCTCAGCATCCAGAGCGCGTCCAGCCTGATCTGCGGCACGGTTTAGGGACTGAATGACTTCGGTTCGCGCGCTCCAGGTCAAGTAGCCGCTGATGGATCCGCCCTGCCCTGCTGGATCGGTGGCATCTAGGTGGAGCGGCGCCCAGAGGAAGAACTTGTGCAGCGCGTCGCGGTAGTTCGACCCGAGGCTGGTGAACGCGTTCGCAGCAAGAGTCTCCAGATGGAAGGATCGAAGTCGCTTCGAGTGCGCCCGGTTCCACGCCTTCAGCAATCGCACGATCGGCGACAAATGGTAGCCGAGGGCCTGATTTTTCGCCGAGTACCAGACCTTGGCAACGGTCGGCGCAGTTCGAATCCATGAACCATCGCCCGATGGGAGCCAGTACACGTCGCTGCCTTCGTGAAACACGGGGGCGACGTCGACGTGTCCACCACTCTGGAAGAAGACCCGCACGGCCTGACCACGAGCTCCAACTTGCTGGATTGAAATTCCGTCGTACGCGTCTCGAACCCGGTAGAGAAAGGTCTTGGAATCCCGCGCATACTTCATCCAAGCATTCTTCTCGTTGGAGAATACGGCGAGGACGTCGACATCGTCGATCGGCCGAATCATCGTGCCTTTGGCGGCGGACCCCATCAGGATGCCACGCCAGTATGGCATGTCCGAGGTTGACGGGAACTTCAGCGCGAGGCGGTCGTCAACCGTCTTCTTTCTGGCCGGTACGGTTGTCCCGGTCTGATACTCGGTGGGTGTTATGTCACTCAGGAAACTTGAAAAGGCTTGTGCCGTCGTAAGAGTCATTTAGGCGCCCCCGCTACCTTCCCAAGTACCAATTCGGTCAGTTCATCAGCAGCTGCCGACATCGCGCGCTCGTTGCTGTCGCGCATGGCTTTGTAAACAAGATTCGGTACTTGCGGGGAGTCGCGTCGGAGCGTGAACAGCTGATCCTGCCACACCAACAGAGCAGATGCCGGTACGTGCGGCTGCGATGGTTCGGCGAGTGCCTCGTGAATCGCTTGAGCCAGTGCTCGACGCTCCTTGCCAGCGTTCCGCACCTGCAACCACTCGTCGTAAGTGTCAAGCAAGGGCGGCATGACAGGAAGTGCGACACTAAGGAGGAATACCTCAAGCGTGAAGCCGAGCGCCCAGCTCAGTGAGATGGCAACCACGCTCCAGAGCACAATGACTCCCAGCCAGATTGACGCGTTCCAGAACAGTAAGCGCTCCGAATAAGCAGCGTTAGCCCGTTGCGCGATCGCGATCGCGTCCGCTCCGTCCAAGCGCGGATCGAGAGGATACCAATCCCGAAGCCGCTCCTTGTCGATCCGGCGGTCGGCCTTCGCTACCGGCCCCACGACCCGGGCAACCTCCTCAGGCGTTACCTGATTACGTCGAACGCCGAGTTCGGGCATTCCGTAGATGCGACGATCGAACATCTCCTGCACTACTGCGCCGCGCTCGGAGTACCTTCTCTCCAGCGTAAGGAAGAGGGTACGGCTAAGAACGAACCACGCGGCGGCGACAGCACCGACGTATACCGACAGCGGTGGCGAGATCGCCGCGACGATCGGGGCGAGTATTGCAATGATGCCCAAACCCAACATTCGGAGCATCGCCCAGGACTTGGCGCGACTATGCAACCTTCGCTGGGCGAGCAACAAACGAAGACCCTCTGTCTCGTTCTGGGCCGCAGCGATTAGTGCAGTTGATGGCGGTAGATAGATTGGAGCCGTCATGCGAGTCTAGGCCCACTCCTCCGCCGCCAGTGGCGCCTCATTCAAGTCATCACGCCGTGACCGCCAATCAGGCATAAGCCTATCCATCAGGTCAACAAACCGCTCGTTGTGCGTGCGCTCGTGGAAGTGCGTGAGCTCGTGAACCACGATGTACTCGAGTGCCCGTGGGTTCTTCTTGGCAAGCTCTGGATTGATCCAGATCGCGTTGGAGCCCTCAACACACGTCGCCCATTTCGTCTTCATTCGTCGTACGACGGTCTTGGTCACCTCAACGCCGACGATTGGTTGCCACTTCTCGAGGAGTGGCGGAAGCGCAGCCTTGAGCTGCCTGCGATACCAACGATCCAGAATGTGCCAGCGGGCTTCGGCGTCCGACCCCTCAGGCGCAACCACCCAGATCGTCTTGCCCTTGATCTCGACAGCCGACCGCCCGGTACGGGAGACGTCCAACCGGTACCTCTCACCCCACACGTAGTGTGTCTCCCCAGACACCATGCGGCGTTCGGTCTGCCGTTCAGCGTCTTGTAGTTGCTGCCGCTGCCGCTTGATCCACGGCAGGCGCTGCACAATCGCGAGGCGGATGGCATCTTCATCGAGGCGGAATGGTGCAGCCACTCGCACCCGCCCGATCGGTGGGTAGACCGAGATGTGGAGGTTCTTGATGTCCTTGTAAATGACATCGATGCCGAGGCCGGCAACCGTGAGATAGGCGTTAGCGGTACTCATCGCGGGCCCTCACGAGGTCGAAAAGTTCGTCGAAGCGGTCGAAGTCCGGCGGTAGTACACGCTTGAGTGCCCTAGCGACAACCTTCTCTTTCATCTTGTTGCCGACCCAGTCGTGATGCTTCGAAGCTTGGATCGTGTAGTCGAGCTGGATGACGATGGCGTCGTCGGCCCAGCCGAAATCGATAAGCGCACGCTGGGCGCCGTTCGTGACCCAGTCTGGGTAGACGGTGTCTGATTCTCTCTTGCCGACCTTGGTCGCGAGTTCGAGCAGTCTGTTGAGGTAGTCGGCGTAGTCAAGCGCTTCCTGCTTACGCTGCTCGATGAGCGCGTCGAGCAGGGATGACATGGTGTCGTAGTACTTCGGGTTCATCGCATGTTCGTCGATGATCGTCTTGCGGACGTTGTTGATGATCGTCTCGGCGGCCGCTTCCTTGTTCCTCTTGATGCCCTCGGGCAGCGTGTCGAGCGCATCCGGGCCGCGCTCGACGATCAGTTCAACCAAGCCCTTCTCGAAGGTCGCCACGGTCTCGGACGGGTCGGCCTGGATGTAAGTGTCGAGGAGGGCGCGCATGCCAGCCTCGAACTGCTTCATGTCGACGTTCTCGCCGGCACCAAGCTTCACTTCGTCGCGAACTGCCACGAAGTGCGCCACTTCCTGCTTGATCGCGGCGGCCTCGGCCGGTGAGTACCCGGCGCGGTCCATTTCGTTCGCCAGCGTCCCGTAGGCGCGGACAAGCGAGGCTACGGCCTTGTACAGTTCCACTCGCTTCGGCTCGTTGACCTTGAGCTGGTCGGCATTGCCCGCGTCACGGGCACAGAAGTACTGCTGGTACTGCAGAGTTTCCTTGGGCGGCGACACCGGTTCAGTGAGGGCGCGGATCTTTTCGAGCGCCTCATCGAGATCCTTACGTTCTTGCTCGGTGCGGTCCTTGAGAAGGCCGTCGATGTCCTGCTTCTCGTAGCCATCAAGTGCGCCCGACGTGTAGTCAGTGATGGCGTCCTCGAGCGAGTTGAAGAGGTCACGGTAGTCGATGATGTAGCCGTACGTCTTATCCTCACCATCGAGGCGGTTGACGCGGCAAATGGCCTGGAATAAGCCGTGGTCGCGCATCTTCTTGTCAATGTAGAGGTAGGTGGCGCTCGGCGCGTCGAAGCCGGTCAGGAGCTTGTCGACGACGATGAGGAGGCGCATCTGGCCTGGCTCCTCGACGAAGCGGCGCTTGACTTCTTTCTCGAATTCGTCGATGCGCTGGACTGCTAGATCAGCTGGCTCGTTGAAGAAGTCGGACAGCATCTGCCGGTAGATGTCGTACTGGCGGAGCTTCTCGGTTGCACCCTCGCCGGCGTCCTCCTTAGAGATATCGCTGGCGTTCGGCACGTAACTCGTGACGATCGCGACCTTGTCCTTGAAGCCGGCGTTGACGAACATCTCGTAAAACTTGCAGGCCTGATAGATACTCTCGCCGACCAGCATGGCATTGCCGCGCTTGCTGACGAGTCGCGGCTCGGTCTCCATGTCGAGAAGGATGTCCTGAACGATCTGCTTGGCACGAGGCTCGGCCGAGACGACCTTCTGCATGGTGCCCCAGCGCTTCTTGAGTTCCGCCTTGGTCAGGTCCGTCAAGCCCTTGGTCTTGGCCTCGAACCACTTGTCGATCTTCTCGGCGCTGGTGAGGTCTTGATCGATGTTGCGGGCTTCGTAGCGCAGGTCGAGCACCACGCCGTCACTGACGGCCTCGTCAAACTTGTAGGTGTGGATGAAACTGCCGAAGGTCTCGATGCTGGTGGCCTTGTCCGCTTTAAGGAGCGGCGTTCCGGTAAACCCAATGAACATCGCCCCTGGCAGCAGGTCCTTCATCGCCTTGTGCATCTTGCCGGACTGGGTCCGGTGGGCTTCATCGACGAACACGAACAGGTTGCCCTTCGGACTGAACCCTGCGGGGATCTTCGCATGCAACTCCTTGATGAAGTCGTCGCCGGCCTCGTCGAGCTCCTTGTCGTCATCGCCGCCTCGGAATTTGTGCACCAGAGAACAGATCAACCATGGGTCGTGCTTGTTGATTTGCCCGATCATGTCGTCGCCGCTGGTAGTGCGAGAGATCTCCTCGTTCACCCCGCCGAAGACCTTCTCGATCTGCTCGTCAAGTTCCGTCCGGTCGGTGATGATCAGTACCCTCGCCTGTTCCTGATGCTCACGAATCCATTTCGCTAGCCACACCATCGTGAGGCTCTTGCCAGAGCCTTGCGTGTGCCAGATGATGCCGCCCTCACGCGTCGCGACGCGAGCCTGCGCTGCCTTGATGCCGAAGTATTGGTTGTGCCGCGCAGTCTTCTTGTAGCCAGAGTCGAACACCATGAAGTCATGGATCAGTTCGAGGAGACGATCCTTCGAGCACATCTGAATCAGTGCTCGGTCGAGGGGCTCCTGGACATCGGACGGCTCCTTCCACTCGAGCCAGTACTTCTCCGAAGTGTCGATCACGCCGTAGCGGAGACCCTCGACGTCGTTGCCCGCGAAGAGAAGTTGGACCGTCGAGAAGAACGGACGGATGAAGTGCTGCTTCTGGTTACCGATGTTCTGACGGATGCCTTCGGAGACGCTCACCTTTGAGCGCTTGAGTTCGATGATGCCGAGTGCGATGCCATTGACATAGAGCACGACGTCCGGCCGCTTGTTGTGCTCACCAGCGATCGAAACCTCTTCGGCGATCACGAAGTGGTTCGCCGCCGGCGTCGTCCAATCGATGAACCAGACCGTCTCGAACTGGTCTGCGACGCCGCGCTTGACCTTCACGCCGTAGCGCAGCAGTTCGTAGACCTCGCGGTTGGCGTCGTAAAGGCTGCGACCACCACCAAGCGCTGACGCCTTCTGAAATTCGTGCAGTGCTCTGTTAATAATGACATCGTCGTACCCACGAGCTACCAGGTTTTGGCGGAGCAGCACGTCCTCGAGGTTCGAGTTCCCAGCTCGGTCTTCCCAGCTTCCGAGATATTCGTAGCCGAGCTCCTGAAACAACTTGACGACGCGATCCTGCGTCTTGCGCTCGAGTTGACCGACAACACTCATGCTGCGACCTTCGAAACACTCAGGCGTGTTCGACCGGTGAGTAGTTCCTGCATCATGCCTCGCTTGATGGCACGAGTGGACTCAAGCCGACGCTCGATGACGGCGATTTCTAAGTCGACATCCCGCAAGGCTGTTCCGATTGCTCTCTGTTCCTCCCGAGACGGCGCAGGCATGCGATAACCACGCAGCTCCTTGCGATTGATCTTGGGAATACCACTCCGGCGGGAGAGGCTGACCGCAAAGTTCGTGAATGCATCACCGAGCAGATGATAGAAGACGTATGCACCATCGATGCCCCGCCTCGGGGACAACGGATACATGTCAGCACTACAGAGGGCGGATTCTTCGGCGAGCACAACCTTCTTTAGGTGTGGGTTGATTTTTCCGTACACAATGTCACCCGCCTCTACCAAGTACTTGCCGCTTATCGCACGCTGGTCGGCGGCAGAAACGCGCGCCGTCAGCCTGCCCGTTCCGACTTCGACGTGGTCGGGGGCAATCAACGTCAGGCTTTGGTACTCAGGCAGCCGTGGATCCACCTGTCCGTTGCGAATAGAAACAAGGTCAAGAAGTGGCACTACCGGCCAGTCGCTTGAGAATCCGGGCAATCGCGTGCGACCGGTCAGGAGTTGTTGCATCATGCCCTGCTTGATTGCGCGCTTCTTGGCGATGACTCGCTCTAGCGAGGCAATCAGGTGGTCGGCATCGGTAAGTCGAGCCGAGATCTCATTCCGCTCAGGCGCGCTTGGATAGCTGACGAGGAAACCGCGAAGGCTTCTGTTAGTAATCTGATTGATGGTCGCACCCAGGTGCTCATCGACCTGACGTTTGAATGCCTCAGACTGAAAGAAGAAACGTAGATAGGAATTCATCGGTGAGCGATACACCGTCATGAACGCGCCGAAGGTCTCGCCGACAACTCGTTCGTCGAGGTAGAGACTCTTTCCGATCAACGGGCGGCTCCCGTTACGTACGCATATCAAGATGTCTGATTCTCGAACGCGCAGTTTTTCGGGTATCGGCGCATCAACGTACACGGTGTCCGCCAGCGAGAGCCGACCGTTTTGTATATTCGATGACCGCAGCACGAGGGTTCCGTTCGAACTGACCTGTGCCGGAGAGTACGTCAGCCCGATTATCGCTTCACCCAATTCACCGAGGCTTGAGGTGAAGAAGCCAGTCATGACTTGACCCCCATCGTCGCCAGGTGCTCGGCAACTTTCGCGCTGAGCGCCTCAACCTCGGCCTCGAGAGCGCCTAGGGTCTCGTCATAACGCTCGCCCAACTCACGAATGCGTGACACAAGCTCATGAGTTCGCGCTGAGGGCTCGGACGTAGCGCCTCGGGCGACCGTCGCTCCCCATTTCTCGTTGATGATGAGACTCTGGACCTCGGCGGTTGTGAGCTTTCCGTACTGCTTGAGCGTCGCGTCATCGAGTGCAGCGGAGGCCTCCTTGGCGGCCCTCTTGGCGGCAGCTTCTGCGTCGTACAGACTGACAAGCGTCGTCAGGGCTGTTACCTCATCGCCTGCTGAATCTTCGATCTTCGCCTTACGCAACCGCGCAACCGCGAGAGCCTTCGAGATCTTGTCGTCGTCCATCGCATCGGCGAGGAGACCGTCCTCACCCGCGTTCTCTTCGACGTACTCGTCCACTGATTGTGTCGCGGCTTCAGCAGCATCGTTGAGCTCGTCGAGCTTGGCGCGCTCATCTGAGAAATAGCGGGCCACAATCAAGGCCGGCGGGACAAGATCCATCTTGTATTTGGTGGCGCTACGTCCGGCACCGACCACTAGATCCGGAACCTCAGAGAGCTTTCGCTCCTTGTTCTCAATCGTCTTACGTGGTTTGGCTGCGGCGTCCCAGCCCTCGCTCATGATGAGGGCGACGTCGTCGTGCATGACGTCGTTCCAGTAGCTCATGAGCTGTTCGTAGACGCCGTACTCGTCGACCAACGGTCGGGCACGGAACGAGTCGAGCAGGGTTTCCCCAAGGTCGGCGATCAGCTCGCTCGGTCGGGTCGTGCTGGCGATCGACTCGAGTACCTCACGATGCGCCACCCACCATCCAGCCACGGCGTCGGCGGTGCTGGCGCTGAAGGCTTGATATTCCGATGAGCCGACTATCGCGGCCTGGACTTCGTACTTATCGACGTCCAGCTCGGAGTAGCCATCCCGCAGCGGCCTGAACAGGCTCGCCCGCAGGGATGGAAAGGCATCCCAATATGGTTGCAGTGCGTCGAGGTCACGATTCGGGATACCGCCTTGGAGGTGGGCGTGCAAGTCCTGGATGTCCTCAGGCTCGGACGAGTCGATGTAGCGCGGAATATTGAGGTTATAGTCGTTCTTCGGATCGGCAATCTCCGAGACTGGCACCATCCGGGAGTAGCGCTCGACCTCCAGCTGCTTGGTGAAGACGTCGACGATCTTGTGCATGTCTCGCGGGCGAAGGCGGTTCTTCGGGCCGTCCTTCTCGAAGCCCTTTGAGGCATCGATCATGAAGATTCCGGTGCGGGCCTGGGCGTTCTCCTTGTCGAGCACGATGATGCACGCCGGGATGCCGGTGCCGTAGAACAGGTTGGCTGGCAGGCCGATGATGCCTTTGATGTAGCTGCGCTTGATGAGCTCCCGGCGGATGGTCGCCTCGGTGTTGCCGCGGAACAGCACGCCGTGAGGCAGGATGACGGCACCCTTCCCAGTCGACTTAAGCGACTTGATCATGTGCAGCAGGAAAGCGAAGTCGCCGTTCTTCTCGGGAGGCCGGACGTAGCCATCGAAGCGGCCATACTCCTTCTCGAGGCCGCTGGTCCACGACTTGACGGAGAACGGCGGATTGGCGACCAAGAAGTCGAACGTGTCAAGAGTGTCGCCGGAGCGGAACTTCGGGTCGACAAGTGTGTCGCCCATGCGGATGTCGGCGGTTTCGTTGCCGTGCAAGATCATGTTCATTCGCGCCAGCGCCCAGGTGGCGTTGTCCTTCTCCTGCCCGTAGATCGACAGGCCGTTGGGCGCCGCGTCAGCGACCTTCAGTAGGAGTGAACCCGAACCACAGGTCGGGTCGTACACTGTCGCCGACTTCGGGGTGCTCGATGTGATGCCGATCAGTTGCGACATGACACGCGAGACTTCGGCCGGCGTGTAGAACTGTCCCTTACTCTTGCCTGACTCGGTCGCGAAGTGTCGCATCAGGTACTCGTATGCGTCGCCAAGCAGGTCGTCACCTTCGGCACGCGAGCCCGAGAAGTCGAGATCTTGGAAGATGCCGATCAGCTTGGTGAGGCGGTCCTGCATGGCCTTGCCTTCGCCGAGCTTCGTTGGGTCATCGAAGTCGGCGTTGTTGATGACGCCCTGCAGGTCGTTGGCGTCAGCGAGGAGGCGGATGGCGACGTTAATTTTCTCGCCGATGTCCGGCTTGCCTTTGAGCGCTACGAGGTCGTCGAATGAACCACCCTTAGGCACTTCGACGAGGCTGTCCGGGTCGGCCTTCGCCTTGTCCGAGACGTACTTTACGAACAGCAGGGTCAGCACATAGTCCTTGTACTGCGAGGCGTCCATGCCGCCGCGAAGCTCGTCAGCGCCAGCCCAGAGCGAGCTGTACAGATCCGACTTCTTGAGAGCCACTACCACGCCACCACCTTCGGCGACTTCGGTGTTGCTGCGGCTCGGGTTGTCGGTCTGCTCATCATGTCGTTACGTCTTCTCCTCCACACCGAGGTGGTTGTCATGGTTACCCACGTGCGTGCCCTCAGCGTATCGGCGGACGCCGACACAAGCTTGGCGAAACTGCAGGTGATCCCCCGTCGGGAGTTACCCTCGAACCGGCGGCGATATCTGCCCTATTTATACCATGACCGGGGATTTTCTTGAAGTCCTTACGGGTTGCTCTGCTTCGAAGCAATGGAGGCGACGGCTTGGGCGAGGTACTCAATCGCTTGCGCGAGCTCCTTTGACACTTGATCACCACCAGCAATGCTCTTGGCCGCGCGGGCGTGCTTCTCTGCCTGGTTTGCCAGGCCCACCGCTTGCGAGTTGGCCACCGCGATCTCCTCTTGCTCGGCGTCAGTGGAGTTGAGTGTATGGGGAATTCGCAACGCAGAGCGGGAGGGATCGTGAATGCAATTGAAAGGCCGTCCCGTGTGCGAGCGCATCGCGCTCCCACCTGGGACGGCCATGGGTCAGCCGGATGCCGGCTTGCTTCGCGTAGGCTTCGACGCAGAAGCGGTACCCCCGAAGATCGCTTCGATTGCGCTCTGCTTGGTCTTCGCTTCGCGCTCGATCTCGGCCCGCACCGTCTCGGCCCTCGCGAGCACCTTTGGGTCGGACTTGGAGGTCTGCACCCAAGATTCGAGAGCGATACGGATTTCCTCGGTGACGCTGCGGTTGTTCAGTTGAGCGATCACGTCCAACTGTGCCCGCAGGTCGTCGCTGATGCGCACGGCGAGCGTTCGCACAGGACTGGGTGCCGCCTGGCCGGCGGCGGGAATGTTCTCACTCATCGTGAGCCTCCTCATCAGAAGCGGCCGACGAACCCGAATGGTTCATCGCTGAGGCCGCAAGCCGACGAGGAGCGAGGTCGACTATGGACCGATCAATCTGAGTGTCAATCTTCCGGTCGGGTTCGTTGTTGAAACCACGACACGCCCGAACTGGTCACCTAAAGGGCCGACACGATCGAAGACAGCTGTTGTAGAACCCGCTGCACGTTCTCTCGCTTGTCATAGGGGCCCGGCATACGGAATACACGCCCACCCCAAGACGTAATCGTCGGCTGCAATCCCGGCCCTGTATCTGTGCCAAGCAGCGCCCTTACTGGGTGCCGGAATACGCAGATCACGAGTCCCATCCCAGCACTTCCTAGCTTGTCAGCCAGTTGCGCGCTTCCGTATCGGATTTCCTCCTTCGTGACGTCGCCTTCGCCTACGCTTGGACGCTTGACGATGTCGGTGAAACCGACACCTGATGCCAGTGCCACTCCCTCGAAATGCGGCCCGCTCGGGCGTGGGAAGAGTCCAGTATCGGCCAGCTTTAGTAGTTGACCGCGGCCCGCCCGACCCTGGTAATAGTGCCCGGCAGCAACGCTTTCGGGAGCGGGATTTAGGCCTACGATCATGGCTCGGGGATCGTCTGGCCAGACGTCAGCAAGCGTCAGGATCTGGCTTCCCATCCAGTCCGTGCGCTCCTGATAGCCGATCAGGTGGGCCTACCGGCTGCCACTGGGCCCGAAGTCAGGTCCGTTACCTTCGTGACCGGTACTCATGTCCGTATCAGGACCATCGTTGTCGGGGCCATCGCCTCCGCCACCGCGGAGCATGCGGCGCTGGTGCTGGTTTCCTCGGACGCTCAGCATGATGCCCCCTTTGTGCCGGTGATACTCAGGATAAGTCAGGTCACACGTGATCTACCAGCGCCACGCGATTCCTGAAGCGCGACCGGTGAGCGGTTGGTCCCACTCGGCGCTGACGTAACCGCTCTGCATCCTCAGCTCACCCGAGCCGAGTTCTTCCAGCGAAGCATCGCCGGGCTCGACGCTGTCGAACCGCCAACACCGTGCGGGCAGGACAGAAGATTCGAAGCGCATCGAGATAGTCGCATGATCTATGGCGACCGCCGGAGTGACCCCAGCGACCTGGATGCCGCTCCCTCCGGCGCGGGTGGGCTGCTGTTCACGCTCCACAACCCACTGCAGTACGCGAGTCTGGTCCTTCTTGAGCGGCGGGAAGTTGATCACGAGGTCGTAACGCTCGCCCGACTGGCCGTTCTCTTCATGTGGGCGGGCATGCTCGATGGTGAGCTGCCCGATACCAACGATCCGTGGCCGGGGGATGACGCCCCGGACTGAGGTGAGGGTGTACTGGGCGCGGAACTGATTTACACCGTCGCGGAGCGCCTTGATCGTGCGGCGGCGGATTACGGAACGCTCGTGAGCGCCGCTTGCTGGATAGATGTGCTGGTCGTCGTAGTCGACGATCCTGTAGTCGTTCGAGGCCATGATGGCCGCGGATGGGCTCGTCTTCCGCGCTTCGTTTGGCGTCACCTGCACGATGGAGCTTGACACTAGCCGGGCTGTTTCACCGATGAGTTGGTCGCGCTCGGCTCGAAAGACATCCGAAGCGCGGTTGCGAAACTGGTGTGCCCCAAGCGACGGGTTCTCTCCGGACAGCGCGCTGATCCGGTACGTCCGTGCAAGGGCGAGCCGGCGTTCCTCCGCTTTCAAGTAACGAGCCTGCCCCAAACCGAATAGCAGCAGGACTCGGAGTTTGAAGAGGTCCGCGGCGTCGAGCGGGAGATCCTCCACGCGCTTTACATACAGAGCATTGATCCAGCGGGACACATCGGTGGGTGTGGTGTCCTGCACGACTTGCTCGACCGAATCGACAGAGAGCCGAAAGCCCGAGCGCACTGAAGGAAGCGGCAGGCCGGCCCGGGTCGCTAACGACGTATACATCCCGTGCCGAGTTGATCGCCCCAGGAGTCGGCGAAGCTCTTCCTGAGTTGCGTCGTCTGTCATTTCCCCTCCTTTCGCGCCGAATTATGAGCCGGGCAGAGGGTTCAGTCAAGCCGCGTAGCCGTAGAACGCGGTAGGGCGCAGCAGCGCCGACAGCTTGTCGTAGCAGGACCGCAGCCCCGGTTCGGCACGCGCCGGACCCTTCCAGCCTTGGATTGCGGCAGAACCGCCGTAGTCACCGAATCCCGGAAGGAATCTCGTGAACAACACCGAACTGCTTCCCACGGGGAGCGCACTCGGCCAGTCCTCTCAGAACCTTGCGTCACTCTCGCTGGGAATCCAGCGCCAGACCCGCCGCGAGGTCGAACGGGTGCAGGCTCGCGCTGTCGTCGCCAAGCTCACCGAAGACGGCCGTGCCCTCCTCACCCACACCGCGCTCGAGCACGTGGGCGCCCTGACCGCGCTCGAACAGCACCTGATCACGGTCGCCCCGCTCGGGGAGGCCCGCTACCGCGAGATCGTCGATAGCTACACGCTCGGCGCCGCAGCAGCGATCCGGAGGTGGGGCTGATGCTCATCGGCATCCTCGCTCTCATCGCCCTCCCGTTCCTGCTGCTCGGTCAGCTCATCGGATGGCTTGTCGAGGTCGGCGACGACATCGCATGGCAGGAGCGTGAGCGGAAGCGTCGTCGGCTGGCTGCAGCGGAAGCTGAGCTGGACCGCAAGCAGGACGAGCTGCGCCAGACAATTCTCCAGCTCGCCGGGCAACTCGGGGCCGACGCCCACGAGGCCCGAAAGGCGCTCATTCGCGAGTCCTACCTGGCAACCGGCCGACTGCCGAACCGCCCGGAGTAAGGCACTCCGAATCGGGGTGGGCCTGCGGCCACACGCAGGCTCACCCCTCCCTCTCTGCCGTTGTGGTTTCCGCAACGACGCCGAACGGACGATTGACAGCTTCGACCGCTCGGCGCATAACCAATCTTCGCCACCCCCACGCGGCGTGATGTGAGAAAGGAGTACCTCGATATGACCACCATCGAACCCAATACAGCGCACAAGTTCGCCGTCATCTACGCCGACCCGCCCTGGGACATCGCCCAGACCGGTGAACGCGGTGCCGTCCAGCACTACGACCTCATGACCTTGGACCGCATCAAGGCGATACCGGTCGGGGACCTCGCTGCCGAGAACGCCACGCTGCTGCTCTGGACCACCAACGCGGCCCTGCCGGCGGCGCTCGAAGTCATGACGGCCTGGGGCTTCACGTACAAGACGAACGCCGTCTGGGACAAGTACTACATGGGCCTTGGGAACTACTTCCGAGGCAGTCACGAGATTCTGTTGCACGGCATTCGTGGCCGGGCGCCGTTCAAGTTCCGGGGCCAGCGTTCGACGCTCCTCTTTCCACGGCAGGAGCATTCAAGAAAGCCGGAGGAAATGATCCCGCTCATCGAGCGGGTCCTCGATGGTCCCTATCTCGAGCTGTTCGCCCGGGCCCGCCCGAACAGCCACGCGGACTGGTCGGTCTGGGGCAACGAGGTCGAGTCCGACATCAGCATCCCGGGCTATCCAGTGCCGTCCGATTTCACGCGAGTGGAGACCGGACTCAGCGGAGGGCTCGGTGATGCGTAATGGCCGACGAGACGCCCACTCCCACACCGCAGCGCTTCTTCCGGGCCTGCCTACTGCTACTCGGCGGAGTTCTCGCCCTCTGGTTCGCGCTGGAACTGTTGACGCAGATCTGGGGCTGGCTGCTGCTGATCGCCGCGATCGCGGTCATCTGGTGTATTGCCGTCTGGGCGTACCGCTACTGGTGGAGTCGGCGGTTCTAGGCATGAGCGCGTTCACCTCTGTCGTGTCGTTGTGGAATGCACAACAAGGTTCGATTCCACTTGACAACTCGCACGGGCGAGTTCATAACAAGCGCCAATCAGGTGGGAGGCCCCCTTCATCCGTCTCGTCCGAGGAGCGAAGCGAACCCTTCAGAAGGGAGGTGCATCGTGAGCAACCGTCGTGACCGCCGCCGCTATCGCAAGGCTCAAGACCGCCGCGTCTGGGTGTTCTCGGACGTCAACCGCGACGTCCGCCCCGAACAGATCGCCCGCATCATCACTACCGCCGGCCTGGAGCAAGCACGGCTCGAAGCCGCCGCCCGCGCGGATGACGAAGCTCACCAACACGCCACGCCCGCCCGGGAGGATGACCATGCCTGAAGTCATCGTCCGCACCCAACTGCACCTGCCACGCCCGCTCGACGCGGAGAATCTGAGCGCGCTTATCGGCCGCCTAATGGGCGCGGACATTCCGCGTCCGTTCGCTCTTGAGGTCTATGCCGGAGCGGACGGCACTTCGGCCGTTCTCGCCTGCGCCTCGACGGCCGTCCAGCGCCTGAAGCGGCTCCTTCGGGGCTACGTACCGGCCGCCCAGTTCCAGGCCGCCGTTGGCCCGGACGTGGCCTCTGTCAGCCGGGTAGTGGCGCGCCCGGGAGGCCTACCATTGGCGGAAATTGACCCTGAGCTGTTGGTGGCCGCGCTCCTTCAAGCGCTGGCCGCGCCCCGCGGCGATGAGCGTTTGGCTATGCAGATCGTGTTTGGGCGGGCGCATCGTCGCCGTCAGCTGAACAGTCCTGGCGCCGATCCCTTCCAGCCCCTCGCCGGCCGGCTCCTCGATGGCGTCCGGCCGGCAAGCCCCGAAACCCAGCGCCGAATGCGAACCCACTGGGCCGAGCCACGACTTGACGCCACAGTGCGGCTCGGCGTCACCGCCGACTCGGTGAAGCGTCGCCACGCCCTTATCTGGGAACTCTTCGGGGCGCTCCAGCCGATCGAAGCACCAGGCGTCCACCTCTCTCTCGTTCGTGACACCCCTACTCGGTGGCAACACGCCGTTCCTAAGGACAGCGGCCTGCAGCTGACCAGCAGCGAGATTCTCCCGCTATTGGCATGGCCGCTCGGCGATCGCGACTACCCGGGCGTACCGCCACTCCACCCGAGGCTTCTCCCAGTTCCCGAGATCGTCAGTCGCACTAAGTCGGTGTTCGCCACCGGTACCGCACCGGGCCCCGCGCGCCCGATTGGGATTGACCCGCAAAGCCGCCTCCAGCATCTCGTCGCGATCGGACC
The DNA here is from genome assembly GCF_016907355.1 of Agromyces aurantiacus. NCBI lineage: Bacteria > Bacillati > Actinomycetota > Actinomycetes > Micrococcales > Microbacteriaceae > Agromyces > Agromyces aurantiacus. The sequence continues at coordinate 401,503 of NZ_JAFBBW010000001.1, read as the reverse complement.
GACCGGCTCCGGCAAGTCGACCTTGCTGGAGCACCTCATCCTGTCCGACATCCATGCCAAGCGAGCTTGCTGCGTGATCGAGCCCAAGGCGCAGCTCATCGACCGCATCCTCGACATAGCCCCCGCCTCGGCCGCCGGGCAGATCATGATCCTCGACGCGACTGATGAGGCAGCACCCGTCGGCTTCAACCCGCTCGACGTCGGCGACCGCGACCCAGACATCGTCGTCGACGGCATCTTGGCTGCGCTCGCGGCGGTTTTCCAGGAGGGCTGGGGGCCACGCACCGAGTACCTCATCCAAGGCGCACTGCTCTCACTCGCCCGGGCCGGACAAACCAGGGCGGAGCCGTACACGCTCATCGACCTGCCGAGACTGCTGACCGACGTAGCCTTCCGCCGCCCCGTTATTGCCGCTGTCCAAAGCGACCCTACGCTGGCTGCCTTCTGGGCCGACTTCGAGGCAATGCGGCCCGGGCAGCGGGCTGCCGTCATTGCCGCGCCGCTGAACAAGCTTCGCAAGATCGTCATGCGCAAGCCGCTCGTGCGGGTCCTCGGCCAGTCACGGCCGCGCTTCCGCATCCGTGACATCTTCCGCGACAGGAAAACCGTCCTGGTGCCGCTTAACGACGCACTGCTCGGCGCAGGCGCATCGAAGCTGCTCGGCAGCCTAGTAGTCGCCGAGCTGTTTCTGGCGGCAACTGAACGCGCCGCGGAGAAGGACCCGATGAAGCGGCCAGGGTTCGTGTACGTCGACGAAGTGCAGAACTACCTGCACCTGCCGACCTCGGTCGGCGACGCGATGAGTGTCTTCCGCTCCTACGGAGTCGGCCTCCATGTCGCGCACCAATATCGCGAGCAGCTGCCTCCCGGCATGCGGGCCGGGTTCGACGTAAACGCGCGCTCTAAGATCTGCTTCACGCTCCTGCCCGACGACGCCCGCGACATGGCGAGACAGGCCCCTGGACTCACGGCAAACGATTTCCAGACGCTCCCGAAGTACCACATTTACGCGCATCTACTAGCAGGTGGCACGCCCGCAGGATGGTGCTCGGCTGTCACCCTTCCACCCCCTCCCACGGTGGGAGCAGCGGAGGCCATCCGCGCAACGAGTCGTGACCTGTACGGGGCGCTCCCGCTTCTGGCGGAAGCGCATGTCGGCGCGAGCGTGGAGGCCGCGGAGCCAGCCGCGACTCAAGGGCGTGGAGCACATCAAAAGGCGAGGCGACCATGACGAGCCTTCTCGTGACGTCGGAGTGTTCGCGTCGATGTTCCCGTCGCTGTTCCCTTCATCCGGAACACCCACCGCCCCGTCCGCCCGTTTTGAGGCGGCTTTCGTCACTTTCAGCAAGGGACTCCCGCCGCTTTGCAGCGGACTTCGACCGGGAAGGAGGTCTGCCGTGAGCGCTGCGAGTGTCAGGGACCTCGGGCGGCACCTCACCGCCCGCGACCTACGCATCCTTGAGGACCTTGAGCAATATCGGCTCCTCACGACCCGGCAACTCCAACGACTTCACCTGCCAGCCCAGCCGTTCGGCACGCACACTACGCCTCGCTCGGCCACCCGCGGCACCACCCGCATCCTGGGCCGGCTCGAAGAGCTGAATGCTGTCGCCCGGCTGGAGCGGCGCATCGGCGGCATAGAGCACGGGTCAGCTCTCACCATCTGGCAACTCGGTCCAGCAGGACTCCGCCACCTTCGCCATCTGCGCGGCGAAACCACGCGCAAGCAATACCTCGAGCCAGGACTTGCGTTCACCGCCCATACCCTCGCCGTCGCCGAGGTCTCGGTCGTGCTTCGGGAGCATTCTGGCGCCGGTCACTTCGAACTGCTCGAGCTCGTGGCAGAACCCGCCTGCTGGCGACCCTTCACCGCAGCAGGCGGAGAGGTCGTCACGTTGAAGCCGGATCTGCTGGCAGTGACCGCCGACCACGACACGGAAACGCATTCGTTCATCGAGGTCGACCTTGGAACCGAAAGCGTCTCTGTCCTGATCCGAAAGTGCCGTCGCTACCAGCAGTACGCCCGCACCGGTGCCGAGCAGATACAGCGTGGGCTCTTCCCCGCGGTCGTCTGGATCGTTCCGACGCTGAAGCGCGCCGATCTGCTCCGCCAGGCCATCACCGAAGACCAGATGCTAGACCCCGACCTGTTCTGGATCATCACTCCCGAGCAGACGCTTGGACAGCTCGCCCCCTACCCGACGAGCGCCACCACCTAATCCGAAAGGAGGTTACTCATGAACTCATCAACCATCACCCACGCGACGCCGGACCAATCAGGCACAGCGCGACAGCTCATCGAACTCGGGCTCGCCCTAGACCCCGAGGCACGCTCGGAAACGCTTGCCCGGCTGATCGCAGCCAGCCTCCATGAAGGCCCCGGCACCGCACTCGAACGGTTTGCGTCCGAAGGCGAGCTCGACGCTGAGAGCACGCTACGCGAGCTCAATGACCTCCGCGTGCCACTCGAACAGGAGGGCTGGGTCGACGCCCTCGGCCGTCACATCCTCGCCACCGGGAGCCGATCATGAGCGAGCATGATCCCCGACCAGCGCACGAGCCAGAGCGTCCCCTCGCTCTTCCCGAGCAGTCAGAGAACCAGGAACCGCCGCTCGAAGAGCGTGTCGAGGCCGGCCTCAGCGCTGCGGCCGAAGCTCACCGCGAAATCGACCTCGACACTGCCCGGCACATCGCCGAAGCGCTCGCGCGCGCCGAGGGCGAAGATAGCGCTCTCGCCCGGTTCGCGAATACGGGGGTCGGGGGTTACCTCGCGCTGCGCGAGGAGTACCTCGACCTCTACAACGATCCCGACACGCCAACTGAGGTGAAGCGGTGGATCGACTGGTTCGGCACCTTCCTCGTCTGGCGCGAGGGCATCGGCAGCGAACGGCGCTTCATGGCCGAGCAGCTCGACCCCGTTCTCGACCGACTCCTGGTACGAACGGACCTGCCCGTGAACGGCGGTGATCAACGTGCGCACGTGCCCGCCAATCTCAGCGCGCGGGAGATCATCGGCCTCGGTGCACGTGTCCAAGCCCTCGATGAATACCAAGAGTTCGCCTTCCGAGCATTTCTGACTCTGCCAGACGTCAACGCCGCCGACCCGAACCTCGTCGAGTCATACCGGGAGAGTCACGTCGGCAGCTTCAACTACATCGAGGATGCCCTCCGTGAGCTCGCCGAACTCGACGGCCTCGAGGATGAACTGCGGCATCTGACCGACATTCGCGGGCTCCCGCAGGCGGCCATCGCGATCGACTATCAGGTCATCGAGGATCACGTCCGCGAGGCATACGACATCGTCTCCGAAGGCTGGCAAATCCATGTCTTCAACACATGATGAGCGACGTGAAAACCACAACACTCGGTCGACCCCGGTCGGAACCGTTGAAGTGGCCGTGGAAGGCCCGGAAGGACTGGACTTCCCGGGCACAAAGAGCGTTAATCCGGAGGACTTAGCCGAGGGAGGGCCCAGCATGAACATTAGAAGTAGCCGATCACCGGGGGTTTTCGCCGCCGCACCACCACGACTCAACCCGACGATCGAGGAACGCGACGTCGACGACGACGCATCGCCCGAGATGACACCACTGATCAGCAACATCGAAGCGCCGCCTGGGACGCGAGCCGTCATCTACCTCCGTGTCTCATCCAAAGGACAGGTGAACACCGACTACGACCCAGAGGGCATTTCCATTCCTGCGCAGCGGGTCGCGTGCACCCGCAAGGCCGACCAACTCGGCCTGACCATCGTCGGCGAGTACGTCGAACCCGGCCGGTCCGGCACCGAGATGACAAAGCGCGTTGCGTTCCAGCAGATGCTGGAACGCATTCGCCGCGAACGCGACGTCGACTATGTCATCGTCCACAAGCTCAGCAGGTTCACTCGCAACCGCCTCGACGATGCGATCGTCATGGCCGACCTTCAGAAGAGAGGGGTCACCCTCGTCTCGGCGACAGAACAGATCGACAACACCCCTGAGGGGCAGCTGATGCACGGCATCCTGGCGACCTTCAATCAGTACCGATCTGCAGCCGACGGCGCCGACATCTCGTACAAGATGGGTCAGAAGGCGAAGAACGGCGGCACGCTCGGCCGAGCACCGATCGGCTATCTCAACACTCTGGAACGGATCGACGGCCGTGAGATCCGCTCCGTCGCGGTGGACCCCCAGCGCGCGCCGTTCGTCAAGCTGGCGTTCGAGCTCTATGCCTCCGGCAAGTACACCCTCGATGACATCACTACCGAACTCGCCGACCGGGGGCTTAGCTCCCGGCCGACCGCAGCGCGCCCCGCCGCACCGATAGGGGTCTCGAAGGTTCAGCGGATGCTCCGCGACCGGTACTACCTCGGCGAGGTCGAGTACAAGGGTGAGACGTACGACGGACGCCACGAGCCGCTCATCGATTCAGAACTATTCGAGCAGGTCCAGACGCTGCTCGATGCGCGAAACAAGTCCGGCGAACGGCGCATCAAGAACGACCACTACCTCAAGGGCACGATCTGGTGCGGACGATGCCGGCTCGAAGACCACGTCATCAAGCGCATGATCATCATGCGAGCGACCGGGCGCAACGGTGGCGAATACGCCTACTTCTTTTGCCGCGGCGTCCAGGACCACGTCTGTGACGCCCCGTACTCCAATATGGAGCGGGTTGAACGCGCTATCGAAGCGCACTACAGGACCATTCAGCTCAGCGACGAATTCATCACCGCCGTGCGGGAGCGCCTTGAATCGGCCGTCGCGGACAAAGCCCGCGCGCAACAACTCTTGCGGCAGCAGCTCGAAACTCAGCTGCGTCAGCTCGCGGTCAAAGAGGAGAACCTGATTGACCTCGCCGCGGACGGCGAGGTTCCAACCGCACGGATCAAGGCGAAGCTCCACGAGATCACCCGGCACCGCGACAAGCTGACCGCGCAACTTGGAGGCGTGGAGCAGGATCTGGACGGGGCGCTCGCGTACATCAATGCCCACCTCGAACTGCTGGGCGATCCGCACGAGTTGTATCGACGGGCATCCGACGACACGCGGCGCCAACTGAATCAGGCGCTCTTTCATCGCATCTACGTCGTCAATGATGAAGTCATCGGCGACGAACTCACCTCGCCGCTCGTCGAGTTGCTGGCCGCTGAACGCGGCTGGACGGCCCTCCAGGCCGGACAAGCCCTCGAAACGGCTACGCGTGCGGCAGAGACCGAACTGGCCCGCAGAAGCCCTCTAAACGCCGAACAGGCCACCCCGAAGGGTGACCTGTTCGATGTAACCGTAGGAGACCTGCTTACCGCCCTGCATTCCCAGGGTGATTGCAGTAAGCCTCCTATGGTGCGCAAGGGGGGAGTTGAACCCCCACGCCCTCACGGGCACACGGACCTGAACCGTGCGCGTCTGCCTATTCCGCCACTTGCGCATACCGCTCCGCACCAGGTGCGGACCAGCCAACCGAGACTAACATACCTGCGCGTGGCATCCGTCACCCGGCCGTGCGACTCCCCCTCCACAGCCGGCTCGAGGCTCCGCATCCGCTCCGAGTCGAGGACGCCCCTCGACCCGCGCCGGACCGCAGGCATAGCCTTGACTACCGGCACCGGCGCCCACCGTCCTCCCCCATCGAAAGGATCGCCCGTGACCCACCCCCGCGACGCCAGCGAGCGCGCGAACCGGACCGCGCCCGCCTCACCGGCCGAGGTCGACCTCGGCGGCATCCGCGGTTGGCTGTTCGACCTCGACGGCGTGCTGACGCCGACGGCGGTCGTGCACATGCACGCGTGGGCGCGCCTGTTCACCCCGTTCCTCGAAGCGCACGGGGCGAGCCCCTACCGCGACGCCGACTACTTCGCCCACATCGACGGCAAGCCCCGCTACGACGGCGTGCGTTCCCTCCTCGCGAGCCGCGACATCCGGCTGCCCGAAGGCGACGTGACGGATGCCGCGACCGAGGAGACCGTGCACGGCTTGGGCAACCGCAAGAACGAGGCGTTCAACGCGACGCTCGCCGAGGAGGGCGTGGCCCCGTATCCCGCGAGCGTGGCGTTCCTCGATGCGATCGAGCGCGCCGGCGGTGCGGTCGCGGTCGTGTCGAGCTCGAAGAACGCCCCGGCGGTGCTCGAGGCGGCGGGTCTGGCCGACCGGTTCGAGGTCGTCGTCGACGGCGCGGTCGCCGCGAAGGAGGGCCTGCCCGGCAAGCCCGCGCCCGACACGTTCGTCCGCGCCGCCGAACTGCTCGGCGTGCCCGCCGAGCAGTGCGCGGTCGTCGAAGACGCGGAATCGGGCGTGCGGGCCGGTGCGACCGGGCCCTTCGGCCTGGTGATCGGCGTCGACCGCGGCGTGGGTCGCGACGTGCTCGCCGAGCTCGGTGCCGACGTGATCGTCGACGAGCTCGACGAGCTGATCCCGGCGCTCGCACGCGCCGGAGCGACATCCGATCGGTCTCGAGACGAGGGAGAGGGCCGAGCATGAGGTTCGCCGACACCGATCCCCTGAACCGCACCGTCTTCCCCGTCGACGAGTGGGCGCTCGTCGAGACCGGGTTCGGCGTCGACGACATGGGCCGCACCGAGACGCTGTTCGCAGTCGGCAACGGCTACCTCGGCCTCCGCGGCAACGTCGAGGAGGGCCGCGACGGCCACATGCACGGCACGTTCGTGAACGGCTTCCACGAGACCTGGCCCATCCGCCACGCGGAGGAGGCGTTCGGCTTCGCCCGCGTCGGGCAGACCATCGTCAACGCGCCCGATGCGAAGATCATCCGTCTCTACGTCGACGACGAGCCCCTCGTGATCACCGAGGCCGAGATCATGTCGTACGAGCGCCGACTCGACTTCCGGCTCGGCGCGCTGAGCCGGCGCATCGAATGGCGCACGCCGTCGGGCAAGCGCGTGCTCATCACGAGCCGCCGCATGGTCAGTTTCACCGACCGCCACCTCGGAGTCATCGACTACGAGGTCGAACTGCTCGACGCCGACGCCGCGGTGACCATCTCGAGCCAGATCCTCAATCGGCAGGACGGCCGTGACGAGTACCGTAGCGGCGTCACCGAGGCGCCCGGCAGCTTCGACCCGCGCAAGGCCGAGATGTTCACCGAGCGCGTGCTCCAGCCGCGCGTGCAGCGTCGCGACGGCGGCCGGTACATGCTCGGCTACCAGACCACGAACTCGAAGATGGCGATCTCCGTCGGGGCGCTGCACTCGATCGAGACCGCCAACGAGTTCACCGAGACCGGGTCGATCGGCGACGACCTCGCCAAGCACATCTACCGGGTGCGCGCGCAGAAGGGCGTGCCGATCCGGATCACCAAGCTCATCAGCTACCACACGGCCCGCAAGGTCCCTGCGCGCGAGCTCGTCGACCGCTGCGACCGCACCCTCGACCGCGGCGAGGAGGTCGGCGTCGGCGAGTTGTTCGCGCAGCAGCGCGCGTGGCTCGACGACTTCTGGGCCCGGTCCGACGTCGAGATCGACGGGCAGCCCGAGTTGCAGCAGGCCACGCGGTGGAACCTCTTCCAGCTCGCGCAGGCCACCGCCCGCACCGACGGCGGTGGCGTCGCCGCGAAGGGCGTGTCGGGCTCGGGGTACGGCGGCCACTACTTCTGGGACTCCGAGATCTACGTGATGCCGTACCTCAGCTACACGGCGCCGATCGTCGCACGCAACGTGCTCCGGTTCCGGCAGCGCATGCTCGACGCCGCCCGGGCGCGCGCGCTCGAGCTGAACCAGCGCGGCGCGCTCTTCCCGTGGCGCACGATCAACGGGCTCGAGTCGAGTGCGTACTACGCGGCCGGCACCGCGCAGTACCACATCGACGCCGACATCGCCTTCGCGCTGTGCCAGTACGTGGCCGCCACCGGCGACGCCGACTTCCTCGCCCGCGGGGCGATCGACATCCTCGTCGAGACCGCCCGCATGTGGGAGGACCTCGGCTTCTGGCGCACGAACACCGACGACGTGTTCCACATCCACGGCGTCACCGGGCCCGACGAGTACACCACCGTGGTGAACGACAACCTCTACACGAACGTCATGGCGCGGGCCAACCTCGCCGCCGCCGCGGCCGCCGTCGACAACCTGCAGGTGCACGACCCCGAATCGCACAAGCGGCTCATCGAGCGGCTCGGCGTCACGCCCGCCGAGGTCGCCAGCTGGCGTCGCGCGGCCGCGCACATGCACATCCCGTTCGACGACAAGCTCGGCGTGCACCCGCAGGATGCCGCATTCCTCGAGAAGGAACTGTGGGACCTCGAGCACACGCCCGAGAGCCACCTGCCGCTGCTGCTGCACTACCACCCGCTGGTCATCTACCGCTTCCAGGTGCTCAAGCAGGCCGACGTCGTGCTCGCCCTCTACCTGCAGGGCGACCGGTTCTCCACCGAGGAGAAGCTCGCCGACTTCGAGTACTACGACCCGCTGACCACGGGCGACTCGACGCTGTCCGCGGTCGTGCAGTCGATCATCGCGTCGGAGGTCGGCTACCACGAGCTCGCGCTGCGGTACTTCCGCTCGGCCCTGTTCGTCGACCTCGCCGACCTGCACCACAACGCGGCCGACGGCGTGCACGTCGCCTCGACCGGCGGGGTCTGGGCCGGGCTGGTCTCGGGCTTCGGCGGGTTCCGCGACCACAACGGCCGCTTCACGTTCGATCCGCGCCTGCCCGACGGATGGAACCGGCTGACGTTCCGGCTCACCATCCGCGGCAGCCGCGTCCGCGTCGACCTCACCCCCGACGCGATCCGCTTCGAGGTGGAGGTGGGCGACGCCGAGGCGGTCGTGCCGCTCGAGGTGCGCGGGGAGCCCGTGCTGATCACCGCCGGCGCCCCGGTGAGCGTGCCGCTCGACGGGCACGGCGCACGGCGTGTCGGCGCTCCCACGATGCAGAACGTCCGAGGCGCGCGCCGCGCCGACGGCACCCTGCTCACGGCGTCGATCCCCACGCTCTCGCTCGACGTCGACGAGGAGGAGGCGGCGGCCGTCTTCGACTGACGCCGACGCGTCGAGGCGCGCCGCCCCCGGCAGGTCCGGGCGCGTTCGCACCCGCTGCGGCTACCATGTCAGTCGAATCACGCACCGGGACGGAGACCTGTGGGCCTACTGGACAACTTCGAGAAGGGTCTCGAACGCGCCGTGAACGGCGCGTTCGCGAAGACCTTCCGCTCGGGGCTGCAGCCCGTCGAGATCACCGCGGCGCTCAAGCGCGAGATCGACACCAAGGCCGCGGTCGTCTCCCGGGATCGCGTGCTGGTCCCCAACCGGTTCACGGTGCGGATGTCGCCCGCCGACCACCAGCGGATGACCTCGCTCGGTCCGGCGCTCGTCGACGAGCTCGTCGACCTCGTGCAGAAGCACGCGGCGAGCCAGCGGTTCCAGTTCGCCGGCGGCATCACGATCGCGCTCCAGCCCGATCCCGGCCTCTCCGAGGGCATGGTGCAGGTGGACTCGCAGAACGTGAAGGGCCGGGTCGCGTGGACCCCGGTCCTGGATGTCGACGGTCGTCGCTACCCGATCCTCAAGGGCCGCACGATCATCGGGCGCGGCAGTGAGGCCGACGTCACCCTCGACGACTCCGGCGCGTCGCGCCGGCATGCCGAGGTGCAGTGGGACGGCTCGCGGGCCCGGGTGCGCGACCTGGGCTCCACGAACGGCACCCAGGTCAACGGGGCGCCGGCGAAGGACGTCGTCCTCGAACCGGATTCCGTGATCACGATCGGCCGCTCGCGTATCGTGTTCCGCGTGCTCGCCCAAGCCGAACCCTCCGAGACCGCGGCCGGCCGCCGCGTCGACCCCGGTGCCCCGCGTCCCGACGCGGGCGGCTTCTGGGGGCCCGCCCGATGAGTGAACTGACCCTCCTCGTCCTCCAGCTCGGCTTCCTCCTCCTCCTCTGGGTCTTCGTCTTCGCCATCGTCTACGCCCTGCGCAGCGACCTCTTCGGGCAGCGGGTGCGCAAGCTGCAGCCCGAGCCGGCCGCTGCGGGAGCCCCGCGGGCCGCGGGCCCCGACGCGCCGACCGCGGCCGTCTCCCGGCCCGCACCCGCCGCCGCGTCAGGCGCGGGCGGCGGCTCGGATGCCACGACCGAGAACGCCACCCGACTCGTGATCACCTCCGGCGCGAAGGCGGGCGCGGAGTTCCCACTCGGCCGCGACGAGATCACGATCGGCCGGTCCAGCGATTCGGCCATCATCATCCGCGACGACTACACCTCGACCCACCATGCCCGTCTGATGCTGTGGAACGGCCGCTGGATGATCCAGGACCTCGACTCCACGAACGGCACGTTCCTCAACGGCTCCCGAGTCACCGTGCCCACGCCCATCCCGCTCGGAGCCACCGTCAAGGTCGGAGCGACGACGTTCGAGCTGCGGCGGTAGCCGATGGCCAGCGTCAAGGCGAGCGCCGCGGTCTCGCACGTCGGCCGGGTCCGTTCGAACAACCAGGACTCGGGATACGCCGGACGACGGCTCTTCCTCGTCGCCGACGGCATGGGCGGCCACGCCGGCGGCGACGTGGCGAGTGCGATCGCGACCAAGCGCATCGCCGAGGCCGACGCCGACTACGAGAACTCGCAGGCTGCGGCGACCGCGCTCGAGCGGGCGCTCCTCGCCGCGAACCGCACGCTCGAGGAGACGGTCGCCGAGCACTCCGAGCTGACCGGCATGGGCACGACCGTCAGCGCGATGCTCATCCAGCAGGATCGCGTCGTGATCGCCCACATCGGCGACTCGCGGGTCTACCTGTTCCGCTCCGGCGAACTCAGCCAGGTCTCCACCGACCACACGTTCGTCCAGCGCCTCGTCGACGCCGGCCGCATCACCGCCGAGGAGGCCATGGTCCATCCGCGGCGCTCGGTGCTGATGCGCGTGCTCGGCGACGTCGAGGCCAACCCCGAGATCGACACGCTCGTGATCGACGCGCATCCCGGCGACCGCTGGATGCTGTGCTCCGACGGGCTCTCGGGCGTCGTGGCGTTCGAGGAGCTGCACGAGATCCTGGCTTCCGACGCGGGCGCCAAGCCGGTCGCCGACCGGCTCGTGAAGGCCTCGCTCGACGGCGGCGCGCCCGACAACGTCACCGTCGTGGTCGTCGACATCGGCGAACCGCCCGCCCCCGAGACGCCTCCGCTGGTCGTCGGCTCGGCCGCCGCGCCGCTCGCCTTCGGCACCGCGCCCGAGCCGGCGCGCCGCCCCGGAATCCGCCTGACCCCGTTCCGCCCGCACCCGGTGCAGGAGACCCACTTCGAGCCCGACTCGGAGGAGTTCTTCGACGAGCTGATCGAGGAGGACGAGCGTCGCCGGAGGCGACGCCGCGTCATGTGGGGACTCTGGATCGTCCTGCTGGTCGCGGCGATCGTCGCGGCGTTCGCGATCGGCTACCAGTGGACGCAGACCCGGTTCTACGTCGGCGAGTACAACGGTCGGGTCGCGGTCTACCAGGGCATCCAGCAGGATCTCGGACCGATCTCGCTGCATCACCTGCACTCGGAGACCAGCATCGACATGGCCGACCTGCGCTCGTACGACCAGCAGCGCGTCGAGCAGACGATCAGCGCGGGCTCGCTCGACGAGGCCCGGCGGATCGTGTCGCGATTGGAGGAGTCCGTTGAGTGACCGGGGAGCCGCCCGCACCGCGGATTCCGCGCCGGCGACGGCGAGCGTCCGCCGCATCCGCATGCCGCAGAAGCTGCGGAACCTCGAGCTGGGCCTGCTCATCGCGGCCTGCGGGATCAACGTCGGGGCGATCGTCCTCGTGCAGCTCGGCGCGATGGGACGCATCGACACCCAGCTCGTGCTGCTCGGCGCGGGGCTCTCCACGCTCGTGTTCGGCCTGCACATCGCCATGCGGTTCGTCGCGCGCGATGCCGACCCGTTCCTGCTGCCCATCGCGACGGTGCTCAACGGCCTCGGCATCGCGATGATCTACCGCATCGACATCGCGTACGGCGATGCCGGGTGGGAGAGCGCCGCCGTGCGCCAGATGGTGTGGAGCGTCATCGCGATCGTCGCCGGGCTTGCGACGATCCTGCTCATCCGGAACCACCGCGTGCTCTTCCGGTACACCTACCTCTCGGGGCTCATCGCCATCGTGCTGCTGCTCCTCCCCCTCGTGCCCGGGCTCGGTCGCGAGGTGAGCGGCGCGCGCGTCTGGATCGGCGTCGGCGACTTCGCGACGTTCCAGCCCGGCGAGATCGCGAAGATCGCCCTGGCGGTCTTCTTCGCCGGGTACCTCGTGCGCAACCGGGACTCGCTCTCGATGGTCGGGCGCACGTTCCTCGGCATGCGGTTCCCGCGCGGGCGCGACCTCGGACCGCTGCTCGTGGTGTGGGCGCTCTCCATGTCGGTCATCGTCTTCCAGCGCGACCTCGGCACGGCGCTGCTCTACTTCGGCCTGTTCCTCGTCATGCTCTACGTCGCGACGAGCCGGCTGTCGTGGGTCGTGCTCGGGCTCAGCCTCTTCTTCGCCGGCGCGATCATCGCCAGCCAGACCCTCGACTACGTCAACGGCCGGTTCCGCAATTGGCTCGACGCGTTCAACCCCGAGGTCTACGACGCCCAGGGCGGATCGTTCCAGCTCGTCCAGGGCCTCTTCGGCCTCGCCAACGGCGGCCTCATCGGCACCGGCCTCGGGCAGGGCCGGCCCGACCTCACCCCGGTCCCGCAGAGCGACTACATCATCGCGAGCCTCGGCGAGGAGCTGGGGCTCGCGGGCGTGTTCGCGATCCTCGCCCTCTACGTGCTCTTCGTCGCCCGCGGCTTCCGGATCGGCTTCGCGGGGCAGGACGACTTCGGCAAGCTGCTCGGCGTCGGCCTCGCGTTCGTCGTCGCGCTGCAGGTGTTCATCGTGGTCGGCGGCGTGACCCGCGTCATCCCGCTCACCGGCCTGACGACGCCATTCCTAGCCGCCGGCGGGTCGTCGCTCGTGGCGAACTGGATGATCGTGGCCCTGCTGCTGCGCCTCTCCGACACGGTCCGCAACCACCCGAGGCTGGTGATCGACGGATGAACCGCGAACTCAAGCGGGTGACGATCGTCGCCCTCCTCATGTTCCTGACCCTGTTCGTCGCCTCGACGGTCATCCAGTACGTGCAGGCCGAGAACCTCGCGGCCGACCCCCGCAACGCGCGCACGCTGTACCAGAGCTACTCCGTCGAACGCGGACCGATCCTCGTGGGGGGCGAGCCGATCGCGTTCTCGGAGCCCTCCGACGACGACTACAAGTTCCAGCGGGTGTACGCGAACGGGCCCCTGTACGCGCCCGTGACCGGCTTCATCCCGGTCAACGGCGAGGCGACCGGGCTCGAGCAGTCCCTGAACGCCGAGCTCAGCGGTCGCTCGGAGTCGCAGTTCTTCGACTCGCTGAACCGACTGATCTCCGGTCAGGACCCGATGGGCGCGTCGGTCGAGGTCTCCATCGACCCGGTGGCGCAGCAGGCCGCGTGGGATGCCCTCGGCGACTACACCGGCGCGGTGATCGTCACCGAGCCCGCGACCGGTCGCATCATCGCGATGGTCACCAAGCCCACGTACGACCCGAACTCGCTCGCCGTGCACGACGGCACCCAGGTGCAGGAGACCTACGAGGGACTGCTCGCCGATCCCGGCGATCCGCTGTTCAACCGGGCGACGGGCGGCGACATGAACCCGCCGGGTTCGACGTTCAAGCTCGTCATGGTCGCCGCGGCGCTCGAGTCGGGCCAGTACACGCCCGACTCGACGTTCCCGAACCCGTCCCAGATCACCCTGCCGGGCACCGACGCCGTCGTGCGCAACTCCGACGGCGGCACCTGCGGCAGCGGCGCGGAGGTGACGCTCGCGACCGCGCTGCGGCTCTCGTGCAACATCCCGATGGCCGAGCTCGCGATGGAGCTCGGCGACGACGCCATCCGCGCGCAGGCCGAGAAATTCGGCTTCAACTCGAACTTCTCGACGCCGAACCCGACCGAGACGAGCACCTACCCGGCCAACCCCGACGAGCCGCAGACGGCGCTGACCGGCTTCGGCCAGGGCGACGTGCGCGCGACGCCGCTGCAGATGGCCATGGTCTCGGCCGCGATCGCCAACGGCGGCATCGTGCAGAACCCCGACCTGGTCGACTCGATCACGGCCCCTGACTTCCGCACGATCGAGGAGTTCGAGCCCTCGGAATTCGGCCGGGCGATCAGCGAGCAGACGGCGCGCACGATGACCGAGATGATGGTCAACGGCGTCGAGAACGGCGCCGCGAGTAATGCAAGAATAGACGGCGTCAGCGTGGCCGGTAAGACGGGTACAGCGGAGAACGGCGAGGACGACCCTTACACCTTGTGGTTCACCGGTTTTGCCCCCGCCGACGACCCTCAGTATGCGATCACGGTGCTCGTGGAAGACGGCGGGGGGCTTGGTCAGGAGGGGTACGGCAATCTGATTGCCGCGCCCGTGGCGAAACAGGTACTAGAGGCGGTGCTGAACAAATGAGACCGAGCGCTGGGCTCACCTTCGGAGGACGCTACGAGCTGTCCTCCCGGATCGCCATCGGCGGAATGGGCGAGGTCTGGCAAGCCACCGACCTCGTCATCGGCCGCCAGGTGGCGATCAAGATCCTGAAGGACGAGTACCTCGGCGACCCGGGATTCCTCGAGCGGTTCCGCGCCGAGGCCCGTCACGCCGCCCTCGTGAACCACGAGGGCATCGCCAACGTGTTCGACTACGGCGAGGAGGAGGGCAGCGCCTACCTCGTCATGGAGCTCGTCCCCGGCGAGGCGCTGTCGACGATCCTCGAGCGCGAGCACGTGCTCTCGACCGACAAGGTGCTCGACATCGTCGCGCAGACCGCCGCGGCGCTCCAGGCCGCGCACGCGGCAGGACTCGTGCACCGCGACATCAAGCCGGGCAACCTGCTCATCACGCCCGACGGCCGGGTGAAGATCACCGACTTCGGCATCGCCCGGATCGCCGACCAGGTGCCGCTGACGGCGACCGGCCAGGTCATGGGCACGGTCCAGTACCTCTCGCCCGAGCAGGCCTCCGGCCACCCCGCCTCGCCGACGACCGACATCTACTCGCTCGGCATCGTCGCCTACGAGTGCCTCGCGGGCCGCCGGCCGTTCACCGGCGAGTCGCAGGTCGCGATCGCGATGGCCCAGATCAACGAGACGCCGCCCGACCTGCCCGTGACGGTGTCCGAGCCGGTGCGCAACCTCGTCTACGCGTGCATCGCCAAGAACCCCGCCGACCGTCCGCAGACGGCCGCGCACCTCGCGCGCGCGGCCAACGCGCTGCGCCGCGGCGACGTCCGCGGCGCCGCCGCGGCGGTGCCCGCGGTGCTCGGGGCCGCGGCCGGCGCGACGGCGGCCACGGCGCTCCTGCCGCAGCAGGGGGCCGCGACCGCGGCCACCACCGTGCTGCCCGCAGGCGCAGCGGTCACGACGACCGAGACCGAGGAGGAGGAGCCCCAGCCCGAGCGCAAGCGCAGCCCGTGGACCTGGCCGCTCATCGTCCTCATCGCACTGCTCGCGCTCGTGCTCATCGGCACGCTCATCGCGCTCGCACTGAACGGCGGCGACGAGCCGACGCCCTCGAACTCCACGCCCGCCCGTTCGACGTCGACGTCGGCGCCCCCATCGTCGTCGACACCGCCCCCGCCCGAGCCCACTACCGAGGCGCCGCCGCAGACGGTCCAGGTCAACCGCGACGACTACATCGGCCGCAACGTCGACGAGGTCCGTGCTGAGCTCGAGGCGGCCGGCCTGGTCGTCAGCACCCAGCAGGGCGCGCCGGCGACCGACCCCGACCAGGCGAACACCGTCTCCGATGTCAATCCGAGCGGCCCGCTTCCGGTCGGATCGACCGTGACGGTCACGTACCTGGGGGCACCCGAGACCCCGAGCGCCCCCGCGAACGCACCGACCGTCAACCCCGCGCAGGTGGCGCCGGGCGGCATCGTCCAGGTGAGCTGGCCCGCGGCCACGTGCCCCTCGGGCCAGCAGCTCAGCGGCTACGAGGTGGCGGTCACGGCGGATGCCGTCGCACCCAGTCCCGTCGGCGCGGGCACCACCAGCGTGAACGTGCAGGCCGGGCAGCAGTCGTTCGAGGTCACCTACCGGTACTTCTGCGGCCAGCTCGACTCGCCGTTCTCGCCGGCCGCGCCGGTGACGGTCGGCAACGGGAACTAGATCAGGCGGCGGCTGACGCCGAGAGGGAGACGGAGGCACCGTGGAGGATGACGGACGCATGCTCGCGGGACGATACCGCGTGGGCGCCCTCATCGGCCGCGGAGGCATGTCCGACGTCCACGTCGGCACCGACCTGCGCCTCGGCCGGCAGGTCGCCATCAAGCTGCTGAAGCCGCAGCTCGCCACCGACCCGGCGTTCCGCATGCGATTCCGCCAGGAGGCGCAGTCGGCGGCGCGGATGGCGCACCCGACGATCGTGCGCGTCTTCGACGCGGGCGAGGAGACGGTGCAGGACGCATCCGGCCACGAGGTGCAGCTCCCGTTCATCGTGATGGAGTTCGTCGAGGGCCGGCTCCTGAAGGACATCATCCACGACGGTCCGCTCGATCCGATCGCGGCGTCCCGCGTCATCGACGGCGTGCTGACCGCGCTCGAGTACTCGCATCGCGCCGGCGTCGTGCACCGCGACATCAAGCCGGGCAACATCATGATCACCACCGGCGGCCAGGTGAAGGTCATGGACTTCGGCATCGCGCGAGCCGTCTCCGACTCGGCGACCACGGTCGCCCAGACCACCGCGATCCTGGGCACCGCCTCGTACTTCTCCCCCGAGCAGGCCAAGGGCGAGACGGTCGACGCGCGGACCGACCTCTACAGCACGGGCGTCGTGCTCTTCGAGATGCTCACGGGGCGCCCGCCGTTCCGCGGCGACTCGCCGGTCGCGGTCGCGTACCAGCACGTGAGCGAGCGTCCCGTCAAGCCGAGCGTCATCAACCCCAAGGTCTCACCGGCCCTCGACGCGGTGGTGCTCCACGCGCTCGCGAAGGACCGGACCGTGCGGTACCAGACCGCGGCGGAGTTCCGTGCCGACGTCGAGGCCGCGGCATCCGGTCGAGTGCCCCAGCCGCGCAAGACCGATGAGACCTCGCTCTTCTTCGGCACGCCCACGGGGGCGCTCTCCACGTCCGAGCTGGCCCTGCGCCAGTTGACCGAGGACGACACCATGTCCCGGACGCAGCGCCGCCCACCGGCGATCTGGATCTGGTCGGGCATCATCGCCGTGGTCGTGATCGTCGTCGCGGTGATGTACTGGGCGTTCAACCTCCAGCCGTCCGACGACCTGCCCTCCAACGCGCGGGAGGTCCCGACGCTGGCCGGGGCCACGTGGGAGGAGGCGGCCGACCAGTTGCAGGCCCTGACGCTGCCCGCGACCAGGCTCGACGAGTCCAGCGACACGGTCGCGGCGGGCGAGGTGATCCGCACCGAGCCGGCCGCCGGCGAGATCGTCGACACCGGCACGCCGGTGAAGGTCTACGTCTCGAGCGGGCGTGAAGCGGTCACCGTGCCGAACGTGGTGAACAAGTCGATCGACGACGCGAAAGCCGACGTGCAGGCCGCGGGCCTGACGGCCGGCACCGAGACCCGGGAGAACTCGCCCACCGTGGCCGAGGGCGTGGTGCTGGCCACCGATCCCGAGGGCGGAGCCTCGATCGAGGCCGGCGGAACGGTGAACTTCCGGATCTCGAGCGGGCTCGTGACGCTGCCCGACCTGACCGGCCAGTCCCTGCAGGCGGCCTCCGACTACCTCGGCACGTCCCAGCTGCAGCTCACTGCGGTCCCGGTGCCCGACGGCAGCTGCAAGTCGCAGCCGGGGTCGCCCGTGATCCGGCAGTCGCTGCCGCCTGGCGACGTGCCGCAGAAGTCCGAGGTCCAGCTCACGTACTGCGCGGGCTGACGCGCGGTTCCACAGCGTCTCCCTGTCGGGGGCGTCCGGGACGACCGCGAGCGGATCAGCTCGCGCGCACCAGCGGGTTCAGGGACTGCGCGCGCACGCGCGCCTCGGGCAGCCCGGCGACGGCGAGCCAGTTGCCGAGCATGCGGTAGCCGCCCTCTGTGAGCACCGACTCCGGGTGGAACTGCACGCCGTAGATCGGCGCGGATTCGTGCCGAAGGCCCATGATTACGCCGCCCTGCGTGCGGCTGGTGACCACGAGCTCGTCCGGCACCGTCCCGTCGACGACCGCGAGCGAGTGGTAGCGCGTGGCGGTGAACGGCTGCGGCACGCCCTCGTAGAAGGCGCTGTCGTCGTGCTCGATGCGCGAGGTCTTGCCGTGCATGAGCTCCTCGGCGTTGGTGACGGTCGCGCCGAAGGCCTCGGCGACCGCCTGGTGGCCCAGGCACACGCCGAGCAGCGGCTGGCCGGAACGGAGCGCCGCCTCGACGACGGGGATGGACACGCCGGCGTCGGCCGGCTTGCCCGGACCGGGCGAGATGAGCACGCCGTCGTACTCGGCGATGCGCTCGGCGACCTCCTCGACGGGGATGTCGTCGTTGCGGACGACGTCGGTCTCGGCGCCGAGCTCCTGCAGGTAGCCGTTCAGCGTGTAGACGAAGCTGTCGTAGTTGTCGATGACGAGGATCCGGGTCATTGCTCCACCGTGACGTCGATTGGGTTGAGGATGCCGTCGACCCAGGGGAAGACCCAGGTGAACAGGACGAAGATCACGCCGGCGAGGATCGCCAGCAGGAGGATGATGCGCAGCCACACCGGCCCGGGGAGGATGCGCCACAAGGCACCGTACATCTATTCCCCCCAGGCCGCGACTTGCGCGGCGATGTCGGCCGGCGGACCGGCGGCGGCAGGCTGCCACGACTCGAGCACGCCGTAGGCGATGATCCGCTCGGCGGTCGAGTACAGCGGGTTGCAGCTGGTGAGCGTCACGATCCGGTCGGTCGGCTCGAGGTCGGGATGGTGCGGCACCGGCGCGAGCACCTCGACGCTCTCGGGCGTGACGTACTCGAGGTCGCGGAACCGGTACGTGTACCAGCCGTCGCGGGTCTGGATGTAGATCGCATCGCCGAGCTGGAGCTGCTCGATCTCGTGCATGCCGCCCCCGTACGCGCTGCGGTGCGCCGCGATGGCGAAGTTGCCGACCTCGCCGGGCATCTGGGTGCCGGGATAGTGCCCGACGCCGAGATCGAAGCTGCTCAGCACGTCGAGTCCGATGCCCTCGGCGATGGTGCGCTGCGAGTCCTCGCCGAAGCGCGGCACGTACATGACCGCGAACGCGTCGCCGTTCCCGTAGTCGGTGCCGTCGACCACGGGCGGGCCCGGGTCGGGCGATTCCGCGGGCGGCGTCGGCTCGCCGTCGTGGGTGCCCGGCGTGCGATCCTGCTCGATCCATTCCGTGGAGAGGTCGGATGCCGCATCGGACTGCTGGGATGCCACGAGCGCGTCGTTCCACCACAGCTTCCAGCCGAGGAACAGCAGGATGAGGGCGCCGGCCGAGAGCAGCACCTCGCCGAGCACGGCCACCGGCCCGACCCGCCGCCGCGCGGGCGCCTGGACGCCCCGAGACGCGACCGCGTCGCGTTCGGCCGGCTCAGCGGGCTCCCGTCCGGGCATACCGGAGATTCTAGTTCGCCGAGCCGGGGGGCCCCGTCGCTCCCCCCGAGGCTGCGGTCGGAGTCGCCCCGCGCGGTGGACTACAATCTCCCGCATGGCACGCACCAACTCTTCGAAGCCCGCGCGCGCGGAGCAGCCGAGCGGCGAGGACGCCCCGAACCCCGTCTGGTTCAAGCCCGTCATGTTCGGCTTCATGCTGCTCGGGCTGCTCTGGATCATCGTGTTCTACGTGAGCCAGGGCGCCCTGCCGGTGGCGGCGCTCGGTTCGTGGAACATCCTGATCGGCTTCGGCATCGCCTTCGTGGGGTTCCTGATGACCACACGCTGGCGCTGACCGGCGAGCGACGAAGCGGGGCGGATGCTGCGGCATCCGCCCCGCTTCTCGCATCTCTGCACAGGGTTATCCACATCATCCACAGGTTTCTCCACACCGTCCCCACCCTATGGACGGGCCTGATGCGCGGAATTCCGGACATCGTGCGGAATCACACCCGTGTAACTCTCCCCAACTGTGGACAGCGTTGTGGATAACCCCGGCCGGAACCCGGTTGAGGGGGTTTCAGGCGATCGGGAAGAAGAAGTACCGCAGGCTCAGGACGAGCAGGACGACGGTCAGCCCGACGAGGAGCCCGACCTGAAGCCCGCGCTGGTCGCGCTTGCGCGTCTCGACGAAGATGAGCCCCACCAGCGCGCCGCCGATCAGGCCGCCGAGATGGGCCTGCCATGCGATGTTGAAACCCGGAATGAACCCGATGACGAGGTTGATGCCCAGCAGGACGAGCAGCTGGGTCGCATCTCCTCCGAGGCGGCGCTGGATCACGAGGAACGCGCCCATCAGCCCGAAGATCGCCCCGGACGCGCCCAAGACGGCGATACGCGGATCTCCCAGCCAGAGCACGCCGACGGATCCGGCGAGCCCGGAGATGAGGTACAGCGCGAGGAAGCGCGTCGGACCGAGGAAGCGCTCGAGCAGCTGGCCGAAGATCCACAACGTGTACATGTTCAGCAGCACGTGGAAGATCAGCGTCGTCGAATGGAGGAACACCGACGTCAGCATCCGCCACGGCTCGAAATTGCCAGGCAGAGAGTAGACGCCGGCGTACCAGAAGCGATCCGTCAGTGCGAGCCCCGGCACCAGCTGCAGCAGATACACCGCCACCGTGATGCCGATGAGGGAATAGGTCACCACCGGCGCACCGCGTCGGCCGGCCGACCGCACGCGCGTCAGCACCGCGGGCTTGGTGCGCGGCGCCGACGCGCGCTGCTCGCGCATGCACTCGGGGCAGATCACGCCGACGGGCGCCGGGGTCTGGCATTCACCGCAGATCGTGCGACCACAGCGCTGGCACAGCACGAAGCTCTGCCGGTCGGGGTGCCGGTAGCAGAAGTTCGAGCGCTCTGGCGCCGGATCGCTCACCGCGGGCGGCTCAGAGCTGCTCGACGGTGATCTTCTCGATCACGACGTCGTCGAGCGGCCGGTCGCGGCCGTCGGTGGGCACGGAGGCGAGCTTGTCGACGACCGCCTGGCTCGCGGCATCCGTCACCTTGCCGAAGATCGTGTGCTTGCCCTGCAGCCAGGTGGTCGGGCCGACGGTGATGAAGAACTGCGAGCCGTTCGTGCCGCGGCCGCCCTGGGTGCCGGCGTTCGCCATCGCGAGCACGTAGGGCTCGGTGAAGTCGAGCTCGGGGTTGATCTCGTCGTCGAAGCGGTAGCCCGGTCCGCCGATGCCCTGGCCGAGCGGGTCGCCGCCCTGGATCATGAAGCCGGGGATGATGCGGTGGAAGACGACCCCGTTGTAGAGCGGCTCGGTGGTGGTCTGGCCCGTTCCGGGGTGCGTCCACTCGATCTCGCCGGTCGCGAGGCCGATGAAATTCTTGACCGTCTTCGGCGCGTGGTGGCCGTACAGGTCGACCTTGATGTCGCCGTGATTGGTGGTGATCGTCGCGACTGCGGTGGGATTCGGCATAGCGACGATTCTCTCATGAGGGGATTCGTCGCCGGGTATGCAACCCCCGGCACTCCCACCCCACTTCCAGCGGGTTCGGTGGCAGGATGGAGGGGTTCGCTGCACAACGATGGAGGTCGAGATGAGCCTGTCACGCAAGCGCCGCAAGGAACTCAAGCGACTGCGCAGCAGTGCAGAGGAACTGTGGGGGGACCAGCAGGACGTACTCGACCACGCGAGCAGGGTGGCGCGTGAGGCGAGCCGTCAGCTCAACCTGCTCACGCGCGAAGAGGTCGTCCCGCGCGTGCGGACCGGGTACGAGAGCTACGTTCGTCCCGGCGTCGACCGCGCGCGCGACATGGCCAGGGGTGCCGGCGAGTCGGTCGAGCGCGGGATCGGCGGGGCGCTCGGCTCGCTGCTCTCGATCGGCGACATCGCCAACGACGCCCGGGTGCGTCGGGCGCTCGAGCGCGTGGGGGCGAGCAAGGTCGTCGTGGAGAAGAAGGGCCCCGGCGTGGGCACCTACCTCGCGATCGGCGCCGGCGTGATCGCCGCCGCCGGAGTGGCGTATGCCGTGTGGCAGATGTTCCGCGCCGAGGATGAGCTCTGGGTGGCCGACGAGGAGCCGTCGACGCCCTCGTCCGGCGCGTCCGGATCCGCGGGCGCAGCGCCGTCCCCGGTGATCTGACCCCCTCAGTCCTCGACGGCCCCCGGTTCCGAGCATTCGGACCGGGGGCCGTCGTCGTCGACCCCCGCCGGGCTCAGGGCGCGCACTGATCTTCTCGATGAATCCGAATCGATGCTTGCGCGCGAGCCGCGAATGCCGATATGTTCGGTTCTCGGTCGTCCATCACGGGCGACAGCTGACGATGAGAGAGGGGGCGAGTCCCGATGACGATGATCGCGTATACCCACACTCCGATCCGCACGACGGGCGTCTCCCTCGTCGCGCCGCTCGGCGCCTGCTGACGTCGCGCGCACCGCGCTGACCACAGGTCCCGTCTCCGCCTGACGACGCCCCGCTCGCCCCGCGAGCCGGGCCCGTCCACCGGCATCCGTCCCCCGACGCGTCGATCACGACGCCGGGCCGCCGGTCTCCCATCGTCGATGCACCGCTCGTCGCCTTCGTGGCGACGGATGCCGCAGCGCCTCGCCGCTGGGAGCACGCACGTCACCTCCCGGCGCGCGCATCCGCTCGCGCCATCCGTCCGCACCACCCATCCCACGAAGGAACCACCGTGAATACCACACTCACCGCAACCGGTACGAGCTCGCAACGGGCCGACGCCATGCGTGCCGGGGCTGGCCGCCTGCAGGAGCGCCTCGCGCGCCGCGCCGGCCTCGCCCTGCTCGCATGGAGCCGCGCCGAAGCCGCACGACGCTCGCGTCAGGACCTGGGTGCCCGCGCCCAGCTCCAGCGCCGCGCCGAGCGCCTGCGCGACGAGAACCGCACCACGCTCACGCTGCTCACCAGGGCGCTCTGATCGCCATGCGAACCGCGCAGGAGCCGATCGGAACGGCCCCGTCCACGAATCGGACGGGGCCGTTCCCGCGTTCAGGGCACCTGCGGGATCACCCGCGCGGAGGCACGCCGTCGGCCGGCTGCTGCTCGTTCAGGCGCAATGCGATGTCGAGCAGGCTCACGCGCGTGAGCGAACCCACGTCGTCGAGTGGGAACCAGCGCGCCTCGTCGCTGGAGCCGCCGACCTCGTTGCGCAGTTCGCCGCCGACCACTCGCGCACGGTAGACCACGCGCATCGCGTACAGCGGCGCCGTGCCGTGGTGCCGCTTCGCCGCCGGCACGACCATCGTGTCGATGCCGAGCAACTGCTCGAGCTCGGCGTCGTAGCCGGTCTCCTCGCGGATCTCGCGGAGCGCGGCCTCGGCGGGATGCTCGGGCAGCTCGATGCCGCCGCCCGGCAGGGTCCACGCGGACCGACCGTGCTCGTTCCAGTGGGACAGCAGGATCGCGCCGTCGCGGATGATGACCCCGTACGCGGCGATGCGGATGTCCATTCCGCCACTGTATTACCCGGCGATGAGCTCGAGCACCCCGGTCCGGGCGTCGGACGGGCGGTGGATCCGGCATCGCCAGCCTGCGGAGCGCGCCTCGGCGGCGGCCGGCGCGAGCTGCGCGGCGTGCAGTTCCACGAGCACGCTGCCACCGTCCGTCATCCACACGGGAGCGTCGGCGACCAGGCGGCGGACCTGGTCGAGGCCGTCGCGGCCGCCGCCGACGAGCGCAGCCGACGGCTCGAACTCCCGCGCCTCGCGCGGCATGAGCGCGAGCTCGGACTCGGGCACGTACGGGGGCACCGCCGCGATCACGTGGATGCGTCCGGCGAGCTCGGCCGGAAGCCCATCGAGACCGTCCGAGAGGTGCACACCTGCCGTGGCGGGCAGGTTCCGGCGAGCGTATGCCAGGGCCGCGGGGTCGGCGTCGGCCGCGTGCACCATGACGGCGGCGACGGATGCCGCGACCGTCGCCGCGAGCGGTGCCACACCGCAGTAGGCCTCGAGCATGACGGGAGGGCGCCCGGCGACGGCAGCGTCGTGCGCTCGCACCCGACGCACCGCGAGGCGGGCCAGCCGCACGCTGCGCTGACGCGGCACGAAGACGCCGGGCCCGATGGAGAGCCGGAGCGCCCCGAACCGCACCCATCCCACCAGCGGCTCGATCGGCTCCCCTGCGATGCGGCGGAGGACGAGCGACTCGAGCTCCTCGTCGTCCGCAGCCGCGCCCGCGAGGATCGCGGCCTCCTCCTCGGCGAACACGCTGCCCGCCGCGCGCAGCCGAGCAGCGAGCCGGGCGAGCGGCTCAGCCCTCGGGTCGGCCATCGGCCAGCCATCCGGCGAGGCCCTTGAGGCCCTCGGCCCACCGGCCGAGGTCGGTCGCCTCGGCGTGGTCGGTCACCACGGTGAGCAGTTCGGCGAACGCGGCGTCGGACTCGCCGGCGTCGAGGTACGTCAGCCCGGAGAACACCCTGACCGCATCGGAGCCGGGGAACTCCGCGCGGGCTCGATCGAGCACGGCGCGCGACGCGTCGAGCTCACCGAGCCAGCGGAGCGTACTGGCGTACTGGCAGAGGCAGCGGCGCAGCACGTCGCCCTCGAGACCGAGCTCGAGCGCGCGTTCGTACAGCGGGCGCGCCTGCGACTCCTCGCCGGCGGTGTCGTAGGCGCCCGCCAGTTCGTAGGTGAGCACCGGATGGTCGGGGTGCGCGGCGAGCAGGTCCGCGAAGTACGCGATGGTGGGCGCCATGTCGGCGCGGTCCCGCTGCTCGTAGCCGAGGCGGATCGCGGCGTCGAGTTCGGGCGACAGCGGCACGGAGGGCATGAGGACGACCGTATCAACCTCATGCCGCGAGGCGGGAACGCGAGTCGGCGGCTCGGAGACCAGGTCCCGAGCCGCCGACGACGGTGCTGAGAAGTCTCGAAGGGCCTCAGTCGCCGCAGATGCCGCGGGCGGTGTCGTTCTTGCCCTGGCCGCCGAGCGCCTGGACGACCTGCCCGACGTTGGTGAAACCCGCGTAGCCCTCGGTGTTGATGAGCTTGTGGACGCCGCCGAAGCACGCGGCTTCGTTGGGGGCTGCCTGAGCCGGAACGGCGGCGAGGCCGACCGTCGCGAGACCGACGATGAACCCGGTGGCGAGAATGCGCTTCATTGGACTTCCCTTCTGTCGACGGGTGCGGAATCACCCGATACCTGTACTTCCGACAGCAGGGTGGGATCGGATGCACCTGGATGCAGATTTTTCGGGAAGCGGTCCGGGTGGCGCCGCGGAGGTCGGATCAGCCGGGAGCCGAGCTGGAACGTCGAAGTGAACTGTGGAGCCTAGGAGATTCGAACTCCTGACATCCTGCTTGCAAAGCAGGCGCTCTACCAACTGAGCTAAGGCCCCGTGCCGGATGCCGGGGGCACCCGTGGTGTGGAGTTATCGGAGTGGGGATACGAGGACTTGAACCTCGGACCTCTTCGTTATCAGCGAAGCGCTCTAACCGCCTGAGCTATATCCCCGGAATTCGGCCGAAGGACAGACTACCCGACCCCGCGGGGATCGTGAAATCGAGCCGAATCGGCGCGGGTCAGCTGTTGGTGAAGCCCACCAGGATGCCGCCCGTGATCTTGACGCTCAGGTTGTACAGCACCGCGACGACCGCGCCGAGCGCGGTCGTGACGACGAGGTTCAGCAGCGACACGACGATCGCGAAGCCCATCACGTTGCCGATCGAGAGGATCGAGCGCAGGTCGGTTCCGGCGCCCGCGACATCCTGCACCAGGCTGTTGAGGTTCTCGAACAGGCCCGTCGACTGCACGATCGTGAACACGAGGAACGAGGCCACGATGTT
Source organism: Agromyces aurantiacus (assembly GCF_016907355.1). NCBI lineage: Bacteria > Bacillati > Actinomycetota > Actinomycetes > Micrococcales > Microbacteriaceae > Agromyces > Agromyces aurantiacus. Next base: position 375,668 of record NZ_JAFBBW010000001.1, on the reverse strand, counting down.
CACGACGGCCAGGCACACCGCGACGAGGAACGACAGCTTCACGGCCGACCAGAAGTCGATGTACACCAGGCGCAGGCGCACCTGCTTGGCGGGGGGCTTCCGGTTGGACTTGCCGGCGAGCTTCTCGGCGACACTGCTCATGACGGTCACTCCTCTCCTGCGGGCTCGGCCGCGTCGGGTTCGGCGGCTTCCTCCGTGAGATTCCGCTCGGAATTCTTCGCGATCGCGATGATGCGGTCGTCCGCGTCGAACTTCGCGAAGACGACGCCCATCGTGTCCCTGCCCTTGGCCGGGACCTCGGCGACGTCAGAGCGTACCACCTTGCCGCTGGCAAGAACCACGAGGACCTCGTCGGCGCCGCCCGCGATGAGCGCACCCGCGAGGGTGCCGCGCTCGTCGTTCAGCTTGGCCACCTTGATGCCGAGGCCGCCGCGCTGCTGCTTGCGGTAGTCCTCGATCCGGGTGCGCTTGGCGTAGCCGCCCTCGGTCACGACGAACACGTACGTGTCGCTCGGGCTGCCGCCGTTCGCCTCGTGCTCGAGCGCCGCCTCGTCGGATGCGGGCACGACCGATGCGGCGAGCAGTTCGTCGCCGGAGCGGAAGCTCATGCCCTTGACGCCCGAGGTCGACCGGCCCATGGGGCGCAGCGCCTCGTCGGTCGCCTCGAAGCGAAGCGACATGCCCTTCTTGGACACGAGCAGGATCTCGTCGTCCTCGTCGGCGAGCATCGCCGAGACGAGCTCGTCGCCCTCGCGGAGGTTGATCGCGATGACCCCGCGCGTGCGGCTCGTGTCGTACGCGGTGAGCTCGGTCTTCTTCACGAGGCCGTCGCGCGTGGCGAGCACGAGGTACTTCGCGACCTCGTAGTCGCGGATGTCGAGGATCTCGGCGATCTCCTCGTCGGGCTGCAGCTCGAGCAGGTTCGCCACGTGCTGGCCCTTGGCGTCGCGACCGGCCTCCTGGATCTCGTACGCCTTGGCGCGGTACACCCGGCCGAGGTTCGTGAAGAACAGCAGCCAGTGGTGCGTGGTGGTCACGAAGAAGTGGTCGACGACATCGTCGGCGCGCAGCTGCGCGCCGCGCACGCCCTTCCCGCCGCGGTGCTGCGAGCGGTAGCTGTCGCTGCGCGTGCGCTTGACGTAGCCGCCGCGCGTGACGGTGACGACCATCTCCTCCTCGGGGATGAGGTCCTCGACCGACATGTCGCCGTCGAATCCGGGGGCGATGTGTGTGCGGCGCTCGTCCCCGAACTTGTCGACGATCTCGCGGAGCTCGTCGGAGATGATGGTGCGCTGGCGCAGGGGCGAGGCGAGGATCTCGCGGTAGTCCGCGATCTGGCGCTCGAGCTCGGCCGCCTCGTCCATGATCTTCTGCCGCTCGAGGGCCGCGAGGCGGCGCAGCTGGAGTTCGAGGATGGCGCGGGCCTGCAGCTCGTCGATGTCGAGCAGCTCGATGAGTCCGTCGCGCGCGTCCTCGGCGGTGGCCGAGCGGCGGATGAGCGCGATGACCTCGTCGAGCGCGTCGAGCGCCTTGAGGTAGCCGCGCAGGATGTGCATCCGCTCCTCCGCCTTGCGGAGGCGGAACTCGGTTCGCCGGACGATGACCTCGATCTGGTGGTCGATCCAGTGGGCGATGAAGCCGTCGATCGAGAGCGTGCGGGGCACCCCGTCGACGATCGCGAGCATGTTGGCGCCGAAGTTGTCCTGCAGCTGCGTGTGCTTGTACAGGTTGTTCAGCACGACCTTGGCCACCGCGTCGCGCTTGAGCACGATCACGAGGCGCTGGCCGGTGCGGCCCGAGGTCTCGTCGCGGATGTCGGCGATGCCCGCGAGCTTGCCCTCCTTGACGAGGTCCGCGATCTTGATCGCCAGGTTGTCGGGGTTGACCTGGTAGGGCAGCTCGGTGACGACGAGGCACGTACGGCCCTGGATCTCCTCGACGTTCACGACCGCACGCATCGTGATGGAGCCGCGGCCCGTGCGGTAGGCGTCGTGGATGCCCTTCACGCCGAGGATCTGCGCGGCGGTCGGGAAGTCGGGCCCCTTGATGCGCTGGATCAGCGCCTCCTGGAGCTCCTCGCGGGATGCCTCGGGGTGCTCGAGCGCCCAGAGTGCGCCATCCGCGACCTCGCGCAGGTTGTGCGGCGGGATGTTGGTGGCCATGCCGACCGCGATGCCGACCGAGCCGTTGACGAGGAGGTTCGGGAACCGGCTCGGCAGGACCGTGGGCTCCTGGGTGCGGCCGTCGTAGTTGTCCTGGAAGTCGACGGTGTCTTCCTCGATGTCGCGCACCATCTCCATGGCGAGCGGCGACATCTTGGTCTCGGTGTACCGGTGAGCGGCGGCCCCGTCGTTGCCCGGCGAACCGAAGTTGCCCTGGCCGAGCGCGAGCGGGTAGCGCAGCGACCAGGGCTGCACGAGGCGCACGAGCGAGTCGTACACCGCGCTGTCGCCGTGCGGGTGGAACTGGCCCATGACGTCGCCGATGACGCGCGTGCACTTCGAGAACGCGCGGTCGGGGCGATACCCGCCGTCGTACATCGTGTAGATGACACGGCGGTGCACGGGCTTCAGGCCGTCGCGGACATCGGGCAGCGCGCGCCCGATGATCACGCTCATCGCGTAGTCGAGGTACGAGCGCTGCATCTCGAGATGCAGGTCGACCTGGTCGATGCGGCCGTGGATGCCGTAGCCCTCGCCGTCGCCGCCGGCGCCCGGGTTGATCACGTCAGATGTCAAGGAAGCGCACGTCCTTCGCGTTCTTCTGGATGAACGCGCGCCGGCTCTCGACGTCGTCGCCCATCAGGGTGGAGAAGATCTCGTCGGCTGCTGCGGCGTCCTCCATGGTGACCTGCAGCAGCGTGCGGGTCTCGGGGTTCATGGTGGTGTCCCACAGCTCCTGGTGGTTCATCTCACCGAGACCCTTGTACCGCTGCACGCCGTTCTCCTTGGGGAGTCGCCGACCCGCCGCCTGGCCGTCGGTGATCACCGCGTCGCGTTCGCGGTCGGAGTAGACGTAGTCGTGGTCGGCGTTGGACCACTTGATGCGGTACAGCGGCGGCTGGGCGAGGTAGACGTAGCCCATCTCGATGAGCGGCCGCATGTAGCGGAACAGGAGCGTCAGCAGCAGGGTGGTGATGTGCTGGCCGTCGACGTCGGCATCGGCCATCAGCACGATCTTGTGGTACCGGGCCTTCTCGGGGTTGAAGTCCTCGCCGATGCCGGTGCCGAAGGCCGTGATCATCGCCTGGATCTCGGCGTTGCCGAGCGCGCGGTCGAGCCGTGCCTTCTCGACGTTGAGGATCTTGCCTCGCAGCGGCAGGATCGCCTGGGTCTCGGGGTTGCGACCGGTCTTGGCCGAGCCGCCGGCCGAGTCGCCCTCGACGAGGAAGATCTCGGAGACGGTCGGGTCCTTGCTCGTGCAGTCGCTCAGCTTGCCCGGCATGCCGCTGGTCTCGAGGAAGCCCTTGCGCCGCGTCGCCTCGCGCGCCTTGCGCGCCGCGATGCGCGCGGTCGCCGCTTGGATGGCCTTGCGGATGATGTCGCGCGCCTGGGTCGGGTTGCGGTCGAACCAGTCGCCGAGTTGGTCGCCCACCACGCGCTGCACGAACGACTTCGCCTCGGTGTTGCCGAGCTTGGTCTTGGTCTGGCCCTCGAACTGCGGCTCCGACAGCTTGACCGAGATCACTGCGGTGAGACCCTCGCGGACGTCGTCGCCGGAGAGGTTGTCGTCCTTTTCCTTGAGGATGCCCTTCTCGCGCGCGTAGCGGTTCACGAGCGTCGTGAGCGCCGCACGGAAGCCCTCCTCGTGCGTGCCGCCCTCGTGCGTGTTGATCGTGTTGGCGTAGGTGTGCACGGACTCGGTGTACGCCGTGGTCCACTGCATGGCGACCTCGAGCGCGATCTTGCGCTCGGTGTCCTCCGTCTCGAACGAGATGATCTCGTCGTTGACGACGTCGGCCCTCTTGGCACGGTTGAGGTACTCGACGTAGTCGACGAGCCCGCGCTCGTAGAGGAACGTGTCGGTGCGCTGCGTGGGGATCGCGATGGCGCCGGTCGTGGGCGTGTCCTCGGGGTCGATCTCGACGTGGCCGACACGCAGGTCGGTCAGCGTGATGCGCAGCCCCTTGTTGAGGAAGGCGTACTGCTGGAACCGGGCGCGGAGTGTCTCGTAGTCGAACTCGACCGTCTCGAAGATGTCGGCGTTCGGCCAGAACGTGATCGTGGTGCCGGTCGCGTCGCTCGCCTCGTCCTGCGAGAGGGGCGCGTCGGGCACGCCCACGGTGTAGGACTGGCGCCAGACGTGGCCCTGACGCCGCACCTCGACATCGAGCCTCGTGGAGAGCGCGTTCACCACGGACGAGCCGACGCCGTGCAGGCCGCCCGAGACGGCGTACCCGCCGCCGCCGAACTTGCCGCCGGCGTGCAGCACGGTCAGCACGACCTCGACCGTCGACCGACCCTCGGTCTTGTGGACGTCGACGGGGATGCCTCGGCCGTTGTCGACGACGCGGATGCCGCCGTCTTCGAGGATCGTCACGTCGATGTCGGTCGCGTAGCCCGCGAGCGCCTCGTCGACGGAGTTGTCGACGATCTCGTACACGAGGTGGTGGAGACCCCGGGGCCCGGTCGAGCCGATGTACATGCCCGGCCGCTTGCGAACCGCTTCGAGGCCCTCGAGAACCTGGATCGCGTCGGCGCCGTATTCCGGCGCGCCCTGGGCCTTCGTCGGTTCCGCTGTCATGGGTGAATCGGGCTCCAAACCGTCGTTCTGGCGACCCTTGATCCTATCAAGTCCCGGCACCGGCCCGGAGGCTCCGCGCCGATCTGGGGCCTCGAGAGAGGGGAAGTGACCGATTTTGCCTTCTCAGCCGTAGGTGTCGCGCGGGCCGCGCCCTGGAACCGATCTGGGGCCCCTTTTCCAGGTGGGGGCATCCGGACCTTGGAAGCGGATGTTCTCCACACCCGCCCCGGGGTGCCGCTCGAGGATCGCCGCGAGGAGCTCGCCGCGCATCATCCGCAGCTGGGTGGCCCAGGCCGTCGATTCGCAGCGGACCTGCAGCATGCCGCCCTCGATCGCGATGGGCTCGGAGTGCCGGGCGATCTCGTCGCCGGCGATCTCGGGCCACGTCGCGAGCAGTTCGTGCTGCGAGAGCGGGCCGGTCCAGCCGAGTTGCGCGGTCAGCTGGTCGATCGCGGCGCCGAGCGGGCGGGGGTCGCGGCCCGGCGTGAACGGCTCGCTCCCCGACTCGCGCGTGCGCACGCGCACCCGGCCGGGGCGGATGCGCGGCTCGCCGCCGAAGATCTCGCGGAAGTGCTGGTAGGTGCGTGAGGCCTCAGACACCAGATGCCTCCGGCTGGGGTTCGCGCGCGGGCTCCGACGCGGCACCGGGCTCGCCTGCCGCCGCTCCGCCGTCGACCACGACGCCCGCCTCGATCCGGACAACGCGATGCGCGAGGGGCTCGGGCACATCCTCGAGCACCGCCGCGGTGATGAGCACCTGCTCGTAGCCGCCGATCGCGGCAGCCAGGCGCTCCCGGCGGAGTCGGTCGAGCTCGGCGAACACGTCGTCGAGCACGAGCACGGGGTCGCCCGTGGTCGAGTCGCGGCGGAGCAGTTCGGCCGACGCGAGCCGGAGCGCGAGCGCGAACGACCACGACTCGCCGTGGCTCGCGTAGCCCTTGGCCGGCAGGCCGTTGAGCAGCAGGAGCAGGTCGTCGCGGTGTGGGCCGGCGAGCGTGACGCCGCGCTCGAGCTCCTTGCGTCGCAGGGTCGCGAGTGCGGCGGCGAACCGATCGGAGGTCGGGAGGCGGTCGGGCGACGTGGCTCCGGCTGCCGCGTCGGAGACGCCGGCCGCGAGCGGCGCGGTCGTGCCATCCGCCCCCTCGTCGTCGGGATCGGCGCCGTCGATCGAGAGCACGGGGCGCAGTTCGGGCGCGTGGTCGGCGTCGACGATCGACCGGTACGCCGCGGCGAGCGGCGAGCGGAGCTCGGCGACGAGCTCGAGCCGGCGGTCGATGATCTCGGCGCCGAACTGGACGAGCCGCTCATCCCAGATGTCGAGGGTCGGCAGTTGCGCCGCGGCCAGGCCACGGGCGCGTGCGCTCTTGAGCAGCGAGTTGCGCTGCTTCAGCACGCGGTCGTAGTCGGCCATGACGCCCGCGAGCCGCGGGATCCGCTGCACGAGGAGCTCGTCGAGCAGGCGCCGACGCACCGACGGCTCGCCGCGCACGATGGCGAGGTCCTCCGGCGCGAACAGCACGCTGTGCGCGTAGCGCGGGAGGTCGCGGGGCTTGGCGGCCGCCCGGTTGACCCGCGCGCGGTTGGCGCCCTGCCGGTTCAGCTGGAGTTCGAGCAGCACCTCGCGGCCGCCGGACGCGAGGACCGCGCGGACCACCGCCGCGTCGGCACCGGCGCGGATCAGTGCCTGGTCGTTCGACACGCGATGCGAGCCGAGCGTCGCGAGGTAGCCCACTGCCTCGACGAGGTTGGTCTTGCCCTGGCCGTTGCGGCCCACGATGACCGTGGCGCCCGGCTCGAACGACAACTCGGCCGAGCGGTAGTTGCGGAAGTCGGTGAGCGAGAGCCTGGCGACGTGCACGGTGCGGCTCCCTTCTCGCGAACCTCAACGCTACCCGCCCGCACCGACAGCGCGGCGCGACTCCGGCTCAGCGCAGGAGCAGGTTCGGCTGCAGCAGGTAGCGGTAGCTGTCGGCGCCGGCCTGCTCGCGCGAGGTCTGGCTCGTGATCAGCACCGGGCCCGGCTTGTTCGGGTTCTCGGTCTTCGTGAACGAGATGCGCACGAACTCGCTCGGTACCGCCTGGAGGCCGTCGAGCAGGAACTGGGGCTTCAGCGAGACCACCGTCTCGTCGCCCGTCAGGATCGCGTCGATCGACTCGGAGGCCTGCGCCTGCTCGCTGCCGATCGCCTCGAGCGTGAGCCCGTCGGGCGTGAACGTGTACCGCAGCGCGGCCTCGCGCTCGAGCACCAGCGCGACACGACGCGTGGCCTCGATGAGCTCGGCGGTGTTCATGACCGCGTAGTTGTCGACGGTCTCGGGGAACAGCCGGCGCACCGGCGGGAAGTTGCCCTTGATGAGCAGACTGGTGACCGTCTTCCGGTCGGCCGAGAACGCGATCAGCTCGCGGTCGTCGCGGCTGGTCAGCGCGATCGAGATCGTGCCCGAGTGGCCGAAGGTCTTGCCGACCTCCTGCAGGGTGCGAGCCGGCACCAGGGCGGTGAGGGAGGCGTCGCCCTCGCCGGCCACGGCGCCGCCGTCCCAGTCGATCTCGCGGATCGCGACGCGGTAGCGGTCGGTCGCGACGAGGCTGAGGTTGTTCTCACGGACCTCGAGCTGCACGCCGGTGATGACGGGCGTGACGTCGTCGCGGGATGCCGCGACCGCGACCTGGGCGACGGCCGAGGCGAACTCCTCGGCTGGGACGACGCCGGTCTGCTCGCCGATCTCGGGGATGGAGGGGTACTCCTCGACCGGCATGGAGAGCAGGGTGAAGCTCGCGGATCCGCAGGTCACCGAGATGCGGGACTCCTCGGTCGACACGCGCACGGGCGCATTCGGCAGACGGCCGGCGATCTCGGCGAGGAGACGGCCTGACACGAGCACGGTGCCGGGCTCCTCGACGTCGGCCTGGATCTCGGTGCGCGAGGACACCTCGTAGTCGAAGGAGGAGAGCACGAGGCCGTCGTCGCTCGCCTGGATCAGCACCCCGGACAGGATCGGCAGGGTCGTGCGCTGCGGCAGCAGCTTGACGGCGAAGGACACGGCCTCACTGAAGACGTCGCGATTGACCTGGAACTTCACGGTTCTCCCGTCGTGGAGGGCTGGATCGGCTCCCATGCTATCCGGACGGTCAGCGCCGGTGCCGGGATTTCGCGGGTCGGGACGGTCGATGCGGCGACCCGTCTCCGGTCCTCCGCATCGACGCTGCACGCCGTTCGGGCGCGGTCCGCGTCCGAGGTTGTCGAGTGCCCCGGATTAACCCCTCTATCTCTTAACGGTGTTAACCGGTGTGGAAACTGTGGATGGTGTGCGGTGATCCCCGTGATCACTGGCGAAGGCGGCCCTCACGGCTGTGCACGGTGTGTGGAAACACGGCGCCGCAGCACGCTCCGGCCCCGAGCGGCCTTCGGAGTTCTCCACAAGGCGTCGAGCCGTCTCAACAATCGTGGCGCGGTTGCTCGTTAACAATCCACAGATTGTCCACACCTGTGTGGAATTGCCACAGCGTCCGCTCAGGTGGTCGCCGAACGAGCCGGACGTCCGCATTCCAGTGGGCCGGGCGGTCGGCCGGCGAGGATGGAGCGGAACGATCGAGCTGGCACGTTCGGCGGCGCCGGCGGCGCCGGCCGCGCCATCCGCTCTCGGATCTCAGCGGTAGCGCGAGGTCTGCTTGATCCGCGCCGTGAGCTCGGTGACCTGGTTGTAGATCGAGCGGCGCTCCTTCATGAGCTCCGAGATCTTCTTGTTCGCGTACATCACCGTGGTGTGGTCGCGGTTGCCGAACAGCTGGCCGATCTTCGGGAGGCTCAGGCTCGTGAGCTCGCGGCAGAGGTACATCGCGATCTGGCGCGCGGTCGCGACGGCCTGCGAGCGGCTCGAGCCGTAGAGGTCGTCGACCGTGAGCTTGAAGTAGTCGGCCGTCGCGGTGATGATGTCGACCGGCGCGACGACGTTGTCCGAGTCATCCGTGATCAGGTCCTTCAGCACCGTCTGCACGAGCGGCATGTCGACCGGCGTGCGGTTCAGGCTCGCGAACGCCGTCACGCGGATCAGCGTGCCCTCGAGCTCGCGGATGTTGCTCGAGACCTTCGAGGCCATGTACTCGAGGATGTCGTCGGGCACCTGCAGGTGCTCGTTCTGCGCCTTCTTCCGCAGGATCGCGATGCGCGTCTCGAGGTCGGGCGCCTGGACGTCGGTGATGAGGCCCCACTCGAAGCGGCTGCGCATGCGGTCCTCGAAGCCCGTGAGGTGCTTCGGCGGCACGTCGCTCGTGATCACGACCTGCTTGTTGTGGTCGTGCAGCGTGTTGAACGTGTGGAAGAAGGCCTCCTGCGTCTCGGCCTTGCCCTGCAGGAACTGGATGTCGTCGATCAGCAGGATGTCGATGTTGCGGTAGCGCTGCTGGAACAGCGAGCCGCGGTTGTTCGCGATCGAGTTGATGAAGTCGTTCGTGAACTCCTCGGAGGAGACGTAGCGCACGCGGATGCCCGGGTAGAGGCTCATCGCGTAGTGGCCGATGGCGTGCAGGAGGTGCGTCTTGCCGAGGCCCGAGTCGCCGTAGATGAAGAGCGGGTTGTACGCCTTCGCCGGCGCCTCGGCGACGGCGACCGCCGCCGCGTGCGCGAAGCGGTTGGACTGGCCGATCACGAAGCTGTCGAAGGAGTACTTCGGGTTCAGGCGCGCATCGCGCGGCCGGTCGGGGTTGGTCGTGTCGAAGATCGGCGCGGGCGAGGCCGGTACGTCGATGCCCGGTGCGCCCGCGGTGCCGGCCGAGCTCCCGACGCCGTCGACGGATGGCGCGAGCCCGCCGAGCCCGCCGGCGCCCCCGAGCATCGCCCCGCCCACGCCGGCGCCCAGGCCCGAGGCGGCGGGCGGCTCGGGCTGGCGGGACCCCTCGAGTTCGGGATTGACCACGACGTAGAAGGAGGTGACCGGCGACGGCGCCTCGATCGCCGTCATCGCCGACAGCAGCGACACGCGCATGCGCTGGTTCAGCATGCTCGCCGTGAAGTCGTTCGGCACCTCGAGGTAGAAGGTGCCCGCGGCGATGCCCTTCGGCTCGACCAGGTTGAGGAAGCCCTGGAGCATCGGCGTGATCGCCTCATCGTCCGACAGCCGCTCGAGGACGGTGGCCCACGTGTCGGAAATGGGCTGTTCGGTCATCGCTCCCCGCAATCTTCAAGGCACCGTCATGCGCCGCTCGTCGCTCCCCCGAACGACAGGCGAGCGGCCCGAGGTGTGTTCACAACGTTCTCCACCGCCTGTGAGCGAGGACGCGAGAAGCGCGGAATTCCGGCGCACAGGCTGGGGATAACTGGTCTCACACGCTAGCGAATCGGGCAGCCGCCGACAAATGCCGATGCACGGATCGAACGCGGCCCGGCGTGTCGTTCCGGGCACGAAACTGTGGATCGGTGCAGAATGTCCGTCCGGAGTGCGTCCCGGTTTGACCGCGGCATCCGCAGGCCGTAGTTTTAATCAGTTGACCGCAGCCCTTTCGGGCACCGAGTTTTCCCGTCGGCGCACCTGTGACGCGCTCGCACGCGGAGATCCCAAGCCGGAGAAGAAGAATGAGCAAGCGTACCTTCCAGCCGAACAACCGTCGCCGCGCCAAGAAGCACGGCTTCCGCGCCCGCATGCGCACGCGTGCCGGTCGCGCCATCATCGCGGCCCGTCGCTCCAAGGGCCGCACCGAGCTCTCCGCGTAAGTTCCTCGGTGCTCGCCAAAGCCAACCGCATCACGAGCGCCGATGACTACCGGTTCATCGTGCGCCGTGGTGCCAAGGTCGCCGGTGCCCACACCGTGAGCTACCTCCGCTCACGGGAGTCGGGCACCGACGCGCGCTTCGGCTTCATCGTGTCCAAGAAGGTCGGCACGGCGGTGCGGCGCAATCTCGTGCGCCGCCGGCTCAAGGCCGCCTCGCGGGAACTGGTCGACGACGGCCTCGCCTCCGTCGACGTGGTCGTGCGTGCGCTGCCCACGGCAGCGGCGGCGAGCTACCCCGATCTGCGGGCGGATGTCGCGTCCGCGATCTCCGCGCGCGGTCGACGCGCCGTGCGCGCCGATGCGGGTCCTGCCCGAGCCGCCACGGAAGACGGCTGACATGCGAGACGTCGCCTGGTTCGTGTGGCTCCTCCCTCGCAACGTCGGCGTGCTGCTGATCCGCGCCTACCGCGCGATCGTCTCCCCCCTGTACGGCGACGTCTGCCGGTACTACCCGTCATGCTCGGCCTACGGGCTGGGGTCGGTGCAGCACCGTGGGCTGGTCGTCGGTTCGGCCCTCACCGGATGGCGCATCCTGCGCTGCAACCCGTGGTCGGCGGGCGGGGTCGACGACGTGCGGATGCCCAAGCGCTTCCGCTTCCACGTGACCCGCTTCGGCTTCGTGATCCCGGCCGGCTGGGCCGGCACGAGTCGTCGAGGCGGCCGCCACGTCGAGTCCGTCGACCCGACGTCTCGCCGGCACGAGCCTGCCGCAGCCGATGCGCACGCCGGTCACTCCCACGCGGATCACTCGCACGCGTCCGCCGCGGTCGACGCCGCCGCGTCATCCGGAGCCCTCGACATCGCGGGCACCCAGAACTCCCCCATCACGTCCCGGAAGGACTGATCCGCCCCAATGGACATCTTCAGCATCATCCTGTGGCCCATCAAGTGGGTCATCGAGCTGATCCTCGTCGCGTTCCACTCGTTCTGGGACTTCCTCGGCCTGGACCCCGACGCAGGCCTGACCTGGGTGCTCTCGATCGTCGGCCTCGTGCTGGTCGTCCGCGCGGCGCTGATCCCCGTGTTCGTCCGCCAGATCAAGAGCCAGCGCCGCATGCTCGAGGTCGCGCCGCAGCTGAAGAAGATCCAGGACAAGTACAAGGGCAAGAAGGACCAGTTCTCGCGCGAGGCCATGTCGCGCGAGACGATGGATCTCTACAAGCGCACGGGCACGAACCCCCTCTCGTCCTGCCTCCCGCTGCTGCTGCAGATGCCGATCTTCTTCGGCCTCTTCTCGGTGCTCAACGACGCTCAGCACGACAAGCCGGGCGTCGGCCCGATGACGCAGGAGCTGGCCAATTCGTTCGCGAACTCCGAGTTCCTCGGTGCGCCGCTGAAGTCGACCTTCATCGGCGAGTGGAACCTCATGGTCGCCGGCCAGCCGTTCAGCATCAACGTCATGATCATCGCCCTCACGATGATCGTGCTCATGACGGCGTCGCAGTTCATCACCCAGCTGCAGATCGTCTCGAAGAACATGTCGCCCGAGACCAAGGCGAGCCCCATGTTCCGTCAGCAGCGGATCCTCCTCTACCTGCTCCCCCTCGTGTTCGCGGTGTCCGGTGTCGCGTTCCCGCTCGGCGTGATGTTCTACTGGCTCGTCTCCAACTTCTGGACCATGGGCCAGCAGTTCGTGGTCATCCGCAACATGCCCACGCCCGGGAGCGAGGCCGCGAAGGCCCGCGAGGCGCGCCTTGCGAAGCGCGGCAAGCTCGTGGTCGAGTCGCCGTCCGACGAGGGCGATGACGTCGCGAAGAAGCCGACGACGACGCAGCGCCAGCAGCCCGTGAGCAAGAATCGCGCGAAGAAGCAGAACAGGAAGTGACCCGATGACCGACGTCCAGCACGACGCCGCGACCCGCACCCTCGCCCAGCTCGAGGAGGAGGGCGACATCGCCGCCGACTACATCGAGGAGCTCCTCGACATCTGCGATCTCGACGGCGACATCGACATCGATGCGCGCAACGGCCGCGCCTACGTCTCCGTCCATGCGGGCGACGGCGCGAACCTCACGCTGCTCTCCCGCCCCGAGACGGTCTCGGCGCTCCAGGAGCTGACCCGACTCGCGGTGCAGACCAAGACCGGTGTGTTCTCCCGGCTCATCCTCGATGTCGGGGGCTCTCGCGATGCCCGCCGGGACGAGCTCGGCCGTCTCGTCGCTCGCGCCGCGGAGCGGATCGACGAGGGCGCGGCCGAGGCCGCGCTCCCGCCCATGTCGTCGTACGAGCGCAAGCTCGTCCACGACCTCGTCGCCGAGCGCGGGTTGCACTCGGAGTCCCGCGGCGAAGGCGCCGAGCGGCACACCGTGATCACCCGCGTCGGGTGAGTGCCCGCGCTCGACGTTTCACGTGAAACATGACTGACCACTCCCCCAGCTGGCGTGCGGCGCTCGAGCCGGAACCGCCGGCCGCGTTCGTGGTGTTCGGTGAACATCTCCCGAAGGCGCGCCGATTCACGGAGAGCCTGGCGCGCCACGGCGAGGAGCTCGGCCTCATCGGTCCGCTCGAACTCCCGCGTCTCTGGACTCGGCACATCGTCAACTCGGGCCTCGTCGCGCCGCTGCTCCGTCCGGGACAGGTCGGCGACGTCGGCTCGGGCGCCGGGCTTCCCGGGATCCTGCTGGCGATCGCGCGTCCCGATGTGCACCTGACGCTGATCGAGCCGATGGAACGCCGCGTCGCGTGGCTCAACAGGCAGGTCGAAGAACTCGGACTCGACAACGTCGAGGTCGTCCGCGCCCGCGCGGAGGAGGCGAAGCTCACGGGCCGACTCGACCAGGTCACCGCACGCGCCGTGAGCGCGTTGCGCACCCTGATCCCGATCACCGCTCCCCTTCTGCGCGCCGGTGGCGAGCTGATCCTGATGAAGGGCGGCGGAGTCGAGGGCGAGATCGGCGCCGCGGAGAAGGTGATCAGGAAGTACCGGCTCGAGGACGTCGAGGTCGTCATCCTCGGCGAGGGCGTCGTCGATGATGTGACGCGGGTCTTCCGAGCACGCATCCCCGCGTAGCCGCGCACGCCGCTCCCCTCTCGGCGACGCCGCCGGACGACGGCGATGACGAGCGCCCAACTGCGTCCGTCGGCGACCGACGGCGGCCGCCGGTGTGGTCGAACGTGTGATTCCACTCGGCGGTGAGGTCTGCCCAAGACCCCGGCCCCTGCCCGAATGACGGTTCGTCTGGCGCGCCCTGACCCTGCTGCGGGAAGCTCCATCGGCCGCGATCGGACGGGTGGTGCCGTGACGCAGGCGCGAGCGTCACGGATGCCGACCTTCGAAGGCCGTCGGGAGTACGACCGATGCGTCGGACCGGGTGCGGTGTCACATGTCGGGTCAGATCGCGTCGTCGGCGGACGATCCTACGCGGTCGGCACGGGATGTCGGTCGGCGGCGCTCCCCGAATCGATCGCGCGCTCGCTGCGACATGGAATTCCCGACCCGATCGCGGTGGAGACGACTCACGACGTCGTGGACAGCCGGCCGTTCCGAACGGACTGTTTGATCTGCGCGCCGTTTGACGTGGAACGGTTCGGGCCTGCCTCCGGATCGGTGCGGCCGTCGCGACGGGCCCAGGGCCCCGCGGCCGCTTGCCCCATTCAGCTTCGCACGGATACTCGGTTCCTCGGATTTCTCGGAACGATCACTCGAAACGAGACGGTCGGCGTTCAAGGTGCGCCCGGTATGGCCGTGAGCGCACGGTCCGCGATGTCTCACGTGAACCGGCATGTCCCTCCGCACGGGTCGCCTCACGTGTCCACGACGGGAGACGTCCGACGGCTGCTCCGCGACCTCTACGCCACCCCGTTGGGGGCGTGCGACGCGTGCCTCCTTCGTTCGTCTTCTCTCAGGTGCCCCGTCCCGGCGTGACTGAGACCGAGCTGGCCTTGGTCGACTGTCGACACGGCCATCTGCGCGCGTGGCCCGTGCTTTCGCGTGAAACGCCGTGGTCCGACCTCGAATAGTCCGTCGTGCGTTCCCGCGGCCCGAGACCCGCCGCGTCGCTGGCCCACGTTCGAACGCGCTCGTGTGCTGGTCCGCGATGGAGGCCGTCATGTGGCCGGCCAGACCGATGTGTCTGAGACCACATGCCTGCGAGCGCCGCTCTGACGTCACTCCCACGGACTGTCGAAAGTGCACGAAGCTCCGCGATGTTTCACGTGAAACACCCCGGCTGCCCTACGCGGATCAGACTCACACCGTCCCTCCGGCGCTGCGCCACCGGCGCTGCGTCCTCGCCGCGCCGCTCTGACGTTCACACACACACACACTCGACTGCGCACGGAGCGACGCGATGTTTCACGTGAAACACTCCGCGTGCCCTCCGCGGGTCCGGCTGCCCTCCGCGGATCAGAGTCACCGTCCCTCCGGCGCTGCGCCCTCGGCGCTGCGTCCTCGCTCGCCGCTCTGACGTTCCCACACAGACACTCCACTGCGCGCGGCCGCGATGTTCACGTGAAACACTCCGCGTGCCCTCCGCGGGTCTGGCTGCCCTCCGCGGATCAGACTCACCGTCCCCCTGTCGCTCCGGCCCTGTCGCTGCGCCCTCGCCGCGTCACTCTGACGTCACCCCCAGAGGCCGTCGGAAGCGCACTGAGTTCCGCGAGGTTTCACGTGAAACACTGCGCTTGCCTTCCGCGGATCCGGCTCCCCTCGGCGGGTCAGACTCACACCGTCCCCCCGGCGCCGCCCGCGCGGCGCTCCGCACCCGTCGCTCCGCCCTCGCCCCGTCGCTCGGGCTCGACCCCGGAGTCCGCACCGCGGCGGTATCGTCGTGGCCGATCGGCTCCCTGAGTGCGTCCAGGCGACCGGCGCGCATCACCAGGATCGGCGGTTCGGGTGGCAGTGCGGAACGACGCCCGCCGAGCGTCGCGTCGACGCTCCAGCGCTCAGTGCGCGGGCGAAGATCGGCGGTCTTCCGACGTTCGACGTGATGCGGTCCGCGACGGCATCGGCATCCCCGAGGGCCCGCTGGCCGCCGATCCCCGCCGGCTGCTCAGGTGCGTGCTTCGTGCCGAACCGGTTTGAGCCGCACTGGCGCGTCCCTCGCCGGAATCCATTCGCACGTGAAACTCCCGCGGTAGCCGAACACGAAGCCGAATCGTTCATGCGCACATCCAGCGCGATGTGGAACCGCGCGGTCTCCTCGTCGTAGCGCTCATGCAACGTGGCGCGCCCGGTGAAGAGCGGAGGGAATCTGAAGCCGATCATCCGTTCGTAGAACCATTGAGCGCCGGATCTCAGCCGGAGTGAGCCATCGTCATCGACTCCCAGCTCGAGATCGACGGCGAGGTGCTGGTGCGTGCCCAGATAATCGACGATGCGACCGTCGACGAGGATCATCGTCGCATCGAACCGTCGCCGCTGCGCGCCGATGGTGTAGCCGCGCACGAAGGTGATCGTCTCACGACCGAGCGGGTCGAGGTACGGGTAGTTCTCGATGGTGAACGGCACGTCGGTACCGATGTACGGGATCAGGACGTTGCGCAGCCGACCGAGGTGGAGGAACGGCACCGTCCACCACGGCCCGCGCCGGATCTCCGACATCACTCCCCGTCCGATGCAGGCCTCGCCGCGGTCCAGGCCCACCCCGAAGCGGCGCTGGAGCATGGGGTGCAGCCGTTCGAACTGATCGGAGCCGAGCGCTCGCTCGAAGATCGAGGTCATGACGACCGCTCCGGGTCGGCGAGCCGTGAGAGGGTCGTCGGCGCGGAACGGAGATGGTCGTCGCGTCGCCGACCGCCATCCGGTGCTCGCCGACACCGCGACGCTCGCGGTCGATCCTGGCGCCAGAACCACGTCGCGCTCACCAACGGCCATCGCTCAGGCTCCGGGCCGCCCTCGAGCCAGATGCGAAGGCGGTCGAAGCTCCACGCGGTCGCCCACCCCAGCAGCGGCCTGACCATGAGATCGAACGCGCCCCATCCGGCGCGATAGTCGTACCCCGTGATGAAGCGGACGCCCTCGGGCCCGGGTTCGTAGCGCCAGTATCCGCGACCGGATGCAATGGGAGACCAGCGGTCGGGAGTCGAGAAACGCAGCGCGGACGTGCGTGCGCCATCAGGCCGGTCGATCTCCCCGATGCTCACACCGGTGCCCCGGACCGTGTGGAGAGGGGTACGCCGAACGTACTCGAACCGCTCTGCGCCATCCGCCGTCGGGCCGGTCGGACGGATCTCCGAGAACCGGAGGTCCCAGCGGACGTGCTCGGTCGGGTCACGGGTGACCGCCCACACTGTGTCGAGGTTCGATCGGATGAACGTCTCGACGTAGATGCTCCGGGACGCCATGCCCGGAGCCTACCCGGTCGGGTGGTGGTGGAGGACGGCTGGCCCTCGGGGCTGAACCGACCGATCACTCGCGGTGGATGCGGCTGGGGCGGCGGCACGAACGCCGGTACGGGTGGATCTCGCTCCATCCCGAGCGCCACCATGCGCGACGTCCGGCCACCGCGTCGCGTGATGCTGTGCCTTCAGGCCGCGTCGATCTCGGCGGCGAGCCGACTCGCGCCCGCGCTCCGTGGCGTCGCTCGTCGTCGGTCCCGTACGGTCGTTCGGGCTCAGTTCGCCGCACGCCGAGGTCACGAGCCGGCGCACGCCCGACGACGTGGTCGCACCGTATGCCGCGTCGATGACGAGCGCAGTGCCATGAGCCCGTCGTCTGAGGTCCCTGGCACAGTTCGGCCGCCCGCGCGACTTCGTTCGCGGCGCGATGTTTCACGTGAAACGCTCGAGATCGTTGGGCCACCCCGACGTCGATGTTTCACGTGAAACTCCGCCGACTCCTCCCGACCGACTCCTCCTCCACGATCGCGGGATGGCGAAACTTCGGTCCGCCCCCCGGCCGACGTGATGCCCGACGGTTAGGCTGGGATGTCGAAGATCGCCGCCCATCGAGCGGTGAAGTCGAGGGGTCGGGAGTGCGGTATGGCGAATGGCGGGGGGCGTGGCTGGTTCCATCGGAGGAAGCCTCGACCCGAACCCGAGCCCGCCCGCGAACCCGAGCCCACCAGGCTCGAAGCGTTCGAAGCGCAACAGGCCGCCGAGACCCGGTCGAACACCGCACGACCCGCCGGCGCATCCCCCTTCGCGCCCGCGAGCGACTTCGACTCGATCCTGCGGCCCCCGTCGTCAGGGACGGAATCCGTGGTCGCCGCCGAGCCCCCACGACCGACGCCTGGAGCGAGCGGGTCCAGCCGGGCAAGCGATTCGGATGATGCGCGATTCGCACCGCCCACTGTGCAGGCTCACGCCGGGCGGACCGTCGATGCCGAGCGCGCCCCCAGCCGGTTTCCCGCCGCTGAGCCTGCCGCGCGACTGCCCGCGGGGGCCGGCACCGATGCGGTGACGCCCTCCGCGGAAGCCGAGCCGCCGCAAGTCCCCGCATTCGACTGGGACGCGGCCACCGCAGCGGCGCTCTCCGATGACCCCGATCACGGCCTGCCTTCTGGATCGGGTACCTCGTTCCCGCACAGTGATCCGGACAAGCTCCTCGAGGACATCATCCGAGAGATCGTGGGCGACGCCACCGCAGAGACCGTGTCGAGCCTGCACCAGCCTCGTCAGGAGGAATCGGCCGAGTCCGTCGAGGCCTCGTTCCGGGCACGCGAGCGCACGCCGGTGTCCAGAACCCCTGACTTCGACGGCGACGAAGAGTACACCGTCTTCGACGAGCCGGTCGAAGCGGCGGAGAGCCCGGGCGGCCGTGAGCTCGCCGCGGAGGAACCGACGAACGTGGTACGTTCCGAACTCCCACCCCAACCGGCACCGGTCGTCGACTCTCCCGTCGAACCGCCGACTCCCCCGCACGCCCCCGCCGATGTTTCACGTGAAACGCCCGAGTCATACGGAGGAACTCCACTGGCCGATCAGCTTGCCGACGAGACACGTCGGCGACTCGCTCTCGACGAAGCAGTGCTTCCGCTCCCCGCGTCGACGCGCATCTTCACGATCTCGAACCAGAAGGGCGGCGTGGGGAAGACGACCTCCGCCGTGAACCTCGCTGCGGCGCTCGCCCGCACCGGCGCTCGCGTCCTCGTGATCGACCTCGACCCGCAGGGCAACGCGTCGACCGCCCTGGGCGTCGAGCACCGTTCCGACCAGCAGAGCGTCTACGAAGTCCTCGTCGGCGACCTGCCGATCGCCGAGGTCGTCCACCGTTCGACCGAGCACGAGAACCTGGATTGCGTACCGGCGACCATCCACCTCGCGGGCGCAGAAATCGAACTGGTCTCGCTCGTCGCCCGTGAGCAGCGACTCCGCCGGGCGCTCGATGCGCATCTCGCGCAGATGGAGTCGCCCTACGACTACGTGTTCATCGACTGCCCGCCGTCGCTCGGACTGCTCACCATCAACGCGTTCGTCGCGGCGCGCGAGGTCCTGATCCCGATCCAGTGCGAGTACTACGCGCTGGAGGGCCTCTCGCAGCTCCTCAGCAACATCGAACTCATCGAGCGTCACCTCAACCCCGACCTTCGGCTCAGCACGATCCTCCTCACCATGTACGACTCGCGGACGAACCTCGCCCAGCAGGTCGCCCAGGAGGTTCGGGATCACTTCCCGACCCAGACGCTCGAGACGATCATTCCCCGGTCGGTGCGCGTCTCGGAGGCCCCCAGCTACGGTCAGAGCGTGATCACGTACGACTTCACGTCGAGCGGCTCGCTCTCGTACCGCGAGGCGGCCGCGGAGATCGCGTGGCGAGCCGCATCCGAACAGAAGGAGTCCGACTGATGGCGACGAAGCGCACGGGGCTCGGCCGCGGCATCGGTGCCCTGATCCCCACGACCGAAGAGGCCCCGCGCGCGACGCGGCCGGTCGATGTCTTCTTCAACGAATCCGACGCACCGAAGACGGCGATGGCGGCGGTCGAGAATGCCGCGGATGCGAACCTGGTCACCGTGCCCGGCGCCCACCTCGCGCGGCTGAATCCCGACGACATCGTTCCGAACGCCCAACAGCCCCGCAGCGTGTTCGATCCTGACGACCTCGCCGAGCTCGTGCACAGCATCCGGGAATTCGGCGTCCTGCAGCCCATCGTCGTGCGGCGGCACCCCGAGGAGCCCGGCAAGTTCGAGCTGGTCATGGGTGAGCGTCGGCTCCGGGCCACCAAGGCCGCCGGGCTCGACACGATCCCCGCGGTCATCAAGGACACGGCCGACGACGCTATGCTCCGGGACGCCCTCCTCGAGAACCTCCACCGCTCGCAGCTGAATCCGCTCGAGGAGGCGTCGGCGTACCAGCAGCTCCTCGCCGACTTCGGCATCACGCAGGAGGAGCTCGCGTCCCGCATCGGCCGATCGCGGCCGCAGATCTCGAACACCCTCCGCCTGCTCAAGCTCCCCGAGACGGTCCAGTTGCGGGTCGCCGCGGGCGTGCTCAGCGCCGGCCACGCACGCGCCATCCTCGCCGCAGGCGACCCGGAGGCGATGCAGCGGCTGGCCGACAAGATCGTGAACGAGGACCTGTCCGTCCGCGCAGCGGAGGCGATCGTCGCCGAGACGCCGAAGCCGGGACGTGCGAAGCCCGCAGCCGGCAAGCGTCAGGAGTTCCTCGACGACCTGTCGACCCGGCTCGGTGATCGGCTCGACACGCGGGTCCGGATCAGCCTCGGGTCGCGGAAGGGCCAGATCAGCATCGACTTCGCCACGGTCCAGGACCTGCGACGCATCCTCAACGAACTCGGCGAGGACCTCGAGGGCATGTGACCCGCTGAGATCCCGCGCGCTCGTCAGCGGGTGCGGGAGATCGCAGCGCGGACGAGCGCGTCGTACACGCTCGCGGCATCCGTCTCGGACGCCTCGATCGCGAGCGGGACGAGCGAGGTCTCGGTCAGCCCGGGAAGGACATTGGCCTCGAGGAACCACGGCGTTCCGGCGTCGTCGACGATGAGGTCGACGCGGGAGAGGTCGCGCAGTCCGAGAGTCCGGTGTGCGAGCAGCGCGGCCTCCGTCGCGCGGGCGACCGAGTCCGCGTCGAGCCGGCAGGGTGCGAAGAACGTGGTCTCCCCCGCGTTGTAGCGTTCCTGGAACGAGTACACCCCGGTCGACGGCACGATCTCGACCGCCGTGAGCGCTCGCGGCGCGCCATCATCCTCGACGACAGCGATCGCGAGTTCCGTGCCGACCACGCGCCGCTCGACGACCGCGACGTCATCGTAGGTGAACGCGTCGACCATCGCGCGAGGCAGCTCCGTCGGGTCCTCCACGATGGTCACGCCCTGCGCGGACCCGCCCGATGCGGGCTTCACCACGAGGTCGCCGTCGAGTGCGTCGCGCACGACGCGCAGCACGCTCGCGGCGCCGAGCTCGCGGAACGCCTCGTGCGAGAGCACGATCGACTCGGGCACCGCGACGCCGGCTTCCGCCACGAGCGACGTGGCGATCGGCTTCGACCAGGCACGTCGCGCGGCCGCTCCGGTCGAGCCCACGGTCGGCACCCGGAGGGCCGCGAGCAGCTCGAGCAGCGAGCCGTCCTCCCCGCTCGACCCGTGCAACGCGGGGAACACGACGTCGGGGCGTCGTTCGGCGAGGTACGGCAGCAGGCCGGCGTCGGGATCGAGCAGCTCCACGCGGTGCCCCGCCTGGGCCAGCGCGTCGGCCACGCGTCGTCCGGAGCGCAGCGAGACATCCCGCTCATGCGAGATCCCGCCCGCGAGCACGACGACGAACAGGCCAGTGGATTCGCTCATGATCAGGGGTTTCTCCATGACTACTTGAGATCGGTGGGGGGTGCCGCTTCGATCCCGGGTCGCTCGGGCGACTGCAGGGATCCCGTTCCGGCGAAGGTGTCGAGCAGGTCGAGCTCGCCATTGACCACGGTGGCGAGCCGGCGGATGCCGAGGCGGATCGCGTCGGGCGTCGGATAGCAGAACGACAGTCGCATGGCGTGTCGACCGCGTCCGTCGGCGAAGAACGCCGTGCCGGGCGTATAGGCGACGAGCTCGCGCACCGCGCGCGGCAGCATCTGCTTGGAGTCCAGCACGTCGGGCAGCGTGACCCACACGTAGAACCCGCCGTTCGGGTTGGTCCACGACAGCTGCGGCAGGTACTCCCCCAGCGCTTCGATCATCGCGTCCTTGCGTTCGCGGTAGACCCCGCGGAACGCGTCGATCTGCCCCCGCCAGTCGGCCTGCGAGAGGTACTCGGAGACCACGAGCTGGCTGAAGGAGGACGGCGAGAGGATCGCGGACTCCGCGGCGAGGATGAGCTTCTCGCGGATGGCATGGGGCGCGAGCGCCCAGCCCACTCGGAACCCGGGAGCGAGCGTCTTCGAGAACGACCCCAGGTAGATCACGCCCTCGGGGTCCATCGAACGCAGCGCGTCGGGCGCAGGCTCGTCGAAGTGCAGCAGGCCGTAGGGGTTGTCCTCGAGCACCAGGATCTCGTTCGACCGGCAGATCTCGAGGATCTCGGGCCGCCGGGACGCGGAGAGCGTCACACCGGCCGGATTGTGGAAGTTCGGGATGGTGTAGAGGAACTTGATGCGCCGGCCCTGCCCGCGGAGGTGCGCGATGGTCTGGCGGAGCGCCTCGGGGATCAGCCCGTCGTCGTCCATCGCGACGTGCACGACCGACGCCTGGTACGAGCGGAACACGCCCATGGCGCCCACGTACGACGGCGCCTCGGCGAGCACGACGTCGCCCGGGTCGAGGAAGAGCTTCGCGACGAAGTCGAGCGCCTGCTGCGAGCCGGTCGAGGTCACGACGTTGTCGACGGACGCGCGGATGCCCTCGAGCGACATGACGTCGAGGATGTGCTCGCGCAGCGACGGGATGCCCTGGCCGGAGCCGTACTGGAGGGCCACCGGGCCCTGTTCGCGCATGACCCGCTCGAACGCCGAGGTGATGAGCTCCTGCGGCAGCGCCGACACGAAGGGCATGCCGCCCGCGAGCGAGACGACCTCGGGCCGCGACGCGACGGCGAACAGGGCTCGGACCTCGGATGCGGCGAAGCCGGCGGCTCGCTCGGCGTAGTTCGCGTACCAGGGGTCGAGGTTGTTGCCGGTGCGCTGGGGCACGTCAGAGGTCACTGCTGCGGTCCGTTCTGCTCAGGGTTCTCATGGTAGTCATCGTGCGAGAGCGGATGACGCGGGGTGCCCGACGCCGAGTGCGTGTACATCCGCCGAGCGCGAGCGCGGATCTGCTCGCACCGGTCGGATCTGCACGCGCTCGCGAATCGCATCGGGGAAGCGGCGGCGCGGGGCCCGCGATCCCACTCCGCGGCCCGGATATGCGAGAGACCCGCCCGGCTTCTGCCGGGCGGGTCTCGATGCGTTGCGAGGCGGCCGACTACGCGATGTAGGCGGCGAGGTCGGCCTCGAGGGCGGGCTTCGGCTTGGCGCCGATGACCGTCTTCACGACCTCGCCCTTCTCGAACACCTTGAACGCGGGGATGGCGGTGATCTGGTACTTCATCGCCAGGCCGGGGTTCTCGTCGACGTTGAGCTTGACGATGTCGAGCTTGTCGGAGTGCTCGGTCGCGATCTGGTCGAGGATCGGGCTCACCGCGCGACACGGGCCGCACCACTCGGCCCAGAAGTCGACCAGCACGGCCTTCTCGTTGTTCAGGACCTCCTGCTCCCAGGTGGCCTCGGTCACTGCGCGTGCAGTCATGGGTTTCTCCTATCGGTGAAGTTCATCGGGCTCGACCCGGCTCACGGATGCCGCGCGGCGGGCCGAACGGCGTCGGGTCAGTTGACCTCGGCCAGCCGGTCGACCGCGACGGCCTCGTCGAGGGCCTCGGCCTCTGATTCGGCCTCCTCGGGCGAGGACGTGTCGTCGAGGGCGGCGAGGTAGTGCTCGGCGTCGAGCGCGGCGACCGTGCCCGAGCCGGCCGCGGTCACGGCCTGGCGGTACGTCGGGTCGATCACGTCGCCCGCGGCGAACACGCCCACCACCGAGGTCCGCGACGAGCGGCCCTGCACCGCGATGGTGCCCTCGGGGGTGAGGTCGAGCTTGCCGTGCACGAGGTGCGTGCGAGGGTCGTTGCCGATCGCGACGAACAGGCCGTCGAGGTCGAGGCCGCGCACGTCACCCGTCACGGTATCGCGGAGCGTGACACCGGTCACGGCGGTGTCGCCGTGGATCGCCTCGACCGCGGAGTTCCAGACGAACTCGATCTTCGGGTTGTCGAACGCGCGCTGCTGCATGATCTTCGACGCCTTGAGCGAGTCGCGGCGGTGGATCACGTAGACCTTGTCGGCGAAGCGAGTGAGGAAGGTCGCCTCCTCCATCGCGGAGTCGCCGCCGCCGACGACGGCGATGGTCTTCTCCCGGAAGAAGAAGCCGTCGCACGTCGCGCACCACGACAGGCCGTGCCCCGAGAGGCGCTCCTCCTCGGGCAGCCCGAGCTTGCGGTAGGCGGAGCCCGTCGCGAAGATCAGCGCCTTCGCCTCGTGCAGGTCGCCGTTGCCGAGCTTCACGCGCTTGACCGGTCCCTCGAGGTCGAGCTCGACGACGTCGTCGTAGACGACCTCGGTGCCGAACCGCTCGGCCTGGGCCTGCATCTTGCCCATCAGGTCGGGGCCCATGATGCCCTCGGGGAAGCCGGGGAAGTTCTCGACCTCGGTCGTGTTCATCAGCTCGCCGCCGATCTCGACGGAGCTCGCGATGAGCATCGGCTTCAGCTCGGCGCGGGCCGCGTAGATGGCGGCGGTGAAGCCCGCCGGCCCCGATCCGATGATGATGATGTCGCGCAAAGCCGCTCCTGTCGTTCCTGCGATGCCCGCGGCATCCCGACTACCGGATGCCACGCCATGGTGAACACAGTCTAGGCGGCGGCTATTCCGGGCGGCCGGGGCGTGCAGGCGGGTCACAGGATGCCGGGTCGGCGATGAGCGGATGGCGCTGCGGCGCGTCATCCGGACGGGTCAGCGGCGGCGCAGGCGCTCCAGCGCCGGGGCGACGAACCCGCGCAGCTCCGGGGAGCGCAGCAGCCAGAGGATGCCCCCGTACAGCAGCGCCATGACCGAGCCGACGATCGCCATGACGACGATCGCGCTCCAGCGGTCGGCGATCGCGAACCCGCCTTCACGGAACCCGCCGAACGCCCAGAGCGTCGCGAAGCCGGCGGCGACGGGCACGATGACGGCGCCGAGGTCGCGCGCGAGGCTCACGACCACGCGACGGCCGTCGAGGGTGCCGAGCTTCGGCCGCAGTAGGGCGACGGCCAGCCCCAGCTGGATGACGACGGCGACGGTCGTCGAGAGCGCCACGCCCACCGCGATCCACTCGCGCGGCAGGAACAGCAGGCACGCGAGCGCGGCGATGGAGAACACGATGACCTGCACGAGCGTGAACAGGAACGGCGTGCGCGTGTCGCCGAGCGCGTAGAACGTGCGCTGCACCACGAAGAGCACGCTGAAGGCGACAAGGCCGAGCGCGAAGGCGGCGATGACGTTGCCGAGCGCCGAGACGCTCGTGAAGTTCCCCGGCTGGAACACCGCCGCGAACGGGTACGCGACCACCACCAGCACGGCGGAGGCGAGCGTGAGGATCAGGCCCACACCGCGGACCGCGCCCGAGAGATCCTGCCGGACGCGGTCGAGCAGGCCGTCGCGCGCGTGCTCGCTCATGCGCGTGAAGTACGCGGTCGCGATCGAGACGGTGATCACCGAGTGCGGCAGCATGAAGATGAGCCACGCGGCATCCGTCGCGGCCACCGAGGCGCCGTAGCCGGACGCCTCGCTCACCACGCGCGTCTGCACGATGCCCGCGAGCGTGGTGAGCAGCAGCATCCCGAACGTCCAGCCGGCCATGCGCCCTGCCGAGCGGAGCCCGACCCCCCGCCAGCGGAAGTCGGGGCGGTAACGCAGGCCGATGCGGCCCCAGAACCAGAACAGCACCACGGCCTGGGCCACGATGCCGAGCGTCGCGGAGCCCGCGAGCAGGGCGATCATGCCGGGGGTCCACTCGTCGGCCGTGCGGCTGCCGGTGGGGTCGAAGCCGAACAGCACGCCGAACGCGACGAGGCCGAGGAGCGCGACGACGTTGTTCAGCACGGGCACCCACGTGAACGGGCCGAAGCTGCGGCGCGCATTGAGCACCTCGCCGAGCAGCGTGTAGAGGCCGTAGAAGAAGATCTGCGGCAGGCACCAGAACGCGAACGCCGTCGCGAGGGCGAGCGTGTCGGGCGGGAAGTTGCCGCCGTAGATCCAGGCCAGCAGGGGCGCGAGCGCGGTCGCGACGAGCGTCGCCGCGCCGATCACCACGAGCGCGAGCGTGACGAGCTTGTTGATGTAGGCGGCGCCGCCGTCCTCATGCGTCGCCGCCCGCACGATCTGGGGGACGAGCACGGCGCTGAGCACGCCGCCCGCCACGATCACGTAGACGGTGTTCGGCAGGCCGTTCGCCACGGCGAACGCGTCGGCGCTCGCCGAGCCGACGACGCCGATCGTCGCCGCCAGCACGATCGCCTTCAGGAAACCGAGGATGCGCGAGACGATCGTGCCCGACGCGAGGAACAGGCTCGCGCGGGCGATGCGGTCAGTCATTCGATCGGTCCTCGGGGTTCGGGGGCGGGAACGGCGTCACCGGTGGGCCCGTCGCTCGTCACGACGTCGTCGGGGCTCGTGGCCGCGACCGGGGAGCCCTGTTCGTCGAGGGCGTCGCGCCCGGTCGACTCCGGCTCGGCCGGGCGGGACGTCGCGTCCGGACCGTCCGCCCGGGACGACGTGTCCGCCGCGTCCGTGTCGGTCGTCTCGGCCGTGCGGTCGCGCCGGCGGCGGCGAAAGGCCCGGATCAGGCCGATCGCGAACACCGCGACCGCGATCGCGGCGAGCACGGTCGCGCCGAGGCCCTCCCAGTCGGCCTGCACGTTCGCGGGGATCCGCACGCTCGTGCCGACGGGCGTGCCGTCGGGCGAGGTGAGCGAGACCTCGAGGTTCACCTCGCCGCTGCCGACGCCCGCGGCGACGGGCACCTGCACGGTGCTTCGGCTCTCGGCCTCGACCGTGGCTTCGACGGTCTCCTCGACGATCAGGCGGCCGTTCGACGGGGCCACCTCGACGACGACGTCGACCGGGTACGGCAGGTCGTTCTCGATGGTGATCGGGATGCCCGTCTCGCTCGCCACGACGAGCACGCTGCTGGTCGGCACGATCGAGACCGAATCCGTCACGGCTCGACGGTCCACGAGCCACGTGCCCACCGACGAAGTCCACTCCTCGGGCTGGTCGAACCAGCCGACGTCGAGCAGCGCCAGCAGGTCGCGCCGGGTCGGGAAGGTCAGCGGCGCAGGATCCGCGAGCACGTCGGAGAACTCCTGGACCGAGCGCTCGGCCTGCAGCATCCGGTCGATGTTCTCGATCCGCTGCCGGTCCTCGGGGGTCGACGCGAGCGTCCGCGACGTCGGGGGCGCCCCGACGGCGTCGGCGAGCGTCGCCGGGCGCGCCCACTGCCCCGGCGCGAGCGCCGCGACCGTCTCCTCGACGCGATCGGCCTCCAGGCCCGCCGACCGGGCGAACGTGCCCAGCAGCGTGACCGCGTCGTCGTGGCCGGCGAGCGCGAGCTCGGCCGTCAAGCGGGCCGTCGCGCCGCGCCAGGCGGTGTCGGATGACGCGGCCGCCGCATCCCGCAGGGCGTCGGTGACGCGCGCGTCGGCGACCACGGCGGTGCGGCCCTCGATCCGGGCTCCGGCGTTCGTGTCGTCGCCGCCGCCCTCGACGTTGCCGGGTGAGAGGATCGCGGTGGTCAGGCCGCCCTCCGCGAACCAGTCGAGGTCGCCGGTCGCGACGGTCTCGTCGGCGGGCCACGCGATGTCGGTGCGCGTGTAGTCCCAGTCGAGCACCGCCGCGGTGTCGGGGGTGCCGCCCGGTGCCGGCGTCGCGCCGCCGTCGGTCGCGACCGGCTCCTCGCCCGCGTCGGCCGGGAAGTCGGCGGGGTCGATCACGTCCTCGAAGCCGAGCGGTTCGAGCGGCGCGTCGAGCCCGACCTGGGCCTGCGCGGCGAGATCGGCGTCGGCGTACGCGAGCGGGAAGACCTCGTTCGGCATCGCCGCGAGCCGCGCGAGCCACTCGACGGCGCTCTCGGGCGCGGCGTCGCCGAGCACGCGGATCGACGCGATCACCCGAGGATCGATGCCGACCGCGACGGGGGCACCGGAGACCGCGTCGAGCTGGCGCGTGAGCAGGCCGTTCGGTGCCGTCCACGATTCGAGGCGGTCGGCGGGGATCAGCCCGGTCGCGAGCGGGGGCACCGTCAGCGGAAAGGCGAGCACCAGGCCCGCCGGGGTCTCGACGGGCACGCGCGTGTTCGCGACGATCGTCGTGGCGGTCGAGACCGCGTCGCCGTCGACGTCGAGGCCGGCCGCGAGGCCGACCACCGGGTCCTCGGCGCTCGTCGCCTCGGCGGGGATCGTGAACTCGAGCGTCGTCGCGGCACCGGCCGCGAGCGATGCGGTCGCGCGCTCGGCGACCTCGTCGGTGCCGAGATTCGAGCCACCGTCGGCCGGGGCGAGCCAGGCGTCGACCTCGGCGCGATCGTCGAGCCCGTCGGTCGCGACCGCGAGCGTCAGCGTGCCGGCGCGGATCGCGTCATCCGTGCCGTTGACGATCTCGACCTGGATCCGCACCGGCTGGCCGGCGGCGATCGCCGTGCCGTCGGCGGGGGCGATGGTGAGCCGGACTCCCTCCACCGACTCGGCGGCCGCGGCGGCCAACACGCCAGGCGAGCCCGCGATCGGGGCGATGAACCAGGAGAGGCCGAGTGCGGCGGACGCCGCGCCGGCGGCGAGCCCGAGGAGTCGGCGGACGCGTCGATGGGAGGTCGACTCGTCCGGCATGGAGGCGATTCTACGGTGTGCGATCGGCGAGCCAGCAGGGCGCGCACGTGCCATCCGAGCCTCGGAAACCCGGTCGGCGGCGCGCCCCTGCCTAACATGGAGCAATGCAGAGCGTCGCCGAGGCCCTGGCCCGACTGAAGGAGCTGGCCGACTCGCCGACCGTCGCGACGCTCGCCGCGGCGTTCGATGCCGCCGGGTACGAGATCTCGCTCGTGGGCGGACCGGTCCGCGACGCGTTCCTCGGGCGCGAGACCAACGACCTCGACTTCACGACGGATGCCACGCCCGACGAGATCCTCGCGGTCGTGAAGCCGATCGCGGAGACGCACTGGGACATCGGCCGCGCGTTCGGCACGATCGGCGCGCTCATCCACGGCCACACGGTCGAGATCACGACGTACCGCGCCGACGTGTACGACGGCTCGTCGCGCAAGCCCGAGGTCGCGTTCGGCACCTCGCTCGTCGACGACCTCGAGCGCCGCGACTTCACCGTGAACGCGCTCGCACTGCGGTTGCCGCGCCTCGAGCTCGTCGACCCGTCGGGCGGCGTCGAGGACCTCATCGCGCGGGTCCTGCGCACGCCGTCGAAGCCCGAGGTCTCGTTCGGCGACGACCCCCTGCGGATGATGCGCGCCGCCCGCTTCTCCTCGCAGCTCGGGTTCGAGGTCGAGGCCGCCACCCTCGCGGCGATGTCCGCGCTCGCGCCTGAGATCGACCGCATCTCGGCCGAACGCGTGCGTGACGAGCTCTCGAAGCTGCTCACGACCGCGGCGCCGCGCCACGGCATCCGGCTGCTCGTCGACAGCGGCATCGCCGCGCGCGTGCTGCCCGAGATCCCCGCACTCAAGCTCGAGATCGACGAGCACCACCACCACAAGGACGTCTACGAGCATTCGCTCACGGTCCTCGACCAGGCGATCGACTACGAGGTCTCGCGCGGCAACCTCGAGTCGCCCGACCTCGTGGTGCGGCTCGCGGCGCTGCTGCACGACATCGGCAAGCCCGCGACGCGCCGGCTCGAACCGGGTGGCGCGGTGTCGTTCCACCACCACGACATGGTCGGCGCGAAGCTCGCGAAGAAGCGGCTGCGCGCGCTGCGGTTCGACAACGACACCATCAATGCCGTGTCGCGCCTCATCGAGCTGCACCTGCGGTTCTTCGGGTACACGGATGCCGCGTGGACCGATTCGGCCGTGCGCCGCTACGTGCGCGACGCGGGCGACCAGCTCGAGCGGCTCCACATCCTCACGCGGGCGGATGTCACGACCCGCAACCGCCGCAAGGCCGACCGGCTCGGCTTCGCGTACGACGACCTCGAGGAGCGGATCGCGAAGCTCGCCGAGGAGGAGGAGATCGCGGCGGTGCGCCCCGAGCTCGACGGGCAGCAGATCATGGCCGCGCTCGGCATCCGGCCGGGGCCGGTCGTCGGCGAGGCGTACAAGTTCCTCCTCGACGTGCGCCTCGACGAGGGACTCATCGGCCCGGATGCCGCGCGCGAGCGCCTGCTCGCCTGGTGGGCCGCCCGCGCCCCCGCCTCCTGACCCGCCCCCCGTTCCCCGCCCCGTTCCCCCTCCCCGTTGCCCCTCCCGGCGCGCCGGCCGGCTCGCCGAGCGCGTGTACATCCGACGAGTGCGCGTGCCGATGCAATTGCGCTCGTCGTTTCTGCACTCCCTCGTGGAACAGGGTGAGCGGGCGGGATCCGTCCTCCACACCGCCCGCGCAGAGGCGACGAGCCCCGAAACGATCGGCGTGCGCGCCCGTCGATCGGCCCGGAGCGAACATCGGCGGATGGAGACATCCGGGATGCCACGGCTCATCCTGACTTCGACGGAGCGCCTCTCGCCGTCGGGCGATCGCTGGCTGCAGCGGGCGGTGCAGGCGGGCCGACTGGTGCGGGTGCGGGCCGGCCACCACGTGGATGCCGTGGAGTGGGATGCCGCCAGCCACGACCAGCGCGCGCTCCTCCGTGTCGCGGCCGGCATCCGGACCCGACGCCAGAGCGCCGTGCTCACCCACGAGTCCGCGGCACTGGTGCTGGGGATCCCGATCATCGGCGCTCGTCCTGACGCGGTGCACCTCGTCTCGTCGACGGGGTCGGCGCCACGCAACGAGCGCGGCGTGGTCTGGCATCGCGAGCGCCTTCGCGACGGTGACGTCATCGCGTACGGCGGCTTCTTCGTGACGAGCCCCGAGCGGACCATGTACGACCTCGCACGCACCCGCGGCTTCGCCTCAGCGGTCACCGGGCTGGATGCGGCGCTCGCCGGGCGGTACGAGCCGCTCGCGACTCGGTTCGACGGCGAGGGGTTCGTCCAGTGGACGCCCGAACCGATCGCGGCGCTGGATCGCGAGGCCCTCACCGAGCGCATCGATGCCTCGGGTGGGGCGCGGGGCATCCGTTCGGCGCGGCGCGCCGTCGAGTTCGCGGATCCTCGGTCCGCGTCATCCGGCGAGTCGCTCAGCCGGGCGCAGATCCACCTCCTCGGATTCCCGCAGCCGGAGGTGCAGGTGGCCTTCGCTCGGCTTGACGGCGGAGTGGACGTGGTCGACTTCATCTGGCGCGATCTTCTGATCGCCGGCGAGTTCGACGGGTTCGTGAAGTACCACCGCGAGGACTACCTCGACGGACGGACGCCCGAGGAGGTCGTGTGGCTCGAGAAGCAGCGCGAGCGGCGCCTTCGACGGGACCACGGCCTCGAGGTCAGCCGCTGGTCGTGGGATGCCGCACGCACACCCAGCCTGCTGCGGGCCGAGTTGATCGCGGCGGGGCTCCAGCCCGTGCGGCGTTGACGAGCTGCCGGGCTCGCGAGCCTCCCGCCCGCCCCGAGCGCGTGTATTTCCGGCCAGCGCAATTGCACCCGCGTGCGCGCTCGACGGATGTACACGCGCTCGGCGGAACCGAGCGGGCGGGGCGGGCGGGAGCCGCGCCGGGCGGATGTGCGCGCGGGCGCGCCATCCGTTACGATGTGAAGGTTGCCCGTGCGCCGCATTCGCGGCCTCCTCGGGTCGACGCATGTACACCCTCCTGCCGCCGGGAAATGCCCGGTGGCCGCTGAGTCCGAAGGAGGTGGGTCTGTCATGCACCAGTACGAGCTGATGGTCATCCTCGATCCGTCGATCGACGAGCGCACCGTTGCTCCCAGCCTCGACAAGTTCCTCAACGTCATCCGCAACGATGGCGGCTCGATCGACAACGTCGACATCTGGGGCAAGCGTCGCCTGGCCTACGAGATCAACAAGAAGGCCGAGGGCATCTACGCCGTCGTCAACTTCACCGCCGAGTCGGCCACGACCAACGAGCTCGACCGCCAGCTGAACCTCAGCGAGGCCGTCATGCGCACGAAGGTCCTCCGTTCCGAGGAGGCCGTGGCCCGCGCCGAGAAGATCCAGGCCGCCGACGCCAAGCGCGCCGCCAAGAAGGCGACCGCCGCAGCGAGCAAGGCCGCCGCCGCCAAGAAGGACGCCTAGTCCCCATGGCCGGCGAGACCATCATCACCGTGGTGGGCAACCTCACCGCCGACCCCGAGCTGCGCTACACGCAGAACGGGCTTGCGGTCGCGAACTTCACGATCGCATCGACCCCCCGCACGTTCGACCGACAGGCGAACGAGTGGAAGGACGGCGAGGCCCTGTTCCTGCGCGCGAGCTGCTGGCGCGAGTTCGCCGAGCACGTCGCGGGATCGCTCACCAAGGGAACCCGGGTCATCGCTTCCGGGCGTCTCAAGCAGCGCTCCTACGAGACGAAGGAGGGCGAGAAGCGCACCACCATCGAGCTCGAGGTCGACGAGATCGGCCCGAGCCTGCGCTACGCCACCGCGTCCGTGACGCGCGCCCAGTCCAACCGCGGCGTCGGCGGCGGCTCCTTCGGGGGCGGCGGCGGCCAGTCGGATGACGCGTGGGCGCCCAGCGCTCCCGCCCAGTCCTCCGGCGGCGGCGACGTCTGGAACACTCCGGGCACCTCCTACGGCGACGAGACGCCCTTCTAACACGCATCGGGCCTCGAGACGGCGCGTCGCGCCGCCTCGACCCACACATATCGACAGGAAAGATCCATGGCTGGAAAGAGCAGCGGCGACCGCCGCAAGCCTCGCGGCAAGGGCGCGAAGAACGCCGCCCCCGCGAAGTCCGTCAAGGTCGGCGTCATCGACTACAAGGATGTCGCGACCCTTCGGAAGTTCATCTCGGAGCGCGGCAAGATCCGCGCCCGCCGCATCACCGGTGTCTCCGTGCAGGAGCAGCGCCTCATCGCCCGCGCCGTGAAGAACGCGCGCGAGATGGCGCTCCTGCCCTACTCGGGCTCCGGCCGCTAAGGAGCACGGAAATGGCAAAGGTTATCCTCACGCACGAGGTGTCGGGTCTCGGCACCGCCGGCGACGTGGTCGAGGTCAAGAACGGCTACGCCCGCAACTACCTCGTCCCCCAGGGCTTCGCGACGCCGT
Organism: Agromyces aurantiacus; assembly: GCF_016907355.1. NCBI lineage: Bacteria > Bacillati > Actinomycetota > Actinomycetes > Micrococcales > Microbacteriaceae > Agromyces > Agromyces aurantiacus. The sequence continues at coordinate 342,946 of NZ_JAFBBW010000001.1, read as the reverse complement.
GGACCCGTGGCGGCCAGAAGCAGGTCGACCAGATCAAGGCCGCCCGCGCTGCGCGCGAGCTGCACTCGATCGAGGACGCGCAGGCCCTCAAGGCCAAGCTCGAGTCGGCCAAGGTCAAGCTGGCCGTCAAGGCCGGCCTCGGCGGCCGCCTCTTCGGCTCGGTCAAGACGGCGGATGTCGCGGCTGCGGTCGCCGACGCCGGCCTCGGCCAGGTCGACAAGCGCAAGATCGAGATCCCGACCCCGATCAAGTCGGTCGGCGACCACGAGGCGACGGTCAAGCTCCACGAGGACGTGACCGCGACGATCACCCTCCAGGTGGTCGCGGCGAAGTAGTCGCACACGCACTGAACGCGACGCGGCGATGGGCTCCGGCTCGTCGCCGCGTCGCTGCGTGCGGGGCCCGTTGCAGGGGTTGCATTACACCCACGCGACACCACCGCGCAAGTCCACACTTTGGGGCGCTGTCCTCAGTTTTGTGCACAGGTGGACAACGCCCCGGCGCGGAAACGGAAGAATGTTCTCCCCCACAGGTGTGGAATCTACAAAGCCCAGATCAGGGCAGAATTCACGCCCTGTCATTCACAACATTTCCACAGTTCTCCACAGGCCGTGTGCACATGTTGGGCGGCGTTTCGCGCAGACTCTCCACAGAGTTATCCACAGGCTGGCTTGTGCCTCTCGGGACCCCTTGCCTAGGGTGAGTCAGCGTCCCCGAAGCGATGCCGCGAGCGGGTCTCGGAGCACTCGTCTCGAGGGGCATGTCGGGGGGTCCGGGTAGCACTGGATCCAGGGGGATGGGCGGCACGAGCGGCGCCCGCGACAGCAATCGGAGGTCAGCAAGGTGTCGATCGCGCACATCGGGCTCGCGGAACCCCTCGACGACCCCGACGCCCGCCGAGGCGAGCGCACTCCCCCGCACGACCTGCTCGCCGAGCAGAGCGCGCTCGGCGGCATGATGCTCTCGAAGGACGCGGTCGCCGACGTCATCGAGACGTTGCGCGGCATCGACTTCTACGTGCCGAAGCACGAGGTCGTGTTCAACGCCATCCTCTCGCTCTACTCGCACGGCGAGCCGACCGACGTCATCGCCGTCACCGACGAGCTCACCAAGAGCGGCGAGCTCCAGCGCGCGGGCGGCGTCGAGTACCTCCACACGCTCACGAGCCTCGTGCCCACGGCCGCGAACGCCGGCTACTACGCGTCGATCGTCGCCGAGCGCGCGCTGCTCCGCCGGCTCGTCGAGGCCGGCACCCGCATCGTGCAGATGGGCTACGCGGGCGAGGGTGAGGTCGTCGAGCTCGTCAACAACGCGCAGGCCGAGATCTACTCGGTCACGGGCTCGGTCGAGAGCGAGGACTACGTTCCGCTCACCGACGCGATCGGCACCGCGATCGACGAGATCGAGGCGGCCAAGCACACCGACGGCAAGATGACGGGCGTGCCGACCGGGTTCGCCGACCTCGACGACCTGACCAACGGGTTCCACCCCGGGCAGATGATCATCGTCGCCGCGCGCCCCGCCATGGGAAAGTCGACCCTCGCGCTCGACTTCGCCCGGTCCGCGGCGATCACCCACGACCTGCCCACGATCTTCTTCTCCCTCGAGATGGGGCGCAGCGAGATCGCGATGCGCCTGCTCTCGGCCGAGGCATCCGTACCCCTGCAGAACATGCGCAAGGGCACGGTCGACACGCGCGACTGGACCACCATCGCCTCGACCCGCGGCCGCATCAACGACGCGCCCCTCTACATCGACGACTCCCCTAACATGACGCTCGTCGAGATCCGCGCCAAGTGCCGCCGGCTCAAGCAGCGCGTGGGCCTGAAGATGGTCGTCATCGACTACCTGCAGCTCATGACGAGCGGCAAGCGCGTCGAGAGCCGCCAGCAGGAGGTCTCGGAGTTCTCGCGCGCGTTGAAGCTGCTCGCGAAGGAGCTCCAGGTCCCGGTGCTCGCGCTCTCGCAGCTGAACCGAGGCCCCGAGCAGCGCGCCGACAAGATGCCCGCCCTTTCCGACCTGCGCGAATCGGGCTCGATCGAGCAGGATGCCGACATGGTGATCCTGCTGCACCGCGAATCGGCGTACGAGCGCGACAGCCCTCGCGCGGGCGAGGCCGACCTGATCGTCGCCAAGCACCGCAACGGCCCGACCCGCACCGTCACGGTGGCGTTCCACGGCCACTTCTCGCGGTTCGCCGACATGGTGCAGGTCTAGCCGGCGGCGGCGATCGGGGGTGCGGACTGATGCGTGCCGCTGGAGGAGCCCCGCCCCGTCCGTCGGCCGAGTCGTCGGCTGACCGCCGACCGCTCGCCTTCTTCCTCCTCGTCCTGCTGCTGTCGCTGCCGTTCGCGGTGGCTGGATGGCTCACCGGTGCCATGCTGCTTCCCGGACTCCCGGTCGCGGCCATGCAGGCCGTGTGCCCGGCCGTCGCGGCGGTCGTCCTCGTCGCGATCCGGACCGGACGAGCCGGCGTCGCCGCATTTCTCCGCCGCGCGTTCACAGCGTGGCCGCGCGGTGTCCAATGGCCGATCCTGCTCCTCGGTCCGCCGGTGCTCCTCGCCGTGGTCTGGCTGCTCCAGCGCGCGCTCGGCGTGCCGGTTCCGCTGCCGGGCGTGGACGTCGGGAGGATCGCGGTCCTGTTCGCGGTGTTCCTCGTCTCGGCCGTCACCGAGGAACTCGGCTGGTCTAGCTACGCCCTCGAGCCGTTGCGGGATCGATGGGGTCCGCTCGTCGCGGCGGTCGTGATCGGCCTGGCCTGGGCGGCGATGCACGTGCTCGCGCTGGTCCAGGCCGGCCGCGACTGGCGCTGGATCGCCTGGTGGGTGGTGACGACCCTGGCCCTGCGGATGCTCCTGGTGGTGATCTTCGCTCGGACCGGGGGCGGCGTGATGGGCGTCTCGCTCTTCCACGCGAGCTACAACGTGGCGTGGCAGTCGTACCCGGAGTCGGGGTCCTACTGGGACCCGGCCCTCGTCGGGCCTGTGTTCGCGGTCGTGGCCGCAGCGGCGATGGTCGTCGACCGGCGCCGTCGTCAGGGCGCCGTCGCCTGAGCCCGGTGCCGTGCATACCCCAGCGTCGCGAGTGCCAGCAGCGGACCCCAGAGCCAGAACGGCAGGACCAGCACCAGTTCGGGTGAGAGGGACCCGGCCCCCACCAGGATCAGCGACTCGACGCCGCCCGCGGTGAACAGGACGGCGACCACCGAGGCCGGCACGACCGCGAGCGGGGCGGGCAGCGGTGCACCGCCGACCCGCGGCACCCATCGCGGCACGCTCGTGCCCCAGGGCAGCACGAGTCCGAGCGTGAGCACGGCGCCGACGAGCATCGCGGCGCCGAGCATGAGGCCCACGACCCGGATGTCGGGATGCGCCGTGAACAGGTCGGCGCTCCCGCCGAACAGCGGCCACGGTGTGAGCCACGAGGCGCGAGCGAGCACGTACGGAGCGGCGCACGCGGCCGCGGCCACGGTGATGGCGACGCGGTGCCGTTCGGCGAACGCGGCGGCGACGCCCGGCCGGCGCATCAGTCCGAGCGCGGCCCACAGCATCCAGACGCCGACGAAGGCGATGAGCACGACCGACGTGCCGAAGCGCACGGGGTCGCGCGCGATCTCGACCACGAACCTGATCCAGAATCCGGTGATCGGGAAGGCGCCGACCGCTGAGAGCACCACGACGAGGCCGGCCGCGACGCCGAGCACCGCGGCGACGAGGGGGCGCCGGACGGCCATCAGGGCGATGAGCACCAGGATTCCGGTCGGCAGCAGGAACGCGAGCGAGTAGCCCGCGATGACGATGCCCTCGAAACCGACGAGGCCGAGCGCGACCGTGCTCGCGGCGAGCAGTGCGACGACGGCCACGGGCCGGCCGTCCGCCATCCGTCGGGCGAGCACGCCGACGCCGATGGCCGCGGTTGCGGCCGACGCGATGGCCAGCAGTCCCGCGGCCGCGAAGGACGCGGCCGGGCTCGGGCCGCCGAGGATCCGCTCGAGCGGCGAGCGGCCCGCGGCGTACGGTCCGGAATCCGGAGCGACGAGCCAGACCAGCGCGGCGGCGAGCACGGCGATCGCGATGACGGTTCCGGCCAGCGCGAGCCGGCGCGAGGCGGAGGACCCGACCGTGCGCTGCGCGGTGGCATCCGAGGTGGTGTTCTGCATGCCTCCACGCTCGTCGCCGGTGCGACGGACCGCGTCACCCCGGCGGGCGGCCCCGCCTCACCCGGCGGAGTGATCGTCGCCGGGCTGGACGACGCCCTGCTCGTACGCCCAGATGACGACTTGGATGCGATCCGCGAGGCCGAGCTTGGCGAGGATCGCCCTCACGTGGGTCTTGACGGTGTTGCCGGTGAGGAAGAGCGCGCGGCCGATCTCGTCGTTGGAGGCGCCGCGCGCGAGGAGCATCGCGACCTCGCGTTCGCGCGGGCTGAGCGGTGCGAGCGGGTCGCCGGCGGACGGCGCGGCCTGCCGCCGCACGTGGCGGAGCAGCGTCGCGGTGGCGCGCGGCGCGAGGACCGCGTCGCCCGCGGCGACCCGGCGGATCGCGTCGACGAGCTCGGCGGGCCGGGCGTCCTTCGTGAGGAAGCCGCTCGCGCCCTCGCGGATGGCGGCGAACACGTACTCGTCGAGGTCGAACGTCGTGAGCACGAGCACGCGCGTGGCCGGGCGCAGCCGCAGCACCTCCGCGGTGGCCGCGATGCCGTCCATCCCCGGCATCCGCACGTCCATGAGGACCACGTCGACGTGGTGCGCCCGCACGTGGGCGACCGCCTCGGCGCCGTCGGCCGCCGTGCCCGAGAGCTCGATGCGCGGGTCGGCGTCGAGGATGGTCGCGAGCGCGTCGCGCAGGAGCTCCTGGTCGTCGGCGACGAGCACCGTGACCGGTCCGGTCATCGGTCCTCCTCGATCGGCATCGTCACCTGCACGCTCCAGCCGCGTCCGCGCCGCACGTCCAGTGCGCCGCCGGCCTGTCGTACGCGCTCCGCCATCCCGATGAGGCCGGTGCCGGTCGTCACGGTTGCATCGACGAGGCCTCCGCCCCCGTCATCCGTGACGCTCAGCACCACCGCGCCGGGGTTCCACGCGAGTTCAACGTCGATCCGCACCGGCGGGGCCACGTGGCGGACGGCGTTGGTGAGCGCCTCCTGGGCCGCGCGGAAGAGCGCGAGCTCGACGTCCGCACGCAGCGACCGTGGGGTCCCGCGCTCGACGAAGCTCGTCCGGTACTCGGGCGAGCCGGCGCGCTCGACGAGCCGGGCGAGGCCGCGCAGGTCGGGCGCGGGTTCGAGCACGGGGTCGTCGGTGCCGGCGTCGAGCACGCCGAGCATCCGGCGCAGTCCCTGCATCGCCGATCGACCGGTGTCGGCGACGCGTTCGAGCGCCTGGGCCGCCGGCGCGTCCCGTGTGAGCACGCGCGCGGCTTCGGCCTGGGCGATCATGACGGTGAGCGAGTGGGAGACGACGTCGTGCAGGTCGCGGCCGATGCGCGCGCGTTCGGCGGCGACCGCGTCGCGGATGCGGCGGTCGGCGAGCAGCGCCGCCGCGGCACGCCGCTGGCGGGACTGCCGGCCGAGCACCCACCCGGCCGCGACGACAGCGACGAGCGCGACGGCCTCGAACGCGATGAGGAACGGATCGCGTTCGCCATTGGCGAGGGTGTCGACGGTCGTGATGATGCCCGCGCCGGCGATGCCCACGCCGAGCGCCGCCGCCGCGACGGCGCGGGGCTGGGTCGAGCCCATCTGCCATTCCAGGAGGACGTACGTGATCGCGGACGGCAGGAGTGCGGCGCTCGCCGTGCCGGGCATCGTGATGAGTGCCAGCGCGAGCATCGCGGCCGATCCGACGACGAAGGCCGTGCGCGGCAGGTGCTGGCAGGCGAGTCCGGCGAGATGCAGGACGAGCACCAGCGCGAGGATCCCCGCCGTCACGGCGGCGTCCAGGGCGGGCTCGACGACCTGCAGCAGCACGGCGACGGTCATCGGCAGGGTCACGACGCAGATGATGACGGCGGCGACGAGCGGCCCGCGGCCGCCCGCGAGGACCGGCGGCGAGGGCGACGTCGTCGGTCGCTCCGGTGCGTCGTCCACGTCTCCAGTCTGTCCGATGCGCCACGGCGACGGCCTCACCCGCGCGGGCGAGGTGGCCGCATGGGCCCGACCGAGCCCACTTGTCTGGAGAGGCACTCGGGTTTACCATGATTGCGCGATATCAGAATGTCCATTTCTATTATCGAACAAGCATCGCCGTCGCATCCGATGCCCGTCAAGAGCCGGATGTCCCGGAGCAGTGACCCAGCACCCACAGAGCAGTGAGGAGAAGCCGTGCAGTTCCACCACTACGGCTACGTGTCCGGAGACCCGCGGGTCCAGCCCGCCGCAGGGGTCGGCGTCGACCGCCCCTCGGATCTGCCCGACGAGGTCGACGTGCTCGTCGTCGGCTCGGGACCTGCCGGAATGCTCCTCGCGGCGCAGCTCTCGCAGTACCCCGACGTGGTCGCCCGCGTCATCGAGCGTCGGGACGGCCGGCTCGTGCTCGGCCAAGCGGACGGCATCCAGCCGCGCAGCGTCGAGACGTTCCAGGCGTTCGGCTTCGCGGAGCGCATCATCGCCGAGGCGTACAACATCGGCTACATGAACTTCTGGGGCCCCGACCCCGCCGACCCGCGGAAGATCATCCGGACCTCGCGCACCGAGGACTACGGGTTCAAGATCAGCGAGTTCCCGCACCTCATCGTGAACCAGGCGCGCGTCCTCGACTACTTCGCCGAGGCGGCGGCGATCGGGCCGGGTCGCATCACGCCCGACTACGGGATCGAGTTCGTCGGCCTCACCGTGCACGAGACGGGCGAGCACCCCGTCGAGGTGCGCGTGAGGTACGTCGCCGGGGAGCGGGCCGGCGAGGAGCGCACGGTGCATGCCAAGTACGTCGTCGGCAGCGATGGCGCACGCAGCCGGGTCCGCGAGGCGATCGGGCGCAAGCACCTCGGCGGCATCTCGGCGCACGCGTGGGGCGTGATGGACGTCATCGTGAACACGGACTTCCCGGACTGGCGCACGAAGTGCGCGATCAACTCCGAGGCCGGCAACATCCTGCACATCCCCCGCGAAGGCGGGTACCTCAGCCGCATGTACATCGACCTCGGCGAGGTCGCGGAGGACGACAACCACGAGGTGCGCAAGACGCCGATCGAGGCGATCATCGCCAAGGCCAACGAGATCCTGCACCCCTACGTGATCGACGTGCGCCAGGTCGCCTGGTCCAGCGTCTACGAGGTCGGCCACCGGGTGACCGACCACTTCGACGACCGCGCAGAGGGTTCGGATGCCTCGCCGCGGGTGTTCCTGACCGGCGATGCGTGCCACACGCACAGCGCCAAGGCCGGTCAGGGCATGAACGTCTCGATGCAGGACGGGTTCAACCTCGGATGGAAGCTCGGCTCGGTCGTGACCGGTCTCGCACCCGAGTCCCTGCTCGCCACCTACTCGGCTGAACGACAGCCCGTCGCCCAGCAGCTCATCGACTTCGACCGCGAGTGGTCGTCGCTCATGGCCCGCAAGCCGGAGGAGATCTCCGACCCGCAGGAGCTCGCGACGTTCTACCTCGGCACCGCCGAGTTCCCGTCGGGGTTCATGACGCAGTACGAGCCCTCGATGATCACGGGCGATGCCACCTACCAGGAGCTGGCCACGGGCTTCCCGGTCGGGAAGCGCTTCAAGTCGTCCGAGGTGTCGTTGGTGTGCGACGGCAACGTCGCACACCTCGGCCACCTCGCTCGGGCCGACGGACGCTGGCGCATCTACGCGTTCGCCGACGCGCCGGGTGCCGGAGAGGATTCGGCGCTGACGTCGTGGGCCGAGTGGATGTCGTCGTCACCCGAGTCGCCGCTCGCGCGGTTCACGCCCGAGGGCGCCGACGCCGACGCCGTGTTCGACGTGAAGGTGGTCTACCAGCAGCCGCACGACGAGCTCGACGTCACTCGCGCCCCCGAGGTGTTCCGTCCGAAGAACGGACCCTTCGCCGTGATGAACTGGGAGAAGGTCTTCGCCGCCGGGCCGAGCTACTGGTGCCGCACCGACATCTTCGAGGAGCGCGGCATCTCGCGCGAGGGTGCGGTCGTGGTCGTGCGTCCCGACGGGTACGTGGCCCACGTCCTGCCGCTGTCGGCGACCGGTGAGCTCGCCGAGTTCTTCGCGGGGTCGATGCTGGCGCGCTGACGCTGACGCCGGGCCCCGGTGGCGCCGCTCAGGCGCCCGAGGCCCGGCGCAGGTTCGCGACCGCGTCGAGCAGCCGGTCCGCGAGTTCGCGCTCGGGGCGCGGGAACGACACGTGGATCACCGCGATGGCGGCGGGCGGTTGGCCCGGCAGGGTCAACGGCACGGCGACCGAGCGCAGCGAGGGCACGACCTCGTCGTGGCTCACGGTGTATCCGCGCTCACGGCTCTCGGCGATCTCGGACCGCAGTGCCTCGCTCACGTCGGCGGGCCAGCGCGCCTCGGGCAGGCCCATCAGGATGGCCTTGCCCGGCCCGCCCCGAGTGATCGGGTGCCGATGACCCGGCCGGTACGACACGGCGGCCGCACGACGGGGCGACGCGCTCACGAGCGTGACGGCCTCGTCGCCGTCGAGCAGCACGGCGAGCAGGCACGTCATGCCGAGCTCCTCGGCGACCTCCGCGAGCTCGGGCAGCGCCAGCTGCTGGAGGTCGCGCTGGACTCCCGCGGCGAGAGCGGCGAGCCCGGCGCCGAGTGCGATGCGCCCGGCGGGGTCGCGAGTCACCAGGCCGTGATCCTCGAGCGTGCGCAGCAGCCGGTAGGCCACCGATCGGTGCACGCCGAGCGCGCTCGCGATCTCGTCGATCGACAGGTTGCGATCTGCGGCGGCCACGATCTCGAGCACTCGGATGCCGCGACTCAGGGTCTGCGAGCCGGCCTGCGGACGCTCAGCCGGCATGTGCGCCCTCCTCGATGGTGTCGATTAGTGTGTCCCCGTCGCATTCGATTTTAGGACGACGAGTTCGATCAACGGTCGCGCGGGAGTTCCGTCCCGGCGTGGTGCAGCCGCGGGGACCGACCGCCGACAGTTTCGCTGTGGGAAAGAACCGCGGGAGTTTCGCGCTCGAGCGGGCGTAACCATGGAGAATCCCGCGTCCCGGCACGTATCCTCATGCCAGCAGCAGTGCCGCCGCGCCCGGCTTCGTCCGAGCGGCATCCCGCACCGAACCATCGAGGAGATGCCGTCGCATCGACGACCACGGTCGCCGCGACGAGAAGGAGAGCCATGACGCGCATCGGCGTCGTCACCGAGCCCGGCTCGGAGACCAGGGTCGCCGCCACGCCGGCGACCGTGAAGCAGTTGATCGGCCTGGGGTACGAGGTCGCCGTCGAGGCGGGTGCGGGCGCGAAGTCGTCGTTCCCGGATGAGGCGTACGCCGCCGCGGGCGCGAGCGTCGTCGACCGGGGCGAGGCGTACTCGAGCGCCATCGTGCTGAAGGTCAACGCACCGTCGCCGGAGGAGATCGCGCTGCTCCAGCCGGGCACGACGCTGGTGAGCCTTCTCAGCCCGGCGTTGCGGCCCGACCTGCTCGAGGCGCTCGCCGCTCGCGGCGTCACCGCGCTCGCGCTCGACGCGGTGCCGCGCATCTCGCGGGCGCAGTCGATGGACGTGCTGAGCTCGATGGCGAACATCTCGGGCTACCGCGCGGTCGTCGAGGCGGCGCACGAGTTCGGCCGGTTCTTCACCGGCCAGGTCACGGCGGCGGGCAAGGTGCCGCCGGCGAAGGTGCTCGTGGCCGGCGCTGGTGTCGCGGGCCTCGCGGCCATCGGCGCGGCGTCGAGCCTCGGCGCGATCGTGCGGGCGACCGACCCGCGGCCCGAGGTGGCCGACCAGGTCAAGTCGATCGGCGGCGAGTACCTGAAGGTCGAGGTCGAGGTCGAGCAGTCCACCGACGGGTACGCGAAGGCGACGAGCGAGGCGTACGACCGCCGCGCGGCCGAGATCTACTCCGAGCAGGCGGCCGACGTCGACATCATCATCACGACCGCGCTGATCCCCGGCCGTGCGGCGCCGCGCCTGATCACGGCGGCGGATGTCGCGTCGATGAAGCCCGGCAGCGTGATCGTCGACATGGCCGCCGGCCAGGGCGGCAACGTCGAGGGCTCGGTCGCGGGCGAGCGCATCGTGACGCCCAACGGCGTCATCATCCTCGGCTACACCGACCTCGCGTCGCGGTTGCCCGCCCAGGCGTCGCAGCTGTACGGCACGAACCTCGTCAACCTGGTCAAGCTGCTCACGCCCGGCAAGGACGGGCAGCTCGTCATCGACTTCGACGACATCGTGCAGCGCTCGGTCACGGTCGTGCGCGGGGGAGCGGTCACGTGGCCGCCGCCGCCCGTGCAGGTCTCGGCGGCCCCGGTGACGCCGCAGGCGGCGGATGGCGCGGCCGCGGCATCCGCCGTGAAGAAGCCCAGGCGCACCCTCTCCCGGGGCGGCCGCCTCGCGCTCATCGTCGCGGGCATCGCCGCGCTGTTCCTCGTGAACGCGATCGCGCCCGAGCCGCTGCCGCAGCACTTCACGGTGCTCGCGCTGTCGGTCGTGATCGGGTTCTACGTCATCGGCAAGGTCGCGCACGCGCTGCACACGCCGCTCATGAGCGTGACGAACGCGATCTCGGGCATCATCATCGTCGGTGCGATCGTGCAGGTCACGAGCGACGTGCCGGCCGTGCAGGTGCTCTCGGCGATCGCCATCCTGCTGGCCAGCATCAACATCTTCGGCGGGTTCGCGGTCACCCGGCGCATGCTCGGCATGTTCGCCAAGGGCGACCGGACGACGAGCTGACCCCGACACGACGTTCGTTCGTTCCCACCAAGGAGCCCCCAGAGTGCCTGAATCCCTGCTGACCCCCGAATCCATCGCGGGCGCCGCCTACCTCGTCGCGGCCCTGCTGTTCATCCTGAGCCTGGCCGGCCTGTCCAAGCACGAGACCGCCCGGTCCGGTGTCGGCTACGGCATCGCCGGCATGGCGATCGCGCTGGTCGCCACAGTCTGGCTGACCTTCACCGAGTCGTGGGGCGAGCCGTCCGCGACGGTCGGCCTGATCGTGCTGGTCGTGACCGTGCTCATCGGCGGCGCCATCGGCCTGTGGCGGGCCCGGATCGTGCAGATGACCGGAATGCCCGAGCTCATCGCGCTGCTGCACAGCTTCGTCGGCCTCGCGGCCGTGCTCGTCGGATGGAACGGCGCGCTCGCCGAGCCCGACCTCGAGGGTGCGCTGGCCGACATCCACCACGCCGAGGTGTTCATCGGCGTGTTCATCGGTGCCGTCACCTTCACCGGCTCGATCGTCGCGTTCCTCAAGCTCTCGGCGCGCATGAAGTCGGCCCCGCTCGTGCTGCCCGGCAAGAACGCGCTCAACCTCGGCGCGCTCGTCGTGTTCGTCGCGCTCACCGTCTGGTACGTCATCACGCCCGAACTCTGGCTGCTCGTGGTCGTGACCGCGCTCGCGCTCGCGCTCGGCTGGCACCTGGTCGCCTCCATCGGCGGCGGGGACATGCCCGTGGTCGTCTCGATGCTGAACAGCTATTCCGGATGGGCCGCCGCGGCCGCCGGCTTCCTGCTGAACAACGACCTGCTCATCGTCACCGGCGCGCTCGTGGGCTCCTCGGGTGCGTACCTGTCGTACATCATGTGCAAGGCCATGAACCGGTCCTTCATCTCGGTCATCGCCGGCGGGTTCGGTATCGAGGCGCCCAAGAAGGGCGACGAGGACCTCGGCGAGCACCGCGAGATCCAGGCCGAGGACGCCGCCGACCTGCTGAGGAACGCCTCGAGCGTGGTCATCACCCCGGGCTACGGCATGGCCGTCGCGCAGGCGCAGTACCCCGTCGCCGACCTCACCCAGAAGTTGCGCGAACGCGGGATCGACGTGCGCTTCGGCATCCACCCGGTCGCGGGCCGCCTACCCGGGCACATGAACGTGCTGCTCGCCGAGGCCAAGGTGCCGTACGACATCGTCGAGGAGATGGACGAGATCAACGACGACCTCGCCGGCACCTCGGTCGTGCTCGTCATCGGCGCCAACGACACCGTGAACCCCGCCGCGGCCGAGGACCCGGGCAGCCCCATCGCGGGCATGCCGGTGCTGCGCGTCTGGGAGGCGGAGAACGTCATCGTGTTCAAGCGCTCGATGGCCTCGGGCTACGCCGGCGTGCCGAACCCGCTGTTCTACCGCGACAACGCGCAGATGCTCTTCGGCGACGCCAAGGAACGCGTCGAGGACATCCTCAAGGCGCTATGACCCCATGAGACGGTGACGGATGCCGCGGCTCGCGCCGCGGCATCCGTCGCCGCTCTCCGGTACGGCTCCGGTCAGGCGACGTCGGCCGCGGCCTCGGCGCCCCGGCGGCGCTTCGACGCCCGACGCGGCCGCTCGGGCGACGCCGACGTGCCGAACCGGCCGGCGAGCACCGCGGCGCGCTCGGCCCGCGGCCCTCGCCAGAGCGGGATCGTGACGAGCACGGCCAGCACGGCGCCGGCCGCGGTGAACACGCCGCCCTCGCCGATGAACCACTCGCTCGCGGCGGTGGGCACGGTGACGAACTCGGCCACGAAGTAGATGGCCGCGTTGAGGGTCGCGTGCAGCACCAGCACCGGCCAGATGCTGCGAGTGCGCAGCCGCAGCCACACCATGGGGAACGCGAACGCCAGCGTCTGGATGGCGAACATCGAGACCGCCCAGGCCATCGGCACGCCGTCGGCGACGGCGCCGGGCACGAACAGCATCATGGGCACGTGACACGCGGCCCAGCCGAGGCCTACGACGAGCGCCGTGACATCCGGCCCCCGCAGCGCCGCGAGGCGGACGGTGAGGAACGAGCTCCACCCCAGCTGCTCGCCGATCGCGAGCAGCACGAACGGGAGGACGCCCGGGAGCAGGCCGACGGCCAGGGCGACGAGCGGCGGCATGCCGGTGCCCGCCTCGAGCCGGGCGGGGTCGAAGCCGGCGACCCCGGTGAGCCAGCCCGCGGCGTATGAACTGAACACCGCGACCACCGAGAACAGCCACGCGATGCCGACGGAGCGCCACGGGGTGCGGCGGAAGCCCCAGTCGGGGCCGCGCTGGCCGACCGCCCAGGCGACCAGCATGGCGACGGTGGGGGCGAAGGCGGCGCCGAAGAGGGCCAGCTGGCCGAGCGGCGAGGCGGTCTCGAGCGTGCGGAGGTCGACGCCCTCGGCGACGGCGATCGCGGCGCCGCCCGGGAGGAGGGCGGCCAGGGTCAGGCCGTACGCCGTGAACTGGCGGCGCGTGGTGCGGTCGGCGCGGAGCGGGTGCCGCGAGAGCGGCAGCAGGTGCTCGTCCGGCTGCGGGGCGGTGGGGTGAATGGATGCCGTGGCGGCATCCGTGCGGTGATCGGTCATGTCGCCAACGACACCGCACGCGCGGTCCCGACCGCCTGACCCGCGAGTCCCGTCGTGGGCACGATCCGCCGTCGCGCCGTCGCGACCCGGGTCCCGGATGCGATCGGGACCCGGGTCCCTTCCCCGCGCGCGCGGCACGAGGCAGGATCGATCCGTGCCGCGCTCCCCCGGGCTCACACCGAGCCGCCTCGCCGCCTGGGCGATTCCACTCGCGTGCGTCGCCGCCGTGCTGGCGGGCGTCGTGCTCACGCTCACGTCGGGTGCCGTCGACACCGGATACCTCGTCGTGGATGCCGCGGTCGGCGCCACGTACCCGGTCGTCGGCGGGCTGATCATCGCGCGACGCCCCCGCAACCCCGTCGGCTGGCTGTTCGCGGCGGCAGGCGCGGGGCTCTCGGCGCAGGCGCTCGCCGGCGGGATCGCCGTCGCGTTCGCCGGCGCGCCGGTCGCGGGGCTCGCCGCGTGGGTCGTGAACTGGGTGTTCTTCGCGGGGCTCGGGCCGCTCCTGCTCCTGCCGCTGCTCCTGCCCGACGGTCGACTGCCGTCGCCGCGCTGGCGGCCCGTCCTCGTGGGGCTGGCCTCGGCGATCGCCGCGCTCACGGTGCTCCTGATGTTCCGCGACGAGCTGTGGGTGTGGGGCGATGTGCGGCCGAACCCGGTCGGGATCGCGCCGACCGAGACGGTCGTCGCCCCGGCGTTCGCGGTCGTCGTCATCGCCGTCGCCGTGTCGGGCGTCGCGGCGCTCGCGCTGCGGGTGCGCGGCGGCGGTGCGGAGGTGCGCCGCAGGCTGCTGCCGATCCTCGCGGCCGCGGTGGTCATCGCCGTCGCCGTGATCGCCGACGTCTGGCTGCCGCCCGAGCCGCCCGTCGGCGTCTGGCTCTTCGCGGTCACCCTGCCGCTGCTGCCCGTGGCCACTGCCGTGTCGGTGTTCCGCTACCGGCTGTTCGACATCGAGCTCGGGGTGCGCCGCACGGTCGTGTACGCGCTGGTCACCGGCATCCTGCTCGCGGCCTACCTCGCGGTGGTCGCCGCGGCGCACACGCTCCTCGGCTCGTCGGGCGGCGTGGTGGTGCCGCTCATCGGCACGGCCGTCGTCGCGGTCGCGTTCGCACCCGTGCGCGACCTGGTGCAGCGCGCAGTGGCGCGGCTGCTGTTCGGCGATCGCGGCGACCCGCACGCGGCACTGTCGCAGCTCGGCCGTCGGCTCCAGGCGGCGGGCGCCTCGGGCAGTCCCCTGCAGGACAGCGCCGAGACCGTCGCGATCACCCTGCGACTGCCCGCGGTGGCCGTGTCCGACGCCGAGGGCCGGACCGTCTCGTCGTTCGGCGAGACGGCGGAGGCCACGGGAGCGAGCGTCCCGCTGCGCGCCGGCGGACGGCTGGAGGGCACGCTCGCGGTGGCGAGGCGTTCGCCGGGCGAGGCGCTGTCGACCTCCGACCTGACGGTGCTCGACGAGATCGCGCGCCCGCTCGCGCTCGCGCTCGCCGCCGCGCGGCTGGGGCGGGAGGCGCAGGCCTCCCGGGAACGACTCGCGATCGCCCGCGAGGACGAGCGCCGCCGGCTCCGGCGAGAGCTGCACGACGGTCTCGGGCCCGGGCTCGCAGCGATCGGCGTGCAACTCGACCTCGCGGCGGCCGCACCGTCCGAGCGCGCGGGCGCGGCGATCGGCCGCGCTCGCGCGCTCACGGAGGAACTGGTCGGGGAGGTGCGCCGGATCGTGCACGACCTGCGTCCGGCCGCGCTCGACGAACTCGGCCTGCTCGGCGCGGTGGAGGACCTCGCGCTCGCGTCCGGCGGCCCCTCGGCCACGACACCGGTCGAGGTGGTGACGCCACGCCATCCGCTGCCCCGGCTTTCCGCGGCCACCGAGGTCGCGGCGTACCGCATCGTGCAGGAGTCGCTGGCGAACGCGCTGCGTCACTCCGGGGCCGCCAGGGTGCGGGTGCGGGTCGAGGCGGATGACGCGGTGCTGCGCGTCGTGGTCGCCGACGACGGCCGCGGTGTTCCGGCCGACGCGGTCGAGGGGGTCGGGTCGGGCAGCATGCGCGACCGGGCGGCCGAGCTGGGCGGCGTGCTCCGTCGCGAGGACGGGCCGGACGGCGGCACGATCGTGACCGCGGAGCTACCACTGTGAGTGCAGGGACGGAATTCCGGACGGGAGACGCAGTGGACGATGCGCCGATCAGGGTCGTGCTCGCCGACGACCACCCGATGCTCCGCCACGGCCTCAGGGCGCTGCTCGAGGAGGTCGGCGGGGCCATCGTGGTCGGCGAGGCCGGCGACGGCGAGACCGCGCTCGCGCTCGCGCTCGAGGCCGAGCCCGACGTCGTCGTCATGGACCTCGCGATGCCCGGGATCTCGGGCATCGAGGCGACCCGACGGCTCGTCGACGCGCGCCCCGACCTCGGGGTGCTCGTGCTCACGATGAGCGACGACGACGCGTCGGTGTTCGCCGCGCTCCGCGCGGGCGCCCGCGGCTACGTGCTCAAGGGGCAGGGCGGCGCCGAGTTCCTCGACGCCGTCCGGTCGGTCGCGCGCGGCGAGGCCGTCTACGGACCGGGCGTCGCCGGGCGGATCCGGCGCTTCCTGCTCGGCGGGCCGACGCCCGGCACGACGGCGGGAGCCGAACCCGCCTTCCCCGAGCTCACGGCCCGCGAACGGGACGTGCTCGACCTGCTCGCCGACGGCTGCACCAACGCCGAGATCGCGCGACGGCTCTTCCTCAGCCCCAAGACCGTGAAGAACCACCTCACCAACGTGTTCGCGAAGCTCCAGGTGGCCGATCGAGCCCAGGCGGCGGTGCGGGCGCGTCAGGCGGGGCTCGGCACGTAGGCGCCCGCGGGCGTCGCGGCCGCGCGGCTCCCGGCGATTCTCAGGGATGCCGACGCGTAGGATTGGAGCGTTCCCCAGTGAAAGAGGTCGCCGTGGCCGATGCCCGCGATGCCGCCCCGGAACGCGCCGCCGCGTGGCTCGTGCCGGTCGTGCGCGGCACCCTCGCGCTCGTGCCGTCCGCGATCATCACGTTCTCGCAGGACCATTCGCCCGCGCTCGGCCTCACGGTCTTCGGCGCCTGGGCGCTCGCGTCCGGCGTGGTGGTCGGTGCGCTGGCGGCCCGGCTCGTGGCCGACCGCGCGGCGCGCTGGGTGTTCGTCGTCAACGGCGTGCTGACGGCGGCTGCCGGCCTCGTCGCGCTCGGATTGCGCGACACCTCACCGGGCGGTGTCGCCGCGTTCACGTTCACCGTCGCCGTCTGGGCGGCCGTGACCGGCATCCTCGAGCTCATCGTCGGCCTGCGATCGCGTGGTCGCCTCACGGCGGCGCGCGACTGGATCACCGCCGGCGCGCTCACGGCGATCCTCGCCCTCGTGTTCGTCCTGTTCCCGCTCGATCCGGTCACCGCGGTCGGCCTCCTCGGCGCGTACTTCGTGGTGCTCGGCGTGCTGCTGCTCATCGGCGGGTTCTCGTTGAAGTGGGCCGCGTCCGGACCGGTGGGCACCGGCGGCGCGGCATCCGGATCGGAGCGATCGTGACCCAGTCCCCCGGCGACGACTTCCGTCCCAGCCGCCGCGACGTGCTGCGCCCCGCGGAGTACGTCGGCGGAGCGGCCATCGCGGCCGTGTTCACCGCCGCGATCGTGCTGATGGTGACCCGCGACTGGCTGATCACGCTCATCGCCCTCGGCGGGGTGTTCATCATCGTGCTGATGGTGCTCGCGCTGCTCGCGATGACGGTCAAGCCCAACCCCGGCGAGCACGGCGACGGCACGGGTGGCGACCCCATGCGACGCGACCCCTCGGGGCCCTCCGCGCACTGACCGGCGCTGCGAGCCCCGCCCGCCCGCCGGCTGGCGCCTCGGGCGTTTGCGTGCCCGCGTTGCCTCCGGCAGCCAGCCGGCCGCGCGCTGCGCTTCCCCGAGTCCCGGGCTGGTGCGGGTGCGCCCGCCGAAAGGCGGGATTCGGGAGCGTGCGGTTCGTCGCCTGGGGTCGTGCCGCGCGCTGCGCTTCCCCGAGTCCCGGGTTGGTGCGGGTGCACCCGCCGAAAGGCGGGATTCGGGAGTGGGGGCCTGCGGCGCGACGTGACGGGCGGGCGTCAGGCGCGGGACGCGCCTACTCGGCCAGGCGGTCGACGAGCTCGTCGGCGAGGCCGACGTAGGTCGCCGGCGTGAGCGCGAGCAGGCGCTGCTTCGCGGCATCCGAGATCTCGAGTCCCTGCACGAACTCCGCGAGCTCGGCCGCGCCGACGCGCTTGCCGCGCGTGAGCTCCTTGAGCAGCGCGTACGGGTCGGCGATGCTCGACCGGCCCGCAGCGACCTCGGCCCGGATCACGGTCTGGATCGCCTCGCCGAGCACCTCCCAGTTGCCGTCGAGGTCGGCGAGCAGCAGGTCGCGATCGAGGTCGATCTCGCCGAGGCCGCGCAGGATGTTGTCGAGCGCGAGCACCGAGTGCCCGAAGCCGACGCCGATGTTGCGCTGCGAGCTCGAGTCGGTGAGGTCGCGCTGGAGCCGCGAGGTGACGAGCGTCGCCGCGAGCGAGTCGAGCACCGCCGACGACAGCTCGAGGTTGGCCTCGGCGTTCTCGAAGCGGATCGGGTTGACCTTGTGCGGCATGGTCGAGGAGCCGGTGGCCCCCGCCGCCGGGATCTGGCGGAAGTACCCGAGCGAGATGTAGGTCCAGATGTCGGTCGCGAGGTTGTGCAGCACGCGGTTCGCGTGCGAGATGCGGCCGTAGAGCTCGGCCTGCCAGTCGTGCGACTCGATCTGCGTCGTGAGCGGGTTCCACGTGAGCCCGAGCGACTCGACGAACTCGCGCGACACGTCGGGCCACGAGACATCCGGTTCCGCGACGACGTGCGCCGAGAAGGTGCCGGTCGCGCCAGAGAACTTGCCGAGGTACTCGGTCGCCTCGACCTGGGCGGCGATGCGCTGCAGTCGGTGCACGAACACCGCGAGCTCCTTGCCCATGGTCGTGGGCGTCGCCGGCTGGCCGTGCGTGCGGGAGAGCATGGCGGCGTCGCGGTGCTCGCGGGCGAGCCCGGCGAGCCTGGCGATCACGGCGCGGTACTTCGGCAGCCAGACCTGGGCGACCGCATCGCGCACGGTCAGCGCGTACGAGAGGTTGTTGATGTCCTCGCTCGTGCAGGCGAAGTGGGTGAGCTCGGCGAGGTGCGAGAGGCCGAGCCGGTCGAGCTGGCCGCGCACGTAGTACTCGACGGCCTTGACGTCGTGCCGCGTGGTCGCCTCGACCCGCGCGAGCTCGTCGATGTCGGCCTGGCCGAACCCGGTCACGACCGCGCGGAGCGCCTGCTTCTCGCCATCCGACAGCGCGCTCGTGCCGAAGAATCCGCGGTCAGTCTGCGCGATCAGCCATTCGATCTCGACGTGCACGCGCGCCCGGTTGAGGCCCGCCTCGGAGAGGTGTTCGCCGAGCTCGCCCACCGCGGCGCGGTACCGGCCGTCGAGGGGGCTGAGCGGCTGGGGAGGCAGCGAAGTCATCGGAGTCCTTGTCTGAGAGCGGGAGCGAGTTGCCGGAAGAGGGCCGACGTCGACCGCTCTATCATCGCAAGAACCCGATCGAAGGTCGCCTCGTCGCTGTAGTAGGGGTCGGGCACGTCCTGCAGGGGCGAGAGCTCGGGGTCGAACTCAAGCAGCAGGCGTACCTTGTGCTCGTCATGCGCGTTGCGGGCCCAGTTGCGCAGCACGCGGGACTGGCCCCGGTCGAACGCGACGACGAGGTCGAGCTGCGGGAAGTCGTCGGGGTCGAACTGCCGGGCGCGGTGCTTCGACCCGTCGTATCCGGCGCGGGCGAGGGCGTCGAGGGTGCGCTGGTCGGCGCGCTCCCCCACGTGCCAGTCCCCGGTCGCGGCCGACTCGATCGCGAGGCGCTCCTCGATGCCGGCGCGCTCGGCGAGGGAGCGCAGCACGACCTCGGCCATCGGCGACCGGCAGATGTTGCCGGTGCACACGAACGAGATATGGAATCGCTGCGCGCCCTCCCCCGCGGGTTCCGCACGCGTCATGGGACCTATTGTGGACGAGGCCGGGCGGTCGGAACAGACCGCGATCGCCCCGCGTCCAGGGGAGGGTCGCATGGCGGACGCACCGGAGGCCGACGTCGAGGTCGACGCGGGGCTCGTCGCGCGCCTCGTCGCGGCGCAGCATCCGTCGTTCACGGGCCCGGTCGAACCCGTCGCGAACGGCTGGGACAACGCGATCTTCCGCCTGGGCGAGCGGTGGGCGGTGCGGATGCCGCGGCGCTCGCTCGCCGACCGGCTCGTGCGGTCCGAGCAGCACTGGATGGCGGTGGTCGCCGGGTCGCTGCCCGACGGCGTGCGGGCGCCCGTGCCCGTGGCCGCCGGAGCGCCGGCGCTCGGGTACCCGTACGCGTGGAGCATCGTGCCGTGGCTCGAGGGCGAGGTCGCGGCATCCGTCGATCCGGCGGAACGCCGGTCCGTCGCCGAGGCGCTCGCCGACGTCGTCGCGGCCATCGGCGTGCCCGCGCCGCCCGGTGCGCCGGCGAATCGGTTCCGCGGCGTCCCGCTGGCGGCCCGCGACTCCGTGGTGGCCGAGCGGCTCGCGTCGGGCCGGCTCGAGCAGGTCGTGTCGACGGATGTCTCGGCGCTCGCCGCGGTGTGGGCCGACGCGATGGCCGCGCCCCCCTGGGCCGGCGCGCCCCGGTGGGTGCACGGCGATCTCCACCCGGGAAACCTCCTGCTGCGGCGCGGCGAGGGGGGCGCCCGCGGCGCAGGCGCCGAGTGGCAGCTGGCGGCGGTCCTCGACTTCGGCGACCTGACCGCGGGTGATCCCGCGACCGACCTGGCGGCGGGATGGCTCGTCTTCGACGCGCCGGGCCGGTCCGCGTTCCGCAACCGGATGGCCGGGTTACGAGCAACGGACGGCGCGGACTGGGCGCGTGCGCGCGGGTGGGCGCTCGCGATGGGCTCGGCGATCGTCGACACGGTCGGGGTCGGTGGACCGATCGGACGGGTCGGCGCGCACGCCCTCGAGCAGGTCCTGCTCGACTGAGCCTCGGCGCACCCGTCCTCCCCAGCCGACCGTCGGAGCGGATGGCGCACACGTCGAGATTCCCGCCCCGCCGGGTCCCGCCCGGCGCGGCACGCTCATCGGGTGATCGCGTCCGACCCCTTCCATCCGACCGCAGGCGTCGCCGCCGACCGGCTCCTCGACGCCCTCGACCACCTGCTGTTCGGGCTGCGCGCCTTCCGTGCCGAGGTGGAGCGCGTGCAGCCCGGGCTCGTCCTCGAGCGCATCGACGGATGGCACTCCGGCGCCGCGGATCACTACGCCGACCGCACGACCGAGGTCCGCGTCGCGGTCGCCGGCGCGGAACGGTTCCTCCTCGACGCCGAGGCCGCGATCGCGATCGCGCGCGAGCGCGCCCGGACGGCGCAGGCCGCGGCGATCGCCGCGGCGCTCGCGACACCCGACGGTGCGATGTCGCCGACCGGGAGGGTCTGGTGAGCGCGCTCGATGTCCGGGGCGGCGGCGCGATGTCCGTCGAGACCGAGGCGCTGCTCGCCGAGGCCGTCCGCCTCTCGGCCGCTGCGCACGTCATCGACGGCTGGGCCGCCCGCGCGGCCGCGGCGCGACGCCGGATCGACGACGTCGGTCTGGGCGAGGCAGCCCGGGACGCCGCCGCCGACCTCGACACCGCACACGCGGGTTTCGCGGCAGCGGGCGCGGCGGCCTCCGGACTCGCGCGGAACCTGCTCCTGGGCGGAACCACCTACGGCACGGCCGAGACGGTCGCGTCGTGGGTCTCCCGCGCGGGCGAGCGCATCGCCGCCGGCGTGCTCGGCATGGCCGCGCCCGCCCTCCTGCTCGCGGGGGCGTCGGCGGCGGCGATCGCGCTGGGCCCCGCCGTGCGGGTCAGCCTGATCGGCGCACTCATCGACCCCGACGCGCATGCCGAGGCGATCGAACGGGTCGTGCGCGAGCGCGGACTCCCGATCCTCTCCGACCCGTCCTTCGTGGCGCTCGTCCGGTCCGCCGCCGACCTTGCCGACGAGTTCCTCGCGGGGCTCTTCCGCTCCCAGGCGCTGTTCGCCGCGGGCTCGGCGCTCGAGGCGCCCGAGAACGCCAACGTGCTGCTCGCGGCCGCGGGCGTCGTCGGGCTGGCCACGGGGTCTCGGGCCCTCCGGGAGACGCCGGTCGTCGTGCACGAGGTTGCGGTCGATCGAGCCGCGTCGCGGCGATCCGCGGAGCGCGACGACGCGCCGGTCCGCGGTGTCGGCGACCTCGCGGAGCGCGACGACGCGCCGGTCCGCGGTGTCGGCGACCTCGCGGAGCGCGTGCCGCCGTCCGACGCCGGGGCGCCGCAGATCCGCATCGAGCGCTACGACGCCGCCGGGGGTGCGCGGTGGATCGTCTACTCGGGCGGCACGGTCGACTTCGGCACCACGCCCGCCGGCGAGCCGTACGACATGACCGCGAACGTGCACGGCGTCGCCGACGCGTCCGCGCTCGCACAGCTCGTCGGGCTCCCCGAGGAGGCCGCCGCATCCCAGCGCGCCGTGCGGGCCGCGATGCAGGAGGCGGGTGTGCAGCCGGGCGATCCGGTCGTGGTCGTCGGCCACTCCGCCGGCGGGATGGTCGCGGCGAACCTGGCGGCCGACCCGGAGCTCGAGGTGGTCGCGGCGGTCAACCTCGGCGGTCCGGCGGCCCAGGTCGACACGGGCGACACCCCCGTGCTCTCGGTCGTGCACAGCGAAGACCTCGTTCCGGCGACGGGAGGGTCGGGGGTCGGCGCGTCTGGGCGGGTCGAGGTCGAGCGCAGCGTGGGCCCGCTGACGCCGGTCGAGGGCGACTCGGTGCCGGCCCACGCCCTCGAGCGGTACCAGGAGACCGCGCACCTGATCGACCGATCCGACGACCCGCGCCTGCGCGAGTTCGACGAGCTCGTCGCCGGATTCACCGGCGGCTCCGCGCCATCCGCGGTCTCGTACTGGCACGCACGACGGTCGGAGGCGGATGCGTCGCCATGACGGGCGTCCGGTCCGCGTCGGCCGTCGCCGCGCGCTCAGCCCAGCCCGAGCTCGCGGGCGGAGCGCACGATGTCGCGCCGGCTCGACAGGCCCAGCTTCGCGAGGATCGCCGAGACGTGGTGGTCGGCCGTCTTGGGCGAGATGAACAGCCGCTCCGCCAGCTCCGCGTTGGTGAATCCGTGCGCCACGAGCCGCGCGACGTCGAGCTGGCGGTTCGTGAGGCCGGCCGGGTTCGAGCGCGTGCTCGTCCGCGGCCGGGGCGGCAGTGCGCGGATGCCGCGAGCCGCCAGCAATTCGCGGGCCCGCGCCGCGGTGCCGTCGGCGCCGAGCGCCTCGAGGCGCTCGAGTGCGCCGATCGCGACCGCCGCATCCCGGCTGTGCAGTCGGGCCATCGCGGCATCGAACGGGGCCCCGAGGTCGTCCCATCGGTCGCCGGCCTCGTCGTGCCGACCTTCGAGTTCGAGCCGGTGCGGTTCGGCGACGTGCACGGCCGAATGCCCGGGCATGCCGATCCGGTCGAGCCAGACGAGCAGTTCGCCGATGGCCCACTCCGTGCCGGGGCGCGCGTCGGCGGCGGCGAGGTGCTCGTCGATGCGGTCGAGTCGCGGATCGGGCGCGCCGGTGCTCCAGCTGCGTTCGGCGCATCCGGCGAGCACCGCCAGCGTCTGGAGCGACTCGCCGAGCTCGAGCGCGAGCGCGAAGGCCGAGTCGAGGTGGTCCCCGATCGCGGCGGCCTCTCCGCCGCGGCGAATGCCGAGGAGAGTCGAGACGAGGTGCGGCCATACCAGGGCCAGCGGTGCGCCGTGATCGGCGATCACCGCCGACGCGTCTTCGGCCGATGCGGTCCAGCGGCCCCGGAGGAGGTGGAGTCGCGCCCGCATGCCCGTCTGCCATTGCGAGCAGATCGGGATGTCGCGCTCGATGGTGAGGGGGATCGACTGCGAGAGGACCGACTCGGCCTCCCGCAGCCGTCGCTGCTCGATGTCGAGCGCCGACAGGTTGGAGTACGCCGTCGTGCCGATCTCGTCGAGCGAGCGCTCGATCGCGGTGGCGGCGTGCAGGAGGAGGAGTCCACGGCTGGCCAGGTCGCCGTCGACGAGGTCGGCGGCGGCCTCGGTGATCGATCGACGCAGCCGGGCGGTCGTGCCCCCGCCCGTTCGCTCCGCCTCGTGCTCGAGGATGCCACGCGCCGTCTCGAGGTCGTGCCGGCGGTAGGCGAGGTAGGCGCGGGTCGCGTTCGCCGAGGCGGCCGCCTCGCCATCCCCACCGGCCGAGGCGGCGAGATCGGCCTGGGCCTCCGCGGCTCGCCGGCGCGCCGAGTAGTACTCGACGATCGCCCGCCGGTCGTGGGCCGCCGCGATGCCGTCGCGGTCGTCGAGCTGCTCGCGGA
Organism: Agromyces aurantiacus; assembly: GCF_016907355.1. Taxonomy (NCBI): domain Bacteria; kingdom Bacillati; phylum Actinomycetota; class Actinomycetes; order Micrococcales; family Microbacteriaceae; genus Agromyces; species Agromyces aurantiacus. Next base: position 319,138 of record NZ_JAFBBW010000001.1, on the reverse strand, counting down.
GCCGCAGTGCCGCCGAGATCGAGGCGAGCGACTCGGGCAGGCGGCTGACCATGTACTGCTCCGTGCTGAGCGACTCGAGCAGGCGGGCCCGCTCGGCCCGCTCGCCTGGGTCGTCGCCGAGGTGGTCGAGCGCGAGCTGGAGGAAGGCCACGGCCTCAGTGTGCGAACTCGCCTCGATCGCCCGCTCGGCCGCGAGTCGCGCGTAACGGAGGATGCGTGGGCCGTCGGACGCGGCCACGGCGTGATGCGTGAGCACCGCCGCATCGCGCGAGTCCAGTCGCTCGAAGGCGTCGAGCAGGCGGAGGTGCAGCAGCGGCTCGACGCCCGGCTGGACCGACTCGGCGACCGACTGGCGGGCGAGTTCATGCCGGAACCCCACGCCCCGGTGCGTGCGGATCAGCAGTCCGGTGCGCTCGAGACGCCGCAGCACCGGCACGTCGATGCCGAGCGGGGGGAGCAGCCGGTCGTCGAGGCCGTCCGGTGCGACCGCGATGAGCTGGAGGATCTCGAGGTCGGCGTGGTCGAGGTGCGTCGCGCTCGCCAGCACGGCGTCGCGCACGGTGGTCGGGAGCTCCTCCTCGGGGTGGCGAGCGATCTCACTGGCGAAGAACGGGTTGCCGCCGGTGAGCCGGTGCACCCGTTCGGCGTCGGGCCGCCCGTGCAGCATCTCGCGCACGGCGTCGAGCGACAGCGGCGGAAGGGCGAGGCGCGTCGTCCGCTCGGAGCGGGCGATGTCGCCGAGCAGCGGCATGAGCGTGTGTCCGAGCCCGACGGCGGTGTCGCGGTAGCTCAACACGAGGAGCGCGGGCAGCGCATCGATCCGCCGCACGAGGTGGCGCAGCACCTCGACCGACGCGGCGTCGATCCACTGCGCGTCGTCGACGACGAGCACGGTCGGGCGGGTGGCGACGAGGTCGACGAGGCGCCGTTCGATCCCGCCGAGGCCGCCCGGCTCCGCGGCGCCCGGGCCCGGGGCCGTGTGGCCGTCGCCGAGCTGGTCGAGCAGTTCGCCGACCGGACCGAGCGGTCGCGGAGTGGCGAGCGGGTCGCACAGGCCGCGGACGACGCGGGGATGCGACGCCGCGGGTCCGGTCACCACGGGCGCGAGCGCTTCGGCGAGCAGGCTGGTCTTGCCGGACCCGGCGTCCCCGGTCACGGCGAGCACGCGTCCGGCGACCGCGATCTCGCGGACCTCGCGCCGGAGCGCCGAGACCTCGGGTGTCCGCTCGAACAGCCCCATGCCGTCATGGTAGGCGTCATGGGGCTGTTCGGGCCTGGTGAGGCGTGCTTCGGGCGCGGTCACGATCGCGCCGGCGGGCCCCCGACGCGCAGCGCGCGGCCGACGCGGTCGTCGAGCAGTCGGTCGGCGATGCGCCGGTTCTGCACGAGCAGGTGCTGCTGGTCGGGCGCGAGCGGGGGGCGCGCTCGCCGGCGCCGGGACACCCGGGCTCGCAGGCGCACCACCACGTCGACGATCCCGGCGCTGAGGCGGCCGATCCCGAGATCGGCGTGCTCGACGCGCGCGGCGCCGCTCGCGAAGACGGTCGCGGCGCTCATCGCGACTCGCGGGCCGTGTGGGGACCGAAGTCCGCGACGACCTCGGTCACCACGTTGGCGGGGAACCCCCCGCGGCGGGCGTGCTCGCGCACGGTCTCGGCGCTGTCCGCACCGTGCAGGCAGTAGAGCTTGTCGCCGGCCACGAAGGTCGTGATCCAGAGGTAGGGCAGGCCCAGCGAGTCGGCGGCGTCGTTCGACGTGCGTGCGATCTTGACGAGCTGTTCGTGGGTGAGCTCGGACGCGCCGGGGACGTCGCGCTCGATGAGGAAGGTCTTCATGATGGAGTCTTTCGTCGGAGTGGAACCGGTATCGACCGGAGTGACTCCATGCTCCGTTCGCCGCCGCGTCACGACATCGGGAGCGGCTCCCCATGTTCCCTCCGCTGCCACTCCCTATGCGGGGATCGCCGCGCGCCTCAGTCGCGCGGGCGCACCACCAGGCCGATCAGCCAGCTGAAGATGCCGAGCACGAGCGCGCCGAGCACGCCCCACCAGAACCCGTCGACCTCGAGCCCGAAGCCGAGGAGCCCGCTGATCCAGTCGACGATGAGCAGCAGCAGGCCGTTCACGATGAACGAGATCAGGCCGAGCGTGAGCACGTAGAGCGGGAAGCCCACGATCCGGATGAACGTGCCGACGGTCGCGTTGACGACGCCGAAGATCAGCGCGATGAGGAGGTACGTGAGCACGGTCGCCAGATCGGTGTCCTCGTACGGCACCACGCGCACGCCCGAGACGATGAGCGTCGTGAGCCAGAGGGCGAATGCCGAGACGATGACCTTCAGCAGGAAGCGCATGCCCCAACTATGGCAGCGGAGGCCCGCCGACCGAAGGGGTACGGTGGAATCCGTGACCGCACCGGAGCCCACGAGCGCACGCGTCCGCCTGCGCCCCGAGATCGCCGCACTCCCCCCGTACCGGCAGGGCCGCCCCGCTCCCGCGAATGGCTTCAAGCTCTCGAGCAACGAGAACCCGTGGCCCCCGGTTCCCGCGGTCGAGCGGGCGATCGCCGCGGCCGCGGCCGAGGTCAACCGCTACCCGGATGCCACGGCGCTCGCGCTGCGCGAGAAGCTCGCCGAGCGCTTCGGCGTGACACCCGACGAGGTGCTGGTCGGCGCGGGATCGGTGTCGTTGCTGGCGCAGTTCGTGCTCGCCGCCGCCGCCCCGGGCGACGAGGTGGTCTATTCGTGGCGTTCGTTCGAGGCGTACCCCGGTCTCGTGACGGTCGCGGGCGCCCGCAGCGTCGCGGTCCCGAACCGCGCCGACCACGGGCACGACCTCGATGCCATGGCCGACGCGATCACCGACCGCACGCGCGTCGTGATCGTCTGCTCCCCCAACAACCCGACCGGCGTCGCCGTCACACGCGACGAGTTCGAGCGCTTCATGGGCCGCGTGCCCGACGACCGGCTCGTGCTGCTCGACGAGGCGTACGCCGAGTTCGTGCGCGGCCCTGAGGCGGTCGACGGCCGCGAGCTCCTCGGCCGCTACCCGAACCTCGTCGTGCTGCGCACCTTCTCCAAGGCGTACGGCCTCGCGGGTGTCCGCGTCGGGTACGCGATCGGCCCGGTCGGGATCCTCGACGCGGCACGGGCGACCGCGATCCCCCTCGGCGTCACGGCGGTGGCCACGGCGGGCGCGCTCGCTGCGATCGAGCCCGAGGCCGAGGCTGAGCTGCTCCGGCGCGTCGCCGCCCTGGTCGAGCGCCGTGAGGGCCTCCGCGACGCGCTCGTGGCCCAGGGCTGGCCGATCCCCGAGGCGCAGGGCAACTTCGTCTGGCTGCCCACGGGCGAGCGCACCGTCGAGGTGGCCGAGCGCCTGTTCGAGGCCGGGATCGTCGCCCGGGCGTTCCCCGGCGACGGCATCCGGGTCTCGGTCGGCGAGACCGAGTCTGTGGACGTACTCCTAAGGGTTCTCGGTGAGCTTGTCGAACCTTCACAAGAAGGGCCCTCCACCTAGCGGGTACCGTGGAACGGTGGCAGCCCCCTCACGCGACTTCACCGCTCCGACGGTCCAGCTCCTGACGCCCGAGGGCGACCTGCGCCCGACCCCCGAGGCCGAGGCCTACCTGCCCATCGTCGAAGCGCTGCCCGATGCGACCCTCGAGCAGTTCTACCGCGACATGGTGATCTCGCGTCGTCTCGACGTCATGGGCGCCAACATGCAGCGGCAGGGTCAGCTCGCGCTCTGGGTGCCGAGCCACGGCCAGGAGGCCGCGCAGGTCGGTTCGGCGCGCGCCGCGCGCCCCCAGGACCACATCTTCCCGTCGTACCGCGAGCACGTCGTCGGCATGATCCGCGGGCTCGACCCGGTCGGCATCATGCGACTCCTGAAGGGGGCGACCCTCGGGGGCTGGGACCCGGCCGAGAACGGCAATTTCCACCTCTACACGCTCGTGCTCGCGTCGCAGACCCTGCATGCCACCGGGTACGCGATGGGCCTGCAGTTCGACGGCGCCACGGCGACGGGCGATCCCGAGGCGGATGCCGCGGTGCTCGTGTACTACGGCGACGGCTCGACCTCCCAGGGCGACGCCAACGAGGCCCTCGTGTTCGCGTCGAGCTACCAGACCCCGCAGGTCTTCTTCGTGCAGAACAACCAGTGGGCGATCTCCGTGCCGGTCTCGCGCCAGTCGCGCAGCCCGCTCTCGCTGCGCGGCGGCGGCTTCGGCATGCCCGGCCTCCGCATCGACGGCAACGACGTGCTGGTCAGCTATGCGGTGACCCGGCAGGCGCTCGAAGAGGCGCGCGCCGGCGAGGGGCCGAGCTTCATCGAGGCGGTCACCTACCGGATGGGCGCGCACACGACGGCCGACGATCCCACCAAGTACCGCACCGACGACGAGGTCGCGTTCTGGACCGCTCGCGACCCGATCACGCGCTACCGCACCTGGCTCGAGCGCCGGGGCGCGGCATCCGCGTTCTTCGACGAGGTCGACGAGGAGGCGGCGGATGTCGCGGCCGACGTGCGCAGTCGAACCCTCGAGATCACCGCTCCCCCACGCTCGGACATCTTTGCGCACGTGTACAGCGAGCCCCACCCGCTCGTCGAGGCCCAGGCGGCGTGGCTCGAGGAGTACGAGAACTCGTTCGAAGGAGACCAGGCATGACGGTCGAGACGGCAGAGACCCTTCCGGGCTCGCCCGCCGAGACGGCGTCGGGCGAGCTCCGCGGCGTGCACACGCTCTCGATGGCGAAGGCCATCACGGCGGGCCTGCGCGAGGCGATGCGCAACGATCCCAAGGTCCTGCTCATGGGCGAGGACATCGGTGCGCTCGGCGGCGTGTTCCGCGTGACCGAGGGACTGCTCGCCGAGTTCGGCGACCGGCGGGTGCTCGACACGCCCCTCGCCGAGTCCGGCATCGTGGGCACGGCGATCGGGCTCGCGATGCGCGGCTACCGCCCGGTCGTCGAGATCCAGTTCGACGGGTTCATCTTCCCCGCCTTCGACCAGATCACCACGCAGCTGGCCCGGCTCACCCTGCGCCACGACGGGAGCGTGCCGATGCCCGTCGTCATCCGGGTGCCGTACGGGGGCCACATCGGCTCGATCGAGCACCACCAGGAGAGCCCCGAGGCCTACTTCGCGCACACGCCGGGACTGCGCGTCGTCAGCCCGTCGAGCCCGCACGACGCGTACTGGATGATCCAGGAGGCCATCGCCTCGAACGACCCCGTGCTCTTCTTCGAGCCGAAGAGCCGGTACTGGCCGAAGGGGCCGGTCGACCACGACCACTCCGGGCTCCCCCTCCACTCCAGCCGGATCGTGCGCCGTGGCGACGACCTCACGCTCGTCGGTCACGGCGCGATGGTCGCCACGCTCCTGCAGGCGGCCGACATCGCCGCCGAGGAGGGCCGCAGCCTCGAGGTGGTCGACCTCCGGTCGCTCTCCCCCATCGACTACGGCCCCATCGTCGACTCGGTCCAGCGCACGGGCCGACTCGTCGTGGCCCAGGAGGCGTACGGCTCCGTGAGCGTCGGTTCCGAGATCGCCGCGACCGTCGCCGAGCGCGCGTTCTACTCGCTCGAGGCGCCGGTCCTGCGGGTCTCGGCCTTCGACACCCCGTTCCCGCCTGCCGCGCTCGAGACCGAGTACCTCCCGAGCGCGGATCGCGTGCTCGAGGCGGTCGACCGCGCACTGGCCTTCTGACCCCGACGAACGACCTGAGGAGCACGATGAGCGAGATCCGGTTCCCGCTGCCCGACGTGGGCGAGGGCCTCACCGAGGCCGAGATCGTGCAGTGGCGCGTCGCGCCCGGCGACCGCATCTCGCTCGACCAGGTGTTCGTGGAGATCGAGACGGCGAAGTCGCTCGTCGAACTGCCGAGCGCGTTCGAGGGCACGGTCGCCGAGCTGCTCGTGGAGGAGGGTCGGACCGTCGACGTGGGCACGCCCATCCTCGTGATCCGAACGGATGCCGCTTCTGGCATGTCTTCCGGCGATCAGCCGATCACGGCTCCCCCGGTGGCCGCCGCGGCGCCCGCGAGCCCGGCCCCGGCCGAGTCGGAGGGCGGCGCCGTCCTCGTCGGCCACGGCAGTTCGGGTCCGGCCCGCAGCCGCCGCCGACGCCATCCGTCGCCCGGGGGCGCGCACGAGCACCTCGTGCCGCCGTCGCCAGCCGACTCCGTATCGACGACGCCGGGCGGGCCGGTCGCCGCGCCCGCAGCCGGCGCCGCGCAGCCCGAGCCGGCCCGAGCGGCGGAGGACGGCATCCCGGTGATCGCGAAGCCGCCGATCCGCAAGCTCGCGAAGGACCTCGGCGTCGACCTGTCGCGCGTCACGCCGACCGGCCCGATCGGCGAGGTCACGCGCGACGACGTGATCCGCGAGGCGAGCCAGGCGAGCGTGTTCCGCAATATCCAGACGCCCGAGCTCCCAGCCGATCGCGAGACGCGGATCGCCGTCAAGGGCGTGCGGAAGGCCATCGCGCAGACGATGGTGCAGAGCGCATACTCCGCGCCGCATGTATCGGTGTTCGTCGACGTCGACGCGACCCGCACGATGGAGTTCGTGAAGCGGCTCAAGGCCTCGCCCGACTTCGCGGGCATCAGGGTCTCGCCCCTGTTGATCATGGCGAAGGCGATGATCTGGGCGGCGCGTCGCAATCCCACCGTGAACGCGCAGTGGACCGACGAGGAGATCATCGTCAAGCACTACGTGAACCTCGGCGTCGCCGCCGCGACCCCGCGCGGGCTGATCGTGCCGAACGTGAAGGAGGCGCAGGCCATGTCGATGGTCGAGCTCGCCACCGCGCTCGAGCAGCTCACGTTGACCGCTCGCGAGGGCAAGACGCAGCCCGCCGAGATGCAGGGCGGCACCATCACGATCACCAACATCGGCGTGTTCGGGATGGACACCGGAACGCCGATCCTCAACACCGGCGAGGTCGCGATCGTCGCGCTGGGCACGATCAAGCAGAAGCCGTGGGTGGTCGACGGCGAGGTGCGGCCGCGCTACGTGACGACGATCGGCGGCTCGTTCGACCACCGCGTCGTCGACGGCGACGTGGCGAGCCGGTTCCTCGCCGACGTCGCCTCGATCATCGAGGAGCCGGCGCTGCTGCTCGAGTAGCCGCCGCGGTCAGAGCCGGATCTCGAGCGTGACGAGGTCGCTCGTGCGGCCGACCTCGACCAGGCCCGCCTGCTCGAGCACGCGGCGGGCCGGGAGGTTCGCGATCTCGCAGTCGGCCCGCGCGATCGCGGCGCCGGCGGAACGCAGGAGCTCGATCGTCTCGGCGACCACGTGCCGCGAGAGGCCCTGGCCTCGCGCGGCGGGGACCAGGCCGAAGCCGAACTCGACGGCGCCCCGCTCGTCGGGCGGACCGAAGAGGTTCACGCCTCCGATCGCCGCGCCCTCCCCCGCGCCGCCGACCCGCCGCACGAGGTACGGGCCGTAGGGCGCGGGATCGCCGTCCCGGCGCACGGACCGGAGGTACTCGGCCAGCAGTTCGGGCTCGTCGGTGAACGAGTAGCCGCCCTCCCATCCGTCGAGGGGATCGACGTCGCCGGCGAGGAGTCGCTCGGCGTCGGCGACGGTGAACGGGTGCAGGGCGATCGGAGCCGTGGTGATTTCCACGGCTGACATGCTCGCATGGACCACCGTCGCACGCGACCGCTGTCCACAGAGTTCCGTCACCGCGCGACATCCGTTCACCCGCGCGCAACGAACCAAACGATGTTGACAACCATTATCAATAAGCGTAGCGTGTTCGCATGCCCACCGATCCGGCTCGTCGCGCCCGCCTGCTCGTCCCCGTCCTCGCCGCGGGGTCCATCGTCGCGCTCGCGGGGTGCGCGAGCCCCGGTACCGGCGGCGACGACGAGCCCGCCATCGTGGCCACCACGACCCAGGTGACCGACTTCGCCACGCAGCTGGCGGGGGAGCAGGCCGAGGTCACGGGGCTGCTCCAGCCGGGCCAGAGCGCGCACTCGTTCGACCCCTCGGCAGCGCAGCTGCTCGCGCTGGGCTCAGCCGATGCCCTGGTCGTCAACGGCGGCGGCCTCGAGAGCTGGCTCGACGATGCGATCGCCGCGTCGGGCTTCGACGGCGTGCTGATCGACGCGAGCACCGGCATCGAGCTGGCCGCGACGGAGGAGGAGCACACCGCAGGGGAGCCCGACCACGCCGAGGGGGACGAGCACTCGGAAGACCACGATCACGGTGCCGGCAACCCGCACATCTGGACCGATCCGGCGTTGGCCGAGCACATGGTGGCCAACATCGCCGACGGCCTCGCCGAGGTCGACGGCATCGACGACGACGCCCTGCGCGCGAGCGAGGCCGACTACTCCGCGAAGTTGCAGGCGCTCGACGCCTGGATCACCGAGAACGTCGACACCGTGCCCGTCGGGCAGCGCCTGCTCGTGACGAACCACGACGCGTTCACGTACTTCCTCGACGCCTACGACGTGACCTTCGTCGGCAGCGTCATCCCGAGCTTCGACGACAACGCCGAGCCGAGCGCCGCCGAGATCGACGCGCTCGTGGCGCGCATCCAGGCCACCGGCGTGAAGGCCGTGTTCTCCGAGGCGTCGATCTCGCCCAAGGCCGCCGAGACCATCGCCGAGGAGGCGGGGGTCGCGGTGTACTCCGGCGACGACGCCCTCTACGGCGACTCGCTCGGACAGCCCGGCACGGACGGCGAGACGTACCTCGGCAGCCAGGTCCACAACGCGCGCCTGATCCTCGAGTCCTGGGGCGTCGAGCCTTCCGCGCTGCCCGAGGCCCTGCGAGGATGACGGCATGAGCGACGCGAGCCCCGTCCTGCGCCTTCGCGACGCCGCGTTCCGCTACGCCGGAGGCGCGGGCGTCTCGGGATTGAACGTGACCGTCGCTCCGGGGGAGGCGCTCGCAGTCATCGGGCCGAACGGCGCGGGCAAGTCGACGCTGCTGCGCGGCATCCTCGGCCTGGTGCCACTCGTCGAGGGGGAGATGCTCATCTCAGGGCGAGCGGATGCCGCGAACGGCATGATCGGGTTCCTCCCGCAGTCGGCCGAACTCGACCCCGAGTTCCCGATCAGCCTCGCGCAGGTGGTCATGCAGGGCCGGTACCGCCGGCTCGGACTCCTCCGCTGGCCCGGTCGTCACGACCGCGACGCGGTGCGCGAGGCGCTCGCGACCGTGGGGCTCGCCGATCGCGCGAACCGTCGGTTCGGCGAGCTGTCGGGCGGCCAGCGGCAGCGCGGGCTGCTGGCGCGCGCACTCGCCTCCGAGCCGCGGCTGCTCCTGCTCGACGAGCCGTTCAACGGCCTCGACCAGGCGAACCGCGACGCCCTCATCGCCACCCTGCGGACCCTCAAGTCACGCGGCGTCGCCGTGATCGTGTCGACCCACGACCTCGACCTCGCGCGCGAGGTGTGCGACGCGGTGCTGCTCGTCAACGGCGAGCAGGTGGGCTGCGGCCCCGTCGACGAGGTCCTCACGCTGCGCAACGTGCAGGAGTGCTTCGAGGGCGTCGAGGTCGAGATCGACGAGCACACGCTCGTCGTGCCCGGCCACGAGGGCCACTGATGCCGCAGAGGGAATGCGTCCGATGACGGCATGGGATGCCCTCGTCGGCGCCTACGCGCTGCCGTTCATGGGACGGGCCCTCCTCGTGCTGCTGGTGCTGTCGGTCGTCGCCGGGATCGTCGGCGTGCTCGTCAACCTCCGGGGGCTGGAGTTCATCAGCGACGGGCTCACGCACGCCGTGTTCCCCGGGCTCGCGATCGGCCTCGTCGTGGGCGGCACCGCGGGGCTGCTCCCGGGCGCGGCGATCGCGGCGCTCGCGGGCGCCGTGGCGCTCACCCTGCTGGTGCGCGCGAGGGTGACCTCCGACGCCGCGGTCGCGGTGGTGCTGACCGCCACGTTCAGCGTGGGCGTCATCGTGGTCTCGCGCAGCGACGACTACGCCGGTGCGCTCGAGGCGCTGCTGTTCGGCCGCGTCCTCACGATCTCGCCCGAGGAGGTCCTCCCGCTCGTCGTCGTGTCGCTCGCCGCGGCCGCCGCGGTGGCCGTGACGCTCAAGCAGCAGGTGCTGCGCGCCTTCGACCCCGTCGCGAGTCGCGCCTCCGGCGACCGGCCGCTCATGCTCGACCTGGTGCTCAACTGCGCGGTGGCACTCGTGGTCGTCGCCGGGGCGAGCACGGTGGGCACGCTGCTCGTGCTCGCGCTCCTCATCGTGCCGGGCGCGTCCTCGCGCCTGGTCACCGAGCGGCTGTGGTGGCTGTTCCCCATCGCCGCGGGCGTCGGGGCGCTGAGCGCGTGGCTCGGGCTCTCGCTGGGCTTCGCCGCCTCGGTCGGCGCGGGCGTCGACCTGCCGGCGGGCAGCACCGTCGTGGGGGTCTTCGTCCTGGTGTACACGGTGCTGCTCGCGGTTCGCGTCATCCGCGATCGGATGGCGGGCGCGCCCCGCCGCCGCGCGCCGCGGTCGATCGGCGACCGCGTCGAGTCAGTCGTCGCGGCGGTCGAGGGAGAGCGCTGATGGGCTATTTCGAGCGCGCCCTCGTCGCCGCCATCGTGATCGGCGCGGGCGCCGGGTTCGTGGGCGCCCTCGTGGTGCTGCGCCGGCGCGTCTTCTTCGCCCAGGCCCTGACCCACGCGACCTACCCCGGGGCGGTGGCGGCGGCTGCGCTCGGCATGAGCGTGCCGGCCGGTGCAGCCGTGGCATCCGTCGTCATCGTCGCGGTCATGTCGGGCATCGCGCGCGTGCGCCACCAGGGGGCTCAGGTCGCGGCGGGCATCGTGCTCACGGGCGGATTCGCGCTCGGCGCCCTGCTGCAGGCGGTGATACCCGGGCTGCCGGTGCAGCCCGAGTCGCTGCTCGTCGGCTCGATCCTCACCGTCAGCGACGGCGACATCCTCCTCGCGACCGCCGTGCTCGTCGCCTCCATCGCGCTCGTCGCGGTGTTCGGCACGCGCATCGTGTTCTCCACGTTCGATCGCGCCGGGTACCGCGCGGCCGGGTTCCGGGAGTGGCCGGTCGAGGTGCTCGTGCTCGGCCTCACGGCGGCCTCCGTCGTGAGCTCCCTGCCCGCGGTCGGCGCGATCCTCGCGATCGCGCTGCTCGCCGCACCGGCCGCGGCGGCGCGGGCCGTGGTGCCGACGTTCCGCGGCGTGCTGGTGGTCGCGCCGCTGATCGGTGCCGCGTCCGGCGTCATCGGCGTACTCGTCTCCCGGTACGCGGCCGTGGCGGCCGGGCCGGCGATCGCGCTCGCCGCGACCGCCTTCTTCCTCGTCGCGCTCGGAGGTTCACAGCTGCGGCGACTACCCTCGAGACGGGCTCCCATCCCCGTGGAGACCGCGGAGGACGCACGCATCGCATGAAACGGAACACCTGGCAGCGCGAGGCCGTTCGCGAGGCGCTCGACGGCACCGAGGGGTTCATCAGCGCCCAGGCGCTGCACTCGGCGCTGCACGCGAGCGGCTCGCCCATCGGCCTGGCCACCGTGTACCGCGCGCTCGGCGATCTCGCCTCGAGCGGCGAGGCCGACTCGCTGCAGTCGCCCGAGGGCGAGGCCCTCTACCGCGCGTGCAGCTCCGGGCATCATCACCACCTCATCTGCCGCAACTGCGGCCTCACGGTCGAGATCGCGGCCGACGAGGTCGAGGCGTGGGCGCGCCGGGTCGCGGGCGAGCACGGCTTCACGGCCGCGGCGCACGTGGTCGACGTGTTCGGCCTCTGCGCCGACTGCACGCGCCGGCTCGCCGAGCAGCCCTAGCGAGCGGATGGCGCGGGGCGACGCCCGGTCGCGCCGCCCCGGCGTGCGGCGTGCGGCACGCGGCGGGCGTGCGTGCCGCGTGCCCGCACCTGGGCGGTGCCACGGGACCTGAGTCCCCATGGCGCGGCGGGCCGGGGACTACCGTGCGTCGGGTCCGCGCCTTCGAGCGGACGAAGGGGGACCCATGTACCAGGACGATGCGCTCATTCCGACCTTCTCGCGGGCCGGCGAGGCGACCACCGCGCGCTACACCCGGATGCCGGACCGCTCGATGCTGCCCGAGACCGCGTACCGCATCGTGCGCGACGAGACCATGCTCGACGGCAACGCGAGGTTGAACCTCGCGACGTTCGTCGGCACGTGGATGGACGAGTCCGCCGACCGCCTGTACGCCGACGCGTTCGACAAGAACATGATCGACAAGGACGAGTACCCGGCCACGGCCGCGATCGAGGAGTACTGCTGGCGGATCCTCGCCGACCTCTGGCACGCGCCCGACCTCACCGATGTGATCGGCACGTCGACGATCGGATCGTCGGAGGCGTGCATGCTCGGCGGGCTGGCGCTCAAGCGGCGGTGGCAGCAGGCTCGCCGCGCAGCGGGCAAGCCGGCGGAGAAGCCGAACCTGATCATGAGCTCGGCCGTGCAGGTCTGCTGGGAGAAGTTCTGCAACTACTTCGACGTCGAGATGCGACTCGTGCCCACGACCGAGGAGCACCCCCTGATGGACGGAACGGGGCTCGAGGACGTCGTGGACGAGAACACCATCGGCGTGGTCGTGCTCATGGGCGTGACGTACACGGGGGCCTACGAACCCGTGATGAAGGTGCAGGCCAAGCTCGACGAGATCCAGGAGAAGACGGGGCTCGACGTCCCGATCCACGTCGACGGGGCATCGGGCGCGATGGTCGCGCCGTTCCTGCAGCCCGAGCTCGAGTGGGACTTCCGCGTGCCGCGCGTGCAGTCGATCAATACGTCCGGCCACAAGTACGGACTGGTCTACCCGGGCGTCGGCTGGATCGTGTGGCGCAACACGGCGGCGCTGCCCGAGGAGCTGATCTTCCGGGTCAGCTACCTCGGCGGCTCCATGCCCACGTTCGCCCTGAACTTCTCCCGCCCCGGGGCGCAGGTGCTGCTGCAGTACTACCGCTTCCTCCGGCTCGGCCGGTCCGGCTACGCGTCGATCCAGCAGGCATCGCAGGATGTCGCGCGCTACCTGTCGCACGGGGTCGGCACGATCGACGCGTTCGAGCTCCTGACCGACGGCAGCGACATCCCGGTGTTCGCCTGGCGGCTGACGCCCGGCCACACCGACAAGTGGACGCTCTACCACCTCTCGGAGCGGCTGCGCATCAAGGGATGGCTCGTGCCCGCGTATCCGCTGTCGGGCGACCTCGAGGGCCAGACCGTCATGCGCATCGTGTGCCGCGACGGGCTGAGCCGCGACCTCGCGGAGGACTTGCTGCGCGACATCCGCGAGGAGACCGAGTTCCTCGACTCGCTCGACGCGCCGATGCCGCATGCGGGCCTGGCACCCGCGTTCCACCACTGACGATGGGGGCGTCCGCTGGGGCGACGGTCCGGCGATTGCGCCGGGAGTCGTGGGGGTTCGCGATCGGCTCGCTGTGCTTCCTCGCGGGGGCGCTGCCGCCGTACGCGGCGTGGGCGGGCACGGTCGGTGCGAACGCGACGTTCTTCGTCGGATCGATTTTCTTCACGACCGCGGCGCTGATCCAGCTGGTGCTCAGCGGGCGTCGACCGCCGCACGGCGCCATGAACCGTGCCGACCGGGCGGACTGGTGGGCGGCCGCCATCCAGTTCGCGGGCACCCTGCTGTTCAACGTCAGCACCTTCGCCGCGCTCGCCGCGGCGATCGCCCGGCCCGACGCGGTCGGCATCGGATGGCGCCCCGATGCGTGGGGCTCGATCGCGTTCCTCGTCGCGAGCACGCTCGCGGTGGTCGCCACGAAGGACCGCGGCCGGCTGTGGGACCCCGACGCCCGGACCTGGCACGGCACCTGGCTGAACCTGGCCGGGTCGATCGCCTTCGGCGCCTCGGCGGTGGGAGCGTACGTGCTGCCCGAGACCGGCGACCTGCTCAGCGAGTACTGGGCGAACCTCGGCACGATGCTCGGCGCGGTCTGCTTCCTCGTCGCGGCGCTGCTGTCACGGCGAACGATCCCGCCCGGATGAGCCGATACCCACGGATCATGGGAAGGTGATCAGGAACTCGTGGCCGTCGCGAAGCCGCGGCGCGCGCCGCCTCACCTCTCGTCGTCGCGCCGGGCCTCGACGCGGTTGAGGACGAGACCGACGACCGCGATGCCTCCGATCAGGATCGGGATCGCGATCGGCCAGAGCGGCGCGAAGCCGAGCAGGAAGGCGAGCGCCTCGAACCCGACGAACGAGCCGGCGGCCACGTAGATCCCGGCGCTCGCGGTGAAGAGACGGAGGTTGACGGCGGTGACGAAGGCGTGGATGGAGGCGCCGAGCCTTCGCCGGGCGCCCGGTGGCCGGTGCTCCCGCGAGGGCGAGGACGGCTCGTCGTCGGGCAGGCGGGCAGGGAGGTGGTCGCGCATGGTGGTTCTCCGATGGCATCGATGCAGGCATGGACGCGGAGAGCCGGCCCTCGGGCGCGGGGGAGTGACGGCCGCGGGCGGGCTCAGGCGAGCGCGGCGCCGGGCGCGCGCGGCCGCGCGCTGAAACGCGGGCGCCTCGCGCCCGGGGGGAGGGTTCGCGCCTGCCGTGCCCTGCGTCTGCCACCGCCGCGCGCCGGCAACGGGATCGGCCGCCCGGCCATGGAGGAGGCGAGCACCGCGGCGATCGCGACGGCGAACAGCAGCACGAGCGCGATGCCGAGGGTGACGAGGAGCGCATCGGTCCCGTGGCCGAGCACGGGAGTCGCGAGCACCTGCAGGAACTCGATCAGCTGCCGCCACTCCCCGAACATCCGCCCATGCTATCCCGTCCCATCCGGGGCCCGCGGCGTGCGTTTCGGCCGGTCACGGCCCGTCTGGTAGGATCGACGTTTGGCTGGACGCTTCCACCGTCCAGACCGTGGATGAATCCCCCTGTATCTACCGCGCAGCGGAGGGGCTCGTCTGCAGACAAGTGACCTTGGGAGGGGCCGTCCGGCCCCTCGGTATTGGAGGAAAGACCAATGGCAGCAGTGTGCCAGGTGACCGGAGCCACCCCCGGCTTCGGACACAACATCTCGCACTCGCACCGCCGGACGAAGCGCCGCTTCGACCCGAACGTGCAGAAGAAGACCTACTACGTGCCGTCGCTGCGTCGTAACGTCACCCTGAACGTGTCCGCCAAGGGCATCAAGGTGATCGACGCCCGTGGCATCGAGGCCGTCATCAAGGACATCCAGGCTCGTGGGGTGAAGCTCTAATGGCGAAGCAGCAGGACATCCGTCCGATCATCAAGCTCCGTTCGACGGCCGGCACCGGGTACACCTACGTGACCCGCAAGAACCGTCGCAACAACCCCGACCGTCTCGTGCTCAAGAAGTACGACCCCGTGGTGCGCAAGCACGTCGACTTCCGAGAGGAGCGCTAAGACATGGCGAAGAAGAGCAAGATCGCGCGCAACCAGCAGCGCCAGGAGGTCGTCGACCGCTACGCCGCCAAGCGCGCCGAGCTGAAGAAGGCCCTCGTCGACCCGAACGGCACCGACGAGACCCGCGAGGCCGCCCGCGTCGGCCTCCAGAAGCTGCCCCGCAACGCCTCGCCCGTGCGCCTGCGCTCGCGCGACGCCATCGACGGCCGCCCCCGCGGCGTGCTCACGAAGTTCGGCATCTCGCGTGTCCGCTTCCGTGACATGGCGCACCGCGGCGAGCTGCCCGGCATCACCAAGTCGAGCTGGTAGGCAGTACCGCTTCCCGAGAGGGGCGTCCCGGATCATCCGGGGCGCCCCTCTCGTCGTCTGCGGGCTCCGCACCCCGCGGGGCGCGCTGCGGGGGTCGCTTCGCGACATCCGATCACGGTTCCGGTGTGTCGGATGTCGCGGAACGACCCCCGCGATGAGGTCGACGCGAGTCGCGTCATCCGTCAACCCCCTGCCGAACCTGCCGCGAAGGCCCGGAAATCCGCGTGTTTCCGCGGGACTCTGCTACATTCGAGGCGGCCTGAACGGCCACGGGGGCGATCGGCACGATCCGTTCCCGTGTATCCACACGACAGCTGTAGACACAGCGAAGGTCCGAGGAGGACATTCCATGGCTGACAAGTCGCTCAACAAGTCCGAGCTCGTTGCCAAGATCGCTGCGGCGACGAACCAGAGCCAGAGCACCGTCGACTCCGTGCTCAACGGGTTCTTCGACACGCTGGCCGACTCGGTCGGTTCGGGCACGAAGGTCTCGATCCCGGGCTGGCTCGCCGTCGAGCGCACCCACCGCGCCGCCCGCACCGGCCGCAACCCGCAGACCGGCGAGACCATCCAGATCGCCGCCGGCAACTCGGTCAAGGTCACCGCGGGCTCGAAGCTGAAGGCCGCCGCGAAGTAACTCGCGCGCGTCGTCCGACGCATCCGAGACTCCCGAAGGGGCGCCCGGTCCATCCGGTGCGCCCCTTCGGCGTCCCCGCGCGGCGCCGTCCCCGGGCGCGGGCGCTCCCAGCCGGCTCGCCTAGGCTGGTCCGGTGCCCCGTTCCGTCCGCGTCCTCGGCCCCGCCGTGCTCGTCGCCGTCGCGCTCGGCGCGATGGTCGCGGCGCTCGCGTACGGCGGGGGAGCGGCGCCGTACCCGATCCAGGACCCGGGTCCGGTCGCGCGCTGGGGCGTCCCCGCCGCCAAGCTGTTCGTGAACCTCGGCGCGGCCGGCATGATCGGCGCGCTCGTGCTCGCGGTGTGGGCGCTCAGTCCCAAGCGGCGCGAGTTCGACCTCGCGCTCGACGTGGCCGCGGCCTCCGCCGCGGTGCTCACCGTCGCGAGCGCCGCGACCGGCGTGCTCACCTTCGTGCTGGTCACGAGCGCCCCGTTCAGCCTGAGCGACCGCTTCGGCCAGCAACTGGGGCAGTTCGTCACGTCGATCGAGCTCGGCCAGGCGTGGCTCACGACCACGCTCGTCGCCGCCGCGGTCACCGTGCTGTGCTTCGCCGTGCGCAACCACACGGCGCTCGTGTTCGTCACCGCGCTCGCCGTCGTCGCGCTCGTGCCCATGGCGCAGCAGGGCCATGCGGCCGGCGCCGCCGGGCACAACGAGGCCATCACCGCGCTCGGCCTGCACCTCGTGTTCGTCGCCGCGTGGCTCGGCGGCCTCGTCACCCTCGTGCTGCTGAAGCCGACGTTCGAGGGCGACCGGCTCGCGGTCGTGCTGGCCCGGTACTCGACGGTCGCGCTCGTGTGCTTCATCGTCGTCGCGATCTCGGGCTACGCCAGCGCCGCGCTGCGGATCGGCACGTGGGCGCAGCTGACGACGCAGTACGGCATCCTCGTGGTCGTGAAGGTCGCCGCGCTCGTCGCGCTGGGCCTGTTCGGTGCGACCCAGCGTCGCGCGATGATCGGCCGGATGTCGCGCCCCGACGCCTCCGCGACGCGCACGTTCTGGCTCCTCGTCGTGGTCGAGCTCGCCTTCATGGGCCTCGCGTCGGGCGTGGCGGCCGCACTCGCGCGCACCGCGACCCCGGTCTCGGAGGACCTCGGCGGACAGCTCGCGCGCACGCCCGCCGAGATCCTCACGGGCGAGCCGCTCCCGCCGTGGCCGGAGGCCTGGCGCTACCTCACCGAATGGCGGCCCGACCTGCTGTGGCTGCTACTCTGCGGCTTCGGCCTGTTCTTCTACGTGGCGGGCGTCCTGCGGTTGCGCCGGCGCGGCGATCGCTGGCCCGTGTGGCGCACCATCTCCTGGGTGTCGGGGCTCCTGCTCCTCGCGTGGGTCACCAACGGCGGCGTCAACGCGTACGAGGAGTACCTCTTCTCGGCGCACATGCTCGCGCACATGATGCTGACGATGGCGGTGCCGGTGCTGCTCGTGCCGGGCGCGCCCGTGACGCTCGCGGCGCGCGCCATCCGCCCCCGCAAGGACGGCAGCCGGGGCGGACGCGAGTGGATCCTCCTCGCGGTGCACTCGCGGTTCGCGAGCATCATCGCCAATCCCATCGTGGCCGCCGTGCTGTTCGCCGGGTCGCTCTGGATCTTCTACTATTCGCCGCTGTTCCGGTGGACGATGGAGGACCACATCGGCCACGAGTGGATGATCGCGCACTTCCTCATCACGGGCTACCTGTTCGTGCAGTCGCTCGTCGGCATCGACCCGGTGCCGTACCGCCTGCCCTACCCGTTCCGGTTGCTGCTGCTGCTCGGCACGATGGCGTTCCACGCGTTCTTCGGGCTCTCGATCATGATGAGCTCGGGCCTGCTCCTCGCGGACTGGTACGGCGCGATGGGCTGGGGGACCGACGCGCTCGTCGACCAGCAGACCGGCGGCGGCATCGCCTGGTCGATCGGCGAGATCCCGACGCTCGCCCTGGCGATCGCGGTCGCGATCCAGTGGGCGCGCAGCGACGACAAGGAGACCCGGCGCCGCGACCGGCACGCCGACCGCACCGGCGACGCCGAGCTCGAGGAGTACAACGCCCGCCTCGCGGCCCTCGCGCAGCGCGACGGCGTGCAGTGAAGGCCCCGCGGATGGCGCGACCGAGCGCGCGACCCGGCGTGCGACGCGTCGTGGTGATGGGCGTGTCGGGCGCCGGCAAGAGCACTGTCGGGGAGGCCCTCGCGCGACGGTTCGGCACGGCGTTCGTGGACGCCGACGACCTGCACCCGGCGGCGAACGTCGAGAAGATGCGGTCGGGGATCCCGCTGGTCGACGCGGACCGGATGCCGTGGCTCGACCTCGTCGGCGCGGCGCTCGCCGAGGCACCCGCACCCGGCGTCGTGGTCGCGTGCTCGGCGCTTCGTCGCGCGTACCGGGATCGGCTGCGCGCCGCGGCGCCCGACGTCGTCTTCGTCGCGCTCGAGGGCGATCCCGTGCTGCTCGCCGAGCGCATGGGGGCGCGGGCCGGCCACTTCATGCCGGCGACGCTGCTCGCCTCGCAGCTGGCGTCGTACGAGTCGCCCGCCCCGGATGAGCGGGCGGTGCGCTGCGGCATCGACGCGCCGCTCGACGACATCGTCGCGACGGCCGCAGCGGGCGTCGACGCCCTCGCCGCGTAGGGCTCACCGCAGCTGGATCGAGATGGAGCCGTCGGGCCGCACCGTCGCCTCGAGCGCGAGCGTGAAGCCCTCATCCTGCTCGAGGGTCGAGAAGGAGCCGTCGAAGAGGGACTGCACGTCGACGGTGATGCGGGCGACGCCGGGCGTCGCGGGCATCTCGAACGAGCTGTCGCCCGGCACGAGCGTCACCTCGGGCGAGCTCACGATGGTCCACTTCGGGTCGCCCACGATGCGGTCGTCGATCGCGACGCCGAACGGGCAGCCCGCGGGCTGGAGGACCGCCTGCGTGGCGCACTGCTCGGTGAGGTACTCGTCGACCTTGGTCTGCACGCGTTCGACGAAGGCCTCGGTCGGCAACGCGTCGATGGTGACGGGCACGGTCGCGCCGGGCTCGGCGACCACCGTGGCGGGCACGGCCTCGAGCAGCGTCGACTGGTAGCCGAACTCGTACACCGCGGGAGCGATCGCGAGGTACGAGGCCTGCTGCGAGAACGCGGTCAGCGCGTCGCCGGTCTTCGTCGCGCGCGAGTCGAGCGTGAGCGAGCCGACGGTGAAGAGCGGGTTGTGCGCGGCGGTCGCCTGGATGACCGCGAGGGGGCTGGTGGCGAACTCCCACCGGTGCAGCAGGCCGTAGAGCGGCTCGATGGGCCGCACGTCGAACGCCGTCTCGACGATCGAGGACTCGAGCCGATAGCTCGCGGTGACGGTGTGGCTGCCGTCGTCGTGGGCCACGTCGGAGACGATGCGCACGTCCTCCGGGCCGGACTCGACGACGCCGGAACGCAGCAGCGCGGTCGAGACGTCCTCGGTGAGGCCCAGGGCGGCGAGCTCGTCGTCGTCGAGCCGGACGCCCGGGGTCGCCGCGGCGCTCACGATGTCGTCGCGCGCGATGTTGCCGAGGTAGCGCTCGATGAACGCCGACGAGCCATACAGGGTTTGGTTCAAGCCGCCGAGCGCGGCGAGGAACGCCGCGGCGAGCAGGACCGCCAGGCCCGTCCACCCCGCGATCGCGAGCGGCGACAGGCGCCCACCCCGCCGGCCCGAGCTCCCCACCCGCCAAGTCTAAACAGGAGGCCCGGTTCCGCTCGGTTGTCCACAGCGCAACATGACGGGACGACGGATGCCGCGACCGGCGGCCGGGGCGCCGCCGAACCGTTCTACAGTGAAGACGCCGGGTCGCGGCATCCGCCGGACCCGGTCGCGTCGAACCCGACGCGAGCCCACCCGACTCCGAAGGCGCCCCGTGCAGACCGTGACCCTGACCGCCGAGCAGCAGGCGGTGTTCCAGGCGATCGAGCACACGCGCGAGCACGTCTTTGTGACGGGCCGGGCGGGCACCGGCAAGTCGACGCTCCTGAACCACCTGAACTGGAACACCGGCAAGCAGATCGTGATCTGCGCCCCCACCGGCGTCGCGGCGCTGAACGTCGGCGGCCAGACCATCCATTCGCTGTTCCGGCTCCCGATCGGCGTGATCGCCGACGCCGAGATCGACCAGAACGACGCCGTTCGAAAGCTCCTCAACGCGATGGACACGCTCGTCGTCGACGAGGTCTCGATGGTCAACGCCGACCTGATGGATGCGATGGACCGCTCGCTGCGGCAGGCCCGGCAGCGCCCCCACGACCCGTTCGGGGGCGTGCAGGTCGTGCTGTTCGGCGACCCGTACCAGTTGGCGCCGGTTCCCGGCTCGGGCGACGAGCGCCGCTACTTCGCCGACACCTACCGCTCGATGTGGTTCTTTGACGCCAAGGTGTGGAACGAGGCCGACCTGCGCATCTTCGAGCTCGGCGAGGTGCACCGCCAGCACGACGACGCGTTCAAGCACATGCTCAACGCCGTGCGGCACGGCATGGTCACCGCCGAGATCGCGGGCGCGCTCAACGACACGGGCGCGCGCCGCCCGCTGCCCGAGCAGGGCGCGATCACGCTCGCGACGACCAACGAGACGGTGAACCGCATCAACCGCACCGCGCTGCACCGGCTGCCCGGCCATTCGCTCGCGAACGAGGCCGACGTCAACGGCGAGTTCGGCGGCCGCGGCTACCCGGCCGACGAACGGCTCGAGCTCAAGGTCGGCGCGCAGGTGATGTTCCTGCGCAACGACACGGCCGGATGGGGCGAGGCGCCGCGCTGGGTCAACGGCACGATCGGCAGGGTCACCTCGCTCCAGCGCGAGGTGCGCGTCGAGGTCGACGGCGAGGAGCACGAGGTCGAGCCGGTCACGTGGGAGAAGTACCGCTACACGTGGGACCCGGTGCAGAAGAAGCTCGAGCGCGAGATCGTCGCCGAGTTCACGCAGTTCCCGCTGCGGCTCGCGTGGGCCGTCACCATCCACAAGTCGCAGGGCGCGAGCTACGACACCGCGATCGTCGACCTCGGCTCGCGCGTCTTCAGTCCCGGCCAGACGTACGTGGCGCTCTCGCGGCTCACCTCGCTCGAGGGCCTCTACCTCGCGCGCCCGCTCGTGCCGCGCGACATCATCGTCGACCGCGACGTCGAGCGGTTCATGTCGGGCGCGGTCCGAGACCTCGGCACGGCCGCCGAACTGCCGGCCTGACGCGACCGACGCACCCCGACGCGGGAGGGCCCGGCCGGGCGGGGGCCGCTCGACCGGGCCGGGATGCGACCGGGGGCGTCATCGCCACGCGCCCCCGGCCGCGGTCGTGCGGGTCAGTGCGCGTGACCCGGGTCGTGGTCGGCGGCGCCGTCGTGCGGCGCCGTGCCGTGCTCGCCGTGCGGCACGGCGAGCTCGCCCGCCTCGGTGGCGGCGAGGGCGGGTGTGGCCAGCGTCGAGACGAGCACGGCGCCCACGGCGAGCCCGAGGAGCGTGCGGCGTGCGTCGGCGGGGGAGGGGCGCGCGGCGGCGTGCGCCTCCGGGTGCGCGGGTGCGGCGCGACGGGAGCGGACCGCAAGGGCGGCCGACAGCGCGATCGCCCCGACGAACACGGCGGCGGCCGCGAGCGGCAGGCCCGCGACATCCGCCAGCGCCCCCGCGCCCACCGCGCCGCCGCCTCCGACGAGCGTGGCGACGGCGACGCCGAGCACCGCGCGCGGGGCCAGCATGCGTCCCGCGCGGAGGGACAGGACGCCCCAGCCGAGCGCGGCGACGCCGAGCCCGGCCAGGGCGGCCTGCGGTGCACCCCCTGCACCGGCCGCGAGGGCCGCGAGCAGCAGGCCGGCGCCGAGCGCGCCCAGCATCGGCCAGCTGCGCGTGATCGCGGTCGGTGCGTCCATGGCCGGCTCCCTAGGCCGTGGCCACGCGTGCCGAGCGCTCCGCGCCGAGGCCGACGCCCAGCAGCACGATCGCGCTCGCGAGGTGGAGGAAGTGGTCGGGCGCGTTCAGCGCCAGGATGTTCGCGGGCGTGCCGGCGAGGAAGAAGCCGACCACGCCGAGCAGCAGGTACGCGGCGCCGACCACGGTGTTCACGGTCTTCGCCGCCGCGACGGTCGACAGGCCCGCGATCAGCAGCGCCGCCCCGATCGCGAGGTGGGCGATGTTGTGCAGTGGGTTCACCGCGAAGATGCCGAGCAGCAGGCCGCCCTCGGTCGCGATGAAGCCGACGCCGCCGGTCACGGCGAAGCCGAGCAGTCCGACGAGCAGGTAGACCGCGCCGAACACGGTCGCGGCGATGCGGTTGGGTGAGTCCTTCATGGCGATGCCTCCTTGTCCACGCCCGGCGGATGCCGTGCAGCAGGAGTTCGGTACCCCGCCCCCGGCGGATTGGGCGGATGGCGCGAGCCCGTCGGTCGGGGGACACGCGGCCGCCCGCCCGGCCGCAGATCCGCGGATTCGGTACCCTGCCGACGCGACGACGCCGACGCCGCGGGTTACAATCGCAATCGGACACACGGCGGGGGGCACGGTGGCTGGAGGGGTGGCACGCGTTCGGCGGCGCATCGTCGCGGCGGTGGTCACCGCGTGCGCGGTCGTAGGGCTCTCGGGGTGCATGGCGCCCGCGCAGCCGTCAGCCGACTTCGACCAGGTCGAGGGCCGGCTGGATCCCGACGTCGTCGATCAGCTCGAAGCCACGCTCGCCGAGGCGGTGCGGCTCAGCGGCTCGAGCGGCGGCGTGGCCGGCGTATGGGTGCCGTGGGCGGGCGCGTGGACCGCGGGCGAGGGCGGCACCCGGTTCGGGAAGAGCGGCGACGACATCACCGCCGACACCCGGTTCCAGCTCGCCGGCGTGACCGGCGAGATCACGTGCGCGATCGCGCTGCGCCTGGTCGACGCCGACGTGATCGAGCTCGACGACGAGGTCCAGTCGATGGTGCGGGGCCTGCCCGGCATCGGCGACCTCACGGTCGAGCAGCTGTGCCGCCACGACTCCGGCCTCGCCGACTACTACTCGTCGCTGCGGTCGTTCTTCATCTCCAATCCCGAGCGGAACTGGCCCGCCGGTGAGCTCATCGCCAGCGGCATGGCGCGGGATCGCGTGGGCGAACCGGGCGCGAACTGGGCGGAGTCCCGCACCGGGATGCTGCTGCTCGCCACCGCGCTCGAGCAGGTCACCGGCCGCAGCTGGACCGAACTCGCCGAGCAGTACGTCCTCGATCCGCTCGACATGGACGCCACCGTGATGCCCGACCCCGCCGACACCGACCAGCCCGACGCGCTCGGCGGGTACGCCTCCCAGCTGAAGGGCGACGGCACGCCCGACTGCGAGGCCGTGCGTGACGTCTCCGACCGATCGAGCTCCATCTCCGGGCCCGCGGGCGGAGCCTGGTCGAGCCTCGACGACGCGCGCGAGTTCAGCCAGGCGTTCGCGAGCGGCACGCTGTTCAGCGAGGGCACCGCGCGCCGTGCGTGGACGGTCGAGCCCTTCGGCGGCACGGCCCCGTCGTGGCAGGGACAGGGCATCGGCGGACAGGAGTACGGTCCGCTGCGCGGCATCGCGGGCGAGTCCGTCGGCGCACTCACGGCCGTGTTCACCGATCCGGACACCGGGCTCACCGTCGTGCTCGCCCTCGACAACTCGACCGGCGGGGCGACGCTCGTGCGCGAGGCGGCCTTCGCGCTCGCCTCCATCGGCTCGAAGGCCGCCGCCGTCGACGGGCGCGACCAGCCGCTCGTCGAGCTGCCCTGGTCGCTGGAACAGGCCACCCAGCGCATGACGGATGCCGCGCCGTGCCCGCTGCCCGCGGAGGGCGACGGATCCACGGGGGAGGGCGACGCCGCCGCGGGGTGAGACTTTCGGCCCACACCGCGATCGCCGCGGCCGGAAGACTGGGCCTGACGCCGCGGCCGCTGCGGCAGGGGGAGGGCGCGCATGTGCCGGTGGTTGGCGTATTCCGGTGAACCGTTGCAGGCCTCGGCGGTCCTCCTCGACGCGAAGCATTCCCTCGTGGCCCAGTCGCTCGACTCGCCGCTCGGCGCCGAGACCGTGAACGGCGACGGCTTCGGGATCGGCTGGTATCCGACCGGGGCCGTCGCGGGCAGCATCCCCTCGGTGTTCCACAGCATCGAGCCCGCCTGGAACGACGAGAACGTGCGCGAGCTCTCGCGTTCGATCCACAGCCCGCTGTTCTTCAGCCACGTGCGCGCGGCCGGTGGACCGCCGATCCAGCGCACCAACTGCCATCCGTTCCGGTGGGAGAACTGGCTCTTCATGCACAACGGGTTCCTCGGCGAGTACGCCAAGGTCAAGCGCGACCTCACGTTCGCGATCGATCCGTCCCTCTATCCTCACCTCATGGGGACGACCGACTCCGAGGTCATGTTCCATCTCGCCATCACCTTCGGGCTCGTCGACGACCCGGTGAAGGCGCTCAGCGCGATGGTCGAGCACATCGAGCGCGTCGGACGCGAGCACGGGATCCTCTTCCCCATGCAGGGCACCATCGCCGTCGCGGACGGCGCCACGATCTGGGCGCTGCGCTACTCGTCGCAGGGGCGCTCGCGCACGCTCTTCCACTCGGTCGACATCCCCACCATCCGGGAGATGTACCCCGACGCGGAACGGCTCGCGACGTTCGGCGAGCACGCGCACGTGGTCGTCTCCGAACCGCTCAACGACCTGCCGGGGGTGTTCGTCGAGGTCCCCGAGGCGACCATCGCGATCCTCGACAAGGAGGGATACCATCATGAGCCGTTCCGGGCCGCAGCCTGAGACCGCCGAACCCTCGACGGAGGCTGCGAGAGCACCTTGGACCGTCGCCGCCGCGTTGTCGGCGGCGCAGTTCGTGATGGTGCTCGACAGCTCGGTCATGAACGTGTCGATCTCCACGGTCGTGGACGACCTCGACACGACGGTCGCGGCCATGCAGGCCGCGATCACGTTCTACACGCTCACGATGGCCGCGCTGATGCTGGTCGGCGCGAAGCTCGGCGACGTGTGGGGTCGGCTGCGCGCCTTCGTCATCGGCTCGATCGTCTATGCGGTCGGATCGCTCATCACCGCGCTCAGCCCGAACATCGTCGTGCTCTTCCTGGGCTGGTCGGTCATCGAGGGCATGGGCGCGGTGCTCGTGATCCCCGCCATCGCCGCACTCATCGCCGACAACTACGAGGGGAAGCAGCGCGTGACGGCGTTCGCCCTCATCGGCGCGGCCTCGGGCGCCGCGGTCGCCGCTGGCCCCCTCATCGGCGGGCTCGTGACCACCTACGCCTCGTGGCGGTACGTGTTCATCGGCGAGGTCGTCGTGATGGCGGTCGTCGTGCTGTTCGCGCGCCGCATCGTCGACCGCCATCCGCCGCGCCGGACCCCCATCGACCTCCTCAGCGTGCTGCTGTCCTCCGCCGGGTTCGTCGCCATCGTGTTCGGGATGCTGCAGAGCAAGGTCTGGGGCTGGATCCAGCCGTTGCAGGTGCCCGAGATCGGCGGGGTGCCGATCGCCCCGCTCGGCATCTCGCTCACGACCTGGCTCATCCTCGGCGGATGCATCCTCCTGGCCTGGTTCGTGCGGCGGCAGCGGCGCCTCATCGAGACCGACCGGCCGCCGTTCCTCGATGTCCGGCTGTTCCGCATCGAGCGGCTGCGCAGCGGCCTCGGCGCGCTCGGCGCCCAGTACGCCGTGACCGCCGGGCTCTTCTTCATGGTGCCCGTGTACCTGCAGATGACGCTCGGCTTCGACGCGCTCCAGACGGGCCTGCGGATCTTCCCGCTGTCGATCTCGCTCATCCTCTTCTCGTTCGTCGGCACCCGGCTGAACACGATCTGGTCGGCCCGGCGGATCGTGCAGACCGGCCAGGTCGTGCTCGCCGTCTCGGCGGTGGTGCTCCTCGCGTCGGTCGACGTCGAACTGCGCATCCCCGCCTTCGGCATCGGCATGTTCACCGCCGGCGCCGCGCTCGGCCTGCTCGCCTCGCAGCTCGGCAACGTCAACATGTCGAGCGTCGGACCCGAGAAGTCCAGCGAGGTCGGCGGCGTGCAGGGCGTGTTCCAGAACCTCGGCTCGTCGCTCGGCACCGCCCTGATCGGCTCCGTCCTGATCGGCGCGCTCACGACCTCGTTCGCCGGCACGGTCGCCTCGAGCGACCTGCCCGACGACGTCAAGCAGACGGTGACCGAGGCGACGCAGGGCGGAGTCGAGCTCGTGCCCGCGTCGAGCGTCGACGAGATCGGCGAGGAGGCGGGACTGTCGTCCGCCGACGCCGACACGCTCGCGAGCGCGTACAGCGCCGCCCAGATCGAGGCGCTGCGCACCGCGTTCGTCGGGCTGATCGCGATCGCGCTCGCCGCACTGCTGTTCTCGCGCGGCATCCCCGACGACCGGCCGCCCGGTCGCCGCCGCCCGCGGACCGACGCGTCAGAACCGGAGGAGGCGCAGCATGGCTGACATCCAGTACGCGGAGTTCGACCCGGCGCCGCGGCACGACTTCGCGGCACGACGCGAGGCCGGGCGTGCCGCGCGTCGACGGGTGCCGCGTTCGTCGCACGCCGGGTGGAGCGCGCCATCCGATCGCCCCGACCCCGTCGCACTGCTCGAGCAGCAGGCGCTCACGCGCGTGCCCGAGCTCGTGCCCATCCGGTACGCGCGCATGCTCGTGTCGCCGTTCAACTTCTACCGCGGCGCGGCGCTCATCATGGCATCCGACCTCGCGGGCACCCCGGTCTCGGGGATCACCGCGCAGATCTGCGGTGACGCGCACCTGTCGAACTTCGGCGTCTTCGCCTCGCCCGAGCGGCGCCTCATCTTCGATATCAACGACTTCGACGAGACCCTGCCCGGGCCGTGGGAATGGGACGTCAAGCGCCTCGCCGCGAGCTTCGAGATCGCGGGGCGGCACCGCGGGTTCACCGTGAAGGAGCGGGCGCGCGCCGTGCGCGCCGCCGTGTCCGGCTACCGCGAGCAGATGCGGCGGGCGGCGCGGTCGGGCGTGCTCGAGGCCTGGTACGACCGGCTCGACGCCGACCAGATCGAGCGGTGGATCCGCGACGAACGCGCGGCGAACCGCGTCGGCGACGAGCAGGTGCGACGCACGCAGGCCTCGCTCGCGAAGGCGCGCAAGCGCGACAGCGTGCGGGCGTTCACCAAGCTCGTGACCGTCGTCGACGGCGAGATGCGCATCGCCGCCGACCCGCCGCTCATCATGCCGGTCGAGGAGCTCCAGGTGGGCGAGGGCACCCGCGCCGACATCGAGGCCTGGATGCAGGGGATGCTCGAGGGGTACCGGACCACGTTGCCGCTCGAGCGGCATCCGATCGAGGAGTTCCAGTACGTGCACATGGCCCGCAAGGTCGTCGGCGTCGGCAGCGTCGGGACCCGGGCCTGGATCGTGCTGCTCCGCGGACGCGACGACGCCGACCCGCTCATCCTGCAGGCCAAGCAGGCCGAGGCGTCGGTGCTCGAGCGCTTCGTCGCGCCGAGCCGCTACGACCACCACGGCGAGCGCGTCGTGCGCGGGCAGCGCCTCATGCAGGCGGCGAGCGATCTCTTCCTCGGTTGGCAGCGCGTGCTCGCGCCCGACGGGGTCGAGCGCGACTTCTACCTCCGGCAGCTGAACGACTGGAAGGGCTCCGCCGACATCGAGGTGATCATGCCGCGCGGGGCCGAGCTGTATGCGATCGCCTGCGGGCAGACGCTCGCCCGGGCGCACGCGCGTGCCGGGGATCGCGTGGCGATCGCGGCGTACCTCGGCGGGTCGACCCGGTTCGACGAGGCGATCGCGGCGTTCGCGGTGGACTACGCCGACCAGAACGAGCGCGACTACGCCGCATTCGCCGAGGCCGCGGCATCCGGTCGCCTGACGGTCGCCGAACGGTACTGACCCGCTCGGCGGCGCGGGCCGGCCGGGTCGCGCCTCACGATCTTCCGAGTCCCGCCTTGATGCGGGTCAACCCGCAGGAACCCGGGACCCGGGGTTGGTGGAGGCTCGCGTGGTCCGGGTTGCGCGCCGCGTGGTTCCCGAGTCCCGCCTTGTTGCGGCTCCACCCGCAGAAACCCGGGACCCGGGATTGGGTGGAGGTCTGCGTGGTCCGGGTCGCGCGCCGCGTGGTTTCCCGAGTCCCGCGTTGTTGCGGGTCCACCCGCAGAAGCCCGGGATTCGGGCAGGCGACTCGTCCTGCACATCCGGGCGACGAGCTCGGCGATCCACAGCCGCGGCGATCGAACGCGAGGCGCAGGGGATCGGGAGCATGCTCGGCGCATGGCACGTCGCGGTCCGCTCCCCTTGGACTTCCGTCTGGCTCCGTTCCACGTCTCCGAGGCCTCCGCTCGGGGAGTCAGCCTGTCGCGACTGCGGGCAGCCGACCTCGTGCGCCCCTTCCGCGGCGTGCGCGCGACCTCCGCGCCCGAGACAGTCCTCGATCGATGCAACGCCTATGCGGCCCGGATGCCGGCCGAGCACTGGTTCAGTCACGCCACGGCCGCGCAGCTCTGGGGCCTCCCGCTGCCCGCGCGGCTGGAGCGGGACGGGCGCGTCCACGTCAGCTCGTCCGGCCGCGAGCCCGAGGTCGTCGGAGTCGTCG
Organism: Agromyces aurantiacus; assembly: GCF_016907355.1. NCBI lineage: Bacteria > Bacillati > Actinomycetota > Actinomycetes > Micrococcales > Microbacteriaceae > Agromyces > Agromyces aurantiacus. Next base: position 290,317 of record NZ_JAFBBW010000001.1, on the reverse strand, counting down.
GCCACCGCATCCGGCGGCGGCCGCACGTGCGTCGGCACCGCGGCCTCAGCGTCCTGGGTCCGGCCGAGACGTGGTGCCAGCTGGGGAGCGTGCTCACGGTCGATGAGCTCGTGGAGGCGGGGGAGCGGCTGATCGGCTGGCCCGAGCCGCTGTGCTCACCCGAGGAGGTCGCCGCCGCGATCGCGCGGTTCGGCTCCCGCAGGGGGGCGAGGAACGTCCGGGAGGCGGGTGTCCGCCTCCGCGAGCGCTCGGCCTCGCCGCAGGAGACGAGGCTGCGCGAGCTGCTCGTCCGCGCCGCCTTGCCCGAGCCCGAGCTCAACGCGCCGATCACGCTCGCCGGCGGCGTCATCACGCACGGCGACCTCGTGTACGCCGCGTACCGCGTCGTCGTCGAGTACGACGGTGAGCAGCACCGTCTCGACCCCGAGGTGTTCCATCGCGACGTCGATCGCCTGAACGCGCTTGCCGTCGCCGGATGGATCGTGGTGCGGATCCGCAAGGGCATGGCGGACGACGACGTGATCCGCGTGGTGTCGCAGGCGCTCGAGTCCGGCGGATGGCGCCCCTGAGGTCGGCCAACGACCCGTCCTGACACTCCCCGAGTCCCGCCGTTTCGAGTGTGCACCCGCAGAAATGCGGGAGCCGGTGGCCGGTGCGCGTGCGCATTCGCGCGAGTGCCGGGTTCGTGCGGGTGCGCCCGCGGAAAGGCGGGATTCGGGGGTGGGGTGCGCGGTTGGGGGGTTCGCGAGTCCCGGGTTCGTGCGGGTGCGCCCGCGGAAAGGCGGGATTCGGGGGTGGGGTGCGCGGTGCGGGGTTCGCGAGTCCCGGGTTCGTGCGGGTGCGCCCGCGGAAAGGCGGGATTCGGGGGTGGGGTGCGCGGTGCGGGGTTCGCGAGTCCCGGGTTCCGGCGGGTGCGCCCGCGGAAAGGCGGGATTCGGGGGTGGGGTGCGCGGTGCGGGGTTCGCGAGTCCCGGGTTCGTGCGGGTGCGCCCGCAGAAAGGCGGGATTCGGCGTCCGGGAGGAGGAAGAGGAGGCGGGGGAGGGCGCGCGTCAATGGGCAGACGGATGGCGCCTCCGCGCGCCATACTGTGGGAACCCGCTCCGCCCGAGCGGGCCAGCACCACACGGGAGGAGCAGCGGTGACCGACTCCACCGACGCGGACACGACGGCCGACGAGAAGGACGAGAAGCCCGGTCGGCTCAAGCGCTTCCACGAGCGGTTCATGGTGGAGGAGCGCTTCCTCTCCGCCGCAGCGAAGCGCAACCTGTACATCACGGGCGCCGTGCTCATGGTCGCGGGCCTGGTCGGGTTCTTCGTCGTACTCGACTCCATCCGCGAGGCCGACGACCTGTCCTACATCGACAAGCCGGTCGAGGCCTGGCTCGAATCCGGGCGCGACGAATGGCTCACCACGATCATGATCGTGCTCTCGATCGTGTTCGGCCCGATCGCGATGCCCATCATCATCCTCGTCACAACGGTGACCTGGGGCGTGCTCGCCAAGCACGCCTGGCGGCCCATCCTGCTCGCGGGCGGCATGATCCTCGGCGTCATCATCGTGCAGGTGCTCGCGCCGATCATCGCGCGCGACCGGCCCCCGGCCGAGGAGATGATGATCGGCTACGACCCCACGTCCTCGTTCCCGTCGGGGCATGTGATGGGCGTCGCCGACTTCCTCTTCATCGGCACCTACCTCGTCTTCTCGCGGCACCGCCGCCCGGTGATCACGGTCCTGGCGTTCGTCGCCGCGTCCTTCGTGGTGCTGATGACCGCCGCCTGCCGCGTCTACCTCGGCTACCACTGGCCGACCGACGCGGTCGGCTCGATCACGCTCTCGCTCGTGGTGCTCGGCCTCGTGATCATCGTCGACACCTGGCGCACGGTCCGGGTCGGCTCGCCGGAGCAGGTCGCCGAGTCCGATCGCCGGCCCGAGGCGTGGGGCCGCGATGAGCGGTGACGCCGGCATCGGCCCGGGCGCCGGGCCGTCGGCCGGCCCCGACGCCGGAGCCGACGCCGACCGCGGCCCTGACCCGGACCAGGACCTCGATCCGGAGCGAGGCACCGACCAGGCCCCCGGCCCCGGAGCCGACCCCGGCGCCGCGTCGACCGCGCACCCGCCAACGGACACGCCCCCCGGCCCCGACCCCGGCCCCGACCCTGGCGTCGACCCGCCCGCGACCGGCCGCGCGCACCACGCTCCCGCCCCGGTGCGCATCAGCCGACGCCCCTGGGTGGCCGCGGGCGTCTTCGCGCTCGTCGCGGTCGCACTCGTGGGCGTGGTGATCGTCTACGACCGCGCGCGGGAGCCCTTCGACTTCGAGTCCGCGCTGATGACCATGCTCGCCGCGAACCGCGCGCCCTGGCTCACCGCGCCGGCACTGGTGCTCGACCGGATCGGCAGCGGCCTCCTGTCGGGCCTCGTGGTGCCGGCCCTCGTGATCGGGGCGCTCCTCGTCTGGCGCCGCCCGTGGGCGGCCCTGTTCTTCCTCGTCGCGGTGCTCGCGAGCAGCGGACTGACCCGCCTGGTGAAGCTGCTCGTCGGGCGCGTCCGGCCCGAGGACATCCTCGTGCACCCCGACTTCGGTTCGTTCCCGTCGGGCCACAGCTCGAACGCCGCGGTCATCGCGACCGCGCTCGGCCTGATCTTCATGCGCACGTGGGTGTGGGTCGCGGGCGCCGTGTACACGGTCCTGATGATGCTGAGCCGCATGTACCTCGGCGCGCACTGGCTCTCCGACACGGTCGCGGGCCTGCTGATCGGCGCGGGCGCGGCCCTCATCGTGTGGGCGCCGTTCGCGTATCGCCTCTATCGCGAGCATCGGTTGCCGCATCCGCCGATCTGGCGGAAGGTCGAGGCGGAGCGCGCTCCGACCGCCTGACGCGGGCCCGCGGCATCCGCCATGATGGGAGCCTGGGGGCCGAGATGAGCGCGACGGGCGAGCGGATGGCGCGACTGCTGCCGGGTGTCGACACCGCGCGGCGCTACCGCCGCGACTGGCTCGTGCCCGACCTGCGTGCGGGCGTCGTCGTGACCGCGCTGCTGATCCCCGCGGGCATGGGCTATGCGCAGGTGGCGGGCCTGCCGCCCGAGACGGGCCTCTACGCGACCATCGTGCCGCTCATCGCGTACGCGGTGTTCGGGCCGAGCCGCATCCTCGTGCTGGGGCCCGATTCGGCGCTCGCGCCGATCATCGCGGCGTCGATCCTGCCGCTGGCCGGGGGCGACGAAGGGCGTGCGGTGGCGCTGGCCGGGTTGCTGGCGATCATGGTCGGGGCGATCCTCCTGCTCGGCGGCATCCTGCGGCTGGGCTTCGTGACCGACCTGCTGTCGAAGCCGATCCGGATCGGCTACCTCAACGCGGTGGCCCTGATCGTGACCATCTCGCAGGTGCCCACGCTGCTGGGCTTCTCGACCGACGCCGCCACGCCGTTCACCGAGGTCGGCGCGATCTGGGAGGGCATCGTCGACGGCGGCGTGCAGCCGCTCGCCCTCGCGTTCGGGCTCGGTTCGCTCGCGATCATCGTCGTGCTCACGATCGTCAGGTCGAGGGTTCCGGGGGTGCTCGCCGCGGTGGTGCTGGCGATGCTGCTCACGGCCGTGCTGGGCCTCTCCGATGAGCTGCCCGTGGTGGGTGCGCTCCCGCAGGGGCTGCCCGCCCCGGCGCTCGGCGGCCTGCAGTGGTCGGATGTCGCAGCGCTCGCGCTGCCCGCTGCCGGCATCGCGCTGGTCGCGTTCACCGATTCCGCGGTGCTCTCGCGCACGCTCGCGGCGCGCCGCGGCGAGACCGTGAGCGGCAGCCGCGAGATGGCGGCGATCGGCACGTCGAACATCGCGAGCGGCCTGTTCGGCGGGTTCCCGATCTCGGCGTCGGCGTCGCGCACGCCCGTGGCGGAGCAGGCGGGGTCGAAGTCGCAGCTCACGGGCCTCGTCGGAGCAGCGCTCATCATCCTGTTCATGCTGCTCACCCCGTGGCTGACCGAGGTGCTGCCCTCGGCGACGCTCGCCGCGGTCGTGATCATGGCCGCGTCGCGGCTGATCGACGTGCGGGGGTTCCTTCGGCTCGTGCGCATGGATCGGGTGGATGCGCTGCTCTCGGTGGCCGCCTTCGTCGGCGTGTTCGCGTTCGGCGTGCTCGGGGGCATCGCGGTCACGATCGGCCTGTCGCTGCTCGCGTTCGTGATCCATTCGTGGGCGCCGTACCGCGCCGAGCTGGGGCGCGTGACCGGGCTGCGGGGGTATCACGACCTCTCGCGCAATCCCGAGGGCGAGCGGATCCCCGGCGTCGTGGTGCTGCGGTTCGACGCGCCGCTGTTCTTCGCCAACGGCGGCATCTTCGAGGAGTTCGTGCGCGAGCGCGTCGAGGCGGCCGGGCCCGACGTGCACACCGTGATCCTGGCGGCCGAGCCGATCACCGACATCGACACGACCGCGGCCGACGAGCTCGTCGACGTCGACGACTGGCTCGCCAAGCGCGGCATCCGGCTCATCGTCGCGGAGATGAAGGATCCGGTGATCGACGTGCTGCGCGACTACGGCCTCACGGATCGGTTCACGCCCGACCGCTTCGCCCCGACCGTCGGCGCGGCCGTCGACGACGTCACGGGCACCCTTCGCGGCGACCTCGAGGGCACGAAGTGGGAGGACGAGGAGGAGGGTGGCGCGGGCGGCCGCTGATGCGACCGCGAACGCACCGCGCCCCCGGCGGTCAGAACGTGGAGTCGCCCCGGATCACCACGTCGGACCCGCCGTCGATGAAGACGACCTGTCCGCACAGGTGGGCGTTCTCCTCGCTCGTGAGCCACGCGAGCAGGTAGGCGCAGTCGCGCGGCTCGAAGATGCCGTTGAGCGGCATGGGCACCATGCCGAGCAGCGCGTCGCGCGCCTCCTGGGTGCCGATGAGGTCCTGCGTCATGGGCGTGGCGACGACGCCCGGGGCGATGGCGTTGAGCGGGATGCCGGCCCCGGCCCACTCGGGCGCGGCGGCGTTCCGTCGGATCCACCGTGCGAGCGCGCGCTTGGTGGTGGCGTAGATCGAGTTCGCCTCCTCCGGCGTGCCCGTCTCGAGCTCGGCGGCGCGCGCCATCGCGCGGGGCTCGTCGCCCGCGAGCAGGGCGTCGAGCAGTGCGTCATCCGGTGGGAACAGCGACGCCATGGATGCCGTCGCCACGGCACGCGGCGCCGGGGAGGCGGCGAGCAGCGGGCGCAGCCCCTCGAGCGTCGCGAGCGCGCCGAAGAAGTTCACGGCGACCGTCTTCGCGGTCGGGGTTGCGAGGCCCGCGTTCGCGATCACGGCGTCGATCGTGCCGCCGCTCGCCTGCGAGACCTTCGCGACGAGGTCGGCGCGGCCGTCCGCCGTCGTGAGGTCGGCGATCACGTCGGCATCGTGCAGGTCGACGCCGATCACGCGATGGCCGCGCTCGGCGAGCAGGTCGGATGCGGCCCTGCCGATGCCGCTCGCGGCTCCGGTGACGACATAGGTGCGGGGCATGGGTTCTCCTCGTTCGAAGCGGGCGCGGCCTGTCGGATGGGACGGCCGCTTCCTCCACTCTGGCCGTCGCCGCAGGCCGTCGCCGGGTCCTTCGGCCCTCGGCGCACGCCGCCCCGCCGCGTAGCCTCGGCGTCGGAGGTGCGACATGAGCGACAGGGGATCGAACGCCGGCTGGGCCGGTGGGGGGTTCGTCTACTTCCTGGGCATCATCGGATCATGGGTGTGGTTCTGGGGCCGCGCCGACGGCTTCTGGGAGTACGTGGGCGCGTTCTTCCAGGGCTTCGTCTGGCCGGGCTTCATGGTCTACGAGCTGTTCGCCGGATTGAGCAGGCTCGGGTAGCCGGCTGCTCGACGCGCTCGCGACCCGCGACCGGCGTCAGCCCGGCCGCCGCGCCTCGGCGTAGGCGTGGAGGAACAGCGCCTCGGCCACCGCGAGTCGTTCGATCTCGGTGGGGTCGACGCTCTCGTTGGGCGCGTGGATGAGCGCGAGCGGCTCCTCGACGCCCATGAGGATGATCTCGGCCTCGGGGTAGGTGTCGGCGAGCACGTTGCACAGCGGGATGGACCCGCCCTGGCCGAGCGTGGTCATCCCGACGCCGAACGCCTGCTGCATCGCGTCGGCCATCGCACGGTAGGCCGGGCCGTCCGTCGATGCCTCGAACGCGGAGCCCACGGCCTCGGTCTCGACCTCGACGTGCACGTTCCACGGCGCGGCCGCCCGGAGGTGGGCCACGAGCGCGTCGTGCGCCTCCTGCGCGTCCATGCCGGGCGGCACGCGGAGGTTGAGCCGCGCGGCGGCCCGCGGCACGATGGCGGCCGTCGAGCCGAGCACCGGCGGCGCGTCGATGCCGAGCACGGTCAGCGCCGGACGCGCCCAGAGCTCGTCGGCGACGCTGCCGTCGCCGAGCAGCGAAACCCCCGTGAGCACGCCCGCGTCGATGCGGAACTGGTCCGCGTCGTAGGGCGCGCCCCGCCACGTGCGCGAGCGATCGAGGCCGGTGATCGTCGTGCTGCCCTCGGCGTCCCGCAGCGAGGCGAGGATCGCGATGAGCGCGGCGAGCGCGTCGGGTGCCGGGCCGCCGAACATGCCCGAGTGCACCTCGGAGGCCAGCGCCTCGACCCGCACGACGACGTTCGCCATGCCGCGCAGCGTCACGGTGGCGGCCGGCTTGCCGACCGCGGCGTTGCCGGTGTCGCAGACCAGGATGGCGTCGGCGCGCAGCGTCTCGGGGTTCGCCTCGACGTACCGCTCGAGGCCGCCGGTGCCCTGCTCCTCCGATCCCTCCACGACGAGCTTGAGGTCGACCGGGATGTCGTCCCCGAGGGCGCGGAGCGCGAGCAGGTGCATGAGGATGTTGCCCTTGCAGTCGGCGGCGCCGCGCCCGTGCCAGCGGCCGTCGACCTCCGTCAGCTCGAACGGGGGAGTCCGCCACGCGGATTCGTCGAGCGGCGGCTGCACGTCGTAGTGGGCGTACAGCAGGACGGTCGGGGCATCGGGACGCGACGTCGGACGAGACCCGATGACGGCCTTGCTGCCGTCGGGCGTCTCCTCGAGCCGGGCGTCCGAGAACCCGAGCTTCGCGAACCGATCCCGGACCCACTCGGCCGCCCGCTCGCACTCCTCGGCGGGAAACTGCCGTGGGTCGGCGACCGACCGCATTGCGACGAGCTCCGCGAGCTCGGCCTTCGCGTCGGGCATCATGCCGCGGACGAGCTCGCGGACCTCGCCCCTCACGAGCCGTTCTCCTTCACCGTGTTCAGCTCGTCGACGAACTTCTGGAAGTCCTCGAGTTCGTCGGGACAGTAGGTCTGGATGATGAGCAGTTCGCCCTCGAGCAGCCGGTCCTCGGCGAGGATCGGCCGCTGGCCGGGCCCCGCGGCCCCGTTCGAGAGGCGGTCGAACAGGATGGCACGGCTGAGCGCGTCGTTCGGGTTCGCGCACACGCCGCCGCCGTCGTCGCCGAGTACGCGGGCGACCTGCTCCGCGGTGAGCGACGTGTCGATCCCCTGCTCCTCGAGCGAGGCGAGGAACTGCTCGGCCTTGTCCTGGGCCTTCACCTCCTGCCGGGCCGACAGGAACATCACCACGGCGATGACGGCCAGCACCACGAGGACCACGACCGTGACGATGTAGATCACGCTGCGTTCGCGCTTCGGCTGCTGCTCCAGTTCGGTGCTCATGACCCCGACACCTCCTCCGTCTCGGTCTCGACGGCGGCATCCGGCTGCTTCCACGACGGCTTCCGGAACCGGTAGAAGAGGAACGGCACGAGCAGGCCGAGGCCGAGGGCGCCGCCGCCGACGATCAGCAGGTAGACCCACAGGTCGCCGCTGGCGAACTGCGACGGCGGGATGAACCCGACCAGCAGTGCCGCGAGCGACGCGAGGAACCCGACCACGCAGAGGGTCACGAGCAGGGGTGCCCGGAATCCGCGCGGGTGGTCGGGATGCGTCCGGCGCAGTCGGACCGCGGCGACGAACATCAGCAGGTACATGATCAGGTACACCTGGGTCGTGATCACCGAGAAGATCCAGTACGCGCTCGAGACGCTCGGGATGAGCGCGTAGCCGAGGGCGATGACGGTCGTGATCAGTCCCTGCACCACGAGCAGGTTCTGCTGCACGCCGTTCTTGTTGAGCTTCTGCAGGAACGGCGGCAGGTACCCCTCCTGGCGCGAGATCAGCAGCAGGCCCTTCGACGGCCCGGCGAGCCAGGTGAGCATGCCGCCGAGCGACGCCGTGACGAGCATGATGCCGAAGATCGGCGTCAGCCACTGCCAGTTGAACGCCGCGAACACCGCGTCGAAGGCCTGCATCACGCCGGCCGTGAGCGAGAGCTCCTCCGCCGGGACGATCCAGCTGATCGCCAGCGCAGGCAGGATGAAGATCAGCAGCACGAGGCCCATCGCGAGGAAGATCGCCTTCGGGAACTCCTTGCCCGGGTTGCGGAGCGATCCGACGTGCACCGCGTTCATCTCCATGCCGCTGTACGACAGGAAGTTGTTGACGATGAGCACGAGGCTCGCCAATCCCGCCCATTGCGGGAGCAGGTTCGCCGCCGTCATCGGGGCCGCCGACTCATTGCCCTGTCCGAGGAACACCGCGCCGAGGATCACGAGCACGGCGCCCGGGATCAGCGTGCCGATGATCAGTCCGCCGCTGGCCAGGCCCGCGATCCCCTTGGTGCCGCGCGAGGTCAGGAACACGCCCGACCAGTAGCAGACCATGATGACCAGGGCCGTCCAGACGCCGCTCGAGGCGAGGTTCGGGTTGATGACGTACGCGAGCGTGCTCGCCACGAACCCCAGCAGGCTCGGGTAGTAGAAGATCGTCATCGCGAACTGGCACCAGACGGCGAGGAACCCCATGGGCTTGGAGATGCCCGTGGCGACCCAGTTGTAGACGCCGCCCTTCCAGCCCGAGGCGAGCTCGGCGGAGACCAGCGAGGTCGGCAGGAGGAACACGATGGCCGGCACGAGGTACAGGAAGATGCAGGCGAGGCCGTAGACGGCCATGGTCGGTGCCGGCCGGAGGCTCGCGACCGAACTCGTGGTCATGAGCGCCAGGGCGATCCACGAGATCCACATGCTCTTCGGCACGGCGGCGGCCCTCGAGGCCGCGGCTCCGCGCGGCGTGCCGGCCGCGGCATCCGCTGCACTCATGGCCGGACCACCTCGCAGCCCATGGCGGCGCGCGTCGCGGCACCGCACCCAGTCGACAACACGAGCATCATGGCGATCGACCCCCCAGCGACCGACCCTCGGCCGATGGGGTCAGGCTAGCGACGCGCCGAGCGCGCCCTTCGGGACCAAAGACCGTTGCGGTTCGGTGCCAGGGAGTATCTTGTGGCCAGGCCTGAGGACGGTGGCGAGAGGGGCGGCTGTGGACCTGTGGAGCTGGATCTGGTTCTTCTTCTGGATGTTCGCCTACGTGGCGTACATCCTCGTGCTGATCTACATCATCATCGACATCTTCCGCGACCATGAGCTCAACGGATGGCTCAAGGCGCTGTGGCTCGTCCTGCTGCTGTTCCTGCCTTGGATCACGGGCCTCGTCTACCTCATCGCCCGCGGCAAGGGCATGGCGGAGCGGTCGGCGCGCAAGCAGGTCGAGTACCAGGAGTACAGCCAAGACGAGTACCGGAAGATCTCGTTCGCGAATCCGGCCGACGAGATCGCGAAGGCGCAGGCGCTGCGCGACCAGGGCGTGATCACCGACGGCGAGTTCGAGGCGATCAAGGCGAAGGCGCTCGGCTCGAAGTTCTGACGACGGATGGCGCGGCCGCCGCCGTCGGCGGGGGCCGTCCGTCCCGTCCTGTGGACGCGCCCTGTCGCCCCCCGTTCGGGGTGTCCTACACTCGGGCGGGTGACCGATCCCGACGGCGCCATCGCGCGAGCCTCGATCCCGGCGGAGCCGGTCGCGCGCGCGCATCCGGCGATCGTCCCCGACCAGTTCGAGACCGTGCTGCTCGCCGCGCAGGCGGGCGCCCGGTGGGCGTCGACGAACCTCTGGAACGAGTACGCGCCGGCGGTCGCGGCGTTCCTCCGGGCGCGCGGGTCGCGCGAGCCCGACGACCTCACCAGCGAGGTGTTCCTCGCGGTCTTCGACCGACTGGGCGCGTTCTCCGGGGGCGAGCCCGAGTTCCGCGCGTTCGTGTTCACGATCGCGTACCGCCGCCTGACCGATGAGCTGCGGCGCCGTTCGCGGCGCGGCGAGCACGAGGAGTGGCAGCAGGAACTCGACGGCCGCCGCTCGCCGAGCGCTGAGCAGGAGGCCCTCGATCGACTCGGCGAGGACTCGACGCGCGCGCTGCTCGAGGGCCTGTCGCCCGACCAGCGCGACGTCATGGTGCTGAGGATCCTCGCCGACCTCACGATCGAGCAGGTCGCCGAGGTGCTCGGCAAGCGCCCGGGTGCCGTGAAGGCGCTGCAGCGCCGGGCGCTCGAGACCTTGCGCAGGAGATTCTCGCGAGGCCGTACCCCTCTGCGGGGCGGCGGCGATGGCAGGGAGTGAGATGAGGAACCACCGGATCACGGACGACGAGGCCGCGGCCGTGCTTCGCGGGCGTACCCCCCACGCCCGCGACGAGCTCTCCCCCCTTGCGGCGGCCGTCGCCGAGTTCCGTGGCTCCTCATTCGGGACGCCACCGCGGCCGAGTGCCGCGGTGGCGTCCCGCCTCGACCTCGACCGCGTGTCGACGGTCGTTCTCGTTCCCCGAGAGAACCCGGACATGACGGTGTCCACCCCCCTGGCGCCGTCGGCAAGGAGAAGAAGAGTGGCATTCGAGTGGTTCGCGGGCCTCGGCCTCGCGTCGAAGATCGCCATCGGTGCGGCGGCCGCGGCGGCCGTCGGCGTGAGCGGAGCCGGCGCGGCCGGCGCCGTGGGCATGCTTCCCCAGGGCGCCCAGCAGGTCTTCGAGCAGGTCACCGGCTCGCACCCCGGTGGCGAGCACGTCAGCGAGACGGGCGTCGAGAACAGCGAGTTCGGCCAGCAGACGGCGGAGGACGCCCGCGAGAAGGGCGATGAGCAGCGTCAGTCGGGTCTCGAGAACGCCGAGGAGAACGCCGGCAACGGCATCGAGGTGGCCGAGGAGCACGCCGACGAGCACGCCGATGCGGGCCTCGAGATCGCCGGCGAGAAGGCCGGCGCGGGCGTCGGCACCGCCGGTGAGGCCGGCGATGGCGCCGGGGCTCCCGAGGGCGCGGGCGACCAGGCCGATGACGCCGGCGGCGTCGCCGACGAGAAGGCCGGGAAGGACGTGGCCGGCGACTGACCGCCGGACCCACTCGGGGCCCTCGCCGATCACGGCGGGGGTCCCTTTCCGTCTCCGGAGCCGCGTGGCGTAGCCTCGGACCACGGGGGGTGAGCCATGACGGCAGGTGCGGCGGCATGAGCGTCGGCGCGGCGGAGACGCGGCACACCGCGCGGTACCGCGAGATCGCGACCGTGCTCAGGCGCCACAGCTTCGGCTTCCTCGCCGGTCTCGTCGCGGGAGGCCGGATCAACCCGTTCCGGCGGAACGGTTCGGAGCCGGCGGGCGAGGCCGAGGCGTCGCCCGAGCACGTGCGCCGTGCACTGGAGGAACTCGGCCCGACATTCATCAAGTTCGGGCAGCTGCTCTCCACGCGGCCCGACCTCGTGCCCCCGGCCTTCGCCGACGAGCTCGCGAAGCTGCAGGATGCCGCGCCGCCGGTGCCGACCGAGCAGATCCGCGCCGTCATCCGCCGTGAGCTCGGAGCCGAGCCCGAGGAGCTCTTCGCGACGTTCGAGGACGCGCCGCTGGCATCCGCCTCGATCGGCCAGGCGCACACGGCGACCCTGCACGACGGCACGCCCGTGGTCGTCAAGGTGCGCCGACCGGGCGCCGTGGCGCAGGTGCAGGAGGACCTGGAGATCCTGCGCAACCTCGCCGTGCGCGCCAGCCGCACGTGGAGCATCGCTCGCGACTACGACGCGCCCGGGATCGCGGAGGAGTTCGCGCAGACCCTGCGCGCCGAGCTCGACTACCTCCAGGAGGGGCGCAACGCCGAACGGTTCGCGGCGGACTTCGACGACGATCCCGACCTCGTCATCCCGCGGGTGTTCTGGGAGTACACGACCTCGCGTGTGCTCACCCTCGAGCGGATGTCGGGCATGAACGTGGGGGACTCGGCGGCGCTCGACGCCGCGGGCGTCGACCGCAAGCGCATCGCGCGCAAGGGCGCGGACATCGTGCTCAAGATGACCTTCGAGGACCGCTTCTTCCACGCCGACCTGCACCCCGGGAACCTCTTCATCCACGCCGACGGCACGATCGCGCTCATCGACTTCGGCATGGTGGGCGTGATCGGCGAGGAGCTGCGCGGGTACCTGAGCGGGCTGTTCGTCTCGCTCGTGCGCAGCGACGCCGACCTGCTCGGGGCGTCGCTCGTCGCCATGTCGCCGGGCTCCGGCGGCGTGGACCGGGAGGCGCTGCGCGACGACCTGGCCGTGTTCCTCTCGCGCTACCGGCTCCACTCGCTGCGCGAGACCCCGTTCGCCCGCATGATCGCCGAGCTGTTCGCGATCCTCCGCATCCATCGACTGCGGCTGCCGCGCGAGATGGCCCTGCTGTTCAAGGCCCTGCTGCTCATCGAGAGCCTGGCACTGAAGCTCGACCCCGAATTCCGGCTGGGGGAGTCGCTCGAGCCGTACGCGCAGCGCCTCGCGCGCGAGCGGCTGAGCGCCGCGGCGCTCGCCCGTCGGATCGCGCGCGCGACCGCCGATCTCGGCGAGCTCGCGCTCGACATGCCGGGCGCGCTGCGCCGCCTGCTCGACCACGCCGAGAGCGGCGGTGTGCAGGTGCACCTGCGCGCGGCCGAGCTCGAACCGCTCATGGGCCGCGCGGAGCGGATCGGCAACCGGCTCGTGGCCGGGATGATCACCGCGGCCCTCATCAGCGGCATCGGCGGGCTCGTGTCGAGCGAGCGTCGGTGGCGCTCGTGGGAGGGCACGATGCTGGGCACGGGCCTCGGCGTGCTCGGCTCGCTCGGCGCGTACCTGGCGTGGACGACGCGACGGAAGGGCCGCCGCCGCTGAGGTCCGCGCGCTCGCCGCGGCGGGGGTCGGAGGTCCTCAGCCCGGCCGGGTGCGACGGGTAGCGTGCGGGCATGGCGGATGGCGGATCGCGCTGGACCCGGCGCGAGGTACTGATCCTCGGCGGTGCCGGCGTCGCCGCGGCCGCGGGCGGCGTCTGGCTGTGGGCCGGACTCCGCGAGGGGGCGCCGCCGTCGCCGGTCGCGACCCCGGGGAGCCCGTCGTCGCCGGGGTCGAGCGCATCGGGCGGCGGCACGCTGCGCGAGCCCGAGGTGCTCCGGAGCGTCGACGGCCGGCTCGACGTCGAGCTCACCGCGGCGCTCGTCGAGACCGAGGTGGCGGGGCGCATCGTGCGCGCGCTCTCGTACCGCGACCGCATCCCCGGGCCGACCCTCCGGGTGCGGGCAGGTGACCGCATCACGCTCCGGCTGCGCAACGGACTCGACGCGCCGACGAACCTGCACACGCACGGCCTCGTCGTCTCGCCCGAGGGGAACAGCGACAACGTGTTCGTGATGCTCGACCCCGGCGAGGCGTTCGACTACGACTACCGGCTCGGCCCGGACCATCCGCCCGGCGTGTTCTGGTACCACCCGCACCACCACGGCACCACGGCCGAGCAGCTGTTCGGCGGGCTCTTCGGGGCGATCGTGGTCGAGGAGCCCGAGCCGGTCGCCGCCACCCGCGAGCGCCTGCTGATCGTCTCGGACACGGGGTTCGACGCCGCGGGGAACCTCCACGTCGCGACGCAGGCGGAGCGCATGCTCGGCCGAGAGGGCGAGCTGGTGCTCGTGAACGGCCAGCTCGGGGCGAGCATCGAGGCGGCGCCCGGCGACCGCGAGCACTGGCGCCTGGTGAACGCCTGCAGTTCGCGTCACCTCCGCCTCCAGCTCGACGGCCAGCGGATGTCGCTGCTCGGCATCGATGCGGGGCGATACGCCGAGCCGCGCGAGGTCGAGGAGGTCGTGCTGGCGCCGGGCAATCGCGCCGAGCTGATCGTGACGGCGGTCGAGGGCGAGTCGGTGCTGCGGACCATGCCGTTCGACCGCGGCGCGATGGGCATGGCGGGCTCGCCGCCGAGCGCGACGACCGGTGCCGACCTCGTCTCGGTCGTGGTGCGCGGGGAGCCGGAGGCGACGGCGCAGCCGACGCCGCCGGCCACGACGTCCGCGCCGCCCGAACCTCGCGACCTCCGGGGCGGCCCGGTCGACGTCCGGCGCATCGTGACGCTCGCCATGGGCATGGGCGGCGGCATGGGCGGCGGACCGGCGTTCACGATCGACGGTCGTGAGTTCGACGAGGGTCGGGTCGACCTCGCTGTGCGACACGGTGCGATCGAGGAGTGGACGATCGTGAACACGAGCCCCATGGACCATCCGTTCCACCTGCACGTGTGGCCGATGCAACTCGTGGAGGTCGACGGGGAGGCGGCCGACGTGGTGGACCATCGCGATGTCGTCCACGTGCGTGCCAGGAGCACGACCGTCGTGCGCATCGCGTTCGAGGGCATCGCGGGCCGCACGGTCTTCCACTGCCACATCCTCGACCACGAGGACCAGGGCATGATGGCGGTCGTCGAGGCCACCTGAGAGATACCCGGACGGTATTTTGACAATACCCCCGGGGTATCCGTACCATGGTCTCATGACTTCCCAGCGGTACCTCATCATCGGCGGCGTCGCCGGCGGCATGTCCGCCGCGACGCGACTGCGACGGCTCGACGAGCACGCGCAGATCACCGTGCTCGAGCGCGGCGGCCACGTCTCGTTCGCGAACTGCGGCCTCCCCTACTACCTCGGCGGCGTCATCGAGGAGCGCTCGAGCCTGCTCCTGCAGTCGCCCGCCTCGCTCGGCAGCCGCTTCGGGCTCGACGTGCGCGTGCGCACCGAGGCCGTCGCGATCGACCGCGATGCGAAGACCGTCCTCGCCCGCGACCTCGCCACCGGCGAGGAGCGCACGCTCGAGTACGACGCGCTCGTGCTCTCGCCGGGGGCCACGCCCGTGCGCCCGCCCATCGAGGGCGGCGAGCGGATGCTGACGCTGCGCGACATCGACGACGTCGACGCCGCGATGGCCGCCCTCGAGGTCTCTCCCCGCAGCGCGCTCGTCATCGGCGCCGGCTTCATCGGCCTCGAGATGGTCGAGAACCTGGCCCACCGGGGCCTCGACGTGACCCTCGTCGAGCTCGGCGAGCAGGTGCTGCCGCCGCTCGACCCGGAGATGGCCGCGCCCGTCGCGGAGCGTCTCCGCGAGGCCGGCGTCGACGTGCGCCTGGGCACCCAGGTCACCGCGCTCGGCCCCGACACCGCCACGCTCAGCGACGGCACGACCGTCGCCGCCGAGTTCGTGCTCGGCTCCATCGGCGTGCGGCCCGACACGAGCCTGGCCACGGCCGCCGGCCTCGAGCTCGGCCCGCGCGGCGGCATCCGGGTGGATGACGCGCTGCGCACGAGCGACCCGCACATCTGGGCCATCGGCGACGCCGTCGAGAAGGTCGACGCGATCACCGGCGAGCCCCGGCTCGTCGCCCTCGCGGGCCTCGCGAACCGCCACGGCCGGCTCGCGGCCGACGCGATCACCGGGCGCGACATCCGCGTGCGCGACGCGCTCGGCACCGCCGTCGTCGGCCTCATGGGCCTGACCATCGCCGCGACCGGATGGAACGAGAAGCTGCTGCGCTCGCAGGGCCGCGACATCCGCGTCATCCACACCCACCCCGCCTCGCACACCGGGTACTACCCAGGGGCCGAGACGATGGCGCTGAAGCTGCTCGTCGACGCCGGCACCGACGCGATCCTCGGCGCCCAGGGCGTCGGCGGCGAGGGCGTGGACAAGCGCATCGACGTGATCGCGACCGCGATGGCCGGCGGCATCACCGCCTCCGAGCTCGCCGACCTCGAGCTGGCCTACGCGCCGCAGTACTCGTCGGCGAAGGACCCGGTGAACATGCTCGGCTACGTCGCGCTCAACGCACTCGAGGGCCTCACGCCGTCGATCCAGTGGCACGAGCTCGACGCCGCGGTCGATGCGGGCGCGACCGTCGTCGACGTCCGCACGGCGGCCGAGGTGGCGGATGGCGCGATCCCCGGCTCGCTCCGGATCCCGCTCGACGAGCTGCGCACCCGCGCCGACGAGCTGCCCGCCGGGCGCCTGATCGTGCACTGCAAGGTCGGCCAGCGCGGGCACACCGCGGTGCGCCTGCTCGCGCAGCTCGGCCGCGACGCCGTCAACCTCGACGGCGGGTACCTCACCTGGAAGGCCGGCATGGCCTCGCGCACGGCCGTCGAGGCCGAGGCGCTCGCCGCCTGATCCCACCACACCCCATCCACGAAGGAGAACACCTATGTGCAGCCCCGTTCCGTGCACCTGCGGCAAGACGACCTGGTCTGGTTGCGGCCAGCACGTCGCCGGCGTCAAGGACCACGTCCCCGCCGAGCAGTGGTGCGACGGCGACCACGAGTGACGCCGTCCGGCAACGCCTGAACCACCCCGACCAACCCGAACGAGGAGAACCCACATGTGCCGAGCCGTCACCTGCCGGAAGTGCGGAAAGACCACCTGGGCCGGCTGCGGCCAGCACGTCGACCAGGTCATGCGCGGCGTCCCGCGCGCGCAGCGCTGCGCCGGGCACGAGGACGAGCCGTCGACCGGCTTCCTCGCGCGCCTCTTCGGGCGCTGAGCCGGATGCCGCGGCCGGCGCTCGATCGCGACGAGGTGCGCCGGCGGCGCACCTCGTCGGCGCAGGCCTGGGCCGACGCGCTGGGCGACGCGACGTCCTGCACGATCGCGAAGGACGGGCGGTCGCACCCGACCGCGAAGTTCCAGGAGGGCCGGGCGGCGGCACTCGGTGACTTGCTGCGTCGCACCGACCGTGACGCGACCGCCGACGCCATCCTCGCCGCGGCCGCGGCGCTCGCCGAGGAGTGGGAGCGACGCAGGCCACCGGGTGGCGGCGATCGCAACTGGGAGAGCTACCGGGCCGGCGCGCTCCAAGCCCTTCGCGACCTCGAAGCTCCATGGGAGTTGTCCTGATCCGATTCCGCCCCGCTGGGCGTCTCTGCTAAGAAAGGTAGGTCCCCCGCCCTACCAGAGATCGGATGAACCGATGACCTCCACCCCGGACGAGCAGAACGACCCCCAGGCCCAGAGCGACTACGCGGCGGTCGGCGGTGGCCCGGCGATCGCCCAGGTGGTGGACCGGTTCTACCAGCTCGTGCTCGGCGACGAGCAGCTGAGCGGCTACTTCGAGGGGATCGAGATGGTCCGACTCAAGCGCCACCAGGTCGCGCTCGTGTCGCAGGTCATGGGCGGACCGGTCGAGTACTCCGGGCGCGACCTGCGCGCCGCCCACGAGGGCATGAACATCTCGCGCGAGGACTTCGGCGCCGTCGCCGGCCACCTCGTGACCGCACTCAGCGAAGCCGGCGTCGAGCGCCCCATCATCGACCGGGTCGTCGGCACGATCGCCGGCACCGAGCCCGACATCGTGGTCGAGGCGCGCTCCGCGGCCGGGTGACGCGGTGGACACCGCCGCACTGAAGAAGACGTGGGCGCTCGCCGAGACCCTCGGCGACGAGGTGCCGCTGTACTTCTACTCGCACCTCTTCCTCTCGCACCCCGGGCTGCGCAGCATGTTCCCGGTCTCGATGGCGACCCAGCGCGATCGCCTGGTCGGCGCGCTCGGGCGCATCGTCTCGAACGTCGACCAGCTCGATGAGGTGACCGCGTTCATCCAGCAGCTCGGCCGCGACCACCGGCGGTTCGAGGTCATCGCCGAGCACTACGACGCGGTCGGCGCGTCGCTGCTCGCAACCCTCGAGCACTTCCTCGGAGACCTCTGGACCGAGGAGCTCGCGGGGGACTGGGCGGCCGCGTACGGCGTGATCGCCGGCGTCATGGTGCAGGCCGCCGCGGAGTCCGAGCAGACCAGTCCCGCGTCGTGGAGCGGTCAGGTCGTCGACGTCGACCGTCGCGGCCTCGACATCGTGGTCGTGCAGGTCCGGCCCGAGCCGCACCTGCCGTTCGAGCCGGGCCAGTCGGTGGCGGTCGAGGTGCCCGCCCGGCCGCGCCTGTGGCGCTACCTCAGCCCGGCGAACGCACCGCGCCCCGATGGTTCCCTCGAGTTCCACGTCCAGCTGGTGCCGGGCGGCCAGGTCAGCAGCACGATCGTGCGCGACCTGCGGCCCGGCGAGCGGGTGCGGATCGGCGCAGCCGTCGGCCAGGAGCTGACCCTCGACGAGCGCGAGCGCGAACGCGACCTCGTCATGGTCGCCGGCGGCACCGGCCTGGCCCCGCTGCGGGCGCACCTCGAGCGACTCGACCAGGTGTGGCGGTCCACCGGCCGCGCGCCCCGGGTCGACCTGTTCCACGGCGCGCGAGTGCCGTCGAGCCTGTACGAGCACCGCCTGCTGCAGGACCTCTCGGGACGACCCTGGTTCACGTACACCCCCGTGATCTCGGACGACCCGACCTACCCGGGCGCCAAGGGCTACGTCGGCGACGCCGCGGCCGACGCCGGCCCGTGGCACGGGCGCCTCGCGCTCGTGTGCGGCTCCGCCGAGATGGTCCGCCACACCGTCCGCCGCCTCCGCGCCGCGGGGGTTGCGCACGACGACGTCCGCTTCGAGCAGTTCGCGACCCTCGACGAAGACAGTCATGCCCTGCATCACCACACCCACGACCCGCAGCCGACCGAGCTGCCGCAGAGCGAACAGGGGGCCTACGCATGACGCAGAACGAGATCGACCCCGAGACCATCGCCGCGCCGCCGGGCACCACGCCCGAGAACGCCCTGGCCCTCGCCGTCAGCCGCCTGCCCGACACCCGTTCGGTCGAGTTCACCATGAAGATCCGGGGCGGCGCGTACGACCGCCTCGAGGTCGACAACTTCATGGCGAGCCTCGCGCAGGCGATCGCCGAGGTGCGCACCGCAGCGAGTGACGCGCGTCAGGAGCTCGCGACGCTGCGCGCCGAGAACGCGAACCTGCGCGGCGGCGCCGGCCCCGGCTCCGGCTCCGAGGACGAGATCACCTCCGGCGCGGTCGGCCTGCTCACCCAGGCCCAGCTCATCGCCGACAAGGCGATCGCCGACGCCGAGCAGTACGCGCGCGACCTCGTGCTCACCGCCCGCAACCAGTACCGCGAGATCCTCGAGCGGGCCGAGAGCAGCGCGAGCCAGGCGACCGCGACCCTTCCGGCTACGCAGCAGGGGCCGGCGGTTCCCGAGATCGAGTACGTCCGCACCTACGCGCAGGTCGCGCAGATCCAGCTGCGCTCGGTGCTCGAGGCGCTCACCGAGCAGGTCGACCGTCTCGGCAGCCTGCCGCAGGCCTCGCCCGAGGCGACCGCCGAAGCCGCGCCGGCGCCCGCCGAGGACGGGCCGGCGGGCGAGCCCCAGTGGCAGCCCTCCACGCCGGGGCAGGCGATCGCGTAGCCGACGACCGACGTCGTCGCCCGGGTCGGGTGCACTGACACGAATGCGAGGGCCTCCGCCGATCGGCGGAGGCCCTCGCATGTCCGCGTGTCGGCACCGATCGCCGCCTCAGCGAGACCGGGCGGGCGCAGCGGCCATCGCGACAGCGGCCGGACCGGCCGCGGGCTGTCGCGAGGCGCCCACGAAGCGCGCCGTGTCGGACACGGCGGCGGACAGCAGGGCCACGAGGCGGTCGTCGGCGTCGTCGATGCAGGCTCGGGCGATGCCGTCGACCGCACCGGTCACGATGTCGCGGCACTGACGCGCCGACATGCCGGAGAGGACGGGGCTGCCCGTGCCGACCTTCGCGATGAACCGCGCGGCCCACGCGTCGGCGGCGGGAGCGGCGCGCAGGGCGCCCGCGCCGCGTTCGCGCGTCTCGGTCGCGAGGTCGTCGTCGCGGTGCGCGAGCACCGAGAGCGCGATCCGCAGCCCGACGGCCTGCGAGCGCTGGCGCTCCTCGGCGGCGATCGGCACGGCCGCGCTCGCAGCCCGTGCGGCGAGCAGCACGTCGAGCATCGGGTCCTCGCTGGTCAGGCCGATGACCGCCGGGATCAGCGGCGCGAGCCGCGCGCGGCCGGCGTCGCTCGTGCGGTCGTTCACCATGCGCGCGAGGTGGGCGAGCGTGGCGTGGGTGCACGCCGGATGGTCGCTCCATCGCTCGCCGGCGAGGTAGGAGGCGAACTCCATGAAGCAGGCCCCGCGCCGGGGCGAGCGGTGCCGGCCCGGGGAGAGGATCGGCATGACATCCGGGTGAAGCATCGTGGCGCGCATTCGGGCCTCCCTCGCTCCCTTCCACTGTGCGCCTGCCGACGACGTGATTCAAGGGGTCGGGCGGATGTCTCGCGAGCGAGTCAGCCGGACTCGGGGCGCATCCCGGCCGATCCGAGCACGCGCTCGACCGTCAGCTCGAGCACGACCCGCTGGGGGTTGGGCCGCGGCTGCCGGTAGCGCCTGGCGTACAGCTCGACGGCGAGGGCGACGGCGTCGGCGTCGGCGAGCACGCGCACCGGGCCCTCGAAGCTGATCCACCTCGCGCCGTCGACGGTGTTCACGCTCGCGCGACCGCTCCGCTCGGCGTTCACGAACTTCTGCGAGCCGCGACTGCCGATCACCCGGACGACGCCGTCGAGGTAGGTGATGCCGACCGGGACCGAGTGGATGCGCCCGTCCCGGCCGAGGGTCGAGAGCGTCGCGAGGTGGCGCTCGGCGAGGAATTCGCGGGCGGCATCGGTGATCATGGCTGGCACTCCAACGCGACGGCGCCGGGGTGTCGGGGGATCGGCGGTCGCTCCGTCCTCCAGTGTGCCACCGCCGTCCCGTGTCACCCGGTCAGCGAGACGACCGCGGCGATCCCGAGCGCGATCCCGAATCCGGTGATGACCACGCCGGCGAGCCCGTCGATCGGGCTGGCCACCGCGGGGCGGCGCAGCCAGGAGCCCATCGACTGCGCGAGCAGGGCCAGCGCGCCCAGCCAGGACGCGCCGAAGGCCACGTGGATGCCGGCCAGTGCCATGCCCGTCGCGAAGTGCGCGCCACCGCCGAGGGACCCGACCTGCGAGACGACCGCGACGTAGAACGCACCGACCTTCGGGTTGAGCAGGTTGGTGAGTCCGCCCTGCCGCAGTCCGGTCAGGAACGATCCGGATGCCGCGAGCGGCCCGTCCTCGATCCGGGCCGCGGGGCGCCGCGCCGCCGAGACGAGCAGTCGCGAGCCGATCCACAGCAGGTAGGCGGCACCGGCGGCCCGCACCGCGAATCCGATCGTCGGCACGGCGTCGAACAGGGCGGCGACGCCGATCGATGCGAGCAGTCCCCACGCGAGGACGCCGAACTGGACCCCCACGACGACGCCCCACGCGCGGCGCGGCGAGACGGTCGCCGACCGGATGAGCAACGCCGTGTCCGCTCCTGGCGTGATCGTGAGCACGCCCAGCATGAGGGCGAAGGGCGCGAGTGCGGTGAGCAGTTCCATCGCCTTCGACCGTATGGACGGCCGGTTGCGGCATCCATAGCATCATTCTCAGCAGTACTCATGCGTCGATCTCACGAGAGGAGCACGCCGTGTACGATCTGGCGCGGCTCAGGCTGCTCCGCGAGCTGCATCATCGCGGCACCCTGGCGGCGGTCGCCGCGGCGCTCGGCTACGACCCCTCGACCGTGTCGCACCAACTGTCGATCCTCACCCGCGAAGTCGGCGTGCCGCTGCTCGAGCCGGTCGGCCGCGGCGTCCGCCTCACGGCGGCGGCGAACGCCCTCGTCGCGCACACCGAGACGATCCTCCGCGAGCTCGAGCGCGCCGAGGCGGCGATCGCCGCGAGCCGCGACGCCGTCACTCGGGCGGGTCCGCGTCGCGACCTTCCAGACCGCGGCGCACGCGCTCATCCCGGTCGTGGCCCCCGGTCTCGCGCAGGAGCATCCGATGCTCGAGGTGCAGTACTCGCACGTCCCCGCCGAGCACGCGATCCCCGGGCTCCTCGCCCGCGACTTCGACGTCGCGATCACCGAGCGCTACCCGCACGACCCCCATTCGCCGGCGGCCGGCATCGAGCGCGTCGCGACCGTGCCCGACGAACTCGTCCTCGCAGTGCCGGCGCCGTACGCCGCCGCGTCGTTCCGCGAGCTCGCGGACGCGCCGTGGGTCATGGAACCGGTCGGGACCGCAGCGCGTTCGTGGGCACTCGATCGATGCCGGAGCGCCGGCTTCGAGCCGGGCGTGCGCTTCGAGACGGCGGACCTCGTGCTGCACGCCACGCTCATCGGAGCCGGGCTCGCCGTCGGCTTCATCCCTCGGCTCGGGATCAGGCCGACCCTCGACGCGCGGCTCGAGCCGTCCGGCGACCACCGTGAGATCTCCATCTCGGTCCGGCGGGGCAGCCGCGGCCACCCCGCCATCGACGCCGTGACCCGGGCGCTCGGCCGCGCGCTCGAGGACCTCACCCGTGCAACGGGATCACCGGGCAGGTGAAGGACCTGACGACCCCCGTGTCGACCGCCGCGCCGGCCGCGATCGCCGACATGAGCTCCGCGTCCGAGTCGATCACGCCGTCGCCGTCCGTGTCGCCCGCGGCGACCGCCGCGGCGTAGCCCATCGGGAAGGCGAGGGCGTGCACCATCCAGCGGCCGCCGTTGTAGTCGGTGTCGCCCGGCGCCGCCGTCGCGACGTTGGGCTGCTCCCCGCCGAAGGCGTAGATGACGTCGAACGCGTGCGACGGCGCGCCCGTGCTCGAGAGGTCGTTCGGCGTGGCGACCGTGCGGTAGAGGTCGCCGTCGACGTAGAACGCCGGGCCGGTGACGCCGCCCGAGCCGGCGGCGTGCGCCGCCGCGGGCGCGAGGACGAGCGCCGCGGCGGCGGCGGCGGTGAGTGCGGTGCGCGAGATGCGGGTGAGCATGGGAGGTTCCCTTCCACGGCCGAGGCCGTCGGTGGCCGGCGAGCGCCGGGCGGCTCGATTCCGGGCCGCCACGCCAGTCCAGCGCGGGGCACGCGCGAACTCCATGACGGCGCCCTTACCGCCTCCTTACGGTGTGGTGACGGATGGCGCCGGCCCGCGGAACCCCGCCGATCACCGCCGAGGCGGCCGTACGCTGGGCTCGTGGCACGCGTGCTCGTGGTCGACGACGACGCCACCGTCGCGGAGGTGGTGGTCGCCTACCTCGAGCGCGCCGGGATGGAGACGGAGCGCGCCGCGGACGGATTCGCCGCCGTGGCCGCAGCCGAGGCATCCGCCCCCGACGCGGTCGTGCTCGATCTGATGCTGCCCGGGCTCGACGGCATCGAGGTCCTTCGCCGGTTGCGCACCGCGCGACCCTCGATGCCGATCCTCATGCTGACCGCCCGGGGCGAGGAGGACGACCGGCTCGTCGGCCTCGAGTCGGGCGCCGACGACTACATCGTCAAGCCGTTCAGCCCGCGCGAGCTCGTGCTGCGGGTCCAGGCGGTGCTGCGCCGCACCGGCGGTGGGCCGCCCGCGCTCCTCGAGGACGGCGCGCTCTCGCTCGACCCGGTCGCGCATCGGGCCTGGCAGGACGGCGTCGAGCTGCAGCTGACCGTGCGCGAGTTCGAGCTGCTGCGCTGGTTCCTCTCGCACCCGGGCGCCGTCCACGACCGCGAGACGCTGCTGCGCGAGGTGTGGGGCTGGGAGGTCGGCGACCTCTCGACCGTGACCGTGCACGTGCGCCGGCTTCGCGAGAAGATCGAGCCCGACCCGGCACGGCCCCGCCGGCTCGTGACGGTGTTCGGCGTCGGCTACCGGTGGGACGGCGGCACATGAGCCTCGAGGTGCTGCCGGCGATCGCCGTCGCGGCCGTCGTGGCCGGCGCCGTGGGCCTGGGCGGCGCGCTCATCGTGCTGGCCGTCGCACGCCGCCGTCCGGCGCTGGCCGCCGCCCTCGGGCCGCTCGTCGTGATCGCGGCGCTGGGCAGCGGGGTGGCGGCGAGCATCCAGGCGATGGTGCTGCCGAAGAGCGCGGTGTCGGCCGTGCTCTGGCTGCTGGTCGCGGCCGTGCCCTCGGCGCTCGTCGTGGGCCTCGTGCTCGCGGTGCGCACGCAGCGCCTCGGTGCGGATCGGGCCGCGGCGGTCGCCGCCCGCGAACGCGACGCGGCCGCCGAGTCGCGGCGCCGCGAGGTCGTCGCCTGGATCTCCCACGACCTCCGGGCGCCGCTCGCGTCGGTGCGCGCGCTCGCCGAGGCCGCCGAGGACGGCGTCGCGGCGCCCGCGGACGCCATTCGCGGCATCCTCGCCGAGAACGCCAGGATGAGTGGGATGGTCGACGACCTGCTCGCCTACTCGCGCCTGCACGCGCCGGGGGTGCGCCTGCAGCTCGAGCCCGTCGACGTGGGCGACATCGTGTCGGACGTGCTCGCGACGGCGGCGCCGATCGCCCAGGCGGCCGGCGTGCGGGTCGACGGGGCGGTGGTGGGAGACGCGGCGGCGGTGGCCGACCCGCGCGAGCTCTCGCGCGCGGTCGAGAACCTCGTCCTCAACGGGATCCGCCACACGCCCCGTGGGCGTGCGGTGCGCGCGGACGTCGCCCGCGACGGCGCCGAGGCGGTGGTCGTGTCCGTCTCGGACGGCTGCGGTGGGATCCCCGAGGCCGACCTGGGTCATGTGTTCGAGCCCGGATGGCGCGGCACCTCGGCGCGCACGCCGGGCCAGGGCGGGGGCACCGGCACGGGGCTGTCGATCGTGCAGCGGGTGGCGGAGCTGCACGGCGGAGCCTGCTCGGTCGAGAACGTCGACGGCGGATGCCGCTTCGACCTGCGCGTGCCGGGTGCCGGTGCTCAGGCTCCGAGGAGTTCCTCGAGGCGCGCGACGGGGTCGTAGAGACCCGCATCGAGGATCCAGGTCTGCACCGACTTGTCGAACCCCGTGATCACCGCCAGCCCCACGAGCACGAAGATCGCGCCGATCGTGCGGCGGAACCATCCGCTCGGGTCGGCCAGCCAGCCCAGGCGCCGCACGAGTCCGCGCCCGAGCAGCGCGATCAGCAGCAGCATTCCGGCGAGCCCGAGCGCGTAGGCGGTCACGTAGCCGAGGCCCTCGGCGAAGGAGACCGGAAGGACGGCGGCGACGATCAGGGCGTAGGTCGGGCTGCAGCTCGAGAAGACGGGGCCGAGCGCGGCGCCGGTCAGGATGTCGCCCCCGACGCCGCCCCGTCGCACCGATCGGTCGAGCAGCGTCCCGCTGCGCGCCTGCAGGCCGAGCCGTGTCGAGAGGCGATCCCACAGCGCGGGGAACAGCAGGTCGACGCCGAGCAGGACGACGATGCCGCCCGAGACGAGCTGCCACGCCTGCGGCGGCACGGCGAGCAGTGCGGTGGTGGCCTTGAGGGCCAGCGTGAACAGCACGACGCTCACCGCGAGCGACGCCGCGATCACCAGCGGGCGCCATCGGGCTCGACCCCCGTCGCCCCCGCGAACGATGGAGCCGCCGATGATCACCGGGAGCAGCGGCAGCACGCAGGGGGCCGCGAACGTCAGGATGCCGGCTCCGAAGCTGAGCAGCAGCGAGGCCGTCACGGGATCGCGGCGCGGAGCGAGGCCACCGACGGGTCGTCGTATAGGACCGTGCTCGAGAGCAGCTCGCCGCGGTCGTCGACGAAGACGACCGTCGTCTGGAGGGTCACGCCGTACTTCTGCCGCAGGTCGGTGCGCGCGTCGTAGTCGACCTTGAAGACGGTCAGACCGTCGGGCGGCCCGTCGGTGCGGAGCTCCTCGTCGAGTTCGCGGCACTGCGGGCACCAGCCGGCGTGGAAGAAGAGCGCCTTCGGACCTGGGGTGGCCTCGATCGCGCCGTCGGCGTAGTCCAGGTAGGCGCCGGCCTGGTCCGAGTCGGATGCCGCGCCATCCGAGTCGGGGGAGGGTGCGCTCGTGGCCTCGCTGGTCGCACCTGCGGACGCCGTCGGAACGTCCGGCGAGGACCCGGAACACGCCGAGAGCATGAGCGCTGCGCCGAACACGACGGCGCCCAGTGTTCGATGATCCATCGTCGACCCTCCGTCGCCCATCCGTGACTGCTGCCCACGGTAGCCCGAGCCCGAGGGGCGGACGGGTGTCGGCGCGATGACGTCACCAGACCGTAAGGACCCGCTCGGCGCGGTCAGTCGCGGGTGTCGGCCGGTCGCCGGACGACCCAGTCCACGGTGCTGCGCCACGTCTCGCGCAGCGTGCGGCCCTGCCGCCATTCGCGCCACGTCAGGACGACGATGAGCACGTCGAAGACGGTCAGCACCAGCACCGTCACGGTGGGGGCGGCGATGAGTTGGGTCACCTGGAACACGAGGAACCCGAGCAGCGCCGCGATCGCCCACGGGTAGACGCGGCGCGTGCCGAGCAGCAGCGCGGCCACGATCGCGAGCTTCACGAGCCCGTGCAGCAGCAGGTATGCCGCCAGGAACCGCGAGGTCCCGAGGTCGAGGTGCTGCACGCCGTGGACGAGCAGGTTCGCGAGCACGTCGTGCGGGTCCTCCGCGAGCTCGTGCGCCGTCACGGCTCGCGCCGCGCCCAGCAACCGGTCGGACGGCACGGCCAGCAGCACGACGCCGCCGACCACCTCGACGAGCCCGTCGACGCCCTTCAGCAGCACGCCCACGAGGAACGCGAGGTCGAGGACCCGCTCGCGCATCCGAGGTCACCCCATCAGGACGCGACGCGGCCCTCGGGAGCGGTCGGCGTCCACGGCCCGTCGATGAGGGTCGCTTCCGCGTCGCCCGGCCACGGCGGCATCGAGACGCAGAGGAATCGGAGCGGGTCGGCGCCGGTGCAGCGGTACTGGAACGCCGTTCCGACCGGGATGTCGATGGTGACCCCCGGCTCGAGGATGGTCGTCTCCTCGCCTGCGCCGTCGCGCCGCCAGATCTCGCCCGCGCCCGAGAGCACGTGCCAGAACTCGCTCACCGTGGCGTGGACGGTCGCCCGGTTCACTTGGCCCGGCGGAACCGTGGAGTGGATCATGTTGCCGGTCGCGCCCTCCATGAGGTACCGGATCTCGGCGCCAGCGGGGGAGCGGGCGTCCGGCGCGGGCGGGAATGGACGAGTCTGCATGGAGGACCTCCCTGTGCTCACGACCAGTATCCCGCCGACCCTCGCCGGGCGACGCGATCGGCCGGCTGATCGGCGCCGGGTGCGCGGGCCATTGGCCCCGGCCGAGGCGCGTCGAGCAGGGCTAACCTCACCCCTGTGCGGGCGTCAGGCACCCGCTCGAGGGGGATGATCATGCGAACCGCATCGACTTCGGACATCCGACCCGGCACCGTCCGCTCCGTCAAGATCGCCGCGGCCGCCGTGCTCATCGCCGCCTCCGGCATGTCGCTGTCAGGATGCGCGCCCGAGGAGCCGGGGCCGACGCCCACCTCGGCGGCGCCATCCGAGTCCACGCCCGCGGCGACGTCGAGTCCGACCGCCGCACCGACCGAGCCCGGAACGGAGGAATGCACCGACCCGGGTGGTGTGGATGCCGTCGAAGACGACTTTCCCGCGGGCCTGTCGACGCTCGTCGGCCTCGAGATCCGCACGGGGAGCCATCCGCCCTGCTTCGAGCGGGTGGTGATCGAGTTCGCGGGCACCGGCGATGCGCCCGGATACCGCGTCGAGTACCGGTCCGACCCCATCCTCGATGAGCCCAGGGGTGAGCCGGTGGAGGTCGCCGGCGACGCCACGCTCGTGGTCACGGCCGAGGTCTGGATGCCGAACCCCGAGGGCGACGGCTACGACGGGCCGCGGGAGCTGACGCCGACGACTGTCGAGACCATCCTCGAGCTGCAGCAGATCGAGAACTTCGAAGGGATGACGTCGTGGGCCGTCGGCCTCGACCGCGAGCGGCCGTTCACCGTCACGAGACTCGAGAACCCGGCGCGGCTCGTCGTCGACATCTCGCTGGAGTGAGGGTTCCGCTCAGCCGGGCGCGTCGAGGAACATGATCACCGCCAGCACGCGGCGGTGCGTGGTGCGGTCGTCGTCAGGGAGGTCGAGCTTCTCGAGGATCCGGTGCACGTGCTTCTCGACCGTGCCCTCCGACAGGTGCAGGGTCTCGCCGATGCCCGCGTTCGACTTCCCCTCCGCCATGAGCGAGAGCACCTCTCGCTCACGAGGCGTCAGTCGCTCGATCGGGTTGTGCGGGCGGCGGGCGAGCACGAGTTCGCGCACCAGGGAGGGATCGATGACCGATCCGCCATCCGCGACGCGGCGCAGTGACGACGTGAACTCCTCGACCGCCGAGACCCGGTGCTTCAGGAGGTAGCCGATGCCCGGCCCGCTGCCGAGCAGGTCGATGGCGTGGTCGACCTCGACGTACGAGGAGAGGACCATGATGCCGATCGAGGGGTGAGCCGATCGGATCGTCTTCGCCGCCACGAGTCCCTCGGTCGTGTGCGTCGGAGGCATGCGGATGTCGATGACGAGCACGTCGGGCACGGACGTCTCGATGAGTTCGGGCAGGCCCGAGGCATCCGCGGCACTGGCCACGACCTCGAAGCCCGCCTGCGTGAGCAACCCGGCGAGCCCCTCCCGGAGCAGCACGTCGTCGTCGACGATGATGACTCGCGACCCTGCGGTCACGAGCGCGGATTCGTGCTCGACATCTGAGCATTCTGGGCGTGAACTTCACGTGTGGCAAGTGACGAGCCGGAGCCCGACCTTCCGCCGGCCCCGGCCGACCCCGTCGGCGCGGAGTTGGCGGCGCTGCGCGTCGCTGCCGGGCTCGTCGCGCAAGGGGCGTCGCCCCGGGTGGTCCTCGAGACCGTGGCGCGCCATGTGGCCGCGGCGGTGGGTGCGGAGCACCTGGAGATCCTGGAGTTCGACGGCGAGGGCCCCGCGGTCGTCCTCGCGGCGTGGAGCCGGGCCGACGAGGGGGCGGCGGATGCCGGTGGCCGCTCACTCGCGGAGGATCGGCTCGTGGCGCGGATGCGACGGACCGGCCGACCGGTCCGGTCGGTGCGACCGCCCGCGGATCGCACCGCCGTCACATCCTCGGTCGGCGTGCCGATCCTCATCGAGGATCGGGTCTGGGGCGCCGTGTTCGCGCACTCGGGGTCGGCCGCGCCGTTGCCCGCCGGGACGGAGACCCGGCTCGAGGTGTTCGACGAGCTCGTCACCTCCGCGGTGGTGAACACGCGGGCGCAGGCCAAGGTCGAGGAGCTCGCGGCGTATCAGGGCGCGCTGCTGCGGGTGGCGGAACTCGTCGCGCGCGGCGCGAGGCCGGAGGACGTCTTCGCCGTCGTGGCCGAGGAACTGGGCCGGCTCATCCACGTGCAGGGCGCCAAGATGGTGCGCTACGACGCCGATGGGATGGCGACGTTCCTCGGCAGCTGGGGCAGGCTGCAGGCCGGGATCCCGAGCGGCACGAGGCTGCGCTCCGAGGGCACGAGCGTGACGGGTCTCATCCGCTCGACCGGCGGGCCCGCCCGCGTCGACGACTACGGCGCCGCGACGGGCGAGATCGCGGCCATCCAGCGTTCGGTGGGAATGGCGTCGGCGGTGGGTGCGCCGATCAGGGTCGACGGACGGATCTGGGGCGCGCTGATCGTCGGGTCGGTCGACGGCCCGCCGCTCCCGAGCGGCACGGAGCGGCGGATGTCGGAGTTCGCCGATCTCGTCGCGATCGCCTTGTCGAACCTCGAGGCGCGGGCCGCGCTCCAACGCCTGGTCGAGGAGCAGGCGGCGCTGAACCGACTGGCCGCGGTCGTGGCTCGGGAACAGTGGGATGCCGTCTTCCCGACGGCCGCTCGGGAGGTGCGGCGGCTGCTCGATGCGGACGGCGCCGTGGTGCTCCGCTACGAGGAGGACGGGTCGGCGACGACGCTGGCATCGGCCGGTGCCGATGCCGGCGGCTCCGAGGGTGCGGTGGATGAGACGGCGCTCGTGTGCCAGGTGACGGTCGATGGTCGACGCTGGGGCGCGATCGCGGCGATCGGCGCCGCCGAAGACGCCCCGCCTCGCGAGATGCAGGAACAGGTCGCGCAGTTCGCGGAGTTGCTCTCCACCGCGATCGGCAACATGAGGTCGCGACTCGAACTCATCGAATCACGGGCCCGGATCGTCCGGACCGCCGACCAGACCCGCCGCCGGTTCGAACGCGATCTCCACGACGGCGTGCAGCAGCGCCTCGTCGCCGTCACCGTTCGCATCCGCCAGATCCAGTCGCGCCTGACGGGTGCCGATCGCGTCGCCCTGAGCGGGCTGTCGGTCGTGGTCGACCAGCTCACGAGCGCGCTCGACGACCTGAGGGAGCTCGCGCAGGGACTGCATCCGGCGATCCTCACCGAGGAGGGGCTGGACCCGGCCATCCGCTCGCTCGCCCGCCGCTCCGGCCTGGTCGTCGACGTGCGGATGGCTCGGATCCCCAGGCTTCCCGCCGCGATCGAGGTCGCGGCCTACTACGTCGTCTCGGAGGGCCTGGCGAATGCGGCGAAGCACGCCGACGCCCGAGAGGTCGCGATCACGGTCCGTCTCGACGACCGCGTCCTGCTCGTCGAGGTCGTGGACGACGGCGCCGGGGGCGCCGACCCGGGGCGCGGCTCGGGCCTGATCGGCATCGTGGACCGGGTGCACGTCCTCGGCGGCACGTTCACCGTGCGCAGCCCCGCCGGTCAGGGCACGACCCTCACGGCGCGCTTCCCGCTGTGATCCGAGAGAAGCCGGGCGATGGTCCCTGCTGGCCGGGGTGCACCCTCCGGGCAGCATGTATGCCGGGTTCCACACTGGCATGCTCGCCGCGACGTCGTCGGTCGACGAGCGTTGGAGCGCGCGCGGTCGCAGCACGCGACGTGCGTTCCTCGCAGGCCATCACTCACGGGAGCGATCATGAGCATCACCGAACCCTCGCCCGGCACGCCGACCGTCGTGCTCGTCCACGGCGCGTTCGCGGAGTCCTCGAGCTGGAACGGCGTGATCGCGTCGTTGCTCCGGGACGGGTACCCCGTCATCGCGATCGCCAATCCGCTTCGCGGCGGCGGTTCCGACTCGGCGTACCTGCGAGCCGCGCTCGCGGAGGTGAGCGGCGACATCGTCCTCGTCGGCCACTCGTACGGCGGCACGGTCATCAGTGCCGGAGCAGTGGGCAATCCGGCGGTGAAGGCGCTCGTGTACATCGGCGCGTTCGCACCCGAGGAGGGCGAGACGCCGGGCGACCTGGCGGGGAAGTTCCCGGGTTCCACGCTCGGCGACACCCTCACCTCGGTGCCGCTCGCCGACGGCGGCACCGACCTGTACATCATGCAGGGGCGCTACCACGCCCAGTTCGCCGCGGACTCGCCCGCCGACGTCGCCGCGGCGATGGCCGTGACGCAACGCCCGATCCTCCAATCGGCGTTCGCCGAGCCGGCCGGGCCGCCGGCGTGGAAGTCGCTGCCATCCTGGTTCCTGTTCGGCTCCGACGATCGGAACATCCCGGCGCAGGCCCACCGGTTCATGGCGGACCGCGCCGGGTCGCGCAAGACGGTCGAACTCGAAGGCGGCTCGCACACGGTCGGGATCCCGGAGGCCGAGCAGGTCGCCGACCTGATCCGGGAGGCCGCCGCGGCGACCTCGGACCGCTGACCCCGGTCGCGGTCGGGCACATGTTCGATCGATTCGTCGAACGCGTCGTCGAGACGACGCGCGGCCCGATCTTCACGCTCGTCGGCGGCGACGGTCCCGCGCTGCTCCTGCTTCACGGCTACCCGCAGACGCACCATGCGTGGCACGGGGTGGCGGATGCGCTCACCGATCGGTGCACGGTCGTGGTCGCGGACCTCCCAGGCTACGGCGGCTCGTTCCGTCCGATTTCGACGCCGGACCATCGCGCCCATTCGAAGCGGGTCGTCGGCGACGACCTCGTCGAGGCCATGCTGGGGCTGGGCTTCCCCGTGTTCGCCGTGGCCGGGCACGATCGAGGGGGCCGGGTCGCCTATCGGATGGCGCTCGATCACCCCGAGCGCATCACGGCCGCCGCCGTGTTCGATGTCGTGCCCACGTCCGAGGTGTGGGGCCGAGCCGACGCGGACCTGGCTCTTCGCTACTGGCACTGGTCGTTCCTCGCCCAGCCGGAACCGCTGCCCGAGCGCCTGATCGGGGCCGACCCCGACGCCTTCTTCGACGGGCACGTGCGCGCGCTGGGGCTGGGCCGTGCACCCGGTCGCTATCCGGCTGAGCTGATGGCGATCTACCGCGGCCTCTTCGACGACGCCGAGGTGGTGCACGCGATCTGCGAGGACTACCGCGCTGGGGCGGGCGTGGACCGCTCGGACGATCGGGCCGATCGGGACCGCGGCCGGAGGATCGAATGTCCTCTGCTCCTGCTCTGGAGCGCGACCGGTGCGCTCCCCTCGTTCTACGGCGACGTGCCCGAGGTCTGGCGCCCGTGGGCACGCGACATCCGGGGGCGGGGACTCGACGCCGGTCACTTCCTCGTCGAGGACCGGCCGGACGAGGTCGCCGCCGAACTCCTCGACCTCATGGCCGGCGCCGACGCGTCGGATCGAGCGCACGAGAACCGTCCACGGAAAGGACACCACCATGAATGACGCCGAGCGCGACGAACTCACCGCCAACCTCCGGCGCACCGAGATCCAGCGGGCCGCCTCATCGATCGCCGGCCGCGAGATCGTGCAGGTGCTCACCGAGATCCCCGTCGGGGTCTCCTCCGGGTGGCACCATCACCCGGGCGAGGAGATCGGCTACATCATCGGCGGGACGGTGCGGATGGAGATCCGGGATGCGCCGACGCTCACGCTGAACACGGGCGACGGGTTCCTCATCCCGCCCGGCGTCGCGCACAACGCGACGGACCTCGGGCCTGAAGTGGGCCGGATGCTCTCGACGTACCTCGTCGACGACAGCCGGCCGCTCTCCACCCTCGAACCGTGAGCCTCGTCGGCTGAGGGGGCGCAGAATGTCCGACTGGTCGGAGCTCGCCGTCAGGCCGGGGCCCGACGGTGCCGTCCGATGCGCGTGGTCGTTGCCCGAGCGACCCGATCCGATGCTCACCTCGTACCACGATGTCGAATGGGGCACGCCGGGCAGGGGGCGGAACGCCGTGTTCGAGGCGTTGAGCTTGGGCATCCTCCAGGCCGGCCTCGGCTGGCTCACCGTGCTCCACACTCGTCGCGGCGTCCCTCGACCTCGAGCAGCTGGCGCTGCGATTCGCGGGGCCGCCACGACGCCCGGAGCGCGAGGTTCGCAGCATGGACGAACACTCGAGCCGGCTCGCCGCGGAGCTCAAGAGCCTCGGCTTCCGGTTCGTCGGACCCACGAGCGTCTACGCGTTCATGCAGTCGATCGGGGTGGTGAACGATCACGTCATCGGGTGCGAGCGGGGCGACGCGATCGACCGGCTCATCGCGTAGTTCACGAACGTGACGCCGCCCCGCACCGGGTGCCGCACCTCGTCGACCGTGAACCCGTGCGCCTCGAAGAACGGGCGCGCCGTGATGCTCGCGTGGGTGCTCGCCGCAACCGCGCCCTCCTTGGCGGCCTCCTCCAGGGCCCATGCGAGCAGCGCGCTGCCGACGCCTCGCCCACCTGCGCTCGGGTCGACGTACATCATGTCGATGTAGCCGTCGGCGTCGACGTCGGTGAATCCCACCACGCGCCCCTCGAGTTCGGCGACGACCGTGCGGCGGGCGGCTCGGCGGCTGGCCCATGCCGCAGGGTCGGCATCCGCAGGCGCCCAGGCGTTCAGCTGCACCGGCGTGTAATCGGCGGAAGCGGTGGTGTGCACCGCGCGCCGGAATAGGGCGAGCGTGGCCTCGGCGTCGGATGGCTCGTAGGGACGGAGGGCGAGCGGCATCCGGTCAGCTTAAGGCGTCGAGTCCGGGCCGTGTCAGGGGGCGGGGAGGCGATGAGCGTTCACGAGCAAGCCGAGCGAGACCGCCTGGTATGCAATAATCTGCGTATGAATGCAGATACGGGGTCCGGGCTGACGCCCGAGAGCCCCTACGTCGAGCTGGCAGTCGAGGTGTTCTCGATGCTGGCGGATGCCACGCGGGTGCGGATCATCCTCGCGCTGCGGGAGCACGAGCTGTCCGTGAACCACCTCGCCGAGATGGTCGGGAAGTCGCCGGCCGCGGTGTCGCAGCACCTCGCGAAGCTCCGCCTGGCCCGGATCGTCGCGACCCGGCACGAGGGCACCCGGGTGTTCTACCGCCTGGCGAACGAGCACGCGCGCCAGTTGGTGGCGGATGCGGTCTTCCAGGCGCAGCACGCTCTGGAGCCCGACCCCGCCCACCACCGTGCCGAGCACGCGGCGTCGGCCGCGGTGCGGAGTGCTGCCGGTGCGTGAGGTCCTCCGCGATCGCTCGTACGCGAAGCTGTTCACCGCCCAGGTCGTCGCATTGCTCGGCACGGGCCTCCTGACCGTTGCGCTGGGACTGCTGGCGTTCGATATCGCCGGCGGCGATGCGGGCGTGGTGCTCGGCACGGCGCTCACGATCAAGATGCTCGCCTACGTCGGCGTCGCGTCGCTGATCTCCGCCGTCACGAGTCACGTGCCGCGCAAGCTGCTGCTGGTCTCGTCGGATGCCGTGCGGGCGGGGGTGGCGATCAGCCTGCCGTTCGTGACGGAGGTGTGGCAGATCTACGTGCTGATCTTCGTGCTGCAGGCCGCGTCGGCGACGTTCACCCCGGCGTTCCAGGCCGTGATCCCCGAAGTCCTGCCCGATGAGCGGCAGTACACCCGCGCGTTGTCGCTGTCGCGGCTCGCGTACGACCTCGAGTCGCTGGTGAGCCCGGTGCTCGCCGCGACCCTGCTGACCGTGATCGGTTCCCACCACCTGTTCGTGGGCACCTTCATCGGCTTCGCCGGCTCCGCGATGCTGGTGCTCGCGACCGGGTTCCCGCGGATGGCCGCCGTCGAGCCGGCACCGTTCTTCGAACGACTCACGCGCGGCGCCCGCGACTTCCTGCGCACCCCTGAGCTGCGCAGCCTGCTCGCGATGAACCTCGTCGTCGCCACCTCCACCGCGATGGTCATCGTGAACACGGTCGTGCTCGTGCAGGGCGGCCTGGATCGATCACAGTCGGATGTCGCGGTGCTGCTCGCCGGGTACGGCGCGGGGTCCATGGCCGTCGCCCTGGCCCTGCCGAGGCTGCTGGACCGGTGGCCCGACCGCCCGTTCATGCTCGCGGGTGCGACCGCGCTCCCGATCGGCCTCGCCGCGGTGTCGCTGGTGCTCGCCCTTCCCGCCGGGCCGGGGACGTGGGCGTTGTTGCTGATGCTGTGGCTGCTGCTCGGCGGGGCGACCTCGCTGATCCTGACCCCGTCGGCCCGGCTGCTGCGTCGCGCCTCGGATGGGACGAGCCGGCCTGCGGTGTTCGCCGCGCAGTTCTCCCTCTCGCACGCGTGCTTCATCCTGACCTATCCGACGGCCGGCATCCTCGGCGCGGTGCTCGGCCTTCCGGCCACCGCCCTGATCCTCGCGGGCATCGGATTGCTCGGCGCGATCGCCGCCCGCAGCGCCTGGACCCGCACCCTCGACGTGCGTCAGCCCGTGCTCACCACACTCGGCTGACGCCGCCAGCACCTCGTCGGGATCGTGAAAGAGGCGATCGCCTCGGTCGCGTGCACCGGAGCGCAGTCCGCGGTCGCGCTCGTCTCCTCAGTCGGCGCCGAGCTGCCGCTCGTCGACGTCGTGGAGCGCCTGATCCGAGAGCTGATGACGCCCGAGAGCCTGCGGCGTCTGCGCGACCTCACCGCCCTCGCCAAGGACCATCCCGCGCTCGAGCCGTGGATCTTCGAGGCCTACCGTCGGCTGCAGTCGGCGGCGCGCGACCTGCTGGCCCCGCTCGATGAAGCCGCTGGCCGCGCGCGTCGAGATTCTGCTCGGCGCCGCGTTCGGGATGTTCATGACGTTGACCGACGGCAGTGCGGCCGTGGCCATCGATGGCGACGGCGAGGGCGTCGAGGTGGCCGGCGCGCGCACGGTCGACGAGTTTCTCGACCTGGCCCTCGACCGACTCCGCAGCGGTTTCGAGCGGGCGTCCCCGACGGACTGATCCCGCACGCGCTCTTCGCCGGCTGACCCGCCTTCTCGGTCATCCGGCGCCCGACCACGCCCTCGCGTGGTGCTCCTCCTACCCGAACGCCATGCCGTGCGCAGCGCGCTGCTGACCGTGTCGGAGTACGTCGCCACCTGGTGAGACCGACGCTCACCCCCTCGATCGGCGCGACTCAGCCATGGATCTGCGATCGACGACCTGCTCGCGTCCCACGAGTTCCGGGGCGATGAGATCGCTCCGGAATTAGGATGCGGCTGTGACCGATGTCCCATCGCAGCGCGCTCCTCGCCGCGTCGCCTCGCCTCGAGCGGCGTCGCTCGCGGGTGTGCTCTTCGCGCTCCTCTTCGCGACGACGCTCGTGCTGTTGCGGTCCGCGGTCCCCGAGTCGCCGGAGACCGTTCCGGACTGGTCGGGCGACGCCGGCGCGCGGCTCGCCTTCGCGGTCGGGCTCATGCCGTTCGCCGGAGTCGCGTTCCTCTGGTACCTCGGCGTGCTCCGGGACACGTTCGGCGAGCGCGAGGACAAGCTCTTCTCGTCGGTGTTCCTCGGCAGCGGCATCCTCTTCGTCGCCATGGTCTTCGTCGCCACGGCGATCGCCGGCGGCCTCCTGTCGACGGTCGACACCGGCCTCGAGCCGGACCCGTCGGTCGTAGCCATCAGCCAGGCGGTCATCCTGCAGATCAGCAACGTCTATGCGCTCCGCATGGCCGGCATCTTCATGCTGTCGCTGGGCACCCTGTGGTTGCGAACCGGGGCGCTGCCGAGGTGGGTCTCGCTCTTCACCTACGCGGTCGCCGCGGTGCTCCTCGTCGTGGTGAGCCGGAGCCTCTGGGCCTCGCTGATCTTCCCCGCGTGGGCGTTCGCGATCAGCGTGTTTCTGCTCGCTCGGAGCTACCGGAAGCCCGTCGCCTCGGCGTAGGCCGCAGCCCGCCGGGCCCGGTCCCTCGTCATCCGAAAAGGATGATGACCGCCGAGGCGTCCACTCAGTACGGTGAGGGCGAGCGCGTGGTCGGGACGGGACGCGGATCGGAGTCGTCATGTGGCGGACACGGAAGCGAGCGACGACTGGGACCGCGGCGGCCGAGCCGGACTCCGAACGGGCACCGGCGACGCTGCCGAATCCCCATCGCAACGCGTACATCCTCATGGGCATCGGCGGCGGCGTCCTCGCCTTCTTCGGGCTGGCCGCGATCGCCGGGGTCTTCGCTCCCGTCTTCTTCGCGTTCGTGCTCACGATCTGCGCGCACCCGCTTCGCCTCGCGCTCGAGAAGCGCGGAGTGCCACGCGGCCTGGCCACCGGGGCGGTCATCACCGTGGTGATCCTGCTGCTGGTCGGGTTCGGCTACGCCCTGCTCGTGGCGATCAGCCAGTTCGGCGTCCTTCTGAGCGACTACAGCGACGACATCGAGGCGGCCGGTCAGGACTTCGCGGCGTGGCTGACGAGCATCGGCATCGGTTCCGAAGAGATCCACGCGATGGCCACGGACTTCGACCCATCGGCGTTGCTCGACTTCCTCGGCGGGATCGTCGGTGGCCTCACGGGCTGGATCTCGCTGCTCGTCATCATCTTCACGATGCTGCTGCTCATGGCGATGGACGCGGCATATCTTCCATACCTGCGCCGGCAACTCGTGCCGGTGCGGCCGCTCCTCGTGCCCGCGTTCGTCGGCTACGGCGACAACGTGCGCCGCTACATGGTGGTCACGACCATGCTCGGACTCGCGCAGGGCATCATCGACTCGGTCGTGCTGCTCGTCCTCGGCGTTCCCGGCGCGTTCATCTGGGGCCTGCTCGCCTTCGTGTGCTCGTTCATCCCGAACATCGGCTACTTCATCGCGCTCATCCCGCCCGTCGTCTTCGGAGCGCTCGAGGGCGGCTGGCCGACCGCGATCGCCGTCATCGTGGTCTACGCCCTGGTCAACGGCGTCATCCAATCGGTCATCCAGCCGCGCATGATCGGGAAGGCCGTCAGCCTCAGCCAGGCGATCACCTTCTTCTCGGTGCTGTTCTGGGCCGTCGTGGTCGGCCCGATCGGGGCGATCCTGGCCATCCCGCTGACGTTGCTCGTCCGCCTGCTGCTGGTGGACACGAACCCGTCGATGACGTGGATCCAGCCGATGCTGGGCGATGTGACCGAGACGAAGGAGATCATGGCCGAGTCGGATGCCGCAGCGAGAGCCGCACGGGCGGCACGCAGGGTCGGCGGCGCCAAGAAGGAGGACTGAAGGATGCCGGAAGCCACGTTCGCGGTGCTGATGCTCGTCATCCTGGGATGGGCCGTGGTGTCGGATCGGCTCGCGCGATGGAACGTCACCGGCCCGATGGTGTTCACCGTGTTCGGCTTCGTGCTCGCGAATCAGGATTGGGGTCCGCTGACCGTCGACGTCGAAGCCCCGTCGATCCACCTCCTCGCCGAGTTGACGCTCGCGTTGCTGCTGTTCTCTGATGCCGCGAGAGTGAACCTCTCGACGCTCCGACACGACATCGGGGTGCCCGCACGGCTGCTGGGAATCGGCCTCCCGCTCACGATCGTCCTCGGCTCGCTCGTGGCGGCATGGCTCTTCCGGGACTTCAGCTGGGCACTCGCGGGCTTCGTCGGCGCGGCCCTGGCACCCACCGATGCGGCGCTCAGCGCCCAGGTGATCAACGACGAGCGGATACCGACGCGAGTGCGGCGCGCCCTGAACGTCGAGAGCGGACTCAACGACGGCATCGTCACCCCGATCGTCGTCTTCACCCTCGCCGTCGCCGCGGGCGAGCTCGAAGGCGAAGAGGCGAGCGCCACCGCGATCCAGCCTGTGCTCGAGTTGGCCATCGGCGTCCTGGTCGGACTCGTCATCGGGTTCGTCGCCGCCAAGCTGATCGCCTTCGCGTCACGGCGGAGCTGGGTGCTCCCAGGAGCTCGACGCCTCGCGACATTGGCCGCTGCGGTCGGCAGCTTCGCGGTCGCCGGGACGGTGGGTGGCAACGGGTTCATCGCGGCGTTCATCGCGGGGATGGTCTTCGGAGCGGCACTTCCACGGGAGGTGGTCGACCCGGCCGAGGTCAGCGAGTTCCCGGAGCTGCTGGGCGAGGTGCTCTCGCTCGCGGTGTGGTTCCTCTTCGGTGCGGCGCTCCTGCCCGTCGTGATCGAGTACTTCTCCGTGTGGACACTCGTCTACGCCGCGTTGAGCCTGACCGTGATCCGGCTCCTGCCCGTCGCGATCGGCATGCTCGGCACAGGACAGGACCGGGCGACGGTCCTGTTCATCGGTTGGTTCGGTCCGCGGGGTCTGGCGTCGGTCGTGTTCGCGTTGCTGGCGATCGAGGAGCTCGGTCCGTCGTCGGCGGCCGGCCCGGCCATCGCGGCGGTCGCCTTCACCGTGCTGGTGAGCGTGATCATCCATGGCGTCACCGCCGGCCCGATCGGTCGGCGGTACGGCAGCGGGCACACCGAGGTGGGCCCAGCCGTCGCCGCCCCCCGAGCACGGCGCCAGAGTCATCGGTGACGGTGATCGTCAGCCCCGGC
The DNA here is from genome assembly GCF_016907355.1 of Agromyces aurantiacus. Lineage (NCBI taxonomy): Bacteria > Bacillati > Actinomycetota > Actinomycetes > Micrococcales > Microbacteriaceae > Agromyces > Agromyces aurantiacus. The sequence continues at coordinate 250,823 of NZ_JAFBBW010000001.1, read as the reverse complement.
GCCGTACCCGCCGGTCTCAGCCGGCGGCCCCCGTACCGATCTGCATGCGGCCGGACGAGTGGTGGAGCTCCTGCTCGACCGAATGCGGCGCGGGCTTCAGGTCGAACACGACGGTATTCACGGTGCCGGTGAAGGCGTACGGCGCCCGCTCCTTGTACGCGGCGTCGACGACGAGGCCGTTGTCGCGCCCGATGTCCATCCCGGAGTAGGAGCTGAACGCGATCGGCACGGTGCGGTCGATGCGACCCTCGCCGATCTTCGCGCCGTTCGCCCACAGCGACGCCGTCCCGCCGGCACCCGGCTTGAGCTCGTCGGCGTCGAACTGCATCCGCACGGACACCCGCCCCGACGGGAGCGGCTCGGTGGACACCTGCCGGTACTGCTCGACGCCGAGCATCGAGTAGGTGTGGTGCAGGCGTCCGTCGCCGTCCACCCACAGGGCGAAGCCGCCGATCTCGTCGGCGTTCGCGACGATCACGCCTTCCGCTCCGCCCTCGGGCACGACGAGGTCGCCCTCGATGGCGTACGAACGGCCGTAGATGCGCGGGATCATGCCGCGCTGGATGTTCTGGACGTCGCCGTGGAACGTGAAGCGCGTCGCCGTCGGCAGCGGCGGGAGGATGCCGAAGAAGACGGACATGCCGCCCAGCAGCGGCAGGACCCGGTGGCGTTCGGCCTCCTGCCAGAACAGCTCCTTCAGCTCGGCGAGCTTCTCCGGCTGTTCTGCGGCGAGGTCGCGCGCCTGGCTGAAGTCGTCGGCCAGGTGGTAGAGCTCCCACCGGTCCTGCTCGGGGTCGTACACGCCCGGCGCGAGCTTCGCGATCGTCGCGGGCGAGAAGTCCCATGGGATCCGGTCGAGCCGGGCGCAGGCCCACCAGCCGTCCTTGTAGATCGCCCGGTTGCCGAACGACTCGAAGTACTGGACGGTGTGGCGCTCCTCGGCATCCGCGGCCTCGAACGTGTGCAGGAAGCTCGTGCCGTCCATGGGCTCCTGCTCGATGCCGTCGACCGACTTCGCCTCGGGGACGCCGACGGCCTCGAGGATCGTCGGCCCGATGTCGATGCAGTGCGTGAACTGCGAACGCAGTTCGCCGCCGCCGGGGATCCGGTCGGGCCAGGCGACGACCATCGGATCGCGCGTGCCGCCCAGGTGGCTTCCGGTCTGCTTGCCCCACTGAAACGGCGTGTTGCCGGCCCACGCCCACGCGGCCGCGTAATGCGGTGCGGTGTCGATGCCGCCGAGCTCCTCGATGCCGCCGTGCTCCTCGATGAGCTCGAGCTGCTGCTCCGGCGTCAGCGGGATGCCGTTGAGGAAGGTGAGCTCGTTGAACGAGCCGGTGATGGTGCCCTCCATGCTCGCGCCGTTGTCGCCCCAGATGTAGAAGATGAGCGTGTTGTCGAGGTCGCCCATCTCCTCGATCGAGTCGAGGAGCCGGCCGACGTTCCAGTCGGCGTTCTCGGAGTAGCCCGCGAAGACCTCCATCTGGCGCACGTAGAGCTTCTTCTCGGCATCCGAGAGCGAATCCCACGCGGGGAACAGGTCCGGCCGCTCGGTGAGCTCGGTGTCCGGCGGCACGATGCCGAGCGCCTTCTGCCGCTCGAACACCGTCTTGCGGTACTCGTCCCAGCCGGCGTCGAAGCGGCCCTTGTACTTGTCGGCCCACTCCGAGGCGACGTGGTGCGGTGCATGGGAGCATCCGGTCGAGTAGTACATGAACCACGGCTTCGAGGCGTCCTGGGCGCGCACGGCGTGGAGCCACTCGACCGCCTTGTCGGTGATGTCGTCCGGGAAGTAGTACTGCTTCCCGTCCTCGCCGACCGGAACCCCGAGCGTCGAGTTGTCCTGCGTGATGATCGGGTCGTACTGGCCGGCGGCGCCGCTCAGGAACCCCCACCAGTGGTCGAAGCCCCAGCCGATCGGCCACCGATCGAACGGGCCGGCGGCGCCCTGCACGTTGTCGGGCGTGAGGTGCCACTTGCCGAATCCGCCGGTGACGTATCCGTTGTCCTTCAGGACGCGGGCGATGGGCGCGCAGCTCTTGGGCACCGCGGCCGTGTAGCCCGGGAACGGTCCGGGGTACTCCGCGATCGACCCGAAGCCGACCCGGTGCTGGTTCCTGCCGGTCAGCAGAGCAGCACGCGTCGGCGAGCACACGGCGGTGACGTGGAAGCGGTTGTAGGTCAGTCCCATCTGCTGCACCCGGGTCATGTTCGGGGTGTCGATGAGTCCGCCGAAGGTGCTCGGGTTGCCGAATCCGGCGTCGTCGATGAGCACGATCAAGACATTCGGCGCTCCCTCGGGCGGCTTCGGCGTCGCGACGATGGTCCAGTCGGCCACCGACTGGTCGAGGGTCCGGCCGATGGTGCCGCCGAACGCGGGATCCGGGATCGGCAGTACGGTGCGGTCGGGCGAGAACTTGCCCGCCGCCTCGGCCAGCGCTTCGCGGAGGTTCTTGAGGCTGTGCTCGTCGGACTGGGCGATCGACTTCGCCGGCGACCCGGGCAGCGCCTGTTCGATCCTGAGTCGGTACTCCTCGTCGAACACCGCGATGATGCCCGCGGTGCCCGGCTTGAGGTTCTCGCCGATGTGTCCCACGATGCCCGTCTTCAGCCGGTGCTCGGTGAACTCCCCTGCGAGGGCGCCGCCGCCCGCGCCGACCGCGATCGACGGCAGCAGGGCCGGTGCGAAGAGCCCGACGACGAGCCCGACGCCGGCACCCCAGCCGGCGCCCTTGCGGCCGAGGTGGTCGCCGGTGTCGGCGACCGTGATCTCGCCGTCACCATCCCGCGTCACGAGGATGGCGCCCTCGATCCTGACGGTCTTCTGCTTCACGAGTTCGACGAGGCCGTCGAACTCGCGCTGCGCCGCCTCGCCGTCGGGGTACCCCGCCACCAGCACGTCCATCGTCTTCTCGCTCATCGTTTCCCCCTCGGAGTGATGGAGTCGGTCGCGACCGCCCGGTCGTGCGTCGGCCTGGGCACACGCTAGCGAAGGCCCGCCGAGCCCGAATCATCCTCTTCGGGTGATGTGTCGACCGGCCGTTGCGAGGACGCTGGGGCCGTGCGACGGAGGACAGTCGAAGACAGGAGAGGACGGAACCGTCATGACCGAGCATGAGCAGGACGAAGCCGAGCGTTCCCTGGACACGCTCGGTCCGGTCGACTTCCTCATCATCGAATTCCCCGCCGGTCAGCAGAACTTCACCGGGGAGATCGCCGAAGAGCTGGTCAAGCTCGTGGAAGCCGGCACGATCCGGGTCGTCGATGCCATCATCCTGACCAAGGACGACGAGGGCACCGTCGATGCCATGGAGTTGTCGGATGCCGGCGACCTCGGGGAGCTGGTCGAACTCGAGGCGGAGCTCGCGGAGTTGCTCGCCGCCGAAGACGTCGAGAACCTGGCGAACGCGATGGATCCGGGGAGCGTCGCGGGGGTGCTGGTCTACGAGAACGTGTGGGCTGCGCCCTTCGCCGCTGCGGCACGCCGTGCCGGCGCACAGTTGATCGCGAGCGGCCGGATCCCGATCCAGGCGATCGCCGCCTCCCTCGAGGCCGACCTGGAGGCCGCTTCGGAAACCGCCTTCGAGAAGACTGGAGAATGACATGCCGCTCAGGCCAGCACGCGTAGGACGGGTCGGCGTCGTTCGCGCCCCGGTCGCGAAGGCGGCCGTGGTCGGTGCCGCCGTCCGACCCGGTCCCGCCCCGGTCGCGAGGGCGGCGGTGGTCGGCGCAGCCGTCACCCCCGGCCGTCGGCGACGCATCTAGGGCGATCAGCTCCGCTCGGATCGAGCGCAGTGCGCGCGACCGTCCGAGCCGTGGACCTTGGAGGAGCGATGGGCCGCGAGATGTTCGACATCGTGGTCCGGGGTGAGCTCGGCTCGATGATCACCGATGAGCTCACCGGATTCGAGGTCGTCTCGAGCAGCGCTCACGGCACGCTCCTCCGGGGCTGGATTCCGGACCAGGCCCGTCTCGTCGGGATGCTCGATCTGCTTCGCGGGCTCAACGTCGAGATCGAGTCGGTGGTCCACGTCAACGATCAGGGCGACTGACGGCGATCAACCCGAGTTCGCGGGCCTTCGCCACCGCGGCGCTGCGGCCGGACACGCCGAGCTTCCGGTAGATGTGGGCGGTGTGCGTCTTCACCGTGTTGACCGACACGAAGCACAGCGTCGCCAGCTCCGCGCTCGTCGAATGGTCGGGCAGGTGGGTGAGGATCTCCAGTTCCCGCTCGGTCAGCGGTTCTGCCAGTGCCGCGTTGGCGTGCGGGCCTGCGATGCGTCCCCACCGCGTGAGGATGGCGTCGCTCAGGCCGCCGCGCGCTCCGGCGAGCTCCTCGACGAGGCGGACGACGGCGACATCCGGCTCGACGAACATCGCCACGAGGCCTTCGGGCTCCGCCACATCGAGCGCCGCGCCCATGAGCCCGAGCGCCGTCTCATGGGAACCGGTGAGCTCGGCCGCCCACGCCTGCAGGAGCAGGTCCCCGACCTCGTCCCGTGGTCGGCCCGCGGATACGCGGTCGCTGCCCTGTCGGAGCAGTGTCGCCGCTGCGGCGGTGTCGCCCAGCGCGAGCGACGCGGCATGCATCTCGAATCGAACGGTGGGAGTGCACCGCTGGTCGGCACCGACGAGGTGGAGCGCCTCGGCGGGCCGCCCCATCCGCCGGAGCACGCTCATGCGCAGCCCGATGAGTCGATCGAGGATCACCGGCGCGGGAGCCGACGGGGCGTCGTGGCGAGCGACGTCCACGAGTTCGAGGGCATCGTCGAAGCGGCCCTCGGCGGCGCACCTCGCCGCGCGCTCGAACGTCGCGATCCACAGCAGCTGCGTGCGGTGGTTGGCCTCTGCCCGGACGCGCGCGTCCTCGAGGAGCGTCGCCGCGTCGTCCTCATGCGCGCGTTCGCGCGCGACCAGCGCTTGGGCCAGGAGGGCGTCCGCGATGACCGGGTGGGAGAGGAGGCCGCTCATCCCAGCGGTCTCCACCGCCTCTGCGGCGAGGAGTTCTGCCTCGAGGGTCCGACCGCACCACCCGTCGAGCAACGCGAGGGAGCCCAACACCCCGACGCGGAACGGTGGATAGGAGATCCCGTCCGTCGTCAGGGCCGCGGTGAGCCACTCCTCGGCCCCGGCCAGGTCGCCGTCGAGGAACCTGGCCCGTCCACCCGACCCGAGGGCCAGGGTGCGCAGCAGCATCCGGGAGGTCAGGTGCATGAGATCGGGCGGCTCGGCGTCGGGATGCTCATCGAGCAGTGCGATCGCCCGTTCGGCGGCGCGGATGCACTCCTCGGGCCGAGCGCTCCATTGCGCGGTGGCCGACGTCCACGCCTCGGCAATGATGCGCTGACCGACCGTCGCCCGCGAGTCGTTCGCGACCCGCCGCAACATGGCGGCCGTTCGGGCGACTTCACCCTGCATGCCGACGAGCATCGCGAGCTGAAGCCAGGTATCGAGTCGTTCCTCCCTGGCCGCCTCCGGGACGGTGGTGATCCATCGGATGACGGTGCCCGCCTCCCCGCGCTCGAACACGTCGCTGCCGCACGCCAGGACTGCATCGAGTGCGCGGTCCCAGTCCTCGGCGCGAAGCAGGTACTCGATCGCCGGCCCCCATTCGCTGCGCTTCAGGTGGAAGTCCGCGGCCCGGGCGAGCAGTCGCCGCTCCTCGTCCGGGTCCTCCGACCTGAGGTGGTAGCGCAGGAGATCGCGGAACAGCTGGTGGAATCGGAAGGCGGTCCGTGAGGTGTCCAGGCCGACGAAGAACATCGATTCGTCCTCGAGACGCCGGAACACGAGGCGGGCGTCGGAGCGCTCCAGCACGTGGTTGACGAGCTCGGCGGTCATCGTGTCCAACGGCGCCAACTGGAGGAGCAGTCGTCGACGTTCGGCACTGATCGCCCCCAGCACCTCTTCGGTGAGGTACTCCGCGATCAGCCGATCGTTTCCGCTGAACTCGGCGATGAACGCGTCCGAAGCCGTATGGAGCTTCACTGCGATCCCGGCGAGCTGCAGGCCTGCCGCCCATCCCTCTGTGCGGGCGATCAGCAGATCCGTGGCGGCGGGCGACAGATCACGCCCGACGACCCGACCCAGCATCTCTGCCGACTCATCATGGGTCATCGCGAGATCGGCCTGCCGGATCTCGATCAACCGGTTCGTGAGGCGGAGCCGGCTCCACGGGATGGGCGGATCGACTCGCGTCGACATGATGACATGCACGTTCGGAGGCAGCATCGCGACGAGCCGTCCCACATCCATGAGCAACGTCCGATTCGACAGATGGTGGAAGTCGTCGAACACGAGCACCAAATCGGAGTCCGACTGCAGCCCCTCATGCAGTGCCTTCAGCAGAGGGTCGCCGAGTCCGGTACCTCCCAGCGCGGAGAGCGCCCCCAGACGGCTCACCTCCGGCTTCCCCTCCGCGAGCGCGGCAAGGAGGCGCCGGGCAAACCGCACCGGGTCGTTATCGGCGGATTCCACATCGATCCACGCCATCGACAGCGACGGATGTTGCGCGACCCACTGGGTGAGGAGGACGGTCTTCCCGGCGCCCGCCTGGGCGACGAGGAGTGTGAGCGGACACGAGAGGGCTTCCCCGAGCCGTCGGGTCAAGTGCGGCCGGTCGACCATGTATTCGGACACCACGTGCTCGACCACTCGAACCCCCAAGAGCGATGCAGAATCGTGCTCCCAGATATTCCACCCGTCGCCGCCGACTGCCACAGGGCCCTTCGTCACTCTCGACGGGTCAGGAACCACCGCGGCACCTGAACGAATCTCGCGATCAGTCGGCGGAAGGCCCGGCCAGTGCGGCGATCGCCGCCCGATTCGTCTCATAGACCGCTCGGTCACCGAGCAGTCCGAGCCCGACGAGCCGCGCACGGGCACCCGGCCGCACCCGACTGAAGCCGAGGTCGATGCGCTCCCGCGTGAGCCACGCGAGGACGGCCTCGAAGGACTCGGCGCCCGTGACGTCGATGTCGGTGACCGCTTCCATGTCGACCACGACGTGTCGCACGGGGCCGTGGCCCGCGGCATCCGCGTTGCGCACCGCGCGCTTGACCGCGTCGGCGAACACCGAGCTGTTCGCGAAGAAGAGCGGGGCGGCCAGGCGGATCACGACCACGCCGGGCGCGGTGACGGCGCCCGACGGCGCCTCCTCGAGCAGCGACTCGGTCGGTTCGCCCGTCGATTCGAGCACGTCGATCGCCGGGTTCGCGGCGCGCTTCGCGAGATTGACGAGGGCGAGCACGAACGACACGAGGATGCCCGGGATCGCGCCGACGAAGAGCGTCACCAGGAAGCAGGTCGCGCCGACGAGGAACTCGAAGCGATCGACCCGCCACAATGCGATGAACTCCCGGATGCCGAGCAACGGGAGGATCGCGACGGCGACGATCGCGCCGATCGCGGGCGACGGGATGTCGGCCAGCAGGGCCGTGCCGAACAGGAGCAGCAGGAGCGTCCCGGCGGCGAGGACGAGCGAGGGCAGTTGCGTGCGCGAGCCCGCCTGATCCATCGCGGCGGTACGCGACGTCGACGAGCCGACCGCGAAGCTCGCGCTCGCGCCGGCCGCGAGGTTCCCGAGGCCGAAGGCGAGCAGGTCCCGGTTCGGGTTCGTCGGATAGCCGCGCTTCTCGCCGTACGCGCGCGAGACGAGCAGGCCCTCACCGGTCGCCACGAGCGTGAGCGCCATGGCCGACGGGACGAGCACGAGCCACATCGACCAGTCGATGACGGGCCACGTGAGGACCGGCGGGCCGGCGGGAACCTCGCCCAGCACGGCGACGCCGGCGTCGCCCAGGTCGGCGATCGCGACGATCACCGTGGCGAGCACGAGGACCACGAGTGCCCACGGTACTGCGGAGAGGACGCGGCGGCCGACGAGGAGGATCGCCACCGAGACGGCGGAGATCGCGAGCGAGATCAGGCTGGCGCTGCCCAGCCCGGTCACCAGGCCGACGACCTTGTCGACGAACTCGCCGCCGGAGTCGATCGAGATCCCGAGCATCTTCGCCACCTGGCTCACCAGGATGTCGAGGGCGAGGCCCCCGACGAAGCCCACGAGGATCGGCTTGGAGAGGAAGTTCGCGAGGAAGCCGAGCCGGAACGCGGCGAGCGCGAGGAACATGACGCCGCACAGGATCGCCTGCGCCATCGCCAGCGACGCGTAGTCCGCACTGCCGGCGACCGCGAGCCCGCCGATCGACGAGGCCACGAGCGCGGCGGCGGCGGCATCCGGTGACGCCACCACCTGCCGGCTCGAGACGACGAGCGCGTACACCACCGTCGGAAGGATGAGCGCGTAGAGGCCGGCCGTCGGCGGAAGGCCCGCGATCTGCGCGTAGCCGATGTTCAGGGGGATGGCGATGGCGAGCAGCGTGACGCCGGCGGTGAGCTCGCGGACCAGGTTCCGGCGACTCAGCCCTGCCAGCGGCTTCTGCATGGCCCCCTCCCGCGATCGAATCTATCGACGCGTCGAACGGAAGGGAATGCCGTACGTCCCCCGAGCTCGATCGGCCGGCGCCGTCCCGGCACGTGCGGTGCGGCGACCGCCTCGCTATCGTGAGCGCTGGGGGGCCGGCATCCCGCACGGCCGGAACAGGGGACGGGAATGGCAGTGGGGGAAGCGTCGGGACCGAAGCCGGCGACCGAGCACACGAGGGCGGCGAACCGGGCGGCGCGGGAGGGACTGCCGCTCTCCGATCGCCGTGACTACGAAGATGCGGCGAGGGGCTTCATCGGCACGCTCGACGACCCGGTGATCCGCGCAGCCGATGGCAGGCCGGTGGTCGACATCTCGTCGCACGCGTTTGTCGGGGAGTCGGAGGAGGCGCCTGACACGGTGCACCCGAGCCTCTGGCGCCACGCCCAGGTGAACGATCACCACGGCCTCTTCGAGGTCATGGACGGCGTGTACCAGGTTCGCGGTCTCGACCTTGCGAACATCACGTTCATCGAGGGCGAAACGGGCGTGATCGTGATCGATCCGCTCTCCTTCGTGGAGACGGCGGCCGCCGCGCTCGAGCTCTACCGGCGCCACCGAGGCGACCGGGCCGTGTGCGCGGTCATCTACACCCACAGCCACCCCGACCACTACGGCGGATCGCGGGCGGTCGTGGAGGGAGCCGGCGATATCCCGGTCATCGCGCCGGAGGGCATGCTCTTCGAAGCGGCGGCCGAGAACGTGTACGCCGGCACCGCCATGACCCGACGCGCCCTCTACATGTACGGGCCGATGCTGCAGCCCGGACCGCAGGGCCATATCGACGCGGGTCTCGCGAACGCGCTGGCGAACGGCGGCGGCTCGACCCTCGTGCCGCCGACCGACCTCATCACGCGGACGGGTGAGACTCGCACGATCGACGGCGTCGAGATGGTGTTCCAGATGGCGCCGGGCACCGAAGCGCCCGCCGAGTTCCTGGTCCACTTCCCGCAGCGGCGCCTGCTCTGCGCGGCGGAGGACGTGAACCACCTGATGCACAACCTCTACACGCTGCGCGGGGCCCAGGTGCGCGACGCCGCGACGTGGTGGAAGACGCTGAACGAGACCATCCGGTTGTTCGGCGACCAGACCGACGTGATCGTGGCGCAGCACGGCTGGCCGCGCTGGGGCACTGAGGACGTGCGCGAGTACATCCGCGACCAGCGCGACCTGTACAAGTTCATCCACGACGAGACGCTCCGCCTCGCGAACCTCGGCGGCACGATGACCGAGATCGCCGAGCAGCTGCGCCTGCCGGCGGGCCTCGACCGGCAGTGGTACAGCCACGGCTACTACGGCTCGCTGAACCACAACGCGAAGGCGGTCTACCAGCGGTACCTCGGATGGTACGACTCGCACCCCGCGCACCTGCACGCCCTGCCGCCCACCGAGTCCGGCCGGCGGTACGTCGAGTACATGGGCGGCGCGGAAGCGGTCATCGAGAAGGCGCAGGCCGCCTTCGACGCCGGCGACTACCGGTGGGTCGCCGAGGTGCTCACGCACGTGGTGTTCGCCGACCCCGGCAACACGGCCGCTGCCGAGCTGCAGGCCGACGCGCTCGAGCAGCTCGGCTACCAGGCGGAGAACGCCACGTGGCGCAACGAGTACCTCATGGCCGCGGTCGAGCTCCGGCACGGCGTCCGCGATCTGGGCAGCATCCAGCTGGCCACGCCCGACGTGTTCGCCGCGATGACCACCGAGATGATCCTCGACTTCGCGGGCATCAAGCTGAACGCCGAGCGGGCCGGGGACCTCGCTGCCACGGTGGCCTGGACCGTCGAGGACGCCGCGGACGGGCCGCTCGACTACCTGCTGGAGATCCGCAACGGTGTGCTCGTGTACACCGCCGGGGCGCGGCATCCCGAACCGGATGCCACAGCCAGGTCGACGAAGGCCGCGCTCGCCGAGGCGCTGTTCGGGGGCCGGGCGCTCGATGAGCTCGTTGCCGCATCCGACGTCTCGATCGACGGCGACGCCGACGCGGTGGCGCGGATCTTCGGCCTGCTCGACGACTTCCCGTTGTGGTTCGAGATCATCCGCCCGTGAGCGCGACGCCGCCGAGCGCACACGCCGCGAGGGGCAGGCCCGTGCGGACCTGCCCCTCGCCTGCCACGGGCCCTTGGCCTCGTGAGCGCGCCGCTCGCCGGTGAGCTACGCGAGGATGCGGATGTTCTCGGCCTGCAGTCCCTTGGCGCCGCGGGCCGTGTCGAACTCGACCTTCTGGTTCTCATCGAGCGACCGGAAGCCGCCCGATGCGATCGCGCTGAAGTGCGCGAACACGTCCGCGCTCCCGTCGTCGGGAGCGATGAAGCCGAAGCCCTTGTCGGCGTTGAACCACTTGACGGTTCCGATTGCCATATTCATTTCCTTCTGTAGAGCCGCGCCGCCCGAAGCGACTGCGACGTGCACGACCTCAGGTCGCGCGTTGCTCCGCCGACGACGTCCGTCGACGGAAGTTCTGTGTGCCCATGCGGGCGAGCCCGCGTGCGGCTGTGGTCGGCCGGTGGATGCCGGAGCCGACGAGCGGCATGGAGCACGCACTGGTGCCGCCGGGGGCGAGGATGCGCACGCCGGGAACGATGTGTCGAACCGATGCGCGGAGGAGTGGAGGGGGCGCACGTCCAAGCTGGTCGTCGACTTCCCAGCCGGAGATCGCGGGCGAACGCCCGCTGCAGATGATCCGACGCTACGCCAGCCACATGGGAGGCGACTGGGAGACGTCACGGCGTCTGCACGTCGCCGACCGCCGCGGCTCCGCGCGCGTTCTCCCACCTTCCCGCCCCCGAGTCAATCCTCGGGCGGTGATTCGTCGAGATCCGAGCGGGCGCTCAGACTCGTTGGGGTGGGGCGGACTCCGGGGGAGATCCGCCTCGACTCAGCCGGTGGGTCGGGCTTCGGCCTTCAGGGGGACGAGCTGCGTCCCGACCCGCCGTCCACCTCGTAGGCGGACGGCCGGCGAGGGGGACGACCCGCGTCTTTTGCTGTCGATGCGCCCGAGCACCCCGCCATCGCCTGCGAACGCGTCGCGCGCGCGGTCCCACGCGCTGGCGTCGCCCGTGGCGGCCGAACGCAGGTACGCGGCGGTGAGACGGGCGAGGACGGCGACGCGCTCGGGGTTCTCGTCGGTGGTCTCGGCGGCTTCGTGGTTGGGGATGCCGCCCAAGGAGTGCTCGGCGCCGAACAGGGTCAGCAGCTCGGTGGCGCCGGGGCTCCGGTGGTAGGCGTCGGTGAACCAGTCCGGGCCGCGGCTGGACATCTTCGACTGGTCGCGATCGCCCGCGACGACCAGGGTCGGGGCGCTCAGCTGACCGAACGAGGGGTTCATGAACGGGAAGTTCTCCTTCGCGAAGGGGTGCAGCTCGTCCCCTCCGACCCCGGTCGCGGCCAACAGCACGCCCGCCGACACCCGCCCGTCACGGTAGTCCGCGCCCAGCGAACCGTCCGCCTCCACGATGCGGGCGCCGAGGAGCATCTGCACCGTCTGGGCGCCCCACGAGTGGCCCGCGGCGAGGACCGTGGTCCGGTCCACCCGGCCGGCGAGACCCGGCACGGCGCCCTCGACCGTGTCGAGCTGGTCGAGGATGCGGAGCAGGTCGTCGTACCGGCGGAGCCAGATCGTCGCGAACCGCTCGTCGTCGAACCCGATGCCGTGACGGCGGGAGTCCAGGTGGGTCGGCTGGACGACGACGAAACCCTGCGACGCCCAGTACGCCGTCAACGGGGCGTACCCGTCCAAGGACCACCCGTTGCCGTGCGAGAACAGGAGGACCGGGAGGTTGCTCCCCGAAACGGGCGCGGACACGCGCACCTCGAGCGGGATGACGCGATCCGGAGCAGCCAGGACGACTGGGGCGACCGAGACGACGGGCCGGGCGGGGCCGAGGACGTCGCCGAGGGAAGCGACGGGCACGGAGCCGGCGATGCTGGCGGATGCGGACATGGGGGACCACTTTCTCGAATGGGGCAGGCTCCGGCATAATGAAACGGAGCGACGCTCCGGAACTATACGGAGCATTGCTCCGGATAGCAACTGGAGGATTCATCCGTGATCGCCGCCGACCCCGCCCGCGAGAAGCGCCGGGACGCCGTACGAAACCAGGAACAGCTCCTCGATGCGGCCGCGGCGGTGTTCGTGGAGCTCGGCGTCCACGCGCCGGTTCGGGTCGTGGCCGAACGCGCCGGCGTGGGCATGGGGACCCTGTACCGCCACTTCCCCACGCGCGCCGACCTGGTCGTCGCGGTGTACCGGCACCAGGTGGACGCCGCGGCCGAAGCCGGATCGGTCCTTCTGCGCGAGAGCTCCAGCCCCCCAGATGCGCTCCACGCCTGGGTGGACGTCTTCGTCGACTTCCTCGTCACCAAACACGGGCTGGCCGACGTCCTCAACGGCGACGCCGAGGGCTTCGCCGTGCTGCACCGCTACTTCGTCGACCGCCTCGTCCCCGTCTGCGCCCAGCTCCTGGATGCCGCCGCCCCCCAGGGGACGTCGCTCACGGCGTACTCGCTCCTGCGGGGCATCGGCAACCTCTGCATCGGCGGCCCGACCCCGGAGTACGACCCCGCTCGAGTCGCGCATGCGCTCGCCGACGGCGCCCTCCTGCCGCCGCGGGGTGCGAGCGCGGCCTGAGCGAGGAGGCCGCTGCCGCGGCGTCTCCGTGATCCGACCCGAACCGAAGGGACCACCCGTGCGCCTCGCGAACGACGCAGCGACGATCCGGGCCGCGGCCGCCGGAATCTCGGGACTGCTCGTCCTGCTGCTCGCCGGCTGTGCCGGGACGCCGGAGCCGGTTCCGGACGACCGCCGCACCACCGCCGCACCCGCCGAGAGCCCGCCGAGCGAGACCCCGCCGAGCGAGAGCCCGACCGCGGGAGTGCACCCGCCGGAGCCCGGCTTTCCGGGCCTGGGCTGTGACACGCTGATCGATCCGGAAGCGGCCGGTGGACTCCTCGGAGCTCGGGTCGCCGCACCGCCGACGCACCTGCCCGATCCGGTGATCGTGCAGGACAACGGCATCGAGTGCACCTGGGCCTCGGCGAGCGTCGTCGACGGATTCGCCGTGCACCGTGACGCTCCAGCGGTCGTCCTCCGGGCGACGCCCCACGGGCCTGCCTACTGGCCGGCGTACGTCAGCGGCAGCGGCCACAACCAGTGGGATGACACGCTCGGCGATGCCTCGGGCGTCGTGTGCGAACCGGGCGTCCCGGTGGCCTGCACGCTCTCGGTCCTGTCGGGCGAGGTGTTCTTCGAGATCAGTGCGTTCGGCATCGAGTCGGCACCGGAGCAGGCGATCGCCGCGCTCCGCGAGCTGGGGGCCGCGGTGCTGCCGCAGCTCGCGGGGAGCGCGACACCTGTCGATCCGACTCGGCCCCAGGTGCGACACCGCACGGAACGGTGTTGGGCGCTGCTCGGGCGCACGGATGACGCGGCGGGCCCATCCGGCGCCGATGTCGCACCGGATCGGGTGCCGGGGCGGTCGATGACGAACACCGCCGTCGACCTGACGGGATCCACCGTGTGCGACCTCGACTTCGGGGACGACGATCGCATCCAGGTGCTCGTCGTTCCCGACGGCGGATGGATGCAGCCGGCCGACGACGCGATGATCGGAGGATCCGCCTCGGCGGAGAGGAACGGGGCGCTCCGCGTGCACTTCGACGACGGTTCCTCGATGGACACCCTCGTCGTGCGAGGCGACCTCGTCCAGGTCCGGTGGCGTGGCGCCGCGGAATCCGAGCGCGCACGAACGCTCGTCGACGGACTCCTCGCTCGACTCGGGTGAATCGCCGGATGTCCGGGACGGGGTGACCGGGTGACCAGGCGACCGGGCGCTACGAACGGGTCCTGAGGGTCGACGCGGCTGGTGCCTCGCTCGGTCCGGTCGAGTCGTCATGGTGCGCGTCGTAGCGATCGCGTGCGTCTTCCACGGCCGGCAGGGCGTCGACGGACCACGCCTGCAGCATCGCGATCGGCGCTTCGAGGGTGCGACCGAGCTCGGTGATGCGGTACTCCACGGCGACCGGCGAGGTGTCGATCACCCGGCGGTGGATCATGCCGTTGCGCTCGAGTCTCCGAAGCGCCTGCGACAGCGACTTCTGCGTGATGCCCTGGATCTCGGACTTCAGCCGGCTGAAGCGCTGTGGCCCGTCGCACAGCACGGCGAGGACCGAGATCGACCACTTGTCCAGCAGCTGGTCGAGCAGCTCGCGGCGGGCGCCGGACAGCTGAGCGAGTTCTCGTCGAGACATCCGCGGTATCCCCCTGTTCACCTGGTTGCGTTGAAGTATCCCAAAGATACCGAGTATCAAGGGGATACGCGAACCATGCCCGAGGTGCGTGGTCGCGCAGACAGGAAGGGGATCTCATGACGGTCACGCTCTCGAACCCGAAGGAACTCATCGCCACGGACGCGTATCACCACGTCGCCGTCGCCACTGGAACGCGTCACGTGCACGTCGCGGGGCAGGTCGGCTGGGACGCCGAGGGAACGCTCGGCGCCGCCGATCTCGCGGGCCAGGTGGCTCAGGCCTACCGCAATGTGGGCCACGCGCTGCGGAGCGTGGGCGCCTCGTTCGGCGATGTCGTGCGTCTCACGGTGTACGTCGTCGACTGGGATGTCGCGCAGTATCCCGCCTTCGCGGAGGGGGTGGCGCGGGTGGCCGACGAGATCGGGTTCACGGCGCCGCCCGCGACGCTGGTCGAGGTGGTGTCGCTGTTCGAGCCCGGCCTCCTCGTCGAGGTCGAGGCGACGGCGGTGCTGAGCTGAAGGTGGACATCGCTGGGAGCGCGGGAACCCGCGCTGTCTGCTCGGGACGCAGAAGCTCCTCAGTGCCGGGTCTCGTCGCGCATGGGCGCGAGGGCCTCGACCGCCTCGCGTGCGGTCGAGGTGCCGAGTGCCGACTCGACTCGACGGAACGGGATCGAGCACGCGAGGCACAGCACCACGACACATCCGGCCCCCAGTATCGCCACCCAGGCGCCCCGCGGCTGGTCGAGCCCCAGCCGGATGCCACCGACAGCGGGAACGGAGGCCGCGATGCCGGCGACGACGGCGAGGGCGAGCACACCGCACACCAGCCGGGCCCAGATCGGACCACGGCCGGACACCGCGAATCCGCCGGCCATCCCGGTCAGCGGGACGGCGACGGCGCCACCACCGAGGCCCATGGTGATGAGGGCCACGATCGCGTCGGGCATCGTCAGCGGCAGCACCATGAACGGGAGGGGGGCGAGGGCCAGCCAGCGCCAATGCCGACGGCCGCCGGTGCGGCGGACGTACTCGGCCAGCCCGAGCACTGCGCCCGTGATCGCCCCGGCGAGCAGGATCGCGACGAATGTGCCGTACCAGTCGAATCGCGACCCTCCACCCGCGATCTCGGACATGTACGCCCGGAAGGCGGCGGCCCAGACCACGCCGCAGACCGCGCCGACGAGGATCGAGGCGATCCCGGACGCGCGCGCGGGCGCCTCGGCTCTGGTTGGGCCGGATCCGGTCCTCGAGACATCCACGATGACACACCCCCGATCTCGATCGAGTGACGGCGGTCAGTCTACGGAGACGATGCCGAGCCTCCATCGGGGTATTCCCCGAGAGCGAGTGGAAGCAGGCCCCGTGACGTGCGGAACCCGTGACGGGAGTTTCGGGGCCTGGGTGTCGATTCGGCGGCCGCATGTTCGCTGTCACTGTGACGGAGCCGGACCGGCCGGCCCGCGACACAGTGCAGGAGGCACTTCCATGTCCCAGTTTGCGATTCTCATCTACGAAGACCCGGCGTTCTACGAGACCATGCCGCCCGAGGGGTGGGCCGCGGTGGTCGACGCGCACACCACGTTCACCACGCAGGTCTCCGAGCTGGGTGGGTCCCTCACGGGCGGCGGGGCGCTCGCGCCCGTGACGACCGCGACCACGATCAAGGGCGGCACGGTGACGGACGGCCCGTTCGTCCGGAGCACGGAGGCCCTCCTCGGCTACTACGTCGTCGAGGCGCGCGACCTCGACCATGCCGTCGAGATCGGCAAGCTGTGCCCGGCCACCGGCGGCGGCGTCGAGGTCCGCCCGATCGTGGACCCGTCGACGAACCCGTTCTGATCGCTCCCGGCGACGAGCCGACCGCGTCCGCCATGCAGGCGGACGCGGTCGCTTCGATGACGGCAACGGGTCACCGGGCCGAGAACCAAGATCTCCGAAGCGGTTCGTGTCGAATTCGGGCTTGCCCGTTCGCTGTGGGGATGAAACGGTTCCCATGACGGAAGGACACGACCGTGAAGTACGTCATCATGTTCACCACCACGCCCGAACTCGAGGCAGCGGCGTCGCCTGAGCTGGTCGAGCAGGCCTATCGCCGCACCTACGACTGGTTCGGCACGCACCGCGAGGTGATGACCGAGTCCGGCGCCCAGTTGCAGCCGGTCGCCACCGCGACGACGGTCAGCTCCGGCGGCGACGAGCCGGTCGTGGCCGACGGGCCGTTCTCGGAGGCGAGGGAGGTCATCGGCGGATTCCAGGTGATCGACGTGCCCGACCTCGACGCGGCGATCGCCATCGTCAAGACCTGGCCGCTGCTCGAGCTGCCCGGCGTTGCGGTCGAGATCCGCCCGATCGTCGTCTACTGACGCCGCCTCGAGCCGTGAACGGAACGGATGGCGCGGCGGCGCAGTCGGGTCGGGGCGACGCCGCGGCATCCGACCACCTCCTCGCGAGCGTGATCCGCGAGGAGTCCGCGCGGATCGTGGCGGCGCTCACCCGATGGCTCGGGAGCCTCGACCTTGCCGAGGAGTCGGTCGCCGAGGCGATCGAGGAGGCCGTGCGCGAGTGGCGTACGCGCGGGGTGCCGCCCAATCCCGGCGGATGGCTGACGCAGGCGGCCCGTCACAATGCCCTCGACCGCTTGCGGCGCGAGAAGCGGTACCGCGAGAAGCTGGCCCTGCTCGCCGATCCGGCCGAGGCCGCACCGCTCACCGGCACCGGCACCGGCGAGCCCGACGAACGACTGCCGCTGCTGTTCGGCTGCTGTCACCCAGCAATCTCCCCGGACGCGCAGCTCGCCCTGACGCTCCGCGCGATCTGCGGCCTCACGACCGCCCAGATCGCGCGAGCCACCCTGACCCCGGAATCGACGGTCGCGCAGCGGATCGTGCGGGCCAAGCGGAAGATCGGCGCGACCGGCATCCCCCTGCGGATCCCCGAGGGATCCGAGCGGGCCGCACGCCTGGATATCGTCCTGACCGTCGTCTCCGTGATGTACAACGAGGCGCACCTGGTCGCCGGCGGAGACGCGGCCGCGGACCGCGACCTCGCCGACGACGCCGTGTGGCTCGCGCGCGTCGTCGCACACGAACTGCCGCGCGAGGCGGAGGCGCAGGGACTGCTCGCACTGCTGCTGTTCCATCGAGCCCGCGAGGGCGCACGCGCCGTCGACGGAGAGCTCGTCCTGCTCGCCGATCAGGACCGGGCGCGGTGGGATCGCCGACTGATCGCCGAGGCACAGGCCGTGCTCGAGAAGGCGGCGAAGCTCCGACGCCCGGGGCGATGGCAGTTGCACGCGGCGATCGCCGCCTGCCACTCCGATACGCGCGACGGCGGCGACACCGACTGGCTCCAGGTGCTCACGCTCTACGACATGCTGCTGGCATACGACCGCTCGCCGGTCGTCCGGCTGAACCGCGCGGTGGCGCTCGCCGAGGTCGACGGGCCGCAAGCGGCACTGGACGAGGTGGATGCGCTCGGACGCGCCCTCACGGGATACCACCTCTGGCACGCCGTGCGCGCGCGGATGCTCCGGCTCCTCGGCCGTCGGGACGAGGCGATGGCCGAGGACCTGCGCGCCCTGGAACTCACGGCGAACGAGGCCGAGCGGCGCCTGCTGGAGGCGCGGGTCGATCGCTGAGGCGGGCTCTCGCCATCACCCGTGCTCAGGACCGGCGGTTGGGACGACGGCGGAAAGTCCGTCTGAGCGGGCAATTTGCGGAAGTTTTGAAGAGGCGCGTCACGTCGTGCAGAAAATGGTTCTGATCGGGGCATTTATCGTGGAGCCGATGACGGGAATCGAACCCGCGCTGTCTGCTTGGGAAGCAGAAGTTCTACCATTGAACTACATCGGCGTGCGCCATCCGAGGATGCGCGATGACCATCGTAGCAAGCCGGCGCGGCCCCCTCGGTAGGCTTGCCTCCGTGCTTCTCTCGGATCGCGACATCAGGGCCGAACTCGATCGCGAGCGCGTCAGGCTCGAGCCCTATGACCCGGCGATGATCCAGCCCTCGTCGATCGACGTGCGCCTCGACCGGTACTTCCGGCTGTTCGACAACCACAAGTACCCGTTCATCGATCCGGCCGAGCACCAGCCCGAGCTGACGCACCTGATCGACGTGCGGCCCGACGAGCCGTTCATCCTGCACCCGGGCGAGTTCGTGCTCGCGTCGACGTACGAGGCGGTCACGCTGCCCGACGACATCGCAGCGCGGCTCGAGGGCAAGAGCTCGTTGGGTCGGCTCGGCCTGCTGACGCACTCCACGGCGGGGTTCATCGATCCGGGCTTCACGGGCCACGTCACGCTCGAGCTCAGCAATGTCGCGACGCTGCCGATCAAGCTGTGGCCGGGCATGAAGATCGGGCAGCTGTGCTTCTTCCGGCTGTCGTCGCCGAGCGAGCGTCCGTACGGGTCGCCCGCGTACTCGTCGCGGTACCAGGGGCAGCGCGGACCGACGGCGTCGCGGTCGTACCAGAACTTCAGCCGGGCGGATGTCGGCGTGACCGACGCCGGTTCCGCGGGCGGCTGAGCGAAGGCGAAGGGCAGCGGATGTCGCGGTGCCGACGCATCGACTGGGTGAGGAGCTCGACGTGGGCGTGAACGCGGCCGTGCGCGCCTCGCGCCTGCGCTGGGCGGCGATCGGGGCGACGGCGTTCGTCGTGCTCTACGGCGTGCATCGTCTGCTGCAGGGGCTCGGCCCCGAGACCAGCGCCCCGGCCGACCTCGCCGCCTGGATCGGCGACCAGCGCGTGCCGTTGCTCGCGAGCGAGCTCGCGCTCGGCGTCGCGCTGCTCGCCGTGATCGTGTTCGCCGCGCCGCTCGCGGTCGTGCTCCACGATGACGGCGACGCCGTGACGGCCGCGGCGTTCGGCCTCGCGAGCGCCGTGTTCATCGCCATGGGCCTGGTCTCGCTCACGGCTGAGACGGCGCTGTTCGCCGCGGCGACCGACCCCGCCGAGACGGCCCTCGCCGTGCTCGACGCCCTCCAGACGAGGGTGCCGAATGTGCTCGCGGGCTCCGCGCTCGCCGCGACCCTCGCACCGGCTTTTCTGCGCCGCAGGATCGGATGGCGCTGGCTCGGCATCGTGAGCCTCGTCGCGGCCGCGTTCTTCGCGCTGGGGTTCGTGTTCGGCGTGCTGGGTTCCGCCCCGGAGGGCCGCGGCTCGGTCTTCGGCGTCGCGGTGTTCATCGTGTGGATGGCGCTCGTCACGGCCGCGCTCTGGCGCGCGGCCGCGGTCGAGGCGCGGCGGGCCGCATGACGGCGGCGCGCGACATCCGGAACCCCGGCGACGAGCCACGGATCGTGCTCGCGCACGACTACCTGGTGCAGGTCGGCGGGGCCGAGCGCGTCGTCACCGAGTGGGTGGCGGGCTTCGGTGCCGACCGCGTCGTGACCCTGGCGTACCGGCCCGAGTCGACCTACGAGGCGTTCCGCGGGCTCGAGGTGCGCGCCACCATCCCGTCGGCGCTGTCGGGGCAGGTCGAGCGGATGCTGCCGGCGCTGCCGGCGATCGCCGCGCGGACGACGGTCGCCGGCGGCGACGTGGCGCTCGTCTCGAGCAGCGGGTGGGCGCACCGGTTCCGCTTCGAGATGCCGCACGTCGTCTACGTGCACAGCCCGGCTCGCTGGCTGTACGCCGCCGAGGACTACCGGCTGCGGCTCAGCGCGCTGCGCCGGGCCGGCCTCGCCGTCAGCACGCCGCTGCTGCGCGCGGGCGACGCCGAGGCGATGGCGCGTGCGAGCGCGATCGTGGCGAACTCCGAGGTCACGCGCGAGCGGATCCGCGCGGCGTACGGGCTCGAGTCGACCGTGATCCATCCGCCGGTCGAGCCGGTGGCGACGGATGCCGCGGCACCGGCCCGCGACCTCAACGCGCCGTTCGCCGTCGTCGTGGCGCGCGACCGCGGCTACAAGAACGTGCCGCTCGCCGTCGAGGCGGCCCGCGCGGCCGGACTCGGGATCGCGGTCGTCGGCTCGGGTTCGGAGTCGCTCGACGACCCCGCGCGCGGCGTGCACGGCCTCGGCCGGGTGAGCGACGCCGAGCTCTGCTGGGTGTACCGGCACGCCGAGGTCGTCATCGGCGCGGGGCGCGAGGACTTCGGGCTTACCGTGCTCGAGGCCGCGCTCGAGGGCACGCCGGCGGCGACGGTCGCGGCGGGCGGCTACCTCGAGACGGTGCGGCCCGGCGTGAGCGGCGCGCACGCGGCATCCGCCACCGCGGCCGACCTGGCCGCGGCGATCACGGCCGCCCGCGGCATCGACCCCGAGTCGACCCGCGATTGGGCACGCGGGTTTCGCCGCGACGCCCACGTCGCGCGCCTCGCTACAGTGATCCGGGAGGCGGTGCAACGGGCGTGAACGAGTCGCAGGTCAGCGTGCCGCTTCCGGTGCGCCTGCGATTCGGGCACGCGGCGGTGCAGCACCTCGCCGACTCGATCGGGGTCGACCTGCTGCACATCAAGGGGGTCGCGGTCGACCCGTCGCTCCGCCCGGGCGGGTACGCCGGCAGCGACGTCGACGTGCTCGTGCGCCCCTCGCAGGTCGACGCGCTCGACCGCGCGCTCCGCGCCAACGGGTGGGCCCTCTACAGCACGTTCGAGGGCGGTTCGCCGTTCGGTCACGCGCAGACGTACCTGCACGACGCGTGGGGGTTCATCGACATCCACCGCTACTTCCCCGGCATCCGCCTCGACCCGGCGCAGGCGTTCGAGGTGTTCTGGGCCGATCGGCGGCCGGTCGAGATCGCCGGGGTCGGATGCCGCGTGCCGAGCGTGACCGCCCAGGCGGTGCTGCTCCTGCTCAACACGGCGCGCTCGGCGAAAGGTGCGCGCGGCGACGTCGTCACGGTGTGGACGGAGGCCGACGAGGCGTTCCGGGCCGACGTGACGCAGCTCGTCGCGCGGCTGCACGCCGAGGTCGCGTTCGCGGCCGCCACCGGCGGGCTCGACCGGTACCGCGACGACCGCGAGTACCGGCTGTGGAAGGTGGTCTCCCAGGGCGGCTCGCGCGCCGCCGAGTGGCGGGCCCGCATCCGCGCCGCACCCAGCGCGGGGGCGGCGATGCGGATGGCGCTGCGCGCGACGTTCGTCAACGTCGACCACCTGGCGCACCGCCTGGGCCGCACGCCCACGCGTCTCGACATCGCCGTCGAGTTCATCCGTCGCCCGTTCGTCGGCGTCGGCCAGGCTGCCCAGGCGGTGTACCGCCGGTACGGGCCGCGAAGGGTGGTGCGTTGATGCCCGGCTACCGCCCCGCCGACGCCGTGGGCGTCGTCGAGCACGACGACGTTCTCTACGCGGCGACCCTGCCGCACGGGCCGATCGTGGTGCTCGACGGTGTCGCGGGGCTCATCTGGGTCGAGGCGTGCGACGGCCCCGCCGAGTCATTGGTGGACCGTGTCGCCGGATGGACCGGTGTGGAGCCGGCGACGATCCGGGCCGAGGTCGAGGGGTTCCTGGATGACATGGTCGAGCGCGGCCTGCTCGAGCGAGTGAGCGAGTGAGTGCGCCGAGCGCGTGAGCGCGTGCGAGAGCCGGGCGGGCGCGTCGGCCGCACGACGCACGGCGTGGCACGCGCCATCCGCGCAGTTATGATGCCCTGAGGCCCGCCCGCCCGACATCGAGGGCGAGGCGCGGAGGAGACCCATGGCAGGAAGCGTTCGCGAGCGGAGCCTGACCGCGCAGCTGCGGATGATGCTCGACATGGCCGGCGCCGATCCGAAGCGGTGGGTCCTCGGCACCATCGGCGCGTCCTTGGTGCTCGCCGCGCTCGACACGATCGGCGTTGCGGCCATGGTGCCGCTCACGCAGCTCTTCACCGGCGACACCGACAACTGGTTCGTGCAGTGGATCTCGGGCGTGCTCGGCACCACCGACCTGTCGACCCTCATCCCGGTCGTGGCGGGGCTGATCACGATCGTCTTCATCGTCAAGAGCGTCGGCGCGATCCTGTTCCGCTGGTGGCTGCTCGGCCGCACGACGAAGATCTCGGCGCTCTCCTCGGCCGAGCTCGCCCGTCGCTACGCGCTCGCGCCGTACTCCGATCACCGCTCGCGCCGCATCAGCGAGGTCTATCGCAACATCAACGATGCCACCGGCCAGTCGTCGAGCGTGCTGCTCGGGGTCGTGAGCCTCGTCTCCGACATCGTGGTGCTCGCGGCCATCGTCGTGGTGCTCGCGTACACCTCCTTCGCAGTGACCCTGTTCGCCGTGGCGCTGTTCGGCATCCTGGTCTTCGGCGTGCAGATGGTCCTGCGTCGCCGGCAGTACCGCATCGGCGAGGAGCTCGCGGCCGCCGGCCTCGAGGCCTGGCAGTTCCTGCTTCCCGGACTCGACGGGTTCCGCGAGGCCCGGCTCACGTCGAGCTCGAGCGCGTTCATCGACGGCTTCCGCGAGGCGCGGATGCGCCGGGCTCGCGCATCGCGGGTCATGGGCATCCTCTCCGACGCACCGCGCTACCTGCTCGAGCTCGGGTTCGTCATCGCGATCCTCGGCATCTCGGTCATCCTCTTCACGACGGGCACTCCGGCCGAGGCGCTCACCGTGCTGGGCGTCTTCGCGGCGGCCTCGCTGCGTGCGCTGCCCGGGCTCAACCGGGTCGCCGCCAACCTCGCGACGATCCGCACCGGCAAGGCCGGGCTCGAGATCGTCTCCAACGCCGTCGAAGAACTCGACGCCGGGGGTGTGCACGACGAGCGTCCGAGGAGCTCCGAACCGTTCACGGGCGACATCGTGCTCCGCGACCTCAGCTTCCACTATCCCGACTCCGAGGAGTTCGTGCTGCGCGGGATCTCCCTCGACATCCGCGAGAACCGCACCACGGCGTTCGTCGGTTCGAGCGGTGCCGGCAAGAGCACGCTGCTCGACATCGTGCTCGGCCTGCTCAAGCCCACGGAAGGCGAGGTCATCGTCGGTGGCCGCTCGATCGCCGACGACCTCGCCGGATGGTACGCCGGCCTCGGGGTGGTGCCGCAAGACGTCTTCCTGCTCAACGCGACGCTCACGACGAACATCGCCTTCGGTGTGCCGCGTGACGAGATCGACGTCGACCGGGTGCGCGAGGTGATCCGGATGTCGCAGCTCGACGCGCTCGTCGCCGATCTGCCCGAGGGGCTCGACACGGTCGTGGGCGAACGCGGCGTGCGTCTCTCGGGTGGACAGCGCCAGCGCATCGGACTCGCCCGCGCGCTCTACCGCCGGCCGCGAGTGCTCGTGCTCGACGAGGCGACCTCCGCGCTCGACAACGTGACCGAGCACGAGATCGCCAAGACACTCGGTTCGCTGCAGGGCACGCTCACGATCGTGATCGTCGCCCACCGGCTCTCCACGGTTCGGCATGCCGACACGCTCGTCTTCCTCAAGGACGGCCAGGTCGAGACGGAGGGCACCTTCGAGGAGGTTCGCGCCGCGAGCGCGGACTTCGCGCGCCTGGTCGAACTCGGCGAGCTCGACTGATCAGCTCCCGCCCCGCGGGCCGCTGCCCCCGGCTCTCCGCAGTCTCCTCCTGAAGGCGGCCACGCGCTCGAGCGCCCGGCGGCTCGGCAGCACCGACCGGGCGAGGCCGGCCGGGGTCCACGGCGTCGCCGGGATGCCGAACTCATCGGCGATGCGCGGTCCGATGGGTCGGCCGAATCCGCCGAGCGAGACGCCCGAATGGTTCTCGCCCGTGCCCACGCGATACAGCGCGGCGGGAAACTCGACCGCCTCGAGTGGGTGCCCCGCTTCGGCGAGGTCGGCGCTCAGGTACCGGTGCGAGCCGAAGTGACGGAAGAGGCGATCGCCGAGCGCCGCTCGGAGCTCGTCCTGCGGAGCGTCGGGGTCGAGCGAGTCGGGCAGGCCGTACAGTTCGGGCCGCACGATGAACGCGGTGCCGCAGTGACGGTGGAACTCGGCCTGCCTCCGGATGGCGCGTCGAGCGCTCGACCATCGCCACCCGTCGACGATGCGCCAGCCGTTGTTCGTGGGATTCTCCGCCGAGAGCGCCGCCAACCGGTTCGACACCATGTCGTCGGCGTCGAAGAACATGACATGGTCGGGCGCTGTCGTACGCGCCGCCAGGAGGCCGACGGCCAGCTTCGACCCCTTGTCGAGCAGGACGGCGTCCTGCCCCGTGATCGGGCTGCGCTTCTCGCTCGGTGGGGCGAAGTCGACGCCGACCCAGTGGACGCCGTCCGGCAGTTCCCCCGGCCTCCGATTCCCCACGACCCAGACGGTGAAGTCGGGATGCCGCTGGCGCATCACCGACCGGAGCGTGTCGGCGAGCAGCGCCTCCACCTGCGCGTAGTCCGAGCTGTTGCGCGGATGTCGCAGGGAGGTGATGAACGCCAGCACGGTGACAAGCTCACCACATCTCAGGCGGGCGCGACGTCGGTGTCCGCCGGGCGGTGCCGTCCCCGGAGCACCGCGCCGGTCTTGCGCGCCGTGCGCCGCAGTCCGTGGCGCACGAAGCCGGCCGCCGACGGCGGGAGGGCGAACCCGACCTGGCGCGCGAAGTTCCTGAGTTCCACGAGGTGAAGATCGCGCGATGCAGCGACCTCGTCGATGAACGCGTCGCGCGCGCTGCGGTAGGCATCGAGGTCGAACACCCGACCGTACGCGTCGAGATGCCCGGCGAGCTCGAGCGTCAACTGGGTGCGCAGGCACTTGCTGCACCGCGAGCAGTTGCGTCCGTCGGCGGTCATGCTGGTGCACACGTGGAGGCTCTCGGTGGACTCTGGGACCCCGGCGACGATCTCGGTCTTCTCGGCGCGCGTGTACTGGCTGCCGTGGAAGACCGGGCGGAACCGTCCGGTCTCGAGAAGCGGCATGGAGATGGCGTCGGAGCGTGCGCTGCTGTGCGATCGGCGCACGCCCACCTGCGCGTACGGCGCCGTGCTCGCGAAGATGAAGCCGCCGAGGGCGCCTTGCAACAGGAACGCCGTGCCCAGGTTTCGCGGCCCGTGCGTCTGCACGAACGCCCCGATCGGGAAGAAGTCGTCGAGGTTCGAGTCGACGGGGATGAACGGCAGGCCGAGCCGCTCGGCTGCGGGTGCGAGCTGCGCGTGCATGCGGCGGAATCGCCGACGCCCGCGATCGCCGCCCGTCATGGCGCCCACATTGAAGAACGAGAGGTGCGTCAGCCGCAGGGCGTCGGGCACGGGTTGCACCAGGTGCTCGGCGATCACGGCGAAGCTGTCGATCCCACCCGAGAACCCGGTGCCGATCCCGCTCGCCCGCGGGGTCGCGGCGACCGACTCCGCGGCCTCGACCGGGATCTGCCGCGTGCCGGGGATCACGGCCTCGAGGATGTGCTGGTAGCCGTGGGTGATCCCGTGCACCAGCTCGTCGGTGACCGCGCCCTCGACCTCCATGGGCCCGCCCGCGCGCATCGCCGGGACGAGGAGTCCGACGACCGCCGGGTCGACGGCATCGGTGAGCATCCCGGCGTGCTCCTCGGGCACCTCGAACCACAGACGGTCCGGCGCGTTCGCGAGTCCGCGCACTCCGACGTTCCACGTCGTCGTGCCATCCGTGGATCGGATCTCAGGTCGCCCGACCTGCATTGCGCGCCTCCTCGTCGCGCCGCATGGGGCGCCGTCAGGAGCGTACTCCCAGGTCTGACACTGGCGTCACCGCGTGCGCGTGCGGCGATCCAGCTCGTCCATCAGCGCGGCGCTCCGCACCGGTTCGACCTTGCGGCAGAAGGCCGACCCCGAGGACACGAGCGCATCCAGGTCGTCCAGCGTGCACACGGTCGGCTGGTCGCGCACCGTATCCCAGGTCACGCGCGTCACTGGAGGAAGCGCGGCCGGCGCCCCGCGCCATGAGAGCGGTGTGACCAGCGCGGACTCGTCGGGGATCACCGTGCGGCGATAGAACCGGCGGAGCCGGGACGACGGGGCGAGATCCTCATCCAGCAGGCGATCCAGCTCGGGTCGGCGCAACGCGACCCACTGGCTGCCGAAGTAGCAGGGCCGCTCCGGGGAGAAGGGCGTGCGGCGCCGGATGCCCCAGAAGACGCCGCGCCCCCGGGTGACCACGCGCACGCTGAGCATGGGCTCGAGGCGGAGCGATACGGCGCCCCGAACGCGCCGCAGCAGGGCGCCCGTCGGTCCCCCGATGCGGATGCGCCGACGCGCGAGCGGAGTCTGGAACCACCGGTACGTGTAGCGGGTGAGCTCGTCGAGGCCTTCGCCGCGCCGCGTGCCCCAGTGCGCCGTGTAGCGCAGCGGTTCGGCCGTGCCCACCCAGCCGTCCGCGGCGAGCACCTCGGCCTCCCATTCGTCGAGCCGGCGGATCGGATAGTCCTGGCCGGAGACGAGCACCACGAGCGCCGGGTCGACGCGCTCCCGCACCAGCTCGAATGCGCGGAGGGTCGCCTCGACGAGTTCCCACGACCCCCAGTCGGTCGCGAGCCCGTGCTCGACGACGTCGACCCGGGGATCGCCGATGCCGGCGGGGAACTCGGTCGTCCGGCTGTCGTGCGCGACCAGTACGTACGCGCTGGGGCTCGATGCGATGATCGCCCGGACGAGCCGCTCGACCTGCGGCCAATCGCGGTGGGTCAGGACGACGTAGGCGGCACGTGGCGAACGGGTCTCGGATCGCGCCGTCGACTCCGCCCGATCCATGACGGCAGCATACGAGGTGCTGCACGGCTCGTGGATAGAATCACCCGGTACCGGCCGAGGAACGGGAGACCATGGGCGACGCACCGAAGCTGAGCGTCTGCATCGTGACGTACGAGCGGCCGGAGTTCCTGCGACGCTGCCTGCGTTCGCTGGCCGACGGTCTCGACGCGGGATCCGAGATCGTCGTGGTCGACGCCTCCACCGCCGATCGACGCGGCATCGCCGACGAGGCCGGACGACCGGTCGTCTACGTGCACGCGCCGCAGCTCGCCGGGTGGATGACCCGCTCGCGCAACGAGGCCCTCCGGCACGTGCACGGTGAGATCGTGAGCTTCCTCGACGACGACGTGGTGCTCCGTCCGGGGTGGGAGTCGGCGCTGCTCGCGGCGTTCGACGACCCGATCGTGGCCGCGGTCTCCGGACGCACCTGCAACGGCGCTGCCGGCGAGGAGCAGTACGCGAAGCCGATCGGTCGCCTGCTCGGCGACGGGTCGCTGACCGACGGGTTCGCGTCGCTCCCCGCCGGGCCGGTCGAGGTCGACCACGGCATCGGGGCGAACATGTCGTTCCGCCGCTCCGTGCTCGCCGAACTCGGCGGCTTTCGCGACGACTACCCCGGGACGGCCCTCCGCGAGGACACCGACATCTTCCTCCGGATCCGGGCCATCGGAGGGCGGGCGATCTTCGCGCCGGACGCGGCGGTCGACCACCTCCCCGCGCCGCATGTGCGCGGCGCCCGCTTCGACACGCGGTACAAGCTCTACGGGCGGCGCAACCATATGGTGCTGCTCGCCCGCGACGGCGGGATCCGCTCGCCCCTCCTCCGCAGGTGGGTCGGGGGGCAGTTCCGGGCGATCGGCCGCGCGGGCGGCTTCGCGGCGAGGGTCCGCCGTTTCGGGGTGACGCTAGTGGGCGTAGCGTGGGGGTATGCGGCCGTGCTGCGGTCGGCCAGGTGGCATCCGCTGCCGCCCCGCCGCGATGACGCACTGGGCCGCGAGCTCC
Organism: Agromyces aurantiacus; assembly: GCF_016907355.1. Taxonomy (NCBI): domain Bacteria; kingdom Bacillati; phylum Actinomycetota; class Actinomycetes; order Micrococcales; family Microbacteriaceae; genus Agromyces; species Agromyces aurantiacus. Next base: position 222,484 of record NZ_JAFBBW010000001.1, on the reverse strand, counting down.
GCGGGCTCCTCGGCGCGCCGGCCGAGGGCGTCGCCTCATGACGGCGCCCGAGCCCACTCGGTTCAACGCCTACGTGCTGGCCGGCGATCCGGCGTGGATCGCGACGAGCATCGGGTCCTACTACGACATGGTCGACCGGATCGTCGTGTCGTTCGACCGGACGCATCGCTCGTGGTCGGGCCACCCGCTCTCGGTCGAGGAGTCGCTGCGTCGCATCCAAGCGGCCGACCCCGAGGGCAAGGTGGTGCTGCTGCCGGGCGACCACGTCATGGGCGAGCGCTCGCTCATGGCGACCGAGACCGCGCAGCGGCAGGCGGCCCTCGATGCGGCGTCCGAGGGCGCCGACTGGGTGCTCCAGTTCGACACCGACGAGGTGCTGCCCTCGCCCGCGGCGCTGCGCCGCGAGGTGGCTGCCGCCGACACGGCCGGGGCGCAGGCGCTCGACTTCCCGCTTCGCAACATTTACACCGCCACGACCGACGGGCGATTCCTCGAGCAGTGCGGCCGGTTCTGGGGTTCGCAGGCGTCGTATCCCGGTCCGGTCGCGGTGCGCGCGGGAACGCGGCTCACCGTGGCGCGGCAGGCCGGCGGCGTGCCGCATCGCCGCCTCGACGTGGCCCGGCGCAACACCGACCCCGCACACCCGCGGAACACGCCGGTCCACGCCGTGGTGCCGCTCGACGAGGCCGTCCTGCACCTGAGCTGGGTGCGGACCGAGGCGCAGATGCTCGAGAAGCGCCAGGTGTCGGGCTACGCGCACACGCGCGACTGGGACCGCGACCTCGAACGATGGCGGTGGCGGTCGCGCCATCCGCTGCGCACCGCCGCGGCCGCGCCCTTCACGCGGAACGCGTGGGATCGCTACCGCGTCGTCGCGCTGCCTGCGCTCGCCGGCCTCGAGCCCTGAACCGGGTCGCCATCAGCGACGGCCGAAGAGGCGCGTCGCACGCCGAATGCCGCCCTGCACCCACCTCGGGGCGGCGGCCCGGATCCGGTCGCTGCGGCGCGGAAGGATGTCGCGCGCGATCACGAGCGCCTCGCGGTACGAGCGGAGGTCGCGGGCGCGCCAGCACGCGCGCAGCGCCCAGCCCAGCACGAAGCGGTAGTTCGTGCGATATGCGTCGAGCGGGCGGTGCGGCGGGGTGGGCAGTGGACTCGGCTGCCAGAACGAGCGGATGGCGCGCAACGCCGTCAAGCCCTTCACCGGCGATCCCGTGCGGGTGATCGAGTTCGGCAGGTCGCGGAAGAACGCGAGCCGGTCGCGGATCAGGCGCCACTCGGTCAGCCGCGCGACGTTGACGTACATCACCCAGTCCTGCGCCGTGACCATGCCGTGCGGGAAACCGCCGGCGCGTTCGAGGAGGTCGCGCCGCACCGCGGAGGTGCTCATCGATCCGCGCATGCGCTCCAGCAGGAGATCGAAGCTCCGGCCCTCGATCTCGAGGTACGACAGGTCGCGGCGCGGTACCGCCGTGCGGATGGCCACCAGGCACTCGTCGAGCGTGTCCGCGGCGAACTCGTCGTCGGGGCCCGCCTCCGACGCGAAGCTCCAGTAGGCCGCGTTCATCGCGCCGATCTCGGGCGAGCCGGATGCTTCACGCTCGACCCGGGCGAGGTAGTCGGGGTGGAGCAGGTCGTCGTCATCGAGGAAGCACACCCAGTCGGTGCGCGCGTTCGCCACGCCGGCGTTGCGGGCCGCGGCCACGCCGGCCTTCTCGATGGGGTGCACCTCGACCGGCACGTCCGCGAGCGCGGCCACGGCGGGGTCGTCCAGGCCGTCGGGGATCACGATCACCTGGTCGAAGGGCCGGGATTGCCGCAACGCACTGTCGACCGCCTGGCGGACGAATTCGGGGCGCCGGTGCGTCGGGATCACCAATGCGAACGTCGTCGCCGCGGCATCCGCATCTCGATCCTGCACGCGGTCATGCTACCGGGGCGCGAATCGTGCCCGGCGAGAGCGGTGTGGGATGCTGCTGCCCATGACGTCGCAGCCCACCGACCTGCGCCCCGATGCGCGCGACGCCCAGCCGCTGGTCACGATCGTGATCCCGCTGTACGACGGCGGCCGATTCATCCGGCAGACGCTGGAGTCGGTGCTCGCGCAGGGCTTCGCGCGCCTGGAGGTCGTCGTCGTCGACGACGGGTCGACCGACGACGGCCCCGCGATCGTGCGAGAGCTCGCCGCCGATCCGCGCGTCGCGCTGGTCACCAGCCCGCACCTCGGCGTCTGCGAGGCACGGAACCTCGGTGCGACGCGCGCCGCCGCGTCATCCCGGTACCTGCTGTTCCTCGACGCCGACGACGTCTGGCACCCCGACACGCTCGCGACGCTGATCGAGGTGCTCGAGAACCGGCCCGACGCGGCGGGTGCGTTCGTGCTCGCCGACTACGTCGACGCCGAGGGGGCGCCGCTCCACCCCGGCGACTTCCCGCGTCACATGCGCTCCCGCGAAGACCTCGTCGAAGGTCGGCTTGTGCCGCGCGATCTCGACGCCGACGTCGGCGCCGAGCACCTGTTCCTCGCGAACCTCGTGTACCCGCCGAGCTGCCTGCTGATCCGTCGCTCGGCGTTCGACCGCGCCGGCGGGTTCGACTCGCGGTTCCTCGCCGAGGACTGGGAGTTCGTGGTGCGTCTCGCCGAGGTTGGACCGCTGGTGCCCGTCGACCGGGTGATGGTCGGATACCGTCGGCACGCCTCGAACGCCTCCGGCGACCGGGCGCGGAACGTCCGCGGAGCCAGGCAGGTCTGGTCCGCGGTCTACCATCGGCGGTCGGGATCGCCCGACGCCGACCGCCGTATCCGCCGGATCTGGCGCGCGCACCAGGCCCGCGTGGCGCGCCGCAAGCTGGGGGAGGGCCGCGCCATGATCGCGCGCGGTCAGGTGCTGGCTGGTCTCGCGAGGGTGACCGACGGGATGGCGCACGCCCTCCTCCGGTGGCCGCCCCGCGCCTGGGCACCGCATCGCGAACGAGCGTCAGGGCTCGAGTCGTGAAGCGAGACCCCGTGCGAGGAACTCCGTCGACTCGCGCCGGAGGCGCGCATGTCGTGCGCTCACGGCGTCCCAGTCCACGTCGCTGATCGAACGCAGGCCCGGCACGCCGGACGGTGCGGCGGTCAGCTCGTTCTGCGACAGCAGCTCGTCCCATCGCGGGTCGCGCGCGAAGCGCGTGCGGGCGATGATCGGCCTCCGGAAGCGCAGCGCGAAGATCGCCGCGTGGAAGGAGTCGGTGGAGACCCGCTCGGCACCAGCGATCGCCCACACGAAGCCGGCCGGATCGACGTCGGCATACTCCTCGCGATCGAGGGCGTGCAGGTCGACGACCGCGAGACCCGCCGAACGCGCGTCGTGATCGAGCCACGCCTCCTGTTCGGGCGTGGGGTGGCCGAGGAAGAACCGGACGGCGTACGGCCGGTCCACGATCGGCGGCCGCCCCGCGATGAGCCGATCCCAGACGTCCTGTTCGACGAGCAGCGTCGGATCGAGGACGACCGGGACGTCGCGGCCGGTGAGCTCGGCGACGATGCGCCGCCCGCCGGTCTCGCGTACCGAGAGGTGCGGGATGCCGGCGAGCCAGTCGCGGTACCGCGAGCGGAGGAACCCCGGGATGCGCTGGACGCCGAAGCTGGGCGCGTACGCGATCCGGCGCTCCGCGGGCACGAAGTCGAGGAAGTCGATGCCCTGCGCGCGCCGGTAGACGGGGTTCCAGACCTGGTCGGAGCCCGCGATCGCGTGCGCATAGCGATCGGCCCACTCGGCCGCCGGACGTTCCGAGTACTCGTTCGGCGAGGAGGCGACATTCGCCCGCGCGAACGCGGCGATGGCCGCCCGACGCCGTTCGAGGAAGGCGGCTGGGCCGGCGGAGGTCCGCCCGAGGCGCTCCCCCACTCGGGTGAGCGTCCTCGCGGCCAGGGCCGGTGCATCATGGCGCGCCTCATGGAGCAGCCTCGGCGCGAGCAGCGCACGATCCCACGCGGGGGGCCGGTTCCGCAGCGTCTCGGGCTCCCAGCCGAGCGCGCGCACCGCTTCCTGCAGGGCGTAGTTCTGCAGGCGATTGCCGTAGTTCGTGTCGTCGTTGATGGTGACGATGCCCACCCTGCGGGTCGCCATGGGATCAGCCGCGCCTCAGGACCGATCGGAGGGCCTCCCGGGCGCGCGTCGGGAGGCTCTTGCCCTCCGACTCGATCCGTCGGTAGCGGCGGATCGCGGCGCGCATGGGCGCGGTGTAGGCCGAGAGCCGTCCGCTCGTCCTGGCGTCGAGGAACGCGGCGAACGAGAGTTCCGACATGGCGCGGCGCTGCCGGATGAGGGCGATGCGCTGGGAGGACACCCCGTCGTAGCCGGGGGAGACGCGCTTGCGCGGCACGCTGAGCCCGTCGGCGAGGTCGTCGGCCAGACGGACCCGGAGTCCGTCGCGCCGATGACGGAAGTTGCCCGCCTGCGACTGCGCCGCGAGGTCGGTCGTCAGCGGCTCGAGGCGGATGGCGCCGTCCCGGACGCCATCGCCGAGGATCCGGTCGGCCTCGGCCGCGCGCGTGACGAGCACGTTCGTCCCCTGCCAGTCCTCGGTGTACTGCGGAAGCCAGGCGTCCCCGAAGACGACGTCGGCGGTCTCGGCGAACACGTCGTCGCAGAAATTGCACGCCCCGGGTTGGAAGGCGCCGTAACCCCAGCTGCCGTCGATCGCCGACAGGGTGCGCCGCAGACGCGCACGGCCGCCGCGGCCCCGTGCCAGGTAGTCGTACGAGTAGGAACGTCGGGCCGGGTTCTTGACGCGGAAATCGATGCCCTCGAGTTCGTCGGGCCGCACGCCCGCCTGCCACGCGAGCGACTCGGCGAAGAACCGGCTCTTGAGGTGGCCGCAGACCAGCCCGACATGCCAGGTGAACTGGCGGCGGAGCACCTCGTCCTCGCGTTCGAGGTGCCGGACGGCCGTGATGAAGCACGGCACGCCGACGACCGCATACGTGCGCCCGTCGCCACGGACCTCGCGGACCACCTCGTCGAGGGTGGTCGAGGCGTACATCGACTTGCGGTCGGCCAGGAGGTCTCCGCTGGTGCGCGACACCGTGTAGCGGAACAGCTCGGATCCCTCGCCCTTGCCGACGTGGATCACCCCGTCGACGAGGGACCGGTCGAGCAGTTCGCCGAGGAACCACGAGGTGAGTCCGCCGGAGCTGCTGCCCACGATGCGGTCGTCGTCCACCACGCGGCCCGCGTAGACCGATCGGTACCTCCCGATGCGGGGATGGGTCGGCAGCTCGGCGTAGTGCGCCTCGGACACCTGGTCCTCATCAGGCGACGAGTCGGAGAACGGGCACACCCGATCGGCGGCCTCGAGCTGCTCGGGGTCGGCGGCCGTGAGGTCGGCCTGGAACATCCCGTAGCGATCGAGGCGGACGGGGATCGCGCCGCCGGTGCGGATGGCGCAGCCCCCGCAGCCGACGCACATGCCGCGCGCGACCACGTCGCTGATCGTGTGTGCCATCGGGCCAGACTAATCGGGACCGACCTCCTGGGTCGGCTGGACGACCTGCGATACTTGAGGCGATTTCAGCGAAGGACCGGGCATGAGTTCGACGAGCGAGCGCCGGGCGATCCGGCACCACCGGGTCGTCGACTGGTGGGCAGGCGCATGGCGCTGGGTGCTGATGGCATTCGGTGCGGTCACTGCCACCTACCTGCTCCTCGAGCGTGGGTCGCAGGGCGGCGCGATGCTCGCGGTCGTGCTCGCCGCCTTCGTCGTCGCGGCGGCCCTCACCGGTTCGAAGCCGCTGGCGATCGTGCTGTTCTCGGTGCCGGGGCTGCTGATCTCGCAGCGCATCGGCGTCGGCGGCGCCGACCTGTCGGTGTCGGATGCTGCGCTCGCCGCGGCGTTCGGCGCGGCCGTGCTGCTCGGCGAGCGGCCCTACAGCCGATCCCTGCGGCAGTTGCTCGTGCTGAACCTCGTGTACCAGTTCGCGACGTTCTTCACGTTGCTCGTCAACCCGTACCTGGCCAACACGATGGAGTGGTTCCACGCATGGCTCCTCGTCTCGGGTGCGCTCATCGTCGGGTGGGCGCTCGGTGCGGCCGGATTCGCTCGCACTGCGCTCTCGCTCATCGTGTTCACCGCGTGCGTGATCGCCGTGCTCACGCTGATCGACGCAGCCACGCAGTACCTCGCGGGCAACTTCGGACCGGCCGCGCCGTCGTGGCCGATCCCGATGCACAAGAACTTCGTCGGCACGGTCTTCGCCTTCGGCGCGATCATCGCGTTCCTGAACCCCGATTGGGTCGGGTGGACGCGCGGGTGGTCACGGCTGGCGTTCTGGCTGCTGATCGCCGGCCTGCTGGTCTCGCAGTCCCGGCAGGCGCTGATCGGCCTGATGGCGGCGGTCATCGTGGCGGTCATCCGGCGCAGCACGTCACGTCGCTCCCGCTACCTCATCGCAGTGCTGCTGATCCCCGCCGCGTGGCTGATCATCTCCATGGTGGTCGACCAGGTCCAGTCGCAGAATCAGCACAACTCGGTGTTCCAGCGGCTCGACTGGTTCCGCGAGGTCTACCGCTTCTGGCGCGAATCGCCCGTCTTCGGGCATGGCCTGCGCTACTGGTACCAGCCCGGCAACCTCGGCTACCAGCCGCCGCAGGGCGAGCTCGAGGTGCTCGCCAGCTCGGGCGTGGTCGGACTCATCGGCTTCGCCGTCATGTGCATCGGCATCCTGCTCGTGCTCTGGCACATGGACCCGCGGTACGGCACGCTCGCCTTCGCGATCGTCCTGAGCCGGTTCGTGCAGGCGCAGTTCGACCTGTTCTGGGTGGCGGCCCAGGTGTCGATCCCGTTCGTCGTCGCCGGCATCTGCATCGGCGCGATGGCGCGCGAGGAACGCGCGAACGCCGAGGCGGCGATCGGCCCGCCGCTGCGCGCGGGCCGGCCGACCGCACCGATCAGGCTCGGGTGAGCAGCTCGGCCTGAATCAGCTCGCCGACCGTCGCGGAGACCACCTCGGCTGGGTCGATGTGCTCCGGCGGCGCCGGCATCTCGCGCAGGGCCGCGTCGGTGAGCTCGGCCTCGGTGGCGTCCTCGGCGGCGAACCACAGCACCGGACCCAGGCCCTCGAGCACGCTCACCCGGTTGCCGCTCAGCACGACCAGCGAGTCGTCGACGGTCAGCGCGTCACGGTAGTTCGCGCGGCGGTAGAGCGTCGCCGCGTCGGCCTCTGGGGTCTCGACCGTCTCGAACGGCGAGAGCTTGCTCGCGCAGTCGCAGTCCTTGGTCGACACGCCGATGTCGACGAGCTGGGGCGACTCGAAGGCGGTGGTCGCGAGCACGTCGTCGATCAGTGCGGGGAGCGTGTCGGCCTCGGAGTAGACCACGCGACGCACGCCACCCGTCGAGAGGATGGCCGTGACGAGCGTGCGCAGCGGCCGTGGAAGGGAAGAGAGGTAGCTCGTCTGCGGCACGATCTCCTCGAGCGCCTCGAGCAGCGGCACATGCTCGACATACGGAGCGTCGATGCCCTCGCGGCGATCGAGCACCACCATGGCGGCGAGCTCCAAGGGCGCTGCCGGGAGGTCGCGCAGGCCGAACTCGGATGCCGGCACCTGCGTCTTCGCGTCGGGGTGCTGCCCGATCGAGAGCGGCTTGCGGAACGGCACGACCGCGCCGTCGGCGGAGAACGCCAGCGTCTCGTCGGTCACGTACCCCAGCTCGCGGGCGAGGGCCTGCGTGGCGGTCGTCTTCCCGCGCCCGGACGGCCCGACGAGGGCGATCACCCGGCCGTCGTCGAGCGCGACGGCACCGGCGTGCAGCATGAGCGCCGAACCGCTGAGCTCGCCGATCGCCGCGAGCGTCACCTCGCTCGCGAGCAGCGAACCGAGCCGTTCCGCCGAACCGGTCGAGACCACGCGGACCGACATCTCGGTGCTGTGGGGGAGTTCGCGCAGGGCCCCGACGACGGTGACGTCCGGCTGCGCGGCATCCTGCTCGATGACGTCGACCCATTCGGCGCGCATGCGCTCACGGTCGGCTTCGGGCACTGAGTCGTCGAGCTCCACGCGGATCACGGACTCGAGCGCGCGCACGTCGAAGGTGGTTGGCATACCATGGACCCTACTCGTTCATGGTCCACCGCGCCGCGGATCGGACGGCGGCACGACACGGAGGTGTCCATGGAACTGCGCGACTACCTCCGCGGCCTGCGTCGGCATTGGATCGCGATCCTGCTGATGACCGTCGTCGGCGCGGCGGCCGGCTACGGCTGGACGCTCCTCCAGACGCCGGTGTACGTGGCGAGCGCGAGCGGGCTCGTGCAGTCCACCGGTCTGGGTGAGGCGGTCAGCACCGCCTCGCTCGGCGACAGCCTCGCGCGGTCGCGCGTGCCCTCGTATCTGGTCATCGCCGGTTGGACCGATGTCGCCGACGGGGTGATCGACGATCTCGGGCTCGACACCAATCCCGAGCAACTGGTGAACCGGGTGACGGTCACCAACCCGACCGGCACCGCCATCCTGACCGTGACGGCCGAGGCCAACACGGCGAAGGGCGCGAAGGAGCTCGCCGAGGCGTGGCTGCGTTCGATGAAGACGGTCGTCGACGAGCTCGAGGCCGACAGCAGCGCCACGGGCGACGCCCCGGTCACCGTGATCTCGCGCGAATCGGCGTCGGTGCCGTCGCAGCCGGCCTTCCCCGACGTGCAGACGGCGATCCTGATCGGCGGCGTGCTGGGGCTCGGCTTCGGCATCGCCTTCGCGATGATCCGCACGGCGGCCGACCGCCGCATCCGCTCCGCCGAAGACGTCGAGCAGAAGACCGGCGTCGCGGTCGTGGGCACCATCCCGTGGGTGGCCGGCCTCGACGCGGGCGACCGGATCGTCGACTCGTCGGCCGCGAACAGCACGGGCAAGAACGGCACCTTCGCCGTCTCCGAGGCGTTGCGGTCGTTGCGCACGAACCTCCAGTTCATGGATGTCGACCACCCGCCGAAGACCATCGTCGTCACGAGCCCGCTCCCGGGCGACGGCAAGTCGACCATCGCGTGCAACCTGGCACTCACGCTCGCCGCGGCGGGCAGCACGGTCGTGCTCGTCGACGGCGACCTGCGCCGTTCGATGGTCGCGAAGACCATGGGCCTGCCGGGTGGCGCGGGCCTCAGCGACGTGCTCGCCGGTCGGGCCGCGCTCTCCGAGGTCCTCCAGCGCACGCCGAAGTCGAACAACCTGCTCGTGCTCGCGGCCGGCAGCGTGCCCCCGAACCCGAGCGAGGTGCTCGGCTCCGAGCGCATGCACACGCTGATCGCCGACCTCACGAAGCACGCGACGGTCATCATCGACGCGCCGCCGCTGCTGCCGGTGACGGATGGCGCGGTGCTCACGCACCAGGCCGACGGCGCGCTCGTCGTGGTCACGCTCGGCAAGACGACCTACGACCTGCTCGACAAGGCGCTGAACACGCTGCAGAAGGCCCGCGGGCGCGCGCTCGGCGTCGTGCTCAACAAGTCGCCGCTCAAGGGCGCCGACGCCGCCACCTACTCGTACGAGTACCGCCACGACTACACGGCGCCGGCCGCCGAGGTGACGCCCGCGGTCGAGACCGTCGCGGCACCCGAGGCCCCCGCGCAGGCCGAGGAGACCGAGCTCGTCCCGGGCTCGGGTCCGGGCCGTCGCGGCGGCCGACGCGGCTGACGCGTGGAGGGTTCGATGCCCGGCGGAGGTCCGGACGGCACGCCGGCGCGCGCTCGGCACCGCGTCGCCCTCGTCGCCTCGTCGTACGCGCCGCACGTCGGCGGTGTCGAGGAGCACGTGCGCCAGGTCGCGCGCGAACTGGCCGAGGCGGGCGATGCCGTCGAGGTCTGGACCGTCGATCGCGGAACCGGACCGGGCGTGCGCGAGATCGAGGGCGTGACCGTCCGGTACCTGCCCACGCCGCTGCCCTCGGGCTCGGTCGGGGGAGTCGGACGCTTCCTCGTAGCCCTTCCACCGGCGTGGCGCGCCTGGACGTCGGCGGTCCGCGCGTTCCGGCCCGACCTGCTGCACGTGCACTGCTTCGGCCCGAACGGCGTGTACGCGCTCGCCCTCCACCGACGGTTCCGGCTTCCGCTCGTCGTCACCTCGCACGGCGAGACGGTCGCCGACGACACCGCGGTCTTCGAGCGGTCGACGGTGCTGCGCGTCTCGCTGCGCCGCGCGTTGCGGGCGGCGGCCGCCGTGACGGCGCCGTCCGAGTTCGTGCTCGAGCGCCTTCGCGCGGACTTCGGCCTCGTGGGCGGTGAAGTCGTGCCGAACGGCGTCGACCTGACGCTTCAGGGCAGCGGGCAGCGGACGCCCTTCGAGGGGCGCTACGTGCTCGGCGTCGGCCGGCTCGGCCGGATCAAGGGGTTCGACCTGCTCGTCGAGACGTTCGCCCGGGCCGGGCTCGATCCCGACCTCCGGCTCGTGATCGCGGGCGACGGCCCCGAGCGGCCCGCGCTCGAGGCGCTGATCCGGTCGGAGGCCCTCGACGACCGCGTGCTGATGGCCGGCCGACTCGACCCGGCCACGGTGGCCGACGCGATGGCCGGATCGATTGCGGTGATCGTGCCGAGCCGGGTCGAGGCCTTCGGCATCGTCGCCCTCGAGGCGTGGCGCAGCGGCGCCGCGCTCGTCATGACCAGCCGCGGCGGCGCCGCCGGGTTCGTCCGCGACGGGGTCGACGGCGTGCTCGTCGACCCGCTCGACGCGGAGGCGTCGGCCGACGCCCTCCGTCGGGTGGTCGCCGACGGCGACTTGCGGGCCAGACTGGCCAGCGCCGGACGCAGCCGAGTGGCCGAGTACACGTGGCACCGCGTGGCCGCAGCGTACCTCGCTTGCTACGAGCGCGTGCTCGCCCGGGGCCGCGGGTCGAACCGCGTTCCCGCCGGCCCCCGCGAAGTGGGGTCGAGATGACCTACTCGAACACCGGCCGCCGCCGCCTGCGCCAGCTGCGACGCCTCGCGGCCGCGGCCACGCGCCCCACGATGTGGCGCGGCGGGGTCGTCGTGCCCGCGACGTGGTGGGACGGCCACCCGAACTTCGGCGACGACCTGACCCCGTGGATCCTGCCCGAGTACGGGATCGCGCCCGTGCACCGGGTGGCGTCGCAGGCGCGACTGTCGGGGGTCGGCAGCATCCTCGAGTTCCTCCCGGAGGACTTCGACGGCGCGATCTGGGGCAGCGGGCTCATGTACGGCGAGCCGCACCCCCTTCCGCGCGCGAAGGTGCTCGCCGTCCGCGGGCACCTGACCCGGGAGCTCATCGGCGCGCCCGACGACGTGGCGCTCGGCGACCCGGGCATCCTCGTCGGGCGTCGACTCGCGCGTCCTCGGGCGCAGTGGGACGTCGTGCTCGTTCCGCACGGGCATCACCGTCGCCACGAGGCGTTCATGTCGCTGGCTCAGTCCCAGGGTGTCCGCGTGCGCGTCGTCGACGTGCACCAGCCCGCGGCGCGCGCCGTCCGCGAGATCGCGTCGGCCGACGCCGTCGTCACCACCTCGCTGCACGGGCTCGTGACCGCCGACGCGTACGGGATCCCCGCCGTCTGGACGATGCTCGAACCGCCGCTCAGCGGCGGGCCGTTCAAGTTCCACGACTACGAGTCGGTGATCACGCCGGGGCGCAGCCGGTTCGTCGCCTTCGACGAGCGGATGTCGCTCGGCGACCTCGTCGCGTCGGCGTCGCCGGCCCCGAGCGAGACCGTCCGGCGCGCGTGCGACGACCTCGAGCGGTCGATCGCGCGCCTGTCGGAGGTGCTCGGGCCGCTGCCGCGCTTCCCGATCGGTGCGCTCGGCGTGATGGCGGGACGCGGGTAGCCCACCCGGGCGTCGGGCGTATGGCGTCAGGCGTCAGGCGTCAGGCCAGCGAGGCCCAGACCCGCGCATGCGCCTCCGCGCAGCGCTCCCACGTGAACTCGCCCGCCCGCGCACGGCCCGCGGCGATCATCGCGTCCATCTGCGAGCCGCCGGTGGCGTCCAGCAGGCCGGCGGCGATGGCCGGCCCCGTCGGCTCGACCAGGATGCCCGCGGCGCCCACGACCTCCGGGAGCGAGCTCGTCGCCGCGGCCACGACCGGGACGTTGGCGGCCATCGCCTCGAGGGCCGGCAGGCCGAACCCCTCGTACAGCGACGGGACGACCACGACCTCGGCCCCGGCGACCAGCCCGGGCATCACCTCGTCGGGCAGGCGGCCGACGAGCCGGACGCCCGGCATGCCCTCGAAGAGCGCCGTCCGGCGCGGATGCGGCGGGCCGGCGAGCACGAGCTCGAGACCGGGCCGCTCGCGCTGCACGAGCGGCCACGCCTCGGCGAGCCCCTCCAAGTTCTTGCGACGCGTCGCGCCGCCCGCGTGCAGGACGTAACGCTCCGGCAGCCCGAGCGACGTCCGGCCGCCGGTGTCGAGCGGGGCCGCGTCGAAGAACCTCGTGTCGACCCCGTTGTGCACGACGTGCGGCTCGCGGATCCCGAGCAGCTCCATCGCCTCGCGAGCGCTGAACTCCGACACGCAGATGACGGCCGCGGCGCGCCGCGCCTCTTCGATCGCCGCCGGCACGGGCGCGGACTCGTCGGGGAACCGCCATGCGACCACGTCGTGCACCGTGATGACGTCGCCATGCGGTGACGGCGGCAGCTCGAGGTTCATCCGGTGGGTCACGGAGTCGCCGAGCGAGAGCGCCCGACCGAGTTCGCGGCGCACCCCGGCCGGCGCGGTCGCGATCCGGCTCAGGGGCAGGCGGCGGTTGCCTGGCAGGCTCGACCGCATCGACCGCACGACGAGGCGGCGGACCCGCCAATGCCGCTCGTCCACGCTCGCCAACGCAGCGGCGGCGCGCGAGGCCACCTGCTCCTGGTAGGCCTGCGCACCCATGGGCGTGTCCGTGGCGATCGTCGCGATCGTCAGTCGCGGGCTGGTTCGCGAGCGCTCGGGCATGTGCGGCTGGTCCCTCCGATGGGCGGAGCGTGAATGGGCCCGGACGCCCCTGGCTCCGCCCCGTCCGAATCTATCGATCCGACGGCGCGTCGTTCCATTCGAGCGAATGGACGTGTCGCTATCGTTGCCCGGAATGCCCTTCCGCACGTGTCGTCGTGTGACCGTTTGTCACCCGAAGGTGGGGTGGGGAATGGTCGGGCGAGGATCCCTCGACCCCTAGAGTTGGCTGTGAAAACCCGATAGTGTGCACCGGTACCTCAACCTGCATGCAACCGAGGATGACCCGAAAAGTACCAGCGAGGGTCGCCACACAACAGCGAAAGTCCAGGAGGATCCCCAATGAGCGACCTCGAAGAGCCGAAGCCCGGCATCTCCCGTCGCACGGTGGCCAAGGCCATGGCGTGGTCCGTGCCCGCCGTCGCCCTCGCCGTTCCCGCGCCCGCCTACGCCGCGTCCGGCAACCCGCCGGACGTCTCGGTCGGCGAGGCCTGTAAGCTCCCCGGCAACAGCGCCCAGGGTTGTGCCGAGCTCTTCGCCGGCCTGCCCGGCCTCGACCCCAACAAGGCGTTCGCGATTCCGCTGCTCGTCTGCAACAACACGAACAAGGACATCGTCCTCAAGCCGTCGATCTCGATCGTGTCGTCGGGCCTGCCCTTCACGGTCGTGGGCATCAACCCCACGTACTGCACGCCCATCGAGCCCGGTGACTGCGTCAAGGTCATCGTGTACGCGAACTCCGACAACAGCGCGAACCAGTCGGTCACGCTGCAGCTCACGATCCCGTGGGGTCACGACTGCGACGACACCGACCACGCGCCGATCGTCATCTCCGGCATCACCATCGACGCGTTCCCGCCGTGCTCGAGCCGCGTGCCGTTCCCGACGGGTGCGCCCACCTGCGACCCGCCGTTCTACCAGGCGTAGGCCTGAGCTCCAGCGAAACGGGGTGCGCCGCTCATGCGGCGCACCCCGTTCCGCGTTCCCAGCCACGGTCGAGAGGTGATCGGGCGTGACGACCGTCATCCACGCCATCACGCCCGGCGACCACTTCTCGCCGCGCACCGGCTCCGCCATTCCGACCGTGGTGCACGGTCTCGCGTCGGCGGCGGCCCGCGACGTGCCGCCGTGGCCGCAGGCGGTGGTCGTCGACCGGTCGACCATGCGGCCGAGGTACGACAGCGCCGAGCCGATCGAGTACGACAGTGCGCCGTGGCTCACCCGGAACGAGCGCGGGCTCGACTTGGTGCGTGCACGTCTCGGCGGCGTGCGCCGAGGAACCGCGCGGTTCTTCACCCCGGTCGCCGACGCCATCCGCGCACGCGAGCCGTCGATCGTGCTCGCGCACAATGCGCCCGTGCTGCCCTGGTTGCTGCGCGACTCGCCGCACCAGGTGATCCTGTACGCGCACAACGACCTGCTGCGCACCTACACCCGGGCTGAGGCCGGTCGCGCGTTGGCGGGCGTCGCCGCGATCGTGTGCGTGAGCGACTCGCTCGCCGACCGGACCCGGGCGGCCCTGCCACCGGCCCTCGCCGACCAGGTGCACGTGGTGCCCAACGGCGTCGACGCCGTGCAGTTCTCACCGGCTGGCGACGACGCGCCGCCGAGACCGCCCGGCAAGCCGTTGCGCATCATGTTCGTCGGCCGGATGATCGCCGAGAAGGGCCCCGACGTGCTCGTCGAGGCCGCGGCGCGCCTGCAGCGACCCGACCTCGAGTTCGTGATCGTCGGCAGCCGGGGCTTCGCGCGCGACGCCCCGCTGTCGGCGTTCGAGCGCGAGCTCCGCCGCACCGCGCAGGATTCCGGCGCCGACATCCGCTTCGAGCCCTTCGTCGACCGGATGTCGCTGCCCGACCTGCTGCGCAGCGCCGACGCCCTCGTCGTGCCCTCGCGCTGGGCCGAACCGAGCGGGCTCACCGCATCGGAGGGACTCGCGACGGGCCTGCCGGTGATCGCGAGCCGCATCGGGGGCCTGCCCGACGTCGTCGGCGACGCCGGGATCCTCGTCGCACCCGACGACCCTGCGACGCTCGCCGACGCGATCGCCGCGCTCGCGGACGATCCGGCCGAGCGCGCGCGCCGGGCGGCCGCCTCGCGCGCCTACGCGCTCGCCCACGACTGGTCGTGGTCGTGGGCGCGACTCCGCCGGGTGCTCGAGGAGCTCTAGTCGTCGGCGTGCCTGCCGAGCCGCGCGAGCACGTCGCGCATCGCCGCGACGCGGATGCTCCAGTCGCTGGTGGGCCCGTCGGCGCCGTGCGGGAAGGGCTGCGACGCCGCGAGCGCCGAGAGGACGGCCGCGGGGAAGCCCGCGGCATCCGCGATGGTGACCCGCTTGTCGACGGCGTCCCGGAACCCCGCCACCGGCGTCGAGACCACCGGACGCCCGACGGCCTGGTACTCGTAGAGCTTGATCGGGTCGAGGCTGTCGGTGAAGTCGGTCACGACGTGCGGCACGACGAGGACGTCGGCGTGCTGGAGGTAGCCGACGACCGCCTCCCGCGGCCGCGGGCCGAGCAGTCGCACGCCCGCGCGACGCAGCCGATCGGAGGCGGCGTCGCCGAGGAGGTTCGGTCCGACCAGCACGAGCGTGCCGCCGTCACCCAGCTCGCGTGCCGTGGCCTCGCACAGGTCGACGTCGATGCGGTCGGGGTGCGCCGTGCCGAGGTAGAGCGCGACGGGCCGGCCCGGCAGGTCGCCGGGGCGCTCGACCGGACGGCGGTAGGCCGCGGCATCCACCCCGTTGGGGATCAGCGTGATCGAGCGTGCGGATCCCGCCTTGCGTCGTGAGAGCTCGGGCGAGCACACGACGACTTCACCGGCGAGCTCGAGCAGCCGGCCCTCGTTCGTCGCGGCCCGACGCCGCTCCGCCTCCGGGCGGTCGGCCGTGAGCCAGTCGTCGGTGACGTCGTAGAGGGTGCGCCAGCCCGAGCGCTCGGCGAGCCCGACGTAGCCCGGGTCGTTGAGCCAGAGCAGCGGATGGCGCAGGCCGAGGCGGTCGGCAGCGCGCATCACCGCGCGGGCGAGTCGCTCGTCGGCGCGCGGATCGAGGCGGCGCGGCAGCCATTTCGTCGATTGCAGCGTCCAGAGCCGGCCCGCGCCGACCCCGTCGACGTCGGTCAGCTCGCGCCGGCCGCGGCCGAGGCGCGGCACGCGCCGCGACCGGAGGTCGTGCGTCGGGTCGGCGGGCGGCTCGACGAACAGCACGCGCAGCGCGGGGTCGGCGCGCAGCAGGCCGGCGACGAGATGCTGGTTGCGGCGCCACACCTCGTCCCAGCGTTCGAGCGAGACGACGACGAGATCGGTCATCGCCGCACGCTCCGGTAGACCGCCTCGGTCGCATCGGCCTGCGCGCGGAGCGAGAAGTGCTGCTGCTGGCGCTCGCGTGCGGCCGCGCCGTGCGCGGCACGCCCCGCGTCGTCGTGGGCCAGCGCGCGCAACACGAGGCCGGCCGCCTCCGCGTCGCCGGGCGCGAAGCGACACCGGGGGTCGAGGCCCGCGAGCACCTCGACGTGGCCGGCCGCGTCCGCGGCGACCGGCGGCAGCCCGCTCGCCATTGCCTCGATGAGCGTGAGCCCGAGCCCTTCGACCGGGCACGGCGCAAGCAGCATCCCCGCGCGGGCCATGAGCTCGGGCAGGTCGCGGCGGTAGCCGGTGAACCGCACGAATGGCGCGATCCCCAGGTCGGCGGCCAGCCGCTCGAGGGCCGGGCGCTCCGGCCCGACACCCGCGACGTCGAGCGTCCATCCCTCGCCGGCGAGCCCGGAGGCGGCGAACGCGCGCACGCCGACATCCGTGCGCTTCTCGGGCTGGAGGCGCTGCGCGATGAGCACGGTGCGCTCGCGCTGCGACGCATCCGCCTCGGGGCGCGGGGCGATGCCCGTGTGCACGACGGTGCTCGGCCGCTCGATCGCGGTCGCCACGGCGTCGCTGATCGAGATCTCGGCGCGGATGCGGCGGCGCACGAGTGCGTCGATGCGCACGGGCCCGACGTGCCCCCGCCGCTTGGCGAAATGCCGGGTCGCCACGACGGCCGGGCGCGGGCGCCGGGCGACCGCGAGCGCGGCGACCGTGCCGATCTCGGCGGCGGTCATGTGCGTGTTCACGACATCGACCTGGTGCGCGTGTCGCCGCACCGCCCGCAGCACCTCGTCCGTGCGCGCGGCGGCGATGTGGGGGATACCGGCGGCCTCCAGCTCGGGCCGCATGCGGTCGGTCGCCCCGCCGATCACGGCCACGCGGTGTCCGTCGGCCGCCTGCTGCAGCGCGAGGCGCAGCACGAACTGCTCGACGCCCGAGAATCCGTCGGAGCGGATGGCGTGCAGGATGCGAAGACGCCCGCGGTCGGCCTCGAGCGAGCGCACGAGCTCGAGGTAGCGCCCCGCGACCTCGCGCCAGGAGTACCGTTCGGCCGTGCGCCGCGCGCGGTCGCGCCACGCGTCGAGCGGCTGCGCGGCGAGCTCGGCGAGCCTGGCGCCCACCGAGTCGGCCGACCGGTCGACGATGTACCCGTTCTCGCCGTCGGCGATGAGATCGGGGGCGAAGCCGACGGGGGTCGACACCACGGGCAGCCCGCACGAGAGCGCCTCGAGCACGACGAGCGCGTTCGCCTCGTACGCGCTCGGCAGCACGAGCAGGTCGGCCGCGTGCAGGCACGGCACCGGGTCGGGGCGCTCGCCGGCGAACACGACGCGGTCGGCGACGCCGGCGCGCTCGGCGTGGGCGTGCGCCCGACGGATCATCTCGGGCGTCCCGCCGACGACCAGCAGCACGACGTCGGTCGCGACGCGCAGCGCGTCGATCGCGATGGCGAGGCCCTTGCGCTCGAACTCGTGGCCGATGAAGAGCGCCGTGGTCGCGTCATCCGGCAGCCCCAGCTCGCGTCGCACCGCGTCGCGCTCGGCGGCGTCGCCCGGCCGGAACCGCTCTGCGTCGACGCCGTTCGGGATGACGGTGATCGGCGCATGCACGCGGCCGTAGACCTCGCGCAGCAGCCGCGCCTCCTGGCTCGTGAGGGCCACGACGGCGCGATGCGTGCGGCCGCGGTAGCGGAAGCGGTCGCGCGCCGCGGTGAAGAGGTGCACGGGGTTGCGCACCATCCGCCACGCGCAGTTGCCGCGGGCGCGCATCGCGGCCTGCAGGAGGCCGTGGTTGACGTAGACGTCGCCCGCCATCACGTCGTTGTGCGTGATCGAGATCGCGTCGGGTCGCTCCGCGAGGAAGCGGCGCGCGCGCCGGGTGCCGACCGTGCTGAACCACACGACGTTCGCGGCCCGCGCCAGGTGCAGGCCGAGCGCCGTCCGGTGCGGGCGCGCGAGCGTGCGCCCGGCCTCCGCGGCCGTGAACCGCTCGACCTCCACGCCCGCGGCGAGGAACTCGCGCTCGAGCGCGTGCGCCACGCCGCCGACCCCGCTGCCGGGCTCGATCGACGGCGCGATCTGCACGATCCGCGTCATCCGCCTGCCCGGTCGGACGGGCCGGACACCGGCGTGCCGGACGCCGGCGTGCCGGACGCCGACGCGCGTGCCGAGGCCGCGGCGCCGGCCGACGCCTCGGCGTCGCGCTCGGCACGCACCTCCTCGGCGAGCTCGAGGTAGCGCTGCGCGATGCTCGGCCAGCCGAACGGCACCATCGACTCGCGCGCCCGACGGCGCCACTCGTCGAGCTCGGCGACCTCGAGGCTCGCGAGCTGCTCCATCCGCTCGCCGACCGCACGAGGATCGCGCTCGACGAGGAACCCGTTCTCGCCGTCGACGATGATCTCGGGCGCGAAGCCCACGGGCGTGGCGATGACCGGCAGGCCGCTCGCGAGCGCCTCGAGGATCACCAGCGCGTTGGCCTCGTAGGCGCTCGGGAAGACGAACATGTCGGCGGCGGCGAGGAATCGCCCGAGGTTCGAACGCGGCCCGAGGAAGAGGACGCGGTCGCCGACGCCGTGCTGCTTCGCCTCCTCGAACGCCTCGGCGATGATGAGGTCGTTGCCGCCGATGATCATCAGGAGCACGCTCGGCGCGTGCTCGAGCCCGCGGATCGCGTACGAGAGGCCCTTGCGCGAGAACTCGTGCCCCACAAACACGGCGACGCGCTCCTCGGTGCCGAGCTTCAGGTCGGCGCGCGCCGCCTGGCGCTCCTCGGGGGTCGGCGGCCGGAAGCGGTCGAGGTCGACGCCGTTCGGGATCACCACGACCCGGGGCCGCACGGGGCCGTACGTCGTGCGGAGGTCGGCGGCATCCTGCTCGGACAGCGCGACGACCGCCCGATGCGTGCGACCCCGGTAGCGGATGCGGTCGCGAAGGTAGATGAACACGTGGATGGGGTTGCGGTAGATGCCCCACCGCGAGCGGCCCCGCGCCCGCATCGAGGCGAGCAGCACGCCGTGGTTCACGTACACGTCGCCCGCCATCACGTTGTTGTGGCAGATCACGACCGCGTCGGGGCGCTCGGCGAGGAACCGCTTCGCGCGCCGGGTGCCGACCGTGCTGAACCACACCATGCGCCAGCCGCCGCGGATGCGGGCGAGCACGGTGTTCTTCGGCCAGCGGCGCATGCGGTGCCGGCGCGCGTCGTCGAACGTGAAGCGCTCGACGGTGGCGCCGAGGGCCTGCAGTTCCTTCTCGAGGTTCCACGCGACACCGGCCACGCCCGTGCCGGGGCCGATGAACGGCACGATCTGCACGATCCGCGTCATGCCGCCTGCCTCTCGCTCGTCGGTGCTTCCTCTCGCCGGAACCTCGCCTCGACCCGCGCAGGGCCGAGCAGGTAGAGCGCCGCGCGCCGTCGGGCCGCGCGCCCGCGATCGCCTCGAAGCAGGATGCCACGGACCGACGCGCCGAGCCACTGCCCGAGCCGCGCCCACTGCCAGCCCAGCGCGCCGAAGTGCTTGCGCAGGTAGCGCTCCTGCGACGCGTGGAAGTGCGCCTCGCGTCGGCGCGGATCACCGCCGGTGCCCGCGCCGACGTGCATCGCGCGCGCGTCGGGCACGGCAGCATGGCGCCATCCGAGCCTGTGCGCGCGGTAGGCCCAGTCGGCCTCCTCGGCGTACAGGAAGAAGCGCTCGTCGAACCCGCCGACCTGCGCGAGCGCCTCGGCGCGCAGGAGCAGCACCGAGCCGATCACGTATGTCGGGTCGCGGCGCAGGCGCGCGAGGCCGAGCGCCTCGAGCCAGGTGCCGCCGGGCGAGGGCAGCCACCAGTCCACGCGGGCCGTACGGCCCTCGTCGTCGACCTGCGCTGGACCCACGCTCGCGAGGTCGTCGCGGGCGCGGAGGGCCCGCTCGAGCCGGTCGATGTCGTCGGGCGTGACGGCGGCGTCGGGGTTGAGCAGCAGCACGTCGGCGCCCGGTACCAGCCGGTCGGCGAGGCCGACGTTCACGCCTGCGGCGAAGCCGCCGTTGCGGCCGGGGTCGAGGTACCGGATGCCGAGCTCGGCGCACAACGCCGCGATCTCGGGCATCGACGAGTTGTCGACCACGGTGACGGGCAGGTCGCGCACGGGCTCGAGCGCGCGGCGGAGCAGGCCGGGAGAGCCGTAGGCGACGACGATCACCTCGACGGGCCGGGTCTCCGTCGCGGTGGTCGCGGTGGTCGCGGTGGTCGCGGTGGTCGCGGTGCTCGCAGGGGCGGCGCCGGATGGCTCGTGCCGCACCGCGCGGTACAGGTCGAGGTAGTCCCGGCCCACGGCCTGCCAGCTGCACTCCTCGGCGCGCGCCGCGCCGCTCGCGCGGAGTTCCGCGGCGCGTGGGCCCGCGGCCTCGACGAGCACCTCGGCGAGGGCCGCCGCGTCGCCCGCGGGCACGACGATGCCCGCACCGCCGACCACGTCGGGCAGCGCGCCCGCATCGCTCGAGACGACCGGCACGCCGCACGCCATGGCCTCCACCGCCACGCGGCCGAACTGCTCGGTCCACGACGGCGTCGGCAGCGACGGCACCGCCAGCACGTCGAGCGCGCGCAGGAACGCGGGGATGTCGTCGGGGTCGACGGCGCCGTTGAGCTCGACGCGGTCGCCGACACCCGCCGCGGCGGCGAGCGACGGCAGCTCGGCGCCGAGCGGGCCGGTCCCGCCGACG
This sequence comes from Agromyces aurantiacus, assembly GCF_016907355.1. Taxonomy (NCBI): domain Bacteria; kingdom Bacillati; phylum Actinomycetota; class Actinomycetes; order Micrococcales; family Microbacteriaceae; genus Agromyces; species Agromyces aurantiacus. The sequence goes on along the minus strand of NZ_JAFBBW010000001.1, from coordinate 201,496 downwards.
CGCAGGCGCAGGCGCGGCTCGCGCGCGAGCGCGTCGAGCAGCACCAGCAGACCCTTCTCGGGCACGAGGCGGCCGAGGAAGCCCACGATGATCGGGGCGTCGGCGGCGGCGTCGTGCGACGTCGCGGCCGCGACATCCGTCACCTGGGGCTGGGCGGCCGGCCCCGCGACATCCGCCGCCTGACGCTGGGAGGCCTGCCCCGAGGCATCCGTCACCCGGGGCTGAGCGGCCGGCCACGCGCCATCCGCTCGCTCAGCCGGCCGGAAGCGCTGCAGGTCGACGCCCAGCGGGATGACGCGCGCACGGCCCGCGAACCCCTTCTGCTCGACGATGCGCGCCGCCTCGACGTTGCACGCCGAGACGCCGGCCGCGGTGCGCAGCGCGTGCCGTTCGAACCAGCGGAACGGCACGGGGTAGCGCTTGCGCAGGTTCTGCGCCGTGTACAGCACCACGGGCGGGCGGGGGCGACCGCGCGGCCGTCGGCGCAGCGCGCGCAGCAGCAGCACCTCGGCGGTCGCGAGCGCGAACGGCTCCTCGTGCAGGTCGAGCACGTCCCACGGCTCGCCCAGCGCGCGCCAGATCGGGCGCGGGTCGTACGCGAACAGGGCGGGGTGGCGGCCGAACGTGCGGGCGCCGGTCACGCGCTCGCCGGGGCGCGGCTGCAGCGCCACCTCGGCGCCGCCGGCGTGCCACGAGCGCGCGCAGATCAGCCCGACGTCCACGCCCAGCTCGGTGAGCGCACGCTCGCGACCTCGCCACTCGTCGACGACGGCGCTGTGCGACACCCTGAGTACGCGCACCGCACCCCCATCTAGACTCCTGTGAGGAAACCTTATCCGCCGGCTGCGCCCGGGTCGCCGGTGAGCCAGAGGGGTGGTGGCGTGAAGACGGATTCCTTCAGCGTGCTCGTCGTGTGCACGGGGAACCTGAACCGGTCGGCGCTCGGCGCCGCGCTGCTGCGCACCTGGGCCGGATGGTACCTTCCGGCGCCGCTCGCCATGCAGGTGCACGTGGGCAGCGCGGGGCTCGCCGCACCGGTGGGCAGCCACATGCGGAGCCGCTCGCGCGCCATCGCCGCGACGCTCGGCGCCGACGCATCCGGTCACCGCGCGGTGCAGCTCACCGACGCGCTCGTGCGCGACGCCGACCTCGTGCTGGTGGCCGAGGCCGAGCAGCGCGAGAAGGTGCTGGGGTTCGCGCCCGCGGCCCTCAAGCACACGTTCACGATCCGCGAGGCCGGCGCGATCGCGGGCGAGCTGCCCGTGCTCGCGCCGCCGACCTCGGTCGACGACCTGCGCGACCGCGTGGCGCGATTCGGCGCGAGCCGTGCACTCGCGGCCGGCTCGCCGCAGGACATCGTCGACCCCCAGGGCAAGGACGACGAGGCCTACCGCGAGATGGCACGCCAGGAGGTCCCCGCGCTCACGCGCCTCGCGTCCGCGCTGTTCGGCATGCCCGACCGCGAGGTCCTCGCGTACGACGATGCGGTGGCGGATGCCGCGGCGTTCCCGTTCGGCGATGACGGCGTCGAGGGCGGTGCGGGTTCCGGTCCCGGCGCCGGCGGCGCGGGCGACGGATCGACGGGTCGGCCGCGAGGGCGGCGACAGGCGTGACCTCGCCCCGCGCCATCCGGGTGCTGCACCTCGATCACACGAGCGCGGCCGGCGGCGCCGAGTTCGCCCTGCTGCGGATGCTGCAGGCGGGGCCCGGATGGGCGCCGTACCTGCTGATGGCGCCGCCAGAGGATCGCACGGCGCCCGGCATCTACGACGCCGTGCCGGTGCGGGTGCCGCGACGCATCGCGGGCGTCCGGCAGCCCGCCGGCGCGAGCAGCGGAGGCCGGCTCGCGGCCGCCCGCATGGGCGCGCGCGTGCTCGCCCAAGCGGGCGTCGTGCGCACGTCGCGCGCGTTCCACGGCGCCGACGTCATCGACGCGAACACGGCGCGATCGGCCGCCTACGGCGCGTTCGCCGTGCGCGGCACGCGGAAGGCGTTCGTCGTGCACCTGCGCGACCTCGTCGAGCCCGAGGCGCTCGGCCGCTCGGGGTACGCGCTCATGACCCGCGTCGTGCTGCCGCGCGCCGACGGCGTGGTCGCGAACTCGCGCGCGACCCTCGAGTCGGCGCGCCCCTTCTTCCGTGCCGGGGTGCCGGCCGAGGCGATCCCGAGCGCGTCGGGGCTGCGGGTGCGGTCGGCGGCGGATGGCGCGACGGCGGATGGCGCGGCCGCGGCTGGTGCGGCCACAGCTGGTGCCGCTCCCGGGCCGCTCCGCATCGTGGGCATGCTCGCCCGCATCGACCCGTGGAAGGGGCAGGCGCAACTCCTCGAGGCGTTTGCGCGCGTCTTCCGGGGCCGCGACACGCGACTGCAGCTCGCCGGCGGTGCGCCCTTCGGGCACGAGGCCTTCGCCGACGCGCTGCGCCGTCGCGCCGCTGAGCTCGGCGTCGGCACCCAGCTCGACCTGCTCGGCCACGTCGCCGACGTCGACGCACTCCTGGCGAACTGGGATATCGCGGTGCAGGCCTCGACGCGGCCCGAGCCGCTGGGCCAGAACGTGCTCCAGTACCTCGCCGCGGGCCGCGCCGTGGTCGCCGCCGACGAGGGCGGACCCGCCGAGTGGATCGAGGACGGCGTGAACGGCCTCCTCGTGCCGCCGCGCGACGTCGATGCGCTCGCCGACGCGCTCGCGCGCCTCGACGCCGACGCGGCGCTCCGCGCCCGCCTCGCGGCCGCCGCGGCCGCCACGCCCGGCCTACTCGACGACACGGCCGTCACGCGCGCCCACGAGGCGTTCTACGAGCGCGTGCTCCGCGCGTCGGCCGCGCGCCGCCCCGCCTGATCCCACCCGGCCCCTCGGTGTGGACACTCGTTGCGGGTGCGAGCTGCACCGCACCCGCAACGACTGTCGTCACCGAAGGAGGCTGGAGGGTCAGGCGGAGCGGGAGCCGGCCGTACGGGTCGAGCCGAGGGCGTCGACGCCGGCGGGGCCGGCGGTGACGAAGGCCGTGATGGCGTCGAGCGCGACATCCGCCCCCAGTACGCGCGAGTGCCCCGCGCCCTCGGTGAGCACCAGGCGCGAACGGTCGCCGTGCGCCTCGTGCAGGCGCACGGCCTCGCCCAGGCTGACCTCGCGGTCGCCGCGGTCGTGCACGACGAGCAGCGGCGTCCCCTCGGGCAGCGGGTGGGCGGCGCCGTCGAAGCGCGGCCACGGGTCGTCGAGATGCGGCAGGATGCGTCGCGCGAACCGCTCCGCGAGCGCGTCGGCGGTCGCGGCGCCGACGCCGACGCGCGCGGCGAACGAGTCGACGAGGTACCGTGCGTCGGCCATGCCGGCGATCGCCACGAGCGCGCCCGCCGCGGTCCCATTGCGGACCGCGGTCGCGGCGGCCATCGCGCCGAACGAGTGGCCGACGATCGCGTGGAAGCGGCCCTCCCGCGACTGCAGCGCCCCGATCGCGGCGAGCCAGTCGCGGATGTCGGTGCCGCGCCCTGGCGAGGCGCCGTTGGCGGGTGCGTCGAAGGCGACGAGCCGGAACCCCTCGGCGCGCAGCTCGCGCACGATCGGGGCGAACTGCGAGGCGCGGCCGCGCCATCCGTGCACGAGCAGGATCGTGTCGGGCCCGGTGCCCCACTCGTACGCGACGATGTCGCGGCCGCGCACCCGGAGGGTGCTGCGGCGCGCGGCGTCGTCGACGGCGCGGTCGGCGGGGCGCACGGGGAGCCTCGGGCCGACGCGCATGAACAGGGGCAGCGCGACGCGGGCGGCGGCCTGGGGCGAGATGCGCTCGGCGGCGCGGATGGCGCCGACGTGGGCGCGCAGGGCGGCATCGGTGGCAGGCACGGTGAGCTCCGATCAATGAATACGAACGGTCGTGCGTGAAGTATACGTACGATCGTGCGTAAAATGAAGTCATGAGTTCGGAGACCGGCGCCTTCGCGCTCGCCGGATCGGCGAGCACGAGCGATCACGCCGACGGGCGGCGCCTGCGCGGCGATGCCTCGCGGCGGGCGGTGCTCGCCGTCGCCGCCGACCTCGCCTCGGTCGAGGGGCTCGACCAGCTCTCGATCGGTCGGATCGCGCAGAGTGCCGGGGTGTCCAAGAGCAACGTCGCGACGCTCTTCGGCAGCAAGGAACGCCTGCAGCTCGCGACGGTCGAGGCGGCGCGCGAGCGCTTCGTCGAGACGGTCATCACGCCCGCGCGCGTGCACCCGCGCGGCCTGGCGCGGGCGCTCTCGCTCCTCGACGGCTGGATCGCGTACTCGCGGGATCGGGTGTTCCCCGGCGGGTGCTTCTTCGCCTCGGCCGCGGCCGACTTCGACGCGAAGCCCGGCGAGGTGCGCGACGCCGTCGCCGGGCTCCTGCGCGAATGGGGCGGCTACCTCGCCGCGACGCTGCAGCACGCGCACGATGCCGGCGAACTGCCGCTGCTCGACGACGCCAAGCAGCTCTCGTTCGAGTTCAGCGCCCTCCTCGAGCTCGCGAACCGCGACTCGCTGTTCACCGGACGCACGTCCTCGTACCGGCGCGCGCGCACCGGGATCGCGGCGCGCCTGCGCGCGGCGGGCGCCGACCCTGCCGCGATCGACGCGTTCGCCTCGATCTCCGACTGACGCGTGCTCAGCCGCCTCGGATCGAGCGCGCAGCCCCGCGCGAGGGGAGAAGGTCGCGCGGCCCGGAGGACCGGATATCACCGGTCATCCTCCGAGCCGCGCGAACTCCGCGACCGAGCGGGCGTCGGCCCGCGCCCGCAAGCCCAACGAGCGTGAGCCCGCGATGTGCGCGCCCGGACGAGCCTGCGTCAGCCAGCCATGAACGCGCCCGCGCAGGCGTGCGTCAGCCGCGCCGAGCGCGCCCACCGAGCGTGCGTCGGCCTGCGACGAGCGCGCCGAACGGGCGTGCGTCAGCTGGCGATGAGCGCGCCCGGGCGAGCGGGCACCGGCCCACGCCCAGCGCGCCCACGAGCGGGCGTCAGCCCGCGACGAGCGCGCCCGATCGCGAGATCTCGACCTGCTCGTCGCGCGGCACGACCTTCACGCGCTCGCGCGCCGTGCCCTCGAACGCCTCGCCCAGCGAGCGCTCGTGCGCGTCGAGCGCGAGCCAGCCGTTCCAGGTCGTGTACCGGATGCCGCGGGCCTCGAGCAGCTCGAGCACCTCGTCGCCGTCGGCGGCCGCCACCGTGGGCTCCGCGAGCACGCCGGCGTTCGCATCCGCGACCAGGTTCGTGATCGTCTCGAGCGCGTCGCCCTTGGTGTGGCCGATGAGGCCCACGGGCCCGCGCTTGATCCAACCGGTCGCGTACACGCCCGCGATCGGCGCGCCCGCGCCATCCGTCACCCGGCCGCCCTCGTTGGGGATGACGCGGGCCGACTCGTCGAACGGCACGCCCGCGATCGGCGAGCTCGCGTAGCCGACCGCGCGGTAGACGGCCTGCACGGGTACGTCGACGAACTCGCCGGTGCCCACGACCGAGCCGTCGCCGACCGGGCGCGTGCGCTCGAACCGCACGCCCTCGACCGAGGAAGTGCCGAGCACCTCGACGGGCGAGTGGAAGAAGTGCAGGTGCAGGCGGCGCGACGCGGTCGGCTGCCAGTCGGCGGGCTTGCGCCATCCGTTCAGCGTTCGGGTCATGACCTTGACCTGGTTGTTCGTCGCGAGCAGGTGCGCGGCGTGCTCGTCGCCCTCGGCACGGGCGAAGTCGTCGTCGTACACGACGATGTCGACGTCGGGCACCTCGCCGAGCTCGCGCAGCTCGATGGGGGTGAACTTGACCTGCGACGGGCCGCGGCGGCCGAACACGTGCACGTCGGTGACCGGCGAGGCGAGCAGGCCCTCGTGCACGTTGGCCGGGATGTCGGTCGAGAGCAGGTCGGCCGGGTGCTTCGCGAGCACGCGCGCGACGTCGAGGGCCACGTTGCCGTTGCCGATCACCGCGATCGACTCCGCCTCGAGCGGCCACTCGCGCGAGACATCCGGGTGGCCGTCGTACCAGGCGACGAGGTCGGCGGCGCCGTAGGAGCCGGGCAGGTCGATGCCGGGGATGTCGAGCGGGGCGTCCTTCAGGGCGCCGGTCGCGAAGATCACGGCGTCGTAGCGCTCGCGCAGCTCATCGACCGTGACATCCCGCCCGACCTCGACGTTGCCGATGAGGCGGATGGTGCCCTCGTCGAGCATCTCGTGCAGCGAGTTGACGATGCCCTTGATGCGGGGGTGGTCGGGCGCGACGCCGTAGCGGATCAGGCCGTACGGCGCGGGCAGCGACTCGAACAGGTCGATCGCGACCTGGCCGCCCGCTTCATCGACCTGGCGGCGCAGGATGTTGCCCGCGTAGATGCCGGCGGGGCCGGCTCCGACGATCGCGACACGGAGGTTGAGGGTCATGGGGTTCATGGCCTTTCGGAGGGGTGCAGGGGCAGGTCAGTCGATGGCGGGCGGCGCCGCGAACGCGGAGGTCGCGAGCTCGGCGGGCGCGTACGGGCTGAGCCGCACGACGTCGCCGACCACCACGACCGCGGGCGAGCGGACGCCGCGCACGGCCGCTTGGTGCGCGATCGTGTCGAGCGTGCCGATCGTCACTCGTTGGCGAGGGCCGTACCCATCCTCCACGATCGCGACTGGGCATTCGCCGCCGCGCTCGCCGCGGGCGAGGGTGATCGCCGAGTTCGCGAGCGTGCCGATGCCCATGAGCAGCACGACCGTGTGGTCGCGTCCGCCGCCGAGGGCCTGGATCTGGTCGTGCCCGGTGACGACCGTGAACGTGGTCGCGAGGCCGCGGTGGGTGAGCGGGATGCCGGCGATGGCGGGCACCGACACGGCGCTCGTGATGCCGGGCACGACCTCGACGTCGATGCCGCGCTCGCGGCAGTAGGCGAGCTCCTCGCCGCCGCGGCCGAACACGTACGGGTCGCCGCCCTTCAGGCGCACGACGCGCTTGCCGTCGCGGGCGAGCGTGACGAGCAGCTCGTTGATCGCGTCCTGCGGCACGGCGTGGTGGCCGGGCAGCTTGCCGACGTCGACGACCTCGGCGGCGAGCTCGACGCCCTCGGCCGCGAGCCCGTCGAGCACCGAGCGGGCGCCGAGCCGGTCGGCGACGATCACGTCGGCCGCCTCGAGCGCGCGCAGGCCGCGGATGGTGAGGAGCCCGGCGTCGCCCGGCCCGGCGCCGACGAGGAGCACCCGGCCGCTCATGCGTTCGCTCCCGTCAGTCCGCGCCGGCGCAGCAGGCCGCGCTCGATCGGGGCGAACACCAGCAGCTCGATGATCACGCCGATCGCGAGGATGACGAGGATGGTGCCGAGCGCCCCGGCGAGATCGGCGAGGTCGCGGCTCTGCTGCAGCATCGAGCCGAGCCCGAAGCCGATCGTGCCGCCGAACGCGATGATCTCGGCCGCCATGAGCGAGCGCCACGAGAACGCCCAGCCCTGGCGGAGCCCGGCGAGGTAGCCGGGCAGCGCGGCGGGCACGACGACCGTCGTGGCGAGCTGCCACCGCGACGCGCCGAGCACGGTGCCCACGCGGCGCAGCTGCGGCGGCACCTGCGCGATGCCCGCGACCAGCCCGTTCGCGATGGAGGGGACGGCGCCCATGAGCACGACGAAGTACACCGTGGCATCCGTCAGCCCGAACCAGATGATCGCGGCCGGAACCCAGGCGACCGACGGCAGCACCTGCAGGCCGGAGAGCAGCGGCTGGAACGCGCGGCGCAGCAGCCGCGATTCGGCGAGCAGGAGGCCGAGCGGCGTGCCGATCGCGATCGCGATGAGGAACCCGAGGATGCCGCGCTCGAGACTCGTCGTCACCGCGAGCTGCAGGCGGCCCGACTCCCAGGCCTGGCCGAGCGCGGCGGCGACGTCGAGCGGGCCGGGCGCGAGGTCGGGGCGCGGCTGGGCGATGACGGTGTACGCCTGCCAGGCCGAGACGAGCAGCACGAGGAGCACGATCGGCGGCAGTGCGCCGTCGACCAGGCGCCGCCACCACGCACGCGACGTGCGGGTCTCGGTCTGCAGCGCGTCGAGGCCGCGAAGGTCGGCGTCGAGCGAGTCGGCGGAGCCACCGCCGCGTCGCGTTGCCACTTCTGCCGGGTTCTCGCCCGGAGTTCCCGGCGAAACCGGCAATCCGCCGGCGGCGACCGCGTCCGAGGTTGTGATGAGCTCAGGCATTGCGACGGATCTCCCTTCGCAGGTGCTCGGTGATCTCGATCGAGAGCGTGCCGACCTGCGGCGACTCGATGCGGCGGGGGCCCTCGTCGGCGATCTCCCACTCGCGCACGATGCGGCCGGGGCGGCTCGACATGAGCAGCACGCGCTGCCCGAGTCGCACGGCCTCGCGCACGTTGTGCGTGACGAACACGATGGCGCGGCCGGTCTCGCGCCAGACGCGCTGGAGCTCCTCGTGCAGCAGGTCGCGCGTGATGGCGTCGAGCGCCGCGAACGGCTCGTCCATGAGGAGCACCGGGCGGTCCTGCGCGAGCGCCCGCGCGAGGGCGACGCGCTGGCGCATGCCACCCGACAGCTCGTGCGGGCGCTTCTCCGCGGCATCCGCGAGGTTGACGACCTCGAGCAGCTCGAGCGCGCGCGCCCGGCGGGCCGAGGCCGAGAGCCCCGACCCGCCGAGCCGCAGCGCGAGCTCGACGTTGCGCCGGGCGGTGAGCCACGGCAGCAGCGACGCGTCCTGGAACATCACCGCGGCGCCGCCGTCGGCGACCTCGACCGTGCCCGCCGTCGGCTTCTCGAGGCCGGCGACGATCGAGAGCAGCGTCGACTTGCCGCAGCCCGACGCGCCGAGCAGGCACGTGAACTGGCCCGGCGCGACGTCGAGGTCGATGCCGTCGAGCACGACGGGGCCGTCGTCGGCGTACCGCTTGCCGAGCCCGGCGATGCGGATGGCGGGCGCGCCCGCTCCCGCGCCGGTCGCCTCGGCGGGCACGCGCTCCGCGGTGATGGTGGACATGGTTACTCCGTCCCGAGTCCCGCCGCGCTCACGGGCTCCTCGCCGGCCTGCTCGAGCACCGCGTTCAGCGCCGAGAGGTCGAACAGCCCGTCGATGTCGCCGGCCTTCGACGTGCCCGCGTCGACGCCGTCCTGCAGGAGCTGCTCGAACGTGTCGGCGTGCGGGTCGACGGTGAAGTCGACGTGCTCGAGCGCGCGGTCGATGACCGCGTCGGAGAGACCCTTGCCCGCGTCGGCGGTCAGGCGCGCGTTGATCACGTCGGCCGCGGCATCCGGGTTCTCATCGAGCCAGGTGACGGATGCCGCGTGGCCGGCGACGAGCGCCCGCACCGTCTCAGGGTGCGCCGCGAGGAAGTCGGCGCGCACGAGCAGCACGGTCGTGGGGAACTCGCCGTCCTCCCAGAGGTCGGCCTCGTCGACGAGCACCTCGGCGCCCGCGTCGACCACGAGCCGCGAGACCCACGGCTCGGGCAGCCAGGCGCCGTCGAGGTCGCCGGCCTGGAACAGCGTGAGCGTCTGCGAGTTCTCAGTCGGCGAGATGGTCACGTCGCCGCCGCCCGTGGTCGACGTCTCGTAGCCCTCGTCGGCGAGCCAGGTGCGCAGCGCGACATCCTGCGTGTTGCCGAGCTGGGGCGTCGCCAGGTTGGCGCCGTCGAGGTCGTCGGCGCCGTCGATGCCGGGCTGGACGACCAGCGCCGCCCCGCCGCTGGCGGCGCCGGCGACGATGCGCGCCGACTGGCCGGCCGAGGCGATGTAGGTGTTGATCGCCGGGTTCGGGCCGATGTACGTCGCGTCGATCGCGCCGGCCGAGAGCGCTTCGATCGCGGCCGGGCCGGCGTTGAACACCTGCGTCGAGAGCGTCGTGTCGCCGAGCGCGTCCTGGATGAGCCCCTCCTCGAGGCCCACGAGCGCGGGCGCGTGGGTGACGTTGGCGAAGTACCCGAGTCGCAGCTCCTCGGCGGGCGTGCCCGTCGCCTCCGCGGCGGGGGCGTCGGGCTGGGTGCCGGCACCCGCTGCGGGCTGCGCCGCGCAGCCGGTGAGGGTCGCGCTCACGAGGATCGCCCCGGCGAGCATCATGCCGGCGAGGTCTCCGAGACGGGTCGAGCGAATGGCGCGCGAGCGTGCGGTCATGCTGTATCTCCTTCGGTGACGATGCCGGCGGCGAGGGTCGCGCCGTCGTGCGGGTGGATGACCAGGAACGCCCCGGCCCGGCGGTGCGCGGCGTACGGCTCGACGGCGAGGTCCGCCGCGAGCTTCAGCCGCACGAGTCCGATGTCGTTGGTCTCGAGCGCCGCGGTCGGGGTCGTCTCGAGCGTGTCGAGGTCGAGCCGGCCCCGGATGTCGGTGACGAGCGCCTGCACGGTCGAGGTGCCGTGCTTGACCAGCACGCGGCTGCCCGTGGTCAACGGACGCCCGTCGAGCTGGAATACGTCGGCCTCGATCTCGCGTCGCGGACGCGGGAGGGATCCGGAGGCTGCGATGACGGCGCCGCGCGCCGCGTCGACCGGGTCGGCGAGGCGCAGCGAGACCGAGAGCGGGGCGGATGCCTCGTCGACGGCCAGCGGCCCGCGGTCGATGCCGACGACGGTGGTCGTGATGCCGGCGGGGAACACCTCGACGGCGTCGCCGACCCGGACGGTGCCCGATTCGATGCGGCCCGCGAACGCGCGGTAGTCGCGGAAGTCGTCCTGCGGCTGGGTCTCGAGACGCTCGCCGGCGCTCGCTCCTCGACCCGCAGAGGTCAGCTCGGGCGATAGCGCGCCCTGCGGGCGGATCACGAGTTGCACGGGGAGGCGCAGCGCTTCGAGGTCGGTCTCGAGCTCGTCGATCGTCGCGAGCTCTTCGAGCAACTCGAGCAGGCTCGGCCCGTCGTACCAGGGCGTGTTCGCCGACCGCTCGACGACGTTGTCGCCTGCGAGCGCCGAGACCGGGATCGTGTGCGCGTCGGGCAGGCCGAGGTCGCGCGCGAGCGCGGCGACATCCGCCGCCACCGCCTCGAACGCGGCCCGGTCGTAGCCGGTCAGGTCGATCTTGTTGACCGCGACGATCACGTGCGGCACGCGCAGCAGCTGCACGACCGCGAGGTGCCGGCGGGTCTGCTCGAGCACGCCGTTGCGCACGTCGACGAGTACGACGACCGCGTCGGCCGTGGCCGAGCCGGTGACCATGTTGCGCGTGTACTGCACGTGGCCGGGGCAGTCGGCCAGGATGAACGACCGCCGACCGGTCGAGAAGTAGCGGTAGGCGACGTCGATCGTGATGCCCTGCTCGCGCTCGGCGCGAAGGCCGTCGGTGAGCAGCGCGAAGTCGATCGCACCGGGCTCGCCGCCGAAGCCGCGCTCGGCGCTCGTGCGCGCGACCGACTCGAGCTGGTCGGCGAGGATCGCCTTCGAGTCGTGCAGCAGGCGGCCCACGAGCGTCGACTTGCCGTCGTCGACCGACCCGGCGGTCGCGAAGCGGAACAGCGTGCTCATCAGAAGTACCCGTCCTTCTTGCGGTCCTCCATCGCCGCCTCCGAGAGGCGGTCGTCGGCGCGCGTGGCGCCGCGCTCGGTGAGGGTGGATGCCGCGACCTCACGGACGATGTCCGACACCGTCGCGGCATCCGACAGCACGGCGCCGGTGCAGCTCAGGTCGCCGACGGTGCGGTAGCGCACGGTGCGGCGCTCGATGGTCTCGCCCGCGCGCGGCGCGGAGACGTCGCTCACCGCGAGCCACATGCCGTCGCGCGCATAGACCTCGCGCTCGTGCGCGAAGTACAGCGGCGGCAGCGAGATCTGCTCGCGCTCGATGTACCGCCAAACGTCGAGCTCGGTCCAGTTCGAGATCGGGAACGCGCGCACGTGCTGGCCGACCGTGTGCCGGCCGTTGTAGAGGCTCCAGAGCTCGGGCCGCTGGTTGCGCGGGTCCCACTGGCCGAACTCGTCGCGCAGCGAGATGATGCGCTCCTTGGCGCGCGCCTTGTCCTCGTCGCGGCGTGCGCCGCCGAAGACCGCGTCGTGCCGGCCGGCCGCGATGGCGTCGAGCAGCGGCTGGGTCTGCAGCGGGTTGCGCGTGCCATCCGCCCGCTCCTGGAGGCGGCCATCGTCGAGGTAGTCCTGCACCGAGGCGACCTCGAGGCGGATGCCGAGCCGCTCGACGGTCTCGTCGCGGAACCGCAGCACCTCGGGGAAGTTGTGGCCGGTGTCGACGTGCAGCACCGGGAACGGCACCTTCGCGGGCCAGAACGCCTTGGTCGCGAGGTGCAGCACCACGACGGAGTCCTTGCCGCCGGAGAAGAGCAGGACGGGGCGCTCGAACTCGGCGACGACCTCGCGGATGATGTGAATCGCCTCGGCCTCGAGCGCGTCGAGCGTGTCGAGCGCCTGTGAGGGTCGAGGAGCACCGTGTGAGGGTTGCGGAGCCGACGAAGGAGGCGTCTCGAAACCCGCCTGCGCATCCTGGTTTCGAGACGGTCGCTGCGCGACCTCCTCAACCCGCGGGGGGAGGTTCGTGTCGGTCATAGGTGCAACCCGCATTCCGTCTTCGAGAGGCCGGCCCAGCGGCCCGACCTCGGGTCCTCGCCCGCGGCGACGGGCTTCGTGCACGGCTCGCAGCCGATCGAGGGATACCCCTGCGACATGAGGAGGTTCACGGGCACCCCGAACGCGCCCGCGTAGTCGAGGAGGTCGTCGAAGGTCCATGCCGCGACCGGGTTGACCTTGACGAGCCCGTTCCGCTCGTCGTACGTGACGAGCGGCGTGAGCGTGCGCGTCGGCGCCTCGTCGCGGCGGACGCCCGTGAACCACACCTCGTAGCCGCCGAGCGCGCGCTGCAGTGGCTCGACCTTGCGGCGCGCGCAGCAGAGGCCCGGGTCGCGCGCGAACAGCTCGGCGCCGAATGCGGCGTCCTGCTCGGCGACGGTCTGCTCCGGAAGCACGTCGACGATGCGGACGTCGAGCTGGCGGGCGACCTCGTCGCGCGTCGCGTGCGTCGCGGCGAAGTGGTAGCCGGTGTCGAGGAAGAGCACGTCGACGCCCGGGAGGTACTGCGCGACGAGGTGCGGCAGCGCGGCGTCGGCCATCGAGCAGGCGACGGCCGCGGCATCCGTCGCGAAGTTCGCCGCGACCCACGCGACGACCTCGGCGGGGGATGCCTCGTGGTCGGTGAGGCTGCCGAGCGCGGCGTTGCCGGCCTCGGCGAGGGCGCGGAGGTTGTCGGGAGTGCGGCGGACGCGAGACGGGCGCTGAGCGGCCTCCTCAACCCCCGAGTCGCGCGGAGCGCCCTCCTCAACCCTCGGGTGGCCGATGTTGCGCGCGCTCACCGCAGGGCCTCCTCGTCGGCGCGGTGCGCCCACTGGGCGAACGTCTCGCCGGCGGCCGCGTCGCGCTCCTCGAGGAACCGTGTGACGACGCGCTCGACGTAGTCGGCGATGCCGTCGGCGGCGACCTTGAGGCCGCGGACCGTGCGGCCGAGGCCGGCCTCGTCGCGGTCCTGCGAGGCGAGCCCGCCGCCGAGGTGCACCTGGTAGCCCGGCACCTGCTCGCCGTCGATGGTCACGAGCTGGCCCTTGAGCCCGATGTCGGCGGTCTGGATGCGCGCGCACGAGTTGGGGCAGCCGTTGACGTGCAGCGCGATCGGGTGCGGCAGGTCGAACGCGGCGAGGCGCTCCTCGAGCTCGAGCACGGCCGCGGTCGCGTACGCCTTGGTCTCGACGATCGCGAGCTTGCAGAACTCGATGCCCGTGCACGCGATGGTGCCGCGGCGGATGAGGCTCGGCCGGGCCTGGAGGCCGAGCTCGTCGAGGCCCGCGATGAGTGACTCGACGCGGTCCTCGGGGATGTCGAGGATGACGACCTTCTGGTGCGGCGTGGTGCGCAGGCGGGTCGAGCCGTGCGCCTCGATCAGGTCGGCGAGCTTCGTCAGGGCCGGACCCGACACACGACCGACGATGGGCGTCGCGCCGACGTAGAACCGGCCGTCCTTCTGGCGGTGCACGCCCACGTGGTCGCCGACCGTGGCCGGCGCGGGTGCCGCGGGTCCGTCGGGCAGCGCCTCGCCGAGGTACTCGGTCTCGAGCACCTCGCGGAACCTCGCGACGCCCCAGTCGGCGAGCAGGAACTTCAGGCGCGCCTTGTTGCGCAGCCGCCGGTAGCCGTAGTCGCGGAAGATCTGCGCGACGCCGTGCCACACCTCGGCCACCTGCGAGGGGGCGACGAACACGCCGAGCCGCTCGGCGAGCCGCGGCGCCGTCGAGAGCCCGCCGCCGACCCAGAGGTCGTACCCGACGCCCAGCGAGGGGTGCTCGACCGCGACGAACGCGACGTCGTTGATCTCGTGCACGACGTCCTGGCTGGGGTGCCCGGTGATGGCCGACTTGAACTTGCGCGGCAGGTTCGCGAGCGACTCGTCGCCGATGAACCGTGACGCGATCTCCTCGATCTGCGGCGTCGGGTCGATGAGCTCGTCGGCCGCGATGCCCGCGACGGGCGAGCCGAGGATGACCCGGGGCACGTCGCCGCACGCCTCGGTCGTGCCGAGCCCGACCGCCTCGAGCCGGCGCCAGATCTCGGGCACGTCCTCGACCCGGATCCAGTGGAGCTGCACGTTCTGGCGGTCGGTGAGGTCGGCCGTGTCGCGCCCGAACTCCGTCGAGATGCCGCCGATGACGCGCAGCTGCTCGGTCGTGAGCTGCCCGCCGTCGATGCGGACGCGCAGCATGAAGTACTCGTCCTCGAGCTCGTGCGGCTCGAGCGTCGCGGTGCGACCGCCGTCGATCCCGGGCTTGCGCTGCGTGTACAGCCCCCACCAGCGGAAGCGGCCGTGCAGGTCGGTCGGGTCGATCGACGCGAAGCCGCCGTCGGCGTAGATCGTCTCGATCCGCTCGCGCACGCTCAGGCCGCCGTCGGCCTGCTTCCACTCCTCGTTCGCGTTGAGCGGTGCGGTGCCGTCGACCTTCCACTGCCCGTTCGGCTTCGCCGAGGGGCGGGGCGGGCGGATGTCGCGTGCCGCCGGCTCTCCCCGTGCGGCCCCGCGCACGGTGCGCGACGGCCGCGTCGCGGCATCCGTCGTGTCGATCGTCACGCCGATCCCCCTTCATGGTCGCGACCCCCGTCCGGGGTGCGTGGTCCATGAAGCTACGGGGGTCGGGCGGATGCCGGAAGGCGGGCGCGTCACGTTCGGTCACCTCGTGTCGCACGGCGTCACATACCGTCGCAATCGGTCACCGTGAAGCGCATCGGCGGCCGTCCGGGTCGTTCGCCTACAGGTCGTCGAAGTACTCGTGCGCGGTGCCGTGCCCGAAGTGCGACGACACCGCCCGCGGGCGACGGAGCTCGGCCGTGAGGCGCTCGAGCCGCCGGACGAGCTCGTCGTCGACCAGCTCGTGCTCATGACTCGGCTCGACGTCGGCGATCAGCTGGCTGGCGGGTCCGACGAGCAGGGTGGAACTGCCCGTGGATCCGTCGGGCTCGCGGACGGGGATCTCGATGGTGGCCGCGGTCGCCGACTTCGCGAGCACCTCCGCGTAGTCGAGGAGCGCTTGTGCGATCGCCGATCCGGTCAGGACGGAGTCTCCGGCGTAGTGGATCCGATGCATCCTTCCTGCCTACCGGCTGCGACCCGGAGCGTCACAGGGGTTGACCTCTCAGGAAGGGCAGCGTCAGGCCGCGAGCGCGCGCGCGGATGCCTCGTAGCGGTCGAGCACGATCTCGACGAGTTCGCCGGGGGCCGGCGCATCCGGCACGAGCAGCGGCGCGGCCGTCACGTCGGCGCCCGCGGCGCGCGCGAGGTCGTCGAAGTAGCCGGGTGCGAGCAGGTAGTTCGCGACGACGACGCGCGCGGCCGCGCCGTCCGCTCGCGCCGCCGCGACGGCGTCGGGCAGGCGGGGCTCGGCCGCCGACAGGAAGCCCAGCGATACCTCCCGACCGGACGCCGCAGCGAGCCGCCGCGCCTGGTCGCGGCAGTCGTCGATCGCGCGCGTGTCGCTCGATCCGGCGACGGCGAGCACGATGCGGTCGTCGTCGCGCAGGCCCGCCTCGTGCAGGCGGCGCAGCAGCAGCGCCGCGAGGCGGTCGTCGGGTCCGAGGGCGCCGGCGAGCGCGACCGGGCGCTCCGTCTCGTCGGCGACGGCCTCGGTGAGGTCGACGTAGACGTGGTAGCCCGCCGAGAGCAGCAGCGGCACGACGACCGCCGGTTCGCCCGGATCGAGCGACGCGAGCGTGGCCGGCACGTCGGGCTGCTCGACGTCGACGTGTCCGAGCCGCACCGAGGGCGGTGCCTGCGGATGGCGCCGGGCCGCCGCCTCGGCGACCGCGGCGTGCAGGCCGCGCACCGCCCGGCGGCCGTCCTCCGACGACGTACCGTGCGAGATGCCGACGAGGGCGGGTGGGCGCGCGTTCATGGCTCAATGCTCGCAAACGGATCGGCGCGGCGGGTCCCGTGTGACGGCGGCCGTCAGAAGCTCGTCACGAGGTCGCCGAGCACCTCGTCGACCTCGGTCGGGTCGGTCGAGTCGTAGAAGTGCGCGCCCGTCGCCGACGAGATCGCCTGCAGGGTCTTCACGTCGGCATCGGCGCCGTAGGCGAGGGTGAACACCAGCACGGGCGTGGAGTGGTGCAGCTCGTCCAGCGTGGCGAGCATCTGCGCGCTCGAGGTGCTGGGCGCCTCGGTCTCGTTCCTGCCGTCGCTGAGGAGCACGATCGCGTTGATGCGGTCGGGGTCCCAGTCCTCGGCCTGCTGCGTCGCGAACGTGTCGACCGCCTCGTAGAGCGGCGTCCACTCGATCGGCTTGAGCTTGCCGAGCGCGGCCTCGAAGTCGTCGCGCGTCTCCGTGATGTCGCCCACGGGGCTCACCACCCCGGGAGCGAGCGGGTTCGCGTCGACCTCGGAGAACGCGGCGAGCCCCACGTCGTCGCCCTCGGCGAAGTAGTCGAGCGCCTTCGAGATGGCGACCTTCGCCGCGGCGAGCTTCGTCTCGCCGGTCGCGATCTTGTCGCCCATCGACCCGGAGACGTCGACGAGGAACAGCACGTTCGCACGCTTGCGCACCTCGTCGAACGCCTCGTGCATCGCCACGACCACGGACGGCGCGGGGAACGCCAGCCCGCCGTCGGGCGACTCGGTGAGCGCGCCGACGTCGGCGACGCCGGGGTCGAGCTCGCCGTTGAGATCGCGGTAGCCGGTCTCGCGCACGATCGCCTGGCCCTCCGCCGTGCTCGCGAACCGCACGAAGTCGGCCGCCGCGGCCGCCTCCTCGTCGTCGACCCAGCTGCCGGTGAGCACGACCGCGGGGTTGTCGGCGACGTAGAAGCCGTCGGTGGGGTAGATCGGCACGAGCTGCTCCTGGGGCGGGTCGCTCTCGATGCGCGTCACTCCGTCACGGCTCGTGATGCCGCGGTTGTAGTCCCACACCGACTTCTCGTCGACGATGACGGCCGAGAGGAAGTCGGCCGCCGATCCGCCCTTGTCCTCGGACTGCCGCGCGTGCCAGAGGAAGTGCTCGGGCGTGGCCATGTAGTGGCTCGTGGCGAGCTCGTGCTGCTTCACCTCGGCGGTCACCTCGTCGTCGGCGATGTCGTCGGCCGAGAGGTCCGCGATCGATCCGGCCGCGGAGCCGTAGGACGCGAGCATGGCGGCCTCGCCCGAGCTCGCGACGAGCGGGCTGGTCTTGCCGAGCTTGAACTCGCCCCACTCCGGGTGGTCGAGGTCGCTCCAGACCGACGCGTCTTCCGAGGTCGCGAAGACCTCGGTCCACGTCGGCGGCTCGTCGTCCCAGCCGATCGCGGCCGCGAGATCCTCCGGCATCGCCAGGACGATGTCGGACGACGCGATGCTCTCGCCCTCCTCGGGCACGTTCGCCGAGCCGCCGGCGTCGCGCGCGACGCCGAGCCACGAGTTCGCGTCGGGGATCCAGAGGGCCGGGCGCTCGTCCTCCGCCTGCTCAGTGAATCCGACCGCCGCCTCGGCTGCGGCGATGCCGGACTTGTCCTTGGTCGGCACGACCTCGACGCAGGCGCCCTCGACATCGCGGGGCGCGGCGTTGTAGGCCTCGGCGAGCCGCTGGACCATCTCGGCGTTCTCGAACGACGAGAGCGCGCGGACCGTCGTGCACGGCTCGGCACCGGCGGTCGGGGCGGGTTCGTCGCTGGGGAAGACGATCGGCTCGGGCTCGGCCGACGCGCCCGGCCCGGCGCTCGTGCCGCCCTGGGTGGTGAGCATCGCGGCGGTCACGGCGCCCCCGATCGCGAGCACCGCGGCGACGCCGCCCGCCACGGCCACCCAGAGCACGCGCCGGCGCCGGCGCCGGCCCTCCTCGCGCAGTCGGCTTCGGTCGCGTCGCGGGGCGTTCTCGGGTGCATCGCGCATCGCTGGTCCTCCAGTCAGCGGGTGCCTCGTTCGTGAGCCTAGCTCAGCGTGATGTGCGGCGCAGGGGCCGGCGTCATGCTGTGGAATTCACCAGCCCGATCACCACCGCGGTCCACCAGGCCGCCTGCGACACCACGGCGCTCGTCACGAAGCCGACCCGTGCGCCTCGCGGCAGGCTCCGGAAGTGCGCGTTCGCGGGCAGCCGTGCGAGGTCGTGCGTCCAGCGCGTGAGCGCGACCCCGTTGAGGCTCAGCACCAGCACGGCGCCCAGCTTGACGAGCGTCGCGGGCCGGCCGAGGTCGGGTTCGAGCAGTGCGCCGCTCGCGAGCAGTCCGCCGAGCCCGACCCACACGGGCAGGATCATGGTGCGGTCGGCCTGTCGCAACTCCCGGACGTTGCTCCAGCCGGTGGCCCAGAGCAGTGCGTGCCACTCGATCATGAGCACGGCGCCGAGGCCGATCACGAGCGCTCCGACGTGCACGAACAGGGCGATGCCGTGCAGCCAGTCGGGCGGCGCGAGGACGGTGCTGAGCCACACGGTGACGGCCCAGGCCGCCGTCACGCCCGCGTACGCCAGCAGGCGCCGCCGCCTCCTGCGGGCCTGCTTCTCCCTCATGGTCACCGTCATGAGTCCGCCGGTCTCGCTCGGGGCACCTGCCGATGTCGGCCCGCGCCCGTTCTGCTCAGGCCCTCACCTTACCGGGATGGCCCCCGCGCGGGGGACGCCTGTGCACGGTTCGGCGCGGTCGGCTCGAGCGGATGCCGCGACGGCCGGCGCGCGACGATGGACCCCGCTACTCGACCACCAGGGCGAGCGAGGTGTCGCCGCACGGCACGACATCGGCCCCGCCGGGCAGCGGCGCGACCGCCGTCACGAGGCCCACGCCCTCGGCCTCGCGGAGCGGCGCGAGGGCGTCGGCGAGCCCGTCGAGCCGGAGCAGCGCGCCGGTCGCGCGGTGCGTGTCGGTCGAGGCGACGATGCGCCCCGAGGCGTTGACGATCGTGCACGTGCGGTCGGCCTCGCGCAGCACCGGCAGCAGCGCCTGCTCGAGCCGGGCCACGTACACGTCGGCGCCGACGAGGCCGGCCATCTCGCCGTCGACGGCGACCGGCGTCGTGATCGTGACGGTGTAGTCGTCGGTGCAGAGGTAGTCGACGTAGGGCCCGGTGAGGTGCCGCCGGCCGGTACGCGCGGGCACGCGCCACCACTCGAGCGTGGTGTAGTCGCGGAACGACTCGGCGTCGGGGTCGCTCACCGCATCCAGCCGGCGCAGGCCGCCGCCCGTCTGCTCGACGCGGAACGGCGACGCGCCCGAGAGCCACCACGCGAGGTGCCATGGCGCGTCGGCGAGGAAGCCGGGTGCCGCGACGAAGCCCGCGCCGGTGATCAGGGTGCCGGGTCGCTCGAGTTCGGCGGCGACGAGGTCGGCCACCACGGGGTCGAACGTCGCGGCGCGCGGCTCGGCGTCGGCGGCGAGGTGGCGCTCGGCGTTCGCCCGCCAGTCGTCGATGACGGCGAAGACCGGGTCGATGGTCGCGGCGACGCGCTGTGCGATGCCGGCGGCGGTGTCCACGAGGGTCATGACCGGCTCCCTTCGGTCGTTCGGGGCCGCGTCGGCGCGGCGTCGGTCGCGGGGGCCGACTCGAGCCGGGCCTTCTCGTCGACCAGCCATTCGACGGCCGACGTGATGTGGTCGACGGTCGCGCGGCGGGCGGATGCGCCATCCGCTCGCCGGATCGCGTCGATCACCTCGAGGCGGGCCTCCCTGCTCCGGTCACGGTACTCCTGCTGGCGCAGGCAGAGCCAGAGCAGGACGCCCGTCTCGGCCTGGAGCCGCAGTTCCTCGTGGACGAGCCTCGGCGACTGGCTGACGGCGGCGACCTCGAGCTGGAAGCGGCCGACCGCGCGCCGGGCGCCGCCCGTGTTCGCGAGGTCGGCGCGCGCGTCGATCTCGACGAGGCTCTGCACGTCGTCGTCGCTCGCGCGGTCGGCGGCGACCTCGGCCGCCATGCCCGCGATCGCGGAGACGAGGATGGAGAGGTCGCGCAGCTCGATGCGGCTCGCGGCGCGCAGCCGCCCGTCGATGAGCCGCGTCGAGGCGTCGCGGTCGTAGGTGACGAAGCTGCCGCCGTCGCGGCCGCGCCGGGTGCGCACGAGCCCCTTGTGGCGGAGGGCGACGAGCGCCTCGCGCGCGGTGACGAGCGCGACGCCGAGGCTGCGGGCGAGCTCGGCCTCGCTCGGCAGCCGTTCGCCGTCGCGCAGTACGCCCGAGACGATCGCGTCGGTCAGGCGCTGCTCGACGAGCTCGGCCCGGCCCGAACCGTCGAGCGGGGAGAAGATCACGGCGCGGGCGGGGTCGGTGCGCGCACTGGACTGCGGCATCCGGACCTCCTCGATGAAGCGCCGATCCGACCCCGGCCCCCGGATTGGGGGCGCTCATCGGGCGATCTGTGATGCGACCGTAACACGAACCTCTGGACTATGACATATGAATCCATATGATTTAGAACCACGACATCGAAGGAGATCGTCAATGACCGACCAGCAGCCGGCGATCCGGCTCACCGGGCTCACGAAGGAGTTCGGCGCCGTCACCGCCGTCGACCACGTCGATCTCGAGATCGCCGCGGGCGAGTTCTTCTCCATGCTCGGTCCCTCGGGCTCCGGCAAGACCACGGTGCTGCGGCTCATCGCCGGCTTCGAGCAGCCCACGAGCGGCACGATCGAGCTGTTCGGCGACGATGTCACCAAGCGCGCCCCGTTCGACCGCGACGTGAACACGGTCTTCCAGGACTACGCGCTGTTCCCGCACATGAGCGTGCTCGACAACGTCGCCTACGGCCTGCGCGTGCGCGGCATCGGCCGCAAGGAGCGCATCGAGCGCGCCCGCCGCGCGCTCGCCTCGGTGCGGCTCGAGCAGATGGCCGATCGCCGGCCCGCGCAGCTCTCCGGCGGCCAGCGCCAGCGCGTGGCGCTCGCACGGGCGACCGTCGTGCAGCCCAAGGTGCTCCTGCTCGACGAGCCCCTCGGCGCGCTCGACCTCAAGCTGCGCGAGCAGATGCAGGTCGAGCTCAAGCAGATCCAGCGCGAGCTCGGCATCACGTTCATCTTCGTGACCCACGACCAGGAGGAGGCGCTCACCCTCAGCGACCGCGTCGCCGTCTTCAACAACGGGCGCATCGAGCAGCTCGGCACGCCGGCCGAGCTCTACGAGCGGCCCGTCTCCCGCTTCGTCGCCGACTTCGTCGGCACGTCCAACCTGTTCGACGACCAGACGTCCCAGGTCCTGCTCGGCCGTGGCGGCACCCACTCCGTGCGCCCCGAGAAGATGACCGTCGACTCGTCCGCCGACGCCTCGGGCGACGGCGTGCACACCGCCCCGGGCACGGTCGTCGAGACGATCTACCTCGGCAGCGGCATCCGCGTGGTGGTCGACCTCGACGCCGGCCCCCGGGTCAGCGTGCTCGAGCAGAACGCCCGCAATCGCGCGCGCGACGAGGACCGCGGCGACCGCGTCGTCGTCAGCTGGCACGACGACGACGTCGTCGCGCTCGGCGGGGCGGATGCCGCGCCCGCACCGGCAGCGTGACGAACCCGCCCCGACCTGCACCACACCCACCACACAGAGAAACCAGGAGAGAACCATGATGCGCATCTCGCGCACGGCACGCCGCGGCGTGACCGTCGGACTCGCGATCGGCTCGGTCGCGTTGCTCACCGCCTGTGGCACCACCTCGGGAACCCCGACGGCGACCGAGGAGGCCCTCACCGAGCTCGGCGACGGCGAGGGACAGGTCTCGATCCTCGCGTGGCCCGGCTACGTCGAGGACGGCACCAACGACCCCGCCGTCGACTGGGTCACCCCGTTCGAGGAGGAGACCGGCTGCCAGGTCACCTCGAAGACCTATGGCACGTCCGACGAGGCCGTGAACCTCATGAAGACGGGCGAGTACGACGTCGTCGCCGCCTCGGGCGACGCGACGCTCCGCCTCATCGCGGGCGGCGAGGTGCAGCCCGTCAACACCGACCTGATCCCGAACTACGAGGGCATCTACGACTTCCTCAAGGAGAAGGAGTGGAACTCGGTCGACGGGCAGTCGTACGGCGTGCCGCATGGTTACGGCGCGAACCTGCTCATGTACAACACCGACGTCTTCACCGAGGCGCCCACCTCGTGGGACGTCGTGTTCGACAAGGCGAGTGAGAACGCGGGCAAGGTCACCGCGTACGACTCGCCCATCTACATCGCCGACGCGGCGGTCTACCTCATGGCGCACCAGCCCGAGCTCGGCATCGAGAACCCGTACGCACTCGACGAGGAGCAGTTCCAGGCCGCGGTCGACCTGCTGAAGGAGCAGCGCCAGTCCATCGGCGAGTACTGGTCGGACTACCTCAAGGAGATCCAGGCGTTCGAGTCGGGTGACTCGGTCGTCGGCACGACCTGGCAGGTCATCCAGAACGTGCTCGCCGACTCGGGTGCGCCGACCGACGTCGTCCTCCCCGAGGAGGGCGCGACCGGATGGTCCGACACGTGGATGGTCGCGTCCGATGCGGCCAACGTGAACTGCGCGTACGAGTGGCTGGACTACATCGCCAGCCCCGAGGCCAACGCCCAGGCGACCGCGTACTTCGGCGAGGCCCCGTCGAGCGACGCGGCCTGCGAGTTCCGCGAGGACTGCGAGGCCTACCACGCCGGTGACGAGGACTACGCCTCGCAGATCTGGTACTGGACCACGCCGATCGCCGAGTGCGTCGACGGTCGCACCGACGTCGAGTGCGTCGACTACGCCCAGTGGACCGAGGCCTGGTCCGAGATCAAGGGCTGATCCCGCCCCGCGGGTCGAGGAGGTCGCCCGGCGGCCTCCTCGACCCCCACCTCTCCACCGACCCCCGACTGGAAGCCGCATGACGACGAACGCGACCGCACCGACCTCACCGCCGGGCCGCGGCATCCCACGCCCGAAGGCCACGACCGCCCGCCGGACGTCGGTGTTCCTCAGCACGCACCCGCGCACCCGGCTCGCGCTGCTGCTGTCGGCCCCGCTGTTCTGGCTCGCCCTCGTGTACGTGGTGGCGCTGGCCGCGCTGCTGGTCACCGCGTTCTGGTCGGTCGACAGCTTCACCGGCCAGATCACGACCGAGTGGACGCTCGACAACATCATCACGGTGCTCACCGGGTCGCTGTACCAGACGGTGACGCTGCGCACGATCGGCGTGGCGCTGCTCGTCACGATCATCGACGTCGCGCTCGCCCTCCCGATCGCGTTCTACATGGCCAAGGTCGCCTCGCCGCGCGCCCGCCGGCTCCTCGTGATCGCCGTGCTCATGCCGCTGTGGGCCAGCTACCTCGTGAAGGCGTACGCCTGGCGGTCGGTGCTCTCGCAGGACGGCATCCTCGAGTGGGTACTCGCGCCGTTCGGGTTGCACACCCCGGGCTACGGCCTCACCGCGACGATCATCACGCTGTCGTACCTGTGGCTGCCCTACGTGATCCTGCCGATCTACGCCGGGCTCGAGCGCGTGCCCGACTCGCTGCTCGAGGCATCCGCCGACCTGGGTGGAAAGTCCTGGCCCACCATCCGGCACGTCGTGCTGCCGCTCGCGGCACCCGCGATCATCGCGGGCACGATCTTCAGCTTCTCGCTCTCGCTCGGCGACTACATCACCGTGAACATCGTCGGCGGCGCGAGCCAGATGCTCGGCAACCTCGTGTACACGAACGTCGGCGCGGCCAACAACCTGCCGCTCGCCGCCGCGATCGCGCTCATCCCGATCGCGATCATCTTCGGCTACCTCGCGCTCGTGCGTCGCACGGGCGCCCTGGACAACCTGTAGGGGCGACGCATGCGACTCTCCCGACTCTCGCGCACGACGCTCGGCGTCGTCGCCGTCCTGATCCTCGTGCTCGTGTACGTGCCGCTGTTCGTGGTGCTCGTGAACTCGTTCTCGACCTCGACGTCGCTCTCGTGGCCGCCGCCGGGCTTCACACTCGAATGGTGGCAGCGCGCCTTCCGCAGCGCCGGTGCGATGGAGGCGGTGGGCACGAGCGTGGTCGTCGCGCTCGTCTCGACCGCGATCGCGCTCCTGCTCGGCACGCTCATCTCGTTCGCGCTCCAGCGGTTCGACTTCTTCGGCCGGCACGCGATCAACCTGCTCGTGATCCTGCCGATCGCCCTGCCGGGCATCATCACCGGTATCGCGCTGAACAACTTCTTCCGCACGATCATGGGCATCCCGCTCTCGATCTGGACGGTCGTGATCGCGCACGCGACCTTCTGCATCGTGACCGTGTTCAACAATGTGATCGCCCGCTTGCGGCGGACGGGCACGAAGCTCGAGGAGGCGTCGGCCGACCTCGGCGCGGGGGTCTTCACGACCTTCCGGCTCGTGACGTTCCCGCAGCTGCGCTCGGCGCTGCTCGCGGGCGGGCTGCTGGCGTTCGCGCTGTCGTTCGACGAGATCATCGTGACGACGTTCACGGCGGGCTCGGGCGTGACGACGCTGCCCATCTTCATCCTGAACAACATGTTCCGGCCGAGCCAGGCGCCGATCGTGTCGGTGATCGCGGTCGTGCTCGTGATCGTGTCGATCGTGCCCATCTACCTCGCGCAGCGGCTGTCGGGCGACGACGAGCAGAAGGCGCCGTAGGCCGTCCCGCAGGGCAGAATGAGGGGCATGGATGCCGCGCTGCCGTCCTCGTTCTCCGCGTCGCTGCCGCCGTGGCTGGTCGACGAGCTCCCACAGCTGGCCTCGACGCCGCTGCCCGACGACGAGGCAAGGGTCGGGCTCGCGATCGAGCTGGCCGATCGCAACTGGCGCGCGGGCAACGGCGGTCCGTTCGCGGCGCTCGTCGTCGACGCGTCATCCGGCGCGCTCGTCTCGGCGGGCGTGAACGTCGTGCTCTCGAGCGGGCTCAGCTCGACGCACGCCGAGGTCACCGCGCTGAGCCTCGCGCAGACCCGGCTCGGCCGCTGGGACCTGGGCGCCGAGGGGGCCGAGCTCGAACTCGTCGTCAACTGGGCCCCGTGCGTCATGTGCTACGGCGCGACCATGTGGTCGGGTGTGCGCCGGCTCGTCATCGCTGGCCACGGCGACGAGTGCGTGGACCTCACCGGGTTCGACGAGGGACCCATGCCCGACGACTGGATCGGCGAGTTCGAGGACCGCGGCATCAGCGTGCACTCGGGTGTGCGTCGCGCCGAGGCGCTGCGCGTGTTCCGCGAGTTCGGGGCCTCGGACGCCGTGGTCTACAACGCGCGCGGCCGATCCGAACGCTAGGTCCGGACCGGCCGCGGAGTCGGGCGGGTCAGCGCTGCGCGCGGTCGTGCGGCGCGCCGTGGGGGAGACCGCGGCCGCGGCGCTCGTCGAGGTGGACGTGCACGTGCACCTCGGCCGCGCCGTGCCGCTCGTGCGGGCCGTGTCCGTGGGCTCGTCCGTGGCGGCCGTGGTCGGGGTGGTGGCACCCGTCGTGCCGGTCCGTCCCGGCGCCCGTCGGCCCGAACGCGGGGCGGCCGAAGCGTCGGAAGCCCGGGCCCGGACGGGGGTCGCGCGAGGCGAACCCGCCGCGTCGGCGCGAGCGCGCCTCGCGTCGCCAGGCCGCTGCGGCCTCCTCGCTCCAGCCGAGCTCGCGGGCCATGGCCTCGAGCGTGGTGAGCGTCGTCGCGTAGTCGTCGGATGACACGGCGCCGCCGATGCGCGAGCGGATGGCGGCCACCCGCTCGCCGAGCGCCGCGAGCGCATCGCGGCCCCCGTCGGTCAGCGTCCAGGCGCCGGGCTCGCCGGCGACCCAACCGCGATCGACGAGGTCGTCGAGGCGGTGGGGGCGCGCGTCGAGCTTGGCGAGCAGGCGCTCGTCGCGCGCCTCGCCGCCCAAGAGGTTCAGCAGGCGCCAGTCGCGGCGCGTGACGCCGAGATCGGCGAACGCGGTCTCGAACTCGCGGTCGATCAGGCGGTCGACGGTCTTCAGCCAGAAGCCGAGCGGGCGCGTCGTGGGGTCGGCGGGCGCGTCCGCCGCGGCGTCGTGCTCGCCGAGGTCGTCGGCCTCGGGCGTCTCGTCGACTGGGTCGGGCAGGTCGTGGTCGTGGTCGTGGGTGTTCATCGGAATCCTCTCGTGGCCGGCGTGCTCGGCGCGGATGGCGCGGGGCCGGCGGTGTCGTGCGCCCCGGTCGGGGCGATGCATGTCTCATGACATGTACATGCAGTGTGACATGCATCGTTATTGCATGTCAAGTGACATGTACCATAGGGTCGTGACCGGATCCGACCCGCACGCGCCCGAGCCCGACCCCGTCGAGCTCATCGAGCGCTCGCTCGCCGCGCTGCGCCACGGGCGTCCGCGGGGCGGCCCGCACCCGCACGGCGACCACCACCACGGGCACCATCCGGGAGCCGGCGCGCCCGGTCCCGCGGATCGCGGCGCCCGCCCGGCGGGCGGTCGACCCTGGGGGCACGGCGCGAACGGCGAGGCCGACGCAGAGGGGCGCGCGGGCGGCCCGCCCTGGCCTCGGCGCGGGTCGCGCGGCGCGTGGGAATTCCGCGTCGGACCCGTCGCGCGATTCCGCCTCCTCGCGACGCTCGACGCGGCCGATCGCCCGCTCTCGGTGACCGAGCTCGCCGAGGCGATCGGCGTCGACCAGCCCCGCGCGAGCCGGCTCGTCCAGGCCGCCGCCGACGAGGGTCAGGTCGTGCGGGAGGCCGATCCCGACGACGCCCGGCGCACCCGCATCCGACTGACCGAAGCGGGCTCGGCCGCGGTGCGGAACGCGACGTCGACGCGTCGCCAGGCCATCGAGGCGGCACTCGAGGGGTTCACCGACGTCGAGCGGGCCCAGTTCGCGACGCTGCTCGCGCGGTTCGCGCGCGGCATCCAGGAGCGCCGTCCCTGACGGTCCGTGCTCGTTCGAGCACGGAATGGCCAGTCGGGTGCACATTCGCAGCGCTCGCGTGAACGTCTCGTGACGCGTCTTCCCAGCGATTCGCGCCGACCCCTAGGCTGGCGCCGTCCGGGGGGGTCACGACGGCCCGTGCCCGGGTCGCGTGAGGAGCCCCGATGAATCGTCCCGTGCGCCTGAGTGTCGGCCTGACCGCCGCAGCCCTCGCCCTCACCGGCATCGCCGCGCCGGCGGCGGCGCTGGAGGGCGACCCGACCGACCTGATCATCAGCGAGGTCGTCGAAGGCAGCTCCAACAACAAGGCGATCGAGCTGTTCAACCCGACCGGCGCCGCCGTCGACCTGTCGGCCGCCCAGTACTCGATCCAGATGTTCTTCAACGGATCGGCGAGCGCGGGCCTGACGATCAACCTCACGGGTTCGGTCGCCGCAGGCGAGGCCTGGGTCATCGCCCAGGCCTCGGCGTCCGCGCCGGTCCTGGCCCAGGCCGACCAGACGAACGGCGCAGGCTGGTTCAACGGCGACGACGCGCTGACGCTGCGTCGTGCCGGGACGGTCGTCGACTCGTTCGGCCAGATCGGCGTCGACCCCGGCACCGAATGGGGCGCCGGCCTGACCTCCACGGCTGACAACACGCTGCGTCGCGCCGACGGCGTGTGCGTCGGCGACGCCGTGACGAACGACGCGTTCGACCCCGCGCTCGAGTGGGTCGGCTTCGCGACCGACACCTTCGACGGACTGGGAACGCACACCGGGTGCGCCGAGGCGCCCCCGCAGACCCCCGTGATCAACGAGTTCTCGGCCTCGACCGCGGGAACCGACATCGAGTACGTCGAACTCCTCGTCGAGCCGGGCACCGACGTCGGCGGATACCGCGTGCTCGAGATCGAGGGCGACGCGGGCGCCTCCATGGGCGTGGTCGACGAGGTCGTCCCGTTCGCCGCACCCGACGACGACGGCCGCGCGCTCGCGTGGCTGCCGGCCAACGCCCTCGAGAACGGCACCGTGTCGCTGCTGCTCGTCACCGGGTTCGCCGGTGCGCTCGGCGACGACCTCGACGCCGACGACGACGGCGCGATCGACGCGGTCGCCGGGCTGGAGGTGCTCGACTCAGTGGCCGTGAACGACGGCGGCTCGGGCGACCTCGCCTACGGCGACACCGTGCTGGGCGTCGCCTTCGACGGGGCCGCCTTCGCGCTCGGAGGTGCGTCGCGCATCCCCGACGGTGCCGACACCGACTCGACCGCCGACTGGGTGCGCAACGACTTCGACAAGGCGGGCATCCCGGGCAACACGGGCACCCTCGTCGCCGGCGAGGCCGCGAACACCCCCGGCGTCCGCAACTCGCTCACGGTGGTCGTCGTGCCGCTGCCGCCGGCCGACTGCGCCGCCGCGCCCGTGACCATCGGCTCGGTCCAGGGCGCGGGCGCGACCTCGCCGAAGGTCGGCGCCTCGGTCGAGATCGAGGGCGTCGTGATCGGCGACTTCCAGGTCGGCGGGTTCGACGGCTACTACGTGCAGGATGCCGGCGACGGCGACCCCGCGACATCCGACGGCATCTTCGTCTACGCGCCGACCGGACTCGACGTGGCCGCGGGCGACGTCGTGCACCTCGCGGGCACCGTCAGCGAGTACTTCGGGATGACCGAGCTCACCGCGACCGCGAACTCGATCTGCGCCTCGGGCGCCGAGCTGCCCGCCCCGGCCGAGTTCAGCCTCCCCGCCGGGGCGGAGGCCCGCGAGCGGCTCGAGGGCATGCGGGTCGTGCTGCCGCAGCAGCTCGCCATCCTCGAGTACTTCGAATACGGCCGCTACGGCACGATCACGCTCGGGCCCGACCGCCAGATGCAGCCGACCGCGCTCTTCGACGCGGGCTCGCCCGAGGCGATCGCCCTCGCGGAGCAGAATGCGCTCAACCGCATCGGCGTCGACGACGGTCGCAGCGTGGAGAACCCCGACCCGGCGATCCATCCGAACGGCCAGGTCTTCACGCTCGAGAACACCTTCCGCGGCGGCGACCTCGTCACCGACGTGACCGGCGTGCTCGACTACCGGTTCGACACGTGGGCCGTGCAGCCGACGCAGGGTGCCGACTTCGCGGTCGCGAACCCGCGGACCGCGGCGCCAGAGGTCGACGGCTCGACCACTGTCGCGAGCTTCAACGTGCTGAACTACTTCACGACCCTCGGCTCGCGCGGCGCGAGCGATCCGGTCGAGTTCGAGCGCCAGCAGGCGAAGATCGTGAGCGCCATCTCCCAGCTCGACGCCGACATCGTCGGCCTCATCGAGATCGAGAACAACGGCGACGTGGCCGTGGCCTCGCTCGTCGACGCGCTCAACGACGAGATGGGCGCGGGCACCTACGCGTACATCCCGACTGGCGTGCTCGGCACCGACGTGATCACGACCGCGCTCATCTACAAGCCCGCCGCGGTCGCCCCGCTCGGCGAGCACGCCGTGCTCGACGAGTCGGTCGATCCGCGCTGGATCGACGACCTCAACCGCCCGGCGCTGGCGCAGGCCTTCACCGACCTCCAGACCGACGGCGACGTCGCGGTCGTGGTGAACCACCTGAAGTCGAAGGGGTCGGCGTGTCCCGGCGAGCCCGAGGACCCGAACGGCCAGGGCAACTGCAACGTCGTCCGCACGCACGCGGCCGAGGCCATGGTCGACTGGCTCGCCACCGGACCCACCGCGGCCGAGCCGGGCCGTGAGCTGATCATCGGCGACCTGAACTCGTACGACCACGAGGACCCGATCCAGGTGCTCACGGGTGCGGGCTACACCGACCTGCTGCTGCGCGACCAGGGCGAGGAGCACTACTCGTACGTGTTCGACGGCCAGCTGGGCTACCTCGACTACGCGCTGGCAGGCCCGGCGCTCGCCGCCGACGCCCTCGAGGCCACGACGTGGGCGATCAACGCCGACGAACCGAGCCTCATCGACTACGACATGACGTTCAAGAAGCCCGCGCAGGACGCGTTCTACGCGCCCGACGCCTACCGGTCGAGCGACCACGACCCGGTGCTCGTGGGCCTCGAACTCGACCACACCGCACCCGAGCTGCAGGTCACGGCCGTGCCGGCGAGCATCTTCCCGCCCGACGCGAAGTGGCACACGGTCGACTTCGACATCGACGCCTCCGACAACTCCGGCCGCGAGGTCACCGTCGAGCTCACCGGCGTCGAGGTCGAGGGCCACAAGGCCGAGTACCGCGTGGTGTCCGACACCCGGATCGAGGTGCGCGCCCGGCAGGGCGCCGTCTACACCGTGACCTTCGAGGCGACGGATGTCGCCGGGAACACCACGACGGCCGAGGTCACGGTCCGCATCACGCCGTAGCCCTCCGACGTGGATTCGGCGACGCGCCGCCCCGCGCCGGGGTGGCGCGTCGTCGTGGAGTCGGCGCGGCGGCCGTCAGCCCCAGAACCCGGCGAGCCGCTCGGCAGCGTCCCGGCCCTGCTGCGAGCCGGCCCGGGCGGCGGCCGGACGGAGCGAGACGTCCATCGCGTTCGCGCCGAGCAGCGGCTCGGCATCCCGGCCCGGGAGGATCGTCTCGACCCGACTGCCGCCAGCGCGCAGCTCGTCGACCTGCGCCGCGAGCTGCATGCCCCAGTCGAGCGGATGCCGCGTGCGGCCGCCGAGCGGCGAGAGCACCAGCACGCGGCCGAATCCGCTCGCCAGGTCGGCGTTCTCGTTGCGCCGGTAGCCGCCGTCGATGTAGTGGTCGTCCCCGACCCGATACGCGGGCCCACCGGCGCAGCTGGCTGCGACGGCATCGACCAGGTCGACGCCGCTCGCGCGGTCGAACACGACCGGGTCGCCGGTCCGGGCGTCGACCGCGGTGATGAGCAGGGGTCGCTCGGGCCAGTCCGGGTTCGGCAGCCGGGCGGCGACGGTGGCCCGCCAGCGTTCCCGGCCCTCCTCGCCCGACGCGGCCGCGCGCTCGAGCGCCGCCGCGCCCATCCGGCGGCGCATGTCGGACGCGTCGGCGGCGGCCGCGATGATCGCGTTCGTCCGCTCCAGGTGCGCGGCGACGGATGCGAGGGGTCGACGATCGCCGGTGGGCGGCTCGCGGCGCGGCGCCGATGCGGCCTCGTGGAGGACGGCGGCGAGCAGCTCGCCCGGGGCCGAGCCGGCGACCTGGACCGCGGTCGTCGAGCCGGCCGACGTGCCGACGACCAGGTCGGCGTCGGTCACGTCGAGCCCGCCCTCGGCGAGTCCGGCGATGACGCCGATGAGCCACGCGTTGCCCGTCGATCCGCCGCCGCCGAGCACGAGCGCTCGCGTGGAGCTGGAAGGGGGTTCGCCCGGATGGTTCACCGGCCTCCGATCGGCGCCGCCGCGGCCTCCGCGACCCGCTTCGGCACCCGCACGAAGAGCATGAGCACGAGCCCCGCGATGAGCACGAGCACGATGCCGAGGATGCCCCAGTACGTCGCGCCGAACACGACGATGAAGCCCGACCACAGCATCGGCGACAGGAAGCTCGCCGCGCGGCCCGTCGTCGCGTAGAGGCCGAAGATCTCGCTCTCGCGACCGGCCGGCGTGACCCTCGCGAGGAACGACCGCGATGCCGCCTGCGCCGGCCCCACGAACAGGGTGAGCACGAGGCCGAAGATCCAGAACGGGACCTTGCCCGCGTCGTGCAGGAAGAACACGATGAGGCCCGCGCCGACCAGGCCGCCGAGCGCCGTGAGGATCACCGCGCGCGGACCGAAGCGGTCGTCGAAGCGGCCCGCGACGATCGTCGAGACCCCCGCGAGCAGGTTCGCCGCGATGCCGAAGAGCATGACCTCGTTCGAGGTGAACCGGAACACCACCGCCGCGATCACCGCGCCGAACGCGAACACGCCCGCGAGTCCGTCGCGGAAGACGGCGCTCGCGAGCAGGAACCAGAACGTCGGGCGGGCCTCGCGCCACAGCCGGGCGATGTCGCGCACGAGCACCGCATAGCTGCGGAAGAACCCGACGCGCTCGCGCCCGGGGGCCGGGGGCGCCTCGGGCACGTAGACGAGCACGGGCCACGCGAAGACGAGCGTCCACACCGCGCAGCCGACCGCGATCACCCGGTAGACGAGCCCGTCGTCGGTGGGCATCCCCCACCAGTCGAACGTCGTCGCCACGACCACGAGCACGAGCGCGACGATGCCGCCGAGGTAGCCGAGGCCCCAACCCAGCCCCGACACCTTGCCGACGGTGCGCGGCGTCGAGACCTGCACGAGCATCGCGTTGTAGTTCACGCCCGCGATCTCGCTGAACACCGTTCCCGCCGCGATGAGCGAGATGCCGAGCAGGAAGTACGGCGGCGATCCCTGCACGAAGAAGAGCGCGAACATGCACGCGACGAGCGCCGCCGTGGCGCCGCCGAGCCAGAGCTTGCGGCGCCCCGCGACATCCGCCCGCTGCCCCAGCACCGGGGCGAGCACCGCGATCAGGATGCCCGCGACGGTGATCGCCCAGCCCAGGCCGCTCGCGAGGTCGGCGATGGCCCGCTCATAGGCCGGATCGCCCTCGCCGAGCTCGGCCACGGCCGGGTCGAGGAACCAGTCGCTCGTGAGGTAGAGCGCGGTGAACACGAACGTGAGGATCACCGAGTTGAACGGCTGCGTCGCCCAGTCCCAGATCGCCCACGCCCACACCTGCTTCCGCGGCACGCGCCGCTCGGCCTGCAGTTCGAGCCCGGTGAGGGGCTCGACGTCCTGATGGCCGGGGCGCGGCGGAACGGCGGGCTGCAGCGGCAGCGGGGCGGGATCGGTCATGGCGCCAGTCTCATTCCGTCGGGTGAACCGCAGGTGACGGATGCCGCTGGGCCGCGCCATCCGCCCGGCCCGGCTCGAGCGCGCTCGGTCGGGTCGATCGTCGGTGATCTGCGGGAACACTACCGCCTTCGCGGCACGCCGCACCCGCCCGCCGCGGGCGGCGCGCGGCGGGCGGATGGGCGGGTGCGCGACGACGGCTCACCGGTAGACGTCGCCCACGAGCTCGCCGAAGAGCTCCTCGGCGTCGCACTCGAGCCGCTGCCGGGTGAACCAGTCGCACACGTTGACGCAGTCGCGATGCAGCAGGTCGAACCCGTTCGGGTTCGCCACCACGTCGACGACCTGCGGCAGGTCGATCGCGACGACGCGCCCGCGATGCACGAGCAGGTTGTACGGGGAGAGGTCGCCGTGCGCGAGTCCGGCGTGTGCGAGCCGGCGCATGAGGTCCATCACCTGGTGGAACAGGTCGCGCAGCTCGTCGGGCGTCGCGCGCACCTGCGCGAGGCGCGGCGCAGCCGTCCGGCCCTCGCCGATGAACTCCATGAGCACCTCGGTCTCGCTCACCTGCACCGGGTACGGCACGGGCGCGCCGAGCTCGGTGAGGCGACTGAGCGCCGCGAACTCGGCGTACGCCCATTCGGTGCGCGCGACCTCGCGGCCGTACGTCGACGCGCGCTGCACGGCGCGCACGTCGCGGCTGCGGCGGGTGCCGCGGCCCTCGGTGTAGATCGCCGAGCGGTGGAACATCCGGTGCTCGGCGCCCCGGTACCGCTTGGCGGCGAGCAGTGCGGCGTTGCCGGGCACGTCGGCGGGCGCACCGGGCACGGCGCGCTCGATGAGCCAGAGGTCGGCCTCCTTGCCGGTCTTCACGATGCCGAGCTCGGTGTCGAGTGCGGCGGCGGAGGTCACGAGCCAGTCGGGCCGGGGTTCCGGTCCGCGTTCGCTGGGTTGGGTCGCCGGCCAGGTCGACCAGCGCTGGTCCTCGCCGGGTTCGACGTCGGCGAAGGCGAGGTGGGTGGATGCCGCGCCGAACGGCGCAGCGGATGCCGCGCGGTGCGCGGCGGAATCGTCGAGTGACGACAGCATGTTCACGGTGGTGTCTCCGAGGTCGTGGAGGCCACCGGTCGCGGATGCTAGCGGGCGGCCTCGCGGGGAAGGGTGTCTGCGATACGCGCGACAAGGACGGTGTTCATCGCTCACTCCTTCCGGTCTCGGCCCGCTGGGCGGGGTGGGGTCGCCTTCGACGAGGCGACGGATGCCGCGTGGCGCGGCCCGGACGAGCATACGCCTCGCATGCCCCGCTGTCCATGGTTCGGGCTAGGGTCGGGTCATGCGCGACGCCCGAGCCGCCACGGATCGCGTCGTCTTGCTCGTCGAGGGGCCGAGCGACCACCGAGCGATCCTCGCGCTCGCGGCCCGGCTCGGAGTCGACCTCGGCGGCGGCGGCGTGCGGGTCGTCGACATGGGCGGCGTCACGAACCTTCGGACGCACCTCGCGGAGCTCGATGCCGCGTTCGCCGGCCCCGTGGTGGACCCGCCGCGCCTGCTCGGACTGTACGACGTCGGCGAGTTCGAGGTCGTGTGCCGCATGCTCGAGGAGTCCGGCCGAGGTCGACCCGCCGACCTCGCCGAGGCGGAGGCGCTCGGCTTCTTCGCGTGCGCGCTCGATCTCGAGGACGAGCTGATCCGTGCGGCCGGCGCGGACCTCGTCCAGTCGATGCTCGCCGAGGCCGGTGAGCTCTCGCGATTCCGCACGTTCCAAGGTCAGCCTGCGCAGCGCGGGCGGCCGATCGAGGCCCAGCTGCGCCGATTCGCGGGCACGGCGAGCGGGCGCAAGGTCCGTTTCGCCGCCGCGATCGTCGAGCGGATGCCGCTCGAGCGCGTGCCGCGGCAGCTCGCCGATCTCCTGCGCGCCGCCGCCCCGTGAAGGCAGGGTCGACCGTCGCGCCGCGCCGCGCTCCCGTGCTCGGCAGGCGGTGGCGCGTGCCCTCCCGGCTCAGCCCAGCGCCGCGATCGAGGTGAGGAAGCGGGCGCCGCTCACGAAGTAGGTGACTCCGTCGGCGTGGCCGATCGCCGGGATGTAGTTGGAGTCGTAGTCGGCCGGGGCGGTCAGCGTGCTCGGCAGGGGCTCGTCGCCCTCGGTCCAGCCCGCGGCGAGGAGCTCGTCGCGCCGCGCCTGCCACGCGGCATCCGATTCGGGCAGTCGCACCACCCACATCGCGATGTCGCTCTGCGGCTTTGCCCAGTTGCAGACGAGCGCGCCCTCGTCGGCGAGGTCGGCCATCACGGGTCCGAGCGTGACCACGTTCTCGGTCCGCGGAACGAGCCCGTCGGCCTCGAGCGAGGCGTACTCCGCGTCGGTGAGCACGTCGTCGCACGTCACGTCGGCCGGAGCAGCGGTCGGCTCGGCGGAGGTGGTCGGCTCGGGCGGCGACGCGGTCGGCGCGGATGCTGCGGAGGTCGGCGTCGGTGTCGGCGAGGTCGTCGGGGTCATCGCGCAGCCGGCCAGCAGGGCGGCGATGATCATGGTGCCCGCTCCGGCGGGCGCGAGTCGTCGGGTCATGGCCGCAGCATAGGGGCGGCCGTCGGCGTCGGACTCCGGGAGTGCCCTGAGCGCGGCGTTCAGGCGCGCGCTGCTGCCGCCTCGTCCTCCTCGGTGGCGACGAGCTGCCCGCAGGCGCCGTCGATCTCCTTGCCGCGCGTGTCGCGGATGGTCGTGGGGATGCCCGCGTCGGTGAGCCGGCGCACGAACTCCTGCTGCACGTCGAGCTCGGACGCGGTCCAGATCGAGCCGGGCGTCGGGTTCAGCGGGATCGGGTTGACGTGCACCCAGCCGCGGCCGCGCTCGTTGAGCTTCTCGGCGAGCAGGTCGGCGCGCCATCCGTGGTCGTTCATGTCCTTGATGAGCGCGTACTCGATCGAGACCCGGCGACCGGTCTTCTCGAAGTACTCGCGCGCGGCGTCGAGCGCCTCGTCGACCTTCCAGCGCGAGTTCACCGGGATGAGCTCGTCGCGCAGGCCGTCGTCGGGGGCATGCAGGCTGAGCGCGAAGGTCACCGGGACGTGCTCGTCGGCGAGCTTGCGGATGGCGGGCACGAGGCCCACCGTCGAGACCGTGATGTTGCGCGCCGACATGCCGAGGCCCTCGGGAGCCGGCGCCGCCATGGTGCGCACGGCGCGCATCAGGCGGGCGTAGTTCGCGAGCGGCTCGCCCATGCCCATGAACACGATGTTGGAGACGCGCTCGGGCGTGCCGTCGTCGGCGCGCTTGCCGTGCAGGGCCCCCGCCGCGATGACCCGGTTCGCCTCGACGACCTGCGCGAGGATCTCGGCGGCCGACATGTTGCGGGTCAGGCCCGCCTGGCCGGTCGCGCAGAACGGGCAGTTCATGCCGCACCCGGCTTGGCTCGACACGCACAGCGTGATGCGGCCGGGGTAGCGCATGAGCACCGACTCTACGAGCGCGCCGTCGTGGAGCTTCCAGAGGAACTTGATCGTGTCGCCGCGGTCGGTCTCGAGGCGGCGCACCTCGGTGAGGAGCGGCGGCAGCAGGCCGGCGACGAGCTCCTCGCGGCCCGCGGCCGGCAGATCGGTCATCTCGGCCGGGTCGCTGGTCCAGCGTGTGAACCAGTGGCGCGCGACCTGCTTGAGTCGGAAGGCGGGCACGCCGAGCTCGTCGGCCTTCGCCTTCCACTCGTCGGGCGCGAGGTCGGCGAGGTGGGCCGGCGGCTTGCCGCGCTTGGGCGACGCGAACTGGAGCAGGGGCCGTCCGTCGGCGCCCTTCTGCTGCTGCCAGCCCTCGGTCTGGGGGCGCACCTGGCGGGCGCCGCGCGGCGTGGTCGAGCGGATGGCGCCGGCCCGCGTCTCGCGGACCGCGCCGCCGGGCTCCGCGCCCTCGCGCGGGGTCGCCGCCGTCTCCCCGGGGCGTGCAGGGGTCTCGGGCGCGTCGGTCGGCATGCCTCAAGGGTACGCGGGAGCGCCCGAGCGTCGGCTGGATGCCCGTTCGCGGTGAGGGAATACCGAAAGTAGTGAACTGGTTGACTATCACCATGGACACCACTTCCGCTCCCGATGCCATCCGCCTCGTCGAGTTCGGCGCCGCCTGGTGCGGCCCCTGCCGAGCGTTCGAGCCGGTCCTCCGCTCGTTCGGCGAGCGCCACCCCGCCGTGCGCATCGACCACGTCGACGTCGACGCGCACCCGGAACTCGCCGCCGCGTACGACATCCGCTCGATGCCCACGACGGTGGTCTTCCGCGGCGACGTCCCCGTCGGGCGCGTCATCGGCGCGCAGCCGCTCCAGGCCTTCGAGGCCGCGGTTCGCGAGATCCTCGCCGAGGCCGTCGCAGCGTGAGCCTGCTCGCGCTGCTCGACCGGGCCTCGCAGGTGACCGGCGCCGTCGTGGACTTCGTGCTCAAGGAGCACGGCGTCACCCGCGCCGAACTCGCGGTGCTCGAGGTCGTCGCCGGCGGCGACGCCCTGCCCTCCGAGCTCGCCGAGCGCGCGGGGGTCACGCGGGCCGGTATGACGAAGCGACTCGACCGGCTCGAACGGGCGGGGCTCGTCGAGCGCATCCCGTCGCCGACCGACCGTCGATCGGTGCTCGTCCGCGCGACCGCGGCCGGGCGATCGATGCTGCCCTCAGCGGTCGCCGCCCGCGACCGGGTCGAGGCGCAGCTGCTCGCGCGGCTCGCACCCGGCGATCAAGCGCACCTCGGCGACATCCTGCGCCGCCTGCTCGCCGAAGGCGACTGACGACACTGACGCGCCGGGCGCGTGCCCGGCGCGTCAGCGCGGTTCGCCTCGGCCTCGGCTCAGCCGGCGTTCGTCCACGTCGCGGGCGGCTTGACCTGGTCGTAGAGCCAGGTCTGGAAGAACCCGTCGAGGTCCTCGCCCGAGACCTCCTCGAACACGGCCTGGAAGTCCTCGGCGGTCCCGGCCGAGTCGTCGTAGCGCTCGAGCCAGAGCCTCGTGGCCTCGAAGAACGCCTCGTCGCCGACCTCGACGCGAAGGGCGTGCAG
This sequence comes from Agromyces aurantiacus, assembly GCF_016907355.1. Lineage (NCBI taxonomy): Bacteria > Bacillati > Actinomycetota > Actinomycetes > Micrococcales > Microbacteriaceae > Agromyces > Agromyces aurantiacus. The sequence continues at coordinate 163,534 of NZ_JAFBBW010000001.1, read as the reverse complement.
CGTGGCCGCGCCCTTGTTGTAGACCTGCGACGCGAACAGGCCCAAGGCGCCCGGGTCGCCGATCTGGAAGTCCCAGTACGCCTGCGTGCGAGCCGGGGCGTACCAGTTGTCGAAGGCCTGCTGCGCCGTGATGCCGCCGCGGTGCTCGTTCCAGAGCCAGGTCGAGTACGTCGCCCAGCCCTCGTTGAGCCAGATGTCCTGCCAGCGCTCGGGGCTCACGGCGTTGCCGAACCACTGGTGCGAGAGCTCGTGGAGCACCGTGCCCTGCGACGCCTGGCTGGAATAGATGGGCCTGGTCTGCGTCTCGAGGGCGTAGCCGACGCTGTCGTCGTCGACGATCGCGCCGTACGAGTTGAACGGGTACGGGCCGAAGTGGCTCTCGAGGAACGAGATCATCTCGGGCTGGAGCGCGAGGCTCGCGTTCGTGGTGGCGAGCCGGGATGGCGTCAGTCCGTCGTCGACGGCATCGATGATTCGGAGCCCGCTTGCCGTCGTGGTGTCCCGCAGGTCGTAGTCGCCCACGGACGCGGTGGTGAGGTAGCTGGCCTGCGCGTCGGGCGCATCCCAGAACCAGGTGGTCCAGCCGTCGGCGGTGACCGGGTCGCCAGCCGGCAGGCCGTTCGCGACCGCGACCTTGCCCTCGGGCACGGTGATGGCGAACGAGTACGTCGCCTTGTCGGTCTGGTGGTCGCTCACCGGATACCAGGTCATCGAGCCCTCGGGCTCGCTGGCCACCATGGCGCCGTCGCGCGTGGTCACCCAGCCGTAGAGCGCGCCCTCGATGTCTTCCGGGCGCGTGGTCGTGCCGCCGTACTCGACGACGACCTCCACCGCCTGGCCCGCCTTGAGCTTGGGCCGGGGCTGGATGGTCAGCTCCCACGCGCGCTGTTCGTCGTCCTGGACGTGCCAGTAGGCGGCGCCCTCGACGGTCTGCCCGGCCAGGGGCGGCTCGATGCCGACCGCGGGCTTGCCGTCGATGGTGACGGCGCGCACCTCCATGCCGCGCAGGTCGAGGTTGAACCGGTCGAGGTCCTGCGTCGCGACGAGGTCGATCGTGGCGACACCGTCGAGCTCTCCCTCGAGCGGCGCCGGCGATGGCGCCGGCGGGGTGTAGCGGATCTCGAGGTCGTAGTGCTGCACGTCGTACCCGCCGTTGCCCGCGTACGGGAAGTAGGCGTCGCCGACGCCCGAGGCGCCCGAGCTGAACCTCGGACCTGCGCTGTCCGGCTCCTTCCCGCCCGGCGCGGCTGCCGCCGCGGATGCGCCGAACGCACCCATCACCAGCACCGCGGCGGTGGCGCCGCCGATGATCTTCCTGCTCGACCGGACCATGTTCTCCCCTTCGCACCGTTGTGGGGAACCCTACGGTGCGAGTGGCCCGCTTCGACAGGCCCCCTTCCGGAGACCGTACCGTCGGGCCGACGCACCCCGCGGAACGGGGCGGTGAGGTCGCCCGCCCCGAGGCGCCCCCGCGTCAAGCCGACTGCCACCGCGCGACGTACGTGGAAGGGCCCGGGCCGGAGTTCGCGCGGGAGGAACGCGATGGAATAGCGACGGGAGCGGGCAGGTTGAGTCGAGTAGGCTCAAGTTTCACGACGGCGACTTGACATCGATCGGATGCCGCTGCGAGACTTGAGCGGCCGGGACTCAAGTTCCGGCCATCACGAACTTCGGCTGCGGGCGGGCACCGCCGGGCCGATCGCCGGGGGGCGACATCCGCGAAACCCTCCTGGCAGAAGGAGAGTCACACATGTCACGTGCAGTCGGTATCGACCTCGGCACCACCAACTCGGTCGTCAGCGTCCTCGAGGGCGGCGAGCCCGTCGTCATCGCGAACGCCGAGGGCTTCCGCACCACCCCGTCGGTGGTGGCGTTCACGAAGGACGGCGAGGTGCTCGTCGGCGAGACCGCCAAGCGCCAGGCCGTGACCAACGTCGACCGCACCATCTCGTCGGTCAAGCGCCACATGGGCACCGACTGGAAGAAGGAGATCGACGGCAAGCCGTACACGCCGCAGGAGATCTCGGCGCGCATCCTGCAGAAGCTCAAGCGCGACGCCGAGCAGTACCTCGGCGACACGGTGACCGACGCGGTCATCACCGTGCCCGCGTACTTCAACGACGCCGAGCGCCAGGCCACGAAGGAGGCGGGCGAGATCGCCGGCCTCAACGTACTGCGCATCATCAACGAGCCCACCGCGGCCGCGCTCGCGTACGGCCTCGACAAGGGCAAGGAGGACGAGCTCATCCTCGTCTTCGACCTCGGCGGCGGCACGTTCGACGTGTCCCTCCTCGAGGTCGGCAAGGACGACGACTTCTCGACCATCCAGGTGCGCGCGACCGCCGGCGACAACCGCCTCGGCGGCGACGACTGGGACCAGCGCATCGTCGACCACCTCATCAAGCGCTTCAAGGACACCACCGGCGTGGATGTCTCGAAGGACCGCATCGCGCTGCAGCGCCTGAAGGAGGCGGCCGAGCAGGCCAAGAAGGAGCTGAGCTCGAGCATGAGCACCAGCATCCAGCTGCCCTACCTCTCGCTCACCGAGTCGGGCCCGGCCAACCTCGACGAGACGCTCACGCGCGCCCAGTTCGAGAACATGACCAGCGACCTGCTCGACCGCACCAAGAAGCCCTTCGAGGATGTCATCCGCGAGGCCGGCATCAAGGTCGGCGACATCGCCCACGTCGTGCTCGTCGGCGGCTCGACCCGCATGCCCGCGGTGTCCGAGCTCGTCAAGAAGGAGACCGGCGGCAAGGAGCCCAACAAGGGCGTGAACCCCGATGAGGTCGTCGCCGTCGGCGCGGCGCTCCAGGCGGGCGTCCTCAAGGGCGAGCGCAAGGACGTGCTGCTCATCGACGTCACCCCCCTGAGCCTCGGCATCGAGACCAAGGGCGGCATCATGACCAGGCTCATCGAGCGCAACACGGCCATCCCGACGAAGCGTAGCGAGACCTTCACGACCGCCGACGACAACCAGCCGTCGGTCGCGATCCAGGTGTTCCAGGGTGAGCGCGAGTTCACGCGCGACAACAAGCCGCTCGGCACGTTCGAGCTGACCGGCATCGCCCCGGCGCCCCGCGGCATCCCGCAGATCGAGGTCACCTTCGACATCGACGCGAACGGCATCGTGCACGTGTCCGCCAAGGACAAGGGCACCGGCAAGGAGCAGTCGATGACGATCACGGGCGGCTCGAGCCTCCCGAAGGACGACATCGAGCGGATGGTGCGCGACGCCGAGGAGCACGCGGCCGAGGACAAGAAGCGCCGCGAGTCGGCCGAGACCCGCAACCAGGCCGAGCAGCTCGTCTACTCGATCGAGAAGCTGATCAAGGAGAACGACGAGAAGCTCCCGGCCGACGTCAAGGACGAGGTGCAGGGCGACGTCGACGCGCTGAAGACCGCGCTCGCCGGCGAGGACGACGACGCGGTGAAGTCGGCGTTCGAGAAGCTCAACCAGTCGCAGGGCAAGCTCGGCGAGGCGATCTACGCCCAGCAGCAGGCCGGTGCGGCTGCGGGTGCCAACCCCGGCGAGGACGCGAACGCCTCCGGCTCCGAGGGCGCCCAGGCGTCCGACGAGGACGTGGTCGACGCCGAGGTCATCGACGACGAGGACGAGAAGAAGTAACGATGACGGACGAGAACCAGAACCACGAGGAGCCGGTCATCCGCGACAAGCGGCGCATCGACCCCGAGACCGGTGAGGTTCGCACGCCGCCGGCCGAGGGGGCGGGCGAGCAGCCCGCTCCCGCGGCCGAGTCGACGGATGCCGCGGCATCCGACTCGACGGGCGCCGGTGCGGTCGGCGAGGAGGAGCTCACGGTCGAGGACATCCTGAACGCGGCGCAGGCCGAGGTGCAGGAGCCGAGCGACGAGCACCTCGCCGACCTCAAGCGGGTCACGGCCGAGTACGCGAACTACCGCAAGCGCACCGAGGCGAACCGCGAGGTCGAGCGCGAGCGCGCGGTCGGCGCGGCCGTGGCCGTGCTGCTGCCCGTGCTCGACGACCTCGACCGGGCCGAGAAGCACGGCGACCTCGAGGGCGACGCCCCGTTCGCGACCATCGCGGCGAAGCTCCGCGCGGCCGTCGAGAAGCTGGGCCTGAAGCCGTTCGGCGAGACGGGCGAGGCGTTCGACCCGCAGCGGCACGAGGCGATCTTCCAGCAGCCCTCCGACGAGGTCGAGGTCGACACGGTCGCCGACGTCGTCGAGACGGGCTACACGCTGGGGGGCACGCTGCTGCGCGCCGCGAAGGTCGTCGTCAAGACGCCGGCGTAGCGACGCATCCGGTGGTCGAGTAGGCCGCTCGCGGCCGTATCGAGATCCGGTCACCCGATCTCGATACGTGCCGCAGGCGGCGCTACTCGATCACCGATCCCACTAGATTTCGAGGAAGGAGGCGCCGATGGCCAGCCAGGATTGGTTCGACAAGGACTTCTACGCGATCCTCGGCGTCTCGAAGGACGCGAGCGACGCCGACATCAAGAAGGCCTACCGCAAGCTCGCGCGCAAGTACCACCCCGACCAGAACCCGGGGGATGCCGCGGCCGAGGCGAAGTTCAAGGAGATCAGCGAGGCGCACTCGGTGCTCTCCGACGCCGAGGAGCGCAAGGAGTACGACGCGGTCCGCGCGATGGGGTCGGGCGCGCGCTTCACCGCGCCCGGCGGGGCCGGCGCGGGCGGCTTCGAGGATGTCTTCGGCACCATGTTCGGTGGCCAGGGCGGCCGCGGGGGCCAGCGGTACACCTTCCAGCAGGGCGAGTACGACGACCTGCTCGGCGGGTTGTTCGGCGGCGGTCGGTTCGGCCAGCCGTCGGGCGGCTACCGCGGGTTCGGCGGTCCGACGAAGGGCCGGGATGTCACGGCGTCGACGACGCTCGACTTCATCACGGCGACCAAGGGCGACCGCATCACGCTGCAGACCTCCGAGGGGCGCGAGATCACCGTCAACGTGCCCGCGGGCGTCGCCGACGGGCAGAAGATCCGCCTTCGCGGGAAGGGGCACCCCTCGCCCGACGGCGGTGAGCCCGGCGACATCGTCCTCACCGTGAAGGTGCGCCCGCACCCGGTGTTCGAGCGCGACGGGCTGAACCTGCGCGTCAACGTGCCCGTCACGTTCGCCGAGGCTGCGCTCGGCGCGACCATCCAGGTGCCCACGCTCGGCGGCGAGCCCGTGAAGCTGCGTGTCGCGCCCGGCACGCCGAGCGGCCGCGTGCTGCGCGTGAAGGGCCGTGGCGTGCACTCCGCCAAGGGCACCGGCGACCTGCTCGCGGTGGTGCAGGTCGCCGTGCCCTCGCACCTCTCCAAGGAGGCCGAGGAGAAGCTGCGGGAGTTCGCCGCGCACCTACCCGACGAGGACCCCCGCGAGGACCTCCTCGCCAAGGGCCGGAGCTCCTGATGCAGGTCGACGGCGAGAGCCCGCTGTTCGTGATCTCGGTCGCGGCCGAGCTCGCCGGCATGCACCCGCAGACGCTCCGCCAGTACGACCGCATGGGCCTGGTGTCGCCGAAGCGCACCGCGGGCAAGTCGCGCCGCTATTCGATGCGGGATGTCGCGCAGCTCCGCGAGATCCAGCAGCTCTCGAGCGAGGGCGTGAGTCTCGAGGGCATCCGCCGCGTGCTCGGGCTCGAGAACGAGGTCACCGACCTGCGGCAACGCGTGCGCGAGCTCGAGCGCGCGCTCGCCGACGAGATGCTCAACCGCCCCGGCCGCCGCGTGTTCGCCGCGGGCGCCGAGGGCGACATCGTGTCCGTGCGCGCGGGCACGCGCGTCCGTCGCGAGAACGCGGTCGTCGTCTGGCGGCCGCTCGAACGGAGCTGACGCGCGCGGAATCGCCGCGCAATCCGCCCGGCTCGATCCGCGCGTCGCGCTACAGCGCCGCGATCGCGAGCCACACTCCGGCGGTCGCCAGGACGCCCATCGCGACGAGCGCGATCCCGACCCCGAACCGGCGGCGTGACTGGTACTCCCTTCCCACGAGCGCGATCACTCCCGCGGTGGACAGCGTGGTGACGATCGCCGCGGCCCAGAGCCACAGGTCGAAGGTCGGATCGGTGCCGGCGGCACCGTCGGCCGTCATCCGGAGCCCGCCGCAGACGGCGGCGACGAGCACTCCGAAGATGAACAGCAGCCCAGCCCCATCACGGGTGCCGGCGCCGGGCGGGACCGGCTCGACATCAGGCGTCATGGGGCGATGATCGCATGCGCCGGGGCCCGCGTCGATGACTTTCGGCCCGGCGGTCGGCCGCCCGGTCGGATCGGCCCGCGGCTCGAGGTGCGCCGGGCCTACCCCCAGTGGTGGGGGGACGCCGCGGATCCGCGTCGTTTCAGGGATCCCACCGATTGTGCGGCCCCGCCGGCAGTGCGACCATGAGGCATCCTCGCTCAAATGCGTGACCGGAGGGATGCGGATGGTCGAGTCGATCGAGCGTGTCGACGCCGTCGTGATCGGGTCGGGATTCGGCGGCTCGGTCGTCGCTCACCGCCTCGCCGAGGGCGGGCGCTCGGTCGTGCTCATGGAGCGCGGGCGCTCCTACCCGCCGGGCGCATTCGCGCGCACGCCCACCGAGTTCGGCGAGAACTTCTGGTCGCCCGGCGACGAGCTCTACGGGCTGTTCGAGACCTGGAGCTTCCGCGGCCTCGAGGGCGTCGTGTCGTCGGGGCTCGGCGGCGGCTCGCTCATCTACGCCAACGTGCTGCTCCGCAAGGATCCGGAGTGGTTCGTGCACGACTCGCCCCTCCCGGGCGGGGGTTACGAGAACTGGCCGATCTCGCGCGACGACCTCGAGCCGCACTACGACCGCGTCGAGGCGATGCTCGACGCGACGCCCTACCCGTACCGGGACACGCCCAAGACCGAGGCGTTCGAGATGGCCGCGCGTGCGGCGGGCCACGACACCCTCCGCCCGCCCCTCGCGGTGACGTTCGCCGACGCCGACGGAGCGGTCGGGCCGTTCCTGCCCGTGGCGCCGAAGCCCTACGGCAACCTGCACGGACGGGCCCGCTTCACGTGCTCGCAGTGCGGCGAGTGCGACATCGGCTGCAACTACGGCGCGAAGAACTCGCTCGACCACACGTACCTCTCCGCGGCCGCCCACCACGGCGCCGACCTGCGCACGCTGCACGAGGTCAGGGGCGTGCGCCCCGTCGACGACGAATGGGAGGTGCGGTATCGCGTGCACCGTCCGGGCGAGGGGCCGCCGGCCGAGGGCGCGATCCGCGCCCAGCGCGTGGTGCTCGGGGCGGGCACCTTCGGGTCGACCTACCTGCTGCTGCGCAACCGCGCCTCGCTCCGCGGCCTGTCGCCGGCGCTCGGCACGCGCTTCTGCGGCAACGGCGACCTCATCGGCTTCCTCATGGGGGCGAAGGAGCAGATCGACAAGGTCGCGCGCGCTCGCCGCATCGCCGGCAGCCGCGGTCCGGTCATCACGAGCGCCATCCGCGTGGGCGATCGAGTCGACGGCGACGGCAGCACCGGACGCGGCTACTACGTCCAGGAGGCCGGCTACCCCGGCTTCCTGAACTGGCTGCTCGAGACCGCGCAGCTGCGCTCCGTGGTCTCGCGGTCGACGCGCGTCGCGCTGACCATGATCGCCAAGCGCCTGAGCCTGGCCGGCGAGTCGAACATCTCGGCCGACCTCGCGCACGTGCTCGGTCGCAGCTCGCTGTCGACCAGTTCGCTGCCGGTGCTCGGCATGGGGCGCGACGTGCCCGACGGGGTCATGTACCTCGACCGCGGCCGGCTGGCCGTCGACTGGACCACCGCGACGTCGCTCGAGTACTTCGGGGCCATGCGCACGACGATGTCGGAGTTCGCTCGCTCGCTCGGGGCGCGGTTCGTCGACAACCCGCTGTGGCTGGCCAAGCGCGTGATCACGGTGCATCCGCTCGGCGGAGCGCCCATGGGGCGCAACGAGTTCGAGGGCGTCGTCGACCCGTGGGGCGAGGTGTGGGGGCACCCGGGGCTCTCGGTCGTCGACGGCTCGGCGATGCCGGGTCCGGTCGGCCCGAACCCATCGCTCACGATCGCCGCGTTCGCCGACCGAGCCGCCGACCGGATGCTCGAGTCGTGGCCGCGCCAGCGCCGCCGGCGCCGCCCGGCCACCGGGAAGGAGCCTCACATGGATGCCACGACTCCCGAACCGGAGGAGCCGCCGATCGGGCCCGCGCCGGGCGCGTCGGGTGCGCCCGGTGCGTCCCCCACCTCGGTCGCCTTCACCGAGCAGATGAAGGGCTTCTTCGTCCTCGGCGAGGGCGACCCCCGATCGGCGGCCGCCGATGCGCGCGTGCGCGACGAGCGCATGATGTTCGAGCTCACGATCACCGCGCCCGACATCGACGCGTTCGTCGAGGGCGATTCCCACGAAGGCGTCGCGACGGGCTACCTCGAGTCCGACGCGCTCGGCGGGCGGCAGCAGGTCGAGCGCGGATGGTTCAACCTCTTCGTCGGCTCGGCACGCGACGACGAGCGGCTCATGAAGTACCGGCTCTGGCTCACCACCGACGCGGGCACGCCCGTCACCTTCGTGGGGTTCAAGGAGGTGCGCGACGATCCCGGCTTCGACCTCTGGGAGGACACGACGACGCTCTTCGTGCAGGTCCTCGACGGACACGTGCCGCCGCCGGCGGAGGTCTCCGACACGGGCCTGCTCGACCCGACCGATCCCGCGGTGCTGGGCGCCGGCGTCCTGCGCATCGCGCCGCTGGATTTCGCCGAGCAGCTCACGACGTTCCGCACGACCGGTCCCGGCGGAGCCGAGGCCATGGCGCGATTCGGCTCGCTGTTCCTCGGCCGGTTGTGGTCGACGTACGGACGGCTCGCGAAGGAGGAGGCATGAGCGGCGGCGCGGCCACGAGCTCGACGGCCCGTCCGGCGCCCGTGCCCGTGCCCGCGCGCACGACGCGCGAGGACCATCGCACCGAGCACCTCCCGTTCCGCGCGGGAGACGGGCGCTGGCTCACGATGCTGCACGTCGAGAACCCGTCGATCACGCCGACGCGCGGTCCGGTGCTGCTCGTCCACGGCGCGGGGGTGCGCGCCGAGATCTTCCGGCCGCCGATCCGGCGCACGCTCGTCGACGCGCTCCTCGACGACGGCTTCGACGTGTGGATGCTCAACTGGCGCGCCTCGATCGACCTCGAGCCGGTCGCCTGGACGCTCGACGACGCGGCGGTGCACGACTACCCGGCCGCGGTCGCGCTCATCCGCGAGCGCACCGGCGCCGACGCCGTGAAGGCGTTCGTGCACTGCCAGGGGTCGACGTCGTTCACGATGTCGGCGATCTCGGGGCTGCTGCCCGACGTCTCGACGATCGTCACGAACGCCGTGTCGCTGCATCCGGTGCTGCCGGTCGGCTCACGCGTGAAGATCCTGGGTCTCGCGCCGACGATCAGCCGGGTCTCGCCGGTGCTCTCGCCGAAATGGGGCTACAAGTCCGAGGGCCCGTTCTCGCGGATGCTGCGCGCCGGCGTGACGGCCGTGCACGGCGAGTGCCGCAACCCGGTGTGCGCGATGGTGAGCTTCACCTACGGCAGCGGGCGCCCTGCGCTGTGGGCGCACCGCAACATCGACCGCGCGACGCACGACTGGATCACCGGCGAGTTCGCGGGCGCGCCCATGACGTTCTTCCTCCAGATGCGCGAGTGCGTGCGGGCCGGGCACCTCGTTCCCGCGGGCACCGCGCCCGGCATCCTGCCGAGCCTGGTCGCGCCGCCGCGCACCGACGCGCGCTTCGCGTTCATCGCCGGCGAGGACAACCGCTGCTTCCTGCCCGAGAGCCAGCAGCGCAGCTTCGATCACTTCGAGCGGATGGCGCCGGGCCGCCATGTGCTGCACCGGATCCCGGGCTACGGCCACCTCGACGTGGTCTTCGGCGCGGACGCGTGGCGCGACGTGCACCCGTTCATCGTCGACGAGCTGCGGCGCTGAGCGCACCGCAGCTCGACGCGGTCACTGGCAGCAGTCCTCGTCGCACGCCTCGGGCGGGCAGACGGTGGGGTCGCAGCAGTCCATCAGGTCACCTCCTCGGTCTCGTCGTCGTCGAGCAGCTCGAAGGGCGACTCCACGTCGCCGCGCCATGCCTCGATGCCCTCGCGCACGGCGAGTGCGGCGACCACCAGCGCTGCGGCCGAGTCGGCCCACATCCAGCCGAACAGGGTGTTGAGGAGCAGGCCCACCAGCACCGTGCCCGAGAGGTCCATGCACAGCAGCAGCTGGCGGGCGTCGGCCTGCACGCTCCGCGAGCCGAGCTCACGACCGGTGCGGAACTCGATCCACGCGAGCGCGGGCATGACCACGAGGCTGGCCACGGCGATCGCGATGCCGACGGGGCTGTGGTCGACCGCCTGCACGCCGGCGAGCGCGAGGATCGCGTCGATGCTCACGTAGGCGGCGAGCGCGAAGAAGGCGATGCCGATCGCCCGCACGGTGGGCTTCTCCCAGCGCTCGGGGTCCTTCCTCGTGAACTGCCAGGCGACCGCGACGGCAGAGAGGACTTCGATGAACGAATCGAGCCCGAACCCGATGAGGGCCGCCGAGGATGCTGCGGCGCCGGCGGAGACTGCGACGATGCCCTCGAGCACGTTGTAGCCGATCGTGGCGGCCACGATCCACCGGACGCGCCGGTGCAGGACCGCCCGGCGCTCGGCCGTGATCGTCGCGGTCATCTCGGTACCGGTCAGCGCGAGCCGGTGACGTCGAGCAGCTGCGAGAGCTCGCCGAGCGCGCCGGGGACGAGCCGGTAGTACGCCCAGGTGCCGCGCTTGCTGCGGGTCAGGAACCCGGCCTCCATGAGGATCTTCAGGTGGTGGGAGACGGTCGGCTGGCTGAGGCCGACTGGCTCGATGAGGTCGCACACGCACGCCTCCTCGCCCTCTGACGCGGCCACGATCGACACGAGCCGCAGCCGCGTCGGGTCGGCGAGGGCCTTGAGCTTGCGGGCGAGGACGTCGGCCTGCTCGGGTTCGATGGTCTCGCGGGTGAGGGGGGCGCAGCACACCGCCGTCGCGTCGGCCTGGGCCATCGGAAGCAGTGTCACGCTCATGCGGACGATCCTAGCCCGAATATTGACAAACTTCGATACAGTGCCGACACTGAATATCGAAGTTCATCGATGCGCATCCGAACCGCAAGGAGCAGCCCGACATGACCCTGATCGATCTCACCATGAGCAGCCTGCAGGAGCGCCGGCTCGACACCCTGCCCGTGGCCATCGTCGGCGCCGGCCCGGTCGGGCTCGCGGCCGCCGCGAACCTCGTCGAGCGCGGCATCGACTTCGTGGTCTACGAGGCCGGCGACGAGGTCGCGAGCAGCATCCGGCGGTGGGGGCACACCCGGCTGTTCACTCCGTGGAGGCATCTCGTCGATCCCGCGTCGCAGCGGCTGCTCGAGGCCGCCGGGTGGGAGCTGCCGTCGCCCGAGGTGCTGCCCACCGGGACCGAGCTGGTCGAACGCTACCTCGAGCCGCTCGCGGCACTCGAGCCGATCGCGTCGCGCCTCCGCACGGGCGTGACGGTCGAGGCGATCACGCGACGGGGAATGGACCGGACGCGCACCGCCAACCGCGCATCCACGCCGTTCCTGCTCCGCATCCACTCCGCCGACGGCATCAAGGAGACGACCGCGCGTGCGGTGATCGACGCCTCGGGCACGTACGAGCAGTCGAACAGCCTCGCCTCGTCGGGACTCGACCCGCTCGGGCTCACCGAGGTCGCCGACCGAGTGGGCCACGCGCTGCCCGACGTGCTGGGCCGTGAACGCGTGCGCTTCGCCGGCCGGCACACGACGGTCGTGGGCGCCGGGCACTCGGCGGCGAACACGCTCCTCGCCCTCGCCGAGCTCGCCGAGCAGGAGCCGGGAACCCGCATCACCTGGCTCATCCGCAACGCGAGCGCGGTCCGGGTCACCACCTCGGACGACGACGAGCTGGCGGCCCGGGCGGCCATCGGCCGCCGCGTCGAGGCGCTCGTGCGCGCGGGCCGGATCGAACTCGTCGACCGGTTCGAGATCGTCCGCCTCGGCCGTACCGACGACGGCGTCAGGCTGTACGGGCTCCGCGGCGACGACCTCGTCGAGCACGAGACCGACCTCGTCGTCAACGCGACGGGCTTCCGCCCGAACCTCGGCATGCTGCGCGAGATCCGGCTCGAGCTCGACGAGATCGTCGAGGCGCCGAGGCGCCTCGCGCCGCTCATCGATCCCAACGTGCACACGTGCGGCACGGTCGAACCGCACGGCTTCGCCGAGCTCGAGCACCCCGAGCCGGGCTTCTTCCTCGCCGGCATGAAGAGCTACGGTCGCGCGCCCACGTTCCTGCTCGCGACCGGGTACGAGCAGGTCCGCTCGATCGCCGCCTGGATCGCGGGCGATCTCGCGGCGGCGCGCAACGTCGAGCTCGTACTGCCCGCCACTGGCGTGTGCTCGACGAGCCTGGCAGCGGATGGCGCGAGCGCGGGCTCGTGTGCGACCGACGCCGGCGCGGCATCCGGAGCGCCCCGGTCGAGCTGCTGCGGCTGAGCTGTCGGCCCCTCGCCGGGTGACCAAAGTACCCGGCGCCGCGTCGCGACGGCGCGACGATGAGCAGGCCTCCCCGCGCACCGCCGATCCGACCACGGAGAATCGCATGAAGTTCCTCGACGACCTCCCGCGCTTCCTGTTCTTCACGGGCAAGGGCGGGGTCGGCAAGACGTCCGTGGCCTGCGCGAGCGCCGTCCGGCTGGCCGATGCCGGCAGGCGAGTCCTGCTCGTGAGCACCGATCCGGCGTCGAACATCGGCCAGGTCTTCGGCCTCACGGTGGGCAACGCGATCACGCCGATCCCGTCGGTGCCTGGCCTGTCCGCGCTGGAGATCGATCCCGAGGCTGCTGCCGACGCGTACCGTGAGCGGATCATCGGTCCGCTCCGGGGCACCCTTCCGGCCGAGGAGATCGAGGGCGTGACCGAGAGCCTCTCCGGCTCGTGCACGACCGAGATCGCCTCGTTCGACGAGTTCACCGAGCTGCTCACGGGTGGCGCGGCCTCCCGCGGGTACGACCACGTGATCTTCGACACCGCACCGACCGGTCACACCGTCCGCCTGCTGCAACTGCCGGGGTCGTGGAGCGAGTTCCTCACCGCCGGAGGGGACGCCTCGTGCCTCGGCCCGCTCTCGGGCCTCGAGCGCCACAAGGCCACCTACGCGAACGCGGTGCAGGCACTCACCGACCCGAGCCGCACCAGGCTCGTGCTCGTCACGCGCGCCCAGCGCTCGGCCTTGGACGAGCTCGAGCGCACGTACGCCGAGCTGGCCGAGATCGGCATGCCCGAGGGGTACGTGGTCGTCAACGGCGTGCTGCCCGATTCGGCCGGCACAGAGCCGCTCACGGCGGCCGTACGACGCCGCGAGGCCGCGGCGCTCGCGGCGATGCCCCCGCGGGTCTCGGCGCTGCCGAGGGACGTGGTCGACCTCCGCCCCGAGAACGTGGTCGGGGTCGATCAGGTGCGCGCGCTCTTCTCGCCGGCGGCGCCGGTTCCCGCGGGCGAGCGCGATCCGGGCGACGTTCCGCTCGACGGCGCCGGGCTCTCGGCGTTGATCGACGAGATCGAACGCGACGGGCGCGGGCTCGTGATGTGCATGGGCAAGGGGGGTGTGGGCAAGACCACGGTCGCGGCGGCGGTGGCCGTCCGGCTGGCGCTGCGCGGGCACGAGGTGCTCCTCACCACGACCGACCCTGCGGCGCACCTGGCGCAGACCCTCGACGGCGGCGGGCTCGACAACCTCACGGTCTCCCGGATCGATCCGGGAGCGGCGATCCGGGCGTACCGGGAGCGCGTCATGGCCGCCAAGGGCAAGGGGCTCGACGACGAGGAACGCGCCGCCCTGGCCGAGGACCTGATGTCGCCGTGCAACGACGAGGTCGCCGTCTTCCACGAGTTCTCGCGCGCGATCTCGGAATCGCGCCGCAGGTTCGTCGTGATCGACACCGCGCCGACGGGCCACACGCTGCTGCTCCTGGACGCGACCGGTTCGTACCACCGCGAGGTCACCCGGCAGATGGGCGACGGCGCCGGGTTCGTCACGCCGCTCATGCGACTGCAGGACCCGGCGCTGACCAAGGTGATCCTCGTCACGCTCGCCGAGACCACCCCCGTCCTCGAAGCCGAGGAGCTCGCGGCCGACCTCCGCCGCGCGGGGATCGAGCCCTGGGCGTGGGTCGTCGACGGCTCGATCGCCGCCGCCGAGCCCGCATCGCCGTTCCTGCGCCGCCGGGCGAGGAACGAGCTCGATCAGATCGAGCGCGTGCGCCGCGAGGCCGAACGGGTCGCGATCGTGCCGCTGCTGGCTGAGGAGCCCGTAGGGGTGGCCCGACTTGCGGCCCTGTCCGAGTCGATCCCACAGCGCGCCTGACCGCGTAGCCGGGTTCGGCTCACCGCGGCGACGCGGACATCTCGACGCTCATGCCCGGTCCTCCGAGGCGGTCGGCAGGATGTCAGCGAGCAACCGCTCGACGTGCGAGCGGATCTCGTCGCGCACGCGACGGACGCCGTCGAGGTCGAGCTCGGCCGGGTCGTGGAGGTGCCAGTCGAGGTAGCGCTTGCCCGGGTAGACCGGGCAGGCATCGCCGCAGCCCATGGTGACGACGGCGTCGGCGGCGCGCACGACGTCGTCAGTGAGCGGCTTCGGGAACTCCTCGCCGAGGTCGATGCCCTGCTCGGCCATCGCCGAGACGACCGCAGGCAGGATGTCTCCGCCAGGCTCCGACCCGGCCGAGCGCACGTGCACGCGGCCTGCGCCGAGCTCGCGCATGAGCGCGGCCGCCATCTGCGACCGGCCGGAGTTCTGGACGCACACGAAGAGCACTTCGGGCACGGCCTTGGGGATGACCCCCTTCGCCTGGGCGAGCGCGGTGAGTCGTTCGTTCGCGAACCGGGCGGCGAGGCTCGGCAGGTGCACGGTGATCCTCGCCGTGCGCAACAGCGCGGCGTAGGACTCGAAGACGACCCGTTCGACAGTCTCGGCGTTGACGATGCCGTCGAAGCGCGCGGCGAGGTGCTCGGCGCTGCGGTGAAGCACCTGGTGCGGGTCGTCGAGGGCGAGCTGCCCGTCTCGCGTGCTCATGCCCGCGGCTCGGCGGGCAGGATCTCGCCGAGCAGCTCCTCGACACGGCGGCGGATCTCGTCGCGGATGGGGCGGACCGCCTCGATGCCCTGGCCGGCCGGGTCGTCGAGCTCCCAGTCCTCGTAGCGCTTGCCGGGGAAGATCGGGCAGGCATCGCCGCAGCCCATCGTGATGACGACGTCGGAGTCCTTCACGGCCTCGGTTGTCAGCACCTTCGGCGTGTTGCCGGCGATGTCGATGCCCTCCTCGGCCATGGCGTCGACGGCGACGGGGTTGATCTCGTCCTTCGGCGCGGACCCGGCGGAGAGCACCTCGACGCGGTCGCCGCCGAGCTCGCGCAGGTAGCCGGCGGCCATCTGGGAGCGGCCGGCGTTGTGCACGCAGACGAACAGGACGGTGGGCTTCTCGGACATGGGCGACCTCTCTGGCTGGTACGCCTCAAAGCATAGATCAGCATCTATGCATTGACCAAGCGGATGTCGCGGAGTTCATCCCGCGTTCACCGCGCGCGCCGTCCGTGGGGCTTCACGTCAGCTCCGCGAGCAGTCCCCTCACACGCCGGTCGATGTCATCGCGGATGTCGCGCACCCGCGTCGTCGGCTGCCCGACAGGGTCGTCGAGCTCCCAGTCGAGGTACCGCTTCCCCGGGTAGACGGGGCAGGCGTCGCCGCAGCCCATCGTGATCACCACGTCGGCGGCGCGCACGACCTCGTCGGTCAGTGGCTTCGGGAACTCCCCGCCGACCGGCACGCCGATCTCGTCGAGCGCGCTCAGGATGGCGGGACTCACCTCGCCCGCCGGCTCCGACCCGGCCGTCCGCACGTGCACCCGGCCGCCCGCGAGATGGCGCAGGATCGCCGCCGCCATCTGCGACCGCCCGGCGTTCTGCACGCACACGAAGAGCACCTCGGGGGTCGCGTCCGTCTCGGCTCGCTGCGAGGCGAGCGCCGAGAGGCGGTCGGCGGCGAAGCCGGCGGTGCGCGAGGCCAGTCGCGGGGAACCCGCGGCGTGCCCGGACACGAGGTCGAGGCTCTCGCGCACGTACCGTTCGACGGTCTCGCGACCGAACGTGCCCGCGAAGCGCTGGGCGAGGTCGTCGACGATGCGGTCCACGACGACGTCGTCGGGCGGCGCGGCGGCGGGCTCGCCGAGCACTCCCCGCACGCGCTCGAGCTCGGAGGGTGCGACCGAATACCATGCCCGGCGCCCATCGGGTGTCCGCTCGAGCACGCCCTGGTCGTGCAGCGCCTTGGCGTGGTGCGAGACGGTCGGTTGCCGGAGTCCCAGTTCATCGGCCAGCGCGGTGACCGTCGCACGGCCGTCGGGGCTCGCGAGGATGAGTGCCAGCATGCGCGCCCGCGTCGGGTCGGCGATCACCGCGAGGCTGCCGGCTGCGCCATCCGCCCCGCCCTTGCCCATAGATGACAGTCTATGCGGCGCGCCTGGCGGCCCGGATCAACGACCCCACGCCGACGCCGGCGCCGTCACGACCGGCACGGGCGAGGTCGACCACCACGTGCCGTAGCCGTAGTGGCTCGACGCCCAGGGCGACGCCCAGATCGCCTGCGCGGTCGTCGCCGCCGAGGTGCCCGCCTCGAGCCCGGCGACGATGTCGACGTAGAACGAGCGCTTCTTGAGGTTGTCGGCGGCGTACCGCGCGGCGTCGACGAGGGTCGCGTAGCTGCCGAGCCCGCTGCCGCCGCCCGAGCCGTACCCGTTGTTCATGGGGTTGTTGCGGTTCCACCAGTTGTCGGGGCCGTTCTCCTCGCGCATCCACTGCACCATGAGGGTCACGTTCTCGTCGGTGAGCGGCCAGCCGCCGAACACGAGCACGAGCTTCGCCCAGTCGTAGTTGGTGCCGGATGCCACGAGCGTGTCGGGCCCGGTCGCGGCCGAGTAGTCCTCGGTGGAGACGCCGGCCGGCGCGATGTCACCGGGCACCTCGACCTGCTGCACCGCGCCGGAGAACGGCGAGAGCGCCGCCGCGGCCTGGTCGGCGACGGCGACCGAGGGGCGGGGCAGCGGCGCGAGCGCGATCGTCGCGAGCAGGCTCCCGACGGCCGCGGTGGCGGCGAGGGCCGCGACGCTGCGCCGACGGGGTGCACGAGCGGAGCGCCGTGCGGTCGAACGGATCGCCGCGCGGCGCTCACCGAGGGGGTGCGCCTGGTGTCGCATCGGGGGCGAGGGTAGCAAACGGGTCTGGGCGCCGCATGGGCTTGACGCGGGCGCGAGCGCGCCCTTCACGCCGCGTCGCGCGAGAATGGGGGCATGGGACGAGTTCGACTGGTTCGGGGCCACGGCGTGCAGCTCGTGCGGTGGCGCGCGGTCGAGCACGGCTGGGCGGCCGACGTGCGCCGCGGTCGTCGCCTCGCCGAGGACGCCGGGGGATGGACCGTCCTGATCGGCGGGCGGGAGCAGCGGTTCGAGCGCTCCGAGTGGACGGAGTTCATCGGCGAGCTGACGCCGCCCGGCGGGTCCCCCGGATCGCGGCAGGTCCGCCGGGTCGTGCCGCCGTCTCCCACGCGACCCGCACGCGAGACGGGCCCGGCGCCCGCCTCGGCGTACCCCCGCAGCGAGACCCTGCGCGACGTGCCCACGACCCGGCCGATCATGGAGCCGGCGCCCGACGAGCCCCACCGCGAAGACGGCCGGCGGTGATCGACTTCGACGCGCTGCGTCGCCATCCCGACCTCGAAGCGCCCGGACTCGCGGCCTCGGACGCCGCGGACCGGCTGATCCTCGACGAGGCCTCGTCCGCGCTCGCCGAGGCGACCTCGCCGCGCGAGGTGGTCGTGGTCGACGACGCCTACGGCGCGCTCGCCCTGGGCGCGGTCGACGCCGGCGCTCGCGAGGTGCGCGTGCACCAGGACGCGATCACGGGCGAACGGGCGCTCGCCGAGAACGCGGCCCGGCTCGGAGTGCCGGAGGAACGCCGGCCGCACAGCATGCCGTTCGACCCTGCCCTCGTCGAGGGCGCCCGGGTCGTGCTCATGCGCCTGCCTCGCGCGCTCGACCGGCTCGACGAGGTCGCGGACCTCGTGGCCGAGCATGCCGCGCCCGACGTTCGCGTCTTCGCGGGCGGACGCATCAAGCACATGTCGCTCGCGATGAACGACGTGCTCGGCCGGTGGTTCGACCGGGTCGACGTGACGCACGCGCGGCAGAAGTCGCGCGTGCTGGTGGCGTCCGGGGTTCGGAGGGGTCCCGAGACGCGCCCGGAGGGCGCTCCTCGACCGGCACGGGGGTACGACGAGGAGCTCGGGCTCGAGGTGGTCGCGTATGGCGGCGTGTTCGCGGGCACGACCGTCGACATCGGCACGCGGTTCCTGCTCGGCGTGCTCGACGAGGCGGCGCGGGATGCCGCGACCGCCGTCGATCTCGCGTGCGGATCGGGTGTCGTCGCGGCGTGGCTCGCGCGCCGGCGACCCGGGCTCGTCGTGCGCGCGTCGGACCGGAGCGCCGCGGCCGCGGCATCCGCCCGCCTGACCGCCGCGGCGAACGGCGTGGCCGACCGCGTGCAGGTGACGCGGGCCGACGGCCTCGAGCACCTGCCCGACCGCAGCGAACGGCTCGTGGTGCTGAACCCGCCGTTCCACTCCGACGCCGCCCTGCACACCGGCATCGCCGAGCACCTCTTCGCCGAGGCCGCGCGCGTGCTCGCACCGGGCGGCGAGCTGTGGTGCGTCTGGAACTCCCACCTCCGCTACCGGCCCCTGCTCGAACGCACCGTCGGGCCCACGCGGCAGATCGCGCGGAACCCGAAGTTCACCGTGACCGCGTCGACCGCCGCTGGTTGAATGGGGGCATGACCGCGAGGTCCCGCCTGCCGACGGGCACCGTCACGTTCCTGTTCACGGATGTCGAGGGGTCGACCCGGATGGCGGAGGCCGCCGGCGACGCCTGGCCCGCGCTGCTCGCCGAGCACGACGCCGTGGTGCGACGGGCGATCGCCGACCACCGCGGGATCGTCGTCAAGACCGAGGGCGACGGGTTCTTCGCGGTGTTCGCCTCGGCGCGCGACGCCGTCGCCGCGGCGGCCGACGCCCAGCGCGCGCTGGCCGCGCACGAGTGGCCGGCGGGCCGCCGGCTGCGGGTCCGGATGGGTCTGCACACCGGTACGGGCCGGCTCGGCGGCGACGACTACGTGGGCCTCGACGTGCACCGTGCGGCGCGCATCGCCGCGACGGCGAGCGGCGGGCAGGTCGTGCTCTCGGCGTCGACGGCCGTGCTCGTCGAGCGCGACCTCCCCGACGGCCTCGCGCTGCGCGACCTCGGCGAGCATCGCCTGCGCGACCTGTCGCAGCCCGAGGCGATGCGGCAGCTCGACATCGACGGGCTCGACTCGGAGTTCCCCGCCCTGCGCACCCTCGATGCCGTGCCCAACAACCTGCCGCTCCAGGTCACGAGCTTCGTCGGGCGCCGCGACGAGCTCGCGCACGCGGCGCGGCTCGTCCGGCCGGCGCGCGTGCTCACGATCACCGGCGCCGGCGGTACCGGCAAGACTCGGCTCGCGCTCCAGCTCGGCGCGGAGGCCGGCAGCGGGTTCCGCGACGGGGTCTTCTTCGTCGACCTGTCCCCGGTGCACGATCCCGACCTCGTCGCGTCGCAGATCCAGCGGAGCCTGGGCAGCCGGGCCGCCGCGGGGGACCGGCCGCCGCGAGACGCGCTGCTCGAGCAGCTCGCCGAGCGCGAGGTGCTGCTGATCCTCGACAACTTCGAGCAGGTGATCGAGGCGGCCCCGCTCGTCGCCGAGCTCGTGCGCGCCTCGCCACGGTCGGCGTTCATCGTCACCTCGCGCGGTCCGCTCCGGATCTCGGCCGAGCGGGAGATGCCGCTCGAGCCCATGCAGGTGCCGGACGCCACCGACCCCGAGACGCTCGCGCGATTCGACGCCGTGGCGCTCTTCCTCGAGCGGGCCGTGTCGGTGCGTCCCGACTTCGCGATCACCGAGGAGAACGCCGCTGCCGTCGCCGAGCTCGTCCGCGTGCTCGACGGACTGCCGCTCGCGATCGAGCTCGTCGCCTCGCGCGTGCGACTGCTCCCCGTGCCCGAGATCCTCGCCCGGCTCGACCTCGCCGCGCCCGGCGCCGGTGCCGTCGACCTGCCCGAGCGCCAGCGGACGATCGAGGGCGCCATCGCGTGGAGCCACGACCTGCTCGACGAGCCCGTGCGCCGGCTGTTCGCCCGCCTCGGCGTGTTCGCCGGCGGCGCCGACCTGGCGCAGATCGAGCGGGTCTGCGCCGATCCCGGCGTCGACGTGCTGACGGGGCTCGCCGAGCTCGTCGACCAGGGCCTTCTGCGGCAGGTGGCCGGGCTCGACCGGGCGCGCTTCCGCACCCTGCACGTGATCCGCGAGTACGCGTTGGCGCGGCTCGCGGAGAGCGGCGAGGGCGACGACGTGCATCGACGGCACCTCCAGGCGTACGCCGACTGGGCCGAGCAGCTGGCGCCGCGCCTGCTGGGCGCCGACCGCAAGGCCTGGCTCGACCGATTCGACGCCGACCACGACAACGTCCGCTCCGCACTCGACTGGGCGGGGGTTCACGGCGAGGCGAACCTCGCGCTGCGGCTCGCGGCGGCGTCCTGGCGGTTCTGGCAGTCCCGCGGCCACCTGCACGAGGGGCGCCGCCGGCTCGAGGCCGCGCTCGCGCTGCCCGGCGGCGCCAAGCGGCACCGGGCCGACGCGCTCGAGGCGCTCGCGGGCGTGTGCTGGTGGGAGGGCGAGATCGGGCGGTGCCTCGAGCCGTATCGCGAGGCCCTCGCCATCCACCGCGAGCTGGGCGACCCGGCGGCCATCTCGAACGCGCTCTACGACCTCGGGCTCGCACGCGCCGTCTGGGCCCGGACCGGCTCCGGCTCCCAGGACCGCCTGGAGGACATCGAGCCCCTGTTCCGAGAGGCCCAGGAGCTCTCGAGCCGCCTGGGGGACGAGAACGGGCTGGCCCAGATCGCGTGGGGCCGCGGCATCGCCATCGCGTCGCTCGAGGGCTTCACGCCGCCGGCCCTCGAGCAGTGGAAGGCCAGCATCGAGCACTACGCCCGCGCGGGCAACGAGTTCGGCCTCGGCTGGGGAGTCTTCGAGGTGGCCAACTACGCGGTGCGCAACCGCGATGTCGATACCGCGCGGCAGAGCCTGGAACGCGGGCTCACCCTGTTCGCCCGACACCGCGACGTCTCCGCCCTGGTGATGTTCATCGCGCTCGCGTCCGGGCTCGCGCGGGCCGAGGGTGACGACCTGCGGGCGGCGCGGCTGGCCGGCGCCTACCGCGCGCTCCGGAACGCCACGGGCACGAACCTGGTCGATCACCACATCAACCAGGTGCCCGACCTCACCTTCGAGGACCCGGAGCAGCTGACGGGCGAGCTCGCGGCGGCGTTCGACGAGGGAACCGGGATGGATCTCGACGCGGCCGTCGCGTACACGCTCGAGGGCGTCCGCGCGCCGGCCTCCGGCACCTGACTCGTCCGCCCCATGGGGGACGTGCGAGCGGGCCACGAGCATGTCAGGCTGGGATGGTGACGTCCACGATCGAGCAGCTCGACGCCGACCTCGTCACCGACGAGGCCGTGCGCCCCGACCTGCCGTGGCAGACGATCGTGTGGGACGACCCCGTGAACCTCATGACCTACGTCACCTACGTGTTCCGCAGCTACTTCGGCTACCCACGCGAGGAGGCCGAGCGGCTCATGCTGCTCGTGCACCACGAGGGGCGCGCGGTCGTCGCATCCGGCAATCGCGAGGCGATGGAGCGGCACGTGCAGGCCATGCACGGGTACGGGCTGCAGGCGACCGTGTCGAGGGCCGAGCCGTGATCGTCGCCGGACGCGAGGGCGGCGCCGACGGCGTGCGGATCGTGCTCGAGACCGAGGAGGCGATGCTGCTCTCCGAGCTCGCCGACCAGGTCGACTCGGTGCTCCTGCTCGGCGGGGAGGACGACCCGGCACTGGGCCGGCTCTTCCCTTCGGCGTACCAGGACGACGAGCAGTCGGCGCACGAGTTCGCCCGGTACACGCGCGAGAGCCTCGTCGACGGCAAGCGCCAGGCGGCGCAGGCGGTGCGGGATGCCACGGCGACCGACCGCGGCGAGGGCCTCGTCGAGATCGAGCTCGACCAGGCGCAGGCGTGGGGCTGGCTGACGTTCCTGACCGACCTCCGCCTGATCCTCGCCGAGCGCGTCGGCGTCGCCGACCCCGACGAGGCCGAACCGGCCGACGAGGAGCGCGACGACTACCTGCGCGCGGCATACGAGTGGGCCGGCATCGTGCAGGGCTCGATGCTCGAGGTGCTCGACCCGATCGGGCACTGAACGGACGGGCGTGTCGCGGGCCGTCTGCTCGCCGCGCCGCACTCCGCACTGGCAGGCTGGTGCCGCGGGCCCGGCGCCTGCGCCGGGGGACGGCGCGACGGGCGGCGCTGAGCGGAGGAGCGGATGTCCCAGCCGACGTCGATCATCGGGGTGCTGCGGGAGCCGACGCGCACCATCGAGTCCACCGAAGCGTCGGCGCTCATCGTCGGGGCGGCGGCGTTCGTCGTCGCCACGCCGATCGGGCTGCTGATGTTCTGGGGGCGCGAGCTGCCCATCTCCGGGCCGGGCTCGCTCGGCGCGGCCATCGCGATCGGCGCGGCGATCGTCGCGATCCTCGCGTTCGTCTCCGGCCGGCTCGTGCTGCGGCGCCGGTTCGGTCGGCCGCCGGCCGACCCCGCCGTCGAGGAGGCCGCCGCGCGCGAGGCCGTGGGCCCGCGCGGGGTCGAGCCGCCCCGCCTGCACTGGTTCGACGTCGTCGCGCTCTCGGTGGCGCACGCGGTGATCGCGCTGCTCGGCTGGGTCGCGCTCGCCGACGTGCTCGAGCAGGGGTTCATCGGCGCGCCCGTCTACCCGATCCCCGGTGCGCTCCTCTTCGGCGTCGCCCTCGCCCTCACGGCCTACGTGTGCTTCCTCTCGGCGGTCCGGATGACGCCCATGCTGCTCTCGATCGTGCTGGCGGTGTTCCTCGTGGTCGGTGTGATCACCGCGATGCTGAGCTCGAGCGACCCGCAGTGGTGGCAGAAGAACCTCAGCGCGCTCGGCATGACCGACGACCTGTCGGCACTGGCCTTCAACCTCACGCTCATCATCGCGGGCGCGATCGTGACCATCGTCGCGCGATACGCCACGGCCGGTCTGTCGACCGCCACCGAGCGCGACCGTCGCGGCCGCGACGTGGTGCGCTACGGGCTCGTGGCGATCGGCATCCTGCTGGCCTGCGTCGGCGTCTTCCCCGTCGACGAGTTCTTCGCGCTGCACAACACCGTGGCGACGGGGATGGCGGTCGTGTACGCCGTCATCGTCATCGGCCTGCCCCGGTTCCTGCCGTCGATGCCGCGCGTGTTCGTGATCCTCGGGTGGGTCTACGTCGGCGTCATCGCGCTGCTCGGCGTGTTCTTCGCCGTCGGCTACTACAACCTGACCGCGGTCGAACTCGTCGCCGGCCTGCTCATCTTCAGCTGGATCATCCTGTTCCTCCGCAACACCGGACCGGCGGCACCGGCTCGGGTGGTCGCCGTCACGGCGTGACGCCGGGCGAGCGGATGGCGCTGCCGCCGCCGCACGACGAACGGCCGGGCGCTCGCGCGCCCGGCCGTTCGCGTCGGTCGATCAGGAGTGGGACAGCGCCTTGGCCTTGAGGGCCTCGTACTCCTGGGCGTTGATCGTGCCCGCGTCGAGCAGCGCCTTGGCCTTGGCGATCTCGTCGGAGGGGCTGTGCGCGCCCGCGGTCTGGCGGATGTACTGGTCGGTCTGCGCCTGCATCTCCTGCGCCTGCTTGGCCGAGCGCCGCGCCATCCCATCGCCGCGGGCGATGAGGTAGACGAGGGCGGTGAGGAACGGCAGGAAGATCAGGAAGATGATCCACACCGCCTTCCACCAGCCGCTGAGCTGGTGGTCGCGGAAGAGGTCGCCGATGATCGCGAACAGCGCGAACAGGTAGGCGATGAATGCGAAGCTCCAGAAGAAGATCCACACGAAGTTCCAGAAGTTGTCCCAGAAGTCCACGGGGGTGCGCCTTTCCAGTCGATGACGGGGGCGACCGTCCCGCCCCCTGAGCGTCACCCTATCGACGCGCGCGCATCGTCCCGGGACTTTCGGCACGTCGGCGCGCCGGGACCGTCGGCTTGACTCGTTGGGCGCGGCGAGCGCCGCGGGAACGAGGAGCAGGGGGAACGCATGGCCGAGTTGGAGTACGGGCCGGTCGACATCTACGTCGTGAGCTTCCAGGGCGACAGGCCCGACGACGCGACGCTGTCGGCCCTCGGCGACCTGATGGTGGGCGAGGAGGTGCGCCTGCTCGACCTGCTCATCGTCGCCCGCCGCGAGGGCGGCGAGGTGATCGTGCGCGAGTTCGAGGAGTTCCGCGACGAGTTCGGGTTCACCGTGGTCGAGCTCGAGGCATCGGGCGTCATCGGCGACGAGGACATCGACGAGCTCGCGGAGTCCATCCCGGAGGGCAGTGCCGGAGCGATCATGGCGATCGAGCTGCTGTGGGCGAAGAAGATCGCCTCGGCGTTCGCCGCATCCGGTGGCGAGGTGCTCCAGGTGGAGCGCATCCCCGCCACCGTCGTCAACGAGGTGTTCGCCGCTGCGGCGGCGGCGGAATAGGGAGGACGGACATGCCACTGGGTAGGGGAGGACGGCCGGGACTGATCGGCATGGCCGCGCGAACCGCGGTCGTCGCCGGGACCGCGACGGCGGTGAGCGGCAACGTCGCGCGTCGCCAGCAGAACCGGTACGCGAACCAGCAGGCCGAGCAGCAGGCGGCCGCGCAGCAGCAATGGGAGGCGGAGCAGTACCAGGCCCAACAGGCCGCGGCAGCGCAGGCCGCGGCGGCGCCACCGCCCCCGCCGGCGGCACCCGCCGCGGCGCCCGCGGGCGGCGTCGACGTGGTGGCCGAGCTGCAGAAGCTCGCCGCGCTCAAGGAGCAGGGCATCCTGAACGACGCGGAGTTCGCCGCGGCGAAGGCCAAGCTGCTCGGCTGAGACGGGGGCGCGACCTAGGGTGGTCCCGTGAGCGATCAGGGACCCCCGGCCGCACCCTCGCCGAGTGCGCGCAGCGCCGTGCTGGTCATCGCTGCGCTCCTCGCACTCGGCGCGATGTGGTTCGCACGCGAGATCGTGGCGCCGCTCGCGCTCGCCGCGGTGCTCGTGATCATCGTGCACCCCATCCGGCATCCGCTGCAGCGGCACGGATGGCCGAGGTGGGCGGCGACGAGCGTCGTGGTCGCGGTCGCGTACCTCATCCTCGGCTCGCTGGCCGCGCTGCTGGTGTTCGCCGGCTTCGAGTTCGCGCAGCTCGTGACCGATGTCGTCGACGAACTGCGGGCGGCCGGGGCATCCCTCGCCGACTGGCTCTCGTCGATCGGGTTCGGCGGCCAGGTCGCCGAAGCGGCCTCCTCGGCGCTCGACCCGTCGCTCCTGCTCGACGTCGCGCAGGGTGTGAGCGGATGGCTCGTCGGGTTCCTGACCGCGGCCTTCTTCGTGCTCGCGTACGTGATCTTCATGGCCGCCGACGCGGCGCGCTACGGGCGGGCCGAGCAGGCGTTCGGATCGTCGGTCCGGCCGGCGATCCAGCGCATCCGCGCCTACAACTCGTCGGTGCGCCGCTACTACGTCGTGAACGCGACGTTCGGCGCGGTCGTCGCTGTCCTCGACGGGCTCGCGCTGTGGGCGCTCGGCATCCCGGTGCCCGCGGTCTGGGCCATCCTCGCGTTCGTCACGAACTTCATCCCGAACATCGGCTTCGTGCTCGGGCTGGTGCCGCCGGCGGTGCTCGCGTTCGTGGTCGGGGGCCTGCCGATGATGCTCGCCGTGATCGCGATCTACTGCGTCGTGAACGTCGTGCTCCAGGTGCTGCTGCAGCCGAAGTTCGTCAGCGACGCCGTCGACCTCTCGCTCACGCTGAGCTTCTTCTCGGTGGTGTTCTGGACGTTCGTGATCGGCCCGCTCGGCGCCATCCTGTCCATTCCGCTCACGCTGCTCGTGCGCGACGTGCTGCTCGATCGCGATCCCGGGGCCCGGTTCCTGCGCTGGCTGTCCGGCGACGCGAGCATCCCCCAGCAGACGCCCAGCGTCGATCCCTAGACCCGCGCCACCCTGCTGGCTAGTCTGCAAGCGGGAGGGGGCCCTATGCCGCAGCACCGACGTTCCGATCCGAGGTCCACGGCATGAGCGCGGTGGTGCACCTGCGCGGCCTGTCGACCGCCGTTCCCGGCACCGAGCTGCCGCAGCCCGCCGTGCGCGACGTCTTCCAGACGCAGCCGGGACTCAACCGGCTGGCCCAGCGCATCATCGGCACCTCGTTCGACGTGTCGGGCATCGAGCGCAGGTACACCGTGCTCGAGGAGCTCACGTTCGAAGAGCGCGGCGACGACCCCGTGTTCTTCGACCGGTCGACGGGCGAGCTGAAGCTGCCCGGCACCAAGGCGCGCAACGAGATCTACGCCGTCGAGGCGACGAAGCTCTACCTCGAGGCCGGCCGCGCCGCGATCGAGGCGACGCCGGGCATCGAGGCATCCGACATCACGCACGTCGTCACGGTCTCGTGCACGGGCTTCTACGCGCCCGGCCCCGACTACATGCTCGTGCGCGACCTCGGGCTCGGTGCGGCGGTGCAGCGCTACCACCTCGGGTTCATGGGCTGCTACGCGTCGATGCCCGCGCTGCGCACCGCGCGGCAGTTCTGCGAGGCCGACCCCGACGCGGTCGTGCTGGTCGTGAGCGTCGAGCTGTGCACGCTGCATCTGCGCTCCTCGAACGACCCCGACACCATCGTCGCCTCGTCGCTGTTCGCCGACGGCGCCGGCGCAGGGATCGTCACCGCGCGGCCGCTGGAGCCGGGCGAGCGCGCGTTCGCGCTCGACCGCTTCGAGACGCGCATCACGCCCGTCGGCGAGGGTGACATGGCGTGGAAGATCGGCGACCACGGCTTCGAGATGGTGCTCTCGAACGCGGTGCCATCGATCATCGACGACCACATCACGGGCGCGCTCGAGCCGCTCTTCGCGCCCGACGCCGACCTGGCCGAGGCGCTCGCGACGGATGCCGCGGGCGAGCACGTCGCGCACTGGGCGATCCACCCGGGCGGGCGGAGCATCCTCGACAAGGTCGAGTCGCGACTCGGGCTCTCCGAGTCGCAGCTCGTGCCCGCACGCTCGACGCTGCGCGACTTCGGCAACATGTCGAGTGCGACCGTGCTCTTCGTGCTGCGGCACATCCTCGACCAGGACTCGTCGGCGGAGGGCGACCGGGTCGCCGCGATGGCGTTCGGGCCCGGCCTCACGGTCGAGTCGGCGCTCATGACGGTGAAGGGCTGACGGATGGCGCGGCCCGCGGCCGAGCCGGGACTGCTGCACGCACTCGCCACGCTCGACCGCCGCGACGCCGACGCCGCCGAACTCATGGACGATCCGGCGGCCGACCCCGACGTGCTCGACCGCACCTACCACCGCTTCGGCATCGTGAACCGCCTCGTGTCGCGCCCCGCCGCGGTCTACGAGGAGTGGGTGCGGCCGCGTCTCGCGACCACGCATTCGGCGCGGCTGCTCGACGTGGGCGCGGGCGGCGGCGACCTGCCGCGCGAGATCCTCCGCCACGCCGAGCGCGACGGGCTGCGGCTCGAGATCGTCGCGATCGATCCCGACGAGCGCGCCGTCCGCTACGCCTCGCGCCACGAGGGGCCGCGGTTCCACGCACGGGTCGCCACGACCGCCGACCTCGTCGCCGAGGGCGAGACGTTCGACGTGGTCTGGTCCAACCACGTGCTGCACCACCTGACCCCCGCCGAGCTCGGCGCGCTCCTCGCCGACACCGAGCGGCTCGTCGCCCCCGGCGGCATCGGAGTGCATGGCGACATCGAGCGCAGCGTCGGGGCGTACCTCGGGTTCTGGGCGGCGACGCTGCCGTTCGCGTTGAACGTGCTCGCGGGCTCGTTCATCCGACCCGACGGACTCACGTCGATCCGGCGTTCGCACACCGCCCCCGAGCTGGCCGCCGCGATCCCGCCCGGATGGCGCGTCAAGCGCGGGTTCCCCTCACGGCTCGAGCTCGTGTGGGGCAGCGAGATCCCCGATGACTGACGGGTCGGCCCGGGCGCGGGGCGACGTCGACGCGGGCGCGCCGGCCGCACCCGATCCCGACGGGCCGATCCACGACGTCGCGGTGGTCGGCGCGGGGGCCGTGGGGCTGCTCCTCGCCTGCCTGCTCGCCCGCCGCGGGCTCGACGTCGTCGTGCTCGAGCGCCGCGAGGTCGCGCCGCCGACCACCGCCTCGTCGCGGGCCATCGGGATCCACCCGCCGGGACTCCGCGCCCTCGACGCCGTCGGCGTCGGCGAGGAGGTGCGCCGCAGGGCGGTGCCGATCCGCGACGGCCGCGTGACGTGCGAGGGGCGCGTGCTCGGGGCGATGCGGTTCCCCGGCTCGGGCATCGTGCGGTCGCTCCCGCAGCGCGAGGTCGAGGCGCTGCTGGAGGACCGGCTCGCCGCCGCGCCGTCGGTGCGGATCCGCCGCGGCGTCGAGGCGACGTCGGTGCGCGATCGCGGCACGCACGTGGTGGTCGGCGGCATCGAGGCGGGTGTGCCGGTCGAGGTCGCCGCGCGCTACGCGGTCGGCGCCGACGGGGTGCGCAGCGCCATCCGCCCGCTCATCGGCGCCGACTGGAGCCGTCGCCGCGGCAGGGGCACCTACGTGATGTGCGACACCCGCGACGACACGGGGGCGCCTGAGAGCGCGCTGCTGCACTTCGAGCCCGCAGGCGTGGTCGAGTCGTTCCCGATGCCGGGCGGCCGCCGGCGCTGGGTCGCGTGGGTCCGACGGTCACCCGCCGAGCCGGATGCGTCGGCGATGGCGACGATCGTCTCCTCGCGCACCGGGGCGGGCTTCCCGACGGATGCCGCGGGCGCGCCGACCGCGTTCGAGGCCGCGCAGCACCTCGCCGTGCCGCTGGCCGCCGGCCGCGTCGCCCTCGTCGGCGACGCCGCGCACGAGATCAGCCCGATCGGCGGCCAGGGCATGAACCTCGGCTGGAGCGACGCCGTGCACCTCGACCGCGACCTCGCCGGCGCGCTCGCCGCGGCCGCGCCGATCGACGTGTTCGCCGCCTACGACCGTTCGCGTCGCGCCGCCGCGACCCGGGCGATGCGGCAGGCGGCGTTCAACATGCGCATGGGCGCGCCGGCCTCGGGGTTCCGGCTGCGCGCCCGCAACGGCGCCGTGCGGGTGCTCGCGCTGCCCGGCCTGCGCGGGGTGCTCGCGCGGGCGTTCACGATGCGCTGGTTGTGAGGGGCTCGCGCAGCGCCGACGGCACACTGCCCGTGCCGCGCGGGGATGAGCCGCTGCGCGGATGGGTGGCTGCGCGGATGGCTCGCTGCGCGGATGGGGCGCCACGCCGGGGATGTCGTTCGCGTGGCTCATGTCAACGTGGCCTCATTTGAGGCCACGTTGACATGAGCCATCCGGAAACATCGGCCGCGGCAGGTCCGCCGGCACACCTGCCTGCCGTTAGGGGCCGCCGCAGCGGCGCGCGCTCAGTCGACGTCGATCGGCGTCAGCACGAAGATCGGGATCTGCCGGTCCGTCTTCGCCTGGTAGTCGTCGTACGCGGGCCAGACCTCGGTCGCGCGCTTCCACCACGTCGTCTTCTCGTCGCCGGTGGCCTCGTGCGCCAGGTAGTCGCGCTTCACGTCACCGTCCTGCAGCTCGACATGCGGCTGCTTCACGATGTTGAAGTACCAGGCCGGGTGCTCGGGGTCGCCGCCCTGCGACGCGACGACCGCGTACTCGCCGCCGTGCTCGACCCGCATGAGCGCCGTCTTCCGGAGCTTCCCGCTCTTCGCCCCCACTGTGGTCAGCACGATCACGGGCTTCCCCCGCAGGGAGTTCGCCTCGCGACCTCCCGTCGCCTCGTAGGTCTCGGCCTGGTCGCGCGCCCACTTCGCTGTGCTCGGCGCGTACTCGCCCTGCAGTGGCATCCGTTCCTCCTCGATCGGGGTCATCCGTCCTGCTCTGCGCCAACGCGGAAGGCGCCGCCCGGATTCCCGCCGGGCCTCGATGTCGCTCCGCGTCATCCGCCGATCCCCGCCTGCCGAACGCAGGCGGGGATCCGCGTGTCCGGGGCGACACGCCGCTGTCGGGCGCGACTCGCCGACGCGCCACCTGCGTTCCGCACACGGGCGTCGGCGAGCGGATGGCGCGGGCTCACGCCCGTCGACAGCCCGGCGGCGTGCGTCTAGCGTGTGGAGCAGGGGAGCGGACCGGGCCCGCGCGACCGGCGACGCGAGCGCGCGACATCCGGAATACCGACCCCTTCGGGGAAGTTGAGCGTAGTAGGCTCAAGTTTGAAGAAGGGAACTCCGTGGCCAACATGCAGGGCGCGCCGAGCTCGCAGGAGGAGCAGAAGTCGGCGCTCGAACAGTACGGCGTCAACCTCACCGAGATCGCCAAGCAGGGCAAGCTCGACCCGGTGATCGGCCGCGACGCCGAGATCCGCCGCGTCAGCCAGGTGCTGACCCGGCGCACCAAGAACAACCCCGTGCTCATCGGCGAGCCGGGCGTCGGCAAGACCGCCGTCGTCGAGGGGCTCGCGCAGCGCATCGTGGCCGGCGACGTCGCCGACTCGCTGAAGGACAAGCAGCTCGTCGCACTCGACATCTCGGCGCTCGTCGCCGGCGCGATGTACCGCGGCCAGTTCGAGGAGCGCCTCAAGGCCGTGCTCAAGGAGATCAACGAGGCCGAGGGTCGCATCATCACGTTCGTCGACGAGCTGCACCTGCTCATGGGCGCCGGCGGCGGCGAGGGCTCGGTCGCGGCATCGAACATGCTGAAGCCCATGCTCGCGCGCGGCGAGCTGCGGCTCATCGGCGCGACCACGCTCGACGAGTACCGCGAGTACATCGAGAAGGACGCCGCGCTCGAGCGCCGGTTCCAGCAGGTGTACGTCGGCGAGCCCTCCGTCGAGGACACCGTCGCGATCCTCCGCGGCCTGAAGGGCCGGTACGAGGCCCACCACGGCGTCACGATCACCGACGCCGCGCTCGTGGCCGCGGCATCCATGTCGAACCGCTACATCACTGCCCGCCAGCTGCCCGACAAGGCGATCGACCTCATCGACGAGGCCATGTCGCGCCTGAAGATGGAGATCGACTCGAGCCCCGTCGAGATCGACCAGCTCAAGCGCGAGGTCGACCGCATGCGCCTCGAGGAACTCGCCCTCAAGAAGGAGAAGGACGACGCCTCCAAGGAGCGCCTCGAGCGCCTGCGCGAGCGGCTCGTCGAGAAGGAGCGCGAACTCGTGCGGCTCGAGGAGCGGTGGTCGCGCGAGCGGATGTCGCTGAACCGCGTCGGCGACCTGAAGAAGCAGCTCGACGACGCGATCACTCGGCGCGACCGCGCCATGCGCGAGGCCGACTACGCGACCGCGTCGCGCCTCGAGTACGAGACCATCGCCCAGCTGCAGCGCGACCTCGAGGAGGCCGAGCGCGCCGAGGAGGCGCCCGACGAGCCGCGCATGGTGAACGAGCAGGTGACCGACGAGGACATCGCCGCGGTCATCGCGCAGTGGACCGGCATCCCCGTCGGCCGGCTGATGCAGGGCGAGACCGAGAAGCTGCTGCAGCTCGAACTGGAGCTCGGCAAGCGCGTGATCGGCCAGAAGGCCGCGGTCGCCGCGGTCGCCGACGCCGTCCGCCGCGCGCGGGCGGGCGTGTCCGACCCCGACCGGCCGACCGGCTCGTTCCTCTTCCTCGGCCCCACCGGCGTGGGCAAGACCGAGCTCGCCAAGGCGCTCGCGTCGGTGCTCTTCGACGACGAGCACGCGATGGTGCGCATCGACATGTCGGAGTACGGCGAAAAGCACTCGGTCTCGCGGCTCGTCGGCGCGCCCCCCGGCTACATCGGCTACGAGCAGGGCGGCCAGCTCACCGAGGCCGTGCGCCGGCGCCCCTACTCGGTGATCCTGCTCGACGAGGTCGAGAAGGCGCACCCCGAGGTGTTCGACGTGCTGCTGCAGGTGCTCGACGACGGCCGGCTGACGGATGGCCAGGGCCGCACGGTCGACTTCCGGAACGTGATCCTGGTGCTCACCTCCAACCTCGGCTCGCAGTACCTCATCGACCCGTCGCTCACGTGGAACGAGAAGGAGCAGGCCGTGATGGCGGCCGTGCGACAGGCCTTCAAGCCCGAGTTCGTCAACCGCCTCGACGACCTCGTCGTGTTCGCGGCGCTCACCAAGGACGAGCTCGGCGAGATCGTGAACCTGCAGATCGACCGGCTCACCGCGCGGCTGCACGAGCGGCGGCTCGAGCTCGGCGTCACGCCCGACGCGCGCACCTGGCTGTCGGAGCGGGGATACGACCCGCTCTACGGCGCACGCCCGCTCCGGCGGCTCATCCAGACCGAGGTGGCCGACCGGCTCGCGCGGGCGCTGCTCGCGGGCGACATCCGCGATGGCGACACCGTCATCGTCGGGCTCGACGCGAGCGGCGACCACCTCGAGGTCACGCGTGCGCCCGAGCCGGGTGAGACGCCCGAGGGCGGCGACCACGACGTCATCGACGCCGAGATCATCGAGTAGTCAGCGTTCCTCGACCGGCGCCGTGTCGGGCTCGGCCGGCGCGGCCGACTCGGCCGGGCTGGCGCCCTCGGCGGGTTCGCCGGCCGGGGGCACGCCGTTGGCCGTCGGGGAGACGCGACGCTCGAGCACCGCGGCCAGCAGCGCGATGCCTGCGCAGCCGACGACCATGACCGCGACGTACCACGCCTGCAGGTCGAGGTCGAGGAGCACCCCGGCCGCGATCGGGCCGGTGATCGCGCCGGCCTGGAAGGCCGCCGAGTTGATGGCGTTGACCCGGCCGCGATTGCGGTCGGTGGCGAGGTCGTTGTACATGGCGGGCACCGTGGGCTGGAGCAGGGTCTCGCCGAAGGCGAACACGCCCATGAACGCGAGCACGCCGATCGCGGCGACGACGCTGTCGGGCAGCAGGCCCGTCGCCCCCAGGATGAGCCACGACCCGGCCCAGACGGCCGCCATCACCATCATCACGCGCGTGCGGCGGTGGCCGGCGATGCGCTTGAGCACCAGGAACTGCAGCAGCACGATCACGGCCGTGTTGACCGCGAACGAGAGCCCCACGACGCGCGTGGACACCTCGGAGACCTGCCGCGCGTACGCCGGGAACCCCGCCTCCATCTGCCCGTAGCCGATAAACACCGAGATGAAGGTGAGCAGCGTGAGCCAGAGGATCACGGGGGTGCGGAGGATGTCGAGGTACCCGCCGGTGGCGGCCTCGCCGCCGGCGGCCGGGTCGGCGTGCGTGCGGACGTGGCGGAGCGGCCCGAGCAGCAGCGCCATCGGGATCAGGCTGGTCGCGGCGTCCACCAGGAAGATCGCCGTGAAGGTCTCGGGCGCGCGCACGTCGACGAAGAAGCCGCCGATGATGCCGCCCACGCCGATGCCGAGGTTCACCAGCGCGAAGTTCACGCCGAAGTACTGCTGCCTGAGGTCGCCGCTCACCACCGACGCGACGAGCGCGTTGAAGCCGGGCCAGGAGACCCCGAAGTTCACGCCGATCAGCACGAGTGCGACGGCCGCGACGGCGGGATGCGTCGCGAACGCGAGCAGCGTGCACCCGGCGATCATCGCGGTGAGCCCCGCGAGCAGCACCGACCTCGCCCCGTAGCGGTCGATGAGCGTGCCGCCCGGCCCCGTGACGAGCAGCCCCGTGATCGCGATCAGGCTCATCAGCCCGCCCGAGAGCCCGAGCTCGAACCCGCGAACCTCGTGCAGGTAGATGATCGTGAACGGCAGCGTCAACCCGCGTCCGAGCGTCTGCACGGCGACCGTGGAGAGCAGCCACCGCCCCTCGGTGGGGAGGGCGCGCCAGAAGTTGCCGATACCGATCACCAGAGCATTCTGCCCGAGGCCACCGACGTGCACGGAGGCGTAGGCTCGCAGGCATGCTCGCGACCGTGATCCATGCTGCCCGTGACATCCGCGTCGAGGAGGTGCCCGAGCCCGAACTCTCGGCGAGCGGGACCGATGCGCTCGTGCGCGTCGTCGCCGCCTGCGTGTGCGGCTCCGACCTGTGGCCGTACCGCGGAATCACGCCCACGAACGAACCGCATCGCATCGGCCACGAGTTCGTCGGCATCGTCGAGTCGGTCGGCGCCGACGTCACGACGGTGAAGGAGGGCGACTTCGTCATCGCGCCGTTCTACGTGTGCGACGGCACGTGCGTGAACTGCCGCAACGGCGTGAGCACGTCGTGCCTGCAGGGCAGCTGGTGGGGCGGCCAGGACCGAGAGGGCGGCTTCGCCGACGGCGGCCAGGGCGAGCGCGTGCGCGTGCCGCTCGCCGACGGCACGCTCGCGGTCGTGCCCGGCCCGGTCGGCGATGACGAGATCCCCGGGCTGCTCACGCTCAGCGACGTGATGGGCACCGGGCACCACGCCGCGGTCTCGGCGGGCGTGCAGCCGGGTGACTCGGTCGCCGTGGTGGGGGATGGCGCGGTCGGCCTCTGCGCGATCATCGCCGCCAAGCGGCTCGGCGCGACCACCATCATCGCGATGTCGCGGCACGCCGACCGCCAGGCCCTCGCGCGCGAGTTCGGTGCGACGCACGTGGTCGAGGAGCGCGGTGACGACGGCGTCGCGAAGGTGCAGGAGCTCACGGGCGGCATCGGCGCCGACCGCGTGCTCGAGTGCGTCGGCACGAAGGAGTCGATGGACCAGGCGCTTCGGTCGGCGCGGCCGGGCGGGATGGTCGGCTACGTCGGCGTCCCGAACGGCGGCCCCGAGCTGCCCGTGCGCCAGATGTTCAACCGCAACGTCGGCGTGAACGGCGGCGTGGCACCGGTGCGCGGCTACATCGAGGAGCTGCTGCCCGACGTGCGCTCCGGCGCCATCCGCCCGGGTCTGGTCTTCGACCTCGAGCTGCCGCTCTCCGATGCCGCCGAGGCGTACGCCGCGATGGACGAGCGCCGCGCCACCAAGGTGCTGCTCCGCCCGTAGGCGGCCAGGCGCGGGAGACGACGAAGCCCGCGGCATCCGATGGACGCCGCGGGCCGCGGTGGGGGCGGGATCGCGGCTCAGGCCGCGGAGATGACGAGCTCGTCGAGCGGCTTGCGGCGGCGAGGGGCGACCTCGCGCTCGCGCAGCGGCTCGGGCAGCGCGTCGGCATCGCCGACCTTGCCGACGGCGGTGATGGAGACGATCTCGAGGCCCTCGCGCAGGCCGAACGCCTCGGCGAGCCGGGCGCCGTCGAACCCGCCCATCTGGTGCGTGTGCAGGTCGTCGTGCTGGGCCTGCACGGTCAGGTGCGCGACGGCCTGGCCGAGGTCGTACTTCGCCCAGGGACGCGGCGCGCCCGACTCGTCGGCGACCTCGGCGATGTTGACGATGAGCGCCGCGGCCGAGTCGGCCCACGCCTGGTTGAAGCCCAGGAGCGCGTCGTGGACGGTCGTGAACGCCTCGGTCCCGCGGCGGGCGACGATGAAGCGCCAGGGCTGCAGGTTGTTGGCCGACGGCGCCCAGCGCGCCGCCTCGAGGAGCGTGCGGACGTCGTCGTCGGAGAGCTCGGCGGCCGGGTCGTAGGCGCGGGGGCTCCAGCGCTCGACGAGCGGCGTGATGAGCGGGGCGTCGGTGTCGGCGCGGCGCGTGGTGAGGTCGAGGGGGGTCATGGCGTGCCTTTCGATCGGGTTCTGATCAGGGACGCCATCGGCCCACTCCATTACAACGCATGAAACCTTGCGGTATTCCGAACGATCGGCGGGACGACGCCGCGGAAAGCGCCCGGCGCAATCCCGCGAACGGGGGGTGTGGAAGCCCGTCCGCGGGCCCACGTCCACCCCTATGCTTCGAGCACCCTACACAGACAGGAAACCCCGCTCCTTGGACCCGAAGCCCATCGGGCGGCGACCGCGGTCGCTCGTCGCCCTCCTCCTCGCCCTCATGACACTCCTCTCGATCTGGCAGCCCTCCGTCGCGACGGCAGCCGAGATCGCCCCCAACCTGGTCTCGCTCAGCCGGACGTCCGGCGACGTCGTCGCGCACGGCGAGGACGTCGTCATCGCGTGGGCGTTCGACGCGCCGGTCGACTCCGTGACGGTCACGCTCCAGGACGGCCTCGGCGGCCGGCAGTACCTGTCCGGCGGATGGGGCGGGGCCACGTCCGGCGAGGCCCGCGGCACCATCGACACCGCGGCCTGGCCCGGCGGCTCGGTCGCCTTCGAGAGCGTGCGCTACTCGTGGATGTCCGGGGAGACGTACCACTCGGTCGAGCTCGACGCCCAGGGCGACGTCCTGTGGATCAGCGAAGGGCTCGCGGACGTGCCGCCTGCCGGGCAGGCCATCGACGTGGCCCCGTTCGAGGTGCAGTCCGACGTCGACCTCTCCATCCCGCCCGCGCTGCTCGCCGCGGCCCGCACGACCGGCGAGGTCGCCATCGACGGCGACCTGCTCGCGATCTCCTGGGAGACCGACCGGGCCGTGGACTCCGTCGCCTTCCGTCTTCGCGACTCGCTCGGTCGCAGCCACCGTATCGAGTGGTCCTCCTGGCTCGACGGGGCCGGCCCGGCGACGGCGGGCACCGCGACCGCGCAGATCGAGACGCCGCTCTGGGCCGGAGGAGAGGTCGTCTTCGACGGCCTCGACTACGGCTGGGGCGGCGGCTCGATGTCCCTGGACGCGACGGGCGCCGTCGTGTTCAAGCAGCCCGCCGGCCTGGCGGATGCGACGCTGCCCGGGAGTGGACTCGAACACCTGCGATTCACCGTCGACTCGGCGTTCGACCCCGCGGCCGTCCCGCTGCTGACCTCCCTCACCCGGACCTCGCCCGATCTCGTGCGCGGCGGCGATGAGATCGTGCTCGAGTGGGCGTTCGACTCGCCGGTCGATTCGGTGCGCGTGCTCCTCCGGGACGTGCTCGGCGGACAGCACGTCCTGGACGGGTGGATGTTCGGTCCGGCCGACGCGGGCGATATGCGTGCCATCGTCGACACGGCCGAGTGGCCGCGCGGCGAGGTCGTCCTGGAGGGCATCGAGTACTCGTGGGGCGGCGGAGGCTCGTGGGCGGGGCTCGATGCGAACGGCGAGGTGATCTGGACGTCCGGCGCAGACGTCGAGATCCCACCCGCGGCCGATGCCATCTCGTTCGCCCCCTTCCAGGTGGAGTCCGATGTCGACCTCTCGATCCCTCCCGCAGTGACGAGCCTGTCGCGCATCTCGGCCGACGTGCTGGCGAACGGCGATGAACTCCAGGTCGCCTGGTCGTCGGATCGGCCGGTGGAGCAGGTCGCCCTGCGGTTCCGTGATCCGATCGGGGTGCAGCACCGGATCTGGTGGTCGATGTGGGAGGGCGACGGGACGCCCGCGACCGAGGGGATCGCGCGCGGCGCGATCGACACCACCCGCTGGGCGGGCGGCGAGGCCGTCTTCGACGGCATCGAATACCGCTGGGGGAACAGCTCGATCTCGCTCGACGCGACCGGTGCCGTCGAGTCCCGCTCCCCGTCGGGTCTCCAGGACGCGGTGCTGCCCATGGCCGACCTGCCGGGCCTGTCGTTCACGGTGGAGTCCGACATCGACCTCACCGCGGTGCCGTCGCTCTCCTCGGTCACGAGGATCTCGGGCGACGTCCTCCGCGACGGCGAGCAGCCGCAGATCGCATGGGAGTTCGACGCGCCCGTCCACTGGGTCGCCTTCGGCTACGTCGACGGCCTCGGCCGCCGGTCGGCCCTCATGTGGAGCGGCGAGCCGGCCACGTCGGGGATCGCGTCGGTGATGCTCGAGGGTGCGCAGTGGGCGCCGGGAGACGCCGAACTGACGGAGGTGCGCTACTCGTTCTCCGGCGACCGCTCGATCGTCCTCTCGCGCGATGGGTCGATCGCCTCGAAGTCGCCGGCCGGCATCGACGACCCGGTGCCGTACGCACCCGGCTTCGCGGCGCTCGACTTCGTGGTCGAGACGGACGCCGTGTTCGAGACCGTCACGGTCCCGGCGCCGGTGTTCACGGACGCGACGTGCGACGCTTCCGCTCACCTGCTCCTGCAGGACTTCGAGCACGGCTGGTGGGAGTGGAGCCCGGCTGGTGCCGGTTACGGCAGCTTCGGCGACTCGTTCAACGGCGAGCCGTGGTTCCCGTTCGACGACCGCACCTATACCGTCACGGCGTACTTCGAGGACGGCTGGGGCACGACCGGCGAGACCCGATGGACGCACGCGTTCGGCGATCCCGGCTCCTGCGGTCCGCTCCTCGAGTTCCCGTCCGCGCCGGCACCGGCGATCTCGGGCGACCCCGTCGTCGGGTCGGCGCTCGCCGCCGTGACCGGTGAGTGGGCGCCCACGCCCGACGCCCTGTCCTTCCAGTGGATGCGCGACGGGAGCCCCATCGACGGAGCCACCCAGCCGACCCTCGCGCTCACCTGGGCCGACGCGGGCACCGCGATCGCGGTGGAGGTCACGGGCGTGAAGGATGGGTACGTCCCCACGACGAGGTCGAGCGATCCGGTGCTGGTCACCGAGCCGGCCCCGCCCGTCGACCCGGTGACGCGCGTCAGCGGCGAGGGCCGCGCCGGACGATCGGTGGCGGTGTCGGCCGCGG
Organism: Agromyces aurantiacus; assembly: GCF_016907355.1. NCBI lineage: Bacteria > Bacillati > Actinomycetota > Actinomycetes > Micrococcales > Microbacteriaceae > Agromyces > Agromyces aurantiacus. The sequence goes on along the minus strand of NZ_JAFBBW010000001.1, from coordinate 124,818 downwards.
GATGGGCGCCGGGCGTCGACGTGGCGTTCGTGGTGAACGGCTCCGATGAGGCGTCCGCCATCGCCGGCGCTGCGCTGGCCGGCGCGTCGGATGGACCCGTGCTTCCGGTCAAGGCGTCGTCGATCCCCGCGGACGTCCGTGCGGAACTCGACCGACTGGACCCCGCGCGGATCGTCGTGCTGGGGGAGGCGCGCACGGTCGGCGACGAGGTGATCGAGCAGCTCGACGAGTACACCGCAGGCTCGGTGACCCGGGTCGCGGGCGAGGGCGTGTTCGGGATGTCCGCCGCCGTCTCGGCCTCGGGCTGGCCGTCGGGCGCCGAGGTCGCGTTCGTGGTGAACGAGTCCGACGAGGCATCCGCCTTCCCGGGCGCCGCACTCGCGGCATCGGCGGGCGGGCCGCTGCTCGCGGTGGAGGACTCGTCGATCCCGGCGGAGATCGTCGCCGAGCTGCGACGACTGGACCCCGAACGGATCGTCGTGCTCGGTGCCACGGACCAGGTCGGCGAGGCGATCATGTCGCAGCTCGGCGACTACACGGACGGCCCCGTGACGAGGGTGGCAGGCGATCGCCGGTTCGGGACCTCCGCCGCGATCTCGGCGACGGGGTGGTCGCCCGGTGTGGGCGTCGCGTTCGTGGTGAACGCGGCCGATGACGCGTCGGCGATCGCCGGCGCGGCCCTGGCGGGCAGGTCGCACGCCCCGGTCCTGTCGGTGAGGGAATCGTCGATTCCCGCGGAGGTCCGCGCTGAGCTCGACCGGCTGGCCCCGAAGCGGATCGTCGTGCTCGGCACCACTGACGCGGTCGACGGCGGCGTCCTCGCAGAGCTGGAGGCGTTCGTCTCCGGGTAGGCGGCGTCAGATCGACGACGGGATGCCGCGGGAGCCGCCGATGCCGGTGGTCCCCGCGGCATTCGCCGCGACCGCGGTCACGCCGCCGCGCGCGCGAGCTCCTCGCGGATTCCGGCGACGAACGCGTCGATGTCGGCCTCGGTCGTGTCGAACGAGCACATCCAGCGCACCTCGCCCCGCGCGGCATCCCAGTCGTAGAACTTGAAGCCGCGGTCGCGCAGGCGGTCGGCGACGCCCGCGGGCAGCACCGCGAAGACGCCGTTCGACTGCGTCGCCTGCGTGAACGAGAGGCCGGGCAGCTCGCCCGCGGCGATGCCGGCGTCGAGGGCGTCGCGCAGGCGGCGCGCCATCGCGTTCGAGTGCGAGGCGTTGCGCAGGTAGAGATCGCCGTCGAGCAGGGCGATGAGCTGCGCCGACACGAACCGCATCTTCGAGGAGAGCTGCATGTTGAGCTTGCGCAGGTACTTCAGGCCCGCGGATGCCTCGGGGTCGAGCACCACGATCGCCTCGCCGAGCAGCGCGCCGTTCTTGGTGCCCCCGAAGCTCAGCACGTCGACCCCGGCGTCGCGCGTGAACGCGTGCAGGGGCAGCCCGAGGGACGCCGCGGCGTTCGAGATGCGCGCGCCGTCCATGTGCAGCCGCATCCCGCGCTCGTGCGCGTGGTCGGCGAGCGCGCGGATCTCCTCGACCGAGTAGGCGGTGCCGAGCTCGGTGGTCTGCGTGATCGACACGACCAGCGGCTGGGCCCGGTGCTCGTCGCCCCAGCCCCACGCCTCGCGGTCGACGAGCTCGGGGGTGAGCTTGCCGTCATCGGCGGGGACGGTCAGCAGCTTGATGCCGCCGACGCGCTCGGGGGCGCCGCCCTCGTCGACGTTGATGTGGGCCGTCGACGCCGCGATCACGGCGCCCCAGCGCGGCAGCATCGACTGCAGCGCCGTGACGTTCGCGCCAGTGCCGTTGAACACCGGGTACACCTCGACGGGGTCGCCGAAGTGCCGGGCGAAGACCTCGTGCAGGTGCTCGGTGTAGGCGTCGTCGCCGTACGCGACCTGGTGGCCGCCGTTGGCCGCCGCGATCGCGGCGAGCACCTCGGGGTGCACGCCGGAGTAGTTGTCTGAGGCGAAGCCGCGGATGGCGGCGTCGTGGAGGGGCTGGAACTCGTGGGTCACCGGACGATTCTCCCAGACGCTCGGCTGCGGGCCGCGTGTGAACGGTTCGTGAAGGCTCGCGCAACGGGTTGACCGGGGCGCGCGATTCGGGAAGCGTGAACGGGTGCACGATTCGTCGACCTCGCTCATTCCCTACCTGGCCGGGTTCGCCCTCTGCGTGGGGGCGGTGTTCGCCCTGGTCGCGTGCACGACGCCGGCAGGCGATCCCGCCGACCGGCGACCGGTCGCGGTGGTGGAGCAGCCCGCGGACTGATCGTCCGGGACGCGGGGTCGCGAACCGGCCGGTCGCTTCGATCGCGTCTGCGTCGGCGTCGGCGTCGGCGCCGGGTCAACGGAGGCGGTAGTGCAGGCTCACGTGCCCCGACGGGTGCGCCACCGTGTGGTCGAGGGCGAGCGGGCGCGGTCCGAGGGCGGTCGGCGTGAACGAGCGGCCGGTGCCGATCAGCACGGGAACGACGCGCAGCCGCAGTTCGTCGACCAGCCCGGCCTCGAACAGCGCATCCGCGAGCGTGAGGCTGCCCCACAGGACGGTCGCGTCGAAGCGATCGGTCAGTCGAGCGACGGATGCCGCCGCATCTCCTCGCAGCACGTCGGCCTCGTCGTCGCCCCACGGTGCCCGCTCGAGCGTGTTCGACACGACGTGCTTCGGCAGTCGCGCGATGGGCTCGGCCACGGGCTCCACCGCGGGATCGGCGCTGGGCCAGTAGTCGGCGAACATGCGGTAGGTGTTCTTCCCGAGCAGGATGGCGTCGACGCCCGCGAGCCACGCCAGCTGCTCGCGATCGACGGGGCCGGGACCCCCGGCTTCGACAGCACCGACCGGCGCCGTCGCGAAGAACCCGATGCCGCCGTCCGCGTCGGCCGCGTAGCCGTCGGCCGAGACGATCTGCTCGACGATGAGCCGGCCCATCAGCGCGCCCGAGCCGTGAGCTGCTCCACGAGCAGGTCGAACGCGGAGTCCCATCCGTCGTAGACGTCCTCGTCGCCGGGCCGGCCGGCGACGCCGCGCAGGTGGAACAACATCTCGGTGCGGTCGCCGTCGAGCTCGCGCAGTTCGACCGTGATCAGGGGCGCCGTGTCATCCGGCTCGCCGGGCGACGCCCAGGTGAACACGAGCCGCTTCGGTGGATCCACTTCGCGGTAGACGCCGGTGGTCGGGTATTCGGCGCCGTCGGCGGGGTTCACCATGGTGTAGGCGTAGCGCCCTCCGGGTCGGACATCGACGTCGACGGTGCCGCCCTTGATCTCGATGCCGCGCGGGTGCCACCACTCGGCGGCGTCCGCCGATGCGGTCCATGCGCGCCAGACCAGCTCGCGCGGCGCGTCGAAGATGCGCGTGATCGTGAACTGCGCGTCATCCGCTCGCTCGGTCATGGGATCTCCCCCTTCATCCGGCGGAGCTGCTCGTCGAGCAGGTCGAATCGCTCGTTCCACTCGCCGCGGTGGCGCTCGACCCAGGCGGATGCCTCGTCGAGCGGCTCGGTCCGCAGCGAGCACGTGCGCCACTGCGCCGTCGCGGTGCGTTCGATGAGTCCCGCACGCTCGAGCACGTTGAGGTGCTGCGAGATCGCGGGGCGGCTCATGGCGAAGGGCGCGGCGAGCGCGCCGACGGTGGCCGGTCCGGCGTTCAGGCGCGAGAGGATCGCGCGGCGCGTCGGGTCGGCCAGGGCGTGGAACACCCGGCTCAACTCGTCGTCCGCGGCCTTCACGTAAGCAACTCCTTAATTAATGATTTGCTTACCATAAGGCGTGCGCGGGCCGCCGTCAACCGGGTAGGTCGTCGGCGAGTGGCCCCGACGCATCCGATCGGCCGGGGCAGGCTGTCAGGCGGTGCGGCTCTCGCGGCGCTTGCGGAAGATCAGCAGCGGGATCAGCCACGTGCCGAGCGCCGTCACGATCCACATGAGCAGCGTCGCGAGCACCCAGGTGAGGATGTCGTCGATGCGGATGCCGCCGGGGAAGAACGAGGCGATGAGCAGCGCGACGAACGTCGAGACGAGCCCGATGCCGCCGAGGATCGCGGAGGCGTACTGCCGCGCAACGTTGAAGACGAACGGCGAGAGCACCGCCTGCGCGACCGTGAAGACGAGCACCGCGATGAGGAAGCCGCTCGTGTCGAGGTGGAACGCGGGCAGCAGCCATGCGCACAGCAGCAGGCCGACCGCGGCCATGACCAGGGAGACCGCGATGTTCACGAGGAAGCGCACCATGCTCGAACGCTAGCGGCGGCGGGATGGCGCGGGCGCACGCCGCGCGGAGGAACCCCTCCGATCGGGGGGGGGGGCATCGCGCGAACGGAGTCGGGCCGTGCTCCCGAGAGCACGGCCCGACTCGTTCTTGGTGCGGCCGGCGGATCCCGCCAAGGTCGTGAACCGACCGCACCGGCTGGTCACGGCTCCGGAACCGGAGCCGCGGGTTCTGCTACAGGTTCGCGATCACCGCCTCGACCGCGCGGATCACCAGCGCCGCAGCGTCCGCGTCGGTGCGGATCCGGTTCGGGACCTGCGTGACGATGAACTCGAGCCCGGCGGTGGCGGTGGCGGTGTCGCCGGCCTCGAGGGCGGCCTCGATCTCGTCGAGCGTGTCGCCGAAGGAGGCCGCGGCGCCCTTCGTGATCCGCTTGTCCGCCGCGAGGGCGTTCAGCAGCGCGCGCACGTCGCTCGTCGAGGTCGTGAACTCGAACTGGTCGAGCAGCACGCCGCCGGTCGAAGTGACCACGATCCGTCCGGTGCCCTCGGGGATCACCGTCAGCGGCACCGAGACCGCCTGCCAGTCGCTCGCGGAGTCCACCGCGAACTCGGCCACCTGGTCGCCGTCGGCGTCGGCCCAGTGCAGCGTCACGGTGCCGGCGCCCTTGGCGAGGAGCTCGACGCCGGTGATGCCGCCCAGCTCGACCGGGTCGTAGGCGATCCACTCGCCCGCGTCGAGGCCGGCCAGGTGACGGAAGCCCGCCGCCGTCTCGTCGTCGACGACCGTCACGTCGCCGCTGCGGGCGTCGCTGTGCTCGGCCTGCAGGGCGCGCGGGTTGAGCAGCACGACGTCGTCACCGGTGAGGGCCGGGGCCGTGTCGGTGCCCGCGTCGGTGTACGACGCGCCGATCTGGCCGTAGATGTTCTCGGTCTCGCCGTGGCCCGCCTCGAGCGAGGTCTCGATCGTGGCGGTGCAGCCCGAGCCCGTGAACAGCGGGTGGGTGTGGGTGTTGTCGTGGCCGAGGCCGTAGCTCCACAGCACGCGGCTGCAGTCGATGGTCTCGTCGGGGTCGGTGACCTTCACCTCGAAGGCGACCTCGTCGCCCCAGTCGACGAACGAGCCGTCGACCGGCGAGACGATCTCGACGACGGGCGCGGTGTTGCCGACCGTGATCGTGACCGAGGCCAGGCTCACCCGGCCGCCGGCGTCGGTGACGCGGACGCGGGCCTGGTACTGGCCGTCCTCCTCGTACGTGTACGACGCGGTCGCCTCACCCTCGGTGAAGGTGCCCGTGTTCTCGAAGTCCCATGCGAAGCTCAGCGCGAGGTCGTCGGGGTGCGACGAGCCGGAGGCGTCGAACTCGACGGCGAGCGGTCCGTCGCCCGACGTGACGGAGGCCTCGACCACCGCACGCGGGCCCTTCGTGCCCTCGACGTAGTCGATGCGGTACAGGCCCGCGTCGGGGTTCGGGCGGAAGAAGCCGTCGCCGTAGTTCAGGACGTAAAGCGCGCCGTCGGGGCCGAACTCGAGGTCCATGACGTTGTCCCACGCGCCCAGGGTCGCACCGCCGAGGGCGCTGTTCGGGAGGAAGTCCTCGATCTTCGTGACCTCGCCGTCGGGGTCGTCCTGGGAGAAGACGAACGCGCGGTCGCGCGAGAACTCGCCCATGAACGTCTTGCCGTCCCAGTACGACGGGAACTTCGTCAGCGATTCGTTCTCCTCGTCGAAGCGGTAGGTGGGCCCGCCCATGGGGGCCTGGCCGCCCGAGCCGAACTCCGGCCACGGCTGGTGCTCGGGGCGGTCGCCGTACCAGAGCTGCGGCGCGGTGGCCGTGGGCAGCTGGTCGAGGCCGGTGTTGTAGGCGCTCGTGTTCAGGAGGGTGCCGTCGCAGTCGAACCACGGGCCCTGGGTCGCCGTCTCGAAGTCCCAGTCGTTGTAGTTCGCGTTCGGGCCGTGGCAGTAGGGCCAGCCACCGTTCAGCGGCGTGGTCGTCGACTGCCACTCCACGTAGCCCATCGGGCCGCGCAGGTCGCTCGCAGTGCCCGCGTCGGGGCCGTAGTCGCCCCAGGTGACCGCACCCGTCACCGGGTCGAAGTCGATGCGGAACGGGTTGCGCACGCCCATCACGAAGATCTCGGGCCGCGTCTTCGCGGTGCCCGGCTCGAAGAGGTTGCCCTCCGGGATGGTGTAGCTGCCGTCCTCCTGCACGTCGATCCGCAGGATCTTTCCGCGCAGGTCGTTCGTGTTGCCGGCGCCGCGTCGCGCGTCGAAGCCGGGGTTGTACCCGGGGCGGTCGTTGTTGGGCGCATAGCCGTTGGCGCCGGGCGTGCCGGCCGGGGTGTTGTCACCGGTGGCGAGCAGCAGGTTGCCGTCGTCGTCGAAGGCGACGTCGCCCGCGACGTGGCAGCACTGGCCGCGCTGCACCTCGACCTTGATGATGTCCTGCTGCGTCGACAGGTCGAGCGCGCTCGCCTCGGCATCCCACTTGAAGCGGCTGAGCTGGTTGTAGCCCTTCCACTGGTCCCAGTACGACGCGTCCGCGCCGGCGGGGAGCGTGTTCGGCGCCGAGCCGGTGGGCGTCGTGGCCGGATACGGAGCCTCCATCACCCGGGGTGCGTAGTAGAGGTAGACCCAGCCGTTCTCCTCGAAGTCGGGGTCGAGCGTGACGGTCTGCAGGCCGTCCTCGGAGTTGGCGTAGACGTCGATGGTGTTGACCACGGTCGTCGTGCCCTGCGCGGGGTCGGTCAGGCGCAGCTGGCCGCCGCGCGTGGTGTGCAGGACGCGCGAGTCGGGCAGGACGGCGAGGTCGATCGGCTCGCCGACGCCGGCCGACGCCGCGAGCGTCACGCGCTCGTAGTTGGCCCAGGTCGTGGCGGAGACCTCGTCACCGTGGTCGTGCCCGTCATGGGCGGCAGCGGGCCCCGCGATGGCGGCGGTGGCCGCGACCGCGGCCCCGATCACCAGCGCCGCGAGGCGTGAACGTGCGATGTGCATGGATGTGCTCCAGTCGGATGGAAGGAGGTTCGGCGGGATCCATGTGGTTCCGGGCCGCGCGGGAGGTAGGCGCCGCGCGGCCCGGAGGTATCGCGTCAGCCGCGGAGGGCGGCCACGTTGGCGTACGAGTACGCCGAGTTCTCGAGGGACAGCGAGGGCGACGGCGCGGTGAGGCGGTCGGAGTTGACCTGGGCGGCGTTGTCCTGCTCGTACATCGCGTTGTGGTACCCCTTCGCCCCGACGCGCTGGAAGAAGGTGGTGTAGTCGATGTCACCGGCGCCGAACGGCACGATCGAGTATCCGGCGGCGAGGTCGGGCCGCGAGGCGCCGTCCTTCGCGTGGAACAGCGGGAACCGCGTGGTCTGCGCCGCCACGAGCCCGGCCGGGTCGAAGAGGTCCTGCACCACGGTGCCGTCGGGCGCCGTGAAGCTCTGGAAGCGGTACTGGGCGACGTGGGCCCAGTAGATGTCCATCTCCAGGTACACGTGGTCCGGGCTCGTGTTCTGCAGGAACCATTCGAGGCGACGGACGCCGCTCGAACGCGTGGGGCGGCCGGTCGCGTCGAGCGGCCCGCTGTCGAGCAGGAAGCTGTACGCCGCGTCGTGGTTGTGCGTGTACAGCTTGAGTCCGTGCGTGGCGGCGCGCTCGCCGAGGACGTTCCACCGGTCGGCCGCGGCCTGCCAGTCGGCGAGGTACGCGCTGCTGGTCGGGTCGCTGCCCGTGCCGATGTGGCCGAAGCCGAGGATGTTCGCGATCTCGCACGCGTAGTCGAACTGCGCGAGCGTCGCGTCGGTGATCGTCGACGGGATGGAGCCGTGGTTGCCCTCGGCCTCGAGTCCGTTGTCGTCGAGCCAGGTGCGCAGCAGCTGCGCGCCCGCGACGCTGTTGAGGTTGCCGCCCTCGGCGTTGGCGTGCTGGTTGTAGCCGGCGAACTCGATCTGCTTGAACCCGATGCGCGCCAGCTCCTCGAGCACCTCCTTGAAGCCCGAGGGCAGGTCGGTGGTGTTCGGGTCGCGGCTGATGGCGTCGCGGACCGTGTACAGGATGATGCCCCGCTTGCCGGGCGGGACGAGCACGCCGTTGGCGCCCGGGCCCGCCGCGGCCGGCGCCGCGTGCGCGTGGGTGTGGCCGCCCGCGAGGCCGACCGCGGCGGCCGCGGCCATGCCCGTCGTCGCCGCCAGCAGCTGGCGACGCGTGAGGCCGAGGCTGCGCCCGAGGACGCGGGCGTCGTGCTCGGCCTGTTCCGTCAGTTCATCCATGATGCTCCCTTGCACTGAACCGTTTTCCTGGTGGGGACGGGCGCGTGGCGCCCGGGGCGCGGGGTGCGCGCCCGATGCGGAGGTCGACCTGAGCCACTCTTCGCACCGTTGCTCGTGAGTTGGCGTCCACGAACTTTCTCGGACGCTACGGCATTTGTCTACCTGAGGTCAAGCAAAAGCAATCGTGATATGCGCGACTTTTCACTTTCCACGACAAAAGCCCGCAACGATGGGAGGAACCACCCGAGCACGCGACGGCGCTTCACGATGACGGCGGGGAGGTGCATGATGGAGCCGATGAGCGCTCGGCGGGATCGCACGTGAGCGCCCCGGTCGCGGAGAGCGAGGGGCGCGCGGCCCGGCGCGTTCAGGGCACGTACTACACGCTCATGCTCGGCAACACGCTGGCCGCCTCGTTCATCTGGGGCATCAACACGCTCTTCCTCCTCGACGCGGGCCTGACGAACCTCGAGGCCTTCGCCGCGAACGCCTTCTTCAGCGTCGGGATGTTCCTCTTCGAGATCCCCACCGGCGTGGTCGCCGACACCGTGGGCCGTCGCGCCTCGTACCTGCTCGGCACGGTCACGCTCGCGGCGACGACCGTGATGTACTGGCTGCTCTGGGTCTGGCAGTCGCCGTTCTGGGCGTGGGCGCTCGTGTCGGTCCTGCTGGGCCTGGGCTTCACGTTCTTCTCGGGCGCGGTCGACGCCTGGCTCGTCGACGCGCTGCAGGCGACCGGCTACCGGGGCAGCCTCGAGGCGGCGTTCGGGCGGGCGGTCGTCGTCGGGAACGTCGCCATGCTCGGCGGGTCGGTGCTCGGCGGCGTGATCGCGCAGCTGACGAACCTCGGCGTCCCGTTCCTGGTCCGAGCGGGGATCCTCGCCGTCATGTTCGTGGTCGCCGCCGTGCTCATGCGCGACCTCGGCTTCACGCCTGAGCGCGGCCTCGGTCCGATCGCCGCCACCCGCGGGGTGCTGCGCGCCTCGGTGCGATACGGCCTGGGCAACCGGCCCGTGCGCTGGCTCATGCTGACCACCCCGTTCACGACCGGCGTCGGCTTCTACGCCTTCTACGCGTTGCAGCCCTACCTGCTCGAACTCTGGGGCGACGAGGGCGCGTACTCGGTCGCGGGCCTGGCCGCGGCACTGCTCTCAGGCGCGGGCATCGTGGGCGGGCTGCTCGCGCCATGGGTGCGCCGTCGCTTCCGCAAGCGCACGTCGGTGATCCTGCTCGCGGCCGTGTCGAGCGCGCTCGTGCTCGTCGCGCTCTCGCTGACCGCGAACTTCTGGGTCGCGGTGGTGCTCATCGCCGTCTGGGGCGTCACCTCGTCGATCGACGACCCCGTGCACCGCTCCTACCTCAACGACATGATCCCGTCGAAGCAGCGAGCGACCGTGCTGTCGTTCGACTCGCTGCTCGGGAGCGCGGGCGGCGCCGCCATCCAGCCCGTCCTCGGCCGCACGGCCGACCTCGGCGGCTACGGGTTCTCGATGCTGTGGAGCGGTGTCATCCAGGCCTTCGCGGTGCCGTTCGTGCTGCTCAGCAGGGCCCAGCACGACCCGGCCGACACCGCGCGCGAGGTCACCCCCGGCCCGGTCGCGGGCGACGAGCCGTCGACGGATGCCGCGCTGCCGCCGGTCGCCGACTGATCCCACCCGGGCACCTCATCGCTCGCACATAGGCCACGCATGGGATCGTCCCCTAGCGTCGGAACCCGAAGCGGCCCCCGTGTCGCCCGTCCGAAACGAGGTTCGTCCGTGCCCATGTCCCGCCGCTCCATCCCCCTCGCCGCGCTGCTCATTCCGGCGGTGGCGCTCATCGCCTCGCTCGGCGTGCTCGTGCTCGGCATCGTGATGTCCGTGACCGAGCGAGACGCCCTCGTCACCGCGCTGAACAGCACGACGGCGACCGCGACCGACGTGTACGGCGGGCAGGCGCGGCTCTCGATCGCCACCGCACTGCTGGGCGCGGGGATCGTCGCCGCGGTGCTCTCGCTCGCGACGATCGCGGTCGTCAGTGCGATCCGTGCGATCACGCCGCGCGCCGCGGCGCCCACCCTCGCCGATCCCGTGCTCGTGGAGGATCCCGCCGCGGACGGTATCGACGAGGAGACGATCGCAGCCGGACCCCGAGCGACGACGACCGGGAACGACCTCAGCGTCGCCGAGGACGGCCTCGTCGAGCCGACCACGGCCGGGAGCCGCTGAGCCCGCACCGGCGCCCGCGCGTCGGGCTCACGGCGCTCCGTGCGGGTGGGTGGGCGCCGTCACGGCGGCCGGCCGGGACGCGCCCACCCGCGGTGGTCGCCGGCGCTCCCGGATCAGGTCGGCGAACAGGGCGACGTAGTCCTCCGCCATCCGCTGCGCCGTGAATCGCTCCTCGACCGACGCGCGGCAGGCGCGCCGATCGAGCGTCGCCGATGCGGTGAGCGCGGCCGCGAGCTCCGCAGGTTCGTCGCGGATGAAGCCGGTCCGGCCCTCCTCGACGATCTCCCGCACCGATCCGCGCGGGGTGGCGACGACGGGCGTGCCCGCCGCGAGCGCCTCGATCATCACGAGCCCGAACGGCTCGTCCCACTGGATCGGGTTCAGCAGGGCCAGCGATTCGCCCATGAGCCGGTACTTCTCCTCGGCCGTGAGCTCGCCGAGGTACTCGGCACCGGATCCGAGCGCGGGGCGCACCACGTCCGTGAAGTACTCCTGCTCGGCGGCCTCCTGCATCTTCGCGGCGATGCGCAGGGGGATGCCGGCGATCGCCGCGGCCCGGATCGCCTCCGGCAGGCCCTTGGTGGGACTCATCCGTCCGACGAACGCGACCGTGTCGCCGCCCGGGCCGACGGGCACGTCCTCCGCGCGGATGCCGTGGTGGATCACGCGCGCGATCGGCACGTCTCCGGCGAGCGAGGCCTGGTTGTGCGAGATCGCGACGAACGCCACCTGCGGCGACCCGCCGAGGTACAGCTCCTGCTCGAGCGGGATCAGCGGGCCGTGCGCGACCGTGACCACCGGCACGCGGGTGGCGAATCGCGCGAGGATCGGCCCCGCGAGGGTGTTGTCGACGATCACGTCGACGTCCTCGAGCGCACGGAACGCCCGGAGGAGGTGCTGCAGCTCGTGCGAGGTCACGCCCATCTTCGCCGGGTCGGACGGCTCGAATCCGGGCACACGGGGGACCGGACAGGTGCTGTCGGAGGAGGCGGCGAGCCGCACGTCGTGGCCGAGGCCCTGGAGCGCGCACGCCAGGGTGTCGATGAAGGACTCGATCCCGCCGTACCCGCTCGGCGGGATGGGGAGCCAGGGAGGAGCGATGATGCCGATCTTCATGGGGTGTCCCTTCGGGTGGGAACGGTGACGGGAACGACGGCGAGCGGGCTGGGCTCGTGCCGCAGGGTGATCCCCGGCGGGAGGCCCCGCACGGAGGTGCCGTTCCGCGAGGTGTCGACCGAGATGCGCTTGCCGGCGAACGGAACGTTGCGGAGGTGGATGTCGCCGAAGTCCGCCACGGAGGTCGGCGCGACCCAGACCTCGCCGGTGGGCACCGACGGGTCGAATCGCAGGGTCGTGCGCAGGAGCGAGAGCGGCGTCGCGGCCGCCCAGGCCTGGGGCGAGCACGACGCCGGGTAGGAGACGGGCTCCGGGTAGTGCTCGCGGTCGAACCCGCAGAAGAGCTCGGGCAGGCGGCCGCCGGAGTGGCTCGCGGCGTCGAAGAGGCCCGCGACGATCCGGTTCGCCTCCTCCACGAAGCCGTAGCGCATGAGGCCCGCGGCGATGACGGCGTTGTCGTGGGGCCACACCGAGCCGTTGTGGTAGCTCGCGGGGTTGTACGCGCCCATGTCGGAGCCGAGCGTGCGAACGCCCCATCCGGTGAACATCTCGGGCGAGAGCAGGCGCTCGGCGACCGCCGGTGCCTTGTCGTCGTCGACGATGCCGCTCCACAGGCAGTGGCCCATGTTCGACGCGCACGCGTCGACCGGACGCTTGTCGCGATCCAGCGCCACCGCGAAGTACCCCCGCTCGGGCAGCCAGAACCGCTCGTTGAACGCGAGCTTGAGCGCGGCGGCACGGTCCGCCCAGTGCCGGGCCCCGGCATCGTCGCCGCGCATGGCGGCGAGGGTTCCACGTGCGATGAACGCGGCGTAGACGTAGCCCTGCACCTCGCAGAGGGCGATCGGCGGCTGGGCGAGCGTGCCGTCGGCGAAGTTGATGCCGTCCCAGGAGTCCTTCCAGCCCTGGTTGAGCAGGCCGTGCTCGTTGAGGCGTGCGTACTCGACGAAGCCGTCGCCGTCGCGGTCGCCGTCGCGGTCGACCCACTCGAGCGCGCGATCGGCGGCCAGCAGCAGGTCGTCCGACTCGTCGGGCAGCCCTCCCCAGCGCGCGAGTTCGCCCAGCACGACGACGTAGAGCGGGGTCGCGTCGGCCGTGCCGTAGTACACCGACCCGCCGCCGAGCGCGAGGTTCGTGGTGGCGCCGAGCCGCACCTCGTGCAGGATGCGGCCCGGCTGCTCCTCGGACGACGCGACCTCGCGCGACCCCTGCAACGCTGCGAGGGTCTGCAGGGTGCCGAGCGCGAGCGACGGGTCCAGCGGCAGCGCCATCCACGAGGTCAGGAGCGAGTCGCGGCCGAACAGGGCCATGAACCAGGGCACTCCGGCCGCCACGACGGGACGGTCCGGATGTCGCGGGTCGAAGATCCGCAGGGAGCCGAGGTCGAGCTGGCTCCGGCGGATGACGCGCTCCATCGCGTCGTCCTGCATCGACGAGGTCGGTGCTGCCGACTGCCAGGCGAGGAAGCGCCGCGTCGGCTCCTCCGCGGACGCCGCCTCGGCGTCGGGTCCGACCGTGGCGGCGAGGTCGTCGCCCTCCGGCGCGACGACGATCCGCCGCGACCAGGTGCCGCGCGGGTCGAGCACCACGTCGAAGCGCATCCGACCGTCCGAGACCTCGGCGCCCTCGGCGCTCACGGCGAGGCCGGGGTGCTCGCCGACGGGTGACGCGATCCGGTAGCGGTGCGGGCCCGCCTCGCGCATGCGGCCCGGACGTCGCGCAGCGCGGCCCTCCTTGACCTCGAAGATGTCGGCGAAGTCGGCCTCGAGCACGATCTCGACGCGCACCACCATCGACTCGCGGGAGTAGCTGCGCAGCGTGATGCGCTCGCGCAGCCCGTGCCCGACCCGGCGATCGCGCTCGACGATGAGCGGGGTGTCGGCGCGTCCGGGGATGTGCCCGGCCCGGCCGATGAGGACGACCCGGTCGGGGTGCGGGCTCATCGACGAGAGCGGCTCGACGGGCGAGCCGTCGACCAGCAGCGAGAGCCGCGACACCACGCGCGTGTCCCGGTGGAACGCCCCGTGCGGAAGCTCGGGCGCCATGTCGCCGTTCGGCCCCGAGACGCAGAACGACGTGCCTTCGACAATCGTCACGGCGCCGGCTCCGGCCGTGCCCGCGAGTGCGTCCGTGTTCCAACCGGTCATGTCACCGCCTCCGCCCGGGCGGTGCGCCCGTCGATGCGACGAGGCGGACCGCGTCCGGCGTCGGCCCCACCGTAGGCACGCCCCTCGCGCGCTGGCGAGGGGATTGACCGGGTGGCGGTGCTCGGCTACCCGGCGATCAGCCGGCGAGCGTCGTCACGCGTCCGTTGAGCTCGGATGCCGCGGCGTCGGCCGACCACAGCGCGACGACCTCCTCGGCGAGGCGCTGCTCGAGCCCCGCGAGGGCCTTCACGCGGAACGTCACCGCGGCACCGCGGGAGTCGGCCTTCGCGAAGCCGTCGGCGAGCGAGCGCATCCACGACTCGCTCGCGGCCTTGATCGCGGTGTAGTTCGCTCCGCCCGCGGTCGGCTTCTCGACGGTGGTCGAGGAGACGATCGCGATGCGTCCGGCGTCGGAGCCGACCAGGTCGTCCCAGAAGACGCGGCTGACGTAGCGCAGCGCGGTGAGGGAGCGCTCGAGGACGCGGTAGTCCTCCTCGGTCTGGCCGGGGATCCCGCCGCCGCCGCGCCAGCCGCCGACCAGATGCACGACACCGTCGACGTCGCCCACCTTCGCGTGCACGCGCATCGCGAGCTCGAGCACGTCATCGCCGTCGGTGAGGTCGGCGCGCTCGCCGACCAGGCCAGGGATCTCGACCTCGAGCTCGTCGAGGCGGCCCTGGTGGCTGCCCACGGCGACCACGCGGGCGCCCGCGTCGACGAGCGCGCGCGCGACGGCGCGGCCCGAGGCGCTGGTCGCGCCGGCGATCACGACGACCCGGTCCTGCAGCTCAGTCACGGTAGGGAATCCTCTCATGGGGTCTCGGGGAGCACGCTCCGCGCGCTGCTCGGCCACCGGCTCGGATGCCGGCGGCCGAGCAGGCCGCTCGGGGGCGTGTCGAGACGTCAGGCGTCGGTGGCGGTGATGCCGACCGTCGACTCGATGACCGGCTTCATCTTCTTGTCGAGCGCCTCGTAGAACATCGAGAGCGGGAACTCGTCGTCCATCACGAGGTCGGTGTAGCCCTTGGGCGGGCCCGCGAGCACCTCGCGGGGCAGGCCCTCGGCCCACACCGACGCCGGGTTCGGCGTGAGCACGGAGCGGACGAGGTCGTACGCGGCGAGCCAGTGCACCGTCTTCGGGCGGTCGATCGACTTCCAGTACAGCTCGTCGATCGCGTCGCCGAGCTCGACGACCGCGTCGGGCACGGCGTTCCAGTCGAAGCTGAGCGACACGTCGGTCCAGTCGAGCACGTGCTTCTGGTGCAGCCACGCGAACAGCAGCTGCCCGCCGACGCCGTCGTAGTTGCGCACGCGCGACCCCGTGATCGCGAACCGGAAGATCCGGTCGAAGATCACCGCGTACTGCACGAGCTTGGCGTGCTCGAGCAGCTGCCCGTCGACTGCGTCGAGCTCCTCGCCGGCCTCGACGCGCGCCCGCAGGCTGCGCTCGATCTTCACCGACTCGCGGAACGCGGTGAGGTCGCACCGCAGCTCCTCGAGCGAGTAGAGGAAGTACGGCATCCGCTGCTTGATCATGAACGGGTCGAACGGCAGGTCGCCGCGCATGTGCGTGCGGTCGTGGATGATGTCCCACATCACGAACGTGCGCTCGGCGAGCTCCTGGTCCTCCAGCAGCGACGCCGCGTCATCCGGCAGATCGAGCTTGGTGATCTCGGATGCCGCGCGCACGACCCGGCGGTACCGTGCGGCCTCGCGGTCCTGGAAGATCGCGCCCCACGTGAAGGGCGGGATCTCGCGCATCGCGACCGTCTCGGGGAAGAGCACCGCCGAGTTGGTGTCGTACCCGGGCGTGAAGTCGACCAGGCGCAGGCTCACGAAGAGCTTGTTGCCGTAGTCGCCCGCTTCGAGGTGCGCGATGAACTCGGGCCAGATCGTCTCGACGACGAGCGCCTCGACGTGGCGGTCCGACGAGCCGTTCTGCGTGTACATCGGGAACACCACGAGGTGGCGGATGCCGTCGACGCGGTGCTGCTGCGGCTGGAACTCCACGAGCGAGTCGAGGAAGTCGGGCACGCCGAGGCCCTCGGCCTGCCAGCGGCGGAAGTCGGCCTGCAGCGCCTCGAGGTACGCGGCCTCGTGCGGGAAGCGCGGCGCGAGCGCGGCGACCGACTCGACGATGGCGTCGACGAGCGCGGATGCCTCGGGCCGGTCGCCCTCCTCGGGGACCGAGCCGTCCTTCACCTGCAGCGCCTGGAGCCTGGTCGCGGACTCCTTGAGGCGGAGCCACGCCGGGTCGGCCTCGACGCCGGCGGCGAGCGCGATGAGCTCGGGGGTGATCGAGATGCCGGCCTCGTCCTCGAGAACCTCGGGTTCGCCAACGATTGCATTCAGAGTGGTCTGTGACATCGGAACCTCCGTTCTCGGGATTCGGCGCCGTGCGGCAGCGGATGGCGCGGTGGGATTCCCGCGCGCCTCTCAAGGCTACGTGCGCGACCTCCGCGATTGATTGCGGTCCGACGCGGGATTCTTGCGTGCACGCAACGATTCGCGCGCGCATGCTGCGATCGCGCGCGGCGCGGCCGACGCGCCATCCGGACGACGGTCCTCGTCCGGATGCCGCGCCATCGGCCGTGCGCGGGCCTACGCGCGCAACGCCGGTGCCGGCCGGCGGAGCAGGTGCACGCCGTACGCCGAGATCCACGCGAATGCGACGGCGACGCCGACGAACAGCCGCACGCTCGACCCCGGACCGACCGGCACCACGAGCAGGGCGCAGGCGACGCCCGCCGCGGACGACCATGCCGCCGCGGCGCGGTGCCCCTCCCACGCCAGGCGTCGGCCCACCACGAACATCGCCGCGACGACCGCCAGGAACGACAACGGCGCCGCGAACCCGTGCACGATGCTGTGGAACTCGAGGTGCGCCGGGTAGCCCTCGGGCGCACCCGACGGGAACCCCAGCGCGGGTTGCGCCGTGAACGCGCCCCCCACGACGAGTCCGACGCCGTAGACGCCGAACAGGATCGGCGCCCACCGCCGGCCCGGGCCGGTGCGGAGGCTCAGCCGGGTTCCCACCGCGAACGCGAGCATGAGGGCGCCCGCGACGATGAAGTTCGCGATCTGCACCCAGCCCCCGTGGCCGAGGGCCAGCAGGCTGATCGGATGCCTCGCCAGGTCGAACCCCTCTCGCGTCGCCGTCTGCACGACGGCGACGACGACGAAGAGCGGCCCGGCGACGATGCCCGCTCCCACGAGCGCGCGTGCACGGGCGTCGACCGTGCTCGCCTCCGGTGCGGTGCCGGCGCGCGCGCCGATCCGGTGAGTGCTGGTGGTGTCCATGACGTGTGTCCTTCCGATCCGTCGCGTCGATCCGGTCGATCGACGCCTCACTGGTGCGACGCCCGGCGGACCCCGTTCTCGACATGGACCGCGGAAATCCCGGGCGTGATGTCGAGAACCGGCGGACGCGGGCGTCGCTATGGTGAGGGCACGCCGACGGGGCGTGCCGCACAACCGATCGGAAGGTGGACACGATGCGTTTCCTGTGCATGGTGCAGACGGACGAGAACCCGCCGTGGGAGATCCCCGGCGCGCTCTACGAGGCGATGGCGGCGTACGACCAGGAGGGGCGCCTGAACGGCACCCTCGTCGAGAGCCGGGGGCTGCTGCCCAGCGCCGCCGGCGCGATCGTCTCGGCCGCCGACGGGCGCGTCAAGGCGATCGACGGACCGTTCGCGGAGGCCAAGGAACTGGTCGGCGGCTACGCTGTCGTCGACGTGCGCTCGCGTGAGGAGGCGGTCGAGCTCGGCCGCCGGCTCGTGCAGCTGCACCTCGAGCACATCCCCGAATGGCGGGGCACCGTCGAGATCCGCCAGATCGCGGACTTCTGACCTCGGCGGTTGCGCCGACGCGGCGCGCGTGGTCTCATCCACCCATGGTGGAACAGGCCACGCGTGCCGCGATCGAGGCGGTGTGGCGGCTGGAGTCGACCCGGCTGATCGCCGCCCTCGTGCGCATGCTCCGCGACGTCGGGCTCGCGGAGGACGTCGCGCAGGACGCCGTGGTGGCGGCGCTGGCCGCGTGGCCCGTCGCCGGGATCCCCGCGAATCCGGGCGCGTGGCTGATGACCACCGCGAAGCGCCGGGCGATCGACGTGCTCCGCGCCCGTGCCCGTCACGACCGGGCGGCCGCCGAGCTGGCGCACGACCTCGCCGAGGTCGTCGACGAGGACCCCTCGGCCGGGATCGACCACGTCGAGGACGACGTGCTGCGCCTGATGTTCATCTGCTGCCACCCCGCGCTCACCGCGGAGGCGCAGACCACGCTCACGCTGCGGCTCGTCGCGGGGCTCTCCACGCGGGAGATCGCCCGGGCGCACCTCGCTCCCGAGGCGACCGTGGCCCAGCGGATCTCCCGGGCCAAGCGGACGCTCGCCGAGGTGGGTGCCGCCATCGAGGAGCCGGCCGCCGCCGAGCGCGCCGAACGGCTCGGCACGGTGCTCGGCGTCGTCTACCTCGTGTTCAACGAGGGGTACTCGGCGACCGAGGGCGAGGACTGGATGCGACCGGCGCTCTGCGACGAGGCCGTGCGCCTCGGGCGCATCCTCACGGCCCTGGTCCCCGAGGATCCCGAGGTGCTCGGGCTCTCGGCCCTCATGGAGCTCCAGTCCTCGCGGCTCGCCGCGCGCGCCGACGCCGAGGGCGAGCCCATCCTGCTCGACGCGCAGGACCGGCGACGATGGGATGCCTCGCGCATCCGCCGAGGCGTGGACCTGCTCGATCGTGCCGTCGCGCTCGTCGCGCACGCCGGGCCGGCCGCCGAACCGGGACCCTACGTGCTGCAGGCCTCCCTCGCCGCCGAGCACGCACGTGCCGCCTCGGTCGACGACACCGACTGGGAGCGGATCGCCTCGCTCTACGAGCGGCTCGCCCGCCGCACGGGCTCGCCCGTCGTCGAGCTCAATCGCGCGGTCGCCCTCGGCCGTGCGCGGGGTCCGGAGGCGGGCCTGGCGCTGCTCGACCAGGTCTCCGACCTTCCCGCGATGCGTGGGTACCACCTCGTGCCGAGCGTGCGAGGCGACCTCTACGCGCAACTCGGACGGTGGGACGAAGCCGCGGCCGAGTTCGGTCGGGCGGCGGGCATGGCGGCGAACGCGCGCGAGCGAGGGCTGCTCGAACGCCGGGCCCGCGACGCGCGTGCCGCGGGCGGACCGATCGCGTCGTCCTGACGCGGCCGGCCCGCGTCCACCGGGCGGTCAGGGGGACTGGCTACGGTGTTCGCATGCGACCGGCGCGGGGAGGGCGCCGACGGGTGCGCTGGCTGGTGCCCGTCGCGGTCGCGGCTGCGCTCGGCACGGCGGCGTGCACGGCCGGACCGGAGGCACCGGTCCCGGGCACGGCGACGCCGTCCGCCTCGCGGGCCCGACCTGTGCCCGCGCTCGCGACCCCCGTCGTTGTGGCCGGGCCGCCGCATCTCGGCCCGGACCGCACGGCCGGGCTCGTCCCGCGACTCGCCGCGATGCGCACCGACGCGTTCGCGGTCTCCGCGAGGTGGGCGACGCCGCCCGGCGCGACCGAGTTCGGCGACGCGCTCTCGTCGCGGGTCGCCGAGGCCGTGCGGTCGTACGCCGACGAGCACGGCGCCGCATGGCGACCCGGTGTCGACCTCGTCGCCGGCGGGGTCGGCGGGCCGTGCTGGGGCGGCAGCCTGCTGTCGGTGCCGCCCGCGAGCCTCACCGTCGACTGCGCGGTCGTGACGACCGCCGGGCCGCTCGTGGGCGAGCGCGTGGTGGTGACGCGGCGCGAGGCCGGCGTCGCGACGTCGATCTCGCGCGAGACCTGGTACTCGGATGCCGCGACGGGTGCCGTGTTCGACGGCTCGGCCCTCTACGCGACGGGGCAGGAGGCGCGCGTGCTGGCGCTCGTCGCGGAGGGACTGCGCGCGTCGGGGCGGATCGCGCCAGGAGTGGACCCGTTCGCCGGCGCGGATGCGGGCGCCGTGCACGCCGTGCTCGCCGACAGCGCCGTGACGCCGTCCGGCGTCGTCGTCACGGTGCCCGTCGCCGGCGAGGTGCCGGTCTCCGTCCACGTGCCGCAGCGACTGCTCGACCCCCTGCTCTCCGAGGAGGGGCGCAGAGCCATCGAGGTCGCGGCCGGAGGAGCGCCCTACGACCCGGGTGCGTCTCCCGCCGGAGCGGACCCGGTGGACTGCACGCTCGTCGCCTGCGTGTCGATCTCGTTCGACGACGGCCCGTCCTCGCTCACCCCCGGCCTGCTCGATGTGCTCGACCGGGAACGCGCGCCGGCGACGTTCTACGTCCTGGGACCGGCCGTGAACTCCTCGCCCGACGTGGCGCGGCGGATCGTCGACTCGGGGCACGCCATCGGCGACCACACGTGGCGCCACGCCGACCTCACGAAGCTGCCCGACGACCAGGTGCGCCGCGAGGTGTCGCGGACGCAGGCGGCGATCGACGCCGCGACGGGCGCCCCGGCGACGAGCCTGCGCCCGCCGTACGGTGCGTCCGATGAGCGGGTCAGGAAGCTGGTGGGCCTGCCCGTGGTCGTCTGGGACGTCGACACGCGCGACTGGGAGGAGCCGGGCGTCGACACGGTCGTCCAGCGCGCCGTCGGCGAGAGCCGCCCGGGCAGCGTCGTGCTCATGCACGACACGCACGAGCCGACGGTCGAGGCAGTGCCCGCCGTGGTCGACGGACTGCGTGCCCGCGGCTTCACGCTCGCGACCGTGCCCGCGCAGTTCGACGGCGAGCTCCCGCCCGCCGGGACGCTCGTGAGCCACGGTCCGCGCTGAGCCGCCTACGACCGGGCCGGCCGGTCCCGCGGGGCGGGCACGACACGTGACCTTCGGTCCGTGCGCAACCCGTCGTCGCGCGCCATGATTCGAGCATGGACGCCGCCTCCCCAGCCCAGCCCGAGCAGCCGAGCGCACCGGCGCCCGCCGAGTCGGCGCCACGCCCGGACCGCACGCTCCTCGTCATCCTCGGGATCATCGTCGCGCTCGTCATCGTGGCGCTGGTCGTCGTGTTCTCGCGCGGCGAACCCGAGCTGCTCGACGAGTCCACGCCCGAGGGCGTGGTGCAGCGCTACTCGGCCGCCGTGATCGACGGCGACGAGCAGGCCGCGAAGGAGTACCTGGTCGCCGAGGTCGCCGACGACTGCGTCCGGATCGAGCCGGCGACGGGCGCCGACCTGCGCGTGACGCTCGTCGACACCGAGGAGCGCGAGGACTCCGCCGATGTCCGGGTGCTGCTGACCATCTCGTACGGCGGCGGCGGTCCGTTCGGCTCCGACGAGTACCAGGAGGACGGCGTGTTCGACCTCGTGCGCGACGGCGGCGAGTGGCGCATCGAGACCGCGCCCTGGCCGCTCACCATCTGCCAGCCGACGGGAGTCCAGTGATGAGCGAATCGACCGCACCGGCCCAACCGCCCGCCGCACCCGCCGCCGTGCCGGGCGGCTCGGCGCAGGGCACGGTCCGGCGCCTCATCGTCTACTCGCTGCTCGCGGTGCTCGTCACGGTGTCGGCGATCGGCGTCGCCGGGCTGCTCGAGCGGCTGTTCGACGTCGCCGCGCCGCTCGTCGCGGGCGGTACGGGCGACCTCGCGCTCTCGCTCGCGTTCACGTTCATCGGCGGCCCGCTCGCCGCCGTGCTGTGGTGGTCGGTGTGGCGACGACTCGCGGACCCGGCCGAGCGGGGCTCGCTCGCGTGGGGTCTCTACCTCACGGCCGTGTACACGGTGTCGCTCGTCGTGGCCGTCTCCGCGCTCACGGCTGCGATCGGCACGCTCATCGACGGGCGCTGGGCGGCGGCGGAGCTGGCCACCGCGATCGCGTGGGCGCTGGTGTGGGTGTGGCATCGATGGATGCTGCGGCACGGCCGCAAGTCGCCTGTGCGCATGGCCACCGTGCCGCTCGTGCTCGCCTCGGCGTACGGTCTGCTCCTCGGGCTCTCGGGTGCCGTCGCGGCCCTCGGCGCACTGCTCGACGCCACGATCCTCGGCACGTCGGCGCTCGCCGGCGAGGCATGGTGGCGCGGGCCGGTCGAGTCGGCGGTCGTCCTCGCGCTCGGCGCCGGCATCTGGGCGTGGCACTGGTTCCGCGACCGGGTCCGCAGCCTCGTGACCGCGTTCGCCGACGTCGCGCTCGTGACGGTGGGCGTGCTCGTGACGGCGGCCGTCGCGCTCGCCGGCGTCGGCGTCGCGCTCTGGGTCGGACTGCGTCTCGTCTTCGATCGGGGCGAGTCGGTGAACTCCATCCTCGATCCGCTGGGTACCGCGATCGCCGGCGCGGCCGTCGGGGCGCTGGCGTGGGCGTACCACCGGCGCATCGCGGCCGAACGCTCCGCCCGCACGCGACGCGCCGCCCGCCTCGTGATGTCCGGCCTCGGCCTCGTCGCCGCGGCCTCGGGGATCGGCGTCGTGCTGAACGCGACGCTGGCCGAGGTCGCCGCGCCGCTCGCCGCGTCCGACACGCGCACGCTGCTGCTCGGCGGCGTCAGCGCGCTGGTCGTCGGCGCACCCGTGTGGTGGCTGAACTGGCGGCCCGCGCGTCGCGTCGACGCCGCGGAGGTCGCCGACACCGGGCGGCGGGTCTACCTCATCGTGGTCTTCGGCATCAGCGCCGTGGTCGCCCTCGTCGCGCTGCTCATCGTCGGTTACCGCATCTTCGAGTTCGTGCTCGACCCGACCTCGGCGGCGAGCCTCGTCGACCGGGTCCGAGCGCCGCTGGGCCTCCTCGTCGCCACCGCGCTCGTCTTCGGCTACCACTTCGCGGTGTGGCGGCGCGACCGCGCCGAGATCGCGGCGCACGGTCTCGCGCCCGTGCGTCGCATCGGCCGCATCGTGCTCGTCGCGGCGGGCGACACGGCGCCGCTCGAGCGCGCGCTCGAGCAGTCGACGGGCGCCTCGGTCACGGTGTGGCGGGCCGCCCCCGCCGAGGCGGTCCCGGTGCCCGGGACCGCAGCGGTGCCAATGACACCGGATGCCGCGGCGGTCGTCGCCGCGCTCGAGGGCGTGACGGCCCGGCGCGCGCTGGTCCTCGCGGGCCCGGGCGACCGCATCGAGGTCGTCCCGCTCGCGGAGTGAGCCTCGCGGCGCCGGTCAGAGCGGTTTGGCCATGTGGATCGAGGCCGGGTGATAGCCGAGCGCCTCGTAGAGCGCGATCGCACCCTCGTTGAATGCGAAGACGTTGAGCATGAGCGAGGTGGCTCCGTGCTCGCGCGCGATCCGCTCCGCAGCGAGCATGGCATCGCGTGCGATGCCGCGCCGGCGGAACTCGGGGTGCACCATCAGGTCCCACACCCACCAGAGGGAGCCCTCCGAGTCCCACGGGCCGATCCACAGCCAGCCGGCGTCCTCGACGCCGAGGCGGATCGTGTGGAGCAGCTGGCCCTCGACGATCCGGCCGCCGGGGAAGAACCGCTCCTCGGACGCGCGGCGTCCCGCCGCCGCCTGGGCGGGCGAGTCGCCCGCCTCGACGCGCGCCTGCTCGTAGTGCGCCATCGCGACGGGGAGCCACTCGGCCACCTGGGCGTCGCTCTTCAGGACGAGTTCCACGCGCTCTGCGGTCATCCGACCATGGTGGCACCGACGGTCGCGACGGGCTAGAGGACCCGCGCGAGCCACCGCACGCGGCTCACGAGCAGCCACGCGATCCCGAACGAGCCGACGACGCCGCCCGCGGAGACCAGGAGCGCCTTGAGCTCGGCCGGCAGCGGGACCGGCCGCAACAGCAGAGCGAGGCCGATGAGCACGAAGCCCTGCACCAGGAACGCCGCGTAGGCGCTCCTGGCGAGGGCGTCGCCGCCGCGCACCGGCCGGGCGAGACGGCGCTGCGCCACGCCCAGCAGCCACACGGAGCCGAAGACCATGAGCGGGCTCTCGATCAGGACGAACACGAGGGCCGGCCAACTCCAGCCGCCCCACATCGCGTCGGTGAGGTCGGCGCGGAGCATGACGAGGAGGAACCCGGCGGCGGCGACCCCGGCGATCGCCGTGATCACTCCGGCGGCGCGGACCAGCCGTGGCGGCGCCTCGGCGGCCCAGCCCCGGTCGCACGCAACGATCCCCAAGCCGAAGAGCGCGAGGCATCCGGGCCATTCCCAGAGGTTGAGGTCGGTGGCCGACTCGCTGCCGTACGGGAACGCGAGGCGCACGAGGAAGGTGGCCGCCGCGGTCGCGGCCGCGAGCAGCGCGAGGTGCCGCAGTCGGATGGCGTCGACGCGCCGGGGTGAGGGATGGCGGGGGCCGAACCGCCCGAGGATGAGGACGCCGCCGGCGTACCCGATCGAGAAGATCAGCAGCACGCCGACGAACCAGAGGATGCTGGTGTCGATGTTCCCCTCGTCACTCAGGTACTCCTCCCAGAAGGACCCCGGTGCCGCGCCGAGCGGATGGTAGAGCGCGTACGTGAGCATCGGCCACAGCACGAAGGTGACCACCGCGAACGGGACGCCGAGCCGCAGCAGCCGATCGCCCACGAAGCGCCGGGCGCCCTTGCGCCGGAACGACGGTGGTGTCAGGAGCCCGGCGACGAGGAAGAGCAGGGCGATCATGAACAGCCCGAACGGCACCACGAGGACCGCGAGCACCAGTTCGGTCACCGGCTGCAGCGCGGTCTCCTGCACGTCGGCGTAGGTCCAGTACTGGTCGGATCCGACGTAGCCGAGCACGCCGTGGATGGCGATGATCGTCGCGATCAGCACCACCTTGAGGTTGTCGAGGTACGTCTTCCGGTCGGTGGTCCACCCGGTGAGCGACGGCGTCCGCGCCACCATGCCCCCGAGGCTAGCCGCGCGCGCGGTCGCGCGGCCGGGGCCAACGGCCCGCGGAGATCGAGTGACGAACGCGAGCGGAACGTGCACGGGGCGAGCGCGGTCTTGCGAGAATGATCGCCATGGCGAGAACCGCGCAAGGCGCACACCTGTTGATCACCGGCGCGGCCGGCGGAATGGGCCGCATGTACGCGCAGCGTGCCGTCGACGAGGGGGCTGCGTCGGTCGTGCTGTGGGACCGCGACGCGCCTGCCCTCGCACGCACGGCCGACGAGCTCGGCGCGATTGCCCGCGGTCGCACCCTCGTGCGCTCGTACGCGGTCGACGTGTCCGAGCTCGGCGCGATCGCGAAGACCGCCCACAAGGTGCGCCGCGACGTCGGCGATCCCGACGTGCTCATCAACAACGCCGGCATCGTCCGTGGCAACCGCTACTTCTGGGAGAGCCACGCGGGCGAAGACGTGCGGCCGACGATGCTCGTCAACGCGCTCGCGCCGATGTACGTCGCGCACGAGTTCCTGCCCGCGATGATCGCCTCGGATCGCCCCTCGCGCATCGTCAACATCGGCAGTGCCGCCGGCACGCTCGGCAACCCGCGCATGGCGGTGTACGCCGCGTCCAAGGCGGCGCTGAACGGATGGAGCGACTCGCTCCGGCTCGAGCTCGAGCAGGCGGGGCACGACCACGTCCGCGTGACGACGGTCACGCCCTCGTACATCGCGACGGGCATGTTCCACGGCGTGCGCGGCCCGCTGCTCGCGCCGATCCTGGAGCCCGAGGTCGTCGTCGACCGCGTCTGGAAGGCGATGCTCGCCGGCCAGGCGCTCGTGGAGATGCCCGGCACGGTGCGGCTCGGCCGATTCCTGCGCGCGGTCCTGCCGACGCGCACCTTCGACCGGATCATCGGGCACGGCTTCGGCGTCTACCGGTCGATGGAGGAGTTCCGGGGGAGGGACTGACGCGGGCACGCCGCCCGGGTCAGTCCTTGCCCTTGCCCTTGCCTTTGCCCTCGCCCTTCCCCGGCTTGGCGTTCTCGCCGCTGTTGCCGGGGCCGGAGGAGTCGTCGCCCGCCTCCTCCGTGGGCACGGGCTCGGGTGTCACCGCCGCGGCGATCGCCGCCTCCAGGTCGGCGCGCACGAGCGCGATCGCGTCGCGGATCCGCTGCTCGCGCTCGTCGGTGAGCGTGCCGTCGGCGGCCGCGGCGTCGAGCTCGGCCTCGAGCGCCTCGAGCTTTCCGAGCGCCTCCGCGTAGTTCCCCGCCGCCGAGGCGTCGGCGATGGCCACGACCTGCGCACGGTAGGCCGTGGCCTCCGCCTCGGCGGTGTCGGGACCGGTGGCGCACCCGGCGAGGCCGCACGCGAGCGCGAGCGAGACGGATGCCGCGACCAGCGCGCGGCGGAGCATGCTGCCGTTCATTCCGAGACCGCCTCCTCCAGCTGCTGCAGGTGCGTGCCGAGGTCGCCCGGCACGCTCGGCATCGGCGTGGGCGACGGTTCCGTCCCGCTCCCGCTCGCATCGCCGGCGCCGCCGAGCCCGCCGATCAGGCTCGGCACGAGCACGGCCAGGACAGCGAGCAGCACCCCGGCGATGGCGGCGGGGGCGAGCCAGCGCGGCATCCGCCGCGGACCCGGAGCCGGGTCGACCTCGCCGATCCCGGAGGGCGCCGCGGCGGGAAGCACGCGCGTCGCCGCCGTGGCGTCGTCGCCGGAATGCGCCGGCACGGTCGTGATGCGCGTGTCGTCGTCGGCGAACGCATTCGGTGCGCCCGCGGCCGGGGTCGTCGCGGGGAGGAGGAGCGTCTGCTCGGTGGTCGGCCGGCCGGCCGGCGCGTCGAGCGACTGGGCCGCGAGCGCCACGTCGAGCGCCGACGGCCGAGCCGACGGTTCGCGCGCGGACATCGCCGTGAGCAGGCCCACCCATTCGGCGCCCAGTGCTGCGGGGATGACGGGGTCGCGCACGAGCCGAGCGCTCGCCGACTCGAGTGCCGGGCCGGGGAACGGCTGCTCGCCGGTCAGGGCCTCGAGCATGAGCAGGCCGAGCGAGTAGATGTCGGCGGAGCTGCCGACGGGCTCGCCCCGCACCTGCTCGGGACTGAGGTAGCCGGGCGTGCCGATGATCCGGCCGGTGGCGGTCAGGCGCGACTCGTCGAGCAGGCGCGCGATGCCGAAATCGGCGAGCTTGGCGTGCCAGCGGCGCGTGGGCAGGTGGGCGGAGGCGAGCAGCACGTTCGCCGGCTTGACGTCGCGGTGCACGATGCCGCGCGAGTGGATGACGTGCAGGCCCTCGGCGAGGTCGGCGAGCATGCGCGTGGCGTCGGCTCCGGGGATCGGCCCGCTCCGCAGGACCTCGCGGAGGTCGGGGCCCTCGACCAGCTCCATCACGAGGAACTCCCGGTGCGTCTCGGGGTCGTTCGCCGCGTCGAAGAGGGTCACGAGGGCGGGATGCGTCAGGCTCGCGAGCAGCGCCGTCTCGGATCGGCGACGATCGGCGTCGTCGATGCCCTCGGTGGCCGACGAGAACACCTTGACCGCCACGTGTCGTCCGAGCGCGAGGTCGGCTGCACGGTACACGGCGGCCATGCCGCCTCGCCCGATGAGCCCCTCGATGCGGTACCGGCCGTCCAGCGTCGCGCCGACCAGCGGGTCGGGCGCGGTCGCGGGGACCTGTTCGGTGGGGGAGTCCATCACACGAAGGGTAGCCCGTGCGGCTGGGCGGTCCCACGGGGTTGCGGATCACGGAGGATCGCGTCAGCCGAAGATCATCGGCAGGTCGTCGTCCTCGCGACTGAGCTCGAGGTCGACGAGCACCGGCACGTGATCGCTCGGCGCGTCGCCCTTGCGCTCGTTGCGGTGGATCGTGGCGGCGGTGACGGCCTCGGCGAAGGGGTCGGACCCGAGGATGAAGTCGATCCGCATGCCCTCGTTGCGCACGAACTTCAGCTGCTTGTAGTCCCAGTAGGTGAAGCCCGACGGCACGAGCGGGCGCACCACGTCGGTGACGCCGGCATCCTCGAGCGTGAAGAACGCCTGCCGCTCGGGCGGGGAGACGTGCGTCGAGAGCCCCTCGACCACCGCGGGGTCGCCGTTGTCCTCGTCGAGCGGGGCGATGTTGAAGTCGCCCATGAGCGCGAACGGCACCTCGGGGTGCGACGTCGTCTCGGTGCGCGTGTGCTCGGCGAGCGCCGCGAGCCAGTCGAGCTTGTAGGCGTAGTGCGGATCGCCCAGCGAGCGGCCGTTCGGCACGTAGAGGCTCCACAGGCGCACGCCGTCGATCGTCGCGCCGATCGCGCGCGCCTCCTTGGGCAGGTCGGGACCTTCTTGACCCTTGAGGAAGCCGGGCATGCCGGGGAACTCGGTCGCGACGTCGGCGATGGGCGAGCGGCTGGCGATCGCCACGCCGTTCCACTGGTTCAGCCCGTGGATGGCGACCTCGTACCCTGCCTGCTCGAACGCCTCGTGCGGGAACTGCTCGGCCGTGCACTTGACCTCCTGCATCGCGAGCACGTCGACATCCTCGCGCACCATGAAATCGACGACGCGGCCGAAGCGGGTGCGGATCGAGTTGACGTTCCAGGTGGCGATGCGCATGGACTCAAGCCTACGGTCGAGCGCCGACGCGACCGCGCGGGTTCAGCGCGAGCGTGCCGACCGCGGCTCGCGCTTGCCGATCCGGGGCACGACGATCCAGAACAGCAGGAGCAGCACGACCGCGATCGCGCCGGCGAGCCATCCGGTCTCGCGGTTGACCGTTACGTCGAAGATGAGCATCGCGACGCCCGACGCCACGAGCGACACCACGACGAGCAGCGTGAGCAGCAGGGCGTTCGCGATGCGCACCACGCGTTCCTTCTGCTTCTGGCCGCTCAGCTGCCGATGCAGGATGACGGGTGCCAGCCCCAGCATCGTCGCGGTCGTCGCGAGCACGACGAGCACGAGGTAGAGCCCCACCTCGTAGCGCTCGAGCTCGGCGAACTTCGGCTGGAAGGCGACCGCCAGGAGGAAACCCGTGATGAGCTGGGTTCCGGTCATCACGACGCGCAGTTCCTGCAGGATGTCGTTCCACTTCCGGTCGAGTCGCTCGCCGCGCGTCTCGTTCCGGACCTCGCGCGGGTCCCCGTCCTCGTCGGCTTCTTCGTCAGCAGGGTCGTACGCCATGCGTGGATGCTAGCGCCGGGCGGCGCAGGGCCGGGAGGCCTTGCGTCCCGCCGCCCGGACCGGCAGCAGCTCAGCCGGTCGGCTGCACGCCGGCGGTCGCGATCGCTGCGCCGAGCAGGAACGCGCCCACCATGAGCACCACGCCGACGATCGGGATCCAGAACGCGACGCGCCTGAGCACGAGCACGATGATCGCCGCGACCAGCGCCAGCACGCCGACGCCGATCGGCAGCGTCATCGCGACGAGCATCCCGGTCGCGATCAGGTCGGTGTCGCACACCGACGACGCGCCGCACGAGTCGCTCGCGAACGCGAGGAAGAACGAGAAGAAGAACAGCACGAACCCGAGGCCGGCCATGAGCACGAGCAGCACGATCGTGAGCACCAGGTCCCACACGATCACCGGGCGCTTCGCCGGCGCGCTCGTCTCGACCATCGACCCGTCCCCCTCCCGCCCGCGGCGGGCGCGTCGATCGAAGTCTGTCAGCGCCCAGGCGGTGCTGCCAAGATGGGATTCCAGGTTCGCGAGCGCGGGGGTGGATCGGTGAGGTTCAGCATCGAAGGCGTCGAAGGCCTGCCCGAGGTCATCGCGGGCGCCGACCTGGCCGGGCTCATCGTCGGCGCACTGGCCGAGCCGCTGGAGGACGGCGACATCCTCGTGGTCACGTCCAAGATCGTCTCGAAGGCCGAGGGCCGCATCGTGCACGCCGACGACCGCGAGCAGGCGATCACCGACGAGACCGTCCGCGTCGTCGCCACGCGCGAGAACCCGGCCGGGGGCGCGCCGACGCGCATCGTCGAGAACCGGCTCGGCATCATCGGCGCGGCGGCGGGGGTCGACGCGTCGAACGCGCCCGACGGCACCGTGCTGCTGCTGCCGATCGACCCCGACGCGTCCGCGCGCTCGATCGCCACCGGCATCCGATCGCTCACCGGCGCGCGGGTGGGCGTGCTCGTCTCCGACACCCTCGGCCGTCCGTGGCGCGAGGGTCAGACCGACGTCGCGATCGGCGCCGCCGGAGTGCGCGTCTTCGACGACCTGCGAGGGCAGGCGGATGCCTCGGGCAAGCCGCTCGCGGTGACCATGCCGTGCGTGGCCGACGAGCTGGCGGGTGCCGCCGAGCTGGTGAAGGGCAAGTCGGCGGGCGTGCCCGTCGCCGTCGTGCGCGGGCTCGGGCACCTCGTCGGCGACCTCGATCTGCCCGGTGCGCGCTCGATCGTACGACCCGCCGACCGCGACATGTTCCGACGCGGCGCCGACGAGGCGTACGAGGAGGGCTACCGCGACGGGTTCGACGAGGCGCAGGCCGAGGGCCCGTTGCGCGAGGCCTGAGTCGCGGCATCCGCCCCGGGGGTCCCCGATCCCGGTTTACCGAATTCTGGATCCAAAGCGTGGGTCGGCCGTGTGGTTTCCGATACATTCGGGATCCATGACCGCACGTGAGACCAGCGGATCGGCTGGCGCCGCACCGGGACCCGCACCCGATCCCGAGAGCGCGCTCGCTCGCCTCGCCGACCGGCACGCCGCCGGGTACCGTTCGGTCGGGACCATGGCGTACGACATCATCCGCGACGCCATCCTCGACGGCACCCTGCCGCCCGGGCACAAGCTCCGCCAGGAGACGCTCGCCGAGTTGATCGGCGTGTCGCGGTTGCCCGTGAGGTCGGCGCTGATCCAGCTCGAGGCGGACGGGCTCGTGGAGTTCCACGACCGGCGCGGCGCGGTCGTGAAGTCGCTCTCGGTGGCCCAGGCGCGCGAGGTGTACCAATTGCGCATCCTGCTCGAGACCGAAGCGCTGCGGCTGTCGATGGCCGAGATGACCGACGAGCGGCTCGAACGCCTCCGCGAGCTGGGTCGCGTCGCCGACGAGGAGCAGGAGGGCGCCGGGTTCATCGACGCGCGGACGGAGTTCTACGCCGAGCTCTACGACGCGGCGCGGCACCCGATCCAGTGGGAGCTCATCGAGCAGCTCCGGCTCAAGGTGGGCCGGTACATGCTCGGCTGGCGTCTCGTCGGCAACGACGGGCACCGTCATTCGCACGGCGAGCTGACCGATGCCGTCGGGGCCGGCGATGTGGGCCCGGCGGTCGAGTTGCTGCGCCACCACCTCGAAGGGGTGCGCGACGGCGTGCTCGCCATGCTCGAGGCCGAACCGCTCACGGGAGCGCAGCCCGCCGCGCGTCGGCGCCGCGGGGGCTCCTGAATCGCCTGGCGCCGTCGTGGCCGAAGATTGTCCTTGCATTTTGGATCCAGAATCCGAAATGATGGGGATGCGGGAGGTGGACCCGCCGTTCGGGCCGACCGGCTCCGAATGACACCATTGCGACGACGCGTCAGGATGGAGGGGTGTCAGTGCACATCGGCTACGCCGCGATGCTCGAGCAGTTCCCTCCATCCGACGCGGTCGGATACGCCGAGCTCGCCGAGCGCAACGGGTTCACCGGCGTCATGGCCACCGACCACTTCCAGCCCTGGCTGCCGCAGCAGGGCCAGTCCGCGCACGTCTGGAGCGTCCTCGGCGCGATCGGTGCGCGCACCACGGGCGACTTCGGGCCCGGCGTGACCACCCCGACGTTCCGCTCGCACCCCGCGATCGTCGCGCAGGCGAGCGCGACGCTCGCCTCCATGTACCCCGACCGCCACTGGCTCGGCATCGGGTCGGGCGAGGCGCTCAACGAGCACGTCGTCGGCGAGTACTGGCCCGAGGCGCACGAGCGCATCGACCGGATGTTCGAGGCCGTCGAGGTCATCCGCAAGCTCTTCACGGCGTCGATCGCCGGGCGCGAGACGCGCCATCGCGGGCCGTACTTCCGGCTCGAGACCACCCGGCTGTGGACCATGCCGAAGACCGCGCCCAAGATCCTCGTCGCGACCGCCGGCCCGGTCACCGCCCGCCGGGCGGGCAAGGTCGCCGACGGCCTCATCACCACCGGGGCCCCCTACGACCGGCTCGCGGCGCTGCTCGCCCGGTTCGCCGACGGCGCCCGAGACGCCGGGCGTGACGCGAACGCGCTGCCGCGGGTCCTGCAGCTGCATCTCTCGTGGGCTCCCACCGACGAGGAGGCGATGCGGAACGCCCTCGTCGAATGGCCGATCGGCGGCATGCGATTCTCGCGCAGCGACATCCGCTCGCCGTTCGAGTTCGAGCAGCTCGCCCGCACCGTGCGGCCCGAGGACTTCGACGGCCGGATGCTCGTCTCGGCCGACCCCGACCTGCACCGCGCCCACATCCAGCGGCACCTCGACCTCGGCTTCGACCGGATCTACCTCCACAACGTCGGACGCAACCAGGCGGAGTTCCTCGAGGTGTTCGGGCGCGACGTCCTCCCGAGGCTGCGCGCATGAGCGGCGTGCCACGGGCCTTCGGCGTGCGCGTGCTCGAGGGCATCGGCGAGATCCGACCCGGAGACGACCTGGTCGACGTGATCGCGACCGCCGCGCGCGGGTCGCTCGCCGAGGGCGACATCCTGGTCGTCACCTCGAAGGTCGTGTCGAAGGCCGAGGGTCGCATCGTGCACGCGTCCGACCGCGAACGTGCGATCACCGAGGAGACCGTGCGGGTGGTCGCGACCCGCAGTCACCCCGACGGCGTCACCCGGATCGTCGAGAACCGGCTCGGGATGGTCGCCGCCGCGGCCGGAGTCGATGCGAGCAACACCGACGAGGGCACCGTGCTCCTCCTCCCCGTCGACCCCGACGCCTCGGCGCGCGCCCTCGCGGCCGGCCTCCGCGCCCGCACGGGCCGGGCCCTGGGCGTCATCATCAGCGACACCCTCGGCCGGCCCTGGCGCGAGGGCCAGACCGACGTGGCGATCGGCGCGGCCGGAGTGCACGTGTTCGACGACCTGCGCGGAACGGTCGACGCCGCGGGCAAGCCGCTCGCCGTCACCATGCCCTGCCTCGCCGACGAGCTCGCTGCGGCAGGCGACCTCGTCAAGGGCAAGGCCACGGGATGCCCCGTCGCCGTGGTGTCCGGTCTCCCGCACCTTGTCGGGGGGCTCGACCTGCCGGGCGCTCGCTCGATCGTCCGCCCGCGAGATCGCGACCTCTTCCGCATGGGCACCGACGAGGCGATCGCGCTCGGCACCGCGGCCGGCCGCTCCGCAGGATACTCCGCCGGTCGCGCGGCCGGATTCACGGAGGGCTTCACGGCCGGGATCGGTGCCGCGGAGCACGAGCGGGTGCGCTCGTGACCGGGCAGGGCGTGCAGTCGGCCGCGGATGCCGCGGCCTGGACGGTCGTCGTGCCCGTGAAGTCGCTCTCGGCCGCCAAGACCCGGCTCGCGCCCGAGCACTCCCCGGCCGAGCGCGCCGCACTCGCCCGCGCGTTCGCGCTCGACACCATCGAGGCGGCGCGCGCCGCCCGGCGGGTGCGGCGCGTGGTCGTCGTCTCGGACGAGCCCGCGATCGAGCACGCCCTCCGCGGGCTCCCGGGCGTCGACGTCGTGCCCGAGCCCGCCGCGCGCGGCCTCGGCGCCGCGATCGCGCACGGCATCGCCGTCGCCGCGCAACGGCCGCCCGTGACGACAGTCGACGTGGGTCTGCGTCTCGTCCAACCCGCATCGCGTGCCCACACGGGGAATGGGGGCGGGGTCGCGGTCCTGCTCGGGGACGTGCCGTCGGTGCGGTCGGAGGATCTCGACGCGGCGCTCGAGGCCGCGGCGCGACATCCGCTCGCCTTCGTCCCGGACGCCGAGGACACCGGGACGACGCTCGCGACCGCTCGCGCCGGAGAGCCGTTCGAGGCGCACTTCGGCCGCGACTCGGCGGCCCGGCACGCGGCCGCCGGCTTCGCCGACCTGGCCGCCGCGCACCCCGACGCGATCGCCGCCCGGCTGCGCCGCGACGTCGACACCGCCGCCGAGCTCCGCGCGGTCGTCGCGCTCGGCGTGGGGCCGCACACGTCCGCCGCGCTGCGTGCCCTCGACCTCGCCGAGGGGCCCGCCCCGCGGCATCCGCTCGACCCATCGACCGCGCCGCCCGGCGCAGACAGGAAGGCAGCCTCATGACCCTGACCCTCGGATACAAGGCCAGCGCCGAGCAGTTCGACCCGCGCGAGCTCGTCGAGCTCGCCGTCGCCGCGGAGGCGCACGGCATGGAGTCCGTGTGGGCCAGCGACCACTTCCAGCCGTGGCGGCACACCGGCGGGCACGCGCCGTTCTCGCTGACCTGGATGGCCGCGGTCGGCGAGCGGACCTCGAACGTGAAGATCGGCACGAGCGTGATGACGCCGACGTTCCGGTACAACCCGGCCGTGCTCGCGCAGGCGTTCGCCTCGCTCGGGGTGATGTACCCCGACCGCGTCATCGCGGGCTTCGGCACCGGCGAGGCGCTCAACGAGATCGCGACCGGCTTCCGCGGCGCCGGCGAGCAGGACTGGCCCGACTTCCGCGAGCGGTTCGCGCGCCTGCGCGAGTCGGTGCGGCTCATGCGCGCGCTCTGGAACGGCGAACGCGTGAACTTCGAGGGCGAGTACTACTCGACGCACGACGCCTCGATCTACGACAAGCCCGAGGGCGGGGTGCCCGTCTACATCGCCGCGGGCGGCCCGACCGTGGCCAAGTACGCGGGGCGCGCGGGCGACGGGTTCATCTGCACGTCGGGCAAGGGCGCCGAACTCTACGTCGACCAGCTCATCCCCGCCGTGAAGGAGGGCGCCGAGGCCGGCGGTCGCTCGTACGACGCGCTCGACCGGATGATCGAGATCAAGCTCTCGTACGAGGAGTCGGAGGACGCCGCACTCGACAACTGCCGGTTCTGGTCGCCGCTGTCGCTCTCGAAGGAGCAGAAGCACGACATCACCGACCCGGTCGAGATGGAGCAGGCGGCCGATGCACTGCCCATCGAGGAGATCGCGGGCCGATGGATCGTCGGCACCGACCCCGACATCGTCGTCGACGAGATCGCCCAGTACATCCGATGGGGCTTCACCCACCTGGTCTTCCACGCGCCGGGCCACGACCAGCGCCGGTTCCTCGAGCTCTTCGAGCGCGACCTGGCGCCCCGCCTGCGCGACTTCGGCTGATCTGCTCGGCACGTTCCGGTGGTCGAGGAGCCGCTCGGCGCCTCGACCACCGGAACCGTCACTCGGCCGGCTCGACCACGAGTCCCGTGCCGCCGCCGCGGCGCACCGGCTCGGCGGCCGCGGTCATGAGCCCGTCGGCGTCGACCTCGATCGCGGCGACCGCGCCGATCTGCGACGCCGACGTGCCGGGCGCGCCCACGAGCGTGAGCGCCTGCTGGTAGGGCGCGAGGTCGTCGGCGTACTGCGCGATGAACTCGGCCTCGGCGGGCGTGGAGGCGGTGTTGCGCTGCGTCGCGCGGGGCGCCGCGATCGCGTCGGGCAGCGACATCCCGAGGTCGATGCGGTTCATGAGGACCTGCACGACGGTCGTGATGATGGTCGATCCGCCGGGCGAGCCGACCACGTAGCGCACCTCGCCGTCCTCGAGCACGATCGTCGGCGACATCGACGACCGCGGACGCTTGCCGGGCTCGACGATGTTCGGGTCGGCCGGGTTCGGCGTGAAGCTGAAGTCGGTCAGCTCGTTGTTCAGCAGGAAGCCGCGGTCGGGCACGGTCATGCCCGAGCCGCCGGTCTGCTCGATCGTGAGCGTGTACGCGACCGCGTTGCCCCATCGGTCGACGACCGAGAGGTGCGTGGTCGACAGGCCCTCGGTGTCGGCGGATGCCGCGGCGGCGACGGCCTCGCAGCCGGTCGCTTCGAGGTCGCCCGGCGCCACCGGCTTGGCCGAGGCCGTGCCGGGGTCGATCTCGCACGCGCGCGAGTCGGCGAAGGGCTGGCTCAGGAGCGTCTCGGTCGGCACGTCGACGTACGCGGGGTCGCCGACGTAGGCGTTGCGGTCGGCGAAGGCGTGCGCGGTGGACTCGAAGTAGAGGTGCAGCGCCTGCCCCGGGTCGTCCGCCGCGAGGTCGAAGTCCTCGAGGATGTTCAGCGACTCGCCGACGGTCGTGCCGCCCGACGACGACGGCGCCATGCCGTAGACGTCGAGGCCGCGGTACTCGACGTGCGTCGGGGCCTGGAGGCGCACCTCGTACTCGGCCAGGTCGTCGTCGGTCATGAAGCCCGGGTAGGCGGGCAGCGTCGCGTCGCCGCTCGTGATCGGGTCCTGCACGACCCAAGCGATCTCGTCGGCGATCGGGCCGTCGTAGAACACGTCGGTGCCCTGCAGCGAGATGAGCCGCAGCGTCTTCGCGAGGTCGAGGTTGCGGAAGGTCGACCCGACCGCGGGTGCGTCGCCGCCCGGGAGGAAGAGCTCGGCCGTGTCCGGGAACTGCGCGAAGCGCGCGGCATTGTCGAGCGTCTGCTGGCGGAACGTCGCGTCGACCCGGAATCCGCGCGTCGCGAGCAGGATCGAGGGCTTCAGGATGTCGCGCAGCGACTCGGTGCCGAACTCGTCGAGCGCCGTCTCCCACGTGGCGAGCGTGCCCGGCACGCCGACCGAGAGGCCCGATGAGACCGCGTTCGCGAAGGAGTACGGCGTGCCCGTGGCGGGGTCGATGAACGCATCGCTCTCCATCGCGGCGGGCGCCGTCTCGCGGCCGTCGATCGTGGTGACCTCGCCGCTCGCAGCGTCGTAGTAGACGAAGTACCCGCCGCCGCCGATGCCGGCGCTGTACGGTTCCGTGACGCCGAGGGCTGCGGCCGTGGCCACGGCGGCGTCGGCCGCGTTGCCGCCGTCGCGCAGCACCTCGAGCCCGATGCGGCTCGCCTCGGCGTCGACGGAGGACACGGCGCCGCCGTATCCGGTCGAGGTCGACGGGGCCGGTGGCGCCGGGCGGCCCGTGGCGACGGCGGATGGCGCGGGTGCGGCGCTCGCGGGCGCGGCGACGGCGGCGCATCCGAGCGCGACCGTCCCGGCGAGGAGGAGGGCCGACCCGCGGAGCGCGGAGCGGCGTTGGATGTCGATCATGAGCGTACCCCCCGAACTGGTGACATCGAATGGGTCGCACATTAGACCCGCCCGACGGTGGCGGCAATGGGTTGCACGAGGCTGTGGGTTCGCCCGACGCGGGCCATCGGGGGCTCGCGCGGGCGTAGCCTGAGCACATGAGCCCACGCGCCACCGGGCCGACCCGACTCCGCCCGAGCCTCGTGATCCCCGCCGTCGGCGTGCCCATCGCGATCGCCGCGGCGGTCCTCGTGCCGATGCAGGCGAACGCCGCGGTCGACCTGCCCGACAAGACGGTCGAGGAGCTCGTCGCGTTCGCCCGGTCGAGCGACGTGCCCGCGCTCTCGGGCACGATCGAGCAGCGGTCCGAGCTCGGCCTGCCCGACCTGTCCGGTCTCGCCGGCGGCGGCCCGGGCGGCGTCGGCGGCCCGGGCGCGTCGGCGGATGGCGCGTCATCCGCCGGACTCGACGACCTGCTCGCCCTCGCGACGGGGAGCTTCGACGCGAACGTGTACCTCGACGAGCAGCACGCCCGCCTGCAGGTCCTCGACCGGATGGCGGAGCGCAACGTCTACCTCGGCCCCGACGAGGCGTGGTTCGTCGACTCCGAGAGCATGACCGCGACGCGGCTCACCCTGCCCGCGGGCACCGACCTCGCCCAGCTGCAGGCCGACGCGCAGGCCGAGGCGGAGCGTCTCGCCGACGAGGCGAGGGCGCGTGCCGAGGCCGAACTCCCGGATGGCGAGCAGCTGCCCACCCCCCAGCAGCTGCTCGACCGGGCGCTCGATCGGCTCGACGAGACCACGGCGGTCTCGGTCGGCACCGACGGGCGGGTCGCGGGTCGCGAGGCGTACGAGCTGGTGCTCGAACCCCGCACCGACGACACCCTCGTGGGTGAGGTGCGCTTCGCGATCGACGGTGAGAACGGTGCCGCGCTCGCGGCGTCGATCACCGCGCGCGGCGCCGCCGACCCCGCGTTCTCCGTCGGGTACTCGCGGGTCGACTTCTCGGCGCCCGATCCGTCGGCCTTCGCGTTCGAGCCCGCCGGCGACATGACGGTGAGCGAGCAGGTGCTCCCGGTGCCGACCGCCGAGGAGTGGGCGCAGTGGAAGGCCGACGCCGAAGCCCACGCCGAGGCCGAAGCCGGTGCGGCTCCCGACCCGTCGGACCTCCCGCACCCGGTCGTCCACGGCGAAGGCTGGGCGAGCGTCGTCGAGGTCGACGCCGCGACGGCGATGGCCGCGATCGCCGAGCGGAGCGGGCCGGCGGCTGGTGACGAGAGCGCGGACGGCGCGACGGGCGCGACCGGTGCGACCGGCGCTCCGACCGAGGAGCAGCTCGCCGAGGCATCCGCCGCACTCGAGGCCCTGACCACCCCGGTCGACGGTGGCCGCGCCCTGCAGACCTCGCTGCTCTCGGTGCTCCTCACCGAGGACGGCCGCGTGCTCGTCGGCTCGGTGCCCGTCGACACGCTCGTCGAGTACGCCGCGTCGGGTCGCTGACGGGCCGCGCGTGAGCGACCTCGCGATCCGGACGGAGGGGCTCACCAAGCGCTTCGGCGCGCAGGCCGCGGTCGACGGCATCGACCTGGCGGTGCCGCAGGGTGCGGTGTACGGGTTCCTCGGGCCGAACGGCTCGGGCAAGACGACCACCATCCGGATGCTGCTCGGCCTGGTCCGCGCGACGGACGGCACGGCGCACGTCCTCGGCGACGAGATGCCGCGACACCTCGACACCGTGCTGCCGCGCGTGGGGGCGCTCGTCGAGGGGCCCGCGTTCGCGCCCTTCCTGTCGGGTGCCGCGAACCTGCGACGCTTCGACGCCGCCGACCGGCACGCGGCTCCGGCGACGCGCGGCGCCCGCGTCGCGTCGGCGCTCGACCGCGTCGGGCTCGCGCACGCCACCCGCAAGAAGGCCGGCGCCTACTCGCTCGGCATGAAGCAGCGGCTGGGCATCGCCAACGCGCTGCTGATGCCGCGCGAGCTCCTCGTGCTCGACGAGCCCACGAACGGCCTCGACCCGCAGGGCACGCGCGAGGTCCGCGCGCTCATCCGCTCGTTCGCGGCCGAGGGCACGACCGTGTTCGTCTCGAGCCACCTGCTCGCCGAGGTGGAGCAGCTCTGCACGCACGTCGGCGTGATGAGCGCCGGGCGGCTCGTCGCGCAGGGCACGCTCGAGGAGTTCCGGCGGTCGGGGGAGTCGCGGGTCGAGGTGCTGACGCCCGATCCCGGTCGGGCTCGCGCCGTGCTCGCCGGGCTGGGGCTGGTGACGGATGCCGCGGCCACCGCCTCGGCCGACGACGGGCGGGGAGCGCCATCCGTCGACGCCCTCGTCACCGCGGTCCTCGGCGACGATCCGCCGCCGCCCGACGCGATCGTGGCGGCGCTCGTCGCCGGCGACGTCCGCGTGCGCGGCTTCGCGGTGCGCCGCGCGAGCCTCGAGCAGCGCTTCGTCGAGCTCACGGGAGAGGGCTTCGATGTCGTCGCCTGAGGCCACCGGCGGCCGCCCGGCGCTCGGCCTCTCGCTGCTCGGCTCGGAGGTCGCGACCTTGTTCCGCCGCTGGCGCACGTGGGCGATGCTCGCGGCGCTCGCGCTCATCCCCATCCTCATCGCCGTCGCGATCCGGGTCGCCGGCGCCTCGTCGCCCGGTCGGGGCCCCGCCTTCCTCGACCAGGTCGCGGGCAACGGGCTGTTCGTCGGCGTGACCGCGCTCGTCGTGGCGACGCCGCTGTTCCTGCCCCTGACGATCTCGGTCGTCGCGGGCGACGCGATCGCGGGCGACGCGAGCCTCGGGACCCTGCGCTACCTGCTCATCGCGCCCGCCGGTCGCATGCGGCTCCTCGTCGTGAAGTACCTCGTCGCGGCCGTGTTCTGCGTCGCCGGGGCGCTCGTCGTCGTGGCGGTCGGCACGCTCATCGGCTGGGCGCTGTTCCCGGTCGGGCCCGTCACGGTGCTCTCGGGCGGGCAGATCCCGGTCGGCGAGGGGCTGCTGCGCCTCCTCGCGATCGGTGCCTACGTGGCGGTGTCGATGCTGGGCCTCAGCGCGATCGGGCTGTTCGCGTCGACGCTCACCGTCGTGCCCGTCGGCGCGATGGCGGCCACGGCGATCCTCGCGGTGGCCGCGCAGATCGCGGGCGCCATCCCGCAGCTCGAATGGCTGCACCCGTGGCTGTTCACCGATCGCTGGTTCGACTTCGCCGACCTGCTGCGCTCGCCGCCCTCATGGGACTCGTTCGGCGACAACGCGCTGCTCCAGGCGGCGTACGTCGCGGTGTTCGGCGGCCTCGCCGCCTGGCGGTTCGCGACGCGCGACATCCTGTCCTGAGCGGATGCCGCGGCGCGGGCGCCCGCGCGGGCGCCTCACGCGCTGTCGGCCGGCGCCTCCGTGCGCTCGGCGAGGACGCCGGAGCCGTGCTCGGCCTCGAGGCGCTCGCGCACCGCGAACCAGGGCGTCGCCCGCATCGCGGCAGCCACGCCGTCGAGGTGGCCGGCGTCGGCGAGCGGCACGGGGCCGATGCCGAACGCGACGAGCAGCCGGCCGCCCGGCCGCAGCGCGCGCGCGAGCGCGTGGAGCTCGGGCACGGCCGCCGAGGTCCAGAACACGTTGACGTTCACCGACACCGCCGCGTCGAACGGCCCGAGCGCCGGGTCGAGGTCCGCGAGCCCGGCATGCACGACCTCGACCGCGCCGGTCGTGGCCGCCTCGGCGAGCCGCTCGCGCATGCGTGCGACCGCCGTGCCCGAGCGGTCGATCGCGACGACCGACGCGGGCGCCGCGGCATCCGCCCCGCCCATCTCGGCGAGCAGCGCCTCGACCGACGCGCCCGTGCCCGACCCGATGTCGAGCACCCGTTCGCCGGGCCGCGGGTCGAGCACCGCGACCGCCCAGCGGACGCGCTCCGGGATCGCCGACGCGCTCATGCTCCGAGCATGCCAGAGCCGGGTTGGATCGCGATCGGGTCGCGAGGCGCGGCGGTCACCCGTAGATCCGGTCGGCGTACGAGGGGCCGTAGTACTCGTCGAGCGTCGCGACGTCGGCCTCGGGCTGCTCGATCGCCTTCGCGATGAGCGCGCGACGGCGGACGACGTCGGGCTGCCACTCCTCGGGCTGCCACGCGCGCGAGCGGAGGAAGGCCTTGGAGCAGTGGAAGAACACCTCGTCGATGTCGACGACGAGGGCGAGCGCGGGACGGTGGCGTTTCACGACCATGTCGTCGAGGAACGGCGCGTCGCGCACGATCGTCGCGCGGCCGTTGATGCGCAGCGTGTCGCCGCGGCCGGGGATGGCGAAGAGCAGGCCGACGTGCGGATTCCGCAGGATGTTGCGGAAGCCGTCGGCCCGGCGGTTGCCGGGCCGCTCCGGGATCGCGAGGGTCGTGTCGTCGAGCACGAGCGCGAATCCCGCTGGATCGCCCTTCGGCGACACGTCGAGACGCCCGTGCTCGTCGCTCGTGGCGACGAACGCGAGGGGGGCCGCGGCGAGCCACTCGCGGTCGACGTCCTGCAGGCGATCGCGCACCTTCTCGGCCACGCGCGGGATCGGCGTGCCCACGATCGCCTCGAGCTCCTCGGCGGTCGTGATCGGGATGCCGCGGACCGCTCCGTCGACCGCGGTCATGTCGTGGGTGCCGCGGGCTCGACGGCCGGCACGACGGGGTCGGCGCGGCGCTCGCCGATGCTCGGCGGGAGCTTGCAGAGGTCGTAGAAGTAGCGGGACGGCGCCGCCTCGTCGCTCACGTCGACGTTCACGTTCACGGCGTCGTGGGGCAGCTCGTCGCCGCCGAGCGTCCAGACCGTGAAGTGCCAGACGCCGCGCACCGACCGGTTGAGCAGGCGGCGGCCGTCGACGACCAGCACCGTCTCGTCGTCCTCGGCCCCGGGCAGCGTGCCCGCGCGGAACGGCTCGACGGTCTCGCGCCGCAGCGCCGCCTCGTCGACGTCGCCGGTCGAGCGCCGCACGACGGGCTGGCCGCGCTCGGCGAGCACGGCCGCGAGGTCGTCGGCGAAGCGCGAGGCGGGGCCGCCCGACGTGCCCTCGACGGCCACGAGCCTTCGGCCGCGCCACGAGTTGTGCAGGAATTCCTCCGCGACCGACTCGAGCAGGTCGCGGCGTGCGTCGCTGAGCTCACCCATGCCCCCACGCTACGCCCGTCGATGCGTCGCGCCGTCCGCTCTCAGGAGATCGCAGGTTCAGGATGCGGCGGGGGAGTCGGTGACGACCAGCGCGCGATCACCCGGGTCGCCCGCGGTCGCGCCGCCGCCTGTGCCGCCGTCCGTGCCGGCGGGGGCGAACGCGATCAGCGGACGCCCGGTGGCCGGGTGTGCGAGCACGGTCGCCTCGACGCCCCACACCGCGCGGATCAGCTCGGGCGTGAGCACGTCGGCCGGCGCACCCGCGGCGACCACGGCGCCCTCGGCGAGCACGACGACGTGGTCGGCGTACGACGCCGCGAGCGACAGGTCGTGCAGGGCGGCGAGCACGCTGAGCCCGTCGTCGGCCAATCGCCGGAGCAGCTCGAGCGTCGAGAGCTGGGCGCGGATGTCGAGGTGGTTCGTGGGCTCGTCGAGCAGCAGGAGCTCGGGTTCCTGCGCCAGCGCGCGCGCGAGGTTCACCCGCTGGCGCTCGCCGCCAGACAGCTCGTCGTAGCGTCGCTGAGCGAAGGACGACGCGCCGGCGGCCGCGAGCGATCGGGCGACGATCTCGCGATCGCGCGCCGAGTCGCCGCCCCACGCCGACTGGTGCGGCACGCGTCCGAGGCCGACCACGTGATCGACCCGCAGTCCGTCGGGGGCCTGCGCGTCCTGCTCGACGAGCGCGATGCGCCGGGCGCGTTCGCGGCGGCGCAGGGCGACCAGGTCGTCGCCGTCGAGCGTGAGCGCCGCGACCTCCGCGGCCTCCACGCCGGCGAGCAGGTGCAGGAGCGTGCTCTTGCCCGCGCCGTTCGGGCCGAGCAGGGCGCCGACCGCGCCGCGCGGCACGGTGAGGTCGACGCCGTCGACGATGAGCCGGGATCCTCGGGCGAACCTGACCCGGGACGCCTCGAGGCCCGCCCCGGGCCGCGGCGCGTTCACGACGCCCTCCGGGTGCGGAGCAGGAGCGCGGCGAAGACCGGCCCGCCGACGAGCGCGGTGAGGATGCCGACCGGCAGCTCGCGCGGATCGAACAGCGTGCGGGCGCCCGTGTCGACCCAGACGAGGAACACCGCGCCCGCGAGCGCCGACAGCGGCAGGAGCGCGCGGTGCCGCGAGCCGATCACGAGCCGCACGGCGTGCGGCAGGATCAGGCCGACGAACCCGATCGCGCCGCTCACGGCGACGAGCGCGCCGGTGAGCAGCGCGGTGGCGACGAGCAGCAGCGCGCGGGTGCGCGGCACGTGCACGCCCAGGGCGGATGCCGCGGTGTCGCCGAACGCGAACGCGTCGAGCGTGCGCCCGGTCGCGAGCAGCGGCACGCCCACGACGAGCAGGGCGCCGCCCGCGAGCGCGACCGCCGGCCAGTCCGCGCCCGAGAGCGACCCGAGCAGCCAGTTGAGGATCTCGCGGTAGCTGTCGTTCGTGGCGCTCCAGAAGATCACGAGGCTCGTGATCGCGCCGAACACGGCCGAGACGGCGAGCCCGGCGAGCACGGTCGTCGTCGGGCTGAGCCCGCCGGCGGCGCGTGCGAGGCCGAGCGTCGCCGCGAGCGCCGCGAGCGCCCCCGCGAACGCCGCGACCGGCAGCGCGATCGCCATGCCGAGCACGAGCACGATCACCGCGCCGACCGAGGCGCCCGACGAGAGGCCGAGCAGGTACGGGTCGGCCAGCGGATTGCGGGTGAGCGCCTGCATCACGACGCCGCAGATCGCGAGGCCCGCGCCGACCGCCGCAGCGGTCAGGACGCGCGGCATCCGCAGCTCCCACACGATGCCGTCGCGCAGCGGCGACAGCGTCGGCTCCCCGATGCCCAGGTGCGCGGCGATCGACGCCAGCACGTCGGCCGGGGCGAGTCCGGCGGGGCCGATCGTGACGGCGAGCACGACGGATGCCGCGAGCATCACGCCCAGCGCGATGCCGACGCCGAGCGCCGTGCCCGTGTCGGCGCGAGCGGGACGCATCGACGCCGCGCCCGCGGCATCCGTCGCCCTGCGCTCGTCGCGCGCCCTGCTCGCCTGCACCGTCATCAGAGCGCCCCGAGCTGCTCCACGATCGAGGCGACCGCGTCGACGTTGCGCACGCCGGCCTCGGTCGCCGGGAAGTCGACGATCACGTAGCGGCCCTGCTGGACGGCGGGCATCGCAGCCGTGGCCGGGTTCGCCTCGAGCTTGGCGATCTTCGACTCGGCGGTGTTCCAGGCGGCGTCGACGAGCACGATCACGTCGGGGTTCGCGTCGACCACGGCCTCCCAGGACAGCGAGGTCCACGAGTCCTGCACGTCGCCGACGACGTTCTCGAGGCCCGCGGCCTCCATGATCATCTGCGGTGCGCCGATGCCGGCGCCGACGAAGGGCTGGTCGTCGCCCGAGGAGTACCAGAGGGCGGTGAGGCCCTCGTCGTTCGGCTCGATGGCGTCGAGCGCGGCCTGCTGCGCGGCGACGAGGTCGGCCGCGGCATCCGGCACGCCGAAGATCGCGCCGGCCTCCTCGAACGAGGCGAACACCCCGGCGAAGGTGAGCGGGTCGGGCTGGTAGCCCTCCTCCTGGCACGCGGCCGGGGCGACGTAGGTGTGCACGCCGAGCTGCTCGAGCGTGCCGCGGTCGCCGGCGCCCTCGGCCGTGAGGTTGGACTCCCAGCCCGCGAACACGAGGTCGGGTTCGGCCGCGAGGGTGGCCTCCTGCGAGGGCACCTTGTCGGAGAGGATGTCGATGCCCGCGGCGGCGTCCGCGTACTCGTCGGGCACGGGTCCGTCGGTGAACGCGGCCCCGACGACGCGATCCTCGAGCCCGAGCGCGAGGAGCAGCTCGAGCGTCGACGACTTGATCGTCACGACGCGCTGCGGCGCCTGCTCGAAGGTCACCTCGGTGCCGCAGTTGTCGAGCGTCACCGGGTATCCGGATGACGCGGCCTCGGCCTGGGGCGTGTCGTCGCCGCCGGCCCGG
Source organism: Agromyces aurantiacus (assembly GCF_016907355.1). NCBI lineage: Bacteria > Bacillati > Actinomycetota > Actinomycetes > Micrococcales > Microbacteriaceae > Agromyces > Agromyces aurantiacus. Next base: position 79,991 of record NZ_JAFBBW010000001.1, on the reverse strand, counting down.
GCGCCGGGCGCGCACGCGGCGAGCAGGGCGACGGATGCCGCGGCCGCGGCGATCGCGGCGGCGCGACGGGTGCGCGCGGCGCGGGAGGTGCGGGGGGCGGGCTGGTCGGGCGTGGGCATGGTTCCTCCGGGACGGGTGTGCGTGTGCGTGATCCGACGTGCGTCGGCGACTCGCGGCCCAATCCCGGGCCGGCCCGACCGATCAAGCCCGACCGGTCGTCATCGCCATCCTCGCATGTCGAGGATTTCGAAATCAATACTGGATTCTGGATCCAAAATAGGTCATGATCTGGATCACGGGCGACGGCATGCGCCCGAACCACGCGTCGCAGCGTTCAACGGAAGGACGTCGCATCCATGCAGACGACACCGGTCGAGTTCTACAGCGAGGGAGACCGCCTCGCGGGACTCTGGCGCACCCCCGAGGGCCCCGGCCCGTTCCGCGCGATCGTGCAGGGTCCGGGATGGCTCGGACTCAAGGACGCCAAGCTCTACGTGCGCTACCACGAGGCGCTCGCCGCCGCCGGATTCGGGGTGCTGGTCTTCGACTACCGCGGCTTCGGCGACTCGGGCGGCGACCGCGGCATCCTCTCGCCCGTGCGCCAGTTGCAGGACCTCGTCAACGCGGTCACCTACCTCACGACGCGCGACGACGTCGTCGCCGACGCGATCGGCGTCTTCGGCACCGGCGGCACGGGCGGCGGCAACGCGGTCCTCCTCGCCGACGCCGACCCGCGCGTGAAGGCCGCGGTGAGCCAGGTGCCCGTCGCCGACGGCACCGACTGGCTGCACCGCATGCGCCAGGAGCACGAATGGCTCTCGTTCCTCGCGGGCCTCGAGCAGGACCGCCGCGTGCGCGTCACGACGGGGGCGGGCCGACTCGTGCACCCGCGCGAGGAGATCATGGTGCCCACGCCGGAGCGCCGCGCGACCACGATCAAGGCCGACGTCGACGACCGCATCCCGAGCGCCATCCCGCTCTCGTGCGCCGAGGAGATCCTCGCCTACCGGCCCATCGACGCGGCATCCCGCCTCACGACCCCGCTGCTCGTCATCGGCGTCGAGGGCGACGCCACCACGCCCACCGACCACGCCGAACGGCTCTACACCGCGGCGCGCGGTCCCAAGCAGCTCGTCATGCAGCGGCACACCACTCATTACGCCGCCTACGACCGCTACTGGGAGCAGACGACCCCGCTGATCGTCGACTGGCTGGACCGCCACGTGCGCCCGAGCCACGTCGACGTCCGCACCACCCGCTCGCCCGGCCAGGGCGAGTCCCTCGAGCGCATGGAGGCAGCACAGTGACCATCGACCTGAGAATCGCGGGCGGCATCGTCGTCACGCCGTCCGGCCCGACGGCCGCCGACCTGCTCGTCGACGGCGGCCGTATCGCCGGCATCGTCGCGGCCGACGTGCCGGTCGACGCCGACCGCACCATCGACGCGACCGGGCGGCTCGTGCTGCCCGGCATGGTCGACGTCCACGTGCACACCCGCGAGCCGGGCTACGAGCACAAGGACGACATCCTCACGACCACCCGCCAGGCGGCGGCCGGCGGCGTCACGACGATCTTCGGGATGCCCAACCTGAACCCCCCGACGGTCGACGTCGAAACCCTGACCGACGTGTTCGAGCGGTACGCGGCGACCTCGATCGTCGACTGGAACCACAACCCGGCCCCGACGAAGTTCGACGACATCGTGCCCATGGCCGAGATGGGCATCAACGCCTACAAGATCTACATGGTCGTCGACACGGGTCGCACCTACCCGCACCCGGCCGGCACCGGCATCCACGACCACGGCCACCTGCTGCAGATCATGGACCGCATCGCGGGCACCGGCAAGCGGTTCATCGTGCACCCGCACGACCAGGCGCTCATGGACTACATCGAGGGCGAGGTCCTGGCCCGCGGCGAGAACACGCCGCAGGGCTACGCCTCGGCGTACGCGGCTCGCGAGGGCGTCATCTGGGATACGGCCATCGACGTCATCCTGCGGCTCGCCGAGGCATCCGGATGCCCCGTGCACATCGCGCACATCCAGACCCGCCGCTCCATCGAAGCCGTGCGGCGCGCGAAGGCGGCCGGCATCGACGTGACGTGCGAGGTCAACCACTGGGCGCCGTTCCTCTCGACGTGGCACGACGTCGAGACGCTCGGGCCGTACGCGCTGTCGTACTGGGTGCCCGACGACAACCGCGCCGCCATCTGGGAGGGCATGCGCGACGGCACGATCGACATCGCGAGCTCCGATCACGCGCCGCACACCCGCGAGGAGAAGGAGATCGGCTGGACCGAGATGTGGAGCGCCCACACGGGGACGCCCGGCATCCAGTACTACTACGAGCTCATGCTCGACGCCGTCAACCGCGGCGAGCTCACGCTCGAGCGCGCGGTCGACATGGTCGCCCGCATCCCCGCCGACAAGTTCGGGCTCGCGGGCGTGAAGGGTGCGCTCGAGGTCGGCGCCGACGCCGACGTCGTGATCGCCGACATGCAGCACGAGTGGACCATCACGAACGACGACGTCCTCTCGAAGATCGGCTGGACGCCGTACGACGGCCGCAGCATCAGCACCCGGATCGAGCGCACCCTCGTGCGCGGCCGGGACGTCTACGCCGACGGCGCCGTCGTCGGCGAACCCGGATACGGGAAGCTCGCGGCCGCACCGGCCGAACGCTCGGCCGAGACGGCCGGAAAGGAAGGGAACTGACCATGGCGATGAAGTTCGGACTGCTGCTGCCCCACTTCGGCGAGGAGGCCAGCCGCGAGAAGCTGCTCGAGGGCTCCAAGCTCGCCGAGCAGATGGGCTTCGACTCCGTGTGGGTGCGCGACCACCTCGTGTTCGAGCCGCACGGCGAGATGGAGAAGCCCAATCGCACGTTCTACGACGCGATGACCACGCTCACCGCGATCGGCGCGGTGACCGAGAAGATCGAGCTCGGCACCGGGTCGCTCATCCCGTTCCGGCACCCGCTGATCACCGCGCTCATGGCGGGCACCATGACCCAGCTCGTCGGCCCGCGCCTCATCCTGGGCTTCGGCGCCGGCACCTTCGACCACGAGTTCGAGGCGGTCGGCTGGGGCGACCTCGACCGCGTCGAGCTCGTGCGATCGAACGCCGAGATCCTCAAGCGCGTCTTCACCGAGAACGACGTCACCTACGACGACGGCGTGTTCTCGTTCGAGGACGTCACGATCGAGCCGAAGCCCGTCGGCGGCCGCATCCCGTTCTGGTACTGCGGCGCCACGCCGCGTTCGGCGCGCCTCGCGGCCGAGTACGCCGACGGGTGGATGCCCGGCCGCATCTCGCTCGCGACCATGGAGAAGCGCATCGCCACCATGCGCGAGATGACGGATGCCTCGGGCCGCCCGATGCCGACCGTGGCCGTGATCCCGCCGACCTCGATCGAGGAGGCCCGCGAGGAGGCGCTGAAGCACGTCAACATCCCGGGCCTGCTGGCCTGGGCGAACAAGGCGAAGTTCGCGGTGAAGCCGCCCTCGGGTAGGTTCGAGACCGTCGAGGACCTGGAGGGCCAGCTCATCGTCGGCGATCCCGACGAGGCCGTGCAGGAACTCAAGAAGTTCGAGGCCATCGGCACCGAGCACCTGGTCTTCGACTTCCGGTTCAAGTTCGACCGCTTCTTCGAGCAGATCGAGCTGCTCGGCACCGAGGTCCTGCCGAAGATGCGGGAGCACGCCGCCGAACCGGCACTGACGTGAGCGACGGGGCTCCCGTGAGCGTGGAAGAGGGGACTGCGATGACGACGACGACCATCGAGCCGGCCGGAGGCGAGGCATCCGAGGCCCCGCTGATCTCGGTGCGCGACCTGACGGTGAGCTACGACGTGGCACGGACGGGCTCGAAGCTCGTCGCGATCGAGGGCGTCGACCTCGACGTGCGCGAGGGGGAGTTCGTGACCGTGCTCGGCCCGTCGGGCTGCGGCAAGACGACGTTCATGAACGTGATCGCTGGGCTCGTGAAGCCCACGGCGGGGGAGGTGCTCGTGGCCGGCCGGCCGGTCACGGGCCCCGGCCCCGACCGGGCGGTCGTGTTCCAGGACTACGCGCTGCTGCCGTGGCGCACCGTGTTCGACAACGTGCGGTTCGGCCTCGAGATGCAGAAGGCCCTCAAGGGCGCCGGATGGCGCGAGCGCGTGCAGGAGGCGATCGAGCTCGTCGGCCTGGCCGGCTTCGAGCACTCCTACCCGCGCGAGCTCTCGGGCGGCATGCAGCAGCGCGTCGGGCTCGCCCGGGCGATCGTGGCGCAGCCGCGCATCCTGCTCATGGACGAGCCCCTCGGCGCCGTCGACGCGCTGACCCGCGAGGTCATGCGCGAGGAGATCGAGAAGCTCATCGCCGCGACGGGCAAGACGGTGCTGTTCATCACGCACTCGATCGAGGAGGCGATCCTCCTCGGCGACCGGATCGTGGTGTTCAAGAGCCACCCCGGCGCGATCAAGGAGGTCATCGAGACCGGTCTCGAGCGGCCGCGGTCCGAGCGCAGCGTGCAGAGCGACCCGCGCTTCCTCGAACTGCGCGACCACCTGTGGGATGCGCTGCAGGGCGAGGCGACGGCGGCGGCGGTCTCGAAATGAGCGCCTTCCTCGCCGCGGGGCCGAACCTCGGCCGAGGCGGCCTCGCGGCCTGGCTCGCCGGACTGAGCGCGCGCGGCAAGGCGCTCGTGCTGGCGGGCGAGGTCGTCGTGATGCTCGTCGTCTGGGAGCTCGTCGTCGGCGTCTTCGGCTGGATCAACCCGGTGTTCTTCCCGCCGCCGTCGGCGATCTGGCAGGGCTTCCTCGAGCTCGTCGGGAGCGGGGCGCTCGCCGCGAACCTGGCCGTCTCGGTCCAGGCGTGGCTGACCGGCTTCGCCGTCGCGGTCGTCATCGGCATCCCGGTCGGCCTGCTCATGGGCTCGGTGCTCGCGGTCGACCGCATCGTGGGACCCATCGCGTGGACGATCTACGCCACGCCGACCATCGCGTACCAGCCGCTCGCGAAGGCGTGGTTCGGGTTCGGCATCGGCCCGGTGATCTTCCTCGTGGCGATCAGCGCGCTCTTCCCGATCCTGCTCAACATCGCGGCGGGCATGCGCACGACCAACCCGTCGATCATCCGCGCCGGCCGGGTCTACGGGGCGAGCCGGATGCAGCTGTACCGCTCGGTGTACCTGCCCTCGACCGTGCCGTTCCTGTTCGCCGGGCTCCGGCAGGCCGTGGTGCTCGCGACGATCGGCATGGTGGTCGCCGAGATGGCCGGTTCCTCGTCGGGCATGGGCGCGCTCATCATCCGCTCGGCGAACACCTACCAGACCGACCAGGCCTTCGCCGCGATCGCCGTCGTGGTGGTCTGGAGCGTGGGCATGACGCAGGTGGTGACCCTCGTGGAGCGCTGGGTCGCGCCGTGGACCAGGAAGGGCCGGCGATGACCGTCACCTCCGCCACCGGAACGAACCGCATCGTCCGGCCGCGGCGCGTCGTGCGCCGTGGCGAGGCCAGGTGGGGACTCCTGCTGCTCGTCGTGGTGGGCGGCATCCTGCTCGTGTGGGAGGCCGTGGTCAGCTGGTTCCAGCTGGTGCCCGCCGCCTTCCTGCCGCCGCCCTCCGAGATCGTCGTCGCCTTCGTGCGCCTGCTCGGCGAACCCGAATTCTGGGCCGCGTTCGCGTACAGCATGGGCAACGCGCTGGTCGGCCTGGCCATGGCGATCGTCGTCGGCGTGGTCGTCGGGCTCGCGGTGGGCTGGTCGCCGGTGCTGCGGTTCACCGTCGCGCCGTTCCTCTGGCTCCTGTATTCGACCCCGAAGGTCGCGCTCGCCCCGTTGTTCATCCTCGTGCTGGGGCTCGGCAACGAGTCGAAGATCGCGCTGGTGTTCCTGCTCGCGGTGTTCCCGATCATCCTCAACACGATGGAGGGCGCGGTGACGGTGAGCCCGTCGCTCGTGAACGCCGGCCGCGTGTTCGGCGTGAACGGCATCGCGCTCGGCTGGAAGGTCATCTTCCCCGCGACCCTGCCGTACAGCCTCTCCGGCATCCAGCGCGGCGCGGCCCTCGGCTTCACGGGCGAGGTGCTCGGCGAGTTCCTCGGCGGCACGGGCGGCCTCGGCCACCTGCTGGAGTACGCGGCGTACCAGTTCATGATGGCCGAGGCGATCGCGATGGTGATCGTCATGGTGATCATCGCGAACCTCACGCTGTGGCTCATTTCGGTGCTGCGCCGCCGGCTCGCGCCGTGGTACGACGATCGCAAGATCGCCGGGGCGTCGTAGGGGGCCGCGCGTGCACAAGCAGATCGTGGAACCCGCCGGGGTGTACCCGCCCACGGCCGACTTCAGCCAGGCCATCCGCGTCTCGGGCGGCGACCTCGTGTTCGTCAGCGGGATCATCGGCATGCGCCCGGACGGCACGATGCCGGCCGACGTCCGCGAGCAGGTCGAGCTCGCCTTCGCGAACCTGGCGCGCGTGCTGGACGCCGCGGGCGCGAGCCCCGCCGACGTCGTCAAGGTGAACGTGTTCGTCCGCGACGACTTCCGGCTCGTGCGCGACGACGTGCGCGAGATCCGCGCGCGCCACTTCACGCACGACTTCCCCGTCTCGACGCTCGTGCAGGTCGCGGGCTTCGCCTCGCCGGAGTACCGCTTCGAGATCGAGGCGATCGCTGCCGTGCCCACCCGAGCGGATGCCGCGGCGTCAGCCGTCGCCCCCAGCGGCTGACGCCGCATCCGCTCGCCCCGGACCGCCGGCCCCCGTCTCATGCGCGATGACGGGGGCCGGTTTCCGTTGCTCGCGCCACGCGTCTCGGCCGCGTAGCCGTGCGATCGGGCCGTCCGGATCGCCCGCTCATCGAGACGTCGCGGTGCACGATCGCCCGCCATCTTCGACGTCTCGACCCTCTGTCCCGCGCACGCGACGGGCCCCCGCCGTCATGCGCTGCGGCGGGGGCCCGTCGTGATGCCGGTCACGGCATCGGGGTGTCGGGGGATCAGGGGTAGGGGAGGGTCTCCGGGCCGGAGTTGTCGAGGCCGAGGAGCTCCTGCGCCTTCTCGAGGTAGACGAGCTGGGCCTCGTCGAACTCGATCGGCTGCAACTCCTGGGTCTCGACGGTCGTGTCCCAGGCCTCGGTGTCGAAGTAGAGGTTCTGGCAGGCGAGGTGGCCGTCGAGCACCCACGGGCTGTCGGAGCCGCGGAGGCCCGAGACGTCGAAGTCGTTCGCCTCGTAGATGTCGAGGACCTCGTCGGCGTTCTCGGGGATCTCGCCCGGTGCCGGGGCGGTCATGAACTCGACCGCCTTCAGCGTCGCCCGCAGGAACCGCACGAGCGTGTTGGGGTTCTCCTCGACGTAGCCCGACCCGGCGACCATGACGTCGTTCGCCCAGTTGCGGAGCGCCTCGACGGGGAACTCCGCCCCGGCCTCCTCGAGCGCCGGGCGGTCGTCGCCGTAGAACGGCTGCAGGGTGATGCGGTCGTTGACGAAGAACTCCGTCCACGATTCCGAGCCGGGGCCCGGGTAGACGACCTCGACGTTCACGCCCTCGAGGTCCCAGCCCTCCTCGGCGAGCACGCGGGCCCGCTGGAACTCGGCCGGGTCGCCGGGCGTGCCCGCGAGGACGATCGCGCTGCCCTCGAGGTCCTCGACGGACTCGATCTCGGGCTGCACCGCGAAGTCGAAGTTCTGCCGGCAGTAGTGCCCGGACACGAGGTCGACCTCGACGCCGCCGCGGATGGCCTCGATGACCGTTCCGGTCGACTCGACGCCGATGTCGGCACTGCCGGATGCCACGGCCGCCGTCACGTTGTCGGCGGTGATGACCTCGACGCTGAGGCCCTCCTCCTCGTAGTAGCCGAGGTCGGTCGCGAGCACGTACATCGAGTACATGGTGATGTCGGGGAAGGGGATGGCCACCGTGATCTCGGTGTCCTCGGGCTCGCCGGGCTCGCCCTCGGCGAGCTCGACGGGGTCGCTGTCGCCGCCTCCGGCGGCATCGCCCGCGGTGGCGCAGCCGGTCAGCAGTGCGAACACTGCCAGGCCGGCGGCCGCTGCGAGGCCGGAGCGGGGGATGGATCTGCGCATGACTCTCCATTCGTGGCGGGTTGACTCGCGGTCGGCCTCCCGCGGAGACGGAGCCTCTCGCGAATTGGTGGATACCGTATCCAAAATGTGAGGCTCTGTCCATGCTTTCCCGCGGCCCGAGTTCGGGGGACGATGAACTCGACGAAGGTGCTGGACGAGCGCGCCCATTTTTGGATACGGTATCCAAGAAGCGGCGATGGACGCCGTGCCGACCCGGGAACGAGGCGAAGCGTGCGTGCAGCCCTCCTCCAGGCCCATGGCCTCGACGGAATCGACGTCGCACGCGTCGCCGCGCCTGCACCCGGCGACGGCGAGGTCCTCATCCGCGTCGAGACCGTCGGCGTCAACCAGCTCGACCTCAACGTCATCGTCGGTCGGGGCCCCGGTGCGGCGGCCAAGCTCCCCCGCATCCTCGGCATCGACCCGGCCGGCGAGGTGGTCGAGGTCGGCGCCGGCGTCGACCGCTCGCGCGTCGGCGAGCGCGTCGTCGTGAAGCCCAACATCCCCTGCGGCCGCTGCGACGCCTGCCTCGCCGGTCATGAGGCGGACTGCCCGGCCCAGCAGGTCGTCGGCGTCCATCTCGACGGCGGCGCCGCCGAGTACGTCGCGGTGCCCGCCGAGGTCGCGTTCGACCGCGACGGCCTGGATGCCGCGACCGCGACGGCGACCATCCACAGCCTGCCGATCGTGCTCAACGCCTTCGACGCCGCCGGCGTCCGCGCCGGCGAGCGGGTGCTCGTCACGGGAGCGAGCGGAACCCTCGGCCGGGTCGCGATCGAGTACGGCCTGCACCTCGGCGCCGACGTGACCGCCGCCACGCGGCATCCGCTCGACGACGCCCCCGACGGCGCCCGCGTCGTGGTCACGGGCCCCGACGCCGACCTCGCCGGCGCCCTCGAACGCGCGGCCGCCGTGACCGGACTCGAGGCCGCGGGGTTCGACGCGGTCGTCGACGTCAGCGGCAGCGCCGCGCTGCTCGGCCAGGCGATCGCCGCGCTCGGCTGGCGCGGACGTGCGGCATTCTGCGCGGCATCCGTCGACACGCGCCTCACGATCGACGCCCGCGACTTCTACCTCTCGCGCAAGCGCCTCGCCGGCGTCGCGAGCGCCGACCTCGACCAGGTGCGCCGTGCGCTCGACCTCGTGCGCGACGGCGCCGTGCGCCCCCGCATCGGAGCGCGCTACGTGCTCGACAACGTGGCACGCGCCTACCGCGAGTTCCCCACCACGACCCCGGGCAAGGTGATCATCGATGTCCGCTGACCTCATCGACCGGCCGCGGTTGCGCGCGTCGCTCCACCGCATCGCCGATCGGACCCGGGCCGACGCGGCATCCGCTCGCATGCGCCCCTGGGTCGCCGCGCGACTCGAGGGCGACGTCGCCTCCGTGTCGGAGTTCGAGCAGTACGGCACGCGCTACGCCTTCCGCTCCGACGAGTCCGCCGAGCGCGGCGGCCACGACTCCGCGCCGAGCCCGATGCGCTACCTCCTCAGCTCGATCGCGTTCTGCGTGCTCGGCTGGACGGCGAAGACCTGGTCGGCGGCGGACATCGCGGTGCGCTCGCTCGAGGCCGAGGTGCGCACGTGCCTCGACCTGCGGGGCGAGCACCTCGTCGAGGCGGTGCCGGCCCATCCGCTCTGGTTCGTGGTCGAGGTGCGCATCGACGACGACGCCTCCCCCCAGCAGGCGGTGGGCCTGCTCCACGAGGCGATCCGCCGATGCCCCACCACCGCGCTCGTGTCGAAGGCCGTGCCGCTGCACCTCGTGCTCGTGCAGCGGGGCTGGACGGTGCTCGACACCCGACCCGACGACCTCAGGAACGAGCACCGAGAGGAGCAGACCCGATGAGCCCCCGCACCGAGTCATCCGGCCCGCCCGCCCGAGGCGGCGGCCCGCTCGCGGGCATCCGCGTCGTCGAGCTCGGCCAGTACATCTCAGGCCCCTACGCGGCCAAGCTGCTCGCCGACCTCGGCGCCGACGTGGTCAAGGTCGAGTCGCCCGAGGGCGACCCGATGCGCCGGTGGGAGGGCCACGGCGCGATGAGCCCCCAGTTCGCGGCGTACAACCGCGGCAAGCGCGCCGTCACGCTCGACCTCAAGACCGAGGGCGGGATCGCCGCGCTGCACGCGCTCGCGCGCGACGCCGACGTGCTGATCGAGAACTTCCGGCCGGGCGTGGCCACCCGGCTCGGCTTCGGGCCCGAGGCCCTGCACGACCTCAACCCGCGGATCATCACGTGCTCGATCACGGGGTTCGGCCCGACCGGTCCCTACGCCGCCCGGCCCGCGTACGACACCGTCATCTCGGCGGTCGGCGCGATGTACAGCCAGGTCGTGCCGGCCGACACGCTGCGACCCCTCGGGCCGGCGTTCTCGGACCTGCTCTCGGGCATGTCGGCGGCGCAGGCCGTGCTCGCCGCGCTGCACGCGCGCGAGGCGCGGGGCGAGGGCGAGCACGTCGAGGTGTCGATGGTCGGCTCGCTGATCGACTTCCTCACCGAGGCCGCGTCCACCTACCTCGAGACCGGCCAGGTCGCCGGGCCCGACTCCCGCCCACGCCGCGCGCAGGCCTACGCGTGCGTCGGGGCCGACGGCAGGGCGTTCGTCATCCACATGTCGGTGCCCGAGAAGTTCTGGACGGGCCTGCTCGCCGTGCTCGAGCGGCCCGACCTCGCCGACGACCCCCGCTTCGCCACGCGCGAGGCGCGCGTGCGCAATTACGACGCGCTCGACGCCGAGCTCAAGGCGATCACCGGGCGGATGCCGCGGCAGCACTGGCTCGACCGGCTCGAGGCGCACGACATCCCGCACGGGCCGCTCAACACGGTCGCCGACCTGTTCGACGATCCGCAGGTCGCCTCGATGGCGCTCGTCGAGGAGATCCCCGGCCCGGATGGCGCGCCACTGCGCGTGCCCGCGCCGAGCACCGTGTTCCACGCGAGCGGGCGACCGGCCCTTCGCGCGGCGCCGCGGCTCGGCGAGGGACAGGCCGACGTGCTCGCCGCGGCCGCGGCATCCGCCTCGACCACCGTCGCCTCGACGACCACCGCCTCGACGACCACCGACGAACGGAGCCGCGCATGAACCGCATGGACGATCTCGTCGCCATCGACGTGCACACCCACCCGCAGACCGAGGAGTTCCTCGCCGCGATGGGCGCGCGCCACCAGCAGATGGCGAAGCACTTCGGCCGCGAGCGCCCGGTGGTGTCGTTCGCCGAGCAGGCCGACCAGTACCGCGACCGCCGCATGATGGCCGTCATCGTGAACTCCGACTCGGAGACGACCTCCGGCATCCCCGGCGCCCCCAACGACCTGCTCGGCCGGGCCCAGGCCGACCACCCCGACGTGTTCCTCGCGTTCGCCGGCATCGACCCGTGGAAGGGCGAGGCGGCGATCGCCGAGATCCGGCGCATGCACGCCGAGTACGGCATCAAGGGGGTGGGCGAGCTCAACCCGTCGCGGCAGAAGTTCCTGGCCAACGACCGGCGGTTCTTCCCGATCTGGGAGACCTGCGCCGAGCTGGGGCTCGTCGTCATGTTCCACTCGGGCTTCCCGGGCGCCGGCGCGGGAACGCCGGGCGGCGGCGGGTACCGCCTCGAGAACGCCCGTCCCATCCCGTACCTCGACGACGTCGCCGCCGAGTTCCCCGAGCTGAAGATCATCAGCGCGCACCCCGCCTGGCCGTGGCACCTCGAGAACCTCGCCATGGTGTGGCACAAGTCGAACGTGTACCTCGACCTGTCGGGCTGGGCGCCGAAGTACCTGCCGCCCGAGGTCGTGCGCTACGCCGACTCGCTCATCACCGACCGCGTGCTGTTCGGCTCCGACTGGCCCGTGATGACCGCCGACCGGTGGATGGACGAGTTCGCCGGGCTGCCGTTCGAGGACGAGTCCCGGCGGAAGATCCTGCTCGGCAACGCCCGCGGGCTCTTCGGGATCTGAGGCGGAGGCGAACCATGGCGAAGCTCGTGCTCGCGGCCGCGACGCCGCACAACCCGCTCCTCTGGCGCGCCATGCGCGACCCGATGCCCGACGACCTCGCCGGCGTCGCCGGCAACTTCGCGCGCATCCGCGACGCGATCCGCGACCTCGGCGTCGACGTGCTCGTCGTCGTCGGCACCGACCACATCCGCCAGTTCTTCTTCGACCACGCGCCCGCGTTCGTCGTCGGCAAGGCCGCGCACTACCACGGCACCTACGAGAACGAGGTGCGCACGTTCGGCATGGAGTACGTCGAACTCACGGGGCATCCGGACCTCGCCGAGCGCATCGCCGGACGCGAGCTGCTGCCCGAGGCGATCGACTTCGCGGTGAGCCACGAGTGGCGGCTCGACCACGGGTTCGTGATCCCGCTGCAGTACCTGCGGCCCGAGCTCGACCTGCCCATCGTGCCGATCCACACCAACGCCACCCTGCCGCCGCTGCCCTCGCCGCGCCGCTTCGCCGTGCTGGGCGAGCACCTGCGCGAGACGATCGCCGGCTGGGAGTCCGACGCGCGCGTCGCGCTCATCACCTCCGGGCACATGGCGACGGATGTCGGGGGGCCGAGGCAGTTCGCCGGCTCGCCCGACCCCGCCTTCGACGCCGAGGCCGTGGCGTGGATGCGCGACGGCGACCTCGAGGGCGCGATCGCCGGATGCCGGTTCGACCGTGTCATGGCGGCCGGCAACGTCACCTACCAGTACGTGAACGTGATCACGGCGCTCGCCGCGATGGGCGGGCGCCCCGCCGACCTGGCCGAGGCGACCGAGTCGCGGTTCGCCTCGAGCCCGTTCTTCATGTGGAGGGATCCGGCGTGAGCAAGTACATGATCGACAAGTTCATGCGGGCGGTCGAGATGAGCGACGCCGACGTGGCCCGGTACGTCGCCGACCCGGCCGCGTTCGTCGACGCCTGGCTGGCCGGCGCCGGCGGACCCCACCGGCCGACCGACGACCGGTCGCTGACCGAGGCCGAGCGCGCCGCGTTCGCGACGATCGACCACGAGGCGCTGTACGCGCTCGGCGCGCACCCGTACCTGCTGTGGCATTTCATCGAGGCCGCGCACACGCACGAGTTCGGCGACGGCTTCGGCTGGCGGGACCTCGTCGAGCGCTACCGGGCGGATGTCGCGCCCCACGGGCACGTCGACTACATCCCGTGACCCATGACGAGGGGCCGCGTGCGACGCACGCGGCCCCTCGTCATGGGGTGGCCGGGCCGGGTCAGGTGACCGCGCCCCTCCGGGCGAATCGCGGCTCCCGCCACACCTCCGTCGAGAGGATCTCCTCGAGGGCCGCGACCGCGTCCCACACGTCGGCGTGCGAGACGTAGAGCGGGGCGAAGCCGAAGCGCATGAGGTCGGGCGCGCGGAAGTCGCCGATGACGCCGCGCTCGATGAGCGCCTGCATCACGGCGAAGCCGTCCTCGACGCGCAGGGCGACCTGGCTGCCGCGCAGCGCCGACTGGCGAGGGGTGACGACCTCGACGCCCCACGGGGCGAGTCGGGCGTCCACCAGCGAGATGAACAGCTCGGTCAGCCGCAGGCTCTTCTCGCGGACCGCCTCGAGGTCGACCTCCTCCCAGATCTCGAGGCTCGCCTCGAGCGCCGCCATCGACAGCAGCTGCGGGGTGCCCACGCGGAATCGGGTGATGCCGTCGGCGGGCGCGTAGCCGAACTCGAAGTCGAACGGGCGCGCGTGGCCGTGCCATCCGGTGAGTGCCGGTTTGGCGGCGGACTGGTGACGCTCGGCGACCCAGATGAACGAGGGTGCCCCGGGGCCGCCGTTGAGGTACTTGTACGTGCAGCCGATCGCGAGGTCGGCGCCGGCGCCGTTCAGGTCGACCGGCACTGCGCCCGCGCTGTGGCAGAGGTCCCACAGCATCAGCGCCCCCGACGCCTGCACCTGCCGGGTCACCTCGGCGAGGTCGCGCATGCGGCCCGTGCGGTAGTCGACGTGCGTGAGCACGACCACGGCGACGTCGTCGCCGAGCACGTCCTCGAGGCTTGGCCCCTCGTCGTGGATCAAGCGGCGCTCGAGCGGCTCGTCGCCGCCGAGGAGCTCCTGCACGGCCTCGAGCATGTAGAGGTCGGTCGGGAAGCTTCCCCGCTCCGAGACGACGACGCGTCGCCCCGGGCGCATCCGCACGGCCGCGACGGCCGCCTGGAACAGGCTCGCCGATGTCGAGTCGCCGAGCACCACCTCGCCGGGTGCGGCGCCGATCAGGGGGGCGATGCGGTCGCCGAGCGCGACGGGCTTGGCGAACCATCCGGCGTCGTTCCAGCTGCGGATCAGCCCGGTGCCCCACTCCTCGGTGATGACGCGCTGGACGTGCGCGGCCGTGTGCCCGGGGAGCGCCCCCAGCGAGTTCCCGTCGAGGTAGACCACGCCCGCGGGCAGGACGAAGCGGTCCCGGAACGGGGCGAGCGCATCCGCCGCATCGAGGGCGGTGCACGTGGCGCGGTCGAGCGAGTGGGCGACCGAGGTCGGCGTGTTCATGGGGTCCTGCCTTCGTGGGGTCTCACACGCCCAGGAAGCGGCGTGCGTTGCCGTGCCGGATCGCGGCCCGGTCGGCATCGGAGAGGAAGTCGGCCCGGTCGACCACCGCGCCGACGGGGCGCTCGCCGAGCGGGTAGGGGTAGTCGCTGCCGACCATCACACGGTCGGCGCCCAGCGTCTCGACGAGCAGCCGGAGGGCGGCCGGATCGAAGACGACGGAGTCGACGCTGAAGCGGTCGAGGTACTCGGATGGCGGCCGCTCGCTCACGCCGATGAGGTCGGGTCGACGATGCCAGGCGTTCTCGAACCGGCCCAGCCAGAACGCGAACGAGCCCCCGCCGTGGGCGAAGGCGATCCGCAACGAGTCGGGCACGCGGTCGAAGACGCCGCCGAGCACCATCGCGATGATCGAGAGGTGCGTCTCGGCCGGCATGCCGGTCAGCCAGCGCGCCATCCACCGATCCAGCCGCGGGGAGCCGGCCATGTCCCAGGGGTGCACGAACACGGGGATCCCGCGACCGGCGCAATGCTGGAGGAAGGTCACGATGCCCTCGTGGTCGAGGTCGCGGTCGCCGACGTGATTGCCGATCTCGACGCCGACATGCCCGGATGCCACGGCCCGGTCGACCTCGGCGCAGGCGGCATCCGGATCCTGGAGCGGCACCTGCGCGAACGGGAGCAGGCGATCGCGCGCCGGTTCGCAGATCTCCAGCGCGAGGTCGTTGAAGATTCGCGCGACCTTCGCGGCTTCGTCGCCCGACTTGTCGTAGGCGAAGAAGACCGGCGTGGGGGAGACGACCTGGAGCTCGACCCCCTCGGCGTCCATGTCGGCGACGCGCGCCGCGGCATCCCAGCAGTCGGCGCCGATGCGACGGAACTCGGCGTCGCCGAGCATGATCATCGCCTCGCGCTCGGAGTCGACCCGCAACGACGGCCACGTGCCCGGCCCGGCCCGCGTGGAGAGGTCGGGCCAAGCGCTCGGCACGTAATGCGTGTGGACGTCGATCGTGCCCACCCGCGTCAGCCCTTGCCGGGGTGGACCGTGCCGCAGTTCGGGCAGGTGCGGCCCTCCTCGCTCTCGTAGAAGTCGCGGAACACGGGCGGCAGGTCCTCGACGATGTCGCGGACCTGCAGTTCGACCTCGTGCACCTTCGTGTCGCAGTTCGGGCAGAACCACGCGAACTTCTCGAGCGTGCCCTCCTCGCGGATCCGCTCGATGACGATGCCGATCGAGCCGGCCTCCGGACGCTGGGGGGAGTGGTAGACGTTGCCGGGCAGCAGCCACATCTCGCCCTCGCGGATGTCGATGCGCTGCGGGCCGTCCTCGGTCATCACGTTCACGTGCATGTCGCCGCGGTACTGGTAGAACCACTCCTCGTAGGGATCGAAGTGGTAGTCGGTGCGCTGGTTGGGGCCGCCGACGACCTGGACGATGAAGTCGCCCATGGGCTGCCAGGCCTGCTTGTTGTTCACGGGCGGCTTGAGCAGGTGCTCGTTCTCCGCGATCCACGCGGCGAAGTCGATGACGGGGGGCAGGGTGCTCATTTCTCCTCCTGGAGTTCGATGGCGGTCGGTTCGGTGCGCCTCGCGATCGCCTGGATCTCGATGCGCAGGTGCGGGTGCGGCAGGGCGTGCACGGCCACGGTGGTCCGCGCCGGGCCGGACTCGTCGAAGTACTCCGCCCAGACGGCGTTGTACCCGGCGAAGTCGTTCATGTCGACGAGGTAGCTCGTCGCCTGCACGAGGTCCTCGAGGCGGCATCCGGCCTCGGCGAGGATCTCGCGCAGGTTCTCGATGACCGCGCGCGTCTGCACGGCGATGTCGAGCCGGGTCGCGCCGAACTCGTCGGCGTCGGCGCCCGCGATGGTGTGGTCGGGGCGGCGACTCGACGTGCCCGACACGAAGACGAGGTCGCCGGCGACCCTGGCGTGCGGGAACCGGCCGCGGGGCGCGGCCTTGCCGGCCACGAGGATCGATCGTCGTTCGGTCATCGTGCCTCCGTCCGGGCGCCGTCGCCGACGCGCAGCGAGACCCGGCCGAGGCCGGCGATCTCCGCGCCGACCACGCCGGTGGCGGGCAGGGGGACCGCGGCGGTCGCCGCGCCCGCGAGCAGGATCATGCCCGCGCGCAGCGCGAAGCCGTGGCGCCCCGCGAGCCGCCGTGCCGCGGCGATCGCCCGGCCCGGGTCGCCGAGGATCGCGGCCGTGGAGCCGGCCTGGACGAGCCGGCCGTCGAACTCGAGCGACACCGCCCGGTTGTCCATCGGGCCGGTGTCCGCGGGGCGGCGCCACGGCCCGATCGCGAAGGCGGCGGCCGAGGCGTTGTCGGCGACGACGTCGTCGAGGCTGAAGCGGAAGTCGCGGTACCGGGAGTCGATGACCTCGAGCGCTGGCGCGACCGCCGCGATCGAGGCGGACGGGTCGGGCTCCGCGAGTTCGTCCTCGACGCCGGGGCCGAGCAGGTACGCGACCTCGGGCTCGACGCGCGGGTGGATGGCCGTCCGGGGGTCGTAGCGGCCGTGGTCGTCGACGCCCATCGCATCGGTGAGCGTGCCGAGGATGACGTCGGCCACGCCCATCTGCTCCGCCTTCGCCCGGCTCGTGAAGCCCAGCTTCACGCCGACGACGCGCTCGCCGCGGTCGGTGCGACGCGCGATGAGCGCGTGCTGGGTCGCGTACGCGGCGTCCAGCCCGCTCGGTGCGCCAGCCGCACGGCCGGCGATCGGCGAGGCGGTGCGCTGCGCCTGGTCGAGCGCGGCGGCGTCGGCCGCGACGGCGTGGCGGGCCACCGTGGCCCGGTCGTCGTGGTGCGTGTGCGTGCCCTGTTCCGCGCTCATGCCGCCCCCTCCGCACTGCTGGTCGCTCGTCGGGCCGCCACCAGGTCGAGCGCGACGTCGACGATCATGTCCTCCTGGCCACCCACCATCCGCCGGCGTCCGAGTTCGACCAGGATGTCGCGGGCGTCGAGCCCGTGGCGCTCGGCGGCGCGCTCGGCGTGGAGCAGGAAGCTCGAGTAGACCCCCGCGTATCCGAGCGTCAGGGTCTCGCGGTCGACGCGGACGGGCCGGCGCTGCAGCGGCCGCACGAGTTCCTCGGCCGCGTCCTGCAGGGCGAAGAGGTCGCAGCCGTGCTGCCAGCCGAGCAGGTCGGCGACCGCGACGAAGGCCTCGATCGGGCAGTTGCCCGCGCCCGCGCCCTGGCCCGCGAGCGAGGCGTCCACGCGGTCCGCGCCGTGCTCGACCGCGGTGACGCTGTTCGCGACGCTGAGCGAGAGGTTCTCGTGGGCGTGGATGCCGATCTCGGTCGCGGGCCCGAGCACCTGGCGGTACGCATCGATGCGCTCGGCCACGTCGCGCATGGTGAGGCGGCCCCCCGAATCGGTGACGTACACGCAGTGCGCGCCGTACGACTCCATGAGCTTGGCCTGCCCGGCCAGGCCGGCCGGGTCGTTCAAGTGGCTCATCATCAGGAAACCCGAGACGTCCATGCCGTGCTCGCGCGCCCAGCCGATGTGCTGTGCGGCGACGTCGGCCTCGGTGCAGTGGGTCGCGACGCGCACGCTCCGCACGCCGAGGTCGCGTGCTCGCTCGAGGTCGTCGATCGTGCCGATGCCCGGGAGGATCAGGGTCGTGAGCCGGGCGCGCTCGAGCACCGAGGCGGCGGCCTCGATCCACCGTTCGTCGGTGTGCGCCCCGTGCCCGTAGGCCACGCTCGACCCGCCGAGCCCGTCGCCGTGGGCGACCTCGATCGCGTCGACACCCGCGGCCTCGAGGGCCGACGCGATCGCGCGGACCTCCTCGAGCGAGTAGCGGTGGCCGACGGCGTGCATGCCGTCGCGGAGGGTCACGTCCTGCACGTAGACGCGAGGCGCCGTCGCCGTCATGCGACCACCTCCGATCGGTCGGCCGCGATGCGGGCGGCGACGAGCCGCTCCGCGGTGCGCAGGGCCGCCGACGTCATGATGTCGAGGTTGCCCGCGTACTCGGGCAGGTAGTGGCCGGCTCCGGCGACCTCGAGCAGGACCGTGACCCTCGTGCCGCGGAACGGCCGGCCGAGCGCCGGCACGTACGCCTCCTCGACCGCATCGAACTGCACCTCCTGCTTGAGCCGGTAGCCGCCGACGTAGTCGTGCACCTCGGCGACCGTGTCGGCGACCGAGCGTCGCACCGCGGCCTCGTCGAGCGTGCCGCCGGGATCGTGCTCGACGAGGCAGAACACGGTGTCGCGCATGACGAGCGGCGGCTCGGCGGGATTCAGGACGATGATCGCCTTCCCGCGTTCGGCGCCGCCGATCGCCTCGATGGCCCGGGCGGTGGTCTGCGTGAACTCGTCGATGTTCGCACGCGTGCCGGGACCGGCGGAGCGCGACGCGATCGACGCGACGATCTCGGCGTACGCGACGCGCGCCACCCGCGAGACGGCGGCGACCACCGGCACGGTGGCCTGGCCGCCGCAGGTGACCAGGTTGACGTTGGTCGCACCGAGGTGCGCATCGAGGTTGACGACCGGGACGACGTACGGTCCGATCGCGGCCGGGGTGAGGTCGACCATGATCCGGCCATGCTCCCGGACCACGCGGTCGTTGCGCAGGTGCGCCCCGGCGGAGGTCGCGTCGAACACGAGCTCGACGTCGGCGAACTCCGGCATCCGCACGAGGCCGTCGACGCCCTCGTGCGTCGTCGCGACCCCGAGCCGCCGCGCCCTCGCGAGGCCGTCCGAGCCGGGATCGATGCCGGCCATCGCGGCGACGTGGAGCGTCTCCGAGAGCCGCATCACCTTGATCATGAGGTCGGTGCCGATGTTGCCCGAGCCGATGACGGCCACGCCGGCGCTCATGCCGCACCGCCGAGCGCCAGGGCCGGCTCGGCCGACGCCACGAGATCGGCGCGCACCTCGCCGAGGCCCTCGAGCCGCGCGTGGTAGACGCCCGCCTCGGCGGCGACCATCGGGCCGAGCGCGCCGGAGAGCACGATCTCGCCCGCCCGCAGCGGCCGCCCGTGTCGCGCGACCGCTCTGGCGAGCCATGCGACCGCCGTGACGGGGCTGCCGAGGCACGCGGCGCCCGAGCCCGTCGAGACCGGTTCACCGTCGCGATCGAGGCGCATGCCGACCGCGGCGAGGTCGAGCCCGTCCACTCCGCGCGGGGTCGTGCCGAGCACGACGGCCCCGCTCGAGGCGTTGTCCGCGATCGTGTCGGCGATGCGGATGTCCCAGGCGGCGATCCGCGAGTCGACCACCTCGATCGCCGGCAGGACGAACGCCGTGGCGCGGAGGACGTCGGCGACGTGCGTCGTGGGGGAGTCGAGGTCGCGGCCCAGCACGAAGGCGACCTCGGCCTCGACCCGCGGCTGGAGGAAGCGGTCGAGCGGCAGCGGTTCGCGGTCGGCCACGACCATGTCGTCGAGCAGGACGCCGTAGTCGGGGGTGTGCACGCCGAACTGCGCCTGCACCGCGGCCGAGGTGAGGCCGATCTTGCGGCCCACGACCCGCCGACCCTCCGCGATGCGCCGCGCGATGCCGAGCGCCTGCACCGCGTAGGCGGCGTCCTGGTCGTCCTCCGCGATCAGGTCGCGCACGGGCGCGCACGCGACGTGCACGCACGAGGCCGCGCGCAGTCGTGCCTCGGCGGCGTGCACCGGGTCGAGCCGTGCCATCCGCTCGGCGCTCACAGCTGCACGCACACGTTCGTCGGCTCGGTGTAGAACTCGAGCGAGTGGCGGCCGCCCTCGCGGCCGATGCCCGACAGCCCGACGCCGCCGAACGGGCTCCGCAGGTCGCGGAGGTACCACGTGTTCACCCATGACATGCCGACCCGCATGCGCTGCGCGACGCGGTGACCGCGCGTGAGGTCGGAGGTCCAGGTCACGGCGGCGAGGCCGTAGTCGGTGTCGTTCGCCATCGCGATGGCCTCCTCCTCGGTGTCGAACGGGATCAGGGCCGCGACCGGGCCGAAGATCTCCTCGCGCACCGTGCGGTGCGAGTTGTCCAGTCCGGTCCACAGCGTCGGCTCGATCCAGGATCCGCCGTCGAGATCGCCGCCGAGGCTCGGGATGCCGCCGCCCGCGAGCACGGTGGCCCCCTCCTCGAGTGCCAGGTCGAGGTAGGAGTGGACCTTCTGGCGGTGCGCCTGCGAGATGAGCGGGCCGGTGGTCGTCGCGGCATCCTGGGGACGGCCGAGGCGGAGGCGCCGGGCGTGGTCGGCGAGCGCCGAGGCCACGTCGTCGAACACGGTGCGCTCGATGTAGATCCGCTCGGTGCAGAGGCAGACCTGGCCGGTGTTGAGGAACGTGGAACGGGCGAGCCCGGCGACGGCGAGCTCGAGGTCGGCGTCGGCGAACACCACGGCGGCGTTCTTGCCTCCGAGCTCGAAGGAGACGGGCCGCACCCGGGGCGAGACGGCCCGCATGATGGCCGAGCCGGTGGCCGTCTCGCCGGTGAAGGTGACGCCGTCGATGCCCGGATGCCGCGTCAGAGCCTCGCCCGCGGAGCCCACGCCGAACCCGTGCACGACGTTCACGACCCCATCGGGCAGCCCGGCCTCGGCGAGGATCTCGGCGAGCAGTGCCGCCGATGACGGCGTCTCCTCGGAGGGCTTCACGATCACGGTGTTGCCCGCCGCGAGCGCCGGCGCGAGCTTCCACGTGAGCAGCAGGAGCGGCAGGTTCCACGGCACGATCACGGCGACCACGCCGAGCGGTTTGCGCACCGCGTAGTTGAGCGCGTTGCGGCCGTCGGGCAGCTCGGTCAGGTAGGAGTCCAGTCCGGCGGCGGCGATCGTGTCGGCGAAGGAGCGGAAGTTCGCGGCGGCGCGGGCGACGTCGAGGTCGCGGGCGAGCGTCTCCGGCTTGCCGGTGTCGCCGACCTCCGCCGCGACGAGCTCCTCGGCATGCCGCTCGACCGCGTCGGCGATCCGGCGCAGCAGGCGGGCGCGCTCGGCGACGCCCATGCGCCCCCACGGGCCCTCGAAGGCGGCGCGGGCCGCGGCGACGGCGAGGTCGACCTGTTCGGGGCCGGCCTCGTGCACGCGGGCGATGAGCGTGCCGTCGACCGGGTCGACCTTGTCGAACGTGCGGATGCCGTCGACGGCCGCACCGCCGATCAGGTTGCGGATCGTGCGGGTCGCGCGCGTCCTCCGTGGCGGCCGGCCGTGGATCGTGCCGGCGCTCGTCGCGGTCGCGCTCGTGGTCTGGCTGGGCATGGCCTCAGGCTAGGAAGGCCGAACGATGCCGGACAAATGCCCACTTGATGCAGTGCCATGCCCCTGTGGCTATAGTTCGCGGCATGGCCATCGATCGCCTCCTGGACGGCCGGCTCAAGATCCGGCATCTCATCCTCGTCACCGCCATCGCCGACGAGGGCACCCTGGTGCGCGCGGCGGAGTCGCTGCACATCACCCAGCCCGTCGTGACCCGCGGCCTGCGCGAGGTCGAGGACGTGCTCGGCGTGCCGCTGTTCGAGCGGATGCCGCGCGGGGTCGCGCCGACGCCCTACGGCCGGTCGTTCATCGAGCGGGCCCGATCGGTGCTCGCCGAGCTCCGGGCCGCGGGCGAGGAGGTGCGGCTGATGCAGTCCGGCCAGCTCGGGACCGTCACGGTCGGGACGCACCTGGCTGGGTCGAACCTGCTGCTGCCGCGCGCGATCGCCGCGCTGAAGGCCGAGCACCCGCGGCTGACCGTGGTCGTGCGGGAGGGGACGCCGGACGCGCTCCAGCAGTGGCTCCTCGCCGGCGACCTGGACTTCACGGTCGGCAGGCTCTCACCCACCGTCCCGGCGCGCCTCGAGCAGGAGCGCCTGCACCAGGAGCCGATCCGCCTCGTGGCCCGGGCGGGCCATCCGGTCATCGGCGGGACGCGCGCGGCATCGCTCGCCTCCCTGATCGCCTACCCGTGGATCTTCCCCGTGGCGCAGACGGCCCTGCGCGCCGAGCTCGAGGCGGTCTTCTTCCACGAGGGCCTCCCGTTGCCGGCGGACCGGGTCGAGTGCACCTCAATGCTCACGCTGCGCAACCTCCTCGTCTCGACCGACGTCATCGCCGCCCTGCCCATGTTCATCGCCGTCGACGACCGGGACCTGCGCATCCTGCCCACGCCGCTGAGCTCGATCCGGCGGTCCGTCGGGGTCACCGTGCCGAAGGACCGCGCGCCGTCCCCTGCCGCCGCCGCGCTGCTCGCGCACCTGCGGGCGGAGGGCGAGCGGCTCGCGGAGCTCGAGCGCGAGTACGCGAGGACCGAGGCGCGCTCCTCAACCTGATATGCCCATCCGGTCATGGCTCGGAGCCGGATAGATATTGGACAGCATCGATCGGTCTCGTGACGCTGAGAGGGACGACGCCCCGCGGGGTGGTCGCCGATCCCAGATCTCACCCCTGCCGATCCTGGAGGCGAAATGGCCGGCTCCCCGTACGTTCCCGACGCGAAGAAGTACGACCCCGAGGACTTCGAGCGCGTCGACGGCGAACCGGCCGACCCCGAGCCCGGGAGCTGGGGCATGCAGCCCGACGGGACGTTCCTGCCGCCGGAGTCCACGCCGTCGGTGCCGCGCGACGTGTTCGTCGACTGGCCCGGACAGCTCCCGTACCGCGACCCGGCGACCTACAGCCTGAACGCGACGGCCGAGGCATTCTACCCCATCGTCGTGAACACGAGCCACACCTGGCAGGCGGTCTACGACTGGGACGGCCGGCGCTACATGCTCCACTACGGCGGCGGGAACCGGTGGAACGTGTACGACATCACCGACCCGCGCGACCTCGTCGTGGTCGACGAGGAGACGCTGCCCTGGAGCGGCCCGAGCTTCGGTGCCGTGACGATCCAGTGGAACGAGAGGCTCGGGAAGCACATCGCCATCCAGGCCAACGAGACCCCGCGCTACTTCCTGCAGGGTCGCGTCGCCAACAAGTGGACCGACCCGACCGTCGAGGGCCAGCTGCTCGGGTGGGAGGGGCTGCGCGGGTTCCGGGTGTTCGAGGTGAACGGTCCGACGCCGCGCGACTGGACGCTGCTCACCGAGGTCTCGACCGATCCGAACCACGGCCCGGACGAGATCCAGGAGGGCAACGGCGTCCTCGACCTGCCCGTCTACTACGGCGACCGCTACCTGTTCGTCGCGACCGCGCCCGACAACACGTTCACCAATCAGCCGTACCGCACCACGCTCTGGGCCGCCGGTCACGCCGCCTACGACGTCTCGGACCCCGCCCGACCGGTGCACCTGTCGACGTGGTGGGTGCCCGGCACCCGCGTCGGCGAGGAAGCGGACTCGCCCTACCTCGCGGGGAACGCGCGGTGGAACAACAAGACGTCGTGGTTCGGCTCGCGCATGGGCATCTTCATGCCGCGTTCGGTGGAGTCCGGATGGCGCTACGGCTACGCCGCGCAGGGCGGGCAGGGCTTCTTCGTCCTCGACGTGTCCGACCCGGCGAACATCCACCATGTCGGATGGTGCGACCTGCCGGTGAGCGTGGCCGGGACGGAGGGCGACAACGTCGACACCACGCAGGTCGAGGAGACCGGGTACGTCTACGTCTCGGGGTACCCGATGAACACCGACTGCTACGAGCCCGCGAAGGAGATCTACCAGGTCGACGTGAGCGACCCGACGCAGCCGAGAGTGGTGCGGACGCTGCCCCGACCGCTCCCGCCCGCCGAGGCGCCGTTCACGGACTGGGCGCAGCGACGCGGGTCGTTCGGGCCCAAGCGATCGGGGTACTTCATCAACACCGGCACGCCGCACGGCGGGGTCATCCCGTATGCGTTCTACGCCGCGGGTCTCCAGGTCTTCGACGTGCGCGACCCGGAGGATCCGAAGGTGGGCGCCTACTTCGTGCCGCCGATGGGACTCAAGGACGACGACGACCTCGCCGCCCCCGTCCACGGCATCTTCGTCGAGTGGGACCGGAACCTGATCTGGGTGTTCGCCAATCACGGCATCTACGCGGTCTCGACGCCCCTCCTCGGCGAGCCGCTCGTCGGGCTCCCGGTCGCGGACTGAGCGACATCCCGAGCCCGGAAGGCCCGCGAATGAACCGGATCACCACGCCGTGGCCCGCCCTGTGGGCGCTCGTCATGGGGTTCTTCATGATCCTCGTCGACACCACGATCGTCACCATCGCCAACCCGGCGATCCTGCGCGACCTCGGCACCGACCTGACGGCGGTGATCTGGGTGACCAGCGCCTACCTCCTCGCGTACGCCGTGCCGCTGCTGATCACCGGCCGTCTCGGCGATCGGTTCGGGCCGCGGCGCGTCTACCTGGCCGGACTGGTCGTCTTCACGCTCGCCTCCCTCTGGTGCGGGTTCGCCGACGACATCGGCGTGCTCATCGCGGCCCGCGCGGTCCAAGGGCTCGGTGCCGCGCTCATGACCCCCCAGACCATGGCCGTCATCACGCGCATCTTCCCGCCGCAGCACCGCGGCGCGGCCATGGGACTCTGGGGCGCCGTCGCGGGCGTGGCCATGCTGGTCGGCCCGATCCTCGGCGGACTCCTGGTCGACGCGTTCGGGTGGCAGTGGGTCTTCCTGGTGAACGTGCCGTTCGGCATCGCGGCGTTCCTGCTCGCCTGGCGATTCGTCCCGCGCCTCGAACGGCACGTTCACCGCCTGGACTGGCTGGGGGTCGTGCTCAGCGCGATCGGCATGTTCCTGCTCGTGTTCGGCATCCAGGAGGGCGCGACGTACGAGTGGGGCACCGTCGTCGGCCCGATCACGGTGTGGGGCGTGATCGGGACGGGTGTCGCGGTGCTCGCGGCCTTCGTGGCCTGGCAGGCGTTCAACCCGGTCGAGCCGCTCCTGCCGCTCGCGCTGTTCCGCGACCGCAACTTCGCCCTCTCCAATCTCGCGATCGCGCTGGTCGGCGTCGGCGTCGTGGCGATGCCGCTGCCGCTCGCGTTCTACTTCCAGGTCGGGCGCGGCATGACTCCGACCGAGGGCGCGCTCATGCTGGTCCCCATGGCGGTGGTCTCGGGCGTCCTGGCGCCACTCGTGGGGCGGCTCGGCGATCGCGTGAACCCCAAGTGGATCGCGTTCGCCGGGCTGTCCACCGTGGCATCCGCCCTCGGCTGCTACGTCGCGCTGATGTCCCCGGACGTCGCGCTCTGGATGCTGCTGCTGCCGTCGGCGCTCCTCGGGCTCGGCATGTCGGGCGTCTTCGCCCCGCTCGCGTCGACGGCGACGCGCAACCTGCCTCCGGCCCGCGCGGGGATCGGATCCGGCGTGTACACGACGACTCGGCAGCTCGGCTCCGTGCTCGGCTCGGCGGCGATCGCCGCGCTCATGAGCGCCCGGCTCGACGTCGAGCTCCCGGGCGTGGACGCGGACGTGGCCCGGCGAGCCGGTGAGGGGTCGGGCGGCGGGCTTCCGGCTTCGCTCGCCGAGGGGTTCGCCGCGTCGATGTCCCAGTCGCTGTGGCTCGCGGTCGGGGCATTCGCCGCCTGCGCGGTGGTGGTCCTCTGCTTCGCTTCGCCGCGGGTGACCGTGGAGTGGGGCGAGCACGCGGCCGAGGGCGACCGGGCGGCGGACCCGGAACCCGCTGGCGCCGCGCCGGGCAGCTAGGCGCGTGCCGGACGTCCGGAGCTACGCAGCCGATCCATTCATGTATCCAGAATCCAGAGAATGCCGAAGGAGCCGTCGATGACGACGTCGTACCAGCACAGCGGGCGGATCGCGCGGGCCCCGAAGGACTCCGCACCCGACGCCGCGAACGGCGAACCCCCGGGCGAGGTCGACCCTCGCATCGGCGGCGGTCGCCTCGTGGTCGACGGGCTGGAGAAGCACTACGAGCTGGACGGCGCCCGCGTCGGGGTCGTGAAAGGCGTCTCGTTCACCATCGAGCCGGGCACCTTCACCTCGCTCCTCGGCCCCTCGGGATGTGGCAAGACCACCACGCTGCGCTGCGTCGCCGGCCTGGAGACCAGCAACGGCGGGCGCATCACGCTCGACGATCGGGTGCTGTCGAGCAGCAGCCGGCACCTCTCGCCCGACAAGCGGGACGTCGGCATGGTGTTCCAGAACTACGCCATCTGGCCGCACATGTCGGTGTTCGCCAACGCCGTCTTCCCCCTCCAGGTGGCGTCGGGGCGGCTGCCGAAGAAGGAGGCGCGGAAGCGCGCGATGGAGGCGCTCGAGCTCGTCCAGCTCGACGCCTTCGCCCACCGCCCGGCGACGGCGCTCTCGGGCGGGCAGCAGCAGCGCCTGGCGCTCGCCCGCGCACTGGCCCACCGCCCGCGGCTCCTGCTCCTGGACGAACCGCTCAGCAACCTCGACGCGAAGCTGCGCGACACGATGCGCAACGAGCTGCGGAGCCTCCAGCAGCGCCTGGGCATCACGGCGCTCTACGTCACGCACGACCAGTCGGAGGCGCTGTCGATGTCGGATCGCGTCGCCGTGATGAACCAGGGTCGCATCGTGCAGGAGGCCACGCCCCGCGAGCTCTACTTCGAGCCGGCGGACCGATTCGTCGCCGACTTCGTCGGCCGGGTCAACATGATCCCGGCCGTCGTCCGCGGTCGCGACACCGACGGCGACGCGCTCGTCGAGGCGTACGGCGCCCGACTGACGAGCCCGTGCCCCGAGAACGTGGGCATCGGAGCCGACGTCACGATCACCTTCCGGCCCGAGAGCGTCCGGTGGCACGATGTCGCACCGGATCGACCCAATGTGCTGCCCGCCCGCGTGGTGCGGGCGGAGTTCCTCGGCGAGATCGTCGAGTACGAGGTCGACATCCTCAACGGCGA
The DNA here is from genome assembly GCF_016907355.1 of Agromyces aurantiacus. Classification (NCBI taxonomy): domain Bacteria; kingdom Bacillati; phylum Actinomycetota; class Actinomycetes; order Micrococcales; family Microbacteriaceae; genus Agromyces; species Agromyces aurantiacus. The sequence goes on along the minus strand of NZ_JAFBBW010000001.1, from coordinate 52,712 downwards.
CGCGGCGGTCGGCCGCCTCATCGCACGAGGTGCCCCGATGAACGCGCCCGGCCCCGGCAGCACCATCCACGTCGAGCTCGCGCCCCGCGCGTGCCGAGTGCTGACGGCGTGACCCACCCCAACAAGAGACAGATCCACGTCAGAGAGGACATCCGGATCATGAACGCACGCACACTACGCGCAGTGCCCATCGCCCTCCCGGCAGCAGGGATCCTGCTGCTCGCCTCATGCAGCTCGACGCAGGCGGCGGTGCCGGACGCGATCGACCCCGACGGCGACGCCGCGCAGGGCGCCGCCTGCGATGCCGTCGAACTCGGCGCCATCACCCGCTGCGAGAACTTCTACGAGGACTTCTGGCCCGAGATCGACCGCCAGATGGACGCGCTCTACGAGACGGCGAAGGAGACCGACGGCGGCCGGCTCGTGATCTGGGACTGGTACGAACTCGCTCCCGAGGTCATCGCCCAGTTCAACGAGCGCTACCCCGACCTCACGATCGAGACGCGCGGCCTCACCTACAACCTGTCCTCGGCGGTCATCTCCGCCAAGGCGACCGGTTCGCGCAACAGCGACATCCTGTCCGGATCCCTCGTCTCGGCGGCCGCGATGACCGACGAGGGGTTCTGGGCCGACGTCGACTGGACCGACTTCGGCGTTCCGGAGGAATTCCTCACGGTTGGCGCCCCCGGGATGCTGCCCGACAGCATCAACGGCTCGCTCATGCAGTACAACCGCGACGCGATCGAGGTGCCCTCGACGCTCGACGGACTGCTCGACCCGGCGTACCGAGGCAAGGTCTCGATCGCGAACTACAACCCGATCGTCTTCTCCGGCTACGGCATGGCGGAAGGCGAGGACGCCATGGTCGACCTCATCGGCGAGCTGAAGTCCTCGGGGAACCTCGTCGTGCTCGAGGACCAGAACTCGCCGCTGTCCAGCGGCGACGTCCCCGTCGCCCTCAACCAGACGCTGTACAACCCGAACCCGAGCCTGGCGGTCGCGCCCTTCGAGCACTCCGGGGTCTTCGCGCAGTTCTCGGGCGTGAACTCCGACGCGGAGAACCCCTCCGGCGCCATGCTCTGGTCGCTCTGGAACGCCTTCGACCCCGAATGGCTGAAGCTCCGGATGACCGACGAGCGGTTCTCGACGACCCAGGTCCCGTACGCGGGTCTGCCGTCCTCCGTCTTCGAGCAGGCCACCGGCCTCATGAAGACCAACGCGGATGCGCTGCTCCAGGGCCTCGAGAACGGATCGGCCACCGAGACGGTCGAGACCCGCGACGACTGGATCGCCATGATCACCGCCGCCGACGACGCGCTGAACGGCTAGCGGATGTTCCGGGCAGGGCGGACCACGCAGGCCGAGCGCACCCGGCCGACGGCGATGAAGGTCGCGACGGTCATCGCCGGGACGGTGATCGTCCTCCTCCTCGCGATTCCGCTGGTGGTGCAGGTCATCACGGCCTTCCGTGGTCCGTTCCTGCCGTTCGGCGTCTCGTCCGCGAGGTGGTCGGTCGACAACTTCGCGACCCTGTGGGAGCTCCGCGAGGACTTCTGGGCGGTCCTCGGCTCGACGGCGGCGTTCGTGGGCGGCTCGACGGTGCTCTCGCTCCTGATCGCGTTCGGGCTCGCCTGGGTGACGGTGCGCACCGACGCCCCGTTCCGGCGGGTGATCTCGGTGCTCGTGATCGTGCCGTTCATCATCCCGCCCATCGTCAAGGCGCAGGCCTACCTGCTGATGCTCTCGCCGCAGTCGGGAGTCCTCAACCAGCTCCTGCACGCCGCGCCGGGCTTCGAGGGCGTCACCGTCGACCCGTACGCCTTCTCGACCATGATCGTGATCCAGTCGCTCACGAACGTGACCTTCCCGTACCTGATGATCGTGCCGATCCTCACGAACATGGACGGATCGCTCGAGGAGTCCGCCCGGGTCTCCGGGGCGTCCTGGCCCAAGACCCTCCGACGCGTCACGCTCCCGATGCTGTGGCCGGGCCTGCTCGGCGTGACCGTGCTCACCTTCATCCTCGGACTCGGGAGCCTGGAGATCCCGCTCCTCTTCGGACAGCAGTCCGGCCAGTCGATCTTCGCCCTCAAGCTCTGGACGCTCATCAGCGCCGACGCGGGCGAACTGCCGCAGTACGGCCTGGCCGCCGCGTGGGGGTGCGTCTTCCTCGTCATCACGACGATCGCGTTCGTGGTCTACCTCCGCGCGACCCGCGACGCCGAGCGACGGGCGTCCGTCTCGGGCAAGGGGTTCCGCCCGACCACGATGAGGCTCGGGGCCTGGCGGATCCCCGCCCTCGCCGCGATCGTCGTGTTCATCCTCCTCACGGCGATCCTGCCGCTCTTCGCCCTGCTCTGGGCGGCCATCACGCCCTATCCGATCGCGTTCTCCTTCTCGGCACTGGTCGAGCAGACGCACTTCACCGCCTTCGGCGAGGTCCTCGGCGACGGCGAGTTCTGGGCGTCCCTCGGGCGCACGCTGGTCATCGCCGGCGGCAGCGCGACCATCGCGAGCGTGGCGGCGACGGTGCTCGCCTACGGCATCGCCCGCAGCCGCTCGACCGCGTGGACCAGGGGCATGGACCTCTTCGCCTCGTCGTCCGTGGCCATCCCGACCGTGATCGCGGGCTTCGCGATGTTCCTGACCTTCATGGTGATCAATCCGGTCATCCCGCTGGCGGGGACCCTCTTCGCCCTGATCATCGCCTACTCGTACCGGGTGTCGATCGCCTACCGGTCGGGGTACAGCGCGACGTTGCAGATCCGGCGGGAGCTGGAGGAGGCGGCACAGGTCAGCGGAGCCAGCCAGATGGAGGGATTCCGCCGGATCGTCGTGCCCCTGCTGATGCCGACGGTCTTCGCCGTCTGGATCCAGGTGTTCATCCTGGGCACCAACGAGTTCACCCTGCCGGCCTTCCTCGCCACGCCGGAGACCCGGCCGCTCTCGGTCTACATGTACGCGATGATCAACCCGCGATCGGCGCAGCTGTACGCGCCCGACCAGGGCGCGGCGATGGCGCTGATCTTCACGCTGCTGGTCTTCGTGATCGGCTACGGCCTGCAGTGGGCCGTGTCGCGGCGCGCGATCGGACGTGCGAGAGGGCGCTCGGTCGCACCGGACGACGCGGCTCGCGAGCCGGCGGTGCCGGTCATCGCGTCGCCGACGACCTGAGCCCGAGGTCGATGGCCTCGCCCGCGAGCGCGGCCGAGGTCTCGAGATCGTGCATCCAGAGCGGGACGGACGCCGCGGCGATCCCGGCCGCCTCGAGCCCCGCGACGGCGGCCGCGTCGGTCTCGTCGACGAGCCATCCGTCGAGCAGCCCGCCCTCCGGACGGCGCGCGCCGTAGTGCCGCGCGACCGCCGCGGCATCCGTCTCGACCCCGATGGCCGACAGGCACGCATCGGCCATGCCGCGCACCACGCGGCCGCCGATGATCGGCGAGACCCCGACGACCGGCGCCGGCGTCGCCGCGAGCGCCTCGCGCATGCCGGGGACGGCGAGGATCGTGCCGATCGAGACCACCGGGTTCGACGGCGCGAGCAGCACCACGTCGGCCTCGGCGATCGCCGCCTCGACGCCGGGCGCCGGGCGGGCGCGGTCGAGGTCGCGCTGCACGAAGCCGAGCGCGGGGATCGACGCGCGGTGCCGCGTCCACCACTCCTGGAAGTGCAGTTCGCTCCGGCCGGCCGCGTCGGGGTGTGCAGGGTCGATCCGCACCCAGGTGTCGACCTCCGTGTCGGTCGCGGGGATGAGCCGGACGCCGAGCGGCCACCGCCGCTGCAGCCGCTCGCCGACCTGCGAGGGCGTGAGGCCCTCGCGCAGCCATGAGGTTCGCGCGAGGTGCGTCCCGAGGTCGAGGTCGCCGAGCGTGAACCACGGCCAGCCCACGCCCCACTCGCGCAGCTCGGCGGCCACGCGCTCGGTCTCGCCCGCGCGACCCCACCCGCGCTCGGTGTCGTTGACGCCCGCGAGCGCGTAGAGCAGCGAGTCGAAGTCGGGCATGAGGCGCACGCCCGCGAGCCACAGGTCGTCGCCGGTGTTGACGACGACCGTGATGTCGGCGGATGTCGCGACGCCGGGCCCCGCCGTCGCGGCGGCGGTCGCGTCATCCGCCGTCGCCGTGCCGTCCGCCGGCCATCTGCGGGCGCACTCCGCCCGCAGTCCGCGCACGAATCGCGCGCCGCCGACGCCTCCTGCGAGCACCGTGATCTTCACCGTCCCACGCTATCCCGTGCGTCGCGCCGCCCCGCGTGCCGAGTCCCGGGTTGTGGTGGGTGGGCCCGCGGAAACCCGGGAATCGGGGAATGGGGTGCGGGGGATGGCGGCGGGGGGCGTGCCGAGTCCCGGGTTGTGGTGGGTGGACCCGCGGAAACCCGGGATTCGGGGGATGGGGTGCGGGGGATGGCGGCGGTTCGCGTGCCGAGTCCCGGATTGTGGTGGGTGGGCCCGCACAAACCCGGGATTCGGGGAATGGGGTGCGCAGGATGGCGGCGGTTCGCGTGCCGAGTCCCGGGTTGTGGTGGGTGGACCCGCGGAAGTCCGGGAATCGGGGAATGGGGTGCGCTGGGCGAGGCAGGTGGCGTGCCCAGGCGGGACGGTGGAGGGGCCGTGTGCCCGCCCGCCGCGTCAGGCGTCGCGCGCGAGCACGAGCGAGCCGGACGCGCGTCCGCCGAGCAGCGCGTCGACCGCCTCGGGCGCACGGTCGAACGGGTACGGCGTGGTCGACGGGCGCAGGTCGAGGCGGTGCGCGAGCCGCAGGAACTCGTCGCCGTCGGCGCGCGTGTTCGCCGTGACGGTGCGGAGGTCGCGCTCGAGGAACAGGTGGTCGACGTAGGTCATCGCCGGGACATCCGTCATGTGGATGCCGGCGAGCACGACCGTGCCGCCGCGCGCCGTCGCCTCGAGCGCCACGGGGACGAGCTCGCCCGCGGGCGCGAAGACGATCGCCGCATCGAGCGGCTCGGGCGGCCGCGCGCGCTCGTCGCCCACGAACGCGGCGCCGAGCTCCCGCGCGAGCGCGCGATTGGCCTCGCCGCGGGTCATCGCCGAGACCGTGGCGCCCGCGGCCATCGCGAGCCGCGCCGTCAGGTGGGCGCTCGACCCGAAGCCGTAGATGCCGAGGTGGCCTCCGGGCGGCAGGTTCGCCCGTCGGAGCGCCCGGTAGCCGATGATGCCGGCGCACAGCAGCGGGGCGACCGCGATCGGGTCGGTGTCGGCGGGAAGGGCGTAGGCGAACGACTCCGACACGGTCGCGACCTCGGCGTAGCCGCCGTCGGCGTCCCAGCCGGTGAAGGTCGCGCCGGGGCAGAGGTTCTCGCGCCCCGTGCGGCACCAGACGCACGACCCGCACGTGGAGCGCAGCCACGCGATGCCGACGACATCGCCCACGCGCGTGCGACGGACACCGGGACCGGTCGCCGCGACGCGGCCCACGACCTGGTGACCGGGCACCACCGGGGTGCGGTGCGGCGGCAGGTCGCCCTCGATCACGTGCAGGTCGGTGCGGCACACGCCGCACGCGAGCACGTCGACGACCAGCTCGTCGCCCCGCGGCTCGGGAACCGGCAGGCGTGCGCGCTCGAGCCCACCGTCCCCTCGCGTGATCCACGCGTCGACCTCGCGCATGCGCACCCCCGTGCGAACTCGTCCGATCCCTCGGCTCGTTCCCTCTGCAGCAGCGTGCCGCGGTTCGCGCGCGGCATCCGGGCCGAAGGTCACGCGAGCGGCCGTGGGAGGACCTACGACTCTCGCGCGGCGCGGGGTGGGGGCCGACGCTGGAGGGGTGTTCCGCGATCGTCCCGATGCGGCGGCACAGCTCCTGCGCCGCCTCGACCACCTCCGCGGCGAAGATGCCGTGGTGCTCGGCCTTCCGCGTGGCGGCGTGCCCGTCGCCGCGGTCGTCGCCGAGGGACTCGGGGTGCCGCTCGACGTGATCGTCGTGCGCAAGCTCGGCCTGCCGTTCCAGCCCGAGGTCGCGATGGGCGCGATCGGCGAGGGCGGCGTCCGGTTGGTCAACAGCGAGCTCGTCGGACGCGCGGGCGTCTCCATCGCCGAGCTCTCCGAGGTCGAGCGGCACGAGCGCGCGACGCTCGACCGGCGCGTGGCGATGCTGCGACGCGGCGCCGCACCGCGCTCGCTCGAGGGCCGCACCGCGATCGTCGTCGACGACGGGCTCGCCACCGGGTCGACGGCCGAGGTCGCGTGCCGGGTGGCACGCTCGCTGGGCGCGCACCGCGTGGTGCTCGCCATCCCGATCGGCCCGGAGGATGCCGCGTCGCGCGTGCCGTCGGCGAACGAGGTCGTGTGCGTGGAGTCGCCGCACTGGTTCCACGCCGTCGGGCAGGGGTACGAGGACTTCTCCCCGACGAGCGACGAGGAGGTCATGCTGCTGCTGGACGCCGCGGAGCGCCGCCTCGCGGGCGAGCCGTGGCGACCGGCCCGGTCCATCGAGACGGCGCAGGTCGAGGTCCCGCACGGCGGGCTCCGGCTCGCGGCCGACCTGAGCGTGCCGGAAGCGCCGACGGGGTTCGTGGTGTTCGCGCACGGCAGCGGCAGCAGCCGCCACAGCCCGCGGAACCGGCTCGTCGCCGACGCGCTGCAGCGCGCCGGGCTCGGCACGCTCCTGCCCGACCTGCTGCTCCCGCACGAGGAGGCCGACCGCGCGAACGTGTTCGACATCCCGCTGCTCGCCGACCGGCTCGTCTCGGCGGTCGCGTGGCTGCGCGCGCATCCGGGGGCCACGGGCCTGCCGATCGGCTACTTCGGCGCGAGCACCGGCGGCGGTGCGGCGCTGTGGGCGGCGTCGGAGCCCGGGGCGCACATCGCGGCGATCGTCTCGCGCGGCGGCCGGCCCGACCTCGCCGGCGAGCGGCTGGGCTCGGTGCGCGCGCCCACCCTCCTCATCGTCGGCGGTGCCGACCACCAGGTGATCGAGCTGAACCGGTGGGCGCAGGCGCGCATCGCCGCGCCGTGCGAGCTCGAGATCGTGCCGGGGGCGACGCATCTCTTCGAGGAGGCGGGCACGCTCGCCGAGGTCGCGATCCTCGCGCGCGACTGGTTCCTTCGGCACTTCGCGCCGTCCGCGCCGGCGGCTGGGTCGGCACGGTCCGCGGCGTCCGCACCGTCCGCCGCGTCCGCGGCGTCCGCGGCATCCGAGTCCTCCGCGCGATCCGGCCCGGGAGGCCCCGCATGACGTTCGACGGCCTCGGCGGCCCGCTCACCGCGGCGGAGGAGATCCGCGCGCTCGCACGCCCGCTCGGCACGCCCGCCGACCTGGACCCGCTCGTCGCCCGTGCCGGCGACGCCCGGTTCGTCGCGATCGGCGAGGCGTCGCACGGCACGCACGAGTTCTACGCCTGGCGGGCCGACCTCAGTCGGCGGCTCATCGAGGAGGCGGGCTTCACGTGGATCGGCGTCGAGGGCGACTGGCCCGACTGCTGGCGCCTCGACCGCTGGGTGCGCGGGCTCGACGACCAGGGCCTGGATGCCGCGAGCGTGCTCGCGCGGTTCGACCGATGGCCGACGTGGATGTGGGCCAACCGCGAGGTCGCCGACTTCCTTGACTGGCTGCACGCGGTCAACCTGGACCGCACCGAGCGCGTCGGGTTCTACGGCCTCGACGTGTACTCGCTCTGGGAGTCGCTGTCCGAGATCCTCGGCTGGCTCGCTGCGCACCGCGTCGACTCGCTGCCCGCGGCGATGCAGGCGTGGCAGTGCTTCCTGCCGTACCAGGAGGATCCGCAGCGGTACGCGTGGGCGACGCGGATCGTGCCCGAGGACTGCGAGGACGAGGTCGTCGGCCTGCTCGTCGAGGTGCGCCGGCGGGCGCATCCGACGTCGCGCCTGGATGACGAGGACTTCGACGTGCTGCAGAACGCCGAGGTCGTGGCGGCCGCGGAACGCTACTACCGCGTGATGGTCCGCGGCGACCGCGAGTCGTGGAACCTGCGCGACATCCACATGGCCGACACGGCCGACCGGCTCGCCGAGCACCTCGGACCCGACGCGAAGGGACTGCTGTGGGCGCACAACACGCACGTGGGCGATGCGCGCGCGACGGACATGGCTTCCGCGGGCATGGTCAACCTGGGCGAGCTGCTGCGGCGCCGCCACGGTACGCCTGACGTGGTGCTCGTCGGCTTCGCCTCCTCGGGCGGGACCGTCGTCGCGGCCGATGCGTGGGGCGAGCCCGACCGGGTCATGCCCGTGCCCGAGGCGCGACCGTCGTCGCACGAGTGGCTGCTGCACGAGACGCTCGCCACGCCGGCGCTGTTCGTGTTCGGCGCGGACCGGTCGGGACCGTGGCTGTCCCGGCGCCTCGGGCACCGGGCGATCGGCGTCGTCTACGACCCCGCCCGCGAGCACGGCAACGTCGTGCCGACGATCATGGGCGCGCGGTACGACGCGCTGCTCTGGTGCGAGCGGACGCGGGCGCTCCTGCCGCTGCACCGCGAGGCGCGTGCGGCCGAGGCCGAGTACGAGACCGAGCCGACGGGGTTCTGAGCCGGATGTCGCGGCGCCCCCCAGCGCCCGGAACCGCGCGGGTTCCGGGCGCTCCGGGCGCCTCGGCCGGCTCCGGTCAGGGCGCGGGGTAGTCCGTGACGAAGCGCGGCTGGCCGATCACGCTCGTGTCGGCGGTGCCGCCGGTGCCGTTCACCACGTGCAGGATCGTCCCGGCGCTGAGGTTGACCGTCATCACGTGGTGCAGCCTGACGCCCTCGCGCTCGGGCACCGTGAAGCCGTTCTCGGTGACGATCGAGGGGGTGTTCTGGTTGAACACGTAGACGCCGGCGCCGTAGAGCTCGTGCGTGCCGACGTCTTCGGCGACGGCGTACCCCGGATAGCCGAGCGTGCCGTCGGGCTGGGTCCAATCTGCCTGCGTGGGCGGGTCGTACGGCAGCTCGTTCTGGTAGAGGACGACCGTGCCGCCCTCGCCCTTCCAGAGCGTGTTGAACTGCTGGAAGTGCTCGACGAACAGGCCCGTCGCGGTCACGTCGTCGCCGTTCACGACGAGGCCGTTGCGCCCGGTGTTGGTGTTCCAGCGGTCGGTGTCGCCGTTCACGCCCTCGGTGAAGCCCTCGATGCCGTGGTCGGCGCGCCACACCCAGGCATGATCGATCAGCACGTGGTCGGCGTTGACCTCGATCGCCGTGTCGACCTTGCCGACGTGCGGTCCGCCGACGCGGACGTAGACGTCGTTCAGGGTGATCGGATCCGTCGCCGTGCCGCGGTCCGCGCCGCTCGTGCCGCTCTGCGCCTTGCCGACGCGCAGCAGCGCGGGCGACAGCTTCTCGCCGGCGTCGAACGTGACTCCGGCGACGACGATGCCGGGCGCATCGGCGACCTCCATCGCCACGGCGCCGCCGGTCGCGGTGAGTGTCGCGTGGCCCATGCCGAGCACGACCGTGCCGGCACGCTTGACCGTGATCGTCGCGCCGATGTCGTAGATGCCGGGCGTGAGCAGCAGGTTCTTGCCCGCGGCGAGCGCGCGGTTGATGGCCTGCACCGAGTCGCCGGGCTTCGCGATGAAGAAGTCGCCGATCGGCACCGTGCGCCCGGGCGTCATGCCCTCGCCCCACGAGATGCCGCGGGTGCCCGTCGCCGCCGACGGAACGCGCACGTTGAACGCCCCGGTGTCGTCGACGAACAGGTACGGCTTCTCGCGGCTGACGGGCGTCTTGTCCAGCGTCGTGTAGGGCGGGTTCGGGAACGCCGTCTCGTCGGGCGCACCGACGGTGCCGGAGAAGACCTGGTTCCACACGGCGTTGCTCCAGCCGGCCGAGACGTCGCTGTTGCGCGTGAGCCACTGCTGCTGCGAGCCGTTGATCGTGAACGGCAGGCGCGAGTCGGCGATGTAGCCGCCGCTCGCGTACTGCGGGCCGGCGGTGCAGTAGTCCATGAGCGACAGGTTCGCGCCCGAGATGTCGAGCCGGCGCATCGAGACGGCCTGCGAGACCGCCCAGAAGTTCGCGCTGGCGCGGCATCCGTCCTGGCCGGCGCCGTTCACGTGGAGCGACAGGTTCGACAGCGTGCGCCAGAAGTTCACGAGGGCGAGGCAGTTGGAGGTCCCGCCGTCGGCAAGGCACCGGTTGTAGACCTCGATCTTGCCGTCGACCGTCACGTCGGAGGGCGACGCGCCCAGGCCGGCGACCTCGGTGTAGTACCCGACCTCGAACTGCAGCGGGGTCGCGCCGCCGCCGTACGTGCCGGGCATGAAGTACACGGCCTGCCGGTTGGAACCCATCTCGTCGTCGCGCTGCTGGTCGGCGAGCGCGTCGAGCTCGGCGTCGATGTCGGCGAGCGGCATCGACGGGTCGAAGATCGTGACGTTCGGGCCGAAGTCGGGATGCATCGGGTCGACGACCGGCGGGGGCGCCGCCTGCGCCGGGCCGGCGGCGAGTGCGCCGGCGACGAGGGCCGCGCCGGCGACGGCGGCGAGAGCCCTGCGTCTCGTGGTCTGCATGCGTGGGGCGATCGTGCTCATCCTGGTCCTCTCCTTCGAGGCGGTGGTGGAGCCGCGTGCCCGGCTCCGCTGCCGGTCACTGACGAGACAGTAACCATCCCGTCGGCGAACCGCAATGGGCCCCAGACAACCGGGAGAGCGCTCCCACGTGTGCGGCGGCGTACCGTTGGCCCATGCCCGATTACGGCCGCCCGATCGAGTTCGGCTCGTTCATCACGCCCTCGGCCCTGGACCCGGAGCGCACCGTGGCGCTCGCGCTCGCGAGCGAGGCCGCCGGTCTCGAGTTCGCGACGTTCCAGGACCACCCGTACCAGCCTCGCTTCCTCGACACGTGGACGCTCATGAGCTGGGTCGGTGCGCGCACGAACCGCATCCGCGTCTCGGCGAACGTGCACAACCTGCTGCTCCGCCCGCCCGCCGTGCTCGCGCGCGCCGCGGCCTCCCTCGACCTGCTCACGGGCGGTCGCGTGGTGCTCGCGCTCGGCGCCGGCGGGTTCCCGCAGGCGGCCGAGGCGATGGGCGCGCCGGTGCGACCGCCGGCCGAGTCCGGCGCCGCGCTCGCCGAGGCGGTCACGGCCATCCGCGAACTGCTCGACACGGATGCCGCGGGCGGCGTGTTCCTCGATCAGCCCCATTACCCGATCCGGGGTGCCAAGCGCGGCCCGGCGTCGGTGCAGCGACCCATCCCGATCTGGCTCGGCGTGCTCAAGCCGAAGGGGCTGCGGCTCGTCGGGCGCGCGGCCGACGGCTGGCTGCCCTCCCTCGGCCGGCTCGAGCACGGCACGGCGTCGCTCGACGCCGGGCACGCGGTGATCGACGCGGCGGCGCGGTCGGCCGGACGCGCGCCCCGCGACATCCGCCGCCTGCTGAACGTCGGCCCCGACCAGGCTCGTCCCGACGTGCTCGCCGACCTCGCGACCCGGCACGGCGTCGACACGTTCATCGTCGCGGGCGACGACGAGGCGCTGGTCGCCGAGCTCGGCGCGCGGATCATCCCCGAGGCCCGTGCGCTCGTCGCCGACCGCCGCACGGCGGCGCCACTGGTCGGGTGAAGCCGCGAGGGACCTCCGACCTCTGGCATTCCCACGCCGACGGGTCCACGATGGATGGACTGACGGAGATCCGCACCGGCGCGGGAGGCCTCATGAACTCGGCATCGACCCCCACCCACCGGACCATCGCGCTGGTGGGCGCGGCAGGTTCGGGCAAGACGACCCTCGCTGAGGCGCTGCTGCATCGGGCCGGTGCCATCCCGAGGGTCGGCGCCGTGGAGCAGGGCACGACCGTCTGCGACCACGAGCCCGAGGAGATCGCGCGAGGCACGACCCTCGGGCTCTCGCTCGCCTACCTCGACTGGACCGGGCCCGACGGCGTGCCGTACGGCGTGACGCTCGCCGACACCCCGGGGCATCCCGACTTCGTCGGCGGCGTCGACGCCGCGCTGTCGGTGGCGGATGTCGCGATCGTCGTGGTGAGCGCGGTCGACGGCGTGACCGGCGGCACGCGGTTCGTCTGGGCGGCGGCCGAGGCCGCGGGCGTGCCGCGGATCGTGGTCGTGACGCAGGAGGACAAGGCGCGCGCCGACTTCCGCCGAGTGATCGGCGAGCTCCGCGCGGCGTTCGGGGAGCACCTGTGGCCGCTCGAGCTGCCGCTCGGCGAGGAGCAGGCGTTCCACGCGATCGCCGACGTGCTGAGCGAGCAGGCGCTCGTCTATGACGGCGACGGTCGCCACCACGACGAGCCCCTGCCGCCCGAGGCCGAGGCCGAGGAGCACCGCATGCACGTGGACGTGACCGAGGACATCGTGTCGCACGACGACGCCCAGCTCGAGGCCTACCTCGAGGGGAACGAACCGCCCGTGCGGGAGCTCGAGCGCACGCTCGCGCACGAGGTCGCCTCGGGCGAGGCCGTGCCGGTACTGGTGTGCTCGGCCGTCAGCGGCACCGGCGTCGACCGGGTCGCCGACCTCATCTGCGAGCTCGCGCCGTCGTCGCTCGAGCACGACGCGCGCATCCTCGTCGGCGGGTCGGCCGAGGACGGCGGCGGCACCGAGCTGGGCGTCGCGCCGAAACCCGACGGCGAGGCGCTCGTGCACGTCTTCCGCACGGTGGCCGATCCCTTCGTCGGCCAGGTGTCGATGCTCAAGGTGCTCTCGGGCACGCTGCGCACCGGCGACAAGCTCCGCAACGCCACCACGGGCGCCGACGAGCGCATCCACGGGCTGTTCCGGCTGCGCGGGGCCGAGCACCTCACGGCCGGCACGCTCGCCGCGGGCGAGGTCGGCGCGGTCGCGAAGCTGCAGGGCTCGCCATCCGGTTCGCTGCTGTGGTCGCGGCCGAGCGGCACGGCACGGCCGGCGGCGCTGCCCCGGCGTGCGCCCGTCTACTCGGTCACGCTCGAGCCCGCGTCGCAGTCCGACGACGAGAAGATGTCGGCCGCGCTCGCGCGGCTCGTGGCCGAGGACCCGACGCTCGTGGTCGACCGCGCCGGCGACAAGACCATCCTGCGCGGTCTCGGCGACACGCATGTCGCCGTCGCGGTCGAGCGCCTCGCGCGCGTGTTCGGCGTGCACGTCACCACGGGGCCCGCCCCGGTCGCGTACCGCGAGACGATCGCCGGCTCGGCCGAGGTCGAGGGGAAGCTCAAGAAGCAGTCGGGCGGGCACGGGCAGTTCGCGGTCGTGCAGCTGCGGCTCTCGCCGCTCACGCCGGGCGAGGGCTTCGAGTTCGTCGACTCGGTGACGGGCGGCGCGGTGCCCAGGCAGTACATCCCCGCGGTCGAGCGCGGGGCGCGCGACGCGCTCGCAGCCGGCGGGCCGCAGGGCCACCCGGTGGTCGACGTGCGCGTCGAGCTGCTCGACGGCAAGTCCCACTCGGTGGACTCGTCCGAGATGGCGTTCCGCACGGCCGCGTCGATCGGCGTGAAGGCCGCGCTCGCCGAGGCCGGCACGATCGTGCTCGAACCCGTGTCATCCGTGACGGTGACGGTGCCGAACGACCTGCAGGGCGCCGTGCTCACCGACCTGTCGGGTCGGCGCGGCCGGGTGCACGCGACCGAGTCCGCGCCCGACGGCCGGGCTCGCGTCGTGGCGCACGTTCCCGAGGCCGAGCTGGAGCGCTACGTGCTCGACCTGCGCTCGATCACCGCGGGGCAGGCCGAGCTCACGGTGACGCCCGACCACTACGCGAAGGCGCCGAACCCCGCGCGCGCCTGATCCCCCTTCAGGTGTGGACGGTCGTTGCGGGTCCGGGCGGCCGCGCACCCGCAACGAGTGTCGTCACCGAGCTGCGGGCCCGACGCCGGGCGGGCCGTCGAGCACCGTGGGCACGTACTCGAGCAGCTGGAGGCCGCCCTCGAAGGTGCGGCTCTCGACGAGTTCCAGGCGCACGTCGGGGTAGCCGTCGAAGATGCGGTCGGTGCCCGTCGCCCCGGTGATGACGGGGAACACGACGACCCGGTACCGGTCGACGAGGCCGGCGCGCAGCAGCGAGCGGCACAGCGACACGCTGCCGAGCGTGCGCAGCGGCCGATCCGACTCCTCCTTGAGCGCGCGCACGGCGGCGATCGCGTCGGTCGTCACGAGGCGCGTGTTCGGCCACGTCAGCGGTTCGGCGAGGCTCGATGAGAACACGACCTTCGGCACGGCGTCGAGCATGTCGGTGCCCGGCTCGCCCGACGCGGCGAGCGACGACATCAGCCGGTAGGTCGTCGCGCCCATCAGGATCGGATGGTCCCGTTCGGGCGACTGCTCGAGCCATCCCAGGTATTCGGGGCTCTCCATGCCCCACCAGCCGGGCCAGCCCTCGGCCGCCCCGTAGCCGTCCAGCGAGATGATGAAGTCCACGGTCAGTCGTTGCATCGCTCGTCCCCTTCGACGCCCGTCCGTCCCCCGCCCCGAGGCTAGCCCCGCGCACTCCCAGCGACCACCCCCCACCCGCCCCGCCACCACCCCGCCCAGCGGAACGAGCCCGCAGTCGACCACGCGTGCCCGCCCCGCAGGGGTGGCGGACTGCGGAGCAGCGCGTCAGTACCCGCCCGCGGCGAGGTGCTGGGCGGCGCTCGCCAAAGCGTCGGCGACGGATGGCGCGTCCTCGCGCACGGCGCCCACCGTCACCCGCACGAACTCGCGCTCCGGTCCGCCGCGGCGCGGCGCTCCCGCGACCGGCGAGCCGTTCGACGCCGCCGCGAGGAACGGCGTCCCGCCCGCCACGCGGATGCCCGCCGCCGCGAGCTGCACGAGCGTCGAGCGTTCCGAGAGCACGGGCATCCAGAGGTTGATCCCGTCGGCGCGCATGACGGGCACGCCGCGGGCGCGCAGCGCGTCGCCAAGCGCGCGCTGGCGCGTGTAATACGCGCGGCGCGCCTCGGCGACGGCGTCGATGGCCGCGCCATCCGTCAGCAGGTCGAGGAGGATCGACTGCAGCATGCGCGAGGTCCAGCCCGGCCCGAGCATGCGGCGCGCCGTAATGCGGCCGATGAGTTCGCGCGGCCCGCCCACGGCGGCGATGCGGAGGTCGGGTCCGTGCGACTTCGAGAAGCTCCGCACGTGCACGACGCGGTCGGGCAGGTGCGGCGCGAGCGACACGTCGCCCTCGGTCGAGATGAGGCCCGAGTGGTCGTCCTCGATGACGACGAGGTCGGCGAGCCCGTCGTCGGCGGCAGAGCGGATGACGCCCGCCAGCGCCGAGGCGCGCTCCGGCGTCATCGAGGCGCCCGTGGGGTTCTGCGCGCGCGGCTGGAGCAGCACCGCCGCCGGTCGTCGGCGCAGCGCCGAGGCGAGTCCCTCGGGCGACATCCCGTGCTCGTCGATCGCGACCGGCACGGCCTCGGCGCCGAGCAGGTCGAGCAGGTCGAGGAAGGGCGGGAAGCCGGGGTGCTCGACGACGACCCGGTCGCCGAACCGCACGACCTGGTCGAGCGTGCGCGAGATCGCGTCGAGCGCGCCGTCGACGACCGCGATGGAGTCGGCGTCGCCCGGCCATGAGTCGCGCAGCACCGCGGCGAGTGCCGGGAGCACCGGCTCGGCCTGGTAGCTCCCCACGTCGGCGCGTGCCGAGACGCGCGACAGTGCGGGGCCGAGCGGCGGCAGCAGCAGCGGGTCGGGCGTGCCGCGCGACAGGTCGAGGCGCACGGGGTCGTCGGGCGCGGCCATCCCGCGCATGCGCATCGCGGGACCGTCGGTCGCGTCGCGCCGGACGTAGCTGCCCGCGCGACCGCGCGACTCGATGAGTCCCGCGCGTGCGAGCGCCTGCCAGGCCTGGCTGATCGTGGCGGGGCTCACCCCCAGTTCGGAGGCCAGCTCACGCACGGTCGGCAGGCGCACGCCCGCCGCGAGTTCCCCGCTGTTCACGAGGCGCGCCAGGTCGCCCGCGATGCCGCGCGGGGTCGTGTCGGCGAAGGGGGCGAGTGCCGTCAGCTCCGAGACATCCACACGACGAGCAGAACCCACCATTGCCTCCTCACCAAGCAAGGGACAGGATGTTTAACCACCGCGTCACAATCGGAAACACAAGGGAAATGTTCAAGCCGAAGAATAACAGAACGGGTCGGATGGCCCGCTCCTCCGTCGCCGGCCCCCAGCCGACGGCGGTCCTCGGCACCACCTCTCGGCGTCCCCGCGCGCAGGGCAGGCACTAGCGCAGCACGCGCACCGCGCCTGTCCGGGCGGGCGGCAACGACGCCGACCGACTCAGGAGGCACCATGACGATCGTTCGAGCAGCCATCACCCAGACGACCTGGACGGGCGACAAGGAGTCGATGCTCGACAAGCACGAGCAGTTCGCCCGGCAGGCCAAGGAGCAGGGCGCGCAGGTGATCTGCTTCCAGGAGCTGTTCTACGGTCCGTACTTCGGCATCACGGAGGACGTGAAGTATTACGACTACGCCGAGCCCGCCGACGGCCCGATCGTGCAGCGCTTCGCGGCGCTCGCGAAGGAGCTCGGCATGGTCATGGTGCTGCCGATCTACGAGGAGGAGCAGCCCGGCGTCTACTACAACACCGCGGTCGTCGTCGACGCCGACGGCACCATCCTCGGCAAGTACCGCAAGCACCACATCCCGAACCTCGACAAGTTCTGGGAGAAGTTCTACTTCCGGCCCGGCAACCTCGGCTACCCGGTGTTCCAGACCGCGGTCGGCCCCATCGGCGTCTACATCTGCTACGACCGGCACTTCCCCGAGGGATGGCGCGAGCTGGGCCTGAACGGCGCGCAGATCGTGTTCAACCCCAACGCGACCAAGCCCGCGCTCTCGAACCGGCTGTGGGAGATCGAGCAGCCCGCCGCGGCCGCCGCGAACGGCTACTTCATCGGTGCGCCCAACCGGGTCGGCACGGAGGACAACGAGTACGGCGACCTCGCCGTCACCTTCTACGGCAAGAGCCAGTTCGTCGACCCGCGCGGCAACCTCGTGGGCGAGTACGGCTCCGACGAGCACGAGGAGGTCGTGATCCGCGACCTCGACCTCGACCTCATCCGCGAGGTGCGCAACTCGTGGCAGTTCTACCGCGACCGTCGCCCCGAGTCGTACACGTCCATCCCCAAGCCGTAGGTCTCGAGACGCGCTTCGCGCTCCTCGACCAGCAGACACCAAGGAGAACCAATGACGACCACCCTCATCTCCGGCGGCACCGTGGTGAGCGCGACCGGGCGCGTCGAGGCCGACGTGCTCGTCGACGGCGAGCGCATCGTCGCCGTGCTGCAGCCCGGCAGCGAGCTCATGGGCACGGATGTCGCGGCATCCGCCGACCGCGTCATCGACGCGACCGGCAAGTACGTGATCCCCGGCGGCATCGACGCGCACACGCACATGCAGCTGCCGTTCGGGGGCACCGAGGCATCCGACACCTTCGAATCGGGCACCATCGCGGCGGCGCACGGCGGCACGACCTCGATCATCGACTTCGCCGTGCAGACCTACGGGCAGCGCATCGAAGACGGACTGGCGGCCTGGCACGAGAAGGCCGGCGGCAACTGCGCGATCGACTACGGCTTCCACCAGATCGTCGGCGACGTCAACGAGGCCTCGCTCGAGGCCATGAAGCGCCTGCCCGACGAGGGCATCACGAGCTTCAAGATGTTCATGGCCTATCCGGGCGTCTTCTACTCGGATGACGCGCAGATCCTCAAGGCCATGCAGGTCTCGCGCGACACCGGCCTGCTCACGATGATGCACGCCGAGAACGGCCCGGCGATCGACGTGCTCGCGGCGCAGCTCGTCGACGCCGGCAAGACCGACCCGTACTACCACGGCATCGCGCGTGCCTGGGAGATGGAGGAGGAGGCCACGCACCGCGCGATCATGCTCGCCAAGCTCACGGGCGCGCCGCTCTACGTGGTGCACGTCTCGGCGAAGCAGGCGGTCGAGCAGCTCGCGTGGGCACGCGACAAGGGCCAGAACGTCTACGGCGAGACCTGCCCGCAGTACCTCTACCTCTCGCTCGAGGACCAGCTCGGCGCGAAGTCCGATGAGTGGGGCGCGTTCGAGGGCGCCAAGTGGGTGTGCTCGACGCCGCTCCGCAGCCGCGCCGAGGGCCACCAGGACTCGATGTGGCAGGCGCTGCGCACGAACGACCTCCAGATGGTCTCGACCGACCACTGCCCGTTCTGCATGAAGGACCAGAAGGAGCTCGGGCTCGGCGACTTCCGGAAGATCCCGAACGGCATCGGCTCGATCGAGCACCGGATGGACCTCATGTACCAGGGCGTCGTGACCGGCGAGATCACGCTCGAGCGCTGGGTGGAGCTGACCAGCACCACGCCGGCGCGCATGTTCGGCCTCTACGGGAGGAAGGGCGTCATCCAGCCCGGCGCCGACGCCGACATCGTCGTCTACGACCCGAACGGCCACACGTCGATCGGCCTCGACAAGACGCACCACATGAACATGGACTACTCCGCGTGGGAGGGCTACGAGATCGACGGCAAGGTCGACACCGTCATGAGCCGCGGCCGGGTGGTCGTCGAGAACGACACCTTCACGGGCGCGGCGGGCCACGGGCAGTACCTCAAGCGCGGCCTCAGCCAGTACCTCATCTGAGCGACGGGAGCAGCATGGAATTCGGAGCGGTCCTCCAGACCAACCCCCCGGCGTCGCGCACCATCCAGCTCGCGAAGCTCGCCGAGGTGCACGGCTTCAGCCACGTGTGGACGTTCGACTCGCACATCCTCTGGCAGGAGCCCTACGTCATCTACAGCCAGATCCTCGCGCAGACCCAGCGCATCAAGGTCGGTCCGTTCGTCACGAACCCGGCGACACGCGACTGGACCGTGACGGCGTCGGTGTTCGCGACGCTCAACGAGATGTTCGGCAACCGCACCGTGTGCGGCATCGGCCGCGGCGACTCGGCGGTGCGCGTGACCAACGGCAAGCCCACCACGATCGCGGAGCTCCGCGAGTCGATCCACGTCATCCGCGAGCTCGGCAACTCTCGCGGCGTGGACTACCACGGCTCGCACATCCAGTTCCCGTGGAGCCGTGGCTCCGAGCTCGAGGTGTGGGTCGCCGCCTACGGGCCGATGGCCCTGAAGCTCGCCGGCGAGGTCGGCGACGGGTTCATCCTGCAGCTGGCCGACATCGACATCGCGTCGTGGATGATCCAGACCGTGCGCCGCGCCGCTGAGGATGCGGGGCGCGACCCGGCCGAGGTCAAGTTCTGCGTGGCGGCGCCGATGTACATCGGCGACGACTGGGAGCACATGCGCGACCAGTGCCGGTGGTTCGGCGGCATGGTGGGCAACCACGTCGCCGACATCGTCGCGAAGTACGGGAAGTCGGGCGAGGTGCCGACCGCGCTCACCGAGTACATCGAGGGACGCCAGAGCTACGACTACAACGAGCACGGTCGCGCCGGCAACACGCACACCGAGTTCGTGCCCGACGAGATCGTCGAGCGGTTCTGCGTGCTCGGGTCGGCGAGCGAGCACATCGAGAAGCTCGAGCAGCTGAAGGCGCTCGGCGTCGACCAGTTCGCGGGCTACCTCCAGCACGACAACAAGGAGGAGACGCTGCGGGTCTACGGCGAGACGGTGATCCCCGCGCTCTCCGAGCACATCACGGCGAAGTCATGACCGCACCGGCTGCGGGTCTCGACACGCGTGCGGCTCCGCCGGACGCCCGTCGACCGGTGCGGGCCCGACCGACGTCGCGCCGCTGGCGCGCGGTGCTGTGGGGGGCGCTCGGCGTGCTCGCCCTGGCCGCGCTGTGGGAGCTGTACAAGCTGGTCGGCCCGGCCGACGGATGGCTCGTCGGCGCGCAGGAGGGCGTGACGGGCAGCGGCATCCGGCTGCTCCCGCGCACGAGCGACCAGGCCATGCCGCACACCTGGGACATGGTCGCGCGCATCATCGAGCCCGTGACCCGGGCGCGCGGCGCGCTGCCGCTCGGCGTGGTCGTGCTGCTGGCGGCCCTCACGAGCCTCGGCGTCGCGGCGCTCGGATGGCTCGTGGGCGTCATCGTCGGCTTCGCGCTCGCGCTGCTCATGCTCGGGTTCCGGATCGCCGAGCGCGCCGTGCTCCCCTTCGTCATCCTCAGCCAGACCGTGCCGCTGATCGCGCTCGCGCCGCTCATCCGCAACTGGGGCTCGCGCCTGGAGTTCGGCGCGTTCTCGTGGGAGAGCTGGATGTCGGTCGTGATCATCGCGAGCTACCTCGCGTTCTTCCCGGTCGCGGTCGGCGCGCTGCGGGGACTGCAGTCGCCGGATGCCGCGCACCTCGACCTGATGCGCAGCTACGCGGCCGGGTGGTGGACCACGCTGTTCCGCCTGCGGCTGCCCGCGAGCGTGCCGTTCCTCATCCCGGCGCTGCGGCTCGCCGCCGCGAACGCGGTGGTCGGCACGGTGGTCGCCGAGATCTCGGTCGGCTTCTCGGGCGGCATCGGGCGGCTCATCCTCGAGACCGCGGTCGCCGCGTCGAGCGACCCCGCGAAGCCGTGGGCGCCCATCTTCGGCGCGGTGCTGCTCGGCCTCGTGGCGGCCGGGTTCGTCGCCCTCCTCGCCGCCTTCCTCAGCCCCTTCCGTCGACAGGAGACCGTCGCATGAGCAGCCCGTCATCCGCGAGCACAGCCGCCTCGGCGCCCGAGCCCACGCCGGCCTCGTCCAGCACGCCCGTGCCGGCCGCGTCCGGCGCATCCGCCGCGTCCTCGGCGTCCGAGGCCGTCGTCGTGCGCGGCGTCGAGCGCGTGTTCCCCGGCGCGAAGGGCGCCACGGTGACGGCGCTCACGGGCATCGACCTGGTCGTGCACGCGGGCGAGTTCGTCTCGCTGATCGGCCCCTCCGGGTGCGGCAAGTCGACCCTGCTGCGCCTGATCGCCGACCTCGATACGCCCACCTCGGGCGAGATCCGGGTGTTCGGCAAGACCGCCAAGCAGGCCCGGATCGACCAGTCCTACGGCATCGCGTTCCAGCAGGCGGGGCTCCTGCCGTGGCGCACGGTCTCGGCGAACATCGAGCTGCCCCTCCAACTGCACGGCATCGGGGCGGCCGAGCGCCGCGCCCGGGTCGCCGAGCTCGTCGAGCTCGTCGGCCTGACCGACTTCGCGACGCACTACCCCGACCAGCTCTCGGGAGGCATGCAGCAGCGCGTCGCGATCGCCCGGTCGCTCGCCGAGCAGCCGCGGCTGCTGCTCATGGACGAGCCGTTCGGCGCGCTCGACGAGATGACCCGCGAGCGCATGCAGACCGAGCTGCTGCGGATCCGCGCCGAGACCGGCGCGGCCGTGGTCTTCGTCACGCACTCGATTCCCGAGGCCGTCTACCTCTCCGATCGGGTCGTCGTCATGTCGCCGCGGCCGGGTCGCATCACCGACGAGGTCGACGTGCGGCTCGGCGACGCAGCCGAGCGCGGCGAGGACCTCCGCGAGGACGCGGCCTTCTTCGCCGGCGTGACCGCGGTGCGCGAGGCGCTGCACGGGCCGGCCTCCGCGCCGGCGACCGGCAGCGCTCGGGGGGTGGACGTGCGATGACCGACGCTCCGCCGGTGCGGGTCGACCAGGCGCCTCCCGCGCCGTCCCGGGACCCCGAGCTCGCCGTGACGGGCCTCGAGACGCGCGGGACGCGTGCGCCGCGACCCGCGGGCGCGTTCCGCCGATTCGTCGCCCTGGTCGTGCCGCCCGTCGCGCTGTTCATCGTGCTCGTGCTCCTGGTCGAGCTGATCGTGGTCGCCGCCGGCATCCCGCCCTTCGTGCTCGCGAGCCCGTCGGCGATCTGGGCGCAGCTCGTGCAGTACGCGCCCCAGGTGCTTGCCGCGACGCTCGTCACCGGCGTCAACGCGCTCATCGGGCTCGCGATCGGCGCCGTGCTGGGCGTGGTGCTCGCGATCCTCGCCTCGTCGGTGCGCTCGATCGACGGCATGCTCGCCCCGGTCGTCGCGGCGGTCGCGGTCGTGCCGATCGTGGCGCTCGCGCCCGTGCTCTACACGATGTTCGGCTCCACGTCCGAGGTCGCTCGCATCATGATCGCGTCGCTCGCCGCCTTCGTGCCCGTGTTCCTCAACACGCTGCGCGGGCTGCGCCAGGTGCGGCCGGTGCACCGCGACCTCATGCGCGCCTACGCCGCATCCTCGCGTCAGCAGACGGTCTTCGTCACGATCCCGTCGGCGCTGCCGCACTTCTTCACGGGCCTGCGCATCGCCTCGTCGCTCGCCGTGATCTCGGCGCTCGTCGCCGAGTACTTCGGCGGACCCCGCGAGGGCCTCGGCTCGGCGATCACGACGGCTGCGGCATCCAGCGCCTACGCCCGCGCGTGGGCCTTCGTGATCGGCGCCATCCTGCTCGGCCTCGTCTTCTTCGCCCTCACCAGCCTGATCGAGAGGATCGCCTCCCGCCACCGATGACCCGAACCCTGACCCGCCGGACGACGACGACCGGCGCCACCGCCACCGGCACCGCCGGTCGGATGCACCACGGCACCACCACCAAGAGAGGAATGCAGATGAAGCGCAACAGGATCGCAGCGTTCGCGGCCGCAGCCGCCGCGACCGCGCTCGTGCTGGCCGGCTGCTCCAGCGGGGGCGACACCGGCGGCGACGCCTCCGACGGCGGCGGGGACGGCGAGCTCACGCCCGTCACCCTGCAGCTGCAGTGGCTCACGCAGGCGCAGTTCGGCGGGTACTACCTCGCCAAGGCCAACGGGTACTGGGAGGACCTCGGCCTCGACGTCGAGATCATCCCCGGCGCGGTCGACATCGTGCCGCAGGACGTGCTCGCGGCGGGCGACGTCGACTTCGCCATCGCGTGGGTGCCGAAGGCGCTCGCGTCGATCGAGGCCGGCGCGAACATCACGAACATCGCCCAGATCTTCGAGCGGTCGGCGACCCTGCAGGTCGCGTGGGCCGACAGCGGCATCGAGGGCCCCGAGGACCTCTCTGGCAAGCAGATCGGCAGCTGGGGCTTCGGCAACGAGTGGGAGCTCTTCGCGGGCCTCACCGAGGCCGGCGCGAAGGACTACACGATCGTGCAGCAGAACTTCGACATGAACGCGCTGCTCAACAAGGAGATCGACGCCGCGCAGGCGATGACGTACAACGAGTACGCGCAGCTGCTCGAGGCCGTGAACCCGGAGACCGGCGAGCTCTACCAGCCCGAGGACTTCTCGGTCATCGACTGGAACGAGGTCGGCACCGCCATGCTGCAGGACGCGATCTGGGCGAACACCGATCGGCTCGCCGATGACGAGCAGTACCGCGAGACCGCGGTCAAGCTCATCCAGGGCGCCATCCTCGGATGGATCGACCAGCGCGACGACCCGCAGGCCGCTGCCGACGCGGTCACCGAGGCCGGCTCGACGCTCGGCACGAGCCACCAGCTGTGGATGGCCAACGAGATCAACAAGCTGATCTGGCCGTCCACGAGCGGCATCGGCCACATCAACGAGGACCAGTGGAACTCGACCGTCGAGATGGCCCTCATGACGAAGAACCAGGACGGCGCGCAGGTCATCACGACCGACCCGCCGGACACGGCCTACTCCAACGAGTACGTCGACGAGGCCCTGGACAACCTCAAGGCAGACGGGGTCGACGTGATGGGCGAGGGCTACGAGCCCATCGAGGTCACCCTCAACGAGGGCGGCAACTAGCAGCCCGTGCCGGTGGTCGAGTAGGCGCGCAGCGCCCTATCGAGACCTCGAGGGATCTCGATACGGGCCCGGCGGCCCTACTCGATCACCGGGGTCGGGTGCACCATTGAAGAAAGGCGACGACGCTGATGACCGAGAACCTCACCGCCGACCTCGACGCGCTCGCGCGCGACCTGGACGCGGAGCACGTCTTCCACTCGTGGTCGGCCCAAGGGCAGCCGCCGCAGCTCGTGATCGCGAGCGGCCGCGGCACCCGCGTGTGGGATCACGCCGGCAACGAGTACCTCGACTTCTCGAGCCAGCTCGTGAACGTCAACATCGGCCACCAGCATCCGGCGGTGATCGCCGCGATCCGGGAACAGGCCGAACTGCTCGCGACCGTGGCGCCGTCGGCCGTGAACCTCGCGCGCGGCGAGGCCGCCAAGCGCATCGTCGCGCGCGCCCCGAGCGCGCACAACAAGGTGTTCTTCACCAACGGCGGGGCCGACGCGAACGAGAACGCGATCCGGATGGCGCGCCTGCACACCGGCCGCGACACCGTGCTGTCGACGTACCGCTCGTACCACGGCAACACGGGCGCCGCGATCGTCGCGACGGGCGACTGGCGTCGCATCCCGAACCGCTTCGCGCGCGGGCACGTGCACTTCTTCGGGCCGTTCCCGTACCGGAGCGAGTTCTGGTCGGAGACCCCCGAGCAGGAGACCGAGCGCGCGCTGCAGCACCTGCGCCGCGTGATCGAGTCGGAGGGTCCGGCCTCGATCGCGGCGATCCTGCTCGAGACCGTGCCGGGCACCGCGGGCGTGATCGTCCCGCCGCCCGGGTACCTCGCGGGCGTGCGCGAGCTGTGCGACCGGCACGGCATCGTGCTGATCCTCGACGAGGTCATGGCCGGCTTCGGCCGCACCGGGCGCTGGTTCGCGTTCGACGGCTACGACGTGACGCCCGACCTCATCACGTTCGCGAAGGGCGTGAACTCGGGCTACGTGCCCGCGGGCGGCGTGATCATCAGCGACGAGATCGCGGCCGACTTCGACGAGCGCGTGTTCCCCGGCGGCCTGACCTACTCGGGCCATCCGCTCGCGATGGCGTCGATCGTCGCGACGATCGACGCGATGGAGTCCGAGGGCATCGTCGACCACGCGCGCGAGGTCGGCGCCGAGGCGATCGCGCCGGCCCTCACCGAGCTCGCCGAGAAGCACCGCGTCATCGGCGAGGTGCGCGGCGAGGGCGTGTTCTGGGCGCTCGACCTCGTCGCCGACCCCGAGACGCGCGAGCCCCTGCCCGCGGCCGAGATGGGGCGCATCAAGGGCGCGCTCGTCGAGCGCGGGCTGCTGCCCTTCACGGCCGACAACCGCATCCACGTGGTGCCGCCGTGCGTGGTGACCGCCGACGAGGTCGCCCAGGCGGCCGAGATCTACGACGAGGTGCTCGCCACCGTCGCCGTCTGAGGCGGATGCCGCGGCATCCGTCTGGCGCCGCGGCATCCGTCGACCCACCCTGCGAAGACCCGGACACTCGACCGAGAGGAACGAGACCATGACCGACACGACCACCGACCAGGCGGCGCGGAGCGACGCGCCCGCTGCCGAGGTGCTCGACCACTGGATCGACGGCGCCCCCGCCGCCGGCGCATCCGACCGCACCGGACCCGTCTACGACCCCGCTCGCGGCGTCGTGCAGCGCGAGGTTCGCTACGCGAGCGCGGACGACGTGGATGCCGCGGTGCAGGCCGCCGCACGCGCCTTCCCGATGTGGCGCGACACCTCGATCGCCAAGCGCCAGCAGGTGATGTTCCGGTTCCGCGAGCTGCTCGCCGCACGCTCGACGGAGCTCGCCGCGATCCTCACGAGCGAGCACGGCAAGGTCACCTCCGATGCGCTCGGCGAGATCGCGCGCGGCCTCGAGGTCGTCGAGCTGGCCTGCGCGATGCCCGAGTACACCAAGGGCGAGTACTCCGAGAACGCCTCGTCGGGCATCGACGTCTACACCGTGCGCCAGCCGCTCGGGGTGGTGGGCATCATCAGCCCGTTCAACTTCCCGGCCATGGTGCCGCTGTGGTTCTTCCCGCTCGCGATCGCGACCGGCAACACGGTCGTGCTGAAGCCGTCGGAGAAGGACCCGTCGGCGTCGGTGTGGCTCGCGCGGCTGCTGCAGGAGGCGGGCCTGCCCGACGGCGTGTTCAACGTCGTGCACGGCGACAAGGTCGCAGTCGACGCGCTGCTCGAGCACCCCAGCGTGCGCGCGATCTCGTTCGTCGGCTCGACGCCGATCGCCAAGTACATCTACGAGCACGGCACGGCGGCCGGCAAGCGCGTGCAGGCGCTCGGCGGCGCGAAGAACCACATGCTCGTGCTGCCCGACGCCGACCTCGACCTCGCGGCCGACGCGGCCGTGAACGCCGGGTTCGGCTCGTCGGGCGAGCGCTGCATGGCCATCTCCGTCGTGCTCGCGGTCGACTCCGTCGCCGACGTGTTCGTCGACAAGGTGCGCGAGCGGATGGCGAAGCTCACGGTGGGCGACGGCACGCGCGGCACCGACATGGGCCCGCTCATCACGCGCGAGCACCGCGACAAGGTCGCCGGGTACGTCGACACCGCCCGCACCGACGGCGCCGACGTGGTCGTCGACGGTCGCGAGCACGCGATCGACGGCGAGGCCGAGGGCTTCTGGATGGGACCGACGCTCGTCGACCGGGTGCCCGTGTCATCCGCCGTCTACCGCGACGAGATCTTCGGGCCCGTGCTCTCGGTCGTGCGCGTCGAGGGCTACGAGGACGGCCTGCGGATCATCAACGACAGCCGCTACGGCAACGGCACGGCGATCTTCACGAACGACGGCGGCGCCGCCCGGCGCTTCCAGCGGGAGGTGACGGTCGGCATGGTCGGCATCAACGTGCCGATCCCGGTGCCGGTCGGCTACCACTCGTTCGGCGGCTGGAAGGACTCGCTGTTCGGGCACGCGAAGGCGTACGGCCCGCGCGGCTTCGACTTCTACACGCAGGAGAAGGCGATCACGTCGCGCTGGCTCGACCCGAGCCACGGCGGCATCAACCTGGGGTTCCCCCAGCACGACTGAGTGAGCGGATGGCGCCGGAGCGACCGCCTACGCTCGCTCCGGCGCCACGGCCGCCGCACGCGCGGCGCCGTCCCCCGATCGGTGGGCCGAGTCAGCCCAGCGCGGCGCGCACGAGGCCGATGGCGGCCCGGACGGTCTGCTCGACGACGGACGACGGGTCGCCCTCGAACCGCCACGTGGCGTCCGTCACCTCGTCGCCCACGCGCAGGGCGGCGTAGACGGTGCCGGGCGGCAGGCCCTCCTCGGCGTCGGGGCCGCCGACGCCCGTGACGGCGACGGCGACGTCCGCGTCGAGCAGCCGGGCCACCCCGGTCGCGAGCTCCCGGGCGCACTGCGCGGTGAGCACCGACGTCGCGGTCACGCCGAGCACGTCGCGCTTGACGCGCTCGGCGTAGGCGACCACCCCGCCGGCGAACCACTCCGACGCGCCCTCGCCGCGCCCGAGGCCGCTCGCGATCGCGCCCGAGGTCAGCGACTCGGCCGTCGCGACCGCGAGACCGCGGGCTCGCGCCATCCGGCCGATCTCGTCGGCGAGGGAGTGCAGGTCGTCGTCGGCTGCCATGCCTTCATCCTGCCGAGCGGATGGCGCGCCGTCACGGGGTTGCGCCGGCACGGCGCCTCGGCCGATCCCCGCCGGGGGGTTCAGCGGCGCGACGCGGAGGCGGCCGCGAAGCGCGCGACCGCGCGTTGCGCGTGCTCGGTCTCGAACGCGGCGCCGATCGTGCGGGCCTCGTCGTCGAGCGCGTCCTGGAACGGGCGGCCGAGCCCGGTGTGCATGAGCCGCTTGGTCTGCCCGGCGGCGTGCGCCGCGCCGCCGAGCCACGCCGCGGCGACCTCGCGTGCGCGGCCGTCGAGGGCGTCGGGCGCGACGACCTCGGCGACGAGTCCCCACTCGAGGGCCTCGGCAGCACTCAGGGTGCGCGGGGTGAGCGTGAGCTCCAGCGCGCGGCGCACGCCGACGGCCTCGGGCAGCAGGGTGCTCACCCCGCAGTCGGGCGTGAGGCCGATGTCGGCGTACCGGCTCGCGAAGGTGGCCCGCTCGGATGCCACGATCACGTCGGCCACGAGCATGAACCCGAGTCCGCCGCCCGCGACGGGACCCTGCACCGCCGCGACGATGGGCTTCGCGCACTCGCGGAGCGTGCGGTGCCCGTCGTGGATGCGATCCGCGAGGCGCCGGACGGTCTCGCCGGGTGCACGGTCGGCGGACTGCGCCGCGAGCTCCGACATCGCGACCACGTCGCCGCCGGCGCAGAACGCGCGCCCGCTCGCGTCGAACAGCACCGCCGCGATGTCGTCGCGGTCAGCGATCTCGTGCGCGAGCTCCTGCCACCGGGCGATCGCCTCGGGGTCGACCGCGTTGAGCCTGGCCGGGCGGTTCAGCGTGAGGTGCGCGAGTCCGTCGCGCACGTCGAACAGGATCACGTCGTCGGGCATCCTCGGATGCTACCCCGCCGATGTCGCATGCCGTTCCTAGTATGCGAACGTGCTGACCGAGCCCCTCGACCGCGCCGCCGCCGATCTGGGCCTGCGGCTCGGTGGGCGCGTCCCGCTCGGCCTGCCCGAGGCCGCCGCCCGCGAGACCCTGTCGCGCGCGGCTCGGCTCGCCGCACCGCGGATCGTCGGCGAGTCCGGCCTCCGGCGTCCGGTCACCTGGTGGTGGTGGCTCGTCTACGCCGCCGCGTGGGCGGCGGCCGGCGTCGCGGCGCTCGCGCTGTCGACCCGGCCCGAGTTCCCGATGCCGCTCGCCGCGGGCCCCGCGGCCCACGCGGTCCTGCTCGCATGGGCGGCCGGCGTGCTCGCGGCCGTGCAGCGCTGGGTGCGCGCGGTGCACGACGAACGGGCGGCCCGGCTCGCCTGCGCCGTGACCGACCGCGCGATCGAGGCAGGTCTCGTCGAGGCGCTGAGGGCCGGCCGGTCCGCACCCGGCTTCCCGCTCGAACCCGCGTGGCCCCGGCCCGCGCCGCAGCCGTACGGTGTTTCGCATCGCGGAGCCGAGCAGCTCGTCGCCGACTGGATGCGCCACCTCGGGGCGGCCGACGCCGAGGTCACCCGGTTCACGGGCGACGGCGGCGTCGACGTCGTGAGCGCGCACTGGATCGCGCAGGTCAAGAACCTGGGCGAGCGCACGACCGTGCCCGTCGCGCACATCCGCGAACTGGCGGGCGTGGCCGCGCACGACGGGAGGCGGCCGCTGTTCTTCACGTCGGGCACGTACTCCACGGGCGGAGTGGCGTTCGCCGACCGCGCGGGAATGGGCCTGTTCGAGTACCACGCCGAGGGCGGCGCGCTGCGCGCGGCCAACGGCCTCGCGCGCGCGGCGGTGGTCGAGGGCCTGCGCCCGCCGTCCTGACGGAACGGCGGACTCACGCCGTCGTCGCGTCGTCCACTGGGGTGCCCGGGCCCGCGCCCTCGCCCGACACCCCGCCCCGGGACGGGTGGTCGTGCGAGCGATCGAGCCGGGCGGCCCGATCGACGAGCACCTCGAGCACGGTCCGCACCGCGAGGCGCTCCGCGACATCGGGCCGCACGAGCGCGAAGATCTGCCGGACGGAGGTCACGCCACGCAGCGGCTTCAGCACGATCCCCTCGGGGAGCGCGCCCGAGGTGTACCGGGGCACGAACGCGATGCCGAGCCCGGCCTCGATGAACGCCTCGACGATGCGCATGTCGCTGAAGCGCTGGGAGACCTCGAGCCGCTTCCCGCCCGCCTGCTCGATCGCGTGCAGGATGCGCTCGAAGGGGAAGCCCGGCGGCACGCCGAGCCAGGTCTCGTCGACGAGGTCGGCCGGAGTGACGTGCGACCGGCCGGCGAGGCGGTGGCCGACGGGCAGGCCGATGTCGAGGGGTTCGGTGAGCAGCGGCAACGCGCGCAGGCCCCGCCCGCCCCAGGGCAGCTCGCCCGGCATGGTGTGGGCGAGCACGATGTCGTAGTCGTTGGTCAGTTCCGGGAACTCGGCGAGCTCGGGGTCGAGGTCGGTCGCGCGGACCACGAGCCCGGCGACCGAGCGGAGATCGGCGAGCACCGTCGGCAGGAGCGTGGCGCCCACGGTCGGGAAGGTGAGGAGCGTCACCTCGCCGCTCGGGTGGTTGCGGAACTCGTCCCACAGGGCGG
The DNA here is from genome assembly GCF_016907355.1 of Agromyces aurantiacus. Classification (NCBI taxonomy): domain Bacteria; kingdom Bacillati; phylum Actinomycetota; class Actinomycetes; order Micrococcales; family Microbacteriaceae; genus Agromyces; species Agromyces aurantiacus. The sequence continues at coordinate 22,983 of NZ_JAFBBW010000001.1, read as the reverse complement.
TCGCGCGCTCGAGCGCGATCGCGACCTCGGTCGCGCTGCGCGCCAGTGCGTGCCCGGCGCTCGTGAGCACGACCCCGCGCCCGACCCGCTCGGTCAGCGGCATGCCGGCCTCGCGCTCGAGCACCTTGAGCTGCTGCGAGACCGCCGACGGCGTGCGCCCCGTCGCCTCGGCGACCGCGGTCACGCTGCCGCGCTCGGCGAGTTCGCGGAGCAGGTCGAGGCGGTTCACATCCATGTAGCGATGCTACATCGTTCGTGTAGTTCCATACGCTTGTGCTGAACATTTCGACGTCGCACAATAGATGGTGTCGGACACGTGCAAGGGCGCTCGATCGCCCGACATCCCCTCGCGCATCGCTGAAAGGAACTGCCGTGTCTCTCTTCGTCCTGCTCGCCGCCGCCTCGGTCGCCGGCGTCATCGGATCCATCGTCGTCACCGCTCGCGACGGCTACCGTCGCCAGCCGCGGGAGACGTTCGCGCGCACCGTCTGAGTCGCGCGTCCGAGGAGCGCCCGTCGCTCCGAGCAGGGCCGCCGCGCGGGGGAGGGACACCCCGCGGGGCGGCCCTTCCGCATGTCGAAGGACCCACGGCGCGCCGCGCGTCGCCGTTAGCGTGACGCTGACCGGTCGACGACCGCTGCGCCTGCGGCGGTCGCGCCGGGCGAGGGGAGCGACGACATGGACCACCGTTCGAGACCACGCCGCCGCCGCGACGACCGCCCGGCGTCGGGCCGCACCGAGGCGCCGGTCGACCAGGCCGTGCTGCGCCGGTTCCTGCTCGGACTGGCGGAGGGCATGAACGCCGCGGACGAGTCGGTCGACCGGATCGGCGAGACGATGACGGCCGTCGCCCGCGCGTACGGCCGAGCCGACACCGACTTCGTGGTGCTGCCGAGGGCGATCCTCGTGCAGACGGGCACCCAGGACGAGTCGCGCGTCGCGATCCGGTCGGTCAGCGCGAGCTTCCGGTTCGACCAGATCGCGGCGCTGTACCGGCTGATCGAGCAGGCGCGACGCGGCGCGGTCGAGCCGCTCGACGGCATCCGCCGCCTCAACGACATCGGGTCCATGCGACCGAGGCACGGATGGCTCGTGCGGACCTTCGGGCACGCCGTGCTCACCACCGGGCTGGCGCTCCTGCTCGCGCCCACCTGGCAGGGTGCGATCGTGGCGTTCGTCCTCGGTGCGGCGGTGGGGCTCGCGAAGCTCGTGCGGTCACCGACGCTCCAGCTCGTCTTCCCCGTCTTCGCCTCCTTCGCCTGCGCGCTCGCCGTGTTCCTGGTCGCACCGTACGTCGAGATCGGCGACCCCATCCGACTGCTCATCGCCCCGCTCGCGACCTTCCTGCCCGGCGGAATGCTCACGACCGGGACCATGGAGCTCGCCGCGCGCGAGATGACGGCGGGCGCGTCCCGCCTCGTGTTCGGTCTGGTCCAACTGGCACTGCTCTCGTTCGGGATCCTCGCCGCCGGGACGCTCGCCGGCATCGGCGAGTCCGGCTACGTCCCGCTCGCACCCACGAGCGGCCTGCCATGGTGGGTGGCCCCGTTCGGCGTGCTGCTGTTCGCCCTGGGGAACCACCTCCATTTCTCCGCCCCGCCCTCGACGTTCGGATGGGTGCTGCTGGTGCTCGCCGTCGCCTACGGCGCGCAGGCCGCGGGCGCGGCGCTCATCGGCGCCACGGTGAGCGGCTTCATCGGCGCCCTGGCGATGACGCCCGTGGTGCTCTGGATCGCGAGCCTGCGCAACGGCGCCCCCTCGCAGCTCACCTTCCTCCCGGCGTTCTGGCTGCTCGTGCCGGGTGCGGCCGGCCTGCTGGGGCTCACCCAGGCCGTCGGCGCCGGCGCCGGGTTGGAGGACTTCGCGACGGCGCTGACCTCGGTGATGTCCATCGCGCTCGGCGTGCTGATCGGCGTCGCCCTCTACCGCACGGTGCACCGCGGGGCCGAGGAGGTCGCGCAGTTCCACGTCGAGGTCCCGGCTGCGCTGACCGAGGAGGACGAGCCGCCGCTGTGGGCCCGGTTCCTGCCGGGCACGCCGCGATCGATCTGGCATCGTCCGTCGCACGGCCGTGACGGGCGCGAGGCGGGCGGCCTCGGCGGACGGGGTGCGGATCCGGGCCCCGCGGCGGCCGCGACCTAGGCCGTTCCGGCGCGCGGGACCCCGTGGCGGTCGCGCAGGTCGGCCCGATAGCGTGACGGCACGCACGACGGGAGCGAACCATGCCGATCACCCCCGCGCCGCCGCCGGCCGACGGCGAGCGCCCCAGCGACACCGTGCAGGACCCGGCCCTGCTGCGCACCTTCCTCCTCGGCCTCGCCGAGGGCATGACCGCGTCGGCCGAGTCGACCGACCGGATCCGGGCCGACGTCGTGCAGATCGCCCGCGCGTACGGTTGGGAGGACGTCGACGTGGTCGTCCTGCCCACGATCGCGATGGTGCAGACCGGCCGCGGTGACACCGCACGCGTCGCGCTGCGGTCGGTGCGGGCCACGTTCCGCTTCGACCAGATCGCCGAGCTCTCGCGACTCATGCGGCAGGCCCGCGCGGCCGAGATCACGCCGGCCGACGGCATCCGGCGCCTCAACGAGATCGGCGCCATGCCGCCGTCGCGGCACTGGTTCATGCGCACCTTCGGGCACGCGCTGCTCACGGCGGGCCTCGCGCTCCTGCTCGCGCCCAGCTGGCAGGCCGCGCTCGTCGGATTCGGTCTCGGCGCGCTCATCGGCGTCGCCAAGCTCGTCCGCTCGCAGACCCTCACGCTCGTGCTGCCCATCGTGGCGTCGTTCACGTGCGCGCTCATCGTCTTCCTCCTCGCGCCGTACGTTGCGCTCGGCGACCCGCTGCGCGTGCTCATCGCCCCGCTCGCGACGTTCCTCCCGGGCGCGCTGCTGACCACCGGCGTGCGGGAGCTCGCGGCGGGCCAGATGGTCGCCGGCACCTCCCGGCTCGGCGCCGGCCTGGTGCAGCTCGCCCTGCTCGCCTTCGGCATCCTCTCGGCGGGCACGATCGTCGGCGTCGGCGAGGAGTCGTACTCGCCGCTCGAGGCCACCACGACGCTGCCCTGGTGGGTGGCCGGGATCGGGCTCGCCCTCTACGCCCTCGGCACCTACCTGCACTTCGCCGCGCCGGGCCGCAGCTACGGATGGGTGCTCCTCGCGCTCGTCGTCGCCTACGGCGCGCAGCAGCTGGGCGCGTTCCTGCTCGGGCCGTCGGTGAGCGGGTTCTTCGGCGCGCTCGTCGTCGCGCCGCTGGTCCTGTGGATCGAGGACCTGCGCGGCGTGCCCTCGCAGATGGTCTTCCTGCCCGCGTTCTGGGTGCTCGTGCCCGGCGCGTCGGGGCTCATCGGGGTCACCGAGGCGGTCGGCGCGAGCGCGGGCATCGGCGACTTCTCGGCCGCGTTCGTGACCGTGATGTCGATCGCGCTGGGCGTGCTGATCGGCTCCGCGCTGTACCGATTCGTGCGGCGGAGCGCCGAGGAGCTCTCGGAGTTCCACATCGACCTCCCGGCGGTGCTCGCGCCCTCGGACGAGCCGGTCCTCACGCGCATCGCCTCGGCCACCACGACCCGGTCGTCGCGGCGGCGACGTGGCCGGCGCGACTGAGCACGCCGGACCGGCGTGCAATCCGCCCTCCGACGCTCAGGAAGCACGACGTAGAGTATTCGGGTGACCTCCGGAACCCCCCTCGCCACTGACGCGCGCCGCCGGCTCATCGAGTACATCTCCACCGACGCGGTGTTCCACGGCGACTTCACGCTGACGAGCGGCAAGAAGGCCACCTACTATGTCGACCTCCGCAAGGTCAGCCTCGACCACCGGGTCGCGCCGCTGATCGGCCAGGTCATGCTCGACCTCATCGCCGACGTGCCCGACGTCGCCGCGGTCGGCGGCATGACGATGGGCGCCGACCCCATCGCGACGGCGGTCCTGCACCAGGGCGCCGCGCGCGGCCTGGCCTACGACGCGTTCGTCGTGCGCAAGGAGCCGAAGGACCATGGCCGCGGCAGGCAGGTCGAGGGCCCGGATGTCGCGGGCAAGCGCGTGATCGTGCTCGAGGACACCTCGACCACCGGCGGCTCGCCGCTCAAGGCCATCGAGGCGCTGCGCACCGCGGGCGCCGAGATCGCCGCCGTCGCGGTCGTCGTCGACCGGAACACCGGCGCGCGCGAGGTCATCGAGGCCGCGGGGGTGCCCTACCTCGCGGCGATCGGATTGAAGGATCTGGGACTGGAATGAACGGACGTGACGGACGCTACGACGGGGGCGACTACGAGGACGCCGACTGGCTGCTGAGCCAGCTCGGAAGCGGTCGTCGACCCGACCTCGAGGGTCGCCCGACCCTGCCGTCCGCCACCGAGCCCGTCATGCCCGAGCCGTACGCCGCGCCCGCGCCGGTCGAGCCGCCGCCTCCCGCCTCGCGCGGGCGCCGGCGCACCGAGGAGTCGCTCGACTGGTTCTCGCTCGCCGAGCCGGCAGAGGAGCCGGATGCCGCCACCCGCGCGCTGCCGGTCGTCGGCGAGCCGCTGCGCCAGCAGGCCCCCGAACCCGCGCCCGCGGTCCAGCCCGCGCCCGCCTGGAACCAGCCCGCGTGGAACCAGCCGGCCCACCCGGCGCCGCCGCACGTGCCGGGTGCGCCTGCCGCATCCGAGCGACTGACCTCGGTCGAGCCGCCGGTCGGCGCGCCGGTGCCCCCCGCCTTCGGCGGGGCCCCGGCGATGCCCGTCGTGCCGCCCGCTCCGGTCGTGCCGCCCGGTCCCGTCACGCCGCCGGCCAGCTTCGCCCTCACGTGGGGCGACCAGGCGATGGACTCCGAGGCGGGCCTGCGTGCGGCGTTCCGCCAGTTGTCGGAACCCGTCGACCAGGCACGTCACGACGAGCCGCCGCACTGGGATGCGCCCGAGCCCGCCCGGCGTCCCGAGGAGCCGACGGCCGACCGGTCCGCCTTCGCGCCGCCCTCCGCCGCGCCGCAGCCGTTCACCCCGGCTCCCCAGCCGGGCGGTGGTTTCCCGCCCGCGCGGTCCGACTTCGACGACGAGCTCTGGTCGGCGCTGACCGAGGACGCCGGGACCCCGCGCGACGACGCCGGCTGGAACGACGGCGACGACTGGCGTGATCGTTTCGGCGGGAACGACGGATACGACGACCGCGCGGACGGGGCCGGCGCCGACGCGTCCGGGTTCGCCCCCGAGTTGTTCGCCGACGGCGGCGGCTACGACGACGGTCGGGGCTACGACGACCGGTCCGGCTACGATGGCCGATCCGGTGACGACGGCCGGTCCGGCTACGGCGACCGCTCGGGGTACGACGACCGCGGCTACGACCAGCGGTCGGGCTACGACGACCGCAGGTACGACGAGCGGTCGGGCTACGACGGCCGCGGGTACGACCAGCGGTCGGGCTACGACGACCGCAGCGCGGGGTACGACGACCGCTTCGGGTACGACGAGCCCGGTCAGGATGCCGCCGGCCACGCCGGGGGCGACGGGTACGACGACGCCGCGGGCGAGGCCTTCCCGCCGACGTGGGGCCGCTCGGAGCACGCCGACGGCGCCGACGACGTGCGCTGGTACGCCGACGAGGTTGCCGAGCGCGAGCGTCGACGCGGCGAGGACCCGCGCGACGACGCCACCTCCGACCGCTGGGCGCCGGACGCCGACGCCGGCGAGCGAGCGCCGTGGGACCGCGGCGAGAGCTCGCCGATGGCGCAGGAACTGGCCCAGACCGGATACTTCTGGAATCTCACGCCCGACCCCACGGGTCGCGACCCGAAGGCCGAGCCCGACGACGACGCTCCCGGACCCCGTCGACGCACGGGCGACGACGCCGCTCGCGACGACCAGCCCTTCGGCGTCGACACCTATGCCGCGGTCGGCCGCTTCGGCGCGCCCGAGACCGAGGCCGGCGACGCCGACGAGTACGCGGACGACCCGTTCGCCCGCTTCGCGCAGGACGAGGTCGAGGATCGCCGCGCGCCGTGGCAGGAGGACGACGACGCCGCGCCATGGGAGCAGAACCAGACTCGCGCGCCGTGGGAGCAGCAGGACGACGCTCGCGCGCCGTGGGAGCAGGAGGACGACGCCCGCGCGCCCTGGGAGCAGCAGGACGACGCTCGCGCGCCCTGGGAGCAGGACGATCGTCGCGCCCCGTGGGCCGACGACCGCGGCGGCCAGGACGCTCCCGGGTTCGACGACCGCCCCGGCACGGGGCGCGCCGCCGAGCCGGGAACCGAGACGGGCGACGGCCTCTCGGCGCTCTTCGGCGGCGCCGGCTTCGGCGCGACGGGCCCGATGGGCGTGGTCTCCGGGGCCGCGGCCGGTCGCACCGCCGTGCCTCCCGCCGGGCGGCCCGCCTCCCGCGACGACGAGTACGGCCGCGACCCCTTCGGCCGCGACGACCGCGACCCGTTCGGCCGCGACCCGTTCGGCAACGACCCCTTCGGCCGCGGCGCCGATGTGCGTGACGACCGCTACGGCGACGACCGCTACGGCGACGACCGCGGTGGTCGCCCGGCCGCGCGCCCGGCATCCGATGACGACGACCGGGGCGGGCGCTCGCCCGTCACGGTGCTCGCCTGGATCGCGGGCGCCCTCGCGGCGGTGCTGCTCGTCGTCGGCGGAATCGCCCTGGTCTCGCGCATGACGGCCGGCGGTGGCGCATCCGAGCAGGTCGCGTCCGGGTCCGAGGACACGGTCGACCTGCCCGAGCCGACGGCCGTGCAGGCGCCCGGCGTGTATCCGTGGAGCCAGCTCTTCGGCGGCGAGTGCCTCGAACCCTTCCAGGACGCGTGGGCCGACGAGTACACCGTCGTCGACTGCGCGACGCCGCACTCGGCGCAGCTCGTGCTCCGTGGCGAGGTCTCGACCGACGAGGCGGCCGCGTTCCCCGGCGAGGCCGAGGTCCAGGCGCAGGTCGCCCAGCTGTGCGCCGCCGAGGGCGTGATCGATCCGGCCGCCGTGGGCGACGTGACCGACCTGCAGATGCAGTTCTCGTACCCGGTCGACGAGGCGCAGTGGACCTCGGGCGAGCGGACCTTCTACTGCTTCGTGAACCGCTCCGGCGGCGAGCCGCTCGCGGTGAGCGTGCAGGGCCCCGGCCCGCAGGCCTGACGTGGCCGAGACGCGGTCGCACGGCGTCGTCGTGTTCGGCTCCGTGAACGTCGACGCGACGAGCTACGTCGGCGAGTTCCCGCGTCCCGGCGAGACCGTGCACTCGCACGGCTTCCGGGTCGCGCTCGGCGGCAAGGGGGCGAACCAGGCGGTCGCCGCGCACCTGTCGGGCGCGCCCGTCGAGCTCGTCGCGCGGGTCGGGGACGACGCGAACGCGGAGGTGCCCCGGCAGGCGTTCGCGGGCTTCGGCCTCGCGACGGATGGCGTGGCCTCCGTGCCCGGCGAGCCGACCGGGGTGGCGCAGATCACGGTGTCCGGCACGGGCGAGAACACCATCGTCGTGACCTCCGGCGCGAACTCGGCCCTCGGCGTCGAGGTGGTCGCGGCCGAGCGCGAGCGCATCGCCGTCGCCGGCGTCGTGCTCACCCAGGGCGAGCTGCCCGTGCCGACGATCGAGGCGCTCGCCGCGGCATGCGATGCGGCGGGCGTGCGCTTCGTGCTCAACCTCGCGCCCCCCGTCGCCGTCGCCGAGGAGGCGGTCGCCGTCGCCGACCCGCTCGTCGTCAACGTCCACGAGGCGCGGACGCTCGGCCTCGGGGCCGGGCTCGCCGACGACGCGCCGGCCGACGCGTGGCGCGAGGCCGCGGCATCCGTCGTCGGCGCGCTCGCGCGGTCGGTCGTCGTCACGCTCGGCGCCCGCGGTGCGGTCGCCGCCGACGGCACGGGGTCGTGGGCGGTCGCGGCGCCCGAGGTCGAGGTCGTCGACACCACCGGCGCGGGGGATGCCGCGACGGGGACGCTCGCCGCGATGCTCGCGGAGGGCAGCAGGCTGCTCGACGCCGTGCGGGCCGCGGTCGCCGCCGGCGCGCTCGCGGTGCAGGGCCGCGGCACCGTCGACTCGTACGCCGCGCGCGACGCGGTGCTGGATCTCGCCGAGCGGATGGAGGCTCCGTGACCGTTCCCGTGATCGTCGACTGCGACCCAGGACACGACGACGTGATGGCGCTGTGGCTCGCCGCCGGGCACCCGGAGCTCGAGCTGCTCGCCGTGACGACTGTGGGCGGCAACGTTCCGCTCGAGCACACGAGCCGCAACGCCCGCATCGCGCTCTCGGTCGCCGGCGTCGCCGGCGTGCCCGTCGCCGCGGGCGCATCCGGTCCGCTGCAGCGCGAGCTGTCGACGGCCGAGTGGATCCACGGCGAGAACGGGCTCGGCGGGCCGGAGCTGCCCGATCCCGACGCGGGGGAGACGCCCGTGCCGCTCGACGTCCGCAGCGCCACCGAGCTCATCGCCGACACCCTCGTCGCGGCATCCGAGCCCGTGGCGATCATCGCGACCGGACCCATCACGAATGTGGCGGTGTTCCTGCGCGACCGGCCGGAGCTGGCCGATCGGGTCCGCGAGATCGTGTGGATGGGCGGGTCGACCGAGCGCGGCAACGTGACCCCGTACGCCGAGTTCAACGCGTGGGTCGACCCCGAGGCCCTCGACCTCGTGCTCCGCAGCGGCGTCCGGTTCACCATGGTCGGCCTGAACGTGACGCACCGCGCACTCGTGACGAGCCGCGTGCGCGAACGCCTCGCGGCCGTCGGCAATCGCACAGCGGGTTTCGGCGACGAGCTGCTCGAGTTCTTCTGCCGGACCAACGACGAGGTGTTCGGCATGCCGGACGGCCCGCTGCACGACCCGGTCGCCGTCGCCGTACTCGCCGACCCGGGCGCGGTCGAGGTCGTGCACACGCGACTCGACGTCGAGCTCGTCGGGTCCGAGACCGTGGGCGCCACGAGCGTCGACCTCGACGGGATGCTCGCGCGCGAGCCCAATGCTCGCGTCGCGGTCGGACTCGACGTCGAGCGGTTCTGGGCCGGCGTCGAGCTCGCGTACGGCCGGCTGGCCTGAGGGGAACCATGGACTGGACCTTCTGGGTCGCGGCGGTCGTGATCGTCGCCGCCGTCATCGTGACGCAGGTGTTCCTGCACGAGAGCCGCTGGTCGCGCCGCCCGCGAGAGGACGAGCCGGCCACGCACGACGCCGAGCAGCCCGACGAGCCCGGGGCCGCCGAGGAGGCGGTCGACGCCTCGGAGCAGGGCGCGCATGACGAGCGTCCGGATCCCCCCGAGCCGCCGGCCGCCGACGGTCCCGACGAGCCGCCGGCCGCCGACGGTCCCGACGAGCCGCCGGCCGCCGACGGCTCGAGCGAACCCGACCGCGCGTAGGCGCACTCGCACACCGGCCGGAGCCGGGCGAGGGGGTACCCTCATCGGGTGACCCCCCGCGACGACGCGCCCGCGACCGCCCGCGCCCAGCTGGCGGCGCTCGTCGACGACGCCGGGCTGGCCGAGCGGTGGGCGAGCGTGCGCGAGCCGGTCGACGGCGAGGCCCGCGAGGCCGCAGTGCTGATCCTCTTCGGCGTGCTCGACGGGCTGCCGAGCGATCACGCCGCGCAGGCGTCCGCCGTCTCGCGCGACCTCGACGTGCTGCTGCTCGCCCGGGCCGCCACGCTCCGGTCGCACGCCGGCCAGATCGCGTTCCCCGGAGGCCGCGTCGAGGACGGCGACGGCGACCTCATCGAGGCCGCGCTGCGCGAGGCGTACGAGGAGACCGGGCTCGACCCGACCGGCGTCGACGTGCTCGGCACGCTGCAGGCCATCCCGCTCGCCTACTCGCGGCACCTCGTGACGCCGGTGCTCGGCTGGTGGAGCCGGCCCTCGGCCGTGCGGCCCGTCGATGTCGCCGAGTCCTCCGCGGTCTTCCGCACGCCGGTCGCCGACCTGCTCGATCCGGCGAACCGGCGCACGACGGTGCTGCGGCGCGACGGCGAGGAATGGCGCGGCCCCGGCTTCGTCGTGCACGCCGCCGGCGCCGAGCGGCTCGTGTGGGGCTTCACCGCGCTCGTGCTCGACACGATGTTCGACCGGCTCGGCTGGACCGAGCCGTGGGATCCGGCCCGCGAGATCGACCTGCCCTGACGCGGGCTAGAGCTCGACCTCGACCGGCTCGGCCGAGACCAGTTCGAAGACGCCGCCGAGGATCTCGTCGGGCCGGAACGGGTACTTCTCGATCTCGGCCTGGTCGCTGATGCCCGTGAGCACGAGCACGGTGTGCAGCCCGGCCTCGATGCCCGCGACGATGTCGGTGTCCATGCGGTCGCCGATCATGGCGGTGTGCTCGGAGTGGGCGCCGATCTTGTTCAGCGCCGAGCGGAACATCATCGGGTTCGGCTTGCCGACGACGTAGGGCTCCTTGCCCGTGGCCTTCGTGATGAGCGCGGCGATCGCCCCGGTCGCGGGCAGCGGGCCCTCGGCGCTCGGCCCCGTGGCATCCGGGTTCGTGACGATGAACCGCGCACCGTTGCCGATGTGGCGGATCGCCTTCGTGATCGCCTCGAACGAGTAGTTGCGCGTCTCGCCGACGACGACGAAGTCGGGGTTCGTCTCGGTCATGATGAACCCCGCGTCGTGCAGCGCCGTGAGGATGCCGGCCTCGCCGATGACGAACGCCGAGCCGCCCGGGAGTTGCTGCTTGAGGAAGTCCGCGGTCGCGAGCGCGGAGGTCCAGATGCGATCCTCGGGGACGTTGAGGCCCGAGGCGCGCAGTCGCGCCGACAGGTCGCGCGCGGTGAAGATCGAGTTGTTGGTCAGCACCAGGTAGGGCGTACCGGCGTCCTCCCACTGCTGCAGCAGCTCGGCGGCACCCGGGAGGGCGTGGTTCTCGTGCACGAGCACGCCGTCCATGTCGGTCAGCCAGGCCTCGACCTCTTCACGCTTCGCCATGCGCACCAGCGTACGGGGCGCACATCACAAGCCGATGAACAGCGGATGCCGCGGGGTGCACCGGGCCGGGACCCGGCCGCAGTGCGCGCTCACTGGTGCAGGCGCGACTTCCAGTCAGCCGGCACGCGTCCCTCGGGTCCGGGCGCCGGCTGGTCCTCGGGCCGCCACCGCGGCGGCGCGAGCGGCACGCGCCGTGCCGACGTCTCGGCCTCGTAGTCCCAGAACCACTCCTCGCCGGGCTCGAACGAGGCGGCGACGGCGTGCCCCGTCTCGTCGGCATGGCGGCGCGCGTGCCGTCCGATCGACGCGTCGCAGCAGCCGATATGGCCGCACTCCACGCAGCGGCGCAGGTGGAACCACCAGCCGTCGGGGTTCGCAAGGCACTCGGCGCAGCCGGTACCCGACGGCGGCGGGGCGAGGTCGGTCATACGAACACCTCCAGTACGGCGAGGGCGCGGTGCACGGATGCCACGGTGCTCGAGCCCTCGCCGACCGCCGCGGTGCGCGCGGTCAATCGAAGAGCACAAGGTCCCGCCAGTTCGGCGGCACCTTGCCCTCCGGGCCCGGCGACGGCTGGTCCTCGGGCCGGGAGAGGGGCGGAGGCAGCGGGAACCTCTCGGCGGAGGTGTCGGCGAGGTAGTCCCAGAACCAGTAGTCGCCAGGCTCGAACGAGGCGACCACGGCGTGCCCGGTCTCGTGCGCGTGCCGCTTGGCGTGCTGCTCGGGCGACGAGTCGCAACAGCCGATGTGGCCGCACTCGACGCAGCGCCGCAGGCGCCACCACCAGCCGCCGCTCTCCAGGCACTCCACGCATCCCGTGCCCGACGGTGCGGGGGGCTGCTTCTTCTGATCCGTCATGCGAACACCTCCATCATTGCCAATGCCTGGTGGACCGAGGCGACGGCGCTCGACCCCTCGCCGACCGCCGCCGCGACGCGCTTCATCGAGCCGCGCCGAACGTCGCCCGCGGCGAACACGCGGGGCACCGACGTCTCGAAGGGGAGCGGCATCCGCTCGAGCTCGCGCCAGGCGTCGCCGACGCCGACCACGTCGGCCCCCGTGTGCACGAACCCGGCCTCGTCGCGCTCGAGCTCGACGAGCCAGTCGGTCGCGGGCACCGCGCCGATGAAGCAGAACAGCGCCGTGCAGTCGACGGTCTCCATCGACGACGGGCCCTGCAAGGTGACGCGCTCGAGCCGGTCTCCGCCGTCGAGGGCGACGACCTCGGTGCCGGTGTGCACGTCGATGCGCGAGTCCTCGCGGATCCGGTCGACGAGGTAGCTCGACATCCGCTCGGACAGGTCGCCCGACCGCACGATGAGCCGCACTCGGCAGGCGTTCGCGGCGAGCGCGAGCGCGGCCTGCCCGGCCGAGTTCGCACCGCCGATCACGACGACGTCGGAGCCGGCCACCTGGCGCAGCTCGAGCGCGGTCGCCGCGTGGTGGATGCCCGCGCCCTCGAACTCGTCCCAGCGCGGCAGGTCGAGCCCGCGGTATGCCACGCCCGTGGTGACGACCACGGCCCGGGCGCGCACGACCGTGCCGTCGGCGAGCAGCAGGCGGTGCACGCCGGCGTCGGCGTCGAGCCTCACGACGGGGCAGGGCGCCGCGATGCGGACGCCGAACTTGAACGCCTGCAGCGACGCCTGCGAGGTGAGCGCGTCGCCGCTCACGCCGAACGGGAAGCCGAGGTAGTTCTCGATGCGCGACGTCGTGGCCGACTGCCCGCCGGGCGCGACCGCGTCGAGGAGGACGGTGCGCAGGCCCTCGGATGCGCCGTAGATCGCCGCTGCGAGGCCGGCCGGGCCCGCGCCGACGACGGCGAGGTCGAACTCGGTGTCGTCATCGGCCGTGTACGCGAGGCCGAGCATCTCGGCGATCTGCCCCGGCGTCGCCCTGCGCACGATCTCGCCCTGCACGATCGCGACCGGCAGGTCGTCGCGCGTGTAGCCGTGCGACCAGATGTCGTGCGTGAGCGCGGGGTCCTCCACGTCGATCCACGTGTGCACGAGCTCGAGCCGCTCGGCGTAGCGCTGGACGGCGAGCGACTCGGCCGACCGCGACGAGCCGACGATCTTGAGCGTCCACGCGGCGGGCCCGTGGCGCAGCATCTCGCGTCGCGCCCAGAGCGTGCGCAGCATGAGGTCGCACAACTCGTCGTCCTCGGCCATCATGCGCTGGAGCGCATCGTGGTCGACGCGGAGCACGCGCCCGGGCTCGGTCGCGCGCGCGGTGAGGAACGCGCGCTGGCCGTTGAGCAGCCCGAGCTCGCCCACGAAGGTCCGCGGCCCGAGGCGCGCGAGCTGGGTCTCCTCGGTCCACCACAGCGCCTCGCGCACGACCTCGACCTCGCCGGACTCGACGAGGATCAGGTCGTAGTTCCGATCGCCGACCCGGAACAGCACGTCGCCCGCGGCGGTGTCGACCGGCACGCCGTAGCGCCGCAGCCGGTCCCACTGCGCATCCGTCAGCTCGGGCGTGATCTTCTCGCCTGCGTGGCCCATCACCCCATCCTCGCGGACGATCGACTCGAGCGGGAGGAATTCTCCGACGGCGAATGGCTCAGGCAGAGACCCAGATGCCCGCCGCGGCCTCCGTGGCGATGGCGCGGGTGGTGCCGTCGACGACGACGGTGACGGATGCCGCGTCCGCGCGATCCGCGACCCGCAGCTCGCTGCCGGGGCCGACCCCGGCCTCGTCGAGCTCGCGGAGCACCGCGGGGTCGCGGTCGCTGATCCGGATGACCCGGCCGACGTGACCGGCGGCCGCCTCGTCGAGCCGCACGGCCGGCTCGGAGGCGAGCGTGCCGTCGGCGGCGGGGATCGCGTCGCCGTGCGGGTCGCGCGCGGGCCGGCCGAGCCGGGCGTCGATGGCCTCGAGCAGCCGGTCGGAGAGCGCGTGCTCGAGCACCTCGGCCTCGTCGTGCACCTCGTCCCACGCGTAGCCCATCTCGCGCACGAGCCAGGTCTCGATGAGCCGGTGCCGGCGCACGACCGCGAGCGCGCGGGTGCGCCCGGCCTCGGTGAGTCGGATGGCGCCGTACGGCACGTGCTGCACGAGGCCCTGCGCGGCCATCTTCTTGACCATCTCGGTGACCGAGGACGGGGCGACGCCGAGCGCCGCGGCGAGGCCCGACGGCGTGATGGCCTCGGGCTGCCACTCGGTGTGGGCGTACACCGTCTTGAGGTAGTCCTCGATGGCGGGGCTGGGGGTCGTCGGCATCGGCCCCCACCCTACCCGCGTCCGCTTCTGCGGAGATACGATCCGGCGCGCCGCGGATCCGGCCGCGATCCCGGCGTGGCGGATCGTATATCCGCATGAATGGATGGCGAGCGGATGGCCCGGGGTTGACCCGGCCCCCGGACGGGGGTAGCGTCGGGCGGGCACGGAAAGCGCTATCCCAACGACGGGCCGCACGCCCAGAGAAGGATTCGATGATGAATCTCGGACACCATCCGCTCCGCGCAGCGCTGGCGGTCGCCGCCGCCGGCTGCCTCATCGCCGGGGTCGCCCAGCCCGCGACCGCGGCGCCGCCAGACGCCGGTCCGCCCGCCGGCACGCCGCAGCTCGAGGCCCTCGACCGCGGCCTCGTCGCCGTCGCCACCGGCGAGGGCGTGTTCCTCAGCTGGCGCCTGCTCGCCCCCGAGGTGAGCGGCACCACCGACACCGGCGTCGACGGCCCGGACTTCGCGGTCTCGCGCGACGGCGAGCGCATCGCGGTCGTCACCGACAGCACGAACTTCGCCGACCCCGACGGCTCGGCAGAGGCGGAGTACACCGTGGCACCCATCGTGAACGGCGTCGAGCTCGAGGCGAGTGCCGCGACCTCCGCCTGGCAGCAGGGCTACTACGACCTGCCGCTGCAGAAGCCCGCCGACGGCGTGACGCCCGCCGGCGAGGCCTTCACGTACTCGGCCAACGACGCGTCGGTCGGCGACGTCGACGGCGACGGCCAGTACGAGTTCGTGGTCAAGTGGGACCCGTCGAACTCGAAGGACGTCTCGCAGAAGGGCTACACGGGCACGGTCTACCTCGACACGTACGAGCTCGACGGCACGCTGCTGAACCGCATCGACCTGGGCGTGAACATCCGGGCCGGCGCCCACTACACGCAGTTCCTGGTCTACGACTTCGACGGCGACGGCCGCTCCGAGACCATGCTGAAGACCGCGCCCGGCACGAAGTCGATCACCTACGCGGCCGACGGCTCGGTCGCGGGCGAGCGCTTCGTCACGATGCCCGAGGCGGATGTCGCGGCCGGGTACTCGCACGACGACGACTACCGCATGAGCGCGGCCGACTACCGCGAGCACCTCGTCGAGATGTTCCAGGGCTGGAGCGAGCACCCCGAGGTGGTCGCCGGCCACTGGCCGGCGACGCTCGAGGAGGCGTTCGGCATCCCCGTGACGCACGAGTACCCGCTCAGCCGCGAGGGCGCCGAGGAGCTCGTCGACCACTTCATCGGCGTCTACGCTCCCGCGCGGAGCGCGCGCAACGACCTCACGACGTTCGAGGGCTTCATCGTCGACGGGCCCGAGTACCTCACGGTGTTCGACAGCGCCACGGGCGAGGAGCTCCAGACCATCCCGTACGAGCCCGGGCGCGGCGACGACGGCCTGCTCTGGGGCGACTACGCCATGGCCCGCATCGAGCCCGGCAACCGAGTCGACCGGTTCCTCGCGGGCGTCGGCTACTTCGACGGCGAGCACCCGTCCGCGCTGTTCGCACGCGGGTACTACACGCGCACGACGATGGTCGCCTACGACTGGGACGGCGAGCGGCTGAGCGAGCGCTGGTCGGTCGACAGCGGCCACGTGCCGATGTCGAACCCGTTCAACGACTCGCCGCACGGCCGCGACGGCACCGACCCCGAGTTCGGCTCGATCACGACGCAGGGCGACCACTCCCTGAGCGCGGCCGACGTCGACGGCGACGGCCGGCAGGAGGTCGTCTACGGCTCGGCCACGATCGACGACGACGGCAGCCTGCTGTACAGCTCGACCGACGTGCTGCCCGAGGGCAGCGCGGCGCCCGGCGAGACCGTGCGGCTCGGCCACGGCGACGCGATGCACGTGACCGACATCGACCCGGCGCGTCCGGGCGTCGAGATCTGGACCGCGCACGAGGGCGCCTCGTACGCGCCCTACGGCTCCGTGCTGCGCGACGCGGCGACCGGCCAGGCGCTCTTCGGCGCATACTCCGGCCGTGACACCGGCCGCGCGATGATCGGCGACGTCCGCAGCGACGTGCCCGGCATCGAGGTGTGGGCCAGCATGCCCGGCGGCACCGAGGCGAGCGGACTGCTCAGCGCGAGCGGCGACATCCTGTCGTCGTCCATTCCGGGTACGAACATGTCCATCCGCTGGTCGCCCGACCTCACGACGCAGATCGTGAACGGCAGCGGCACCGCGACGCCGACGATCGACGACTGGGAGCGCGGACGCGTGCTCACGGCGGCCGGAACGCTGACGAACAACAGCACGAAGGGCAATCCGTCCCTCGTCGCCGACGTGTTCGGCGACTGGCGCGAGGAGCTGCTCGTGCGCGCGGCCGACTCGACCGCGCTGCGCATCTACACGGCGACCGAGCCCACGACGCACGCGCTGCCGACGCTCATGCACGACGTGCAGTACCGCGCCGAGACCGCGCGCCAGCAGACGACGTACAACCAGCCCGCGTACACGTCGTTCTACCTGGCCAGCGACATGGACTTCGCCGACGTGCCGGTGCTCACGGCGCCCGCGACGCCGGTCGGTCCGACGTTCAAGGACCGCCCGGGCACCGACCACGACGTGGTGCAGATCCCGTACGACCCGGCGTTCGCGTACTACGTCGACGGCGAGCTCGCCGGCAAGGGCAAGCTCGCCGCGACGGGCGAGGTCGCGGTGGTCGCCGTGCCGAAGGCGTGGGTCTCGATCGCCGACGGCGCCGATGCCGAGTGGTCGTCGGTGTTCGACGACTGACCCCGAACCGCGGTGACGGATGCCGCGTGCCGCCCGCCGCGGCATCCGTCACCGCCGATGACCCCGCCCCGGGTGCCGTTCCGTGCCGTGCACCCGGGGCGGTTCCCGTCGTCGCGGCCGGGGGGCGGGCCGGGCGACGGGAGCTCGGCTCACGCGCCCGTGAAGACCAGCCAGAGCAGCACGCCGTTGAGCGTGATGAGGAAGACCGAGGCGGCGATCCCTGCGGCGGTCGTGGCCCAGTGGTTGCGCCACCGGCCGAGCACGGTGCGGCGCGCGGTCAGCGCGACGAGGGGCACGAGCGCGAAGGGGATGCCGAACGAGAGCACGACCTGGCTCAGCACGAGCGAGAGCGTGGGGTCGAACCCCAGCCAGAGCACCGCGAGCGCCGGCACGAGCGTGATGAGCCGGCGGAGGATGAGCGGGATGCGGATGTGCAGCAGCCCCTGCATGATCTCGGCGCCGGCGTAGGCGCCGACCGACGTCGAGGCGAGCCCCGAGGCGAGGAGGCCCACGGCGAAGAGCGTGGCGATCGCCGGTCCGAGCGAGGCGTCGAGGGCGGCGTACGCGCCCTCGAGGCTGTCGGTGCCCTCGACGCCCGCGAGGTTCACGGCGGCGAGGAGCATGATGCAGAGGTTGACCGTGCCCGCGATCGCCATGGCGATCGAGACGTCCCACCGGGTGGCGCGCACGAGCCGGTCGGCGGGCAGCGCGGTCGCCGTGCCGGGCTCGCCGCCGCGGCGGCGGTCGAAGGACGCCTCGCCCTCGCGGACCACGAGGCGGCCGAGGAGTCCACGGCGGGCCGGCAGCGAACCGGATGCCGCTCCGAGCGGTTGCCGCATCACGAAGCGGTCGCGACTCAGCGCCGAGTGCGCGTAGATGGCGTGCGGCATGATCGTCGCACCGAGGATCGACGCCGCGAGCAGCACCGAGTTCGCCCCCTCGAACCTCGGCACGAGCCCGGCGGCGAGCCCGGCCGGGTCGGGCGGCGCGATGAACACGCCGACCGTGAATCCTGCGGCGATGATGATCAGCAGCCCCATGATGACGAACTCGAACGTGCGCGGGCCGCGCCGGGACTGGAGCACGAGCAGCGCGATCGACACGACGCCCGTGATGAGGCCGCCCCAGATGAGCGGCACGCCGAAGAGCAGGTTGAGGGCGACCGCGCCGCCGATGACCTCGGCGAGGTCGGTCGCCATCGCGACGAGCTCGGCCTGCAGCCAGTAGGCGCGCCGCCCCCAGCGGTTGCGCAGGCGCCGCCCGAGCACCTCGGGCAGGCTCTCGCCCGTGACGATGCCGAGCTTGGCCGACAGGTACTGGATGAGCCAGGCCATCACGTTGGCGAGCACGACGACCCAGACCAGCAGGTAGCCGTACTGCGCCCCCGCGGTCATGTTGCTCGCGACGTTGCCGGGATCGAGGTAGGCGACGCCGGCCACGAGCGCGGGCCCGATCAGCCACGCGAGGCGGGCGACCGAGGCCTGCGGCGCGGCCCGGGTCGTGACGGGCGGGGTCGTGACGTCCTCGTCAACGGTTTTCGGCATACCGAAAGGATACGGATTTTTCGGCACGCCGAAAACCCCTCGACTCGTGGAGGGGCCGGCCGCGGCCGGGGTCGCCGTCGTGCACGCGGCACGCGTCGGGCTAGCGTGGGCGCGTGGTGGATGAGATCCAGCGAGGAGCGGATGACGTGGGCGAGCCGCACCCCGAAGGTGCCGCGCACGACGAGCCGCAGCTGCCGCAGCACGGCGTCGGGCCGTGGCCCGGCTGCCGCGACGCCTGGCCCGACGACCCGCGCTACGATCCAGAGCTGCTCGAGCACGGCGACCGGCGCAACGTCGTCGACCGCTACCGCTACTGGCGGCTCGAGGCGATCGTCGCCGACCTCGACGAGCGGCGGCATCCGTTCCACGTCGCGATCGAGAACTGGCAGCACGACCTCAACATCGGCTCGATCGTGCGCACCGCGAACGCGTTCGCGGCCGAGACCGTGCACATCATCGGGCGCCGTCGCTGGAACAAGCGGGGTGCGATGGTCACCGACCGATACCAGCACCTGATGCACCATCCGGATGTCGCCGACTTCGTCGCCTGGGCGCACGCCGAGCACCTGCCGATCGTCGCGGTGGACAACGTCGAGGGCGCGCGCCCCGTCGACCGGGCCGAGCTGCCCGAGCGGTGCGTGCTGCTGTTCGGCCAGGAGGGCCCCGGGCTCAGCGAGGAGGCGCTCGCGGCGGCGGACTCGGTCGTCGAGATCACGCAGTACGGCTCGACGCGTTCGATCAACGCGAGCGCCGCGGCCGCGATCGTCATGCACGAGTGGGTGCGCCGTCACGCGCGGAGATGATCGCGTTGTCCATGCGGACAAGAGCGGTACGATGAGCGGATGGCGACACGACTGGCTCCAGCGGAACGGCGCGACCAGATCATCGCGGCGACGCTGCGCCTCGTCGCGCGCGACGGCTTCGCCGGCGTGACCCTCCGCGACGTCGCCGCCGAGGTCGGCGTCGTGCACGGCCTCATCCGCCACTACTTCGCCACGCGCGAGCAGCTGGTCGCCGCCGCCTTCGACGCGGCCGTGCTGGCCGAGTCGATCGAGGACGACGAGCTCGCCGAGCGACTCGAGCCCGTCGAGGCGCTCGCCGACTGGCTCACCACGACCCCGCGCGAGCACTACCTCGTCTGGATCGACGCCTGGAGCGAGGCGCCCCGGAACCCCGAGCTGCACGCCGCGCTCACCCGGCACCACCGCGACTCCGACCGGCGCCTCGCGCACATCATCGAGCGCAACGTCGCGGCCGGAACGGCGACGAGCGCCGACCCCGAGGCCGACGCGCGCATGCTCACGGCCCTGCTCGACGGCGTCGCCGTGCAGCATCACGCCATCGGCCTGATCGACGAGGCCGAGGCCGACCGCATCGTCTTCGCCGCCGCCGAGGCGCGCCTCGCGATGCAGTCGGGCTCGCTCGCCCGCACGCGTCCCACGCCGACGCGCGGGCAATGGGCCGCCGCGCACTGACCCGGCGGGGGAGACTGGAGCGGTGCCGGTCATCGACAACGCCGTCTACCGCGACGGCCGCCGCGTGGCGAGTCCCGCGACCCTCGAGGAGAGCTTCGAGCTGCGCGAGGAGCACGGCGGCTTCTCCTGGATCGGCCTGTACCGGCCGACCGACGACGAGCTCGACGCGGTCGCCGAGGAGTTCTCGCTGCACCACCTGGCCGTCGAGGACGCCCGCAAGGGCCACCAGCGCGCCAAGCTCGAGCGCTACGGCGACACGCTCTTCGTCGTGCTGCGCCCCGCGCGCTACCTCGACCCGACCGAGGAGGTGGAGTTCGGCGAGGTCCACCTGTTCGTCGGGCGCGACTTCGCCATCACGATCCGCCGCGCCGAGTCGCCGAACCTGGCGAAGGTGCGCCGGCGTCTCGAGGGCAGTCCCGACCTGCTCGCACAGGGTCCCGAGGCCGTGCTCTACGCCGTGCTCGACGAGGTCGTCGACGAATACGCGCCCGTGCTCGCCGGACTCGAGAACGACATCGACGAGATCGAGGAGGAGCTCTTCGACGGCGACCCCCAGGTGACCCGCCGCATCTACGACCTCGCCTCCGAGGTCATGGAGTTCCAGCGCGCCACGCGCCCGCTCGTCGACATGGTCCAGGCCATCGAGCGCGGCTTCGAGAAGTACCGCGTCGACCTCGAGCTGCAGCGCTACCTGCGCGACGTGCTCGACCACGTCATCCGCGTCGTCGAGCGCGGCGAGTCCTTCCGGCAGCTCCTGCAGAACGCCCTCGCCGTGCACTCGACGCTCGTCACGCAGCGGCAGAACGACGAGATGCAGCGCCTGACCGAGACGAGCCTCACCCAGAGCGAGGAGGTCAAGAAGATCTCCAGCTGGGCGGCGATCATCTTCGCCCCGACGCTGATCGGCACCATCTACGGCATGAACTTCCGGCACATGCCCGAGCTGGACCATCCGCTCGGCTACCCCATCGCGCTCGCCGCGATGGTGCTCTTCGGCATCACGCTCTACGTGATCTTCAAGCGGCGCAACTGGCTGTAGGAGCCGCGCCCGGCGCGGGGTAGCGTGGCCGCATGACCGAGATCACCGACGATCTGCCCGCCCGGCTGCTGCACGAGGAGCATGCGGGGTGGCGCGCCATCCTCGCCGGTCGCGGCGGCGCGCACTACGCCCGCGCGATGACCCGCGACGCGCTCATGATCGTCGAGGGCGCCGTGCTGGGCCGCGACGAGATCATGGCTGCGTTCGCGAGCACGCCGCCGTGGGACGCGTACGAGATCCACGAGCCCGCGGTCGTGCGCCTCGGCGAGCACGCGGGCGTGCTCGCGTACCGCGCGGTCGCGCGCCGCGGCGACGAGGTCGCGAACATCCGGATGTCGACGACGTACCTCTACGACGACGGCGCGTGGCACGTGGCCGCGCACCAGCAGACTCCGGCGTAGCGCGGCCGCGTCTCGAGGCCGGTCAGCCGATCAGGCTCGGCTGGAGGTCGCGCAGCGTGCGGAAGTGCGTCATCCGCGTGACCCCGATCGCCGCGAGCGCGAACGCGCCCGCGAGCCAGGCCCCGAGCACGAGCGCGTCGGTGCCCGCACGCGTGAGGTCGCCGCCGTACATGACCTGCCGCATGGCGTCGACCGCGTACCCCATCGGCAGCACGTGGTGCAGGGCCGCGAGCGGCGCCGGCAGCGTCTGCCACGGGAACGTGCCGCCCGCCGTCACGAGCTGCAGCACCATGAGCACGAGCCCGAGGAACTGGCCGACCGAGCCGAGCCAGACGTTCAGCGCGAGGATGATCGCCGCGAACGTCGCCGACGCGAGCGTCATCACGCCGAAGGTCCCGAGCGGATGGCTCATCGGGAAGCCGAGCGTGACCGCGAGCACGAGGAACAGGGCGCCCATCTGCACCGCGCCGAGCAGGCCCGGCGTGAGCCAGCCCGCGAGCGTGATGCGCACGGGGGAGTGCAGCGCCGTGACCGCGCGCCGCGAGACGGGCTTGACGATGAGGAACAGCGCGTAGATGCCGATCCAGCCCGCGAGCGCGGCGAAGAACGGCGCGAGGCCGGCCCCGTAGCTGTCGGCGTGCGTCACCGAGTCGGTCTCGAGTGCGATCGGGTCGGCGATCGTCGTCGCCTGCGCGTCGCGCGTGGACTGGGTCGTGTCGGGGATCTCCGCGGCGCCGTCGGCGAGGCCGTCGCGCAGCTCGCCCGCGCCGGACTCGAGCCGGCCCAACCCCTCCTCGAGCGCGCCCGCTCCGCCCTGCAGCGCCGAGGCGCCGTCGGCGAGCTGCGCCGCGCCGTCCGCGACCTGCGCGGCGCCGTCGGCGGCCGAGGCGGCGCCCGCGGCGAGCTCGGCGCTGCCGTCGGCCACCTGGCGGCTGCCCTCGGCGAGCCGGTCGATCTGCCCGACGACCTCCTGCACGCGGTCGTCGCCCGCGGCGATGCGGTCGCCCACCGGGTCGAGCTCGGCGAGCGCGGCGTCGATGGTCGCCTGGTCGACCCCGCGTGCGGCGAGTGCATCGGCGATCGCCTGCCGGGCCTCGGGCACGGCCGAGGCGGCCTCGTCGACCGCCGCGCCCACGCGGTCGGCGGAGGCGGCGAGCTGCTCGTTGCCGTCGGCCACCTGCGCCGCGCCGCTCGCGAGCTGCGACGAGCCGTCGGCGAGCCGGGCGGTGCCGTCGGCGAGCTGCGCGGTCCCGTCGGCGAGCTGCGACGAACCCGTGCTCAGCCGGCCCGCGCCGTCGGCCAGCTGGGCGGCGCCGTCGACGGCGCTCGCGGTCCCGTCGGCCAGCTGCGACGCCCCGTCGGCGGCGTCGACGATCCCGCCGCGGACCTCGCTGATCGAGTCGAGCAGCAGCGCGGCCGCCTCGTGGCCGACCTGCTCGGCGACCGCCGCGCGGATCCGCTCGACCGCCTGCGCGCCGATCGTGCCGGCGAGGTAGCTGTTGGCGTCGTTCGTCGACAGCAGGATCTCGGCCTGCCGCGGGTGGTCGGTCTCGATCGAGGCCAGCGCGTCGGAGAAGTCGGCGGGCAGCGTGATCGCGAAGTCGTAGGTCGCGTCGTCGAGGCCTGCGGCGGCCGCATCGGCCGAGACGCGGTGCCAGTCGAATGCGCCGTCCTCCACGA